>NZ_JARTWB010000002.1:0-2400000 GCF_031450785.1 Caballeronia sp. LZ062
ATAATCTCGTTTCTCTGCTGCTGATGCAGCGACGCAAGACGAAGCGGTGCTGAGTGAGATGCTCGGTGCAGCGAGGCAGGAAGTCTTGGCGGATTGCTCTTTAAAAACTAACAGCCGATAAGTGTGGGCGCTTGATGGCGAGTGCGGTTGTGGTTCTTCGGAATCGCAGCATAAGCAAAAGTATCAAGAGTCTCACACGAAGTATCAGAGGAAGGTTTATCTGTCGAAAGACGGATTAATCATCGTCAGTACGTTGAGTGAGCGACCGGTTCTTAACGGAACCGAAAACAGTAACAGGCATTGAACTGAAGAGTTTGATCCTGGCTCAGATTGAACGCTGGCGGCATGCCTTACACATGCAAGTCGGACGGCAGCGCGGGCTTCGGCCTGGCGGCGAGTGGCGAACGGGTGAGTAATACATCGGAACGTGTCCTGTAGTGGGGGATAGCCCGGCGAAAGCCGGATTAATACCGCATACGATCTACGGAGGAAAGCGGGGGATCTTCGGACCTCGCGCTGTAGGGGCGGCCGATGGCAGATTAGCTAGTTGGTGGGGTAAAGGCCTACCAAGGCGACGATCTGTAGCTGGTCTGAGAGGACGACCAGCCACACTGGGACTGAGACACGGCCCAGACTCCTACGGGAGGCAGCAGTGGGGAATTTTGGACAATGGGGGCAACCCTGATCCAGCAATGCCGCGTGTGTGAAGAAGGCCTTCGGGTTGTAAAGCACTTTTGTCCGGAAAGAAAACTTCGTCCCTAATATGGATGGAGGATGACGGTACCGGAAGAATAAGCACCGGCTAACTACGTGCCAGCAGCCGCGGTAATACGTAGGGTGCGAGCGTTAATCGGAATTACTGGGCGTAAAGCGTGCGCAGGCGGTCTGTTAAGACCGATGTGAAATCCCCGGGCTTAACCTGGGAACTGCATTGGTGACTGGCAGGCTTTGAGTGTGGCAGAGGGAGGTAGAATTCCACGTGTAGCAGTGAAATGCGTAGAGATGTGGAGGAATACCGATGGCGAAGGCAGCCTCCTGGGCCAACACTGACGCTCATGCACGAAAGCGTGGGGAGCAAACAGGATTAGATACCCTGGTAGTCCACGCCCTAAACGATGTCAACTAGTTGTTGGGGATTCATTTCCTTAGTAACGTAGCTAACGCGTGAAGTTGACCGCCTGGGGAGTACGGTCGCAAGATTAAAACTCAAAGGAATTGACGGGGACCCGCACAAGCGGTGGATGATGTGGATTAATTCGATGCAACGCGAAAAACCTTACCTACCCTTGACATGGTCGGAAGTCTGCTGAGAGGCGGACGTGCTCGAAAGAGAACCGGCGCACAGGTGCTGCATGGCTGTCGTCAGCTCGTGTCGTGAGATGTTGGGTTAAGTCCCGCAACGAGCGCAACCCTTGTCCTTAGTTGCTACGCAAGAGCACTCTAAGGAGACTGCCGGTGACAAACCGGAGGAAGGTGGGGATGACGTCAAGTCCTCATGGCCCTTATGGGTAGGGCTTCACACGTCATACAATGGTCGGAACAGAGGGTTGCCAAGCCGCGAGGTGGAGCCAATCCCAGAAAACCGATCGTAGTCCGGATCGCAGTCTGCAACTCGACTGCGTGAAGCTGGAATCGCTAGTAATCGCGGATCAGCATGCCGCGGTGAATACGTTCCCGGGTCTTGTACACACCGCCCGTCACACCATGGGAGTGGGTTTCACCAGAAGTAGGTAGCCTAACCGCAAGGAGGGCGCTTACCACGGTGGGATTCATGACTGGGGTGAAGTCGTAACAAGGTAGCCGTATCGGAAGGTGCGGCTGGATCACCTCCTTTCTCGAGCTTCGCACACCAAGTTAAGCGCTCACGCTTATCGGCTGTGGTTTAGAAACAGGCTAAGGGTCTGTAGCTCAGTCGGTTAGAGCACCGTCTTGATAAGGCGGGGGTCGTTGGTTCGAATCCAACCAGACCCACCATACCGGGGGATTAGCTCAGCTGGGAGAGCACCTGCTTTGCAAGCAGGGGGTCGTCGGTTCGATCCCGTCATCCTCCACCAATCTTCAATGCCTAGCGTTCACGAGCAGTGAATGTTAAGCATTGGCGATTGTAGCCAGTTGATGTCGAAGGCAACGAAGTACGCTTATCGGCTAAACGTTCTTTAACAATCAGGAAGAAGTAGTAAAGAGATTATCTGAAAGCACTTAGAGATGGGTGCGAGTAGGGTAGTCAGGGTAGTGATTGTATCAAGTATGAAAAGTGATCTTAATGATGACTTGGAATACGGCACAACGCGAATACTCAGCCTGTAGCGTGTGAGTCTGGAGCAGCAACGAGACACACTCGTTATAGGGTCAAGCGAACAAGTGCATGTGGTGGATGCCTTGGCGATCACAGGCGATGAAGGACGCGGTAGCCTGCGAAAAGCTTCGGGGAGCTGGCAAACGAGCATTGATCCGAAGATGTCCGAATGGGGAAACCCGGCCCGTATGGGTCATCCTAGACTGAATACATAGGTCTAGCGAAGCGAACGCGGTGAACTGAAACATCTAAGTAACCGCAGGAAAAGAAATCAACCGAGATTCCCAAAGTAGTGGCGAGCGAAATGGGAAGAGCCTGTACTCTTTATTTGTATTGTTAGCTGAACGCTCTGGAAAGTGCGGCCATAGCAGGTGATAGCCCTGTAAGCGAAAACAGTATGAAAGAACTAGGGGTACGACAAGTAGGGCGGGACACGTGAAATCCTGTCTGAAGATGGGGGGACCATCCTCCAAGGCTAAATACTCGTGATCGACCGATAGTGAACCAGTACCGTGAGGGAAAGGCGAAAAGAACCCCGGGAGGGGAGTGAAATAGATCCTGAAACCGCATGCATACAAACAGTCGGAGCCTCGCAAGGGGTGACGGCGTACCTTTTGTATAATGGGTCAGCGACTTACGTTCAGTAGCGAGCTTAACTGATTAAGGCAGGCGTAGCGAAAGCGAGTCCGAATAGGGCGATCAGTTGCTGGGCGTAGACCCGAAACCAAGTGATCTATCCATGGCCAGGTTGAAGGTGCGGTAACACGTACTGGAGGACCGAACCCACTAACGTTGAAAAGTTAGGGGATGAGCTGTGGATAGGGGTGAAAGGCTAAACAAACTTGGAAATAGCTGGTTCTCTCCGAAAACTATTTAGGTAGTGCCTCGTGTATCACCTTCGGGGGTAGAGCACTGTCATGGTTGTGGGGTCCATTGCGGATTACTACGCCATAGCAAACTCCGAATACCGAAGAGTGCAATCACGGGAGACAGACATCGGGTGCTAACGTCCGGTGTCAAGAGGGAAACAACCCAGACCGCCAGCTAAGGTCCCAAAGATTGGCTAAGTGGGAAACGAAGTGGGAAGGCTAAAACAGTCAGGAGGTTGGCTTAGAAGCAGCCACCCTTTAAAGAAAGCGTAATAGCTCACTGATCGAGTCGTCCTGCGCGGAAGATGTAACGGGGCTCAAGCCAGTCACCGAAGCTGCGGATGCGTGTTTTACACGCATGGTAGGAGAGCGTTCCGTAAGCCTGCGAAGGTGCGTTGAAAAGCGTGCTGGAGGTATCGGAAGTGCGAATGCTGACATGAGTAGCGATAAAGGGGGTGAAAAGCCCCCTCGCCGTAAGCCCAAGGTTTCCTACGCAACGTTCATCGGCGTAGGGTGAGTCGGCCCCTAAGGCGAGGCAGAAATGCGTAGCTGATGGGAAGCAGGTCAATATTCCTGCACCATTGTTAGATGCGATGGGGGGACGGATCGCGGAAGGTTGTCCGGGTGTTGGACGTCCCGGTCGCTGCATTGGAGAAGGTGCTTAGGCAAATCCGGGCACGCAATTCAAGGGTGTGGCGCGAGTGACTTCGGTCACGAAGCAATTGGAAGTGGTTCCAAGAAAAGCCTCTAAGCTTCAGTCTAACGATGACCGTACCGCAAACCGACACAGGTGGGCGAGATGAGTATTCTAAGGCGCTTGAGAGAACTCGGGAGAAGGAACTCGGCAAATTGGTACCGTAACTTCGGGATAAGGTACGCCTCTGTAGCTTGACTGGCCTGCGCCAGAAGGGTGACGAGGTTGCAATAAACTGGTGGCTGCGACTGTTTAATAAAAACACAGCACTCTGCAAACACGAAAGTGGACGTATAGGGTGTGACGCCTGCCCGGTGCCGGAAGATTAAATGATGGGGTGCAAGCTCTTGATTGAAGTCCCGGTAAACGGCGGCCGTAACTATAACGGTCCTAAGGTAGCGAAATTCCTTGTCGGGTAAGTTCCGACCTGCACGAATGGCGTAACGATGGCCACACTGTCTCCTCCCGAGACTCAGCGAAGTTGAAGTGTTTGTGATGATGCAATCTCCCCGCGGCTAGACGGAAAGACCCCATGAACCTTTACTGTAGCTTTGCATTGGACTTTGAACCGATCTGTGTAGGATAGGTGGGAGGCTATGAAACCGGAACGCCAGTTTCGGTGGAGCCGTCCTTGAAATACCACCCTGGTTTGTTTGAGGTTCTAACCTTGGTCCGTGATCCGGATCGGGGACAGTGCATGGTAGGCAGTTTGACTGGGGCGGTCTCCTCCCAAAGCGTAACGGAGGAGTACGAAGGTACGCTAGGTACGGTCGGAAATCGTGCTGATAGTGCAATGGCATAAGCGTGCTTAACTGCGAGACCGACAAGTCGAGCAGGTGCGAAAGCAGGTCATAGTGATCCGGTGGTTCTGTATGGAAGGGCCATCGCTCAACGGATAAAAGGTACTCTGGGGATAACAGGCTGATACCGCCCAAGAGTTCATATCGACGGCGGTGTTTGGCACCTCGATGTCGGCTCATCTCATCCTGGGGCTGTAGCCGGTCCCAAGGGTATGGCTGTTCGCCATTTAAAGAGGTACGTGAGCTGGGTTTAAAACGTCGTGAGACAGTTTGGTCCCTATCTGCCGTGGGCGTTGGATATTTGAAGGGGGCTGCTCCTAGTACGAGAGGACCGGAGTGGACGAACCTCTGGTGTACCGGTTGTCACGCCAGTGGCATCGCCGGGTAGCTATGTTCGGAAGAGATAACCGCTGAAAGCATCTAAGCGGGAAACTCGCCTTAAGATGAGATATCCCCGGGGCTTCGAGCCCCTTGAAGGGTCGTTCCAGACCAGGACGTTGATAGGTCAGGTGTGTAAGTGCAGTAATGCATTGAGCTAACTGATACTAATTGCCCGTAAGGCTTGATCCTATAACCAGTGTGTTTTGTCGGTCAAAGTTAGCGCTTCAGCGCTTACTTGGACCCCACCCTCGAAGAGGGTGCCACTGGTCGAGTAACAGCGTGTGCGACAATCGCCACCCGAATTCACTACTACTTCTTCCCCGATTGGTCGTCGCGCCCCAAACGCGAGACGACATCCCCTCATGCCTGATGACCATAGCGAGTCGGTCCCACCCCTTCCCATCCCGAACAGGACCGTGAAACGACTCCACGCCGATGATAGTGCGGATTGCCCGTGTGAAAGTAGGTAATCGTCAGGCTCCTCATGCCAAAACAAAAACCCCACCCCGCAAAGGTGGGGTTTTTGCGTTTCGGGGTCCAATGCTGGCGCGTCGACTAACCGGCGGCGCCAGACGATACCGGCGCGCTAAAATCCCTCATCGTCTCTACATCGTCGTTGCCTACGAGTTCTCATGCTACGTCTAAGCGAAATCAAGCTCCCGCTGGATCACCCTGATTCGGCTATCAAGCCTGCGGTCATCGCGCGGCTGGCCGAAATCGGGGTCGCGGCAGACGAACTCGTCGATTTTCACGTTTTTCGTCGCGCACACGATGCACGCAAGCGCGCCGACATCAAGCTCACCTACATCGTCGATGTCGCGCTGAGAGACGAGGCGTCTGCCCTCGATAAGCTCAAAGCTCATCCGCATCCGCACTGCGGCGTCACGCCGGTTATGACGTACCACTTTGTCGCGCGGGCGCCGGAACGGTCTACGATGTTGCGCCCCGTCGTCATCGGTATGGGGCCCTGCGGACTCTTCGCGGGGCTCATTCTCGCGCAAATGGGGTTTCGGCCGATCATCCTCGAACGCGGGAAGGCCGTTCGCGAACGAACGAAGGACACTTGGGGACTCTGGCGACGCAAGGAACTGCAACCGGAATCGAACGTACAGTTCGGCGAAGGCGGTGCCGGCACGTTCTCGGACGGCAAGCTATATAGCCAGATCAAGGACCCGAAGCACTACGGCCGAAAAGTCCTCGACGAGTTCGTTAAGGCCGGCGCGCCGGAGGACATCCTCTTTCTGAGCCGCCCGCATATAGGCACGTTCCGGCTCGTCAGCATGGTCGAGAAGATGCGCGCCACGATCCACCAACTCGGCGGGGAAGTGCGGTTCCAGCAGCGCGTCGAAGATATCGACATCGAAAACGGGAAGGTGCGCGGTCTGCGTTTGTCGACTGGCGAGACGCTGCGGTGCGATCACGTCGTGCTCGCCGTCGGCCACAGTGCTCGCGATACCTTCGAGATGCTCCACAAGCGCGGCGTCTTCATGGAAGCGAAGCCGTTCTCACTCGGCTTTCGCATCGAACATCCGCAAGGCGTAATCGACCGAAGCCGCTTTGGCAAGTTCGCGGGACACGAGCGTCTTGGCGCTGCCGACTACAAAGTGGTGCATCACTGCAGTAACGGGCGGTCCGTCTACAGCTTTTGCATGTGTCCGGGCGGAACCGTCGTCGCGGCGACATCCGAGCCCGGCCGCGTCGTCACGAACGGCATGAGCCAGTATTCGCGTGCAGAGCGCAATGCCAACGCGGGCATCGTCGTCGGAATTACGCCGGAGGATTATCCGGGCGGTCCGCTCGCGGGCATTGCATTTCAGCGTAAATGGGAAGAGCGGGCATTCGAGCTCGGCGGCGGCGACTACTGCGCGCCCGCTCAGCTCGTTGGCGATTTCATCGCGGGCCGTGCGTCGACGTCGCTCGGTTCTGTCATTCCGTCGTACAAGCCGGGCGTCAAACCAACCGATCTGAGCACGGCGCTGCCCGATTACGTGATCGAAGCGATCCGAGAAGCTTTGCCTCAGATCGACAAAAAGCTCCCCGGCTTCGCGATGCACGATGCCGTGCTGACAGGCGTTGAGACGCGCACGTCGTCGCCGCTACGTGTGCGGCGCAAGGAAGACTACCAGAGCGTGAACGTCGAAGGTTTGTATCCCGCCGGCGAAGGCGCGGGGTATGCAGGCGGGATCTACTCGGCGGCCATCGACGGCATCGAGGTCGCCGAAGCAGTCGCCATGCAAATGATGGCCGAGCATTCGGCGACCGTCTGAGACAGCGCCGACATATCGGACTGAGCACGCATCGTTGCAACCGGGCGCTCCCCATCGTGTGCCGTGATTGCATTAGCCGCGGCGGCCTTATATGCGGCCGATGCTCGGCGAATGCATCACTTCCAGAACTACGCGCCCGAAAAGTCGACTACGCGATCAACCGCTATACCAAGGAAGCGCCCCGACTGTACGGCGTGATGGACATGCGCCGGCGTCACGCAATACCTCGCCGGAAGCGGGTACATGATTGCGGACATCGCGACCTTCCCGAGGACGCGTTCGTGGGAGAGCCAGGGCATCGCGCTCGACGAATCCGCCCGTCACGCTCGGCGACGCTAAGAGGAGCGGAACGCATTCCTGGTACCGGTGCTTCCGAGCCATCCGAGAGCTTATAGCCGCGCAAGCTATTCCGAATCGTGCGCCGTTCGACTGCACACCACGGTCTACGAATCAGGTCACCACGCCCACCTGCCACGGCACGAACTCGCTCTGCCCATACCCGTGCTGTTCACTCTTCGACGGCACGCCGGAAGCACAGTCGAGCATCATCTGGAAGATCTGGTCGCCGAGCTGGTCGATGGTCGCTGTGCCGTCGATCACGCCGCCGCAATTGATATCCATGTCGTCTTCCTGCCGCTCCCACAGCGCCGTGTTCGTCGCGAGCTTGAGCGATGGCGACGGCGCGCAGCCGTAAGCCGAGCCGCGCCCGGTCGTGAAGCAGATGAGATTCGCGCCGGATGCTACCTGACCGGTCGCCGACATCGGATCGTAGCCGGGCGAATCCATGAAGACGAAGCCCTTCGCGTCGATGCGTTGCGCGTACTCATACACTTCGACGAGGTTCGTCGTACCGCCCTTGGCAACCGCGCCGAGCGACTTTTCAAGGATCGTCGTCAGCCCGCCCACCTTGTTGCCCGCCGACGGGTTGTTGTCCATCGCCGCGCCGTTGCGCTCGCAGTAGCCTTCCCACCACTTGATGCGCGCAAGCAGCTTTTCGCCGACTTCGCGGCTCACCGCGCGCCGTGTCAGCAAATGCTCCGCCCCGTACACCTCGGGCGTTTCGGAAAGAATCGCGGTGCCGCCGTGCGCGACAAGCTTATCGACCGCCGCGCCGAGCGCCGGATTCGCCGAGATGCCGGAATAGCCGTCCGAACCGCCGCATTGCAACCCGACGATCAGATGCGATGCGGGCAAAGGCTCGCGCCTTACCCGGTTCGCGTCCGCGAGCATCTCTTTCACCATCGCGATGCCGCGCTCGATGGTTTTCCGCGTGCCGCCGCTGTCCTGAATCGTGAAGCTGCGCAGCCGCTCGCCGTCCTTCAGCCCGGCGGATTCCAGCACGCCGCCGATCTGGTTCGTCTCGCAGCCCAGTCCGACGAACAGCACCGAATGAAAGTTCGGATGAACGGCGTACCCGGCCAGCGTCCGGCGCAGAATGCCGAGCCCTTCGCCCTGCATGTCGATGCCGCAGCCGAGGCCATGCGTAAGCGCAATGACGCCATCGACGTTCGGATAATCAGCGAGCACTTCCGGATGCACGTCACGCCGGAAATGATCGGCAATCGCGCGCGCGACCGTCGCCGAGCAGTTCACGCTCGTCAGCACGCCGACAAAATTGCGCGTGGCGACGCGGCCGTCGTCCCGGCGGATGCCCATGAACGTGGCCGGCGTGTCGACGAAAGGCGTCGGATGCTTGTCGACGCCGAACTCGTGCTCCCGTGCGAAATCAGCCATCGACAGATTCTGCGTGTGGACATGCTGACCGCGCGCAATCGCCTCTTTCGCGACACCGATGACCTGGTTGTAGCGTTTGACGGGCTCACCCGCCGCGATCGCGCGGGTGGCGATCTTGTGGCCCGGCGGGATAAGCCCGGTGACGACGAGATCCTCCGACGCGATGCGCGCGCCCGAGAGCAGCTGACGCGTCGCGATTACGACGTCGTCTTTTAAATGCAGCCGGATGACCGCATGGTCGTTGGATAGGGTAGACATGATCTTTCTTAGATTGTGGAGGGTGCGCGCTTGTCGGCGACGGCGCGCTTGTCCGCTTCATCGAGCGGCTCGATCTTGCCGACGATCACAAGATAGCTGAACGCGCCGAGAAAGCAGAAGCCGCCCGCGACGCACAGCGGAATAACGAAGGAGCCCTTGGTGAGAGCGAGCATCACGCCGGTGAACGTGGTGATGACGATGCCCGCCAGGTTTGACGCGAAGTTCTGGATGCCGCCAATCGACGCAACGTGGTCCGGCGTCGGGGCGACGTCGCTCGGAAGCGACCAGATGCTGGCCGCGGCGAACGCGAGGCTTGCGTAAGCAATGCCGAAGAACGCGAGCATCAGATAAATGTTCGACGTGAATGCCGACAAGGTAATAACCGACGAGAGCAGCATTCCGCCGACCATGCAGGTCTTGCGCGCGGCGGTCAGGCTCCAGCCGCGCTTGAACAGCGCGTCCGAGGTAAAGCCGCCGAGCCAGCCACCCGGAATCGACATCAGCGCGGGAATGGTGCCGAGCGTGCCGAGCGACTTGAGCGAGAAGCCGTGCGCCTGAACGAGATAGCTCGGGAACCACGTGATGAAGAAGTAGATGACGAAGTTGAGGCAGAAGAAGCCGAGCATCATGCCCCACAGCGTGCGGTACTTGAACAGCGAGGCCCACGACACTTTTTTCTTCGGTGCGACCGGTTGCGGCGGCAAATCCACTTCGCCGGTGAGGTCGCCCTTCGACTTGTTTCGATAGATTGCGAACCAGCCGAGAATCCACACGAAGCCGATCACGCCGGTGATGACGAACGACGCTTCCCAGCCGAACGAGCTGATGATGAGCGCGACGACCGGAATCGACAGTGCGGAGCCGACGCGCGACCCGCTATCGAAGATGCTGGTCGCGAAGGCGCGCTGTTCTTTCGTGAACCATTGCGACACGAGTTTCGCGCACGACGGATACGCGCCCGCTTCGCCGATGCCGAGCATCAGCCGGCAGCCGAACATGCCGGAGACGCTCGTGGCGACGGCGGTCAGTGCCGTGAATACCGACCACCAGCCGACGGCCAGCGGCAGCGCGATGCGCGCGCCCACGCGGTCGACGAACCAGCCGAAGGGCATCTGCATGAGCGCGTAGCTCCAGAAGAAGCCGCTCAAAATGAAGCCCATCTCCGCCGGCCCGATGCCGAGCGCCTTTTCGATCTGCGGTGCAGCGACCGCCAGATTCGCCCGGTCGATGTAGTTAATGGCGATGGCCAGAAAGGCCAGAAATATCACTACCCAACGCATTTTGCGCATGGTTGTCTCCTCCTGAGAGCGGCACTTCGTTCGTTCGGCCACGTCCGCTTAAGGTGGTGCGGCGAGCCGTGTTTATAAAAATCAGCGACGCTATCCGGTTCTGCGACGGATTCGCGCGCCGGGTTTATTGCGATGTGGTCGCGTTCAATGCGTCGCGCAGGCGCTTCTGCTCGATATCGAGCTTCAGTTCTCCTGCGAGATCGATTACCGGCTGAAACCGCCGGAGTTTCTTCTCTTCGTGATTGCGCGCGATATCCGCCAGCCGGTGCACGAGAAACGGGTTCTGGAAGCGATCGCGCACGCTCGCGAGATATTCCGTCGCGACGTCATGCTGGCCGAGCGCCGCGAAGACCGGCAACACTTCGTCGCGCCAGGTGGCTTCGAGCGGCTCGCGATAAGCGGGATCGCGCATGGCATCGAGCACGATCATGTCCGGCGCGCCGTCGCGCGTGCGCCAAAGTTCCGCCAGCATCGTGTGGCCAAGGTTCAATAGCAGCAGCTTGAGCCGTTCGTAGTGCGCAAGATCGTCGGTCACGACGATATCTTCGTGTTCGCAAGGCAGCACCATGTGCGGCTGTCGCTCGATAGCCCACAGCGCATAGGGCTCGGCGATCGCGCCGACGGGAACGATCGGCTCCGAAACAATGCGATCGACCAGTGAATTGACCCAGACGCAGTCGCTCGTCAGATAGCGGATGAAAGCGTCGTCGGCATTCCAGCCGCGTGCGACGCCGCACACGAGGTCGCGCAGCGTGTCTCCGTTGCGGGAAATGAGTTCGCAGGGCAGCAAGGTGATCGGCTCGGCGCCCGCGCGAAAGCGTGCATGCAAGAGCACCGCGAGCTTGGCTGCGAAGCCGCGCGGCGTGCGGCGTCCTTCGAGCAACTCAGCCGTGTCTTCGTCGAAGAGCTTGTACCCGGCGTCTGCCGTGTTCGAGACGACCACCTTCACGTCGCGCTCGATGCGTTGCAGAAGCAGCGGCCAGTCTTCGTCCGCGTGCAGCGCCTCGCTGATGCAATCGCATTCCACGGTGACATCGACGGTCTCGTCGCCACGACGTCCGCGAATGCGCACCGGGTAGCGTCCGCTCGCCCGCAGCGCTTCCGTGCGGGCGCGGCTGTCCGGGCTCGACGTCGTCTGCACGACCGTAATCTTGCCGAGCGCCTTCGCCGGATCGCGCCGCGCCGCTTCGGTGACGAAAAAGTCCACGTGCGCTTGCAGGAAGCGGCTCGTGCCGAACTGAAGAATCGGATTGCTCATGATTGCGTCGCTCGCGTCGTGGGGTGCATTCGCCATGCCCGCGACGAATGGCGCGTGGGCTCGGTCGTTGCCACTTGGAAACGGTTCCAGCGCGGACTAAAAAAATGTGGCCACGTGGCCTTACCAAATCGCATACTAGTGGTTCGAAATGCAATTGGTCAAGCCACTTGTAAGCCGGGAGTGTTCGCTGAACCGCCTGCACACGGTGCTTCAGCGCGTCGCCTGATTACAATCCACGTTTTCCCCGAGCTTTCAGGAGCCAGCCCGTGAGTGCGAAACCACCGGAGACGCGCCGTCTTTATTTGCAGATCGCCGACAAACTGCGCGGCTTGATCGAGCAGAAGGATTTCGCGCCGAACGGCCGGCTCCCGTCGGAGCGCGAACTGGCGCAGACGCTCGGCGTGTCGCGGCCGTCGGTGCGCGAGGCGCTGGTCGCGCTGGAACTGGAAGGGCGCGTCGAGATCCGCATGGGATCCGGCGTCTATATCTGCGCGACGCCCGCGCTCAAGCCGCCGCGCACCGAGGCGGAGCTCGGCGAAAGTCCCATCGAGATCATGAATGCGCGGAGTGTGATCGAAGGCGCGATTGCCGCGAGCGTCGCGCCATTTGCCCGGCCGAAGGCGCTGAAGGCGTTGCGTACGGTCTACGAAACGATGGCGCGCGAAGTCGAGAACGGTCTGATCCCAATGAGCGCGGACCGCTCGTTTCACGTCGCGATTGCACAGATGTCCGGTAACGACGTGCTTGTGCGCACGGTCGGCGCGCTCTACGACGAGCGGCACAGCCCGCTGTCATCGACGCTTCGGGGGCATTTCGAAGGGGAAGAGACGTGGGCGGCCGCGCTGACGGAACATCTCGACATTCTGGAAGCGCTCGAAGCGCGCGACGCTGTTCAGGCTCAGGCCGCGATGCAGCGGCACATGCGCAACTCGGCGGCACGGCTCATGACGAAACGCAAGGCGTGAAGCCGGCGCGTCATCGATAGACGGGCCGGCGTCGGGCACAACGACGCGTCAGCCCGGATAGGCTTCATCGACCTTCAGGCCGGCTAGCTTGAAGATGACGCGCAACGTCTGCGGCGCAATGTCCCGGCGCGACGCGAGCGTCGTCAGGACGAAATCCATGACCTTCGCGTACTTGAGCATGGTCAGGCACGTTTCGATATCGGTCGAGCCGTCGCGCATCGATTCGGCGAGGCGCAACATCTCCACGGAAATCTCTCGCGCCATCTCCAGTTCAAGCTGCTGCTTCTCGCTCCACGCCGGCATCGCGGTCAGTGCCGCAAGCATCTCCTGAAACTGCTTTTCTGCTTTCTTGTCCGGGATCGCATCCATCGCCGTCCTCTCTTGATCATGGCGCCGGCGAGTCGCATCGCCGCGCTGTGCGTTAGGTGTTACGTAACAGAGCCGACGCGGTGAACGCCGAGCGTTGCGAGACGCGGCCTAGTTACCCAGCTTGCTGCTCCTGCCTTGTTGCGTCGTCGTGCGATCTTCTAGGTCGCATCGTGTGCTGTCTGTATCAATGGCCTCATTGCCGGACAATGCACAATTTGTTCCACGGGCCTCTTCGGACCACGTTTGCCGCTCAACCGTCAGGCGGAACAAAGAACGTCTCTGCGCTTTTGGGTAAACTTCCTCTTTTGAGACGGCAGAACCAGCGGTTAGCGCACATTCAGCGCGAACATGCTCCGCTTTTCACACTCCAGTCACTGATTACGATGGCCAAGAAGCCCACTGCCGCGTCTCCCGGCGCATCCGATCCGCAAGCCAAGCACGAAATCCGCCCCGGCCAGTCGATCGAACTGCTGAAGGAACTGCACATCCTCACGCGTGACGGCAAGATGAATCAGGACAGCCGTCGTAAACTGAAGCAGGTCTATCACTTGTTTCAGTTCATCGAACCGCTTCTGGCCGATGTGCATCAACAACAAGGCTCCGTGTCGCTTGTCGATCACGGAGCAGGGAAGTCTTACCTGGGCTTCATTCTCTACGATCTCTTCTTCAAGAATCTGCGCGATCGGTCACACATCTATGGCATAGAGACGCGCGAGGAACTGGTAAAAAAGTCGGAAGAATTGGCGCAGCGTCTGGGCTTCGATCGCATGTCGTTCCTGAATCTGTCGGTGGCCGAATCGATTCATTCCCAGCAATTGCCGGGCACGGTCGATGTCGTCACCGCGCTGCACGCATGCAATACCGCAACGGACGACGCCATCCATTTCGCTCTCCAGAAGAAGGCGAAGTACATCGTCGTGGTGCCGTGCTGTCAGGCGGAAGTCGCCTCAGTGCTGCGCAAGAACAAGGGGCACGCGCTGTCGAAGAATGTGCTCACGGAGATGTGGCGGCATCCGCTGCACACGCGCGAATTCGGGAGCCAGATCACCAACGTGCTGCGATGCCTGCAACTCGAATCGCACGGCTATCAGGTCAGCGTGACGGAACTGGTGGGCTGGGAGCATTCGATGAAGAACGAACTGATCATCGCTCAGTTCAAGGACTTGCCGCGCGGGCGACCGGCGCAGCGGCTCTCCGATGTGCTCGAAACGCTCGGCCTCGACGAGCTTCGCGAGCGTTTCTTCGCGCACTGACTATGGCTTGTCCATCCACGCCTTGAAGCCGTCGTGCCCGAGGCGTCGCAGCGTTTCTATATTGCGCTCGTAAATGTCCGCCGCGTCCGGGAACGCCGCGACCGCGCGGTCGATGCTCGCCTCGCGCAACAAATGGAAGATGGGAAACGGGGCGCGATTCGTGTAGTTGTCGATATCGTCGGCTTCCGTGCCTTCGAACTGATACTGCGGATGAAAACTCGCGATCTGAAGTTCGCCCGCCAGCCGCAGATCGACAAGCAGACGTTCGGCAAAAAAGAGCGCGTCGTTGTAATCGGTGAAATCCGCGAAGGCGTCGGGTGTGATGAAGAGCGTCGTGTCGATGGCTTGCGGATCGCTTTCGTGTAATAGCCGCAGTTCCTCCGCGAGTTCGACGACCACGTCTTCCACGGTTCGCGCTTCGCTCACCACGTAGCGTATCTGTCCCTTGACGTGCACGCTCTTGGCGAACGGACACAAGTTGAGGCCGATGACCGCTCGCGTGAGCCAGTGCTCGGTGGCCGCGATCACGTCGTCGCGGGTGCTTCGGTGCTTCATGAGTTTTCCTGATTTCCTTGGCAAGCGGTGCTTCCCATGCACGCGGCCTCGACCAGCGTGCGCGCCACGCGCGACGCCGCGCGCAGCGGCCCCGAGCCGGGGCCATAAGTCTGACTGGTCGCGTAGACGCCGTCCAGAAGCAACGCGAGCGATTCCGCCAGTTCCACCGGACGCTGGGCGCCGGCCGCCCGGCATAGTTCGATGAAGCGTGTCATCACATACCGCTTGTTTCGCTCGACCAGTTGCCGCGCCGGATGCGCCGGATCGCCGAACTCACACGACACGTTCACGAACGGACAGCCGCGATAGTCCGGCGCGGATGCGCGCTCGACCAGATCGTCGAAGGCCTGCACCAATTGCTTCTCCGGTTCGCCCGGATGCTTCTCGAAGCTGGCTTCGAGCCGCTGCCGGAAGCGGTCGTCCATGCGCTCCAGATAAGCGACGACGAGTTCGTCCTTCGACGCGAACCGCCGATAGAGACTCATCTTGTTGACGCCCGCGCGTTCCACGACGGCATCGACCCCGACCGCGCGCACGCCTTCGCGATAGAAAAGCGCCTGCGCCGCGTCGAGCAGCTGTTCCTGCGCCGTCGCGCCGTCGGTGCGGACCTGACGGCGGGCGGGGGCTTTGGCCTGAGCGGCCGATGATCGTGTCAAAGTCGGTTCCTCGAAAGTGCGTCGGCCTTGACATGTTACCGATCAGTAACTAAGCTCGCAACTCCAATGTGACTGACCAGTAACGAAGAACAACCAACGAAACCGGAGCGGCGATGAATTGGGTAGCGAGACGGCTAGACGGCCGCATGCATTACGGATGGATCACGGTGGGTGTCGTATTTCTTGTGCTGCTGGCCGCAGCCGGCACGCGCGCCACGCCGAGCGTCATGATGCTGCCGCTCGAAAAGCAGCTCGGCTGGTCGCGCGGGACCATTTCGCTCGCCATTTCGATCAATCTGGCGTTGTACGGCCTGACCGGACCGTTCGCCGCCGCCGCGATGCAGCGTTTCGGCGTGCGTCCGACCTTGCTCGCCGCGCTCGCGACGCTCGCCGCGGGCGTGGGCGTATCGTCGATGATGACCGCGCCGTGGCAAATGGTGCTGGTGTGGGGCGTCGTCGTCGGTGGCGCAACGGGCGTCGCGGCGCTGACGCTTTCGGCGACGGTCGTGAATCGCTGGTTCACCACGCACCGCGGCCTCGCGATGGGCATTCTCACGGCGAGTTCCGCCACCGGTCAGCTCGTGTTTCTGCCGTTCCTCGCGTCCATCTCCGAGCATCACGGCTGGCGGCCGGTCGTGTTCGTGGTCGCGGCGGCGACGGCGGTCGTGCTGCCGCTCGTCGCGTGGCTGCTTCCCGAGCGCCCGGCGGATGTAGCGCTGCGGCCCGTCGGTGAAGCCGCCGGCACGCCGCCCGCCGCCGCTGCCGCGCCGAAAAATCCGATCAAGGTGGCGTTCGGCGCGCTTGCGTCGGCGAGCAAGACCCGCGATTTCTGGCTGCTGTTCTTCAGTTTCTTCGTCTGCGGCGCGAGCACGAACGGCTATGTCGGCACGCATCTGATCGCCATGTGCGCGGACTACGGCATGACGCAAGTGCAGGGCGCAACGCTGCTCGCCGCCATGGGCATCTTCGATCTCTTCGGCACCACGCTCTCGGGCTGGCTCTCCGACCGCTTCAACGCGCGCGTCCTGCTGTTCTGGTACTACGGTTTGCGCGGACTGTCGCTGATCTATCTGCCGTATGCGTTCGGCATCGACTTTTTCGGTTTGCCGATCTTCGCGGTGTTTTATGGCCTCGACTGGATCGCCACCGTCCCGCCGACCGTGCGCCTCGCCACGGACGTCTACGGAAAGGAATCCGCGCCCATCGTCTTCGGCTGGATTGTCGCGGGGCATCAATTGGGCGCGGCGTTCGCGGCGCTCGGCGGCGGCATGCTGCGCTCGAGCCTCGGCAGTTACACCGTGGCCACGATGATTTCGGGCGGCCTCTGTCTCGTCGCGGCGCTCGCGGTGCTGCGCATCAACCGGGCGCGGCGCTCGGCGGGCGTGGCCGCTACCTGAGCGCGGGCCGCGTCTGCATGACGGCACGTCCTTGTTTATGCTTGGCGGTTCACGGCACGCGCCGTTCAATCTCAACGATACGAGGACACACGCCATGAGTGCAAAACCCGCTCCGACCGATGTCGACATTCACGATCTGCTCGCTGGCCGCTGGAGCCCGCGCGCGTATGCGGATCGGCCGGTCGACCGCGCGCAGGTGCATCGGCTGCTTGAAGCGGCTCGCTGGGCGCCGTCGTCCAGTAACTTGCAGCCGTGGCGATTCGTCGTGTTCGACCGTCATCGCGATGAAGCGGCGTTCCAGCGCGCCTTCGACACGCTCGTGCCGTTCAACCAGAAGTGGAACGCCAATGTGCCGCTGCTGATCTGCGTGACGGCGGCCACGCTCTCGCCGAAGGGCGAGCCGAACCAGGCGGCCGTCTACGACACCGGCGCGGCGGCGATGGCGCTCACGCTTCAGGCGCACGCGCTGGACCTCGCCGCGCATCAGATGGGCGGCTTCGACCGCGACGCCTTCCGAGCGGCGTTTTCCGTTCCCGACGACGTGCAGATCATCGCGATGATTTCAGTCGGGCATCACGGCGACGCCAGCCTGCTGGACGAGACCTTGCGCGAACGCGAAACCGCGCCGCGCACGCGCCGGCCGCTGGGGGAAACGGCGTTCGAAGGGGCGTGGGGTAGGGCGTTCGGTTGAGCGCGCGTCGTTAGAGTGGGCGGGCGTCGCTGCGATGCCGGTCTGCTCGGCGGAACCTTGCGCGAGCGCGAAACCGCGCCGCGCAAGCGCGCCAGCCATTCGGCGCGAGAGCGTTTGAGGGCGCCTCGTAAGGCGTGTGGTCGAGGGCGGTTTGTCAGTCATCGTCAGGGATCATGGCGACGCCAGTCGGCATGGACGAGACGTTGCGCGAACGGGAAACCGCCCGCGCAAGCGCCAGCCATTCGGCGGGAAAGCGGTCGAACGCGCTTCGGAAGGCGTGTGGTCGAGGGCTGGTCTTCAGTAATCGGCGGGGATCGCTGAAACGCGAGTTGGCTGGACCAATCCCCGCGAAAGAGGGAAACCGCTCTTTACACACGTCGGCCGCTGGCAAAAAGCCAGGGCGTTCCACAGAAGGCGTGCCGTCAGTAACCGGCGGTTGTCACCGCGAAGCGCGTCAGCTCGGCGAACTCGTGCGCGAACGCGACACCGCGCTGCCCACGCGCCTCCGAAACAGCATTCGACGCCCGCAGCCATGCCTCCGCCCGAGAGCAGATTCAGTGCTCATCTGCGGCGGAAAGCGGCCGGGCCACGTCTTCCAGCGACTTGCGCTCGGCCGCGACGCCCCAGATGCCGGCGACGACCGCCGCCGCGATCATCAGTCCCGAGCCGATCAGATAGCCGATGAACACCGCGCCGCGCTCGTGCGTGTCGATCAAATGGCCGAAAAGCGCCGGTCCGATGATGCCGCCGAGCGCCGTGCCGAATGCGTAGAAGACGGCGATGGCGAGCGCCCGGATCTCGAGCGGAAACGTCTCGCTGACCGTCAGATACGCCGAACTCGCCGCAGCGGACGCGAAGAAGAAGATAACCATCCACGCGATGGTCTGCGTCGTGACGGTGAGCATCCCTTGCGTGAACATCCAACCGCTGATGGTGAGCAACACGCCGGACATCGCGTAAGTGAACGCGATCATCCGGCGGCGGCCGAGCACGTCGAACAGCTTGCCGAGCAGCACGGGACCCAGAAAATTGCCGGCGGCAAACGGCAGCACATACCAGCCGATGTGATCGCCCGGCACGTGATAGAAGTCCGTCAGCACGAGCGCATAGGTGAAGAAGATCGCGTTGTAGAAGAACGCCTGCGCGGTCATCAGCATCAGTCCGACGAGCGAGCGCCGCCGATGCACCTTGAACAACGTATCCGCGACTTCACGCAGTGGCGTGTGTTCGCGGGCGTGCAGCCGCAGCGGCTTGACCGGCGTATCGGGCACGGTCACGCCGTGCTGGCGGAAGTGCGCTTCGATTTCCTCGACCACTTGCCGCGCTTCGTCCTCGCGATTGTGGGTGATCAGCCAGCGCGGGCTTTCCGGCACCCACATCCGCATGAACAGAATGGTGAGGCCGAGCGCCGCGCCGATAAGAAAGCAGCCGCGCCATCCCCAATCGGGCGGCAGCATGCCCGGATCGAGCAGCACGAGCGACCCCGCCGCGCCGATGCCCGCGCCGACCCAGAACGTGCCGTTGATCGCGAGGTCGGTCCAGCCGCGCAGCCGGGCGGGCGTGAACTCCTGAATCGTCGAATTGATGGCCGTGTATTCGCCGCCGATGCCCGCCCCCGTGAGGAAGCGAAACAGCACGAACGACGCGAGATCCCACGAGAACGCGGTCGCGGCCGTCGCGGCGACATAAAGAAAGAGCGTGATAAAGAAGAGCTTGCGCCGTCCTAGCCGGTCCGTGAGCCAGCCGAAGCCGAGCGCGCCGATCACGGCACCGGCAATGTACGCGCTGCCGCCGAACCCGACGTCCGCGTTGGAGAATCGCAGCACGGGGCTGGCTTTGAGTGCGCTCGCGACGGCGCCGGCGAGCGTGACTTCCAGCCCGTCGAGCAGCCACGTGATGCCGAGCGCGAAAACGATCAGCGTATGAAAGCGGCCCCACGGCAGCCGATCCAGCCGCCCGGGCAAATCGGTCTCGATAATGCCGGATTGCTCGCCGGCACTGGCTGTCGAACGGGTGTCTTCGGATGCGGTGGTTTCGTTCATGACGTCCGGCCGTCGGCAAGTGGGCGACGCGAGACCGGGAGCAAACTGTATTCCGCATGGAGCCGTCAACCAAACGGGCGAGATTTATCGTGGCGAACGTTGATGATGCGCGCGTCGCCGTGGTACAAACGCCGTCCACTTTTTTGATACGCGGCGTTGCTTCGTGACGCCGCCGCGAATCCCATGACTTACTGCGCGATCGATTTCGGCACGTCGAATTCCGCCGTCGCCCTGCCCGAGGGAACGCGGATGCGGCTCGCGCCCGTCGAGGGCGACGCGACCACGCTGCCGACCGCCGTCTTCTTCAACACCGACGAAAACGAGCAGTCGTATGGCCGCGCGGCGCTGGAGGCGTACATCGACGGCTTCGACGGCCGTCTGATGCGCTCGATGAAGAGCATTCTCGGTTCGCCGCTCGCCGACAATGTTACCGATCTCGGCGACGGCTCCGCGATCAAGTACACCGACGTCATTACGCTGTTCCTGCAGCATCTCAAGCAGAAGGCGCAGGCGGTGGCGCCCGAGCCACTGACGCGCGCGGTGCTGGGCCGGCCGGTGTTTTTCGTCGACGACGATCCGCGCGCCGACCGCGTGGCGCAGCAACAGCTCGAAGCGTGCGCGCACGCGGTCGGTTTCCGCGAGATTCACTTTCAGTTCGAGCCGATCGCCGCGGCCTTCGACTACGAAGCGCGCCTCACGCAAGAGGGGCTCGTGCTGGTGGCGGACATCGGCGGCGGTACGTCCGACTTTTCGCTCGTGCGCGTGGGACCGGAACGCGCGCGTCAACTGGATCGCAAAGGCGATGTGCTTGCGCATCACGGCGTCCACGTGGCCGGTACGGACTTCGACCGGCGCGTGGAACTCGCGACGATTCTTAGGCAGCTCGGCTATCAGGCGCTCGATCCGCAGGGTCGCGAAGTGCCGAATCGCGTCTACTTCGACCTCGCGACGTGGCACCTCATCAACACCGTCTACACGCCGAAGCGCGTGGGCGAGCTGCAGCTCATGCGTCATTTGTACGTCGATTCGCGCCATCACGACCGGCTGATGCGCGTGGTGGATCGCCGGCTCGGACACGCGCTCACCGCCCATGCGGAAGAAGCGAAGATCGACGTGTCGGCGGGCGGCGCGACCGAGATCGACATGGAGGAAATCGAGGAGGCGCTGCGCGTGCCGTTCGACGAGCAGCAGCTGGTCGAGGCGGGGAAGGACGAAACGCGGCGCATCGTGGAGGCGGCGCTGGAGACGGTGAAACGCGCGGGCGTCAGTGCGGCGGATGTCGGCGCGATCTATTTCACCGGCGGCACGACCGGCTTGCGCTTTCTCTCGGACGCGCTCGCGGCGGCGTTTCCGGGCGCGCAGCCGGTGTTCGGCGACCGGCTCGCTAGCGTGGCGACCGGCCTCGGCATCTACGCGCAGCGCGTGTTCGGCTGACGTTTTGCCTAACGTTTCGCCTACGGTTTCGCCTGATGTTTTGCCGCGCCCAAAGCAAAAACCCCGCGAATGCGGGGTTTTTTGCGATCGAGCGGGTCTTAGACCGGCTTGATGTTTGCAGCTTGCTTGCCCTTCGGGCCCGTCTTGACTTCGTAGCTGACCTTCTGGTTTTCCTGAAGCGTCTTGAAGCCTTCGATGCGGATTTCCGAGAAGTGCGCGAACAGGTCTTCGCCGCCGCCATCCGGGGTGATGAAGCCAAAGCCCTTTGCGTCATTGAACCACTTGACGGTACCGGTTTCCATATTACTTATTCCAAAAAATTTGATGATTAAGGCCGAAGCCAGGGGTGCATGAAAATCAAGGAAGGGGCAATGGGACCAACCGGAGTACCGTGATGGCGAACTACGAAAGAACCACTTCACTCGCCACTTGAAATCCTGCAAGAAGGTTTATACGGCGAAACCATTTCGCGGTCAAATAATATCCGACCAGTCTGAAGGGATTTTTTGAGACGCGTTCCGAAACCCCTGTGTCGGTCGTTTCTTCATTGCCTCCAGGCCGCGACGCGTCGGCAAAAATATGCGTAAATCTGCAGGCCGCGCTGCATTCGAAAGGTGCAACCGTTAAACTACGCGCCTCGTTGAGAGGGGTTGCACCAGCGTCGCCGTTTCGCCGGACGTTTCTGCCGGCACCCCGGAGAATGCGGCCGCTCAGCCGTGTTCGACTCGCGCGCGACGCGAGACATTGGAGAAGAGTGTGAAGAGTTCGATACAAAGAAATATCGGGCCGTTGGCGCTGATGCTGACCGGCCTGGGTTCCATCATCGGTTCGGGCTGGCTGTTCGGCGCGTGGAAAGCGTCGCAGATCGCCGGGCCGGCCGCCATCTGCGCGTGGGTGATCGGCGCGGTCGTCATTCTCGCCATTGCGCTGACGTATGCCGAATTGGGCGCCATGTTCCCGGAGTCCGGCGGCATGGTGCGCTATGCGCGCTACTCGCACGGCGCACTCGTCGGCTTCGTCGCGGCGTGGGCCAATTGGATCGCCATCGTTTCGGTGATCCCCATCGAGGCTGAAGCGTCGATCCAGTACATGAGCACGTGGCCGTACGACTGGGCGCACGCGCTCTTCGTCAACGAAACGCTCACCACGAGCGGGCTCGCGTTGTCGGCGCTGCTCGTGATCATCTATTTCATGCTGAATTACTGGGGCGTGAAAGTGTTCGCGCGGGCCAACACGGCCATTACCATCTTCAAGTTCCTGATTCCCGGCGCGACCATCGCGGGCCTCATTTTCACGGGCTTTCATTTGGAGAACTTCGGTACGGTGTCGAGCTTCGCGCCCTACGGCTGGCCTGCCGTGCTGACGGCCGTCGCAACGAGCGGCATCGTGTTCAGCTTCAACGGCTTTCAGAGCCCGGTGAATTTGGCGGGCGAAGCGCGCAATCCGGCTCGCAGCGTGCCGTTCGCGGTGGTCGGCTCCATCTTGATCGCGCTCGTGATCTATGTACTGCTGCAGATTGCTTACATCGGCGCAGTGAGCCCGAGCGACGTTATGCAGGGCTGGAAGCACTTCCATTTCGCGTCGCCGTTCGCGGAACTGGCAATTGCGCTCAACTTGAATTGGCTCGCCGTGCTGCTCTACATCGACGCGTTCGTGAGCCCGAGCGGAACCGGCACGACGTACATGGCGACGACCACGCGCATGATTTACGCGATGGAGCGCAACAACACGATGCCGAAGATGTTTGGCAACGTGCATCCGTTCTACGGCGTGCCGCGGCCGGCCATGTGGTTCAACCTGATCGTCGCTTTCATCTTCATGTTCTTCTTCCGCGGCTGGGGCACGCTCGCGGCGGTCATTTCGGTGGCGACGGTCATTTCGTATCTGACGGGCCCGATCAGCCTGATGGCGCTGCGCCGGTCCGCGCCGGATCTCGAACGCCCGCTCACGTTGCCGATGATGGGCGTGATCGCGCCGTTCGCGTTCGTGTGCGCGTCGCTCGTGCTGTATTGGGCGAAGTGGCCGCTGACGGGACACATCATTCTGCTGATGGTGGTTGCGTTGCCGGTGTACTTCTACTTTCAGGGCAAGACCGGTTTCGCCGGCTGGGGCCGCGATCTGAAGGCCGCGTGGTGGCTGATCGGCTATCTGCCGTCGATGGCGGTGATGTCGCTCATCGGCAGCAAGCAGTTCGGCGGCAGCGGCCTGCTGCCGTATGGCTGGGATATGGCCGTGGTCGCCGTCATGTCGCTGCTGTACTACTACTGGGGCGTGCACAGCGGCTATCGCTCGGACTATCTGGACGAGCGCGAAAGCCGCGACGACATCCTCGAGGAAATCGGCGCTTAAAGCGTCCTCGCAGCGGTTGCTCAGCGGTTGAGCGAAGCCCGCCTGAACGTCGAGTTCAGGCGGGCTTTGTCGTTCTGGCGCGGCTTACGCGTCCGCGAACACGTAGTTGGCCATCGCGAGCGCACGCTGGAACGTGCCGAGCGACTGGATGCGAAGCGTGTAATCGTCCGCCGCCGCGCCGAGCGCGCCGAACACGGGCAGCAGATGCTCGTCCGTCGGATGCATCAGCGCGGCGTGCGGCGCGCGGGCGCGGTAGTCGAGCAGCGCGTCCGTGTCACGCGCCGCCAGCCGCGCTTCGAACCAGTCGGTGAATTCGGCCACGCGCGGATCGGCATCGTGCGGACGCGCGGCGAAATCGGCCATGCGCAGATTGTGCGTGATCTGCCCGGAACCGACGATCATCACGCCGTCATCGCGCAGATCGCGCAGCGCCCGGCCAACGCGAAAGTGATGCTCGGCGTCCAGGCGCGGCTGAATCGAGAGTTGCGCGACCGGCACGTCGGCATCAGGAAACATCAACAGCAGCGGGACCCATGCGCCGTGGTCGAGTCCGTGGACCGCCGTTGCGCTCGCCACGCCGCGAGCGCGGAGCAGCACGGCGGCGCGCTCGGCGACATCGGGCGCGCCCGGCGCGGGATAACGCAGTTCGTAAAGCGCGGGCGGAAAGCCGTAGAAGTCATGGATCGTGTCCGGCCGCGCAGCGATGCTCGCCACCGGTTGCGCGGTGCCCCAGTGCGCGGACAGCATCAGGATTGCGCGCGGACGCGGCAGCGTCGCGGCGAGCGTGCCGAATTCGGCGGACGGCATCGCGGGGTCGATCGGCAGCGTCGGCGCACCGTGGGAGATAAAGACGGTCGGGAGTCGGCTCATGGCAGCAGCCTCGAAAGATGGGATGCCACGAATGTATAGCCAGCCGCGACGTAGATAAACGGCGGCTGAGGCAACGGATTATGTCCGCCCTGTTGGCAATTAGTCGCTCGCGCCGCCCATGCCCGGCCACGCGGCCGCGATAGGTTGCGCCACGCCGAACAGGTCGATGACGCGCGCAACCGTGTGGTCGACCATGTCGTCGATGGACGCCGGCTTCTGATAGAACGCCGGCAGCGGCGGAAAAATGACGCCGCCCATTTCGGTGACGGCCGTCATATTGCGCAGATGCGCGAGATTGAACGGCGTTTCGCGCACGAGCAGCACGAGCCGTCGGCGCTCTTTGAGCACGACATCGGCGGCGCGGGTGACGAGATTGTCGGAGAGACCGTGCGCGATGCTCGCGAGCGTGCGCATCGAACATGGCGCGACGATCATGCCGTCCGTCGCGAAGGAACCGGACGCGATGCTCGCGCCCACGTCGCGCACGTTATGCACGACGTCCGCGAGTGCGTTGACGGCGGCTTTGTCGAGATCGAGTTCGTGCTGGATGTTGAGCCAGCCCGCGCTCGACACCAGCAGATGCGTCTCCACGCCGCCCAGCCGGCGCAGCGTTTGAAGCAAACGCACGCCGTAGATGGCGCCCGTTGCCCCGGTGATCGCGACGATCAGCCGTCGCTTGGCAGCAGCAGGCGCACTCACTTGCACTACGGCTTTAAGCGGCGGCGAAAAGCTGCTGCAATTCGCCCGACTGATACATCTCCATCATGATGTCCGAGCCGCCGATGAACTCGCCGTTCACGTAAAGCTGCGGAATGGTCGGCCAGTTGGAGAATTCCTTGATGCCCTGGCGGATGGCGTCGTCTTCGAGGACGTTCACCGTCGTGATCTGGTCGACGCCGCACGCCTTCAGCACCTGAATGGCGCGGCCCGAGAAGCCGCACATCGGGAATTGCGCGGTGCCTTTCATGAAAAGGACGACCGGGTTCTGATCGACGATCTGCTTGATGCGTTCTTGCGTTTCCATGGCGTTCCTGCGAAGAAGGTGAGTCTCGAAATGATAGCGGATTTCGCCTGTCCGGGCTGTCGGTCAAGGCGCGGCGAGGCCGCCGCTGATCCGTTCGATGCCCGCGAGATCGCGCATGGAGCGCACGGCAGTGAAGCCGCGCGCGGACAGTAACTGGCGCACGGCGTCGGCCTGATCGTAGCCGTGCTCGATCCACAGCGCGCCCGCGCGCGAGAGCAGCAAAGGCGCCGTTTCGACGATGACGCGGATCGCCGAAAGGCCGTCGGCCTCGTCGGTGAGCGCGCCGCGCGGCTCGAAGCGCAGGTCGCCTTGCGCGAGATGCGGATCGTCGCTCGCGATGTACGGCGGATTGCTGACGATGGCGTCAAAGCGCAGCGATGCATCGACGCTCGCCGTCCAGTCGCTTTCGACGAACGTGAGCGCGCCGCCCGCGCGTGCCCGATCGAGCAGCCGCTCCGCGTTGCGCCGGGCGACATCGAGCGCGGCCGGAGAGCGGTCCACGGCAAAAACGCGCGCATCGGGCCGCGCATGCGCAATCGCGATGGCGATGGCGCCCGTTCCGGTGCCGAGATCGAGCACCCGGGCATTCGGCATCCCGGAGATGGCGTCGAGCGCCGTTTCGACAAGCAATTCGGTCTCCGGACGCGGAATCAGCACGTCGGGCGTCACGTCGAAGCCGAGGCCGAAGAATTCGCGCTTGCCGGTCAGTTGCGCAATCGGTTCGCCCGCGACGCGGCGCGCCGCGAGCGCCTCGAAGCGCGCGACGGCCGCGTCATCGAGCGTTTCGGCGTCGCGCGTGATCAGTTCCGTGCGCCGCCAGCCGAGCACGTGCGTGAGCAGCACGCGTGTTTCGAGCGCGGGCAGCGGCGAGGCGCGCAGCAAATCCGCCGCTGTCGTCACTCCGCTTCCCCGAGCGCCGCGAGCAGTTCCGCCTGATGCTCGGACACGAGCGCGCCGATCAGTTCGTCGAGATCGCCGTCCATGATGTGTTCGAGCTTGTAGAGCGTCAGGTTGATGCGGTGATCCGTCATGCGCCCTTGCGGGAAGTTGTACGTCCGAATGCGTTCCGAGCGGTCGCCGGAACCGATCAGGCTCTTGCGCGTCGCGGCTTCCTTCGCGTGCTGCTCGTGATACTGCTTGTCCTTGATGCGCGCGGCGAGCACCTTCAGCGCGCGATCCTTGTTCTTGTGCTGCGAGCGGTCGTCCTGACATTCGACGACGATGCCCGTCGGCAAGTGCGTGACGCGCACCGCCGAATCCGTCTTGTTGATGTGCTGCCCGCCCGCGCCCGACGCGCGGAACGTGTCGATACGCAAATCGGCCGGATTGATGACGACTTCGCTGATTTCGTCGGCTTCCGGCATGACCGCGACCGTGCAGGCCGACGTGTGAATGCGCCCCTGCGTTTCCGTCGCCGGGACGCGCTGCACGCGATGCCCGCCCGATTCGAACTTGAGCCGCGAATACGCGCCTTGCCCCGCGATCCGCACGATGACTTCCTTGTAGCCGCCGAGGTCCGAAACGCTTTCGGACATCGTCTCCGCCGTCCAGCGGTTGCGTTCCGCGTAACGCAGATACATGCGCAGCAAGTCGCCCGCGAAGAGCGCCGATTCGTCGCCGCCCGTGCCCGCGCGAATTTCGATGAAGATGTTGCGTTCGTCGTTCGGGTCCTTCGGCAGCAGCATCGTTTGCAAGTCGCTTTCGATCTTGACCATGCGCTCGCGCGCCTCGCCGATTTCTTCTTCGGCGAAATCGCGCATGGAAGGGTCGGCGAGCAGTTCCTGCGCGGTGGCTTCGTCGGTCAGCGCCTGACGCCAGAGCGCGTATTGCTCGACGATCGGGCTGATTTCCGCGTGTTCGCGCGTGAGCTTGCGGTACTGGTCCATGTCGGACGTCACGTCTTCGCGGCTCAACAGTTCGTTGAGATCGACCTGCCGTTTTGCAAGCTGGTCGAGCTTGCTTTGCATGCTGGATTTCATCGGGCGGGAATGACGCGCTCGGGCGTCAGGAAAAACTGCAATCGGAGAAGCCGCCGCGCATCAGACGCGGAGCATTTGAGAATAGCAAAGAGACGGCCGCTAACGGTCCGACGAATCGCTGCCCGCGCCGCCGTGGCGGTAGAAGCCGCTCATCAGGCCGATGAGCTGGTCGCGCTCTTCGCGGCTCGCGCGGTTGAGCGCGTGGGTGGGACCGTGAATGAGCTTGTTCGTGAGCGCTTGCGAGAGGGCTTCGAGCACGGCAGCCGGATCGTCGCCGCGCGCGAGCATCTTGCGGGCGCGTTCGACTTCGGCGCGGCGCAGGGCGTCGGCCTGCGTGTGCATATGGCGGATGACCGGAACGATGCTGCGCGCATCCAGCCACTGCATGAAGTTCGCGACGCGCGTTTCGATGATCGCTTCGGCCTGCGCGACCGCCGCTTGCCGCGACGCATTGCCTTCGCGGACGATGGCGCCGAGGTCGTCCACCGTATAGAGGAACACGTCCTGCAGATTGCCGACTTCCGGCTCGATATCGCGCGGCACGGCGAGATCGACCATGAAGATCGGCCGATGCCGGCGCGCGCGCACGGCGCGCTCGACTGCGCCAAGACCGATGATAGGCAGCGTCGACGCCGTGCACGACACGATGATGTCGAACTCGTGCATGCGCGTGGGCAGCTCGGACAGCGGAATGGCGCGGCCGTTGAAGCGCTCCGCGAGCTTTTCGCCGCGTTCGGCGGTGCGGTTCGCGACGACCAGTTCGCGCGGGTTCTGCGCGGCAAAGTGCGTCGCGCAAAGTTCGATCATCTCGCCCGCGCCGATGAACAGCACGCGCTGGCTCGAAATGTCCTCGAAGATTCGCTCCGCGAGGCGCACTGCGGCGGCGGCCATCGACACGGACTGCGCGCCGATTTCAGTCGTCGAGCGCACTTCCTTTGCGACCGCGAACGTCCGCTGAAAAAGCTGGTTCAGATACGTGCCGAGCGCGCCCGCTTCCGATGCGGTGCGCACGGCGTCCTTCATCTGACCGACGATCTGTGTTTCGCCGAGCACCATGGAATCCAGCCCGGACGCGACGCGAAACGCGTGGCGCACGGCTTCCGACTGCGGCAGCGCGTAGACGTGCGGCGCGAGTTCGGAAACCGGCAGATTGTGGTACTTCGAGAGCCACTGGATGGCGGCGTCGCGGGCGGCGCTGTCGTCCGTCGCGCAGTAGAGCTCGGTGCGATTGCAGGTGGACAGAATGGCCGCTTCGGGCGAAGCCTTCGCGAGCGGGCCGAGCCAGACGTCCTTCAGTGCGGAAAGCGCGGGCTTGAGCTGTTCGAGCGGAAACGCCACGCGTTCGCGCAGGGCGACAGGCGCAGTGTGGTGGTTGATTCCGATCGTGAGGAGCTGCATGGGGTTATGCGCGCGGCCTAAGCCGTTGGCCTTTCAGATAGCCCAATATTATAGCGTTTTACGAATTCGTTCATTTATAGGCGGCATTCGGGGACGCACCACGCACGGCAACGCGGCGTTGGCCGGCAAGACGCTGCTATTCGGCGCGACAATCGACCGCAGCGGCTGCTTAATCAAAGTATTTGGCGAGTTCGGCGGCGCGCGCCTCGAGATCGTGTAGCGTCAGTGCGCGCGTTTCGGCGGCGGCTTTGCGGTTGCGCTCGGCGGCGGCAATGGCGTCGTGCCGCGACGTGGCGTCGTGATGCAAATGAAACAGGGCCGCGCGCGATTCGGGAATGGAATGCCAGCGCACGCCGAGGCGCGTGGCACGCGAGAGCAGGTCGTCGTCCTCGCCACCCCAGCCGGTGAAGCGCGGATCGTAGCCGCCCACGCGCATGTATTCGGAACGCTTTATCAGCACGATTGCGCCGGGCGTGTTTTCATAAAGCACTTCCATTCCGTCCGGTAAATCGGATTCGAGATGCGTTTCCAGTGCGGCGTAATCGCCCGACAGGATGAAATCGCTTCGATAATCGCTCGTGATATTAATGACGCGCAAAAACGGGCATAGCGCATCGCTCGCGGTTCCGTCTCGGAGAGAGCCGACACATACCGCCAGATAATCGGGATTGGCAATCATATCGGCGTCGTGGAAACAGATGATATTTCCAGTACATAAACGCGCGCCGAGATTGCAAAGTTTCGCTTTTGGAAAAGGCCCGTCGTCGTGAATGAAGATGTGACGGATTTTCTCGTCGCCGAGACCGGACCAGTGGAATGTCGGCGTGGAGTCGGCTTCGATCAGATACAGCACGTAGTCGCGGTAAGTGCGGTCGAGATGACGCAGCACGCCGCGCAGATTCTCGCGCCGTTCTTGCGTCGCGCCGCGATAGGTCATGATTATTTCCAGACCACCGAGAGAAATCAGCTTGTTGTCGCTCATGATGCTTTGTACACGGTTCGCCGCCAGTTTGCC
Source organism: Caballeronia sp. LZ062 (assembly GCF_031450785.1). Lineage (NCBI taxonomy): Bacteria > Pseudomonadati > Pseudomonadota > Betaproteobacteria > Burkholderiales > Burkholderiaceae > Caballeronia > Caballeronia sp. LZ062. The sequence continues at coordinate 29,844 of NZ_JARTWB010000002.1, forward strand.
CGCTCTCAGTGCGACAACACCTGACCGACGGAATTGCGAGGCCGTCGATTGAAGAAAATCAATCTGCCGGCCAAAGAAATATTTCCGATTTTAGCACCCGCGCGCCATTTCATTTTTAGGCATATTCGCAGAACCGATTGTGAGAATCGATTGAATGCCCGTCATTTCGAGGCGCTTGCCTTCGCCAACCCGGCCCCCTAAACTCGTTCGCTCACGTCCGGCGCCGCGCGCCGTTTTTATTGTTATGAGCCAATGGAGCGGCGTTCGCGATGAGCTGGATCGGCTTAATTTTCCTCGGCGCGGTTATCGGCGCGGCCGGTTGGTGGCTGCATCCGCTGCGGCGGGCCGGCCGCGTCGGTCAGGGCGCAGCCGGTCGCTTTTGGGCCGCCGTCGTCGCGGGTGTGATCGCCACCGTGGTCGCGCGCATGTTCGGCAATATCATCGACATCTATCACGACGGCGAGACGCTCGAATGGCTCGCGTGCACGCTGTTCGCGCTCGTCGCCGTGACGGCGACCGTCGGGCTGGCCGCGCGCCGCTGAGTTTTTCGCATCTTTATCCGCCACTTTCAGGCAGGTGATTCATGAACGACCGCATCGCACATTCCGCTGTTCCCGAACCGTCGACCTTCGCCGCGCGCGTCGAAACGCTGCGCAGCCGGATGGCGGCAGACCGCATCGACGCTGTCCTCGTTCCGTCGGCCGATCCACATCTGTCCGAATACTTGCCGGCGCGCTGGCAGGGGCGTCAATGGCTCTCTGGCTTCACGGGCTCGGTCGGCACGCTCGTCGTGACGAAGGACTTCGCGGGCGTCTGGGTCGATAGCCGCTACTGGACGCAGGCCGAAGCGCAACTGGCCGGCACGGGCATCGCGCTCATGAAGATGATGGGCGGGCAGCAGACGGCGCCGCACGTCGAATGGCTCGCGGAGAACATGCCGTCCGGCGGCGCGGTCGCGGTGGACGGCGCGGTGCTCGGCGTGGCGGCGGCGCGCACGCTCGCCGACGCGCTGACCGCGCGCGGCATCACGCTTCGCACGGACCTGGACGTGCTCGATTCCGTTTGGCCCGAGCGTCCCGGCCTGCCCGATGCGCCCGTCTACGAACACGCCGCGCCGCATGCGAGCGTCAGCCGCGCGGAAAAGCTCGCGCATATCCGCGACGCCATGCGCGCGAAGGGCGCGCATTGGCATTTCGTCTCGACGCTCGACGATCTCGCCTGGCTCTTCAATCTGCGCGGCGCCGATGTCAGCTACAACCCGGTGTTCGTCGCGCACGCGCTCGTCGGTCTGGACGATGCGACGCTCTTCGTCGCCGAGGGCAAAGTGCCCGACACGCTCGAGGCGGCGCTTGCCCGCGATAACGTGCGCGTCGCACCCTACGCGAACGCGATGCAGGCGCTGGCTTCACTGCCAGCGGGCTCGACGTTGCTCGTCGATCCGCGCCGCATCACGCACGGCTTGCTGGAGAAGGTGCCGTCGGCGGTGAAGATCGTCGAGGCGGTGAATCCGTCGACGTTCGCGAAATCGCGCAAGACGGCGGCGGAAGCCGAGCAAATTCGCGCGACCATGGAGCAGGACGGCGCGGCGCTGGCCGAGTTCTTCGCGTGGTTCGAGGACGCGCTGGGCCGCGAGCGCATCACGGAACTCACCATCGACGAGAAGCTCACGGCGGCGCGCGCGCGGCGGCCGGGCTTCGTTACGCTGAGTTTCGGCACGATTGCGGGCTTCAATGCGAACGGCGCGATGCCGCATTACCGCGCGACCGAGGCGTCGCATTCGGTGATCGAAGGCAATGGACTGCTGCTGATCGATTCCGGCGGCCAGTATCTGAGCGGCACGACCGACATCACGCGCGTCGTGCCCGTCGGCGACATCACCGCCGAGCACAAGCGCGACTTCACCACGGTGCTCAAAGGCACGATTGCGCTCTCGCGAGCGCGCTTTCCGCGCGGCATCCGTTCGCCGATGCTCGATTCCATCGCCCGCGCGCCGATCTGGGAAGCGGGCGCGGACTATGGTCACGGCACGGGCCACGGCGTCGGCTACTTCCTCAACGTGCACGAAGGCCCGCAAGTCATCTCGCATTACGCGCCCGCCGAACCGTGGACGGCCATGGAAGAAGGCATGATCACATCGATCGAGCCGGGCATCTATCGGCCGGGCAAGTGGGGCATCCGCATCGAAAATCTGGTGCTGAATCGGAGCGCGGGCAAGACCGAATTCGGCGATTTCCTTTCGTTCGAAACGCTGACGCTGTGCCCGATCGACACGCGCTGCATCGACTTGTCGCTGTTGCGCGACGACGAGCGCGCGTGGCTGAACGCGTATCACGAGACGGTGCGGCGGCGCGTGTCGCCGCACGTCGAGGGCGCGGCGAAGGCTTGGCTGGAGAAGCGGACGCAGGCTGTTTGAAACGAGAAGGGAGCAACGGGCGATGACCATCAAAGCAGTCGTGTTCGATTTCGGCGGCGTGCTGATCGACTGGAACCGGGAATATCTCTACAAGCAGCTGATTCCGGATGAAACCGAGCGCCGCTGGTTTCTGGACAACGTCTGCAAGATGGAATGGGTCGTGCAGCAGGACGGCGGGCAAAGCGTCGAAGAGGGCACCGCCGAACTCGTCGCGCTGTATCCGGAGCACGAACCGCTGATCCGCGCGTTCTATGCGCGCTGGCACGAAATGGTGGCGGGCGTGCTGGAAGAAGGCGTCGCGCTCGTCGACCGGCTGGATGCCGCCGGCATGCCGCTTTTCGGGCTGACGAACTGGTCAGCCGAGACGTTCCCGTATGCGTGGGAGCGCTTCGACGTGCTGCGGCGCTTCAAGGAAATCGTGGTGTCGGGGCGCGTCGGGCTGGTCAAGCCGAATCCGCAGATTTTCGCGCTGATGCGCGCGGAAATCGAGAAGCATCTGCCGGACGTCCACCCGCACGAACTCGTTTTCATCGACGACAACGCGGCGAACGCGCAAGCCGCGACCGATCTCGGCTGGCACGGCGTGCATCACACCGGCGCGCCGGAAACGGAAGCGAAGCTGCGCGCGCTCGGCGTTTCGGTCTAAGCCGTTCCGCGCAGTACACACGGCAACGCGCTACTGCCCCAGCAGATTCTTCAGCGCGTTGCCGATTCCCTTCACCGTTTCCCCCGCGCCCTTCGCCACGCCTTCCGCGCTCACGCCGAGCGCTTTCGCGAAGCCGGCCGCCAGCTTCTTCGAGAGACTTTCCGAGAGCGAGAACTTCGGATCGCGCAGGTCGCCGTCCAGCAGGAAGTCGAGCTTGATCTCCTCCTTGCGGTCCTTCAGCGCGGCAATCGCGGCTTTCGTCGGAATGGAGAGGAAGGTGTCGAGCGGGCTGTCGCCGTCGCTGATCTGCAAGTGGTTCAGCGTGAGCGTTCCCGGCGCGTGAATGCGGTAATTGCGGATGGTCGAGTCGACGGTCATGTCGATGGTGCCGCCCGTCACGGCTGTCTTCGCGCCGGCCTTTTTCAGCAGATATGGATCGAGCGTCGAAACATCGACGCTGCGCAGCGTCACCCGCGTCTGGGAATCCTTGTTTGCGATCACCATCCAGCCGCCCCACGATACAGCGCCCGTGTGCGACGGACCTTTGATGGAACCGTTCATCGAAAGTGCGGTGCGGTCGGTGAGCGCGGGCAAATGCAAATGATCGATGGTCGCGCGCGCATCGCTGATCAGCACGCGATACGGCGGCTGGCGCACGGAGGCATCGAAGAACTCCATCGCGCCGCGCTCGAACGACACGCGGTCGATTAGTTTTTCCTCGTCCGCGTGCTGCGCGGGTTTGTCGCCGGGCTTCGCGTCGGCGTCGCGCGCCGTTTCCTTGAGACCGGGCAGCACGCGCACGCGGCCATCGGCGGAACGGGCAATCGAAAGGTAATAGTTGTCGACGCTCACGTCGCGCAGATGCACCCGGTTGGACAGCACCGCGCGCATGTCCACATCCAGCACGATGCGCTCGGCGCGCAGCGCGTCGATCGTCGGCCAGTCGTGCGGGCCGCGCAGCCGCACGCGTGTCAGCGTGATCTGTCCGAAGCCGACATCGATTTCATCGACGGAGCCGTTCGGCCCGAGCGTCTCGCGAATGCGCTCCTTCATCTGATGCGCGACCAACAACCAGCCGCCGACGGCCACGACGACGAGCGCCACCACGATTCCCATTGCCCACCGCGCTCCCCGCTGCGCGCGCCGTCCCGCCATCTGGTGCGTCTCCATGTTCTAGGCAATGCCGTGCCGCCGAAAAGAAAATGGCGACGGTCGCAAGACAGTCGCCATTTTCGGGCGCGGTGTCGGTGCGCGCGACCGCATTGGACGCGCTTTGCCGGTCAGCGCGTGATCGGCTTGTAACGCAGACGCTTCGGCTTCGCGGCTTCTTCGCCCAGACGCTTGCGCTTGTCGGCCTCGTATTCCTGATAGTTGCCGTCGAAGAATTCGACGTGCGACTCGCCTTCGAACGCGAGAATGTGCGTCGCGATGCGGTCCAGGAACCAGCGGTCGTGCGAAATGACCATCACCGAGCCGGCGAATTCGAGCAGCGCGTCTTCGAGCGCGCGCAGCGTTTCGACGTCGAGGTCGTTCGACGGTTCGTCGAGCAGCAGCACGTTGCCGCCCGCAATCAGCGTCTTCGCCAGATGCAACCGGCCACGCTCGCCGCCCGAGAGGTTGCCGACCATCTTCTGCTGATCGCTGCCCTTGAAGTTGAACCGGCCGATATACGCCCGCGACGGCGTTTCGTACTTGCCGACCGTCAGCACATCCGCGCCGCCGGAGATTTCCTCGAAGACGGTTTTGTCGGCGGCGAGGGCGTCGCGGCTCTGATCGACATAGGCGAGCCGCACGGTCGGCCCCATGATGATTTCGCCGGAATCCGGCTGCTCGCGGCCGGTCAACATGCGGAACAGCGTGGATTTACCCGCGCCGTTCGGCCCGATGATGCCGACGATCGCGCCTGCCGGAATCTTCATGCTCAGGTTGTCGATGAGCAGACGATCGCCGTACGCCTTGCTGACGTTCTTGAACTCGATGACTTCGTTACCGAGCCGGTCGCCGACGGGAATGAAGATTTCCTGCGTCTCATTGCGCTTCTGGTATTCCTGGCTGTTGAGTTCCTCGAAACGCGCGATACGCGCCTTCGACTTGGCCTGCCGTCCCTTCGGATTCTGGCGCACCCATTCCAGTTCTTTCTTGATGGCTTTTTGACGCGCGGATTCGCTCGCTTCTTCCTGCTTGAGGCGCTCTTCTTTCTGGTCGAGCCAGCTCGAATAATTGCCCTTCCACGGAATGCCGTGGCCGCGGTCCAGTTCGAGAATCCATTCGGCGGCGTTGTCGAGGAAGTAGCGATCGTGCGTGACCGCGACGACGGTGCCCGGATAGCGCGTCAGGAACTGTTCGAGCCATTCGACGGATTCGGCGTCGAGGTGGTTGGTCGGCTCGTCGAGCAGCAGCATGTCGGGCTTTTGCAGGAGGAGCTTGCACAGCGCGACGCGACGCTTTTCGCCGCCCGACAGATGTTCGATTTTCGCGTCCCACGCGGGCAGGCGCAGCGCGTCGGCGGCGACTTCGAGTTGCTGCTCGGGACTGCCGCCATCGCTCGTCGCGAGAATGGCTTCGTACTTCGCCTGCTCGGCGGCGAGCTTGTCGAAGTCGGCGTCCGGCTCGGCGTAAGCGGCGTAGATTTCGTCGAGCTTCTTTTGCGCCTGAAACACATCGCCGAGACCTTCCTCGACGGCTTGCCGCACGGTTTGCTGCGGATCGAGCTGCGGCTCCTGCGGCAGATAGCCGATGTTGAGATTGGGCATCGGCTGCGCTTCGCCTTCGATGTCCTTATCGACGCCCGCCATGATCCGGATGAGCGTGGACTTGCCCGAACCGTTCAGCCCGAGCAGACCGATCTTCGCGCCGGGAAAGAACGAGAGGGAGATGTCTTTCAGAATCTGACGCTTCGGCGGCACGATCTTGCCGACGCGGTTCATGGTGAAGACGTATTGGGCCATGTTGTGCGTGATGTGAGTGAGGGTATGAACGCGGCGCCTGAATGGGCGCGCGATTCGGTATTCGACGGAAGCCAGCGCGGAATGACGCACGCGCCGGGTTGCGTGTCATTGTACTTCGGGCGTGCGCCGCTATTGCCAGCGCGCGACGCCGCCGTGCCGCGAGCACGTTCCGCTGTGATGCTGGCTAAAGCTGTAGGTTCCGTCGCGGCATTGGGCGCTTGCGCCTTCCGGGACGACGCCGGAGCGCGAGCGGGCGGGAGAATGGATGACGTTGCCGTCGTGATTGCGATAGTGGCGGTGGTTGTCGAGGTCGGATTCGTTCGGTTGCTGCGAGTTGTAGTAAGCATGGGCGGGCGCGCACGTCAGCGCGATCACGCAACCCGCGACGAACGCGCCGATTCGTGAATGTCTCTTCATCTTCTTGTGGTCTCTTGTTGTGGTTTTCGGCGGTCTTCGCCGCTATATGCGCATAAAAAAAGCGGAGTGCCATTTTTCAGGCACTCCGCTTTTCGAATCAAGCCGCTGTGACGACTTTTGACGCTCAGACGTTGAACAAGAAGTTCATCACATCCCCGTCGTGAACCACATATTCCTTCCCTTCCGCCCGCATCTTCCCGGCTTCCTTCGCACCTTGCTCGCCCTTGAACGCGACATAGTCATCGAACGAAATGGTCTGCGCACGGATGAAGCCGCGCTCGAAGTCCGTGTGGATCGCGCCGGCCGCCTGCGGTGCCGTGTCGCCGATATGAATGGTCCACGCGCGCACTTCCTTCACGCCCGCCGTGAAGTACGTTTGCAAGCCGAGCAGCTTGAAACCCGCGCGAATGACGCGGTTCAGCCCCGGCTCGTCCATGCCCATGTCGGCGAGGAAGTCCTGCTTGTCGGCATCGTCGAGATCGGCGATTTCCGCTTCGATCGCCGCGCACACCGCGACCACCGGCGCGCCCTCCGCTTCGGCGTGTTTGCGCACGGCGTCGAGGTACGGGTTGTTCTCGAAGCCGTCTTCCTTGACGTTCGCGACGTACATCGTCGGCTTCGACGTGATGAGGCAGAACGGCTTGATCAGCGCCTGCTCTTCGTCGGTCAGCGAAAGCGCGCGCACGGGCTTCGCCTGATCTAGTTGCGCGCGCACTTTGTCGAGCACTGCGACGAGCTTCGCCGCTTCCTTGTCGTTGCCCGACTTCGCGGCCTTCGAGTAACGCGTGAGCGCTTTCTCGACCGTGGCGAGGTCGGCGAGCGCGAGTTCGGTGTCGATGACTTCGATATCCGCGAGCGGATCGACCTTGCCCGCGACGTGAATCACGTTTTCGTCTTCGAAGCAGCGCACGACGTGCGTGATGGCATCCGTTTCGCGGATGTTCGCGAGAAACTGGTTGCCGAGGCCTTCGCCCTTGCTCGCGCCCGCAACCAGCCCCGCGATATCGACGAACTCGACGACGGCCGGCAGGATGCGCTCGGGCTTCACGATTTCGGCCAGCGCCTGAAGGCGCGCGTCCGGCACTTCCACGACGCCGACATTCGGCTCGATGGTGCAGAACGGATAATTCTCGGCGGCAATCCCCGCCTTGGTCAGTGCATTGAAAAGCGTGGACTTGCCGACGTTGGGCAAGCCGACGATGCCGCATTGGAGGCTCATGGAATCCTTCGAACTGGTGAGACGGCGCTTCGCCGCGCGGGTTTCGTCAAACGATGCGCGCCGGGCTGCGACAAGCGCGCCCGCCAGCGCGGCGGCCGCTCGGCGGCCGGGCAAACCGGTATTGTACCGCCGGGCCGGGCCGGCGTTTCCGCCGACTTGTCCTTTGAGCAGCGCCAAAACCGGCGCAACCCTCGCAGCTATAATGCCCGCATGACTTCGCATCCCTTGACCTTTCACGCGGTCGTCGTCGGTGGCGGGCTCGTCGGCAAGACCGCCGCGCTCGCACTCGCCCAGTCCGGCCGGCGCGTCGCGCTGCTCGCGCCGCCCGCGGCCGGTTTGCCGCCCGGCGCCGTCTTCGATTCGCGCATCTACGCGTTGTCGTCCAGTTCGGAGACGCTGCTCGAACGGCTGCGCGTCTGGCAGGCGCTCGATCGCTCGCGGCTCGGCCCGGTGTTCGACATGCGCGTGTTCGGCGACACGCACGCGGAACTGCACTTCTCGGCGTTTCAGGCTTCCGTGCCGCAGCTCGCGTGGATCGTCGAATCGACGTTGATCGAGCAGGCGCTCGACGCCGCCTTGCGCTTTCAGCCGAGCCTTTCGTGGTTCGAAGCGCGCGCGCAAGGCATGACCATCGAGGACGCCGCCGCGCACGTCACGCTGTCGAGCGGCGAAACGCTGGAGACGGAGCTGGTCGTGGGCGCGGACGGCGCGCATTCGTGGGTGCGCGCTCAAATGGGCGCGAAGATGCATCGCCGCGATTACCGGCAGACGGGCGTCGTCGCAAACTTCAAGGCCGAGCGGCCGCACGGCGAGACCGCCTACCAATGGTTCCGCGATACCGAAATCATCGCGCTCCTGCCGCTTCCGGGCGACTACGTCTCGCTCGTCTGGTCCGCGCGCACCGAGCACGCGGACGAACTGCTCGCGCTCGATCCGGCGCAATTGGCCGCTCAAGTGGAAGCCGCCACGCAGAACACGCTCGGCGCGCTGGAGTGCGTGACGCCCGCGCAAGGCTTTCCGCTCGGGCTCCAGACGGTGGACCGGCTCGTCGCGCCGCGCGTGGCGCTCGTCGGCGATGCGGCGCATCTCATCCATCCGTTGTGCGGTCAGGGCATGAATCTCGGACTGCGCGATGTCGCCGCGCTCGCCGATGTGATCGCGAACAAGGAAGCGTTCCGCGATCTCGGCGATCCCATCTTGCTGCGCCGCTACGAGCGCGCGCGCCGCGAGGACATTCAAAAGCTCATGGTTGTGACTGACGGCATGCAGCGGCTCTTTTCGGCGCAGGGCACGTTCGCGCGCGCGGTTCGCAATACCGGCATGGCGCTCGTCGGCGCGCAGCCGCTCGCCAAACGCTGGCTCGTGTCGGCGGCGCTCGGGTGAGGCGTCAATTTCGACGAGTCACACTCATTCTCCACGGCGGGCGCGGTCTTCACGCGCCGCCCACATCTCGGGAAACGGCATGAAAACCACTCTTCGCCTTGCCATTGCCGCGGCAGCCACGCTTGCCGTGACGCTCGGCCTCGGCTGTTCGGCGCAAGCCGATCAAACCACCGACAAGCTCAAATCGACGCTCGAAGCGCGCATGGGCGAAGCGACGATCAAGAGCATCGACAAGACGCCGGTTCCGGGGCTCTACGAAGTGAACCTCGGCACGCAGATCGTCTATAGCGACGCCACCGGCAACTACGTGATGATCGGCGATCTCGTCGATACGCGCAGCAACAAGAATCTGACCGAAGCGCGGCTTGCGGAAACCAACAAGATCGACTTCGCGAAGCTGCCGTTCGAGAACGCGGTGAAGGTCGTGAAAGGCAACGGCAGCCGCAAGATCGCGGTGTTCTCCGATCCGAACTGCCCGTACTGCAAGCAGTTGGAGTCGTCGCTCAAGTCCATCGACAACGTGACCGTGTACACGTTCCTGTATCCGGTGCTCTCGCCGGATTCGACCGAGAAGTCGAAGTCGATCTGGTGCTCCAAAGACCGCGCGATGAGCTGGGAAAGCTGGATGCTCGACCGCAAGGCGCCGACCACCGCCGGCACCTGCGACACCGCCGCAATCGACAAGAACCTGAAGCTCGGCCACGCGATGAACGTGTCCGGCACGCCGACCGTGTTCCTCGCGGACGGACGCCGTCTGCCGGGCGCGGTGCCCGCCGACCGGCTGGAAAAGGAAATCTCGGCCGCGCACTGAGCACGGTCCGATTCAGGCAAGAGGAGGCGTGAGAGCGCCTCCTTTCGTTTACGGCTTGCCATTGCGCATCCGGCGCAATAGGGCAGTGCCCAGAACAAGAACAAGGACGAACATGGCAACGACTTCGCTCCCGCAACCGGTGCGCTACAGCATCGTTCCCAAGAACCCGGCGGCGCATCTCTTCGAAGTGACGCTGACTGTCGCCACGCCCGATCCGGCCGGACAGCGCTTCTTGCTGCCGGTGTGGATTCCCGGCAGCTACATGATCCGCGAATTCGCGCGCAACATCGTGACGCTGCAGGCGTTCAACGAAGCGGGGCGGCGCGTCGCGATCGAAAAGACGGACAAGCACGCGTGGCAAGCCGCGCCGGTCGACGGTCCGATCACGCTGCGCTATGAGGTCTATGCGTGGGACATGTCCGTGCGCGCCGCGCATCTGGACGATACGGTCGGTTTCTTCAACGGCACCAGCGTCTTTCTGGCAGTGGAAGGGCAGGCGGGCGCGCCGTGCGTCGTGGATATTCAGCCGCCGCCGGGCGGCGCGCTGCGCAACTGGCGCGTCGCGACGGCGCTTGCCGAATCGCGCGGCACGAAGCGCTACGGCTTCGGCAGCTACGAGGCGGCGAACTACGACGAACTGGTCGATCATCCCGTCACGCTAGGCGAATTCGCGCTCGGCAACTTCACCGCGCACGGCGTGAGGCACGACATCGTGATCGCGGGGCGCGTGCTCGCGCTGGACATGCAGCGGCTCGCAGCGGACCTGAAGCGCGTGTGCGAGGCGCAGATCGCGCTCTTCGAGCCGCGCACGAAAAAAGCGCCGGTGGACCGCTACGTGTTCATGACCGTCGCCGTCAGCGATGGTTACGGCGGGCTGGAGCATCGCGCTTCGACGGCGCTTATCTGCAATCGCACGGACCTTCCGGTGCAAGGCCGCCCGGAGATGACGGACGGGTATCGCACGTATCTGGGCCTGTGCAGCCACGAGTATTTCCATACGTGGAACGTGAAGCGGATCAAGCCGGCGGCGTTCGCGCCGTACGATCTGTCGCAGGAAAATTACACGTCGCTGCTTTGGCTCTTCGAGGGCTTCACGTCGTATTACGACGACCTGATGCTCGTTCGCAGCGGACTCATCAGCGCGGGCGATTATTTCTCGCTGCTCGGCAAGACCATCGGCGGCGTGCTGCGCGGCAGTGGGCGGCTGAAGCAGTCGGTCGCGCAGAGTTCGTTCGACGCGTGGGTGAAGTACTACCGCGCCGACGAGAACGCGCCGAATGCCATCGTCAGCTATTACCAGAAGGGATCGCTGCTCGCGCTGGCCTTCGATCTGTCGATCCGCGCGCAGACCGATAACCGCAAGTCGCTCGACGACGTGATGCGCCTGCTGTGGCAGCGATACGGCCGCGACTTCTACAACGGCAAGCCGCGCGGCATCCGCGAGGACGAAGTCGAGGCGCTGTTCGCGGAGGCGACCGGCGCCGATTTGCGCGCGCTCTTTCGCGATGGCGTGCGCGGCACGCGCGATTTGCCGCTCGATGCGTTGTTCGAGCCGTTCGGCATCGCGCTCGCTCCCGACATGCCGACGAACGGCACGGCCGGCAAGCCGTCGCTCGGGGCGCGCGTGCGCGGCGGCGCGGAGTCGACGCTCGCGGTCGTCCATGATGGCGGCGCGGCGCAGAAAGCAGGGCTCTCGGCGGGCGACGTGCTCGTCGCCATCGACGGATTGCGCGTCACCGGATCGAATCTGGACGCGCTGCTCTCGCGCTATCTGCCGGGCGCGCGAATCGAAGTCCACGCGTTTCGCCGCGACGAACTGCGCCGCACCGAAGTCCGTCTGGACGCGCCCGAAGTGTCGCGTTACGTGCTAACCGCGATGGATGGCCGCGGTCCGTCGAAGCAGTGGCGCGAACGCTGGCTGAAGGGCTGAGCGTCGGCACGAGCGGCAAACGTCGAAGGATTGTTCTACCGGTGCAACGATCCTTCACGGCGGCGCGGCTTTTTCCCGATCGTCGAAAAACGAAAAATGCTTCCTAACGCGGGCACGCTCAGCGCCCGCTCCTCACTCAGCAAGGAAGCCATCATGACGACGATTCTGCAAATCAATTCCGCCGCGCGTTCGCAAGGCGCTCAGTCGACGCTGCTCGCCGACGAACTCACCGCGAAGCTGCAACAAAGCAATCCCGGCGCGAAGGTCGTTGTGCGCAATCTGCTCGCCGACAACCTGCCGCATCTGGACGACGCCACGCTGGGCGCGTTCTTCACGCCCGCCGACAAGCGCACGCCGGAGCAAGCCGCCATCGACGCGAAGAGCATCGCGCTGATCGAAGAACTGCAAGCGGCGGATATCGTCGTGATCGCCGCGCCGCTCTATAACTTCGGCATTTCGTCGCAGTTGAAGGCGTATTTCGACCAGATCGCACGGGCCGGGATCACTTTCCGCTACACCGCGAACGGTCCGGAAGGTCTCGTGAAAGGCAAGAAGGTGTTCGTGGTGTCGGCACGCGGCGGCAAGTACGTCGGCACGCCGCACGACTCGCAGACGCCGTATCTGAAGTCGTTCCTCGGTTTCCTCGGCATGACCGATGTCAACTTCATCTACGCCGAAGGTCTGAACATGGGCGCGGACGCCGCCGGCATGGCGCTGGCGCAAGCGCGCGAGGCCATCGCGGCGCTGTAAGCGACTTCTAGAGCCGCCGATAGTCAAAACCCGCTGCGTGGTTCGATGCAGCGGGTTTTTTCATGCAGGCGGCAAGCGCCAGTCGATGGGCGCTCGTCCGTGTTCGACGAGATACGCGTTCGCCCGCGCGAAATGCCCGCAGCCGAGAAAACCGCGATGCGCGGAGAGCGGCGACGGATGCGGCGCTTCCAGCACGCAGTGCGCTTTGCCGGTGCCCTCAATCAACCCGCGCTTCGCCTGCGCGTGCGCGCCCCAGAGCATGAACACGAGGCCGTCGTGCCGCAGCGCCATCTCGTGGATGAGCGTATCCGTGCATTGCTCCCAGCCGCGCTTCGCATGACTGCCCGCCTTGTCGCGCTCGACCGTCAAGGACGTGTTCAGAAGCAGCACGCCTTGCTGCGCCCAGGCATCGAGACAGCCGTGCGACGGCGCAGCGAAGCCGAGACTCGCCTGAATTTCCTTGAAGATGTTGCGCAGCGACGGCGGCGGGCGCACCGGCGCGGGCACCGAAAACGCGAGGCCGTGCGCTTGCGGCGCGCCTTTGTCTTCGCCGTGATACGGGTCTTGACCGAGGATGATGACCTTGACGTCGCCGGGGCGCGTGAGACGCAGCGCACGAAAGACGTCGGCGGGATAGACGGTTTTGCCGGCGGCGCGCTCCGAATCCACGAACGCGCAGAGCGCCGCAAAGCGCGGGCTCTCGATAAACGGCATCAGATGCCGCCGCCAGTCGGCGGGCAGCGCGTCGAACTGGCTTTCGAGTGTCGGAAGCGCGGGCGCATTCGGCGCGCTCTCCGGCTCCGCGAAAAGGGAAGACTGACGATTCATGCTTCGGCGTTCTGGATACCGCTTTGCGGCTGCTCGCGCAGCCGGTAGCCGCGCTGCGCCTTGCTCAGATCTTCGGGGGCGAGTTCCGGAAACGCGCCGCGCGCTTCGGCGGAAAGCATTTCCAGCGCGTGTTCGTCACCAGATTTCAACTCGAATTCCAGCTCGCTGATCTCCGCGCGACGCGTTTCGCCATCCACATCCGCTGTCACTTCGCCGAGATCGAGCGCCACTTCGATCTGCGCGCCCTCATGCTCGACGTCCCACACGATGCGCTTGTAATCCGTGCGAAACAGCGCGATCAGTTCCGGCGCGGCGGCTTTCAGCGCCTCGCGGGCGGCTTCTTCGTCGCAGGCGGCGAGCAGCGCGTCGATTTCGAGCGCCTCGCCTTTCACCGGCATTTCCCATTCGTGGCGGCTATGCATGCCGGCCCGCGATTCGCCGAGCGTCTTATAGGTTTGCAGCCATTCGTCCGGCGTGCGGCGCAGGCGCAGCGCGGCCTTGGCCGCAGCGAGCGCGAGCGAAGGCGTGTCGAAGTACACGTTGCCGAGCTCGAACGGCCGGCCCGCGCCGGCGCGTTCGTCGAAGAAACGCGCCACGTCGTCATGTTGCGACGGCGGCAGCGCCAGCTTGATTTCGCGTTCCATTGCCACGATGCGGTCCCGTTAAAAGAACATGCGGGCGAGTTCCGCGCCCGGGTCGTCGGCACGCATGAACGCCTCGCCGACGAGGAAGGTGTCCACGCGCATGGCGCGCAGCCGCTCGACGTCGAGCCGCGACAAGATGCCCGATTCCGTCACCACGATACGGTCGTCCGGCATGGATTCAAGCATGCCGATGGTCGTGTCGATGGTCGTCTGGAACGTGCGCAGATTGCGATTGTTGATGCCGATGAGCGGCGTCTTGAGCGTGAGCGCGTCGCGCAGTTCGTCGGCGTCGTGCACTTCGACGAGCACCGCGAGACCCAGCGAATGCGCGTATGCCTCGAGGTCCTGCATCTGCGAGAGTTCCAGTGCCGCTGCGATCAGCAAGATGCAGTCCGCGCCCATCGCGCGCGCTTCGATCACCTGGTAAGGATCGACGATGAAGTCTTTGCGCAGCACCGGCAGGCTGCACGCGGCGCGCGCTTCTTCGAGATACGCGACGCTGCCTTTGAAGAACTGCACGTCGGTGAGCACGGAAAGGCACGCGGCGCCGCCTTTCTCGTACGAACGGGCGATGTCGGCGGGCACGAAGTCCTCGCGTATCACGCCTTTCGACGGGCTCGCCTTCTTGATTTCCGCAATCACCGCAGCCTGCCCGGCCGCGTGCTTCGCGCGCAATGCGCCGACGAAATCGCGCAGATCGCGTGCGCTCGCTTCGAGCTTCAGCTCTTCGAGCGGCGCGCTCTGTTCGGCGGCGCGGACTTCCTCGCGCTTGACCGCGATGATGCGGTCCAGAATGTCGCTCATGATGAATTCCGTTATTTGGTGAATTGCTGCGTGAAGCGTACCAATACCTCGACCTTCTCGCGCGCCGCGCCGCTTTCGATCGCTTCGCGCGCGGCGGTCATGCCGTCGGCGATCGAATCGCATATGTCGGCGGCATAGAGCGCCGCGCCCGCGTTCAGTATGACGATCTCACGCGCGACGCCCGCCTTGTTGTTCAGCGCCCCGAGCAGCATGGCTTTCGACTCCTGCGCGTCCTGCACTTTGAGCGAGCGGTTGGAGACCATCTGCAAACCGAAGTCTTCCGGATGAATCTCGTACTCGCGCACTTCGCCGTTTTTCAGTTCGCCGACCTTCGTCGCCGCGCCGAGCGACACTTCGTCCATGCCGTCCTTACCGTGCACGACGAGCACGTGTTTCGCCCCGAGCCGCTGCATTACGCGAACCTGAATGCCGACGAGGTCTTCGTGAAACACGCCCTGAAGCTGGTTCGGCGCGCTCGCCGGATTCGTCAGCGGCCCGAGGATGTTGAAGATGGTGCGCACGCCGAGTTCGCGCCGCACGGCCGCGATGTTCTTCATGGCCGGATGATGATTCGGCGCGAACATGAAGCCCATGCCGGTTTCGGCGATGGAGGCGGCCACTTGTTCCGGCGTCAGGTCGATGTTGACGCCGAGTGCTTCGAGCACGTCCGCGCTGCCCGACTTGCTCGACACGCCGCGGTTGCCGTGCTTCGCGACTTTCGCGCCGGCCGCGGCGCTGACGAACATGGACGCCGTCGAGATGTTGAATGTGTGCGAGCCGTCGCCGCCCGTGCCGACGATATCCACGAAATTGGAGTTGTCCGCGACCACGACATGATTCGCGAACTCGCGCATGACCGTTGCCGCCGCCGCAATCTCGCCGATGGTTTCCTTCTTCACGCGCAAGCCGGTGATGATGGCGGCGGCCATCACGGGCGACATCTCCGCGCGCATGATCTGGCGCATGAGATGCAGCATTTCGTCGTGGAAGATTTCGCGGTGCTCGATGGTGCGTTGCAGGGCTTCTTGTGCAGTGATCGTCATGTTCTCAAGCCCGCTTGCCGGACGGCGTGTTCTTCACGAAGTTTTCGAGCAGCGCATGGCCGTGCTCGGACAGTATGGATTCCGGATGGAACTGCACGCCTTCGACGGCAAGTTCCTTGTGACGCACGCCCATGATTTCGCCGTCCGCCGTCCACGCCGACACTTCCAGACAGTCCGGCAACGACTCGCGCTCGATGGCGAGCGAGTGATAGCGCGTGACGTTGAAGTGCTTCGGCAGATCGGAGAACACCCCTTTGCAGTCCGTCTCGATCTGGCTCACCTTGCCGTGCATGATGGTCTGCGCGCGCACGACGCGCCCGCCGAACGCCTCGCCGATGGCCTGATGGCCGAGACAGACGCCGAGAATGGGCAGCTTGCCGGAAAATTCGCGCAGCACGTCGAGCGTGATGCCTGCGTGCTGCGGGTTGCTCGGGCCGGGCGAGAGACAGATGCGCTCGGGTTGCAGCTCCGCGATCTGGTCGAGCGTGATTTCGTCGTTGCGATACGTGCGCACGTCCTCGCCGAGTTCGCCGAAGTACTGGACCAGGTTATAGGTGAACGAATCGTAGTTGTCGATCATCAGAAGCATTTTTTGCTCCAAGTCGATAATTTGTTTGGGTTTCTCGGTGAGAATTTTCGAGAAATATGGATTTTTCGCCCCAATTTCACCCCATTCGTTTTGGCGAGGTGCTATGAGGGAAGCCCAAGGTGGGCAGGCAAGGGAGGTCGTGTTGGCTTAACGCCAACCGAAGAAGAGCAGGACGGAGGGAAATCGAGTGCTGTGTCGCATGGCGAACATTCTACAGTACAGCAGGCACGCGTTGCGGTAGCCTCGGGCATGGATCGGCCTCGATGGCTACCTGGCGACAGTGCAAGGTGAGTGTACGTTTCGGCTAACGTGTGAGCGAGTGTCGCCCCTTCCGCCGAGCATTCGGTGGTGAAGTCAAGATTGCTAGGGTAACCTCGCGATGGCAATGTTGCCGTTACACCTTTGATCACAGCATGACTCCCAATAACCACGACCAATTACCCGCGTCTGCGACTGCGCCTGCGTTCATCGCCCGTTGGGAACAGATCCTTTACAACATCAAGCAGTCCTACCTCGAGTTGGCAAAGAACAGGGCCGGGGCAAACTTCGAGCGAGACATTTGCCAACCGGTGGCCTCGCTTGACCGCGATGATGTAGAAGACCCGATCGAGATCGTTCGGCAGGTCCTTCCTCCTGCTGATCGGTCGATGTCTCGAGAGGAAATCGAGCGAATCCGACTCGCTCCCGTGTTGGTCGCGTCAGTTTACTGCTACCGGGCGAGGCAAGCCGAATACCGAGGCGATCGCGATCTCGGTTGGACACACCTGATTGATGCCGGGTATTGGTGTGCCATTGCGCGAAGTGGAAACAGCATCGGTCGGGCGATGCAGCTAGCCGTAAATGAAACCCGGGAACACGGTGTCTCGGTGTTCTCGCTTGAGGGCAATAAAGCCAAACGCGAGTCGCTAGACCTCTTTATCGCCGAAGCGTACCGCCTAGTACGGGAAGGAAAGCCGACCGGGTCCAAGTGGCCGAAAATCGTAGATGCGGCTCTGGCGATCCAGTCTCATATGCTTGAGTTCGCCAAGAACAAGGGAATCAGGGCGGTTCCTTCGAATATTCAGCGTCGATTGTGCGAACTGCTCGGCAAGATGCCGGATGCTCTCGAGTTGTTTGAGACGAGGGGTTAAGCGCGAAAGCCAGATGTAGCCAGAGCCCGCGCCCACGTTTCCCGGGCGACGAGGGCGTTTCCCGGAGTACGTCGTAGATTGCGGATCTTGTCCTTCCTAGAATCGATTCTGTTGGATCCAACGAAATTCAACCGAATCGAAAGTGAGGACAAAGATGAACCGCAGCGTCGTGCCGTCTCAAAAAGTGCTGCGCATCCCGGACGTTCAAAAGAAGACCGGGCTGTCGCGTAGCACTATCTATAACAAGCTCAATCCGTCGAGTAAATATTTCGACCCGACCTTCCCGAAGCCGATCCGTCTCGGTAGCGGTCCCACCAGCTCGGTGGGGCTGATCGAGTCCGAGATTGACGCCTGGATCGAAATGCGTGCGGCTGCTCGCTATATGGCGAAGGAGGCGGCATGACCCATTACGAACACGATTTTCTTCTGCCCTATGACATGAAAAATCTTCTGTCGAAGCAGGATTGCGCGGCGCTTCCGCGCAGCCATCGATATGCGGTTCATCTTGCTCAAGCGCTGCTCGATCACGTGTCCGGCACTTGCAAGGAAGTGATCCATATCGAGAGCGTTCTTGACATGACGCCGAATTACGGTTTGACGACCATGGCGGTGCTGCGTGCCGTGCTTGTTCTGCGGTCCAGCCGGATGATCGGCATGAGCATGCACTACGGAAAGCTGAAGTTGATCATTTTGAATCCGGCGCTCTTTTCGGCTGCGACGTGGATCCGTGATATCGCAGCTCAACTTTGCGTAGCGTAAAGGAGAACGGAGAACATGGCAAAACTCATTTCCTCCGAAAGCGCGAAGCCGGACGTCGCCGGCGCGATGCAGGCCGTCCGCGCAAAGAAGTCGCGCGCACAGATCAAGGCGGAACGCTTCCAGCCCTTCGTCGAAGTGATCGACATGGCTCTTGCGGAAAACTGGTCGTGGTCGGCGATCGTGACACTGATCCGCAAGCACGACGGGCCGTCCGTGACGAAAAAGGAAGCAGAGGAACTGTACACACAGCTCAAGAGCCAACGCATGCCTCCCACGGCGGCCGAACTGATCATGAAAGACGTGCTCGCCGGCAAGGCCACGAACGCGCCGCACGCTGATGCGAAGGATACGGTGAGCGCGTGATGAACCACCCCGCCTATCCAACGGGCGGGGGCTTTATGCCCTCGCCAAATTTCGGCCCGAAGTCGCAGCTGAAGAATCACGTGCCGCCTGGCTATGTCGCACCGTCGTTGCAACTAGCGATCAGTGCACTGACGCCCCGCATGTACCGTGCTGCGCACGAGTGTTGCACCATTTACGGGGCTGGTTACGGCGCCGTTCTAGCGAACATGCTCGGCAACGTGTCGTTCGCGGTTGCGGGTAACTTTCGCATCCGTGGCCACAATGGCCGCTCGATGCCGCTCAGCCTGCACATTCGGTTTGCAGGTGCGCCCCTGAGTGGCAAGACAGAAGCACACGATCGGTTCATCGCGCCTATCGAGGAAGCGATGAAAGGCTGGAAGAAACCGTGGCTTTTCAGCGACGTGCGGCCTCCGACTTTGGTGCGCAAGACTCGTGCGGGCTCGGTTCTGACCATGCTCAGCATGCAGGAAGGCCGCGGCCATCTGGACGGTCCGCTCAGTCGTTCTTTCCAGGATCTGAGCGACCTGTACGACGCCAAGATACCGCCATTCGCTCGCGCCGATGACGATGACGACCACCTCATTGAGCATGCGCCGAACAGCGCGATTTTCGTCACATGCGTCAACGTGCAGGACGACAAAAATCGCGAGTGGCTCGACAAGTACGGAAAGAGTGCCATCGAATCGGGTTACCTGTTTCGTCTGCTGATGATGGAAAGCGACGAGCTTGCCACCGAGGGGACTGCCGAGCATCAACCGGAATTCGCGCTCCGCGATTATGACGATCGCATTGTTGAGTTGATCACGAACGGCATGATCAAGCTGAGGGATACGCCAGTGAACCGACTTCCGGAAATCATGGTTGAGCCTGCCACTGAGCACGTCCTGCGGCAAGCTCAGGAGCGTTTCAGATTCATGGCGAGCGCAACGCTGCCGGAGCGTGACGTGATCGTGTTTGGCGTGCGCCTGGCGGCCAACGCGCGCCGGATTGCCGGATGCATGCACGTATTCGAGCACTACGAAGGCCCTGTATCGGCTGATACGATGAGTCGGGCCGCGATGATCGCAGAGTACTTCGGAGCGTGCTGGCTCGCAACCGTGTTTCGCCCGAAGCCGTTGCCCGAAGCCGATCAACGTGGGGGGCATCTGCTCGAGTATCTGTGCAGTTGCGCGCGTCAGGTCGGGCAGCAGATGTTGAGCTGCCGGAAAGCCGATATCGAAGCGCTGGCACCGAACTTCGGATGGTCGAAAGCCAACATTGGTGAGGCCATCACGTGGATGTGCGGGCACGGTTTCGCCCACGTCGTACCGCGCATCGAAAACGGACGTCGCATTATCAAGCTTGAGCTAATCGTGAACCACGGGGAGTTTCTCCCGGGGCATCAGGGCTACGCGCCGCGCCTCACCTGATCAAATTTAACGCATCCCTGTCCGCCGTAAGGTGGGCAGGGCGTTTTGCTGACTCGCTGGCGTGCAATAGATCGCCGACGCACCCTGTATACCCGTCATGAATACCATTAAACCGTCTGGCGATAGCCCACCCTTGGATCCGTCACGCACCACGCTGGCCCGGCATATTGGGCTGATGGTGACGCGCATCGTTCGCTACAGGAGTGTGCCGGACCAGAAGTATTGGCGCCATCTCGCCCGCCTGGATCAATTCATGCGTTTGGTACTTGCATCGCACATACCGCCGTACCAAACGTTTTTCGATGGTGGTTCCGGCTTGACCACGCGACGGGCAAGACCGACGTTCATCGATGAACAGCGCACAATTTCGCTCGCCGATCATTTCCCCGAGCTGCACGACTACAGCTATCTGGAAAACCCTCATCTTACTTATGCGCCGCATTTCGAGCTCTTCTTCGAGCTATTCCGGGGGCATCGAATGGCTTTCTGCCGTGGGACGCCAGATTCCAGAATTGGTGGCGGGTTGATCGTCGCCGACGTCTGCAACGATTTCGCTGATTTGCTACGAAAGGTCGCCGTGGATCGAGGGCTGAGCCGTGCGATGCACAACTGGGAAATGAATAGCGAAAGCAATCTGATCCGCCTTCGCGGCTATCTCGACGGGCTATTTGCCCGCGCGGTTAGCCTGACCACGGTGCACCTGAACGTAGTGCATACGACTGCGTATTTCAACTTGGAATACTCGACGTGGGCGGAGCAGGAAAAATTCCTGCGGGACCTTGGTGCTGCGCGACAGATCTTCATGAATCGGCGCAGTAATCATCCTGCGCTGTTCGAGCACATGAAAGGATTTGTCTGGTCGATCGAAACGTCGCTGATGGAGGGGTTCAGCCTTCACCTGACGCTGATCTTCGATACCGCAGGGCTGATGCATACCGGCAACCTAAATGGCGGGCTTGATACCCCGCTTGCGCTTTCACATAACCATGCCGACCAGCGACGCAATGTGACGTTTCCGCAGCTTCTCGGTGAGTACATCGTCCGGGTCGCGACGAAGGGAAATGGCCGCTATCTCGTGTGTCATCAGAGCCCAAGTCTTTACCCGGATTGGCCGTATGGTGTCATCGAGGCAAGCGATTCCGCGCGTCGCTGGCAACTCGAGGAGGCACTCGGCAATCTCGCCATGAAGCAGGATCTGGCGCGCCTGAAAAATTTGCAAAAAGGGGGGGGGGCCAGCCCCGAAACCCCCCATTCTTCGGAATGGGGCGTCTCGACGCCCGGCGTTCCAACAAGCTAGCTAGGCAGGCAAGGGCGATGCGCAACAATGGATAGCCGGGTCAAAATCAGTGACGATGTTACATAACCCGTTGATTGGATTGGGGCGCCGATTTCGGAGCTTACGGGGGCTTACGGGGGCTTGCGGGGCGGGCGTCCCCGGCTGACCGGGCAGCGACGTGACGGAGATGCAGAGGGTTGTGCGAGTGCAAGACGGAATTATCCGCAAAATATTTGCAGCAAAAATCCATTGCGTGAAAGCGTGCGTCGCAGCATGTTCTCATCAAATTCTGCTGAACAACTCTTGCGAATTCGCGGAGGAAATTTCGAGGAGATCGTTGCGGCTTTTTCGCGATACGCACTGCGGCTCACAGTCTGCTCGTGATCTTCGGTGCGGGAGAGCAACCATTTCTTTTTCGGTGACCGGCAGACGTAACTGCTTTTTGTTCGCGATGCCCAGCGTTTTCATGCGTCTGGTCGCATCGTATCTCGGCGTCATCGGGCAGATCTTACTGCGTGCATAAGTATGCTATGAGGAACGGCATAAAGATGCGTATTTCACAATAGGTTTTCGATCGAATCGATGATTTTTCTCATGTATCACGTCTTCACGTACTTTTGCCGCGTAAGTATGTAATACGAAGTGCTTAAGATATGGGCGGTGTTAATTCGTGAATAAATCAATAAGCTGGTGCAGGCTTAGGCGATGTCCATCATTGTCATCAAGGCGTGTTCTCACGTTCGATTGAGAAACGAAAAAAGAAGGCCTCAGCAACACGTGAGATTACCTCAATGTCAGATCACTCAATGTTACCGAGACAGAACACGACGACTCACTGTCGCTCCGGCAGCGACGGACCACATCATTTACATCATGAACGAAATACTGGAAGACCAGGAAGCGCTGGAGGCACTGTCACGCCTTGACGAGCGTTTGAATCACGAACGCGTCGTGCATGACGGCGAACTCCGTACATTGGTTCATGCGAGCAGCCGATATCTGTTCTATATCGATCAGTTCGTCAGGGAGATCGAGCAGGGAGCGAGATTGGGATTCGTCGAAGAACTGACCCCGTATGCAAAGAAAAAACGGATACGAACGTTTCCGCTGGCAAAGAAGTACTACAGGAAACTGAATGACTGGCTAGGCCGTTACTCGGAGCGAGCATCATATTCAACGCATATCGAAGCGTTCTACGATGCATGCAAGGAACTTGGACTCATCGGCAAGAATCGGTTCGGATTTGGTGAGCCAGGCGACACCGATATTGACAATGACATCCCGTATACGAGCTGGTTCAACGAACTGGTTATGAAGATTCATGAGCGTTGCAGTAGACGCGAGTTCAAGGAACGCGAGCGATTGCGCAGGGTCCGCGAAAAGGAACAAATCAGGCGTCTTGAAGAGTTTGAAGCGGAACTCTTCTCCCTAAGAGGTAGGTCGCGGTGGCTGGTGCTCAGTTTGACGATGGAGTATCGGGCCGAGTATCGTCGATGGATCACGATTGACGATGTGCAGAAGCATCGCGACAAGTTCTTTGAGAAACGCCGCTCCAAAAGGCACCTCATGTCGTGCGTCAAGGCCTACGTCTGGGCCATGGAAGAAGGCGAGAAAACTGGGTTTCACCTGCATGTGCTTCTATTTTGCGAATGCGTGACAAGAGACGACGAGGGATTGGCGCATCAGATAGGAAACTATTGGAATGAAGAAGTAACGGAAGGCAAGGGGAAGTTCTGGAACAGCAACCAAGAGTGGTTGAAGTCAAGATATGCCAAGCATGGGCACGGTGTCGGAGTCGGCCAGATCGACCGCACTAACGATGGCATGCGAGAGGCACTACGTGTGAATCTGCGGTACGTTGTGAAAGCCGAACAATTCTTTCAGATAAGGTGCGATGGCAATGTCCGTTCGTTCGGCATGAGCGGGGTGCCAAAGAGGCTCAAGGACGGTCGTCCTCGTAAGGGTGGCGCCGTTGGTGTCGAGAAAGATTGTGATGGCCAGTTCGAAGGCATGCAGCAGGAAGATGACGTTGTGCGGCAACAGGCTGCAGACGCTACATGCCACTGGCGCAAGTCGGGGGTGCCGTTGCCCTTTCCAATTGAGGCGACCGTATCGGTAGACTGAAATCGAGCGTAACGGCAAGAAGGAAGAGCCAAGCAGCGGCTCTTCTTTCTCGCTGGTGTCGGCGAAGATGTTCGGCACGTTCGGCCGTGCGACCGCCGGTGATCATGAACACCGATTTAGTAGTCAAACGTAAGACCGTTGTCGGGCCAACAGCGGTCGTTCCCGACCTTCGCGGAAATCGTGGACAATTGCAGCGTCCAACAAGCGAGCGCGATGGCTATGAGTAGCAAACTGCTGATCTTTAGCGAGAGAAACGATAAATTCGATATCGATGACACCATTGCACTCATCGAAGCGTTGAAGGGCATCTCAGACCCCAGAAGGGGAGAATTCATCGGCGCGATCTTCGAGGCGGATTTCGAATCCAACGGGAATACGACCATCGTAAGAATCTCCACCGACGCGGAAACGATAACGGCCGAAGGGCTCGGGGATGAATCGCTGATGTTCGCTCTGTCGCTTCAACGGCACACCGCCATCAGGTTACGAGCGGTTGACATGGATGACAGCTCCGATTTGATGCTGGTTGACATTGCGTCGATTGACGCTTTTCGTGACGCCATAGAAAAGCGGTAGAAATGTCCAGCTGTCCTTAATGTGTCGGAGGCGTCCTGCCCTGTGAGTCCGCACCCGGCCATCAGTAGACCTTACACTGTCATTGTCCCATATCGAGCCTGCATCGCTTGACTATGTTAGCTTCATAGAAGGGGTAAAGCCAGAAGCCAGCCATGATCGCTCTGTTTTACCCATAGTTAGGTATTGCACCAGAGTCGCCCCTGAGCGGAGATCGAGACTTATCCTGGTGACGGCCGCGCTCGGTTATTTTAAAATTCACGTTTATGAAAAGAAGAAATATGCTTACGTTTGCCGAACACGAGTTTATGCCGGTAGGCCAGGGACTCTTCGCTGTGGGGGCTATAGGCCAATCCGATGACGATGCTCCGCGGTTTCGCTGGGTATTTGATTGCGGGACGCTATCGGGGCCGGCGCTGGTTGAGGGCGCGCTTGACCGACTCGAGGCCGATGTCAAACGAGGCAGTGCAGGCAAGCCTTCGTTGGATTTGGTCGCGATCTCTCATTTCGATACTGACCATTTGAGTGGGCTGGCGGATCTGCTGAAGCGATTTCGCGTCGAGATCCTTATGCTTCCGTTCACACATCTGGCCCAACGACTGGGGTACATGTATTCGCGGCGACAGTACACTGCGAAGGTAGATCGCGCGTACTACATCGACCCGATCGGGACGATCTTGGGGATAGAAGGCGTGGACATCGGCCAGATCCTTCTAGTGCCTCCATCCAATGCCAAACCGGTCTCGGACCAGCGAGATCCGCCAACCGCGCCGACGCTCCCCCCTGGATTGAATGACGAAAGGCGTAGAGAACCCGAGAGACTCGTGTTTGATGAAGACGACGTTGAAGACGCGTTCGATCGCGTGGAGCTCGAGGTAATGCGAGCGTCTGCAGCACCGCGACATGTCCCCGTTCGCGTAATGAAAGCTGGTTCCGCGGCCACGTGTTTGGGTGTCTGGGAGTTTGTTCCCTATAACGAGCCGAGGAGCACGAGCAAAGCCACCGCCGATTTCCTTCATCGAGTCGAGGCTAAACGCGCAGCCCTTCTCTTGTCTTCCTCGCCAGAGGCGCGGACGGTCGCCATTTCCGAGCTCCGGAAAACGTATGACTTGCACTTCGGCGACTCCGCGAAAGCAAGAAATGTCATTTCGCTATATCTGTATTCAGGTCCAATCGCGCGGCATTTGCAGACTCTGTCGGTCGGCCAGAATCCTCTCATGACCGTGAATCGGAACTGTATGTGGGGCTGCCCTATTTGTTGGGAAAATTGGTTTGACGCAACGCAATTACCTTGCGTAGGTGATGCTAGCGGCGTGCTCTACACTGGCGACGGCTACGTCAACAAGCAAAGTCGGTGGGACGAAATGCAATACTATTTCGGCAAGCAGCGAACCGCACGCCTGGTTGCCCTCCAAGTCATGCATCATGGTGCTCGTGCCAACTGGTTTAAAGGCATCGCCAAACTGATTGGTCCGACGATCAGCGTCTTTAGCTCAGACCCAGAGCGCGGAACAAGACCGAAGAAGGGTAAACTCAACGGTTCCGCAAACGCCGCACGGAAACCTCATGAGCCCCATCCTCACGCCGACGTGCTGCAAGACTTTGGACCATACTACCCGGTGCAAGCCGACAAGTTCCAAGGCGTCCAGATCCTGACCACATATGGCTGACGCTTGGAAGCAGTGTCGAATCAATGCTTCAGCCGCCTTTGGATTCACATTGATTTGCGGGTTGAGTAGTCCATAAAACCTAGCGTGCCCGGTGCGGGAACGAGGGCCGACGAGGTCAAAGACGAACGTCCGGTACTGGTCGGGTGCCGCCCGTGACGACGGGCGGGACGCGGCCATTTCCTGCCGTTCGCCTTATGCGAGGAGCGGTTGTACAAGCGGCAGCTTCATTTCTTTTTCTGCCATTAGCCGCTTTGGCGATGTTGCTCTCTTCGGATATCGAGGCTCACTACGCTCTGCGTCTGCACGCTATCGCATTGCAGGCCATGCGCCTTCCGCAGTCGCTCACCTTACAAGCTTATGCAAACGCCTCCAACCTTCCAATTAAGATCACCCGCCGAGGTCATCGACCAGTCGGGGTCATTCTAAACGCAGCGTTTCCGCTGACAGGCGATAGCCGTCCGGCATTGCGTTGAGCAAACAGCGAATTCGCTTCCCATCGAGCAACACTACTTCTCAGCGGACAACGCCGAATGAATCGCGAAACGCATTCATAACGAGCATATACTGCCTGCGTATCTCCTGCTTACGCGCGACGTTCCCGCTCATGAATTTCAGCGACCATCCTGGATCCCATTCATAGTTGCAGTGAATGGTGCGATCGCCGTCCGGTCCCTTGATGTATGAACGGATCTTGGCATCCTGACCCGAACCAACGTACGGCTCGAATAGAATCTCCATGTACAACTGGTACGCCTTATATACATCTTCGCTGAACAGATGCCGATATATGTTGATAGTCCTATCTAATTCTCGCTTTGTACTTATGACGTCATTAGGAGAAATCTCTTTCCAATGGCCCACCCAAGCGTAGAAGCAGAAAAGCGTATTCAATTGAGGAGCTATTGTGTCGTAAACTGCCAACCTCTTCTCTATGAGCTTTTGATTTGACCACTGAGCGTGCTCGAGCCGCTTCAGGCGGCGGCTAATAAACCAACCAAATGCGGCAACCGACAACGGAGTCAGCACTCCCACAAAAAGCTTCACCACCTCGAGTGAATTCCACGGACCGCTGAACTGTTGCATAAAAATTCCTTTCCAGGTAGCTGACGCTTCGATGCTGTTGGTTCCAACGAGGCGATGAGCGCGAAATTGTGTCGTTCTCGCATGCCCCGTATTCTCTTCGTCCTTATCGAGCGCGCCCTGGTGTGTCGTCTCGCCCAGCACGCAACGTCGTGCGGCGAGTGACCGTTGTACTTCTAGGGCGGACGCTGAGATCTTACCTCCCCAAAGGCTGCTCCGGGTCGGCATGCGTCCTTTGCCGCCGTCCGGAGCCGACGGTCAGTCGCACCGCGTGCTCCTGCCGACGTCTGGGCGCCGGGTTGAGACGCCCCGCGGCTTCGCCATGGCGTGAAAGGGTTCCTAGAAAGAAAGTGAGACTGATCACTCTGTCAGTCACGTTTGTCATTTCGGCAAAAACCTGCAAGAAAAGCAGCATTTGAGCCGCTATCGACTGACGCGCGACTTTGGGAAACTCTTCTCATCATTTAGCCCGTCAGGAGATAACCCATGCATTCCAACCTTCCCCGTTGTGTCTATCTAAGCGCCGATGATGTCGTTCGCCTTGTGCAGCGCGCGGGGCTGTCACACTGTATCGCAGGTATGGCCGAACGCATTGAACGCGACTTTTTGCGGTGGCCCGATTTCGACAAGAGCGCGCGGGTCGCATGCCATTCAGAGGATGGCGTGATCGAACTGATGCCGATTGCAGACTCAAAGGAATTTGCCTTCAAATACGTGAACGGACACCCGAAGAACGCGCGTCAAGGCTTGCCTACTGTTATGGCTTTCGGCGTACTGGCCGACGTCGATACAGGCGCGCCGCGCTTGTTATCCGAATTGACGCTGACGACAGCGATCCGCACGGCCGCAACGTCGGCGCTCGCAGCGCGCCAACTCGCGCGTCCTGAATGCCGTGTGATGGCGCTTATCGTCCGGCGCTTCGAGGTTGGCAATCGACTGCGCAGCGAGCAACACCGCGCACGCCAACAACTTGAATTCGTCAATGCCGACCTTGACGTGGGCCGGTCGCTTGCGATACACACACTTGCTTTCGGCCGTCAGCTTGGGGATATAGGCCTTCGTCGCAGCCTTCCCACCAGGTCAGCCTGATCGCCGCGCACGTACTCCATGGCGTCTTTTCCCGAACACTGCTCAATGGAATGACCCTTGCGCTTCACCGACCGCGCGAAGGTTTCGCCGCGACCACTCGCGCAAGGAATCCGGTTCCGGCGATCGAGCGGCTACTTTTTTGAGGGTGCTGCCGTTCGGACGCAACTGCGTCGCGCCCGACGACCGTCTCTTCATGGCCGACCCCGGAAGTTCGTCGGACGCCCGCTCGCCGCTGATCGCGTCGATCCGCGAGCTTCCTTTGGCGCCCCTCAACGGCCACCTGGCGTTGCAGATCTCCGTCGTCGCTTACGGGAGGCAGAACAACCCTCCGCTGTCAGGCAGGCGTAGACACACCCGGTCAATTTGTCCGCTGGCCTTGGCTGTTGTTGGTTTCGTCGCCCGCCCGCTCAATCAAGCAGGCCTCGTCATTTTGAACGTCGCGTCGCCGTCAGCTTTTAGGTCGATCTCAATGTTGATATCGTTCATCTCGTTGTTTAATTCGCAAAGCCCACGTAACTCTGCCTCGCTGAGATGGTATCTCTCGAAGTGGTCGACTCCAGGCTTTGAAACGGCTTCTAACAGGATCTCTAGCGGCCAAGTTGGATCAATGCCTCCTTGGACAAATCGATCGCCGAGATCTTTAAGCTTTCGCCCAACGTTGTCTCCCTCCAAGAATTTCGCCAGCTCGGCTTGGAATGAAACGATCCCAACGTCGGCCGCCCTGTCATGGAGCGGCATGAAATCTTGGTCGGACGACACGATGCAAATTGAATCAACCTCTTTGTTATGAAAAGCATCCATCGCTCTCATGACAATGCGCGTGTCGACTTCCTTTTCGTCGAAGCGGCTTACACCTTTCGGTCCGACATAAAGGCTAAAGAATCCCGCTTCCGATTTAGAGTGTTCGATGTTGTCTTTTAGGCAAGCCGCAAAGTCGTCGTAAGCAGCGTAATCCCTCTGGAACTTACCTTTTTCCTCGATAATGCCTTGTTTCAATTGTTCTAATTGCTTTTGCGCCTCTATGCTACCTTTTCTGGCTTCTTTCAACAGGCGCCACTCAATGTCCTCGAATGGCGCGGGCGCGTAAAACAACTCGAAGTTGGGAATGACGTTGAGGTAAACGGCGTTTGACGCGACCCGCAATTCTTCGCCTAGATGAGGCCGTCCGTCGATGTAATCGACCTTCACCGAGTCCACCAGCGCCTT
The DNA here is from genome assembly GCF_031450785.1 of Caballeronia sp. LZ062. NCBI lineage: Bacteria > Pseudomonadati > Pseudomonadota > Betaproteobacteria > Burkholderiales > Burkholderiaceae > Caballeronia > Caballeronia sp. LZ062. The sequence continues at coordinate 58,948 of NZ_JARTWB010000002.1, forward strand.
ATAGTCAGCTGATGGCATGGGCTGCATGGCGAGGACGCGCCGCGTCATTACCTCAAATGTTCTCTTAATCTGCAAATACGCGAACCGGCTGAGGACCAATCCATCCTCGATTGGGAAACTGTGTCCGGAGAGCCACTTGTGCAGGGCGAGATACATGCCTTGAAGATCGACAAGAACTAGGCTCCTGTGGTCCACCCGCCTCGAACCCGCTAGTTCTATTCCGTGGTTTGCTGCGTTGATCTGCGCGGCAATAAGGCTCTTCCATTTATCGGCTGCCGCAGCCTTTTCAGCTGCAAACCTAAGCCCATTCGGTTGCCGCCCAAGCCCAGTCTTTCGCATTTCCTAGCCCAAAAGTTTTATCGAAGGGTACGTCTGGCGAATCGCGGCAATCCTAACATGCGGAACCGCCGATTCCCTCGGCGCAATGGGCAACGACGAGTCTGAGAAAAAGCCTTCGAACTCGCTGGGATGTACCGACCCCCGGGCGAGCAGCCCATGGGATCGCCGTCGAAGCGGGTTGACCGTGACAGACATCCGTTCATTTCCGGCGCTAAGACCGCCATCTGGATCAATAGGTTATGGCTGCTGAAGCAAGGCGCCGGAGTGTCGTTAGTAATAACATAGAGTCGGCTCGCCACCCTTCTGCAAAACCAATCTGCCGCTCCGGTCCGCACCGGACCATCGAATCAACGCCCTTCGTGGCAGATGTGAGGCAGCGCAGTACGTCGCTTGCAGTTATTCAATTCTTAGCGTGAAATAGCGCCGCTAGCTTCCGCTGCTGTCCGTCAATCACAGCAACGGCCACACGACGCAAGCTTGGAGACTAAAAATGACGTTGCAAGTGTACTCGCAGGACGAATTTCCGCTACCTTATGGTACGAAGGCCATATCCGCACAGGGTGTATGCCTGTACCACGTTTATACGGGGCGTAACGCTTGGCACTCGACGTGGATACAGAGATACAACAGTGAGAGTATGCATGCTTCATTATTCGCGGCCAAACGCTATGCTGAAACGCTACGAAAGGCTGGCACGGTGGTTTATATCCAAGAACTGCCAGCGCTTGTAGTCCGAAGCAAAGCAGGATGCCTCATCGCAACGCAAATCAACACGGAATCTCCTCTGCGAGAATATAAGCCCTATATCAAGATGGAGAGTGGTACTCCGCAATCGAGGGAGTGGGGCCTGCACTGGTTACATAAGGAATCAGATCTACGGAGGATTGCAGATTCCCTGCAAGCAACAAGCAGTTGGTGGCGAGTTCCGCCCCCCCGTCAAGATTCGGTAGTTTTGCTAGCCTCGGACGACCCCTTTGAGGAGTTCGGTCCATTGGATACTAACCCGAGTCTTTTTCGCAGCCTTGCGCTTGGCGGCAACTACACGTTGGCGTGGGAATCAACAGACCGGGTTCTCAATCCTGAGCCTGTCCAATATCTTGAGCGTATGTTTTCAATCGCGAACTCGGCTGTATTTTCGGACGGTCGATGGAATGACTAGCGTGACCCGGCGGAGCCTAGCTAAAGCCGAATCGAAGCGACGATTTCCAGCCGAACAGCGAAACAACTTCGAAAAAAAGATGCATTCCCTCACTAATAGCACACGGAAAGAGATTGAAGCTCGCCTTGCAGGGCTGGGTTACGTTCCTAGTGGTACTGGGTGGCGCGTGGTTTCGCTGACTGGCACGCGTGCGCACGTAACACTTTGCGTGGCGGCAGTTTTGTCATATGTCTGACAAACACGCAGAGCGGTACGGTTGGCGCCACGGTGTCGTGGTTCCGAGACCTAGCTGCACATAGGTTCGATGTCAACAGTTGGGTCGAAGACGATGAGCTATTCCGACGGCTCGCTAGAGCGATCATCAATGATGAGACATTAATGGCGAATTGAATCGACCGCGACTTTTGAGTTCGGTCCGCTTGCGTCAAGCAGAGACCCCGGTAGCAATCAATGCAGCAACGCTCAGTAGCTAGGCTAGACAATGGATGCTCCGTGTTTACGATCCAAGACTCCGGCGCGAACGCCCGCCTTGACCCGACGGATGGCTCTATCTGCAGGCAGTTGAGGCGACTCATTCTTGGATGTTTGCGTCTGGAACTGTGCATGCCATTCCGGCCGAGCAGGCGCACGGCTGCTCAAGCTTAATGACCAGTATCTGGCGGAACGGACGCCTCTAGATGTCCGCGGCGCGCTGCCAGCGAATGACGCTTCATGGCCGATGCGAGCCCTCCGAAGATAGTCGGCGCCGCCGCACAACGGCATGTCAATCATTAGTGTGGACGGCCGCAACAGGCAAAAAAGAGAGCCCATCACACGTCGCAGGCTTCAGCTATTTCACGAGACTGACCCACGACTCGCGGCCTCTTTCGGCCGACGACGAACCGCCGGACAGTCCGCTCGTCTGCGTCGGCGTGAGCGGATTGCCGCTGGCAGTGAGCAGCGCCGATACTGCCGTCGTGACCGGCGTCACACTGGCTACCAACCGGCGCGCCGTCGTCGGGTGCGGCGCTGACGACGGAGTAAAGGTTACCGTAGGCACGGGACGGATCGGCCGCATAGATCACGAACGTGCCGTAGATCGACGATCGAGACGTCGTATCCGTCGTTGCTGCCGGATGTAGTGGTGACGCTGTTTCCGTTCGCATCGAACACGGTGACGATTGCGCCAGCCAGTGCATGGCCGATTGCGACCGTGCCGCTCATGGACGTGGCGGCGGCCGATGTCGTCGTTGTCGAGCCGCCGGCGGAGCCGGGCGTGCTGGACGCGGAGCCGCCGCTGCCCCTCCGCCACATGCGCCGAGAGGTGCGGCCATGGCAGCGCATAGTGCGAGCTTGGAAATGCCCCTGTTGGATTTGTTCTTCATGCATGTTTTCCTCATGAAATTAAGGGTTTCGTTTGCAATCCAGTGGAGCGCACCCGCCCCGGTCACGCGGCAGGCATTCAGATGGAACGCCGGCTGGTCAGCGTGTTTCCTGCCAGCCGGTGTGGGGCTTTGTTGAACGAGACTGTTTCGGCATAGCCCTTTGCCGTCACGAGCGTGGAGCGACGAAGGGAGCAGCGCAACGACCGGTCTCGCTGTTGGGGGCAGGGCCGGAAAGCGGCTACCTGTTTTGGCCGGTGTTATTTCAGGCTTTGGTCTTGCTCACAAGACGATGCTGGGAGAACATTTCCTGCAACGATTTTAGTAATCCGCATAGCCTGTCTGTTGATCTCTACCGTGAGGCAACCGCAATAGGACGACACTGGTCCAACCTTGGGCATGTTTTCGTAGCCTTCGGCGGGGCGTCCTCCGGCGGACGCGATCATCCAGTAACCCTCACGGTCGTGAAGCACTACACCGCCGGCCTTGTCAATCGATCCGCAGCGCTTGGCTGCCGCACTGTCGCTGTCGGTGACAGGGGAAGCGGATGACGCTGCCGTTTGAGAGGACATGACTGCCGTAGTGCTCGCTGCGAGGGCCGATTGGCGACACTGATCACGAAATGAGAGCGTCTTCTCGGCTGGCACATAGGCCGTATTGCCCTGTTCCGTGAGATATGCTCGACTCAGTTGGTCGACGCAGCCGGAAATGGCCGGATCGTTGATTACCTGCTGGGCCTCCTCAGCCTGCTGCTTCGCGATGGCCTCCCGCTTTTCGACTTCGACATCCGTCCCATGGTCATAGGTGATGTGCTTTACCACGTTCTCCTGCAAATCCCATACAGTCATTTCGCCGTTGATCTGGTTGTTGTCCCATTCGGCATGGGCCGTATGTTTGCCCGTGCCGGCATCATAGGCATCCTCAGGCCCCTGCTTGACGCCGTTGACATAGGTGAGTGGATGGACGAGCTGCTTGCCGTCAGGGGCGTACTGACACAGGAACAGGTCGCGGAGCAGCTTGGGATCGGCAACGAGGCCGTGTCCCGCATGGAGCGCGGCCTGGTGATGCCGACTGTCGCGCGCCTGATGGAACTCGCCGACATCTTCGAGTGTGACGCGGCGGACTTCTTGACCGGCGCAAGCAGCCGCACGAGTGACCAGGCGAAGTACCTCGCCCAACTTCTGGCGAAGCTCAACGGCCATGACCGAGCGACGGTGATCGAGATCGTCGAACGTCTGGCCAGCCGTCAGGCCAGACGCTGACGGGTTTTCAGTACTCTTCAGGCAATAGAATCGTAGTCGCTGAACGATCGGCTTCTGTGATGAAACAGACCTTCCCTCTTCCGTCCGGCAGGTTGTAGTTCGATAGCAACCGCTTTCCTGCCAGCAATGCCAACTCGTTTGCGGCAAGTTCTTCTGCGCTCAGATCACCCCAGTCACCGTGAATATGCCGCGCGAGCAGCAGCACACCTTCGGTGCTCGCCGCCGTCCGTAAGGTTCTCGGGCCGCAAGTGGAAAACCTGCGTGTGCCGCCGTTCCAGAAGAGCGAAGTCGTAGATCCGTGGTCAGCGGAGGCGAACATAGGTGTGCCTGTCCGCCCGTTTCCTCGCTGGATGCGCTGCGTGAAGTGCGGCCTGCTGTCACCTTTCGACGCTGGGCTGTTCGAGATCAAGGAAAACCGCTTCCGACCGGAGCGAACCCGCTTCGTCCACAAGGGATGCCGCGGCTCCAAGGGCGATCAGCCCGCGAAGGATGCCGATGCCGTTCCAGCACGTTTTCTCTTGGCTTGTCGTGACGGCCATCTCGACGATTTCCCGTGGCGCTACTTCGTCCACGGAGGCAACAGTTCGTGCAAGGGAACGCTGCGGTTCTTCGAGAGCGGAGCCTCGCTGCAGACTGAGAACCTCTGGGTGAAGTGTGATGCCTGCGGTGCATCGCGCAGCATGGCGAACGCTTTCGGCAAGGCCGGGAAGGAAAACTTGCCGAGCTGCCGAGGTAGGCATCCCCACCTCGATCATTTCGACGAGGAGTGCGATGAGGAGGCGCGGGCAGTCCTGCTGGGTTCGACCAACAGTTGGTTCCCGATCACTCTGTCGGCGCTTGCCATCCCGCAGGCCGAAGACCCGCTCGGCCAGTTGATTCAGGACAGCTGGGCTGTCTTTCAGGGTGTCACGTCTGAGGCCATGGTTCCGATCGTGGTGCAAACGCTGAAGGTTACGGGCAGTCTTCCCGGTATCGAAAAACACTCGGAATCGGACATCTGGTCGGCCATTGAAGCTCATCGCAACGGCGGCGGACAGGAGGTCGTCGGCGAGGCCGACATCAAGGGGCCTGAGTGGGAGGTGCTGATGGCAGCCAATCCGCCGGCGGATTACCCGCACTTCATGAGCAAGAAGGTTGCCACGCCACCCGGCTTTGAGAGGCAGGTCCGCAGAGTGCTGTTGCTGGAAAGGCTCCGCGAGGTCAATGCCTTGTTGGGCTTTACTCGCGTGGAGGCGCCCGAAGAAGCGAGTGATCCGAACGAGCGCCCGCAGATGGCGAGCCTTGCGCGTCGCAAACTGGATTGGGTTCCCGCGAATCAGGTTCACGGCGAGGGCATCTTCATCCAGTTCGACGAAGATGCCCTCCGGAAGTGGGAGGCCCTCAATGGCGTCAAACAAGTCGATCGGATGCTTGAGGGCGGTCATCGCGGATGGCGCAATTCGCGCCACCTCGATCCTAACGAGGGCTACCCCGGCATCCGGTACGCCATGCTCCACACGCTCTCGCACTTGCTCATCCGCGAACTGGCGTTGGAATGTGGTTACAACGCGGCGAGCATCCGCGAGCGAGTCTATGCCGACGTGTCGGGTGCGGATCCCCAAGCAGGTATCCTCATCTACACGGCGGCAGCCGACTCCGATGGGACGCTGGGTGGTCTCGTCGATCTCGGCAAACCGGAAAACCTGGGTGGACTGCTTCGGCAGGCACTGAACCGATCGAAGGTCTGCTCGTCCGATCCGCTCTGCTCAGAGCACGATCCCGGCAAAGACCGTTCGCTGCACGCAGCAGCTTGTCATGCATGCAGCCTGGTCGCTGAGACCTCCTGCGAGCGGGGCAATCGTTATCTCGACAGGTCATTACTGGTATCGACTCTCGAGCGAGAGCTGGTTCCCTCCGCGAGGCTCTACGCTTGGCGCGAACGAGCCGCCCGGTTCGCGGACGGGCGGGTTCACGCCAAGGTCGCGGTCGCCGACGGCTACACGTGCTTCATCACCAGCGCCAACCTGACGGGCCATGCGATGGAACAAAACATGGAGGCCGGCGTGCTCCTCACGGGCGAGCAAATCCCGAGGTTGCTGCAAGATCATTTACAGGCGTTGGTCGATACCAAGACGGTTTCGCCCGTTTGACTCGTCGCTTGGCAAGCAAGACGGGCACTGCGCGGCTGCTCAGTCCCAGACGACTTCACAACCGAGATATTCACGAAGCACGATCTTCACAACTAATCCACTGGCTTGGCTGACACGAAAGCGATAGTTTCCTTCTTGCACTTCCAGCCATCCTTCGTTGAAAACATCGGCGCCTGCCACAAGCAATCTCTGCATCGCCCGACTTCCGACTTCCGGCCAGATATCAAACACATCGTCGCCACCCTCGAAGGCGGCGCGCTCATCTGCGGACATGAGTGACAACGGTTTTAATGCGCAATGCGATGGTTCTTGGATTTGTGGCTCGTTGAGTTCGAACGCTGCATGACAGCGTGCTAGTTTGAGAGCGACTCGATTCACTCGATCGTTTTCGACTACCCAGATCGGACCGTCTACGCCTTCCGTCCGTGCCCGTTGCAATCGGGCCAACAGCGAAGAGTTCTCCCGCAAGATTCGAGCGATTTTGGTTCTGCGCATTGTTTCGGACGCAGTGTTCCCTGCGATGACACATTCGAGCAAACAGGCCAGATATTCTTCGTCGAGTGAAAGGCCATTGTTGCATTTGCGGCACGCCGGGGCCGCCATGAGATTTTCCGGGTACGGCTCGTCCAAAAGAACTTTCGACGGGACATGATCGACAGTTTCGCTTGGCCCACCGCAATGCACGCAGAACCCTTTGTTTCGATCGTCACCGTAACATCGCAGCTGCTGCATCTGGCGCCTCCTTCCCTTGATCCGAAACGTGCGAATGGCACAGTGTGCATTGGATGGCCTACTGATTTCGGATGATAGACGAAGAAAAGCCGCATTCTTTCTTCTAGGCTGCACGGGCACGGGGCTAAATCGTGAGCCCCTGCTCTGAAATGTAGTCCGCATACTCCTGCATCATCACTCGCCTTTGCTTCAGGTACTGAGCTTTGTTGTACGTCCCGACAACTTTTTTCTTCTCCACGTGCGCAAGCTGTCGGTCAACATGCTTGGGATTGAAGTCTTCCTCATGCAGATAGGTTGAGGCTGTGCCACGTGCTCCGTGGGCCGTGAAACCAATGCTGTCGCGGCCGGCAAATCCCATATATTCCAGCGCACGATTAATGGTCGTTGCGCTCATGTAGCGTGCATCGTCGCGCCGATTCGGGAACAGCCATGCCTTGGTACCTGTCAGCTGCTTCAATTCCGTAAGAAGTGTGACGGCTTGGGCCGATAGTGGGACGACATGAGGCAGTCGTCGCTTCATCCGGTCGGCCGGGATGGTCCACAGCGCATTTTCCAGATCGAATTCTGGCCAAGTCGCGGCGCGCAATTCGATGGTGCGTACAAACGTTAGCAGTAGAAGTTTGATTGCAATAATCGTCGTACGCTGCCCGCGGTACTCCTTAAGCTTGCTGAGCAGTCGCTTGAGTTCGTCGGCGTCGAGCGGCCGGTTGTTTTTTGTCGGGGGTTTGGCAACGACATCGGACAATTTGAATCCCGCGGCAGGATTGTTGTCGCAGCGACCGCTTGCAATACCCAGCCGAAAGACACCGGAGCACCACATCTTGATTAGTGTCGCGATGGATGGGGCACCGCCCGCCTTTCGTTCCGTCCCGGTCGTTTTGCCGCGTGCGCCAATGCTTCTGGTCAGTCCATAGATGTCGGCGCTCGTCAACGAGCGGAGCGGACGCTTTCCGATTTCTGCGTCACGGATATAGCGTCCGGCAAATCGTTCGACTTGATCCAGGTAGGACGAGGACCACTTGGGCCGATTGATGTCGATCCATTCCGCCATCACTCCCCAAAACGTCGTTGCCTGCTCGGCCATCGTTTGCGCGACCTGCTGGCCGTCGTGGGCTTTGGGGTGGATGCCAGCTTTGACGAGTTTTTCTGCTTCAGCTCTACGCGCGCGCGCTTCTGCGAGCCCGATCTTGGGCCAGCGACCAATCTGGTAGGTGCGGTCTTGTCCGTCAAGGCGGTATGCCCAGGACCAGCTCTTGGTTCCAACCTTGCTGACGGTCAGCGACAGGCGGTTCAGATCTGACAGCTTGTACGGCTTGTCCTTGGGCTTGGCCGCGTTGATCGTCGAAGCCGTCAGCGCCTTGGCGTTTTTCATGGGGTGAACACTCCGAAATTTCACCCCATTTTACTGGACAAGACTGGTGTGTGACAGACGGCGTTGGACGGAACTTGTTTAGTGATAAGGGTTTATGGGCAGGATTGGATGTGCTTGGATCCGAATGCTAGTTATCGATCATCAGCAGCATGGTCTTGTCTCCTCAGAAGTCGCTGTCGAGGCCGTCTTGCACTTGCTCGGCCGCGCGCAGCACGGCGCGCGCCTTGTTCTCCGTCTCTTGCCATTCGGATTCGGGCACGCTGTCCGCGACGACGCCCGCGGCAGCCTGCACGTACAGATTGCCTTCGTGGATGAGGCCGGTGCGAATGGCGATGGCAAGGTCCATCTCGCCGCTGAACGACAGATAGCCGACGGCGCCGCCGTACAGCCCGCGCTTGACGGGTTCCAGTTCGTCGATCAGTTCCATCGCGCGGACTTTCGGTGCGCCCGAAAGCGTGCCGGCGGGGAAGGTCGCGCGAAGCACGTCGAAATTGTTCATGCCGGGCTTCAGCCGGCCCTCGACCGAACTCACGATGTGCTGAACGTGCGAGTATTTCTCGATGACCATCTTGTCCGTCACCGCGACCGAGCCCGTCTCCGCAATACGACCTACGTCATTGCGCGCGAGATCGATCAACATGACGTGCTCGGCAATTTCCTTCGGATCGTTCAGCAGTTCGGTGGCGAGTTCCGCGTCGCGCTCGGGCGTGTTGCCGCGCGGCCGCGTGCCGGCGAGAGGGCGAATGGTGACGATACGGTCTTCGGCGCGCGTTTCCTGCCGTACGAGAATCTCGGGCGATGCGCCGACCACGTGCACGTCGCCGCCGAAGTTGTAGTAGTACATGTACGGCGACGGATTCAGCGACCGCAACGCGCGATACAGTGAAAGCGGGTTGTCGCGGAACGGCTTGATGAGACGCTGGCCGACTTGCACCTGCATGAGTTCGCCCGCCGCGATGTACTCCTTCGCGCGCCGAACGGCGTTCAGATAATCTTCTTTTGCGAACTCGCGATACGTCTCCGTGCGCACGCTCGCCGATGTCACCGGCGGCTGGACCGTCGCGCGCAGACGGCCGCGCAACTCGCGCAGACGATGCTTGGCTTTCGCATACGCTTCGGGCTTCGTCGGGTCCGCGTACACGATCAGGTAGAGCTTGCCCGCGAGATTGTCGATGACCGCGACTTCTTCGGTGAGCAGCAGCTGGATGTCGGGCAGATTGAGGTCGTCGCGCGGCGCGGTGTCAGCGAGCTTCTTCTCGATATAGCGGACCGCGTCGTAACCGAAGTAACCGGCAAGACCGCCGCAAAAGCGCGGCAGGCCGGGGCGCATCGCCACTTTGAAGCGTTTCTGGAACCGCTCGATGAACGCGAGCGGATCGCCTTCGTCGGACTCCGTCACGTTGCCGTCCGTGACGACTTGCGACACGCCGTTCTGCACGCGCACCGTCGTGCGGGCCGGCAAGCCGATGAACGAATAACGTCCGAACCGCTCGCCGCCGACGACCGATTCCAGCAGAAAGGAGTTCGCGCCATTGCGCTCGGTCTGGGCGAGCTTGAGATAAAGCGAGAGCGGCGTTTCGAGGTCGGCGAGTGCTTCGGCAATCAGCGGAATGCGGTTGTAGCCTTCGTTCGCCAGCGATTGGAATTCGAGTTCGGTCATCTTGCGTTCCTAGAGCGACGCGCGTTCCTCATGTCGGAGCGGCATCGGGAGATGCTTGAGGCGCTGCGAGCGGGTCGTTCGGCGGATTGTCGGTCGATGCGGCTTGGCCGCGCGGCATCGAATTGATTCGATGCCACTTGCGCGGCCTGGGCGGCAGTCTGGCATCAGGCGATGTGCGGCATATGCCGCGCCCGACGCAAGACAGCACATGCCTAAGCAAGGCTCGATGTACGACCAATCAACGGAAACGGCGCGGGAATGCGCAGCGAAACAAAAAACGGATGCTGAAGCGAAAGAAGCAGAACGCAACGTCACTTCAGCGTACCTCGGGCGAGGTTAGCGCGACCAGCGACGCCAGGGCCAGGCTCCCCGGTCGATGCTGCTCAGACTCCGTTTTCTGTTGAGAAACATGAGAGATGGACTATTCAGTCAGTGTGGTATCCGGCGGCGCGAGTGTCGCGGCGATCGCCGAAGCTGCTGCGCGCAGCGTGGAAACTATACCATCGGATTTCACCGATTGCACGGCTTTCCCATGGTTGTAACCGTAGGGTACCGTGAGCGTCGCCATGCCGGCGGCGCGCCCCGCGAGCGCGTCGTTTTCGGAATCGCCGACGGCCACCGTCTCGCGCGGCAGGACGTCCAGCCGCTCGCAGGCCGTGAGCATCGGCAACGGGTCGGGCTTCTTCAGCGGCACTGAATCGCCGCCGAGAATCACCTTGAAGTACTGCGCGATGCCGAAGTGCGACAGCAATTCCACTGCGAAGCGATGCGGCTTGTTGGTCACGCACGCAAGCGCGATGCCGAGTTCGCGCATGGCTTCGAGCCCTGCCTCGACTTCGGGGAACAGCGTCGAATGTTTGCCGTTGATCTTCGCGTATTCGCTCTGATACGTGGCGAGGGCGTCGTCGAACTGAGCGGTGGCCTGCGGGTGCGGCAGGCGCGCGCCAAGCACGCTGCGGATCAGATTTTCCGATCCCTTGCCGATGTAGCCCATGACTTCTTCCCGCGTGACGGGCTTGTCGATGCCGATGCGCGCGAGCATGCCGTTGAGCGCCGCGACGAAGTCGTCGGCGGTGTCGACCATGGTGCCGTCGAGGTCGATGATCGCAGCGCGAATCGGCCGGTTCGTGAAGGCAGTCGGCGGCGCGGTGACGTCACTCATTGCTGCGCTCCCGATTTCGCCAGTTCGGCGCGCATGGCGTCGATGACCTGCTTGTAGTCGTGCTTGCCGAAAATGGCCGAGCCCGCGACGAACGTGTCCGCGCCGGCCGCCGCGATTTCCGCGATGTTGTCCACTTTCACGCCGCCGTCGATTTCCAGATGAATCGCGCGGCCTGTGCGCTCGCGGTACGCGTCGATGCGGGCGCGCGCCTCGCGCAGCTTGTTCAGTGCCTCGGGAATGAAAGACTGCCCGCCGAAGCCCGGATTCACCGACATGATGAGCACGAGATCGAGCCGGTCCATTACGTGATCGAGATAATTGAGCGGCGTCGCGGGATTGAACACGAGACCGGCTTTACAACCGTGATCGCGAATCAGCGAAAGCGTGCGGTCGATGTGGTCCGAGCCTTCCGGGTGAAAGCTGATCACATTCGCGCCGGCTTTCGCAAAATCGGGCACGATGCGATCCACCGGCCGCACCATCAGATGCACGTCGATGGGCACTTCCGTGTGCGGGCGAATGGCTTCGCAGACCATCGGGCCGATCGTGAGATTTGGCACGTAATGGTTGTCCATCACGTCGAAGTGAATCCAGTCGGCTCCGGCGGCGACGACGTTGCGAACTTCCTCGCCGAGCCGGGAAAAGTCGGCGGAAAGGATGCTGGGAGCGATGTGAAATTGCGCCATGGACGTATCCGGTTGAAGTCCGCAGGGACCAGGAAGCTCGATTCGCGCGGCCAAGCGTGCGGCCGACGGTCTGAAGCGTGATTCTAACGCGCGTTTTCGACGGAGTAAGTCGGCCGAACGGCCAGCTTGACCGCGCCGACTGGGCTCGCGGAGCCCGATCCGTGTTGCGGGCGCGGGCTGCATCAAGCAGAATGCCTGACCAGTAGCGGCGCGAGCGCGCGCTGTTTCTTCGCAGCGCAGCGATGAATTGAATTGGAACAACGATGAGCCAGTACGAATTCGCCGTGTCCGTCGAGACGCGGTATCTGCCCGAACAGTCCGACCCGGACAACCGCCAATACGCTTTCGCCTACACGCTGACGATCCGCAACACGGGTCAGGTGGCGGCTCAATTGATCTCGCGCCACTGGATCATCACGGACAGCGACAGTCACGTGCAGGAAGTGAAGGGGCTCGGCGTGGTCGGGCAGCAGCCGTTACTGGCGCCGGGCGAGCAGTTCGAATATACGAGCTGGGCCGTCATTGCCACGCCGGTCGGTACCATGCGCGGCGAGTACTTTTGCGTGGCGGAGGACGGCGAACGCTTCGAAGCACCCATCGCGGAATTTGCGCTGCACGTGCCGCGCACGCTGCACTGATTCCGCTGGCAGCGGCAGACGCGTTTTAGCGGCGTTTGGCTGAATCGTTCGCGCGGTTCTGGTGCTTCTTTTTACCCGAAGCCGTCCACGCGACGATGAAAATCAGTAGTCCAAGCGCCACGAGCGCCTCGAGCGCGAAAATCAGCATTGGATATTCGTCGAACAGATCAGACATGGCGGTTCCCATCAAGAACGAGCATTGTATGCGGTTAGCGCCACGCGCCGCACGAGGAGCGGCCTGGGCCGCGTCGATTGCAACGGCCGTGCTGCTCGCCTCGTGCGGCGGCGGCAGTTATGTTAAGCCGGGCCCCACCACGGCAGGCGGCACGCCCATCACGACCGGACAGCGTGCGTCCTCGCGGCTGACGGCGGTGAGTTGGCAGCAGGTTCCCGGCTGGCAGGACGACACGTTGATCGGAGCGACCGCCGCGCTGCGGCAGAATTGCAGCCGGTTGGCGCGTCAGCCGGGCTGGCAGAAGGCGTGCGCGGCAGCGCAAAGTCTCGACGATCTCGATATGTCGGCGGCGCGCAGCTTCTTCGAGACCTACTTCACGCCGTTTCAGCTAGCCAATACGGATGGCACGGTTGACGGTCTCGTGACCGGCTACTACGAGCCGCTGCTGCGCGGTTCACGAACGCGTCATGGTCCGTATCAGTACGCGCTGTATCGCTGGCCGTATCGGTACAAGCCTGGCTCCGCGCTCCCGGCGCGCGCGCAACTCGAACGCTCCGGCGCGCTCAACGGCAACGAACTCGTCTGGGTGGACGACCCGATTGAAGCGTTCTTCTTGCAAGTCCAGGGTTCGGGGCGCATCGTGATGGAAGACGGCAGCGTCATGCGCGTCGGCTTCGGCGGGACGAACAATCAGCCGTACCGGTCCATCGGCAAGGAGCTGCTCGACCGCGGGGAACTGACGCCCGCACAGGCGACGATGCAAGGTATCAAGGCCTGGGCGAAGGCAAACCCGGCGCGCGTCGATGCGTTGCTCGATGTGAACCCGCGCTTCGTGTTTTTCCGCGAAATGCCCGCGAACGACGTGATGACCGCGAGCTTGGGCGATGGCCCTGTCGGCGCGCTCGGCGTGCCGCTCACGCCCGAACGTTCGATCGCAGTCGATCCTTCAGCGATTCCGCTCGGAACGCCGGTGTTCCTGCAGACCACGCGACCGCTCAGCAACCAGCCGATGAACCGCCTCGTGTTCGCGCAGGACACCGGCACGGCAATCAAGGGCGGCGTGCGCGCGGACTACTTCTGGGGCCTCGGCGACGGCGCGGGCGATCTCGCCGGCCGCATGAAGCAGGGCGGCCGGATGTGGCTGCTCATGCCGAATTCCTGATTCAAAGGACGCTCACGGTCTGGCATTGCGCTTGTCGACCACACGCCGCGCCTTCCCGACCGACCGTTCGATGCCATTGACCGCAAGCACGTTCACGACCGCGCTCACGCCGATGAGCGCCTTGATGTCGTAGGCGAGCGCGGTCTTCGCGCTTTCCAGTGCGACGGTATCCGGCGCCGATTCGGGACACGGCTCGCAATTGAGCGTCAGAACGTCGAGCGGGCCGTCCTTCGTCAGCACGATCTGATAGTGCGGCGCCAGCACCGGGCGCTTCAGGAGCAATTCCTCGATTTGCGTCGGGAAGACGTTGACGCCGCGCACGATCATCATGTCGTCCGAGCGGCCGGTGATCTTTTCCATGCGGCGCATCGTGCGGGCGGTGCCCCGCAACAGGCGCGTCAGATCGCGTGTGCGATAGCGGATGATCGGCAACGCTTCCTTCGTGAGCGACGTGAACACGAGTTCGCCGAATTCGCCATCGGGCAGCACTTCGCCCGTTTCTGGATCAATGATTTCCGGGTAGAAGTGATCTTCCCAGATCGTCGGACCGTCCTTCGTTTCCGCGCATTCCGACGCCACGCCCGGCCCCATGACTTCCGAAAGCCCGTAAATGTCGACGGCATCAATACTCATGCGTTGCTCGATCGCGCGACGCATGTCGTTCGTCCACGGCTCCGCGCCGAAAATGCCGACGCGCAGCGAACAACTCGCCGGATCAACGCCTTGCCGTTCCAGTTCATCCGCGATCGAAAGCATGTAGCTCGGCGTGACCATGATGATGTCGGGCCGGAAGTCCTGAATCAGCTGCACCTGCTTCTCGGTCTGCCCGCCGCCGAACGGAATCACCGTCAGTCCGGCACGCTCGGCACCGTAATGCGCGCCGAGACCGCCGGTAAACAAACCGTAGCCGTAACTGACATGCACTTTGTCGCCGCGACGCGCGCCCGCCGCGCGAATGGAGCGAGCGACGACATTCGCCCAGGTGTCGATATCCTTCGCCGTGTAGCCGACCACGGTCGGCTTACCCGTGGTTCCCGATGATGCGTGAATGCGTGCGACGCGCTCCTGCGGCACCGAGAACATGCCGAACGGATAGTTGTCGCGGAGGTCTTTCTTCGTCGTGAATGGAAAGCGCGCGAGATCGGCAAGCGACTTGACCTCATCCGGATGCACGCCCGCCTCGTCGAACTTGCGACGGTAGACCGGCGAGTTCTCGTAAGCGTGCTTCAGCGTCCACTTGAGGCGTTCCAGTTGCAGCGCGACGAGTTCGTCGCGGCTCGCCTTTTCGATAGGGTCGAGCGGCAATGTCGTGGTCATCAGTGTCTCCTTCATGCTCGCTGTCTGGCGCAGTGCGGTTGGGTGCCCGTCAGACCGGAATTACGGTTCCCTTGATTTGTGCCGACTTGCCGCGAAACATCGCCACCGTTTCGTTCGCGCGGTTGGTCACGCGAATATCGTAGATGCCGGTACGTCCGCTCATCGTCTGCTCCACCGCCTCCGCCGTCAGCCGGTCGTCGACCTGCACGGGCCGCAGGAACTCGATCGTGCATCCCGCCGCCACGGTGCTGACGTTGTACGAGTTGCACGCGAAAGCGAACGCGGAATCTGCAAGCGTGAAGATCAGTCCGCCGTGACAGATCGCGTGACCGTTGAGGAAATCGGGGCGGATGTTCATTTGCAAGCGTGCATAGCCGGGGCGCACTTCCACCAGTTCGATGCCGAGCGCGCGCGAACAGGCGTCCGCTTCGTACATGGCCTTGGCGGTGGCTTCGGCGAGTTGCTGAGGCGTCACACGGTTCTCCGGTACTGAGTTATCACAGGCCTTCGACGCGCGGTGCGCGCTTCTCTTTGAATGCCGCGACGCCTTCCACATAGTCGGGCGATGCGCCGAGTTGGCGCTGGACGTCGCGTTCGAGGTCGAGCTGGGCGTCGAACGTGTTGTTAGCGCTTGCGCGCATCAGTTGCTTGATCGCGGCGACTGCACGCGCCGGCTGTTGCGCGAGTTGTGCCGCCAGTTGCGCGGCTGCCTGCTGCAATTCGCCGTCTTCAACCACGCGCCATACGATGCCCCATGCTTCGGCTTTCTCCGCGCTCAGCTTCCCGCCAGTGAGCGCAAGCCCGAGCGCACGCGCTTCCCCGACGCGGCGCGGCAAGAGCCACGTCCCGCCTGAATCGGGGACGAGGCCGATCTTCACGAACGCCTGTATGAAGTTCGCCGAGCGCGCGGCGATGACGAGATCGCACGCCATTGCGAGATTCGCGCCCGCGCCTGCTGCGGTACCGTTGACGGCGGCGATGACGGGCAGTGACATCGCCTGAAGACGGCGCACGAGCGGATTGAAGTGCGCGTCGATCAACTCGCCAAGGTCGGACATCGACCCGGGCGTGAAGTCCAGGTCGGCGAGGTCCTGTCCCGCACAAAAGCCGCGCCCCGCACCCGTGATCACGACGGCGCGCGCGTTGCTCGCCTCTATCTCCGTCAGTGCGTGGCTGAGATGACCATGCATCTCGCGCGTGAAGCTGTTCAGCTTGTCCGGACGATTCAGCGTGATGGTCGCAACACGCGTGTCGCCGTCGATGTGGAACAGGACCGACTTCTCTGACATGGCATCTCCTTGAAACGGCGGACCCCGTTGATTACTCACCGACGATACTAGACGGGCGACGCGCCGCTTTCCATTAGGCCGAATGGCATAAGCCGATTGCACGATTTCGCGTGCCGTCGCTTTTGCCTATGCCGTTTGGCCAGCTTCCGCCGATGCCGTTTTCGGAGCAACATGAACCCGACTCTGAACCACGCGAAAGCGGTTGGCGACGAACGCGGCATCCGCCAGCGCCGCGTTGGCGGCCGGGTTTGCGCCTGTGCCGTGGAAGTCCGAAAAGGCCGCCGACTGATTGATGAACACGCCACCCGTGAGATTGATCGAGAGCGGGACGCCGCCGCGAATTGCGGCTTCGTGCGCCGCGTCGATCACGGCGTTTTCGGTGCTGTAGACGGACAACGTAAGGGCGCCGTGCTGCTGGGCAATCGAACCGGCCAGATGGAGCGAGTGGGCGGTCGAATCGGTAGCGATGACGAAAGAGATAGGGCCGAACCATTCCTTCGTGAACTTCGCTTCGTCGGAGCGCGCGTCCAGCTTGAGCATCAACGGCGTGTGGACGCGCGCGTCCGGGAAAAGCGGATGGGCGAGGGTACGGCTATCGAGCAGTACTTCGCCAAGATCGCGCGCCTCGGCGATGCGTGCGACGACGCCTTCGTTCTGGATCGCGCCGGTCAACTCGACGGCGCGCGCAGCATCGGACGTCAGCTTCTCGACCGCGCCGACGAGTGACCTGGCGACGTCGTCAAAGCTCATGCGGCCGTCCGCCGTGCGGATGCCGTCGCGCGGCACGTAGATGTTCTGCGGCGCGGTGCACATCTGCCCGGAGTAGAGCGCGAGCGAGAACGCGATGTTGCGCGCGGCGGCTTTGATGTCGTCGACGGAATCGATGACGATCTGATTGACGCCCGCCTTCTCGGTGAAGACTTGAGCCTGATGCGCATGGCGTTCGAGCCACGTGCCATTGTGCGTGCTACCGGTGAAATCGATGAGCTTGATCTCGGGGCGCACAGCCAGTTCTTGCACGAGCGCGCCGTCGTCCGGATCGGTAGGGAACAGCGTGACCACATTCGGATCGAAGCCGGCTTCGCTGAGTACCTCGCGGGCAATGCGGACGGTGATGGCCAGCGGCAGTATCGCGCCGGGATGCGGTTTGACGATGACGGCGTTACCGGTGGCGAGATCGGCGAAAAGGCCGGGGTAGCCGTTCCACGTCGGGAACGTGCAGCAGCCAAGCACCAGCCCCGTACCGCGAGGTACCACGGTGTAACGCTTCAGCATGGCGAGCGGCGGATTCTTGCCCTGCGGCTTTTCCCAGTGCGCTTCGGCAGGAATCCGGCGAAGTTGATCCCACGCGTAGACCACGGCCTCGAGCGCGCGGTCTTGAGCGTGCGGACCGCCCGCTTGGAACGCCATCATGAAGGCTTGTCCGGTGGTGTGCATCACGCTGTAGCCAATCTCGAAGCTCGCGCGGTTCAGACGTGACAGGATCTCGAGGCTCACGCCGACCCACGCCTCCTGCCCGGCGGCGCGCCATCCGGTCTGCGCTTCGGCAGAGGCCTGAATGAGCACGTCGGGATCCGCCTTCGGATAGCGCACGTCGAGCGCGATGCCGAAGGGCGACTGCTCTTTGCCTACGGTCTCGCCGGTCGACGGTTGGTCCAGTTCGAAAGTCTTGCCGAGGTGCGCCTTGAAAGCCGCTTCTCCGTCCCCGGCGGCCGTTTCCCCGTACACTTTGGGACTCGGCATTTCAGCGAATGGGCTCCAGTAACCGCGCGTTTCGATGGCAGAGAGGCCGTGGTCGAGCATCGCCTGGTGCTTAGTGAATAACGGATGTGTCATGGTCGCGAGAACGGATGTGAAGGGCAATTCAATCGGATTAATTAACCGACCGGTTGGTTGGTGATGTTAGCATCATCGAGATGGCGGAGACGAGGTCTTTTCATTAGGGCTTACCTGAAGATCGCTAGGAGGAGTACATGACTTACGAGAATCTGCTTGTCGAGACACGCGGGCGGGTCGGACTGATCACGCTCAATCGTCCCAAGGCGCTGAACGCGCTGAACGATGCCCTGATGGACGAACTCGGCGCGGCCTTGAAGTCGTTCGACGCCGAGGACGACATCGGTGCGATTGTGCTGACCGGCAGTGAGAAGGCGTTTGCGGCGGGCGCGGACATCGGCATGATGGCCGGCTATTCGTATATGGACGTTTATAAGGGCGACTACATCACACGCAATTGGGAAACCATCCGGTCGATCCGCAAACCGATCATCGCGGCGGTGGCCGGGTTTGCGTTGGGCGGCGGCTGCGAGCTGGCCATGATGTGCGACATCATCATTGCCGCGGACTCCGCGAAGTTCGGCCAACCCGAGATCAAGCTCGGCGTGATTCCGGGAGCGGGCGGCACGCAGCGGCTGCCGCGCGCTGTATCGAAGGCAAAGGCGATGGATATGTGTCTGACGGCCCGGATGATGGACGCCGCGGAAGCTGAGCGGGCAGGACTCGTGTCGCGCGTGGTGGGTGCGGATCGGTTGCTGGAAGAAGCTGTCGAGGCGGCGACGATTATCGCAGGCTTTTCTTTGCCGGCTGTCATGATGGCCAAAGAATCGGTCAACCGCGCCTATGAGACCACGCTCGCTGAAGGCGTCAACTTCGAACGGCGTTTATTCCATTCGCTCTTTGCTACAGAGGATCAGAAGGAGGGAATGTCGGCCTTCGTCGAGAAGCGCAAGCCGGTGTTCAAGCATCGATAGCTTTTTTTCGCGCAGGCCTTGCGTATTGCCGGGCCACTCACTAGAATTCCGTTCCTTCGCGATTCATTGAACGCGAAGGAAGCGGGAGTGGCGGTTTGGCAGTGAGCTTGGAAAGGACCCCAGGCGCGGTTGACGAGTGAAATGCTTCAAAAACTTGTTGACACTGACCGAAACGACGTGCATAATCTCGTTTCTCTGCTGCTGATGCAGCGACGCAAGACGAAGCGGTGCTGAGAGAAGTTCTTGGTGCGGCGAAGCAGGAAGTCTTGGCGGATTGCTCTTTAAAAACTAACAGCCGATAAGTGTGGGCGCTTGATGGCGAGTGCGGTTGTGGTTCTTCGGAATCGCAGCATAAGCAAAAGTATCAAGAGTCTCACACGAAGTATCAGAGGAAGGTTTATCTGTCGAAAGACGGATTAATCATCGTCAGTACGTTGAGTGAGCGACCGGTTCTTAACGGAACCGAAAACAGTAACAGGCATTGAACTGAAGAGTTTGATCCTGGCTCAGATTGAACGCTGGCGGCATGCCTTACACATGCAAGTCGGACGGCAGCGCGGGCTTCGGCCTGGCGGCGAGTGGCGAACGGGTGAGTAATACATCGGAACGTGTCCTGTAGTGGGGGATAGCCCGGCGAAAGCCGGATTAATACCGCATACGATCTACGGAGGAAAGCGGGGGATCTTCGGACCTCGCGCTGTAGGGGCGGCCGATGGCAGATTAGCTAGTTGGTGGGGTAAAGGCCTACCAAGGCGACGATCTGTAGCTGGTCTGAGAGGACGACCAGCCACACTGGGACTGAGACACGGCCCAGACTCCTACGGGAGGCAGCAGTGGGGAATTTTGGACAATGGGGGCAACCCTGATCCAGCAATGCCGCGTGTGTGAAGAAGGCCTTCGGGTTGTAAAGCACTTTTGTCCGGAAAGAAAACTTCGTCCCTAATATGGATGGAGGATGACGGTACCGGAAGAATAAGCACCGGCTAACTACGTGCCAGCAGCCGCGGTAATACGTAGGGTGCGAGCGTTAATCGGAATTACTGGGCGTAAAGCGTGCGCAGGCGGTCTGTTAAGACCGATGTGAAATCCCCGGGCTTAACCTGGGAACTGCATTGGTGACTGGCAGGCTTTGAGTGTGGCAGAGGGAGGTAGAATTCCACGTGTAGCAGTGAAATGCGTAGAGATGTGGAGGAATACCGATGGCGAAGGCAGCCTCCTGGGCCAACACTGACGCTCATGCACGAAAGCGTGGGGAGCAAACAGGATTAGATACCCTGGTAGTCCACGCCCTAAACGATGTCAACTAGTTGTTGGGGATTCATTTCCTTAGTAACGTAGCTAACGCGTGAAGTTGACCGCCTGGGGAGTACGGTCGCAAGATTAAAACTCAAAGGAATTGACGGGGACCCGCACAAGCGGTGGATGATGTGGATTAATTCGATGCAACGCGAAAAACCTTACCTACCCTTGACATGGTCGGAAGTCTGCTGAGAGGTGGACGTGCTCGAAAGAGAACCGGCGCACAGGTGCTGCATGGCTGTCGTCAGCTCGTGTCGTGAGATGTTGGGTTAAGTCCCGCAACGAGCGCAACCCTTGTCCTTAGTTGCTACGCAAGAGCACTCTAAGGAGACTGCCGGTGACAAACCGGAGGAAGGTGGGGATGACGTCAAGTCCTCATGGCCCTTATGGGTAGGGCTTCACACGTCATACAATGGTCGGAACAGAGGGTTGCCAAGCCGCGAGGTGGAGCCAATCCCAGAAAACCGATCGTAGTCCGGATCGCAGTCTGCAACTCGACTGCGTGAAGCTGGAATCGCTAGTAATCGCGGATCAGCATGCCGCGGTGAATACGTTCCCGGGTCTTGTACACACCGCCCGTCACACCATGGGAGTGGGTTTCACCAGAAGTAGGTAGCCTAACCGCAAGGAGGGCGCTTACCACGGTGGGATTCATGACTGGGGTGAAGTCGTAACAAGGTAGCCGTATCGGAAGGTGCGGCTGGATCACCTCCTTTCTCGAGCTTCGCACGCCAAGTTAAGCGCTCACGCTTATCGGCTGTGGTTTAGAAACAGGCTAAGGGTCTGTAGCTCAGTCGGTTAGAGCACCGTCTTGATAAGGCGGGGGTCGTTGGTTCGAATCCAACCAGACCCACCATACCGGGGGATTAGCTCAGCTGGGAGAGCACCTGCTTTGCAAGCAGGGGGTCGTCGGTTCGATCCCGTCATCCTCCACCAATCTTCAATGCAAAATGCTTCGGCGCGAAGTCTTTTGCATTGGCGATTGATAGCCAGTTGATGCTGTAGGTATTGCAAGACACCTATCGGCTAAACGTTCTTTAACAATCAGGAAGAAGTAGTAAAGAGATTATCTGAAAGCACTTAGAGATGGGTGTGAGTAGGGTAGTCAGGGTAGTGATTGTATCAAGTATGAAAAGTGATCTTAATGATGACTTGGAATGCGGCACAACGCGAATACTCAGCCTATGACAGAGGTGTCGCGAGACACACTCGTTATAGGGTCAAGCGAACAAGTGCATGTGGTGGATGCCTTGGCGATCACAGGCGATGAAGGACGCGGTAGCCTGCGAAAAGCTTCGGGGAGCTGGCAAACGAGCATTGATCCGAAGATGTCCGAATGGGGAAACCCGGCCCGTATGGGTCATCCTAGACTGAATACATAGGTCTAGCGAAGCGAACGCGGTGAACTGAAACATCTAAGTAACCGCAGGAAAAGAAATCAACCGAGATTCCCAAAGTAGTGGCGAGCGAAATGGGAAGAGCCTGTACTCTTTATTTGTATTGTTAGCTGAACGCTCTGGAAAGTGCGGCCATAGCAGGTGATAGCCCTGTAAGCGAAAACAGTATGAAAGAACTAGGGGTACGACAAGTAGGGCGCGACACGTGAAATCCTGTCTGAAGATGGGGGGACCATCCTCCAAGGCTAAATACTCGTGATCGACCGATAGTGAACCAGTACCGTGAGGGAAAGGCGAAAAGAACCCCGGGAGGGGAGTGAAATAGATCCTGAAACCGCATGCATACAAACAGTCGGAGCCTCGCAAGGGGTGACGGCGTACCTTTTGTATAATGGGTCAGCGACTTACGTTCAGTAGCGAGCTTAACTGATTAAGGCAGGCGTAGCGAAAGCGAGTCCGAATAGGGCGATCAGTTGCTGGGCGTAGACCCGAAACCAAGTGATCTATCCATGGCCAGGTTGAAGGTGCGGTAACACGTACTGGAGGACCGAACCCACTAACGTTGAAAAGTTAGGGGATGAGCTGTGGATAGGGGTGAAAGGCTAAACAAACTTGGAAATAGCTGGTTCTCTCCGAAAACTATTTAGGTAGTGCCTCGTGTATCACCTTCGGGGGTAGAGCACTGTCATGGTTGTGGGGTCCATTGCGGATTACTACGCCATAGCAAACTCCGAATACCGAAGAGTGCAATCACGGGAGACAGACATCGGGTGCTAACGTCCGGTGTCAAGAGGGAAACAACCCAGACCGCCAGCTAAGGTCCCAAAGATTGGCTAAGTGGGAAACGAAGTGGGAAGGCTAAAACAGTCAGGAGGTTGGCTTAGAAGCAGCCACCCTTTAAAGAAAGCGTAATAGCTCACTGATCGAGTCGTCCTGCGCGGAAGATGTAACGGGGCTCAAGCCAGTCACCGAAGCTGCGGATGCGTGTTTTACACGCATGGTAGGAGAGCGTTCCGTAAGCCTGCGAAGGTGCGTTGAAAAGCGTGCTGGAGGTATCGGAAGTGCGAATGCTGACATGAGTAGCGATAAAGGGGGTGAAAAGCCCCCTCGCCGTAAGCCCAAGGTTTCCTACGCAACGTTCATCGGCGTAGGGTGAGTCGGCCCCTAAGGCGAGGCAGAAATGCGTAGCTGATGGGAAGCAGGTCAATATTCCTGCACCATTGTTAGATGCGATGGGGGGACGGATCGCGGAAGGTTGTCCGGGTGTTGGACGTCCCGGTCGCTGCATTGGAGAAGGTGCTTAGGCAAATCCGGGCACGCAATTCAAGGGTGTGGCGCGAGTGACTTCGGTCACGAAGCAATTGGAAGTGGTTCCAAGAAAAGCCTCTAAGCTTCAGTCTAACGATGACCGTACCGCAAACCGACACAGGTGGGCGAGATGAGTATTCTAAGGCGCTTGAGAGAACTCGGGAGAAGGAACTCGGCAAATTGGTACCGTAACTTCGGGATAAGGTACGCCTCTGTAGCTTGACTGGCCTGCGCCAGAAGGGTGACGAGGTTGCAATAAACTGGTGGCTGCGACTGTTTAATAAAAACACAGCACTCTGCAAACACGAAAGTGGACGTATAGGGTGTGACGCCTGCCCGGTGCCGGAAGATTAAATGATGGGGTGCAAGCTCTTGATTGAAGTCCCGGTAAACGGCGGCCGTAACTATAACGGTCCTAAGGTAGCGAAATTCCTTGTCGGGTAAGTTCCGACCTGCACGAATGGCGTAACGATGGCCACACTGTCTCCTCCCGAGACTCAGCGAAGTTGAAGTGTTTGTGATGATGCAATCTCCCCGCGGCTAGACGGAAAGACCCCATGAACCTTTACTGTAGCTTTGCATTGGACTTTGAACCGATCTGTGTAGGATAGGTGGGAGGCTATGAAACCGGAACGCCAGTTTCGGTGGAGCCGTCCTTGAAATACCACCCTGGTTTGTTTGAGGTTCTAACCTTGGTCCGTGATCCGGATCGGGGACAGTGCATGGTAGGCAGTTTGACTGGGGCGGTCTCCTCCCAAAGCGTAACGGAGGAGTACGAAGGTACGCTAGGTACGGTCGGAAATCGTGCTGATAGTGCAATGGCATAAGCGTGCTTAACTGCGAGACCGACAAGTCGAGCAGGTGCGAAAGCAGGTCATAGTGATCCGGTGGTTCTGTATGGAAGGGCCATCGCTCAACGGATAAAAGGTACTCTGGGGATAACAGGCTGATACCGCCCAAGAGTTCATATCGACGGCGGTGTTTGGCACCTCGATGTCGGCTCATCTCATCCTGGGGCTGTAGCCGGTCCCAAGGGTATGGCTGTTCGCCATTTAAAGAGGTACGTGAGCTGGGTTTAAAACGTCGTGAGACAGTTTGGTCCCTATCTGCCGTGGGCGTTGGATATTTGAAGGGGGCTGCTCCTAGTACGAGAGGACCGGAGTGGACGAACCTCTGGTGTACCGGTTGTCACGCCAGTGGCATCGCCGGGTAGCTATGTTCGGAAGAGATAACCGCTGAAAGCATCTAAGCGGGAAACTCGCCTTAAGATGAGATATCCCCGGGGCTTCGAGCCCCTTGAAGGGTCGTTCCAGACCAGGACGTTGATAGGTCAGGTGTGTAAGTGCAGTAATGCATTGAGCTAACTGATACTAATTGCCCGTAAGGCTTGATCCTATAACCAGTGTGTTTTACATCACCCCATTAGCAGGTGCCACTGGTCGAGTAACAGCGTGTGCGACAATCGCCACCCGAATTCACTACTACTTCTTCCCCGATTGGTCGTCGCGCCCCAAACGCGAGACGACATCCCCTCATGCCTGATGACCATAGCGAGTCGGTCCCACCCCTTCCCATCCCGAACAGGACCGTGAAACGACTCCACGCCGATGATAGTGCGGATTGCCCGTGTGAAAGTAGGTAATCGTCAGGCTCCTCATGCCAAAACAAAAACCCCACCCCAAAAAGGTGGGGTTTTTGCGTTGGGCTTTCGAAAATCAACGCGCCAAGAACCTCTCGGCGAGCCGTACCCAATACGAAGAACCGACGGATAGCAGCGCGTCGTTGAAGTCGTAGCTCGCGTTGTGCAGCATGCACGGGCCTTCGCCGTGTCCGTGCTCACGATGCGCACCATCGCCGTTACCGAGAAACGCATAGCAGCCGGGCTTCTCCAGCAGCATGAACGAGAAATCCTCTGCGCCCATCGTCGGCTCGACAGAGCGATCGACATTCTTTTCGCCCACCACCTCCGCCATCACCTCTGCGGAAAACTTCGTCTGTACCGGATCATTGATGGTCGGCGGATAATTCCGGCGGAAATGCACGTCGGCTACGCAGTCGTAAGCCGAAGCCGTCGCTTCAGCGATTTTCCGCATCCGCGTCTCGATCAAATCCAGCGTGTCCACGGTGAAAGTACGCACCGTTCCGCCAAGCCACGCATGGTCGGGAACCACATTGACCGCATCGCCCGCGTGAATCTGCGTGATGGAAAGCACCGCAGTATCGAGCGGCTTCTTGTTGCGCGTAATGATTCCTTGCAACGCATTCGCAATTTGGACCGCGCTAAACACCGGGTCCCGCCCGTTATGCGGCAACGCGGCGTGAGAACCGACACCGCGAATAGTGATGCGAAATTCGTTGCTCGACGCCATGATCGGTCCTTCCGTCACGCCAAAGTGGCCTGCTGGCATGCCCGGCCAGTTGTGGATGCCGAAAACGGCGTCCACTGGAAAGCGCGTGAATAGTCCATCGTCGATCATGGCCTTCGCGCCAGCTCCGCCTTCCTCAGCCGGCTGAAAGATGAACACCACCGTACCGTCAAATTGGCCGCGTTCCGCCAGATACTTGGCCGCGCCCAAAAGCATCGCCGTGTGTCCGTCGTGACCGCACGCGTGCATTCGTCCGGCATTCGTCGATTTATGGCTGAAGCTGTTGATTTCCTGAATTGGCAGCGCGTCCATGTCTGCGCGAAGCCCGATGGAGGCTCCGCCCGACCCGCGCTTCAACACGCCGACAACGCCCGTCTTTCCCACCCCTCGATGAACGGTGATACCCCAAGTTTCGAGGTTTTCCGCCACCAGCTTCGCAGTCCCTACCTCTTCGTAGCGCAGTTCGGGATGAGCATGGATTGTTCGTCGGAGGGCTTGAATTTCATCGTGAGATGCTTCGATTTCTGGGATCAGATTCATTTGAACCGCTCGCTCGTTTGAACTCGGAATGCCAGTGTTGTCTACCGCTCGTTGATTCTACGCCGCCACTATTTGACGGATCGGGCGGTCGGTCGCATAGCGGGCGTAATAGAATTCTGGCATCTGCCGCCTTTGCCCGATTGACCGGACCATCCGATGAACGCACCCGCCGAGTTCGCCCGAGCCGTTTGCCCGCACGATTGCCCCGATACCTGCGCGATGCGCGTGACCGTAAAGGACGGCCGCGCAGTCAAGGTCAGCGGCGACCCGGATCATCCGCCGACACAAGGTGTTCTCTGCACGAAGGTCACGCGATACGCCGAGCGAACGCACCATAAAGAGCGCCTGCTGACACCGCTGATTCGCGTCGGACCGAAGGGTTCGAATCGTTTCGAGCCGATTAGTTGGGAAGCGGGGCTGCGCATCGCCGCCGAGCGCCTGAAGCCGATTGCGCAGCGCGCGCCCGAAGCGATTCTTCCGTACAGCTACGCCGGCACGATGGGCCTCGTCCAAGGCGAAAGCATCGCCGCGCGATTCTTCAATGTGCTCGGCGCGTCGCGTCTGGACCGGACAATCTGCGCGGCAGCCGGCGCGGCCGGGCTGCGCTATACGTACGGCGCGGGCATCGGCATGCACGTCGAATTCTTCGAGGAAAGCGAGCTGACCCTGATCTGGGGGGCGAACCCGATCGCGTCGAGCCTGCATTTCTGGACGCGCGCCCAGGAGGCGAAGCGACGCGGCGCGAAGCTGATCGCAATCGATCCGTACCGGTCGCTGACCGCTGAAAAGTGTCATCAACACATCGCGCTGCGGCCCGGTACCGATGCCGCGCTCGCGCTCGGCATGATTCACGTGCTGATCCGCGAGGACCTGCTGGATCACGAATACATCGCCAAGCACACGCTCGGTTTCGAGGAACTCGCAACGCGTGCCGCGCAATACTCGCCGTCGCGGGTGGCATCCATTTGCGGCATCGAGGAGCAGACAGTCGTCGATTTAGCGCGGGCGTTCGGCTCGACCCGCAAAGCCGCGATTCGCCTGAACTACGGCATGCAGCGCGTGCGCGGCGGTGGCAACGCCGTGCGCGCCGTCGCGTGTCTGCCTTCGTTGACGGGCGCATGGCGCGAACGCTCGGGCGGTCTGTTGCTGTCGTCGTCCGGATGGGCGCCGGTCGACAACGCCGCGCTCGAACGCCCCAATCTGTTGCCGGGTTGGCCGAACAAGCTGCCGCGCAGCATCAACATGAACGCAATTGGCGATGCCTTGCTTCATCCGGGCGACGCAGCATTCGGACCCAAGATCGAAGCTGTCATCGTCTACAACTCGAACCCGGTCGCCGTTGCGCCGGATTCGGCGAAAGTCGCGGCCGGTTTCGCTCGCGAGGACTTGTTCACCATCGTTCTCGAACATTTCCAGACGGACACAGCCGATTACGCCGACCTGATTTTCCCGGCGACCACCCAGCTCGAGCACCTCGACGTGCACAAGTCGTACGGCCACACGCACGTCATGGCGAATCTGCCCGCTATTGCACCGGTGGGCGAATCGCGTACGAACACCGATTTCTTCCGCGGCCTCGCGCGCGCGATGAACCTCACCGAGCCGGCGCTCTTCGAAACAGACGAACAGATCGCGTCGAAAGCCTTCCGCTGGGACGATCCCACGCTGAAAGGCCGCGGTTGGGAAGCACTCAAGGCGTCGCGCTGGCTCGAACTCGACCTGCCCGACGCGCCGCTCGCGCAAGGCGGGTTTCGCACGCCGTCGGGGAAGTGCGAGTTCTATAGCGAGCGTCTTGCTCGCGAGGGCCTTGATCCGCTGCCGGATTACCTGCCGCCCTACGAGTCGGCGGAAGCGGCGCCGGAGCTTGCAGCCCGCTATCCGCTCGCGATGATCTCGCCGCCCGCGCGCAACTTTTTGAACAGCAGCTTCGTGAACATCGAAAGCCTGCGCGCGACGGAGCAGGAGCCGCATCTGGATATCCATCCGGCGGACGCCGACGCGCGCGGCATCACTGACGGCGCACTGGTGCGCATTTTCAACGATCGCGGGTCGATGCAGGCGCGTGCGCGTGTGACGGACCGGGCGCGCGAAGGCGTCGTCGTCGGCTTGTCGATCTGGTGGAAGAAGTTGTCCCCCGATGGCTGCAACGCCAATCAGGTAACAAGCCAGGCTTTGACCGATCTCGGGGGATCGGCGACGTTCTACGATTGCCTGGTCGAAGTGGAGTCATTGCATTGAGAAGTTTGGAAAGAACAGATCGGAAACGGTCTGAAATGCGGCGTCTAACCGGATTGTCGGAACCGAAGCAAGCGGCTAGCATCCTGTTTCCGCACGACCATTCGAAAATCAAATAAAGGAGACGCCGTATGGAGAAACTCTGGCTGAAATCGTATCCGGCCGGCGTACCCGCGGAAATCGACGCGTCGGCGTACCGGTCGGTTTCGCAGCTGCTCGAAGACAGTTTTCGCAATAACCGGGACCGTCGCGCGTTCCTGTGCATGGGACAAGCCATCACGTACGGCGAACTCGACGACATGTCGAAAAAGCTCGCCGCATGGTTCCAGAGCAAGGGATTGAAACGCGGTGCGCGCGTCGCGCTGATGATGCCGAACGTGCTGCAATATCCGGTCGCCATCGCGGCCGTGCTGCGCGCGGGGTATATCGTCGTGAACGTGAACCCGCTCTATACGCCGCGCGAACTGGAACACCAGCTTCGCGACAGCGGCGCGGAAGCCATCGTCATTCTGGAAAACTTCGCGAACACGCTGGAAGCGGTCGTCAAGAACACGGCGATCAAACATGTCGTCGTTGCAGCGATGGGCGACCTCATGGGCGTGAAAGGCCTGCTGGTCAATTTCGTCGTTCGCAAAGTCAAGAAGCTGGTGCCCGAATGGAGTCTGCCGGGCAGCGTGCGCTTCAACGATGCCATCGCCGAAGGCGGCGGCCGTGCGCTCCAGCCGGTTGCGCAAACGCCCGACGACGTCGCCTTCCTTCAATATACCGGCGGCACCACCGGCGTCGCTAAGGGCGCGACGCTGACGCACCGCAATCTGATTGCGAACGTATTGCAATCGGAAGTGTGGCTCGAGCCCGCGCGCCAACGACGGCCCGATATCGACCAGTTCGTCTGCGTCGTGGCCTTGCCGCTGTATCACATCTTCGCGCTGACGGTGTGCGGCATGCTCACCATCCGCACGGGCGGGCTCGGCGTCCTGATTCCTAACCCGCGCGATATAGCGGGAACCATCAAGGAATTGAAGGGCATTCCGATCAACACGTTCCCGGCGGTCAACACGCTGTACAACGCGTTGCTCAACCATCCCGATTTCTCGAAGCTCGATTTCTCCAAGCTGATCGCGGCGAATGGCGGCGGCATGGCGGTACAGGAATCGGTCGCAAAACGCTGGTTTGCGGTCACGGGCGTGCCTATCGTCGAAGGGTACGGCTTGTCGGAGACTTCGCCGTGCGTGACGTGCAACCCCGTGACGGCGACCGAGTACACCGGCACGATCGGCTTGCCGTTGCCGTCCACCGAAGTGTCGATCCGCGATGACGACAACAACGAAGTGCCGCTCGGCCAGGCGGGCGAGATTTGCATCAAGGGGCCGCAGGTCATGGCCGGATACTGGAATCGTCCTGACGAAACGGCCAAGGTCATGACGCCCGATGGCTTCTTCCGCTCCGGCGATGTCGGCGTTTTCGACGAGCGTGGCTACGTGAAGATCGTCGATCGCAAGAAGGACATGATCCTTGTTTCGGGCTTCAACGTGTATCCGAATGAAATCGAGGATGTCGTGGCGATGCTGCCGGGCGTATTCGAAGTGGCGGCAGTCGGCGTGAAAGACAAGAATTCGGGCGAGGCGGTGAAACTCTTCATCGTGCGCAAGGACGATAACCTGACCGAGGCCGACGTGATTGCGTACTGCAAGGAACGGCTGACGGGCTACAAGCGGCCGCGCATCATCGAGTTTCGCAAGGACTTGCCGAAGAGCAACGTCGGCAAAATCCTGCGTCGGGAACTGCGCGACGGCACGGTTTAAGCGCACCTCTCGAACTGATACGAGCCTTCGCGTCCGCAAAGACGCGGAGGCTTTTTTCTTATGGCACTTCGCGGCATTGCCGCATGAAAAAAAGGCGCCCGAAGGCGCCTTTCAACCGATACCGCTTCGTTACGAGCTTCTTAGAACTTGTGGCGGATACCGACCAGCGCTGCAACCTGGTTCGACGTCGACGACGGCGACAGGCCGTTGATGCTCGCGACTGCGGCGGCCTTCGTCGAGTCCGTACCCGAAGCGTGCTGATAGACACCGTCCACATACACGTCCGTGCGCTTCGACAGGAAGTAGTCCGCGCCGAGCATGCCCTGGTGGTACTTGGCATTGCTCAGGCCGTACCCCTTCGTGTAGTCGTAAGCCGCGCCCAGCAAAAGCGCCGGCGTCAGCTGGTACTTGAAGTTGACTTCGGCGTTGTGGAACTTGCCCGATCCGCCCGTGTAACCGAACGGGTTCAGACCTGCGCCGGCGTCTCGGCCGACATCCTTGAACTGCGTGTTGCTATACGTCGCGCCGACCGTAGCTGCGCCGAACGTGTAGGCGGCGCCCGCGGAGATCACTTGCTGCGTGTGAGCCGAAGCGAAGCCCGAGTACACGCGGCTGTTTGGGAAGTTCGATGTCGTAGGCGTCGCCGTGGCCGTGCGCGAGTTTGCGTTGTTGCCGAAGAACGAGTAGTTCGGGTCCTTGACGTTCAAGTAACCTGCGCCCAACTGCAGAGGACCCTGCGAGTAGCCGAGACCAACCGACCAGATCTGGTTGCGGTTGAACTGGCCTGCCTGGCCGCCGAGGCTATACAGACCGCCGAACGTGAAGCCTGCGTAATTGGCGCTCGTGAACTTGATCGCGTTGTTCACGCGGTTCGAGTTGTTCATGTTGTCGAGGTCGCCCGGGTGTGCGCCGAAGTACGTCGCCCACTGGCTGCCGACTTCGAATGCGCCCGTGAAATCGACCACGGAGTCGTACTGGCGACCCAGCGTGACCGTGCCGAACTGCGCCGTCGACAGGCCGACGTACGCTTGACGGCCGAACATGTCGCCGCCCTGGGCCAGTTGGCCGTTGAACACGTTGAAGCCGTTCTCCAACACGAAGAGCGCCTTCAGACCGCCGCCCAGATCTTCCGTGCCGCGCAGGCCCCAACGGCTACCCTGCACGTTGCCGCTGCTCATTGCATACTGCTTGTGACCGCCGCTGTTGTTCGAATACAGGAAGCCAGCGTCGATGATGCCGTACAGCGTCACGCTGCTCTGCGCATGTGCGGCGCCAGCGAAGACGCCCAATGCTGCCAAAGCGAGAAGCGACTTTTTCATTGATTAGATCTCCAAGGAGTGTTTTTGCGACTTGTTTGGCAAGGTCACTGTTCTAGCGCCAGTGTGTTGACGGTCCCTGCCGGGGTCTTCTTTTCGAAGGTGACACGTAATGTAACAAACACGACTTTTCACACAAAGGAAAAGGGAGCGCGCCTTTGACGACGTGTGACGTTTACGCAACATGCGCTAAAATCCTGGTTTTGCAGCAGTTTTGCGACTCGTGTTTGCCCTAATTACAAAAAATGGCGCGCGCGAACGGCTGTTTTCGCATGTCTGACCGGGAGAATAGGGATTGCTAACGATCGGGACGACGTTGCGCGAAAACGATGACACCAACAACGAGGTGAGAACATGACGCTCGATGAAATCATTGGCGAGTTCGATCGGGGCTTGCGTTCCATGACCGGAGTGAGCCGCATGTCTCGGCCCATCCCCGAGTCGAGAGCGCCGGTCCTCGTCGAGGGCGGCGTGATTGCCGAAGCGCCGGAACTCACGGAGCAAGAGAAGGCTCACTCGGCCGGCCTGATGCGCGTGAACCATGTCGGCGAAGTCTGCGCGCAGGCGCTTTATCAGGCCCAGAAGCTCGCGACTGAATCGCCGGGGCTGAAGGCGAGCTTCGAGCAAGCCGCCCGGGAAGAGGAAGACCACCTTGCGTGGACCGCCCAGCGTCTGAAGGATCTCGACTCGCGTCCGAGTCTGCTTAATCCGCTGTGGTATGCCGGTGCGCTCGCCATCGGTTTCGTGGCGGGGCGTTTCGGCGATCGCGCGAGCCTTGGCTTCATGGCGGAGACCGAGCGCCAGGTCGAGCAACATCTCGATGGCCACATGAAGACGCTACCGGCAACGGACTATGCGTCCCGCGCGATCGTCGAACAAATGCGCCAGGACGAAAGCGCGCATGCGGCGGCCGCCATCGGCGCGGGGGGCGCAGAGATCCCTTTTCCCGTGCGTGCCATGATGCGTGCGGCTGCAAAAGTGATGACGCGCACGGCGTACTACGTCTAGCCGCTGACGTCCGTCACGCCAATGTATGAAGAATAAGACAGGTCGCGCTCCCGAGCGCGCCCGCAGAAACCGTTACATTTCACGCCTCTTCGTGGACGATGTTCATACATTACGTTCATTTGTATCACTAGCTCTCTAATTTCAAACGCTTTTCCCGTTCCGACACACCTCAAGTACGTTCGCTAAGTCCTTGTTCTAGCGAGTAAAAGCTCCCCGAAAAAAAGCCACGCGTCTTGACCGAGGAAATACGTTCCTCTAAAGTGGGAGACAGTGTGAGAAAGTGGTTGTTTGTGTGATCGGCGACCACTTTTTCGGCAGTTTCAAGGCATGCGCGGCGTCTCGGTGGGCATCGACAGTCAGGCAGCGACAAACGGGGAGAAGGGCGAGTGTTCCAAGGGGCGTCGGCGCTGACGCTCGATGCGAAAGGGCGGATGTCGGTTCCGTCCCGCTATCGGGAAGCGCTGCAAGGGCAGGCAGAAGGCCGGGTGACGCTCACGAAGAGCCCGGATGGATGCCTGTTGCTGTTTCCGCGCCCGGAGTGGGAAGTCTTTCGCGCCAAGGTCGCCGCGCTTCCCATGGAAGCCATGTGGTGGCGTCGCATTTTTCTCGGTAATGCAATGGATGTCGAACTCGATAGCGCCGGGCGCGTATTGGTCTCGCCCGAGCTTCGTGCTGCCGCTTCGCTGGAAAAGGAAGTGACGCTGCTCGGCATGGGCGCTCACTTCGAATTATGGGACTCGCAGACGTACGCGGCGAAGGAAGCCGCAGCCATGGCGCAGGGCATGCCCGAAGCGCTGAAGAACTTCACTTTCTGACGCGGCGCTGAAAAACATGGCACCTGCGATGGGAAATGATCTGCAGCATCGCACGGTGCTGCTGAATGAAGCAGTAGACGGACTGATCACGCGCGCCGACGGCATCTATATAGATGGCACCTTCGGGCGCGGCGGTCATAGCCGGGCAGTGTTGCAGCGGCTGAGCGAAGGAGGGCGGCTGATCGCGTTCGACAAGGACCCGCTCGCCATCGCCACGGCGCAACAGATTCAGGACCCGCGTTTTTCGATCGTGCATGACAGCTTCGCGGCCCTGCGAAGCGCCGTGAACGAGCGCGGGATAGAGCGGGTGTCGGGCGTGTTGCTGGACCTTGGCGTGTCGTCGCCGCAAGTGGACGACCCCGAGCGCGGTTTCAGTTTCCGCGCGGAGGGTCCGCTCGACATGAGAATGGACCCGACTCGCGGCGAGTCGGCGGCCGAGTGGCTCGCGCGGGCCACGGTGCAGGAAATGACGGAGGTGATCAGAGATTATGGGGAAGAACGGTTTGCTTTTCAGATTGCAAAGGCGCTTGTTGCTCGCCGGGCAGAGTCCGACCGTCTTGGGCCTCTCGTCAGCACGCGCGAGCTTGCCGAAATCGTGGGTCACGTCGTCAAGACCCGTGAAAAGGGCAAGGACCCGGCAACTCGCACCTTTCAGGCTATACGGATTCACATCAATCAAGAGCTTGCGGAACTGCAAGTAGTTCTTGAATCGGCACTTTCGCTGTTGGAGCAAGGGGGGCGGCTGGTCGTGATCAGCTTTCATTCGCTCGAAGACCGGATCGTCAAGCGGTTCATGCAGGCGCAGTCGAGCGCGCCGGCGGTGGACCGTCGTTTGCCGATCCGCGCGGTCGATCTGCCGAGTCCGCCTCTGCGGATCGTCGGCCGCGTGTTTCCGAGCGACGCTGAAGTCGCCGACAACCCGCGCGCCCGGTCCGCGGTCATGCGTATCGCGGAGCGCATCGCGCCATGAACCGCCTCAACATTTTTCTCCTGATCGTCGTGCTCGGGTGCGCGCTGTCGGTCGTCAGCGCCACGAACAAGCAGCGGCAGGTGTTCATCGAATTGCAGCGGGCGCAGTCGCAGGAGCGCCAGCTTCAACAGGATTACGCGCAGTTCCAGTATCAGCAGAGCGCATTGTCGAAGACTTCGCGCATCGAGCAGTTGGCCACTAACTCACTGAAGATGCAGCCCGTGACAACCGGCCGCACGCAATACCTGACCTACGACCCGGCGACCGCGAAGGCCGCCGATGCGCCCATGCCGCCGCCGCTTCCTGCGTCGGCGCCGTCCGCACGCGGAGTGAAACGATGAAGAAATCCGCGAAGCAGAAGGACGTCGCCTACACGCCCAACCCGATTCTCGCCGTGCGCCTTCCCATGTGGCGCTCGAAGTTCGTCGTGTTCCTGCTGTTCATGGCGTTCGTGGCGCTCGCGGCGCGCGCCTTCTGGATTCAGGGCCCCGGCAACGCTTTCTTCAAGAAGCAGGGTGAAAGCCGCTATCAGCGCACGCTGGAAATGCCGGCCACGCGCGGCCAGATCCGCGACCGCAACGGTCTGGTGCTCGCCACGAGCCTGCCGGTGAAGGCCATCTGGGCGATTCCCGAAGCCGTCCCGAACGATCTCGGCGCGGACAAGCTCGCCGAACTCGCGAAGCTGCTCGACATGACGCAAAAGGACCTGCGCGCGAAACTGTCGATGGACAAGACGTTCGTCTACGTTAAGCGCCAGGTTCCGCTCGAAGTCGCGCAGAAGGTCGCGGCGCTCGACATTCCGGGCATCTATTCGCGCGGTGAATACAAGCGCTTCTATCCGGAAGGCGAAATCACCGCACACCTGATCGGCTTTACTAATATTGAAGACAAGGGTCAGGAAGGCGTCGAACTCGGCGACCAGAGCGTGCTGGCCGGCACGCCGGGCATGCGTCGCGTCATCAAGGACCGGATGGGGCATATCGTCGAGGACGTCGACGAACAGGTCGTGCCGCATAACGGCCAGGACGTCGAGCTTTCGATCGACAGCAAGATTCAGTACATCGCGTACACGGACCTCAAAGCGGCCGTCGAAAAGACGAAGGCGAAGGCCGGCGCTGCGATCGTAATCGACGTGAAGACGGGCGAAGTGCTCGCGCTCGTCAACTATCCCACCTACAACCCGAACGACCGCTCGCGCATGACCGGCGAGCAGTTGCGCAACCGCATTCTGACGGACACTTTCGAGCCGGGCTCGATCATGAAGCCGTTCACCGTTTCGCTCGCGCTCGACTTGCACCGCGTGACGCCGAATACGCTCGTGGAAACGGGCGGCGGCGTCTTCGTGCTCGACGGCGCGCGCATCACGGACGACTCCGGTTTCGGCACGCTCACCGTCGGCGGCGTGATTCAGAAGTCGAGCAATATCGGCGCGACCAAAATTGCGATGCAATTGCGGCCCGAGGAAATGTGGAACATGTACACGAGCCTCGGTCTCGGGCAGGCGCCGAAGGTCGGCTTTCCGGGCGCCGTGACCGGACGTTTGCGGCCGTGGAAGAGCTGGCGCCGCATCGAGCAGGCGACGATGTCTTACGGCTACGGTTTGTCGGCGTCGCTGTTCCAGCTGGCTCGCGCGTACACCGCCATTGCGCATGACGGCACGATTCTGCCTGTCTCGATTTTCCGCACGCCGGGCGATCAGCCGCCGGTCGGCCAGCAGATCTTCTCGCCGACCACCGCACGCGAGGTTCGCGCAATGCTGGAGACCGTCGTGTCGAAGAACGGCACGTCGCCGGATGCCGCGGTGCCGGGCTATCGCGTCGGCGGCAAGAGCGGCACGGCGTACAAGCACGCGGGCCGCGGCTACGATCACTCGAAGTACCGCGCGTCGTTCGTCGGCATGGCGCCGATGCCGAATCCGCGCATCGTGGTGGCCGTATCGGTCGACGAACCGACGGCGGGCAGCCACTTCGGCGGACAGGTATCGGGGCCGGTGTTCTCGGGCATCGTGGGCGATACGCTGCGTGCGCTCAACGTGCCGCCGGACATGCCGGTCAAGCAAATGGTCGTGACGGACGATTCGAATACCGGCACGCAAGCGTCCGCGCAACCCACGAGCGCGAACCGTTCGAACAACGCGAACACGGCGAAGAAGATTGCCGTGTCGAGCAACACGAAGACACATCCGGGAGTCGTGCGATGAGCGCGAAAGCCCGTCAAAGCAAGATGCAGAAGGACGTATCACATGCCGTTCAATGGCTGCGCGCACATGCGCGGCCCGAGGCCGATTTGCACGCCGACACGCGCTCGCTCAAAAGCGGCGACGTGTTCCTCGCGTATGCCGTGGACGGCGCGGACAACCGGCCGTATCTCGACGCCGCGCTCGGCGCAGGCGCGGCCGCCGCGCTGTATCAGCCGGAGGGCTTCGCGGGCAAGCCGGACGCTTCGAAGGCGCTCCCCGTGCCCGCGCTCAACGAGCTCGCCGGTTCGATTGCGTCCGCGTGGTACGGCGAGCCGAGCGCGTCGATGCTCACCGTCGGCGTGACGGGCACCAACGGCAAGACCTCGTGCAGCCAGTGGATCGCCGCGGCGCTGACCGCGCTCGGTCGGCCGTGCGCAATCATCGGCACGCTCGGCATCGGCATGCCAGGCAAGCTCGCGTCCACGGGCTTCACCACGCCGGATGCGCCGCAGCTTCAGCGCAGCCTCGCGCAACTGAAGGCGCAAGGCGCGGAAGCTGTCGCGATGGAAGTCTCGTCGCATGCGCTGCATCAGGGGCGCGTGAACGGCACGGATTTCGACATCGGCATCTTCACGAATCTCACGCAGGATCATCTCGACTACCACGGCACCTTCGAGGCGTATGAAGCCGCGAAGGCGCGTCTTTTCGCGTGGCCGTCGCTGAAAACGGCTATCGTCAATCGCGACGATGCCGCCGGTCAACGCCTGATCGAATCGCTGCGCGGCAAGGTCCGCACCATTGCTTACGCCGTCGACATGCCGGCCGATGCCCCGCCGAGCGCAGACGCCGTGCTGCTCGCGAGCCGCGTGCGCGCAATCGCCACGGGCACCGCGTTTCATCTTTCGTCGGACTGGGGCGAGGCCGAAGTCGAAGTGAACACACTCGGCGCGTTCAACGTGAGCAATCTGCTCGCGGTACTCGGCGTGTTGCTCGAAGTCGGCGTTCCGTTCGATGCCGCGCTCGCGCGAATCTCGAAGCTCGAATCGGTCAACGGTCGCATGGAGCGTCTCGGCGGCCGGCTGCAAAACGATGAACCGCTCGTCGTGATCGACTACGCACACACGCCCGACGCGCTCGAGAAAACGCTGGCCGCGCTGCGCCCGATCGCTGCCGCGCGCGGCGGCGAGCTCGTCTGCATGTTCGGCTGCGGCGGCGACCGCGACGCCACCAAGCGTCCGCTGATGGGCGAAATCGCCGAGCGTCTCGCGGATCAGGTCGTCATCACGAGCGACAACCCGCGCAGTGAAGATCCGCTCGCCATCATCGACCAGATTGCCGCCGGCATGAAGACCGCCGCGAAGGCGCGGCGCATCGAGGATCGCGCGAGCGCCATTTTGCAGGCGCTGCGCTCGGCGGCGCGCGAAGATGTCGTACTGCTCGCCGGAAAAGGACACGAGGCCACGCAGGAAATCATGGGCAAAAAGCGCGCGTTCTCGGATCAGGATCACGCGCGCCTCGCGCTTGCCGCACGTGCCACGCAACAACGCGGAGGCGGCGAATGACGATGTTCACCTTGCGCGAAGCCGCCGCGCTCATTCCCGGCGCGGTCGTCCAGGGCGACGAAGCTATCGCCATCGAACGCGTCGTGACCGACAGCCGCGCCGTGCAGGCGGGCGATCTGTTCGTCGCGGTGAAGGGCGATCGGTTCGATGCGCATGACTTCCTCGATCAGGTGGCGAAGAGCGGCGCGGCTGCCGCGATCGTCTCGCGCGATGTGCGCAATTCGGATGCCTGGCCGCTGCCAGTCATCAAGGTAAAGGACACGCGTGCGGCGCTCGGTGCGCTGGCGCACGGCTGGCGCAAGCGCTTCAGCATGCCGCTCGTCGCCGTCACCGGCAGCAACGGCAAGACGACGGTGAAAGAGATGATCGCGTCCATCTTCGCGGCGGCAGTCGGCGAAGACGCGCGGCTCGCGACTGCGGGCAATTTCAACAACGACATCGGCCTGCCGCTCACGCTGTTTCGCTTGAACGCGGCGCATCGGCTGGCGGTGGTCGAGCTCGGCATGAATCATCCCGGCGAGACGGACGCGCTCGGCAAGATCGCTGCGCCGACGGTCGCCGTCGTGAACAACGCGCAGCGCGAGCATCAGGAGTTCATGGCCACGGTCGAGGCAGTCGCGCTCGAACATGCGTCCGTCATTCATGCGCTCGGCGAAACGGGCACGGCCGTGTTTCCCGCTGACGACCCCTACGCCAGCATCTGGCGCGTCGCGGCCACGGGCAATCCGATCATGGACTTCGCGCTGAGCGACGACGAAACGAAGGCGGCAGTCACCGGCACGCTCGACGGCGCGACGGTTCACGTGCGCACGCCGGAAGGCCGCATCGACATCGCGCTTGCCGTGCTCGGCGAACACAACGCGCGCAATTCGCTCGCGGCCACGGCGGCCGCGCTGGCCGCGGGCGTGTCGCTGGACGACATCAAGCGCGGCCTCGAAGCGTTCCAGCCAGTGAAGGGCCGCTTGCAAGTGAAGCGCGCGGTGCTGGGCGCGCTCGCGGGCGCGACCATCATCGACGACACCTACAACTCCAATCCCGATTCCATGCGCGCCGCCATCGACGTGCTCGCGGCGCAGGCATCGCCGCGCGTGCTCGTGATGGGCGACATGGGCGAAGTCGGCGAAGAAGGACCGGCGTTTCATCGCGAAGTCGGCGCGTATGCGGCCGAGCGCGGCATCGACGCTTTGTACGCGCTCGGCGACGCGAGCCGTGATTCAGTGAACGCATTCCGTGCAGCAGCGTCGAAGCAGACCGCCGTTCATTTCGACGACGTGACCGCGCTCATCCAAGCACTTCAGCAAGCCGGGTTCGGACCCGGCGCAACGTATCTCGCGAAAGGCTCGCGCTTCATGAAGATGGAACGCGTGGTGGACGCCCTGACGAGCCCACAACAACCCGCAGCGGGCAACGCGCCCGCCGCACACTGACTCACAGAAAGAGAAGGACCAGCATGCTACTCGCACTCGCGCAATGGCTTCAGAATGACGCCAGCTTCATGCGCGTGTTCACCTACATCACGTTCCGCGCGGTGGGCGCCACCGCGACGGCGCTTTTGATCGGTCTCGTCTGCGGCCCGTGGGTTATCCGCAAGCTGACCGCGATGAAAGTCGGTCAGGCGGTGCGCAAGGACGGCCCGCAAACGCACCTCGTCAAGTCGGGCACGCCGACGATGGGCGGCGTGCTGATTCTCATGGGCATCGCGGTTTCCACGCTTCTCTGGGCGGATCTCACGAACCGCTTCGTGTGGATCGTCATGCTCGTCACGTTCGGCTATGGCGTGATCGGCTGGGTGGACGACTATCGCAAGGTGGTGCATAAGGACCCGCGCGGCATGTCGTCGCGCGAGAAGTATTTCTGGCAGTCGGTCATCGGCCTGTTCGCGGCCGTGTATCTCGCGTTCAGCGTGTCGGAGGCCAGCAACACGCGCGTGTTCGATCTCTTCATGGCGTGGGTGCGCAGCGGCCTATCGATGGGGCTGCCCGCGCGCGCGGACCTCATGCTGCCGTTCCTCAAGTCGATCACGTATCCGCTCGGCGTGTGGGGCTTCATCGCGATGACGTACTTCGTGATCGTCGGGTCGAGCAATGCGGTGAATCTCACCGATGGCCTCGACGGTCTCGTCATCATGCCGGTCGTGCTGGTGGGCGCATCGCTCGGCGCGTTCGCGTATGTGATGGGCAGCTCCGTGTATTCGAAGTATCTGCTCTTTCCGCACATTCCCGGCGCGGGGGAACTGCTGATCTTCTGCTCCGCGATGGGCGGCGCGGGCCTCGCGTTCCTCTGGTACAACACGCACCCCGCGCAAGTCTTCATGGGCGATGTCGGCGCGCTCGCGCTCGGCGGCGCGCTCGGCACCATCGCGGTGATCGTGCGGCAGGAAATCGTGCTGTTCATCATGGGCGGCATTTTCGTGGCGGAAACGCTCTCCGTCATGCTGCAAGTCTTCTGGTTCAAGTTCACGAAGCGCCGTTACGGCGAAGGCCGGCGCTTCTTCAAGATGGCGCCGCTCCATCACCACTACGAACTGTCCGGCTGGACGGAAACGCAAGTGGTGGTGCGCTTCTGGATCATCACGTTGATGTTGTGTCTCTTCGGCTTGTCGACGCTCAAGTTGCGTTGATCGTGCACGTCCGCGGTTTCTAAGGTTTCAGGAAAGGGTAAAGCGATGTTTGGCGAGAAGTTTTCCGGTCGGCAAAGTCCGATGGTGCTCGTGCTGGGGCTCGGTGAATCCGGCCTCGCTATGGCGCGCTGGTGCGCCAGGCACGGGTGCCGGCTGCGGATCGCCGATACGCGCGAGAACCCGCCGAATCTCTCCGAGCTCGTGATTCACAACATCGACGCCGAGTTCGTCGGCGGCGCGTTCACGACCGACCTGCTGGACGGCGGCATCGAACTGCTGGCTATCAGCCCCGGACTTTCGCCGCTCGCGCCGGACCTCGCGCCGCTGATCGCGGCGGCGAAGGAGCGCGGCATTCCGGTGTGGGGCGAACTCGAACTGTTCGCGCAGGCGCTCGCCGGGCTCGCCGTCAACGGTTATGAGCCGAAGGTGCTCGCGATCACCGGCACCAACGGCAAGACGACGACCACCGCGCTCACCGGTCTTTTGTGCGAACGCGCGGGCAAGCGCGTGGCGGTCGCGGGCAACATTAGCCCCGCGATGCTCGACAAGCTGGCTGAAGCCATCGATCAAACCGCGCTGCCGGACGTCTGGGTGCTCGAGCTCTCCAGCTTCCAACTGGAGACTTCGCACAGCTTCACGCCCGATGCTGCCGCCGTGCTCAACATCACGCAGGATCATCTCGACTGGCACGGCGGCCTGGACGCCTACGCCGCCGCGAAGGGCCGCATCTTCGGTCCGCGCACGGTGCGCGTGTTGAATCGCGACGACGCCCGCACGATGGCGCTCGCCGCGAATATCGCGCAGGACCGCGTGGTGACGTTCGGGCTGGATGAGCCGTCGAAGGTCGGCGACTACGGCCTGTTGCGCGACAACGGCATCGCGTGGCTCGCGCAAGGCATCGACCGCGACGCCGCCGACGAACCCGCGCCGTCGCGCCGCCGCAAGCAGGACGTCGCCGCGCCGAACGTCGTTGCAAAGCGGCTGATGCCCGCCGACGCACTGCGCATTCGCGGCCTGCACAACGCGGCCAATGCGCTCGCCGCGCTCGCGCTCGCCCGCGCGATCGACTTGCCGCTCGCCGC
The DNA here is from genome assembly GCF_031450785.1 of Caballeronia sp. LZ062. Classification (NCBI taxonomy): domain Bacteria; kingdom Pseudomonadati; phylum Pseudomonadota; class Betaproteobacteria; order Burkholderiales; family Burkholderiaceae; genus Caballeronia; species Caballeronia sp. LZ062. The sequence goes on from NZ_JARTWB010000002.1 coordinate 100,643, forward strand.
GCTGTTGCACGGCTTGCGCGAGTATCGAGGCGAACCGCATCGCGTGGAAGTGATCGCGCAGATCGACGGCGTCGATTATGTGGACGACAGCAAGGGCACGAACGTCGGCGCGACGGTCGCCGCGCTCGATGGCCTCGCGCAACGCGTCGTGCTGATTGCAGGCGGCGACGGCAAAGGTCAGGACTTCTCGCCGCTTGAAGCGCCGGTCGCGCGCTGGGCGCGTGCCGTGATGCTGATCGGCCGCGACGCGCCGCGCATTCGCGAGACGCTCGCATCCACCGGCGTCGCGCTCGAAGATCACGCCACGCTCGAAGCCGCGACCGACGCTGCATCGCGCATCGCCGAACCGGGCGACGCCGTGTTGCTTTCGCCCGCGTGCGCGAGCCTCGACATGTTCAAGAACTACGCACACCGCGCTGACGTGTTTCGCAGCGCGGTCGAAGATATCGCCGCCGCGCGGGGAGTGATGCTATGAGCTGGTCGGACCGCTTTGGATCAAAAATCACCGGACAGCGCAACGCGGTTCCGAACGATTCGCTCGCCGGGCGTTCGGGCGGCATTTCGAGCGCCGTCAACGGCGTGCGTCCCGCGCGCTCGCGCATGCTCGACTACGATCATTCGCTCTTGTGGGTGACGATCGCGCTGCTCGGTCTCGGCATCGTGATGGTGTATTCGGCGTCCATCGCCATGCCGGATTCGCCGAAGTACGCGCAGTACCGCGACTATCACTTCCTCGTGCGGCACCTCGTTTCCGTCGCGACGGCGCTGGTCGGCGCGGTAATAGCGTTCAAGATTCCGGTGAAGGCCTGGGACAAGCTCGCGCCGAAGCTCTTTCTCGTCGCGCTCGTGATGCTCGTCATCGTGCTGATTCCGCATATCGGCAAGGGCGTGAACGGCGCGCGCCGCTGGATTCCGCTCGGCATCACGAACATGCAGCCGTCCGAAATCATGAAGCTCGCGGTCACGATCTACGCCGCGAACTACACGGTGCGCAAGCAAGAGTTCATGCACAGTTTCGGCAAGGGCTTCTTGCCGATGGCCGTGGCGGTCGGCGCGGTCGGCGCGCTCTTGCTGCTCGAACCGGACATGGGCGCGTTCATGGTGATCGCCGCCATTGCAATGGGCGTGCTGTTCCTCGGCGGCGTGAACGGCAAGCTCTTCGGCGGTCTGGTGCTCACGGCGGTCGGCACGTTCACGATGCTCGTGTGGCTCTCGCCGTGGCGTCGGGAGCGGATCTTCGCTTATCTCGATCCGTGGGACGACCGCTACGCGCAGGGCAAGGCGTATCAGCTGACGCACTCGCTGATCGCGTTCGGGCGCGGCGAGTGGTTCGGCGTCGGTCTCGGGGGCAGCGTCGAAAAGCTCAACTATCTGCCGGAAGCGCACACCGACTTCATTCTCGCGGTGATCGGCGAGGAACTGGGTTTCGTCGGCGTGATCTGCGTGATTCTGCTGTTCTACTGGATCGTGCGCCGCGCGTTCGAAATCGGCCGTCAGGCACTAGCGCTGGATCGCACGTTCGCAGGTCTGATGGCCAAGGGCGTCGGCATCTGGTTCGGCGCGCAGACGTTCATCAACATGGGCGTGAATCTCGGCCTTTTGCCGACCAAGGGCTTGACGCTGCCGCTCGTCAGTTACGGCGGCTCGGGCATTTTGCTGAACTGCGTCGCGCTCGCGGTGCTGCTGCGCGTCGATTACGAAAATCGCGTGCTCATGCGCGGAGGCAAGGTATGACCGCGCAACAGCCCACGCTGATGGTCATGGCGGGCGGCACCGGCGGCCACGTGTTTCCGGGGCTCGCGGTCGCGCACTGGATGCAGGCGCGCGGCTGGCGCGTCGTCTGGCTCGGCAATGCGAGCGGCATGGAAGCGACGCTCGTCCCCAAGCACGGCATCCCGATGGAATGCGTGCGCTTCGGCGGCGTGCGCGGCAAGGGCATCAAGACGAAGCTGATGCTGCCGGTGAACCTCATGCGCGCGTGCTCGCAAAGCCTGCGCGTGCTGCGTCAGGTAAAGCCTGACGTGGTGCTCGGCATGGGCGGCTACATCACGTTTCCGGCGGGCATCATGACGAAGCTAGCGGGCTGCCCGCTCGTGCTGCACGAACAGAACTCCATCGCGGGTCTCGCGAACAAGGTGCTCGCGCATGTCGCGAAGCGCGTGCTCGTCGCGTTTCCCAATGCTCTGCCGAATGCGGAATGGACCGGCAATCCGATTCGCGCGGAACTTACGTCGACATTGCCGCCCAAAGAACGCTACGCATCGCGCACAGGCAAGCTGAACGTGCTCGTCGTCGGCGGAAGTCTGGGCGCGGCTGCGCTCAACGAAACGGTGCCGAAAGCGCTTGCGCTGCTGTCGCCGGAAGAGCGCCCGCGCATCGTGCATCAGGCGGGCGCGAAGCATATCGAAGCATTGCAGGCGAATTACGCGGCGGCCGGTCTCTCGCGCGGCGAAGACTTGCAACTCGTGCCGTTCATCGAGGACATGGCGAGCGCTTACGCATCCGCCGATCTCGTGATTTGCCGCTCGGGCGCGATGACGGTTTCCGAGATCGCAGCGGTCGGCGTGGCCGCGCTCTTCGTGCCGTTCCCGTTCGCCGTCGACGATCACCAGACGACCAACGGCGCGTTCCTCGCGAAGAACGGCGCAGCGGAATTGATACAACAACGCGATTTGTCGGCGGAAAAGCTCGCCGGCTGGTTGCGTGCGCAGACGCGCGACACGCTGGCGGAGATGGCCGCGCGCTCACGCGCTCTGGCGAAACCGGACGCGACCGAACGGGTCGCGGCCGTGTGCGCCGACGTCGCCGGCGCGCGTCTTACCCGCCAAGCTCGGGAGGCACATTAAGTCATGAAACACATCGTCAAGCACATTCACTTCGTCGGCATCGGCGGAGCAGGGATGAGCGGCATCGCGGAAGTGCTGCTGAACCTCGGCTATCAGGTCAGCGGCTCGGACCTCTCGAAGAACGCCGTCACCGAGCGGCTGAAGGCGCTGGGCGCGCGCGTCGAGATCGGCCATCACGAGCAGAACATCGAAGGCGCGAATGCGGTCGTCGTGTCGACGGCCGTGCGTCCCGACAATCCCGAAGTGCTGGCGGCGCGTCATCGGCGCGTGCCGATCGTGCCGCGCGCCGTCATGCTCGCGGAACTCATGCGGCTGAAGCAGGGCATCGCCATTGCCGGCACGCACGGCAAGACCACGACAACGTCGCTCGTCGCGAGCGTGCTGGCCGCGGGCGGGCTCGATCCAACGTTCGTGATCGGCGGGCGTCTTATCAGCGCGGGCGCGAACGCGCGGCTCGGCACGGGCGATTTCATCGTCGCCGAAGCCGATGAATCGGATGCGTCGTTCCTCAATCTGTTCCCGGTGATCGAAGTCATCACGAACATCGACGCCGATCACATGGACACCTACGGCCACGACTTCGCGCGGCTCAAGCAGGCGTTCATCGAATTCACGCATCGGCTGCCGTTCTACGGCATCGCGGTGCTGTGCGTCGACGATCCGAACGTGCGCGAGATCCTGCCGTTCGTGTCGAAGCCGATCATCCGTTATGGCATCGGCGCCGAAGCGCAGGTGCGCGCGGTCAACGTAGAGGCGCGCGACGGCCGCATGCACTTCACGACGCTGCGCGAAGATGCGCCGCCGCTCGACATCGTGCTGAACCTGCCGGGCCTGCATAACGTGCAGAACGCGCTCGCGGCCATCGCGATTGCGACTGAACTCGAAGTGGCCGATGCCGATATCCAGAGGGCGCTCGCCGAATTCAACGGTGTCGGCCGGCGCTTCCAACGTTACGGCGACGTGAAGACGAACGACAACGAAGGCGCGTACACGCTGATCGACGACTACGGGCATCACCCGGTGGAAATGGCCGCGACCATCGCGGCGGCGCGCGGCGCGTTTCCGGACCGGCGTCTCGTGCTCGCGTTCCAACCGCATCGCTACACGCGCACGCGCGACTGTTTCGAAGATTTCGTGAAGGTGCTCTCCACCGTGGACGCACTTGTTCTGACCGATGTGTATGCCGCAGGCGAAGCGCCGATCGTCGCCGCCGACGGCCGCGCGCTCGCACGCGCGATCCGCGTGGCGGGCAAGGTGGAACCGGTATTCGTCGAAACGGTGGATGAAGTGCCGGACGCCGTGACGACGCTCGCGCGCAACGGCGACGTGGTGATCACGATGGGCGCGGGCTCTATCGGCGGTGTATGCGGGCGGCTCGCGCAGTGCCAGCCGCAGTGAAGACAGCAACAAACGACGTCATGAGCAACACAGTGAACAACATCGATCCGAAGGTCTTCGGCAAAGTGGCGGTGCTTCTCGGCGGGAATTCCGCCGAGCGCGAAGTCTCGCTCAATTCGGGCCGCCTCGTGCTGGAAGGGCTGCGCGACGCGGGCGTCGACGCGCATCCGTTCGATCCCGCCGAGCGCCCGCTGTCGGATCTGAAGGCGGAAGGCTTCGAGCGCGCGTTCATCGCGCTGCACGGCGGCTATGGCGAGAACGGCCAGTTGCAAGGCGCGCTGGACTTCTACGGCATTCGCTATACGGGCAGCGGCGTGCTCGGCTCGGCGCTCGGCATGGACAAGCTGCGCACCAAGCTCGTGTGGCAGCAGACCGGCATTCCGACGCCGCCGTTCGAAACCGTCTATCGCGGCGACGACTATGCCGAGCGCGCGCAGGAGATCATCGCGAAGCTGGGGCTGCCGCTTTTCGTTAAGCCGGCGAGCGAAGGGTCGAGCGTCGCGGTCATCAAAGTGAAGAGCGCAGAACGGCTTGCGCCGGCGCTGGAAGAAGCCGCCAAGTTCGACAAGATCGTAATCGTGGAGAAGAGCATCGAGGGCGGCGGTGAGTACACGTGCTGCATCGCGGGCGATCTCGATCTGCCGGTCATCAAGATCATTCCGGCGGGCGAGTTCTACGACTATCACGCGAAGTACGTCGCCGACGACACGAAGTATCTGATTCCGTGCGGCCTGACGGACGCTGAAGAAGCGCGCATGAAGCAACTGACGCAGCGCGCGTTCGACATGCTCGGCTGCACGGACTGGGGCCGCGCCGATTTCATGCTGGACGCCGACGGCAACCCGTACTTCCTCGAAGTGAACACGGCGCCGGGCATGACGGATCACTCGCTGCCGCCCAAAGCGGCGCGTGCGGTCGGCATCAGCTACAAGGACCTCGTTGTGAAGGTGCTGTCCCTCACCCTCAAGAACTGACGAAGCGCAAACATGTGGAACAACGTTCGCCAGATGAATCTTGCCGCCAGCGCGCTGCACGCCATGCTCGTGCTGATGCTGCTGTGCGCGGCGGGCGTCTATGCGATCCAGCGTCCCGAGTTCCGGCTGCGCGAGATTCAGATCGACGGCGACACCTCGCACATCAATTCGCCGACGGTGCGGGCGAGCGTCGTAGGACACCTGAAGGGCAACTTCTTCACCGTCGATCTCGACACCGCGCGGACCGCGTTCGAACAAATGCCGTGGGTGCGCCGAGCGAGCGTGCGCCGCGTGTGGCCGAACGCGATCGCGGTGACGCTGGAAGAGTACAAGCCGCTCGGCACGTGGGGCAGCGACCAGCTGGTGAGCGTGGACGGCGAGCTATTCACCGCGAATCAGGGTGAGCTCGACGACGATCTGCCCGCGTTCGACGGTCCCGACGGCACGGCGAAGGAAGTGGTCGCGCGGTATCGCGACTTCCAGAAATGGTTTGCGCCGCTCGACGCGCAGCCGGAGGAAGTCACGCTCTCGCCGCGTTTCGCGTGGACCGTGAAGCTCTCGAACGGCACGCAGATCGAACTGGGCCGCGAGCGCAATCAGGACACGCTGTATGACCGCTGCAAGCGTTTCGTCGCGTCGTGGGCATCGGTGACGGGGCGGTGGGGCAAGGAGATCGAATATGCGGATTTGAGGTACCCCAACGGCTTCGCGATACGCGCCGCCGGCATGCGCTTCATCAACGACACCGACAAGGCCAAGAAGTAAGCAGACATCACAGGCATGAGCACGCTATGAGCAAAGACTACAAAGACCTGCTGGTTTCCCTCGACATCGGAACGTCGAAGGTGGTCGCGATCGTCGCCGAACTGAAGGGCGAAGGCCACTACGAGGTGATCGGACTCGGTCAGAGCGACTCGAAGGGGTTGAAGAAAGGCGTCGTGGTCAACATCGAGGCAACGGTGCAATCCATTCAGCGCGCGCTTGAAGAAGCCGAGCTGATGGCGGACTGCAAGATCACGAACGTCTTCACCGGCATCGCGGGCAGCCACATTCGCAGCTTCAATTCGAGCGGCATGGTCGCGATCAAGGACAAGGAAGTCACGCAGACGGACGTCGCTCGCGTGATCGAAACGGCCAAGGCGATCAACATTCCGACCGATCAGCAGGTGCTGCACATCCTGACGCAGGAATTCATCATCGACGGTCAGGAAGACGTGCGCGAGCCGATCGGCATGAGCGGCATTCGCCTCGAAGTGAAGGTGCATATCGTCACGGGCGCGGTGAGCGCGGCGCAAAACATCGTGAAGTGCGTGCGCCGCTGCGGGCTCGAAGTGAATGACCTCATCCTGCAGCCGCTTGCGTCGTCGCTCGCGGTGCTGACCGAGGACGAAAAGGAACTGGGCGTCGTGCTCGTCGATATCGGCGGCGGCACCACCGACATCGCCATTTTCAGCGAAGGCGCGATTCGTCATACGGCGGTGATTCCGATCGCGGGCGATCAGATCACGAGCGACGTCGCGATGGCGCTGCGCACGCCGACGCCCGACGCGGAAGACATCAAGGTGACGTACGGCATCGCCAAGCAGGCGCTCGCGGACCCCGACGAGATGATCGAAGTGCCGGGTCTCGGCGAACGCGGTCCGCGCACGCTGTCGCGTCAGGCGCTGGCCGCGGTGGTCGAGCCGCGCGTCGAAGAGCTGTTCTCGCTCGTGCAGCAGGTCGTGCGCGAATCCGGCTACGAAGAGCTGCTGTCGAGCGGCGTGGTGCTGACCGGCGGCGCGGCGATGATGCCCGGCATGGTCGAACTCGGCGAAGACATCTTTCTGAAACCGGTGCGCATCGGCGTGCCGGAGTACGCAGGCGGTCTCGCGGACGTCGTGCGCAACCCGCGCTATTCGACCGCCATGGGCCTGCTCGCCGAAGGACGCTCGCAGCGTATGCGCGGACGCAAGGTCGCAGTGCAGAACGGATCGATGGGGCAAGTGCTCACACGAATGAAAGACTGGTTCCTCGGAAACTTCTGAAGCTTGCGCGGAACAGAGCAGTACGAAACAAACGTATTTAAGTAATGAATATAATTCGCGCCGGTACCGGCGGCTAGCGCGCGGCGAGAGGTTGCCCGATCTCTCTCCGGATAACGCCGATCTTCATTCTTGACGGAGGCAACATGGATTTCGAAATGCTGGAAACGGAAACCAACGGAACGATCATCAAGGTGGTCGGAGTTGGTGGTGCGGGCGGCAATGCCGTTCAGCACATGATCAACCGGGGTGTGCAGGGCGTCGATTTCATCGTGATGAACACCGACGCACAGGCGCTCGCACGTTCGCGCGCGCCGCACGTGTTGCAGCTGGGCATGACCGGCCTGGGCGCAGGCGCCAAGCCGGAGAAGGGCAAGGAAGCGGCTGAAGATGCGCGCGAGCGTATCGCCGATGCACTGCGCGGCGCGCACATGGTGTTCATCACCGCGGGCATGGGCGGCGGCACGGGCACGGGCGCTGCGCCCGTGGTCGCGCAGATCGCGAAGGAAATGGGCATTCTGACGGTCGGCGTCGTGAGCAAGCCGTTCGAATTCGAAGGCGGCCGCCGTATGCGCGTGGCGGAAGCCGGCTCGCAGCAACTGGAGGATCACGTCGATTCGCTGATCGTCGTGTTGAACGACAAGCTCTTCGAGGTGATGGGCGACGACGCCGAGATGGACAAGTGCTTCCAGTGCGCAGATGACGTGCTGAACAACGCTGTCGCGGGCATTGCGGAAATCATCAACGTCGATGGTCTCGTGAACGTCGACTTCGAAGACGTGAAGACCGTGATGGGCGAGCAGGGCAAGGCGATGATGGGCACGGCGACCGTCGCCGGCGTCGATCGCGCGCGTCTCGCGGCTGAACAGGCGGTGGCGAGCCCGCTGCTCGAAGGCGTCGATCTGTCGGGTGCGCGTGGCGTGCTGGTCAACATCACGTCGAGCCGTTCGCTGCGTCTCTCCGAAACGCGCGAAGTGATGAACACCATCAAGAGCTACGCCGCTGACGACGCAACCGTGATCTTTGGCGCGGTGTACGACGACGCAATGGGCGACGCCCTGCGCGTGACGGTGGTCGCAACGGGCCTCGGCCGCGCGGCGAAGAAGCAGCAGCAAGCGCCGATGACGCTCCTGCGCACGGGCACAGACAATCAGCCGGTCGCGCACGCGTCGCACAACACGTATGCGCCGCAGCACGGTCAGGCAACGGATTACGGTTCGCTGGACACGCCGGCTGTGTGGCGTTCGTCGCGCGAAACGGCGGCATCGCACGTGCAGGCATTGCAGGAAAAGGGCGTCGATACGTACGACATCCCGGCGTTCCTGCGCAAGCAAGCGGACTGAAGTCGCGCTGTGCTCGTTGCTCGCTAGTTAGCAAGAGCAATGCAGCCACCGCAGGCACGCGCCCGGCGTGAGCCGGCGACGCAGGTTTCGCGTGGGGCGACTGTCCAAGGCCGCGTCAGCATCAGACGCCAGGCCGTGGCCAGCCGACCTCCACGAATTTGCCGACGAGCAAATGAAGCCTGAATCGTCGAGGAATGCGAGGCAAGAACTGCGGGACGATGTAATCGCAAGGATGTTCGAGCACTGACGAGGGAAGGATCGAGCATGATCGAAGTGGGTGAAACGTTGCCTGATGTGCGTCTCTTCGAGTTCATCGAAGTGGCGAGCGAGGGCTGTGCCGTGGGACCGAACGGGTTCGCGGTGCGCGAGCGGACGGCCGGCAAGCGCGTGGTGATCTTCGGATTGCCGGGCGCATTCACGCCGACGTGTTCCGCCAGACACGTGCCGGGTTATGTCGAGGCGGCGGATGAATTCCGGGCCGCCGGCATCGACGAAATCTGGTGCGTTTCCGTCAACGACGCGTTCGTCATGAACGCGTGGGGACGCGATCTCCAAGCCGCGGGCAAGGTGAGGATGATGGCGGACGGCAGTGCGCGTTTCACTCAGGCACTCGGACTGGATCAGGATTTATCCGAGCGTGGCATGGGAATCCGTTCTCAGCGTTACGCGATGGTGGTCGACAATGGCGTGGTCAAGACGCTCGCTGTCGAAGCGCCCGGAAAGTTCGAAGTCAGCGACGCTCGCAGCATCCTGGCGACGTTGAGCTGAGTGCACCGGCGTCGCGTTGTCTTTGCGCAACGCTTGAAGACGCCCTCGCATTCGGCGGCAACTTGGGGCCGATGACCGGAAATGCCTCCATTCCGGCCATCGGCCCGTTCTACTTGACTGTCCCTGCGTCGCGGCGTAACACGGGGAAACAGTTGATACCACTTCGTTTGGGACGGCTCACTCCGAATGGAGTATACTTCGATCTATTAGAATTCAATGAACGATTAATTCTCTTTATTGGGAATTGCTATCGGAAAAAAAAAATTATGTTGAAGCAGCGAACAATCAAGACCGTCGTCAAAACCGTGGGAATCGGGCTTCATTCCGGCCGCAAGGTCGATCTGACGCTGCGCCCGGCACCGGTTGGAACGGGCATCGTGTTTTCTCGTATCGACCTGCCGCAGCCGGTCGACATTCCCGCGTCCGCCATGGCAATCGGCGATACGCGGCTCGCGTCCGTGCTGCAGAAGGACGGCGCGCGCGTGTCGACTATCGAGCACCTTATGTCGGCGTGCGCGGGCCTGGGCATCGACAATCTGTACGTCGATGTGACCGCCGAGGAAATTCCGATCATGGACGGCAGCGCGTCTTCGTTCGTGTTTCTCATTCAGTCGGCGGGTATCGAAGAGCAGAACGCGCCGAAGAAATTCATCAAGGTGAAGAAGCCTGTCGAAGTGCGCGATGGCGATAAATTCGCGCGTCTCGAACCGTATTTCGGCTTCAAACTGAGCTTTACCATCGATTTCCGCCATCCCGCCGTCGATAAAACCGGGCAGGCGCTGGAAGTCGATTTCGCGACCACGTCGTATGTGCGCGAGATTGCGCGCGCTCGCACGTTCGGTTTCGCGCATGAAGTGGAAATGATGCGCGAGCTGGGTCTCGCGCGCGGTGGCAGCATGGACAACGCCATCGTGCTCGACGAGTACCGCATCCTGAACAACGACGGGCTGCGCTACGACGACGAGTTCGTGAAGCACAAGATGCTAGACGCGATCGGCGATCTGTACGTCGTGGGTCATCCGCTGCTCGCGTCGTACACCGCGTACAAGGGTGGTCACGCGATGAACAACATGCTGCTGCGCGAACTGCTCGCGAACGAAGAGGCGTTTGAAATCGTCACGTTCGAGGACACGCAGAAAGCGCCGCGCGGTTTCGCGTTCGATACGCAGACGGCGTTTGCCTGATCATCGGCAAACAGCAGGACGGAAAGGTGAGCGGCAGCGAAAGCGCCGCTCATTTTTTTTGCCCGCGCCCCTGGTGACGCGCCGCCATGCGCGCGAGCGCTTCCCGTAGCGGCGAAGGCGCGAGCGTCTCGGCGAGGTCGTGCAGCGCGGACGCGCCCGCCGCGGACATGCGCGCTTGCTTCGGCGGCGGCGCTTCCTTCATCGCTTGCGGACGCACGCGGATTTTCAGCGAATTCACCGCCCAGCCGCGCTGCTGGAGATCGGACAAGAGACGCGGCTCGATGTGCCGCAAGCGCGCGGCCAGCGCGTTGTGCGCGGCAAACAGCGCGAGCACGCCATCCTTGATGAAACCGGGCTCCACGTTCGCCGCCAGATAGTCGGGCAAGAGCGCGGTGAGATCGCGCTGCAACGCCGCGACTTGCTCGACGCCCCCGCGCAGCGCGCGAAACGCGTCCGTGCGATCGAGCACGTCGGCCAGCGCTTGCGGCCGGCGCGGATCGAACCGTCCCGGGCCGGACCTTGAATTTGTAGAAAAGCGGCTCATTTTTACTCAGCGGACGCCTGATGCGACCGCTCGATTGTACCGCGCGCCTGCCGTCCGCTTCTGTCTGACGCCCGCCGCGAAAGCCCGCGCGGCCAAGCTTTCAACGCGTTGACTGTCGCGTCTCGCCGACGCCCGCAGGCCCACGCCGACGCAAGATGTACTTGACTCGCGTGCTAAAATTCCCGATTCGAATCTCACCCAATGGACTTAAGTCGCCGAGGTTTTCCGAGCCCGGACGCAGTGGCTGCAGCTGGCACACGCGCCCGTCCGAAGCCGCGACGCAGACACTGATCCAATGACGACCGGTTTCCTTCAGAAGATTTTTGGCAGTCGCAATCAGCGGCTGGTCAAGCAGTACCAAAAGACCGTTGTGGCGATCAATGCCCTCGAGCCGACCGTCGAGAAATATACGGACGATCAGTTGCGCGCGAAGACGGACGAGTTCCGCAAGCGCGTCGCGGGCGGCGAGTCGCTGGACGTGATCCTTCCGGAGGCGTTCGCCGTCTGCCGCGAAGCGAGCCGGCGCGTGCTGAAAATGCGCCACTTCGACGTCCAGTTGATCGGCGGCATGGTTCTGCACTACGGCAAGATCGCGGAAATGCGCACGGGCGAGGGCAAGACGCTCGTCGCCACGCTCGCCGCATATCTGAACGCGCTGTCGGGCCGCGGCGTGCATGTGGTGACGGTGAACGACTACCTCGCGCAGCGTGACGCCGAGTGGATGGCGCGCCTGTACAACTTCCTCGGGCTGTCGTGCGGCGTGAATCTGTCGCAGATGGAACACGGGCAGAAGCAGCAGGCCTACGCGGCGGACATCACGTACGGCACGAACAACGAGTTCGGCTTCGACTATCTGCGCGACAACATGGTCTACGAGACCGACGCGCGCGTGCAGCGGCCGCTCAACTTCGCCATCGTCGACGAGGTGGACTCCATCCTGATCGACGAAGCGCGTACGCCGCTCATCATTTCCGGTCAGGCGGAAGACCACACCGATCTTTACGTGCGCATGAACGCCCTGCCGCCGCTGCTCGAACAGCAGATCGGCGAGGAAAAGGCGGACGGCACGGGCGTCGAAAAGCCGGGCGACTACACGCTCGACGAGAAAGCGCGTCAGGTGTTCCTCACGGAATCCGGCCACGAGAAGGCAGAGCGCCTGCTGGCCGAGTGGGGCTTGATCGGCGAGGGCGAGAGCCTCTACGCGCCGCAGAACATCACGCTGATGCACCATATCTATGCCGCCCTGCGCGCGCATACGCTTTTCCATCGCGATCAGCATTACGTGGTGCAGAACGGCGAAGTCGTGATCGTCGACGAATTCACCGGCCGCATGATGACGGGCCGCCGCTGGTCTGACGGTCTGCATCAGGCGGTCGAGGCGAAAGAGCACGTGCAGATTCAGGCCGAGAACCAGACGCTCGCCTCCATCACGCTGCAAAACTACTTCCGCATGTACGCCAAGCTGTCCGGCATGACCGGCACGGCGGACACGGAAGCGTACGAGTTCCAGGAAATCTACGGCCTGGAAACGGTCGTGATTCCGACGAACCGTCCGCCGAAGCGCGTCGACAAGCAGGACCAGATTTACAAGACATCGAAGGAACGGTACGACGCCGTCATCCGCGATATTCGCGATTGCGTCGAACGCGGACAGCCGACGCTCGTCGGCACGACGTCGATCGAAGCGTCCGAACTGCTGTCCGGCATGCTGATGCAAGCAGGCATCAAGCACGAAGTGCTCAACGCGAAGCAGCACGCACGCGAAGCGGCAATCGTCGCGGAAGCGGGCCGGCCGGGCGTCGTCACCATCGCGACGAACATGGCGGGTCGCGGCACGGACATCGTGCTCGGCGGCAACGTTGAAAAGCAGGCGTCGTTCATCGAAGCGGATCTCTCGATTCCCGAGAACGAGAAAGCCGCGCGCATCCAGAAGCTGCACGACGAATGGCAGGCGCTGCACGACCATGTGAAGGCGGCGGGCGGGCTGCATATCATCGGCACCGAGCGTCACGAGTCGCGCCGTATCGACAACCAGTTGCGCGGCCGCGCAGGCCGTCAGGGCGATCCGGGCTCGTCGCGCTTCTATCTGTCGCTGGATGATCCGCTGTTGCGCATCTTCGCGGGCGACCGCGTGCGCGCCATCATGGATCGCCTGAAGATGCCGGAAGGCGAGCCGATCGAAGCGGGCATGGTCACGCGTTCCATCGAAGGCGCGCAGCGCAAGGTGGAAGCGCGCAACTTTGACATTCGCAAGCAACTGCTCGAATACGACGACGTCGCGAACGATCAGCGCAAGGTCATCTATCAGCAGCGCAACGAACTGCTGGAAGCGAACGACGTGCAGGAAACGATCGCGGCCATGCGTCATAGCGTGATCACCGACCTCGTGCGCACGTTCGTTCCGGCGGGCAGCATCGAAGAGCAGTGGGACGCGCCCGAGCTGGAAGAAGTGCTGCGCAACGAATGGTCGCTCGATCTCGCCATTCAGGAGATGATCAACGAGTCGAATTCCATCGACGCCGAGGAAATCTGCGAAGCCGTGCTCGCCGCCGCCGACGAAGCGTATGAGGCGAAGGTCGCGCTCGTGGGCCGCGAGTCGTTCAGCGCGTTCGAGCGTTCGATCATGCTGCAGACGCTCGACAGCCGCTGGCGCGAACATCTGGCGGCGCTCGATCATCTGCGTCAGGGTATTCATCTGCGCGGCTATGCGCAGAAAAACCCGAAGCAGGAATACAAGCGCGAGGCATTCGAACTGTTCGCCGCCATGCTGGACGCGGTGAAGCAGGAAGTCACGCGCGTCGTGATGAACGTGCAGATTCAGTCGCCTGAACAGCTCGAAGAAGCCGCGGAGCAGTACGAAGAGAAGGGCAGTCACGTCGAGAACGTGTCGTTCACGCACGCAGACTACAACGCTCCGGCCGCTCCGGCCGCGCCTGCGGCAGCAGCCGCCACGGCAGCCGCGCAGATGATCAGCCAGGCTATGGCCGGCGGTGACGACATCACCGTCGCCACGCGCCCCGCCGACGACGTGCCGAAGGTCGGCCGCAACGATCCGTGTCCGTGCGGCAGCGGCAAGAAGTACAAGAACTGTCACGGCAAGCTCGTATAACGAACTGTCCGTCCGACAAATGAGGCAAGCGACGCAGCAATGCGTCGTTTGTCTTTGCAAAGCCGAGTACGGGCTGCGCTGCCCGCCCGGCGTATCACGGCGTTCCCGGTCTCCCGGCTGCGTCAGTCTTTCACAGCGTGCCGGCGAATGCGAGCCGGCACTCGCCACCTTCAGCGAGTCGCGAACATGGCTGTCAACTTCCCCTCGATCGATCCCGCCGCGCTTCATCCGGTCTCAGGCGTCACGTTAGGCTGGGCCGAAGCGAATATCCGCAAGCCGGATCGCAAGGACGTGCTCGTGATTCGCGTCGATGAAGGCGCGACGGTCGCGGGCGTGTTCACGCAAAACCGCTTCTGCGCGGCGCCGGTGACGGTCTGCCGCGAGCATCTGGACGGGGTGCGCGCGGGCGGCAAGGGCATTCGCGCGCTGGTCGTGAACACGGGCAACGCGAACGCCGGCACGGGCGAGCCGGGTATGGCGCACGCGCGCGAGACCTGCGCGGAACTGGCGCGTCTCGCGGGCGTCGAGCCGCAGCAGATCCTGCCGTTCTCGACAGGCGTGATTCTGGAGCCGCTGCCCATCGACCGATTGAAAGCGGGGCTGCCCGCGGCGCTTGCCAATCAACAGGCCGCGCACTGGTTCGACGCCGCGCAAGCCATCATGACCACCGATACGCTGCCGAAAGCCGCGTCGCGTCAGGTGCAGATCGACGGCCACACGGTCACGCTGTCCGGCATCAGCAAGGGCGCGGGCATGATCAAGCCGAACATGGCGACGATGCTCGGCTTCCTCGCGTTCGACGCCGCCGTCGCGCAGCCGGTCCTCGACGAGCTGGTGAAGCACGTGGCGGATCGCTCGTTCAACTGCATCACCATCGATGGCGATACGTCCACCAATGATTCGTTCATCCTGATCGCGTCGGGCAAGTCGAGCCTGCCCGCCATCGCGTCGACGGATTCGCCCGCTTTCGCCGCGTTGCGCGACGCGGTCACATCCGTGGCGCAGGAACTCGCGCAGTTGATCGTGCGCGACGGCGAAGGCGCCACCAAGTTTATGACCATCACGGTCGAAGGCGGCAAGGACGTCGCGGAGTGCCGCCAGATTGCCTACGCCATCGGTCATTCGCCGCTCGTGAAGACGGCGTTCTACGCGTCGGACCCGAATCTCGGCCGCATTCTCGCCGCCATCGGCTATGCAGGCGTGACGGATCTGGACGTCGGCAACATCGACCTGTATCTCGACGACGTGCTCGTCGCGAAGGCGGGCGGACGCAATCCCGACTACCGCGAGGAAGACGGTCAGCGCGTGATGAAAAAGAGCGAGATCGCCATTCGCGTGTTGCTCGGCCGCGGCCAGCAGCAGGCGACCATCTGGACCTGCGACCTCTCGCACGACTACGTGAGCATCAACGCGGATTACCGCTCATAAAGCGCTTGATCGGCGCGTAAAGAAAGAGACATGGACAAACTTGAACAATTTCTCACGCGCGCCGAAGCGGTCCTGGCGCGCATCGAAGGGATGCTTCCGCCGGCCGCGCCGGAAATAGACTGGGAATCGGCTGTGGCGTTTCGCTGGCGCAAGCGGCAAGGGCGCGGCTTCTTGCAGCCGGTGCCGGCCATCTCGCAGATTGCGCTCGACGACCTGCAAAACATCGACCGCCAGAAGGCGCTCATCGAGCAGAACACGCGGCAGTTCGTCAACAAGCTGCCGGCCAACAACGTGCTGCTCACGGGCGCGCGCGGCACGGGCAAGTCGTCGCTCATCAAGGCGTGCCTCAATGCGTACGCGAAGGACGGCCTGCGCCTGATCGAAGTCGACAAGGACGATCTGCACGACCTCGGCGATATCGTCGATCTGATCTCGACGCGGCCCGAGCGTTTCATCGTGTTCTGCGACGATCTTTCGTTCGAAGAAGGCGAATCGGGCTATAAGGCGCTGAAAGTGGCGCTGGACGGCTCGGTCGCGGCGCAGTCGGACAACGTGCTGATCTATGCGACCTCGAACCGCCGACATCTGCTGCCCGAGTACATGAGCGACAACGAGACCTACAAGCACACGCCCGATGGCGAGATTCATCCCGGCGAAGTGGTCGAGGAGAAGATTTCGCTGTCCGAACGCTTCGGGCTCTGGGTCAGCTTCTATCCGTTCAAGCAGGACGACTATCTGTCGATCGTCGGACACTGGCTGACGCATTTCGGCTGCGATGCGAGCGAAGTCGAAGCCGCTCGCGGCGATGCGCTCGTCTGGGCGCTGGAGCGTGGATCGCGCTCGGGCCGCGTGGCGTGGCAATTCGCACGCGACTGGTCGGGCCGCAAGCAATGAGCGGCGCGCCGGACGCTTCGGACTTTTCGAGTGCTTCGGGCGATCTCGCTCCCGATGGCCGCAAGGTGACCGAAGTTGCCGTCGGCGTGATGGTGCAGCCCGGCGGCCGCTATCTGCTCGCGCAGCGCCCCGAAGGTAAGCCCTACGAGGGCTACTGGGAATTTCCGGGCGGCAAGCTCGAACCGGGCGAAAGCGTCGAAGCGGCGCTCGGGCGTGAGTTGCACGAAGAACTCGGCATCGACGTGACCTCCTGCAAGCTCTGGCGCACGCTCGAGCACGACTATCCGCACGCCTACGTGCGGCTTTTCTTCTGCAAGGTGACGGAGTGGAGTGGCACGCCGCTCGGCCGCGAAGGGCAGGCTATCGCGTGGCAGACGCTGCCCGTGGAAGTCGGGCCGCTGTTGCCCGCCGCGATTCCCGTGCTGGAGTGGCTCGCGGCGGAAGAGCAGCGATAGTGCGCGTTAGTTGAGGCCGCCGTGCGAGTCGTCGTCCGGCGGCGTTTCCTGAGAATTACCGGAAATACGATACTTCTCGGTCGCCCAAGCGCCGAGATCGATTTGCTTGCATCGCTCGGAGCAGAACGGACGGAAGCGGTTTTCCGGGACCCAGCGCACTTCTTTCTCGCAGGTCGGGCATTTGACGACAGTGGTCATGACGGTGAGACGTTTTGGATTGAGCCAGCGTTGATCGACATTCGATCATATAAGGGCGAAGCGCGTGGTTCAAAGACTGCAAAGCGTCAGATGAAAGGGCACGTCGACATCGACGGCGCGCGGTTTCAGATCGCCGTCCTGCACGGTGAAGCGCACCCACAGCATGTATTTGTTCGCGCTCGCTTCGGGAATGACGCGCACTTCGGGCGACACGCGCACCTGCATCAATTGATACGTACGGCCGGACAGCATCTGCTGATAGCTGCCCTGCATGGCCATGACTTTCGACGCCTGACCGGATTCCCGCGCGAGCCGCAGCACGATGGCGGCGGCGTCGCGTAGCGCGAGCATCGGCATGACCCATTTGGCGATATCCTGACGCCGCTCCTCGACGGGCAACTGCTGCCACGCGTAGTACGACGGCAGGTCGAACTTGCAGGTTCCACCGGGAATGATGGTGCGGCTGCGAATGCTCGCGAGCCATTCGTTGTCGGCCAAATGCTGGCCGGTCTTGCCGTGCATGTCGGTGAGCCCGGCAAGCGTTTGCTCGATTTCGCCGAGCACGGCTTCCAGCGCTTCCTGTTCGATGCCCGGATTGCCGCGAAACGGCGCGAGCGTCTGACGCTGCCGTTCCAGTTCCTTCATCAGATCGGCTTTGAGGTCGGTGCGCCCCGCGACTTCCGCGATCTCGAACAGCGTGGTGAGCGCAACGTGATGTTCCCGGGGATCTTCCTGCGTCAGGAAGAACGTGAAGCGCTCGAACAAGTCTTCAAGACGCAGCAGCGTCCGAATCCGCTCGTTGAAGGGATACTCGTAAAGAATCAAGCGCTCGCCTCGGCGTAGGTCGGTTGCTTCCATGAGCGGAAGTCAGGACATTCTAATGCCGCATTCCTACCCTAGCAAATCTGCTCACATTTCCGGCGCTTTTGCCGCGTTTCGCGGCAATAAATGGAACTTTTCCTGATGTTTCAGGCAAACAATGCGCCGCTCAGACTTGCTCGTCCGACGCCAGTTTCAAATAACGCGCGTGCAACGCCGCAACGTCGAGCGCCAGTGAATTGAGCGTAGCGGCGGCGTCGTTGAGCACGGCGTCGTCCGCTGCAGCGAGACGTGCTTCGCGCGACGCCTGCTTCGCGATGATCGCCAGCACCTGTTCGCGCGTAAAGCCATTGCGTCGCATGACGCGCGCGATCTGCGTCTCGACAGGGCAATCGACGACGAGCACACGCGACACGCGCGACGCCCAGTTCCCCGATTCCACGAGCAGCGGCACCACGACGATGTGATACGCGCCACCCGCCGCCGCCCGCTGACGCTCGGTCTCCGCGCGGATCAGCGGGTGAAGAATGGCTTCGAGGCGCGCGCGGGCAGTGTCGTCCGCGAACACGAGTTCACGCATCTTCGCGCGGTCGAGCGAGCCGTCCCGCGCGACGAACGCGCTACCGAACCCGCTCGCGACCAGCGGCATCGCGAGGCCGCCCGGCGCGGTCATCTGATGCGCGATCAGATCAGTATCGACAAGCGGTACGCCGTGCGCAGCGAAGAGATCGGCGACCGTGCTCTTGCCGCTTCCGATGCCGCCCGTCAATCCGATGCTGAACATCTGTTGCTCCTCTCATCATCCGAACAGCGCATAAAGCGGCGTGCCGACAAAAAGCGTGATGGCCCCGCCCGCTGCGAGAAACGGGCCGAAGGGCAACGGCTCCTCGAAGCGCATGCGCCCGCGCGATGTCGCGAGGATACCGAATAACGCGCCCGCCACCGCCGAGATCAGCAGGACCTGCGCGAGCGCGGCCCAGCCGAGCCATGCGCCGATGGCCGCGAGCAGCTTGAAATCGCCGTAGCCCATGCCTTCCACGCCGCGCGCCAGCTTGAAGAGCCAATACACGGACCACAAGAACAGATAGCCGGCGATGGCGCCGACCACCGCGTCGTGCAGCGTCGCGAAGCCGCCGTCGCCGAAGTTGACGATCAGTCCCGCCCACAGCAGCGGCAAGGTGAGCACGTCCGGCAAATAGCGCGTGTCGTAGTCGATCAGGCCGGCGGCCAGCAGCGTCGCGCATAGCCCGAAGGCGGCGAGCGCGGGCCAGTCCGGACCGAACGCATACAGCGAGAGGGCGGCGAACGCGCCGGTCGTCAGCTCTATCAACGGGTAGCGCAAACTCACGCGCGCGCCGCACGCGGAACAGCGCCCGCGAAGCGCGAGATAACTGATGACCGGAATGTTCTCCCACGCGCGCAGTACATGGCCGCAATGCGGACAGGCGCTACGCGGAACGGCGATGTTGAACCGCGCCGGATAGCCGTCCGGCGGCGGCTTGGGCGCTTCGGGCGCATCGGGTAGCGCCGCGTCCAGTTCCGCGCGCCACGCGCGTTCGAGCATCACGGGCAAGCGATGCACGACCACACTCAGAAAGCTCCCGATGACCAAGCCGAAGACGATTGCGAACGCGTATTGCACGGCCATGGGCAACGCGGCGAACGTCGCCAGATAAGGGCTCGCGTCATGCGTGGCGGACGGATTCATCGGAGGCTGCATGGTCGTGTTGCGATGTCTTTGGCCCGCGATGCTACACCACGTTGCCAAGCTGAATGATAGGAAGATACATGGCGATGACGAGACCGCCGACGAGCGCGCCCAATACCGCGATGACGAGCGGCTCGCACAGGCTTGCGAACGCGCCGATGCGCTCGTCCACTTGACGATCGGCGAGGGCGGCGAGATCGAGCAGCATCGAATCGAGCGCGCCCGACTCTTCGGCGACGGCGATCGGCTGGACCACGTCCTGCGGAAAGCAGCCGAGCGCGCGCATGGCGGCGGCGAGTCGCTCGCCGTTGCGCAGCCGCGCGGCGATTTCGACGGTTGCGCGGTCGAACACCTCGTTGCCCGTGGCGCGAGAAAGCGAATCGAATGCGTCCGAGAGTGGCGTGCCGGCAGCGAGCAAGGTGCCGAGCGCGCGGCTCCAGCGCGCGACGGCAAGCGAGCGGAGCAACGGGCCGGCGAGCGGCAGGTTGAGCGCGACACGGTCCGCCGTCTCTCGCGCGTGCGCCGAGCGTTTCATCCAGCGAGCCGCGACGAGCGTCATGCACGCGCTTACCGCGATGAACGGCACGCCATGACGCCCGACGGCATCGGACAACGCGAGGACGAACCGCGTCGGTGCGGGCAGCGCCGCGCCGAAGCCGTCGAAGATCGTTTTGAACGTGGGCACGACGCCGATCAGTAGTCCTGCGGTGATCGCCAGCGACAGCAGCAACACCATCACCGGGTAAGCGAGCGCCGCGCGCAGCTTCGCCCGCTGCGCGCTGGCCCGCTCGCGATCGTCGGCGAGGCGCGCGAGCACGGCGGGCAACGCGCCGGCCACTTCGCCGACCGCGACGAGCTGACAGTACAACGCGCCGAACGCCGGATGACGGGCGAGCGCGGCCGAAAACGGCACGCCGCGCGTGATGTCGCGCGCCAGCGAACGCACGATGCGGGGCAAACCGCCGCGCCCGCCTGCGTTGCCGAGCAGGTCCAGCGCAGCCGCGAGCGGCAACCCGGCGCGCAGCAACCCGGCGAGTTGGCGCGTGAACACGCCGACTTCTGCCGACGATGCCTTCGGCGGCGGCGCGGCGCCCAGCGCATCGAGTTCAAATACGGTCACGCCTTCCCGCCGCAACGAGGCGCGCGCCGAAGCCAAATCCGCCGCGATCAGCTTGCCGCTTCGTCGCGTGCCGTGTGCGTCGATGCCGCGCCAGGCGTAGCGCACGTCGAATGCGTCCGCCGCCATCACGCGGTTTCCGTCGCGTCGGCCGCTTCCGCGACGCTCGTCACGCCTTCGCGTACACGCGCGAAAGCGGCGTCTCGCAGCGTGGGCATGCCTTCGGACTGCGCCAGCCGCGCAATGGCGTGCGTCGCTGAACGTCCGACAATCAACTCGCGTATGCCGTCCGATACCGGCATCAACTGATGCACGCCGACGCGCCCGCGATACCCGATGCCGTGGCACGCCGGGCAGCCGCGCGGTTCGAACGGACGAAAACCGTCGGGGAGCGTGAGCGTGGACGGCGCGCGGCACATGTCGCAGAGCTTGCGCACGAGCCGTTGCGCCGTCACGAGCCGCAACGCCGACGCGAGGTTGTAGGGCGCGACGCCGATGTCGATCAGGCGCGCGATGGCCGCGGGCGCGTCGTTGGTGTGGAGCGTCGAGAGGACGAGGTGGCCGGTTTGCGCGGCTTTCACTGCGACGTCGGCGGTTTCGGCGTCGCGAATCTCGCCGACCATGATGACGTCCGGATCCTGTCGCATGAACGCGCGCAGCGCCACCGCGAAGGTGAGACCGGCCTTTTCGCGCACGCTGACCTGATTGATGCCCGCAAGCTGGATTTCGGCGGGATCTTCCACTGCGCACACATTGCGCGCTTCGGCGTTGAGCATCTGCAAAAAGCAGTACAGCGACAAAGTCTTGCCGCTGCCCGTCGGCCCGGTCACGAGCACCAGGCCGTGCGGCGCGCGAATGGCCGACTCGACTACGCGGCTTTGCTCGCCATCCAGCCCGAGCGCACTGAGCGACAAATCGCGCGGCAATGCATCGAGCCGGCGCAAAACCAGCTTTTCGCCGAAGAGCGTCGGCAGCGAACTCACGCGATAGTCGCCAGTGTGACCACCGGGCAGCGCGAGCCGTAGACGCCCGTCCTGTGGCACACGCCGCTCGGCGATATCCATTCGCGCCAGCACTTTGATGCGCGTGACGAAGGCGTCGCGCAAATGAGAGGGCGGACGGCGCAGCACGTGCAACGCGCCATCCACGCGCAGCCGGATGCGCCATTCGTGCTCCGAAGGCTCGACGTGGATATCGGACGCGCCGCGCTCGGCGGCTTCGCGCAAGGTGTCGGCGACAGGGAAACGGCGGGCGATTGCCCGTCGGGCGTTGTTTCGAAAGTCGGGTCGGCCGGGCGCGGGAACGAGACGGGAGAAACGGAATTCATGAGCGGTAACGGATCGGGACGGAATGACCGATCATCCCGCCGCCCCGCACGTGCCGCTACTCGTCCGAATGGCTAACGCAGCGCGCGCTTGGCCGGCGCGGCCGGCCGGAAGATCTTGACCGTGCGAACCGCCTGATCGTCGCTGCGCATCACTTCGAGATAAACGCCGCCGATGCGCATCGCCACGTCGCCGTCCGGAATGTCTTCGAGCGTTTCGAGAATCAGGCCGTTGAGCGTCTTCGGGCCGTCCGTCGGCAGCGTCAGCTTGAGCCAGCGGTTCAGTTCGCGCAGCGGCATGCTGCCCGGCACGATGCACTCGCCGTTTTCATCCCAGCCGCGCGAGCCCGCGCCGCGCGGAAGCGTCGACGTGAATTCGCCGATCAGTTCCTCGATGATGTCCTCCGGCGTGACGAGCCCTTGCAGTTCGCCGTATTCGTCGACGACGATCGCGATGCGGTGACCGCTCTCCTGGAAGTACTGCAACTGCTGGAAGACCGGCGTGCCGGCGGGCACGAAGTAAGGTTCCGTGAGCAGTTCGCGCAGCGTGTCGCGCTCGAGTTCCTGGTTATGCAGCGCGGACAGCGTCTTGCGCACGTGAAGAACGCCGAGCACGCGGTCGATATCGCCCTGATAAACGACGAGCTTGTTGTGATAGCACGTCTCGAGTTGGTGGAGGATGTCGTCGAACGGCGCGTCGAAGTCGAGCGCCTCGATGCGGCGGCGCGGGATCATCACGTCGTCGACGGAGATGTTTTCCAGGTCGAACAGATTGAGCAGAATGCTGCGGTGCTTGGTCGGCATGAAACTGCCCGTTTCCAGCACGATAGTGCGCAGTTCTTCGGGCGAAAGACGCTGATCGCGGTTGCCCTTCAGGTTGATATGCAGCGCGGCGAGAATCGCGTTGGCAAAAAGGTTGACGAACCACACGAGCGGCCGCGCGATGCGCATGAGCGGCGCGAGCACGAGACTCGCCGGCAACGCGACCTTTTCCGGATAGGTGGCGCCTACGATCTTCGGCGCGATTTCCGCGAACACAATAATGAGAAACGCGATGACGCCCGTCGTGATCGAGAGCACCACGTTGTTGTGTCCGAAGGTGCGCAGCGCAATGGACGTAGTCAGGACCGGAATGATCGTGTTGATCAGGTTATTGCCGATCAGGATGACGGAAAGCAGTTGATCCGTCTTGGCGAGCAGGCCTTGCGTCGTGCGCGCGCTCAACGAACCCTGGCTGGCCAGATACTTGAGCCGATGACGATTGAGCGCCATCATCGACGTTTCAGAGATGGAGAAAAAACCGGAGAGGAACAGCAGCAGAAAGATGGCGCAGATTTGCGCCCATAAGGGAAGGTTGTCCACGCGGTGATCGAGTAGGGGCGGTGATGAAGGGACTATAGCAGACGGCTTTCCCGGGCCGGCGAGGCCCGTCCGCTGGGCTCGTCCGCCAAGGCATCGGCCGAAAAAGAAAAAACCCGCATGGCAAACCATGCGGGTTTTTGCAATTCTGGTCGGGGTGAGAGGATTCGAACCTCCGGCCTCTACGTCCCGAACGTAGCGCTCTACCAGGCTAAGCTACACCCCGAATTACTTGGACGCTTTTGGCTAGAAAGTCTCTTTCAAGACTGCCTCGACGTCGAGTAAGAACATAATTCTAGCAAGCTCTCTTTATAAATGGAAGCGGGGAATGAAGAAATTGCGTTCGCCGCCGCCTGCGCTTCTTTGCGCGCGCATTCCAGCGTGTGGTCGAGCGCGCCCGACGTGGTGATCGCCCGGAAGATGGTGTCGAAGCGGTCCGTGCCGCCCTGTTCGATCGCCTCGCGCGCAAGTGCCGCCTGTTCCGGCGTGCCGTGCTCCATCAAATAAATGAGCGGCAGGGTGGGTTTGCCTTCGCGCAGGTCGTCGCCGGCGTTCTTGCCCATGGATTCGGGCGTGCCGGTGTAGTCCAGCCAGTCGTCCATGATCTGGAACGCCGTGCCGATGCGCCGGCCGAATTCCGCCGCCGCCGCTTCCGTGCGCGCGTCCGAACCCGAGAGCACCGCGCCCAGTTGCGCGGCCGCCTCGAAGAGCTTCGCCGTCTTGTAGCGAATGACCTGCATGTAACGCGCTTCGTCCACGTCCGGGTCGTGCATGTTGAGCAGCTGCAGCACTTCGCCTTCGGAAATGATGTTGGTCGCAACCGACAGGATCTCCATCACGCGCATCTGGCCGACGCTCACCATCATTTCGAACGAGCGCGAATAGAGAAAATCGCCGACCAACACGCTCGCCGCATTGCCGAACAGCGCATTGGCCGTCTTGCGGCCGCGGCGCAGGTCCGATTCGTCGACCACGTCGTCGTGCAAAAGCGTTGCCGTGTGGATGAACTCGACCACGGCGGCCAGTTCATGGCGATGCCCGGTCGTATCGCCCAGTGCGCCCGCCACGAGCAGCAAGAGCGCCGGGCGCAGCCGCTTGCCGCCCGCGCCGATAATGTACTCGGAAATCTGGTTGATGAGCATCACTTCTGATGCCAGGCGCTGCCGGATGACGCGATTGACCTGCTGCATGTCCTCGGCGATCGGGGCAAGCAGTGCGGCGGCGTCGGGGGAGGAAGTGGCGGTGGACGACATGATCGGCAAATGAGGTAATGCGGCGGATTATAAGGCGAATCGGACCCGCGACGAATCACCGGGCGCGTGGAGGCGTCGATCGCGGGCCGCTTTGCGGCGGGGATGACGCGCGGCGGGCTGTCTGAGCCGCCGCCGCGAAATGTCAATGCCTTTTGACGCGGCGTCTAAGCCTATGTATAATCTCGTGTTTTCCCCGCGCGGTGCGTGGAAAAACGAATTCTGAGTGAGGTTCTCAATGTACGCGGTCATAAAAACCGGCGGCAAGCAGTACAAAGTTGCCGTTGGCGAAAAATTGAAAGTAGAACAGATACCGGCAGACATTGACGCTGAAATCACGCTCGACCAGGTTCTCGCAGTAGGCGAAGGCGAATCGATTCAGTTCGGTACGCCGCTGGTCAGTGGGGCTTCCGTCAAGGCTACCGTCGTGTCGCAAGGTCGTCACAAGAAAGTGACCATCTTCAAGATGCGTCGCCGGAAGCACTACCAAAAGCACGCTGGCCATCGCCAGAACTACACCGAACTGCGCATCGACGCGATCAACGCTTAAGCGTCGCGCAACGGTCAAGGAGCTATAGCAAATGGCACACAAAAAAGCAGGCGGGTCTTCCCGCAACGGCCGCGATTCGGAATCGAAGCGCCTCGGCGTGAAGGTTTACGGCGGCCAGGCAATCAACGCAGGCGGCATCATCGTTCGCCAGCGCGGCACGCGCATGCACCCGGGTGAAAACGTCGGCATCGGCAAGGATCACACCTTGTTCGCGCTGACGGACGGCCACGTCCAGTTCACGACGAAGGGCGCAGCGAAGAAGCACACGGTCGTCGTCGTCCCGGCAGCAGCGTAAGGTTCACTGCACGGGCTTCAGGACCGCAAAAAAGGCCCCGCGAAGTTCGCGGGGCCTTTTTCATTGGCGCGCCGGAAAATCGCGCCCACAGAATCGAAGCATATGAGTGCCCGGCACGCGCCGGTCACGGCAAAATAGCGTGTCGACTGAGCGAGTTGGGTCTCGCGGCAGTCATCGCGCTGAAACACGGGACGGAGCAACGCATGAAGTTCATTGACGAAGCGAGGATCGAAGTCATCGCCGGCGACGGGGGAGATGGCAGCGCGTCGATGCGCCGCGAAAAGTTCGTCCCGTTCGGCGGGCCGGACGGCGGCGACGGCGGGCGCGGCGGCAGCGTCTACGCGGTCGCGGACCGCAACATCAACACGCTGATCGACTACCGGTTCGCGAAGAAGCACCAGGCGCGCAACGGCGAAAACGGTCGCGGTTCGGACTGCTACGGCAAAGGCGGTGACGACATCACGCTGCGCATGCCGGTCGGGACCATTATTTCGGATCAGGAAACGGGCGAGATCATCGCGGACCTGACCGAGCACAATCAACAAGTGCTGATCGCGCAAGGCGGCGCGGGCGGTCTCGGCAATCTGCACTTTAAGTCGAGCACGAACCGCGCGCCGCGTCAGAAGACCGACGGCAAGCCGGGCGAGCGCCGCATGCTCAAGCTCGAACTGAAGGTTCTCGCGGACGTCGGCCTGCTCGGCATGCCGAACGCGGGCAAATCGACGTTCATTGCCTCCGTCTCGAACGCGCGACCGAAGATCGCGGATTATCCGTTCACCACGCTCGCGCCGAATCTCGGCGTCGTGCGCGTCGGGCCGAGCAAGAGCTTCGTGATCGCGGATATTCCCGGGCTGATCGAAGGCGCGGCGGAAGGCGCCGGCCTCGGCCACCGCTTCCTGCGCCATTTGCAGCGCACGGGCGTGCTGCTGCATCTCGTGGACCTTGCTCCGTTCGATGAAAACGTCGATCCCGTGGCGGAAGCGAAAGCCATCGTCAACGAATTGCGCAAGTACGACGAGTCGCTCTACGAAAAACCGCGCTGGCTCGTGCTGAACAAGCTCGACATGGTGCCGGAAGACGAGCGCGCGGCCCGCGTGAAGGACTTCCTCGAACGCTTCGAGTGGGACGGCCCGGTGTACGAGATTTCGGCGCTCACGGGCCAGGGCTGCGAGGCGCTCGTCTACGCCATTTACGACTACATCTCGACGCACTCGGACGCGTCGCGTGCGGCGGAAGCGGAAGATCTCGCGGCCGACGTGCGTTTCCGCGATGACATCGCCGGAAACCAGGCAGACGACGAAGACGAATAACGACGCCGCCCGTCATCGCGGGTCGCGACACCGAGGAGAGAAGCGCACGATGCGTTCGGTCATTGCCGCTGCGAAGCGAATCGTAGTGAAAGTGGGGTCCAGCCTCGTCACCAACGACGGGCGCGGACTGGATCACGCGGCCATCGCCCGGTGGGCGTCGCAGATCGCGGCGCTGCGCGAAGAGGGCAAGGAAGTGGTGCTCGTCAGTTCGGGCGCCATCGCCGAAGGCATTCACCGGCTCGGCTGGACTAAGCGGCCGCGTGAAATCGACGAATTGCAGGCTGCCGCCGCCGTCGGGCAAATGGGCCTCGCGCAAGTCTACGAGAGCAGCTTCGGCGCGCACGGCATCCGCACCGCGCAGATCCTGCTCACCCACGCCGATCTCGCCGACCGCGAGCGTTATCTCAACGCGCGCTCCACGCTGCTCACGCTGCTGCGTCTGGGCGCGGTGCCGGTCATCAACGAGAACGACACCGTCATTACCGACGAAATCAAGTTCGGCGACAACGACACGCTCGGCGCGCTCGTCGCGAATCTGATCGAAGGCGACGCGCTCGTCATTCTCACGGACCAGCGCGGCCTCTTCACCGCCGATCCGCGCAAGGACCCGAACGCGACGCTCGTCGAACAGGCCGATGCCGGCACGCCCGAACTCGAAGCAATGGCCGGCGGCGCGGGATCGAGCCTCGGCCGCGGCGGCATGCTCACCAAGATTCTCGCGGCCAAGCGCGCCGCGCACAGCGGCGCCAACACGGTGATCGCGAGCGGCCGCGAGGCCGACGTCCTCACGCGCCTTGCATCGGGCGAGCTAATCGGCACGCAGTTGATCGCGCGCACCGCACGCATGGCCGCGCGCAAGCAGTGGATGGCGGATCACTTGCAGGTGCGCGGTCACGTCGTGATCGACGATGGCGCCGTGCAGAAGCTCACCGCCGACGGCAAGAGCTTGCTGCCGATCGGCGTGGTGGATGTGAAGGGCGCGTTCGGTCGCGGCGAAGTGATCGCGTGCGTCAATGACAGCGGCCAGGAAGTTGCGCGCGGCATCACGAATTACAGCAGTGCAGAGGCGCGGCTGATTCATCGGCGGCCGAGCGCGGAGATCGAAGCCGTGCTCGGTTACATGCTGGAGCCGGAACTCATCCATCGCGACAATCTGGTGCTGGTCTGAGACACGTTCACCGCCGAATGAACAAAGCCCGCTGAACCGGAAGGTCAGCGGGCTTTTTGCTGTGCGAGCCGGCAATTAACGCAGGTTGATGGACCGTTGCGTGCGCTCGTACTGGATGTTGTTGACGATCTGCTTCGCGTTGCCGACAGGCAGTTTGCTCGTGCAGAAGTAGTCCTGATACAGCGCGGCCTGATACGCGTTCAGTTCGCCGTTTTCGATACGCCGGAAGTCGAACGCGACGCCGCGGTCCCAGCCGGTGCCGTCCTCGTTGATGCTCGCGTAGCGGCGCCATTCATACGTGTCGCAGCGAATGCCTTCGTAGTTGACGTTGCGCGCGCCGCTCGGGCTCGTCGCAACGACGACGTAGCGCACGACGCCGTCATTCCCGACGGAGAGCGAACTCTTGTCGACCGCGAACGTCAGCGGTGTGTTCTCCGAAACATTGAACGGAAGCAGGTTCGCCGCCTGCGGCAACGGCGGCAGCGTATCGACTTTGTTCTCGACCCATTCCGTCTTGCGGTCGAGCAGATAGGTGAACACGCCGTCGTCCTGATTGGACGGGCCTTTGGAACTGGAACAGCCGGCGAGCGCGGCGAGCATGGCGACGAGTACCGCGGATGAGACGATGACTTTCAATTCGATGTTCCCGAATAACGGATGCGCGGACGGCGAAACGCCCGGCGCGTCGAGCAGTGCTCGCTGCGCCGGGCTTACCAACATGCCGAGTGTCAGATTGAACGAAGAACCGCCGCGCTCGATTGCAAAACCGAACGCGATTTCAGTCGCACGATGACCGCCGCGCGATGATCCGCACTTCTTCGCTGACCGTACATTCTGCCTGAACCGCGGCGCCGGCGGCGGTTACGGCAGGTGTCTCGATCGTCATGGTCTGAATGACGCGCGGATAACGCGGCCCATGATGCGCGGCGCGCTCACCGCGTTCGCCACGAGTATTGGTTCGCCGCAAAAAGCGGGAAAGCTCGGTGAGAGCCAGTTGATAAACGTCGCGCTTGAACTCGATGACCGCGTCCAGCGGCACCCAGTATTCGTTCCAGCGCCAGGCATCGAATTCCGGATGGTCCGTCGCGCGCAGGCAAATGTCGCAGTCGCGCCCGACCATGCGCAGCAGAAACCAAATCTGTTTCTGACCGCGATAATGACCGCGCACTTCGCGCTTGATGAACTTATCCGGCACCTCATAACGCAGCCAGTCGCGCGTGCGACCGACAACTTTCACGTGCTCAGGAAGCAGGCCGGTTTCTTCGTGTAACTCCCGATACATTGCTTGCACGGGGGTCTCGCCGTACTTGATGCCCCCTTGCGGAAACTGCCAGGAATGTTCACGCAGCCGCTTGCCCCAAAACACTTCGTTGCGCGCGTTCAAGAGGATGATGCCGACGTTCGGGCGAAAGCCTTCACGATCCAGCATACAACCACCTTCGAATCCTTTAAAATTGCTTTGATTATAAACAGATAACGGCCCCGGCGCATCCGTTCGAACCCGTGTCGGAGCCCCAATTTCGGGGCTCGCGGTGCGCCTTCACGCAAGGAAACTTTGCCAGGCAACGCGGAAGTCGGCAGAATCTTCTTTTCCGGCTTCGTGCAGGGCGGTCGGCCACAAGCGGCGCGCGAGCGTCTCGTTGTGGCCTCGTGCAGAGCCGTCGACCGTTTCGTTGTTCACCCGTTTCGCCAGCCTTCAACCACATGGTTTCGTGGGCGCGCGCCGCTTTTGGAAAATTTCTGAATGAAAGCATCCCGTTTCTTCATCGGCACCCTGAAGGAAGCTCCCGCCGACGCCGAGATCGTCAGCCACAAGCTGATGATGCGCGCCGGTATGATCCGCCGCGTCGCGGGCGGTATCTACGATTACATGCCGATCGGCCTGCGCTCCATCCGCAAGGTCGAAGCCATCGTGCGTGAAGAGATGAACCGGGCGGGCGCGCTCGAACTGCTCATGCCGGCCGTGCAGCCGGCCGAGTTGTGGCAGGAATCGGGACGCTGGGAACAGTACGGCCCGGAACTGCTGCGCATCAAAGACCGTCACGAGCGCGATTTCGTCGTCGGACCGACGCACGAGGAAGTGGTCACGGACATCGCGCGGCGCGAGATCAAGAGCTATCGCCAGCTGCCGGTCAACTTCTATCAGATCCAGACGAAGTTCCGCGACGAGATTCGACCGCGCTTCGGCGTCATGCGCGGCCGCGAGTTCATCATGAAGGACGCCTATTCCTTCGATAAGGACACGGCGGGCCTCGCCGAGTCGTACAAGAAAATGTACGACGCCTACGTGCGCATCTTCACGCGCATCGGGCTGGAGTTCCGCGCGGTGGCGGCGGACAACGGCTCGATCGGCGGCAGCGGATCGCACGAATTTCACGTCATCGCGGAAACGGGCGAAGACGATATCGCGTATTGCCCGACATCCGACTTCGCGGCGAACGTGGAAGCGGCGGACGCATTGCCGCTGATCGCCGAGCGCGCCGCGCCCGCCGAGGAGATGAAGAAGACGCCGACGCCCGGCGCGGCCAAGTGCGAAGCCGTCGCGCACTTGCTGAACATCCCGCTCGAACGCACCATCAAGTCGATCATTCTCGCGACCGACAACGAAGGCGCCGAGCCGACCATTTGGCTCTTGATGCTGCGCGGCGATCATTCGCTGAACGACATCAAGGTGAGCAAGCTGCCGGGCTTGAAAGGCTACCGCTTTGCGACGGAAGCCGAGATCGTCGAATGGTTCGGCACGCCGCCGGGCTATCTCGGTCCTATCGCCACGAAGAAGCCGGTGCGCGTGTTCGCGGATCGCACGGTCGCGAACATGAGCGATTTTGTGGTCGGCTCGAACGAGGTCGACTACCACACCACCGGCGTGAACTGGGGCCGCGATCTGCCGGAGCCGGAAGTCGCAGATATCCGTAATGTCGTCGCGGGCGATCCCTCGCCGGATGGCCGTGGCACGCTGGAAATCTGCCGCGGCATTGAAGTGGGGCACGTGTTCCAGCTTGGCACGAAGTATTCGGATTCGATGGGCGCGACGTTCCTCGACGAAAACGGCAAGCCCGCGCCGATGCAGATGGGCTGCTACGGCATCGGCGTGACGCGGGTGCTGGGCGCGGCTATCGAACAGAATTTCGATGACAAGGGCATCATTTGGCCGGAAGCGATCGCGCCGTTCGAAGTCGTGATCTGCCCGATGGGCTACGACCGCAGCGACGCCGTGCGTGAACAGGCCGACAAGCTGTACGCGACGCTGCAGGACGCGGGCATCGACGTGATTCTCGACGATCGCGGCGAGCGCCCTGGCGTGATGTTCGCGGATTGGGAGCTGATCGGCGTGCCGCATCGCATTGTGATCGGCGATCGCGGGCTGAAGGAAGGCAAGCTCGAATATCAGGCGCGGCGTGATGCCGAAGCCTCGCTGCTGCCGGTGGAAGAGGCGGCGGGCGTCGTGACGGCGAAGATTCGGGCCGCGCTCGGGAAGTAAATGCAGTACAACTTCCTGTCGGCGACGATCCTTCTGCTGCTGATCACCGATCCGCTCGGCAACATTCCGATCTTCATCAACGCGCTGCGCGGTGTCGCCATCGAGCGGCGCCGCGTGGTGATTCTGCGCGAAGTGGCGATTGCGTTCGGCATTCTGCTCGTCTTCATGCTGGCCGGCGACCGCTTCCTGCGGGCGATGAATCTCACAGATGTGTCTCTGCGCATCGGCGGCGGAATCGTGCTGTTTCTGATCGCGCTTCGGATGATCTTCCCGCATCCGGATGGCCCGATGGGCGGCGATACGCGCGGCGGCGAACCGTTGATCGTGCCGCTCGCGATCCCGGCGCTCGCCGGCCCGTCCGCGCTTGCGACGGTGATGCTGCTGACATCGCAGGCGCCGGGCAAGATGTTCGAATGGATCGGCGCGCTGACCGTCACGATGGTCGTCTGCGCGATCGTGCTGATTCTCGCGGAGAAGATTCAGCAATGGCTCGGCGAGCGCGCGGTCACGGCGTTCGAGCGCTTGATGGGACTCGTGCTTGTCGCAATTTCCGTCGAGATGATTCTCACGGGGATACGCGCTTTCGTGCATCAGTTGTGAAAAAAGCGGCCGAGGCCGCTTTTTCTTTTTCGTCGCGCGTGCAATCGCTCACGCCCCTTCCGTCAACGCCCGGATAGTCGGCAGATTCCGCCAGTAACCCTTCGCGTCCATCCCGCAGCCGAACACGTAACGGTCCGGCACTTCGAAGCCGCAGAAATCCGGGCGCAGCGGCTTCGCTTTCGGGATGAGCTTCTCGCACAGCACCGCCGACAGAAACTGCTTCGCGCCCATCGCCATGATGCGGTCGCGGATGGCGGCCATCGTTTCGCCCTCGTCGAGAATGTCGTCGAGCACGAGCACCACGCGATCCTTCACCGATTCGGCCGGCGCCACGCGCCACTGCATTTCGCTGCCGCCCTTGATCGCGTTGCGATAGCGCGTCAGATGGATGTAGTCGAATTCGAGCGGGAAATCGAGGTGCGGCAGCAGCATGCCGGTGAACACGGCCGCGCCGCCCATGACGGAGAGCAGCAACGGGAAGTCGTCCTGCGTCGCGGCCTTGATGTCCGCAGCCATGCGTTTGATCGACGCGTCGACCTGATCGGCGCTGACGATCTCTTCGGAGTGGCTGAAAATGTGGAGAGCTTCTTCGCGATTCATAGAGGCAGGCGGGAAAGACGACGACTCAGTGTGGAAAAAAACGGCGGCGTGCGCCATATGATAAACCCGCGTTCGTTTCGCGTCGGGCGCAGGAAACGCGGGTTCGGAATGCGGCGAATCAGCGCATTCCCGGCATCATGCCCTTCATGCCGCGCATCATCTTTTGCAGGTTGCCGCCTTTGAGCTTCTTCATCATGCCGCGCATCTGCTCGTACTGATTCAGCATGCGGTTGACTTCCTGCACGTGCACGCCCGCGCCCGCGGCGATGCGGCGCTTGCGTGCCGCCTTGATCAGTTCGGGCTTCGCGCGCTCCTGAAGCGTCATCGAATTGATGATGCCCTCCATGCGGCGCATCTGCTTCTCGGCGTTGTTCATGTCCGCGCCTTGCGCCGCCTGTTGGAACTGCGCGGGCAGCTTGTCCATCAGCGACGACAGCCCGCCCATCTTCTTCATCTGCGAGAGTTGCGCCTTGAAGTCGTTCAGGTCGAAGTCGCCGCCTTTCTTGACCTTGTCGGCGAGCTTCTGCGCCGCTTGCGTATCGACGCCGCGTTGCGCTTCCTCGACGAGCGCGAGAATGTCGCCCATGCCGAGAATCCGGTTCGCCATGCGATCCGGGTGGAAGACTTCGAGGCCGTCGAGCTTTTCGGCGACGCCGACGAACTTGATCGGCTTGCCGGTGACGTGCCGCACCGAAAGCGCCGCGCCGCCGCGCGAATCGCCGTCGAGCTTCGTGAGCACGACGCCCGTGAGCGGCAGCGCGTCGTTGAACGCCTTCGCGGTGTTCACGGCGTCCTGGCCGAGCATCGCGTCGACGACGAAGAGCGTTTCAGCGGGCTTGAGCAGCGCGTGCAGCTCGCTGATCTCCTTCATCATCGCTTCGTCGATGCCGAGGCGACCGGCCGTATCGACGATCACGACATCGTGATAATGGCGCTTCGCCCAATCGATCGCCGCGCGCGCGATGTCCGCGGGCTTCTGATCTGGCTGCGACGGGAAGAAGTCCGCGCCGACCTGTTCGGTCACCGTTTGCAACTGGCGAATAGCGGCGGGGCGGTACACGTCGACGGAAACCGTCAGCACCTTTTTCTTCTGCTTCTCGCGCAGGATCTTCGCGAGCTTGCCGGTGGTCGTGGTTTTACCCGCGCCCTGCAAGCCTGCCATGAGAATAACGGCGGGCGGCGTGACCGCGAGGTTCAGCTCGGCGGCCTTGCCCTCGTAGTCGCCGCCGATCACGGCGGTCAATTCGCGCTGCACGACGCCGACGAGCGCCTGACCCGGCGACAGGCTCGAAAGCACTTCCTCGCCGAGCGCCTTTTCCTTCACCTTGGCGATGAACTCGCGCACGACGGGCAGCGCCACGTCGGCTTCGAGCAGCGCGAGGCGCACTTCGCGCAGCATCTCCTGCGTGTTGGCCTCGGTGAGCCGGGCCTCGCCGCGCAGCGTCTTGACGACGCGCGCCATCCGTTGAGTGAGGTTGTCGAGCATGGGAATGTGAGAGTGCGGCCCTGGTTTCCGGCGACGCGCAGGCGGTTTCGCGGCGATGCGCCCTACTTCGGCGCAAGGGGGAAGACGTCGCGGCTTCGGGGCCTAGTGTAAACTTCGAACATGGATATTGTACTGTATGCCCTCACTGCGTTTCTCTACGGCGGACTGGCCGTGGCGGGCTGGCGCGCGCATCGTCATACGGCCGTGGAGCCGGTGCTGGCGGGCGTGCCATCGGGTATCGGGACCGCGCCGGCGAGTCCATCGAAGGCGTCGGGCATGAGCGGCGTAGGGCGCGCTCTATTATTAATAGCGTTGCTCGTGCACGGCGTGCTGCTGCACATGACCATCTTCCCGCAGAACGCGATGATCTTCGGCTTCGCGTTCGCCTTGTCCGCCATGTTCTGGCTCGGCGCGGGCATCTACTGGATCGAGAGCTTCTTCTTTCCGCTCGACGGCCTGCGTCTGCTCGTGCTGCCGCTTGCGTGCGTCGCGTCGCTCTTGCCGCTCGCGTTCGGCGGCGTGCGCGTGCTGTCGTACTCCGCCGCGCCGATGTTCAAGCTGCATTTTCTGATCGCGAACATCGCGTATGGCCTCTTTGCGATTGCCGCGCTGCATGCCGTGCTGATGCTGATGCTCGAACGACGCCTTCAGCGCATGCGCGGCCTCGCGATGCGTCACACCGGCAACAACGGCTGGCTCGCAAGCTGGCTCGACACCTTGCCGCCGCTGCTCACGCTCGAAAAGCTGCTGTTCCGGCTGATCGGCGCCGGTTTCGTGTTGCTGACACTCACGCTGATCTCCGGCATCGCATTCAACGAGCAACTGGTCGATCGCGCCTTGCGTCTCGATCACAAGACCGTCTTCGCTATCCTCTCCTGGCTGATGTTCGGCGCGCTGCTCACCGCGCGCCGCATCTCCGGCTGGCGCGGGCGCGCGGCGCTGCGCTGGGTGCTGGCTTCGTTCGTGGCGCTGCTGCTCGCGTATGTCGGCAGCCGCTTCGTGTTCGAAGTGCTGCTGCATCGCGCGGTCGTCTGAACGCGGTCCTCATTTCTCAAGTCGATGCGAAATTTCCTGCTTCTTATCGTCCTCTTCTTCGTGACGCAATGGCTGCTCAAGAAGCTGCGCCGCGCCAATGAGCGTGGTCACGCGGGAACGCGTTCGACGTCGAACGGCGCTTCCACGGCAGCGGGCGGCGCGGGCGCCCGCAACGGCGCGGCCCGCCGCGATCCGCCGCAACTCGCCGATCCGCTCGTCCGATGCGCGCAGTGCGGCGTGCATACGCCGACCAGCGAATCGATAGTCGCGGCGGGACAGCAGTTCTGCTGCGCGGAGCACGCGCGCCGTCATGCGGCGCGTCCGAGTGGTCGCGACGCTAGGTGATTGCGCTGGCTGCACGCGGTGCGACCATCGACGCGTGCATACGCCCAGGTGTGAACCAATAGTCGTTGCGGGACAGCGTTGCGCTGCGTTGAGCGCCTCGGCGTCAGGCAGGGCGTACCAGCGGTCGCGACGCTAGGTGATTGCGCCGCCTGCGCGTGATGCGATCATCGACGCATACATATGCCCACGTGGGAATCAATAGGCGTTGGGAGACAGCGTTGCGCTGCGTTGAGCGCCCCGGCGTCAGGCGGCGCGTCCCAGCGGTCGCGACACGAGGACGCCGGCGCTCGCCGCGCTCGCGCGAATCATCATGACGCGATACGCGATACGCGATACGCGATACGCGATACCGAATCGACGCCGCCGCCGGCCACTCCGACATCGCGCCCGGCCGCAGGACGCGGCCGGTCGCGTTCTGCGACTGGCCGCGCCGCGCGATCCCGGCATCGTCCATTCCCTTTCCGCAGCATCGGATCACCGCACAAGCTCTTTCTCGCTGCGACGCAACAGCTTCGCGCCGGAGTCCTTGCCGCGCTTCGGCGCCGCAAAAGTCAACCCCGCCCGACCGCTTCCGAAGCAAATAAACCTTTTTGAGACCACGGCAAGTTCCACTATACTTGGTGCCGAAAGACGTACTTTGCACTATATCTTGTGTTGTAGAGGCGGCGCCCGCTCCCAAAAGCCGGCGCCGCCGGCTTTCCGGCGTATCAGAAGTTTCGCTGGCTCGGGGCGGTGCGCAGGCGGTTCTCGGTCACGAAACCGGCGCGCATCGAGCGCCAGCAAAGCAGCACCGTGAAGAAGCATGCAAGTGAACGCGAGTTGCGTCGACCGACACCGCGCGCCAACGCGGGCACCGCACGCGACGCCATAAGAGTGCGGGCCGCCATCGCCGCGACTCGTGTTCAAGGCCTGCTGTCTTCACAGCCCGGCTTGCCGCCAAAACACCGCGACGCGCGTCTCATGAGGCGACGCACGCGGCATAAGTGATAAATCCGCGGATCATCCGCACCATTCGAACACCAGGAGTTTTGCACATGCAAACCACCGACAACGCCACGACTTCCTACGAAGGCGCATCCGCACAGCATGCTGGCGGGTCGCACGTTCAGGGCGCGCAATCGCCCGCGTCGAACACGACGTATGCCGACTATAAGGTCATCCGTCGCAACGGAAGCGTGGTGTCGTTCGAGCCGTCCAAGATCGCGATCGCCGTGACGAAGGCGTTCATCGCCGTGAACGGCGGCCAGGGCGCGGCGTCCGCTCGCGTGCGCGAGCAGGTCGAGCAACTCACGCAGGCGGTCGTGCGCGCGCTGTTGCGCAGCCGTCCGCACGGCGGCACGTTCCATATCGAAGACATTCAGGATCAGGTCGAACTCGCGCTGATGCGCGGTGGCGAGCACAACGTGGCGCGCGCCTACGTGCTGTATCGCGAGAAGCGCACGCAGCAGCGCGAGCAGGACCGCGGCCACGCGCAGAACGCGAAGACGCATGAAGGCGTCATCAACGTGACGGACAACGGCATCACGCGCCCGCTCGATCTCGACGCGCTGAAGGCGCTGATTGTCTCCGCCTGCGCGAATCTGGGCGATGCCGTCTCGGCTGATCCGATCGTCGCGGAAACGGTGAAGAACCTGTACGACGGCGTGCCGATGAATCAGGTCTACGACTCGGCCATTCTCGCCGCGCGCACGATGATCGAGAAAGACCCGGCGTACAGCCAGGTCACCGCGCGCATCCTGTTGCACACGATCCGCCGCGAAATTCTCGAAGGCGAAGTCACGCAAGCCGAAATGGGCGAGCGTTACGCCGAGTACTTCCCGCAGTTCATCAAGCGCGGCGTGGAAGCCGGCCTGCTGGACGACAAGCTGCAGCAGTTCGACCTGAAGCGTCTCGGCGCCGCGCTCGACGCGAACCGCGACCTGCAGTTCGGCTACCTCGGCCTGCAAACGCTGTACGACCGCTACTTCCTGCACGTCGAGGGCACGCGCATCGAGTTGCCGCAGGCGTTCTTCATGCGCGTCGCGATGGGTCTGTCGCTGAACGAAATCGACCGCGAAGCGCGCGCCATCGAGTTCTACAACGTGCTGTCGTCGTTCGACTTCATGTCCTCGACGCCGACGCTCTTCAACTCGGGCACGCATCGCTCGCAGCTTTCGTCGTGCTATCTGACGACGGTGGCCGACGACCTCGACGGCATCTACGAGGCGCTCAAGGAAAACGCGCTGCTCTCGAAGTTCGCGGGCGGCCTCGGCAACGACTGGACGCGCGTGCGCGCGCTCGGTTCGCATATCAAGGGCACGAACGGCAAGTCGCAAGGCGTCGTGCCGTTCCTGAAGGTGGTGAACGACACGGCCGTCGCGGTGAATCAGGGCGGCAAGCGCAAGGGCGCGGTGTGCGCGTACCTCGAGACGTGGCACCTCGACATCGAAGAATTCCTGGAACTGCGCAAGAACACGGGCGACGACCGCCGCCGCACGCACGACATGAACACGGCGAACTGGATTCCCGACCTGTTCATGAAGCGCGTGATGGAAGGCGGCGAGTGGACGCTCTTCTCGCCGTCCACGTGTCCGGACCTGCATGATCTGTTCGGCGCGGACTTCGAGAAGGCGTACGTCGCTTATGAAGAGAAAGCCGCGCGCGGCGAGATCAAGCTTTTCAAGAAGGTTCCGGCGCAGCACTTGTGGCGCAAGATGCTCGGCATGCTGTTCGAAACGGGCCATCCGTGGATCACGTTCAAGGACCCGTGCAACGTGCGTTCGCCGCAGCAGCACGTGGGCGTCGTGCATTCGTCGAACCTGTGCACGGAAATCACGCTGAATACGAGCGACACGGAAATCGCCGTGTGTAATCTCGGCTCGGTGAACCTCGTCGCGCACCTGACGAAGCAGGCCGACGGCACGCTCGCGCTGGATCACGCGAAGTTGAAGCGCACCATCAGCGTTGCAATGCGCATGCTCGACAACGTGATCGACATCAACTACTACGCGGTGCCGAAGGCGCGCAATTCGAATCTGAAGCATCGTCCGGTGGGTATGGGCATCATGGGCTTCCAGGACTGCCTGCACTTGCTGCGCACGCCGTATGCGTCGCAGGAAGCGGTGGAATTCGCGGATCGTTCGATGGAAGCCGTGTGCTACTACGCTTACTACGCGTCGACGGAACTGGCGGAAGAGCGCGGCCGTTATTCGAGCTATCGCGGCTCGTTGTGGGATCGCGGCATCCTCCCGCAAGACACGGTGAAGCTCTTGGCCGAAGCGCGCGGCGGTTACGTGGAAGTGGACACGTCCGAGTCGATGGACTGGTCGACGCTGCGTTCGCGCATCGCGACGCACGGCATGCGCAACTCGAACTGCGTGGCGATTGCGCCGACGGCGACGATCTCGAACATCATCGGCGTCTCGGCGTGTATCGAGCCGACGTTCCAGAACCTGTACGTGAAGTCGAATCTGTCTGGCGAATTCACGGTGGTCAACGACTACCTCGTGCGTGATCTGAAGGCGCGCGGCCTGTGGGACGAAGTGATGGTGTCGGACCTGAAGTACTTCGACGGCACGCTCTCGCGCATCGACCGCGTTCCGGCCGACCTGCGCGCGATCTATGCGACGGCATTTGAAGTCGATCCGAAGTGGCTGGTGGAAGCGGCGTCGCGCCGTCAGAAGTGGATCGACCAGGCGCAGTCGCTGAACATCTACATGGGGGGCGCGTCGGGCAAGAAGCTCGACGAGGTGTACAAGCTCGCGTGGCTGCGCGGCCTCAAGACGACGTATTACCTCCGCACGATGGCGGCGACGCACGTCGAGAAGTCGACCGTGGCGCACGGCGCGTTGAACGCGGTGCCGTCGGGTGACGGCGGCTCCGGTGCTGGCGGTGGCTTCGGTGTGTCGTCGGGCGGTGCTTCGTCTGCTGCCGGCGGCGTGGGTGGTGGTTTCAATGCTGCTGCTGCAGCGCCTGCGGTCGCGGCGGCTGCTGAGCCGGAAGCCGACGGGCCCGTCTGCATGATGCGTCCGGGCGATCCGGGGTTCGACGAGTGTGAGGCATGTCAGTGAGTTCTTTCGCTGGCGCCTGAATAGGGTTTTGCTCTTGGCGAAGGCCGGTGCTGAGGTGGTCCTCGGTGCCGGCTTTTTGCTTTTTTGTTGGCTTGTTTTGTCGTGGAACTTGTATTCGCGTCGGTCTATTAGCGTTGCCCCTCCCCGGGGCGGGGGTCACTTTCTTTGCTGCTGCAAAGAAAGTAACCAAAGAAAGCAGCTTTTTCGCCCGCGGTCTAAATGACGAAGCACTCCGCAAAACGACATTGGCACTCAGTTTGAACCAACCCTGAATCACCTTCCACGCCCGCTGAGCGCCACGTCCTCCGAGCCCCTTGGCTCCTCAACACCCAGGGTTTGCATGCGTGGGCCCTGTGTATGAACCAAACTTTGGGGCGCGACATGGGGGCTAGATGCGCACCGGTGCGTGCAGGAACTTATCAATGCGCTACCGACTACCACTTGCCGGAGGCGAAGCGTAAAGCCGCGCGCATGGTTTTGTCGAGCCGTGGGGCTCGGAGGACGTGGCGCTCAGCGGGCGTGGAGAGTGATTCAAGGCTGCCAATTCAAGTAGCGCCACCGCATGTCTGCGAAGTGACAAGTCTCTTGCTGCTTCGGGCCAAAAAAAGCTGCTTTCTTTGGTTACTTTCTTTGCAGCAGCAAAGAAAGTGACCCTCGCCCCGGGGAGGGGCAACGCCAATCGACCGACACGAAATTAAGTTCCACGACGAGCAGGATCAACGACGCGGAAGGAGCAGCAGGAAGGAAGCGCGAAGCACAAGAAACACCGCCGGTAGGCAAAAACAAAGAGAACCTTACCCCCGCGTCCCGCGAGAAATCTCAACGCCCGCATCCCGCGCCAACCGAGCCGTAACCGGCATGGAGAAAAACGAGAACAACCCAACGACAACAAAAGCAGGCCAGAAGTCCGACCACCGCACGCTGGCGTGACCATTGAGATATTGCGAAACATCAAGCGTAATCCCCGCGACCGTGACACCAAGCCCGAGCGACACCTGCTGCACGAAGCTGGCAAGACTCGTCGCCCGACCGACATCGCGCGTTTCGATCTCCGCGTAAGCGAGCGAATTGAGGCTCGTGAACTGCAGCGCCGGAAAGAAGCCGCCGAGCAGCACGACTGTCCAGATCACCCAAGTCGGCGTGCCGGGAAAGAACGTGCCGCATGCCGCAATCGCCAAGCCAGAGAGCGCCGCGTTGAAGAGAAGCGTCTGCCGGAAGCCGAATCGATGCAGCACGCGCGATGCAAGCGAGCGCATGAACATGCCGCCGAACGCCGATGCACACGTGATCGCGCCGGACTTGAACGCCGTCATGCCGAGACCTTCCTGCAACGCGAGCGGCAAGAGGAACGGCACGGCACCGAGGCCAATGCGAAAGAGCGAGCCGCCCAGGACGCTCGCCTGAAACGTCGGCACGCGAAAGAAGCGCAGGTCGAGCAGCGGCCGCTCGGCACGGCGCGCGTACACGCAGTAGAGCGCGACCATCAGCGCGCCGAGCGCACACATCGCGAAGGCGACGCTCTGCGGCACCAGTTCACCGCCGACGAGCGAAAGCCCGAGCAGCAGCAACACGCCCGCGCCCGCCGAGAGAAAGAAGCCGAGCCAGTCGAGCCGGCCCGGATGTTCTTCGCGGGAGTCGGCGATGTATCGATTGGTCAGGTAGATGCCCGCGATGCCGATCGGAATGTTGATGAAGAAGATCAGCCGCCAGTGCAGATACGTCGTGATGAAGCCGCCGAGCAGCGGGCCGGCGGCCGGGCCGAGCATCGCGGGAACGGAGAGGTAGTTCATCGCGCGAATGAACTCCGAGCGGCGCACCGAACGGAAGATGATGATGCGGCCAACCGGTACCATCATCGCGCCGCCCACGCCCTGAATGAAACGCGCGACGGTGAACGGCCCGAGCGATGTGGATGCCGCGCACAGCAGCGAGCCGGCAACGAACACGCCGATGGCCGCGCGAAAGACGGCGCGTGCGCCGAAGCGATCGGCCACCCAGCCGCAGATGGGAATAAAGAC
This sequence comes from Caballeronia sp. LZ062, assembly GCF_031450785.1. Taxonomy (NCBI): domain Bacteria; kingdom Pseudomonadati; phylum Pseudomonadota; class Betaproteobacteria; order Burkholderiales; family Burkholderiaceae; genus Caballeronia; species Caballeronia sp. LZ062. The sequence continues at coordinate 142,319 of NZ_JARTWB010000002.1, forward strand.
GCCCAAGCCGAGCACGTAACTGGTGACGGCAATCTTGAGTGTGACGGGATCGCGGCCGAAGGCGCGCGCCATTTCGGGAATCGCAGTGACGATGACGTTGGCGTCGACGCTTTCCATGAACATCGCACACGCGACGATGAGAGGGGCAATGAAAGCTTTGACGGCGAGCGGCATCAGAGAATGCGATCAGTCATGGCGGCAAGAGCGGCGATTATGGCACCGATGTGAAGCACGCGCGATTGCGCGCCGGCTGCTATGCGATGCAACGAACATGCTCATGGAGTGAAGAGAGATGGACCCGCAAGACCTGCAGCGTCTCGTGACGCAGACGATGCCATACGGCAAGTACAAGGACCGGCTCATCGCCGACCTCCCCGGTCACTATCTCGCGTGGTTCGCGCGTGAGGGTTTTCCTCAAGGCAAGCTGGGTGCGCTGCTTGCGCTCATGCACGAGATCGATCACAACAATCTGCGCGCGTTGCTCGACCCATTGAGGCGTTGACGGCGCCCGCTATAGGTAGTAGAGCGGGGCCGGCGAGGGCACAATATATTGTGGTAAAGCCGGGCGGCGAATGCTAAACTTCCGCAACGAATTCGAAGCGCGCGAAGGCAGCAACGAGACATCGCTCAGGACCCCAAGCGTGATGGAGCGACGTCAAAAGAGCACGCGCTTTCATCTTCGCTTGCCTTGCATCGCATTCGATCAACGGCGCTCGCGTCGGTCGATCATCGCGGGCAGTCGCAAGCCTTCGCATCACGGCATCGAAGCATCGATGGAAGCATCGATCGAAGCATTGAAGCAACGCAGTCCGATCACGCATTGCAACGCTTGAAGAGAGTCGATGAGGACCGCTTCACACACGTCTCTCTCATGCTCGCATCACACATCGAACACGATGCGCAGAGCCAAGTGTTGTATGCAGGTAGCAACGCTGAATCCAAATCGCTAGAAAACGAGAATTTTCATGAGCAAGCTCTTTTATCGCTCATGAAAAGATGGTACAAACCGATCTAAATTGATGGTGAGAATTTATGCTCAACTGGGATGACGAGACCACTGCCGTAACTCCGTCGAGCGGTTCGCAACACAACACGTTGCGCAACGCTCAAGGCACGGCTTTCGGTACGCAGAGCGCAGCGCATGCTGCTCAATCGTTCGATCATCAAGCCGCCCATCAGACTGCTCAGGCGCAGAACATCTTCTCGGATGGCTTCGTGCCTCCCGCAGCCGCCACGCCTTCCGCTGGCGCCATCGCCGCGCAGAGCGAAGCGCGCGTCAACGTCGCCGACAAGCGCATCATCAACGGCAAGACCGACGTCAACCAGCTCGTGCCGTTCAAGTACAAGTGGGCGTGGGAGAAGTACCTCGCCGGCTGCGCGAATCACTGGATGCCGCAGGAAGTGAACATGTCGCGCGACATCGCCCTGTGGAAAGACCCGAACGGTCTGTCCGACGACGAGCGCCGCATCGTCAAGCGCAACCTCGGCTTCTTCGTCACGGCCGACTCGCTCGCCGCGAACAACATCGTGCTCGGCACGTATCGCCACATCACCGCTCCGGAGTGCCGCCAGTTCCTGCTGCGCCAGGCGTTCGAAGAGGCGATCCACACGCATGCGTATCAGTACATCGTCGAATCGCTCGGCCTCGACGAAAGCGAGATCTTCAACGCGTATCACGAGGTCAAGTCGATCCGTGACAAGGACGAGTTCCTGATCCCGTTCATCCAGACGTTGACCGACCCGGCCTTCACCACCGGCACGCTGGAAGCGGACCAGAAATTGCTCAAGTCGTTGATCGTGTTCGCCTGCATCATGGAAGGACTTTTCTTCTATGTAGGCTTCACGCAGATTCTGGCGCTGGGTCGCCAGAACAAGATGACGGGCGCGGCGGAGCAGTATCAGTACATCCTCCGCGATGAATCGATGCACTGCAACTTCGGCATCGACCTCATCAACCAGATCAAGCTGGAAGAGCCGCAACTGTGGACCGCCGAATTCAAGGCGGAGATTCGCGAACTCTTCAAGCAGGCTGTCGATCTTGAATATCGCTACGCTGAAGACACCATGCCGCGCGGGGTTCTCGGCCTGAACGCGTCGATGTTCAAGAGCTACTTGCGGTTCATCTGCAATCGGCGTTGCCAGCAGATCGGCCTGGACCCGCTCTACCCGAACGAGGAAAACCCGTTCCCGTGGATGAGCGAAATGATCGACTTGAAGAAAGAACGCAACTTCTTCGAGACACGCGTGATTGAGTATCAAACCGGCGGCGCGCTGACCTGGGAATAACAACAAGCCCAGGACGTGTTGCAGACGAAATCGATGGGACGGCTGGGCAGCAGCGTGCATCATTGCGCGCGCGCCGCCGACAAGGTTTAGGAGAACGGTCGCCTGATGCAAAGTGCGCCTACTGACTTGACGGACCGAGTGGTTCGATTGAAAGACAGGCGTTTTGCGTTCCCTTCAATGGGATGGGCAAACTTCCCCCCGGAAAATGCCGGCGACAAGCTCGCTGGCTCGATCAAGCGATGGCCGGCGCCGTGTATGGGCGCTGACTCAATTTGGCGCGCGGTGCCTCGGGGCACGGCGCGCCTTGCCGTATTCATTAGCGTAAGCAGGTGGGATCAGCGTACGCCGATGAATAATCCGCTTCGTAGCGTGTGCCCTGAGAGCCTCCACGCGAAGAAGCGGGTTTTGACGAAGGGTGTTGTTTGAACTGACTCTCATCTGAAAACCTGAAGGAGAAAAACCATGGCAGTTGCCAAGAAGAAACCCGCCGCGAAAAAGGCTGCAGCAAAGAAAGCCCCCGCCAAGAAGGCCGCCGCACCGGCAAAGAAGGTAGCAGCGAAGAAGGTCGCCACGAAGAAGGTCGCGGCCAAGAAAGTCGCAGTGAAGAAGGTTGCGGCGAAGAAGGCTGCACCGGCCAAGAAGGCAGCAGCGAAGAAGGTCGCCACGAAGAAGGTAGCGGCCAAGAAGGCGCCCGCGAAAAAAGCCGCAGCGAAGAAAGTCGCCACCAAGAAGGTAGCCACGAAGAAGGCCGCCGCGAAGAAGGCGCCTGCCAAGAAGGCCGCCGCGAAGAAGGCGCCTGCGAAGAAGGCTGCCGCCAAGAAGGCGCCCGCGAAGAAGGCGGCGGCGAAGAAGGCCGCTGCGAAGAAAGCGCCCGCGAAGAAGGCTGCCGCGAAGAAGGCTCCTGCGAAGAAGGCGTCGGCGAAAACCGCCGCTGCCCCGGCTGCGCCTGCCGCTTCCGCGCCTGCTCCCGCAGCGAAGAAAGCCGAGCCTGCTGCAAAGAAGGCGCCGGCCAAGAAGGCTGCTGCTGCAAAGAAGACGACCGCTGCCGCTCCCGCAACGACGGCTACGACCGTGTCGACGCCCGCTCCGGCGGCTCCGGCCACGGCAGTCAAGACGGCGTTGAACCCGGCAGCAGCATGGCCGTTCCCGACGGGCAGCCGTCCGTAAGTCGCGGCAACAGCAGTTCGAAGCACCGCGGCACACCTCGATGTGCCTTACGACCGGGTAGGCCTACCCGGCCTCGACCCGTCGCCGGTCATGCCCGGCGGCGGGTTTCTCGCTTCGGCGCCCGAAGCAAGTTCGCGCGGTACTCGCAGCGCCCGACGAACGAAAAAAGCGCATGCCTCTTTCGATGCATGCGCTTCTTCGGGCAACCGCAGGCTGGTTGCGATTTCCCAGTCGAATACTTCAGACGAACTTAGTGCGTCACGCGCGTTACGCCGCCGCTCGACAGCAGTCGTACACGCTCGCCCGCCTGGAACACTTCGCCATTCGACGTCTGGGTGATGGCGCGCAGATCGCCGTTGTCCAGACGCACGGTGATCTCCAGCCCGTTCTTCGTCGAGACGCTGTTCTCCACGGCGTTGCCCGCGACTGCGCCGGCCAGCCCGCCGATGATCCCCGCGATGATCGACCCGTTACCGCCGCCGATTGCGCTGCCCGCCGCGACGCCGCCGAGCGCGCCGCCGCCGATGGCGCCGAGGCCGGTCGGCTGGCCGTTGTTGGAGCTGATCTTCACGCCCCGCACGCTTTCGACGGTCGCCATGCGCACCGTTTCCTCGCGCTGCGCCTGCGACGCCGTGTAGACGTCGGGCGAACTGCTGTTGTAGGCGCAGCCCGTCAGCGCGACTGAGCCGATGAGCGATGCTGCCAGCACCATGCGACTTACCGTTTTCATTGCTTTACTCCCTTCGTCCACTCGATCACGACAGGCTGCTTCCGAAAGCCTGCTTGAAACGTTCTTCGATTTCGGCGCGCGTCGGCGCATAAGTTTGCGGGCCCTGATGCTCGATCTTCAACGCACCCATCAGACTCGCGAGACGCCCCGTCTTTTCCCAGCCAAGCTTGTTCTCGATGCCGTACAACAGGCCGCCGCGAAATGCGTCGCCGCAGCCGGTCGGGTCCACGACCTGCCGCGCTTTGACGGCCGGCACGTCCATGACGCCATCATCATGATAGATCTGCGCGCCGTGTTCGCCACGCGTGACGATCAGCGCGTCGACCCGGCTCTTGATGTCTTCGATCGACCATCCGGTCTTGTTGCTCAACAGCTTGGCTTCGTAGTCGTTGACCGTCACGTATGTGGCGAGTTCAATCATGCGACAAAGCTCTACACCTTCGAGGATAGGCAAACCCTGACCCGGATCGAAGATGAACGGCACGCCCGCCGCCGCGAACTGTTTGGCGTGTTCGCGCATGCCATCCGCGCCGTCCGGCGCCACGATGCCGAGCGTGATGCCCTGCGCTTCGTCGGCGCGGTTCAGGTGCGATTCCATCATCGCGCCGGGGTGGAAGGCGGTGATCTGATTGTTCGCCAGATCGGTCGTGATGAAGCATTGCGCCGAGTGCTGCCCGGGCAGCACTCGCACATACTCCTTCGACAGCCCGAGCATATCGAGCCGGTCGATGTAGAGCTGCGCGTCCGCTTCGCCGAGCGTCGCCATGATCTTCGCATCGCCGCCGAGCAGCTTCAGCGCATACGCGATGTTGCCCGCGCAGCCGCCGAAGTTGCGCCGCATCGTCGGCACCAGGAAGCTGATGTTCAGCATGTGCACCTGGTCCGGCAGGATGTGGTCGCCGAAGCGGCCTTGGAAGGTCATGATGTTGTCGTAGGCGAGCGAGCCGCAGATGAGCGTAGCCAAGGCGAACGTCCTTTGTTAATGAGGCGCGAGGAAAAGGTGGCGCATACGGCGCGCGGCGGCGTGGGCACTGGTCGAACGCAAGGACCGCCGCGCCCCGTATGCGCGGACCGCCGAAGCGGTCCGTCCATGCACTTTACTTCAGTGCGGCGAGCGCCGAATCGTAGTTCGGCTCGTTCTTGATTTCCGGCACGAGTTCGGCGTGCAGCACCTTGTCGTTTTCGTCCAGCACGACGACCGCGCGCGCGGTCAGACCCTTGAGCGGGCCGCTCGTCACGTCCACGCCGTAGGACTGCGCGAATTCGTGGCCGCGGAACGTCGATGCCGTCACTACGTTGGCCAGGCCTTCGGTCGTGCAGAACCGCTTGGCCGCGAACGGCAGGTCGCCGGAGACGACGAGCACGACCGTGTTGTCCAGCTTGCCAGCCGATTCGTTGAACTTGCGCGTCGACGTGGCGCACGTCGGCGTGTCGAGGCTCGGGACGATGTTCAGCACCTTGCGTTTGCCCGCGAAGCTCGCGAGCGTGATGTCGCCGAGGTCCGCGCCGACGAGCGTGAACGCGGGGGCTTGCTGTCCTTCGCTCGGGAACGTGCCGCTGACTTCGATCGGGTTGCCGCCGAGGGTAACTTGACTCATGTTGCGCTCCAGAGGATGTGTCAGATGCTGACGGGAACTGCGCGCCCGGCGAGATGCTGCCGGGCCGCGTCGTGAAAGCCGGGTGCTTGCGCGACCATCCGGTCACGGATAGAAGACTTGCACCCTGTAATTCGCGGCGACGGCGTCGCCCGTATCGAGCCGGACGACGACCGGTTGCGCGCTTTGCGGCGGAAGGCCGATGGCGAATATCGTACCCGGTCGCGCGTAATCCTGCGGCCACAGCACGCGGCGGATGGCGACGTCGCTCTTGTCGTCGAGCAGCGTGAGTTCGAGTGCAGGATAGGCGAGCGCGACGTCCGACCGGTTGCGCAGCATGAGCTTCAGTTCGAGCTTGTGCGGGCCGTCCACCTGACGCAAACCGGAGCTCTCGATCTGCAACCCGGAGATGTAACGCGGCGGCGAGATGGTGCAGCCGATTTCGTCGCAGATATTGACGTAGAAAGCGTGCGAGCCGGGGACGTAGACCATGACCGTTTCGCGTTGCCACCACGCGAGCTGGATCAAGAGCAGCAGCACGAGCAACACCGCCGCGACGACGCCGAGCGCACGCAAGCCCTTGCGCGCTGGCTTGGCCGGTTGCGGGATGTCGATGCGCGGCTCGCGCGTGACCGGAAACGCTTCGTTGGCGCTCGGCGCGTGTGCGGCGGTGCCCGAGCGCGCCGTCCTCCCGTCGAAGCCGGGCTCGTCTTCGTCCCATTCTTGCGCGGGGGCGGAAGGGGCAGGGGCAGGCCGCGCGCGCGGCGGTTCGGGCCGCTTCTGTGCGGGGCCGATAAAAGGTTCCGCACGGTCGTCGAGCGGATCGACGAAACGCGAGGGCGGCAATGCGGGTTCAGGGCGCTTCGGTGTCTGCGCTCTGGGCGGCGGCGCTTGCGTGTCGTCGTTCAGCGGCGCATCCGACACTGCGACCGGCTTGGTCCGGCCGAGCGGAACCGGTTTGGCGACAGGCTCGGCGTCCGGTTCGTTCGCGGCGTCCTTGCGCGGAACCTTGCGCTCGGGCGGCGATTGCATGGACGCACCCGCGAACGCCGGCGCGCTCGCTTGCACGGTGGGATCGCTGTCTTCTTTGGCCCTGGGCGGCGGAAACGGCTTGGCGGTGGACTGCTTTCCGAGATCCAGTTGGCGCGGCACCGCCAACGTGGGCGGCACGTGCGGTGCTTCCTTCTTCGACGATGAGAACGTCGAAGGACCGACCGCGACTTCATCGTCGATCAGCGCGGCGTGCTGCGCTTCGTCTGGCTCGGCTGACTCGTCCGGCAGTTCGAACCGATGATGCGCCGCGTCGAACACTTCCTGACAATGGCCGCACCGCACCCGCCCGTCATGCGGCGCGAGCAGATGCGGATCGAGCTTGAATACGGTTTCGCAGTGTGGGCAGCGGGTAGCCAGCGCCATAGGAAGTGCCAGTGGAAAGTGCCAGCGGCCTCGCGGCCGAAACGGTGATGATGGCGCTATTCTAAAGGCTTTCGCGCCGCGTTCCGGCAAGGCACACCCAGCCTTCGTGCTCGCGCCAGACGCCGATATCGATCCACTTCGCATACACCGCCGCGACCTCGTCGGCCTGGCGCGCGAGGATGCCCGACAGCGCAAGCCGCCCGCCCGGCTTCACCTTCGCGGCGAGCATCGAGGCCATGAGCTTGAGCGGATTCGAGAGAATATTGGCGACCACGATGTCGAATTCGCCGGCGGGGCAATCGTCGGGCAGGCCGTATGTGACGTCCGCGCGATTACGCTCGCTGTTCTGGCGCGCGGACTCGACCGCTTGCGGATCGATGTCGATGCCATAGACCGGATTCGCGCCGCACTTTTTCGCAAGAATGGCGAGGATGCCCGAGCCGCAGCCGTAGTCCAGCAACGACTGCCCCGGCTTCACCGATTGCTCCAGCCATTCCATGCACAGGCGCGTGGTCGGATGGCTGCCCGTGCCGAACGCGAGGCCGGGATCGAGCTCAAGCACGAGGGCGTCGGGATCGGGCGCGTCGTGCCAGGACGGCACGACCCAGATGCGCTCGCCGATCTGAATCGGATCGAACTGCGCCTGCGTCAGACGCACCCAGTCCTGCTCTTCGACTTCGCGCACGGAGAACGCGGGCGTCGCTTTCAGGCCGATATCGTTGGACGCCGCGGCGAGCAGCACGGCCGGGTCCGCGTCCTCGGCGAGCAGCGCGACCACGCGCGAACGCTTCCACGCGCTGCGCTCGGGCGTGAGCCCGGGCTCGCCGAAGAGCGGCTGCTCGTCGGGCGTGTCGGCGTCGGCATCCTCGACGGACACCGAGAGCGCGCCCATCTCCAACAGCGCATCCGACAGCGCCTCCGCGTGTTCGCGGTCCAGCTCGGCGATCAGTTCCCGGTAACTCATGCTCGTGTCTCTGCCAAGGCGCTTTACGACTCTTCGGCCACCGCCGCCTGACGCGCGGCGAGCTTGTTTTCGAGGTAGTGGATGCTCGTGCCGCCTTCGACGAACTTCGCGTCGATCATCAGTTCGCGGTGCAGCGGAATGTTGGTCGAGATGCCTTCCACGACCATCTCCGACAACGCGATACGCATGCGGTTGATCGCCTGTTCGCGCGTCGCGCCGTAGGAAATCAGCTTGCCGATCATCGAATCGTAGTTCGGCGGGACGAAATAGCCGTTGTACGCGTGCGAATCGACGCGGATGCCCGGGCCGCCCGCCGCGTGCCACGACGTGATGCGTCCCGGCGACGGCGTGAACTTGAACGGGTCTTCCGCGTTGATGCGGCATTCGATGGCGTGGCCGCGGAACTGGATGTCCTTCTGACGCAGCGTGAGCTTCTCGCCCGCCGCAATGCGGATCTGCTCCTGCACGATATCGACGCCCGTGATCAGCTCCGTCACCGGATGCTCGACCTGCACGCGCGTGTTCATTTCGATGAAGTAGAACTCGTTGTTTTCGTACAGGAATTCGAACGTGCCCGCGCCCAGATAGCCCATCTTCTTGCACGCTTCGGCGCAGCGGTCGCCGATGCGGTCGATCAGACGCCGCGCGATGCCAGGCGCCGGCGCTTCTTCGACCACCTTCTGGTGGCGGCGCTGCATGGAGCAGTCTCGCTCGCCGAGCCACAGCGCGTTGCGGAACGAATCCGACAGCACCTGAATTTCGATATGCCGCGGGTTCTCCAGGAATTTCTCCATGTAGACCTGCGGATTGCCGAATGCGCGTCCCGCTTCTTCGCGCGTCATGTTCACGGCATTAACGAGCGCCGCTTCCGTGTGGACCACGCGCATGCCGCGTCCGCCGCCGCCGCCCGCCGCCTTGATGATGACGGGATAGCCGACCGCGCGCGCAATTTTCACGATCTCCTTCGGATCTTCCGGCAACGCGCCTTCCGAACCCGGCACGCACGGCACGCCGGTCTTGATCATGGTCTGCTTGGCCGTGACCTTGTCGCCCATCAGGCGAATGGTCTCCGGGCGCGGGCCGATGAACGTGAAGCCCGATTGCTCGACGCGCTCGGCGAAATCCGCGTTCTCGGAAAGAAAGCCGTAGCCGGGATGGATGGCTTCGGCGTCGGTGACTTCGGCCGCGCTGATGAGCGCGGGCATGTTCAGATACGACAGGTTCGACGGCGCCGGTCCGATACAGACGGCTTCGTCGGCGAGCTTCACGTACTTCGCTTCCTTGTCGGCTTCTGAATAGACGACGACTGTCTTGACGCCCAGTTCGCGGCACGCGCGCTGGATGCGAAGCGCGATTTCGCCGCGGTTCGCAATGAGGATTTTTTCAAACATGGCAGTGGGTCGGCTCATCAACGGGCACGCGCGAGCGGCCCTCGGGATTCGAATCGGCGGCGCGCGCCTCCGGATGCTTGCGGATGGCGTGCGCCGGCGCGGTTAAGCCGGGCGAACCGGAGCGATGCGTCCGGCGCACGGCCCGACGCGCTTAGTCGCCGATCACGAAGAGCGGCTGGCCGTACTCGACCGCCTGACCGTTCTCGACAAGAATTTCCTTCACGACGCCGGACTTGTCCGATTCGATTTCGTTCAGGAGCTTCATGGCTTCGATGATGCACAGCGTCTGGCCTTCCTTGACCGTATCGCCGACCTGCACGAAAGGATCGGCGCCCGGCGACGGCGCGCGGTAGAACGAACCCACCATCGGCGAGGTGACGACGTGACCTTGCGGCGCGGCGGCCGGCGCGGCGGCGCCTGCGCTCGCACCCGCATCGCCCGATGCGGCGAAGCTCGGCGCGGCTTGCGCCTGCGCTTGCGGCGCGTATTGCTGCGGAGCCTGCATGTAGACGGGCGCCGCGTTCTTGACGATGCGAACCTTGCCTTCGCCCTCCGTCACTTCCAGCTCCGAGATGCCGGATTCCGAGACGAGGTCGATCAGCGTTTTCAGTTTACGAAGGTCCATCGAAAAATCCCCTTTCAATACTTGGAGACCGGGACTGCCCGGTGCTTGACTTGATTTGTGGGTGTTCTGGGCGTCAGCCACGTGCCGGGGCGATGAATCGTCCGGAGCACGCAGAGGCGCGGCGCAACGCGCCTGCGGCGAAATCGGCAGCGCAGCGACCGTTCCCGTCCGGCGCGCCGCTGCAGACGCCGCTTTTGCTGGCGGCTGAATGGGCGGCTACGTGGCCTTGCGGCACCGGCGGAGTGGTCATGGTCGCTTCGGGTTGTGCGGAATTCGGCGCACTTTAGCGCCGTTTAGAGAATTTTGTCTAGTTTTACAGCACGCCGGACCGCGCGCGTCCGGGCTCGCAATGCGTCATTATCGCAGGCAAACCGCGAACTTACAGCAAAGCTGCGCTAAGTTGCTGCTTACTTATGCGAACGGTAAGCGAATCCGCAGCGAATTTTTACAGCGCGTCGAGCGCATGGCGAAGTTCCGCTTCGTTCACTTCGCCTAGCTTCGCCAAATGGACGACGCCTTTTGCGTCGATAACGACGGTGAACGGCAGGCCGCCCGCGTTGTTGCCGAAGCTGCGCGCCAGGTCCGCGCCGCCGAAGCCGGTGACGTAGACGGGATAATCCACCGGCACTTTTTTCAGGAAGTCGTTGACGTTCTTCTCGCTGTCCACGCCCAGCCCGATAAACGTAATGCCCTTCTTCTGATATTCGCGCTGCATCGCCGAAAGCGTGGGCATCTCCTTCACGCACGGTCCGCACCACGACGCCCAGAAATTCACGACGACCGGCTTGCCCTTGTACGCCGCGAGCGGTTGAGACGTGCCCGAGGCAGCGGGCGGCGTGGTCTTCCACAGCTGATCGACGGCGTTGCCGCTCGGCTGCGTCGCCGCCTCGGTATCGTTGCCGGTAAAAAGATGGCCCGCGTAGAAGCCGCCGACCGTCGCGGCGATGGCGACCGCCAGGGCCGCGAAGATACGTGTGCTGTTCATGAGGGAGATTGAAAGCGTCTCGACGACTCACTCGCCAATATAAAGCGGCGGGCGATCCGGGTCGTCGGATTGATCGAGCAGCGCACGCACGGCTGCGGCGTTAGCGCGAGCCAGCCGGCCGCGCCCGTCGGCACGCACCGCGCCGCGCAAATCGACGGTGCTGTACAACGCGATGTGAACGCCGATCGGTTCCTCGCCGCGCAAGCGATGCAGAAAGCTCAACGTCTCCACATAGCCGCGCCCGGCGAAGTGCCGCGTCTCGGAGACGTCGTACTGAATGTTGGCGTTGAGCAGATAAATGGCGACTTCCTTCGGGTTGTCGCAGAAGCATTGCAGATGGATATCCGAATGCTCGCCTGCCGTGCCGTTGAGCACCGCGCCGGTCAGGTACGGGTCGTAAGGCTTCAGGCGCTCCATCCATTCGAGCGCGACCTCGCGCATGCGGCGCAGGACGGCGGGCTGGCTGTCGCTCTGGAAAATCGCCTGATATTCGCGGATTTCCTCTTCGATCTGATCGTTGTCGGGCAAGAACTCGCCGCCGATCTTGCTCTCGCCGACCACGAGCCGCGCCGCCTTGCGCTTGGCGGTGGAGTAGTCGAGACCGTCTTCGGCGATCATTCTCGCGGCCGCGATGGCGATTTCCTCGCGCACGCGCTGCGGATCGATATGTGATTTGCGAACCATGGGGGCATCATACTAGATAACGCCTGAGCGCCCGGCGGGGCAGGCACGGCGTAAGGGCGGCGGGCGCGCTCGGTTACAATATGCGCCTCCGGGCGCACTCCCGCACGGCTTTTCTCCGTGGTGCGCCGTTCCAGTTTTCCGCACTCCATCGCCCGCGCGGCGCGACACGCTTTATGCACATCCACATCATCGGCATCTGCGGCACCTTCATGGGCGGTCTCGCCGTCCTGGCGCGCGAGGCCGGCCACAAGGTCACAGGCTGCGACGCCGGCGTCTATCCGCCGATGAGCACGCAGCTCGAAGCACAAGGCATCGAACTCATCGAGGGCTTCGGGGCCGAGCAGATCGAACTTGCACCGGACCTCTTCGTCGTCGGCAATGTGGTGTCGCGCGGCAATCCGCTGATGGAAGCCATTCTCGATCGCGGCCTGCCGTACACGTCCGGTCCGCAATGGCTCGGCGAGCATGTGCTTGCGGGCAAGTGGGTTCTGGCGGTCGCGGGCACGCACGGCAAGACCACGACGAGTTCCATGCTCGCGTGGCTGCTGGAAGACGCCGGCATGAATCCGGGCTTTCTGATCGGCGGTGTGCCGCTCAATTTCGGCATTTCCGCGCGCCTGACCGATTCGAGCTTCTTCGTGATCGAAGCCGACGAGTACGACACCGCGTTCTTCGACAAGCGTTCGAAGTTCGTTCACTACCGCCCGCGCACGGCGGTGCTCAACAATCTCGAATTCGATCACGCCGATATCTTCCCGGATCTCGCCGCTATCGAGACGCAATTTCATCATCTCGTCCGAACGGTGCCGGGCGTCGGCCGCATCGTCACAAACGGGCGGGAGGCGGCGCTCGAGCGCGTGCTGTCGCGCGGATGCTGGTCCGGCGTCGAGCGTTTCGGGGTGGAGGGCGGCTGGCAGGCGCTGCCCGCCGAAGACGGCGCGACCGTCGACGAACAGTTCGCTGTCTACTGGCAAGGCGAGCGGCAGGGCGTGGTCGACTGGCAAGTGCAGGGCGAGCACAATCGCATGAACGCGCTCGCGGCCATCGCGGCGGCGCGCTCGGTCGGCGTGCCGGCAGCGCAAGCGGCGAAGTCGCTTGCAAGTTTCCGCAACGTCAAGCGGCGCATGGAAGTGAAGGGCAGCGTCGAAGGCGTCACGGTCTACGACGACTTCGCGCACCATCCGACCGCCATCGAAACGACGGTGGCGGGACTGCGCACGCGCATTGGCGATTCGGGTCACGCGCGCATTCTCGCCGTGCTCGAACCGCGCTCGAACACCATGAAGCTCGGCACGATGAAGGCGCAATTGCCCGCGAGCCTCGCCGGTGCGGACCTCGTATTCGGCTACGGCGCGCGTGAAGGCCGCGACAAGCTCGGCTGGAATCTGGCGGAGGCGCTGTCTCCGCTCGGCGACAAGGCGCACGCGTTCGACGAAATCGAACCGCTCGTGAAGGCGGTCACCGCCGTCGCGCGCCCCGGCGACCACGTGCTCGTGATGAGCAACGGCGGTTTCGGCGGCGTGCACCAGAAATTGCTGGATGCGCTTTCCGCGCGTGAGTCCGGCACCACGACACGAGGCCCCGCGTGATCCTCTACCTGCACGGCTTTCGCTCGTCACCCCAATCGTTCAAGGCCCGCGCGATGCGCGCGCGCCTCGCGGAACTCGGCCGGTTGAGCGAATGGCAGTGCCCGGTGTTGCCCGTGTCGCCGCGCGAGGCGATTGCGCTGGCGGAAACCATCGCGAGCACGGCGGCGTCGGACGATGTCACCGTCGTTGGCAGTTCGCTCGGCGGCTACTACGCGACCTATCTCGCCGAAAAGCACGGCTGGCGCGCGGTGCTGCTCAATCCCGCCGTGGTGCCGCAATCGGACTTGAGCGCGTACCTGGGCGAACAGCCGTTGTGGCACGGCGGCGGCAGTATCACCGTGTTGCCGCGCCATCTGGACGAACTGCGCGCGCTCACCGTCGCTTCCATCACGCGGCCCGAGCGCTACTTTCTGATTGCCGCGACGGGCGACGAAGTCATCGACTACCGGACGATGCTCGCGCGCTATCCCGGCGTGCGCACCACGTTGATTCAGGGCAGCAATCACGCGATCAGCGACTTCGCGGACTATCTCGGCGACGTACTCGCCTTCTGCGATCAGTCGCCGCGCACGGCCGTCGCGCCCGCGGCGGCATGACGCCTCATTCATCCACCGGCGCATGCCGCGTCCGGTCCACCGTCTTACGAGAGTATTGAGTGAACGTTTTCTTCGAGGAATCGGGTAGTTTCAAGGCCGGCTCGGTCTTGTCGAAACAAGGCGACGCGTTCCAGGTCGAATTGCCGGGCGGACGCCGCGCAAAAGTGCGCGCAAAAGACGTGCTGATCGAATTCGAAAAGCCCGCCGCCGCCGATCTGATGCAGGAAGCCGACGCCATTGCGCAGGACATCGACCTCGATTTTCTGTGGGAATGCGCGCCCGAGGAAGAGTTTCCGTTCACCGCGCTCGGCGCGGACTACTTCGGCGACAAGTTCGGTCCGAGCGAGCGCGCCGCGCTGGTGCTGCGCATGCACGGCGCGCCAGTGTACTTTCGCCGCAAGGGGCGCGGACAGTATCAGCGCGCGCCGCAGGAGCAGTTGCAAATGGCGCTCGCGTCGCTGGAGCGCAAGCGTCAGCAGGCGCTCGTGCAGGCGGGCTACGAGGAAGAACTGAAGGCCGGCAAGCTGCCCGAGGCGCTGAAGGACAAGGCCATCGGCCTTCTGACGAAGCCCGACAAGAACTCCATCGAATACAAGGCGCTCGAAGCAGCGGCGGCGGCGCGCGGCATTTCGCAGGCGCGGCTCATGCTCGAATGCGGCGGCATTGCGTCCGCGCGTCAATTGCACGAAGCGCGTTTCCTCGCCGAGTACTTCCCGCACGGCGTCGGCTTCCCTTCCGTGCAGCCCGCGCCGCTGCCCGAAGACTTGCCCGAAGCGGACGTCGAAGCGTTCTCCATCGACGACGTGACGACCACCGAAATCGACGATGCCTTCTCCGTGCAGCATCTGGCGGACGGGCGCGTGCGCATCGGCGTGCATATCGCGGCGCCGGCGCTCGGCATCGCGCGTGGCGACACCGTCGATTCGATCGCGCGCAGCCGTCTTTCGACGGTCTACATGCCCGGCGACAAGATCACGATGCTGCCCGACAACGTCGTCGACGTGTTCACGCTCGCCGAAGGCGGGCTGCGGCCGGCGCTGTCGCTCTACATCATCGTGAATCGCGAGACGCAGGAGATCGTCGCCAGCGAAACGCGCGCCGAACGCGTGTTCATCAAGTCGAACCTGCGCCACAACCATCTCGACGAGCACGTGACCGAGGAAAGTCTCGCCGCCGGGACGGGCGATTATTCGCACAAGGAGGACATCGCCGTGTTGTGGCCGCTCGCGCAGGCGCTGTTCGAAAAGCGCCAGCAAGCGCGCGCGACGTACGGCCTCAAGCGCGAAGTGCAGCGCAATAACGACTTCAATTTCTACGTCGAAGGCGAGCACATCACCATCACGCCGCGCCGCCGCGGATCGCCGCTCGACCTGATCGTGGCCGAACTCGCGATTCTCGCGAATTCGTCGTGGGGCGCGTTTCTAAACGATCACGGCGTGCCTGGCATTTACCGCTCGCAGCGCGGCTTCGGCGGTCCCGGCCCCAAGCGCACGCGCATGCAGACGACGCCCGCGCCGCACGAAGGTCTGGGCGTCGCGCAATACGCGTGGAGCACGTCGCCGCTGCGCCGTTACGTCGATCTGGTGAATCAGTGGCAACTGCTCGCGTGCGTGCAGCACGGCGTGACCGCGAAGCTCGCCGCGCCATTCAAGCCGAAGGACGCGGATCTCTTCGCCGTCGTGCAAGGCTTCGACGATACGTACACCGCGTATGCCGATCACCAGCGCCGCATGGAGTACTTCTGGTGCCTGCGCTGGCTGAAGCAGGAGAACAAGCGGCAGGTTCCGGCGTCGGTGGTGAAGGACGACCTCGTTCGCTTCGAAGAAATTCCGCTGATCCTGCACGTGCCCGGTCTGGGCGTTCATGCGCGCGGCACGCGGGTGATGCTCGAAGTCGTGTCGATCGATGAGCTGACGGTGGAAGCGTCGTGCCGTCTGCTGCACGTGATCGACGCGCCGTCCGCCGCCGCGCCGGTCGAAGAGGAAGAAAGCGAAGAAGAAATCATCGAAGCCGACGATCTCAGCGCCGAGAGCGAAGCCGAAGCGCAGGCGGAGGCTTCCGCCGAAGCACCGGCCGATGCGCCAGCGCAGCCTTCACAGGAGCCAAACGCATGAACGCGCCGCAGCCGCGCGACCGCTACGCGGTGATCGGCAATCCGGTCGAGCACAGCAAATCGCCGTGGATTCACGCGCGCTTCGCCGAGCAGACCGGCGAGGCGGTCGAATACGGGCGCATTCTCGGGCCGCTCGGCGGCTTCGAACAGGAAGTGAAGGCGTTCATCGCGTCGGGCGGACGCGGCATGAACGTGACCGTGCCGTTCAAGCTCGACGCCCACGCGTTCGCCGATTCATTGTCGCCGCGCGCGGCGGCGGCGGGCGCGGTCAACACGCTGTCGTTCACCAAAGACGGCGTGGGCGGCGACAACACCGACGGCGTCGGCCTCGTGCGCGATATCGAAGCGAATCTCGGCGTCAGTCTGAAAGGCGCGCGCGTGCTGCTGCTCGGCGCGGGCGGAGCGGCGCGCGGCGTCGTCTTGCCCATCTTCGACCGGCGGCCGGCTTCGCTCGTCATCGTCAATCGCACGGCGGCGAAAGCGCAGCAACTCGTCGGTCAGTTCGCGCAGGCCGCGCAGGAAGCGAACGTGCGGCTCTCGGGCGGCGGCGCGGACAGCATGGAACGAACGCGCTACGACGTGATCGTGAACGCGACGGCCGGCAGCCTCGACGCCGCGCTCCCCGAATGCGACGACGCAGCTTTCGGCGCGGGCACGCTCGCCTACGACATGATGTACGGCCCGAAGCCCACGGTCTTCATGCAGCATGCCGAGCGTCTCGGCGCGCGCGCGGCCGATGGTCTCGGCATGTTGGTCGAACAGGCCGCCGAATCGTTCTTCATCTGGCGCGGCGTGCGCCCGGACGGTGGCGCGGTGCTGCGCGAATTGCGCCAGTCGCTGGCGGCAAAAGCCTGATGACCGCCGCGCCCGGCCGCAGCCGCAACGCGCCGACTGATCGGCCGGCGCGCCGCGCCGCGCGGCTCGGCCCCGCACGCTGGATCGCTTACGGCGTCTCCGTAATCTTCATCGCGTTTCTCGCGACGCAGCTCTACTTCTTCCTTCAAATCGGCGTCTGGACCGCGACGAACCCCGGTTCGACCGCGTTCATGCGCGCCGACGCGTGGACGCTCGCGAAGACGCATCCGGGCATCGTCCTGCAACGCACGTGGGTGCCGTACGACCAGATTTCGCGCAATCTGAAGCGCGCGATCATCGCGTCCGAGGATGCGAACTTCGTCAATAACAATGGCTACGAGACGGACGCCATTCTGCAGGCATGGGAGAAGAACAAGTCGCGCGGAAAGATCGTCGCGGGCGGCTCGACCATCTCGCAGCAACTCGCGCGCAATCTGTTTCTGTCGCGCGAAAAGAGCTATATCCGCAAGGCGCAAGAGCTTGTGATTACGTGGATGCTCGAATTCTGCTGGACGAAGGAACGCATCTTCGAGGTCTATCTGAATTCGGTCGAGTGGGGCAACGGCGTGTACGGCGCGGAAGCGGCGGCGCATTATTACTATAAGACGTCGGCGGCCAAGCTGACGGCGGGACAAAGCGCGCGGCTCGCCGTCATGCTGCCGCGCCCCAAGTATTTCGACGACCATCGCAACTCGCCGTATCTGACGGCGCGAGCGCGTGTCATCGCCCGGCGAATGGGCGCTGCCGAACTGCCCGAATGATATTTAGTCGGCGTCGCTAAACTCATCAAGTCCCTGATCCATCAGGGCTTTTTTGTTTTCATGGAGCTTTCGGCCGTCAGCTTGGGTCCCATTATGTGAACCGTGCGGTCACATATTGAATATTCGAGATAGCCGGAACTACAATCGGTCCACGCTTTCGACGACACCGCCAGAAGGCACTGCGCACGAGCGGCCACGCTTGGCGCCACAAGAACAAAACCGGAGACACGTCATGCACTCGATCGCCTGCCCGCGTTCGCGGGTTGCGCCGCACGATTTATCCGCCTTACGCACGAAGCACGCGCCGGCTAGCTCGCCCGGGATGACGCGCGGCGCGCACGTCGAGGAGCGATCGGCATGACCAAACTCCAGCACGCCGATTCCGAAGCCGGCGCCGACAACGGCCGCGCCGCCAACGACGCGCGCGCGAAGGTCGCCGGCCGCCGCGACGCCGACGCCATCGCGCTGCCGAGCGCGCTCGTCGATATCACGCCGCAGCAGGCCGGCACGCAAACGCTGCTGCGCGGACTCGCGATTCTCGAAGCCGCCGCGAACGGCGCGCGCGATCTGCGCTCGTTCAGCGCGGCGCTCGGCACGACGCGCAGCACCACGCACCGGCTCGTGAGTTCGCTCGTGCAGGCGCGCTATCTGCGGCAAGTGCAGGGCGGCTATCTGCTCGGGCCGAAGCTGATCGAACTCGGCACCATCGCGCTGGAACAAATGCCGCTCACGGCGGTGGCGCGTCCGCACCTTCAGGCGCTCGCGCATCACACGCACGACACGATTCATCTAGGCGTGCGCGACGGCGACGACGTGCTCTACATCGACAAGATTCCCGGCACGCGCGGGCTGGAAATGCGCTCGCGCGTCGGGCACCGCATGCCGCTCGCATCGACCGGCATCGGCAAGGCGATGATGCTCGACCTCGAAGCAAACGCGTGGAAGAAGCTGCTCGACGCGTCGCATCGGGCGCTGGCGCGTACGAGCTTCAAGCCGGAAAACCGCCCGGATATCGATACGTTCTTGCAGCGCATGACGCGCTATTCGCAGGGCGGTTACACGTTCGACCTCGAAGAAAACGAGGCGTCGATCCGCTGCGTCGCCGCGCCCGTGCGGGACGCGTCTGGCGCGATCGTCGCGGCGCTTTCTGTTGCTAGCACCATTCCCTATATGCCGGACGAGCGCATGGAAGAACTGATTCCGGTCGTGCAGCGCGAAGCGCGCGCGATCTCCGAAGAACTCGGCTGGCGCGCGCCGCAGGCCAATCGCCGGATCAAGCGATGAACGCGCCCGCTCTCATTGCGCTCGACTGGGGCACGACGTCCCTGCGCGCCTATCTGCTCGGCGACGACGCCACCGCGCTCGACACCCGCGCGTCGTCGGCGGGCATCATGAAGCTGCCCGCAGGCGGCTTCGACGAGGCGTTCGAGGAAACGTGCGGCGCGTGGCTCGACGCACATCCGCACTTGCCCGTCATCGCGGCGGGCATGATTGGCAGCGCGCAAGGCTGGATCGAAGCGCCGTACGTGGACACGCCCGCCGACGCCGACGCGCTCGTCGCGGGCATCGTCACGGTGACGGCGGCGCGCGGCGTGACCGTGCGCGTGGTGCCGGGCGTGCTCGAACGCGGCGTGCTGCCGAACGTGATGCGCGGCGAGGAAACGCAGATCGTCGGCGCGCTCGCGGCCGACGCGTCGCTGTCCGCGCCGGGCGGCGCGCTCATCGGCCTGCCGGGCACCCATGCGAAATGGGCGTTCGTCGGCGACGGACGCATCGAGCGTTTCTACACGTTCATGACCGGCGAAGTGTTCAGCGCGCTGCGTGACCACACGATTCTTGGCCGCACGATGCAGCACGGCGCGGCTTCCGATGCCGCCGCGTTCATCCGCGGTGTCGATACCGCGCGCGATGCCGGTCATCCCGGCCTGCTCGCGACCATCTTCAGCACGCGCACGCTCGGCCTTACCGGGCAACTCACGCCCGAACAGCAGCCGGATTACTTGTCGGGGCTGCTCATAGGCCATGAACTGCGCGGGCTGAACGAAGTGCTGGCGCGCGACGCGTCGTCGCTTGCGGGCAGGACGCTGCGGCTCATCGGCAACGATGCGCTCTGCGACCGTTATCGCGCCGCACTCGCGCGTTTCGACTGCCACGACGCGCAGACGGTCGCGCACGCCACCGAACACGGTCTGTACCGAATCGCCGCGCAAGCCGGGCTCGTGACCGCGCCCGCGAGCGCGGCCTGACGCAACGCATACGAAGGAGCAAGACGATGCAACCTCACATCAATCTGCCCGGGCCGTTCGAGATGCACGCCGGTCTCGCGAAGGCGTTCGCCCAGTGTCCGCTGATCGCGATTCTGCGCGGCGTCACGCCCGCCGATGCCGCCGAGCACGGCCGCGCGCTCTACGAAGCGGGCTTTCGCATCGTCGAGGTGCCGCTGAATTCGCCGCAGCCGTTCGACAGCATCGCGGCCATCCGCCAGGCGCTGCCGGACGACGCCATCGTCGGGGCGGGCACCGTGCTGCATCCGAGCTACGTGGACAACGTGAAGGATGCGGGCGGCGAACTGATCGTGATGCCGCATAGCGACGGCGACGTCGTGCGCGCCGCGAAAGCGCACGGGCTCGCGTGCGCACCGGGCGTCGCCACGCCGAACGAGGGTTTTCTCGCGCTGAAGAACGGCGCGGACGTGCTCAAAATGTTCCCCGCCGAGCAACTCGGCCCGACGGTCGTGAAGGCGTGGCGCGCGGTCATCGCGAAAGAGGTGCCGCTCGTGCCGGTCGGCGGCATTGCGCCGGACAACATGGGGCCGTTTCTGACGGCGGGCGCGAACGGCTTCGGCTTGGGCTCGGCGCTGTACAAGCCGGGACAGAGCGTGAGTGTGACGGCCGAGCACGCGAAGGCGTACATCGAAGGGCTCGCCACCGCGAAGGGCGGAAAGCGATGAACCGGCTCGCCGGCAAGGTCGCGATGGTCACGGGCGCGGGCCGCGGCATCGGCGCGGCGATCGCGCTGGCGTTCGCGCGCGAAGGCGCGGCGGTGGTGCTCGCGGAACTGGACATCGAGACAGCGCGCGAGACGGCTGCGCGCATTGCCGACGAAACGCAGTCCGAGCGCGTCGTCGCTGTACAGACGGACGTGACGCAAAGCGCGTCGGTGAAAGACGCTGTCGCGCAAACGGAAGCGAGGTTCGGCGCGCTAGACGTGCTCGTGAACAACGCCGGCATCAACGTGTTCTGCGACCCGCTCACCATGACCGACGACGACTGGCGGCGCTGCTTCGCCGTCGATCTCGACGGCGTATGGAACGGCTGCCGCGCGGTGCTGCCGGGCATGGTGGAACGCGGCCGGGGCAGCATCGTGAATATCGCCTCGACGCACAGCTTCAAGATTATTCCCGGCTGCTTCCCGTATCCGGTCGCGAAGCACGGCGTGATCGGGCTGACGCGCGCGCTTGGCATCGAGTACGCGCCGAACAACGTGCGCGTGAATGCCATCGCGCCGGGTTACATCGAAACGCAACTGACGCTCGACTGGTGGAACGCGCAGTCCGACCCGGCCGCCGCGCGTCAGGCGACGCTCGATCTCCAGCCGATGAAGCGCATCGGCAAGCCGCAGGAAGTCGCCATGACGGCGGTGTTTCTGGCATCGGACGAAGCGCCGTTCATCAACGCGAGTTGCATCACCGTGGATGGCGGGCGTAGCGCGCTGTATCACGACTGAAGACGCACGTATCGAAGAAATGACGCACTGGCCGCGGTGCGGCATCCACGCAGAAAGACACGCGGCCACACGCTTTCCACCGCCCGCACGCGGGTATTTTGAGACAACGGAAAAAGTCGGGAGACAAAAGATGAAACGCAGACTGTTCCTCACGCTGATCGCCGCCGCCACGGCAACGAGCGCCACGATGATCGCGGCCCCCGTCGCGCAGGCCGCCGACGATGTCAAGATCGGCTTTCTCGTGAAGCAGCCGGAAGAGCCGTGGTTCCAGGACGAATGGAAATTCGCCGAGACCGCCGCCAAGGAGAAGGGCTTCACGCTCGTGAAGATCGGCGCGCCGTCGGGCGAAAAGGTGATGAGCGCCATCGACAACCTCGCCGCGCAGAAGGCGCAGGGTTTCATCATCTGCACGCCGGACGTGAAGCTCGGGCCGGGCATCGTCGCGAAGGCGAAGGCCGACAAGCTGAAGATGATGACCGTGGATGACCGTCTCGTCGATGGCTCCGGCAAGCCGATCGAGTCGGTGCCGCACATGGGCATTTCGGCCTACAACATCGGCAAGCAAGTGGGCGACGGCATCGCCGCTGAGATCAAGAAGCGCGGCTGGGACATGAAGGATGTCGGCGCAATCGACGTCACTTACGAGCAGTTGCCGACCGCGCATGACCGCACGAGCGGCGCGACCGACGCGCTTCTCGCCGCCGGTTTCCCGAAGGCGAACATCATCGCCGCGCCACAAGCGAAGACCGACACGGAGAACGCGTTTAACGCAGCGAACATCGCGCTCACGAAGAACCCGCAGTTCAAGCACTGGGTCGCCTACGGCCTGAACGACGAAGCCGTGCTCGGCGCGGTGCGTGCGGCGGAAGGCCGCGGCTTCAAGGCGGACAACATGATCGGCATCGGCATTGGCGGATCGGATTCGGCGCTCAACGAGTTCAAGAAGCCGAACCCGACGGGCTTCTACGGCACGGTCATCATCAGCCCGAAGCGCCACGGCGAAGAGACGTCCGAACTGATGTACGCGTGGATCAAGGACGGCAAGGCGCCGCCGCCGCTCACGCTCACGACGGGGATGCTCGCCACGCGTGAGAACGTGTCGTCGGTGCGTCAGCAAATGGGCCTGGCGTCGAACTAAATCCATCGAAGCACGCGGGCCGCATGACAGCGCGGCCCGCGCAGAACAAGGAGGCGATGTGTCAGCGACGCTGCGTTTTGACAATATCGGCAAGGTGTTTCCAGGCGTGCGCGCGCTCGACGGCGTGTCGTTCGACGTCAATGCCGGCGAGGTTCACGGTTTGATGGGCGAGAACGGCGCGGGCAAATCGACCTTGCTCAAGATTCTCGGCGGCGAGTATCAGCCTGATTCGGGGCGCGTGCTCATCGACGAGAAAGAAGTGCATTTCGGAAGCGCCGCGGCTTCCATTGCGTCGGGAATCGCGGTGATCCACCAGGAATTGCAGTACGTGCCGGACTTGACCGTCTCCGAGAACCTGCTGCTCGGCGCGCTGCCGAACCGGCTCGGCTGGGTGGACAAGCGCGCGGCGAAAAAACACGTGCGCGAGCGGCTCGCGGCGATGGGCGTCGATCTCGATCCCAACGCGAAGCTGCGCAAGCTCTCCATCGCGCAGCGGCAGATGGTGGAAATCTGCAAGGCGCTCTTGCGCAACGCGCGCGTGATCGCGCTGGACGAACCGACTTCGTCGCTCTCGCACCGCGAAACGGAAGTGCTGTTCAAGCTCGTGCGCGATCTGAAAGCGGACAAGCGCGCGCTCATCTATATCTCGCACCGCATGGACGAGATTTACGAGCTTTGCGACGCCTGCACCATTTTCCGCGACGGCCGCAAGATCGCGTCGCATACGCGCCTCGCGGAAGTGCCGCGCGACACGCTCGTGCAAGAGATGGTCGGCCGCGAAATCTCGGATATCTATAACTATCGTCCGCGCAAACTGGGCGACGTGCGCTTCGCGGTGCAGAACGTGCAGGGCGAGGCGCTTTCCGCGCCGGTGAGCTTTCAGGTTCGGCGTGGCGAGATTGTCGGCTTCTTCGGGTTGGTCGGCGCGGGGCGCAGTGAACTCATGCACCTCGTCTACGGCGCGGACAAGAAGAAGGAAGGCACGATCCAGCTCGACGGCCAGCCGATCAAGATTCGCAGCACCGGCGAAGCGATTCGCCACGGCATCGTGCTGTGCCCGGAGGATCGCAAGGAAGAGGGCATCGTCGCGATGGCGACGGTCGCGGAGAACATCAATATCTCGTGCCGCCGTCACTATCTGCGCGCGGGGCTCTTTCTCGACCGCAAGAAGGAAGCGGAAACGGCGGACCGCTTCATCCAGCTTCTGAAGATCAAGACGCCGAGCCGCCGGCAGCGCATCCGCTTTCTGTCGGGCGGCAATCAGCAGAAGGCGATTCTCTCGCGCTGGCTCGCGGAGCCGGATCTCAAGGTCGTGATTCTCGACGAACCGACGCGCGGCATCGACGTCGGCGCGAAGCACGAAATCTACAACGTCATCTATCAGCTGGCGGAGCGTGGCTGCGCGATCGTGATGATCTCGTCGGAACTGCCGGAAGTGCTGGGCGTGTCCGACCGCATCGTCGTGATGCGGCAGGGGCGCGTCGCGGGCGAGTTGCCGCGCGGACAGGCGAACGAACAGACGGTGCTGAGTCTCGCGCTGCCGCAATCCGAGACGGTCGCAGAGGCCGCTTGAAAGACCTAAGGGGACTACAGGAAGAAATCATGGAAGCCAGAGAAAACATCGTGGGACAGGCGAGTGAGACGGTCGCGAACGCGCTGATCCCGCAGAGAAGCGACAAGCAGAAGTGGTGGCAGCAGATCACGGAATACAGCCTGATCGTGATCTTCATCGTGATGTTCGTCACGATGTCGCTGACCGTCGATCACTTCTTCTCCATCGAGAACATGCTCGGCCTCGCGCTGTCGATCTCGCAGATCGGCATGGTCGCCTGCACGATGATGTTCTGCCTCGCCTCGCGCGACTTCGACTTGTCGGTGGGTTCGACCATCGCGTTCGCCGGCGTGCTCTGCGCGATGGTGCTGAACGCGACGAACAACACGTTTATCGCGATCATCGCGGCAGTGGCGGCAGGCTCGGTGATCGGCTTCGTGAACGGCGCGGTGATCGCGTATCTGCGCATCAACGCGCTGATCACCACGCTCGCGACCATGGAAATCGTGCGCGGGCTCGGCTTTATCGTGTCGCACGGGCAGGCGGTGGGCGTGTCGTCGGATACGTTCATCGAAATGGGCAGCCTGACCATGCTCGGGATTTCCCTGCCGATCTGGGTCACGCTCGCGTGTTTCATCGTGTTCGGCGTGCTGCTGAATCAGACGGTTTATGGCCGCAATACGCTTGCTATCGGCGGCAATCCTGAGGCGTCGCGGCTAGCGGGCATCAACGTCGAACGCACGCGCGTGTGGATTTTTCTCGTGCAAGGCGCGGTGACGGCCCTTGCAGGCGTTATCCTTGCATCGCGTATCACCTCGGGACAGCCGAATGCGGCGGAAGGCTTCGAACTGAACGTGATTTCGGCGTGCGTGCTCGGCGGCGTCTCGCTGCTCGGCGGCCGCGCGACGATTTCCGGCGTGGTGATCGGCGTGCTCATCATGGGCACGGTCGAGAACGTGATGAACCTGATGAACATCGACGCGTTCTATCAGTACCTCGTGCGCGGCGCGATTCTGCTCGCCGCCGTGTTGCTGGACCAATTGAAGAATCGCGGATCGCGCGACTGAAAGGACGGCGAAATATATGACATCCATCGACAAGACCCTCGCGCGCTACCCGAGCCTCGCGGGAAAGACCGTGCTCATTACGGGCGGCGCAACCGGCATCGGCGCGGCGTTCGTCGAGCATTTCTTCGATCAGGGCGCGAAAGTGGCCTTCTTCGATATCGACACCGAAGCCGGCGAGGCGCTGGCTGACCGGCTCGGCGCGGACCTGGGCGCCGACCGCACGCGGCCGATGTTCCTGCGCGTCGATCTCACGGACATCGACGCATTGCGCCAAGGCATAGCGGATGTGCGCGGCGCGCTCGGCCCGATCGGCGTGCTCGTGAACAACGCGGCCAACGACAAGCGTCATACCATTCAGGAAGTCACGCCCGAATCGTTCGATTGGGGCATCGCGGTGAACATCCGGCACCAGTTCTTCGCGGCGCAGGCGGTCGTCGACGACATGAAGCAGCTTGGCGGCGGCTCGATCATCAATCTCGGCTCCGTCAGCTGGATGCTGAAGAACCCGAATCTGCCGGTGTACGTGACGGCGAAGTCGGCGGTGCAGGGCCTGACGCGCGGTCTCGCACGCGATCTCGGCAAGTTCGGCATTCGCGCGAACTCGCTCGTGCCCGGCTGGGTGATGACCGAGAAGCAGAAGCGCCTATGGCTCGACGAGGCGGGCAAGCTCGCGATCAAGCAGGGACAGTGCATCGACGCCGAAGTGCTGCCCGAGCATCTCGCCCGCGCCGCGCTCTTTCTGGCATCGGACGACAGCAGCATGATGACGGCGCAGGAGATCATCATCGACGGAGGATGGGTCTGATGAACCAAAGCGGCGCAAGCGAAGCAACCGAGGCACGCCTTCTGATCGACAGCCGGTGCGCGCTCGGCGAGGGCGCCACGTGGTGCGCCGCGAGCGGGCGCTTCTACTGGACAGACATCGAAGGCAAGCGTTTCCTGCGCTACGATCCGCGCGACGGCTCGACCGAAGCCTTCGACATGCCGGAGCGCCTGGCGTGCTTCGCGCTCTGCGCCGATCCGGATTTCGTGCTGCTCGGCCTTGCGTCGCGGCTCGCGTTCTTCCAGTTCTCGACGGGCAACATCCAGACGATCACGGAAGTCGAAGCCGGCCTGCCGACGCGCCTGAACGACGGCCGCTGCGACCGCGAAGGGCGCTTCGTGTTCGGCACGAAGCACGACGTGGACGACGCACAGCCGCTCGGCGCTTACTATCGGCTGAACGCGGATTTGTCGCTGGAGCGCCTGCCGCTCGGCAATTGCGCGATCAACAACAGCACTGCGTTCAGTCCGGACGGCGCGACGCTCTACTACTGCGATACGCCGACACGGCATATCCGCGTCTGCGATTACCCGAGCCTCGCGAACGACCGCGTGTTCGTCGAATTGACGGACGATACCGGCGCGCCCGACGGCTCCACGGTCGATGCCGAAGGCGGCCTGTGGAATGCGCAGTGGGGCGGGCGGCGCGTGGTGCGCTATGCGCCCGACGGCCGCGAGACGGCGCGCATCGAAGTGCCGAGCGCGCAGCCGAGTTGCGTCGCGTTCGGCGGGGCGTCGCTCGATACGCTCTTCGTGACGACGGCGCGCATCGGCTTGAGCGATGACGCGCTCAAGACTGACGCCCACGCAGGCGGCATCTTCACCGCGCAGCCCGGCGTGCGCGGCATCGCGGAGCCGGTTTTCGCGGGCAAGCCGCGAGCATAAGAACCGAGGCGGCGCGCGATCCGACGCGCCGCCCGTCCAGCCCCCGGCCGCGCCCGCGCCGGGTTTCTTCGCCTCTCGATGGAGCACAGGTCATGACGGTTGCGCGCAATGAGCACAGGGTGAAGCCGCCATCCGCGTCGACGGCGCAGGCGAACGCGCGCCGCTCGCGGCTCGCCGCCGCCGCAGAACCGCCCATCCGGCCGGGACCGAGCACGGCGGTCGTCGCAATCGGCGGTGCTGCCGTCGAAGGCTGCATCACGCTTGCGAACGCGCATCTGAGGCTGGACGTCGCGCCGGCACTGGGCGGCGGCGTCACGCGTTTCGACTGGCGTCACGAAGGCGCGCTCGTGCCCATCTTCCGGCCGTGCGCCGAACCCGGCCCGGACACCGATCCGAACCAGCTCGCGTGTTATCCGCTCTTGCCGTATTCGAACCGCATCGGCAACGGGCATTTTCGATTCTCCGGACGCGCCATCGACGTGCCGCGCAATCGCCCGGATGAGCCGCTGCCGCTGCACGGCGACGGCTGGCTCGGCGCATGGACCGTGGAAGAAGAGGATGCCACGCACGTGCGTCTGACGTTCGAGCGCAGCGACGGCAAGCCGTACTCGTTTCGTGCGACGCAGACGTATGCGCTCGAAGAAGCGACGCTCGTCGTCACGCTCGATGTGCAGAACACGGGCGACGAGGCGCTGCCTTTCGGCCTCGGCCTGCATCCGTTCCTGATGCGCGAAGCCGACACCGAGCTTTCCGCGGCGGCGGGCGGCCTGTGGCTCTGCGGCGACGACTGGCTTCCCGTGCGACACGTCCCCGCGCCGCCCGCGTGGCAGTTCGGCGTCGCGTATCCGATGCCATCCGAAATGGTGAACAACGCGTTCACCGGTTGGAGCGGACGCACGAGCGTGCTCTGGCCCAAGCGCCGACTTTCTTTGACGATTGCCGCCGACACCGATTACTACGTGCTGTACGCGCCGCCCGGCGAGGACTTCTTCTGCTTCGAGCCGGTCGATCATCCGATCAACGCGGTGAACCTGCCGGGCGGCGGCGAGGCGAACGGCATGACCGTGCTCGCGCCCGGCGAGCGGCTCTCGCGCGAGTTTCGCTTCACCGTCGAGCGCACCGGGGACGCCGCGCGTCGCGCCCGGCCGCGCACGCGTGCGGGATCGAAGGCGCGCGCCCGCGCGGCCCTTTCGCGCTGAACGCGCAAGGAGGCCGATGCCGCGCACGTTAAAATGCGTGGCATCCATTTCCGCCGATTTTTCCCATGTCTTTCATCCAGTCGCTCAACGCCGCGTGGTCGCGCACGCAATCGCTTCTGTGCGTCGGCCTCGATCCCGAGCCGTCGAAGTTTCCGGGCGCGCTCGCGGGCCGCCCCGACGCGATCTTCGAATTCTGCAAGACCATCGTCGATGCCACCGCGCCGTACACGTCGTCGTTCAAGCCGCAGATCGCATACTTTGCCGCGTATCGCGCGGAAGATCAGCTCGAAGCCCTGATCGCGCATATTCACGAAAAGCACGCGGGCGTGCCGGTCATTCTCGATGCGAAGCGCGGCGATATCGGCAGCACGGCCGAGCAGTACGCGAAGGAAGCGTTCGAGCGTTACAAGGCGGACGCGGTGACGGTGAATCCGTACATGGGCTTCGATTCCATCGAGCCGTATCTCGCGCATGAGGGCAAGGGCGTGATCGTGCTGTGCCGCACGTCGAACGCGGGCGGCTCCGATCTGCAATTTCTGACGACGGACGGCAAGCCGCTGTATCAGGTCGTCGCGAAGCTCGCCGCCGAGAAGTGGAACGCGAGCGGGCAACTGGGGCTGGTCGTCGGCGCGACGTTTCCGAAGGAAATCGAAGCGGTGCGCGGCATCGTGGGCGACATGCCGCTGCTGATTCCGGGCATCGGCGCGCAAGGTGGCGACGTCGAAGCGACGGTGCGCGCGGGCCGCACGGCGAACGGCACGGGTATGCTGATCAACTCGTCGCGCGCCATCATCTACGCCGGCAAGGGCGACGACTACGCGAACGCGGCGGCGGAAGCCGCGAAGAAGACGCGCGATACGATCAACGCGTATCGGTGAGGCGCGGACGGGTTCATCGCTCGCGGTCGCTTAGCCCGCCGCGCAGATTTTCGCAGCGTTCGGCGGTGTCGATGATGTGCGCGGCGCGGGATGGCCGCTCGCGCTGATTTAGATGGTCGAGGAGCGTTGAGCGGGCGTGTGCCGCGACCGCTAATGCGCGCGGCGCGGGTCCATCACTCGCGCTGATGCAGGGAGTCGAGTTATTTCGCAGCGCCTGAGTGACCGCGATGCGCTCAGCGCGAGTTCACCGCTCGCGCTATTCCAAAGACTCCAGCAGCTTTCGTAGCGTTTCGGCGGAGACCGCTTATTTGCGGCGCGGGCTTATCGCTCGCGCTGATTCGGAGAGTCCAGCCGCTCTCGCAGCGACTGCGCCGCGACCGCTCAACCGCACGGCGCAAACTCACCGCTCCCGCTGTTCCAAGAACTCCAACAGCTTCCTCAACGCGTGCGCCGCAGCCTGCGTGCGCACCTGTTCGCGGTCGCCCTTGAAGTGCTGCGTCTCAAACGCGGTATGCAGCCGATTGCTCCACGCGAAGCAGACCGTGCCGACCGGCTTCGCTTCGCTGCCGCCCGCAGGACCGGCCACGCCCGTGATCGAGACCGAAACCTGCGCGCGGCTGTTGCGCAGCGCGCCTTCGGCCATGGCTTTCGCGACCGGTTCGCTCACCGCGCCGTGCTGCTCGATCAACGCGGCAGGCACGCCGATCATCTCCGTTTTTGCCAAATTCGAATACGTGACGAAGCCGCGCTCGAACCACGCGCTGCTGCCCGAGATATCCGTGATCGCGGCCGCGACCATGCCGCCCGTGCACGATTCGGCGGTGGCCAGCATCAGCCGTTCGTCGCGCAGCTTGTTGCCGACGCGGATGGCAAGTTGATGGACGACGGTATCGGTTGGCATGGCGGTGTCTCGCAGACGAAGGGATGAAACGTCAGACGGTCATGCGCCACAGCGCAATCACGAGCAGGCTGAAAAATGCGGCGACGAGGTCATCGAACATGATGCCGAAGCCGCCTTTCAGATGGCGGTCGAAATAGCGGATCGGCGGCGGCTTCACCATGTCGAAGAAGCGGAACACGATGAACGCCCACAACTGCCCGGTGAACGTCGCGGGCGTGACGACCAGCAGCACGAGCCAGAACGCGACGATCTCGTCCCACACGACCGGCGACGGATCCGCGACGCCCATCTTTTTCGCGGTGAAGCCGCAAAACCAGCATCCCGCGATGAAGCCGACGGCGAGCAACACGCCCCATTCCGCCACGGTCAGATGCCGGTTGAGCGGCACGAACGACGCCCACGCGAAGAGCGTGCCGACCGTGCCGGGCGCAATGGGCGACAGACCGCTGCCGAAGCCGAGCGACAGAATATGCAGCGGATGCGTCAGCATGAAACGCGCGCTCGCCTTGCGCGGTTTGGCGGGATTGGGAGAACGCGGCGGCGCGGATTCGCTCGCGGCGGTGGGGTCAGTCTGCATGAAAGTGGTCGAAGCCTTGCAACGTCAGGGAAAGCGGCGCGCCCGAGTCGTCGCGCCAGGCGATGGCGGGCGCGCCCGCGGAGTCGATTGTACCGATGCGAGTGAGCGGCACGCCCACGCGCTCGCCGATGCGCGCCACCGTATCGCGCGCCTCTTTCGGCGCCGTGAAGCAAAGCTCGTAGTCGTCGCCGCCCGCGAGCGTGCACTGGCGGCGCGCGGACGCGGGCATCGCGCGCACGGCTGTCGAACAGGGCACGGCGTCGGCATCGACGGTTGCACGGACGCCCGAGCGTGTGAGGATATGCATGAGGTCGCCCGCGAGGCCGTCGGAAATATCGAGCGCCGCGTGCGCGATGCCGGCGAGCGCAAGTCCGAGCGTCACGCGCGGCTCCGGGCGTTCGAGCGCGCGCTTCCATGCCGACGCGCTCACTTCGTCCGGCGCGCGCCATTCGTCGCGCAAAACGCCCAGGCCCGCGCGGGCATCGCCGAGCACGCCGGACACGTAGATGTCGTCGCCGGGTTTCGCTGCATCGCGCCGCAGCGCCGCGCCGTGTGCCACATCACCGAATACGGTGATGCAGATGTTGAGCGGCCCGCTTGTCGTGTCGCCGCCGATGAGCGCGCAGTCGAAGCGTTCGGCCAGCGCGAGCATGCCGTCGCTGAACGCGGCGAGCCACGCTTCGTCGGCGCGCGGCAAGGCGAGCGCGAGCGTGAACGCGTGCGGCTTCGCGCCCATCGCGGCGAGGTCCGACAGATTCACGGCGAGCGCCTTGTGGCCGAGCGCGTGGGGATCGACGTCGGGAAAGAAGTGACGGCCTGCGACGAGCATGTCGGTCGAGATCGCGAGTTGATGGCCGGCGGGCGGCGCGATCAGCGCGC
The DNA here is from genome assembly GCF_031450785.1 of Caballeronia sp. LZ062. Taxonomy (NCBI): domain Bacteria; kingdom Pseudomonadati; phylum Pseudomonadota; class Betaproteobacteria; order Burkholderiales; family Burkholderiaceae; genus Caballeronia; species Caballeronia sp. LZ062. Next base: position 173,700 of record NZ_JARTWB010000002.1, read on the forward strand.
AGTCGTCGCCGATGCCGAGCGGCGCGTCGCCTTGTCTCGGCGAGGGCGCTTTCGCGCGGCGGGCGAAGTATCGATCGATCAGGGAGAACTCGGAAAGCATCGTCGGGGAAGTCGCTTATTTGTGCAGTGCAAGAGAAAGACGGCGCGGCAACGAATGCGCCTTCAAGCGCCGCCGCACGTCTCGAAAAAACGGAATGATGTGCCGAAAGCCTTGCCCAGCCGGACGATCAGGCATTCTCCGGTCACGGCACTTGCAGCCGAATTGCATAGACTGCGCGCGAAAGCGGGGCTTGATTGGCGCTACAATGCGTTCGAAGTTCCATTCTAATTCCCGCACTGCTAGCCCGCCTTATGACGACTCCCGCCAATACGAAGTTGCGCGAAGCCGCGCTCGATTATCACGAGTTTCCGACGCCCGGCAAAATCGCGATCGCCCCGACCAAGCAGATGATCAACCAGCGCGATCTCGCGCTGGCGTACTCGCCGGGTGTGGCGTTCGCGTGCGAAGCGATCGTCGAAGATCCGCTGAACGCCGCGCGATTCACGGCGCGCAGCAATCTCGTCGGTGTGGTGTCGAACGGCACGGCTGTGCTCGGGCTCGGCAACATCGGGCCGCTCGCCTCCAAGCCGGTCATGGAAGGCAAGGCGGTGCTCTTCAAGAAGTTCGCGGGCATCGACGTGTTCGACATCGAGCTGAACGAAAGCGACCCGCATAAGCTCGTCGATGTGATCGCCGCGCTGGAGCCGACTTTCGGCGGCATCAATCTGGAAGACATCAAGGCGCCGGACTGCTTCATCGTCGAGCGCGAGGCGCGCAAGCGCATGAAGATTCCCGTGTTCCACGACGACCAGCACGGCACGGCCATCGTCGTCGCGGCCGCCATCACGAACGGGCTGAAGGTGGTCGGCAAGGATATCGCTGAAGTGAAGCTCGTCGCATCCGGCGCGGGCGCGGCGGCGCTCGCGTGTCTCGATCTGCTCGTCGATCTCGGCATGAAGCTCGAGAACATCTTCGTGACGGATCTGGCGGGAGTGGTCTACAAGGGCCGCGTCGAACTCATGGACCCGGACAAGGAACGCTTCGCCCGCGAAACCAGCGCGCGCACGCTCGCCGAAGTGATCGAAGGCGCGGACGTGTTTCTCGGCCTCTCGGCGGGCGGCGTCCTGAAGCAGGACATGGTGAAGGGCATGGCCGCGAAGCCGCTGATTCTCGCGCTCGCCAATCCGACGCCGGAAATCCTGCCGGAGCTCGCGCTGGAAGTGCGTCCGGACGCGGTGCTCGCCACCGGCCGCACGGACTACCCGAATCAGGTCAACAACGTGCTGTGCTTTCCGTTCATCTTCCGTGGCGCGCTGGATGCCGGCGCGACGACGATCACGAAGGAAATGGAAATTGCCGCGGTGAACGCGATCGCCGAACTCGCGCGTCAGGAGCAGAGCGATATCGTCGCGACGGCGTATGGCATTCAGGACTTGTCGTTCGGGCCGGAGTATCTGATTCCGAAGCCGTTCGATCCGCGTCTCATCGTGAAGATCGCGCCTGCTGTGGCGAAAGCCGCGATGGAGTGCGGCGTGGCGACGCGTCCGATTGAAGACATGGACGCCTACGAGCAGCACTTGCAGCAGTTCGTCTACCACAGCGGCACGACGATGAAGCCCGTGTTCCAGCTCGCGCGCAGCGTGGAGCCGGAGAAAAAGCGCATCGTGTTCGCGGAAGGCGAGGAAGAGCGCGTGCTGCGCGCCGTGCAGATCGCCGTCGACGAGAAGATCGCGAAGCCCATTCTCATCGGCCGTCCGGCGGTCATTCAGCAGCGCATCACGAAGTTCGGCCTGCGCCTCACGCCGGGCGTCGATTTCACCGTGGTCGACACCGACCACGACGAGCGTTATCGCGACTTCTGGCAGACCTATTACGCGATGATGGCGCGCAAGGGCATCAGCCAGCAAATGGCGAAGCTGGAAATGCGCCGCCGCACCACGCTGATCGGCTCCATGCTCGTCAAGAAAGGCGAAGCCGACGGCATGATCTGCGGCACGGTGAGCACGACGCATCGTCACCTGCACTTCATCGATCAGGTGATCGGCAAGAAGGACGGCTGCAACGTCTACGCCGCGATGAACGCGCTCGTGCTGCCGGGCCGCCAGATTTTCATCGTCGATACGCACGTGAATGTCGACCCGACGCCCGAGCAACTCGCCGAGATTACGATTCTCGCGGCGGAAGAAGTGAAGCGCTTCGGCATCATGCCGAAGATCGCGTTGCTGTCGCATTCGAACTTCGGCACGAGCAACGCGCCGACCGCGCAGAAGATGCGCGACGTGCTCGCCATCCTGAAAGAGCGCGCGCCCGATCTCGACGTGGACGGCGAGATGCACGGCGACGTGGCGCTGGATGCACGGTTGCGCCGCGAAGTGCTCCCAGAATCGACGCTGGAAGGCGACGCGAATCTTCTGATCCTGCCGAACATCGACGCGGCGAATATCTCGTACAACTTGCTCAAGACGGCGGCGGGCAACAACATCGCTATCGGGCCGATTCTGCTCGGCGCGGCCAAGCCCGTGCACGTGCTGACGGCATCGGCGACGGTGCGGCGCATCGTCAACATGACGGCGTTGCTGGTGGCGGACGCATCGGCGGCGCGCTGATCGTATCGCTCACGCCTTGGCTCTGACGCGGCGGGTTCATCCCGCCGCGTTTTTTTTCGCGCGAAAAAAAAGCGTGCCGCGAACGCGGCACGCCGGGGCATGAGCAAGGGGGAAGTTGCTGTTCCCAAAAGCGCAGGGCGTCCGACATGGAGCGCATGTCGTGAAACTGACGACAAGTGAGGCGGCTTGTCCAAAGGTTTCAAGTTCCCAGCGCACTCATTATTATCTTGGATGGTTGAAAAATCACTCAGATTCAGGCTAGATATGGTTGCCTTTTCTCCGACAACTGACCGCAGGCCGATCGGAGTTGAGAAAAAATTTCCGAAATCCTGCCGAACGTTGCTTCGCTGTGGCATTAGCGATACCCTTACATCTTTCGGGGTTGTCGCATTTTTCGATTCATCGCGGGGACAATCGTTTCGTGAAGCGCGCAACGGCACTTGCCTGCATCGTCGCACTCGGCGCCTTCTTGGGCGGCTGCGGCAAGGACGATTCCCGAAGCGCGGCTGACACGGCAACGCGCGCCAAGCCGGCGGAACAGGCAATCGCGGTCGAGCCGGCGAAGATTCAGCCGGACGCCAGCCGGTCGTCGGCAGTCCAGACCCGGCAAGCGCGCAACGACGACTTCTCAACCGTGGCCGTTGCGCAATTGCCGAGGCAGGCGGTCGAGACACTGCGGTTGATCCAGGCGGGCGGGCCTTTCCCTTACGAGAAAGACGGCGTCGTGTTCGGCAACCGCGAACGCTTGCTGCCACGGCGCACGCGCGGCTATTACCACGAATACACAGTCCCCACGCCCCGAGCGCGGGATCGCGGCGCGCGCCGGATCGTGTGCGGCGGCCCCAAGCGGCAGATCGAGGATTGTTACTACTCGGACGACCACTACGCCAGTTTTAAACGCATTGCGGGATAACGAGGGATGAACGGCATGAGCGACAACATCTACGCGCACGACAACGGCGTCGCGGGTGATTTTTTCGCAACCGGCGACGGCAACTTGTTCCAGCGAGTACTGCGGCTACGCATGACAGAACACGACAACAGACCCGATGACGAGCCGAATCATTCGAACGAGCATCCGACGGCGCATCCGCAGGACGAGTCGGAGTCTCTGTTCGCCACGGTGCGGCCGAACATCGTGCAGTCGATCCGCGCGTTCCGTGTGCAGGAACTCGCCGACGAGGCCAACCGGCTCGGTCAGCATTTTCTGTATGCGTATCTCGGCCAGGCGCAGAGCAAACAGGAAGTGCTCGAAACGATCGCGACCTCGTTCCTGTTTCCGAAGCACTTCGGCAAGAACTACGACGCGCTCTACGACTGCCTGACCGACCTCGTTCACCGCGCGGGTTCTCAGCCCGGCTTCGTGATCGTGCTGGAGCAGTTGCCGATTGCGCAGAAATTCGACAAGGAAGGGCGCGAGACGCTACTCGACGTGTTCCGCGACGCCGCCGAATTCTGGGCGGAGCGGCGCGTGGCTTTCCGCGTGTTTTATTCTTTCGTCTGAGTTTGTTCGATCGCGTCAGCCGTTAGCAAAACAGCCCGTCATCGGGCTGTTCGCATTTCAGGCGGCTGAAAGCCGATTCACCATCCGCCCCAGCGCGCGGCCAGCGCCGCGAGCACCGCGATTCCCGCCGTTTCCGTGCGCAGCACGCGCGGTCCGAGACCGAGCGCCGAGAAGCCCGCCGCTACAATCTCGCTTTCTTCTTTCGGCGAAAACCCGGCTTCCGGGCCGATCACCAGCGTGACGCGCCCGCGCGGCGCTTCGGCGGGCAACGCCGCGAAGGCGACTTCCGCGCGCGGCGAAAGCAGCAGCCGCAAATCGCCGTCGGCAGCGTCCGGCAACGTTGCGAGCCATGCCGCGAGGTCGCGCGGCGCGGCCACTTCCGGCACGCGGTTCCGTCCGCATTGCTCGCACGCCGCGCGCACGAGCGCCTGCCAGTGCGCCTGACGCCGCAACGCGCGTTCGCCCGCGAGCCGCACGACGCCGCGTTCCGCCGTCAACGGCACGATCTGCGCGACGCCCAGTTCCACCGTCTTCTCGATCAGCCAGTCCATCTTGTCGCCGCCCGCGACGCCCTGCGCGAGCGTCACGCGATACGGCGGCTCGGCTTCGCGCGCGCTATGCGCGTCGATGCGCGCGAGCGCCGCGCGTTTGCCGATCTCGACGAGCGCGCCGTGGTACTCGCCGCCCGTGCCGTTGAACAGCGTGATCGGGTCGCCGCTCTGGAGGCGCAGCACGTGAACGTGGCGCACGACCTCGTCGGGAAGAGCAAGAGTCTGGGCCGCCGCAAGCGGACCTTCAACGAAAAAACGTGGCATGGAGTCGATCACGGACGCACGGTCCGCGGATAGCGCCTTGCGGCGAGTTCAACGAAGATGGCGCGCAATGGCCCAGCGGTAGCCGTCCGGATCTTCGATCTGCGCGAAACGGTCGCCCCAGAACTGGTCCTGCGGCTCGATGAGCGGCTTTGCGCCGACGGCGAGCGCATGCGCGAAGGTGGCGTCGACATCGTCGACATACAAATAGAACGACTGCGGCGCCATCTGCCCCGCGCTCTTCGGCGTGCGCGCCTGCGATCCGTACGCGCCCTCCGGCGCGAACATCAGAATCAATTGCCCGCGATACGTCATCTCGACATGAATGATGGTGCCGTCGTCGTTCACGCTGTCACGTACCGCGAAGCCGAGCGCCTTCTCGTAGAACGCGATGCTCACGCGCGCATCGCGCACGGTGAGGTAGGGCGTCAACCAGGGGACGTCGGCGGGGCGAGGGTCAGTCATCGAAAGCACTCCTAGAAGCCTTTTGCTCGTACCAGTGAGGGGCATTTTGCCATGACGCGCGACCGGCCCGAGGCGGGAGGCCGCGTTAGAGCGCGGTAAACGGCTTCGCGCGGCTGCACGGAACATGCCCGCGAACGCCGGGAGCCGCACGTTCGGCGCCGTGTCGCACGCCTGTCAATCGGACCGGTCTGTTAGAATGACCGCCTCCCGATCCTCGTCGTTTCTCGTCGTTCCGGTACTGAAAACGCGGTGTGCCGCGGGTCCGGCGTCCGGTGCGAAGCACCGGCTACACGCAGCGGCAAGAAGCACCGTGGATCGTTTCAGCATTGCCTCAGAGCACTGCCTTAGAGCACTGACTCGACGCACTGCATCACGCTTCCGTAGCCGCCGACACCCGACATGACGATCCCGACTTCCAGCCCGACCGCCCTCATGGCCAACGCAATCCGCGCGCTCGCCATGGATGCCGTTCAACAAGCCAACTCCGGTCATCCCGGTATGCCCATGGGCATGGCGGAAATTGGCGTCGCGCTGTGGTCGCGCCATCTGAAGCACAATCCGTCGAATCCGCATTGGTTCGACCGCGATCGTTTCGTCTTGTCGAACGGTCACGGCTCCATGCTGCTGTACGCGCTTTTGCACCTCACCGGCTACGACCTGCCGATGAGCGAAATCAAGAACTTCCGCCAGTTGCATTCGAAGACGCCGGGCCATCCCGAAGTGGGCATCACGCCGGGCGTCGAGACGACCACCGGCCCGCTCGGTCAAGGCGTCGGCAACGCAGTGGGCATGGCGCTCGCCGAAGCGCTGCTCGCCGCCGAGTTCAACAAGGCCGATGCGAAGATCGTCGACCATTACACGTATGTGTTCTTGGGCGACGGCTGCCTGATGGAAGGCATCTCGCACGAAGCCTGTTCGCTCGCGGGCACGCTGAAGCTGAACAAGCTGATCGCGCTCTACGACGACAACGGCATTTCCATCGACGGTCACGTCGAGCACTGGTTCCACGACGACACGCCGAAACGCTTCGAAGCGTACGGCTGGAACGTGATCCGCGGCGTGGACGGCCACGACGTGAACGCCGTCGATGCCGCCATCGCGCAGGCGAAGCAATCCGACAAGCCGACGCTCATCTGCTGCCGCACGGTCATCGGCAAGGGCGCGCCGACGAAGGCGGGCGGCCACGACGCGCACGGCGCGCCGCTCGGCGGCGACGAGATCGCGGCCACGCGCGCGGCCATCGGCTGGCAATACGAGCCGTTCGTCATCCCGCAGGAAGTCTATGCAGCGTGGGACGCGAAGGAGCAGGGCGCGCGCGTGGAAGGCGAGTGGAACAAGGCGTTCGACGCCTATCGCGCGAAGTACGCTGAACAGGCCGCCGAATTCGCCCGCCGCATGAAGGGCGAGCTGCCCGCCGACTGGAAAGCCAGCGCCGCGAAGATCATCGAGGACGCGAACCAGCGCGCTGAAACCGTCGCGACGCGCAAGGCATCGCAACAGACCATCGAAGGACTCGCCGCCGCGCTGCCGGAACTGCTCGGCGGTTCCGCCGACCTGACCGGCTCCAATCTCACGAACTGGAAGGCGTCGAAAGCGGTGCGCGCCGCCGGCGACGCGGAGAACGCCAACGCGGGCCACGCGGGCATCCAGTGGGGCAACCACATCAATTACGGCGTGCGCGAATTCGGCATGAGCGCGGCCATCAACGGGATCGCGCTGCATGGCGGCTTCCGTCCGTTCGGCGGCACGTTCCTGACGTTCTCGGACTACAGCCGCAACGCGCTGCGCGTCGCCGCGTTGATGAAGTCGCGCTCCATCTTCGTGTTCACGCACGATTCCATCGGCCTCGGCGAAGACGGACCGACGCACCAGTCGGTCGAGCACGTGTCCAGCCTGCGCCTGATTCCGCAGTTGCAGACGTGGCGCCCGGCGGACACGGTCGAGACGGCCGTCGCGTGGACGCATGCCATCGAGCACGAAGGCCCGTCGACGCTCGTTTTCAGCCGCCAGAACTTGCAGTTCTCGCCGCGCAACGACATCCAGATCGCGAACATCGCGAAGGGCGGCTACGTGCTCGTCGACTGGAACGACGACATTCCCGCGCGCAAGATCATTCTGATCGCGACGGGCTCGGAAGTGCAGCTCGCCATGCAAGCCGTCGAGGCGCTCGCGAAGGAAGGCATCGGCGCACGCGTCGTCTCGATGCCCTGCACGAACCTCTTCGACAAGCAGGACGCCGAGTACCGCGAGCGCGTGTTGCCGAAGGGCGTGGCGCGCGTGGCGATCGAAGCGGGCGTGACGGATTTCTGGCGCAAGTACGTGGGCCTCGAAGGCGGCGTGGTCGGCATCGACACGTTCGGCGAGTCCGCGCCGGCCGGGGCGCTCTTCAAGCACTTCGGCTTCACGGTGGAGCACGTCGTCGAGACGGCGAAGGCCGTTCTGGCCGCGTAAGTGTCCGCGTGCAGCGAAGCAAGGTTTTTTAAGCCAAGGAGATAGACCATGACGATTCGCGTTGCAATCAACGGCTACGGCCGGATCGGCCGCAACACGTTGCGCGCCTTCTACGAGAACGGCAAGAAGCACGACATCGAGATCGTCGCCATTAACGATCTCGGCGACGCCAAGACGAACGCCCACCTCACGCAGTACGACACCGCGCACGGCAAGTTCCCGGGCGACGTGTCGGTGGACGGCGACTACCTCGTCGTCAACGGCGACAAGATTCGCGTGCTGGCGAACCGCAATCCGGCCGAACTGCCGTGGGGCGAGCTGAACGTCGACGTGGTGATGGAGTGCACCGGCTTCTTCACGACGAAGGAAAAGGCGAGCGCGCACATCAAGGGCGGCGCGAAGAAGGTCATCATTTCCGCGCCGGGCGGCAAGGACGTTGACGCGACCATCGTGTACGGCGTGAACCACAATGTGCTGAAGGCATCGGACACGGTCATCTCGAACGCTTCGTGCACGACGAACTGCCTCGCGCCGCTCGTCAAGCCGCTGAACGACAAGATCGGCCTCGTCAACGGCCTGATGACCACGATTCACGCCTACACGAACGACCAGGTTCTGACCGACGTGTATCACGAAGACCTGCGCCGCGCGCGCTCGGCCACGCATAGCCAGATTCCGACGAAGACGGGCGCTGCGTCGGCGGTCGGTCTCGTGCTGCCGGAGCTGAACGGCAAGCTGGACGGCTACGCGATCCGCGTGCCGACCATCAACGTGTCGGTGGTGGATCTGTCGTTCATCGCCGCACGCGACACGACGGTCGAAGAAGTCAACAAGATCATGAAGGAAGCGTCGGAAGGCGAGCTGAAGGGCATTCTCGGCTACAACGACGCGCCGCTCGTTTCGGTCGACTTCAACCACAACCCGGCTTCGTCGACGTTCGACGCGACGCTCACCAAGGTGTCGGGCCGTCTCGTGAAGGTATCGAGCTGGTACGACAACGAATGGGGCTTCTCGAACCGCATGCTTGATACGGCTGTGGCACTCGCGAACGCGAAGTAAGTTCCGGCCCGCTGGAATGACAGAGCCGCTCTTCGGAGCGGCTTTGTTTTTGGTGCGGCGTTATGCGAGCCGTTCGCGCAGGAACGATATGACATACGGCGTGGCGGCCGCCGCAACCGCCGATGCCGTGCCCGGATCGAGGCCCATGCGTGCGCCGATCGATTCGGCGATGCGTCCGGTCAGCACGCCTTCGCCGCCGTCTGCCAGCGATTTGAAGAAGCCATCGCCCCGCACGAGACCAGCGGCGAACGCGGCGAAGAAGCTCTTGCCGGGATGGTCGCCAAGCAAGCCCTGGCTTTGTTCTTCGGCGTGCGTGTGCGCCGTTTCCGCAGCCGTACTAAGCATTTGCTGACTATCTTCCGGGCTAAAGCCCTGATCGGTGAGCGCCTGAGTGGCTTGCACACCGTGCGACGAAGAGAGAAATTCCGATACGAGTTGTTGCACGTCCATTGACGTTACTCCTTTTGACGTTCGCTCATTGCAGGTCCGCGGAAAGCAGATTGAAGCCGCAGAGGGCTAGTGATCGCCGGCGGCCGTTGCCAGGACATCGGCGGTCGCGGGAAGTGCCATCGCGACAATTGCGGACGGTATAGACGAAACGAAACCGCCGTCCATCGAAGCCGATGGACGGCGGTTTTCGCAATCGCGGCGCGCCCGGCCGGGCGCGCGTCGCTCAATGCTTGCGGTGCGGGCAGTTTTCCTTCGTGCACGCGCCGTAGAGCGCCAGCGCGTGCTCGTGCAGCTTGAACCCGCGTTCTTTCGCGATGGACTGCTGGCGGCGTTCGATTTCCGCATCGAAGAATTCTTCGACGCGCCCGCAGTCTATGCAAACGAGGTGATCGTGGTGCGAACCTTCGTTCAGCTCGAACACAGCCTTGCCCGATTCGAAGTTGCTTCGCGACAGCAGGCCCGCCTGCTCGAACTGCGTGAGCACGCGATACACGGTAGCGAGCCCGATATCGAGCTCTTCGTTGAGCAGGTTGCGATACACGTCTTCAGCGGTCAGGTGGCGCACCGGACTATGCTGAAAGATCTCCAGAATTTTGAGGCGGGGCAGGGTCGCCTTGAGCCCGATATTTTTCAGATCGGAGGGATTGGTCATGGCTAGGCATCCCTAGAGTACAATTCAAGGTTCTCATAGTAATGCGTTTTTCCGAATCCTGACATCTCATGCGGAAAGCACGCGGAAAGGACGCAGAAGCGCACGCAGGAAGCGTATCGAGAGCGGAGCGAGAAGCGCGGCGTTATCAGTGTCATCGGCGCTGTGCGCGAAAGGTGAAATGATCTCAAAATTTTTATCGAATTGCAGGGAGAGCCGTCGCATGCGGGGAACCATCATCGCAGCAACCCTCGCCGCGTTGCTCGCGGGTTGCTCGACGTACGACAGCGTCACGCAGAAGATCGCGCAGAGCATCACGCCGTATCGCATTACGGTCGTGCAGGGCAACTTCGTTTCGCAGGAAGCGGCAAGCCAGATGCAGGTCGGCATGTCGCGCGATCAGGTCAGGCAACTGCTCGGCACGCCGCTGCTTACCGACATGTTCCACGCCGATCGCTGGGACTACGTGTTCTACTTCAAGCGCGGTTCGACCGCCGTGGTGCAGCAGCGCGACTTCATCGTGAACTTCGCGAGCGATCGCGTCGTGAGCTGGTCGGGCGGCGAGAATCTGCCGTCCAACCTCGAACTGCTCGCTGAAATCGACGGCGACAAGGGCGTGAAAGTCGCGAAGCCCGTAGCGGCGCCCGCAGCGGTTGCGGCGGCATCGGCAACGGCGGCGTCGGCCGTGACCGCGCCGGCCGGCGAACCGTCCACGCAGCCGAACACGTCGGCTGCGTTCGCCGGCGATGCCAATCAGCAAGCCGCGCAGGCCGCGAATCGGGCGACGGCGCAAGTCGAAATGCCGACTGGCCGTACCCAGTCGTCCGTGCGCCCGAATGTTCCGCAAAGCGCGGGCGCGGCGCCCGGCGCGGCGAGCGTCGGCGGCAACTCGCAGATCCAGTTGCAGCGCAAGCCGCAGACGATCACGATTCCGGACAGCAGCGCCGTCGGTCCCGCCAGCACGTCGCCGACGCCGGCCAACGCGGGCGGACAAGCGCAATTCACCATGCCGCAGTAACGCGGCCAGGCATCATGGCCGGGAGGGCGCGCCGCTCGCGTCTTTCCGGGCAGACCGGCGTCGCGGGCGTTAGCGCGTGACGCCGTATCAATCCGCCGCGCTCGCCGCGGTCCAACACGAGACAGCCATGAAGATCGCCATCGCCGGGGCGTCGGGCCGCATGGGCCGGATGCTGATCGAAACTGTTCTGAACGACCCTGAAGCGCAACTCGTCGGCGCGCTCGACCGTCCGGGCGTGCCGCAGCTCGGGCAGGACGCGGGCGCGTTCCTCGGCAAGACAACGGGCGTCGCGCTCACCGACGACATCGAGCGCGTGTTCGCCGACGCCGACTATCTGATCGACTTCACGCGTCCTGAAGGCACGCTTGCTCATCTGGACGCGGCGCTGCGTCACGACGTGAAGATGGTGATCGGCACGACGGGTTTTTCGGACGAGCAAAAGGCGCAACTGAAGCAGGCGGGCGACAAGATCGGCGTCGTGTTCGCGCCGAACATGAGCGTCGGCGTGAACGTGACGCTCAAGCTGCTCGAATTCGCCGCAAAGCAATTCGCGCAGGGTTACGACATTGAAATTATCGAGGCGCACCATCGGCATAAGGTGGATGCGCCGTCCGGCACCGCGCTGGCGATGGGCGAAGTGGTGGCCCGCGCGCTCGGCCGCGACCTGAAGGACTGCGCCGTTTATGCGCGCGAAGGCGTGACCGGCGAGCGCGATCCGTCGACCATCGGCTTCTCCGCGATACGCGGCGGCGATATCGTCGGCGATCACACGGTGCTGTTCGCGGGCATCGGCGAGCGCATCGAGATCACGCACAAGTCCGCGAGCCGTCTTTCCTACGCGCAAGGCGCGCTGCGTGCGGTGCGCTTCCTCGCCGCGCACGAGAAGGGCTTCTTCGACATGCAAGACGTGCTCGGCCTGCGCTGAGACGCACATGGCGATGGCGGCAACGGGCGTTATCCACTATCTGCAAAGCGGCGATGCCGTCACGCATGCGGTCGCGGGCGTGCTGCTCGCCATGTCGCTCGCGAGCTGGTGTTTCCTGCTCGTGAAGGCGTGGGTGCTCGCGCGCGCGAAGTGGCAGGGGCCGCGCGCGCTGCAACGCTTCTGGCAGGCGTCGACGCTGAAAGACGGCATCGGCGCGCTGCGAAGCGCGGATCGCGAGCGTGTGTATCTGCCGCTTGCCGAAGCAGCGTGGCGCGCCTCCGAAGCGGAAGTGCCGGGTGCGCTGCTCGCGCGCGTCGAGCGTAACGAGCGTGTGCTGCGCGCGCTGCGTCAGGCGCTGCTTCACTCGCAACGCAGGCTCGAATTCGGCCAGGTTTTGCTCGCGTCGGTGGGCAGCACGGCGCCGTTCGTCGGCTTGCTCGGCACCGTCTGGGGCATCTATCACGCGCTCGGCAGCATCGCGGCGAGCGGACAGGCGATGATCGAAAACGTCGCGGCGCCGGTCGGCGAGGCGCTCATCATGACCGCGTTCGGGCTCGTCGTCGCCATTCCGGCCGTGCTTGCGTACAACGTCCTCGGCCGCTATGTGCGGCAAATTTCGGAGGAACTGGACGGCTTCGCGCACGATCTGCACGCGTTCGTGTGCGGCGAGACGCAGTAAGGAGCGCGCGATGGCCTTCGGCGGACTCGACAAAAAGCCCAACGGCTCCCCCATGGCCGACATCAACATGACGCCGCTGATCGACGTCATGCTCGTCTTGCTGGTGATCTTCATCATCACGGCGCCGCTTTTCACGCACGCCATCCGGCTGGATTTGCCTAAGGTTTCGTCGCAGGCCGCGCGCGAGACGCCTCAGACCATCACGCTGTCCATCGACGACGCCGGCAAGCTCTACTGGAACGACGCGCCGATCAGCGCGAACGAAATGCGCGCGCGCTTCGCCGCGGCGGGCAAGGCGGCCGAGAAGCCGGAATTGCATTTGCGGGCGTCGAGCGCCACGCGGTACGAAATCGTCGCTCAAGTCATGGGCGCCGCGCAGCAGGCCGGAATCGAGCGGATCGGGTTCGTCACGCAGCCGGTGCAGGCGCAATAAGACGTTCGGATTCGGCCTATGCCGTTCGGCTGAATTGCCGGACGCCTGTGGGCCGCGCAGACTTCCAGCAAGTGGCCAGAAAACGCTCGGCTAGCGGCTTTACGAATCCAGGACACGCGGGGAGCGGACGGTATAATCGCCCTTTGCCCGTCCAAGGCGTCCCGCGTCAATCAGAGCAGGCCCGATTCCGCCGTTTCATCCCGCGAGTCGCAGGCCGTTCGACCACGCACCGTCTGGATTCGCCACTGCAGCCAGCGCGGTAACGCCCAACGAAGCTCGCGCCCGTCCACAGCATCAAGCGTAAAGCCATCACACCATGCACGATAAATACGTACCCGCCGACGTCGAATCCGCCGCGCAGAGCACCTGGCGCGCGAACGACGTCTACCGGACGACCGAGACGTCGACTAAGCCCAAGTTCTACTGCGTCTCGATGCTGCCGTATCCGTCGGGCAAGCTGCATATGGGCCACGTGCGCAACTACACGATCAACGACGTGATGTACCGTTATCTGCGCATGAACGGCCACAACACGCTCATGCCGATGGGCTGGGACGCGTTCGGCATGCCCGCCGAAAATGCCGCGATGGCCAACGGCGTGCCGCCCGCCAAGTGGACGTACGACAACATCGCGTACATGAAGAAGCAGATGCAGTCGATGGGTCTTGCCATCGACTGGTCGCGCGAAGTCGCCACGTGCTCGCCCGAGTACTACAAGTGGAACCAGTGGCTGTTCCTCAAGATGCTGGAAAAGGGCATCGCCTACAAGAAGACCGGCACGGTGAACTGGGATCCGGTGGACCAGACGGTGCTCGCGAACGAACAGGTGATCGACGGGCGCGGCTGGCGCTCGGGCGCGCTCGTCGAGAAGCGCGAGATCCCGATGTACTACCTGCGTATTACCGATTACGCGGATCAACTGCTCGACGATCTCGAAGGCCTCGGCTGGCCCGAGCGCGTGAAGATCATGCAGCAGAACTGGATCGGCAAGAGCTTCGGCGTGAACTTCGGCTTCCCGTATGAAATTGACGGCGAAGCGAAGCTGCTGCGCGTCTTCACCACGCGCGCCGATACCATCATGGGCGTGACGTTCGCGGCGATCGCGGCGGAGCATCCGCTTGCCACGCGTCTTGCGCGCGACAACGCCGGTTTGCAGGCGTTCATCGAGGAATGCAAGCGCGGCGGCGTCGCGGAAGCCGACGTCGCCACGATGGAAAAGAAGGGCATGGCGACCGGCTTTTTCGTCACGCATCCGCTGACGGGCGAGAAGGTTGAAGTGTGGATCGGCAATTACGTGCTGATGTCCTACGGCGAAGGCGCCGTGATGGGCGTGCCGGCGCACGACGAACGCGACTTCGCATTCGCGAAGAAATACGACTTGCCGATCAAGCCGGTGATTGCCGTCGAAGGCAAGACGTACTCCACGCAAGCCTGGGAAGAGTGGTACGGCGACAAGACGGCCGGCCGCCTCGTGAACAGCGGCAAGTACGACGGTCTCACCACCGACGAAGCGATCAATGCGATCGCCGCCGACCTGAAGGCGAAAGACTTGGGCGACAAGCAGGTCACGTGTCGTCTGCGCGACTGGGGCATCTCGCGTCAGCGTTACTGGGGCACGCCGATCCCGATCATTCACTGCCCGAGCTGCGGCGACGTGCCGGTGCCGGAGAAGGATCTGCCGGTCGTGCTGCCCGAAGACCTCGTGCCGGACGGCACGGGCAATCCGCTCGCCAAGTCCGAAGCGTTTCTCAACTGCTCGTGCCCGAAGTGCGGTGCGGCAGCGAAGCGAGAAACGGACACCATGGACACGTTCGTCGATTCGTCGTGGTACTTCTCGCGCTATAGCGCGCCGGACGCCGCGACGATGGTCGACGAACGCACCGATTACTGGATGCCGATGGACCAATACATCGGCGGTATCGAGCACGCCATTCTTCACCTGCTGTATTCGCGCTTCTGGACCAAGGTCATGCGCGACATGGGCCTCGTGAAGTTCGGTGAGCCTGCCAAGAATCTGCTCACGCAGGGCATGGTGCTCAACGAGACGTTCTACCGCGAAGACGCGAGCGGCAAGAAGACCTGGTACAACCCGCTCGAAGTGACCGTGTCGCACGACGACAAGGGCCGTCCGACCGGCGCGACGCTTATTGCCGACGGGAAGCCGGTCGTGCTCGGCGGCGTCGAAAAGATGTCGAAATCGAAGAACAACGGTGTCGATCCTCAGACGCTCATCGACCAATACGGCGCGGATACCGCGCGTCTTTTCGTGATGTTCGCGGCGCCGCCGGAGCAATCGCTCGAATGGTCGGGCGCGGGTGTCGAAGGTGCGAGCCGCTTCCTGCGCCGCGTGTGGCACTTCGCGCACGACAACGCAGAGGCACTGCGCCAGCATCGCAAGCTCGACGCATCCAAATTGGGCGATACGGATCGCGCGCTGCGCCGCGAAATTTACACCGTGCTGAAGCAAGCCGATTTCGACTACGGCCGCCTGCAATACAACACGGTCGTCTCGGCCGCGATGAAGATGCTCAACGCGCTCGACAGCGCGAAGAACGCGGGCGAAGGCGTGCTGAACGAAACCTTCGGCGTGCTGCTGCGCGTGCTGTATCCGGTCGTTCCGCACATCACGTTCCAGTTGTGGTCGGAACTGGGCTATGCCGACGAATCCGGCCCGTTGCTCGACGCGCCGTGGCCGAAGGTTGACGAAGCCGCCCTCGAGCAGTCGGAAATCGAACTGGTGCTGCAAGTGAACGGCAAGGTGCGGGGGGCGTTGACCGTGGCGAAGGACGCATCGCGCGAAGCGATCGAGCAAGCGGCTCTCGCGCACGAAATGTTCGAAAAATTCTCGGAAGGCCGCGCGCCGAAGAAGATCGTGGTGGTGCCGGGGCGTCTCGTCAACGTGGTGGTCTGATGGCCAAAACCTGTGAATTCGATGTGCGCGTGAAAGCCGTTGAGAAAGGCGCGGCGAGCGTGAGCCGGCGCTCGTTTCTCGCGCTGCTCGGCGGCGCGGTCGCACTGTCCGCGTGCGGCTTCCAGTTGCGCGGCCAGCAGGACTACGCCTTCAAACGCCTCGCAATCAACGGCGGCGCGCCGCAGATGGTCGGGCGGCTCGAACGCATGGTGCAGGGCGGAAGCGATACCGTTATCGTGAAGGCCTCGGAGAAGCCGGACGCGACGCTCTTTCTCAACGAAGGACAGGGTGTCACCACGCTCAGTCTTAATTCTGAAGGCGTGATCCAGGAATACGAACTCGTCTATAACCTGGGCTACACGCTCGTCGGTGCGGATGGTGTCGTGCTAATTCCGCCAAGCACCATTGCGCTGAATCGTGCGATGACCTACAGCAACCAGTACACGCTCGGAAAGTCGCAGGAAGCTACGCTGCTCTTCAACGACATGCGCAACGACGCCGTGGATCAGCTGACGCGCCGTCTGGCGGTCGTGCGTTCGCTGCATCCGACGCCGGCGGAGCAAACGCCGGGCATCGCGCCGCGGGCCCCGCTGCCCACGCCGCCGCTGTAACGCGCCGCGCGACCGGTCATCATGCAGCTGAAGCTCGACGCGCTCGAAGCGCACCTCGCCAAAGGCCTGAAGGCGCTGTACGTCGTGTATGGCGACGAGCATCTGCTCGCGCAGGAAGCGTGCGACCGCATCCGGGCCGCCGCACGTGCGGGCGGCTTCACGGATCGCACGGTGTTCACGGTCGAGCGCGGGTTCGACTGGAGCGCGCTCATCGGCGCGACGCAGTCGATGTCGCTCTTCGGCGACCGTCAACTGATCGAATTGCGCATTCCGACGGGCAAGCCGGGCAAGGAGGGCGGCGAGGCGCTGAAGACGCTCGCCGTTGCCGACAACCCGGACGTCGTCACGCTGGTCACGCTGCCGCGCCTCGATTCCGCGACGCAGAAGTCCGCGTGGTTCACGGCGCTCGCCGGTGCGGGCGTCGCGCTGAAGGTCGATCCGGTCGACCGCGCGCAATTGCCGATGTGGGTCGGCCAGCGGCTCGCGCAGCAGGGGCAGCGAGTCGCGCCGGGCGAAGAGGGGCGGCGCGCGCTCGTCTTCATCGCGGAACGTGTCGAGGGCAATCTGCTTGCCGCGCATCAGGAAATTCAGAAGCTCGGGCTGCTCTATCCGCAAGGCGTGCTCACATTCGAGCAGATTCAAGATGCAGTGCTGAACGTCGCCCGCTATGACGTCTTCAAGCTGAACGAGGCGATGCTGACGGGAGACGTCGGCCGTCTTTCCCGCATGCTGGACGGCCTCAAAGGCGAAGGCGAAGCGGCCGTGCTCGTGCTGTGGGCGCTCGTGGACGAAGTGCGCACGCTGTTGCGCATCAAGCGCGGCGTGACGTCGGGCAAGCCGCTCGCCACGCTGCTGCGCGAGAACCGCGTGTGGGGACCGCGCGAGCGGTTGATCGGCCCGGCGCTTTCCCGTGTGACCGAAGACGTGCTCGAACGCGCGCTCGCGCTCGCGGCGCGGCTGGATCGGCAGGTCAAAGGGCTCTCGGGTCGTTCCGGCAGCGCCGGCGCGCGCGGCAGCGAGCCGCCGCCCGATCCGTGGGCGGGCATGTTCGAGCTGGCGATGGCCGTGGCGCAGGGCGCATCGCCGCCGCCGCGACCGCGTCGCTGACACGCGCCACGGCTTAGAATGACTCTTCGCGCGTCCCGGTATCCACAGAGCCGCGTGCGCCCCTCAGCTTACTGATGCCGCCCTTTCGCAACCGGCATACGGAATGATCCAGATGAACATCGACCAGTACATGACCGACCTCGGCCGCCGCGCGCGCGTGGCGTCACGCGCGATGGCGCGGGCGTCGACGGCGGCGAAAAACGCGGCGCTCGTCGCGGTGGCGAACGCGATCGAACGGGAGCGCGACGCGCTCAAGGCCGCGAACGCGCGCGATCTGGAGAGAGCCCGCGAGAAGGGTCACGACGCGGCGTTTATCGACCGTCTGACGCTTTCGGACAAGGCGCTCGGCACGATGGTCGAAGGTTTGCGGCAAGTCGCTGCGCTGGCCGATCCGATCGGTGAGATCAGCGGGCTCAAGTTTCGTCCGACGGGCATCCAGGTCGGGCAGATGCGCGTGCCGCTCGGCGTGATCGGCATCATCTACGAGTCGCGGCCGAATGTGACCATCGACGCCGCCGCGCTCTGCCTCAAGTCAGGCAACGCGACAATTCTGCGCGGCGGTTCCGAGGCGCTCGAATGCAACACCGCGCTGGCGAAGCTGATCGGCGAGGGATTGCAAGCAGCCGGACTGCCGCAGGACGCGGTGCAGGTCGTGGAGACGGCGGACCGCGCGGCGGTCGGCAAGCTCATCACCATGACCGAGTTCGTCGACGTGATCGTCCCGCGCGGCGGTAAGAGCCTGATCGCGCGGCTGATGGAAGAATCGCGCGTGCCGATGATCAAGCATCTCGACGGTATCTGCCACGTGTACGTGGATGACCGCGCCGATCTCGCGAAAGCGGCGGCGATCTGCGACAACGCGAAGACGCATCGTTACGGCACCTGCAACACGATGGAAACGCTGCTCGTCGCGCGTCAACTCGCTGACGCCGCGCTGCCCATGCTCGCGCGTGCCTTCCAGGCGAAAGACGTCGAACTGCGTGTGGACGCGGCGGCGCGCAAGGTGCTCGAAGCCGCGCAAATCGGCGCGCTCGTGGATGCCACCGACGAAGACTGGAGCACCGAGTACCTCGCGCCGGTTCTCGCTGTGAAGGTCGTCGAAGGACTGGACGAAGCCATCGACCATATCAACACTTACGGCTCGCATCATACGGACGCCATCGTCACCGAAGACCATGATCGCGCCATGCGTTTCCTGCGCGAAGTCGACTCGGCAAGCGTGATGGTCAACGCATCGACGCGCTTTGCCGATGGTTTCGAGTTCGGCTTGGGCGCGGAAATCGGCATTTCGAACGACAAACTCCACGCGCGCGGACCCGTCGGGCTGGAAGGGCTGACCTCGCTCAAGTACGTCGTGCTCGGTCACGGTGAAGTGCGTCAATAAGAACGAATCAAAGACGAATAATGCTCTGGATCAAGTCGCTGCATATCGTGCTGGTCGCCTCGTGGTTCGCGGGGCTGTTCTATCTGCCGCGCATCTACGTGAATCTGGCGATGGAAAAGGACCCTGCAGCCACCGCGCGTCTCTTGCTCATGGCGCGCAAGCTCTTCCGCTTCATGACGTTCATCGCGGTGCCAGCGCTCGCGTGCGGGCTGTGGTTGTGGCTCGATGTCGGCATCGGGCGTGGCCAGGGCTGGCTGCACGCGAAGCTCGGCATCGTCGCGTTGCTGATCGTGTATCACGCGTATTGCGGCGTTTTGCTGCGCACGTTCGAACGCGGTGAGAACACGCGCTCGGACAAGTGGTACCGCATGTATAACGAGCTGCCGGTGCTCGGGCTGCTCGGCGCGACGCTGCTCGTCGTCATCAAGCCCTTCTGAGACCGGCTTCGTGGGCCGGACCTCGGCTCACGTTCCCACTCTGCGCCGCTCCAGCACGTCCTTCGCTTCGGCCAGCTTTTCCGCCAGATCCGGCCCGCGCGCCAGCGCCAATCCCACCGCCAGAATGTCGCCGATCGCGAGATGCGAGACGCGCGATGTCATCGGCGAAAAAATGTCCGTGTCTTCATCGACGTTCGCGAAAAGGCCGACGCTTGCCAGTCTCGCGAGCGGCGAATTGCCGTGCGTGATCGCGATGACCTTCGCCCCGCCATTCAGCGCCGACTTGCAGGCGTCGAGGATATCTTTCGTGCGTCCGGTGTTCGATATCGCGACGACCACGTCGCCCGGTCCGAGCAGCGCCGCGGACGTCGTGTATGTGTGCGGGTCGGCATATGCGACGGACGGCACGCCGAGCCGGAAGAACTTGTGCTGCATGTCGAGCGCGGCGATGCCCGAGCCGCCTGCGCCGTAAAACTCGATGCGCCGCGCATCCGCAAGAATCGCGATGGCCGCCGCGACGCTGTGCGACGACAAACTATTGCGCACCGCGATGAGGGCGCCGATGGTGCGGTCCAGCACCTTCGCCGCGACGCCGGCGGCGGGCTCGTCGCTCCGAACGTCGCGGTAGACCGTGGGCACGTCCGCCGCGACGCTTTGCGCGAGACGTATCTTGAATTCACGGAAGCCGGAAAAGCCGAGCGCCTGACAGAAGCGCGCGATGGTCGGCTGGCTGACGCCAGCCCGGGCGGCAAAGTCGGTCATCGAAAGGTCCAGGACTTCGCGTGGCGCTTCCAGCACATAATCGGCGAGCTTGCGCTCGGACGGGCGCAACTGCTCGCGCATTGCTTCGACTTGGGACAGCAACATCGGAAAACTCGCTTATGCTGGAAATTTGCCTGCGACTATAGCCGATGACCGGCCTTGTACAAATACTACATATTACCGAGGCGATTTATCAGGGATTTCCCTTGGATGTAGACAGCGGAAGGCATGGAGTTACGCGTCCGCTGAATACAAGGCTGCGTCGGCCGCGTTGTCAGCATGTAGTTTTTCTACTAATATGCTGCAAACGGCCATTTACACTACAACGACGCAGCCGCCGTTCTTCGCGATTGTCCAACCCATAACTCGACGGCATGCGCGCCGCAGTGAGACAAGGAGCTTCGATGGTTTCCCCGCATTCACAACTCAAGAAAGTCACCGACCGCGTGATCGAGCGCAGCAAGGCCACGCGTGCCGCGTACCTCGCGCGCATCGACGCGGCGCACGGTAAGTTTCCGGCGCGCGGCGCGTTGTCGTGCGCCAATCTCGCCCACGGTTTCGCCGGACTCGAAGGGCAGGAGAAGATCGCGATCAAGGCGGTGCGCGAGCCGAACATCGGCATCGTGTCGTCTTATAACGAGATGCTTTCCGCCCACGCGCCGTATAAGAGCTTTCCCGACATCATCAAGCAGGCGGCGCGAGAACACGGCGGCATCGCGCAATTCGCGGGCGGCGTGCCGGCCATGTGCGACGGCATCACGCAGGGCAACGCAGGCATGGAACTGTCGCTGTTCTCGCGCGAAGTCATTGCCATGAGCACGGCCGTCGCGCTCACGCACAACATGTTCGACGCGGCGCTGTGCCTCGGCGTCTGCGACAAGATCGTGCCGGGCCTGGCCATCGGCGCGCTGCAATTCGGGCACTTGCCGACCATTTTCGTCCCCGCCGGCCCGATGACGAGCGGCCTCACCAACGACGAAAAAGCGAAGGTTCGCCAGGAGTTCGCGACCGGCAAGTGCAACCGCGATGCGTTGCTGGAAGCCGAAGCCGCCGCGTATCACGGCCACGGCACGTGCACGTTCTATGGCACGGCGAACAGTAATCAGATGCTGATGGAAGTGATGGGGCTGCATCTGCCGAGCGCGGCCTTCGTGCATCCGCACACGCCGCTGCGCGATGCGCTTACCGCCGAAGCCGCGCGCCGCGTGCTCGATCTCACAATTGAACGCGGCAACTACACGCCGATCGGCCATATCGTCGACGAGAAGGCGATCGTCAACGGCATCGTCGCGCTGCTCGCAACGGGCGGTTCCACCAATCACACGCTGCACCTTGTGGCGATCGCGCGGGCGGCGGGCATAGTGATCGACTGGAACGACTTCGACGAGTTGTCGCAGGTCGTGCCGCTGCTCGCGAAAATCTATCCGAACGGCAAGGCCGACGTGAACCACTTCCACGCGGCGGGCGGCGTGGCGTTTCTCGTGCGCAACCTGCTGGAAGGCGGCTTGCTGCACGAAGACGTGCAGACGGTCGCGGGCCGCGGCTTGTCGCATTACACGAAGGAGCCGAAGCTGATCGACGGCAAGCTGCGGTGGGTCGATGGCGCCGCCGAAAGTCACGACACCAAGGTGCTGCGTGGCATTCGCGAGCCATTCCAGCCGGACGGCGGCTTGCGGCTGATGCAAGGAAAGCTCGGGCGTGGCGTCATCAAGATTTCGGCGGTGGCGCCGGAGCATCGCGTGGTGAAGGCGCCGGCGATCGTCTTCAATTCGCAGGAGGAAGTGCAGGAAGCGTTCGACAACGGAGAGCTGAAGCGCGATTTCGTCGCGGTCGTGCGCTTCCAGGGCGCGCGTGCGAACGGTATGCCGGAACTGCACCGGTTGACGCCGCTTCTCGGCGTGCTGCAGGATCAGGGCTTTCACGTGGCGCTCGTCACGGATGGCCGCATGTCGGGTGCATCGGGCAAGGTGCCCGCCGTGATCCACGTTTCGCCCGAGGCGTTGCTGCACGGGCCGCTCGGCAAGGTGCGCACGGGCGACATGCTGGTGATCGACGCGCCGGCGGGCGTGCTCGACATCGAAATCGATGCGCGCGAATGGGCGTCGCGTGAAGTCGAGGCGCCGGCGAATCAGGCGGAAAACGAAGTCGGCTTCGGGCGCGAACTCTTCGGCGTGTTTCGAAGCGCGGCGTTGCCGGCCGAGGAAGGCGCATCGGTGTTCGGTGCGATGATCGGCGCGACCGCGACTGCGAGCCATGCGGATCGTCAAATGGCGCATTGACGGGTCGGAACTCACGCCGCAGCTCGAACCGGATGGAAACCCGCGGTCCGACAGAGAGTCGCCGCACATGAAACAGGAGTCGCATCACATGAAAACGGTAAGCGAAATCGTGCGTCTAGGCCCGGTCATTCCGGTGCTCGCATTCGATTCGGTGGAGCAGGGCGAGCACGTATCGCGGGCGCTGCATGCGGGCGGCGTGAAAGTGCTCGAAATCACGCTGCGCACCGCGGCGGGCATCGGCGCGATCGAGCGCGCAAGTCAGTTGGCGGAAGACATCGTCGTCGGCGTCGGCACGATCACGAAGCCGGAGCACTGCGAGCAGGCCAAGAAAGCGGGCGCACAGTTCGGCGTGTCGCCGGGTTTGACGAAGGACATGCACAAGGCCGCACAGGACGCTGGGCTGCCGCTGCTTCCCGGCGTGATGACGCCGAGCGACATCATCACCGCGATGGAACTCGGCTATGAGATCGTGAAGTTCTTCCCCGCGCAGCAGGCGGGTGGTGTTCCCATGCTGCAGGCGTTTTATGGGCCGTTTCCGAACCTGAAGTTCTGTCCGACGGGCGGCATTACTGCGGAAACGGCGTCGCTGTTTCTGGCGCAGCCGAATGTGGTTTGCGTCGGGGGATCGTGGCTTACGCCGAAGGCTGCGCTCGCTGCGCAGAATTGGGAGGAAGTGACGCGGTTAGCGCGCGCGGCGAGCGAGCTTGCGCCGCAGAAGTAGCGCAACGGGTGAAGGGCGGGTGTCCGGGCCTTCGGTCACCTCGTGTCATCGAGGCAAGGCTCTTGTTGTCGGGAGCGATGAGCCGAGGTTTAGGTGGCGTATTCACAGTTCGCGGTGCATTCGCCGCGGACGCCCTTTACACGATAGCCAAGCGCTCAGTCGATTGCACTGAACGCTTGGTGTCTTGCAGTCGACCGCTGCTAGTGCAGCTGAGATTAGCGGTCCCGAAGCTGCGGCTGCGAAATGTCAATGGTCACGTTTGTCGACGAGGTCGAAGCGGAACTGCTTTTCGTCGAACCGCCTGCCATTTGCGATTGTGCCAATACAGTACGATCAATTTTAATCATAAGCACCTCTGTTTGCTTTACGTCATTGAACTGGCTTCTCCTGCGCGAGAAAATGCCGTCTCTCATCTAGAACTGCGCTCTATCGTCATTGCTGGAGTCCTGATAATGAGCGGAACACGTCTCACTGCAGCGAGCGCGACGAAAACGAACCAATGTCTCAAGTGAATTTGAGTTTCGACTCGAGACAGGTTAATTCACTCACGTCATGCGCGTTGGCATATTAGCAGTTGCTTCGCATGGAATTAACGCTGATTGGTCTTAAATCGAACGGGAACAAAATGATAAAAAGCAGCAGTCGCGTCAACTAATAGCCGATGCGCTTCTAATAAGCGCCGATATCTGCTGATTGGCGGGCACATCGCACGGTCGGCGGCAGCCCGAAGACTAAGTCCACCTCCGCTCGCCGGCAACCGCGCGATCGACCCGATCAGGCCGTGCAGCGTCTCCCCGAAATTGCCGGTAATCTCCTGCCCCTTCCGTTCGTTTGGCTCAGCGTCTCTCGGCTCGTTGCGAATCCTGAAACGTTAGGACGACTCTTATAAATATCCGGATTGCTGGGAAAACTAGAAAATCTTCTATATATTCAAGCGTAGGTTGAGCTCGCTGTCGAGCTCGACCTCGGCGGGCATCAACTCGCTGTCCACGGGCCTGAGCTCGCTGTCCACGTCGACTTCGACCGCGGTCAACTCGCTCTCGACGGGCGTGAGTTCGCTGTCCACCTCGACCTCGACGGCCCTCAGCTCGCTGTCGACCGGTGTGGATTCGCTCTCGACGGGCGTCAACTCGCTGTCGACCTCCACCTCGACTGCGATCAGCTCGCTGTCCACGGGTGTGAGCTCGCTGTCCACGGGCATCAGCTCGCTGTCCACGGGCATCAGTTCGCTGTCGACCGGTGTGAGCTCGCTGTCGACTTCGACGTCGAGCGCGATCAGCTCGCTCTCGACGGGCGTGAGTTCGCTCTCGACGGGCATCAGCTCGCTGTCCACGGGCATCAGTTCGCTGTCCACGGGCGTGAGCTCGCTGTCGACTTCGACCTCGAGCGCGATCAGCTCGCTCTCGACGGGCGTGAGCTCGCTGTCCACGGGCATCAGTTCGCTCTCGACTGGCATCAGCTCGCTGTCGACTTCGACCTCGAGCGCGATCAGCTCGCTCTCGACGGGCGTGAGTTCGCTGTCCACGGGCATCAACTCGCTGTCGACTTCGTCGTCCACGGCTATCAGTTCGCTGTCCACGGGTGTGAACTCGCTGTCGAGCTCGACTTCGACGGCCATCAGCTCGCTGTCGACGGGCGTGAGTTCGCTCTCGACGGGCATCAGCTCGCTGTCCACGTCGTCGTCGACTGCAATCAGCTCGCTGTCGACCGGTGTGGATTCGCTCTCGACGGGCGTCAGTTCGCTGTCCACGTCGTCGTCGACCGCGATCAGTTCGCTGTCCACGGGTGTGAGTTCGCTGTCCACGGGCATCAACTCGCTGTCGACCTCAAGCTCGACGGCGATCAGCTCGCTGTCCACGGGCGTGAGTTCGCTGTCCACGGGGCTGAGCTCGCTGTCCACGTCGACTTCGACCGCGGTCGATTCGCTCTCGACGGGTGTGAGCTCGCTCTCGACGGGCCTGAGCTCGCTGTCGACTTCGTCGTCGACGGCCATCAGCTCGATGTCCACGAGCGTGAGTTCGTTGTCCACGTCGACCTCGACGGCGATCACGTCGCTGTCCACCGGTGTGGATTCGCTCTCGACGGGCGTCAACTCGCTGTCCACGTCGTCGTCGACCGCGATCAGTTCGCTGTCCACGGGTGTGAGCTCGCTGTCGACGGGGATTAGTTCGCTGTCCACGGGTCTGTCCTCGCTGTCGACCGGCTTCAATTCGCTGTCCACATCGATTTCGACCGGCGTCAGCTCGATGTCGACCACGGTCAGCTCCATGTCGACGGGCATCAATTCGATCTCGACGACGGTCAGCACGGCGGTGGACACCATCACGAGCCTGTCGACCGCGGTCAGCACCGCGACGAACGGCGGCGGCATGAAGTACTTCCACGCCAACTCGGTCCTGATCGACTCGTCGGCGACGGGCAAGAACTCCATCGCCATCGGCGGCAATGCTTCCGCAACGGCGGAAAACTCTGTCGCGTTGGCGACGAACGCGGTCGCCGACCAGGCGAACACGGTCTCGTTCGGCAACAGCACGGACAAGCTGCGGATCACCAATATTGCTGACGGTATCGCCAACAGTGACGTTGCCACGGTCGGCCAGTTGAAGCAGTCCGGTCTGTACGACGGTGGCAACAAGGCCACGAAAACTGCGGTCACGTTCGACACCGACGCCAACGGCAACACCGACTACAGCAACATCACGCTCGGTGGCGTCGACGGCACGCAGATTCATGACGTGCAGGCGGGCATCGCGCCGACGGATCTGGCCAACAAGGCCCAGTTGGACGCGCTGTCAAGTTCGATCCAGAACGTGACGGCGAGCGCCAATCCGTTGTTCGCAGCTGACGGCGACCGGACGACGGAAGCGGCAGTCGCGAGCGGCCCGCACGCAACGGCGGCCGGTGCGAACGCCCACGCAACCGGCATGAACACCGCCGCCTATGGCACGGACTCGCTCGCAAGCGGCAACTACGCCACTGCGATCGGCGCGAACAGCCAGGCGACGGCGGACAACTCCGTTGCTCTGGGTGCGAGCTCGGTGGCGGATCGTGCGCAGACGGTATCGGTGGGTTCGGCTGGAAACGAACGTCAGATCACGAACGTGGCTGCGGGCACGCAAGACACGGACATGGTCAACGTCAAGCAGTTGGACGATTCGGTGGCGCAAGCCAACAGCTATACCGACAGTGCTGTCGGTGGCATGCAGAGCCAGGTGAACAGCATCGGTCGTAGCGCCTACTCGGGCATCGCTGCCGCCACGGCGTTGGCGATGGTTCCGAACATCGATCAGGACAAGAAGATGTCCGTCGGTGTGGGCGGTGCGTCGTACCAAGGCTATGCGGCCGCGGCCGTCGCGCTGAACCTGCGTGTCACGCAGAACCTGGTGCTGAAGGCGGGTGCGGGTACGAGCCGTAACGGCACGGTGTACTCCGCCAACGCCTCGTATCGCTGGTAAGCAAGACGCCCGAGGAAACTCGGGCAGACCGGGCGATCGCAGAATGCATCGCGATCGCCCGGTCCCTGCCTGCCGCTACAGCAACTTGTACGAACTGACGAACGAAGATGTCCAAACTTCTTATCACAGCCCTCCTATGCGTCGGCGTCCTTTCGGCGTGTTCGACCGACACGGGCATGACCTACACGGCCCGCAAGGTCAACATCGCCGGGGAGCCGAACGCTTATCGCGTGACCTGCTCGGGTTTGTTCGAGTCGGAGAATGCCTGCACGGCAGCCGCCGCGCAGATCTGTAAGGATCAGCAGGTCGTGCCGGCGCAGTCGGTCGATAGCGTTCCGGGCCGAGGCAATCCTCGCGAACTGACATTCAGGTGCGAAGAGCCGCGCGCTTCGGCGAAGCCGACTGCCTAGTCAACCAAGCAATCAGCCCTACAAACCGACGTTCATTCGAGCGTCGGTTTTTTGCTTTATGGCGCGAACTTTGCGTTTCGTTTGCCGTTTACCGACGCTTTCCCTGCTTACCAGTAGAATTCGGTTCGTCCGCGCCGTGCGCGCGCTTGCCGGACATTGCCCGACGAAGCAGGGCAGCGACGGCAAACGCACGGGCAGCGCAAAAAATCTCAACAAAATCAAGGAGGCGTTATGCCAGCCGTCCACGGGAGCATGCTGCTGCTCTACGCGGTGATTGCGATCGCGGTTCTGATCCTGATGATCGCCCGCTACAAGGTCTACCCGTTCCTCGTGCTCATGATCGTGTCGGTGTTGCTGGCCCTCGCGGTCGGGATGCCGATGGACAAGATCGTGAAGTCGTTCGAAACGGGCAACGGGAACACGCTCGGCCATATTGCGGTCGTCGTCGGTCTGGGCACGATGCTCGGCAAGATGATGGCCGAATCGGGCGGCGCCGAGCGCATCGCGAATACGCTGATCAATCTGTTCGGCGAGAAGAACATTCACTGGGCGATGATGGTCGTCGCGATCATCGTCGGCTTGCCGGTGTTCTTCGAGGTCGGTTTCGTGCTGCTGATTCCGATTGCGTTCAACGTCGCGAGGCGCACCGGCAAGTCGCTGCTGCTGATCGGCCTGCCGATGGTCGCAGGGCTTTCTGTCGTGCATGGTCTCATTCCGCCGCACCCGGCCGCGCTGCTCGCCGTGCAGGCGTATCACGCGGATATCGGCAAGACCATCGCTTACGGTCTGATCGTCGGCGTGCCGACGGCGATCGTCGCGGGTCCGCTCTTCGCGCTGCTGATCCACAAGTACGTCAAGCTGCCGGATGCCAACGCGCTTGCTGATCAGTTCACGCAAAAGCATGGCGACACCGAGAAGAAGCGCGATCTGCCGAGCTTCGGCATCACGCTGTTCACCATCTTGCTGCCGGTTATTCTGATGCTGGTCGGGAGCTGGGCGGATCTGATCTTCGCGCCGAAGACCTTGCCGAACAATTTGCTGCGCTTTATCGGCCAGTCGGATATGGCGCTCTTGATTGCCGTGCTGGTCAGCTTCTGGACCTTCGGCGCGAAGCAGGGCTTCAACCGCGACCAGATTCAGAAGTTTTGCGGCGAGTGTCTTGCGCCGATCGCGGGTATCACGTTGATCGTGGGGGCGGGCGGCGGTTTCGGCCAGGTTCTGCGCGATAGCGGCATTTCGCAGCAGATCGTCTCGACAGCGTCGTCGGCAAACTTGTCGCCGCTGTTGCTCGGCTGGTTCGTCGCTGCGCTCATTCGTCTCGCGACGGGTTCGGCCACGGTCGCCATGACGACCGCGTGCGGCATCGTCGCGCCGGTCGCAGCCGCGGCGGGCGGTCACGTCAGCCCGGAACTGCTGGTGCTGGCGACGGGCTCCGGCTCGCTGATCTTCTCGCATGTGAACGATGGCGGCTTCTGGCTGATCAAAGAGTATTTCGGGATGACGGTCGGACAGACGTTCAAGACCTGGTCGTTGCTCGAAACCATCATTTCCCTGATGGGACTCGGTTTGACCCTCGCACTCGCGACGGTCGTGTAAGGAGTTTTAGATGATTCTCATCGCGATGGGCGTGTCGGGCGCCGGCAAAACCCGAATCGGCGAACTGCTGGCGGAGCGCCTGCACTGTGCGTTCACGGACGGCGACGCGTTCCACAGCGCCGCCAACAAAGAGAAGATGCACCACGGCATCCCTCTGACCGACGAGGACCGCTGGCCCTGGCTCAAGACCATACGCGCGGCGATCGAAGAGAAGCAGCGCGCGGGCGAAACGGCGGTTTTCACGTGCTCGTCGCTCAAGCGCTCGTACCGCGATGTGCTGCGCGACGGCGACAAGGACGTGTGCTTCGTCTATCTGCACGGCACTTTTGAGACGCTGCAGGAGCGTCTGCAAACGCGCACCGGGCATTTCTTCGATCCGTCGCTGCTGACGAGCCAGCTCAATACGCTCGAAGAACCGGGCGAGGACGAGGCGATCATCGAGAGCATTGAGAAGACGCCCGAACAGATCGTCGATGACGTAATCGAGAAGCTGAAGACGCGCTGAACCTGCTGTAAAGAAAAAGCCCCGCGCTCGCAAGAGCGTGGGGCTTCTTTTATTGCGCTGCGGCCGGCGTTACGCGATGCGCTTTGCCAGTTCCGCCGCCTTGCCGATATACGACGCCGGCGTCATGTCGAGCAGCAGTTGCTTCGCGTCGGCGGGAATGGCGAGGCCGCCGATAAACGCTTGCAGCGCCTCGCGCGTGATGCCTTTGCCGCGCGTCAGTTCCTTCAATTGCTCGTACGGATTTTCGATGCCGAAACGGCGCATCACAGTTTGCACCGGCTCCGCGAGCACTTCCCAGCAGTTGTCGAGGTCTTCGTTCAGACGCGCCGCGTTCACTTCCAGTTTGTCGAGGCCGCGGATCAGCGCGTCATACGCAAGCAGCGAATAGCCGAACGCCACGCCGATATTGCGCAGCACCGTCGAATCGGTCAGATCGCGCTGCCAGCGGGAAATCGGAAGTTTGTCCGCGAGGTGGCGCAGCGTCGCGTTCGCGAGACCGAGGTTGCCTTCGGAGTTCTCGAAGTCGATCGGATTGACCTTGTGCGGCATCGTCGACGAACCGATTTCGCCCGCCTTCGTGCGCTGCTTGAAGTAGCCGAGCGAGATGTAGCCCCAGACGTCGCGGTCGAGGTCCAGCAGAATCGTATTCGCACGCGCGACGGCGTCGAACAGTTCGGCCATGTAATCGTGCGGCTCGATCTGGATCGTGTACGGATTGAACGTGAGCTTCAGCCGGTTTTCGACGACATCCTTCGAAAACGCTTCCCAGTCGAACTCCGGATACGCCGAAAGATGCGCGTTGTAGTTGCCAACTGCACCGTTCATCTTGCCGAGCAGCGGCACGTGCGCGATTCGCTCGATTGCACGCGACAAGCGCGCCGCGACGTTGGCGATTTCCTTGCCGAGCGTCGTCGGGCTGGCGGGCTGGCCGTGCGTGCGCGAGAGCATCGGCTGTTCGGCGTGCGTGTGCGCGAGCTTGACGAGGCGCTCATGCACCGAACGCAGCGCGGGCAGGATCACGTGCTCGCGGGCGCCGGCCAGCATCAGCCCGTGCGACGTGTTGTTAATGTCTTCCGACGTGCACGCGAAATGGATGAACTCGCTTGCGCGCTCCAGTTCGGGCTGGCCCTTGACCGACTCCTTGAGCCAGTACTCGACCGCCTTCACGTCATGATTCGTGACGCGCTCGATATCCTTGATGCGCGCCGCGTCGTGCGCGGTGAAGCGGCTGACGAGACCCAGCAGAAACTGCTCGGCGGCGTCGGAAAAGCGCGGCACTTCGGCGAAACCCGCACGCGAGAGCGCGATCAGCCAGTGAATCTCGACCGTCACGCGATGGCGCATGAACGCCGCTTCGGAGAGCCAGTCGCGCAGGGCTTCCGTTTTGGCGGCGTAGCGGCCGTCGAGCGGCGAGAGCGCGGTGAGCGCAAAGAGAGTATCGGGGCGGGTATCGGACATGGTGACGTGTCGGCAGCGGCGTGCGGCTGGAGGGAAAAGACGGAAGAACCGCGCATTTTACCATCGGATGCGTCCCATTCCGGGGGCGCTCAGCGTGCGCGAAGTTCCTTGTCGAGCGACCGCAGCTGTTCCGGCGTGCCGACGTTCTCCCAGCGGCCCTCGTAGAGTTCGCCGCTCGCGCGTCCCTGCGTGATGGTTTCGCGATAGTAGGGCGTCAGCGCGCGACGCGTGCCGGGCGCGAGATCGCGGAACATGCGCGTGTCGTAGAGACCGATGTTGCCGAACGTGTAGCGCGGAGAGCCATCGAGCGCGAGCTTGCCGTCGATCAGCGCAAAGTCGCCGTTCGGATGAAATGGCGGATTGGGCGTCATCACGAGATGCAGGCCGGGCTGTTCGCTGCGCGCGAGTTCGTCGGCGCGTTCCCGCAGCGTCGCGTAGTCGAAATCGCAGAACACGTCGCCGCTCACCGCGATGAACACGCCTTCGCCGATCAGCGGCAACGCCTGCGCAATACCGCCCGCCGTTTCGAGCGCCTCGCGCTCCGGCGAGAAGCGCAACTCGACGCCCCAGCGCGAGCCGTCGCCGAGCGCGCTTTCGATCTGCGCGCCGAGCCACGCGTGATTGATCACAATCGTCTCGACGCCCGCCGCCGCGAGCCGTTCGATCTGCCAGACGATGAGCGGCTTGCCGCCCGCTTCGAGCAGCGGCTTCGGGCACGTGTCGGTGAGCGGGCGCATGCGCTCGCCGCGGCCGGCGGCGAAAATCATCGCCGTCTTCAGGTGTTGGGTCATGCGCGAGTCAAAGAATCAGAACGTGTAACCGACTTCGACGGCGCGGCCTTCGAGCGAATCGAGCAGGCGCGCGAACGGCCACAGCGGCGCATAACGCTCCGCGACCGCGCGCGCATAGCCGATGAAACGCGGCAAATCCGCCAAATACTGTGACTTGCCGTCGCGATAATGAATGCGCACGAAAAGACCGAGCACCTTGATGTGCCGTTGCAGGCCCATCCATTCGAGCTGACGGTAGAACTCGCCGAAGTCGAGATCGACGTCCAGTCCCGCCTTCTTCGCTCGTTCCCAGTAATACGCGATGCAATCGAGCTGAAATTCCTCGTCCCAGCTAATGAACGCGTCGCGCATGAGCGAGGCCATGTCATACGTGATCGGCCCGTACACCGCGTCCTGAAAGTCCAGCACGCCAGGATTCGGCTCACTCACCATCAGGTTGCGCGGCATGAAATCGCGCAGCATGAAGGTTTGCGGCTGCGCGAGCGCGCTTTGTGCGAGCAGCGTAAAGGTGTCGTCGAGCGTCTTGCGTTCGTCCGCGGTCACTTCGCGGCCCAGATGGCGGCCGATGAACCACTCCGGCATCAACTCCATCTCGCGGCGCAGGAATGCCTCGTCGAACGGCGGAAGCACGCCTTCTCGCGCTGTGCGCTGAAAGCGGATCAAGCTGTCGATGGCCGCGCGCATCAAAGGCCGCGCGTTCTTCTCGTCGAGCACGGACATATACGTGGTCGTGCCGAGATCGGTGACGAGCATGAAGCCCGCGTCGAAATCCGCTTGCAGGATTTTGGGCACGTGCACGTTCGCCGCCTCCAGCAGGCTCGCGACCTGCACGAACTCGCGGCATTTTTCCGGCGGCGGAGCGTCGACGGCGATCAGCGTCTTGCCATGCTCCGAATCGCTATCGAGACGGAAATAGCGGCGAAAACTGGCGTCGGCGGAGGCGGGGGCGAGGCTCTCGAGATTCAGCCGATACGTATCGGCGAAGGTCTGAAGCCAGGAACGGAGTTGCTCGAAGCGGGTGTCGGCGGGAATGTGCGTCATAAATTCGAGAGGCAAAACATCTTGCCATATAATACCCCACGACTTTTTTAAGCGATCCTTGAGCTATCTGTTCGCGCCTGGCGCTCAAGCGCCGACGACCGTGCCGCGTCATCGTCCGATCGAGTGTCGTCCTTGCGTAGCGACGGACCGCCGAGTTCGACCACGGCCATGACGCGGGCGAGGCGCGGCGGCTCACTCGCCCGCTTATTCGCCCGCTGACTCGGCGGCATCGAGCGCGGCGGACGCGAACGGGATCGAACCGCCACCCATACATGCCGCCACGACAGTTTCCCGCATCGAAGATTCAAGGCGACGCTCAGCCGCGCCGGCGGCGGCTCGTCGCCGCGCTGCTTTCCGTGCCGGGCCTCATGCCCGCTCTCGCCCATGCGCAGCTCGTCGGTCCGGCCGCGGACGCGCAGCCGGTGGACGGCCCCGGCAGCCTGCGTCTCGCGCCGCAGTTGCTCGAACGTCCGCTGAAAAGCGGTCAGCAGCCGACGACCTTCCTGCTCGGCGACAAGGCCACCGGCACGTCCGACGAGGACATGGCGGCGAAAGGTTCGGCCGAAGTGCGCCGCACGGTCACGGTCATCAAGGCCGACGCGCTGCATTACGACCAGGACACGGACATGGCCGACGCTTTCGGTCATGTCAGGCTTATTAACAACGGCGTGTCGTTCGTCGGCCCGGAAGCGCACCTGAAGTTGGATTCGAACGAAGGGTTCATGACGAACCCGAAGTACCACTTCAATCTGACGGGCGGCTCGGGTAGCGCGGAGCGCATCGACCTGATCGACAACGAGCGCGCGCGTGTCGATCACGGCACGTACACCGCGTGCCAGTGCGACACGAATCCGGCGTGGTACATCAAGGGCTCGTCGTTCGATTTCGATACCGGCTCGGAAGAGGGCATCGCGCATAACGGCGTGCTGTTCTTTCAGGGCGTGCCCGTGTTCGCGAGCCCGTGGCTCTCGTTCCCGCTCACGGGCGACCGCCGCAGCGGCCTGTTGCCGCCGACGTTCTCGCTCAGTTCGACGACGGGCTTCGAAGCGACGATCCCGTACTATTTCAACATCGCGCCTAATCGCGATCTGACCGTCACGCCGCGGATCATGTCGCGGCGCGGCGTGCTCGGCGAAGCGAATTTCCGCTATCTGTCGCCGACGTATTCGGGCTCGCTCACGGTCGATTATTTGCCGAACGACCGCGAAACGCACACGAACCGCTATGCGATCTTTTGGAAGCACCAGCAGAACTTCGGCGGCGGCTTCGGCGGCTACGTCAATTACAACAAGGTTTCGGACGATCAGTATCCGGAAGACTTAGGCAACGCGTCCAATCAGTTCCTGAACGGCACGCAACTGCTGTATCAGCAGGAAGCCGGGCTGACGTACAACAACGGGCCGTGGTCCGTGCTCGCCCGCGAGCAACGCTGGCAGACGCTGCAGCCGTCCATTCCGCCGTACGCACGCGAGCCGCAGCTGAACGTGCAGTACAACAAGTACAACGTCGGCGGATTCGATTACGGCGCGGAAGCGGACTTCACGCGCTTCACGATCACGCAGGAAGGCGCGACCGACGGTCAGCGCATGTACTTCAACCCGTACCTGAGTTACGGGATCAACGCGCCGGGCTATTTCTTCACGCCGAAGATTCAATGGCACTTCGCGTCGTACGACCTGAGCCATATCGCGACCGTTCCGATTCCGGGCCAGCCGGCGACGCCCGCCGGGCAGCCGAAGAATTTCACGGAGTCGATTCCCACGGTCAGTCTCGATACGGGGCTTGTGTTCGACCGTTCAGTAAGGCTCTTCGGGCAGGATTACATTCAGACGCTGGAGCCGCGGCTCTATTACGTCTACACGCCGTATCGCAACCAGAATTTCGCACCGATCTTCGATACCGCCGAAGCGGACTTCGGGCTCGCCGAGATCTACACGCCGAACACGTTCGTCGGCAACGACCGCATTGCGGATGCGAACCGCCTGACCGCCGGCCTGACCACGCGTTTCATCAATCCCGCGACGGGCGATGAACGCGCGCGTTTCGTGATCGCGCAGCAGTACTATTTCACGAGCCAGCGCGTCACGATCAGCGAGGACCAGCCGATCAACGAGGCCAAGCACTCGGACCTGATCGCCGGCGCGGCAATCAAGCTGGGCGCTGGCTTCGCTTCGGAAACGGCGTTCCAATATAATGTCGACAATAACCAGCTCGTGCGTGCGAGCGTCGGCTTCGCGTTCAGTCCGGCGGACCGCAAGGTCATCAACGTCGGCTACCGGTACACGCGCTCGAACCAGACCACGCTCGTCGACGAGCCGATCAACCAATTGCTGGTGTCCGGCGAATGGCCGCTCACGAACCGTCTCTATGCCGTCGCACGTGTCAATTATGATCTCGCGAGCCACCGGCTCGTCGACGGCCTCGTGGGCTTCCAGTACGATGCCGACTGCTGGGCGCTCGGCTTCGGTGCGCAGCGTTACGCCAACGGCGTGAACACGAGCGGCCAGCCTTCGTCGGGTACGCGCGTGCTCGCTCAGATCACGTTCAAGGGCTTGTCGAAGGTCGACAACGGTCTCGTCAGCGCGTTCCGCGCAAGCGTTCAGGGCTATCAGCCGCCGCCGCCGTCCGCGCCGCCGCTCGCTCGCTTCAGCGACTACGAATGACAAGCCGTAATTCAATGCCGAAAAGGCGTGCAGCGCCCGAATGGGTCAAGTCTGGATTTGATGGAGTATCTGTGGCAAACATGAAACTGTTTCGATCGACGGCGATTGCCGCGGGCGCGCTGAC
Source organism: Caballeronia sp. LZ062 (assembly GCF_031450785.1). NCBI lineage: Bacteria > Pseudomonadati > Pseudomonadota > Betaproteobacteria > Burkholderiales > Burkholderiaceae > Caballeronia > Caballeronia sp. LZ062. Next base: position 209,046 of record NZ_JARTWB010000002.1, read on the forward strand.
AGCGGCGCTGATGGTGAGTTCGCCGGCCGGTGCGCAGGCGTTGTCGAACCCGAATGTGCAGGTGGCGGATTCCGTCGTCGCGGTGGTGAACGACGGCGTCATCACGCAGCGCGAGCTGGAAGAGCGCACGAACCTGATCGTGCAGCGGCTCAAGCAGCAGAACGCGCCCGTGCCGCCCATGGAACAGATGCGCCGGCAGGTGCTCGACCAGATGGTGCTCGAACGCATCCAGTTGCAGAAGGCGAAGGACGACGGCATCGTGATCGACGACGCCGCCGTCAATCGCACGCTGCAACGCCTCGCGCAGCAAAACCAGATGACGCTCGACGTTTACCGCTCGCGCATCGAGGCCCAAGGCGTGCCCTGGGCTACGTTCGTGCGCGACGCGCGCACCGAACTCACGCTCTCGAAGCTGCGCGAAAAGGAAGTCGACAGCAAGATCACCGTGTCCGATGGCGAAGTCGCGAACTACATCGCGAGCCAGCGCGGGCCGGGCGCGCGCAACGCGAGCGACCTGCATCTGCAGCACATCATGTTCAAGCTCGCGTCGAATGCGCCGGATTCCGAAGTCGCCGCCGTGCAGGCCAAGGCCGACGCCGTGCTGAAGCAGGCGCAGGCCGGCGAAGATTTCTCGAAGCTCGCCAAGCAGAACTCGCAGGACACCGACGCCAGCAAGGGCGGCGACCTCGGCTTCCGCACGCAGGGCACGCTGCCGGCGGGCATCGTCTCGGCGGTGTCGGGGCTGCGTCCGGGCCAGGTCGTGCCGACGCTCTTGCGTACCGACGGCGGCTTCGAAATCGTGAAGCTGGTCGATCGTCGCGCGAGCGAAGGCACGGCGGCCGATGCGCCGAAGCTCGTGCAGACGCACGTGCGCCACATTCTGCTGCGCGTGTCGGACGGCATGTCGGAAGCCAGCGCGCGCCAGAAGCTCCTCGATATCAAGCAGCAAGTGGCCGCAGGCGGCGACTTTGCCAACTTCGCGCGCACGTATTCGCAGGACGGCTCGGCCTCGCAAGGCGGCGACCTCGGCTGGATCAGCCCGGGCGAGACCGTGCCCGAATTCGAGCGCGCCATGAACAACTTGCAGGACGGCGCGGTCAGCGACCCGGTGCGCAGCGAATACGGCTATCACCTGATTCAGGTGCTCGGCCGCCGCGACGCGGAAGGGTCCGCCACGCAGCAACTCGATATCGCGCGTCAGGCAATCGGCCAGCGCAAGGCCGAGCAGGCGTACTCCGACTGGCTGCGCGAACTGCGCGACACGGCATACGTGCAGTACAAGGGTATCGCTGCGCAAGAGGCGCAGCAGTAAGCCGCATGAGCACCGCTGCGCATCCGGACCGGCCGCTTTCCGTCGCCATCACGACGGGCGAACCGGCTGGCGTCGGTCCGGAGTTGACCGCTGCGGCGCTCGGTCAGGCACACGCGCGCTGGCCGTCGGTGCGCTTCACCGTGCTCGGCGACCGCGCGTTGCTCGAAGCACGAGCGGGCGCTGCCTGGCCTTCGAACGGCGATCTCATCGAAATCGAGCATCACGCGCTCGCGGCGCCGGCCGAGGCGGGCAAGCTGAACGCGGCGAACGGGCGCTATGTGCTCGGTCTGCTCGATGCCGCCATCGACGGCGCGGTGGCGGGCCGTTTCGACGCCATCGTCACCGCGCCGCTGCAAAAGAGCACGATCAACGATGCCGGCGTTCCCTTCACCGGCCACACCGAATATCTGGCGGAACGCACGCACACGCCGCGCGTCGTGATGATGCTGGCGGGCACGGGCGAGCGCCCGTTGCGCGTCGCGCTCGCGACCACGCATTTGCCGCTCAAGGACGTATCCGCTGCGCTCACCATCGACGGCATCGTCGAGACATTGCGCATCATCCATCACGACCTGTGCGCGCATTTCGGCCTCGCCGTGCCGCGCATTCTCGTGACGGGCCTCAATCCACACGCGGGCGAAAACGGCTATCTGGGCCGCGAGGAAATCGATGTGATAGCGCCCGCGCTCGAACGCGCGCGTGCGCTCGGCATCGACGCGCCGGGGCCGTATCCCGCCGACACGCTGTTCCAGCCGCGCTATCTGAAAGACGCCGATTGCGTGCTCGCCATGTTCCACGACCAGGGCCTGCCCGTGCTGAAGTACGCGACGTTCGGCGAGGGCATCAACGTGACGCTCGGCCTGCCGATCATTCGCACGTCCGTCGATCACGGCACGGCGCTCGATCTCGCGGGCACCGGCCGCGCGGACCCCGGCAGCATGATCGCCGCCATCGACGCCGCCGTGACCATGGCGTGCCACAAACGCAGCGCCTGACTGCATTTAACGACACCGTATGTCCACACGACACCAGGGCCATCTGGCGCGCAAACGCTTCGGCCAGAACTTCCTCGTCGATCAGGGCGTGATCGATTCCATCGTCGACGCCATCTCGCCGCAGCGCGGCGAACGCATGGTCGAGATCGGGCCGGGGCTCGCGGCGCTCACCGAGCCGCTGATCCAGCGCATAGCCACGCCGGAGTCGCCGCTGCACGCGGTCGAACTGGACCGCGATCTGATCGGGCGGCTCGAAAAGCGCTTCGGCGAGCGCCTCGTCGTGCATTCGGCGGACGCGCTCGAATTCGACTTCGGCACGCTCGCGCTCGCGGGCGAGAAGCCGTCGCTGCGCATTGTCGGCAATCTGCCGTACAACATTTCGAGCCCGCTGCTGTTTCATCTGACGACGTTCGCGCCGAAGGTCATCGACCAGCACTTCATGCTTCAGGACGAAGTGGTCGAGCGCATGATCGCCGAGCCTGCGAGCAAGGAATACGGGCGTTTGTCGGTGATGCTGCAATACCGCTACGTGATGGACAAGCTGATCGACGTGCCGCCCGAATCGTTCCAGCCGCCGCCGAAAGTAAATTCCGCCATCGTGCGCATGATTCCCTTCGCGCCGCACGAATTGCCGGCCGTCAATGAAACCGTGCTGAGCGATGTCGTCAAGGCCGCGTTCGCGCAGCGTCGCAAGGTCCTGCGCAACAATCTCGCGGCGTATCGCGACAAGGTGGATTTCGATGCGCTCGGTTTCGATCTCGCGCGACGCGCCGAAGAAGTGCCGGTGGCGGAGTTCGTCGCGCTGGCGCAGGCGATCGAGCGCAGTTAGTTTCTCGTTTCGTCATTGGCACACCGCTTCGCACGCGTCGGAGGCGAGCAGCTTCATCAGGCGGTCGAGGCGGATGCGTTGATCGCGCTCCAAGCCGCGTGTCGCGCTGACCTGCTGCACGCGCTTGCGCCAGTACGTCTGGCCGAATAGCGAATTAGCGCCTTCAGCCGACAAGACGCGCTCCAGATGCACGATCGCGGCGTCGACGTTATGGGCGGTGTAGGGACTTGTCATCGGATTGCCTCGCTGCGTGTTGACGTTCGATGATTCTGCGTGCGCCCCGGGACATTTCGCGTCTCTGATCGCGGACGCAAGCACGGGTCGAACGAGACGCGAAGTGTCCCGAATCTCTGCAACGATCGTCGTTCGAACACGCGAGAAGCGCGACCACTCATTCAAGGAGACAGCGCCATGCGCTTCATTCACGCGGCCGATATTCATCTCGACAGCCCGCTGCACGGGCTATCCGCCTACGCGGACGCGCCCGCCGACATGCTGCGCAACGCCACGCGCGAGGCCTTCTCGAAGCTCGTCACCGTGGCCATCGACGAGCAAGTGGATTTCATGGTCATCGCAGGCGACCTGTACGACGGCACCTGGCGCGACCACAACACCGGCATCTTCTTCTGCAAGGAGATGGGCAAGCTGCGCCGCGCGGGCATTCCCGTGTATTTGCTGTACGGCAATCACGACGCCGAAAGCGAAATGACGAGCCAGCTTCAACTGCCCGACAACGTCCACACGTTTTCGACCAAGAAGCCGCAGACGTTTCGCATCGACGCGCTCAAGGTCGCGCTGCACGGTCACAGCTTCAAGGACAAGGCGGTGACGACCAATCTCGTGACCGCGTATCCGCCGCCCGTCGAGGGCTATTTCAATATCGGCGTGCTGCATACGGCGCTCGAAGGCGCGGCGATGCACGCGAGCTACGCGCCGTGCACCGTCGCGGAACTGCACGCGCGCGAGTATCACTACTGGGCGCTCGGCCACGTGCACGAATTCGCGATCTGGGAGGAAGCCTCGACCATCGTGTTTCCGGGCAACTTGCAGGGGCGCACCATCCGCGAGACGGGCCGGCGCGGCGCGGTGATCGTCAATGTGTCCGAGACGGAAGAGGTGAGCGTCGAGCGGCTTTTCATCGACGTGTTGCGCTGGGAGAACGTCGACGTCGATGCTTCCGGCCTCGACACGCTCGATGAAGTTGCCCGCGCGGCCGGCCGTGCGCTGGAGGCGCTGGTCGAAGCGGCCGAGCGTCCGGTGCCGCATGCGGTGCGCGTGAGCATCACGGGCGCGACGAAGGCGCACGGCGAACTCTTCGCCAATGAAAAGCAGCTACGCGCCGAAGTGCTCGCGCAGATCGCGGCGATCAGCCATGACCGCTTGTGGCTCGAAAAAGTGAAGGTGCGCACGCAGCCGGTCACGCGCGAACGCACGGCATCGAGTCTTGCCGACAGTGGCGACGCGCTCGCCGACCTTCACGGCCTTCTCGTCGAAGCCGAATCCGATCCCGACTTCCTCGCCATGCTCAAAGACCGTCTCATCGCGTTCGCGACGCAAGCGCCCAGCGAACTGCAAAAGTCCGTGCCCGAACTCGAATACGTCCGTGACGGCAATGTCGACAAGCTCGTGAGCGAGGTGCGCGCCGGCCTGATCGCGCAACTCGCGGACGCGGAGTAACGGGATGCGCATCCGTCAGCTCGATCTCATCCGCTTCGGCAAATTCACGGATCACGCCGTCGAGTTTCCGCTGGCGGAGCACGATTTTCATTTCGTCGTCGGCCCGAACGAGGCGGGCAAGTCCACGATCAAGACAGCCATCTCCGAACTGCTTTTCGGCATGCCGCATAGCTCGTCGCTTGCGTTTCTCCATGCGCAAAGCGATCTGCGGCTCGGCGCGAAGCTCGAGAAAGACGGCGCAGCGCTCGCGTTTCATCGCACGAAGAGCCGCAAGGCGCCGCTCACGACGCCGAACGGCGACCCGCTCGCCGCCGATGCGCTCGCGCCGTTCCTCGGCGCCGCCGACAAGAGCTTCTTCGAGCAGATGTATTGCCTGGATCACACGGCGCTGATTCGCGGCGGTCAGAGCATTCTCGATGCATCGAGCGATGTCGGGCAGGTGCTCTTTCAATCGGCGGCAGGCATCGCGAGTCTGGGCGACGTGCGCCAGCGTCTTGCCGATGAAGCCGGCAGCCTGTGGGCGAAGCGCAAGCTGGGTACAGCCTACGCCGTCGCGCATAAGCAATACGAAGAAGCCACTGCCGAGCTGAAGGCGGCAAGCGTGCGTACCGCGCAGTGGCGTCGCGCGCACGGTGCGGTCGAAGAAGCGGAGGAGCGCAGCCGCGAGCAGGAGGCGCGTCGTGCGCAACTGGAGACGGTGCGCGCGAAGCTGGAGCGCATCCGCCGCGCCGCGCCGTATCTCAACGTGTGGCGCGCGAAGTCGGCGGAACTCGACGCGCTCGGCGATACCGCGGATCTGCCCGCCAACGCCGAAGCCACGCTTCAGAACGCGCTGAAGGAACTGACATCGGCGCAGACTGCGCTCGACCTGCACACGCGCGACGTCGCGCAATTGCAGAAGGACTTGAGCGAGATCCGCGTCGATCAGGCGCTGCTCGCGGTCGAATCCGACATTCGCGCGCTCGAAGCAACGCGGCATCGGTGCGCGAATCACGCCAACGAAATTGCGCGGCTCGAACAGGAAGTCGCAGTGCGCGTGCGGCAGATCGCCCAAGATTGCGCGCAGCTCGGCTGGCCGCAGGACGAAGCCAGCGCCCGGCAGGCGTTGCCGGGGCCGCTCGTGTTGCAGACCGTGTCGAGCCTGATGCTGGATCGCGGCGAACTGGAGCTTGCGGCGCGCAACGCCGAGCGCGCGGCGCAAGAGAGCGTCGAGGAGATCGCGGCGTTGGAGACGCGGCTCGCGTCGCTTTCCCATTGTGACGTCGCGCCCGGTCTGCGCGCCGCGCTCCGGGCCGCGCAGAAGTCCCGCGACACCGAAACGACGCAACGCCGTCTGGACGACGCGCGCCGCGACGCCGAACACGCCTTGGAAACCGCGCTCGCGTCGCTTGGCAAGTGGACGCGGCCGGTGCCCGAATTGCGCGCGATGACCTTGCCCGCCGCCGAGCGCATCGCTGCGCTGCGCGACGAGCGGCAGGCGCTGGGCTCGCGCGTCGCGGTGGCCGGCGACCGGCTGAAGGAAGCGCAGGACGCGCTTCACGCGACACAGACGGAACTGGGCGATTTCGTGCAGACGCACGACGTGGTGACGGCCGCCGACGTGCGCGAGGCCCGCGACGCGCGCAACGCCGCGTGGCACGCCATCCGCGCGGGCGACACGCCGCTCGCAGCCGCCGCGCCGCACTTCGAAACCGCGATGCACACCGCCGACGGTCTGGCGGATCGTCAACTGGGCTCGGTTGGTCAGGCGACGCAGCTGATCGCGCTGAAGCGGCGCGTGGCAGCGGAGCAAGAGACCGCCGCGCGCCGCGAACAAGCCGCACGCGATGCCGCAGCCGCGCTCGATCAGTTCGACGCCGCGTGGCGAGCGCTTGCGGAGCAATCGGAAATCGCGGACATGGCGCTCGACGATGTTCCTTCGTGGCTCGCGCGCCGCGATCAGGCGCTCGCCGCATCGCACACGCTGGATCGCCACATTGAGGAACTCGCGCGCGAAACCGCCGATGCGCAGTCGCGTCGCGCCGAACTCGCGCGGCAACTCGCGCAAGCGGGCGTGCCTGCGGACGCGCACGCCGATCTCGACGCGCTATGCGATATCGCCGAAAGCCATATCAGCGCCATCGACGAGGCAGCGGTGACGCGGCGTCATCTGAGCGAGCAGTTGGACGCCGCGCGCGCCGAACGCATCGCGTGCCAACGCGTCGAGAAGGCTGCGCGCGATGCGTTCGAGCACTGGCAGCGCGAATGGTCGGCGGCGGCCGGGCGTGCGGGTCTCGCGATTGCGGCGGACTCGCAGGCGGCGGCGGAAACGGCCATCGGTATCGTGAAGAAAATCGGCGATCAGCTTGCGCAGACGGACGCCATCCGCTCGCAACAGATCGAGCCGATGCGCGCGTCGCTTGCTGCGTTCGAAGCGGATGCGGCGCGTCTTGCCGCGCACATCGACCATGCGCTCGCCGCTCTGGAAGCAAGCGGCATCTCGGCGCAGCTGTCGTCGCGGCTGGAAAGCGCGTGCGCGGCGCGCGGCGAAGCAGAGCGCATCCGCCGTGAACTCGCGACGGCGAACGAGCAGGTGAGCGCGGCCACATCCTCACTCGACGAAGCGCGTGCGAGCCTGCGCCCGCTCTATGAACTTGCCGGCGTCGATACGCCTGAAATGCTCGCCGCACGCATTGCCAGGTCGCAGCGAAAGCGCGAGCTGACCACCGCCGTGAACGAGGCGCGGGACGCGTTCATCAAGGGCGGCGACGGACTCCCGCTCGACGCGCTCATCGCGGAAGTGGATGGCGCGGACATCGCGGGCGTGCAGGCGGAGCTTTCGCTGACGAGCAGCGCGCTCAACGAATCGGTGAACGTCTCGACGGCGCTCGCCGCGCAACTGGACGCCGCCAAACGCGAGTTGGACGCCATCTCGGGCGAAGCGAACGCGGCGCGCGCCGAGGCGAGGCGTCAGGAAGCGCTCGCCGCCATGGCCGACGCCGCTGAGCGTTTCGTCAAGGTCGAGACGGCATCGACGCTCCTTAAGTGGGCCATCGACCGCTATCGCGAACGCCGCCAGGGTCCGATGCTGTCGCGCGCCAGCGCCATCTTCTCCGAGTTGACGCTCGGCGCGTTCTCGCGGCTCGTCGTCGATTACGACCGCCAGCCGATGGCGCTCGCCGCCGTGCGCGCGACGAGCGGCGCGCACGTCGAGATCGAAGGCATGAGCGAGGGCACGCGCGATCAGCTCTTTCTCGCGCTGCGGCTGGCGGCGCTGGAAGAGCACGGCGAGAAGGCATCGGCGCTGCCGTTTGTTGCCGACGACCTGTTCATCAATTTCGACGATGGCCGCGCGCGTGCGGGCCTGCGCGTGCTCGCGCAGATTGCGAAGCGCACGCAAGTGATCTTCCTGAGCCACCACGACCATCTGGTCGGCATGGTGCGCGAGGTGTTCGGGCCGCAGGTCAACGTGCGATACATGGGCTGAAGGTTCATCAGCCGTTTAGCGCGCGATCGAGCCGCAGCAGCGTCTCCTTCGCGCCGCCCGCGATGCCCACGCCCACGCCCGGCGCAATGCCGGGTTCGCGCGGATTAATGCGCACGACGCGCGGCCCGTGCCGTTCGCTGAAGCGCCGCACGGTCGGCAACGCGCGGCCCGCGCCGAGTTCCACGACCACGAGCCGTTCGACACCGGCAAGCCAAGCCGCGAGCCGCCGTTCCTGCTGCACGCATTGCGTGTCGATCCAGTTCCAGTCGCCGAACATGAGGATATTCGGGCGCGCGAGGCGTCCGCAGTGCGGGCAAAGCGGCAACGCGTTGACGAGTTCGCAGCGGCTTTCGTCGACGACCGGCTCGAATCCGTCGGCGGGCCAGATGTCGTGCGTGCAGGCGTCGATGCACTGCATCGCGTGGATTGTGCCGTGGCATTGCGCGACGCGCTCGGCGGCGAAACCGGCGCGCTGAAACTGACCGTCGACGTTGCTCGTGAAGACAAACGCGCCGTGGCGCATGGACGCGGCCCAACGCCGCAGCACGTGAAAGCCTTCGTGCGGCTGCGTCGCCCGATACAGCGCCAGCCGATGCCCGTAGAAGCCCCACGCGAGACGCGGATGCCGCACGAAGCCGTCCGGGTTCGCCATGTCTTCGAACGCGAAGCCGTGATGCCGCAACGCCGGATACGCGCGCCAGAAACCTTCCGGGCCACGAAAATCCGGCAAGCCGGAATCGACGCCCATGCCCGCGCCGGCCGTGACGAGCAGGCCATCAGCGTCGGCGAGCCACTCGGCGGCCTCTTCGATGAGCGCTTCGTCGCTCATGCCGGCTCTCCCGCGTGAGCGCTCGCCGTTGCCTGCCGATACCGGTTGGCGAGCTTCTGATAGTCCTGCGCGAATTCGTCGCGTAACGCTTGCGGCGCAAGAATCTCGACGCCCGCGCCCAGCGCGCGCAGCCACCAGCGCAGCTTGAGACTCGGCGTCACGGTGCCGGTCACTTTCATGCGGCCGTCGGGCAGCGTGCCGATCTGCTGATCTTTCGACATCGGCGATTCGCGCAACTGGTTGCCTGCACTGCCTTCGAACGCAAGCTCCAGCTTCACGGCAGGCTCGGGCAGGAAGTCGAATGCCTGCTGCGTCTCGATGTATTTCCGCAGCCGGAAATCATCCGGATAACTGAACGATTCGCCGGACTCCGTCACCGACCGAATGCGATCCAGCCGGTACAGCGCACGCGCCGATTCCGCTTCGCCTGTACCGGCAAGCGTCGCGCGGCTCGGGTCCTGCGCGACCATGTACATGACGCCCGCCGATTCCACGAGAGCGAGCGGCCAGAGGCGCCGGGTCTTCGGCGCGTCGTGCTTGTTTTCGCTGCGGTATGCGGCGCGATACTGCACGAGCAGTTCGCGCTCGAAGAACGTCGCGGTCGCCACCGTGTTGAAAATCTCCGGGCGCAGCTTCGGTCGAATCAGCGTGAACGCGCCATCCACCGAGTCGATCTTGTCGGCCCACGCGCGGTACATGCGGCTGTCCGCTTTCTCCTGCGACAGCCGCGCTTCGGCGGCCTTGAAGAGCGGATCGATGTCTTGGGTCACCGCTGCCGGCAGCTTGTTGCCCGCGAATCGCTGCAGGATATGAAACGCGACCGCCTCGGATGCGCTCATCAACCCGACGCCTTCCTGAAGGCCATGCAGCCACGGCTTGCGCTGCCAGAGCAACTCGCGGCCGTTGATAGTGGAAATCACGCGCGAGTCGGCTTCCAGCGCGGTGAGATGGCGCTGCACCTTTTTCGTATAGCCGACGCGATGCCCGCGCTCCTCCAGCCGCCGACGCACTTCGGGCGTGGAGAGCCACGAGACGGCGTCGCGCTCGGTCGGCAGTACGCGGAGAATGGCTTCGTCGAGACTGGAGGTCATGGAGCGGTTCCTTGAGGCTTTCTCGCCTCATTATAGGAACGATTGAGACACCAGGTGTCTCGAACGATCGGCGGCGGGCCAAAGCCTACTGGATCAACGCCTGCTTGCGCGCCCAGACCATCGCGTCATATCGGCTCGACACGCCGAGCTTCGCGAAGATGTTCCGCAAGTTCCATTTCACCGTTTCCAGCGTGATGTTCAACGTGAGCGCAATGCGCTTGTTCGACATGGCCTGCGCGACCAGTCCCAGTATCTCGACTTCGCGCTGGGTGAGAACCGCTCCGGTCTTCGACGTGCTCGCGCGTCGCAACATGGAAGCGGCGTCGTCCGTGCTGGCGGCGTCGGCGAGCTTGTCGACGAGTCCCTCCAGATAGCGCAGATTCGATGCGTCGAGCCGCTTCTCGCGCAGCAGGGCACCGAGCTGCTTGCCGACGATATGCGCTTCGTCGACGAACGTCCGCACGAGCCCCAGTTCGCGCCCCGCCTGAACCGCGCGAAGCAGGCACGCGGTCGCGTCGTCCGTCTGCTTCATGTCCCCGAGCACAGCGCCCGACAGCAGATCGACGAGCACGAGCAGACGTCCCCGCTTGAAGCCGACCGCGTGCGTGCGGGCAATCTCGAGCGCGCGCAACGCTTCGGCAGGATCGTCGTTGCGCAGCACGTGCGCCCGTGTGAGCGCAGCGTTCGCCACGATCTCGTCGCGAATTCTGGGGCCGGGCGCTGCCGCGCTTGCGAGTTCGTCCAGCAGTGCGGCCGTCTCGCTCGCGCCCGTGCGGTCCCCCTTCGCGAGCAGCACCTTGACCTGTTCAGCGAGCATGTAGCTGACCGCGCGCGGTTGCCCCACGCTTTGCAGATGCGACATCTGCTGCCGAAGGAACGCGAGGGCGGCATCGGCGCCTTCCTGCAGGAGATCGAGCCTCGCGCGGCACACCGAGGCCCAGATGGTCACGTCGGGGCCGGACGAGTGCAGCAGGCCGCGCCGGTTCGCAATCGTCTCGCGGGCGTCGTCGATGCGGTCCACTTCGTAGTAGACCTCCGCGAGCAGTCCGGCGCACACATTCGCGCTGATTGAATGATGACCCGCCGCGTTCACCGACCGCGCGAGCAACGCAGAGCCGAGGCGTTCCGCGTCGCCCATGCGGCCTTCGAACATGAGATTCGACACGAGCGTCGCTTCGGCGACGAGCGCCATGTCGTTATTGCGGTCGGCAAGCGGGATCGGATGCGTGTCGAAGAGGCGCTTTGCGTCCGCGAAGCGGCCCGCCGAGCGGTACGCCACGCCGAGTTCCGCAATCAGCATATAGCGCAGGAACGGATTCTCGACGGCCGCGTCGCGCACGGGTTCGAGCAGTTCGATCATGCGCGCGGCGTCGTCGTGCTGAAACGCGATGGCCGCCTCCACGAGCGGCAGACTGCGCTCGATTTCCGGCGGCACCGGATGCGCGCCGCTGCGCAGTTGCGCGAGCCACGCCTGCGCCTTCGCGGGCCGCGACGTCAGCGAGACCGTCAGGCACGCGAGAAACAAGAGGCGCGGATGACGGAACAGCACTTCTTCCGGCACGCGATCCAGCAGATGCAGCGTGGGGCTGAGATAGTCGAGATTCCACGTGGCGGGCGCGGCGCGCTCGATCATGCCCGTGGCGAATTCGATGTCGTTGCCGAGGCTCGCATGGCGCATGGCTTCTGCCAGCAGCCCGTTTTGCGCGAACCAGCGCGCGCCGCGCCGATGCAATTCGTTGACGGCGTCGCGGCCGCGCCGCTCGAGACGCGTCGAAAGATACTCACCGAAGAGCCGATGCAGGCGATACCAGATCATTCTGTCATCCGAATCGATCCGAATGGTGAGCAGGTTGTCGTCCTCCATCTTCTTGAGCAGGTCGGCAGCGTTCGCCTGACCCGTGACGCTTTGCGCGAGCGATGCATTGAAGCGCCGGAACACGGACACGCTCTCGGCAAACGCCGTCAGTTCTTCCGGTAGATGCGCGATGATCTCTTCGCTCAGATAGGTCTGCAAATCGTTGGAACGCCACACGAGATGCTGAAGCATGGTCCGCGCTTCGGGCCGATTGCGCAGCATCGTGACGATCAGTTGCAGGCATGACGGCCACCCGCTCGTCAGTTCGTGTATCAGGCTCAACTCGTCCGCGTTGATCTTGCCAGAGCCGAGATTCTCATCGAGAAAATGCCGTGTTTCCGGCAGATCGAAAGGCAGTTCCGCGCTGTCCACCTCGACGATCTGTCCCATCATCCGCAAGCGGCTGAGGCTCAACGGCGGCGTCACGCGCGATGAGATCACGAGGTGCAGATTGCCCGGCCCGTGATCCAGCAGCTTCTGCACGAACTTGTGCGCAGCGGGCGCTTCGACGTGGTGATAGTCGTCAATGATCAGATACACGTCCTTCGGCAACTCGACCGCGCCTTCGACGATGGCCGCGATGGCGGCATCCATCGCGCTGGCGCTCGTGTCGTCGAGCGGCACGTCGGTCTCGACAGAAATGCCCAGGCGCTGCATGGCGGCGAAGAGTTCGGTGCAGAAATCCGCGTAGCCGCCATCGTCGGCGGTGAGCGAAAGCCATGCGACTTCCGCGCCGGACTTCAGGCAGTTCTGCCGCCATTGCGCGAGCAGCACAGTCTTGCCGTAGCCGGCGCTGCCGGACACGAGCGCGAGTTTCGCCTGATGCACGCGATCCAGCTGCGCGAGCAGGTTCGTTCGAGGGACATGCCGTGCGCCGATGCGCGGCGGCGAAAACTTGGTGGAAACCAGGTGTTTGGTGAAAGGCGTGGGCAAGTCGTCACCTAGTCGATGCAGTCATGCGGCGGCCGCAAGAGCCGCGCGAGGGAAGCTGGGCCAGGCGATCGCTCGACCGCCAGCGATGGCCCCCCCTGAACGAGGGGTGCCAATCGGATGACCGGAAACTAACTTACCCGAACGCGAACGTCAACGAAGGCAATTACTAATACTGTGGAGGAGAGATGAGTTACTCACATGCGCTCGTGGGCTCCGTGGGCTGGTTGACGATGGATCGACCCGCCGCGATGAACAGCCTGAATCGCGAGATGGCTACCGGATTGACCGAGCAACTCAAGGCATGGCGCGACGACGACAACGTGCGCGTCGTTGTCCTGACGGGCAACGGCCGCGCGTTTTGCGCAGGCGCGGATCTGATCGAAGCGGCCGCCGCCCCAGCCGAAGGCGTGCGCGATTTCCTCGAACTGATCGTCGAATTCTTCGACACGCTGCGCGGGTTTCCAAAGCCGGTCATTGCCGCGGTGAACGGGCTTGCGCTCGCGGGCGGGCTGGAAATCGTGCTCGCGTGCGACATCGTGCTTGCTGCCGACACGGCCAAGCTGGGCGACGCGCACTCCAACTTCGGCGTATTCCCGGGCGCGGGCGGCGCGGCCATTCTGCCGCGCAAGGTGCCCGCCAACGTCGCGCGCTATCTGCTCTTCACGGGCGATGCGATGACCGCCGCCGAACTCAAGGGGCATGGCCTCGTGAACGAAGTGCTCGCGCCGTCGGAACTCGCCGACCGCGCGCAGGCGCTCGCCGACAAGCTCGCTAAAAAGAGCCCGCTCGTGCTCGCGCGCATGAAGCGCGTGGCGAACGAAGCGCCGGACAAGTCCGCCGCCGACGCGCTGCGTCACGAACTTCTGGAGCTTCGCGATCATCAGCGCTCCTACGATGTCAAGGAAGGGCTGCGGGCCTTCGCGGAGAAACGCGAACCGGTGTTCAAAGGCTGCTGACACTCACTCGATCATCAAGGTATCCACATGGAAAAAGTCTATATCGTCGGTGTCGGCATGACGCCGTTCGGCCGTCACCTCGACAAGTCGGTCAAGCAGCTGACGGCGTGGGCCGTCGAAGATGCGCTCAAGGATTCCGGCTGCGACCGCAAGTGGGTGCAGGCGGCGTACTTCGGCAACACCACACAGGGCCACATGCAAGGCCAGCACATGATTCGCGGTCAGGTCGCGCTGATTCCGGCGGGCTTCGGCGGCATTCCCATTCACAACGTCGAGAGCGCGTGCGCGTCGGCGAGCAGCGCGTTCCATCTCGCGGTGACGCAGTTGCGCGCCGGAATGGCCGATGTCGTGCTCGCCGTGGGCGCCGAGAAAATGTACTCGCCGGACAAGGCGCGCATGTTCTCGGTGTTCGATTCGGCGTGGGACGTCGAGACCGCCGAAGCCAACGCGGCGCAGGTCGTCGATCTCGGCAAGAACATTTCGCCGCCGCCCGGATCGACGTCGGACAAGCCGTACAGCGTATTCATGGACGTGTACGCGGGCATCGGGCGGCAACTCATGTCGCGCCTGGGCATCACGCAGCGTCAGTTCGCGGCGGTGTCGTCGAAGAACCACAACCATTCGGTTCACAACGAGCGTTCGCAGTATCGCAAGCCGATGACCATCGACGAGATTCTCGCCGCGCCGCCCATCACGTATCCGCTGACCTTGCCGATGTGCTCGCCGATTTCCGACGGCGCGGCGGCTGCAATCCTGTGCACCGAGTCGGCGCTGGAACGCTACGGCTTCGATCGCAAGCGCGCGGTGCGTGTGCTCGCGACCGTGGTGCGCTCGGCCTCGCCGCGCGCCGGCGACGATCTCGCCAATCACATCACCGTGCATGCCGCGAAGCTGGCCTACGAGGAAGCGGGCATCGGACCGGAAGACATCGACGTGGCCGAATTGCACGACGCGTCGTCCATCGGTGAGATTGCGCTCTGCGAAAACCTCGGCCTGTGCCGCCCCGGCGACAGCGGCGCCATGGCCGAGCGCGGCGAAACGAGCATCGGCGGGCGCTTGCCGATCAACCCGTCGGGCGGTCTCGAATCGAAGGGGCATCCCATCGGCGCAACGGGCCTCGGGCAGATTTTCGAGCTTGTCGAACAGTTGCGCGGCGAGTGCGGCGCTCGACAAGTCGAAGGCGCGCGCTTCGCGATTCAGGGCAACGGCGGCGGCCTGTGGGGCGTGGAGGAAAGCATCGACCACATCGGCATTTTCGGCCGCGCATGAACTCGCGCCTCAACTCGCGCCTCAACTCGCGCATGACACCGCGCACGAAATCAGTCACCAAGAGATAGAACATGCCTTATCAACTGCCCACTGAAGACCAGAACCTCGCGGTCGAGAGCTTCCGGAAGTTCCTGCAAACCGAAGTCAAACCCGTCGCGCGCGAGTACCGCGACCGCTTCATTCCGAAGGAGAAAATGCGCGAGCTGACGCAGCGCATCGCCGAATTCGGCCTGCCGGGCTGCACGGTTCCGGTGGAGCACGGCGGCATGGGCTGGTCGATGACCATGCAGGGCATGCTGTTCGAGGAACTCGTGGCGTGTTCGTGCGACGTCGCGCTGGCGGTCATGCTCAACATGGGCCTCGCTTCGATGCTGTTGAATGCGCGCCCCGAAGTGCGCGACCGCTACATGCCGGGCGTGCTGGCGGGCAAGATCTTCGGCTCCATCGGCATCAGCGAGCCGGACGTCGGCTCGAATGTGGCCGAGATCAAGACGCGTGCCGTGCGTGACGGCGACCACTACATCGTCAATGGCGAAAAGACCTGGATCACCAACGGCGTCTACTCCGACGTGCTCATTTGCACCGTTCGCACAGAAACGGGCCTCTCGCATATCCTGATCGACCGCGCGGAACACGGCTACGAATCGCGCAACATCGAAAAGATGGCGTTGAGTTCGCAGTCCACTGCGCAGATCTTCATTACCGATGCGCGCGTGCCGGTCACGAATCTGATCGGCGAAGAAGGGCAAGGGCTGCGCAACACGATGAAAGTGTTCGAAACGGCCCGGGCGCATGTCGGCACGCTGTCGGTCGGCATCATGCGCGCGTCGCTGGAAGAGTCCATCGCGTATGCGAAGGAGCGCAAGCAGTTCGGCAAGGTGCTGGCGTCGCATCAGCTGATTGCGGCGAAGATCGCGAACATGGCGATTCTCGTCGATGCATCGCGCCTCATGTGCCAGCGCGTGTTCGGCCTGATCGACGCAGGCGTGCGCTGCGACATGCAGGCGTCGATGGCGAAGGCGTTCGCCACCGAATCGGCCGTCCGCGTATGTCGCGACGCCGTGCAGCTTCACGGCGGCAACGGCATCACGAAGGAATTCAACGTCGAGCGCCTCTTGCGCGAAGCGATCATCATTCCGATTCCCGACGGAACCACGGAAATTCAGCAGCTCGTCATCTCGCGCGCGCTCACGGGCGTGGCCGCGTTCACCTGACGCGCGACCTTCGGCGTACGAAGCGAGCGGTCCATCAGAGACCGCCGACTATCGGAGACTCGCATGAACAGCGACGAATCGACTATCCGCCCGGATGTGAGCGGCGGACTGCATTACCCGTTCGAGGCCATTCCCGCTTTGGGCGACGCAATCGAAGTCGCGCCCGGCGTTCTGTGGATGCGCTTGCCGTTGCCGGCGTCGCTCGACCATGTGAATGTCTGGGCGCTCGAAGACGGCGACGGCTGGGCGATCGTCGACACCGGCCTCTTCATGCCCGACGCGCCATCGCGATGGGAGGCGCTGCTCGCCGGTCCGCTCGGCTCGCGCCGCATCACGCGCGTTTTCGCCACGCACCATCATGCCGACCACGCGGGCATGGCGGGCTGGCTCGCGCGGCGCTTCGACTGCGAATTGTGGATGACGCGCGCGGAGTATCTGACGTGCCGCGCGTTCGTCGCCGAGCAGGGCCGCGACGCGCCGGAAGACGCCATCCAGTTCTACCGCCGTGCAGGATGGAGCCACGAAACGCTCGAGAAGTACCGTTCGCGCTTCGGCGTGGCAGCGGGCATGGTGTTTCCGTTGCCCGACAGCTTTCGTCGGATCGAAGACGGACAGACGCTCGAGATCGGCAAGCGCCGCTGGCGCGTGAAGGTCGGACTCGGGCACTCGCCGGAGCACGCGTGCCTGTACTGCCCCGAACTGAATGTGCTGATTTCGGGCGATCATGTCTTGCCGCGTATCTCGTCGAACGTGTCGGTGCATCCTGTCGAACCGGACGCCGATCCGCTCGGCGAATGGCTGGCATCGCTAACTCGCTTCGCCCGCACGCTTCCGGTCGATGCGCTCGTGCTGCCGTCGCACAATGAGCCGTTTCATGGCCTGCACGAGCGCATCGAACGGCTCGATGCCGGCGTGCGGCGCGGGCTCGGACGACTGCGCGACCGCCTTTGGGAACCACGGCGCGCGGTCGATATTTTCGGCACGCTCTTCGCCGGCACGGTGCAGGAGGAGCGATTCAGCCGCTATACGCTTGCTACGGGCGAGGCGCTGGCGTACCTCAACTATCTGCAGGCCAGCGGCGAATCGACTTCGCACGCGGACGCCGACGGCGTGCGTTGGTATCGCATGCGCGCGTGACCGCGATACTCGGCGCATACGCGCCCCCTTGAAACGGGGGGTGGAGCGCGGGCGGCGCGCTGCCTATGATGATCCGATGCCGGTTCTGTCGAACCGCGAGACCACGATATTCGAAGGAGAACATATGACGCGCAAAGTAGTGGTGGCGGGCGTGGGCATGGTGCCGTTCAAGAAGCCGGGTGCGAGTGAAACCTACGATCTGATGGGCGCCGAGGCCGCGCGCGCGGCCCTCGCAGACGCACGCGTGCCTTACGAGTCCGTCCAGCAGGCCTACGCATGTTTCGTCTATGGCGATTCCACGGCAGGTCAGCGCGCGCTTTATCACGTCGGCATGACGGGTCTGCCCATCTTCAACGTGAACAACAACTGTTCGACCGGTTCGACGGGCCTGTTCCTCGCTCGCCAGGCGATCGAAGCCGGTGCCATCGACGTGGCGCTCGTGCTCGGATTCGAGCAGATGAATCCGGGTGCGCTCGGCAGTTACTTCAACGACCGGCCGCTGCCCTCGGAACTCTTTCTCGCTCAATGCGAGCGGCTCGGCGTGCCGCAAGACATTCCGCCGGCGCTGCGCATTTTCGGCGGCGCGGGCATGGAGCACATGAAGCGTTTCGATACGCCGCTCTCGTCGTTCGCCAAGATCCGCGCGAAGGCGAGCCGCCACGCGGCGAACAACCCGCTCGCGGTGTTCCGCAAGGTGGTGACCGCCGAAGACGTGCTGGCCGATCAGGTCATGTGGCCCGGCGTGATGACGCGTCTGATGGCGTGCCCGCCGACTTGCGGCGCGGCGGCGGCGGTGCTGTGCAGCGACGACTACGCCCGGCGTCATGGGCTCGATACGCGCGTGTGGATCGCCGCGCAGGCGCTGACGACGGATCGCACGGAATCGCTCACGGGCGACGATCTGCGCTACGTCGCGGGCTACGGCATGAGCCGGGAAGCGGCGAATCAGGTGTACGAAGCATCGGGCATCGGTCCGCAAGACGTGCAGGTGATCGAGCTGCACGACTGCTTCGCGCACAATGAACTCATCACCTACGAGGCGCTCGGACTGTGCCCGGAAGGCGGCGCGGCGAAGTTTATCGACGACGGCGACAACACGTATGGCGGCCGTCATGTGGTCAATCCGTCGGGCGGCTTGCTGTCGAAGGGGCATCCGCTCGGCGCGACGGGTCTCGCGCAATGCACCGAACTGGTCCAGCAGTTGCGCGGCACGGCCGGCGACAGGCAGGTGGAGAATGCGCGCGTCGCGCTGCAACACAACGTCGGTATCGGCGGCGCGTGCGTCGTCACGATGTATCGCAATTGAGCGGAGCGTTCGATGGATTTCCAACCTGATCCGGGTCTCGATGCTTTTCGCAAGGAGGTCCGTGCTTTTCTGCGCGAAAGTCTGCCGGCTGATCTCGCAGGCAAGCCCGTCGGCAGCGTGCGCTCCGTGCGCGCAGACCTCGTGCGCTGGCAGCGCATTCTGAACGAACGCGGCTGGGGTGCGCCGTACTGGCCGAAGCAGCATGACGGCACCGGCTGGTCCGTGATGCAGCGCCTCGTGTTCGACGAGGAATGCGTCGCGGCGGGCGCGCCGACGCAGGACGGCTTCGCGCACAAACTCTTCGGCCCCGTGCTCAACGAATTTGGATTGCCGGAGCAAAAGGCCCAGCATCGTCCGCTGATTCTGAGCGGCGAGCGCCTGTGGTGTCAGGGCTTCTCGGAGCCGGGCTCGGGGTCCGACCTTGCGTCGCTTTCGACGCGCGCCGAACGCGACGGCGATCACTACATCGTCAACGGCCAGAAGATCTGGACGAGCTACGCGCACGAATCCGACTGGATCTTCCTGCTCGTGCGAACGAACGCCGACGCGAAGAAGCAGGCAGGCATCAGCTTCCTGCTCGTCGATATGGCGACGCCGGGCATCACCGTGCGCCCGATCCGCAGCATCGACGACTGCCATCACCTGAACGAGACGTTCTTCGACAACGTGCGCGTGCCGGTGGCCAACCGCATCGGCGAAGAGGGCGAGGGCTGGAAGATCACCAAGTTTCTGCTCAACAACGAGCACGCGACAGCAGCGGATCTGCCGATTCTCCGGCGCTTTCTCTCGCAAATCCGTGCGCTCGCGAAAAGCGAGCGTTCGGGCGGCGGCTTGCTGATCGAGGAGCCCGCGTTCGCGCAGAAGCTCGCGCGCTTCGAGGCCGAAGTGAACGCCATCGCGACGATGGTCAAGCGCGTCGCGGCGATGGAAGAGGACCACAGTCCCGCCGCGCACGCGATGGGTTCCATGCTCAAGGTGCGCGGCACCGAGTTGCAGCAACGCCTGTCCGAGTTCATCGTCGAGGCGCTGGGCGATTACGGCGCGGTGGCGTATCCGGAACCTCACGACCCGGCCACGGGCGAACCGCTGCCGCATCAGCAGGTCGGGCGCGGCATGGCGAACGAAATGTTCTTCCGGCGCGCTTCCACCATCTATGGCGGAACGAGCGAAGTGCAGCGCGGCATCATCGCGAAGATGCTGTTCCAACTCTGACGGGGCCGACAGAACATGAATTTCAAACTGGATTCCGAGCAGCAACTGCTGCAGGACAGCGTGCGCCGCTTCGCGGAGAAGGAGTGCGCGTTCGAGGCGCGCGCCGCGCTGTTGAAGAGCGGCGCGAGCGAGCCTGCGCACTGGCAGGCGTTCGCGGACAACGGCTGGCTGGCCGCCGCGCTGCCCGAAGCGTACAGCGGGCTGGGCGGCTCGGTCATCGACACCGTGTTGATCGCGCAGGAGTTGGGGCGCGCGCTGGTCGTCGAACCGTATCTCGGCTGTGCGGTGCTCGCCGCGCAGACGCTCGCCGCGGCGGCCACGCCCGCGCAGCTCGACCACTATGTCCCGCAACTCGCCGATGGTTCGCTGCGGCTCGCGTTGGCATACAGCGAAGCGCAGTCGCGCGGCTTTCCCGAGCCGGTGCAAACGCGGGCCACCCGCACCGCCGAAGGCTATGCGCTGCGCGGCACGAAGACGCTGGTGCTCGGCGCGCCGGGCGCGAATGCTTACATCGTTTCGGCTGCGACCGATGACGACGGCCCGCTGACGCTCTTTCTCGTCGCGGCGTCGCGGCCCGGCGTGGTCTGCCGGCCGCTGCGGCTGCACGACGGAAGCTGGGCGGCCGAGATCGCGCTTGAAGGCGTGATCGTGGGCGAGGACGCCGTCCTCGGCGCACCGGGCAGCGGACTGGCGGCGTTGCGACACGGGCTTTCGCACGGCACGGCGGCGCTGTGCGCGGAGCTGATCGGCGGGATGGAAAAGGCCATCGAGATGTCCGCCGAGTACCTCAAGATGCGCAAGCAGTTCGGCGTGCCGATCGGCAGCTTTCAGGCGTTGCAGCATCGCATGGCGGACATGGCGGCGGAACTCGAAATCGCGCGTTCGATGTTGTTCGCGCTGCTCGCCTCGCTCATGCACGACAACGACGCTGCCGCGCGCCAGCGCACGGTATCTCAAGCGAAGGCGCTGATCGGCCGGGCCGCGAAGTTCGTCTGCGCGCAGGCCATTCAGCTTCACGGAGGCATCGGCATGACCGAGGAGTACGCAGTCGGCCACTACTACAAGCGCGCGGTCGTCGCGGACGTGCTGTTCGGCAGCAGCGACCGTCACGAAGCGGCCTGCGCCGCCCAATTGCAACACGCCTTGCTTCAAGGGGACATACAGGCATGAAGAGCTTCGACAAGATCGCGGATTTGCAGCCGCTCGTGGGCGAATCCATCGGCACGAGCGAGTGGCTTCTGATCGACCAGGCGCGCGTCAATCTGTTCGCGGACGCAACGGGCGATCACCAATGGATTCACGTCGACGAAGAGCGCGCGAAGAGCGGGCCGTTCGGCGGCACCATCGCGCACGGCTTTCTCACGTTGAGCTTGCTGCCCGCGTTGCTTGCCACCGCGTTTCAGATCAAGGAAACGAAAAGCGGCCTGAATTACGGTCTGGACAAGGTTCGCTTCGTCGCGCCCGTGAAAGTGGGCGCCCGCGTGCGTGCCCATTTCAGGCTGCTCGCGTGGGACGCGATCGGACAGAGCGGCGCGCAAGTGAAAGTGGAAATGACCGTCGAATGCGAAGGCTCGGACAAACCCGCGTGCGTCGCCGAATCGATCATGCGTCTGTTTCCCTGAACCACATCTTTCGACAACTGGAATGGAGCATCAAGCATGAGTATTCGTTTCGATGGCAAGGTCGCAATCGTCACCGGCGCGGGCGCGGGCCTCGGGCGCGCGCACGCGCTCGCATTCGCCGAGCGCGGCGCGAAGGTCGTGGTCAACGATTTCGGCGGCGCGCGCGACGGCAGCGGCGGCTCGTCCGATGCCGCGCTCGCCGTCGTCGATGAAATCCGCAAGGCGGGCGGCACGGCCATCGCCCACGGCGCGAACGTCGCGGACTTCGAGCAGGTGCAGGACATGGTGAAGTGCGCGGTCGCCGAATTCGGCCGCGTCGACATTCTCGTGAACAACGCAGGCATTCTGCGCGACAAGAGCTTTTCGAAGCTCGAGATGGCCGACGTGAAAGCCGTTCTCGACGTTCACCTGATGGGTTCCATCAACTGCTCGAAAGCGGTGTGGGACATCATGCGCGAGCAGGGCTATGGCCGCATCGTGATGACGACGTCGTCATCGGGCATGTACGGCAACTTCGGCCAGGCCAACTACGGCGCGGCGAAGATGGGCGTGATCGGCCTGATGAACGCGCTGACCACCGAAGGCAAGAAGAACAACATCAAGGTCAATACGATTGCGCCGGTCGCCGCCACACGCATGACCGCCGACATTCTCCCCGAAGCCATGCTCGCGCGCATTCAGCCAGAGCGCGTGACGCCCGCCGTGCTGTTCCTTGCAAGCGAGAATGCGCCTTCGAAGACGATCATCGCGGCAGGCGGCGGCGCATTTGCAGCGGCAACGCTCGTCGAAACGGCGCCGGTGCTGCTGCCGGAAGCGGAAGTGACGCCGGAAGGCGTGGCCGCGCGCTTCGGCGACATCGCGAACTGGGCCACCGCGCAGGCCTACGAGGAGTCGGGGCAGCAGGTCGGCGCGTTCCTCAAGCTCGTCTGCGCATAACTCGACGCGTAATGTAGAAAGCAAAGTGCCCGGTCATGCCGGGCACTTTTCGTTGGCGAGGCAGCCTTCAGAAGCAGCGTTCAGCCAAGGCTGCGCGAGATGATCAGCTTCTGAATGTGGCTGGTCCCTTCGTAGATCTTGCAGATGCGCACGTCGCGCAAATATCGTTCGACGGGGAAGTCCGTGAGATAGCCGTAGCCGCCGTGAATCTGCAGCGCATCGGAGCACACTTTCTCGGCGATCTCGCTGGCGAACATCTTCGCAATGGCCGCTTCCTTCACGCACGCGACGCCGGCATCGCGCAAACGCGCAGCGTGCAGGCAATACTGATAGGCGACCTCCACTTGCGCGGCCATGTCAGCGAGATCGAACGCGACGCCTTGCAGCCGGATGATCGGTGCGCCGTAGGCCTCGCGTTCCTTCGCGTAGCTGACTGCCGCGTTCAGCGCGGCCCGCGCCACACCCGCCGCAATAAACGCAATGCCGATCCGCCCATCCGAGAGGCCGCTCATGACGGTGCGATAGCCGTCGCCTTCGCCGCCGAGCAGGTTCGCAGCCGGCACGCGGAAGTCTTCGAGCGTAATCTGCGCGGTATGCGCGGTGTGCTGGCCGAGCTTGCTTTCCACGCGCGTGACGTGATAGCCGGGCTGGCTCGGATCGATGATGAACGTGCTCGCGCCGCGTTTGCCGGCGGCCTTGTCGGTGATGGCATACACGACGCCGACGCCCGCTTCGCTGCCGTTCGAGATGAACTGCTTGGAGCCGTTGATCACGTAACAGTCGCCGTCCTTGCGCGCGGTGGTGCGCAGCGCGGCGGTATCTGAACCGGCGTGCGGTTCGGTTAACAGATAAGCGCCGATGGATTCGCCGCGCGCCAACGCCGGCAGGTAGCGGCGCTTCTGCTCTTCCGTGCCGTGCTCGACAATGTTCAGCGCCGTGAAGTTATGCACGTGGATGATCGTCGCGAGGCCCGCGTCGGCAGCGGCGATCTCATGCTGGGCGAGGCACAGGTCGAGCACGCCCGCGCCCGTGCCGCCGTATTCCTCGGGAATCAACATGCCGAGGAAGCCGAGTTCGGCAAGCGCCTTCAGTTCGTCGCGCGGCCACGCCGACTCGCGATCGCGCCGGGCCGCCGTCGGCGCGACGATCTCACTGACCACGCGACGCGCCGAATCGCGGATCAGGTTCTGTTGCTCGGTGAGGAACATGTGAGAGGAGTCGGTCATCGGGATTCCTTTGTATTGTCGGGATGGGAAGCACGCGCCCAGTCGCGCAACACGGCTTCCGTATGCTGGCCACGGCGCGGTATGGCGCCGGGCGGGCCGGGCGGCGTGGCGGAAAAGCGCGGCGCAGGACTCGCCTGAAGCACGCCGTTCTCGCGCGTGTAGATTTCTCGCTGACGCATGTGTGGATGCGCGGCGGCTTCGTCCGGGCTCAGGACCGGCGCGAAGCACGCATCGGTTCCTTCGAGCAGCGCGCACCATTCGTCGCGCGTGCGAGTAGCGAAGTGTTCGGCAAGGCGCTGGCGCAGCGCGGGCCACGTGCGGCGATCGTAGGGCTTCGCGAAGGCGGGGTCGGCGGACAGGCCGAGCTTGTCGAGTAGTTGCGCATGGAACTTCGGTTCCAGCGATCCCACCGAGACATAGCCGCCGTCCGCGCAACGATAGGTGTTGTACCAGTGCGGCCCGTCCAGCAGGCTCTCGCCGCGCTCGTGCGTCATCTGGCCGGAAGCCTGAAGCGCGAGCAGGAGCGTCGTCATGTGCGCGCTGCCATCGACAATGGCCGCGTCGATCACCTGCCCCTTGCCCGTGGCGCGCGCGTGCATGACGCCCGCGAGTATGCCGACGGCGAGATACATGGCGCCGCCGCCGATGTCGCCAACGAGGCTCGGCGGCGGCAGGGGCGCCGTGCCCGGCTGGCCGGCATACCAGAGCGCGCCCGACAGCGCGATGTAGTTCAGATCGTGTCCCGCCGCATGCGCGAGCGGGCCGTCTTGGCCCCAGCCGGTCATGCGGCCGTAGACGAGCCGCGAGTTACGCGCGAGGCATACGTCCGGCGCAAGCCCGAGACGCTCCATCACGCCGGGGCGCATTCCTTCGATGAGCACGTCGCAATGTTCGACAAGGCCGAGCACGGTCTCGACGCCATCGGCACTTTTCAGATCGACCGCGACGGAACGCTTGCCACGATTGGCGATTTGCGTGTCGCCGAGATCGAGCGCGTCGGCGGCGGCTTCGAGGCGGTCGACGACCACCACGTCCGCCCCAAGATCCGCGAGCAGCATGCCGCAAAACGGCCCCGGCCCGATGCCCGCGATTTCCAGCACTCTGAGCCCGGCAAGCGGCCCGCGCTTTGTCGCTGTCATTGACTGCCTCCGTATGTTCGTGTCGGCCAATGATAGAGAGCGACCGGCGCGCGCACGCCCCCTCGTCGTGAGGGGGCGCGGCGCCCGATGCGCTGTCTCATCGCGACGCAGCAGCACAGCGTGCGGGCACGCGGGGATTTTATCGTTTTCCCGTAGCAGCGACGTGGCGGCGCGGTCGGTCTGTGAGCAAAACGTCCTTTCGAATCAACGCTTCGCGCGACGTGAACGGTGCCCGCCGACCCGGCTCGCGCACTGCGGCATCCCCCCTTTAACGAGGGGGCGGCGCGTATCGGGATACCGCATATCCTTCGCCATGTACCCCGCTTACAGGCGTACAAGGCACGGGAGGACAGACGCGATACCAAAGCAGAATTCAATCGCAGGTCATGCACATACCGGAGCTTCGCCGGAAAGCAGCTCGTCGGCGGACTTGCCGGTGCGGGAGCGCATGAGCCGCCAGGTCGCGGTCGAACGAGCATAGTGCGTCCTTCAAGTCACGCGACAGAAGTCGGCACCTAGATAAGCATCCCTAATAAACGATGGGCGACAGAGAGCGTCCACGTTTCGACGCCGGCGGCGCTGGCCGGCGTTCACGGAGAGTGAGCAATCGCGAGCGTTGTAACCGCACCTGGCCGGATGCGGCACAAAAAAACAGGAGACAGGCGTGCGCTTCATCAGACAGACGATTTTGGCAATGGCGGCGGCCGCTGCGGCCGGTAGCGCGGCGGCGCAATCGAGCGTCACGCTGTACGGCGTGGTCGATGTATTCGGCCAATATCTCAACAACGGCGGAACATCCTCGATCATGGAGCGCAGTGGCGGGCTGGCCGGTTCGCAGATCGGCTTCAAGGGAACCGAAGACCTGGGCGGCGGCTTGCGCGCGGTGTTCGACCTGGAAAGCGGATACACGCCCAACACCGGCGGGTTTTTCGTCGATCCTACCGCCTTGTTCTACCGGCAGGCGTGGCTCGGGCTGACGCACGAGCGATACGGCACGCTGTCGTTCGGCCGTCAGTACCAGCCGACGTTCTGGGTGCTGTATTACGGCGATCCGTTCAGAGGCAACGAAGTCTTGTCGCCGCTCTCCGCTGCAGCGATCGCCACTGACCGTAACACGCTCTCCACTCAAGCCGGACCCGGCCGGCTCAGCAATTCGGTGCTGTATAAGTCGCCGAATCTGAACGGCGTCACGCTGTACGCGATGTACGCGCTCGCGGCTACATCGTCGTATCCGGTGCCGACGACGTTGGGCAACACGCTCGACGTCGCCGCCATGTACAGCGGATACGGCTTCTATGCGGGCATCGCCTATCAGAACGAGCATCAGGGCGTGAGGACGCTGCCGGGGCTGCCGGGGCCGCTCGCCATGATGTCGACCGACCACTATACGGGTGCGCTCGCGTATCGCTTCGGCATCGTCAATCTGCAGTTCAACTACATCTACTCGCGTCCGCAGAGCGCACCGGCTGGTTCGCTCGCGGCACGCCTGAACGCGGCGAATTCGAACAGTGTCGCCGAGGCCGGCATGACCATTCAGGCGACGGATGCGGACGTGATCGAGTTCGCCGCCGTCCAGCGGAAAGTGCGCGGCGTGAACAGCAACACGCTGGCGTTCGAACTCGGCGCGGATCACAGCTTGTCGAAGCGCACGAGCGTCTATGCCCGCGCGGGCTACATGAAGAACCACGGCACGGCGACGATGAGCTGGCCCGGCGTCTCGGTGACGAAGCCACAGACATCGCAGACGCTCGTCGGCGTGGGCTTGTCTCACCGTTTCTGATCTATCGGACATTCGAATCAGGATTCACGCATGAAACTTGAACAGAAGGTGGCGGTCGTCACCGGCGCAGCGTCGGGGCTCGGTCTCGCGACGTGCAAGGCGCTCGCCGCAGCGGGCGCGACGGTGGTCGGTTTCGATCTCGACGCGGACACGCTGAGAGAGGCGCTCGGCCCGTCCATCGCGTCCTTCGCGGTCGATGTCGCCGACGAATCGAGCGTGCAGCAGGCAGTCGGCGCGGTCGTCGCCATGCATGGGCGCGTGAATATCGCAGTGAATTGCGCGGGCGTGCTCGGCCCGTGCAAGACCATTTCGAAGGGCCAGCTCTTTCCGAGCGAACTGTGGAGCCGCGTCCTGGCCGTCAATCTGACCGGCACGTTCAACGTGGTGCGCCATGTGGCGCTCGCCATGACGAAGAACGACCCGGAAGACACGGGCGAGCGCGGCGTCATCATCAACACGGCGTCCGGCGCGGCGAAGGGCGGTCAGATGGGACAGGCTGCCTACAGCGCCAGCAAGGCGGGTGTGATCGGCATGACGATTCCCGTGGCGCGCGATCTCGCGGAACACGGCATTCGCGTGCTGGCGGTGTCGCCCGGGTTGTTCGAATCGGGCATGTCGGCGGCCATGCCGCAGAAGGTGTCGGACGGGCTCATCGAGAAGATGCTCTTCCCGCGACGAATGGGCCGCGCCGAAGAGTTTGCCGCGCTCGTCGTTCATCTGATCGAGAACGCATACATGAACGCAACCGTCGTCGATATCGACTGCGGCACGCGCTAGGCGCGATGCGTCGATGCTTCGCACAAGGAGAGGCAAGTGAAGGTTCTGATTGCAATCAAGCGAGTGACGGACGCCAACGTGAAGGTCGGCGTGAAATCGGACAACACGGGCGTCGAACTCGCCAACGTGAAGATGTCGATGAACCCGTTCGACGAAATCGCCGTTGAAGAGGCGGTGCGTCTGAAGGAAGCGGGCGTCGCAACCGAAGTGATCGCGGTGTCGTGCGGCGTCACGCAATGTCAGGAAACGCTGCGCACGGCGCTGGCTATCGGCGCGGATCGCGCGATTCTTGTCGAATCTGCCGAGGAATTGCAGCCGCTGGCGGTCGCGAAGCTGCTCAAGGCGCTCGTCGATCAGGAAAAGCCGGAGCTCGTGATTCTGGGCAAGCAAGCCATTGACGACGATTCGAACCAGACCGGGCAGATGCTCGCCGCTTTGGCGGGCCTGCCGCAAGCGACGTTCGCATCGAAAGTCGTGATCGCCGATGGCTGCGCCACCGTCTCGCGCGAAGTCGATGGCGGCGCGGAAACGCTGTCGTTGAAGCTGCCCGCGGTCGTCACGACCGACCTGCGCCTGAACGAGCCGCGCTACGTCACACTGCCGAACATCATGAAGGCGAAGAAAAAGCCGCTGACGACGGTCACGCCCGCCGATCTCGGCGTCGATGTCGCGCCGCGTCTGAAGACGCTCAAAGTCACCGAGCCGCCGAAGCGCAGCGCCGGTGTGACGGTGCCGGACGTGAAGACGCTGGTCGAGAAACTGAAAACCGAAGCAAAGGTGATCTAACGTGACGACACTGGTAATTGCGGAACACGACAACGCGTCGATCAAGGCGGCGACGTTGAACACGGTCGCGGCAGCGGCCAAGCTGGGCGGCGACATTCACGTGCTCGTCGCGGGATCGAACGCGCAAGGCGCCGCGGATCAGGCCGCGAAGATCGCGGGCGTTTCGAAGGTGCTGCTCGCCGATGCGTCGCAGTTGGCCGAAGGCCTTGCGGAGAACGTCGAAGGCACGGTGCGGAACATCGCGAAGGACTATTCGCACATCGTTGCCCCGGCGACGGCTTACGGCAAGAACATCGCGCCGCGCATCGCCGCGCATCTCGATGTCGCGCAGATCAGCGAGATCACGGCTGTCGTCAGCGCCGATACGTTCGAGCGCCCGATCTACGCGGGTAACGCTATCGCAACCGTCCAGTCGAGCGATCCGATCAAGGTCATCACCGTGCGTGCGACGGGCTTCGATCCGGTGGCGGCGGAAGGCGGCAGCGCATCGGTCGAGAAAATCGAAGCAGCGGCGGACGCGGGCGTCTCGCAGTTCGTGAACCGCGAAGTGACGAAGCTCGACCGGCCCGAACTGACGAGCGCGAACATCATCGTCTCCGGCGGGCGCGGTTTGGGCAGCGGCGAGAACTACACGCAAGTGCTGGAACCGCTCGCCGACAAACTGGGCGCAGCGCTCGGCGCATCGCGCGCAGCGGTCGATGCGGGCTACGTGCCGAACGACTATCAAGTCGGCCAGACGGGCAAGATCGTCGCGCCGCAGTTGTATGTGGCCGTCGGCATTTCGGGCGCCATTCAGCACTTGGCCGGCATGAAGGACAGCAAGGTGATCGTCGCGATCAACAAGGACGCCGAAGCGCCTATTTTCAGCGTGGCGGATTACAGCCTCGTCGGTGATTTGTTTGCCGAGGTGCCTCGACTGGTCAGCGAATTGGGCGCGGCGGCGTAGCCGAGACGACACGATCCGCGCGAGAAGACCAGGCGCCGCGCCGCACAACACTCCGTTCACATTCAAGGATTCAGCATGACAGCGATGTACCAGGTCCATGACGGCGTGGCCGTCATCACGCTCGACCATCCTCCGGTCAACGGTCTGGGTCATGCAACCCGGACCGGCATCATGAACGCCATGAGCCGCGCGAGCGACGACGCAGCGGTAAAGGCCATCGTCATCACTGGCGCGGGCAAGGCGTTCTCGGGAGGCGCGGACATCCGCGAGTTCGGCACGCCGAAGGCGTTTCAGGAGCCGAGCCTCGCGACGGTCATCGAAACCATCGAGCGGTCCGGGAAGCCGGTCGTCGCGGCCATTCACTCGGTGGCCATGGGCGGCGGACTGGAACTTGCGCTCGGCTGCCACTACCGGCTGGCGACGCGGCAAGCGAAGATCGCACTGCCCGAAGTCAATCTCGGTCTCTTGCCCGGCGCGGGTGGCACCCAGCGCCTGCCGCGCGCAATCGGCCTGGAAGCCGCGCTCAACATGATCGTGTCGGGCAAGACCATGCTCGCTGAACACTTCGCGGGGACGCGGCTCTTCAATGAGATCGTCGCGGACGATGTCGTCGCGGCCGCCGTGCAGTTCGCGCGCGATGTCGCCGAGCGCGCCGGTTCGCATCCCAAGCTGCGCGACGCGAAAGTGCAGCACGACCACGCAGAAGCGTATCTCGGCTTCGCGCGCAATACGGTCGCGGCGAACGCGGGCCCGTATCCCGCGCCGCTTGCGTGCGTGAATGCGGTCGCGGCATCGCTAAAGCCGTTCGACGCGGGTATCGAGGCCGAGCGCAACGGCTTCATGGCGTTGATGAACACGCCGGAATCTCGCGCGCTGCGTCACGCGTTTCTCGGCGAACGCACGGCGAGCCGCATTCCCAACGTGCCCGCCGACACGCCGACGCGCGCCATCGCGAAGGTCGCCGTGATCGGCGCGGGCACGATGGGCGGCGGCATCGCAATGAATTTCCTGAACGCGGGCGTGCCGGTCACGATCCTGGAAATGAAAGGCGACGCGCTGGAGCGAGGCGTCGGCGCGATCCGCCGCAATTACGAGAACACGGCCAAGAAGGGCAAGCTCACGCAAGACGAGGTGGAGGCACGCATGGCGCGGCTTTCGACCACGCTCTCGTACGGCGACATCCGCGACGCCGATCTCGTGATCGAAGCGGTGTTCGAAGACCTGGAGGTCAAGAAGAGCGTGTTCCAGCGGCTCGACGAGGTGGCGAAGCCCGGCGCGATCTTGGCATCGAACACGTCGACGCTCGACATCGACGCCATCGCGTCTTTCACGAAACGTCCGCACGACGTGATCGGCCTGCACTTCTTCAGCCCCGCGAACGTGATGAAGCTGCTGGAAGTCGTGCGCGGGGACCGGACCGCGAAGGACGTGCTTGCCACGGTGATGCAGCTCGCGAAGAAGATCGGCAAGGTCGCGGTGGTCTCGGGCGTGTGCGACGGCTTCATCGGCAATCGCATGGTCGAGCAGTACAGCCGGCAAGCGGGCTTTCTGCTCGACGAAGGCGCGTTGCCGCAGCAAGTGGATCGCGCGATCGAACGCTTCGGCTTCGCGATGGGTCCGTTCCGCATGATCGACATGGCGGGCAACGACATCAGCTGGGCGATCCGCAAGCGCCGCGCCGTGGAGCGTCCCGAGTTCAACTACTCGAAGACGGGCGACCTGCTGTGCGAAATGGGGCGCTTCGGCCAGAAAGTGCAGGCCGGTTGGTACGACTACAAGCCGGGCGATCGCCGAGCGTATCCGAGCGCGGTCGTCGACGAAATGATCGTGCGGCATTCGAAGGACTTGGGGCTTGCGCGCCGCAAGATCAGCGACGAGGAAATCGTCGAGCGGCTCGTGTTCGCGCTCGTCAACGAAGGCGCGTTGATCCTGCAGGAAGGCATCGCGTCGAAGGCATCGGATATCGACATGGTCTATCTGCATGGCTACGGCTTTCCGAAGTTCCGCGGCGGGCCGATGCAGTACGCCGACGAAATCGGTCTCTATGCCGTCGTGCAGGCCATTCATCGCTATGCGAAGGGCTATCAGGGCCACGCGTGGCAAGTCGCGCCGCTGTTGCAGCGGCTTGCCGAAGCGGGCGCGAGCTTCAACGACTAGGGACAAAGACATGAACGAGGCAGTGATCGTATCCACCGCGCGCACCGCGCTGGCCAAAAGCTGGAAGGGCGCGTTCAACATGACGCACGGCGCGACGCTCGGTGCGCACGCGGTGCGGCACGCCATCGCGCGGGCGGGCATCGAGGCCGGCGAAGTCGAGGACGTGCTGATGGGCTGCGCGAACCCCGAGGGCGCGACGGGCGGCAACATCGGGCGTCAGATCGCATTGCGCGCGGGCTGTCCCGTGACGGTGCCGGGCGCGACCGTCAACCGCTTCTGCTCGTCCGGGCTGCAAAGCATTGCAATGGCCGCGCAGCGCGTGATGACGGGCGAAGGCGAAATCTACGCGGCGGGCGGCGTCGAAAGCATCTCGTGGACGCAGCGCCAGATGAATCTGGAATACGCGAACGATCCGTGGCTCACCGCGAACAAGCCCGAGATCTACTGGAGCATGTTGCAGACGGCGGAGCAGGTCGCCAAACGCTACGGCATTTCGCGCGAGCGGCAGGACGAGTACGGCGTGCGCAGCCAGCAGCGCGCGGCGGCGGCGCGCGAGGCGGGCCGCTTCGACCGTGAAATCGTACCGATGACCGTCACGGCGGGCGTCGTGGATCGCGCGACGGGCGATATCGTGAGCCGCGAAGTGACCATCGCCGCCGACGAAGGCATTCGCGCCGACACGACGCTGGAAGGCGTCGCGAAGATTCGCAGCGCGTTGCCGGGCGGCGTCATTTCGGCGGGCAACGCGTCGCAGTTTTCGGATGGCGCGTCGGCGTGCGTCGTGATGGACGCGCGGGTCGCCGCAGCGAAGGGCATCGCGCCGCTCGGCGTGTTTCGCGGCTTCGCGGTGGCGGGCTGCGAGCCGGACGAAATGGGCATCGGGCCGGTGTTCGCGGTGCCGAAGCTGTTGAAGAAAGCGGGCCTGACGGTTGACGACATCGGTTTGTGCGAGCTGAATGAGGCTTTCGCCGTGCAGGTGCTGTACTGCGCGGATACGCTCGGCATTCCGATGGAGCGGCTCAACGTGAACGGCGGCGCCATCGCGGTCGGGCATCCGTATGGCGTGTCCGGTGCGCGGCTCGTCGGCCACGCGCTGATCGAAGGCAAGCGCCGCGGCGTGAAGCACGTCGTCGTGACGATGTGCATCGGCGGCGGACAAGGCGCAGCCGGCCTGTTCGAAGTGCTTTGACCAAGGACGAGACATGTCGTTGATCCTTTCCCGCCGCGACCTCAACTTTCTTCTATACGAATGGCTGAAGGTTCAGGCGCTGACCGAAATCCCACGCTACGCCGACCATTCGCGCGAAACGTTCGACGCCGCGCTCGATACGTGCGAGAAGATCGCCACCGATCTTTTCGCCACGCACAGCAAGAAGAGCGATCAGCACGAACCGCATTTCGACGGCGAGCGCGTGCATGTCATTCCCGAAGTGAAGGCGGCGCTCGCAGCCTTCAGCGAAGCCGGATTGATGGCTGCGGGACAGGATTACGAGCTTGGCGGCATGCAGTTGCCGGTGGTCGTCGAAAAAGCCGGCTTCGCGTACTTCGCCGCCGCGAATATCGGCACGGCGGCGTTCCCGTTTCTCACCATCGGCAACGCGAACTTGCTGATCGCGCACGGAACGCCGAAGCAGATCGACACCTTCGTGCGGCCCGAAATGCAAGGGCGCTTTTCCGGCACCATGTGTCTGTCCGAACCGCAGGCCGGCTCGTCGCTGTCGGACATCGCGACGCGCGCCGAGTACGAGGGCGAATCGCCGTTTGGGGCGCAATATCGGCTGCGCGGCAACAAGATGTGGATTTCGGGCGGCGAGCATGAATTGTCCGAGAACATCGTTCATCTGGTGCTCGCGAAGATTCCCGGTCCCGACGGCAAATTGATTCCGGGCGTGAAAGGCATCTCGCTTTTCATCGTGCCCAAGGTTCTGGTCGAAGAAGACGGTTCACTCGGCGAACGTAACGACGTCGTGCTCGCGGGACTCAATCACAAGATGGGTTATCGCGGCGTGACCAACTGCCTGCTCAACTTCGGCGAAGGCGTGCAGCACCGGCCGCGCGGCAAGGCGGGAGCGGTGGGCTATCTCGTCGGCGAGGCGGGGCAGGGGCTCGCGTGCATGTTCCATATGATGAACGAGGCGCGCATCGGCGTGGGCCTCGGCGCTGCAGTGCTCGGTTATACGGGCTATCTGCATGCGCTCGACTATGCGCGCAACCGCCCTCAGGGACGCCCGACGGGCCGCGCCGGCAAAGACCCGGCGAGTCCGCAGGTCAAGCTCGTCGAGCATGCCGACGTGCGCCGCATGCTGCTCGCGCAGAAGAGCTATGCGGAGGGCGGCCTCGCGCTGAATCTGTACTGCGCGAAGCTGGTGGACGAAGCGCGCGCCGCAGAAGCCACCGGGGACGGACAGACTCACGAACGCTTCACGCTGCTGCTCGATATCCTGACGCCGATTGCCAAGAGCTGGCCGTCGCAATGGTGCCTCGAAGCCAACAACCTCGCGATTCAGGTGCACGGCGGCTACGGCTACACGCGCGAGTACAACGTCGAGCAGTTCTATCGCGACAACCGTCTCAACGCGATTCACGAAGGCACGCACGGCATTCAGGCGCTCGACCTGCTCGGCCGCAAAGTGACCATGAGAGACGGCGCGGCGCTTCGGCTGCTCGCGGACCGCATGCACGCGAGCGCGGCGCGCGCAGCGGCGACGGGCGACGCTGCGCTGCTGAAGCACGCGTCCGCGTTCGACGAATCGGTGACGCGCCTCGTGCACGTCACGCGGATGCTGTGGGTGGCGAGCGATCCGTCGGTGACGCTCGCGAACGCGTCGCTGTATCTGGAGGCGTTCGGGCATGTGACGGTCGCGTGGATCTGGCTCGAACAGGCGCTGGCCGCGCGCTCGGGACTCGCCGCCGTCCGCACCGATGACGACGATGCGTTCTATCGCGGCAAGCTCGCCGCAGCCGATTACTTCTTCAAGTGGGAACTGCCGCGCGTCGGACCGCAGTTCGATCTGCTGATGTCGCTCGATCGCACGACGCTCGACATGCAGGACGCGTGGTTTTAGGACACGCCATGCGAACCGTGCAACAGCTTTTCGACCTGAGAGACAAGACCGCGCTCGTGACAGGCGGCTCGCGCGGGCTCGGCCTGCAGATTGCCGAGGCATTGGGCGAGCAGGGCGCGCGCGTCGTGCTGTCTGCGCGCAAGCACGACGAACTGGCTGCCGCCGCGCAGCATCTGCGCTCGCGTGGCGTCGATGTTCGCTGGATCGCGGCGGACGGCGCGCGGGAGGACGAGATCGCCCGCCTCGCCGACGATGCGCTCGCCGCCCTCGGCCGCATCGACATTCTGGTGAACAACGCGGGCGCTACGTGGGGCGCGCCCGCCGAGGACTATCCGCTCGCCGCCTGGGACAAGGTGATGAACCTGAATATCCGCGGGCTGTTTTTGCTGACGCAGCGTATCGGCAAGCTCTCGATGATTCCGCGCCGGTATGGACGCGTAATCAACGTGGCGTCGATTGCGGGGCTCGCGGGCAATGCGCCCGGCACGATGCAGACGATCGCCTACAACACGTCGAAGGGCGCGGTCGTCAACTTCACCCGCACGCTCGCGGGCGAGTGGGGCGAGCACGGCATTACCGTGAATGCGCTCGCGCCCGGCTTTTTTCCGTCGAAGATGACGCAGGGCTCGCTCGACCGGATGGGCGTCGAGCACATGTGCGCAGGCATTCCGCTTCGCCGTCTAGGCGACGACGAAGACCTGAAGGGCGCGGCTGTTCTTTTCGCGAGCGATGCGGGCAAGCACATAACAGGACAGGTGCTTGCCGTGGATGGCGGGGTGAGCGCGGTGTAGGTTCGTTGTCTCGACTCCGGCCGCGCGTTGAAGCGTTCCATTCGTCGAGCGAACTAATTGGCAGAAACGACAAAGGGTTACAGGCTTGCGCCTGTAACCCTTTGAATTCTTTGGTAGGCCGTGCGGGATTCGAACCTGCGACCAACGGATTAAAAGTCCGCTGCTCTACCAGCTGAGCTAACGACCCGAAAGAGGCGAAATTATAAGCGGCGTTCTCGATTACTGTCAACAGAATCTGACCGTCACACGCTCAAGAAAAACGCCCGCGGCATGGTGCCCGCGAGCGTTCTTCACGAGAGGCGCGGAACCGGCAAAACACCCGAAAACTCCGCTTACTTCACCTGCGACATCTTGCTTTGCGCGGTCTGCGCGACTTCAGTGCCCGAATACTGCGAGATGATCTGTTGGAGCGTCTGCTTCGCAGCCGATTTCTGGCCCTGCTCAATCTGGTTGTTCGCGATTGCAAGCAACGCTTCGGGTGCTCGCGGATGCGTGGGGTACGTCTTCACCAGGTTTTGCCAGATCGCGGTCGATCCCTTGTAGTCGCGCTGCGCATACAACGCATTGCCGAGCCAGTATTGCGCGGTCGGCTGATACGGGCTTTGCGGGTACTTGGCGACGAACGCCTTGAAGGACGCCGCCGCACTCTTGTAGTCACCGTTACGGAACTCTGTCGACGCTGCGTTGAACGCTTCCGTCTCGCCAGGCTGCACCGAACCCGTCACGCCGTCGATAGTCTGCTGCTGCGGCTCGAACTTCTTCAAGCGCGTATCGAGATCGGCGTAATAGTCCTTCTGCTGCTTCTGCAGCGTGGCGACCTGGTTCGCCAGATCCTCGTTCTGTCCGCGAACCGTCGCGAGCTGCTGATTCAGCTGATCGAGGCGGTTTTGCTGATCGAGGATCGTGCGCTGCGCAGCCTGCAACTGATTGGCGAGGCCATCGGTCTTGGTGCGCAAATCGAGAACGGCTTTGCGCGCTTCGTTGTCGTCGAAGACACCGGCGTGCGCAGGCACGCCGAGCATCGCCGAGCCGGCCAAGCACGCGGCTGCGGCAGCGCGCAGCAAGGAAAAGCGATACAACATAGGGCGACTCACCCGTGACTGGTTACGTTAGTTCGATTACTGCTGGTACACGAGATCCGCACGGCGGTTCTGCGCGTACGACGATTCGTCGTGACCCGTCGCCGTCGGCTTTTCCTTGCCGAGGCTCACGGCTTCCATCTGCGAATCGGCCACGCCCATCAGCGACATCGCGCGACGCACCGCTTCGGCGCGCTTCTGGCCGAGCGCGAGGTTGTACTCGCTCGTGCCGCGTTCGTCGGTGTTGCCCTGGATCAGGACGTGACGCTCCGGATGGCCCTTCAGATACGACGAGTGTTGCTGCAGCAGCGGCTGATAGTCGTCCTTCACGGCGTAGCTGTCGAAGTCGAAGTAGATGCTGCGCTTGGCGAGCGGGCTGTTCGGATCGTTCAGCGGGTCGATATTGACTTGCTTCACGTCCGTCGGGTTGGGCTGCGTGCCGACCGCGCCCTTGTTTGCGCCTTCATCGAGCTTCACGCCCGAATGACACGCGGCCAATGCGCCGACCATTGCAACTGCCAGGCCGATACGGAGTTTCGACATCATGGTACCTCTCCTTGTGTTGTAGCTGAACGTTGTAGGTGAAACGTATTGCTGGACTTATTGCATGAACGGACCCCAGGACGGCTCGCGTACCGCACCGCCCTGTACGGACAAGACTTGCCGTGTGCGACCATCGGTCGACACGGCTGCCAACACGCCACGTCCGTTCACTTGGGTGGCGTAGAGGATGTACTGACCATTCGCCGCGAAGCTTGGCGATTCGTCATGCGTCGTGTCGGTCAGCCCCGTTGCCATGCCGGACGCGAGGTCCTGCAAATACAGCTTGAAGCCGCCGCCCGTGCGCGAAATGTACGCGAGTTGCTTGCCGTCCGGACTCACGCGCGGGCTCGTGTTGTAGCTGCCCGTGAACGTGACCCGCTGGGCCGCGCCGGCAGATTCCCCCGCCGCCGGCATTCTGTAGATCTGCGGTTGGCCGCCGCGATCGCTCGTGAAATAGATGGAGTTGCCATCGGGCGAGTAGGCCGGCTCGGTATCGATGGAACTGCCTTGTGTCAGACGGCGCAGGCCGGTGCCGTCCGCGTTGACTTCGAAAATCTGCGTATTGCCGGTGCGCGACAGCGCGACCGCGAGCTTGCGGCCGTCAGGCGACCACGCCGGCGCGCTGTTGTTGCCCTTCTGGTTCGACACGACGATACGGCGTCCCGTCGGCAGGTCGTGAATGTAGACGACCGGCTTCTTCTTCTCGAACGACACGTATGCGACCTTCGTGCCGTCCGGCGACCACGCCGGCGAAATGATCGGCTCCGGGCTGGAGAGCGCGATCTTCGCGTCTTGGCCGTCCGAATCCGAAATCTGCAACTGATAGCGGCCGCCCGTCTGGATGACGTACGAGAGGCGCGTGGCGAACACGCCCCGGCCGCCGAGCAGCTTCGCGTAGATGTAGTCCGCGATCTTGTGCGCGCTCATGCGCAGGCCGCTTTCCGCGCTGACGAGCGACAGGCCGCCGAGATTCTGCTGCTTCACCGTGTCATAGAGGCGAAAGCGCACTTCGTACTGGCCGTTCGACAGGCGCGTGACGCTGCCCGACACGAACGCGTCCGCGCCTTTGGCCTTCCATGCGCCGAGATCGACGGAATCGGATTCGGAGACCGGCGTGCTGCCCGCGTCGATGTTCGTGAACTTGCCGCTCCTCTGCAAATCCTGACGAATGATCGCGCTGATCTGCTGCGGCGAGTTCGCCTCATTGGCGAAATTGGCCGTCGCGATGGGGAACTGCGTCGAACCGACGCCGGTGACGAGCACGTTCAACTGGGCGTGTGCGGCAGTGCCGGCTGCGATCAGGCAGGATGCGACCAGCGTTCTCAGGCCAAGCTTCGTCATCAAACTCATGCTGTTTAGGTTCCGAAAAAAGCGTTTTCAAGTGTCTGGGGAATGCAGAACAGACCCCCGGTTGCACGATTCGTTCCCACGCGGCAGCCGCCCACAAGCCGGCCAGATCAGCCTCCAGCCGGGCGCAGCGTGATCGTGAAATGGTCGGGCGCCTTGCCGTCGACATCGACGGGCATCGGGTCCGAACGCTGCACCGCACGAAGCGCCGCCTGATCCCATTGTTCGTTGCCGCTCGACCGGCTGACGCTCGCCGAGAGCAGCGTGCCGGACGGCGAGCAGCGCACGGACACGACCGTTTCGAGCCCCGCGGTTTCGCCCGCCCAGACGATATTCGGCCGCACGCGCCGCTGCACCTTCTCGGCGTAGCCCGACGACGTCGCGTTGCCGCCCGCGCCCCGGCCCGTTCCGCTCTTGGCGAGGCCTTCGCCGCTCGAACTCGTGCCGCCGCCCAGCTGACCTTGCAGCGCGGCGAGCCGCGCCCGGCGTTCGGCGTCGACCTTGGCTTTCGCTTCGGCGTCGGCCTTCGCTTTTGCCTGCGCCTTGGCCTTCGCTTCGGCGTCGGCCTTCGCGCGGGCTTCCTTCTGCGCCTGCTGCTGCTCGGCCTTCAGCTGTTCCGCCTTCTGTGCCTCGGCTTGCTGCTGACGTTCTTTCTCTTGCTGCGCCTTGGCTTGCTGTTGCTGCTTTTGCAGTTCCGCCTGACGCTGCTTTTCGACCTGCTTCTGCTTGTCCTGCATCGCCTTCTGCGCTGCCGCAGCGGCTGCCGCCTGCGCGGCCAGTTGCTGCTGACGCTTCGCCTCTGCTTCCTGCTGCGCCTGTTGCTGCTCGCGACGCTGCTCGGCAAGCTGCGCCTCACGCGCGGCGGCTTCCTGCTGCTTGCGCTTCTTTTCCTGCAACGCGATGTCGGCTTCCTCGTCCTTCGCGGGCGGCGGCGCGGGCTGCACCTTCGCGGGCGTGGGCGGCGGAGGAGCAGGGCGCGGCGTGGGCGCGGACATATCGGGGATATCGGTCCAGATTTCCGCTTCTGCCCCGGCCGGCGTGTTGTTCTGCCAGTTGATGCCGTGATAGAGCAGCCAGCCGAGCAGCAGATGCATGACGGCCGCGAGTGCGAACGCCTTGCCGGTGCCGCGTTCGCGCGGCGGGCGTATTGGCCGCGCGGAACGCGCGCGCGCCTGCTGGGGCTGGCCGGTGCGACGATCGATCATTGCGATTTGACGAGCAATCCGACGCGCTTCACGCCGCGCGCTTTCATATCGGACATCACGTTCATGACGACTTCATACTTCACCGTCTTGTCCGCCGCGATGACGACGGGTTGATCCGGATGCAACTCCTGACGATTGAGCACGAAGGCGTTGAGATCGCCCTTCGTCATTTTCTGCTCCTGCGTCGCGCCGCCGTCTTCCTTGTAGCGCACGTTCATGCTGCCGTCCGCCTTGATGTTGATGACGAGCGGCGGCTGCTGCTCTTGCGGCTGGGCGTTGCCGACGGTCGGCAGATTGATGATCGAAGGCGACACGAGCGGCGCCGTCACCATGAAGATGACGAGCAGCACGAGCATCACGTCGATATACGGCACGACGTTGATGTCGGCCATTGCGCGGCGCGAACTGCCGCGCATGCTGGAACGGATCGGGCCTGCCATCGCTAACTCCTGTTAGTGCGCCTGACGCTGCAAGATGTTCGAGAACTCTTCGATGAAAGTCTCGAAGCGGATTGCCAGACGGTCGATGTCATGCGCGTAGCGGTTATACGCGACCACTGCGGGAATCGCGGCGAACAGGCCGATCGCGGTGGCGACGAGCGCCTCGGCGATGCCCGGCGCGACGTTCGCGAGCGTCGCCTGCTGTACGTTGGCGAGACCGCGGAAGGAATTCATGATGCCCCAGACCGTGCCGAACAAGCCGATATACGGACTCACCGAGCCGACCGACGCGAGAAACGCGAGGTTCGCTTCGAGCACGTCCATCTCGCGCTGGAAGGCGGCGCGCATCGCGCGGCGTGAGCCGTCGAGAATCGCGCTCGGATCGCTGATGCGGCGCTCCTTGGCTTTCAGGAATTCGCGCATACCCGACTCGAAGATGCGCTCCAGCGCGCCGATGGTGTGACGGTTGTTCGCTGCGCTTTGATAGAGCGCCTGCAGGTCGCCGCCGGACCAGAAATCGCGCTCGAAACGCTCGGTCTGCGCTCGCGCGCGCCGAATGGCGAACCACTTGCGGAAGATGAAGGTCCACGACAGAAGCGACAGAAGCAGCAGGAGCGCCATCACTGCTTGAGCCAGCAGGCTCGCATGGATGACGAGAGATACGATCGACAAGTCTTGTGTATTGTTCATAAAGGTCCGCTGTTACTTCCCGGAAAAGGCCGTCCGGTCAAGAGCGTCAGGCTTTCGTGAATAAGATGTGAATGGAAACGAAAGCCGCGCCCGAAGCCGGCTCTTTTTCGAATGTCTTGCTTCGCTAATCACGGCCCGCGTCCGCCATGCGGCGCAACGGTTCGCGCGGCTGGCGGCTCCTGATAAGGGCCGCGTCGGAGCCCGTCGAGCACGGGGGCAGGAATAGCCGCCGGCCGAATGGACGCTCGGTCCACGGACGCCACGCGAATCTCGCCGCTCGCAAGCATCACGCCGTCGCGCCACGCTTCCTGCTGGAAGTCCACCGACGCGCGTCCGAGCCGCTCGATACGGCTGACGATGCGAATCATGTCGTCGAGGCGCGCCGGCGCCGAATATTCGACGGACGTCCTCTTCACGACGAACACGATGCCGTCCGATTCCGCGAGGCGCTGCTGGTCGATGCCGCACGCGCGCAGCCACTCGGTACGCGCGCGCTCGAAGAACTTCAGGTAGTTCGCGTAGAAAACGATGCCGCCGGCGTCGGTGTCCTCGTAGTACACGCGAATCGGCCACTCGAAAACTGACGGATGGCTCACCTGCACGCCGTCCCGCTTGCGCCGGGTCCTCTCGGACCACGGTGGCTCGCTTTTTGACAGATATTCATCCGCGGCATTTTACCGGAACCCGCTAAGTGCTCGCCAAATCCTCAGGCAGTTTCCGGCTTACCCGCGGTGAATTTGCAACGGTCCGAACGTCTGCGCGACCGGCATCAGTTCGATCGTGTTGATGTTCACGTGAGCCGGCCGCGTGGCGATCCAGTAGATGGCGTCCGCGATGTCCTCGGCCGTGAGCGGTTGCACGTCCTTGTAGACGGAGGCGGCCTTGTCGTCGTCGCCCTTGAAGCGCACGTTCG
Organism: Caballeronia sp. LZ062; assembly: GCF_031450785.1. NCBI lineage: Bacteria > Pseudomonadati > Pseudomonadota > Betaproteobacteria > Burkholderiales > Burkholderiaceae > Caballeronia > Caballeronia sp. LZ062. The sequence continues at coordinate 250,569 of NZ_JARTWB010000002.1, forward strand.
AGAACTCGGTCCCGCCGCACAGGCCCGGCTCGATGTCCGTCACGCGCAGCGCGGTGCCGGCGAGGTCGGCGCGCAGATTCAGGCTGAACTGCCGCACGAACGCCTTCGTCGCGCCGTACACGTTGCCGCCGGGATACGGATACGTGCCCGCTACCGAGCCGAGATTGAACACGTGGCCGCGATTGCGCTCGACCATGCCCGGAAGAATCGCATGAGTGACCGTGACGAGACCGGTGCAGTTCGTGTCGATCATGTTCTTCCAGTCGTCGAAGTTCGCGCGCTGCGCGGGCTCGAGACCGAGCGCGAGGCCGGCGTTGTTCACGAGCACGTCGATCTGGGCGAAGTTGTCCGGCAGCGAGGCGATGGCGTTCCGCACGGCGCTTTCGTCGCGAACGTCGATTTCGACGGGCAACAGCGCGTCGCCCAGTTCGTTCGACAGCTCGACGAGACGCTCTTTCCGGCGCGCCGCCGCGACAACGCGATGGCCGCCTTTGACGAAAGCGCGCGCGATGGCGGCGCCGAAGCCGGCGGACGCGCCGGTGACGAAGACAATCATGGTCGAACTCCGATTGCAGGGAAGCGATAGGCCGAACCGGGCGGCGCGCGGGCGCGCGTCCGGCAACGGCGCAAAGGGTACTTCCATTGATGCGACGCGGCAAGTAACGGCGGACGCGAACGATCGTGCTTTCCACTGCGCCGGCGCGCCGTCCGACGGGCTTTTGCAGCGGCCCGAAGCCCGGTTGCCTAAAGCCCGGCAGCCCATTAAACTACAACGCTCAAACCCCGCGTGACTGGCGATAGAATCTTCGGATTCAAGGTGGAACGACCCACTAGGAAGCGCGGAGCGTCGTTTTGCCGTTCGCCTGGGCAGCTGAGATCCGCGCGCCGTCGCTGCGTTGCCGGTGGCTGTCCGTTCCGCGAAACCGGAGTCTTCCCTCATCCGTCGCGTCTGGACTTCATCGGTGTCCAGCCTTTCGCGCGCCCGCGCGATCCAGTCAACCTGTTTTGACCTCACGGAAAACGTATGTTCGACAGAGCCGAAAGTACCCTTGCCAAAGTCGATCCCGAATTGCTCAAGGCCATCGAGCAGGAAAACCGCCGGCAGGAAGAGCACATCGAGCTGATCGCCTCGGAAAACTACACGAGCCCGGCCGTCATGGCCGCTCAGGGTTCGCAACTCACGAACAAGTACGCGGAAGGTTATCCGGGCAAGCGCTATTACGGCGGCTGCGAATACGTGGACATCGTCGAGCAGCTCGCCATTGACCGCGTGAAGCAACTCTTCGGCGCTGAAGCCGCGAACGTGCAGCCGAACTCCGGCTCGCAGGCGAATCAGGGCGTGTTTTTCGCCGTCCTGAAGCCGGGCGACACCATCATGGGCATGAGCCTCGCGGAAGGCGGCCACCTCACGCACGGCTCGCCCGTGAACATGTCGGGCAAGTGGTTCAATGTGGTGAGCTACGGCCTGAACGAAGCCGAAGACATCGACTACGAAAAGACCGAGGCGCTCGCCAAGGAACACAAGCCGAAGCTGATCGTCGCGGGCGCGTCCGCGTTCGCGCTGCGCATCGACTTCGAGCGTCTTTCGAAGATTGCGAAGAGTGTCGGCGCTTACTTCATGGTCGACATGGCGCATTACGCCGGTCTCGTCGCAGCAGGTCTGTATCCGAATCCGGTGCCGCATGCGGATTTCGTCACGACGACCACGCACAAGAGCCTGCGCGGCCCGCGCGGCGGCGTCATCCTGATGAAGGCGGAATTCGAGAAGCAGATCAATTCGGCCATCTTCCCCGGCATTCAGGGCGGCCCGCTCATGCACGTGATCGCCGCCAAGGCCGTCGCGTTCAAGGAAGCGCTCGCGCCCGAGTTCAAGACGTATCAGCAAGCCGTCATCGATAACGCTCGCGTGCTGGCGGAGACGCTCGTCAAGCGCGGACTGCGTATCGTTTCGGGCCGCACCGAAAGCCATGTGATGCTGGTCGATTTGCGCGCGAAGAAGATCACGGGCAAGGCCGCGGAAGCCGCGCTCGGCGCCGCGCATATCACGGTGAACAAGAACGCGATCCCGAACGATCCGGAGAAGCCTTTCGTCACGAGCGGCGTGCGTCTCGGCTCGCCCGCCATGACGACGCGCGGCTTCGGCGTGAAGGAAGCTGAAATTGTTGGCAACCTGATCGCGGACGTGCTCGACAATGCGGAAGATCAGGCGACCATCGAGCGCGTGCGTGCGCAAGTGGCCGAGCTGACGCAGCGTTTCCCGGTCTACCGTTAATCCTCCAGCCAAGTCCCGAGACACGCCCCGATGCGCTGCCCGTTCTGCCGACACGAAGACACTCAGGTCGTCGATTCCCGCGTGTCGGAGGACGGCGCGGCCATCCGGCGCCGGCGGCGCTGTCCCGCGTGCGACAAGCGTTTCACCACGTATGAGCGCGTCGAGCTTGCGCTGCCGTCGGTCGTCAAGAAAGACGGCAGCCGCACGGAATTCGACCGCCGAAAGATCGTCGCGAGCATGAAGCTCGCACTGCGCAAGCGCCCGGTCGCAGCGGACGCCATCGATGCAGCCGTTGCGCGCATCGAATATCAACTGCTCGGCAGTGGCGAACGGGAAGTGCAAAGCGAGCGCCTCGGCGAACTTGTGATGAACGAACTGCGCCAGCTCGACACCATCGCCTACGTGCGGTTCGCCTCCGTCTACAAACGCTTCGAAGACGTCTCCGAGTTCGAGGACGTGCTCGAGGAATTCCGTCGCGCCGCGCCCAAGAAGTCCGCTTCTCGCAAGCGTTGATTCGTTCTGCATTCATCCTCCTCGAGACAAACTCGCATTTCCGTGACTAGTCTGGCGGCCGAAAAGACTGCCGGACACTAGGCCATTCGGCTAATGGCGGCGCGCGTCGCTTCCCGATAGAGTCGGCGTTCTTCAACTCGAATCGTTCAGGGATGCAGATGAATCGCGCCTCCATGACCGGCTTCACGCTGGTCGAACTCTGCGTCGTGCTCGCCGTCATGGCGATCATCGCCACCTTTTCGACGCCATCGTTCTTCGCCTGGCAAATGCGCGATCGGGTCGATGCCCGGGCGCGCGCGCTCTTCTCGACGCTTTCGCTTGCACGCGCCGAAGCACTGCGGCGCGGCGCGCGCGTCACCTTGTGCCGGGTCGACGCCGCACGCCACTGCCTTGCATCGGGCAAGGCCTGCGACGGCGGCATCACCGACTGGTCGTGCGGCTGGGCGCTTTTCGTCGACCGCGAGGGCGGGCCTGCGCTCTTGCGCGCGGAATCGGCCATGACTTCCATCGCCATTGCGGGCGCGGCCACCGACCTTTCGTTCACGCCGCCGTCGGGGCAAGTGATAGGCGGCTTTCGCAGCTTCGATTTTTCGACACGCGGCGCCGATCCGGCTGCAAATGCCGCCGCGCGGCGTTGCATCCGCATCGCGGCTGGCGGCCGGCCGCGCATGACGCAGGGCGGCTGCGGGGCATCGGCATGAAGACGACGCAAACTGGCGATTCATTGATCGAAGTGATGATCGCGCTCGCGCTCGCAGCGGTCACGGCGCTCGGACTCGTCGCCGTTCAAAGCACGCTCGCGCGCGGCGAGCGGCTCGCGTTGCTGCGGGAGCGCGCGACGCTCATCGCCGATTCGGTCGCCGAAGGCATACGCAGCGACGCGGATCGCGCGGCCGTTCTGTCGCAATGGCAGGCGACGGCCGCGTCGACGTTGCCCGAGGGCGATGTCGCCGTGGTCGATCGCGCCGACGGTGTGCGCGTGGCGACCGTGAGCTGGCATGCCGACGATCGCGCCGATCCTTGCCCCGAGCCGCAGGCGAAGCCGCTTGCCTCGTGCATTTCCGTGGCGTTCGCGCGATGAACCCGCGTGCTTTCCCGGCGCGCGGCCACACGCTGCTCGAACTGGCGATCTCGCTCGCGCTCGGCTTGCTCATCGTCGTGGCGATGCTGTCGCTGTATCGCGGGCAGCGCGCGGCGTTCGACCGCGCCGCCGATGCCGCCCGCATGCACGACGCCGGTGTCTCGGCGCTCGACCTCATCGCCCAGCAGATTCAAATGGCCGGCTTCGGGGCGACGCGCACCCAAGCCGCGCTCTACGGCTGCTCGCAGGCGCGCGTGATCGGCGCGGACACGGCGGCGTCGTGCGAAGCGCTCGCGAGCCGGTCGGACGGCGTGCAGGTGCGGTATGCCGCCGATACCGTTTCGACGTGGCCGACGTCGGCGGGTGCGCCGACGGACTGTATCGGCCAGGCGGTCGCGGATGCTCTCGTCGGCAACCGCTTCTATGCAAAAGCCAGCGCGTCGACGGGCGAGCCGGAACTGTATTGCGAAGGCAGTGGCAAGCAGGCGCAGCCGCTGGTCGAAGGCATCGAGCGGATTCGAGTCATGTACTGGCTGGTGGGCGCATCGAGTGCGGTCGATGCCTCCGCGATCCCGCGCGAACGATGGCCCGATGTTCGCGCCGCCGAGCTGTGCGTGCTCGTGCGCGGCTTCTCGGTTGCGAGACAGCGCCGCACGAACTATGTGGATTGCACGGGCGCGCCCGCCGTCGCCGACGACGCGCGCATGCATCAGGCGTTCTGGCGTCGCATCGAGATCCGGAATGCAGCTTCGGCGAATCAGGGAGCGGGAGCATGAAGCGCCGCGCGCTGTCTCGCGGCGCCGCGCTGCCTATCATTCTGTTGCTTTCCGCGATGATGCTCGTCACGGCAAGCGCATGGCTGCAGACATCGCTTGTGGCCGCGCGGACGGCCGTGGCAACTCGCGAGCGCGTGCAGGCGTTTCACGCGGCGGATAGCGCGCTCATTCGATGCAGCCACATGCTTTCGGCGGCGCTACCCGCGACGGGACCGGCAGATCAGGAGCCCGCACGCTGGCGATTGAAGACGTCGTTCGAGGGCGCGTCGGCGTTCGCGTTCGCGCCCTACGCGTCGTGGCCGTACGCGGTTCGTGAGCCGCAATGCTTGATCGAGTCGTGGTTGCGCTCCGGTCAGCCGGTGACTTCATATCTCGTCACGGCGCGCGGCTTCGGCGCGACCTCGCAGACCGAGGCGTGGCTGCAACTACGCATCGACTCGGCGAACGGCACCGTCACGCAGCAGTGGCGGCGCGTCGCCGGGAAACCGTTTTGATGAGGGCAAGCCTTGAGAAGAACCAGAATCTGCGCGGGCTTCAGCCTGCTCGAACTGATGATCGCGCTGGGCGTCGCGGCCATTATCGCTACCTTCGCCTTTCCGGCGTATCAGTCGCATGTGGCGAAGGCGCATCGGCTCGACGCGACCGCCGCGTTGTCTAAAGCGGTGCAGTTCGTCGAGAGCGCGCGGCTCTTTCAGACGGGAACGGGAGCGGTCGCGCTGAGTGCGGGAACGGATCAGGCACCGGCGAGCGGAGCGCCGGTGTATCGGCTCGCGCTGTTGCCCGAGTCCGCGACCAACGGCGGTTATACGATCGAAGCCGCGCCCGTCTCGCCCGGCCCGATGCAGGACGACGCATGCGGCGTGTTCGTCATCGATGCGACCGGTGCGCGCTCTAATCGGCTGGCGGAGGGCGCAGCGCCACTCGACGCGGCGAAATCCGCCGCGTGCTGGGCAGGGAAGGGATGATGCGGCTATGCAGTTAGAACACGGTGGGATCGACGGCGTCCGTGGAAGTCTCCACGCTCGTCGTCTTCATCTGTTGCCAGATGCGCCAGCCTTCCCATGCGGCGAGCCCGAGACCGCCCCACTTGATCAGCGGCTTGGCGCTGCGCAGCAGCCGGGTTCGCACGGGCTTCGTCAAGAGGAGCGACGCGAGCGATCCGACCACCGGATACTGCTTGAACAGGAAACTGTACTTGCCCGCGCCGCCGCGGCCGAGCAGCGAATCCAGCACGCCGCTGATGGTGCCGCGCGGCGACGTACTCCGCACGCTGCGTCGTGCGGGACGGCTGCCCGGCACGAGCATGCTGCCGATGAGCGGCAGATGCGCGACGGAATCGCGCAACTCGTGGGTGGCCTGCCGCAGTTCCATGCGCTCGACATCCGCGCGAGCAAGCAGCAATTCCTTGCGCAACGTGCGCATGCGCGGCGCGCGAAGCTGCTGCTGAACTTCCTGCTTCGCTGCGCTGGAGGTGGCGTCGTTATGGCTCATGATCGAACGGGCAAGTGGGTGTCGCGGGAAGAAAGAAACCGGGGTTCGAAGGCGTCGCCAGGCGACGCTCAGTTGAACATGTCGCGGTCCTTGCGGAACTGGTCGAGCGTGTCGTCGAACAGGTGTGGCGCATCGCGCAATTTGCCGCGCGCGCGCAGACCACAGCCGATGGCGATCACCGCATACAGCAGCGTGATGCCGGCGAGCGCCTCCAGACGATACGTATCCCAAAAGAAAATGGCGATCAACACCGTCAGCGAGATCAGCGCCATCATGGCAAGCAGCATGGCCGCAAGCCCAAGGAAGAGCACGCCGATCAGCCTGACCTTTTCTTCCTGCAACTCGATGCCGATCAGCTCCAGCCGGGTTTCGAAGATGGCGAAGGCGGAACTCACAATTCGGCGCAAGGGTCCTGGGGAGGAATCGCGCGGTAGCCGTTCTGTCGTCATGGTTTGGGTGCGAGAGCGCGTTGAGTACCGCTTAATGATCCCGGCCGATGCACGAAGCATGGGCCGGCGCGAAGTTCGAGCCGCGCGCCCGGCGAAAGCGCCCGCGGTTCGATCTGATTCGATCCCAAAGGACCGCGTCCGTTACCGGTTTAGCAAGCCCCGGGCCATTGCGTCGAAAAAAGCGCTGCCCGCGTCGGCGGGCAGCGGCCAACGTCTACTTACGGTTGATGAGCAGACCGATGACCATGCCGATGCCCGCCGCGATTCCGATGGACGCCCACGGATGCTCGTGAACGTAATCGTCGGTGGCGCGCGCTGCTTTCCGACCGCGTTCCACCACGACGACTTGCGCGTCGGCGGCTTTTTCCTTGGCTTGTTTCAGGCGCGACATGGCGCTTTCGCGCAACTCGGAAGCGCGCTCGCCCGTGGCGGCAGCGGCTTGCTTGAGCAGGTCTTCGGCGTCAGCGAGAACGGTTTTGATATCCGACATGAATCGCTCCTTATTGGTATCTGACATTGAAAGCTCCATCGGTGAGGCTAGGGGCATCGTAACCAAAGATGCCATCGCTGACGAGGAGGCTTTACTGCAGCGGCTCGGCGACGCAGATTCCGTTCCAGTCGCTCAAAGCCCTCGCGCTTCAGGAATGGAGACGATCTGGCCCGTAAAAGTTTCAGCGGCCCATCGAAAGTTACAAAAGGGCTGCGGGCATTGCCGAAAAAAAAGCCGGTCGTGACAGGACCGGCTTCTCTTGATGTACGGCATGCGCTTCAGAAAAAAGCCTGAATGCCTGTTTGCGCACGCCCGAGAATCAGCGCGTGGATGTCGTGCGTGCCTTCGTATGTGTTCACCACTTCGAGATTGACGAGGTGCCGCGCCACGCCGAATTCATCTGAGATGCCGTTGCCGCCCAGCATGTCGCGCGCGAGCCGGGCGATGTCCAGCGCCTTGCCGCACGAATTGCGCTTCATGATCGACGTGATTTCGACGGCCGCCGTCCCTTCGTCTTTCATGCGGCCGAGACGCAGCACGCCTTGCAGCCCGAGCGTGATCTCGGTCTGCATGTCGGCGAGCTTCTTCTGGATCAGCTGATTGGCGGCAAGCGGCCGACCGAATTGCTTGCGATCGAGCGTGTATTGCCGCGCCGTGTGCCAGCACGCCTCCGCCGCGCCGAGCGCGCCCCAGGAAATGCCATAACGCGCCGAATTGAGGCAGGCGAACGGCCCTTTGAGCCCGCGCACGTCCGGCAGCAGGTTTTCTTCCGGCACGAAGACTTCGTCCATCACGATCTCGCCGGTGATGGAGGCGCGCAGGCCGACCTTGCCGTGAATCGCGGGCGCGGTGAGGCCCTTCCAGCCTTTCTCCAGAATGAAGCCGCGAATCTCATCGCGGCCATTCTCTTCCAGCTTCGCCCATACGACGAAGACGTCCGCTATCGGCGAGTTGGAGATCCACATCTTCGCGCCCGACAGCGAATAGCCGTCTTGCACTTTCTTCGCGCGCGTCGTCATGCTGGCTGGGTCGGAGCCTGCGTTCGGCTCGGTCAGGCCAAAGCAGCCGATCCACTCGCCGCGCGCCAGCTTCGGCAGATACTTTTCCTTCTGTGCCGCGCTGCCGAAAGCGTGAATCGGCACCATGACGAGCGACGATTGCACCGACATCATCGACCGGTAGCCGGAGTCCACGCGCTCGACTTCGCGCGCGATCAACCCGTAGCTCACGTAGTTGAGCCCCGGTCCGCCGTATTGCTCGGGAATGGTCGGGCCGAGCAGACCGAGTTCGCCCATCTCGCGAAAAATGGCCGGGTCGGTCTTTTCCTCGCGAAACGCCTGCATGACGCGCGGCTGCAGCTTGTCCTGCGCGTAGGCGCGCGCCGCGTCGCGCACCATGCGTTCTTCTTCGGTCAATTGCTGATCCAGCAGCAGCGGATCTTCCCAGTTGAAGCGGGCGGCGTCGGCCATCGCGTTCTCCTCATGTCGTGGAAGCGCCATCCGCGGCGCTTGACGTTGGTTCCGCTGTGCGAAACAATGTTCTGAAAATGAACTGTCAGTTTAGCATTCGATGCAAGACGATTCCAACACATCCGCTGCTGAGAAAGCGCCGCCCGAAGCGATCGACGAGCGGCGGTTCGTCGTCGCGCTCGCTCGCGGTCTCGATATGTTGCGCGCGTTTCGCCCCGGCGACACGCTGCTCGGCAACCGCGATTTCGTGGAGCGAACCGGCTTGCCGAAAGCGACCGTCAATCGCCTCGCCTACACGCTCGCGACGCTCGGCTATCTGCGCTTCGACGAAGCCGCCGGCAAGTACGCGCTCGACACCGGCGTGCTGTCGCTGGGCTTCGCGCTGCTCTCGGGCGCAGACACGCTCGAACTCGCGCGGCCGCACATGCGCGCCCTCGCGCGGGAAATCGGCGCGGCGGTGTCGCTCGGCTGCCGCGACGGGCTGGACATGATCTATCTGGAAACCATCCGCAGCGAAACCGCGCTGACGCTCGGGCTTGCGCCCGGCTCCCGCCTTTCGATGCTCACGAGTTCCATGGGCCGCGCGTATCTCGCGGTTCAGGACGCGGCAACGCGGGCGGCGCTATTGGAAGAGTTGGGGAAGGCCGAAGGCGCGGCGCGCGTGGAAGCGGCCGAGCGCGCCATCGAGGATTACGCCCGCGATGGCTGCTGCTACTCGTTTCGCGAATGGCACGACGACGTCAACGCGATCGCCGCGCCGTTTCGCGACGAACGCAATGGCCGCTGGCTCGTGTTGAGCAGCAGCGGCCCGGCGTCGTCGATGGACGAAGCGTATTTCCGCGAAACCATCGGCCCGAAACTGCGGGCGCTGGCCGTGCGGCTCGCGTGAACGGTGAGCGCTCAGAGCAGTGTGCGGACGTGCCAAAGCTCGGGGAACAGCACGACATCGAGCATCTTGCGCAGATAAGACGCGCCCGCCGTGCCGCCCGTGCCCTGCTTGAAGCCGATGATCCGCTCGACCGTCGTCACGTGCCGGAACCGCCACTGGCGGAACGCGTCTTCCAGATCGACGAGTTCTTCCGCCATTTCATACAGTTCCCAATGCTTCGAAGGCTCGCGATACACCGCGAGCCACGCGGCTTCGACGGACGCATCGTGCGCGGTCGGCTGCGTCCAGTCGCGTTCGAGGCGCGCGGGATCGATGTCGAAGCCGCGCCGCGCGAGCAGGCGAATCACTTCGTCATAGAAAGAGGGCGCTTCGAGCGTCGCGCGCACCTGTTCGAGAATGTCCGGCCGATGCGCGTGGGGCTTGAGAATCTGCGCGTTCTTGTTGCCGAGCATGAACTCGATCTGCCGATACTGATGAGACTGAAACCCCGACGACGCCCCCAGATACGGCCGCATCGCGGTGTACTCGGAGGGCGTCATCGTGGCGAGCACGTTCCACGCTTGCACGAGCTGCTCGAAGATACGCGACACGCGCGCGAGCATCTTGAACGCGGGCGGCAACTCGTCGCGATGCACGGCCCCGAGCGCCGCGCGCAGTTCGTAGAGCGCGAGCTTCATCCATAGCTCGCTCGTCTGATGCTGCACGATGAAGAGCATCTCGTTGTGATCCGGCGAAAGCGGATGCTGCGCCGTGAGGATCGAATCGAGGCCGAGATAGTCGCCGTAGCTCATCGAATCCGAGAAATCGAGCCGCGCGTCGTGCCAGCCTTCCTTCTCTTGCGCCGCCGCCGTACCGTGGCCGAACGGGCAACCTTGGGTGTCGCTCATGATGTGGTCCTCACGTCACCGACGCGCGTTCGGCGAACTCCGGCGCGCGCCAGCTTTCGGTCGCGAGCACGTCGCGCAGCACGTCGACGGCGTCCCACACATCGACGAAACGCGTATAAAGCGGCGTGAATCCGAAGCGCAGAATGCCCGGCTCGCGATAGTCGCCGATCACGCCGCGCGCGATCAGCGCCTGCATCACTTCGTAGCCGTGCGGATGCGCGAAGCTCACCTGCGAGCCGCGTTGCGCGTGCTCGCGCGGCGTCGCGAGCGAGAGCGGAAATTCGCTGCACCGCGCTTCGACCAGCGCGATAAACGCATCGCCGAGCGCCAGTGACTTGCGCCGCAGCGCCTGCATGTCGGTTTGCAGGAACACGTCGAGTCCGCATTCGACGAGCGCCATCGAAACGATCGGCTGCGTGCCGCAGAGAAAGCGGCCGATGCCGTCGTCCGGGCGATACACCGGGTCCATCTCGAACGGTTTTTTGTGGCTCCACCAGCCGGAGAGCGGCTGCGAGAACGTGTTCTGGTGACGCTTCGGCACCCAGACGAACGCGGGCGAACCCGGCCCGCCGTTCAGATACTTGTACGTGCAGCCGACCGCGTAGTCCGCGCCAACGCCGTTGAGATCCACTGGCACCGCGCCCGCCGAATGCGCGAGGTCCCACACCGCGAGCGCGCCCGCGCGATGAATCGTCTTGGTCAGCGCGGCCATGTCGTGCATGGCGCCGGTGCGGTAGTTGACGTGCGTGATCATCGCGACGGCCGTGTTTTCGTCGATGGCGGCGGCCAGCTCGGCGGCATCGTCGACGAGGCGCAGTTCATAGCCGCGATCCAGTTGATCGATCAAACCCTGCGCGATGTAGAGATCGCTCGGGAAGTTCGAACGTTCGGAGACGATTACGCGGCGCTTCGGATCGCGCTCGTTCGCCAGTTTCAGCGCGGCGGAGAGGACCTTGAAGAGATTCGCGGAGATCGTGTCCGTCACGACGACCTCGTCCTCGCCCGCGCCGATCAACGAACTGAGCTTGTTGCCGAGGCGCTTGGGCAACGCGAACCAGCCTGCGGTGTTCCAGCTTCGGATCAAGCCTTCGCCCCATTCCCCCGCGATCACGCTCGCGGCGCGCGCGGCGGCGGCTTTCGGCGGCACGCCGAGCGAATTGCCGTCGAGATAAATGACACCGTCTGCGAGCGCGAACTGATCGCGCAGGCGGGCGAGCGGGTCGTCGCGGTCGGTTGCGGCGGCATCGTCACGAGATTTCATCGAAAAGTCCATTTATTCGGGGAGCATTCAGGGAAGCGGGCGCAGGACGGCGCGCACGGGACTGGCGTCGAGCGTCGAAAATTTGAGCGGCAGCGCGATCAGTTCGTAATCGCCGGGCGCGACGGCATCGAGCACGAGGCCTTCGAGGATCGCCATGCCGTGGGCGCGAATGCGCCGGTGCGCGTCCATCGTTTTCGATTCCTGCGGATCGAGCGAAGGCGTGTCGATGCCGACGAGCTTCACGCCCTTGGCCGCCATCGAGTCGATGGCTTCCGGCGCGACGGCGCAAAACGCGCTGTCCCATGCGGTAAGCGGCGCGCGGTCATACGTGCGGATCAGAATGCGCGGCGGCGCGTCGTCGAGATGCGCGGCGATCATTTCCGGCGTCACGAGAGGCGCAGCGCCGATGCAATGCACGACCCGGCACGCGCCGATGTACGTTTCCAGCGCGACTTCGCCGATGGCCGCGCCGTGTTGGTCGTAGTGCAGCGGGGCATCGGCATGTGCGCCGGTATGCGGTGAAAGGGTGAGACGCGCGACGTTCACCGGCGAGCCCGCTTCCATCCGCCAGACGCGCTCGATGCCGACAGGCGTGTCGCCCGGCCAGACCGGCGTCGTGGCGGCGATCGGCGGCGAGATGTCGATAAGCGTCATGGCGGCCTAGCAGAGAGCGGGGAGATGCGTCAAATCATAGCCGCGATATCTCGAAAAGTGATTGCAAAATAACCACCCAAAAGGATTGTGGCTAGAACATAATTCGATGAAACGGGCTAGGAGACTCAAAAGTGACCGGATTCACGCTCGATGCAACGGATTGCCGAATTCTGGCGGTGCTGCAGGAAGATGGACGGATCAGCAACCTGGACCTCGCGGAGCGCATTTCGCTGTCGCCTTCCGCGTGCTTGCGGCGCATGCGCCTGCTGGAAGAGGAGGGCGTGATCGCGAGTTATCGCGCGTGTCTGGACCGCGAACGGCTGGGAATCGAACTCGAGGCGTTCGTGCACGTCTCCATGCGCAACGATCAGGAGAACTGGCACGAGAAGTTCGCGGCGGCGGTGCGCGAGTGGCCGGAAGTGGTCGGCGCGTTCGTCGTGACCGGCGACACGCATTACGTGCTGCGCGTGCTCGCGCACAATCTCAAGCACTACTCCGATTTCATTCTGACGAAGCTCTATAAGGCGCCGGGCGTGATCGACATTCGCTCGAATATCGTGCTGCAAACCATGAAGGACGACGCGGGCGTGCCCGTGGCGCTCATCGAGCAGCCGGCGCGCGGCGCGTGAGCAGGCGTTACTCGATCGGCCCGAGCGAGTGGAAGCCGCCCGCCTGAAACACGAGCGGCGCAACTTCGGACGCGTCTTCGCGCACGCCGCAGCGTTCTACTTCGCCGACGAAGATCACGTGGTCGCCTTCGTCGTAGCGGCTGCGGTTATGGCATTCGAACCAGGCGAGCGCGCCGTCGAGCACGGGCATGCCGCTGTCGCCCGCCGCGTGCGATACGCCCGCGAAGCGGTCGCCCTTGACCGTCGCGAAGCGCCGGCACAGGTCCAGTTGCGAAGCGGCCAGCACGTTAATGACGTAGTGACTGTTCGCGCGAAACACCGGCATGGACGCCGAGCGTGTCGCGAGACTCCACAGCACGAGCGGCGGATCCAGCGAAACCGAATTGAACGAACTCGCGGTGATGCCGATCAACTGGCCGGAGTCCGTGCGCGTGGTGATGACGGTGACGCCCGTCGCGAACTGGCCGAGCGCGGCGCGAAACGCGGTGGGATCGAAGTTCGGAGTTCTGGCGCGTGTCATCGGGCAAGTGGGCGGTCGAATAGGTCTTGTGGCGCCGAACAGGCCGAGTGTCGTGCTGAGTGTCGTGCTCGAGTCGGACGAACCGTATTTGAAGCCATGTAAAAGCTGGAGAATTCACTCGATTCTAGCGGAATCGGCTGCTTCGAGCCGCCATAAGCCAGCACGGGCAATGTGGGCAACGCCGCTTTGTAAAAGCCGGTAAGCTCGGCGACATTGAATAAGCGGCTTCGCGCAGCAATATGGATGGTCCGCGGCGTGGCCGCTGCACTTGAGAGGAGCAGGCATGAACCAGCAAGCGAGACTCGAAACCGCGACGCTCGGCGGCGGTTGTTTCTGGTGCACCGAAGCCGTCTTTCTGGCGGTCGAGGGGGTGAAGGCGGTCGAATCCGGCTATGCGGGCGGCCAGGTAACGAACCCGTCGTACGAGCAGGTCTGCGACGGCGACACCGGGCACGCGGAAGTCGTGAAGGTCGTGTTCGATCCGGAAGTCATCGGCTATCGTGAGATTCTGGAGATATTCTTCGCGACGCACGATCCGACGCAACTCAACCGCCAAGGCAACGACGTCGGCACGCAGTATCGCTCGGCGGTGTTCACGCATTCGGACGAGCAGCGCAGGATCGCGCAGGAAGTGATCGAGGAACTGCAGCGCGAAGACGTCTACGGAGGCAGGATCGTGACCGAGGTCACACCGCTTCGAGACGACTATTATCCGGCCGAGGCGTACCACCAGAACTTCTTCGCCCAGCATCCGAATCAGGGTTATTGCGCGGCGGTCGTCGGTCCGAAGGTCGCGAAGTTTCGCAAGAAGTTCGCGCACCGCCTCAAGGCGTGACGGCGCGCGAGCCGGACTGCGCGCGCTCGCAGTGTTCCGCGATACCGCGCGCCAGTTCGAAGCAGGTCAACGGGGCGGAGCCTTCCGCCTTGTTGTTCACTGCGATCACCACCGGCTGGCCGCCAAACGCGTAACGCGCGGCCAGTTCGGCCAGCGCCTCGCGCGTCTCGCGGTCTTCATCGACAATTCTGTCGAACGGCTCGTACTTGGCCTTCGCCTGCTCATAGCGAAAGCCGCTGTGCAGACTCCAGCGCACGACGAGCGGTCCCAGCTCTTCCTCGTCCAGCAGCGCCAGCGCCTTCGCCTGACGGCGCACGTCGGGCATCCGCGCATGAACGCCGATGCAGTAGCGCACGTTCGCGTCCCGCAGCGCGCGGATGAAGCGCGGCGTCAGCATGACCGCGTCGCGCAATTCGACCGCGTAGCAGGTCTCGCCTTCGAGCGGCGGCAACGCGGCGAGAAACGACGCGAGCCGCTCGACGAAGCGCGACGGCTCGACGATCATCGCGTCCGGCAGCGGCGGGAACTGGAACACGAGCGCGCCCGCTTTCGTCCCGAGGCCGGCTAAACACGGTGCGACGAACTCGTCGATGGCAATCTGCGCATTCAGGAAAGCGGGATTGTCGGCGTCGGGCGCGCCGCGATCGCCGCGAATGAACGCATCCGTGACCGAAGCGGGCGCCTTCACGATGAACCGGAAATGCGCCGGCACTTGCGACGCGTAGCGCGCGTACTGCGCGAGCGGCACCGGCCCGTAAAACGATTGGTCGATGGACACGCTGCGCAACAGCGGATGCGCGGCATAGGCGGCGAGGCCATTGCGAGAGAGCGTGTTGTTCGCATACGCGTCGCCGTAGACGATGCCTTGCCAGCCCGGAAACGACCACGTCGATGTGCCGAGATGCACGCTCGCGGGCAGTCGCTTCGCGATGACTTCGTGTTCGCGGTTCAACGGCGCGGGCGCTACGCCACGTGGCTTCGCAACAACCGCAGGCTCAGGCGCGCCGAACAGATCGCTTTGATCGTCGCCGCCCGTGCCCGCGTCGATGGCGGACGATGCCTGGCTCAGAGCGGCTTCTCGTAGATATACCGCCGCGACCACGGCAGCGTCTTCGCGCTGCGGCCCGCCTTGCGGCAGATCACCTGATAGATCGAGACGTCGTCGTTTTCGAACGCATACGCGCAGCCCGCGAGATACACGCGCCAGATGCGGAACTTCTCGTCGTCCACGAGCTTGCGCGCTTCGTCCGCGTGCGTCTCGAAGTTCTCGGCCCAGATATCGAGGGTACGCGCGTAATGCCGGCGCAGGCTTTCGACATCGACCGCTTCGAGCCCGCCGCGCTGCATGCTCTCCAGCGCGAGGCTGATGTGCGGCAGCTCGCCGTCCGGAAACACGTATTTGTCGATGAATTCGCCGCCGCCGAGCGACGTCTCGCCGCTGTCCGCATCCGACGACGTTATGCCGTGATTCATCGCGACACCGTCATCGACGAGCAGGTCGCGCATCTTCGCGAAGTAGCCCGGCAGGTTCTTGCGTCCGACGTGCTCGAACATGCCGACGCTCGTGATGCGATCGAACTGACCCGGCACGTCGCGATAATCCTGCAGGCGGATTTCAATCTGATTTTCGAGGCCGGCGTCCTTCACGCGCTGCGTCGCGAGCTTGAACTGGTTCTCGGAGAGCGTGACGCCCACGCACTTCGCGCCGAATTTCTGCGCCGCGCGAATGACGAGCGCACCCCAGCCGCAGCCGATGTCGAGCAGCCGATGTCCCGGCTGCACCTGAATCTTCGTGAGAATGTGGTCGATCTTCTTGATCTGCGCGGTGGCGAGGTCTTCGTCGCCGTTCTCGAAATACGCGCACGAGTACACCATGTTCTTGTCGAGCCAGAGCTGATAAAACTCGTTCGACACGTCGTAGTGATACTGAATGGCTTTCTTGTCCGACGCCTTCGAGTGATTGAAGTAGCGTCGCACGCGCGCGAGCTTGCCGGCGTGCGTCACCGTGCTCTTCGCGAGCGAATAGCCGATGTTGATGATGTCCGAGAGCTTGCCCTCGATATCGATCTTGCCTTTGACATACGCTTCACCCAGATTGTCGAGGCTCGGCTCCAGCAGATACGGCAGCGCGGTCGCGCTTTTCACATGCAGCGTCACGGCAGGCGCGGCAAAGCGGCCGAAATCGTGTTGCTGTCCGTCCCACAGCACGAGGCGCGCGGGCAAGTTGGCTTGCTCGCGGACTTCCTCGACCCACTGCGTCAGCTTCTTCTCCCAGAACATGCTTGTTTCTCCGCGCTAAGAAAATCAAGGTGGAAGGCGTGATGCCTTCATGTTCGTCTGCCGTGTTGCTGCGCCGGCCTATTGTTCATACGCCGCGAGAGCGCGGCGTATTTTACGTTGTGCTTACAATCCCTTGCGCGACGGCGGCTTGCGTTAGGGCGCCAGCCTCGCGATGCGCCACGCCGAGTCCGCGCTTTCGCGCGTGTAGACGATGCGGTCATGCAGCCGCGACGGCCGCCCTTGCCAGAACTCGATGGTGTCCGGCACGAGCCGGTAGCCGCCCCAATGCGGCGGCCGCGGCGGCGCGTCGCCGAATTTCGCCATCATGTCGCGTTCGCGGGCTTCGAGCGTCTCGCGGCTGTCGAGCGGCTGGCTCTGGTCCGACGCCCACGCACCGATGCGCGAGCCGAGCGGACGCGAGGCGTAATACGCGTCGCTTTCCTCGTCGCTCGTTTTGACGACCGTGCCTTCGATGCGCACCTGACGCTCGAGTTCTATCCAGTGAAAGAGCAGGCTCGCAGCCGGATTCGCGGCCAGCTCGCGGCCCTTACGGCTTTCGTAATTGGTGAAGAACACGAAGCCGCGCTCATCGACACCCTTGATCAATACGATACGCGCCGACGGACGGCCCTGCGCGTTCACCGTCGCGAGCGTCATGGCGTTCGGTTCGGGCAGCTTGGCGTCGAGCGCCTGAGCGAACCACGTTTCGAACTGGCGCACGGGGTTCGGGTCGATGTCGGCGGCGTCGAGCGCACCGCGTGAATAGTTTTTACGAAGGTCTGCGAGGGTCGTCATTTTTATGCGAACGCTACAGTCGCGTCAGTATAGCCAAGGTGAAACGTTCTTGCCCTGATTAAGGAATTTCTGCAATGACGCACGTCAAAGCCGCCGCTGCTGCCGTCACGCAAACGTGCGAACATGCGGCGCGCCTATCACGACATCGGTTTCGATAAGGCAGAATACGCAATTCGGCCCGTTTTTGCATGAAGGGACTGCCAACTTTTGTGCAATCGACAGCCGCGTGTAAGCCTTGATTCCAGCGCCATGACTCCATCCGATGCCACCGCTACGCCTGCCGTTGAAGACACCGTCGACCGCGAACGGCGCTTCGGCGGCATCGCGCGTCTCTATGGTCCGAGCGCGCTCGCGGCCTTTGAGCGCGCGCATGTCGCCGTGATCGGCATTGGCGGCGTCGGCTCGTGGGTCGCGGAAGCGTTGGCGCGCAGCGCGGTCGGCACGCTCACGCTGATCGATCTCGACAACGTCGCGGAGAGCAACACGAATCGTCAGATTCACGCGCTCGACGGCAACTACGGCAAGGCGAAAGTCACCGCAATGGCCGAGCGCATCAAGCTGATCGATCCGGCGTGCGATGTACGCCAAATCGAAGACTTCGTGGAGCCGGGCCATTTCGATGCGACGCTCGGCGGCGGCTTCGACTTCGTGGTGGATGCCATCGACAGCGTGCGCACCAAGACTGCGCTGATCGCGTGGTGCGTCGCGCGCAAGCAGCCGCTCATCACCGTGGGCGGCGCGGGCGGCCAGCTCGATCCGACGCGCATCCGCATCGACGATCTCGCGCTCACCATTCAAGACCCGCTGCTTTCGAAAGTGCGCGGCCAGCTACGCAAGCAGCACGGCTTTCCGCGCGGGCCGAAGTCGCGTTTCAAGGTGAGCGCGGTGTATTCGGACGAGCCGCTCATTTACCCCGATTCGCCGGCGTGCGACATCAGCGAGGGTGCGGAGCATCTCGAAACCGGTTCGGGCTACGCCGGTCCCGTGGGGCTCAACTGTGCGGGCTTCGGGTCGAGCGTGTGCGTGACCGCGAGCTTCGGCTTCGCGGCGGCGGCCTTCGTGTTGCGCGAACTGGCGAAGCGTTCCTGAGCGAACAAACGACAACGGCCAGATCGCGCGGGCTTCAGGTGAAGCGTGTGCGTGACCGCCAGCTTCGCCTTTGCGGCGGCGTTCGTGCTGCGCGAACTGCCGAAAGTCTCCTGATCGAACAAACGATAACGGCCAGCGCTTCGAACGCTAGCCGTTGTTATCGCTGCGCTTCAGTTCTTAGTTCATCGCCGCGCTCAACTTGCGCCGCCAGAACGACACCAGATCCGGCTGGTTCGATGCGAGTTCGAACACCGAAAGCATCGTCTTGCGGCCGACGTCGTCCATGAAGCTGCGGTCGCGCTCGACGATAGCCAGCAAGTGCTCCAGCGCCCCGCCATAGTCGCGGCCCGCGATCAGGCGGTTTGCGAGCGCAAAACGCGCTTCGAGATCGTCAGGGTTCGCCTTCACCGCGTCGATCAGCGCGTCGGCGGGCGGCAGCGCGGCGGCGGCTTCGGCGGCGTCGATTTCCGTTTTCAGCGCGTTGTATCGTGCGTCGATGCCTTGCGTCGTCTTAGGCGACAGCAGCTTGTCTTCAGCCTTGGCTTCCTCGATGCGCCGTTCCGCGAGCAGCCACTCGATCAGATCGAGCCGCGCCTCGTCGTAGCCGGGATCGAGCGCGAGCGCAGCCTTGATGCGGTCGATCGCCTGTTTGCGATTGCCGAGCGCCCACGCGTTATGCGCGGCGCGGCGTTCTGCGTCGGCGCCCTCGGGCACGAGTTTGTCGAGGAACGCGCGCAACTGGCCTTCCGGCAGCACGCCGATGAACTGGTCGACCGGCCGGCCCTCCGCGAACGCGATCACGTGCGGAATGCTGCGCACCTGGAAGTGCTGCGCCAATTCCTGATTCTCGTCGACGTTCACCTTGACGAGCTTCCATGCGCCGTCCGCTTCGGCTTCGAGCCGTTCGAGCATCGGGCCGAGCGTCTTGCACGGGCCGCACCACGGCGCCCAGAAGTCGACGAGCACGGGGGCGAGCATCGACGCGTTGATGACGTCGTTCTCGAATGTGGCAAGGGTCGTATCCATGCGTTTCTCCTCAAACTTGCGAACTATCTTGAAATATCAGATGGGGACGATCCGCGTGCGTCTCAATGTTTCGCGCCGGTCCGGTCATGCCTCCGGCGCGCGTTCTTCGCGGCGCGGCGGCGGCAGCGGAATGAATTCCGTCTCGCCCGGAACGTGGCCCATGCGCTGTTCGCTCCACGCGCGCTTCGCCGCTTCTATCTTGTCCTGCGAACTGGACACGAAGTTCCATTCGATGAAGCGCGCGCCGTCGAGCGGTGCGCCGCCGAGCAGCATGACGACCGCGCCGTTCGCGCTCGCGAGCGTCGCGGGAACGCCCGGCTCGAGCACCGCCATTTGCTGCGCGGGCAGCGTTTCGCCGTCGATCGTGAGGTCGCCATCGACGAGATACACGCCGCGTTCCTCGTGCTCTGTATCTAGCGTCAGTTCGCTGCCCGCCGCGAAGTGCCCCGCGACATAGAGCGTCGGCGAGAAGGTGCGCGTCGGGGCCGTCGCGCCGAACGCCGTGCCCGCGATCACGCGCAGCGTGACGCCCGCGCGCTCGATCTGTGGCAGCGCTGCCGCCGCGTGATGCTCGAACGACGGCTCGACTTCCTCGCTCGCCACCGGCAGCGCTACCCAGGTCTGGATGCCGTGCATCGTCTGCCCGGACGTGCGCTCTTCGTCCGGCGTGCGCTCGGAATGCACGATACCGCGCCCGGCGGTCATCCAGTTCACGTCGCCCGGGACGATTTTCTGCACCGAGCCGACGCTGTCGCGGTGCATGATCGCGCCGTCGAACAGGTAGGTGACGGTCGCGAGCCCGATATGCGGATGCGGCCGCACGTCGAGGCCTTTGCCGGGCACGAGGGTTGCGGGTCCGATATGGTCGAAAAATATGAAGGGTCCGACGGTGCGTGCCGCCAGCGCGGGAAGGACGCGCCTCACCATGAGGCCGCCGACGTCGTGTTGATGAGGTTTCAACTGCGCGCGGATCGTCGAGGACATGGCAGGTCACCGGAAGGTATGGGCGGGCGCCGGAATGGCGCACCAGAACCGCCGATTCTACCGGCGGCCGCAGACAGGCGCTCGTCCGGCGGTTCGGGCGCGCGCTCAACCCTTCACCGTTCCGTGCGGTCGCGACCGGCCGCGCATTTTGAAGCATGCGTGCAGCTTTGCGCACTCTTGATAGGAGAGGGAAACAATGAGCAAGAACAAGCTGTTGATCGCCATCGCCGCGGGCCTTTTCAGCGCCACTGCCGCTACCGGCGCATTCGCGCAGACGTCGTCGGGCAACTCGTCGGCCGCCATGGGCGGCAATTCGGGCGCGGCCGCGCAGGGCGACGCGTCGACCGGCGCGGGCGGCGGCTCCGATACGGGCACGACCACGACCAAGAAGCACCGGTCGCACCGGCATACGGGCCATGCGTCGGCCGGAACCAAGAAGACGCCTGCGGTCGAAACGGGCAACAACGCGGCTGCTGAATCCGGCCAGAGCAAGTAAGCGCCCGGGCAGCGGCTTTTCGCGGCCTTCGTCAGGCGCCGAGCGCCCACGCCCTCGAAACGGGCGCGGGCGCTTTTTCGTTGTGCGCTTCCTAAACCCACGTTAAGCGCAGTTTTTCACAATCCTTCGCAGGCTCGCTTCGCTACACTCGTCCGATTGCTTGCATGACGCATGCACGGAAAAAGGGGACGGGCGATGTCGCCAAAGGATTTGCTGACAGCAACGGTGGTCATTTTTGCGTGGGGCGTGAACTTCGTCGTCATCAAGCTGGGGCTGCATGGCGTCCCGCCGATGCTCCTCGGCGCGCTGCGCTTCGCGCTTGCCGCGACGCCCGTGTTCTTCGTCAAGCGCCCGCAGGTTCCGCTGCGCTGGCTCTTCGCCTACGGCCTCACCATTTCGCTCGGGCAGTTCGCGCTGCTCTTCTACGGCATGTATGTCGGGATGCCGGCCGGACTCGCGTCGCTCGTCCTTCAGGCGCAGGCGTTCTTCACGCTGATCTTCGCCGCGATGTTTCTCGGCGAGCGCATTCGCGCGGCGAACGTCACGGGCTTGCTGATCGCGGCGGCCGGGCTCGCGCTGATCGGTATGCGCGGCGGCCACGCGATGACGCTCACCGGTTTTCTCTTCACGCTTGGCGCGTCCGCGATGTGGGCGCTCGGCAATGTCGCGACCAAGCGCATGGGCAAGGTCGATCTGCTCTCGCTCGTCGTGTGGGCGAGCCTCATTCCGCCGCTTCCGTTCCTCGTGCTGTCGCTGATCTTCGAAGGACCGGCGCGCATCGAATCGAGCCTCGCGGCCATTCCAATGGCGTCGGTGCTCGCGGTCTGCTATCTCTCGTTTATCGCGACGATCGTCGGCTATAGCTTGTGGGGCAAGCTGCTCGCGCGGTATCCGGCGGCGCAGGTCGCGCCGTTCTCGCTGCTGGTACCGGTGATCGGACTGGCGTCGGCGGCGGTGTTTCTCGGCGAGGCGTTGGACGGCACGCAGTTCGCGGGCGCGGCGCTCGTCATGGCGGGGCTGGCGGTGAATGTGTTCGGCGGGCGGCTCGTGCAGCGGTTCCTGCCCGCGGCGCGCTGAACGAAGCCGTGCGCACCGTCCTGCGAAACGCTGAAGCTCTGCGCGCGCCTGAGGCGCGCGCGCCGCTTACGTCATGCGGCTCTTGGCGAGCGGCGGATTCGCCGCGAAATACCGCTTGATGCCTTTCAGGATCGCGTTGGCCATCTTGTCGCGGTAGGCGTCGTCGTTCAGGCGCGCTTCTTCGTCCGGATTGCTGATGAACGCAGTTTCCACGAGGATCGACGGAATATCCGGCGCCTTCAGCACGGCGAAGCCCGCCTGCTCGACCGATCCCTTGTGCAGCTTGTTGATGCCGCCGATCTCGTTCAGCACGAAACTGCCGTAGCGCATCGAGTCGCGGATTTGCGCGGTGGTCGACATGTCGAACAGCGCGCGGTTCACGCTCGCGTCTTGCGTTTTCACGTTGATGCCGCCGACCTGATCCGACGAGTTCTCCTTGTTCGCCATCCAGCGCGCCGCCGCGCTCGATGCGCCGTGCTCCGACAGCGCGAACACCGACGAGCCGCGCGCATCGGGCGTCGTGAACGCGTCCGCGTGAATCGACACGAACAGGTCTGCGCCGACGCGCTGCGCCTTCTGCACGCGCACGTTGAGCGGCACGAAGAAGTCGGCGTCGCGCGTCATCATCGCGCGCATGTTCGGCTGGGCGTCGATCTTCGCGCGCAATTTCTTCGCGATGTCGAGCGCGATGTGCTTCTCATAGGTGCCCGCGCCGCCGATCGCGCCGGGGTCTTCGCCGCCGTGACCGGGGTCGATCGCCACGGTCAGGAGGCGCGTCGTGGCGGCGCGGTCCTGCTTGGGCGCGGAGAACGCGTAGCGGCTGTCGTCATCGTCGTCGTCTTTCTTCTTCGCGATGACGGGCGGCACGGCGGCAGGCGGCACGCGCGGTTTCACTACGGGCGGTGCTTTCGCCGTG
Source organism: Caballeronia sp. LZ062 (assembly GCF_031450785.1). Classification (NCBI taxonomy): domain Bacteria; kingdom Pseudomonadati; phylum Pseudomonadota; class Betaproteobacteria; order Burkholderiales; family Burkholderiaceae; genus Caballeronia; species Caballeronia sp. LZ062. The sequence continues at coordinate 273,448 of NZ_JARTWB010000002.1, forward strand.
TCTTCCGGCAGATCGTTGCCAGCGTATTTTTGAAAGAAGTCGTCCGTGGAGTCATGCGCGAGCGGCTTCTGTGCCGTGGCCGGACCCGAGAGCGTCGCGGGCGGCGGCGCGGACGGATTCGGATTCGCGCGGTCGAACGCTTCCTGCTTGTGCTCGGTCTGCGCGAGCAATTCCATCAGCGGATCGGGCGCGACCGCCGGATACAGATCGAACACGAGCCGATACTTGTAGCTGCCGATAGGCCCGAGCGTGAAGACCTGCGGCTTCACCGAGCCCTTCAGGTCGAACACCATGCGCACGACATGCGGCTGATACTGCCCGACGCGCACCGCCTGAATCTGCGGATCGTTGGGCGTGATCTTCGAGACGAGATCGCGCAGCGCCTGATCGAGATCGATGCCGTTCAGATCGACGACGAGCCGGTCCGGTCCCTGCAGCAGCTGATTGCTGTTCGTGAGCGGCTGATCGGATTCGATCGTCACGCGCGTGTAGTCGCGCGCCGGCCACACGCGCACGCCGAGCACGGAACTCGCGTGCGCGAGCTTCGGGCCGACGAGCGCGAGCACGAGCGTCGAAGCGCCAGCGCGCAGCACCTGACGCCGGCGCCAGTTGTGCGGCGCGCTGGCGCTCGATTCGATCGAATGGAACGGCTTGATCAGCATCTTTCGAGACATGTCTTTCCTGTTTCGCTAAACGCCCGCGCGGTCAGCACGCGGCCTTCTTCTTCGTTCGTGTGCGTCGTCGCGGCGCACGCCAGGTCAGCATCAGGCAGCGTCAGCGCGAACACGAGGTCCGGCACGCCGAGCAAGCCGCCCGCTTGCTGCGGCCATTCGACGAGACACACCGCGCCCCGGTCGAAATACTCGCGAAAGCCGGCATCGGCCCATTCGGCCGGATCGGCGAAGCGGTAAAGGTCGAAGTGATAAACATCGAGCGGGCCGCCGGGCGCATCGAGCGAATACGGCTCGACGAGCGTATAGGTCGGGCTTTTCACGCGGCCGGCATGACCGAGCGCGCGCAGCGTCGCACGCACGAGCGTGGTTTTGCCCGCGCCGAGATCGCCGATCAACTGGACCTGCAAGCCGTGGAATGGTTCGGACGAGGCCTGAGCGCGCGTGTATCCGATGGCCTGTGCGAAGCGTTCGCCGAATGCGAGCGTCGCGGCTTCGTCGCGCAACTCGAAGCGGCGTTCGAGGAGCGCGGCGGGCAGATCAGGCGTCGATGGTGCGGGGTTCTCGGGCATTGCTCGTAAAATAGAGTGATGAACCGTTTGCCGGACCACTCCACTGAAATCACTGACATCACGACCGCGACGAAGGACGCCGCTGTCGAGTCGCGCGCCGTGCATCCCATGGAATACGACGAGGCCGCGCTGGCGAAGCTCGCGCAGCGCATCAGGGCGTGGGGGCGCGAGCTGGGGTTCGGTGCGGTCGGTATCAGCGATATCGACCTGACGGATGCCGAGGAGGGCCTCGCCAATTGGCTCGAAGCAGGCTATCACGGCGAAATGGATTATATGGCCAAACATGGGATGAAACGCGCAAGGCCGGCCGAGCTTGTGGCCGGCACGCGACGCGTGATCACCGCGCGCATGGCTTATCTTCCCGCTGCGACGCTCGCGCAAACGGGCGATGAAAGTGTCGCGACAGCCGATGGTCAGAAGAACGACTGGCGCGCGGTCGAATGGAAGCGGCTCGCCGATCCTTCGCAGGCCGTGGTCTCGATCTACGCGCGGGGCCGTGACTATCACAAGGTCATGCGCAACCGCTTGCAGCAACTGGCCGAACGGATCGAAAGCGAAATCGGGCAGTTCGGGCATCGCGCGTTCACAGATTCCGCGCCGGTGCTCGAAGTGGCGCTGGCGCAAAAAGCGGGCAACGGCTGGCGCGGCAAGCACACGCTGCTGCTCGACCGCGATGCCGGATCGCTCTTCTTTCTCGGCGAGATTTACGTCGACGTGCCGTTGCCAGTCGATCCCGAACCGGAGCACGACGGCGCGCATTGCGGCCAGTGCACGCGCTGCGTCGGCGCGTGTCCGACGGGCGCCATCGTCGCGCCGTACCGCGTGGATGCGCGACGCTGCATCTCGTATCTGACCATCGAATTGCACGGCAGCATTCCCGAGGACATGCGCCCGCTGATCGGCAATCGCGTGTACGGCTGCGACGACTGCCAGCTTGCGTGTCCATGGAACAAGTTCGCGCAGGCCGCGCCGGTCGCGGACTTCGACGTGCGCCACGGACTCGATCGCGCGACGCTTGTCGAACTGTTTTCGTGGAGCGCCGACGATTTCGACACGCGCATGCAGGGCAGCGCGATTCGCCGTATCGGCTACGAGCGGTGGCTGCGCAATATCGCCGTCGGCATGGGCAATGCGTTGCGCTCGCCGTTGCAGGGCGAGGAACGCACGGCGATCGTCGACGCATTGCGCGCTCGCGCGAACGATCCGTCTGAGATCGTGCGCGAGCATGTCGGCTGGGCGCTGAAGCAAGGGGAAACGCATGAAGAGCATGCTGTCTGAAGGCGGCTTTCTCGCGGTGAACTCGACCGCACGGCCGAAGCTCAAGATGGCCGCGAAGCGGTTCGATGCTGTCATCGACGCGCCGTTCGGCAAAGTCGGCATTCGCGCGGAAGACCACGCAGTGCGCGAGATCACTTATCTGCCGGCGCATGTCGAGAGCATCGAGGCGCACGCGCCGCTCGTGCAGGAAGCCGTCGCTCAGATTCGCCGCTACTTCGAGACGCCGTCGATGCGCTTCGACCTGCCGCTCGCTCTCGACGGCAGCGCGTTCCAGCAGCGTGTGTGGCGCGGCCTCAGCAGCATCGCGGCGGGGCAAGTCTGGACCTACGGACAGCTCGCGCGTGAAATCGGCAGCGTGCCGCGCGCGGTCGGGCAGGCGTGCGGCTCCAATCCGCTGCCGATCGTGATACCGTGCCACCGGGTCGTCGCGGCGGGCGGAATCGGCGGATTCGCGCATCATCCGGGCGATGGCTTTTTCCGTGACGTGAAGCGCTGGCTGCTGGCGCATGAAGGTGTATCCATCGCATGACGACTGCAACCACTGAGGCACTCGACACGCCCGAACTGACCGCCAGCAGCGACGCCATCGACCAGTTCTGCGATGCGTTGTGGCTCGAACACGGGCTCGCCAAGAATTCGCTCGACGCCTACCGGCGCGACTTGCGGCTTTTCGCCGAATGGCTCGCAAAGACGCGCGGCGCGTCCATCGACACGGCGACCGAAGCGGACATGAACGGCTACATGGCCGCGCGCCGAGGCGACAAGGCGACGTCCGCGAACCGGCGTCTTTCCGTATTCCGCCGCTATTACGCGTGGGCGATGCGCGAGCATCGCGCGAACGCCGACCCGACGCTCAGGCTGCGTTCGGCGAAGCAGCCGCCGCGTTTTCCTTCGACGCTCAACGAATCGCAAGTCGAAGCCCTGTTGCACGCGCCGGATATCGAGACGCCGCTCGGCCTGCGCGATCGCACCATGCTTGAACTGATGTACGCAAGCGGCCTGCGCGTGACAGAACTGGTCACGTTGAAGACCGTCGAAGTCGGCCTGAACGAGGGCGTGGTGCGCGTGATGGGCAAAGGCTCAAAGGAGCGCCTCGTGCCGTTCGGCGAAGCGGCGCACGATTGGCTGATGCGCTATCTGCGCGACTCGCGCCCGGCGCTGCTCGGTCCGCGCGCTGCCGATGCGCTCTTCGTCACCGCGCGCGGCGAAGGCATGACGCGTCAGCAATTCTGGAACATCATCAAGCGTCATGCGCTGAACGGCGGTGTGCACGCGCCGCTTTCGCCGCATACGCTGCGCCACGCGTTCGCGACGCACTTGCTCAATCACGGCGCGGACCTGCGCGTGGTGCAACTGCTGCTCGGCCACTCCGATATTTCGACGACGCAAATCTATACGCACGTCGCACGCGAACGCCTGCACAAGCTGCACCGCGAGCACCATCCGCGCGGCTAGATGTCCGCGCCGCGCATGAGTCCGCGGGCGATGATGACCTGCTGAATTTGCGACGTTCCCTCGTAGAGCCGGGAAACGTCGACGCAAATCTATACGCACGTCGCACGCGAACGCCTGCAGAAGCTGCACCGCGAGCATCATCCGCGCGGCTAAATCTCCGCGCCGCGCATGAGTCCGCGCGCGATGATGACCTGCTGAATCTGCGACGTGCCTTCGTAGAGCCGGAAAAGCCGCACATCGCGATAGAAGCGCTCGATGCCGTATTCCGCGATATAGCCCGCGCCGCCATGCACCTGCACCGCGCGGTCCGCGACGCGCCCGCACGTCTCGGTGGCGAAGTACTTCGCGCAGGACGCTTCGACGGACACGTCGCGGCCCTCGTCGCGGCGACGCGCGGCGTCGAGCACCATGCATTCGGCGGCGTACAGTTCGGCTTTGCTGTCGGCGAGCATGCCTTGCACGAGCTGGAATTCCGCGATCGGCTGCCCGAACTGACGCCGTTCCATCGCGAAGGCGAGGGCATCGCGCAACATGCGCCTCGCCGCGCCGACCGCGACCGCCGCAATGTGAATGCGGCCCTTGTCGAGCGTTTTCATGGCCGTCTTGAAGCCGACGCCTTCCACGCCGCCGATCAGTTGGCTCGCGTTCACGCGACAGTTCTCGAAGATCACGTCGCTCGTATGCGCGCCGCGCTGGCCCATCTTGCGGTCCGGCTTGCCGAGCGACAATCCGGGCGTATCGCGCTCGACGATGAACGCCGAAATGCCGCTCGCGCCCTTGGCGTCGCTGGTTCGGGCCATCACGGTGTAGATGCCCGCTTCCGGCGCGTTCGTGATGTAGCGCTTGGTGCCGTTGAGCACGTACGCGTCGCCATCGCGCCGGGCCGTGGTTTTCAGCGACGCGGCGTCCGAGCCCGAATCCGGCTCCGTCAGACAGAAGGAGCCGATCAGTTCGCCTGCCGCGAGCTTCGGCAGATAGTGCGCTTTCTGTTCCTCGGTGCCGTCAAGCAGAATGCCGATTGAGCCGATGCCGTTGTTCGTGCCGATCACCGAGCGAAAAGCCGGCGACGTCTGCCCGAGCTCGAACGCGATGCGCACTTCCTCTTCCATCGTGAGGCCGAGTCCGCCGTAGGCTTCGGGAATAGTCAGCCCGAACATGCCGATTTCGCGCATGGCGTCGATCAGGTCGGCGGGAATGGCGTCGGTTTCGTCGACTTCCGCTTCGCGCGGCACGAGCTTCTCGCGCACGAAGCGGCGAATGGTGTCTTCCAGCAGCGTTTGAGTTTCGGCGTCGCGGATCATGGCAAAGTCCTGTCGGGAGTCGAACGATCGTACGACATGCCGAGCCGTCGCACCACTAGGCCGAATGGCCGATGGTGAGCCGCATCCCGCGCCGCTACAATGCGTCCATGTCGAAATCCAAACACGTGTCCGAAACGCCTGCGACGCAATTCCTGCGCCGTCACAACGTGGCGTTCGGCGAGCATCCGTACGATTACGTCGAGCATGGCGGCACCGAGGAATCGGCGCGGCAGCTCGGCGTGGACGAGCATTCCGTGGTCAAGACTCTTGTGATGGAAGACGAACACGCGAAGCCGCTCATCGTGCTGATGCACGGCGACCGCACGGTATCCACCAAGAATCTTGCGCGGCAGACGGGCGCAAAGCGCATCGAGCCGTGCAAGCCTGAAGTGGCGAACCGGCATTCGGGCTATCTCGTCGGCGGCACGTCGCCGTTCGGCACGAAAAAGGCCATGCCTGTGTACGTCGAATCGAGCATTCTGGAGCTGGACACCATCTATCTGAACGGCGGGCGGCGCGGTTATCTGGTAAGCCTGAATCCCGCCGTGCTGACCGAACTGCTCGGCGCCAAGCCCGTGCAGTGCGCGAGCGTCGATTAGAATGCTGACCGCGCTTTTGCCCAGACTCGCTACGCTTAAAGAGAACACATGATTGATCTGATCGTCGCCGTCGTGTCCTATCTGATCGGCTCGATTTCGTTTGCCGTCGTCGTCAGTGCGGCGATGGGACTCGACGACCCGCGCTCCTATGGCTCGGGCAATCCCGGTGCGACCAACGTGCTGCGCACCGGCAACAAGCGCGCGGCCATCCTGACGCTGATCGGCGATGCCTTCAAGGGCTGGCTTCCGGTCTGGCTAATCGCACAATTCGGCGCGCGCTTCGGGCTCGACGCGACGGGCCTCGCAACGTGCATCGCGCTGTCGGCCATCGCCGTATTCCTCGGCCATCTGTATCCGATCTTCTTCAAGTTTCAGGGCGGCAAGGGCGTTGCGACGGCGGCGGGCGTGCTGCTCGCCATCCATCCGGTGCTCGGGCTCGCGACGCTCCTGACGTGGCTCATCATCGCGTTCTTCTTCCGGTACTCGTCGCTCGCGGCGCTCGTCGCTGCCGTGTTCGCGCCGTTCTTTCAGGTGTTTTTGTTCGGGCCGAGCCGCATCTCGCTTGCCGTGCTTGCCATGAGCGCGCTCTTGATCTGGCGGCATCGCGCGAATATCTCGAAGCTGCTGTCGGGCAAGGAAAGCCGCATCGGAGACAAGAAAAAGGCGGTGCAGTAGGCAACAAAAAAGCCGTTCCGGCATTGCGCGGAACGGCTTTTTCGCATGAGGACTCGGAAGAATCAGTCGCGGAAGTTGTTGAAGTCGAGCGGCGTATCCGTCACTTCCTTCTTCAAAAGCGCGATGGTGCTCTGCAAATCGTCGCGCTTCGCGCCCTGCACGCGAACCGCGTCGCCCTGAATGCTCGCCTGCACCTTGATCTTGCTGTCCTTCACGATCTTGACGACCTTTTTCGCGAGATCGCCCGACACACCTTTCTTGATGGTGACGACCTGCTTGAGCTTGTCGCCGCCGATCTTTTCCTGCTTGCCGTAGTCCAAAAAACGCACGTCGACGCCGCGCTTCGCGAGCTTCGACAGCAGCACGTCCTTCACCTGGCCGAGCTTGAAGTCGTCGTCGGCGTAGAGCGTCAACTCGCGCTCCTTCTGCTCGACGCGTGAATCGGAACCCTTGAAGTCGAAGCGCGTCGAGATTTCCTTGTTGGACTGCTCGATCGCGTTCTTCACTTCGATCATGTTTGCTTCGCTGACGACGTCAAACGATGGCATCTGTCTTCCCCTTCTTCGTTGGGCGAGCGCGGGCGCGGCGCGCGCACTCGCTATAATCACGGACCTGACGTCATTCTACCGACGCGCTTTGGTTTTCCCCAAGGCCGCTTCCATTCCAGCTTTCGCCACGCGGTTTCCCATGTCCGACGCCTTCTTTCCCGCGCCCGCGCTCTTCGCGGATTACTCGCTGCGTCCGCACAACACGTTCGGCTTCGACGTTCGCGCGCGTCACGCGATGCAGATTGGAAGCGTCGAAGCCGCCGCTGCGCTCGCGACGGATACGCGCATCGCCGGCATGCCACGGCTCGTGCTCGGCGGCGGCAGCAACGTCGTGCTGACGCGCGATTTCGATGGCGTCGCGCTGATCGTCGGCATCATGGGCAAGCGGGTGATCGGCGAGGACGAGGACGCGTATCTGGTCGAAGCCGGCGCGGGCGAAAACTGGCACGCGTTCGTCGCGTGGACGCTTGCACACGGCATGCCGGGCCTCGAAAACCTGGCGCTGATCCCCGGCACGGTGGGCGCTGCGCCGATCCAGAACGTCGGCGCATACGGGCTCGAAATGGGCGAGCGCTTCGAGCGGCTTCATGCCGTTGAGCTAGCGACGGGCGCGCGCGTCGAATTCGACCGCGATGCGTGCGCGTTCGGCTACCGCGACAGCTTTTTCAAGCGCGCGGGGCGCGGGCGGTTTCTGATCACGTCGGTAGTATTCCGTCTGCCGAAAGCGTGGACGCCACGCGCCGACTACGCGGACGTCGCGCGCGCGCTGGAAGGCGCATCGGCATGCAATGCGCAAGCCATATTTGACGCCGTAATCGCCGTGCGTCGAGCGAAGCTGCCGGACTGGACCCTGCTCGGCAACGCGGGCAGCTTCTTCAAGAATCCGGTGGTGAACGCCGAAGCGTTCGACGCGTTACGCGCGCGCGAGCCCGGCGTCGTTTCGTATGCGCAGCCGGATGGCAGCGTGAAGCTCGCGGCGGGCTGGCTAATCGACCAGTGCGGGTGGAAGGGGCGCGGCATCGGCGGGGCGGCGGTGCACGAGCGGCAAGCGCTCGTGCTCGTGAATCGCGGCGGCGCGACCGGCGCGCAGGTGCTCCAGCTTGCGGAAGCGATCAAGAGGGATGTGCTCGGGCGGTTCGGCGTCGAACTGGAGATGGAGCCGGTCGTCGTCTGAAAAGACGGATGGCGCATCGGCGGCGTCTTAGTGCGAGCGGGTTCTGCAACTGCTCATCCGCAGAAGAAAGCCGGTCGCCGTCCAAAAGACAAACGCCGCCGGACGCGAAATCCGGCTGCGTGTTGAGGCGAGAAAGCCCGCATCAGTGGTTCAGCTTGCCGAGCAGCAGATACTCCATCAGCGCCTTCTGCACGTGCAGACGATTCTCCGCCTCGTCCCACACGACGCTCTGCGGCCCGTCGATCACTTCCGCGCTCACCTCCTCGCCGCGATGCGCCGGCAGGCAGTGCATGAAGAGCGCGTCCGCGTTGGCGCGCGCCATCATGTCGGCATCGACGCAATAGTCCGCGAACGCCTTCTTGCGCGCCTCGTTCTCCGCTTCGAAACCCATGCTGGTCCACACGTCGGTCGTGACGAGATCGGCGCCCGCGCAGGCTTCGTTCGGATCGGCGAATTCTTCGTAGAACGGCGCGCTCTCCGCCGCGACCAGCGTGCGGTCCAGCTTGTAGCCTTCCGGCGTGGACAGACGCAGCTTGAAGCCGAGAATCTGCGCAGCTTCGATCCACGTGTAGAGCATGTTGTTGGCGTCGCCGACCCACGCGACGGTCTTTCCGTGTATCGGCCCGCGATGTTCGTAATACGTGAAGATGTCCGCGAGCACCTGGCACGGATGGTATTCGTTGGTCAACCCGTTGATGACCGGCACGCGCGAGTTCTCCGCGAACCGCTGGATGATGTCCTGCCCGAACGTGCGGATCATGATGATGTCCACCATGCGCGAAATGACCTGCGCCGCATCCTCGATCGGCTCGCCGCGCCCGAGTTGCGTGTCCCGCGTGCTCATGAACACCGCGTGACCGCCTAGCTGGAAGATGCCCGCTTCGAACGAAAGCCGCGTGCGCGTCGAATTCTTCTCGAAGATCATCGCGAGCGTGCGGTCGTGCAGCGGATGATACGTCTCGTAATTCTTGAACTTGCGCTTCAGGATGCGGGCGCGTTCCAGCACGTACTCGTAATCGTCGAGCGAGAAATCCTTGAACTGAAGATAGTGGCGAATTTTCTTGGCGGTCATGAAACGCAAGCGGCGGCTTCGAACCGGGTGCGCGACTGCCGGAAGACGTCGCTCGACCGGACGGCGCCGCCATCGGGAGTAGGTTGGCGTTCGAGCATAAAGGATTTTGCGAGGTTTGACGAGGCGGCGGAAAGGCCGATAGACAGGCCTGCACGCCTGTGTGCGCTGCGGAAAAAGGGGCGCTGCGGTATAATTGCCGGCGCTTGCTTCAACAACTCTGCAACACTCAGTAACGCTCAGCACCGTTTCACGCGCATGGTCGGCGTCGGCTCGCGAGAGTCCGCTCGGCGTTCTTTTGCGCTTGCGGTTTGTTCGTGCTGCCGAGTCCGCCATCCTGTCGTGGGCGCGGGCGGTCCTCTTCGGACCGTTGGCCAAGCGCCGCCCGGCGCTCGTGCCGGCCGGCGCGGTCGCCGCGTCAAGCGTGTGCATTCGCCGGTGCCGCCACCGGCCGACAAAAGGTATTGCTACATGGCTGAATCATCCCCTACCGAGTACTTCATACAAGGCATCACCAAGAGCGGGAGGAAGTTTCGGCCGAGCGACTGGTCCGAGCGCCTGTGCGGCGTCATGTCGGGTTTCGGGCCGAAGGCGAAGGGGCCGAACGCACGCCTGCAATATTCCATCTACGTCCGCCCGACAATGATCGGGGACATCAAAGTAGTGATCGTCGATTCGCGCCTGCGCGACATCGAGCCGATGGCTTTCGACTTCGTGCTGAACTTCGCGAAGGACAACGATCTCGTGGTGACCGAGGCGTGCGAACTGCCGCCGCATCACGGCACGCAGACGCAGCAGCGTCGCTAGACTCAACGCCGCACGGTCGGCGGCAGCACGCAAAAAAGCCCGCGCAGGCGGGCTTTTTCGTTACAGCGCAGCGGAAACAGGAAGCCGTTCCGACGAGCGCGCGATTCTGAAAACCGCGAGCGCCCGCCGAAAGCGAGCCGGAATTACTGGGCTGCGGGAGCCTGCAGACCCTTGATGGCTGCAGCCAGGCGGCTCTTGTGACGAGCGGCCTTGTTCTTGTGGATGATCTTCTTGTCCGCGATGATGTCCATCGTCTTGACCGACGACTTGAACACTTCAGCGGCCTTGGCTTGATCGCCGGCTTCGATTGCCTTGCGAACTGCCTTGATGGCCGTGCGGAACTTCGAGCGCAGCGCCGAGTTGTGCGAGTTGGCCTTGGCGGCCTGACGGGCGCGCTTGCGAGCTTGTGCGGTATTTGCCATGACGGTTCCTTATCCTGTTTCTGCTGTTACTTGTCGGAGCGGCCTTCACCTTCTGACCCGGCGGGCCGGAAGCGGTGATCGATGCGCGCTACCTTTGATCTGAAATTCCGGGAAGCGATTGAGCGGTTAAGCCATTCGCCCGGAAACCTGAGACGCCCAAGCTGGACGCCTTTGGAACACTGCCGACAGAGCCGGAAGTCGCGAAAAGCACGCCGGCGCTTCAAGTCAGACTTCCGCCGGATTCCCGTTTCGGGCGCAATTTCGCCAGAACCGGCCGTCGAAACCCGCGATTATAGCAAGCGAAGACGAGATATGACAAGCACGACGGTGTCGGCGCCAGGCCGTCCCCGCGCCGCCACGAATTTGGTGCAATCCGTCAATCTCGCGGCGTTGCACGCCAGCGTTACCGGAGCGCGTCACCCTCGGCCCGTATAATAAGCGCCCCATGAATCTATTCCGAGCCCTCCTGACGGTCAGCGGCTTCACGCTGCTGTCGCGCGTGACCGGCCTGATCCGCGAAACGCTGATCGCCCGAGCCTTCGGCGCCAGTCTTTATACCGACGCGTTCTACGTCGCGTTCCGCATTCCGAACCTGCTGCGGCGTCTGTCCGCGGAAGGCGCGTTCGCCCAGGCGTTCGTGCCCATCCTCGCGGAGTTCAAGAACAGCAAGGGGCATGATCCGACCAAGGCGCTCGTCGATGCCATGTCGACCGTGCTGACCTGGGGCCTCGTCGTGCTGTCGCTTCTCGGCATGGCGGGCGCGGCGTGGGTCGTGTTCGCGGTCGCGTCGGGGCTCAGGCACGACGGCGCGGCGTACGGCCTCGCCGTGCAGATGACGCGGATCATGTTCCCGTACATCATCTTCATTTCGATGACCACGCTCGCCTCGGGCGTGCTCAACACGTACAAGCAGTTCTCGCTGCCCGCGTTCGCCCCGGTGCTGCTGAATGTGGCGTTCATTTTCGCGGCGGTGTTCGTCGCGCCGCACATGAAAGTGCCGGTGTACGCGCTCGCCTACGCGGTGATCGCGGGCGGCCTGCTGCAATTTCTCGTGCAACTGCCCGGCCTCAAGAAGATCGACATGATGCCGGCCATCGGCCTGAACTTCCGGCGCGCGCTGGCGCATCCCGGTGTCAAGCGCGTGCTCGCGAAGATGGTGCCCGCCACTTTCGCGGTGTCGGTCGGGCAGCTGAGCCTCATCATCAATACGAATATCGCGTCGAATATCGGGCAGGGCGCGGTGTCGTGGATCAATTACGCCGACCGGCTCATGGAATTCCCGACCGCACTGCTCGGCGCGGCGCTCGGCACGATCCTGCTGCCGAGCCTGTCGAAAGCGCACGTCGACGCGAACGCCGACGAGTACTCGGCGCTCCTCGACTGGGGCTTGCGCATCACGTTCCTGCTGGCCGCGCCCAGCGCGGTCGCGCTCTTCTTCTTCGCGGAGCCGCTCACCGCGACGCTCTTTCACTACGGCAAGTTCGACGGCCATTCGGTCGTGATGGTCGGCCGCGCGTTGTCGGCATACGGCATCGGGCTCGTCGGGCTGATTCTCATCAAGATTCTCGCGCCCGGTTTTTATGCGAAGCAGGACATCAAGACGCCGGTGAAGATCGCCGTCGGCGTGCTGATCATGACGCAGGTGAGCAATTACATCTTCGTGCCGATTTTCTCGCACGCGGGCCTGACGCTTTCCATCGGACTGGGCGCGCTCGCGAATGCGCTGCTGCTTTTCATCGGATTGCGCCGTCGCGGGATTTATCAGCCGTCGCCGGGCTGGACGCGCTTTTTCGTGCAGCTTGTCGGCGCGTGCCTCGTGCTCGCCGGCGCGATGCACTGGGTGTCCGCCAATTTCGACTGGATTGCCATGCGCGCGACACCCTTCGCACGAATCATGCTGCTCGGAGCTAGCCTGGTTGTGTTCGCGGGACTGTATTTCGGTATGCTTTCCGCAATGGGCTTCAAATACGCTTACTTCAAGAGACGAGCGCATTGATGACGACAACGCGAATCCTCGACTACTTCTCTTCGCTGATGGCCGACGACGAGAGCCTTCCGCTCACGGAGGCCGCGCTGTCGCTGGCGCAGGACGCCTATCCGGACGTCGACATGCAGTCGGTGCTCGCGGAACTGGACGAGCTTGTCGTGCGCGCCCGCCGCCGTATGCCCGAGGACGCCGATGTCAAACAGCGGGTCGAGGCGCTCAATCGCTATTTCTTCCGCGAACTGGGGTTTTCCAGCAACCTCAACGACTATTACGACCCGGACAACAGTTATCTGAACGCGGTGCTGCGCCGTCGGCGCGGCATTCCGATTTCGCTTGCCGTCATTTATCTGGAAATGGCCGAGCAGCTCGGCTTGCCGGTGCAGGGCGTGTCGTTTCCGGGGCATTTCCTGTTGCGCGTCGCGACGCCCGGCAGCGATCTCATGCTCGATCCTACGACCGGCCAGTCGCTCTCCGAAGCGCAGATGGTCGAAATGCTGGAGCCGTATGTGCAGCGCGTCGGCGAGTCGATTGGCAGTGCGTTGCGCGTGCTGTTGCAGCCCGCGACGCGCCGCGAGATCGTCGCGCGAATGCTGCGCAATCTCAAGAGCATCTATCTTCAGACGGAGCGTTGGCAGCGTTTGCTTGCCGTGCAGCAGCGGTTGGTGATCGCGTTGCCGGACAGTATCGAGGAAGTGCGAGACCGCGGTTTCGCCTACGCGCGGCTCGACTATTTGCGCCCCGCGCTCGAAGACCTCGAACGCTATCTGGAAGACCGCCCGGACGCGGACGACGCCACCGTCGTCGAGTCCGAGCTGCACGATCTGCGGCTGCGCACGCAGGAGAACGGCGACTGAGCGTAATCTGAGCCGCGCGCTTACTTCGGCTGCATGCGGATCGCGCCGTCGAGGCGGATCACTTCGCCGTTGAGCATCGGGTTGTCGAAAATCTGTTTCACGAGCATCGCGAATTCATCCGGCTTGCCGAAGCGCGATGGAAACGGAACCATCGCGCCGAGCGCCGTCTGCACGTCGGGCGGCATGCCGAGCAGCATCGGCGTTTCGAAGATGCCCGGCGCAATTGTCATCACGCGAATGCCGCTGCGCGCGAGATCGCGTGCGATCGGCAGCGTCATGCCCGCGACGCCGCTTTTCGACGCCGCATACGCCGCCTGTCCGATCTGCCCGTCGTAAGCCGCCACCGACGCCGTGTTCACGATCACGCCGCGTTCGCCCGCGCCGTTCGGCTCGTTCTTCGACATCACGTTGGCCGCGAGCCGGATCATGTTGAACGTGCCGATCAGATTCACCGCGACGACCTTGCTGAAGAGATCGAGCGGGTGAGGGCCGTCGCGTCCGACCGTCTTCGATGCCGGCGCGATGCCCGCGCAGTTCACCAGGCCGCGCAACGTGCCGAGCGCCGTCGCGGCATCGACGGCGCGTTGTCCGTCCTCTTCACGACTCACGTCGCAATTCACGAACACGCCGGACAGTTCGCGCGCAAGCGCTTCGCCCGCGGCTTCGTTCATGTCGGCGATCACGGGCTTGCCGCCATTGCCCGCGACGGTTCGCGCGGTGGCCGCGCCGAGACCGGACGCGCCGCCGGTGATCAACACGACGTTGTCTTTCATCTCCATGTGTCTTCTCCTTGTAGTGTGGCCCTGGCGGGCGACGCGTCGATTGTAGCCAACGCCATGCTGCGCGCACGCGAAAAAAAAACCCGCTCGTTCGGAGCGGGTTTCTTAGGTGATCGGCTGCTTACTTCAGCGCATCGAACACGCGGTCGCGGATCTCATCGACCGTGCCGAGGCCTGAAATGCGGCGGTATTCCGGCGCCTTCAGCCCGTCTTCCGTCGCCCCGGAGTTCGCCCAGTCGTTGTAATAGGCGATGAGCGGCTTCGTCTGCGCTTCGTACACCTCGAGGCGCTTGCGCACGGTCTCTTCCTTGTCGTCCTCGCGCTGGATCAGCGGCTCGCCCGTCAGGTCGTCGAGCATGTCCTTCTTCGGCGGATTGAACGCGATGTGATACGTGCGGCCCGACGGCGCATGCACGCGACGCCCGCTCATGCGGGTGATGATCTCATTGAACGGCACGTCAATTTCCAGCACATAGTCGATCACGACGCCCGCGCTCTTCATGGCTTCGGCTTGCGGAATGGTGCGCGGAAAGCCGTCGAACAGATAGCCGTTGGTGCAGTCGCTCTCCAGCAGCCGCTCCTTGACGAGATTGATGATGAGCAGGTCCGGCACGAGTTCGCCTGCATCCATATAGCGTTTCGCTTCGACGCCGAGCGGCGAGCCGGCCTTCACGGCGGCGCGCAGCATGTCGCCGGTGGAGATCTGCGGAATGCCGAACTTCTCCTTGATGAAGTTTGCCTGGGTGCCCTTGCCCGCGCCGGGTGCGCCCAACAGGATCAAACGCATGGTGATATCTCCGAATCGTCTAAAAACCGCTCGCGAGGTTCTGACATCCGGCGGCGACGCTCGGGCGGCGTCGACGACAGGCGGCGCGGCCGATTCGACAGGCAGCGCGGCACCCGCGGACAGCGGCGCAACGTTGAGCGTGGCGCTGACCGGAAGGCTCGCGCAATCGCTTGATTATGCCACGCCTCATTACGATCGCGGCCCTAATAGCGATTATGGAAACCGCTAAGACGCCCGTGGCGCGGGCGTCCGGCGGGGTTTACACCGGTTGCGCGACGCTTTCAGTTCGCGCGTGCGAAGAGCGCCTGGACACGCGCGAGATCGGCGGGCGTATCGACGCCGGGCGGCGGCGCGTCTTGTGCGACGAGCACCGCGATGCGTTCGCCGTGCCACAGCGCGCGCAGTTGCTCCAGCGCCTCGGCGGCTTCGATGGGCGCTTGCGCCAGCGTAGGAAAGTCGCGCAGAAACTTCGCGCGATAGGCGTAGAGACCGATATGCCGCAGCACGTTTTCCGGCACGGCGGGCAGCGCGGACAGCGCGGCGACATCGGGCCAGTGCGGCTGCCACGCGTCGCGCGACCAGGGAATCGGCGCGCGCGAGAAGTACAGCGCGACGCTTTTCGCATCCAGCGCGACCTTCACGACATTCGGATTGAAGACGTCAGCGGGATCGTGAATCGGATGCGCAGCCGTGGCGATCGCGCATTCGCCGTGCGCGGCCAGATGCGCGGCGACATCGCGCACGAGTTGTGGATCGATCAGCGGTTCGTCGCCCTGCACATTCACGACGATGGTCTCGTCGCTCCAGTTCAGGCGCGTGGCGACTTCGGCGAGGCGGTCAGTGCCGGTCGGATGATCGCTGCGCGTGAGCATCACTTCGATGCCGTGATCGCGCGCCGCTTCGACGACGAGGTCCGAGTCCGTCGCGACGAGCACGTGGCTCGCGCCGGATTCGCGCGCCCGCTCGGCGACGCGCACGACCATCGGTTTGCCGCCGAGATCGGCGAGCGGCTTGTTCGGCAGCCGCGTGGACGCGAGCCGCGCGGGAATGACAGCGATGAACGGCACGGACATGACGATGACTTCAGGCGTCGCCGACAGGCTTCAACGGCTCGACGGGCGTGCCTTCGACCGTCTGGCGCGCTTCGTCGACGAGCATCACGGGAATGCCGTCGCGAATGGGATACGCGAGCTTGTCCGCGCTGCAGACGAGTTCCTGCGCCGCGCGGTCGTAGTTGAGCGGGCCCTTGCAGATCGGGCAGACGAGGATTTCAAGCAGACGTGCGTCCACGGAGTTTCTCCACAACGAGAGCGATGAGGCGAGGGCTGAGCACGGCTTGCACGGGAACGACCCAGATGCGCGCGTCGCGCCAGGCCCCGAATTTTACTGCATCCTTTTCGGTGATCAGGATCGCATCCGCCTGAACCGAGGCGAACGGATTCTCGCTGTACGCGTAGTGGTCGGGAAAAGCGCGCGTCGTGGGCGCGATGCCCGCCGCGCGCAGCGTCGCGAAAAAACGCTCCGGCGATCCGATGCCGGCCGCAGCGGCCACTTTCTCGCCGGCGAACTGCGCAAGCGGGCGGCGCACCGAGGGATCGTCGAGCAGCCACGCGTCGCCGGGTTCGAGGTCGAGCGCGAACGTATTCGGCCACGGCGGCAGCGTGCGATCGTAGGGACTGTTGATGAGCGTGGCATCGCGATGACGCGACATCGGCTCGCGCAAGGGACCCGCGGGTAGCAGAAAGCCGTTGCCGCCGAGCCGGTCGTCGAACACGACGAGTTCGAACACACGCGCCAGGCGATAGTGCTGCAGGCCGTCGTCGCTCACGAGCACGTCCACGTTCGGATGCGCGTTCAGGAGCGCGCGCGCGGCGGCCACGCGGTCCGGGCACACGAACACCGGCGCATGAGTGCGGCGCGCGATCAAGAGCGGCTCGTCGCCGACCTGGCTCGCGATGCTTGCGGGTGTGACGCTCGTCGGCTCGGCGACCTTCGCGCCGTATCCGCGGGAGACGACGCCCGGCTGGAAACCCGCCGCCCGCAGCGCCTCGACGAGCGCGATCACGGTCGGCGTCTTGCCGGTGCCGCCGACGGTCACGTTGCCGACGACGACCACCGGCACGCCGGCATCGACGCGCTTCATCCAGCCCACGTCGAAAAGCGCGCGGCGCGTCGCGGCGATCGCGCCGAAGACGCACGCGAAGGGCGTGAGCGCCCACGCGACCGCGCCGCGCCGGCGCCATTCGCGGGCAAGAAAGTTCTCGATCGGCGGCTTGAAGTCAGACATGAATCGCCTTCGCGCGGACGGCATTCAATGCGCAGCAACGCGGGAACGATGTCGGGTACGGCAGGGCGCGCAACGGCAACTCCTTCGATTTCGGTCTCGTTGAACGGTTGGACCGGCGGTGCGCGTTCCAAGGTCCGCGAATGGGACGGCGAACGAAGCGAGCCGGTGCACGACCCGGCACTCTAGCGCGCGAACGCGCTCTTCGCCAGTCGAGGCGCCCGCGCGCGAACGTCACTCAAACTGTGGATAACTCTGTGAAGAACTTGCCGTTCAAAAAGGCGAAATCCGCTTCAGGAAAGAGTTGCTTCGGGAAATGCGGCGGATTCCCGCGCAAACGTTCGTGAAATCAATGACTTGCTACGAACTCATGGGCTTCCGGCGGGCGTTCGAACGCGGCATCGGTAAGTTCTTCTGTGTGGACACTTGCTACACTGGCGAGGCCTTTGCAGGCGGGCCACGCCGGCCGACGCTTCTCTCATCCATTGCAACCATGACTCCCGATTCCCTGCCGACGCCAGGCGGCGATGCCGTCATCCCCGTTTCCGTGTTGAACCGTGCCATCGGCACGATGCTGGAGCGGTCCTTTCCGCTCGTCTGGGTGTCGGGCGAAGTGTCGAACTTCACGCGCGCTGCCAGCGGCCACTGGTACTTTTCGATCAAGGACGCGAACGCGCAGATGCGCTGCGTGATGTTCCGAAGCCGCGCGCAGTACGCCGAGTTCGTGCCGCGCGAAGGCGACAAGATCGAAGTGCGCGCGCTCGTCACCATGTACGAGCCGCGCGGCGAATTGCAGATGAGCGTGGAGGCGGTGCGGCGCACCGGGCAAGGGCGCCTGTACGAAGCGTTTCTGCGGCTCAAGGCGCAACTCGAAAGCGAAGGCCTCTTCGCCGCCGAGCGCAAGCGCGCGCTGCCGACACATCCGCGCGGCATCGGCATCGTCACGTCGTTGCAGGCCGCCGCGTTGCGCGACGTGCTGACGACGCTCGCGCGCCGCGCGCCGCACGTGCCCGTGATCGTTTATCCGGGCCCGGTGCAGGGCACGGGCGCGGGCGCGAAGCTCGCCGCGATGGTGGAAGCGGCGAACGCGCGGCGCGAAGTCGATGTGCTGATCGTGTGCCGAGGCGGCGGGTCGATCGAAGACTTGTGGGCGTTCAACGAAGAGGTGCTCGCCCGGGCGATCGCCGCGAGCGAACTGCCGGTGGTGAGCGGCGTCGGCCACGAGACGGACTTCACCATCGCCGATTTCGCCGCCGATGTCCGCGCGCCGACGCCGACCGGCGCTGCCGAACTCGTGAGTCCGCAGCGCGTGCTGTTGCTGCGCGAGCTGGATCATCGTCACGCGGCGCTCGCGCGTGGATTCGGACGGTCGATGGAACGGCGCGCGCAGCAGCTCGACTGGCTTGCCCGCAGGCTCGTGAGTCCCGTCGAGCGGCTTGCGCGGCAGCGGGTGCATCTGCGGCAACTCGCGAGCCGTTTCGCAACAGCGGGCGCGCGGCCCGTGCGCGATGCGCGCGCTCACTTCGCACTCGTGCAGTATCGCTGGCAGCGCAGGCGGCCGGACGTCGCCGCGCAAACCGAGCACGTGCTGCGGCTCGCAGAGCGCATGAAGCGCGCGAACGAGCGTCGCCGGGAGCGCGAGAAGGCGTCTGTGTCGGAACTCGCGGCGCGCTTGCAAGTGCTCAGTCCGCAACGCACGCTGGAACGCGGTTATGCCGCGCTCATCGACACGCAAACGGGCCGCGCACTGCGTGCGCCGAACGCGCTCAAGCCGAAGCGCGCGCTCACAGTTCACCTCGCGCAAGGCTCGGCGGACGTCCTTCTTGCCGACGTACAGCCGCGTCTGTCCGATGAATTCTGACGAATTTCGACGTGTCGCGCGCGGCTCGCACGGCGTAATTTCGACGTGGCGCGAAGCGCCGTCGCGAGCACTTTTTACGCCGCTTTCGGCGATATGAAAGCGATCTTCCTCATAAAGGCAGGCGGTTTGCGGGGTTATCCCAACTCGCCTACAATCCATTGCTCCACTGCTTCACTCCTCACAGTCCCACAATTCACATAGAAAGGAAGCTCGCAATCATGGAACATACGCTCCCGCCGCTGCCGTTCGACAAGAACGCGCTCGCTCCGCACATGTCGGAAGAAACGCTCGAGTTTCACTATGGCAAGCACCACCAGACTTATGTGACCAAGCTCAACGAGCTGATCAAGGGCACTGAATTCGAGAACATGCAACTCGAAGAGATCGTGAAGAAGTCGTCGGGCGGCGTATTCAACAACGCGGCTCAGACGTGGAACCACACGTTCTTCTGGAACAGCCTGTCGCCGAACGGCGGCGGCGCTCCGACCGGCGCGCTGGCCGACGCCATCAATGCGAAGTACGGCTCGTTCGACAAGTTCAAGGAAGAGTTCGCGAAGGTCGCCGTGGGCACGTTCGGCTCGGGCTGGACGTGGCTCGTGAAGAAGACCGACGGTTCGCTCGACATCGTGTCGACGAGCAACGCCGCGACGCCGCTGACCACCGACAGCAAGCCGCTCGTCACGCTGGACGTGTGGGAGCACGCTTACTACATCGACTACCGCAATGCGCGCCCGAAGTTCATCGAGGCATTCTGGAACATCGTGAACTGGGACTTCGCATCGAAGAATTTCGGCGCGTAAATGGATGATGGGTTGTCGCCGAGGTGACAACCGGCTGTGCCGGACAACGAGGTCCGGTCAGCGTTCCGAAGATGAAGCCCTCCGTGCGAGGGCTTTTTCTTTTGACTCAGGAGATACGACGCGCTGCGCGAAGCAATGGTGAGCGCGGCATGGACGCTTCTCAGGCGCGGCCGATTAAAGTTTCACTGCGCTGTTCCGTTATTTCATTGTCGGCATCCGTCAAGAGCGGCGGCCCGTGCTCACCCGAAGACAATGAACTCGCCATGAAACTCGCATCGAAATTCTGCCTGCTCGCTCTGCCCATCCTCGCCGCATGCGGCGGCGGCGGAGATGACAAGACCTGTGTGTCGGATCTCAGCAATCTGACGAAGTCCTGCGTTGCCAAAACCTCTCACGCATTGCCCGAAGGCCTCTGGTACGGTTCTGCGGATTCGTCGCAGTCGTTGGCGGCGCAGACCATCGTGCTGGAAACCGGGCAGTACTACAGTATCTATACGCAAAGCGGCTCGTTCGTCTGGATGATCGAGGGCGTCATGACGGCCACCGACGGCGCGTTCACGGATTCCGCGACGGTCGGCTTCCACAACCTCGGCGCGATCCGCGCGGGCACGCTGACGGGCAATTTCACGGCGAAGAGCGCGCTTTCCGCTACGACGAGTCTCTACGTCAGCCCTGACACGACCGCCACCAGCTTCAACGGCAACTACAACACGACCTACGACACGCCGCTCGCCCTGAGCGACGTCGCGCGTACGTGGACGAGCGGAACGGGCGCGAATCCGATTTCGACGATTACCTTCTCCGCCGACGGCACGGCGAACGGCACGCAGAGCGCCTGCACGTTCACCGGCACTTTCAAGCCGCGCGCGACCGGCAAGCATCTGCTCGACGGCACGCTGAATTTCAGCGGCGCGTTGTGCGGTCTCAACAATGTCTCGATGCCCGTCGAAGCGACGGTCGTGAATGGCTTGCTCACCGTAGTCGGGGTGACGCCGCAGCGTGACCAGGCGTTTTATCTGTCGGCGCAGTAAAGCCGGTGTCCGGCGTGACTCGCTCGGACAGAGTCTGGGCTGAACGAAACGCCATCTTGCGAATGCCAGGAAGGCCGCCGCAAGCGGCCCTTTCTGATTCTCTGGAAGATGGACGCCGCGACGCCTTGCGACAATGAGCCTTTCATGCGTTCATCCGCGTCCGCCCGATAAAATAGTGGTCTTTTCCTGCACCACCGCATCACCATGAAACGCTTCGCTGCTCTTTGCGTCGCCGCGTGGACTTCCGCCGCGCTGCTCTATGTCGGACGCCATTCGGCCGCGCTCATCGTGCTGTCGGGCGTGCTCGCGCTGGCGGCGTTCGATCTTCTGCGTCCGGAATCGAACGAGAGCGCGTGACGCCGCCGGTCGCGAAGTATCGCGCGACGAGCAGCGCGTACAGCAGCCATACCGCGACCGTATAGCTCGCGCCGCGCGACGCGAAGGCCATCACCGCAATCGCGAAGCTGGCGATCATCAGTTCGACTCGCGGCGCGACGAGCGATAGCCGCGTGCCGGGCCGCTCTAACGCCGTGCCGAACAGAATTCCGACCGGAATCAGCGCGACGACGAGGTGCACCGGTTCGAGCATCGGCGAGGCGACGAGCATCGTCATCGTGGCGAGCGCGAAGTCGATGCGGCGGTCCGCATGGCGCCGCACGACCAGCACCACGCCGAGCGTGCAGACGCAGAGCGCCGTCGCGATCCATACCGCGCCCAGCAGCGTCTGCGATACGCTCATGCCCACGCTTTCCATGACCGTTTGCAGGCCGCCGCGCAGCGCGACGTTGATCGGCGCGCCGCCGAGCATGAGGTTCTGCGTATTGAGCCGCGGCATGTCGGATACGACGTAGTGCCAGATTGCATGGAAGCCGAGCGCCCATGCCGTGATGGCCGTCAGCACGACCGACGTGACGAAGGTGACAAGCGCAGTGCGCCATTCGCGCCGCAATAGCAACAGGCCCGCGATGGCGACCGGCGTCACTTTCAGTGCGATGGCCGCGCCGAGGAACACGCCCGCTATCGCGCGGTTGCCGCGGTCGATGAAAAAGAACGTCGCCGTAAGCAGGAAAAACAGCAACTGGTTCGACTGGCCCCAGTAGACATCGTCGAAGAACGGGCGACTGAGCAACGCCAGCGCCACGATCAGCAGCACGACGCCGCGATCCGCGCCTCTAAACGCGAGCTTTGCGACCATCGCGACGCCGAGCGCGAAAAGCGTCAACGATCCGCCGACCCACACGGCCTTCGCGGCAAGCGGCGAGAGCGTGCCGAGCGGGGAAAACAGCCACGCGAATTGCGGCGGATACGCATAAAACACGTCCATGCCGGTCTCGCGTGCTCCGATGGAGCGCATGAACGCGACAAGCCCTTCGTGGTCGTAGAGCACCGTCGCATCCGCCGGATGACGCAGCACGGTCGTGAACGCGTAGAGGTAATAGTTGAAGTCGCTGAACGCATTCGCGGGGTCGGCGCGGAACTGCGCATAGACGTGCGGTATGCGCGCCGCGATCATCGCTAACGCAACGACGATCAACGCCGTCGAAATCGCGCCCAGACCCGGCGCGGACTTGCCCGCGGCAGCCCGTGAAATCAGCATGACAGTATCCCCGATACGACTCTTTTCCGACTCTTTTATTTGACTATTCGCGCGCTCAGGCGGTAGCCGGAGCGGGCGCGTAAAGCAGCAGCACACTCGCGATCAACAGCGTCGCGCCGGCGAGCGTGCGCAGCGACATCGCTTCGCCGAGCACGACGCCGAACAGCATGATCTCGAGTATCGTCACCGCGACCATCAGCGGATAGGCGACGCTCAGTTCGACACGCCGCAGCGCGAGCGCATACAGCACGAAGCCCGCGCCGTATGCGCCGATGGCTCCGAGCCGGTAGAGAAGCGCGCGCGGCTCCATGCCGAAGACGAGCGCGTGGCCGCTCGCGGGCAGTGTGCCCGCCAGACGCAGCAAGATACTCGCGAGCGCACTGCACGTGCCGCTCAGGATAAGCGTGATGTATTGCATGAAGCTCGGATGAGGTTGAAGGCTAGATCGCCACGACGATGGTGGCGACACATAGACAGATGACAAGCAGGCTCAGGCGGTTCTTGATCGCGTAGACGATCGGGTCGTCGTGCATCTCGCCGCGAAACGCGAGCATCCACACGCGGCTCACCCAGTACAGCAAAAGCCCGAAGAGCACCCACAGCGCGTGCGGATGCCGATACAGTAGCCGCACGTCCGACGAGTTCAGATAGAGCGCCAGCACCAACACGGCGACATAGCCCGAGGCGGTGCCGAACGAGCGCAGAATGCCCAGATCCTGCGTGACGTAGCCACGCCCCGCCGCCGACACCTTGCCGTCGCGCAAGAGGGCGTCGAGTTCCGTGTAACGCTTGACCATCGCGAGGCTCAGGAAAATGAGCACGGAGAACATGATGAGCCAGTCGGACAGCAGGATATCGGCCGCCGCGCCGCCCGCGACGATGCGCGAGGTATAGAGCGCGGCGAGGGTGAAGACATCGACCAGCATCATGCGCTTGAGCTTGAACGAATACGCGAGCGTCACGATGAAATAGCCGCCGAGCACGAGTTGGAAGTTGGGCGCGAGTCGCGCGGCGAGCGCGGCGGATGCGACGAGCAGCGTCAACGTGAGCGCCATGCCGAAGGTCAGCGGCAGTTGACCCGACGCGAATGGCCGGTTGCGCTTCTTCGCATGACGACGGTCCGAGTCGAGATCGAGCATGTCGTTGAGCAGATACACCGCCGAGGCGCAGAAGCTGAACGAGAAGAACGCGAGGGTTTCGTCGAGCAGCATCGCCGGATCGGTGAAGCGGTGCGACGCGAGCAGCGGCACGAAGATCAGCAGGTTCTTGACCCACTGATACACGCGCATTTCCTTCAGCGTCAGGCGAACGAGCGAACGCTTTTCTTCGAAGAAAACGATGGTCTTGTTCACCTTCTCCGCCGCCGCCGCAATGTGCCGGTTGCCGACGACGATCGCTTGCCGCGACGCTTTCCAGACTGGCACGTCGGCGAGTGCGTTGCCGCAGTAATCAAAACCGTGCGCGCCGAATTCTTTCGTGAGCGCGCCGGCTTTGTGACTCCCCTTGAGATTGCGCGCATGGTCGCTCGCGAGCACGCCCGTGAAGATGCCGAAGTGCGTGGCGATTTGTTCTGCGAAGCGTTTGTTCGACGCGGTGCAAAGATAGAGTTCGCGGCCCGAGAGACGCTGCTCGCGCAGATATTCGACGAAACGCGCGTTATAGGGCAGCACCGACACGTCGATGGCTACGCGCTCGGCGATCTGCGCTTTCATATACGCTTTGCCGCGCAGCAGCCAGACGATGCAGTACAGCACATAGACGGGATTTTTCTTGACGAGCACGAGGAACGATTCGACCAGCAGATCGGTGGCAGTCAGCGTGCCGTCCAGATCGACGCACAGGGGAACGCTAGCTTCGGCCATGATTTCCTCGTTGCGATCATTCGTCGTGAGATTCGGGCGAGCGCCGCCGAACCGTTTGCTTAGAGAATAACGAGGGCTGTTTTTGTTGCTCTGTGCGTTAGGGCACTCGTGTCGCGAGCCCGAGACAGTACGGTATCCGTTTGCGGCGGCTTTGTGAATTGTTTGGGACCGCTAGCTTTCGCGCGCGAAAGCCAGGTACGCTAAGTAAGCCCGAGTGTAAGCCCGAATGAAAAAAGCCTTCCGCGAGGAAGGCTCTTCAGGTTTCACTTTCAGTTCGGCGTTCAGCGGCGCTTCGGCACGCCTTCCCAATTGATGTCGACGCACAGCACTTGAAGCCCATAAGGCGTTTGCGCCGCGATGGAAGCCGTCACGCACAGATGCGCCTCGTTGATCGACAGATACGGCGCGGTCAGATGCACGCGGCCCGGCGACCGCAGCGCCTCGATGAAATAGGGTCGCCGTTCCCAGCTCGCGCCTTCCGAATGCAGCAGCGGGCTAAAGCGCTTCGCGCGCTGCGATGTGCGCACGACAGGCACCACGTTGTCGCCGATCTGCCGGCCCGCGTGGTCCAGCAAAAAGCAGCGCGCGGTATCGGCGAGTTGCAGCAGTTCGCTCGTGGCGGCGGCGAGCGTTTCGCCTTCCATCAGCTTGACGGCCGCGCGTTCCAGTCCGCTCACGTAGGGTTCGAGCCGCGCGGCCTGCGCACGTTCGCGCGCCGCGACCCGTTCGCGCGATGCCGCCGAAAGCGCGTCCATGGCGCTGGCCGCGACTTCACTGTGTACGGCTTCGACGCTCGGCTGCGCGAAGTACGCGCCCTGCACGAAGTCGACGTTGCATTCCAGCGCAATCAGCGCGTCGCGTTCCGTGGCGAGGCCGCCCATCAGCACCAGTTGGCCGGATTCGTGCAGCAGCGACACGAGCCGCGGCAACACGCGTTCGATATGCGAATGCTCGGTCGCCTGCTGAAGAATGCAGCGGTCGAGCGAGACAATATCCGGCCGCAATTGCCACACGCGGTCGATGTTCGAATGCTTGACGCCGAAACCGTCGAGCGCGATCAGGAAGCCCGACTTGCGCAGGGAATCGACGATCTCGCTGAATCGCGTCGTCTCGCCGCCCGCCTGCTCGGGCACTTCGAGCACCACGCGCTGCGGCGGCAGGCCAATGTCCTTGAGCGCGGCGAGCAGCGCGTCGCCGTAGCTCGTGTCCATGAGCGCGGCGGGATGCAAGCTCAGAAAGAGCCATTCGTCGTGGCTGTCGAACGCATTGAAGTTGCCTAGATGCAGCGATTCGGCGAGCCGGCCCAGTTCCAGCAGATCGCCGCGCCGCGCCGCCTGCGTGAAGACCTCGTGCGACGGTACATGACGATGCGTCTCGTCGCGAGCACGCAGCGAGGCGTGATAGCCGATGGCTCGCCGATGCGACACCGAAAACACCGGCTGGAACACGCTGAACACGGTGTATTCGCCATACAGAACGGTGCGACGCGAGCCGTCGTCGCCGGCAACGGGGCGCGGCGGCTGAAAGCGGGGAGGGTCGAGATCAACCATGCTCATGGTCTAAACGGGCGTCAATCGGCTTTATGAGATAGCGGCAGTTTACAAGATCGGCGTCCGATCGTTCGAGCAAGAAGCGTGCGAATCCAGCATCGGCGCGGTTTTCGCGGCCTTCGCCGCGTATTCGTCCGCCTATTGCAAGTGAGCATCGCAACGGGCGTCGCGTCGCGGTGCCTCGCGCACCGCTCAGGTGCGGCGCACGTCCGGATGGTGAATGCCGCCGCTCAGTTCGCTTCCGACGGATCGGGCTTCTTGCGCGCCCCGCGCACTTCCGGCGCAAGCTGTCCGAAGATCCACGCGGTCGCCGCCGTGATGACGCCCACACATAGAAAGGTAGCGTGGAACGCCGGCAGCGTATTGCTTTCGGTGACGCGCGGCAGAAGTCCGGTGAACGTCGAGAGAATCGCGCCCGCGACGGTCACGCCGAGACTCATCGACAGCATCTGCACCAGCGAAAACAGGCTGTTGCCGCTGCTCGCGCCGCCCGTGCCGAGGTCTTTGAGCGTGAGCGTGTTCATCGCGGTGAACTGCATGGAGTTGACGGCGCCGAACGCGGCCAGTTGCACGAGCCGCAGCCACAGCGGCTGATGCGCGCTCACGAGCGCGAAACTCGCCATCATCAGGCCGACGAGCACGGTGTTCGTCACCAGCACGCGCCGATAGCCGACGCGCTCGATCAGCCGCGTGACGAGCCGCTTGCTCGCCATGCCGGCGGCGGCGACGGGCAGCATCATCATGCCCGCCTGAAACGCCGTGTAGCCGAGGCTCACTTGCAGCAAGAGCGGAATGAGGTACGGCATCGCGCCGCTGCCGATGCGCGCGAACAGGTTGCCGAGGAGGCCGACGCTGAACGTGTGGATCTTGAAAAGATCGAGAGAGAAGATGGGTTGCGCGGCGCGCGTGGCGTGCAGCCCGTAAGCGACGAAGCAGCCGACGCTCAGAATCAGCAGCACGAGCACGATGGCGTGCTGGAGGCCGAGATCGGCGAGACCGTCGAGCGAAATCGTCAGCGCCACCATGCCGACCGCGAGCAGCAGATAGCCCGCAAGATCGAAACGCGCGGTCGCCGGATTGCGGCTGTCGGGCATATACAGATTCGTCGCGATGCAGCCGATCACGCCGACCGGCACGTTGATCAGGAAGATCCAGTGCCACGACGCGATCTCCACGAGCCAGCCGCCGAGCGTCGGACCGATGAGCGGCCCGATCAGGCCGGGAATCGCGACGAACGCGAGCGCGGAGAGATAGCGTTCCGCCGGAAACACGCGCAGCACGGCGAGCCGGCCGACCGGCAGCAGCATCGCGCCGCCCACGCCTTGCACGACGCGAAACGCGACCAGCCCGGTGAGCGACTGCGCGTTCGCGCACAGCAGCGAGCCGATGGTGAAGACGAGGATCGCGCTGAAGAAGACGCGCCGCGTGCCGAGCTTGTCCGCGAGCCAGCCGGAGACCGGGATCATCATCGCCATGGTGAGCGAGTAGGCGATCACGACGCCCTGCATGCGCAGCGGCGCTTCGCCGAGGCTTCGCGCCATGGCGGGCAGCGCGGTGTTGACGATCGTCGAATCGAGCGTCTGCATGAAGAAGCCCGTGGCGACGAGCCACAGCATGATGGAGAGCGATCGGTCGTTCGGCTGGACTGTGGCGGTGTCGGTCATGGCGGGCGACGTCGTTATTTACGCAGTTCCGCGACGAAGTCGTAGTAGTCGTTGCGGCAGTAGGTATCGGTCAGCTCGATCGCGCGCTGATCCGCCGTGTAGCCGACGCGCGTGATGAGCAGAAGCGCGTCGTGGGGCGCAATGCCCATTTGTTCAGCAATCTCCGGACTCGCGTTCACGGCGCGAAAGTGCTGAAGCGCGCGCACGATGGCGAGGCCGCGCGTGTCGAGATAGCTGTAAAGCGAATCGCCGATAGCGAGCGGATCGGGAATCAGCGCGGCAGGAAACGTGGAGTTTTCGACGGCCATTACGGTGTCGTCGGCAAGGCGCAGGCGCTTCAGGCGCGCGACGGCGGCGGCGGGCGAGAGGCCGAGCTGAATCACTTCTTCGCGATTGGCCGGCTCGATGGTGCGCGAAAGCCACTTCGAACTCGGCTGAAAACCGCGCCGGCGCAGCATTTCGGAGAAGCTCGACAGACGCGAAAGCGGGTCTTCGTAGCGCGGCCGGATGAAGCTGCCCGCGCCTTGTTCGCGCCGAATCAGCCCTTGCTCGACCAGCAGCGCGATGGCCTTTCTCGACGTGATCCGCGAGACGCCCAACGCGTCGGACAGCACGCGCTCCGAGGGCAGCGCTTCGCCGGCGTTCCAGCGGTTGTCGTGAATGGCGGCGGCGAGCTTGCGGGCGAGTTGGAGATAGAGCGGAGTGTCGCTGTCCGGGTCCGGGCGCAGGTCGCGCCAGCGGTCTTCCGTGGTCGAGTTCATAAATCGGACGCTGTGGGGCCAAGCGGCGATTTTAAGACAAAGAGCGGGCGAAATTTCCGGCGTTTGCCTGCTCTTTCGGAGAATCGGACCGAGCGATTCGCCAATCCTCCGTTCACGCAGTTGCCGGCCCGCCGACGCCGCGCCCCGCGCGCATGTAGAGCGCGATGGACAACGCCACCGCCGACGCTGCCGCCAGCGCCGCGAACAGGAACACCGAGCCGTAGCCGAATTCGCCCGCGACGTAACCCGCGAGCGGCCCGGTCAGACCGAGCGACAAATCGAGAAACACCGAGTACGCGGAGAGCGCCGCGCCGCGGCTCGCGGGCGGCACGAGTCCGACGGCTTCCACGCCGAGCGCCGGAAACACGAGGGCGAAGCCGCATCCGGTCAACGCCGCGCCCGCCAGCGCGAAGGTCGGTTCGGCGGAGAGCCACAGCATCAGCAGGCCCGCGCATTCGAGCGCGAACGACACGATGGCCACGCGAAAGCCGCCGTAGACCTTGATCGTATTGGCGAACAAGAGGCGCGCGCCGACGAACGTCGTGCCGAACACCGTAAGCGAAAGCGCCGCGTTGGGCCAGTGATGCGCGGCATAGAAAAGGGTGATGAACGTCGCGATCGACCCGAAGCCCGCCGAACCGAGCGCGAGGCCGAGGCCATGCGGCAGCACGCGGAAGAACACGCTGCGATACGACATGCGCTCGCCGTGAACGACGGGCACGCTCGCCATGCGCGTCGCGAGCCAGTAGCCGATGCCGCCGAGCGCGATCACGATGAAGCCGAGCGACGCGAAGCCGAGCGAATGGTCGATGGCCACGCCGAGCGGCGCGCCGATCGCAAGCGCGCCGTAAGTGGCGATGCCGTTCCACGAAATCACCTTCGCGTTGTGCGCGACGCCTACGCGCCCGATGCCCCACGTGATCGACCCGGTGCCGACCCAGCTTTCACCGAAGCCGAGCACGAGCCGCGCGATCACGAGCAGCACGAGGCTCACCGCGTGCCATTGCGCAGCGAGCGCCGAGCACAGCAGCAGCACGCCGCTCGCGGCGCAGGCGGCGAGCCCGTACAGCACCGTTTTCTTGGGGCCGAGGGTGTCGGCGGTGCGGCCCGCGAGCGGCCGCGACAGCAGCGTGGCGAAGTACTGGACGCTGATCGCCGCGCCCGCCATCACCGAGCCGTAGCCCAGATCCGTGTGCACGAAACCCGGCAGCACCGCGAGCGGAATGCCGATCGTCAGGTAGCAGAGGAACGTGTACAGCACGACCGACACGATCCGGAGAGTGACGGCAAAATCGCCTTGCGGCGCGGCGGCGGTGCGGGGCTGGGTGGACATAGGGAAAGTGCTGACTTGAATTCGGCGCGAAGGCGTGATTCTCCCATATGTTGCGGCGCAACGTCGCATTCGTTTTTAACCGGCTAGTCCAAATCGGTCGCCGGAACGGTCGTGCCGGATGGCTCGACGCCTTGTCGCATAAGGGTTCTCCGACTTATCGCAGGGCGAATATGTCGCTCATGCAATGTCCGCTATGGGTTCTGCATTTTGGCGGTGATAGCTTTCCAACCATCGAGGCGGCCGGACTATTCCGAAAATGACCAGCCGACCTCTCCGCCACCGGCTGCGCACCCCGCGCAACCAGCAAGAAGCCATGAAGCCCCGCGAGACATTCGTCATGACCCAGCCGATTCGCTTTTATCACCGCAACGCGATCCGCGAAGTGAGCGGCGCGTCGCCCACGCGCACCGTCCTTCAATATCTGCGTGAAGACGCGCGCTGCACCGGCACCAAGGAAGGCTGCGCGGAAGGCGACTGCGGCGCGTGCACGGTCGTCGTCGGGGAGCCGGACGGCGCGGGCGGCGTCGCGTTCAAGGCGGTCAACGCGTGCGTGCAGTTCCTGCCGACGCTCGATGGCCGCGCGCTCTTCACCGTCGAAGACCTGCGCCAGCCCGACGGCTCGCTGCATCCGGTGCAGCAGGCGCTCGTCGATTGCCACGGATCGCAGTGCGGCTTCTGCACGCCGGGCTTCGCCATGTCGATGTTCGCGCTCTACGAGAAGCACGGTCACGCGACCACCGGCTGCGCGCACCGCACGATGCCTTCGCGCGAGGAAATCAGCAACGCGCTGACCGGCAACCTGTGCCGCTGCACGGGCTACCGGCCGATCATCGACGCGGCCGAGCGCATGTTCGATCACGCGCCGCTTGCGCCCGTCGATGTGCAGTCGCTCGCGCGTACTTTGGGCACGCTGGCCCGCGACGACACCTTCCACTACGAGCACGCCGGCCGCCAGTTCGACGCGCCGCGCACGGTCGAAGCGCTCGCGAAGATCAAGGCCGAGAAGCCGGACGCGCGGATTCTCGCGGGCAGCACGGATGTCGGCCTGTGGGTGACGAAGCAATTGCGCGATATCGGCGACATCGTTTATGTCGGGCAGATCGATGCGTTCAAGCGCGTCGAGACGACCGACGAGTGGATCGAGATCGGCGCGGGCGTGAGCGTCGAGCGCGCGTATGCGGAACTCGCGAAGACGTATCCGGAGCTCGAAGAGATGTGGCAGCGGTTCGCGTCGCTGCCGATCCGCAACGCCGGCACGCTCGGCGGCAACGTGGCGAACGGCTCGCCCATCGGCGATTCGATGCCGGGGCTCATCGCGCTGAACGCGCGCGTCGTGCTGGCGAGCATCGACGGCACGCGGGAAATCCCGCTCGAAGACCTGTACCTCGCGTATCAGAAGAAGGACATGGCCGAGCACGAATTCGTCGCGGCGGTGCGCGTGCCGACGCGCACGGGCGCACGCGCGAATCTGCGCTTCCGGACCTACAAGCTGTCCAAACGCTTCGACTCCGACATCTCCGCCGTGTGCGCCGCGTTCGCGTATATCGCGGACGGCGACGTGATCCGCGAGCCGCGCATCGCGTTCGGCGGCATGGCCGCGACGCCCAAGCGCGCCGCCCGCGCCGAAGCCGCGCTCGCCGATGCGCACTGGCACGAAGCCACGGCGCAGGCCGCGATGCGCGCGCTCGGCGAGGACTACGCGCCGCTCACCGACATGCGCGCGAGCAGCAGCTATCGGCTGGAGACGGCGAAGAGCCTGCTGTACCGCTTCTGGCTGGAGACGCGCCCGCACAATCCGCTGGCGAAATCGAAGCTGGATGTGCGCGCGATCGAACTCGTCGAAGCGAAATAAGGACACACGAACATGAATCAGCAAGCCGAAGCCTTTCTCGCCGACGCGCAGTCTCTCGTCAACGATGCCGACGCGTTCAGGCAAGTCCACGTCTCGCGGCCGCATGAATCCGCGCATCTGCATGTGAGCGGCCGCGCGAGCTACACCGACGACATTCCGCCCGTCGCGGGCACGCTGCACGCCGCGCTTGGCCTGAGCCCGAAGGCGCACGCGAAGATCGTGTCGATGAACTTCGACGCGGTGCGCGCGACGCCGGGCGTCGTCGCCGTCTTCACCGCCGACGACATTCCCGGCGTGAACGACTGCGGCCCGATCATCCACGACGATCCGATTCTCGCGCCGGGCGTCGTGCAGTACGTCGGCCAGCCGATGTTCATCGTGGTCGCGACGTCGCACGACACGGCGCGGCTCGCGGCGCGGCGCGCGTCGATCGAATTCGAAGACTTGCCCGCCGTGCTCACCGCCGAAGAGGCGCGCCGCGCCGAATCGTACGTGCTCAATCCGCTGAAGCTCGCGCGCGGCGATGCAGACGGCGCGATGTCGAAGGCCGCGCACCACGAACGCGGCGCGATGAAGCTCGGCGGCCAGGAGCAGTTCTATCTCGAAGGCCAGATTGCGTATGCCGTGCCGAAAGACGACGACGGCATGCACGTCTACTGTTCGACGCAGCATCCGACGGAAATGCAGCATCTCGTCGCGCACGTGCTCGGCGTGCATTCGCACAACGTGCTCGTCGAATGCCGGCGCATGGGCGGCGGATTCGGCGGCAAGGAATCGCAGTCGGGCATCTTCGCGTGCTGCGCGTCGCTCGCCGCGTGGAAGCTGTTGTGTCCGGTGAAGCTGCGCCCCGACCGCGACGACGACATGATGATTACCGGCAAGCGTCACGACTTCGTGTACGACTTCGAAGTCGGCTACGACAACGAAGGCGTGATCGAAGGCGTCGCCGTCGACATGACCTCGCGCTGCGGTTTTTCCGCCGATCTTTCCGGCCCGGTGATGACGCGCGCCGTCTGCCACTTCGACAACGCGTACTGGCTGCCGAACGTCGCGATCGAAGGCTATTGCGGCAAGACCAACACGCAGTCGAACACCGCGTTTCGCGGCTTCGGCGGGCCGCAGGGCGCGTTCGCGATCGAATACATCATGGACAACATCGCGCGTTCGGTGGGCCGCGATCCGCTCGATGTCCGCATCGCGAATCTGTACGGCAAGACCGAGAACAACCGCACGCCGTATGGCCAGACGGTCGAGGACAACGTGCTGCACGAGCTCATCGGCGAACTGTCCGCGACGAGCGACTATCGCCGCCGCCGCGAAGCCGTGCGCGAGTTCAACGCGAACAACGAGATTCTGAAGAAGGGACTCGCGCTGACGCCCGTGAAGTTCGGCATCGCGTTCAATGTCACGCATTTCAATCAGGCGGGCGCGCTCGTCCACATTTATACCGATGGCTCGATTCTCGTGAACCACGGCGGCACGGAAATGGGCCAGGGCCTGAACACGAAGGTGGCGCAGGTCGTCGCGCATGAACTCGGCATCGACTTCGGCCGCGTGCGCGTGACGGCGACGGACACGAGCAAGGTCGCCAATACGTCGGCGACGGCGGCATCGACCGGAACCGATCTCAACGGCAAGGCCGCGCAGGACGCCGCGCGTCAATTGCGCGAGCGGCTCGCGACGTTCGCGGCGGAGAAGTTCGGCGCGGGCGCGGTGCTGGCGGCGAGCGTGCGCTTTGCTAACGACCGCGTGATTGTCGGCGACGACGCGATTCCGTTCGGCGAAGTCGTCGCGAAAGCGTATCTCGCGCGCGTGCAACTGTGGTCCGACGGCTTTTACGCGACGCCCAAGCTCTACTGGGATCAGGCGACGATGCAGGGCCGCCCGTTCTATTACTACTCCTACGGCGCGGCCGTCTCGGAAGTGGTGATCGACACGCTCACCGGCGAAATGCGCGTGCTGCGCGCGGATGCACTGCATGACGTGGGCGCGTCGCTGAATCCGGCGCTCGACATCGGGCAAGTGGAAGGCGCGTTCGTGCAGGGCATGGGCTGGCTCACGACGGAAGAACTCTGGTGGAACAAGGACGGCAAGCTGATGACGCACGCGCCGTCCACCTACAAGATTCCGACGGTCAACGACATGCCCGCCGATTTTCGCGTGTCGCTCTTCAAGAATCGCAACGCGGAGGACAGCATTCATCGCTCGAAGGCCGTGGGCGAGCCACCGCTGCTGCTGCCGTTCTCGGTGTTTTTCGCGATCCGCGATGCGGTGTCGGCGGTCGGCGATCACAAGGTGAATCCGCCGCTGAACGCGCCCGCGACGTCCGAAGAGATTCTGCGTGCGGTCAACGCAGTGAGGAGCGCGCGGTCATGATGCTGCACGTCGTCGTGTTCGGCGCGGGCCACGTCGGCCATGCGCTCGTGAAGGTGCTGGGCGCGCTGCCGTGCGTCGTCCAATGGGTCGATGCGCGCGACGAGCTTTTTCCGGACGAAGTGCCCGCGAACGTGCAGATCGAAGCGACGGATCTGCCGGACGCGATCGTCGATGAAGCGCCCGCCGGGGCGTATTTCATCGTGATGACGCACGATCATTCGCTCGACTTCGCGCTTACGCAGCGCATCATGCGACGCGACGACTTCGCGTATTTCGGGCTGATCGGCTCGAAGACGAAGCGCGTGAAGTTCGAGCGGCGATTGATGGAACGCGGCTTGGCTGCTGAACGGCTCGTCGAGATGACGTGCCCGATTGGGGTCGAAGGTATCGTGGATAAAGCGCCGGCGTCGATTGCGCTGGCGGTGGCGGCGGAGGTGTTGCGGGTGCGGGAAGGGCGGGCGCGGTCGAATGTTTCGGTGCCGGGCGCGAAACGCGTGATCGCTTAAGCGCCTCTTACGCCCCCAACCCCCGCTCCGCCCGAAACCTTCCCGGCGCGACGCCATACACTTCTTTGAACCGCTTGCTGAACGCCGCTTCCGACTGATAGCCGACGTCCGCCGCCACATCCGCGATGCTCTTCTTGGTGTGGGTGAGCATGGTGCTCGCGAGTTGCATCCGGACATGTCCCAACAGCGCGAGCGGCGAGCTTTCCGAATGCGCCGAGAACGCGCGCATGAACGTGGCGCGCGACATCGCCGCTTCCTTCGCGAGCATTTCGAGCGTCCACGGATCGGCGGGGCGTTCGAGCATTGCGATCACCGATGCGCCCAGTCGCCGGTTCGAAAGCAGCCCCAGCACGCCCGAAAGCGACGGCTGCTCGGCAAGCCACGCTCGCAGGACCATTGTGAACAGCGCGGTCGAGAGCGCCGCGACAATCGACGGCGCGCCGAGCTGCGCTTCCTCCGCTTCGCGACGCATCGCCGCGACGAGCGGGCCCAGATACGGCGCCGACGCGCGCGTGAACGACACATGCACCGCGTCGGGCAACACGTCGATCAAAAGCGCGCGCGGAGCATAGGTGAAGCGTCCGCACAGCAAGTCCACCGCCGGCTGCGCTTCGCCGCAATTGCTGCGCACCGTGACCGCGCCGTTGTCGCGCGCTTGCAGGTCGCCGGGGCGTGCGTCGCCATCGGCCACGTGAAGCACGTGTGCATCGCCACGCGGCAGGAGCAGGATATCGCCCGCTTTCAAGTCGATGGCCGCGCGGCCTTCGCGTGACACCGTGCACGCGCCGTCCAGCACGACGTGATAGGCGGCCTCACCGGCCGGCGCCGGCGCGTGATCCACTTCCAGCGGGCCGCGCAAAAGACAACGCAAATCGAGCGCGCCGGAAAGCTGCGCGAGTTGAATCAACCGGTCGAGAGCGTCCATGCGTTGAGCCCGTTATTTGGCGACGGCCGCGGCGAAGTCACGCACCGGCGCGGTCTTTCGGCCGATGAGCGAGTCGGATACGCGCGACATCAGCGCGCACAGCCACGCCACATCGGTCGATTGATCCGACTGCGGCTGCGACAGCCGATAGCACTTGATGCGCGGAAACGGCACCGGCGAATCCAGCACGGCGAGCGGCAGCATCGCCGCATAGTGCTGCGCGAAGCGGCGCGGCGCGGTGAAGATGAGGTCGGACTGCAACAGCACCTGCGGCACGAGACCAAAATACGGGATCGTCGTGACAATTCTCCGGCGAATGCCCGCCCGCGCGAGCCCGATATCGATCGGATGACGCTTCGCGCCGCTGTACGGCGTGGGCGCGAGATGCGCGGCGAGCGCGTAGCGTTCGACGGTCAGCGGCTCGCGCGCGAGCGGGTGATCCGCGCGCATCAGGCAGACGAACACATCGGAGAAGAGGTCCTGCCGCTCGAAGCGCGGCTCGGGCTTCGTCCAGTTCGCGACCATCAGGTCGATCTCGCCTTCGTCGAGCGCGCGTTCGTGATCGCGCATCGGGTTCAGCGATTCGATTTCGAGGCGCGCATTGGGCGCGGCGTCGCGAAACGCGGCGACGAGCGTCGGCATGAAGAAGTCGTTCAGATAGTCCGGCGCGGCGAGCCGGAACGTGCGGCGCGAACTCGCGGGGTCGAAATCGCCGTGCGGCGTCGCGACGAACTCCACTTCGCGCAGCGCGCGTTGCGCGGGCGCGAGCAGCGTCTCGCCGTATTCGGTCGGCACCATGCCCTGCTTGCCGCGCACGAGAATCGGATCGTTCAGGATTTCGCGCAGGCGGCGCAGCGCGGTGCTGATGGCCGGCTGCGTCTGGTTCAGGCGTTGCGCGGTCTGCGTGACGCTGCGCTCGAGGAGCAGCGTGCGCAGAACACGAATGAGCCAGATGTCGAGGGAATCGGCGGGTTCGTTCATGGGCTTTGCGTGGGACCGGAGGCCTGAGCGCCGCGTCCGGTGAGGCGGGCAACGGTCGAGAAGAGACGGCGCGTGCGCCGCCCCCAACCGAAGTTAAACCCGTTCCGATTTTTCACGCCATAGCGCACGCCCTATGCGCGGCATAGGCGGGCGTCGCTCGCCGTTCGGCCGTCCGATTCAGCCGCCGATTTCCGCCGTGTCGTCCGGATCGGCTTCGGGGCGCGCCATCGGCAGCGTGCTGATGCGCTTGACCTCGGCCGCTTCGAGCCAGTTCGGAGAGCGGGCGACGTACAGCACCATCGGCAGCGTGTCTTCGCCCCAGAAGATCTGGTCGTTCACGACGAAAGTCGGCACGCCGAACACGCCCATCGCGACGGCGCGGTCGTTGTTGTCGCGCAGCTTCGCCTTGAGATCCTCGTCGTCGATGCGCGATTCCGCTTCCGGCATGCCCACTTGCTCACACAGCGCGCGAAAGCCTTCGGGCGACGACGGATCGCGCCCTTCGCGCCAGATGAAGCGGAAAATGTCGCGCACCACGGTGATGTCGCTGTCGGCCAGCACGGCAAGGCGCAGCGCTTTCACCGGATCGAACGGATGCGCGGGCGGCATGCGAAACGGAATGCCGAGCTGTTCCGCGCGAAAGAGCGCGTGGCGATACGTGAACACCCGCTTCGTCGGAATGGTGGCCGCGTGCGGCTGCTTCCAGCGGTCGAGGAGCTTGAGCAACTGCACCGGCACGAATTCGAACGGCATGTCCGGCCATTTGTCGTGCTGCTCGAGGAGCAGATACGAAAACGGCGAGATGAAATCGAAGAAAAAGTACGGGCGACCGTCTGCGGTCGAAAGCGGGGCACTCATTTCGTTTCTCCTTTTGGCGCGCTCGCGCTGGCCTCGTCGTTCGCTAAGCTCGCTTGGCTTCCTTCCGGTTGCCGCGGCGCTTGCGCGGTCCGGCTTTCGCCGGCTGGCGCCGTGTCCTGCATCCGGTGCGGCGAACGTGCGCCGCGTGTTCCGACCGCTTATCGCAATCGAATCATTCGATATTACGTGTTGCGCTGCTCCGTGTCTGCACGCGACGCGGCCGCATCCCGCAAAGGCGCTTGCGCGCTCGCGCCCGCCTCGGCCGCGAGCCGTTCGCGCACGAATCCGATGTGCTCGCGCAACACGTAGAACTGGTCTGCGAACGCGAGCGGCATCTTCATCCGGTTGACCGCCGATTCGATCGCGTCGATGCGGTCGAGCAGGGCGTCGCGCTGCGCGGTGTCGGGGCCGCTGATCGCTTCCCGTTCGATTGCAATCAGCGCGCCATACCAGCGATAGATGCGCGACTTGACGCGCCAGCGATACAGCCCCGGCACGAGCCGCAGCGCCGGAATCAGCACCACGACGAGCGGCACGAGCACGACGAGCACGCGATCCGCGAGACTCGCGATCCAGAACGGCAAAACGCGGTACAGAAAACTCTTGCCGGACTTGTAATAACGCTCGGCGTTGTCGCTGATGCGGAAGTCGTGCGCGAGCGGCGCGGGAAATTCGTTCGCGCGCTGCAACACGTTCGCGCGGCTGTGGACTTCGCGCGCGGCCTCGATCAGCAGGTCCGACAGCGCGGGATGCAGGCTGTCGCGCGCGACGAGTTCCGCCGTCGGGGCGATCATGTGGACCGGACGCGGCGGCAGGTTGTTGGCGAAGTCGAATGCGCCCATCGGCAATTCGATTTCCGTGAGGTAGGGGAAGCGCCGCGCGTAGGCGTCGGCCTGAGCGAAGTCCATGAAGCGCACGCCCGGCGTGCGCAAGAGCTTTGCCATGGTCGGCGGCTGCGCGGAATCGCCTGCGAGGAAGGCGGCGTCGATTTGGCCGTTTTCGAGCGCCTTGGCCGCGGCGTCGCCCGAAAGCGGCAGCAGCGATGTGTCGCCGCCCGGCTCGATGCCGTTCGCTTTCAGGAGCGTCAGCGCGAGCGCGCGGGCGCCGCTGCCTTCCGCGCCGACGGCGAGCCGTTTGCCCTTGAACTCGGACAGCCGCGAAACCACCGCGCCGCGATAAAACACGGCGAGCGGCACATACGCGACACTGCCGAGCGATTCGAGATCGTCGGGCGCCGTGCCCGGCGGAGTCATGCCGCTCTGCACGAAACCGACGTCGACGCCGGAATCCGGCTTCGTGAGGCGGTTGAGGTTGTCGAGCGAGCCCTGCGTTTCCAGCACGTTGAGCGTCACGCGGTTGCGCGCGAGAATCGCCTTGTACTTTTGCGCGCTGTTCCAGAAGGTACTGCCCTTCGGCCCGGCCGCGATGGTGAGCGTGCTGGGCGGCGCGGGCTGAATCAGCCGGATCGCGAGGTAAAGCGCGGCGATCGCCACGATGAGAATCGGGCCGAACGTGAGCGCCAGGTCGCGCCACGACACGGCGACGAACCGCGCGACGATCCTCGGTTGCGGCCTGCGTCGGGAGCGTTCCTTCGGGGAATTGCCATCTGCTTGAGTCATCGGGGTGCGATCTGTCAACTTCGTGGCCGAAGCTTACCCGAACGCGCGGTGCGAATAGCTCGCGGACGGTGACGTCGCCTCGCAGCGTCGACTGCGCGATGCGTGTGACACGCGTATGTAGGCGTTTGCAGGCGCTCGGCGTCGCTTAAATGCTTTGCGCTAATGGCCGCGCTGGGCTAAATTGACGTTCGCCGCCGCGCGGCAAGGACTTCGCGTCCGAAACCCGTTATTTGGGTTGTTTTGACAGGCGCCGCGAACGCGCCGTGCGGCAGGACAACACATAAACGAGCCGACGGGTCTTTCTGCCCGATCAACGGCCGAGTTCGTTTCTTCGCCAGCCTCTCGCAGCATTGCATGACAGCATCCGCGGCACGTGCGCCGGCGGTTGTCGGCCCGTTCGGGCTGCCGGCCGCACGGCCACGGGCATGCGCGGTGCCGTACGCCTTGAGCTGGACGACCGTCCAGCTTGAAGTGCAAACGAGCGAAGCAGCAACTGTGCGAAGTCAACAAGCGAAACAAAAGGAGAAACCATGAAAGTTGTCGATATGTTGAAGGCGCTGGGCGTCGTGGTGTGCGTGGCGGTCGCGTCGAGCGCCTATGCGCAGTCGAGCGATGCGGCGGCGACCACCAGTACCGAATCCGCCGCGCCGACCAAGGCGCAAAAGTCCGCGACCAAGAAGACGGATCGCAAGCTCGGCTACGCCGTGCGCCGCGCGCTGTCGAAGGCGCAGGGCTTCGATGTGTCGAATGTGTACGTCCGCGCACGCGGCGGCGCGGTCACGCTGACCGGCACCGTGCCGGAAGGCGCGCAGATCTCGCAGGCCGAAGAAGTGGCGAAGGGCGTTTCGGGCGTGCAGTCGGTATCGAACAAGCTCACGCTGAGCCCGCAGAACGGCGGGAAGTAAGCGGCAGGCCCCAGCCGGTTCAGGCGAGGCACGCGAACGGGCTCCGGCTTAGGCCGGAGCCCGTTTTGTTTTGCGGGGGCAAATGGTCGTCGCGTTGCGTGCGGCGGTTCGCGGTGTGCCGCTTGGCGCCGATGCATCGGGCGTCGCCGGTTGGATGTCCGAGTCGGGCGCATTCGTTGTGGCGTCTTCGACACCGCCGACGCGCCGCGTCATAACGGTGCGCCGGGCGATGCACTTCGCGCCACGCTTTGCTTCGGTTGCGGCCGTGGACCAGTGCGGCACCGCCGTCGCCGTGCACGCGGTAATGTCGCGCGACGCCATACGTTATCGGTTGTGCCGCGCTCTTGCGGGCGGCTGTGCCTGCGAAGCCGGCGAGGCTCGCTTCGGCCGCCGTGGGGCCGTTAGTCCGCCGACTCAGCGTCCGATCAATGCAACACCGCCGACGCCGCCACTGGCGCGGACGCCGTCACCGCATTGGCAGCGGCCTGCGCCTCCTGCTTCGAGGCGGCGGCGGCCTCCGGCGTCTGGATTGCGGTCGCGGCTGCGGCGGGCGCCTGCACGACGATAGGCGTGGGCGTCAGCTCTGGCGAAGCGACGATCAGCGAGGGCGCGAGCGGCTTGCTCTCGACTTCATCGGACGCAATGGGCGAACTGCGCGGCACCGTCGAGAGATAGTGGCCCATCAAGCCGAAGAAGCGGTCATAGAACTTGCCGGCCGGCACGGTCTCGCTGGAAATCTTGACCATCGCGTCGCTATTCGAGCGGATCGGCAGCGAAAGCGAGCCGAGCACGCTCAGGCCGACGCTCGCGGACGTATCGCTCTTTTTGAGGGCATAGCCGTCCTGTACCGCGTTCACGTAGGCAATGCTCTGGTTCATCGCGTTCTCGCCGGGCGTGCAGACGACGTGGAACGAGACGACCACGTGCGTCTCGGCGGACGGCTGGAAGTTTTTGGTGGCATCGACGCTGTCGGCCTGCGCCATCGTCGTCAGAAAGCCCTGCGACAGCAGCGCGCGGCGTGCCGCCTCGCAGGTTTCCTTGACGGTGGCGTCGAAGTTATGCGCGTAGGGGCTCGCGCCGGTGTTGAAAAGCTCCTGCTGATAGCTGGGCGTGGTGGCGGCGCGGCCGCCGCAGGCAGCAAGCGCGAGAAGACCCAGGGAAACGAAAGCAAGGCGCAACGACGACGGGATAAGCATGGCAGGCGGCAAGGCGAAATGTGTGACAACGCGGACACAGATTGTAGTGCGGTCTGAGCCTCCGGTGAAAAATAGGAATCCGAAAACGTCGAATAATCCGAGGCTTACAGTGAGATGACCATTCGAAAGGCGTTCGCAGTCATGCCTCGACAGGCGGTTGCGAATGCAAAAAAGCCCGGCACGGGCCGGGCTTCGCTTGCAGAAACTGCCGCTTACGGGCGATTGAAATCGACCGGATTGACGTCGATCACCGCGCGATTGGCGCGGCCCGACGCTGACGCGCCCTCGGCCGAGCCGCCGAACGAGCTGGCCGCGACGCCTTGCGTAGCGTTGAGGCGAGCCTCGGCGGCCTGAATGTTGGCCGGGTAGGTGGTTTGATCGCTGGCGGGGTTGTAGCCTGCGCGCTGCAACTCAACCAGCTGGGCCTTCACTTCGGCGCGGGTCAGCGCGCCGTTCTCGTCCGCATGGGCGAACGCCGGAGCGGCAAGCGCGGAAGCGATGACAATAGCGGGAACGATGGACTTGAACATGATGAACCTCCGAATCTCGATTGAGCGGAACGTCGCAGGAGGCTGGAAATCGGCACTGCTTCGTCGTTGAAAAGCAGTGTAGTTCCCCTGGACATAGGTATAAACCCTAGTTCGGCCAAGTCACTTTTGATGAATCAGCATTAATCGGCTCTATCGATTGTTCGGACTCGATTGGCGTGTCCGGTCGGCCGAGCGCGGCGATCTCGGCAACTGCGCCCGCCGAACCTTGCATATTTTTTTTCGCACTTTGCGCGTAGTATCGTCGTGGAGCGAGTGGTGCCGGATTGCGCCTAATGTCCGATCAATAGCCGCTGCACGTGCTTAGTGATGCAGATTGAAGCCCGTCGGGTTCATCTCCGACGTTCGATCCACGCAGCTTCAGCAATGAGAACTTCGCCCATGACGACGTTCGATCTCATCTCACCGCCCGGCGACCACGCGCGGACCGCCAGCGGCCTGTCCGTCGAGCAAAGTCTATGAACGCCCCCGTCGATCGCTCCGCACGGCCGAGTGCGAATGTCGAGCCGGCGTCCGCAAGCGCACCGCTATCGCACGTCGGTCCGCAGGCCGGTCCGCTCGCCGCCATACTGCCGCGCGTGCTTTTCATCGTGACCGTCTTGTATGGCGGAGCGTTGTTCTGGATCGCGCCGCGTCCGCCGCTTGCCGACTTGCCGCAACACGCGGGGCAGGTCATGTTGCTGCGCGACCTGCTGGAACACGCGTCGCCGTGGCAGAACCTCGTGCAGCTCAATCTGCTGACGCCGTATCTCATCGGCTACGGCCTCGCACTACCGCTCACGTATCTGATGCCCGTCGCCGCCGCGCTCAAGTGCCTGATGACGCTCGCGTACTTCGGGTTCGTGGCGTCGTGCGTCGGCTTTCGGCGGCATCTGCATGGCGATGCGCGGCTCGACTGGCTCTTCGTGCCGGGATGCTTCGGCTTCGCCTTCGAATGGGGTTTCTATACGTTCCTGGTCGCGGCGCCGCTCGGCATCTTGTTCATCTGGCTCACGTACGGTTACGCGACGGCGTTGTCGGTGAAGAAGGGGCTTGCGATCGCCGTTGCCGGCACCGTGCTGTTCTTCTGTCACGGGCTCGTGTTTCTCTTTGCGTGCGCGATAGGCGTCGGCTTCGTGCTCTTCAAGCAAAGGCCGCTCGCGCGCGGGGTGACGGCG
The DNA here is from genome assembly GCF_031450785.1 of Caballeronia sp. LZ062. NCBI lineage: Bacteria > Pseudomonadati > Pseudomonadota > Betaproteobacteria > Burkholderiales > Burkholderiaceae > Caballeronia > Caballeronia sp. LZ062. Next base: position 316,092 of record NZ_JARTWB010000002.1, read on the forward strand.
CTCGCGCCGTTCGTGCCGCTCGGGCTGCTGTGCATCGCCTATGTGCTGCGCAGCCGCGCGACCGATCCGCTGCTGGGCCAGACGGTGCCTGACATCGTCGTGTTCAAGTGGGGCTGGAACCTGCACCGCGTGCTTTCGCTGCCGGTCTATGTGTGGGGCATGAGCAAGAGCGCGGCCGTATATCTGCCGCTCGTCGCGTTGATGTTCGCCGCGCCGTGGCTGTGGCGCGACAGGATCAATGCGGATCGCGCGGTGATCGTGCCGATGCTCGCCGTGACATTGGTCTGGTTCGTCGTGCCGGACGCCGCGCTCAAGACCGGCTTCCTGTATCACAGGTTTGCGCTGTTTCTGCTGCCCGCGTATGCGCTGATGTTTTGCGCGACGCAGCGATTAGCGAGCGGCAATCGCGCGCCGTCGTCGGTTTCCGCTTGGGACAAGGCGCGAGGCGTCGGTGTGCAAGCGGCGATCATCGCGGGATGCTGGATCTTTCTGACGGACCAGGCCGTCCGGCTGCATCGCTTCGCCGCCGAAAATGCGCCGCTCGACACCTTGCTCGCGCGCGCGGAGCCGGGTCAACGCGCGCTGAATCTCGTGTTCGACCGCGAGAGTCCGGCGTACGGCAGCCTCTCTGCCTATATGCATCAGGCGCTGTGGTACCAGGCGGAAAAGCACGGATTCGTGGATTTCAACTTTGCGACCTTCGTGCCGCAGATCGTGCGCTTCCGGCCGGGCATGCTGCCTTTGCAGCCACCGGCGATCGAAGGCGATCCTAGGCGCTTCGAGTGGACGAAGGATAACGGTCGCCAATATCGATACTTCTTCGTGCACAAGGTCGGCGCCTTGCCGGCGAGCTTCTTCGCCAACAAGGAATGCGATGTGGTTCTGGTGACGCAAGAGGGGGAATGGTCGCTTTATGAGCGGCGTAATTGTCGGTGAGGCGTGGGTCTGCTTGCGCCGCGCCGGTGCGCACGACTTCGCGTAGGTATTCGCATCGACGACGCCACCAGACGGCGGGCACCGAAGGCGCGAAGCCGTGAGCTCGCATCGCGCGCCGTGCGGAAAGACCGGCTTTGCTGGCGCGCTCAGTCCTTCGGATGCGCAAGAAAAAAACGCAACATCTCGGCGCTGGCGTCAGGCCCGCTCGGGTCGGTGTAAGTTCCGCGCGGGCTGCCGCCGGACCACGCGTGCGGTGCGCCGTGAAGCGTCCATAGCTCCGCGCGCACGCCATCGGGCGAAACGAAATGCTCGATCGTGTGCTCGCGCGCACCCGCGACGCGCCGTCCCGGACCGCTCGGATGCATCCCCTCGACGAGTCTGCGCGCGTTGGCGTAATGCACCGTGGCGTCGGCATCGCCGTGGAACACGATCAGCGGACAACGCGCCGCGCCCGACGATGCAGGCTTTCCTTCGCCGCCGCGCATGAGCGCGAGTGCGGACGGCAGATCGTGCGCGCGCCCCGCAGGAAGACCCGAGTGAACGCCCGCCGCCGCATAAAGATCGGGATAGCGTTGCGCCATGATCGCGGCCATTGCGCCGCCTGCCGACAATCCTGCGACGTAAACGCGCCTGGCGTCCACGTTGTGCGTCGCCATGATGTCGCGCGTGATGCCCGCGATGAGCGACGGCTCGCCCGTATCGCGCTGCTGGTCCGACGGCTTAAACCAGTTCCAGCATTTCGATGCATTCGCGCCTTGCGGCTGAACCGGATACGCGACGATGCACTGCTGCGTCTCGGCGAGCGCGTTCATCCGCGTGCCGGCGGCGAAATCGTCGGCGTTCTGCGTGCAGCCGTGCAGCATCACGACGAGCGGCAGCGGTTCATCGCGATAACCGCTCGGCACATACAGCTTGTACTCGCGCTGACCGGCGGCATTCGCGTAGCGGCGCGTGCTGAAATGCCCGCGATCTTCCACGTCGGCCTCGGGCGTTGCGCGAGGCGCGCGAGCGGGGGCCGTGAAGCGTTCCGTGAGGCCTGAGAGCCCGCTGCCGCGCGTTCCATGCGTAGCGGGTTCTGCGTGAGAGGGCTCGCCGCGCATCGCGCGCTTGACGACCTCCGTGGCGGCGTCGCTGCTGCCGTTCTGAAAGAGCTGAAAAGCCTCTTTCATCGAGTCGAGAAAACCTTCGTTCAGTTTCATGTCTTTTCCGATGTCGAAATCCGAGCCGGTCGAGCCGGCATCAGCGGATTCGATCTGCAAGCGCCGCCTTGACGGCGGGCGTTGCGTGAAGGGCACCTCGAATCAAAATGGATTCGATGGTGGCGAGTGCGAGTTCGGGCGAGACGTCGGCGGCGATGCTGGCGAGGCCCAGCACCTGAATCTTCAGCCGTTCGTTGGCCGCGCGTACCGCTTCGAGGTCCTGTTTCGAGAAGTACTGAAGCCCCAGCACGAGCGCACGCCGGGTCGCCGTTTCCCTGACGACGGACGCGTGCACCGCGAGCTGGTTGCGGATCGCCGTGCGGATCAAGTCGGTGCGGTTTGAGTAGAAGCCTTCTTCGACGAGCAGATCGATCTGGCCCAAGTCCACGGGGCCCAGGTTGATCGTGATCTTCTCGGTGTCGCCGGCTTTCGGGCGGGAAGTGTCTGGGAGTTGAGTCGCCATGCGCTAAAAATCCATCCTGTTGCCATCCATATGGATGGTTATAGGCTGGTTTCAATGGCGAGTCAATCGAAAGCGGAGGAGCGGCGGGGTGTCTGGCGCGAAAAGGGCGCCCGTTCGGCGCCCCAAAAAGGTCAACGACCGGCGATAAGGCCGCCATCGACGTGAAGGATCTCGCCCGTCGTAAAGGCGGCGTCCTCGAGATACAGCACTCCCCGGACGATATCCTCCACCTCGCCGAGCTTGTTCATGGGATGAAAGGCGGCCAGCTTCTCCACCATGGCCGGATCGTGCATCGGCGTGCGGATGACGCCCGGCGCCACGGCGTTCACGCGAATGCCGCGCGCGGCGTACTCGATCGCCATGCTCTTGGTCGCGGCGTTCATCCCGCCCTTCGTCAACATGGCGATGAAGGCGGGCGAGCGCGAACTGGCGAATTCCGCCGTCGACGCCGTGATCTGGACGACATGGCCGCTGCCCTGCTCGAGCATTACCGGTATGACTCGCTGGGTGGTAAAGAAAAAGCCGTCGAGGTTGGTCTTCACCTTGAGCCGGTAATCTTCTTCGGTATATTCGGTGAACGGCTTGCCGATGAAGATGCCCGCGTTGTTCACCAGCGTATCGATGCGGCCGAATCGGTCGAGAGCTGCCGCGACCAGACGCTTGCCCGTCTCGGGGTCGCCGATGTCGCCCGCGACGGTCACGAGGTCCGGATCGGCTGAAGGCTGAATCGAGCGCGACGTGGCGACAACGCCGTAGCCTCGGGCGCGGAAACCGTTGACGATGCCTTCGCCGATGCCCTGCGAAGCGCCGGTGACAATGGCTACTTTCTTCTGGCTCATGCTGTTTCTCCTGGCTGTTGAGTGAACCCGGATGCCGTTGACATCTCGCGGTATGGACAGCAGGTTATCGCTGGACTCGAGCAAAGAGGAGCCGCTATCCTCGCGCAATGACTGATAAAAAACGCACAGAACTCGACTGGCAGGACATGCGGATCTTTCTGGCGCTGGGGCGCTATCGGAGCCTCTCTGCTGCGGCCCGCGCGCTGCGGGTCAATCATGCGACCGTCGCGCGCCGCGTCCAGTCTCTCGAGGAGAGCGTCGGTCAGAAGCTCGTCGAGCGCCGGCCGGAAGGCTATGTGCTGACACCTGCGGGAAACCGTGCCTTGCAGGTTGCAGCAGAGATGGAGACCGCGGCGCAGACAATGAAGCATGCGCAGGCAAGCGATGGCGAGCTCAGTGTCCGGGGCCTGGTGCGCATAAATGCACCGCCCGCGCTATGTCAGGGTTTTCTCCTCGCCCGCCTCACGCAGATCACCGAGTCGTATCCCGGTATCGACATCGATGTTGCGACGAATCTTCGTTCCGTCAGTCTCGATCGTCACAAAGCGGATATCGCCGTGCGCGTAGGGCGCCTCGTCGACGCGGACCTTATCGCGAAGTCACTCGGTCGCATGGCGTTCGGCTTCTATGGCGCGACGGCGCAGTGCGAACGGGCCGAACGCGGAGAGGCACCCGTGTTCGTGAGTTTCAACGAGGAAAGCGCCGACATGCCGGGCACGGACTGGCTGACACAGCATTTCCCTCACTCGCGCGTTTCCTTTCGTGCCGAGAATCACATCTTGCAGGCGATCGCGGCGCGAGACGGTGCGGGTCTGGCGTTGCTTCCGCATTATCTGGCTCGGGGTCTGCCAGGACTCAGGCTGTGCGAGTTAGGACCGTTGCCTCCGCCGCGCGACATGTGGCTGCTCATACGCAGGCAGGACCGGAACGTGCCGACCATACGCGCGGTGATGCAGCACTTGGTCGAAGCATTCGAGGAGAGCGCAACGCTTTTCGACGCTTGAAGTTTCGGCGCGTTGGTGCGGCGGTCTTCGGGGGCCAGTCGGCACGGAATGGCGTGCGGTTCGGGCGGAACGCGTTCGCCACCCGCCACACCTTCCCTAATCGATCCGTCTGCGCGTCGAAATGGCCGAGGCCGTCGAGATGACGAGATCGGCGACGCGGCGTTCATCGCGGTCCGCCTTCCACCGCGAGCGCGCCACGGCGATGTTCACCGCGCCAATGCCGCGTCCGTGCGCGTTGGTGATCGCCGCAGCCGTCGAGATGTCGCTCACGAAGTATTCGTCCTCCGTGTGCGCGTAGCCCTGCTTGCGGATCTGCGTGATGCGCTCCTTGATCTTGCGCGGCTGATGCACCGTCGATGCCGTGTACTGCACGAGATTCGAGCGCGACAGAATATCGTCGATATCGCCGTCGTCGAGAGTCGCGAGAATGGCGAGGCCCGGCGCGGTGCAATAAGCCGGCAAGCGCGAGCCGGTGATCACATGCGCGTTGAACACGTTGCGGCTCACGATGCGCAAAACGAAGACAATATCCGTGTCGTCGAGCACGGTGAGGTTCGTCGCCTCTTCGGTCTCCGAGCCGAGTTGCTGAAGATAAGGCGTCGCGCGGCTCACGAGCTGATTGGACGTCAGATAGTGGTAAGTGAAGTCGAGCAGGCGCGGCGACAGCTCGTACTTGCGGCTGTCCGGGTCCTTGAAGAGATAGCCGAGCGCGCTGAGCGTATAGGTAAAGCGCTGCGTGGCGCTCATATCGAAGCCCGTCAGCGACGCGATCTCCGACAGCGACAGTTGCCGCTTGGTGCCGTCGAAGGCCGTGAGCACTTTCATCGCCTTTTCGACGGACTGCACATAGAGCGAAGATGCGCTCGGGTCCGCCGAATCACCGCCCGCCTTCTTTGCGGGCACTCGGCGCCTGCGCGTGGCTGTGGTCCTCGAATCGTCGCTCATCGCTCTCATGTCGTTCTGTGTGGATGGCGAATTATCACATGGCGCCATCCCGCTATCTATGCGCGATAGTCGGCTCGCTCGGCCGCGAGCCGGTCCCATGCATCGTCTACGTGACGGGGCAAAAGGTGCTTGCGGATGCGTTCGCTGGCCGTCATTTCGAAGCCCGGCACCGCGCGGTAATAGCGCGGCAACTGAAAACTCGCAAGCCGTTCGCGCGCCCACGCGTGCAGCGTTTCCCATTCGACGGGCGCATCCTTGAACTGCACGTTGAGCAGGATGTCCTGCTCGCCGATAGCCGATGCCACGCCGATCGCCGCGCTCGCGCGCACCGCCGGATGCGTGGCGAAGATGCGTTCGATCTCCCACGCCGATACGTTTTCGCCGCGCACGCGCATGCTGTCCGTCTGCCGGCCGATGAAGAACAGATCGCCATCGGCGTCGCGACGCGCGCGGTCGCCCGTATGCAGCTTGCCGTTGCGCAGCGCGGCGCGAGTCGCATCGGGATTCTTCAGGTAGGCCGGCAGGAACGTGCCTTCCACCTTGCTCGACAGCACGATCTCACCGGCTTCGCCCGGCTTCGCAGGCAGGCCGTTTTCGTCGAGCAGTTCGACCTCGAGCCACGGCAGTGCGCGGCCGATCGAACCCGGCTTGCCCGTCACGTTCAGCGTCGCGAAGCTCGCGCATTCGGTCATGCCGTAGCACTCGCGCAGACGCACGCCGAGGCGCGACTGAACCGCTTCCCACGCCGATGCGCTCACGCCCGCGCCCCACGCGACGCGCAACGTATGCGCCGCCGGCTGCGCGGATTCGGGCAGCCGCATGAGAATGTCGAGCACGCCGCCGAGGTAATGCAGCTGCGTCGCGCCCGCGCGCTCGACCTGCGGCCAGAAGCGCGAAGCGGAAAAGCGCGGCACTGCGTGCAGCGTGACGGCTTCGAGAAACGGCAGCAGCAGCATCTGCGCGCCGCCGATATGGCACAGCGGTTCCCATAGGAACAGCCGGTCGCCCGCGCGCACATCGGCTACACGCAACGCGGCCTCGCTCGCAATGCGCATCATGCGATGCGTGAAGATCACGCCTTTGGGCGCGCCCGTGGTGCCCGACGTGTAGATGATGCACAGCGGGTCGTCCACGGCGATGGCGGGCGTCGCGAAGGCATCGTTCGTATCGCCCGGATCGAACGCCGGCAAGTGCGTGCGACGCGCGTGGCCGCAGTCGATCAGCGCGGTCGCCGCATCGAATTCGTCGTCGATGACGAAGAGCTTGGGCTCGGCGTGCTGCACCAGATATTCAAGGCCCGCCGCACGCAGCTTCGTGTTCACCGGAACCCAGACGAGGCCGCTCAGCACGAGCGCGTAGATCAGGTGGATATGCTCGGCGCTGTTGCCGAGCATTACCGCGACGCGGTCGCCCGCGACGAGACCGGCATCCGCGAACCAGCGCTGCAATTGCGCAATGCGCCGCGACGCTTCCCCGCACGTAATGGCGTGTTCGTCGAAGTGGACGACGGTGCGCTCGGGCGCGGCGCGCAAGCCTGCGGCGAGCAGCGGCGCGCAGTCGAGTTCGTCGTCTGCGTGGCGATGAGCGAAGTATTCGGAGTATCGATGCATGTCTGAAGCAGGTCGGGAGCAGGTCGAAAGCAGGCCGGGAGCAAATCAGCGCGCGCGGCGCTTGAGCCACGAGGAAACCGCGACCACCAGCGCGATCAGCACGATGAGCGTGGTCGAGACCGCCGCCAGCGTCGGCGTGACGGCGAGTTGGATGTCGTCCCACATTTGCTTGGGCAGCGTCGAGTTGATGCCGCCGCTCACGAAGATGGCGATGGTGAGATCGTCGAAGGAGACGAGGAACGCGAACAGGAATGCGGCTGTGACGCTCGCCATTAGAAGCGGCAGCACGATCGACGTGATGCGGCGCAAGGGCGATGCGCCCATCACGCGCGCGGCGTCGTCGAGCCGCCAGTCGAAACGCTGGAAGCCCGCCGCGAGCGTGACGACCACATAGGGAATGGCGAGCACCGTGTGACCGATCACGAGGCCGAGGTTGGTGCCCGTCAGCCCGAAACGTCCGAACAGGTACAGAAGGCCGACTGCCACGACGATGCGCGGCACGATCAGCGGCGCGACCAGCAGCGCGAATACCGGCTTGCTCGCGCGGCGCGGCATGCGCGTCATCGCGAGCGTCGCGCCGAAGCCGAGAAGAAGCGACAGCAGCGCGGTGCCGAGACCGACTTCGAACGAGCGCACGATGGCGCTGTGCCACACGGGCGATTCGAGAAAGGTGCCGAACCATCGTGTGCTCACGAGCTTCGGCGGAAACGCGATGTAGTCGCTCTTCGTGAACGCATACGGAATGACCGACAGCACCGGCAAGACCAGCACGGCCATGACGACGCACGTGTAAAGCCCGAGCGGGCTCGCCGCGCGTGCGGTCGTATCCGCGTGCACTTTGCGACGCATCATGAAGGGCGCGAAGAAGCGGCCTGCCGCGATGAGCAAGCGAAGCCTGAAGCCTGCCGCACGGGAGCCGCGCGAACGCTCGGTGACTTCACCCGCAAGCGATGTCAGCCCGACCATGCGGTCATAGACGAAGAAGATGACGATGGAACAGACGAGCAACACGGTCGAAAGCGCGCCGGCGAACTTCATGTCGAAGAGTTCGAGCACGGACGAAATCACCAGTTGCGCGATCATCGTTTCTTTCGGCGAGCCGAGCAGCGCCGGCACGATGAAAAAGCCGAGGCTCGAGATGAACACGAGCAAGCCCGCCGCCGCCACGCCCGGCGACGAGAGCGGCAAAAACACGGTGAAGAAGCTCGTGGTGCGATCCGCGCCGAGCGTTTCGGCCGCCTGCGCGAGGCGCTCGTCGATGCCGCGCATGACCGGAAGCATGGTCATCACGGCGAGCGGCAGCATCGAATGCACCATGCCGATGAGTACGCCCGTCAACGATGGAATGGTGCCGCTCGTCTCGTGCACGAGACCGAGCGACAGCGCGATGGTCGAGAGCACGCCGGTCTTCGACAGCAGCAGCATCCACGCGTAGGTCTTGACGAGATAGCTGGTCCAGAACGGCAGCATGATCCACAGCAGCCAGCGTTCGCGCACGCGCTCCGACAGACGGCTCAACATGTAGGCCACCGGATAGCCGAGCAGGATGGACAGCGCCGCGGTCATGAACGAAATGCCGAACGTGATGCCTAGCACCTTCGCATAGACCGGCGTGCGCGCGATGCGCTCGAACTGCGCTAAGCCGATTTGCCCATCGGCGCTCACGAGGCCGCCTTGCAGAATCTCGCCCACCGGCACGACGAAAAACACCAGCAAGAAAAGGAGCGTCGGCAGAATCGGCAGGATGCGCAGCGTGCGCGCGATCCACACCGAACGCCCGCGCCGCGATGCCTCGTTCTCGCGTTGCGCATGCAGTGCAAGGGTCATGGCATGTCCTCAGGCGTTCAGAAGCGTCGTGCGATACGGGTCCCACACGAGGCCCACGCGATCGCCGATGCGCGGGCTCACGCTGCGCTCGCAGCGCACCGTGAGCGCGCTGCCGTCGTTCATCTCGAGCTGCACGCGCGTGTCGCTGCCGAAGAACACGACCTCGGCGATGGTGCCGTCGACAAAGCCGCTTTGCGGTTCGACGAGACGCGGCGCCTCGGGGCGCACCAGCAAGGTGTGACGCGCGGCGGGCCTGATCGACGCCCCGAGCGGCAACGGAATGCGCCCGCCCGCCGCGAGCAGGATCGGCTCGCCGCCGCTGCCGCGCGCTTCGTCGAGCGCGCCTTCGAGCAGGTTCGAGTGTCCGATGAAGCCCGCCGCGAAACGCGTGGCGGGACGGTCGTAAAGATCGGCGGGCGTACCCACTTGTTCCACGCGCGCCTGGTTCATGAGGCAAATGCGGTCGGAGAGGGTAAGCGCTTCGTCCTGATCGTGCGTGACATAGACGAAGGTCGCGCCGAGTTCTTTGTGCAGGCGGCGTATTTCCGCCTGCATGTGCTCGCGCAGCTTCTTGTCGAGCGCGCCGAGCGGTTCGTCGAGCAGGATCACTGACGGCCGATAGGCGAAGCAGCGTGCCAGCGCGATGCGTTGCTGCTGTCCGCCCGACAGTTCCTTCGGAAAGCGCTTCGCGTATTCGGTCATGCGCACCATGGCGAGCGATTCGTCGACGGCCGTGCGCACTTCGTCGCGCGATTTGCGGCGCATACGCAGACCGTAGGCGACGTTGTCCCACACGCTCATGTGCGGGAAGAGCGCATAGCTCTGGAACACCATGCCGATGCCGCGCTTGCCCGGCTCCATGTGCGTCACGTCGCGCCCGTCGATCTCGATGCGTCCCGCGCTCGGCGCGACGAGACCCGAGATCATCTGCAACAACGTGGTCTTGCCCGAACCCGAGGGACCGAGCAGCGTGAGGAACTCGCCCGCCTGCACGGCGAGGTCTGTCGGTTCCAGCGCCGTCGTGTCGCCGTAGCGCTTCGCAATGCCGATCGCCTCGAGTTTCGAGCTCATCGTCCGCTCCTCAGGAAATGATCCACGAATTGAATCGTTCGGTGACTTTCTGCCGGTTCGCCTCCCACCATTGCGGACTCGGCAGCTTCATGTCCTTGATGTTGTCCGGCGCGGTGGGCAAGAGCGCCGCGCGGTCTTTGCCGATGGTGTCGAACGCGCGCTTGTTGGTCGGCCCGTAGGCGAGCGTGCGCGTGAGCAGCGCCTGGCGCTTCGCGTCGGCGCAAAAGCGCACGAACTGCTTGGCCGCATCGGCGCGCGGCGTGCCCTTCGGAATGCCCCAGCCTTCGATCGAATAGAGTCCCTGATTCCATACGATCGTGACCGGCGCGCCCGCGTCCTTCGCGGCTTGCGCGCGGCCGTTCCACGCCGAGATCATGTCGACGTCGCCGCTCTGGATCGCCTGCATCGCCTGTGCGCCGGAAGTCCACCAGATGTCGATGTGCGGCTTGATCTTGTCGAGGCTCTTGAAGGCGCGGTCCACATCGAGCGGATAGAGCTTGTCGAGGGGCACGCCGTCGGCGAGCAGCGCCTGTTCGAGCGTGTCGAGCGGGCTGCGGCGCAGGCAGCGGCGGCCCGGAAACTTCTTGACGTCCCAGAAGTCCGCCCATGACTTCGGGCCGTTGTCCTTGAACTTGTCGGCGCGGTATGCGAGCACCGTCGAATAGACGTCGACGCCGAGCCAGTTCGGCGTGATGGCCTCCGGCATGATGTCCGGAAAGTCGCCCGGTTTGAGTCCGATGGGTTCCAGCAGACCCTTCGATTCCAGATACGGAATGTCGGCGGACAGCGTGAGCGTGGTCACATCCCACACGTAGTTCTTCGTCTGCACCATCGCCGCGAACTGCGCGACCGGCTGCGATTCTCGCGCGACGCTCACGACCTTGATGCCGGTGGCTTTTTCGAACGGATCGTAGAACGCCTCGCGATAAGCCGTGGTGTACGGGCCGCCCGGGTCCGACACCACGATCTGCTTGCTTTCTGCGCGCGCGGCAAGCGGCATTGCGCCGGCGAGGGCGAGGGCGCCCGCGCCGTGGAGAACGCGGCGGCGCGTCGGGTTGAAGTCTTGCGTCATGTTCAGGTCTCCCGCACTGGGATTGAGAGGAACGGCCCGCTTTCAGCCCGATTTACTTCGCGCGCTTTTTGAAGAACTCTTCCATCATGCGTGCCGGCTCACCGGATTCGTACGCTTCGCGCTGAATGCGCATACCGGCTTCGATGCAGTCGATAAAGCCGGGCTCCGTCATTTCGCGAAAGCGCTGCTTGTCGAGACGCATGGCGACCGGCGGTTTGGCGGCAAGCTCGGTGGCGATCTCCAGCGCCTTCTCAAACACCTTCTCCTCCGGCACGAGGTGATGAATCAGGCCGATGCGATGGCACTCTTCCGCGTCCATCAGACGCCCCGTCAGCGTGAGTTCGATGGTCCGCGACATGCCGAGCATCGCGTTCATGATCCACGGACCCGTGGTGCTGGCGATGCCCGCGTTGATTTCCGGCTGTCCCATGCGCACGCCCGGGTGCCCGACACGAATGTCGCCCAGCAGCGTCACCTGGAACGCGGAGCCTGCGGCGGTGCCGTTGAGCGCCATGACGAGCGGCTTCTTCAGGCCGCGCAGCGCGGCGTAATAGCGTTGCCATTCCTTCACCCATTCCACGGCGCGCTCGCCGTCGAAGTCGTGCGCTTCGGACAGATCCTGTCCCGCCGAGAACGCGCGATTGCCCGCGCCGGTCATGATGATCGCGGCGACTTCGTCGTCGTCGTTGTAGCGATCGAGCGCGTCGATGATCTTGTTGCGCATCGGCGTCGTCCAGGCATTGAGGCGCTCCGGGCGATTCAGCGTGATGACCGCTACGCGGCCGTGACTCGAGAACAGAACGTCGTCATCCATGGTTATCGCATCGCAATAGTTGATGGTGTAATGCAATATAGGCTCATCAAAAATCGGATGCAAGCGGGTTTACGAGGTCAATCGCGGAACGCCGCGGGCTGTCGCGCGCAGGCTTGCTCGCAGGCGGATCGAGGCGTGAGAACGGTGCGCCGAGAAAAATCTGCGACGACCGGCGTGGTCGCGGTTCGGCCAAGTGCGCGGCAATTCAGCGCTGAAAGCCCGTTGGAAATTTCGTTCCGCGCCGCAAGCGGATCGGGCCTCGCGGCAATCGATGCGGATCTAGCGTCTCGCCGCGCTGGGTGATCGCGATGATGCGCTCGCCCGCCAGACGGGCGGCAACCTGCCTGACCGATGGCATCAACGAGCGCCAGGCCTGTTCCTCGTCGAACAGCGCGCGTGCGACGTCCGACGGGCAAATGGAGGCGGATTCGGCGCGCTGCCCGAGCAGCGTCAAGATGCGACGTTCGATGTCAAGGTCTGATACGGTCATCGCAGATGTGTGGTTAGCTTCCGAAGGACGAAGCGCTTAGTACTTCCGCGGCTCGGGGCGGCGGTTGAGCTAGCCGCAATTCAACGCTCCGCTTGAACATGGCCTTAAGCCAGCGTGACTATCACGCCAACTTCTAACAGGCTGGACGCCAACAACAGTCGGCAACATGCGTCGCCCGAATGCGCCAAAAGCGTGCGTTGAACCGCCAGTAGAACGCTGACGGCGCTTGCACATGAAAAGCGATGCGCTTCCCCGACCGCTCGACATCGAACGCGTCATGTCTGGACGTGAAGCATGCGCTTGGCGCGCCTGAACCGCTTGCGTAGATGGAATGCGAAGTCCGCGTGATAGATCATCAGATAGTCCACGAGGCGGCGCCTGATGGTGGAATCAGACGACACGTAGCGCTGAAAGACGAGGACTTCGTCCCGCGACACAGCGTAGCTCTTGGCGTAAAACATCTCGAGGAACTCGCTTTGCATCAGCAGTTCCCGATACATGGCGCCAAACGGACGACGGCACATGTACGCCTTGTTATGACCGTAAGCAAATGGCACGAACTCGCTTTGCTGGTTCGCTAGATAGGAGAACACGCCCATGCTGACCTCCGGCCAGGCGTGCCGGAAGATATCGTCGATTGCGATGACGCCGTCGTCCCTGAGGACTGCCTGGGCGAGCATGAGATCGTTCACGACCGTCTCCACATCATGTCCGCCGTCGATATGGAAGAAGCGGGCGAGACCCACCTTCTCGAGGATATCGTCGGGCTTGACCAGTGTCGACAAGCGCTCGTCGATGCAGATAGCGTCGGCCGCAAGGCCGAAAGACTTGAGATTCGCGAGGAACGCTTCCTTGTCACCGCGGCCGGAACTGTCGCGGTTGAGGTCTTGTCGGGCGAAGATGTCGATGGCGTAGCAACGACGTCCCTCATTGCTCAGCGCAAGTGGAATGAACGACCTGCCGTGATGGATGCCGATTTCGACGATGGAGCCGTCAATGCCTCTGTCTACTTGCGCCTCCAGCACTTCCTTGAAGATTTCTCCGTCGCACCGGGGCAACCAGCCTGCCACCTCGCGGCTGCGCGTGCGGATGTATTCCTCGAGTTTTCTGTTCGCCATGATTGCCCCCGGAGTGTGTTGCGGAGAAGCGCCAGGCTCTTCGTGCGTGGACACGCGATGTTCGAGATTGATAGTAGGAAGCGCCTTGCGCCGCGTCAACGGCGCTTTTCGGGCAGGGCCGCGGATGCAAACGTCTAACGTAAATAGCGTGGAGCGCGCGGGACAGGATAAGGTTCGCAGCTGAACTGAACGGGCGGCAACAAGTGGAGCGCGGCCCGCGTCGGCCGCCATGACGACGACTGGGAGTCGGCGCGCTAGGAGAGCGACAACAGCTGTAGGTGAATCTCTGAAATCTGCCACTCCCCGAACGATCCTTCGATGGTGCGGGGCGCGGTCACCATCGGTGACACCGTCTGTTTGCGAGCCGTCCGACGTCCTTCCGGCTGCTGCGCCTGTGCCGAGGCTTACTTGGCTGCGCTTACCGGAAGCATAAGCTGCACGCGAAAGCCGCCGCCCGGCTCGTTGCCGATCTCGCAGGTACCGCCATGCTCACGTGTCAGTCGCGACACGATCGCAAGCCCAAGTCCGCTATGTCCCTGACTGCCGCGCGCCGGATCCAGCCTGACGAAGGGTTTCATCGCCGCAGCAAGCTGGCCTTCGGGAATGCCTGCGCCGTGGTCGTGCACCGAGATGTGCCAGTGACTTCCCTGGAGCGCCGTCGCTATTTCGATCGGCGGCGCGCCATGCTCTAACGCGTTGTCGACGAGGTTCGTCACGACGCGATCCAGCATGCCGGCAGGCAGCGTGAACGCGGGACCCGCGCGCAGGTCCAGCGAAAACGGGCGTTCTTCATCGGGATCATGAGACGCGGGAAACTGCTCGCGAAGAAACGCATCGACGCCGACCGGTTCGCGTTTCTCCACGGGCTGGCCGGCAAATTCGAGGAATTGCTGGACGACGTTGGATAGCGAGTCGATGTCGCGAAGCAACTCGCCGCGCTCGGTGTCGCACGCGAGAAGCGTGGCGCGCAACTTGAGCCGAGTAAGCGGCGCTCTGAGATCATGCCCGAGCCCAGCAAGCATGACCGCCTGATTGTCGTCCGCTTCGTTGAGCCGCCGCATCATGTCGTTGAACGCGCCGATAAGCTCGCGGACTTCCTGCGGTCCTCGCCTCGGCTCGGCCGGCGGACGTCCTCCTGATCCGAAAGCGCGGGCCGTGCGTGCGAGTCCCGATAACGGGCGTTGCATCTGCCATGCGACAAGCACGGACAGAACGATCGCCGCTGCCAGCAACGATAAGGTCTCGAGAATATGTCGCGGCGGCGGCGGCGTGTCCATCGGCACGACCAGCCAAGAAGACTTTCCCGGAAACCGGACCCAAAGATGAGGTGGTCGATTGTCATCGAACGCCATTGCGGTGCCGGGCGGTAATGCTGCGCTGAGTTCTCTGATCAGGTCTCTCAATGGCGGTGCGTTCGATTGATGCAGCTTCACATGCGTCGGATCGACTTCGGCCGAAACGGATCGAACGCGCATGGCCGGCGCGAGCTCTTTACCGCTTACGGTCTCGCCGTTTGCCGCGTGCAACGCAAGCACGAGTCCTTGAGCGAAACCGTGCATTTGCTGGCGCGGTCTCTCACCGGCCATTATCCAGAACCAGCAGAATTGCATGCCTACGAGAACCACGATAGACAAGATGGTCATCCTGCCGAACAACGAGTTGAGCGGATTCTTCATGCGAGCGTCACGCCGGGTCAGGCTTTGCCGCGTCAGCGTCAGCGTCAGCGTCAGCATCGGGCACGAAGACAAAGCCTTTGCCGCGCAGCGTCTGAATGTATTTCGGGCTCGATGGATCGCTCTCGATGATGCGGCGCAAACGCCAGATGGGAACGTCCAGGCCGCGATCTTGAAAGCTCACTGCATCGCGATGCACGAGGTCATGAATGAGAACTCTCGGCAGCACTTTATAGGGGTGGTTGACGAAGACCTTGAGCAAGGCGAATTCGCTATCGCGCAGTGAGATTTGCCTTCCTTCGCGGCTCAACATGCGAGTTGCAAAGTCGAGCTCGAAAGGTCCGAAGCAAAACCGCGCGCGTACTTCGGGTGCGCTTGTCTGCGCCGGACCTCTGCGGCGCAGCACCGCTTCAATGCGCGCGAGTAATTCCCCCGGATCGAAGGGCTTGACCAGATAGTCGTCGGCGCCCAGCGAGAGCCCGGCTATGCGATCGGGAACCGCTCCGCGTCCCGTGACGAAGATCACCGGGATGTCGTCGCCCGAGGCACGAAGCGCCTTGAGAGCCGAGAGCCCGTCCGTGTCGGGCATCATGATGTCGAGCACGATGACCGATGGACGCTCGCTCTCGAGCCGTCGTTGAAGGTTCTTTGCGTCATGCAAGACGGATACTTCGAACCCGTTTGCTTGCATGAAGCGGCGTAAGAGATCGCGTACCACGGCGTCGTCATCGACGATAAGAACGTGAGGCATCGTTAAGTTGACAGGGCGGAGCGCGGCAGGCAGCTTGCCCTTAGTGATTTCGGAACAAGGTCCGATGATACGCCGGGTGCCGCCCGCGATACCGCTTAAGCGGAGGTGCTGACGAACATGCCTCGTGCGCCTGCGCCGCCGCTTTGCAGATTGCTCGCCAGCGTCGTCAGGAAGGTCTGAAGCGTGGCTGTAGCCGTGCTCGACGTGCCGCTGCTATCCGTGGAGCCACCGAGCGCCGTGATCAGATTCTGGAAGTCGCTCGACAACGTGCTGGTGCTGGTCGAATTGCTCGTTGAATCGCCGGTGCTGCTAGCTGTCGTCGTCGCGCTGGTGCTCGACGTGCTGCCCGATGTGAGCGATTGCGCGAGGCTCTCGATCGCCGAGGCGAGATCGTTGCCATAACCCTGCGCCTGAGGCGGCGGCGGAGGAGGCGGCGGAGCCGAGTTGGCCGCAGATGAAGCAGCGGTACTCGTCGTTGCGCTCGTGCTGCCATCGGCGGTATCGCTCGAAGCTGTCGTGGTGTTGCTGGCGCTGCTGCCATCGCGCGGCGGCATGGGAGGCGCCCCGTTCTGACTGCCGAGCGTCTGGAACAGATCGCCCATGAATTGCTGGAGCGCGGACGCGGCCGAGTCCGACGAACTCGTCGATGACGTGCTGCTGGTCGAAGCAGTGGTCGACGATGTAGAGCTTGCATCAGTCGATGACGTGTTCGAGTTCGACGTGATGCCGAGTTGTGCGAGCGCCGCGGCGATGGCGGCGGCGAGCGGGTTGGTGCTCGAGTCCGCGCTCGACGACGAGTCGACGCTGCTCTGCGACACACTCTTCTTCGAGTAGCTCGTTTGCCAGATCTGTGCACTGGACGTGGCACCGGACAACGACGAGATTGACATACATATCCTCCAGGTTTTTCGGCGAATCCGTTCGCTAGACGTGGGCTAACGTTGAAGCCCGAGCGATATAACGGCTGTGATGCTTGCGCCTTGACGGAATGCGGCGTGCGTTTGCCTTACCAAAACTTTCTCTGGCGGACTTGCCAGCGGCCTTAGCTGTTAATGTTCGGCCGGATAGATGATCGACGCGTCTCAACTCCGGCCTTCTGACCTCGCAGGGCGCCGGGGTCTTTCGCCGACGGACTAAGAAGCACCTCAGTCCGTCGGCGCTTTTATTCGCCACCGCGCTATGCAGCCGTCGAGACAATCGTCGCTTGCGCGAAGCAGCCGACTATACGTCTAGCGGGCTGTCTTCACGATTCAAAACCGACGCCTCGTCCCTAACCGATTCTTACCGGCCGGATCAGGACGCATCCGCGCCTTGTATAGTGCGCAGCGCCTGCGCTTTCGTCATATGACCGAAGCGCGGTCCATTCTCCGCTGGACTGCTTCTATTTCACTAGCAAGCAGCTTCCATTTCACTAGCCATCGCGAAACAGCGGAACACTCGCTAATGCAAACGATTGTCCCTCGGAGTCCATCACGATTCGAAACCAGCTATGTACGGCTGCATCTATTGCTTCACATAGTGATGCGCGCCGCGCTGGTGGTCGGCACAGCGTTTCTCGCAATGTATTGCCACCGGTCCTTCGCGGCAGTGACGATGAACTTCTCTCACGCCGACATCGCGGAAGTTGCGCGCGCCATCGGACTCGCGACTTCGAAGACGATCATCGTGGACCCACGTGTGAAGGGCCAATTAGACCTGGTGTCCGAACGCCCGGTCTCGGAAGAAGAAGCGCTAAAAACGCTGCAGTCCGCGCTGCGAATGCAAGGCTTTTCACTGTTGCAGGACCACGGCGTGCTCAAGATCGTGCCGGAAGCAGATGCGAAGCTTCAGGGCGTTCCCACCTACGTTGGCAACAGCCCGCGTGCGCAAGGGGATCAAGTTGTCACGCAGGTGTTCCAGCTTCATCGCGAATCCGCCAACAATCTCATTCCGACTCTAAGGCCGCTCATCTCTCCGAACAACTCGGTTACCGCGAATCCGAGCAACAACACGCTTATCGTCACGGACTATGCGGATAATCTGAAGAGGATCGCGGCAATCATCGCGGGTATCGAAGCGGCTTCGAGCCCGCATATATCGGTCATTCAGCTCAACTACGCCGACGCGACCGCCGTATCGCAAGAGGCCCAGAAGCTGCTGGATTTGAACGGCATCGGCAATACGGACCCCACTCAGAAGGTCGTGGTCGCGCCGGACGTCAGAAGCAACACCGTAGTGCTTCGTGCAAGCGGCGGGGCGCGTCTGGACGAAGCAGAGTCTCTCGTCGTGAAGCTCGATACGCCGACGAAGGCGCCAGGCAATATCCATATCGTCAGTTTGCGGAACGCGGATGCCACCGATGTGGCGAAGACGCTGCGAAGAATTCTGGGGCAATCGAGCGGCAGCGATTCGCAGTCCAGCGTGGCGAACAGCGGCAATTCACAAAGCTCGTCAGGGTTGCCAAGCAGTAACGGGACCTTGCCGCCGTTGCCGAGCGGCGCGGATTCCGCCTCGTCGGTCAGTGCGGCGTCGTCTTCATCGAGCAGTCCTTTCGGCAATGGCAATTCAACGCAGTCGCGTGCGAGTGAAGATAAAGACGATAAAGGGACGGGCGAAATCGTTGCGGACGTCTCGACGAACTCACTCATCATCACGGCGCCCGAGCCGGTGTTCAGAAACCTCAGCACGGTTATCGCGCGGCTCGATCAGCGCAAAGTGCAGGTGTATATCGAATCGCTGATTATGGAAGTGTCATCCGACAAAGAAGGGGAATTCGGCATCGAGTGGCTGACTACCGCGGGCTTGCAGTCGGTCGCTGCCACTACCACGAACGTCGGCCTCGTAGCCGGGTTTGGCAACATCCTGGGTACGAAAGGCCTCTTCCGCGCGCTCCAGTCGAACTCGGACGTCAATGTCCTGTCGACGCCGAGTCTCATTACACTCGACAACCACGAGGCGCGCATCCTCGTAGGTACCAACGTGCCGATCGAGTCCGGGTCCTACTCGACGAATACCACGAGTTCATCGTCAGTATCCGCGTTCAACACATATGACCGGAAGGACGTGGGCGTCATGTTGAATGTGAAGCCGCAGATCAATCAGGGCGGAACGATCACGCTGCAGGTCTATCAGGAAGATTCAAGCGTCGAGAGCGGCACCGCGGATCAGGCCGGCGGTTACAGCATAGACAAGAGATCGCTGCAGACATCGATCCTCGCCGATGACGGTCAGATAGTCGTGCTCGGAGGGCTGATCAGCGACAACTACACCGACGGCAACAGCAGAATTCCGTGGGTGTCGAAAATCCCCGTCCTCGGTGCATTGTTCAGGCACGAGACGAAAAGCCGTAAGAAGACGAACCTGCTGATTTTCCTTCGGCCGGTCATCGTGCGCGACGCATCCATGCTTCAGGCTATCGCGGCGGACCGGTACGGTTATATGCAAGCGCGATCCGCGACTTATAGAAGCGACAACTGGCTGGAGAAGGACGACACAGTGCCGGCATTGCCGTCCCTGCAGTCAAGCGAGCGAGGAGCGGATGCACCTCTGATCGACCTCACTCACGCGCGGCAAGCAGCGGTGATCTCACCTGCGGATAGTCCGGCGCCTGCGCGTTGAGCATCTCTCGTGAGCAACTTGCCGGCGCCGCTAATCGATCCGCCACCCGCGACGAACAGACCGCCGATGGGGACTTCTGCCTCCACATCGACTGCGGCGACACCCTGGCTGACGGAACGTCTTCGGCCAGTTTAGTCGGTCGATGCAGTGTCTACCTTGCTTGCGGTGTTGGCGTTCGCGGCGCGCTTCTGTCGAGCGGCGCAACGGGCAAGGACGTCGATTCGCGCGGCCTGCGGCGGCTCGAACGCGAAGCCGCCGCGAGCGCCGCGGGCACCTATCGCTGAACTGCCGCGAGCGCGATATCTGCCGCGCTGTCGAGCTGCTCGACATGCCAGCACTTGTCGATCAACGCGCGGGTCTGATCGGCGGGCAGAATGCCGTCCGCGAGATCGAAGAACTTTTTCTCGAGTTGCGCATCGGTCATCGGCACTTCGGTGCTGCCGATGGCGTGCTGAATGAACTTGTGCAGCTTGCGGCCGTCCATCAGCGTGATGGTCATGTCTACCTGCTCGGGCTTGATTGCCGGATCGACGATGGCATTCACCTTCTCGCGCAGAGCAACGGTTTGCGGGTCGCGTACCTTGGCATCGCTGAACTGCTTTTCACCTGCTGCGCCGTCGATAATCGCGATCGCCACCGCGTGATAGATGCTGAACTTGCCTTCGAGCCCGATCGTCGGCGTCTTCTTTCCGGTCAGTTCGATGACGAGCGGATGCACGCGCAAATCGATTCGCTCGATCTGATCGGCGCTCAGATGGTTTTCGTTGCGAAGCTGAATGGCCGCATCGAGCGCGGGATGGATCACGATGCCGCATGCGAAGGGCTTGTACGTGTTGAGCGTCGATTCCCAGTGCGTACCGAGACCGTCGGTGATCTCGCGGTAATCCTGCTTCGTGCTGATGGTGTTCGCCCAGCCGCGTTTCGCCTCGATCATGCCCTCGGAACTCGTGTAGTCCTTGCCCGCAAGGATCGCCGCGAACATGCCGTTGGCGGCCGCACGGCCCGGGTTGAAGCTCTTGTTCATCGAGCCGAACGATTCGCGCAAACCGACCGGCTGCGACGCCGCCAGCCCCAGCGCCCAGACCGTCTGCTGCACGCTCAGGCCCATCAGTTTCGACATCGCGGCGGCGGAGCCGAAGACGCCGCATGTGCCCGTGATGTGCCAGCCCACATCGTAATGATTCGGGTACACCGCATTGCCGATTCGCAATTCCGTCTCGACGCCGAGCACCAGCGCGTTGAGGAAATCCTTACCCGTCACTGGCCGATATTGCGCGTAGGCGAGAATCGCGGACGCCACGGGACCGGCCGGATGGATGATGGTTTTCAGATGCGTGTCGTCGAAATCGAAAATATGGCTGCTCACACCGTTGATGAACGCCGTGTTCATGATGTCCAAGCGCTCGGTGCGGCCGAGCAGGTTGGCTTGCGGCGGACCTGAGAACGGCGAGAGCGCCGCTACTGCGCGATCGACGGTTTCATCGTGCGACCCGCCAACAGCAACGCCGACCCAGTTCATCAGCGTTCGCACGCCTTCCCGGCGCACATTCGCCGGCAAGTCTTGATAGGCCGTGCGATGGATGAATTCGGCGAGGATACGCGTGACTTTCGGCGGTTGCACGGTGCCTTTGGCGGTGGCCGAGGGCGGGGAAGCGAGCGGAGAGGCACTCGACGCGGCATCTTTGCCCTGCGCGAGCGCGCCTGTTCCCGCGGTCGCCGAGGCCAGCGCGCCCGCCGCGCCCGCCTTCAGGAAGTATCGCCGATCGAATGCTGTCATGAAGTTCGTCTCCTTGTTTGTTTGAATGGGTAGTCGTGCGGACCTGCCGCGCTTTATGCCGGCACGAGCTGCGCGTGAGGTCGCGAGCATCGGCCTGAGCCGTATCACCGATGGCGACGCTACCATGACCTTAACCTGCGTGCTGCGCGTCAAGAACGGCAGCGTGCTTCGGCTACAGCGAGGCTTTCATTAGCGTTGTAAGGTGGAACATGGCGGTGCGGTGAGACTGCGCATTCCCTGTTCCATGCTGCGTAGAAGGACGTTCCCGCCTGAACGACCGTGGCCGGGCGCGTCTGCCGCGACGGGCTGAAGAGGTGGTCTCGTCGAAAGCTTACGGGTTAACCTCATATAACTTTCGTATCGTCTACAGCGTCGCCAAGCATAAGCGACGCTAATGCATTTTTGCGAAATGCTGGATTGTTTGTGCTCTGCCTGGTCCCGTATAGTTGACTTCAAGTTAAGCGGTTGCCGAGGGAGGTCTGCTCTGGCGACACGAACACAATGAATCAGGAGACACGCATGGTCATGAAGTGCCGAATCGCCATCGTCGGAGGAGGACTTGCCGGTGCTGCGACGTTGAACGCGCTGCACACCTTCGGCATCGAGGCGGAACTGTTCGAGGCGGCGCCCGCGCTGGGCGAGATCGGTGCCGCGGTGAGTTGCAGCCCGCAAGCGGTGAAGGCGCTGTGGGGCCTGGGTGCAAAGGGCCGTATCGATGCGGTGGGTCATCGCTCGCCGGGCGAATACACGCGCAATATGCAGTCGGGGGAATTCCTTCAATTTCGCGATCGCTTCAAGCTGGCCGAGAAGTGGGGCGCACCTTACTACTCGTTTCATCGCGCGGACTTGCTGGACGCGCTCGCCGCGGGGCTGGATCAGTCGCACATTCATCTTGGACATCGACTCGCATGGGTCAATGAGCGCAGTGATGCGGTCGAGCTCGTGTTCGAGAACGGCACCCGCGTCGAGGCCGAATATGTGATCGGCGCTGACGGCGTGAAGTCGGTGCTGCGTCAGGCGCTCTATGGCGACGACAACCCGACCTATACGGGGCAGATGGCGTGGCGTGCGCTGCTCGATGCGAGCATCGTGCCGGACTGGATTCTCGAGCCGAGCGGTCAGACCGAATGGGTCGGCCCGGGCGCGCATGTGCGGGCGTACTACATCCGGCAGAAGAAGCTGGTCAATATCGTGACGCAGCAGGACACGGCCGAGTGGGTCGAAGAGAGCTGGAACAAGCAGGGCGATCCGGACGAAATGCGCGCGAGCTTCGAGAACCCCGAGCCGCGTTTGAAAGAACTGCTGGGCTTGGTCACGAAGTGCATGAAGTGGGGTCTGTTTGCGCGGCCGATCAATGACAACTGGGGCCGTGGGCGCATTCAGCTGATCGGCGATGCGGCACACGCAATGGTGCCGAACGCGGGACAAGGCGCGTGTCAGGCGTTCGAGGATGCGTACATCCTCGGGCGCTGGCTGAGTGCAAGCGCCGATCCGATTCAGGCGTTCAACGAATTCCGCCGGGTGCGCATCCCGCGCGTGCATGGCGTGCAGCGCCTGTCGCTGGCGAACCTGCGCTTCAAACACATGAAGGACAGTCAGGCGCAAAAGGAAGCGATTGTCACGGGCAAGGGCAGCGTGCACGGCACGAACGACTGGCTCTATGGCTTTGACCCGACGACCGACTGGAACAAGACGCCCGTCGTGGCCGAACAGTATGCCGACGCGCCTGCGGGCCCGGACTCCGCAAAGGACGCATCGCCCGCGACCACTCATTGAGAGCATAACGATGAAGATCTGCCGCTATAACGAAGGCCTTCCCGGACTTATCGAGGGCGAGAACATCTACCCGCTCGCCGACGCACTGGTCACGGCCGGCGCAACCCGTGTCAACGCCACCATGACCGAAGTGGTCGATGCACTCGCGAATCACCCGTCGGCGCGCGATGCAATCGCCGCCGCGCGTCGCGCTCATGCTGTGCCGCTCGCTCAGGCGAAGCTGCTCGCGCCGATCGACAACCCGCCCGCCATCTGGGCCGGGGCCGCGAATTATCGCTCGCATCAGGCGGAAATGACGGACCGCGTCGGTGCTTACGACCGCTCGCAGTTCTCCGCCGACGACCTGATGGCGGAAGTGTTTCTCAAGCCGTCATCGTCTATCGTCGGGCCCAACGGCACGGTGATCCTGCCGAAGATCGCGAAGCACGTGGACTTCGAATGCGAACTGTGCGTTGTCATCGGCCGCACCGCGAAGAACGTATCGGCGGAGCAAGCCCTCGACTACGTGTATGGCTATACGCTGTGCTGGGACATCAGCATTCGTGATCCGTGGGGCCGGCGTCACAACACGCGCAATATCCGCAAGGGCTTCGATACTTTCTGCGGCGTGGGCCCGTGGTTCGTGACGCGCGATGAAATCAGCGAGCCGCAGGACTTGCGCATCAATGTCGAGCAGAACGGCCGCACGGTGATGCGGGCGCATACGAAGGACATGATCAACGGCGTGCGCGATCTGATCCGTTTCCTGTCGAGCGTCACGACGCTCAAGCCCGGCACGCTCATCACGACCGGAACGCCCGCCGGCGTGTCGCAGCTTTTCGACGGCGACCGGCTGAAAGGCACGATCGACGGCATCGGCTCCATGGAGCTCGACGTCGCAGCCGACAAGTGATCGCCCCGCATCTCGACACATAACGGATGACCCATGCTTCTGCCGCTGAATCAACGCACCATCAGCTACGACATCGTCGGTCCCGAGACGGGTCCTGTGGTCGTGTTCTCGCACTCGCTCGCCGCCGATCTGGGTCTTTGGGCAGAGCAGGTGCCCGCGCTGCTCGCCGCGGGGTATCGCGTGCTGCGCACGGACCTGCGCGGACACGGCGGCAGTACGCCGACGCCTGCGCCGTACACCATCGATCTGCTGGCCGACGACGTCATCGACGTGCTCGACGCGTTGCGTATCGAACGCGCGCATTTCGTCGGGCTGTCTATCGGCGGAATGATCGGTCAGTCGCTGGGCTTGCGTCATGCGCCGCGGTTCGAGTCGCTGATGCTGTGCGATACGCAGTCGGAATCGCCGCCCGATGCCGCGACGTTCTGGGGACCGATGATCGAGTCGATCACGCAGGCGAACTCCCTAGAACCTATCGCTGACCGCACCATGCAGCGTTGGCTGACCGAGGACTACAAACGAGCGCATCCCGTCCGCTGGAAGCAGATTCGCGATACGGTCGCCGGTTGTACGCCGACTGGTTACATCGGCTGTGCGGGCGCCATCGGCAACTTCAATTTCACCGACCGCCTCGGCACCGTGAAGACGCCGGTGCTGGTCGCATGCGGTACGCAAGACCCGCGCGCGACGCCGGCCGAGAGCCGTCGAATTGCGAGCCTCTTTGCGAATGGAAACTACGCCGAGTTCGACGGCGCCAAGCACGTCCCGAACGTCGAACAGCCGGAGAAGTTCAACAGCGTGCTGCTGCAGTGGCTCGCAGCGCACGCATGAGGGCAGACTCATGAGCGAACTGATGACGAAGACACTGAAGGCGTGGCGGTTCCTGTATCGCCGCGGCTTTATCGAGGGCTTCGGTCACATCAGCGTGCGACTGCCGGACCAGCGCTTCATGATTACGCGCCATTCGCTCGGTATGAACGCGACGCCCGAAGACTTCGTGGTCATGGACTTCGAAGGACGCAAGCTGGAGGGCGCGGGTGATCCGCCGGGCGAGTATCCGATCCACCTCGAAGTTCTGGCTGCACGACCCGACGTGAATTCGGTCATTCACTATCACGGCATGTATTCGACGTCGTTCACGACGAGCGGTCAGCGGCTGCGCCCCATCCACCTGATGGGCACGCTGTTTCACGACGGTATTCCGGTCTATCACGACCCGCGTCTCGTGAGTGATCGCAAGCGCGGCGCGACGCTGGCGCAGGCTCTCGGCTCTCACCGCGCGGTGTTGATGTGCGCACACGGGGCAACGATTACTGGCGCGAGTGTGGAAGAGGCGGTCGCTAGTGCGTTCCTCTTCGAAGAGAACGCGCATCGCGCCTGCATCAGCGCGACGCTCGGCACGCCGCAATGGATCGATGACGAAACCGCTGCCGATGCCGGCGCCGAGTTGATCCAGACGCGCGGTCCCTTCCGTCGCGTGTGGGCGCTAGTCGAAGCAGAAGACGAGGACGAGCAAAAGCGCAAGGGCTGATTTCATCGGGTGGTGGTCGCCCGAACGCTTATCGTCAACAAGTATCATTAACAGTACTAAATTATGAGTGACAAGGCCGATTCTTTTTGTGTCATGACCTCCGGGGTCTTCACCGCTGCGTATCTCGCGCTGGTTCCTCTTCTGGAAGCCATGACAGGCAAAGGGATCGTGACATTGACGACCTCGATCGGCACGGGCGAGACCTCGATCCCGAGCCGCCTCGCACGCTCGGAGCCGGTGGACCTGGTGATCGTGGCGGAGCCGAACATGCAGCGTTTCGTGCAGCAGGGTTACATTCTGGCGGATACGCGCACGCTGATTGCGAAGTCATCGGTAGCCATTGCCGTACGTGAAGGCGAGCCGCCGCCCGATGCCAGCTGCGCGGACGCGCTTAGACGCACGCTTCTTCGGGCCAGGACCATTGCCTACTCCGCAAGCGAGAGCGGCAAGTATCTCACCACGCAGTTGTATCAGCGGCTGGGCATTCATGAGCAGTGCTTACCGAAGAGCGTCTTCGTCGGAAACGGCGAGCGAACCGGCGCGGTCGTCGCGCGCGGCGAAGCGGATATCGCCTTCCAGCAGATCAGCGAACTTCGGCCGGTGAAAGGTATCGCGCATATCACACCGATCCCGCCGGAGTTGCAAGCGACTGTGTGGGTCGCTGCGGGCGTGCCTGTTTGGAGCCGGAACGTCGAGCTGGCGCGTTCCGTGGTCCGGTTTCTTGGATCGGCCGATGCAGCGGCGGCAATCGAACAAAGCGGCCTCGAACTCGTTGGATGCGTACCGGATGCGGTGCCATACTCGAGTCCTGAGGCGGCAATCGCGCCGGCGGAAGCCGTCAACGTCGACCTTGCGGTGGACTTGACGACCTCTATCCCGAAGCCGGCGGTACTTTAATTCATTCGGAGACACAGCATGCATTTGCGCAGCGTTGAACTGGAGATGCCGGATCGCGCGACGGCGGTCGAATTTCTCAAGAGCCCATGGGGCATGACGGAAGTCGGCACGCGTGGCGATACGACTTATCTACGCGGCACGGCAGGCCAGCACTACTCGGTCGCCATCATCGAGCGGCCGGCGCGCGCGTTACGGTCCGCTACCATCGTCGGCACCCGTGATGAGATCGAGACCGTGTACGAGCGGGCCGGGAAGGCAGGCTTGCGACGCGGGCCGTGGATCGAAGAATTTCACGAGCCGGGTCACGGTGCTGGCTTCTACGTCGCGGGACTCGAGGGCGAGCCGTTCCGCTTCGTTGCCGAGGCCGAGCCCGCACCGGCGGCGCTTTCCAACGAGCGCGCGAATCCCATCCGCATAGCGCACGTCGTGTTCAATACTCGCGACCGGGCTGCGGCATCGCGCACGCTCACTGAGGTCTTCGGCTTCAAACTGAGCGATAGCACGCGTTTCATGGACTTTCTACGTTGTGACGACCTGCATCATGTGATTGCGTATGCAGATTCGAAGCAGCCTACGCTCAATCACATCGCCTTCGAAATGAAAGATACGGATGCCGTGCTGCGTGGCATGGGACGACTCAAGGATGCCGGCTGTGGCACCGTCTGGGGACCGGGTCGTCACGGTCCGGGAGACAACGTATTCGCCTATTTCGTGGGACCGTTCGGCGCGTGCATCGAATACACCGCTGAAATCATGCGCGTCGACGACGACTACGTGACGGGGACGCCGGACACCTGGCAGTTCCCCAACGGTCGAAACGATCAGTGGGGCATCTTTAGTCGTGACGTCGAGGCAATGGCTGCGTCGGGCGATACGTTCCCTTACGCGTCAGTCGCGGCATGAACGCTCGTTTGCTCGCAGGAGTCGCGCTCATGCTGACCGCCGCGCACGCCTTCTCGCAGGACCGAGACGCGGATGACGCCCGCATTGCGGACGTCGTCACGGGGAGTCACATCCTCGCGAACGAAGGCATTCTGGACAGCTTCGGACACGTCAGCACGCGTTCCGCGAAGAACCCAAATCATATGTTCATGCCGCGCGCGATGCCGCCGGCGCTCGTCTCGCGCGCGGATATCGTCGAAGTAGATATCAGCAAAGACTGCAGCGCGGTGGATTCGAATGCGCCACGGTTGAATGGCGAACGCTTCATTCACTGCCGCGTCTATGCAGCGAATCCCGACGTGCAGTCGGTCATTCACTCGCATGATCTCGCGGTGATTCCCTTTGGTATCGCCAACGTGCCCCTGCGTCCGGTCGTGGCGCAGGCCGGATTCCTGCCGCCAGAGACGCCCCTGTTCGAAGTCCGCGATGCTTACCCGCCCGACGCGACGAAGCGTGGCGTGCAGGTGACGAACGCGCGGCTCGGAGATGCGCTCGCGAGCAAGCTCGGCAAGAAGCCCGCGATATTGATGGCGCGTCACGGCGAGACCGTGGTGGGCACATCGGTGCGCGAAGCGACCGTGCGCGCGCTCTACATTCATATCGACGCAGAGGCGCAGTTGGCGGGCATGCAACTCAACCCGGACATCACGCCGCTCGACGGGCCGGAACTCGCCGTCAATGCGACAGAAAACTTCGACAGCGACCGGCCGTGGCAAAACTACCTTTCGCGTCTTCACCGAGTGCAACACGAACAGCAGGTCCATTGAACAAAGGCATTGCGATGACTACGACCGCACCTCAGATCAAAGTTCCCGCCACCTATATGCGCGGCGGCACGAGCAAAGGCACCTTCTTCCGCCTCGAAGACCTGCCTGCATCGTGCCAGCAAGCAGGGCCGGCTCGTGACCGCTTCATGTTGCGCGTAGTGGGAAGCCCCGATCCCTACGGCAAGCAGATCGACGGCATGGGCGGCGCTACGTCCAGCACGAGCAAGTGCGTGATCCTTGCAAACAGCACGCGGCCTGACCATGACGTCGACTACTACTTCGGGCAGGTCGCAATCGACGCAGCGCTCGTCGACTGGTCGGGAAACTGCGGCAACCTCTCCGCAGCCGTCGGCGCATTCGCGCTGCACGCCGGGTTTGTCGACGCCGCACGCGTGCCGAGAAACGGCGTATGTGTCGTGCGCATCTGGCAGGCGAACATCAGCAAAACGATCATCGCGCATGTGCCCGTGACGGCGGGTCAGGTGCAGGAGACGGGTAACTTCGAACTGGACGGCGTCACCTTTCCCGCTGCCGAGATCATGCTCGAATTCATGGATCCTGCCGACGAAGGCGAGGACGGCGGCGCGATGTTTCCCACGGGCCACGTGGTGGACGATCTCGACGTACCCGGCATCGGCACGCTCAAGGCGACGATGATCAACTCCGGCATCCCGACCATCTTCGTCAACGCCAGCGACATCGGTTTGACGGGTACCGAGTTGCAAGACGACATCAACGGCGATGTCTCGCGTCTCGCGCAGTTCGAAGCCATCCGCATTGCGGGAGCGCTTCGCATGGGGCTCATCAAGACGCCCGAGGAGGCGGTGAAGCGTCAGCATACGCCCAAGATCGCGTTCGTCTCGCCGGCGGCGGATTACGTCGCATCGAGCGGAAAGGCTGTTCACGCGAGCGAATTCGATCTGCTTGTGCGCGCGGTGTCGATGGGCAAACTGCACCACGCGATGATGGGCACGGCGTCCGTCGCGATTGCGACTGCCGCGGCCGTACCCGGTACGCTCGTCAATCTCGCGGCGGGCGGCGGAATGCGTGAGGCGGTGCGTTTCGGGCATCCGTCGGGCACCTTGCGTGTCGGTGCCCAGGCCGAGCGGGTGAACGGTCAGTGGACCGTGACCAAGGCCGCGATGAGTCGCAGCGCGCGCATCCTGATGGAAGGCTTCGTGCGGGTGCCAGGCGACAGCTTCTAAACGAGCGTCTGACCGGGCCGTTGACGAGCATACGAAGCACGTGCGTCTGGTTGCGTCCGGTCGGATATTCCTCTTTCCACGACCGCCGTGCAGTAAGGAGAACGAAATTAGTAAAGGAACGAGTTGACACAAGAATGCTGGAATCTCATTCAGCGCAACCATGCCATCCATGGAGGAGATAAATGAAAAAGCAGACAATGGCCGTCGCAGCACTAGCGGGGATCGTTGCGAACGGGGCGTCGGCGCAGACCAGCGTCACGTTGTACGGACTCATCGACACGGGTATTCAATATCAAAGCAGTTCGACCTCGCTCGGTTCGACGTCGGGCGGGCGCTCTGTCGTCAAGATGTCGAACGGCGTGTGGCAAGGCAGTCGCTTCGGACTGACGGGCAAGGAGGACATTGGCGGTGGCACGCAGGTCATCTTCACCCTCGAATCCAGCTTCAATTCAGGGACCGGTGCGGCCGTGCCGACCAACGGCATGTTCGGCCGCCGCTCCTTCGTGGGTCTTACGAATCCCGCCTACGGCACGGTGACGATCGGGCGACAGTACACGTCGTATTACACGCTGCTTGTGCCGTATAGCCCGATCAATTGGCTGACGGGCTATGCAGGCGCGCATCCCGGCGATATCGATTCAATGGACTCCAGCTACCGCGCGAACAACTCGGTGCTGTATGTCTCGCCGTCGTTTCACGGGCTGACGGTGAGTGGCTACTATGCGCTCGGAGGCGTGCCTGGCGCGTTCAACCGCGGTTCGACCTGGAGCGCGGCGGCACAGTACCTGAACGGACCGTTCGGGATCGCGGCGGCGTTCTTGCGCATCAACAACTCGACGTTGGGCGGCGGCGCCTGGGGTGCGGATTCGACGACGAGCAGCGGCGGCTCTCAGCCGGGCGTGTCGGCGCTGACGTATGGATATCGCAACAATCAGGCGCAACAGCGCATGGCCGTGGCGGGCGGATGGCAGTTCTCGCCCGCGTTCGATATCTCGCTGTCGTATTCGAACGTACAGTACATTCCGGGCGTGAATTCGGGCTTCCGCGACGAAGCGATCTTCAACACAGGCGGGGCGGTGCTGCACTGGAAACCGCGTATCGAATGGGACCTGGCGGCGGGCTACGCCTACACGCGCGCAACTGAAGCGAACGGAGTGAAGAGCCCGGCGCATTACAGCCAGTTCAACTTGATGCAGTACTACAACTTGTCCAAGCGCACCGGGCTTTATCTGCTCGAAGCGTATCAACGCGCAAGCGGACAGACCTACGCGCTCAGTGCGAACGGAGTGGGTAGCATCATCGGCGCAACGGCCAATGTGGGCGATGGCATGAACAGCACGCCGTCGTCATCAGGAAGCCAGTTCGTCGGAATCGCCGGCATTATTCATCGCTTCTGATGAGGCAGGGCAAGGCGCTATCCGAGCGCCTTCTCCACTACAGCCGCAGCGTCCCGAGAGAATCGAAGAGACGGCGCGCAGCCGTGTTCGGCGACTGGCCGAGGTAGAGGTTATAAGACACGTCCGGAAGACGCGGGAGCCCTTCGGCTTCGCCCAGCACGCGGAAATCCGGGCCCATCATCTCGACAGAGCGCGCAGTCACGCCGAGGCCCGCTCGCACAGCCGCGCGAATGCCCGTCAGCGTCGGGGACGAGTAACTCACACGCCACGGCGTCTTCGCACGCTCGAGATGCTCAACCGCGATGCGTCGAAAGAGGCTCGGCTCATCTGCGGTAATCAGGTCCAGTGGCGAGCCGGGGTCGTAGTTATAGTCGGCGGCGCAAATCCAGACGGTCGGCGACGTGCGCAGCGTGATGCGCCGATGCTCCGGGTATTCCCGCGGCGAAATGGTCATGTCGATCTCGCCGCGCTTCATGGCCTGCATCAAGAAAGGGCTGCGGCCGACGTGGATGGTCATTCGCAAGCTCGGAAAGGCTTTCGAAAACCGTTGCAGGAGACTCGGAAGCATTGAATCCGCTACGTCTTCCGGCGCGCCGATACGCACTTCGCCGGTCAACACCGAGCCTGTGATTGCGGCGCACGCTTCATCGTTTAGAGCCAGCATGCGTCGAGAATATTCGAGGAGCTTGAGGCCCTCGGCGGTCAGACGCTTCGCGCGCCCTTGCTTCAGAAATAGTGTCTTTCCCAGTTGCGCTTCGAGCTTTTGCATCTGTTGCGTGACTGCGGATTGTGTTCGATGCACTGATTCCGCCGCCGCCGAGAATGATTCGCGCTCGACGATGGCCACGAAGGTACGCAACAGTTCGAGGTCGAGATTGACTATTACCGCCATGTTTCCACCCGCAAAGTTTCATAAGCCGAGCTAATGCATTCTAACGAAATGCTGGATTGTTTGTGCTCTGCCTGGTCCCGTATAGTTGACTTCAAGTTAAGCGGTTGCCGAGGGAGGTCTGCTCTGGCGACACGAACACAATGAATCAGGAGACACGCATGGTCATGAAGTGCCGAATCGCCATCGTCGGAGGAGGACTTGCCGGTGCTGCGACGTTGAACGCGCTGCACACCTTCGGCATCGAGGCGGAACTGTTCGAGGCGGCGCCCGCGCTGGGCGAGATCGGTGCCGCGGTGAGTTGCAGCCCGCAAGCGGTGAAGGCGCTGTGGGGCCTGGGTGCAAAGGGCCGTATCGATGCGGTGGGTCATCGCTCGCCGGGCGAATACACGCGCAATATGCAGTCGGGGGAATTCCTTCAATTTCGCGATCGCTTCAAGCTGGCCGAGAAGTGGGGCGCACCTTACTACTCGTTTCATCGCGCGGACTTGCTGGACGCGCTCGCCGCGGGGCTGGATCAGTCGCACATTCATCTTGGACATCGACTCGCATGGGTCAATGAGCGCAGTGATGCGGTCGAGCTCGTGTTCGAGAACGGCACCCGCGTCGAGGCCGAATATGTGATCGGCGCTGACGGCGTGAAGTCGGTGCTGCGTCAGGCGCTCTATGGCGACGACAACCCGACCTATACGGGGCAGATGGCGTGGCGTGCGCTGCTCGATGCGAGCATCGTGCCGGACTGGATTCTCGAGCCGAGCGGTCAGACCGAATGGGTCGGCCCGGGCGCGCATGTGCGGGCGTACTACATCCGGCAGAAGAAGCTGGTCAATATCGTGACGCAGCAGGACACGGCCGAGTGGGTCGAAGAGAGCTGGAACAAGCAGGGCGATCCGGACGAAATGCGTGCGAGCTTCGAGAACCCCGAGCCGCGTTTGAAAGAATTGCTGGGCTTGGTCACGAAGTGCATGAAGTGGGGTTTGTTTGCGCGGCCGATCAATGACAACTGGGGCCGTGGGCGCATTCAGTTGATCGGCGATGCGGCACACGCAATGGTGCCGAACGCGGGACAAGGCGCGTGTCAGGCGTTCGAGGATGCGTACATCCTCGGGCGCTGGCTGAGTGCAAGCGCCGATCCGATTCAGGCGTTCAACGAATTCCGCCGGGTGCGCATTCCGCGTGTGCATGGGGTGCAGCGTCTGTCGCTGGCGAACCTGCGCTTCAAGCACATGAAGGACAGTCAAGCGCAAAAGGAAGCCATCGTCACGGGCAAGGGCAGCGTGCACGGCACGAACGACTGGCTCTATGGCTTTGACCCGACGACCGACTGGAACAAGACGCCCGTCGTGGCCGAACAGTATGCCGACGCGCCTGCAACGGCTGCCTGAAGGGAATCAGACAGACATGGATATGAGCACCGTATCGACCCGTCAACGACTGAAGGCACTCGTAGAAGCTCGCCGCGGAGCCATCGTGCCGGGCGCGTTCAACGCGCTGTCGGCGCGTGTCATCGAGGACCTCGGCTATGAAGCTGTCTACGTGACGGGGGCGGGCGTGACGAATATGTACTTCGGCATGCCGGACCAGGGGTTCATGGGCCTCGCCGACATAGCGGATCACACGGCCCGTATCAGAGATGCGGTGACGCTGCCCCTCATCGTCGATGCCGATACCGGTTTCGGCAACGCGCTCAACGTCGCGCATACCGTGCGGACGCTGGAACGTGCCGGCGCGGACTGCATCCAGTTCGAAGACCAGGTCGCGCCGAAACGTTGCGGCCATTTTTCCGGCAAGGACGTCATCTCGACTGATGAAGCCGTGAACAAGATCCGCGCTGCTGTCGATGCACGTCAGGACGAGAACCTGCTGATCATGGCACGTACGGACGCGGCGGCGACGCACGGCTTCGAAGCCGCCATCGAGCGCGCGCAACTGTTCGCGGATGCGGGCGCCGACATCCTGTTCGTCGAGGCCGTGACGCAGCCCGACGAGGTGCGTGCATTGCCGTCGCGCCTCGCGAAGCCCCAACTGATGAACATGGTCATAGGCGGAAAGACACCCATCTTCAGCGCGGAGCAGTTGGGTGAACTCGGCTACGGCATCGTTCTTTATGCGAATGCTGCGCTTCAGGGCGCGGTAATGGGCATGCAGAAGGCGCTCGGCGTGCTGCGCAACGAAAAGCAGTTGCTCGAATCAAGCGGCCTTGTGACGACTTTCGCCGAACGACAACGTCTCGTCGGCAAGCCCGAGTGGGATGCGTTGGAACGACGCTACGCCTGAACTCATCGAGCGGCCTTCATACACACCATAAAAGCGGAAGACTCATTCCGTTGTCAATCAGCTTGAGACTGCGTCTTCGCTAAGGCGAGACGTCAAGGAGACAGAAATGGCAGATATGGCCCAGAGTCGGACCGATATTGCGGGCGCCGGCGTAGAGGCTGCGCGAGCGTCATCGTCGACATTGGCTGGGGTCAGGAGGATGACCTACACTGAATTTCTCGACGATTGCCCAATGACGGGCTTTCTATGGACGCTGCTCCTAGGCTGCGTGCTCGCCCAGATACTGGACGGCTTTGATTTTCAGACGACGTCGTTCGCGCTGCCGCTCATCATCAAGGAGTTTGCGATCAGTCCCGCGCAGGCTGGATTGATCGGCTCGGTGACCAACATCGGCCTGCTGCTGGGCGCTTTGTTGTTTGCTCCGCTCGCCGACCGCATCGGCCGTCGACCTATCTTCCAGTGGGCGCTTTTCGCCTATGCATTCGGCACGCTGTTGAGCGCCATCGCGCCGACATATGGCGTGCTTCTGTTGGCTCGCTTCATCACAGGCCTTGGTATCGCCGCCGAATTTCCCGTCGCGTTTTCGCTTCTCGCCGAGTATTCGCCGAAGCGGCTGCGGCATATCTTCGTCGGGTCGGGCGCAATCGGCTATTCGTTCGGATGGTTCGTGTGCGCGGTCGTGGCGACCATCGTCGTGCCGACCTTCGGATGGCGCGCCTTGTTCTGGATCGGAGTCACGCCTGCGCTCATGATCGTTTATGTGCGCCGCTATATTCCCGAGTCGATCCGCTTTCTGCTTCAGCAAGGGCGCACGGCGGAAGCGGCTGCCGTCGCGAGAAAGATCGCGGACGATGCAGGGTATGGCGCCATCGAACTGGTCGCCCCCGATTCGACCGCCGAAGTCCGTCCCAACGTTGGCCAGCAGTTCTCGGCGCTGCGCTTATCCGCACTCGCCATCATCGTGCTCGGGCTCTTTCAACTGGCGAACAATATTCAGGTCGTGGGCTTCGGTACATGGCTTCCGTCGATCTTCTTGCGGCAAGGCTTCACGCTCACGAAGAGCTTCACCTTCACGATGATCGTGTTGGCCGTGACGCCGCTGGGCCAGATCTTCGGCATGTGGCTGCAGGACAAGATGCCGCGAAAGTGGGCCATGCTCCTGCTCTCCGGCGCCAGCGCGGTGTGCTTCTTCGGCTTCGGCCTCTCGTTCGAGTACAAGTGGCCCATCGAGATCATCGTAGCCTGCGACGTGGGTTATCAGTTCTTCTCCGGCGGCGTGGTCCCGATCTTCTATACGTTGACCTCTGAACTCTTTCCGACGAAGTGTCGCGCGTTGGCCTCGGGCCTGGTCATCGCGGCTGCGCGTCTCGGGTCGATCTCGGGTCCGTACATTCTCGGGCTATTCCTTACCTTCGGCACGGTCATCCATCAGATCATCTACTACTTCACGATGCCACTCGTCGCCGCTGCGGTCATCCTGGTGCTGACCGTGAAGGTGGATTCGCGACAGAAGACGCTCGAAGAGGTTACGGAAAAATGATGACGATGACGCTTGCCCGCTATGTCAGATTGGTATTCGTCCCTGCGGCGGCATGTGCAACGATCACCGCATTCTCCGCTCACGCAGCCGAACTGGACGTTATGACGTCCGGAGGCTTCACGGCTGCCTATCAGGCACTCGGGCCTGAATTCACCCGCGAGACCGGCAATACGTTGCACACGATTCTCGGCCCTTCGATGGGACAGTCTCCCGAGGCCATTCCGAACCGGCTTGCGCGCGGCGAATCGGCCGACGTCGTCATCATGGTGGGCTACGCGCTCGATGGCCTTATAAAAGACGGCAAGGTCATGTCCGGCTCTCGCGTCGAGCTTGCCGACTCGCGCATCGGCATGGTCGTGAAGGCGGGCGCTCGCAAGCCGGACATTTCGACCGTCGACGCATTGCGGCAGACGCTCTTCAACGCTAAGTCGATTGCCTATTCCGACAGTGCGAGCGGCGTGTACATCAAGAACGAGATGTTCAGGAAACTGGGCATCGAAGAACGAGTCGCGCCGAAGGCGCATATGATTCCGCGCATTCCGGTGGCATCGGTGGTGGCGAACGGGGACTATGAGGTCGGCTTCCAGCAAGTCGCTGAGTTGCTGCCAGTCGCCGGCGTCGAGTTCGTCGGCAAGGTGCCGGAGGACGTGCAATCGGTCACGCGCTATGCGGCTGGCATCCCTGTCGGGGCGAAGCATCCTGAAGAGGCGCGAGACTTGCTGCGATTTCTTGCTTCGTCGGCCGCGCAAGCAACGGTGCGCAAGACCGGCCTCGATTCCGTCAAGCCTTAGACGCAAAGCGTTGATCGCAAGACAATGGCGGCGATTACCCGCCATATACTCGTACAAACACGTTCCCCCAACGACTGAGGAGTCATCGTGAAATTCAAGGCCGCAAACGTCGTCCTCTCATTCATCGTGGCTACTACGACTGCTTTCGTCGCCCCGCTCTCGCACGCGCAAGGTTCCGGTGCAACCGCTACCGACAGTACTCAAGCCGCACCGACCACCAAAGCGCAAAGGAAGGCAGCGCGAAAAGAGGCGCGCGCAAAGAAGAACGCGGAACTCAAGAAGCTGGAAGACGCGGGATACAACCCGGCAAGGGCTAACGACACGGACTATCCGCAGGACGTTCAGCGTGCGCAGAAGAAGGCAGGCGTAGGCGCGGGTGCGAGTCAATAAGGGAACAGCGAAGCCGCCGTTAGCGCGAGCACCGCGATGGGGCCGTCGCGGGGGAAAAGGTAGCCGTCAGTAGATGCGTCAGCCGTTCGGCGCACGACTCATGGGAAGGGCGGCTTAGATCCCGGTAGAACGCTGATGTCGCGATGGGGCGGGCCCGTACGTCGCCGGTTCACACGCCGCTTGCGAACATCAGCGGCAGGATGAGGGCTTGCCTCGATGCCCCATGCGCGGCGGCGACGATCGCCAGAAGCCGACAGAATGGACGCCACCGGTGCCCGTCACGAGCTTGATCGGTCCACGGAGCGGTTTCGATGGAACCGAGCGTATCCCGGAGCCGAACTTCGACGTGAGCGCCGGCGCACGAATCATCGACGCGCCGTCCGCGCAGCAGCCTCGGCAGGGAGCGGTTGCATGCAATCCTGCAATCACTCATCAGCGAGTCGCAGCGAACCGCTTCGCTCTGAGGGCGTCGACCTTACCGTCTGCTGATAGTCGAAGAGCCGACATTTCACTTAGGAACGTGACCGTCGCTTGCGCGCGCGAACGCGCGTTGACGAATGGCATCGGGCATCGAAGCGAGAATGGCAGCTTTCCGGCGGTGAGTTCGGGAAGCTGACTACCGCATCCCGACCTCAACTGGTCATTGGGCTTCTCGGTGGGCTACTTTTTTGAAACAGCGGTTTGCGCCGGGTAGAGACGTCATACAGTAGCTCGCTGCCTACTTAACACTACTGTTTTTCCCGTCTGTCACCTATATTTAAGCGCGGTCCTTCATGGCTTGGATGGCTGTCGCCACGGTCGTCATCATTGGAGCGGAAGATCATGCGCTTTTTTGCAAGGCGGCGCGTCCTGCCAACGTCAACAACCGCGACACTGATTCTTCTTTTACCGACGGCTACGTACAACGTGTGTAGCTATGGCTGCGACCTTCGTCGAGTCGCCAAGGCACTTACACAAAAGAGCAATGGCATGTTTGATTTCCGAGCGTTTGGCGATTGGGCCGGCACCGGAAAACTCGCGCGCGTTAGCGGCGCGCCAATGATCGTTAGAAGGTGGCCGCTACGGGAGTCTTTCAGTATCGAAGAGCATGCGACGAAGTCTAATGCAGAGCAGATAGCGGCTGTCGAAACCTATATAAGCATCGAAGACGCGGTTGCACAGGTCCAAGAGTTCGTAAAGCAGAATGATTCGCTCGCCGCTGCATTCGGGCGCTCCGTGGACGACGTCATTATCATCGCAATCGGTTCGGAAACTGTTGTCTCAGAGGACGGCGAGAATGAGTTCCAGGGCGACATCAGTCTTGATGCGTATTCTGCCCTCTGCCTGCCGGTAAGGCAAAAAGGCTCTGACGGATTCCTGGAGATTGGGAGTAGTGAAAATCTAACCGCAGGCGAGAAGGTTTGCTTTGTATCTCTTCGCAGGCTGGCCTTGGTCTTTCCAGAGATTGTGTTTACGGACAAGCCTGTTCGTGCAAGGTCCATAGCGGCGCGGTATATCACTTCTAACACTATGGCGTTCGTTCTTGGCTGCCTTTTCACTGAATCCCTGAGTCATCACAACACGACAGGCTGCATTAATGAAACAGCCTGGACAGGGGGGCGAGCGAGACAGTTATTTCGCCGAAGGGGTGTGCCAATTTTGTGCGCGACACTTTTCCACAGACTGTCGTCCACTCAATTCGACGCGGAGTGCAGGGAGTATTCTCTCCAGCGTCAGTGCCTGCTTGAGCACATCGAGGCGTTTTGACGAAATGGTGTCCAGCGACGAACGTTTTAGTTATTGGATTCAATTCGCGGCGACAACAATAGCGATCCAACTCATATGCGCATGGATTTTTGCAATCGTTTTTGGGAACGATTTCGACATCAAGCTAGTTCATTTGGCCTCGGGAAAAGATGGGATCTTGATACCGTTCCACTGGCTAACCGCGGCCGTTGTTGCCGTTGCTCTTGCTGCCACCGCTGCCCTGGCATACCGTCGATGGGACGTTAAGCAAAGTATCCCTTGACGTTGACTAACGACAATCGCGAATCCATCGATTACCGCACGTTCGCGGACATAGTCTGTTACCGCCCAGCCTGAGCGCTGAACGAGCGATGCTATTGGAAGCCCACCCGATTGCCGCCCTGAGAAGCAACCAGTCGCCCGTCACCAGCGAGCAAAGCAACGGACAAACGCGGCTTCTGGCCGAGCTAGGTCAAACGGTGAAAACGCAAGTTGCCGGCCGTCGCTCGGATCGCGATCTGCGCAAGCCCACCCGTTGCAGCCTTTCAGGGCAGCGCGAACCGCGTTGCCGTTGCCGAGGTACATCCGCCAATGCGGGCGGTTGCCCTTCGCGCCACACCGCCCCAACTCAGTTGCGAGCCACGAAGGCCGGAGAGTGATCCGGGCCGATTTTACTGAACTGATAGGAGCCACGGTACTGGTCAGCCGCTCGCCGTTGCGCGTGATTTCGCATAGATCTTGCCGAATCGGCCGAGCGACCAACTCAAGCGCGGGACCCTTTTGTGAAAAGGATAGCGGCCCACACCTCGCGCCCTCCGTCCGCCTGCTAGTTTAGCGAGACGCGCGTACCGGTTACCCGGGTATACCCTGCCATCGATCGGTGCCCCCGGACGTTTGCGCGGAAGCCGCTAAGACTGCGGCATCGATTGCCGCGCGTTCGCGGGTGAATTGCAAGCTAGTCCCAAAGTCCTTATCTGCTGAAGGAACTCGCGCGGCTGACGGATTGAATGCTCGCTACGAGTCCAGAGTCGAGTGAACAAAGTTCCAAGAACCTCGATGAGCGAGCAATACCGCCTGCCCTCCTTGAAATTGTCAAATCCGGTCCATATAATTGGCACTCACTGCACGAGAGTGCTAACAAGATTTCCGTCCGGCGGGCTCGGCCCAAAGGACGGGCTATCCCGCGTTTTCAGTCTCATTCAAGAGAGGAGTGTGTATGAACCTTCGTCCTTTGCACGATCGCGTCATCGTCAAACGTCTGGACCAGGAAACCAAGACCGCATCGGGCATCGTGATCCCGGAAGCAGCGGCAGAAAAGCCGGATCAAGGTGAAGTCCTGGCCGTCGGCCCGGGCAAGCGCGATGACAAGGGCACGCAAAACGCCCTCGACGTGAAGGTGGGCGACCGCGTGCTCTTCGGCAAATACGCCGGCCAGACCGTCAAGGTCGACGGGCAGGAACTGCTCGTCATGCGCGAAGAAGACATCATGGCCGTTCTGGTCAACAAGTAAGCATTCTTCCTGTAAGCCGGACTTCGCGCCTGAAGGGCAGCGAGCCGGCACACTGAATCGAATCAAGGAGTCTGGATATGGCAGCTAAAGAAGTCACTTTCGGCGATTCCGCACGCGCCAAGATGGTCGAAGGCGTGAACATTCTGGCCAACGCGGT
This sequence comes from Caballeronia sp. LZ062, assembly GCF_031450785.1. NCBI lineage: Bacteria > Pseudomonadati > Pseudomonadota > Betaproteobacteria > Burkholderiales > Burkholderiaceae > Caballeronia > Caballeronia sp. LZ062. Next base: position 355,964 of record NZ_JARTWB010000002.1, read on the forward strand.
CAAGGTCACGCTGGGTCCGAAGGGCCGCAATGTCGTGCTCGAGCGTTCGTTCGGCGGCCCGACGGTCACCAAGGACGGTGTCTCGGTCGCGAAGGAAATCGAACTCAAGGACAAGCTCCAGAACATGGGCGCGCAAATGGTCAAGGAAGTTGCTTCCAAGACCAGCGACAACGCAGGTGACGGCACCACGACCGCTACCGTGCTCGCACAGTCCATCGTTCGCGAAGGCATGAAGTATGTCGCATCGGGCATGAACCCGATGGACCTGAAGCGCGGCATCGACAAGGCCGTTGCTGCAGCAATCGAAGAACTGCGCAAGATCAGCAAGCCCTGCACGACGAACAAGGAAATCGCGCAAGTCGGCTCGATCTCGGCGAACAGCGACACGTCCATCGGCGAGCGCATCGCTGAAGCCATGGACAAGGTCGGCAAGGAAGGCGTGATCACCGTCGAAGACGGCAAGTCGCTGCAAGACGAACTGGACGTCGTGGAAGGCATGCAGTTCGACCGCGGCTACCTGTCGCCGTACTTCATCAACAACCCGGACAAGCAAGTCGCCGTTCTGGAAAACCCGTTCGTGCTGCTGCACGACAAGAAGGTTTCCAACATCCGCGATCTGCTGCCGGTGCTGGAACAAGTCGCGAAGGCCGGCCGTCCGCTCTTGATCATCGCTGAAGACGTCGAAGGCGAAGCGCTCGCAACGCTCGTCGTCAACAACATCCGCGGCATCCTGAAGACCGTCGCTGTCAAGGCTCCGGGCTTCGGCGACCGTCGCAAGGCCATGCTGGAAGACATCGCGATCCTGACCGGCGGTCAAGTCATCGCGGAAGAAACCGGCCTGACGCTGGAAAAGGCGACGCTGCAAGAGCTGGGTCAAGCCAAGCGCATCGAAGTGGGCAAGGAAAACACGACGATCATCGACGGCGCTGGCGAAGCCGTGAACATCGAAGCTCGCGTGAAGCAAGTACGCAAGCAGATCGAAGAAGCGACGTCGGACTACGACCGTGAAAAGCTGCAAGAGCGCGTGGCCAAGCTGGCCGGCGGCGTGGCAGTCATCAAGGTCGGCGCTGCGACCGAAGTCGAAATGAAGGAAAAGAAGGCACGTGTCGAAGACGCTCTGCACGCAACGCGCGCAGCGGTGGAAGAAGGCATCGTGGCTGGCGGCGGCGTCGCGCTGATCCGTGCTCGCCGTGCAATCGACGGCCTGAAGGGCGCGAACGCCGATCAGGACGCAGGTATCAAGATCGTCCTGCGTGCGATGGAAGAGCCGCTGCGCCAGATCGTCACGAACGGCGGCGAAGAAGCCTCCGTCGTGGTGGCGGCTGTTGCTCAAGGTTCGGGCAACTACGGCTACAACGCGGCAACCGGCGAGTACGGTGACCTGGTGGAAGCCGGTGTCGTCGACCCGACGAAGGTGACGCGCACGGCGCTGCAAAACGCGGCTTCGGTGGCAGGCCTGCTGCTGACGACCGACGCAGCCGTTGCCGAACTGCCGAAGGAAGACGCTCCGATGCCTGGCGGCATGCCCGGCGGCATGGGCGGCATGGGCATGGACATGTAAGACGGCTTCGGCCCGACTACATCGGTGCGGGTCTCGCAAGGGGCTTGCACCGTGCCAAAGAAAAAACCTGCAGCGATGCAGGTTTTTTTTCGCCCATCGAAAAGCTATTTGTTCATCTCGTCGCGCAGCTTTTGGGCGGCGGCTTTGTAGTCGTAGGTCGGGTAAAACTCCGTGTGATATCCGCCCCAGGCCGTGGTTTCGATCGCGCGATTTACCTCTCGCAGCCTGTCCGCGGGCACGCGCAGGGTCACGACCTGGCCGATGCCCATCACCACATACCACGACACCACTTCCACGCCCGGCGGCGGAAACGTCTTGAAGTAGCCTTGTTCCTTCAACTGCTGATTGATCTTCGGCAGCGGCTTGGACTCGTCGTGCTTGAGGAAGATGGTCAGCAGGAACGTGCCGTCGCCCGCAGGCGTGGCCGGTGGCGGCGATGCGTCCTGCGCATGGACGGGCAGCGCCGCCGAGACAATCGTGGCGAGCATCGTGGCTCGGATCAGGCGGGCGAAGCGTCGTGCCGGCGTGTGCATCAGCGAATCTCCTTCGGGACCAGCGAGTGGAAGCGGAAAGGCGCTACGCCTTCCGATGATGAAGGTGCAGGCGCTCCATGACATGCAGCGCGTTGGGCTGCGCGTGGCCGAGCGTCGTGTTGTCGAAGACGCACCACACCTCGGGCGTCTTCTTCGCGCGGGCTTGCAGCGTGCGCGCCAGATCGTCGAGATAGGGGAAGTCGTAGGAAGACTTGTAAAGCTCAGGCGAGCCGTGCAGCCGCACATAAACGAGCGACGTATCCGCGCGATGCTTGATCTCGCAGTCGTCGGGGATCGGGTCGGCGTCCACATACGCGATGTGATGCGCTTTCAGAAGCGCCGCCGCCTCCTTGGTGAACCAGCTCGGATTGCGCGCCTCGCAGGCTACGGGCAGCTTCGTGCGCTCGCGCAGCGCCTTGAAGAAGGCATCGGCCACGTCGTGCTCGAACGCGAGGCTCGGCGGCAGTTGCGCGAGCCAGCAGCCGAGCTTGTCGCCCAATTTGCCGGCGGCGGCCAGAAATTCGTCAATGAGTGTGTCGGTCTCGGCGAGTCGCGCGTCGTGCGTGATCGCCTTGGGCAGCTTGACCGAAAAGCGGAACGAGTCGGGCACGCTCTGCGCCCACTTCTCGTAAGTTTGTTCGCGATGCGGCTTATAGAAGCTCGAATTGATCTCGACGCACGGCAGCACGCGTGCGTAGCGTTCCAGATGCGTGCCTTCGTCGGGGAAGCTCGACTGGACCGAGCTCGATAGCGCCCAACCCGCGCAGCCGACGCGGATGGCGCCTTGCGGGCCGGGCTTGTGCAGATGGGGCAATCGATACGGCATGCGCTCGCAAAGCCTCCCTTGGTTGGTCTCCGAACTCCGTTCGTGTCGCCTCGTTCACTGCATAACGACTTCTAATGCCGGGCTTCTCCGGGCAATCCCGCCGAGTCGTCCGGTAACGACGCCGCGTCAGTTTCGTCCTCCGCATCGTTCGAACGCGCCCAGAAAAAGCGGTCCGGCAGATACGCGCCCATGCCGGGACGAAACGCGGCGCGCGCTGCCTGGAACACGTATTCCTGCGCCTCGCGCGCGGCCTCGGCAGGCTCCTGACCGTTCGCGAGCAGCGCGGCAACCGCGGCGCCAAGCGTGTCGGTGAGCCCCATCACACGATTCAACCCGCGATCCCACAAGTCCTGCCGCACCTGACCCTCTTCGCTATACAGCGTGTTCACGTGCCGATGCGTGCCCGTTTCCATCGCCAGCACGTACTCGCAACCCTGCGCGAGAATGTGCGAGATGGCGGAATCGAGCGTCGGCGCTTCGGCGTCGCTGTCCGGCTGCGCGAGCTGCAAAAGCGTGGCGTGATCGGCGATCAGCATGGTCGTCTGCGGCACGAGCAAATCGGCGAGCGATTCGCGCAACTCGTCGGCGGAGAGCACGTGCTCGTCGTCGAGCGTGAAGTCCGGCGCGAGAATCAGCGGAACGTCGTCATAGTCGGATACCACTTCGGCGATCGCCGAGACCACTTCGGCCCGCGTGGCCGCGCCGATCTTGAACGCGGCGACCGGCATGTCCTCTAGCAACATGCGCGCCTGCGCAGCGACGGCGTCGGGGTCGAGTCCGTTGACTTCGTCGCAGGACGCCGAGTCGCGCACGGCGTAACCGGTGAGAACCGTTGCGCCGTGGCAGCCCATGCTGGCTAGCGTCAGCAAGTCGGCTTGCAAGCCGGCGCCGCCCGTGGGGTCCGAGAGCCCGAATGTGAGAACGATCGGTGGAGAGTCGCCGGTCATGGCAAAAGCGGACATTTTTGGTTTGATTGTCACGAGTGAGACGATACAGTCGCAGCGATACGCGCAAAAGTCACGCACGCCGCCCGGATACGGTTCGATTATGCGGCCTATTGCCGCCCGCCTGCGGCCTTTGCGTAGCTTTTTGCGAGTGGTGCCGCGCGCATCCCGCTATGTGGCGATGCGCGCCAGGCCGGCGCCTTGCTAGGCATCCATCCGGCAACACGGTACCATCATGGCCTAATTTCAATCGACCAATCGACGCGGCATAAGTATGGAATACAGAAGCTGGATGTGCCTGATCTGCGGCTGGATCTACGACGAGGAGGCGGGATTGCCAGAAGAAGGCATCGCGCCGGGCACTCGTTGGGAGGACGTTCCGATCAACTGGACCTGTCCCGAATGCGGAGCCCGCAAGGAAGATTTTGAGATGGTCCAGATCTGATCCGCACGCTCTGCCGCGCCGCATGGCTCACGCCATGCGGCGCGTGTTTTTTGCGGCCCGCGTTTCCATGCACGCGTTGCAGGAAAATCTGCTCGCGCGCGCCGCGGCGAACCGGGGCGGAACATTCGGTTCCCGCCCGCGCTCGTTAAGGCATACGCTTGGAGCACGACAGGCTGTCGGCGGCCATCCGCCGCCTGCCGCCGCTTGTCGCTGATGCAGTTCAACCGCGCGTCGAGGCGGCGTCGCCACGCGCGTTTCTGGCTTGTGAGCGCCCGTTATGACATCACGTCCCGATCTACCCGTTCCGATCGAAGCCTTGCCGAACCCGCGCGGCGGCTCTGTCCGGCTTGCCGAAATGGCGCTCACGGACGCCCAGCACGCATTTGCCCGTCAGGGAGAGACGGCGCCCGCGCTCAAGCGCGCCATTGCCGCGCTGCATTCGGCGGGATGGCTGCCCGCGCAACGCTTCGCCGAGGCGCTCGCGCTCGTCACGCCGCTCGGCGACGATTCCGAGGCCACGCACGACCGCATCGCGCTTGCGATGTCCGCGTTCTGTGCCGCCGTCGAACGCCATAACCTGCGCGAGCTGTCCTGTTCGACCGAACTTTTCGACCACTATCGCGGGCTTCACGCGCTTCTGGCCGCGCACACGCGCATCGCGCCCGTTTCCTACGACGACCTCGCGCTCGCCGGCCGCGCCATTGCGCCGTCGACGTTGCGGGGCGTCGCGCCGGAACGGCTCGCGCGGGTGCGCGCACACTATGAGGCGTCGCTGCTCGCGTTGCTGCGCGCGCCTGCCGATCAGCCGCAAGCCGCCATCGACGAGACTTTTTCGCGCCTCGACGCGTGTCTCGCCGAACTCGCCGGCCCCGATCCGTACGATTTCTGGCGGCTCGCGTCGTCCACGGTGCGGGCATTGCGCGAGCGGGCCGGCCGCCATGCCGATGTCTCCGCCTACGCGGACGCGAAACGCCTTTACGCGCGCTTCAACCTGGTGCTCGCCGATCAGGCGCACGCGTCCACGTTTGCGCCGCGTTCGCTCGTGCGCGCGACGCTCGCGCTCTTGTGGCGCGACTTCGCGCTCTACGGCGCAACGCCCGAGGACGCCGAACACGTCGATGTGTTGCGCGACTACGGTTTGACCGTGGCGTGGCACGTGGCGGCGACGCCCGCGTCGGAGGCCGCGTGGGAGCAGAGCGCGGCGCAGGCGAGCGAAGAAAGCACGCGCGAGGCCGTCACGCGTGACCTGGGCGTGCTGCGCGTGAACGCGGCGGCTTACGAAGACTTTTTGCAAAGCGCGGAGGCGTCGATCGAAGGGCTTGTCGAGCGTGGCACGCAGGCGAGCGAGACGGGCACCGTCGATGCCGCCGCCGCGCTGCATGCGGCGAACGCGTCGCATCGGCTGGGCGCGGCGGCGTGCGCGCTCGGGCTCGGGCACGTCGCGCTGCTCGCGGATACGCTCGGCCTCGCGTGGCGGCGCGTCGCGCATCAGGGCGAAGGCGCCGATCAGCGCGACGCCCGCGGCCTCGACGCCTCGATTCCCGAACGCGCCGCGCAAATGCTGCGTTCGATGCTGCATCAGGCGGCGGCCGGCATTGCGCCGTCGGAAGGCCGCGCCTCGATTGCCGCGCTTACCGCAATGATCGAGCGCCCTTCGGCGGTTACTCGATAGCGTCGTCGTCTGCGTCGGCAGGCGGCACGCTTTTGGAAGGCCCGCGCACGACGTCGTAGCGCAGCAGCGTGCGCTTGCGCGCGGCGTCGTGATCGACGATAGGCGCCGGATAGTCCGCGCCGAGCGCGACCTTCGCCGCCTTCAGCGCGTCGGGTTTCGCGAGCCAGGGCGCGTGAATGTCGCGGTCGGACAGCGCCGCCAGCTCGGGCACATAGTGGCGGATGAACTTGCCGGCCGCATCGAATTTCTGCGACTGCGTGACCGGGTTGAAGATGCGGAAGTAGGGCTGCGCGTCGCAACCGCTGGAGGCCGCCCACTGCCATCCGCCGTTATTCGACGAAAGCTCGAAGTCGTTCAGCTGCGCCTCGAAATACGCCTCGCCGCGCCGCCAGTCGATACCGAGGTCCTTCGTCAGAAAACTGGCCGTCACCATGCGCAGCCGGTTGTGCATGTAGCCGGATGTGTTGAGCTGGCGCATCGCGGCGTCCACGAGCGGATAGCCGGTTTGCCCGGCGCACCACGCGGCGAAATCTGCATCGGCGGCTTCGCCCGTTTCCCACTCGATGCGGTCGTATTCCGGCTTGAACGCGCGATGATCGCCCGGCATCCCTACACGCGGAAAATGGTGCAGCACGGCGAAATAGAAGTCGCGCCAGATTAGCTCGGACAGCCACGTCTGCGCGCCGCGGTCGCCGTGGCGCTGCGCGTCGTGCGCCACGCGGGCGAGCGCGCGTATCGACACCGTGCCGTGCCGCAGGTGCACGCCCATGTAGCTCGGGCCTTTGACCGCCGGAAAGTCGCGCGTGCGGTCGTAATCGGCCATACGGTCGCGGAATTCGTCGAAGAGCGCATACGCGCCCACCGTGCCGGCGGGGAACGCGGGGCCGTGCGCGTCGGCGAAACCGAGCGCGGCAAGCGTCGGTATGCCCGTGTCCGCCTGCGCGGGCGGCTTGCCGAGCGCGTGTAGATGGTCTTCGGACGCATACGGCTGCAACGCGTCGGGCGTCAGCGTTTCGAGCCACTTGCGCTTGTACGGCGTGAAGACGGTGTACGGCCTGGCGCTGCCGGTCAGCACCTCGTCGCGGTCGAAGATCGCCTGATCCTTGAAATCGAAGAACGCGATGTCCGCGCTCGCGAGCTTGTGCGCGACCGCTTCGTCGCGGGCCTTTGCGGACGGCTCGTAGTCGCGGTTCACGAACACGGCGTTCGCCCCGCATTCACGGGCGAGCGCGGGAATCGCGTCGAGCGGCGTGCCGTGCCGCGCGAGCAGCGCGCCGCCGGCCGCCCGGAACGTGCGATCCAGTTCGATCACGCTCGCATGAATGAACGGCAAGCGACGATCGTTTCGCGCCAGCGGATCGAGGATTTCGCGGTCGAAAACGAACGCGCACAGCACGCGGCGGCACCGTGTAAGCGCATGATAGAGTGCAGCATTGTCTGCCGCGCGCAGGTCCCGCCGAAACCAGACGAGCCCCACATCGAAGTCGGCCATCTCGCAGCGCCTTTGTTAAAATCCTGAATTATGTCCAAGACTTCCGATCGCATCAATTTGACGAACCAGTTCCTGATCGCCATGCCGTCCATGGTCGATCCGACGTTTTCCGGAACGGTGGTCTACCTTTGCGATCACACCGATCGCGGTGCGCTGGGACTCGTCATCAACAGGCCGACCGACATCGACCTGCAATCGCTTTTCAACCGCATCGACCTCAAGCTCGAGATCGAGCCGCTCGTTCATTTGCCCGTGTATTTCGGCGGTCCCGTGCAGACCGAGCGCGGCTTCGTCCTGCACGAAGCGGGCGAGGGCGAAGCGTACAGCTCGTCCATGAGCGTGCCGGGCGGGCTTGCCATGACCACGTCGAAGGACGTGCTCGAAGCGGTCGCGAGCGGCAAGGGCCCCGAGCGCTTCCTGCTGACGCTCGGCCATGCGGGCTGGGGCGCGGGACAACTGGAAGAAGAAATCTCGAAGAACGGCTGGCTCACGGTAGAAGCCGATTCGCGCATCATTTTCGATGTGCCCGCCGAAGACCGTCTTGAAGCGGCGCTGTCGCTGCTTGGCGTGTCGCGCTCCATGCTTTCCGGCGAAGCAGGGCACGCATGAGCCGCGAAGCCACGCTGCTGGCATTCGATTATGGCGAAAAGCGCATCGGTGTCGCCGTCGGCAATACGTTGACGCGTAACGCGCGGGCGCTCGCCGTGCTGGAAAACCGCGACCGCGACTATCGCTTTCGGGAAGTCGGCAAGCTCTTGCAAGAGTGGAAGCCGGATGCCGTGGTCGTCGGCATGCCGATGCATCCGGATGGCACGCCGCACGAAATGACCGCGCTCGCGAAACGCTTCGGCAATCAGGTGAACGGCCGTTTCAATGTGCCGGTGCAGTGGGTGGACGAGCGCTATTCGTCCGTCGACGCAAAAGCCGATCTGCGCGAACGCGGCGTGCGTCCGAATGCGCGTGGCCGCTTCGACGGCATCGACGCCGAAGCCGCCCGCGTCATCCTTCAACAATATCTCGACGGACTTCCGGACGATCATGAGTTCCATTGACGCAGAGGCGCTTTATCGCGCGCTCGTCGAACAGATTCGCGCGGCGTACGGCGCGTCGCTCGCGGCGAAAGACGGCGTGGCGCTCGCGGGCATCTACAGTGGCGGCGCGTGGCTGGCCGAGCGGCTCGCGAAAGACCTGGCCGCGCCGCATTTCGGCGTGGTCAACGTGGCGCTGCATCGCGACGACTACGCGAAAAAGGGCCTGCACAGTCAGGCGAGCCCGACTTCGCTGCCGTTCGCAGTCGAAGGCCGCCGCATTCTTTTGATCGACGACGTGCTCTCCACCGGCCGCACCGTGCGCGCGGCGATCAACGAGCTTTACGATTACGGCCGTCCCGCGGCCATCGACTTTGCCGTGCTCGCCGACCGCGGCGGACGCGAGATGCCGATCGCGGCGCGCTTCACCGGCGGCATGGTGGACGTCGCAGCAAACGAAGACCTCGTGCTCGCGCGCCGCGACGACGGCACGTTCGGCTTCACGACCGAACCGCGCACGCACTGACGCCAGCTACGCACGCCGCGCCTCATCAGCCTCATCCCAAAGAAACGCCTGGATCACCATGAACACCGCCACGCAGAGCGCAGCCGAACCGGGCGCGCAGCAAGCTGACAAGACCAGCGACACCTTTCGCTACGGCTTTCTCAAAGGCAACCCGCAGCTCACCAAAAACGGCGAGCTGAAGCACTTGCTGACCATCGAGGGTTTGCCGCGCGCCATCGTCACGCATATTCTCGATACCGCCGAGCAGTTCGTGAGCGTCACGGACCGCGAAGTGAAGAAGGTGCCGCTTCTGCGCGGCAAGTCGGTGTTCAATCTCTTCTTCGAGAACTCGACGCGCACGCGCACCACGTTCGAAATCGCGGCGAAGCGTCTCTCGGCGGACGTGCTGAATCTGAACATCAACGCGTCGTCAACGAGCAAAGGCGAGTCGCTGCTCGACACCATCAACAATCTCTCCGCGATGCACGCCGACATGTTCGTCGTGCGTCATGCGTCGAGCGGCGCGCCGTATCTGATCGCCGAGCACTGCGCGCCGCACGTGCACGTGATCAACGCGGGCGATGGCCGTCACGCGCATCCGACGCAGGGCCTGCTCGACATGTACACCATTCGCCACTACAAGCGCGACTTCACGAAGCTGCGCGTGGCGATTGTCGGCGACATTCTGCATTCGCGCGTCGCACGCTCGGACATTCATGCGCTCACGACGTTGGGCGTGCCCGAAGTGCGCGCCATCGGGCCGCGCACGCTCTTGCCGAGCAACCTCGACCAGATGGGCGTGCACGTCTACCACAACCTCGACGAAGGTCTGAAGGGCGTGGACGTCATCATCATGCTGCGGCTGCAGAACGAGCGCATGAGCGGCGCGCTTTTGCCGTCCGCGCAGGAATATTTCAAGAGCTGGGGCCTTACGCCCGAGCGGCTTGCGCTCGCCGCGCCGGATGCCATCGTGATGCATCCCGGCCCGATGAACCGCGGCGTGGAAATCGATTCGCAAGTGGCCGACGGGCCGCAGTCGGTCATCCTGAATCAGGTGACCTTCGGCATCGCCGTGCGCATGGCGGTGATGGGCATTGTGGCCGGCAACAGCGACTAATCAGAACGACATGAAGATCCAGATTCAAGGCGGCACGATCATCGATCCGGCCGCCGGCACCGAAACGCGTAACGACGTTTTCATCGCGGCGGGACGCATTGTCGCCATCGGCGAGGCGCCTGCCGATTTCAGCGCGGCCAAGGTCATCGACGCCAACGGTTTGCACATCGCGCCGGGCTTCGTCGATTTGTCGGCGCGCCTGCGCGAGCCGGGCTTCGAGCACAAGGCGACGCTCGAATCCGAAATGGCCGCCGCGATGGCGGGCGGCGTGACGAGCCTCGTCTGCCCGCCCGACACCGATCCGACGCTCGACGAGCCGGGCCTCGTCGAAATGCTCAAGTTTCGCGCGCAGAAGCTGCATCAGGCGCATGTGTATCCGCTCGGCGCGCTGACCGTCGGGCTGAAGGGCGAGAGCATCACCGAGATGGTGGAGCTGACGGAGGCCGGCTGCATCGGTTTTTCGCAGGCGGACAACCCGATTGTGGATACGCGCACGCTGCTGCGCGCGCTGCAATACGCGACGACCTACGGCTACACCGTTTGGCTGCGCCCGCAGGACGCGTTCATGGCGAAGGGCGGCGTGGCGGCGAGCGGCGCGGTGGCGTCGCGCCTCGGGCTGTCGGGCGTGCCCGTGTCGGCGGAAACCATCGCGTTGCATACCATTTTCGAACTGATGCGCGTGACGGGCGCGCGCGTGCATCTGTCGCATGTGTCGTCGGCGGCGGGCGTGGCGCTCGTGCGGGCGGCCAAAGCCGAAGGGCTCGCCGTGACGTGCGACGTCACGATCAACCACGTGCATTTGACGGATGTGGACATCGGCTACTTCGATTCGCAATTCCGCCTCGATCCACCGCTGCGCCAGCAACGCGACCGCGAAGCGATTCGCGCGGGCCTGGACGACGGCACCATCGACGCGATCTGCTCGGACCACACGCCGCTCGACGACGACGAGAAGCTGCTGCCTTTCGCCGAAGCGACGCCGGGCGCGACCGGCCTGGAACTGCTGCTCTCGCTGACGGTGAAGTGGGCGCGTGAGGCGAACGTGCCGCTCGCGAAGGCGCTCGCGCGCATCACGTCCGCGCCGGCCGATGTGCTGAAGCTGCCGGCGGGACGCATCGCCGTGGGCGCGCTCGCGGACATCTGCCTGTTTGACGCCGGTGCTTCCTGGCGCGTCGATCCGCGCAAGCTGAAGAGCCAAGGCCGCAATTCGCCGTTTTTGGGCTACGAGTTGCCGGCTCGCGTGCGCGCGACGATCGTCGGCGGGCATCTCGCCTACGAAAGCCGCTGATCGATGACGCCGATGTTGCGCAAGCTGCGCCTCGCTCTCCATCTGCTGCACGGCGCATGGATCGTGGCGCGGCGCTTTCCCCACGCGACCGCGAGCGAACGCATGTCGATGAACCGCGCGTGGTCGCTCGAGATGCTGCGGCTTGCGGGCATGAAGCTCGTCGTGCATAACGACGAAGCGCGGCTCGATGCAGGCGTGCTGGTCGTCGGCAATCATGTGTCCTGGATCGATATCTACGTGATCAACGCGTGGCGGCCGACGCCGTTCGTATCGAAAGCCGAGATTCGCCAGTGGCCGGTGGTCGGCTGGCTCGCGCAACAGCTTGGCACGGTGTTCGTGCAGCGCGAGAAGCGCAGCGACGCGAAGCGCATCATGCACGAACTGGCGGACCGGCTCGTCGCGGGCGAGATAATGTGCGTGTTCCCCGAAGGCACCACGAGCGACGGTGTTTCGCTGCTGCCGTTTCACGCGAACATGTTTCAGGCGGCGGTGTCGGCGTCGTGTCCCGTGCAGCCCATCTGCCTCATGTACGAGGACGCGCGCGGCGTGCAGACGACGGCGCCAGCGTATATCGGCGACATGTCGCTTAGCGATTCGCTCGATGCGCTCTTGCGCGGCGGGCCGATCACCGCGCATCTCTACGTGTGCGATCCGCTCGCGCCGGGCGCTGACAGGCGGCTGCTCGCAAGCGAGGCGCAAGCGGCGGTTCAGGCGGCGCTGGAGCGGATGCGCGGTGCGCCGGCGGTCGTCATGGAAGCGCCGGTAGCCCCGCCGATCACTTCTTCATCGCGCAACTCACCTGCGTGACGACGCGCTGCGCGGGGTCTTTGGTCAGCCGCACCGCCGAGAGTTTGTTGCCCCACACGCAGCCGGAATCGAGGCAGAGCACGTCGTCGCGGATCATCAGGCCGAGCGCAGCCCAGTGGCCGAAAACGATGGTCGCGTCCCGCGTGCGGCGGTCCGGCACGTCGAACCACGGCAGGTAGCCGGGCGGCGCGGTGGCCGGCCCGCCGTTGCTGGCGAACTCCATCGCGCCTTCGGCCGTGCAAAAGCGGATGCGCGTGAGCGCGTTGTAGATCACGCGCAGGCGGTCGATGCCCTTGAGCGAGTCGTCCCAGCGATGCGGCTCGTTGCCGTACAACTGCGCGAGCGTTTCCTTCCAGTCCGGCGCGCGCAACGCGGTTTCGAGTTCGTGCGCGACTTCGAGCGTCATCGTCACGTCCCATTGCGGCAAGACGCCCGCGTGAACCATCAGCGCGCCGTCCTCGAAATGCGCGACGGGCTTGTGCCGCACCCATTCGATAAGATCGGCCGAATCCGGCGCGGCCAGAATGTCGTCGAGCGTGTCGCCTTTCTTGGGCTTGCGCAGGCCCGCCGCGACGGAGAGTAAGTTCAGATCGTGATTACCGAGCACCACCGTCGCGCGATCCCCCAGCGCGATCACTTCGCGCAACGTTTCTAGCGACTTCGGGCCGCGATTGATGAGGTCGCCCGCGAACCATAGCGGCGTGTCGGCATCGGGCGCGGCTTTCTTCAGCAACCGATGGAACGGATCGCAGCAGCCCTGGAGATCGCCGAAGACGAGCGGGGCGGACGAGACGGCGAGGCTTGCGGATAGGGCGTCAGTCATTGATCGATTCGGAGTTGCGACGCGGTTCGTGATCTCGCGCGCCGGAAGCACGTTGAATGCAGTTCGACAAATTATGCCGGTGATTAAAAAAACGCGATGCCGGCATCTGTCGTTCAGTGCCGCTGCAACGGTAAATGACTAGCTGTATCAAGTTGTTAGACGCGTAGTTTTTGCAAGGCATGGCTTTATAATCTTCGGCTGATCAAAACAGAACCGCGCGCCTCGCGTCCAATGCATCGTGGCGTCCGGTTCAGCAATATTTTCCACAGACTGACTGAGCGCGTTTTGGCGGCGTGCAAAAGAGCAGGCAAAGGGTGTCTATGATCCTCGTGACGGGCGGTGCCGGTTTCATCGGCGCGAATTTTGTTCTGGACTGGCTGAAAGGCTCCGACGAGCCCGTGCTCAACGTCGACAAGCTGACGTACGCCGGCAATCTCGGCACGCTGAAATCGCTGAAGGACGACGCCCGACACGTGTTCGCGCGTGCCGACATCTGCGACCGCGCCGCCATCGACCAACTGCTGGCCAGCCATAAGCCGCGCGCCATTCTGCACTTCGCCGCGGAAAGCCACGTGGATCGTTCCATTCACGGTCCGGCCGATTTCGTGCAGACGAACGTCGTCGGCACCTTCACATTGCTGGAAGCCGCGCGCATGTACTGGAGCACGCTTCCCGAAGCGCAGAAGCAGGCGTTCCGGTTCCTGCACGTTTCGACGGACGAAGTCTTCGGCTCGCTCTCCGCGACCGACCCGCAGTTCTCCGAAACCACGCCCTACGCGCCGAACAGCCCGTATTCCGCCACCAAGGCCGGCTCGGACCATCTGGTCCGCGCGTATCACCACACCTACGGCCTGCCGGTTCTGACGACGAATTGTTCGAACAACTACGGTCCGTACCAGTTTCCCGAAAAGCTGATTCCGTTGATGATCGCAAACGCGCTCGCCGGCAAGCCGCTGCCTGTGTACGGCGACGGGCAGAATGTGCGCGACTGGCTCTACGTCGGCGACCATTGCGCCGCGATTCGCGAAGTGCTGGCCAACGGCAAGCCTGGCGAGACGTATAACGTCGGCGGCTGGAACGAGAAGAAGAATCTTCAAGTCGTGCATACGCTGTGCGATCTGCTGGACGAAAAGAAGCCGAAGGCGAGCGGTTCGTACCGCGATCAGATCACGTACGTGACGGATCGTCCCGGACATGACCGCCGTTACGCCATCGACGCGCGCAAGCTCGAACGAGAACTCGGCTGGAAGCCGGCGGAGACGTTCGAGACGGGCCTCGCGAAGACCGTTCAGTGGTATCTCGACAACCAGGAATGGGCCGACGAAGTGGCTTCGGGCGAATACCGGAAGTGGGTCGAGACCAACTACGCGCAGCGGGCGTAAGGAGCAGGGCATGGCGCGCAAAGGCATTATTCTCGCCGGCGGGTCCGGCACGCGGCTTTATCCGATCACCCATGCGGTTTCGAAGCAGCTGCTGCCCGTGTACGACAAGCCGATGATCTACTATCCGCTGTCCACGCTGATGATCGCGGGCATTCGTGACGTTCTCGTCATTTCGACGCCGCAAGACACGCCGCGTTTCGAGTCGATGCTCGGCGACGGCAGCCAGTGGGGCATGAACATCCAGTATGCAGTTCAGCCGTCCCCGGACGGGCTTGCCCAGGCGTTCATCATCGGCAAGGCGTTCGTGGGCAACGACCCTTCGGCGCTCATTCTCGGCGACAACATCTTCTACGGGCACGATCTCGCGAAGCAGCTCGCGAGCGCCGACGCGCGTACCGACTGCGCCACCGTGTTCGCGTATCACGTGCATGACCCTGAGCGTTACGGCGTCGTGGAGTTCGACCAGAGCTTTCGCGCGCTGTCGATCGAAGAGAAGCCTGCAAAGCCGCGTTCCAATTACGCGGTGACGGGTCTGTATTTCTACGACAACCAGGTGTGCGACATCGCTGCGGACATCAAACCCTCCGCGCGCGGCGAACTCGAAATCACCGATGTCAACTCGCGCTACCTTCAAGAGCAGAAGCTGAACGTGGAGATCATGGGGCGCGGATACGCGTGGCTCGACACGGGCACGCACGACTCGCTGATCGAAGCGGCGACGTTCATCGCGACGCTGCAGAGACGGCAGGGACTGGTTGTGGCTTGCCCCGAAGAAATCGCGTATCGCAAGCAATGGATCGACGACGAGCAACTGCTTGCGTTGGCAAAGCCGCTCTCGAAGAACGCGTACGGTCAATATCTGCTCAATCTTCCGAAGGACCAAGTCGCATGGCCATCCAGGTAACCGCTACCGCGCTGCCAGAAGTCAAGATCATCGAGCCGAAAGTTTTCGGCGATGCGCGCGGCTTCTTCTACGAGAGCTTCAACGCGCGGGATTTCGCCGAGCACGTGCAAGCGGGCGTCGATTTCGTGCAGGACAACCACTCGCGTTCGGCAAAAGGCGTGCTGCGCGGGCTGCACTATCAGATCGAGCATGCACAGGGCAAGCTCGTGCGCGTGGTCGAAGGCGAAGTGTTCGACGTGGCCGTCGACATCCGCAAGAGCTCGCCGAACTTTGGCAAGTGGGTCGGCGTGACGCTGTCGGAGGACAATCATCGGCAGCTGTGGGTGCCGCCGGGCTTCGCGCACGGGTTCGTCGTGCTGTCGGAGACGGCGCAATTTCTCTACAAGACGACGGACTACTGGTTTCAGGCGCACGAGCGCAGCATCGTGTGGAACGATCCAGACATCGGCATCGAATGGCCGATTGACTTCGAGCCCGTTCTCGCGGCCAAGGACGCGGCGGGCAAGGGCCTCGCGCAAGCCGAAGTCTTCGCCTGAAAATGCGCCCGGCGCAACTGGACATCTCATGACGCAAGCAGTCAATCGCACCATTCTCGTCACTGGCGTCAACGGACAAGTCGGTTTCGAATTGCGTCGCGCGCTGCAGGGTTTCGGCCGCATCGTCGCCGCAGACCGCGACGCGCTCGATCTGGCCAGTCCCGCGAGCATTCGCGCCTGTATCGACTCCGTGCGGCCGGACGTGATCGTCAACCCCGCCGCCTATACAGCAGTCGACAAGGCCGAATCCGAGCCGGAGGCAGCGCGGGCAATCAACGCGGAGGCGCCCGCGGTGCTTGCCGAAGAAGCGAAGCGGCTCGGTGCGCTTTTGGTTCACTATTCGACCGATTACGTCTTCGATGGCACGAAGCCCGAAGCCTACTGCGAGTCCGACGAGACGAACCCGCAGAACGTCTACGGCGCGACCAAGCTGGCGGGCGAAGGGGCCGTCACCGCTTCCGGTGCGGCGCATCTGATCTTCCGGACGAGTTGGGTGTACGGCCAGCGGGGCCGCAATTTCCTGCTGACAATGCTGAAGCTCGCGCGCGAACGTGAGGAGTTACGCATCGTCGCCGATCAGTGGGGCGCGCCGACATGGTCTGCCACGATTGCGGCACTGACGGCATCGATCATCGCGCAGGGCATCGGCAGCCGGCTTGCGTGGTCCGAATGGGCGCGGGAGAAGGGCGGTCTGTATCACCTGACTGCGCGCGACTCCACGTCGTGGGCAGGATTCGCGCAAGCGATTTTCGAGGAGTCGGGGCTCGCGACGCCGCCCCGAGTCGTTCCCATCCCGTCTTCCGAGTACCCGACGCCCGCGCGCCGGCCGGCCAATTCGCGGCTGGACGGCGCCCGGCTGACGCGTGCTTTCGGACTGGTGCCGCCGGACTGGCGCGAGGCGCTGCGCCTTTGCCTGGCATCCAATTGAAAGCGCCGTCGAACGTCTCGCGGCTCGCCGATCCGCGTCTCGCGCAGCTTGGCGCCGTCGTCGTGTTCTACAACCCGGACGCCGGTTGTATCGAGCGGGCGAATCGGCTTGCGCAATGGTGCCGCTGCGTCGTCGTGGACAACACGCCGGGGCGCGAAGCCAGCGAGCGCATCAGCGCGCAGCTCGACGCGTCGATCGTCTACTTGCCGAATCACGAGAACCTCGGCATTGCCACGGCGCTGAACCAGGGTATCGAATCGCTGATTGCGGACGGCTTCAGGCTGGCCATGCTGTTCGACCAGGATAGCGATTCCACGCTCGAACTGATCACCGGACTGGCGGACGTCGCGCAAGCGGCCAACAAGCGCGGCGAACCCGTCGCGCTCGTCGGACCAGCCTATGAAGATGCGCGTCTGCGCGGGCTCGCCCCGTTTGTCCGCTTCGGCTATTTCCGTCTGGAACGCGTGATGCCGCACGGCGACGTACCGATCGACGTGGACTTTCTCATCACGTCCGGCTCGTGCGTGAACCTTGCGTATTGGCGCGACATCGGCCCGATGGACGACTCGCTTTTCATCGATTTCGTCGATACCGAATGGTGTATGCGCGCGAAGTCGCGCGGATTTCGCGTGCTCGGCGTGCCCTGGATAGGTATGCGTCACGAACTGGGCGACGAACCGATCCGCGCGTTCGGCCGCAATTACCCGATGCACAGCGCGGTGCGCCACTACTACCTATTCAGGAACGCCGTGGCGTTGCTCAAGCGCGGTTACGTGCCGTGCACGTGGAAGTCGACCGAGCTTATCAAGCTGCCGGTGCGCATCGTGATCTACGCGTGCTTCACGCCGGATGGCGCGACGCACGTGAAGATGGCGTGTCGCGGCCTCTGGCACGGTATGGTCGGACGCATGGGACCGCTGACCGGCCGGTCGACGCGGCGCAAAGGCACCGCGTAGTCAGTCGAACTGTCCGATGCGCGGTTCGTCTGCGAGCGCGAACGGGCGCTTCGACGTATCGAGCGAAAGGTTGGGATTCCACGCCGGATCGCATAGAAGCGAGTCGCCCCAGCGGCTCTCCATCAGCCTAACTTCGCGCTGGAATCGCTGGAACTTCTCGGGCGCCATGTCTGATCCGCGCGTCGCCGATTCGTGATGGTAAAGCTCCGCGTGGGGCGTCCACACATTGCGATAGCCGGCGTTGCGCACGCGGATGCAAAAGTCCACGTCGTTGAACGCGACGGCGAAATCTTCGTCCAGTCCGCCGACTTCTTCATAGATCGACTTCCGAATGACGAGACACGCGGCAGTTACGACGGAAAGATTTTGCGTGGCGACGGCGCGGCCGAAATAGCCGAACAGCCCGCGCCGCATCTTGTAATGCATATGGCCGGCCACGCCGCCGAGGCCGAGCACGACGCCGCCATGCTGCAGCGTGTCGTTCGGATACCAGAGGCACGCGCCCACTGCGCCGTTGCCGGGCTGCGCGGCGATCGACACCATTTCCTCGAGCCAGTCCGGCGTGATGACTTCGATGTCGTTGTTCAGCAGGCACACGAACTCGCCGTTCGCGAGGGTCACCGCCGCATTATTCAATGCCGAGAAGTTGAACGGGCGGTCATCGCGCACGACGCGCACGTTGGGCCGCGACCGCAGCACGTCGAAGTAGGCGAGCGTTTCGGGTTGCACGCTGCCGTTGTCGACGACGATGATCTCGAAGTTCGGATACGTGCTTTTCGCGAAGACGCTTTCGATGCACTGGCGCAGCAGTGCAACGCCGTCGCGCGTCGGAATGACGATCGACACGAGCGGAGCCGGCGTCGGCACGGCGTAGCGCACGCGCATGATGCCGACGTCGCTCGCGAGCTGCGTGACCGTGCCCGCTACCCCCGTTCGCGCCAAGTGTTCCTCCACCGAGCGGATGCCGGCCGCGAGCGCATAGGGCTTCTCGGTTCCGGAGCCTGCAGTGCTTCCCGGCACGATCCGCCAGTGATACAGGACGTGCGGAATGTGGTGCACTGCCGCGTGACCCGCAATCGTCACGCACCGTAGCGCCAGGTCGTGGTCCTGGCTGCCTTCGAAGCCTTTGCGGAAGCCGCCCGCCTGCCGCACGAGCGCGGTTTCGTAGACGCCGAGATGCGAGAACAGATTCTGTACAAGGGAAAGCTCGGGATTCCAGTCGCTCTTCAAGTACGGCTCGGTGCGCTGGCCTTCCGGCGTGAGCTTGTCCTCGTCGCTGTAGAAGAGGCGTGCGGACGCATGTGCGTTGATCGCCTGCACGACCATCAGAAGCGCGTGCTCAGGAAGCAGGTCGTCGTGATCGAGCAAGGCGACGTATTCGCCGCTTGCCAGCGCAAGCGCGCTGTTGCTCGCTTCCGAGATGTGGCCGTTTTGTTCGCGCAGCGAGAGCTTGATGCGCGCATCGCTCGACGCGTATTCGCGAAGCGTGGCGATGACTTCCGGGCGCGTGGAAGCATCGTCGGCGATGCAGAGTTCCCAATGCGGATAAATCTGCGCCTGCACCGATTCGATCATCGCGCGAAGCAACGTGACGTCGCTGTTGTACGTCGGCACGAGAACGGAGATGAGCGGTTGTTTCGCGAGTGCCGATAGCTTGTCGCGCAGCAGGGCGCGCTTTGCGTCATCGATGGTGTCGTGACGTTCGATCCAGCGCTGATACGCGGCGGCATCGTCGGCGAAGGACTCGCTCGCGAGGATACGCCGGCTGCGGCGCAGGATACCGTCCACCCCTTCCTTCCGAAAGATGGCGTAGTAATGCGAGAGCGCAGGCCCCACGCCGCCTCGCATGCGAACGTGCCTTGCCAGGGATTGCCATGTGCGGTCGGCCTGGCGCGCGCGCACCGACGCCGAGCGCAGCGGCGCGGTGACACGCCAGGAAAGGGAGACTCGCAGCGCGGTAAGTTCGCCTTCGAGGAACTCGATGGTCTTTTTCTGCTCTTGCACCTTCGCCTCGGCGGCAACGCTTGCGCGTTCGCTCGCGGCGAGCGCGGCTCGCAATTCTGCGATGGCCGCTTCCAATTCCGCGATGCGCCGTGCGGGCGTGGCGGAGACAGGCGCTGCACCGTACGTGCTTTCGCTCTCTTGCGTCGACGACAAGGCGTCGCGCGGGGTTCGTTCAGTCATTGACGGTGAAAAGCGGCGTTCGTCTGCGATCGCCGCGCCATGCTCGGGCGGATCGGTGATTATACCGGACCGGTTCTTGCGCTCGGGAGGCGCGGCACAAGCGTGCGGCTGCCGACGCGGCTTGTCCGCCTGCGTTGGAACTTCGAGGCCGCCGCCATTACAATACGGCCTCGACATCCGGTCGAAATTCCGCCGGCGGACCGTCGGGCGCAGCCGCGCGTCCCCTCGCGTCCGGCACGAAAGACCGTACTCGCTGCGTGCGGATCGCGCGCTACGGCCACCACGGCGCACCGCTGAAACCGATTCAGCAATGAAAGGATCAAATCTTACGATGCAACGAAAAATTTCGGTGCGAGGCGGCGAAACAAGAGTCGTCCTTGCCGGGCGCGACGCGCTTGACGGTCTGCACGCCCATCCGATTTGGTCGACGCTCGCTTGGCAGGACATCCGCCAACGCTACCGGCGCTCCTTCCTCGGCCCGTTCTGGATCACGCTGACGATGGTCGTGACCATAGCGGGCATGGGTCCCTTATACGGCGCGCTGTTAAATATCAGCACGGAGGAGTTCGTCCCTTACCTCGCGCTCGGCATCATCACATGGGGACTCATTTCCACGCTCATCCTCGATGGGTGCATGGTCTTCATCGGCGCGGACAGCATTGTGCGATCGGTGCGTCTGCCTATCACCCTGCACGTATTCCGCACCGTGTACCGGAACGTGCTGTTCTTCGCTCACAATATTCTGGCCTACGTGCCAGTGATGATTTTTCTCAAGATTGCGCCGCGCCTCGAATGGCTAATGGCCATCCCAGGACTGATCATCATCGTGCTTGCGGCCGTGCCGCTCTGCATGATTCTCGGCATCTTCTGCGCGCGGTTTCGCGACATGCAGCCGATCGTCGGAAGCGTCGTGCAGCTCGCTTTCTTTCTGACTCCGATCTTCTGGAAGCCCACGGCGCTCGGGCACCGCGCCTATGTGGCGGACTATAACCCGCTCTACATGTTCGTCGAACTCGTGCGTGCACCGATGTACGGCGCGGGGCTCGATCCAAGAATCTATACCGGCGCCTGCCTCACGACGCTCGTCCTCTACGCGATCGCCATTCCGCTTTTTGTTCGCTTTCGCTCTCGCATCGCGTTCTGGATCTAGTCCATGGCATTTCTCAAACTGAATCATTGCAGCCTGAACCTGCCGGTCTACGGTGCGGGAAACCGCTCGCTCAAACAGATGATGCTCTCCGCCGCGACAGGCGGACGCATTGCCGCCGACAGCCGTAAGCTGACCGTGGTCGAGGCGCTCCGGGACGTCAGTCTCGAGGTCGCGGCGGGGGACCGCGTGGGTCTCGTCGGTCATAACGGCGCCGGCAAGACGACGCTGCTGCGCCTTCTCGCAGGCATCTATGAGCCGAGCACCGGGTCGTTTCTCTCGGAAGGACGTGTGACGAGCCTGCTCGATCTGACGCTCGGGCTCGACTACGAAGCGACCGGATACGAGAACATCGTGTTGCGCGGGCTGATCCTCGGCGCCTCGAAGGCCGAGATGCTGCGACTCACACCGCAGATCGCGGAATTCTCGGAACTCGGCAATTACCTCAATATGCCGGTGCGAACCTACTCGAGCGGTATGGTCCTGCGCCTCGCGTTCGCGATCGTCACGAGCGTACATGCCGACATTCTTCTCATGGACGAATGGCTGAGCGTCGGCGACGCCAGTTTCGTGCAGAAGGCGGAGACGCATATGAAGGAGTTCGTCGGCAAGGCCGACATCCTCGTGCTCGCCTCGCACAACGCGCAGATCATCGAAGATCTCTGCAACGTGATCGTCGAGCTGGAGCATGGAACGGTAAAGAATGTGCGGCGGGTTTGATCCGCGCGGTCTGATCGTCGAGGGTTCGGGAGCCTTATGCCGGGGATGAAGGTTTTCGTCACGCGCGAGCTTTTCCCGTTCACACCGGGCGGCATCGGCCGCGTGATCGCGAACATACTCGACTCGGCTGCAGTTGCCGGGGACGAACGTCCGGCTGTCGTCTATCTCGGCGACCCGTTGGATACGGCGCGTTTCGCCGCGCGCTTTCCGGGCGTGCTGCTCGTCGATGCGTCGCCGCAAACCTATGCACTACGCGAAGACGGCTTTCGCTATCCGCAGGCCGAGCACTACACGACACATGCTCTGCACGCGGACTCGGTTCGCGTCATGCAGGTGCTCAAACGCCTCGAGCGCGCCGAAGGTCCTCTGCATTACGTCGAATTTCCCGACTGGGGAGGCTCGGCTTTCGCGTCGGCGCAAGAAAAGCGCCTCGGACTCGCTTTTCAGGAAGCGACGCTCGCGGTCCGCCTGCACACGTCCGACAGCATGCTGAGCGCGACGGAAAGCAAGCCCGTCGACGCCGCGTCCCTCGCGCTGTACGACCTCGAGCGCAAGGCGCTGGCGGACTGCGATGTGGTCATCGGCCAGGTCGACGCGACGGCGCGCGCAATGCAGTCGTTCTTCGATTTTGACGATAGCGAGTGGCTTCCGCGGCTCATCATCGATGCGCCGCCCGTCCTGCTCGATCACGGTGCGCCCGCATCGTCATCGATCACGCCCGGCCCCGAGACGCCGATCCTGTTCTCGTCGAAGATCCAGCGCATCAAGCGGCCCGACGTGTTCGTTCGCGGCTGCTGCGACTTTCTTCGCGACACGCCGGCTTATCGCGGAACCGTGCATTTGATGGCGATGGCGCCCGACGGCGCCTACCTCGACGAGATCAAACGGCTCGTTCCGCCCGAACTGGCCGCGCGATTCGCGTTCGACACACACGCAGACAGCGCCACGCGGCATGCGCTTATTCAGGACTCGGTCTGCGTTTTTCCGGGAACGTTCGAGTCGTTTTGTCTCGCGGCTTACGAGGCGTCGATGTCGGGCGCGCTCTGTGTCCTCAACGCGGCGAACCCCGCCTTCTCCGATGCGTCGCCCTGGCGCGACGGCGTCGATTGCACGAAATTCGATGGCACGCCGGCGGGCCTGTGCAGTGCGCTGAAGCGTGTGTTCGACGCTGGCTCCTCGCTCGCGGTGGTCCGCGCGACGGCGCGAAACGCTCTGCCGCAAGCGTCGAAGGGCGTAAGCGGGGCGCGCGTCGAAGGCGATACGTCGCCGCTCGCGAGTGTGCTGATTCCGCATCACAACCTGGGCGCATACCTCGCGCAGACCGTGGACAATGCGCTCGCCGCGCGCTATCCGAACATCGAGGTCGTCGTCGTCGATGACGCATCGACCGATCCGCACAGCCGCGAAGCCGTCGCCGAACTCGCGCGGCGGAACGATCCGCGCGTGCGCGTCGTCGAATCGCCGCTCAATCGCGGGCTCGCTGCGACGCGCAATCTCGCGCTCGCCCACGCGCGCGGTGAATATGCGCTGACGCTCGACGCCGACGATCTGATCGACCCGGCGTTCATCGCGATCGCCGTGGGCGCGCTGGCGCGGCATCCGGCAATATCCTTCGTTGTCCCTCAGACCGCGTACTTCGATGACGCTCCCGACGCCGATCCGGCCAATGCGCCGTGGACGCAATGCCTGACCTTTGTCGGAGAAGCGCGGGCGTCGGGATTCTTCCTCAACCGCTTCTCGACCGCGTGCATCATGGGACGCGTGCAGGCGTTCCGCTCGCTCGGATACAACGAGTCGTTGAGCGCCTATGAAGACTGGGACCTGTACCTGCGCGCCGTGATGTCGCGAACGCGCTTCGTCGTGACGAATGCCGTGCACTTCTACTACCGGCGGCGGCAGTCTTCGATGATTCACGGCGAGGCCGCGATGCAGCGTCTCGCTCTTTACTATCACGACATCCTGCGCGACAAGACCATCACGGTAGGCCGCAACGTCCTGCCGATGTATCTGCTGGAAGCGGGCAGCGGCGCAGGGCGGGGCGAGTCGCCCGACCATCTGCGCGCCCGTCTGGCTGCTTATGAGCAAAGCGTGGTGGTGCAGGCCGCACTCGCGTTGCGGGCGCAGGCAGACCGCCTTCCGCGCTGGATGACCGCGGCTCTAAGACGAATCGTCAGGCTCCTACGTGGGCGGCGCGGCGCTTAGGCTAAGCTGTAGGCATTCTTTTTGGTCGGAAACACATGGAAAAGGGTATGTCAGGGGTGAATCACGACTACTGGCAAGGCCAGGTCGGCGCTGCCTATCGTCGCCAGCAGGAAGGGCGAACAGCGCTTGGCAACGCCAACTATCGGGAACAGGAAGCGTGGGTCGCCGCTCACCTGAAAGAACGTAGCGAACGTCTCGGCAGACCGGTGGAAGTACTGGACTTCGGGTGCGGCTTCGGCCGCATGGCGCGTGCGCTCGCGCCGTTGCCGTTCGTCGCCTATCACGGATACGACTTCTCTGCGGAGATGACGCGCGAACTCCTGGACGATCCGCCCGCCGGTTTCGATGCCTCGCATGCAGTGCGCGTGGCGCCGAGCGCGCCGGAGGCGTTCGGGGGGCGCCGCTTCGACATCGTGTTCACGGTGTCCGTGCTGATTCACAACGCGCAGGAAGATGCCAGCCGGCTCATTTCCGACATGGCGTCGCTGCTCAAGCCGGACGGGTATCTGCTCCTCATCGAAAACCAGATGGTTCCCTTCGAACTGAAGGAGAACAACTGGCACGCCGGCTGTTGGCTTCATGACTACGTGGGCGACTTGGCGCGGGCTTATGACATCGACGTGTTTCATGGTCAGATTCCGGATCACGACGTCTACCTGGTTCGCCCGAGCGGCACACACGGCCGCAACGTGCGGATCATCGACCGCGAAGGCGTAGCGCGGCCGCTCGCCGACGACGAACGCCTGCGCCTGAGTCTGCCGCGTCTGCGCGTCGCCCTCAAAGGGCTCGAGAGCGAACTGGAGCATCGCGACGTCGCATCGGTGGAAGGGCAACTTCACGATGTCGCGGAGCAAAGCGAAATGCAGTCGCGCGTCATCGCGGAGCAGCGCAGGCAGATCGAGGAGCAGCAAAAGCTCATCACCGCCCTTTCGGGCGAGCGCGACACGCTGGCACGCGCGCAGCGAATGCGCATGCGTCTGCAGCGCACGCTGATGCAGGCACACGCCGAAGCGCCGCTCGCACCCGATGCCGTCGAAGCCGGCGACGACTCTGCGCAAAAGAGCTTCGAGCGTGCCTTCCCGCATGCAACCTCATTCGAATGGCAGGCGATCCGCGACACCATGTACGCGAATGCCGACGAACGCTTCGCATGCGTGTGCCACATCTTCCATGAAGACTGGGTCGGCATGCGCTCGGCGGTCGGCGCGCTTCCCGGATGGAAGCTGTCCATCCCGTCCGCGAACCCGATTCCGATCCCGGAGATCGAGCGGATCATCGCGCTGCTCGAAGAGCATGGCGTCCGGAAGCTCGTGCTGCACGGCATCTCCGATCCGATGTACGGGCTGTCGCGTGCACTCGCCAGCACGGGCTTCGACCAGCAATACCTGGTCTGGCACGGCACCACGACACAGTGGGTGTGGGACGACGAGCGTCGCTTCGCGCATCGCGCCATTCAGATGGCGCGAGACGGCGAGGTGCGCCGCTTCAGCGCGATCCGTCGCGGGCTGGGACCGATCGTCGGCGAACGCAACTTCGCGCCGCAACTGGTGAACATGCCGCCGCGCTTCGCAAGCCGCAACATAGCCGGCCGCACGGTACGCCATGAACGCTGCCATGCGCTCGCGCCGTCGTGGAACGACCTGCGCAAGAACCTCGCGACCAACGTGCTCGCCGCCCAATGCGTGGATCGCGTGGAGAAAGTCCATGTCGTCGCCAAGAACTTCGACTTGCCGAAATGGCTCGCGCCGAAGGTCACGAAGGCCGCATACCGCGACCATACGAGCATGCTCGAGATGATGGCGTCGATGGACATCGTGCTCAACGTCACGACCATCGACTGCCATCCGATGGTGGACCTCGAGTCGATGTCGGTCGGGACCCCGTGCGTGCGCGGGCCGCTGTTCCTCGACGGGCTGGAGGACCACGCCTATGTGCGCCTGACGGCGGTCGACAATCCCATGAGCGTCGACGACGTGCGGCGGCGCATCGACGAGGTGCTGAGCGTCGGCGCGAGCGAGTTGCAAGACGTCATGTCGGACTATCGCGGCGCCTTGCTCGAACTGTCGCGCGCGCGGTACCTGGAATTCCTTGAGATTTGATTTAGGCCCCATGAGAGTATTCGTCACCACAGAGCTGTATCCGTTCACCCATGGCGGGATCGGGCGATCCATCTCGAACATGATCTCTACTTCGACCGAGGCGGAGCTGGACGACACGGCTGTCGTCTGGGTCGGAGAACAGCTGGACGCGGCACGCTTCGCCGCGCTGTATCCGCGCGTCAGGCTCGTCGTGGCGTCGCCGGAAAACTATCGCCTCGCAGACAACGACGGAACGACCTATCCCCCGGCGTGGGCGTTCACCGATTCCGAATGGCACTGGCTCTCGGTCAGGGCGATGCAGGGATTGCGCCGGCTCGCCGATGAAGTGCCGCGCATCGAATACGTGGAGTTTCCGGACTGGGGCGGCCTAGGTTTCGCGAGCATTCAGGAAAAGCTGCTGGGCACGGCGTTCCAGGACACGGTGCTGGCGGTCAGGCTTCATACGGCGGATAGTTTGCTGCTGGATGTCGACAACCGGCCGGCGAACCGGCAGGGCCTCGTGGTGTTCGACCTCGAGCGCAAGGCATTGGCTGATTGCGATCTGGTCGTCGCGCAATTGCCCGAGGTGGCACGCGCCATCCAGACCTTCTTCGCTTTCCCCGATGAGCAGTGGTTCCCGCGCCTGTGCCAGCATGCCTCGCCGGTGCTGCTGGACAGCGGCAAGGTCGCGGCGCGTTCTATCGAGCCTTCGCTCGACACGCACATCGTGTTTTCGTCGAAGATCCAGCATCTGAAGCGGCCGGAAATGTTCGTGCGCGGATGCTGCGGATTTCTCCGGGCGTCTCCGGACTATCGCGGCTCCATCGTGTTCGCGGCCCACACGACGGACGAAGTCTATCTGGAGCGCATCCGGCGCATGATTCCGGCGGATCTCAGGCAGCGTTTCACGTTTCACGCCGCGCTGAGCGCCGCCGAGCGAGAGGCGATCGTTTCGCGTTCCGTGTGCGTGACGTCGTCCTCCTTCGAGTCGTTTTGTCTGTCGGCCTACGAAGCGTCGCTATCCGGCGGGATCTGCGTGCTCAACAATGCTAACCCCGCGTTCGGTGACGGCTCCCCGTGGATAGACGGCGTCAACTGCGTCAAATTCGACGGAACGGCTGCCGGTCTCGCCCGCTCGCTGGGCCGGGCGGTGACGGGCGGCGCACGCGAGGTGGTGCGCCTGCCCGTCACGCCCGCGCCGTGGACGATCGCGCCCGAGCGGCGGCGCGGCAACGCGGCCGCGCGCCCGGCCGATGCCACAGGCGCGGAGGGCGAGCGCAATCCGCTCGTCTCGGTCGTCGTGCCGCACTTCAATCTCGGAAGCTATCTGCTGCGCACCATCGACTCCATTCTGGCTTCGACCTACGCCAACGTAGAGATCGTGGTCGTGGACGATTGCTCGACCGACAGCCTCAGCCGGCTGACCGTCGAGCGTCTGGAAGGCGTGGACGAGCGCCTGCGGATCGTGCGCAACGAGATGAACCTTGGTCTTGCGGCCACGCGCAACGTCGCGTTGACGCATGTGCGCGGCGAGTATGTGCTGACGCTCGATGCCGACGACCTGATCGGTCCCGGATTCATCGAGCTTGCGGTGCGGGCTTTGATGCGTCGCCCCGACTACGACTTCGTCGTGCCGCAGACCGGGTTCTTTCACGACGCCGAGGAAGGACGCATCGGCCAGCGCGTCGGCTTTGCCGACTACGCCGTGTTCTATGGCGAAGCGCGTGCAGTGGGCATGCTGGAGAACCGCTTCTCGACGGCGACCTGCGTGGCGCGTACCCGCGTGCTGCGCGAACTCGGCTACCGGGAGGAACTCGAGGCCTACGAGGACTGGGACATCTATATGCGCGCGGTGATGCTCGGCAAGCGTTTCATCGTGACGAACGGCATCCACTTTTTCTATCGCCGGCGCAGCGAGTCGATGTTCCATTCCAAGGAACGCCTCGCGCGCCATCGCGCGCTCTATCACGATCTTTTGCGCAAGAAGGCGTTGTCGCTGGGTCAGTCGCGTCTGCCGCTGTACGCCATGGAAGGCGCCATTCCCGCCGTGGCCGACACCGGCAGTCTGCAAGAGGAACTCGACGCGGCGCGTGCGCGGATTGCGTACTTCGAGCGAAGCCGCGCGGTGTTCCTCGCACTGCGGTTGCAGCAGAAGTTGCGGCACGGCGCGCCTTGGGCGTTGGCGCTGATGCTGAAGGCAGCCAAGGCCGCCCGGGCAGTGAAGCGACGCCTGAGGGCCTGACGGCGCGCATCGACTGCCGCCGGAACACGCGCGCCGAAGCGTCGGCGCGCGTGCGCTTTCCGAGCGCTTTCCCAGCGGTTTCCTTTAACGCAGCTTGCCGGCCCGCTCCAGGACGCCGCGAAAGAACTCGCGATACGCTTGCGTGCGCACGCTCCAGTCCCAGCTACGGATGCTCTGAAGGTTCTCGTCAGACAGTTCCTTGAGCCGGTGCCGGTCGACGGTGAGCTTCTCGATGGCTTCGGCGAGGCATTCGGCCGACCGTTCCTTCAGGATGAACTCCTGCTGGCGCGGCCCGAGTGCTTCGGACACGATGCCCACATTGGTCGAAATCACCGGTACGCCGCACGCCATGGCTTCGAGAACCGGATTGGGCGTTCCCTCGGCTTCCGAGCAGCAGATCAGCAAGTCGAGCGAGTTGTAATAAGCCGGCATCTGGCTGTGCGGGATATGCCGCACCTGCCGGTCCGCGAAGTGCTCCTGGAACTTCACGCCTCTCGCGCGCAGCATGTCGAGCGCCGGTCTGAGGATCGTGTGAAAGCCTTTCGGATCGCGCGGCGCGCCGTCGGCCCCGGCCGAGCCCCACGCGCTGTTGCCCGACCAGCCGATCCGAAGCTCATGCGCGCTTGCGTCGCTGAAGCGCGCGAGATTCACCGGCTCGAACCGCGTCAGATCGACGCCGTCGGGCGTCTCGCCGCGCGGCTTCGGATAGTGCGGAATGTTCTCGTAGATGCGCTTGAGGATGTTGGAACTGACCGTGTATCCGCTCGCCAGATGGTACATGGGCGCACGATCCCGCGTCTCTTCATCGCTCAGGAACAGGTGGTCGTAGACCGTGAAGGTGATCGGACGCGGCGTGACCAGCCGCTCGACGAACGGCGTCCAGCCCCCGCACAGTCGCTCGACGTAAGGGCGTCCCCAATCGAGGTCGAGATGGTGGAGCGGTTCGCGCCAGAACATGTGCACGAGGTCGTGGCCCTTCGTCATCTCCAGCACCAGCACCGGATTTCCGATGTCCTTCAGCGTGATCATGTCGAACTCGAACTCGTCCGACACATAGCGCATGATCTGGCGCGCGATGTTGGCGAGCGCCCATGTTCCCGTATCGACCATTAGCGCGATGCGCGGTCGCCGCGCGCTGTTCTTCGTACTCGCGGGCGCAGTTGGCGCCGGCATTGGCGCCGTGACCGGCTGGGCAACGAAGGGCGCGCGCAGATGATGCTTGCTGTCGAAGTGCGCTGCAGCGACCAGAAGACGCTCCGCGCCGACCAGCGCCTGCGTCGGCCGGTTTTCGGCAAGCCGCAGGCCAGGTGCGTCGCTCATGCCGATTTTTCGGCCCTGCTGGAACAGGCGCAGCGACAGGTCGGTGTCTTCCAGCCCTCCCGCCAGCGTTTCGTCGTATCCGCCCATTTCCAGGAGCGACGATACCTTCATGAACATGACCGGCCCGGAAAGCAGCGTGACGAGATATCCGCCGTGGGTGTGCGGCCTCGCCGAACTCAGCACTTCGCTTGCGATTTCCAGCCGGCCCGGCGCGATTCGGGGAACCAGGTAGCCGATACCGGTCGAGCCGGTTGGCGTGGTGTCGTCGGCGGCGGACATCACGAGGAAATGGCACCCCAGGCTTGCGATGTCGCGCTGCGTGTGCGCGAGGAAGTCGCGGGTAATGCCCACGCCCGGCTCGACGAACATGATCCACTCGGTTCGCGCAAGGCGCGCCGTTGCGTTCAGGCGAGCAGCACGATTCGACTCTGTTCCGGCCGCTTCGACGCGCGCCTTCAACGGCGCGGTTTCGAGAAACGTTTGCGTGGCGGGCAGAGCGGCTGCGTCGGCCACGATCAGCAGTTCGCCCGCGAAGTGAGGCAGATGTTGCGCGAGCGCCTTACAGAAAGCGAGCGCCTGCGCGTCGTCACCATTGCTCAGAAGCGCGACGGTGAGCCGCACGCCCTGGTCGCCGATATTCGCGCCGTCGGCTGTGCCTGCGTCGTGAGCGAGGAATTCATGGAGACGGTGCCCGAGGAAGGCACGCGTCTCCAGTTCGAGCTGCAACGGCGATACGGAGTCGTTCATTTTATCGGCGCTCCTTCGCAAGCATGGCGCCGATGAGGCGAAGAACGGGCTTCGGCACGACCCGGCGAATCGCGAGCCATATGCGAACGATGCGCCAGGGAACCGCTGCGAGCCGCTGATGCGCTTCCTGCAGTTGATGGTCGCGCGCCGCAATGGTCTGCGAGAGCGCGGCCCCCGCGTGTTCGCGTGCCTCAATGGCTTCCTGCAGGATCCGGTTCTGCTCCTCGTGACGCGCGATGGCGTCCCATACGAGCTGGTTTTCGGCCTTTGCGGCGCGCACGGCGACGCGTAGTGCTTCGTTGTCGTGCTCGCAGAAGTGGAGGCGCGCTTCGAGCTGTGCGCGCGAATCCTCGGCGACTTCGAGCTGCTGCTGCAGCTGCGCGCGTGAATTCTCGGCGACTTCGAGGCTCGCGCGAAACTGCGCGACCATATTTGCGCGAGTCTGCTCGGGGCGAAGCCGCCCGCCCCAAACGGCATCGCCGGGGAACAGCTCCTGCCGGCCCATGTCCATCGACACCGGATATCCCGCGAACAGCGCAGCGCCGATCTTCGCCGGTCCCCACACGCCGACGTAGTAGGACGTCTGGTCAGGAACCGGCGCCACGTCTTCCTGCATCGGCACGAAGATTCCTGGTGCGAGGTCCACATACTTGAGCATGCGGTCCTGCGTGTCGTCATGCCGCGCCACGCCGAGCGCGCCGGCCTCGTCGAACATGCCGAAACCCACGGCCAGCGTGCCGAGATGCCACGACGCGGCGGGGCCCAGCACGTCTTCGGCGATCTGCTGGAACTCTTCGCGCGTGAACCTGTGCTTGTGGTACGGATTCGTGCCGCCGTCCTTGAAGTACCAGTGATCGTTGGGCGCCGAGATGATGATCGTCGCGTTCGGGGCCGCCACGGCTTTCAGGTTGACGAGAAATGCCCGCGGATCGTCGAGATGCTCGATCGTCTCGAGCGACACGATCAGATCAAAACGCTTGTCGCCGACGATGGCTTGCAGCGATTCAGCCGGAGCGGCATGGTACGACACAGCCGGATCGACGAACCGCGCTTGTGCACGGCGCACCGCATCCTCGGAAACGTCGATGCCGAGCACCGATGCCGCGCCCCACTGGCGCATGAGCCACGAGCCGTAGCCCTCGCCACATGCGATGTCCAGAACATTGGCGTCCTTGCATGCCTCGCGCGCCGACAGATATCGCGCCATGTGAATCGACGCTTCAAGTGCACTGTAGGGCGCAGTACGCTCGAACAGGGAAAGCCGCTCCATGTGAATGTTCCTCGTGTGGACCGCACGGGCCGAAGGCTGCTAGCGCAGTCTCAGGCGACCCGTTGTGATGAATGACATGAACTGAAAATTGCAATAGAAGGTGAACGGCGTGACCAGAATCTTCGACACGATCGGCGCGAGACCGAAGCGGTGCGTCAGCAAATCGATGGCAAACGACGCCGCCAGAATCGCGATAGCCTGATAGACGACATAGCAGAGCAGCTTTCCGAGCAGATAGTGCTCGTGATACTGAAAGACGCGGCGCACGGAGACGAAAAAGACGAACAGCACGGCGGCCGTCGCGCTCGCTGTGTTCGCCATCCAGACGGGTGCCTTGAGCGCCGTCAGCGCGCCGAAGAGACAGAAATCGATCAACCATCCGAGTCCCGAGACGAGACCGAAACGCATGAGCATGCTAGGCGACTCCTGATGGCCGGGCTGGCCGGCTCACCGATTCCCCGCGCCAGCCTGCCATCAGGAACGGAAGGCAGAAGCCGATCAACTGGAGATCGTAAAGGTAGAGAAAGACGGACGCGGGCGCGAACAGGAAGAACACGCCCACCCGCGCCACGGTTCCGGCGGCGATCAACGCGCAGGGCGGATAGCGCCGGAAGCACGCGAGCGCGATGAGACACAGCGCGAGTTGTGGCAGATGCGTGGCGATCGTGGCTGTCCAGTGCCGCAGGGCCATCGCGGCCTGCGGCCACAGGTGGTTGGACGGGAAGAAGCCGTAAAGCCAACGGAATTTCGGAATGGGGCCGTGCGGATCCACCAAGTGGTCGTAGAACGACTGGCCTTCGAAATCCGCCGCGTTCATCTGCATGCCGCCGACTGCGCCGCCGTAGCCGAGATTCGAAGCGAGCGTCGCAAGCCGCAGCTTCACGAACAACGCGGGGTTGTGCAGTGCTAGCCGCAGGAAGGTGCCGCGTAGGTCTTTCAGCGCGGCGTCGGTCGGCGGCGGGCGCTTCGACGCGGTCTGATGCCAATAGACGATGTTGTAGGGCGACCAGTGAGCGAGGCCGTAATCGACGTCGATCAGACGGTCGAGCACCGTGCGCGTGTGCGCGGCGGTGTCTGGCGGCAGGCTGTCCTGACCGAACTTCAACATGCCCGTCACCGGGTTGATCAGTGCGGTGGTGCCGTACAAGCGCTTCTCCGCAGCGAGCGCCGCACGGTCCGGAAAGAGGGCGCGTTCCATGAGCGGCGTGATCGCGAACCACACGGCGAGCGCCGCGGCCAACATGCCGAGCCGCGGCAGGCGGCGGCCGCTGCAGAGGAAGCAGGCGCCGGCGAACAGGATGACGAGCGTCGGAAGATTGTCGATCCGCAGCAGGACGGCGACGGCGCCGTTGACGATGAGCCACGCCACGCCGACGCATCGTTGAGCGGGGGCCCACGCGTTCCAGCTTCGCAGCATCCAGTAGACGCCGATGGCAAACGCGGCCATGACCGGGCCGTTCATCGCGTCCCGCAGTTGAATGGCGCTCGCGAACGGAATGATGGACAGCGGCAGCCAGCCCAGACACAGCACGACGAGCAACGCGCGCGCGCTGCGGTTGCGGGAATCGAGGCCGGCGGCGAGCGCCGTCAGCAGCAGCACGGTCGTGCCCGCGACGCCGATCGCCGTGACGAGTTGCGGACCTTGCAGGAGCAGAAGTGCGCCCATCAGCAGCGGATAGCCGACGCCGTACCAGGTGTCGTAATATCCGGCGCCATACGCGGTGTAGGGCATCGTGCCGTCCCAGCCGACCACGGCGGGCCAGGTGATGAGCGCGGCGAGCGCCATCCAGCCGACGATGCCCACCGTCCCGAGCACGACCGCGAGCGACCTGCCGCTTCTCGCGAGGCCGAACAGGCGCTTCGCGACTCCGAACGCGAGCGCGATCAGCAGGACGATGAACGAGGCGGCCGCCGCTGAAAACAGCCTGATTGCCAGATCCATCCGGGTCGCGGTGCGCTCAACCGGCACGACGCGGAATGCGTCGCCGCCCGCCGACGGCAGGGCATAGGCCCGCAAAGGCGCGCCGAAGGACACGCGAAATATCGAATGCGCGCCGTGGCCGGTGTCGCCCTGCATCTTCACGCCCACGATGTGCCACGAAAACGCAACGCCGTCGGGCAGAGTCACGAACGAGCGGCTTACGGAGACGCGCACGCCCGTTTCGTCGCGCGTCACGAGCACGAAGACGTGATTCGATCCGGTCGTGGGAACCGCCACCGTATGCCGATGCCCACTTGCGTCCGTCACGAAAAGGGCTGGCGCTCCGCTCGCGATCAGCTCATAGAGCGTGCTGTGGCCGGCCACGATGGGCTTTACGCGGTCGCTTGTGACTTGCGCCGTGAGTTCGGCCAGTCCGCCATGGGCGCTCCTCGTCGCGCCGTCGCCATCCGCTTCTGCCAGCGGAATGGAGAGCAGCGCCGCGTTCTCCGCAATAAGCGACCATCGGCTGCCCGGCGAGGCGGCCACGTCGACGCGCGTCGGCTGGCTCGGCTCGACCGGCGCGTCCAGTTCCGGAACGAAGCCGTGACCGGCGTCGAGCGAGATCTTCGTGATCGGCACGTCGGCATCGAACGCGACGGCTTCCAGCGGTCCGGCGTGCGAGCTGTCGCGCAGTACGTAAAGCGTGACGCACCCGGCGAGCAGTGCGACAGCGAGACTGCACGCCCACGCCGTCGGCAGCGTGCGCAGAAAGTGCGCGAAGAGCGAGAAGGCCAGCATCAGCGACAACGCGAACATGGCCCATAGCATCTTGTCCTTCCAAGACAGCGATGGCTTCGGCAACGCAACCGTCGTTTCGCCCGCCACGGCCGAATAGAGGTCGAGCGTCTCTTCCTTGTCGCCGATGGCGACCCGCGCAATGCCGGACCATCCGTGATGCGTCAGGACGAGCGTCGCGCCATCGCCCCACGCGCCATCCCAGACGAGCGTCCCCGGCTGATTGCGATAGGACACGTAGCCCGGTCCGCGCGCCTCCCACGTGTCCGCCGGACCGGACCAGTGGCCGCTCGCGCCGTGCGCGCCCGGCTCCAGTCTGACCCAGATCTCGGAACCGGCCGAAGCGGCGTTTTTTTGCCCCGTCGCCATGATGCTGACCGACGGAAAGTGCCGCGCCACGGGCGGCAGAATCGAAGCGACGCATGCAGCCCCGACGATGATCGCCAGAAGATCGAGGCGACGCACCGAGCGCAGTCCGTTTCGAACGAAGAGCCCGGCCGAGACGCCCGCGCCGAGCGCGATGGGAACGGTGAACCACGCCACGCGCGAGACGCCGTGCGCCCTGAGAAAGAGGGCGACGGCGAGCGCCGAAATGAGCGCCGCAAACAGTCCGGCAACCACGGGACGCACGGGCGGACGCATACCGCGCCGATGACTGGAGGTGCTGCTCAAAGGACGAATCCGTAGAAATGAACGTCGACGCATGCCGCTCGTCAGAGCGACGGGGGAACGGCTCGCAGGAAGGCTTCCACTTCCGCAGGCGTGCCGAGCGGAATCACCGCATCCTCGGGAACTTCGTGCAGATAGACGGGGTGCCCGTTGGCGATCAGCTCGTTGTACAGCGGCGCGATGTACTTTTCGCCCTTTTCCATGCGCGAGCTGTCGCTGTAGTAGCGTTCGTAAGCAGAACGATACAGCGCGAACGAAGAGAACCAGTAGAGGCCGACGGTGGCGTGCGGCGAGATGCGCACTTTTTCGCGCAGCTCGGATACGCGCCCTGTCGAATCCGCCGCGGCGAAACTCCAGCCGTCGCCCTTGCCCGGAAAGCACGGCACCCAGCCGTCTCCGCGCACTGCGCTGGCCGGCAGCGCGTCGGGGTGGACGAACGTGTCGATGTTGTAGACGAGCATCGGCTGCGCAGGATCGGCAATCGCTTCCTGGGCGAGAATCGCCGTCGTGGCCTGGCCGTCGGTCAGATGATCAATCTCGATCACGCTGCGCTCGGCAATGCCGAGCCGTTGCGCTTCGGACTCGATGAACTCGCGTGCCTGGTCTTCCGCCCGGACGATGAAGACGAACCGCGCGCCCGCCTCGACGAAGCTCCTCAAGCTCAGCATGGACCAGGTGAAGAGCGTCTTGCCGTGCGCTTCGATCCGATACTTCGGCACGGTATAGCCGACGTCCCGGAACCGCTTGCCGAGCCCGCCCATCGTCACGATCACGTTGGTCATGTTCATTCTCCGCCCGGCTCGTCGCCGACCAGTTCGAGGATTTCGCTGTATGACAGCTTCAGGAATTCGTCGGGGCGGATCGCTTTGTCATCGACGTAGAAGCCGCCTCGGCCGGGCCACGGCTTGCCGAGATGCAGTTCGTCATAGGGCACCTGATGCTTCTCCAGCCATTCCATCAGCAGCTTGCCGGTATTGGCGACGATGCGGCCCACGTTGCCGTCGTACGTGTTCATGTTGCGCGCGGTGTAGAGAATGACGTAGAAGCCTTGCTCGCGATACCGCGCCAGTTGCTCCATCATTTCCGGGAACGGCAGCAGGTCGGCGTAAGACTCGTTCTTCGCCTTCTTTGGGCAAAGCGTGCCGTCGATGTCGAGCACGATACATTTCTGTTTGTGTAGCACGTTGTCTTCCTCAAAATTCGCGTTCGACTTCATCGAGGATTCCCGCCGCGTTCACGAGGAAGGCGACCACCTTCTTGGGAACGTCGATGTGCAGCGGCGCCATGCTGATGAAGAGCGATGCCTCGTAAAGCCGCGCGAGCACGGGATCGAAGCCGTTCTGGACGAGCTTGCGTCTGAACGCGACGGCGGCCCACGGCTTCGGCGCGGCATCGATCAGAACGCGCACTTTCAGATCGGCATCGACTTCGAGCCGGAACAGTCCGTAGTTGATGAAGTCGTAGTTCCCCACGACCGAGTGCGACAGCTTCGCGATGTCGTAGTACGGGTTGACGTACAGCTCGTCTTCCGTCGCCGCGCCTTTGGCGTCGATGAAGCGCATCAGGCCGGTGGTCTTGCTGTACAGGATGTTGGAGAAGCAGAGGTCTCCATGGCCGATGCACAGGCTCTTCTCGATGTCCGCCGGCCTCGCGCGATCCAGCAGTGCGAAGTAGCGTGCGACGAGCGTCCGGACGCCGCCGAATGTGGCGCGCGCATAGGGCTCGATGGCGGCGTAGGCCGGCAGCGCCTCCAGTTGTTCGATGCGCGCGAGCAGCTTCGAACGATACGCCTCGTTGCGCGCACGCTCGGCCACGTCGCGCGGCACGCTGCGTGTCGGGCGCGAGCGAACGAAAAACAGCACCTTGTCCAGAAAGCGTTCGAGATGGGTTTCGTCCAGCGAGCCGTGGATCCACTGCAGCGCCATGTCGGGAACGAAGAGCCGTTCCATCTTGTAGCTCGCGCCCTCGGCTTCCTGCCGGAAATCGTACGGCTGCACGAAGAACATCTGCATCGACGGCGGCAGCAGATGATAGAAGTCGTGTTCGCGCCTGAGCTTCGCGCCGTCGGTCGAACGCTTGAGCAGCACGAAGTCGTTGACCGTCTGCACCGAATTGAAGAACCGCGCGTCGAAGTTGCTGGTCAGATAGTCGGTGAAGCGCAGCGGATCGCGCAGATCGATCATGCGCGCGTCGTCGGGCACGGGCTGAAGCTGATCGGCCACCTCGCGCAGAAACGACTCGGCCGACTCGCCGGCCGCGATGCTGTGCAGAAGCGCCTTCGCCATGTCGTCGACGAGCGCCATCATGTAGGGCGCGCGCGGATCGAACGTGGCGCTGTCGCTCGTCACGCGCAGGTTGTTGCGCGTGAGCCCGAGCTTTTGCAGGAAGAGCGACGCCTCCGTTTCCGCGCAACCGAATGCGATCCATGCGGGAACGTAGACGATGATCTGCCGGCCGGAGCCCGCGAGCGGCGGCTGAATGAGCGAATCGGGATGCGCGAGCGTCTCGATATCGACGAAATTGAATCCCGCCTGATCGGCGAGATCCGACATCCAGCGTTCCAGCGAACGCTTGCGGTAATAGACATCCGAGAATCGCTCGATACCCAGCAGATTGGAGACATCGCTCGGCGGCGGCTGGGTGTTGTCGTAGAGCAGTATCTTCCTCACCGGATCCATCCTTTGCGCGGCGACGCGGACCGCCGCCATTTGTGAAACAGGCACAACGCGACGAGCCCGGGGACGGACAGCACGAGGATCTTCCACTGGTCCAGTATCGAGGCGAGCGCATCGGCTGAAGCCTGATGGCCCGGGCGATGCACGATGATATCGGCGAACTGGCTCACGAGGCGCACGAAGGGCGTCCAGCTCCGTACGTCTTGCATCAGCAGCCCGAGCGCCATTACTTCGAAGCCCCAAATGAAGAGTGTGACGAGGCTGAGCGTGAGGATGCGGCCATGCAGAAGAGGCCGCGCCATCTGCGAGAAGTTGTTGATGGCTTCGAGGATCTTCAGGATGCGTACCGCCTTGCGGTCGCGATACGTGCGCATCACGTGCAGGTTCAGCGTGGCGAGTTGCTCGGGCAGCACGAAGAAGAAGCACACGGTTGCCAGGACGAACACGCAGATCAGCCACAGAACCGGCGCGATCGGGCCCGGCTCGACTTCACCCCGCGTCATCAGCACCAGAATGATGGCGCCCACGGCGATCAGGTCGAAGACGCGCTCGACCCACACGATGACGAGTCCTCGCGCATAGTTGCCCGATTGTTGCCAGGCGATCTCGTTGATGCGCGCGAGTTCGCCGAGCTTGAAGGGAATGAGCGCGGAACAGGCGCCGGTGTAGATATAAAGTCCGAGAAGCCGCCGCAAGCGGATGCTGCCGAGCAGCAGGCCGAGCCGCAACATGCGGGCGACATGCGCCAGCACATAGAGCAGGATGGGCCAGAGCAGAGTGCTCGCCGGTGTCGCGAAGAGCTTCGGTCCGCCGAGCGGCAGCCAGAAAGCGACCGAGCCGACGAAGAGCGCCGCCGACGAGACGAAACACCAGAAGGAGAGTTGCCCGATCTTCAGGTCGCGCATGACTCTAGCCCCTACGACTGTACGGGAACGCCGTTGTCGAACACGGTCTCGAAGCGGTAGGCATCCGCTGCCCGATGCGTGTGACTGCCTTCGAGGAACCGGCGGCGGCGGAACACGAAGGTGGCGAGCAACTGCAACACCTGCATGGATTGCCGGGCGAGCTTGACGTTCGAGATCTGGTCGTCTTCCCGCCAGCTGATCGGGAAGAACCGGATCTTCCAGCGACGGTAAACCGTCGCCAGAATCATGTAGTAGTTGAAGGTGAGGTTATCGGCGAAACCGTGATAGCGCAGGTCGCGCACCGCGCCGACGCGATACATGTTGAGCCCTGAGCCGAGGTCGTAGAGGCGCTTGCCCGCCGCGGCGGAGAACAGCAGATTGAACACTTCGTTGCCGAACGTGCGGAAGGCGGAGTAGTTTTCGAGTTGGGAGCCGGGCATGAAGCGCGCGCCGAGCAGGCAGTCCACCCCGCGATGCTCGCCCGCCTGAATGTGCGGAACGAGATCCGCGATGCTGCCCTGATCGTCACCGTGCAGCACGACGACATAGTCGTGACCCGCACGCGCCGCATAGGCGAATGCGCTCTTGTGCGACCCGCCCAGACCGAGGTTGTCGACGTTGCGCACGACACGCACCGGAAGCTGCAGGTTTTTCGCGGCGGCGATGGCGGCATCGACCGTGTTGTCCGGGCTGCGGTTGTCGACGACGATGACTTCGCTGAAGAGAGCCTCGTTGCCCTGAAGCTGCGCCAACACGCGGCCGATTTGACGTTCGCAGTTGTAGGCGGGAATGAAGACGAGGATACGTTCGGTACGGGTTCGGGATGCCATCGTGCTCGTTTTGATGCTGACGCGGGATCGGTCGTGCCATCGGCGGGGCTTGCCAACACGATCGGGCCGGCTGCCGACAACTGTTGATAAATGTGGCAGTTTAACCTATCGACTCCTTAAAACCGGCTTCGCGCAGTGGGCCGCGCGCAACGAATCGAGCATTTGTTTGTCTTGAGCCGCCACATGAATGCACCGATTCACTGCAGCGCGCGGTCGGCGGCGCCGCCGGTCGGATCCATGCCTGGCGTGCCGGACGGCTCACCGTCAAGAGGCGAGGCTGCGACGCGAACCGTCGCCCGACTTATCTGCGCTGATCCGGCCCGGACGGAAGGATGCCTCCGAGCGCGTCGTGCGGCCTTGCGCACCGGCCGCTGCTTGCAAGCTCGACAAGGAACGATGTCGGCACCTGCATCTGCCAGTAGCTGCCGTCCGCGAGCTTCGGATAGGTGTCGACACTCGTGAGCGACCGGCTCGGAGCGCCGCTGCCGGATGATGTCAGACGATCCGCGCTGTCGCATAGCGACGCTTGAAAAGTGCCATGCTCGCGCCATTGGGTGGCCGGGCGATGCAACTCGACGACGCGATGATTCACGAGCGGCGCGATCAACACGAGCACGAGCCAGAACGACGCCGTCCTGCGCCATGCCCGGGGCGTGCGGGCGAGCATGGCCACCGTGACGAGCACGGCGCATGTCCCCAGCACATTGAGGCCATAGAAATATCGGTCCGGGAAGGTGGCGCGGTAGCTGCCCGAAAGGAGACTCGTGAAGCCGATTCGCATGACGATCGTAGCCGCGGCGTACACGACGAAGCTGCCGACGAGAAGCGAGACGATTCGCCGGTCTGCCGGCGTGCTGTGCCGCAGCCGAACGAGCAGAGCGATCAGGCTGCCGAACACGCCGAGGCACAGAACGATGACGACCGTGTCGTTGAGATGCCGGTAGACGAGCGAGACCAGCGGAAACAGCAACGTTCGCGCAAGGGCGAATTCCACGAAGCCCGCCGGAACCCAAGGAAGATTCGCGCCCCCCTTGCTCGTGATGGAGGCCACTTGCAGTGCGGCGGCATTGGCCGCGATGACGGCGAGCAAGGTCCAGCCCTGCCATGGCAAGCGAATCCGGAGGCGCTGGCGGTCGCGGCTGCACAGCGCGGCGACCGCGACGGCATTGATTGCTATCGACACCGGGAACGTCCATCCCGCGATGAGCGCGACCAGCAACGCAACGATCGATGTCCGCGCCGACGCCATGTCCGAGAGCATCGCTGCAAGCAGGAACGCCTGAAGCACGGGAAAGACGAAGCCCATGTTCAGCGCGCGTCCGAAGATCTCGTTGCCGTCGTTGCCGACGGGCATCAGCAGCAGCGCGAGCCACATGCCGACCCGGATCAGCAGGGGCAATCGACGGCGAAGCGACAGCAGCACCGCGCACGCGCAGATGGCCAGAAACGCGTTGCACACAATGAACAGCGCAAGGGGCAAGCGAAGCAGTCCACCGGGCAGCAGCTTGCATAACCAAAGGGCGCACTGATCCAGCAGCACCACGCCGAAGATAGGAAACTCGCGGCCGTGAAAGGCCGTCTGCATGAAACCGTTCGCAAGGATCTGACCGGACCAGACGCCGTCCTCCGCGTAAACCGTTGGAAATGTCAGCGGGTCCAGATTGCGGAGCGCCAGCAGGCCGAAGCTCGCAATGAATACGGCGATGACCAGCGTCCACGGGGTCGAATTTCGTTCTCGCACTTCAGACGGCATTTGTCCTTTCAGGCTTTGATGGCTTGCGCGGCCGTGCGCGGTCCGTTGTCATCCGGGGCGGGCGGCGCGTTTCCCCGAGTCGGCAGATCGTAACATTCGGTATAGGCACCGGCGCGATGGAATCCCGAATGGTCGACAAGACTGGCAGGACGCTTCGGGCATTGAGACGCGCGCTCGTCGCTCGTCCGCTGTGTCACTATGCTGACGTGGGTGGGCCGGGCATTTGCTTCGATTCCGGGAGCCGTATCGACGATTGGATTGAGCGCGCTAAAAAAGGCCAGCCCTGCGCTTACGTGCGAATTGGAACGCAAAGCGCGAATACGTCATCTCGCCATAGCCGTCCGGATAGCATGAGAACAAAATGAGATCACCGAACGAAAAGAAATATTGGAGCCGTCTTGACCACCTTCGGTTCTTTGCCGCGTTGCTGGTCATGCTCGCTCACATGTGGGCGTATGCAGGGGGTCCTTTTTCGCCGCATAGCACGGGCTTCCTGGTATCGGTGATTCAGGAAGGTCATATTGGCGTCGGCTTATTTCTCGTTCTCACAGGCTACCTTTTCACGTCCATTGCGCTGGACAATCAAGGGACGATCCTCTATTGGCGTTTCGTCAAAAATCGCGCGTTACGCATTTTTCCTCTGCTGACGGTCATGTTCTTCGTGCTGCTGTGCGTGGGGAAATTGCAGGTCAGCGGCGACACCGTCCTTAATCTGCTTCTGCTCCAGTTGAATGTCGGAGACGAGATGAGCGGCTTCGGACAGAAGCTGTTTCCGGTGGGTGCGTGGTGGACGACTTCGGTCGAGTTTCAGTTCTACCTGATATTTCCTTTTATTCTCCTGTTCTTTCGAAAATCCGGTCCGCAGTATCTGGTGGGGCTGATATCGGTGTTCATCTTGATTCGCCTATGCATCTTCGGAATCAAGGGAGACGCGTATTGGCTCGAGTACCATTCCATCGTCGGGAGGATGGACGAGTTTCTGATAGGAATGCTCGCGGCGTGGCTGCACCGAACTTATCGGTCACGGGTCGATCGTCTCTCGCTGCTGCTGCTCGCCGGCTCATTGGCGCTCATACCTGCCTACTGTTTCTGGTACCGGGATGTTCCGTTGATCGATGTCGTTTTCAGCTTCACGCTGGAAGGGATAATTTTTGCTGCGTTGATTATCGGCTACCAATCGCCGATGCTGCCTATTCCTCGAATCGTGGACCGTATATTGGCGAAAGGCGGCGAACTTACCTTTTCTATTTATTTGCTGCATACCCCCATTGCGGATGCGCTCTTTCGCTCCGGAATGCTGCCGCATATAAGTCGGTCGGCGACCGTCACCACGATGGTTTATGCGTTCGTCATTCTGTTGCCGATCACGCTGCTGGTCAGTAAGCTGACGTTCTCGTATATCGAGAAGCCGTTCATGGATCTGCGCGTCGCGTATTTCAAAAAGCCGCAAATCGAGCCGGCCTTGCGCGACGAACACCTGTCGGCAGAGGCCGAGAAAGTGGAATCGGCGTCGCCGCTTCAATAACCGGTCGTGCGCACGGTCGTACCGTCGGCCGCCTCTGTCGATGCATGGATCTCACCCAGCCTTCGGCGATGTCCGTCCACCAGCGCCCGAATGAGCATCCCCACGCTCTTCACTTGCCACGGGTGGCTCGAGATCAACCACAACGCAACGCCGACCGCGGATGCCCGAAGCGCCGCGAGTAGCGGCCAACGCGCATACTGGCTCGATACGGCAATGCGGTTTCGCACGTTGTAGTAGTGCCGTGGCCCGAAGGCATGGTTGCGCAGCCGCGCGCCGACTTCCCGCAAATGATCGATGCGGCTCTCGGGAATTAGCCAGACGGAGAAGCCGACTGCCTTCAGCCGCAGCGAGAATTCCGTATCGTCATAGGCGACGAAGTAATCCGCGCGTGGCAGTCCCGCTGCCCAGACCGCGCGCGCATCGGCGAGAAAGCCCACGAAGGAGCCGGTGTCGATACGAACCGCGAACTCTTTGTATGCCGAAGCAGCAACGGTGCGCTCCCGGCCGAACAGGCTGTCGAAGTAGCGGCGATGCTGTAGCGCGACTGCGCCGAATTCATCGACCGATGGACAAAGCGCGCCGACGTCGGCGGGCAGCGAGGCTCTCGCCGCCACGAGACGTTGCAGCGCGTCGCGGTGCGGGACGGCGTCGTCATCGAGCAGCCAGACCCAGTCGGCGCCCCGCGCAAGCGCTTGCTGAAGACCACGGGCGAAGCCGCCCGCGCCGCCGATGTTGTAATCGCTGCGCAATGCCGTGACGTCGAGCCTCGTCTTCAACAAGTCGCGCGTTGCTTCGTCGCTTGCATTGTCGAAGACGATGATCTCGTCGGGGCGCAAGCTCTGTTCAGTCAATGCGTCGAGCACCCGTTCGAGCAGAGCGGGGCGATCACGCGTGACGACGACGGCAGCAATCTTCATGGTGTGCATGGCTTTGTTGAGCAAAGACGGACGGCGTCTCCCGCAAGCCGTCGCCGTGCGATCGCGGCACTCGTCGTCATTGCAGTCGGCCTAACAGCA
The DNA here is from genome assembly GCF_031450785.1 of Caballeronia sp. LZ062. NCBI lineage: Bacteria > Pseudomonadati > Pseudomonadota > Betaproteobacteria > Burkholderiales > Burkholderiaceae > Caballeronia > Caballeronia sp. LZ062. Next base: position 399,710 of record NZ_JARTWB010000002.1, read on the forward strand.
GCACGGCTGCGCGTCGCAAAGGAAATCCGCGTTGCGTCGAAAACATCAACCGATGCAATGGCCGGCTCGCCCGGAATCCCGCTCGCGCGGCGCTCTTCAGCTTCCGGCGACGGTCGATGAGCCGCCGCATCGCATCGTTGCTGCTGTCGTCCAGCGGGCTGCTGCCGGACATAGCCAGCCAGTCCAGATACATCAAGGTATTGATCCGCTGAAACAGCGAAGCACCGACCCATTCGTACTTGCGCATCCGCAGTCCGATCTGCCACGGGTCCAGAATCAAAGTCTCGTTCACGATGAATCGCTCGAACGACGCGAGCACGTCCGGGTTTCCATCGTTCAGCAATTGCGGCACCACATAGCCGTGCTGCGAGGCGTAGTGCATGCACAGGTGCTGCTCGACAGCGAAGCGCGCGCGGAAGTTGCGCTCGAAGAATGTCGAGCCTGCGATGTGACGCTCGCGGTCGTACCAGCTGGCATCGACAGGCGTGACGGGCGGGGCGCTCCAGTATTGCAGCAGGCGGTCGGTGCGGCCGAAGTGAAACCAGTCGCTCAGATGAAACGGCAGACGCTCGAAGATGGTCGGGTCGAGCGTAAAGAACGAATTCGCAAGGATGCGCGTGTCCTTTCCGTCGCGCTGATAGACGGCTTTGGCAAAATCCAGAAAGCCGGCGTGCTCCAGCATGCTGTCGGTGCGCAGCTTGACGACATAAGGCGTGCGCACGGACTCGAGCCCCGCGAGCGTCGAAACGATTTGCCGGTTCACGTTGTTGGCCTTCGGCGAGTCGTACTTGATGCCGGGCAACCCGCCCGGATCGTCCGACTCGATGACGGCATCGGCGAGCAGCCCACGAGGCAGCTCCGCACCTTTCCACGTCGAGACGATGATGTCGGCGTTCGGCAAGGACCGCCGCGTCTGACGGACGTTCTCGCGAAACGAGTCGCGGTCCGCGCCGACATACGGCTTGACGGCGCCCTGAAACACCACGGTGATGTCGCTTGTCTTCATGATGAGGCGGGCCGTTCGTGCGCGGACAGAACGCGGGCTGAAGGAAGCTGTCGGATGAAATGCCGCAGCGGGTTATCGAGCGTGCGAGGCACGCGTTTGACGCCGTAAAGCGAATGCCGGTCGAAGACTTGCCAAGTCGCGTCTCCGTCGTTCATCCATTGCAGTTGAGAGAGACGACGCGCGAGCCGGGCATCGTCTATTGCGCTGTCGGACACGCTCCGGCTCATCTGCGCGATGACGCGGATCATGCCGGGGCTCAAGCGGTAATAGGGCGTCTTGATGAACGCATATTCGACGCAGTGCCTGAGCCCGCGCGCACGCTCCCAATTGTTTCCGAAGAGCCACTCGAATGCTTGCAGGAAACGCCAGTACGTGCGGTCGAACACATGCGTTTCGGAGTACACGTAAGGCGTGACATGAGGCGTCGCGCCGATAGCATGCGCAATGGTCGGAAACACGACTTCCTCGAGCGGATAGCTCGCCTCGCCGGAATGCGCGCCGCGCGCGATATCGGCGACTTCGTACAAGGTATCCGCCTCGTAGAATGCGCCTTCGATCTGCGATCCGACGAGCGGGCAATTGCTGAAGGTCTTGCAAAGCGCGTCGAGCGCAGCGTCCGCGCGGGCCTTCGGGCTGACCCACCAGTAGCTGCGGGGCGTGATCGGTCTTACGTTATAGCCGCGCCCGTGCCGCGCTATATGGTCGGCCACGCCGGGCGCGACGAGCATGTCGTTCGACGCATGAAAGCAGATGTGCGTCGCATCGCCGAGCGACCGAATGAACGCGATGTTCGAAAGATGCGCGCGGAAAATGCTGCCCCAACGCGTGTTTTCATGGGCGGGGTTGATGACGTAGTTGCCGCACCGCTGGCTTTCGAGCGTGGCCCGCAGACTTGCCTCGTCGAGCCTGCCGCTGCGCGACACATGAAGCACGACGCACGCTTCCGGGAAGAAGCGCGCGAAGTTCGCCAACTGGTCTGCGACCACGAGCGGCGCTTCATGAACCGGCAGCGACACGTAGATGGTCATGCCTGTACCTGTTGCCTCGCGAGCGCGACCTGTTCTGTAGGCTTGCGCCACTGCTGGCCGGACTGGCTGCGGCGCTTCATCAGTTCGCTGTGATTGAAGGCGATTGGGAATGCCGGTCCGACATGGTTCAAATCCGCCGAGCACAGCGCAAAAGGGCGCCGCTTGTGCGTGTCGACGATGGGTAGCGCTGAGAAGTCCTCAGCGGGCACAGTCAAAGCCTCCCACGCGACTCGACCTTGTCCCATAGCCAATTCGTCGGACTGTTGTGCTGGCATAACAAGCGCCCTTACTGCGGCCACCCGGTACTCGTGCATCGGAAGCGCGCAGTGGCAAGACGGTCGAGGCAGGCGTGTCGGCGTGGTCGGTAACAGTCATCGGTCGCAGCCATCCCTCTAATGATTTCGATCAGCACTGCAACGCGGAGACATGGGTGATCGACGCGTGCCGTCTCGCGAGTTCTCGAAGCGTGGTGTGAACTGGTGCGCCGCAATCTTTGTGCCTTATAGGCAACGCGCGGTGCGGAGAAGACGTTGATGTTGCGTAGCAGTTGCGGTTGCGCCCGCATTACCATGAGCAGCGGGGACCGTCGACTTCGCAGGCGTCTTGTTTTCGGTGTCGGGGGCGCTTCAGTTCGCGTCACTTTCGGTGCATTGCACAGGGAAAGAGCACCGCGGGGCGATAGAAACGTTCTGCCGTGGGCTAACGTTTCTGCTCTTGCCTCAGACGCGCGTCAACTACCGCGCCTCCGCGACGCGACACCATTGATAAGGATAAACACCGGCCCCGATGCGAGCGTCGTACAGCTTGCAGGAACCGACGTCGAGCGCGAAACCGTAGTCTGCGAGCGCATTCTGCGAATCGGCGAGCTCCCGCGCGTTTCGCGCGGCGTCGTATTCGCGCTTGTCCATATAGCCGGGAATGAGGGCGTACACAGGTCCGCCGCGTGAACGCGCCATCGTGTGAATCCGTTCGTCGTAGGCGGGGCGGGCTTGCGGGAAAGCTGATCGAATCGTGGCGAACGCGACCGATCCGGGAAACAGCGGGACGAGCCAGCCCAGCGGCGGGTCGCCTGCGGTCAGGATGACCGTCGTCTTCCCGGCAGCGGGAAGCGAGGGCAGGTCGATGGAAAACATCTTGGCAGCCCAGCGTTCGTGCCCCCACGAATGCGCGCCGCCGGCCAGCACGAGGACCGAGCAGGCGATGAACGTTCTCTTGGCGAGCGTATTCGCTCGCTCATACGTCGTCATCTGGCGAAGCATGAGATAGATCACCAGCGGCAAACAGAGCTCTATGGAGACCAGGTATCGCTGGATGCTGAACACCTTCATCCAGACGATATAGCCGATTGCGACGTAGGCAATGACGTATCGGCCACGGGACGGCAGCGCCGGACTTTGCATGCCCTTGAATCGCCGGACAGCGCGCGCGCCCACCCAGCACCAGAAGCAGGCGTAGGCCAAAGCCCAGATCACCTGATGCAGACGGGCTTGCCCGACGCGGCGCGGGTCAAGCGAGAAAATGAAAGGCCACGCAAGGGATTCCCAGACGTTCCGGGGAAACCAGACGGTGTCCACGATGGACACCGATGATGTAAGCGGGCTCGGGAAAACGGCGCTGAACTGTGGATAGAGCGGATTGCCGTACCGATGCCACAGCTCCACGAACCAGAAGCCGCCCGTGAGCGCGAGTCCTGCCAGGACCCCCACGCCGAAAAGAAACGCTGTCAGAACGCGCCTTCGCAACGACAGGGGAGCGGCAAGCAGACCGGCGCACATCGCGACGCAGAAGACGGCCGTCGTCAACTTGAGTCCGGCGCCCGCGCCCGAGACGATTCCTGCCATGCACACCGTCGCCAAGACCCGCACGCTCGCTTGCGGCAGCCGCGGCCACACCTTCAGCAGCACGAGCAACGCGCCGAGGCTGAAAAGCGAGGTCGTATCGTCGCCCATGCTGTTGCCGACGCCGGACAGGAAGTTGGCCGTAAGACAGCCGGCGATGGCAAGCCAGAAAGGCGTTCGATACTTTGCAGTCTCGGGCAGATCATCCAGCGTGAGACGGCAGATTCCGAGCAGCAGCACGAAGTTGAGACCGTGCACGACGCCCATGATGAAGCCGACCAGCATCGCCGGCAGATGCATCGTCATCAAGTAATACGGCACGTCCAGCAGCGGATTGAAGTAGCTCTGCATGCCGGCCGGAGCAAGATCCGTCGACAACCTTCCGGTCAGGAAGGCGAAAGCGTTGTACAGGTGATAGTTGCGCAGGTCCCAATTGGCGTCCGCACCCTGAGCCATCGAAAAGAGGCCGAAAACCAGCGGAACGATCCAGGACGCGCGCGTGAGCGACTGTGGGCTGTTCATGTCGATGCGCCGCAGCGCACGCGTTCGATTGTTTGCAGTCGTCGTGTTCATCGAGATGGGTGCAATGCTTTCAGTTTCTGAAGGCCCAGAACTTCGCTGCGAAGAAGTTCACGGCCATGCCGGCGATCGAGCCGCAGGCCACGCCGAGCAGCGGCAGCACGGGACCGTGCCGGCCAGCGACGATCACGAGCGAGTACACCGCATAGTTCACGCTTGCGCCGCCCGTCATCGAGATCAGATAGCGCCACCATTCAGCCCAGACCGAACGTTCGACCCGGCCGCGAAAGGTGTATCGCCGATTGATCCGCCACGTCACCCAGACGGCAGCGAGGAAAGACACGGCGCGGCCGGCGAACGGTCCGAGTCCGCAAGCGAGGGCGAGATACAGCACGCCTGCATCGACCACGAAACCGATTGTCCCGGCAATCGCGAATCGAATGAGTTGTGATGTCGTCGTCACCGGCGCGGGCCCGGCACGGCCAGATAGGCAAGGCGCTTGGCTTCCGCCCGCCCGTGCGTGACCGTGTCGAGCACGACGCCGCACGTGAGCAGCATGGCGCCGAAGAGCACGAGCGCCACGCACAGCAATGCCGTGGGAAGGCGAGGCACGAGCCCGGTGCGAGCATACGTTTCCAGCAGCGGCAAGGCGAGCAGAACGGCGCAGATCGCACAGACGCCGAAGCCGAGCGAGAAAAACGCAAGCGGCTTCTCTGTCTTGAAGAGCCTGGCGATGGTCATGAGGATGCGAAACCCATCGCGATACGTGTTGAGCTTGCTCACGGACCCGTCGGGGCGCGACTTATAACGTGTCGATGTCTCAGCGACCGGCATCCGTAGTTCGAGTGCGTGCACCGTCAGCTCCGTTTCTGTCTCGAAGCCTGTGGCGTGAGCCGGAAACGACTTGACATAGCGGCGCGAAAGCACTCGAAAGCCCGAGAGCATGTCCGTGAACGTGCGACCGAAGATTCGGGAGACACAGCGAGTGAGCAATACGTTTCCAAACCGGTGCCCGAGCCGATACGCGCTTTGCTCGTCGGAGACTCGCGTGCCGACGACCATGTCGAGCCCGTCGTCCAGCATCATCGCGACCATTCGTGGCGTCGCCGTCGCATCATAAGTGTCGTCGCCGTCCACGAGCACGTAGATATCGGCCTCGACGTCTGCGAACATTCGACGGATCACGTTTCCTTTGCCGCGCAACGCAACGCTTCGAACGTGGGCTCCTGCGTGTCGAGCGACATCCGTTGTCTTGTCCGCTGATCCGTTATCGAAAACATGGATTTCACACTGCGGCAGCGCCGCCTTGAAGTCGTGCACGACCTTGCTGACTGTCGAAGCTTCATTGAGGCAAGGGATGAGAACGGCGATACGGGGTTCGGACTGGTCGGACATTGGGCGGTGACTCGATACTCATGGAATCCGTGATCGCGGTTCGCAATCTGACGGGCCACTATGGTAATCGATTTGTTTTCGCCGGCGACGGCAGACCGAGCCCAAGGAGGGCAGCATCCGCGATGGCTTCGCAATCGAAAGGCCGTTGCGTGGATTCTCGTGTCGTCTTACACCCATGAAAATGGCAAGAGCGCGTGTGACGATTAAACGGACCGAATGCGACTGGTTCCACCATTTTTTTCGATTAATTGCTTGACCGGCTGCATAGTGAAAAGGGCATTGAGGCGTTAAGCGCAACGGCATCCGGTTAATCGCGTTCCGCCACGCCGGAACGAACGCGTCATGGCAATAGCGCAAATTGTCGAATCTTTCCTACAAGCGGTTCATTTCGGGGAAAATGCCGGATGCGTCGTCCGACAAAACATGCCGCAAAGTCAGAACCAGTCATTAAGAATGCAGTTGAACGCCCAATCCGCCAACGCAAGCTCGATTCAATTGATCAGCGTATCCCTCGTCGTCTATCGCCCGCATCGGCAGCTTCTCGAACGCACGCTTCGTACGCTCGATGAGGCGCTGCATTGTCTGCCGCTTGCCGATCACGGCGCCTCCGCGCCGCTGTATCTCATCAACAACGGAACAGACGATGGATTCGACCTCTTTGCGCTTGCCGGCGAAGCTGCGCTCGAGACGCACATAATCGAAGGCCAGGGCAATGTCGGCTACGGCCGCGGCCACAATCTGGCCATCGAGCGGGCGGCGAGCCGCTATCACCTGATTCTGAACCCCGACATCGAACTGGACGGCGACGCACTCGCCCACGCGCTCGCCTTCATGGACGCGCACCCGGACGTCGGTCTTCTTTCGCCGCAGATCATCGAAGACGACGGCAGCCGGCAATACCTCTGCCGCCGCTATCCCACGGTGTTCGACCTCTTCATCCGCGGCTTTCTTCCGCGCAGCCTGCGAAAGCCGTTTCAACACAGGCTCGCGAGATACGAAATGCGCGACGTCATCGGCGAGAAAGACGTCGTGTGGGAACCGCCCATCGTCAGCGGTTGCTTCATGCTGTTTCGCACCGAAGTCCTGAAAAAGCTCGGCGGCTTCGATCCGCGCTACTTCCTCTACTTCGAAGACTACGACCTGAGCCTGCGCACGCACGACGTGGCGCGCGTGGCCTACGTGCCGTCCGTGCGCGTGCTGCATCACGGCGGCGACGCGGCCGGCAAGGGCTGGACGCACATCAAGCTCTTCATCGCGTCGGCGTACAAGTTCTTCAACCGCTTCGGCTGGAAATGGCTATGACCGGGCGTATCGCCGTGACGGGAGCGAACGGCTTCGTCGGCCGTGCGGTCACGCGTGCGTTGATCGACGCAGGCAAGGAGCCGCTTGGCATCGTCCGCCAGAATGCGGGCCCGCGGACCGTGCAGGTTCCTTCGCTCGACGCGATCACGCCCGCCGTCTTCGAAGGCTGCGATTCGGTGATTCATCTCGCCGCGCGCGTGCACGTCATGCGCGACGCCGCCGCCGATCCGCTCGCCGCCTTTCGCGCGGTCAACGTCGACGGCGCGCTGAAGGTCGCCGACGCCGCGCGTCGCGCCGGTGCGACGCGCTTCGTGTTCGTGAGCAGCATCAAGGCGCTCGCGGAATTCGACCACGGCGAGGCGCTGAAGGAGACTGACGAACGCCGTCCGCCGGACGCGTATGGCGTCTCCAAAGCGGAAGCCGAAGTGAGTCTTCGCGAGTTCGGTGCGCGCACCGGGCTGGAAATCGTGATCGCGCGTCCGCCGCTCGTGTACGGACCCGACGTGCGCGCCAACTTTCTGGCGCTCATGCGGGCGATCGCGAAGGGCGTGCCGCTGCCCATCGGCGCGGTGACGGCGCGAAGAAGTCTCGTCTACGTCGATAACCTCGCGAGCGCGCTCGTCGAATGCGCGACGAATCCGCGCGCGGCTAACCAGATCTTCCACGTCACCGATGGCGAAGACCCCGGCGTGGCCGAACTCGCGCGCCGCCTCGGGCATCATCTGAAGCGGCCCGCGCGTCTGTTGCCGGTGCCCGTCGGCCTGTTGCAGGCGGCCGGGCGGCTCACGGGCAAGACGGCGCAAATCGAGCGGTTGACGGGCAGCCTGCGTGTCGATTCGACCCATATCCGCGATGTGCTAGGCTGGCGCCCCTCGTACTCGCTGGATGCGGGTCTCGCCGCCACCGCCGAGTGGTTTTTGGAGCAAAGTGCGGCAAGGACGACGGCTTAACGTCCGGTAACAACCGATAAGTGGCGGTAACACGCGGGTCAGCGCGAAACCGGCATTATCGGCTCTAGCTTAAAAAAAACGTACACAAGGCCAATCGGGAAATGAGTGCCTCGCTGTTTCCGTTCCTCGTTCATTCGCCGTGGATGTCGGCCGCCTGGGTCGCGGCTGCGTCGCTCGGCGTGTGCGCGCTGATCCTGTTCGCGCTGCTGCGCACGGGTCTCGCGTGGCGGCTTGCCACCGACATTCCGAACGACCGTTCGCTCCATACGCGTCCGACGCCGCGTGTCGGCGGATGGGGCATCGTGCCGGTCGCCGTCATCGCGATGCTGCTGCTCACGCCGTCGATCTGGCTGGCTGCGCTGCTCGCCGCCGCACTTGCCGCCGTGTCGCAGATCGACGACCGCCGCGGCTTGCCCGCGCGTGTGCGTTTCGGGGCGCACGTCGTGGCCGTCGCGCTGTTGATCGCGCTGAATCCGGCTCCCGTGCCGTGGTGGGCGCTGGCGGCGGTCGGTTTCCTGATGGTCTGGCTCGTCAATCTTTACAACTTCATGGACGGTTCGGACGGGCTCGCGGGCGGCATGGCGCTCTTCGGCTTCGGCGGCTACGCAGTCGCGGCGCTGTCCGGTCCGGTGCCGCAGATCGATCTCGGCGTTGCAAGCGCAGCCGTCGCGGGCGCGGCGGCGGGCTTCTTGCTCTTCAACTTTCATCCGGCACGAATATTTCTAGGCGATTCGGGGTCCATTCCTCTAGGATTCCTGGCAGGGGCGCTCGGCTACTGGGGCTGGCTGAAGGGCACGTGGCCGGTCTGGTTTCCGGCGCTCGTGTTCGCACCGTTCATCGGCGATGCATCGGTCACGCTGCTGCGGCGGCTCGCGCGTGGCGAGAAGTTCTGGCAGGCGCATCGCGAGCATTACTATCAGCGCATGGTGCGGCTCGGGGCCGGTCACGCGCGCACGGCGCTCATGTGGTACGCGTTGATGCTGGCGGGCGTGGTGCTCGCCAACTGGGCGCTCGCGCTTTCGCCGGTGGCGCAGTGGACCGCGGTTGCGGCCTGGGCCGTCGTATTCGTGGTCGCTGGACTCGCAGTCGATGCATGCTGGCGGCGCCACGTGGCGCTGCCGACCGAACAATCTCGAGGTAGTCGCGGATGATTCGATATAAAGCTTCATGGCTTTCCGCAGGCGCCTTCACGTTCGACCTGTGCGCGGTCGCAGGCACCTGGCTGGCAGCTTATCTGATCCGCTTCAACGGCACGGTGCCGCACGACTTCCGGCACGGCGCGCTCGTCGCGCTCACGTGGGTGCTGCCCGTGTACGGCGTCATGTTCCGCGTCTTCGGGCTGTATCGCGGCATGTGGGTGTTCGCGAGCCTGCCCGATCTAATGCGCATCTCGAAGTCGGTGGTGGTCGGCGCGCTCGTCGTGATGATCGGCGCGGTGATGGCGCAGCCCACGCCCGTTATTCCGCGCTCAGTCCTGATCGTCGCGCCGCTGTTGCTGTTTCTGGCGATGGGCGGCGCGCGGGCGCTGTATCGCGCGAGCAAGGAGTTCTATCTGTACGGCGGCCTCGTCGGGCAGGGCAAGCCCGTCATCGTGCTCGGCGCGGGCACGGCGGGCGCCATGCTGGCGCGCGAACTCGCGCGGTCGTCGGAATGGCGTCTTGTCGGCCTGCTCGACGACGATCCCGCCAAGCAAGGCCGCGAAGTGCTCGGCCACAAGGTGCTCGGCTCGTTCAGCGACTTGTCGAAAGTTGCGGAGCAGTACAAGACCGACTACGCGATCATCGCGATACCGTCTTCATCCGTCGACGAACAGCGGCGCGTCGCGACGCTCTGCGTGCGCGCGGGCGTCAAAGTCATGGTGCTGCCCGCGCTCAATCAGTTGACGCAAGGCGAGGGCGGGTTTCTGTCGCGCGTGCGGCAGATCGACCTCGAAGATCTGCTCGGCCGCGAGCCGGTGAAGATCGACATGCCGCATGTGGAGCAACTGCTGCACGGGCGCGTCGTGATGGTGACGGGCGCGGGCGGTTCCATCGGTTCGGAACTGTGCCGGCAGATTCTGCGCTTTTCGCCGGCGCAACTCGTGGCCTACGATCTGAGCGAATACGCGATGTATCGCCTGATCGAAGAACTGCATGACAAGTTTCCGGATTTCTCCGTGGTGCCCGTGGTCGGCGACGCGAAGGATTCGCTCCTGCTCGATCAGACGATGGCGCGCTTCACGCCGCATATCGTGTTTCATGCGGCGGCGTACAAGCACGTGCCGCTGATGGAAGAGCAGAACGCGTGGCAGGCCGTGCGCAATAACGTGCTGGGCACGCTGCGCGTCGCGCGCGCCGCGATCCGTCACGACGTGCGCCATTTCGTGTTGATTTCGACCGACAAGGCCGTCAATCCGACTAACGTGATGGGCGCGAGCAAGCGCCTGGCCGAGATGACGTGTCAGGCGTTGCAGCAAACCGCGCCGCGCACGCAGTTCGAAACCGTGCGCTTCGGCAACGTGCTCGGCAGCGCGGGCAGCGTGATCCCGAAGTTCCAGCAGCAGATCGCGAAGGGCGGGCCGGTCACGGTCACGCACCCGGAAATCACGCGCTTTTTCATGACGATTCCCGAAGCCGCGCAACTGGTGTTGCAGGCATCGAGCATGGGGCGCGGCGGCGAAATCTTCATTCTCGACATGGGGCAGCCGGTGCGAATCGTCGATCTCGCGCGCGATCTGATTCGGCTCTACGGCTTCAGCGAGGAGCAGATTCGCATCGTGTTCACGGGTTTGCGACCCGGCGAGAAGCTCTACGAAGAACTCCTCGCCGACGACGAAACCACCACGCGCACGCCGCATCCGAAATTGCGGATCGCGCAGGCGCGGGGCGTGCCGGAAGGGTTCATCGACGAACTCTTGCCGTGGCTCATGCAGCATCGCGTGTTGTCGGACGACGAAGTGCGGCGCGATCTGCGCCGATGGGTGCCCGAATACCAGACGGCCGTGGCGCCGGTGCTGCAAAGCGTGCCGGTGACGAAGGCAAAGGCGGCGAACTAGGCGCAGTCGCCGCTCGTCGTCACGCCCGCGTATCGCTCTCCTGAAACGTCGGCAGACGCGCGTACAACTCGGCGACCCAGTCGATGAACACGCGCACGCGCCGCGGCTGATGCCGATTCGCCGCGTACAGCACGGACACCACGCGCGGCTGGGCCGGATACTCCGTCAGCACACGCCGCAATGCGCCGCTTCTCAAATGCGGATCGAGCGTATAGCTCGAACTCTGAATCAGCCCGAGTCCCGACAGGCCGCACGCGATATACGAATCGGCGTCGTCGACGGCGATCTTGTACTTGAGCGCGACGGTGCGCGCTTCGCCGTCCACGATGAATTCCCAGTTGCGCACGCGTCCCGACTTGTTGAGCACATAGCCCACGGCCAGGTGCCGCTCCAGATCGTCGAGCGTGCGCGGCTCGCCGTATCGCTCGATGTAGCCCGGCGATGCGCACGTGATCTGCGTATAAGCGCCGATGCGCTTCGCCACCAGTCCGACATCGCCGATCGCGCCCACACGCACGACGCAATCGACGGCTTCTTCGACCAGATCGACCTGCCGGTCCGTGAGCACGAGTTCGATGCCGATGTCCGGATACGCCGCGAAAAACTCCGGCAGCGCGGGAATGATGGTGTTCTTCGCCATCACTTGCGGCAGGCTCACCTTGACGTTGCCCTTGGGACTCAGCTTCGAATGCGAAAGCGACGCTTCCATGTCGTCCACTTCGCCGAGCACGCGCACGCATCGCTCGTAATAGGCTTCGCCGTCTTCCGTGATGCTGATGCTGCGCGTCGTGCGATTGAGCAGGCGCGCGCCGAGATGCGCCTCGAGCGCCTGCAGCGTGCGCGACACGCTCGCGGGCGGCAGGCGAAGCGCGTCGGCGGCTTTGGAAAAGCTGCCCGCCTCGACCACGCGCGCGAACACTTTCATTGCAAGGAAGCGGTCCATCCCGAGATCCCGAATCGTGAATATGAGCCTGCGATCAAGCGAGGATCATACTTGGGATCGCTTCGTGCGCGCGAAGAACGGCAGCGCCGGCTATTGCGTCAAAGGCCGAGCCCCTTGCACAGCCACCACGAGTAATGCTCGATCAGCCGCTGAAACGGCGCGTGATGCCCGTAAGCGATGGACGACACCGCCAGCAGTCCGACGCCCGCCACGACGGCGCGCGGCATCTTGCGCGGCTGCTCGAACACGCGCACGAGCAGCATGGCCGCGATGGCCGCGCCGAGCAGCCAGCCCACGACGACTTCACTCGGCGTGTGCGCGTCCTGAATGATGCGGCTCGCGCCGATCAGCGCCGCGAGCCCGAGACCGCCCGCCGCGCCCAGCCGATACCACCATCCGCCGAGGCTGCCCGCGAGCAGGCCGCCCGCGACCGTGTAGATGGACGCGGCGAGCATGGTGTGGCCGCTGATCATGCGGAAATTGACCGCGGACAATTCCAGTCCGCAGCCCGCATAAAGAATCTTGGAGAGTCCGACAAGACCCATTCCGATGCCGAGCAGCACGGCCCAGCGCACGGCGAGGCGCATGTCCACCGAGCGCAGCCAGAGCGCGCAGACCAACGCGAGCGGCAGTAAAAGCGCCGCATCCCCGAGATTCGAAAAAATCCACAGTACCCGTTCTTGCATACGTATCCGTTTTAGGTATCCGTCGATGTGACGATTGTCGTTATGAACTGTCCGCCTGCTTTCTGCGGCCGGCGAGCCGATATTCGGTCGGCGAAATGGAAAGCCGCTTGCGGAAAATCTTCGCGAGGCCGTCGCCGCTGCCCGCGCCGCAGCGCCGCGCAATCTTATCCACGGGCAAGTCTGTCGCGGCGAGCAGCATGCAGCTTGCATCCAGACGCGCACGCAACAAGTATTCCGATGGCGTCAGCCCGATCTGCGCCTTGAAGCGGCGCAGGAAGTTGCGCTCGCTCATCGCGGCGACGCGCGCCGCATCCGTGATGGAGATCGGCTTCACGTAGTTCTCGCGAATCCAGCGCGCGGCGGCGTCGATTTTCTGGCGCACGCCCACGCTGTCGGTGTCGTCCAGCACGGTGGCGAGCTTCTGCCATGCGCCCGGAATGGACCGCTCCGACACTTCACGCGCAACAGCCGCGCCGTAATCGCGCTTGACCAGCGAGAGCGCCGCCGCAATCGGGCCTTTCGGATCGTCGAGCGTGAGCGTCTGCTCGGCGATGCACAGCGCATTCGATAACGCCGGCGACAGCGCCGACGACAGCGCCTGCGCGCCCGGCTGCTCGCTGAAATCGAGCGAGCGGTTCTGCAACGTGAGATTCGCCGCCGCGAGAATATGCGCGCCTTCGCCGATGGCCTTGATGAACGGAATCTTCGGCGCGACGCGGCCCAACTGCTTCCTCAGGAGCGCGTCCTGACGTGCCTGCCGCGCACCTGCGCCGCCCGCGATGAAAAGCGCATCGCACTCGTTCATCCAGCGCGTTTCGATGCTTTCGGTCCAGATGCGCATGGAGCAGCTGCTTGCAATGCTGCCTCCCACGCTTGACACGAACTGCAGCGAATAGTTCGGCGTTCGCGCGGCGAATGCGTGCGGCTCGCCACGTTCGACGCCCGCAGAGGACAGACGCACCTGATTCGCGAGCGAGAAGACCTCGGAAATCGAACTGACCTCGACGAGCGAAAAGTCCTCGAAGATCAGAATGCCGATCCGCTTTGCCGTGTCGGCGGACGGCGCTTCACGTTCGGGCGAGCGCACCGCTTGCAGCCTTCCCGTACCATTGGCGTACACCATCGACTTTCTCCCTTTTTCCCTGTCATCCCCTTTGTTCGAAAGAACGTCGAAAGCGGGAAAAGTAAGCACACATGCGACGCACTATACGCGGCAGCGAACAGTCGCCGCGCCGCGAGTCTGAAAATGACGATGTGTTGGCAGATGATTTCGATATCGCGGGAATAAGCTGACGCAACTCGTGTCGTCTGATGAAATCGGACGACTGCGACTACAAGAAGAGGCGGCCGCACATGCTTACACGGCGTCGCGTTCGCCTCCTACAACTATTCAATAAGGTGAGCCGATGCTTAAAGTGCGCAAGGCGGTATTTCCGGTGGCGGGCCTCGGCACGCGTTTCCTTCCCGCAACGAAGGCGAGCCCGAAGGAAATGCTTCCGGTGGTGGACAAGCCACTGATTCAATACGCGGTCGAAGAGGCGATGGCCGCGGGTATCACCGAGATGATCTTCGTCACGGGGCGCAGCAAGCGCGCAATCGAAGATCACTTCGACAAGTCCTACGAGATCGAAGCCGAGCTCGAAGCGCGCGGCAAGGAAAAGCTGCTCGAACTCGTGCGCGGCATTCTGCCGAGCCATGTGACGTGCATGTACGTGCGTCAGGCCGAAGCGCTGGGTCTCGGCCACGCGGTACTGTGCGCGGAGAAGCTCGTCGGCGACGAGCCGTTCGCCGTGGTGCTGGCGGACGACCTGCTCGACGGTCAGCCGCCCGTGCTCGCGCAAATGGTCGAGGTATTCGATCACTATCATTCGTCGGTGATCGGCGTCGAAGAAATCGACCGCAAGGATTCGCGCTCGTATGGCGTCATCGAGGGCAAGCCTTGGGACGACGGCCTGTTCAAACTCTCGCGCGTGGTCGAGAAGCCGGACCCGGAAGTCGCGCCGTCGAACTTCGGCGTGGTCGGCCGCTATGTGCTGATGCCGCGCATCTTCGAATTTTTGCGCTCGCAAAAGCCCGGCGCAGGCGGCGAAATTCAGTTGACCGATGGAATCGAGACGCTGCTTTCGCAGGAGCAAGTGCTGGCGTACCGGTATCGCGGCAAGCGCTTCGATTGCGGCAGCAAGCTCGGCTATTTGAAGGCGACGGTCGAATTCGCGCTGCGGCATCCCGAAGTGCGCGACGAATTCTCGGACTATCTGCGCTCGCATTTCGCACCGGCGCCGGCTCCGGTGATCGAGCCGGTGGTCGACCGGATCGATGTCGAATCCGGTGATGCCGAAGACGAACTCCCGGTCGATGCCTAAGCCGTGTTGAATACGCTTCGAGGCGCTGATCGCGCCTCGAAGCGGTTAAGCAGTTGCCGCACAGTTACCGCACGCAGTTACCGGAAATACGCCTTCGTATTCTCATGCACGTCTTCGCGTGCCAGCAGTTCATCCGCGAGCAGCCACTCGTAGCCGCTATGCTGATCGAACCGTCCGATCGGCACCGAACCGCTCAAGCTCATCGCGTAAGCCAGCACGATGTAATGCGTGCCGAACCCCGGCGTCCCCGCGAAATTGTCATCGTAGCGATGCTCGAAGACGCCATAAAAGCGCGCCGACGATCGCTCCGCACTCGCGACACCCAATTCGTTATGCACGATGCGCCTGAAGGCCGCATCGAGCGATTCGTCCTTGGCTATCCGTCCGCCCGGAACGAACCACGTATCCTGCGCGGGCCGGTTGCGCCGCTGCCCGACGAGCACGCGCCGGTTGCCGTCCGTCACGATCAGATCGATCGAGACGAGCGGCGCAAGCCGAACCACTGTCATGAAATCCGCTTCGCTCAACATCGCCATTGCGTTGGTCATTTGCTTTAATCGTTATGAATGTTGTTGCCGGTCCCCGCTGAATCATGTCAGCCCGGCGCGATCAGTGTAGCGTGCGGGTGCGTGCGGCAGGCCGCCGCAGCACTGGTATTAAACGACTAAAGATCGCTTAGTGGTGCCATCGAGTTATTGAGCTCCATAGCCCACGGGTTTAGTAACGTTCGCGCGCATGAGATCGGCGTTGACGGAGACCACATAGACCGGCGCTTCGGTCAGCTTGAGCGCCACGCGGCCGTCGCTATACGGCAGCGTCGATGCGTTGCCCATCATGTCGAACACCGTCACCGTTCCCGACTTACCCGGCACATCGACAGCGAGGCTGTAGTTCACCGCATGCGACGCGTCGAAGCCGTTCGCGCCAGGCCACGACGCGTTGCTGTGCGTCCAAAGCGCCGTGACCACCTTGCCGCCATTCAGACGCTGAAATGCGTACGCATAGACGCCCTTGGGCATGCCGTTGAGATAGCCGAGCGTGGTCGTACCGTCGACGATGCGCGTCATCGCGGCCACGGCCATCGCGGCGGGCTTCGGGCTGATGTCCTTCTGGCCGTAGCCGCCTTGCGCGTTGACGAGATCGAAGAACACGCCGTAGCCCACTTCGGGCGGATCGGCGGCATAGAAAACGAAGCTCACGTCCGCGCCTTCGCCGAGCAGCATCAGATGCGTGCGTGCGGCCACCGCGCCTTGCGCGTACAGCACGTTCCAGTTCGGCGTATCGGCGCCGTACTTGCTGCCGATGTCGTAGCTCACGCCCGTTTCCGTGACGAAGAGCTTCGCGCCCGGCTTCACGACTTCGCTCATCGTGCGGCGCAGTTCGCGCATGGCGGCGGGCATCGCTTTGGCGGCGGTCGCCGCGTTCGCATCGAAACGTTCTGGCGGATGCGACGGCGACGTGCCCACGTCGTAATAGCCGTGCGCGCTCACGCCGTCCAGATACTTGCCGATGCCGAGCGGCGCGAGACGCTTCAGCCATGCCGCATTCGACGCGAGGTTCGAGAGCGTCAGACCCATCACGACCCCGTTGGGATCGCCCGCATGAATGGCTTCGTGCGTGGCCTTGTACATGGCCACGAGATTGGCGTCCGAGTCGCGCCAGGGCAGGCCGCCTTCATAGTCCGGCTCCCACGTCACCTGATAGTAGTTGCGTGACTGTCGAGGAAACCAGCGCTTCAGCACCGCGTTCGATTCCTCGCCGACGCGCTTCATGTAGTGGCGGTACGCATCGAGCGACGTGGGCGCGTAGCTGTGCGTGGTCTGCTTCGTGGGGCTCGCCCATGCGGGAATACCGTCGAGCTGAATAAGGCGCAGCAGGTCGCCGGGCTTGAAGAAGGGCGCGAGATTATCCTTCGATGCGTCGAAGGTGTTCGGCCCTTTCTCTTCGGTCATATACCAGTTGCGGTTGTCGTTGACCCACGTGAGGCCGAGGTTGGGATAGAGCGGCCGATAGCCGTCGCCCGAGCAGCAACCTTCGCCCGGCTTCAGATACGCGGCGCCCTGCCCGCCGAAGCGATGCTCGTCCGGATGCGCGAAGGTCACGGCGGCCAGCGCCGGCGACACATCGGGCAGCACGCCGAACGTGGCGATGCCGGCCGGCCGCGTGCCGCGCATCGGCAATGCGCGCTTGCCCGATTCGAGCGATGCGCTCACCGCGAAGTAGCCCGCCGCTTGAGATCTGCACGTGAGCGAGACCGTCGCCGGTCTCGCATCGACGGCGAAGCGGCCGCTTGCCTTGACCGTGTTCCACGCGTCGCGGATCTGCCAGTTCACCGTGTCGGCGGAGGCTGCGCGCGTCGTGATCGCGATGCGCAGCGGCGCGTTCAGCGCGAACATGCGCGTGCCGTCGCTGCCGGGCGTATCGGCTTCGATCGCCGCGCTGGCGCTGCTGCCTGCCGAGGCACTGACGGGCGGTGAGGGCGGCTCGCACCGAAGCGGAGGCGTATCCGACGCCGTGCGCTGGACGACCGCCGCAGGCGTGTTCTGCGCCGCGGCTTCGTCGGACGCAGCCTTGTCGCAGCCGGTGATGCACAGAAGCGCGGCGCTCGCGATTGCGAGGCGATGCATGGGCGGATATGGGTTCATCGTACGAACGTTCGGGCAAATGAGCGGCTTGCGGCCGGGAGATCGCGCAACGATGGCCTCCCGACTGCCGCGCGACCGTGCGCGCGCGCACGCGTAAGTGTCGTTCGTCGGAAGAATACGGAACCGCGAACGCACGTCTGTGCCTTTCGCGTGCGACCACATATCAGAAGTGAAACAGGACGTGCCGCGACCCCGTTGCTTCGCATTGCGCCGTGTCGGAAAACCTGACCGACGGTTTCTCGAACGGCAGGCGGACTTTCTGGGCATTTCGATAACGTGCGTATCCATCCGACAAACTATCCGCTTTCGCCCGACGATTTGAAGTGCGCGTTAGGTGTTCGTCAGCTATTTAATTCTTTTGCCGTGCGCCGCCGCAAACAACTAGCCGTTGGCGGAAACAGCCGCCCGCCGAGACCCGTGCGCGCGCCGCTTTGGGGCTTCCGCTGTGTTTTGCGCCGCAGCATGAGACGGCCATTCCCGCGCGACGATTATGTCGTTCGATAATTAATCCACGGATATTTTAACGAGTGAGCTTTTTTCATTATGTCCGTTTATTTAGAGCGGTCCGGAATTAATCTGGCGCTTCCGAAGGTTTATTAAATGCACGGTGATACAGACGCATTCCAATCTCGGAACGCCGCGATGGCATAAACACGGATTTGCCGCTTCGAGCGATACATCGTCAGCCTGTCATACTGCCTGATGTTTCATCGATGAATCAGTTTCGCTGCCAGATTTGACCGCGCATACCCCGTGAGGCCGCACACGACCGCCCGGTGAGGCTTTCGGGGCGCGTGGGTGGCGCATCGCACAGAGCGGTATTTGCGCTCTATCCAACAATCGTGTAACCGTTTGTATGATGAATCTGGAATTCTTTTCCGCTCTCGATTTGAATGAAACGGTCATCTGGATTCGAGAGGGGTTATCAATGTGCGCTCACCCTCATATCGGGACAGGTTTTGTCGTTCAGGCGCGAAAATCAGCCCACAAATAAACTTTGTCTGCTTATTATTCACACCAGCGGACCGATTCCGCCAGACTCTCGTTCCCATCGGTCACGGCAACCCGGCGAAGTTCGGGAAACGCCTTGATGCAACGCAATGGCCGAGTAACTCTTCCGCACCCTGGAAACAAAAGCTGCAGAGGATGACCATGCCTTACGCCACTCTCGAACCCGTTGTCATGGGTTGGACGCCTCCCTCGCCACGACCGTCGCAGGTCGAGGTGAAACGCATCGCGATTCTGCTGTTCGACGGATTCTCGCTTCTGGGCGCGGGAATCGTCGCCGAGGTCTTTCACATGGCGAACGAACTGTCGTCGTTGAAGACGCGCGCCGAATGCACCTACGACGTGCGCTTTCTGTCGGTCGAAGGCGGCAACGTGGCTTGCGCCTCGTCGGTACGCGTCTCGACTGACGGACTCGACGCGCGCCACTACGGCGGCTTCGACGCGCTGTTCGTCGCGGGCGGCCGCGGCGCCGAAGAAGCGGCGAAGGACGAGCGCATCGTCGAATGGGTGCGCCGCATGAACACGAAGACCACGGTCGTGAAGGCGATCTCCGAGGGCCGCAAGGTGCTGGAGGCAGCGGGCATCGGGTGCGCAGGCAACGCTGGCGGCGAAGCGCAGGCGCGTTACGGCAACGCGATGATCCAGCTCGTGCGCGACGATCAGTCCGCCGACGGCGGCGACCGCTACGAGTCGATGAAAGGCGCGCTCATGATCGTGAAGCGCGATCTCGGCCTCGACGTATCGCGCAGTGTCGCCGAACGTCTGATGCCGGGGTCGGCCGCGAAGCTCGTGTCGATTCTCGGCGACAGCGGCGCTGCATCCGCAGGCGACAAGATTCGCGCGGCGGCGCGCTGGCTGCAGGACAACTGCGAGCGGCCCATCTCCGTGGTCGATGCCGCGCAGGTCGCCGCGATGAGCGAGCGCAACTTCCTGCGCCGCTTCAAGATCGAGATGGGCATCACGCCATCGGATTACTTGCTTCAGGCACGCCTTGCCGTGACGTGCGCGCTGCTCACCGACTCTGAACTGCCGGTGGACAAGATCGCGCGCCGCAGCGGCATGGGCAACGGCGACCGGCTCGCCAAGATTTTCCGCAAGCGTCTCCTGATTTCGCCGACCGAATACCGGATGCAGAGCCGGCGCGAAGCCAACGGCTAAGCGCGGCACGGCATGGCAGGAGACAGAAGGTCGAAGGTCACAAGAATGCGCGCCGCCCTATGTGGGATAGCGGACAGGGATGGCGCAAAGCGTCGAACATTTGGCCGGACCATCTTGGTCCGCGGCCCAATCATTCTCGGGCGGCAACTGGCAGACAGCGCCGCGCACACGAACATGCAGGCAGGAGTCCTACGATGAGCAATGAGGCACGCACGGAAGGTGAGGTGATGGTGGGCGGGAGCGAAGTGGAGGCGGGTTCGGCGATGACGGCCGGGCCGTGCCGCCGGCTCGTGCCGGTCATTCTCGCCGGCGGCTCGGGCACGCGCCTGTGGCCGATGTCCCGTGAACAGTTTCCCAAGCAGTTGATCGGCATTGTCGGCCGCGACTCGCTTTTGCAGGCCACGGTTTCACGCATGAAAGGCTTCAAGGGCGGCTTCGATGTCAGCGCCGAGCCGATCATCGTATGCGGCGAAGAACACCGCTTCACGACGGAAGAGCAGACGCGCGAAAGCGGCGTCACCGCGCAGATCATCGTCGAGCCCGCGCGCCGCGATACCGCGCCCGCGCTCACGCTCGCCGCGCTCGCCGCATGCAAGGACGGCCGCGACGCGATCATGGTGGCGATGCCCGCCGACCATTCGATCGCGGATATCCCGGCGCTGCATCGCGCGATCGAGATCGCGGCAGGTTACGCGGAGCGCGGCATGATCGCGACGCTCGGTATTCCGCCGACGCGCCCCGACACCGGCTTCGGCTATATCCGCCTGGGCGATGCGCTGGAAAACGGCGCGCACGAGATCGAGCGCTTCGTCGAGAAGCCGGCCGCCGAAGTCGCCGCGCAATACGTCGCGGCAGGCACGTACTGGTGGAACAGCGGCATCTTCGTCGTGCGCGCGAGCGTGTGGCTCACTGCGCTGAAAACGCTCAACGCCGACATGCACGCGGCCTGCTGCGCGGCGCTCGGCGAAGGCAAGGACGACGGCAAGTTCTTCCGTCCGGATGCAAGCGAGTTCGGTCGCGCGCCGTCCGATTCGATCGACTACGCGGTGATGGAACACATCGGCACGTCGAACGCGCCGTGCCAGGGCGTCGTGGTGCCGCTCGTCGCGGGCTGGTCGGATCTCGGCTCGTGGGACGCCGTGTGGGACGCGATGGACAAGGACGACTCGGGCAACGTGGCGAGCGGCCGCGTGGTGTTCGAAGGCGCGACCTCCAGCTATGCGCGCTCGGAAGGCGGACGACTCGTCGCGTGCGTGGGCACGACCAACATCATCGTCGTGGAAACGGATGACGCGGTGCTCGTCGCGGACCGTTCGCGCGTGCAGGACATCAAGGGTCTCGTCGCTCGCATCCGCGAGCAGCATGCGCCCGAAGCGGACACGCATCGAAAGGTGCGCCGCCCGTGGGGTTTCTACGATTCCATCGAGCATGGCGACCGCTTCCAGGTGAAGCGCATCGTCGTGGCGCCGGGCGCGCGTCTGTCGCTGCAAATGCATCATCACCGCGCGGAACACTGGATCGTCGTGTGCGGCACGGCGCTCGTCACGCGCGGCGAAGAAGAGTTCCTGTTGAGCGAGAACGAATCCACGTTCATTCCGCTCGGCGTGCGGCATCGTCTGGAAAACCCGGGCAAGGTGCCGCTCGAAATGATCGAAGTGCAGTCGGGCAGCTATCTCGGCGAGGACGACATCGTGCGTTTCGACGACAAGTACGGCCGCAACTGAGTAGCGCTTCGGGGGCAGTGAGACAGCTTTCTTGCAACGGCAGGCAACACACCAAGACCGGCATGCGAGGAGGAGACAAACGTAGTCCGTTAGCAAGTTGAATCGTTCGGGGAAGAGACATGCGCGATTTACAAGGGTTGCTCGCGCGCCTGTTCGACGTCGCCATGATCGTCGGCGGCGCGGCGGTGGCGTCGCAGATCAGGTTCGAGTACATAGAGGCACATGCGTATTCGGCAGCGTTCGTCGCGTTCGCGGCGGCGTTCTCGCTTGCGCTTTTTCCCGGCTTCGGGGTCTATGAGTCATGGCGCGGCCGCAGCAAGGTCATGCTCGCCTGCCAGGTGTCGCTCGGCTGGCTGGTGGTGCAGGGCTGCGCGCTCGCGCTCATGTTCTCGCTGCATCGCCTGGATTACGTGTCGCGCCTCTGGTTCGCTTATTGGACGGCAGTGTCGGGCGGCCTCATGATCGCGGGCCGTCTCGTCATGCACGTAGTGCTGGCGCGTATGCGCAATGCGGGCATGAACCTGCATCAGGTGGCCATCGTCGGTTGCGGCAGGCATTGCAACTCGATCGTGAAGAAGCTGGAGCGCGCGAAGAACTCGGGCTTCCGTGCAAGCGCGGCGCTGAACGTGGCGCCGGAAGCGGGGCGGCTCAACACGCGCGTTCCGGTGTACGAAGACCACGACGCGTTCGTGAACTTCGTGCGTACGCAGAACGTGCATGAGGTGTGGCTCGCGTTGCCGCTGTCGGAAGAGCGCACCATCCTGCGCTTCGTGAACGAGTTCCGCGACGATCTCGTCAACGTGCGCTTCATTCCAGACGTGCGCAGCCTCGCGCTCTTCGAAGCGGGCGTGACCGATCTGCTCGGCGAAACGGCCATCAATCTCGTGGCCTCGCCGCTGTCGCAAAGCGCGCTGTTGCAGAAGGAAATCTTCGACCGTCTGTTCGCACTGCTTGCGATCATCGCCGTGTCGCCGTTGCTGATCGCAATTGCCATTGCAATCAAGCTCACGTCGCGCGGGCCGGTGCTCTTCAAGCAACGTCGCAAGGGTGCGGATGGCCGCGTCTTCAAGATCTACAAGTTCCGTTCCATGCGTGTGCATACGGAACAGGCCGGCGTGCTTCGCCAGGCCACGCGCAACGACCCGCGCGTGACCCGTGTCGGAGCATTCCTGCGCCGTACCAGCCTCGATGAGCTGCCGCAGTTCTTCAACGTTCTGCTCGGCGACATGTCGGTCGTGGGTCCGCGTCCGCACGCACTGGAACATGACGACCTGTATCAAAAGGTCGTGTCGGGGTATATCCATCGTTACCGGATCAAGCCGGGCATTACCGGCTGGGCCCAGGTCAACGGCTTTCGCGGGGAAACTGATCTGATTGAAAAAATGGAAGGACGCGTCGCTCACGATTTGTACTACCTCGGTAACTGGTCGTTCGGACTCGATATGAGAATCATCGCCGCTACGATCTTCAAGGGACTACGCCACACCAACGCATATTGATGCAGGGGACGACCATCATGCACAACCAACAACAACCGGGCACCACAACCATGGCCGCCAATACGAACGTGTCGGGTGTCTTCCGGCTCTCGAGCCTGGCAGCGGCCGCTTCACTCTGCGTCATCTTCGCGGGCTGCGCGCTCGCGCCGGGCATGCACATGGACAAGCCGGCGGCGCTCGCCGAAACGTCCAACGACCAGGGCGAAACGACCTCGGCCGTGAACATTCCGATCACGCCGATCGATCTCTCGCTCGTGCGCAAGATGAAGGCCGCGCAGCCGACCACCTCGGTCGATCCGAACGCGAGCCTCTACGGCAAGGCGCGTGCGTACACGCTCGGGCCGGGCGACGTGCTGCAGATCACCGTGTGGGACCACCCGGAACTCGT
This sequence comes from Caballeronia sp. LZ062, assembly GCF_031450785.1. Lineage (NCBI taxonomy): Bacteria > Pseudomonadati > Pseudomonadota > Betaproteobacteria > Burkholderiales > Burkholderiaceae > Caballeronia > Caballeronia sp. LZ062. Next base: position 423,196 of record NZ_JARTWB010000002.1, read on the forward strand.
GGCCGCGGTCGGCCAGCCGCCGCAGCAGACGCGTCCCGCGGATGCCGCGCCCGGCTTCGTGGTCGATGCCGACGGCAACCTGCAATTCCCGTACGTCAACCGCGCGATCCATGTCGCGGGAAAGACCGAATCGCAAGTGCAGCGCGAGCTGTATAACGAGTTGTCCAAAGTATTCGTGAAGCCGCAGCTGACGGTGCGCGTCGCATCGTTCCGTGCGCAACAGGTCTACATCGATGGCGAAGTGCGCACGCCCGGCTCGCAGCAGATCAACGACATTCCGATGACGCTGACGGAAGCCATCGGCCGTGCGGGCGGTTTCGCACCAACGGCGGATCAAAGTCGTGTCACGCTTATCCGTGATGGTGTGACGTATCACATCAACATCGCCGGGATGACCGCGAAGGGCCGCAACCCGGCGGACATCCTGTTGAAGGGCGGCGATGCACTGCGCATCGATTCGCGCGAAGACAACGGCGTGTACGTGATGGGCGAAGTGACGAAGCCGGCAACGGTGATCCCGATGCGCAACGGCAAGCTGACGCTGTCGGACGCGATTTCGCAAGCCGGCAGCTTCAACGCCGAGACGTCGGATCCGAAGGAGCTGTACGTGATTCGTAACGGCCAGACGGACAACCCCGAGGTGTACAAGCTCGATGCGCGTTCCCCGGTGTCCATGCTGCTTGCGAACAGCTTCGAGCTGCAGCCGAAGGACGTGGTCTACGTGGACAACAACGGGCTCGTCCGCTTCAGCCGTGTCCTGAACCTGCTGTTGCCGGCGATCAACGCCGGTCTGACGGCAGCGGTCATCACGAAGTAAAAGTAACAGCAAGTCTTCGATTCTTGCAGTATGACCGGCGCGCAGGGGCGCGCCGGAGACCTTGTGCGACATTCAAAGAAATAAGCGAGCGAGACCATGGCCATGAACTTTGATGCACGCTACTCGGACGTCTCGACCGGCGACGAGTTGCGATTATCCGACTATCTGGCTGCCGTATTCGGCAACTGGAAACTCGTGACGGTCGTCATGCTCGCGGTGGTCGCGCTGGGGACGGCCTACGCATTCATCGCGCCGCCGACCTACAAAGCGGACGCCCTCATTCAGGTCGAAGAGACCAACGCGAACAACAACGCCAACGCGAACGTCAACGCGGTGCAAGCCGTGTCGCAGATGTTCGACGCGAAGTCCACCACCGCTGCGCAGATCGAACTGCTGCGCTCGCGCCTCGTCGTCGACGACACGGTGCGCCGCCTGCATCTCGACATCAGCGCGGTGCCGCATTCGATCCCGGTGATCGGCGGTGCGGTCGGCAGCGTGTTCTCCATGTTGAACATGACGCCGCCTGCGGGCTATCTGTCGCGCTTCGCATGGGGCAACGAGCAGATCAGCGTGCCCCTCTTCGACACGCCGAAGGAACTGTACGACCAGAAGTTCACGCTGGTTGCCGGCGAGGACGGCACGTATGCGCTGACGGATCCGGAAGGCGTCGCGGTGCTCACGGGCAAGGTCGGCGAGGAAGCCACCGGCATGACGGCCCATGGCCCGGTCAAGCTGAAGGTGGACAAGCTGGTCGGCGCGCCGGGCGTGCACTTCGACCTGCAACGCTTCTCCACGCTCACGACCATCGACAATCTTCAGCAGCGTCTGACGGTTGCGGAAACGGCGCTGCAATCCGGCATCATTAGCGTGAGCCTGGAAGGGCGCAACCCGAAGGAAGCGGCGCAGATCGTCAACAACATCGCGAACCGCTACGTGCAGCAGGATTCCGACAAGCGTTCGGCCGAAGCGGAACACACGCTCGCGTTTCTCGATCAGCAATTGCCTGTCCTGAAGAAGCAGCTCGATGATGCCGAACAACGCTACAACACGTTCCGCAATCACCAGGGCACGGTGGACTTGAGCGAGGAAAGCCGTCTGTTGCTGCAACAGATCGTCGATAACAAGACGAAGCTCACGGACCTGCAACAGCAACGCGCGGAACTGTCGCAACGCTTCACGCCGAACCATCCTTCGGTGCAGGCACTCGATGCGCAGATCGCATCGCTGACCGGCGCGCAAACGCGCCTCGGCAAGAACGTCTCGACGCTGCCGGATACCGAGCAGACCGCGCTGCGTTATCTGCGTGACGTGCGGGTGAACACCGAGCTGTACACGAACTTGCTCAACAGCGCGCAGCAACTGCGCATCGCGAAGGCAGGTCAGATCGGCAACGTGCGCGTGGTGGACTACGCGCAAGCCGCCGACGATCCCGTGCGTCCGAAGCGTCTGCTCGTGATCCTGATCTCGGCTGGCGTGGGCCTCGTGCTCGGCGTGATCGTCGCGTTCATCCGCAAGTCGCTGTATGGCGGCGTGGAGCGTCCGGAAGAGATCGAGAAGCAACTGGGCGTGCGTGTGTTCGCCATCGTGCCGCGCAGCACGCAGCAACTGCGCCTGCAACGCAAGGTCGGCATGCGTCGCGAAGGTCTGCACGTTCTGGCCGCTCAGGCACCGGAAGATGCAGCGGTGGAAGGCATTCGCGGCCTGCGCACGTCGCTGCAACTGCAAATGGCCGATGCGCGCAACAACGTGGTGATGCTCACGGGTTCGCGTCCGGAAGCTGGCAAGTCGTTCCTGTCGGTGAACCTTGCGACGCTGGTTGCATCGACGAGAAAGCGCGTACTCCTGATCGATGGCGACATGCGCCGCGGCGACATCCATTCGCACTTCGGCGTGCGTCATTCGCCGGGCCTCTCGGATGTGCTGATGGGCGCAGACGTGTCGAGCGCGATCCTGCACGATGTGCTGCCGGGCGTGGACCTCATCACGAAGGGCTCGCTGCCGTCGCATCCGTCCGAACTGCTCGCCAGCGATCGTCTCGGCGAAGTGCTGGAGCAACTCAAGCAGATGTATGACCTCGTTGTCGTCGACACGCCGCCTGTGCTGGCTGTCACTGACGCGACGGTCATCGGCAAGCACGCGGGCACGAGCCTGCTCGTCGTGCGGCATGGCAAGAACCAGGTGCAGGAAATCGGCGAGACGATGAAGCGCCTGCATCACGGCGGCGTCAGCATGAAGGGCGTGCTGCTGACCGACGTTCCGCAATCGAAGATTTTGATGGGCAGCACCTACGCCGGCTACTACGGCTACGAGAGCATCGCCGAATAAGGCGAGCAGAAAAAGAAATAACAATGATGGCGCGTCGCCGCGCGCCAACTTCAGACCGCAGAATAAGAGGTTATACATGGACCGCAAAGTTGCTTTGATCACGGGTATTACGGGGCAAGACGGGTCTTATCTTGCTGAACTGCTGCTCGAGAAGGGCTACGAAGTTCACGGCATCAAGCGCCGTAGCTCGCTCTTCAACACGGACCGCATCGATCATCTGTATCGCGATCCGCACGATCCGGACCAGCGTTTGTTCCTGCATCACGGCGACCTGACCGATTCGACGAGCCTCGTGCGCATCATCCAGCGCGTGATGCCCGACGAAATCTACAATTTGGCGGCGCAATCGCATGTGGGCGTGTCGTTCGAAGAGCCGGAATACACCGCCAACGCGGACGGCCTGGGCGCGCTGCGTATTCTCGAAGCAATCCGCATTCTCGGCCTCGAAAAGAAGACGCGCTTCTATCAGGCATCGACGTCCGAGCTGTACGGTCTCGTGCAGGAAATCCCGCAGCGCGAAACCACGCCGTTCTATCCGCGCAGCCCGTATGCCGTGGCGAAGCTCTACGCTTACTGGATCACGGTGAACTACCGGGAAGCGTATGGCATGTACGCATGCAACGGCATACTGTTCAACCATGAGTCGCCGGTGCGCGGCGAAACGTTCGTGACGCGCAAGATCACGCGCGCCATTGCACGCATGGCGGTGGGCCTGCAGGAAGATCTGTATCTCGGCAATCTGTCCGCCATGCGCGACTGGGGCCATGCGCGCGACTACGTCGAGATGCAGTGGATGATGCTGCAACAGGAACAAGCCGAAGACTTCGTGATCGCCACGGGCGTGCAGTACAGCGTGCGCGAATTCGTGCAGCACGCGGCCGCCGAACTCGGCGTGCACGTTCGCTTCGAAGGCGAGGGCGTGAACGAAGTGGGTATCGTCGATCGCATCGACAACCGCGACACCAAGTTCAAGCCGGGCCAGGTGATCGTGAAGGTCGATCCGCGCTACTTCCGCCCGACCGAAGTGGAAACGTTGCTGGGCGACCCGACCAAGGCGCACGACAAGCTCGGCTGGAAGCCGTCGACGTCCTTCGAATCCCTCGTGAAGGAAATGGTCCGCGCGGACTATCAGATCGCCCGTCGCGACGCGCTCGTGACGCTCGCCGGTTTCAAGGCTCTCGAACATCACGAGTAAGCCATGAACAAGCACGCACGTATCTTCGTCGCGGGACACCGCGGCATGGTCGGCTCGGCGCTCGTGCGCCGTCTGAGCGAAGCCGGCTACGACAACATCGTGACGCGCACGAAGGCGCATCTGGATCTGACCGATCAGGCCGGTGTGAACCTGTTCTTCGAAGAAGAGCAGATCGACGTCGTGTTCCTGGCGGCGGCGCGCGTCGGCGGCATTCTCGCAAATTCGACGATGCCCGCCTCGTTCATCTACGAGAACCTTGCCATCGAAACGAACGTGATTCACGCGGCCTGCCGCTGGAACGTTTCGAAGCTCGTGTTCTTCGGGTCTTCGTGCATCTATCCGAAGGCGTGCCCGCAGCCGATCAAGGAGGAGTATCTCCTCGAATCCGCGCTTGAGCCGACCAACGAGGCGTATGCCATCGCGAAGATCGCGGGTCTCAAGATGTGCGAGGCGTACAACCGTCAATACGGTACGCACTTCGTCTCGCTCATGCCGACGAACCTCTACGGTCCGAACGACAACTATGACCTGAAGAGCAGCCACGTGTTGCCTGCGCTCATCCGCAAGGCGCACGAAGCCAAGCTGCGCGGCGACGCGACGCTGCCCGTATGGGGTACGGGCTCGCCGCGCCGCGAGTTCCTGCACGTGGACGATCTCGCCGCCGCAGCGACCTTCCTGATGGAAAGCGACGTGAACGAAGGCGTGTTCAACGTGGGCGTCGGCCATGACCTGACCATCGGCGAACTCGCGCATACGGTATGCCGCGTGGTGGGCTTCGAGGGCGAGCTCGTGTTCGATGCAAGCAAGCCGGACGGCACGCCGCGCAAGCTGCTGGATGTCTCGAAGCTCGAAGGCATGGGATGGAAGGCGTCGATCGCGCTGGAAGACGGCATCCGCGCGACTTACCGCGACTTCCTTGATCGCTACGCATCGATGCAGCCGGCGCCCGTCGCTGCCTGAAAACGCGCGGCATCCAAAACGCAGGGAATATAACAATGTCTTCAGTGACCATCTTTCATAACGTCGTGTGGTCGCGGCACAAGGGGGCGGTGCTGTCGGCGCTGCACAACATCGCGGGGACCGGATCGATCCGGTATTCGATGGTGCAGATCGCCGACACGGAGCACGATCGCATCGGCTTCTCGGATGTCGACTACTCGTATCATCGCTATCCGATGACGAAGCTCTACAACGGATGCTATGAAGACGTGCCGACGTGGCGCATGACGGTGCGCCTCGTGTGGGAAGTGCTCAAGGCCAAGTCGGATCTCGTGGTTCTCCCCGGTTATCACCGCCCCGAATACTGGGCGATGATGGCAGCATGCATCGTGACGGGAAAGCGCCGCGCCGTGTTTTGCGATTCGACGGGACGCGACAACCCGCGCCGCATGTTGACGTCCATTCCGAAGCGCGTGTTCTTTGCGCTGTGCGACGGCTACTTCGCATTCGGCACCCGCAGCCGCGAGTATCTGATGTCGCTCGGCGCGAAGCAGGAGAAGATCTTCATCCCGTGCCAGGCCGCGGCGCTCCCGCGCTCGTTCTCGCCCGAGACGGTAGTCGAGGATCGCCTTGCGCATCGGCAGGGCAACAAGCCGGTGTTTCTGTTCGTTGGACGCCTGTCGGCGGAGAAGGGAATCGATACGCTCGTCGATGCGTTCAAGCAGTTGAGAAAGAGCGTGCCGAATGCGGAGTTGCGCATAGTTGGCACCGGTCCTCTCGGGGATGATCTGAAGAAGCAGGTGTCGGAAGCCGGTCTGCAAGGCGCCGTGCACTTCCTGGGCAGCCTTCAGGACGAGCCGCTCTCACGCGAGTACTTCGGCGCCACCTGCATGGTGCTGCCGAGCAAGCGCGAACCATGGGGTCTCGTGACCAACGAAGCGTTGAGTCATGGGTGCCCGGTGGTCGTGAGCGAGAGCTGCGGCTGTGTGCCGGAACTGGTCGTCGAAGGCGTGTCGGGCTATGCGTTCCCCGCAGGCGATGTCGCGAGCCTGCATCGAACGATGCTCAAGGCGCTCGAAGCGTTCGCGGATACGGCGGGCGTCGCCAAACGCTGTACGGACGTGATTCAGCGGTTCGATCCGCCTTCGGCTGCGGCCAACATCGCGCGGGGTTGCGCGTTGTTGCTGACGAGCTGACGGTTCGCTGGTTCGTGGAAATTTCCAACGGGGAAGACGTCAAGGAGGACGAAGGAAACAAGGATGGGATAGACGCCGTTGGGTCGCGGTCTTCGCGTCCCGATGGCTGGCGCTTTGCGGGCGAGAGGGCACGTTCGGGGCTCAGGGCGCGATTGTCGGGCGAGGGACCACATGAGAATACTGATCTACGGGCTGAACTATGCGCCCGAGTTGACGGGGACCGGCAAATACACGGCGGAAATGGCGGAAGCGTTGGCCCAGAACGGGCATGACGTGCGCGTCGTTTGCGCGCCGCCGTACTATCCGGAATGGAAAATCGGCGATGGCTATGCGAGCTGGCGGCATCGCTTCGAAACGCGCAAGGGCGTGCGCCTGTGGCGCGCGCCGCTATGGGTGCCGAAGAAGCCGAGCGGCGCGAAGCGCATGCTGCATCTTGGCTCATTTGCGCTCGCGTCGCTGCCTGCGCTCATCGCGCATGCGCTGTGGCGTCCGCATGTCGTGATGACGATTGCGCCGAGCCTGATGAATGCGCCGGGCGCGCTTGCGCTCGCCCGCCTGACCGGTGCGCGATCATGGCTGCATATTCAGGATTTCGAAGTAGATGCCGCGTTCGATCTGGGCCTGCTCAAGAATGCACGCGCCGCGAAGAGCGCGCTCGCGTTCGAACGCTGGCTGATGAAGCGGTTCGACGTCGTTTCGTCGATCTCGGACAAGATGGTCGAACGTGCGGTGAAGAAGGGCGTCGCGCCTGCCAAAGCGTTCCACTTTCCGAACTGGGTCGATACCACCGCGATCTATCCGATCGACGGCGCGAGCAGCTTCCGCAAGGAACTCGGCATCGGCGAGCATACGAAGGTCGTACTCTATTCGGGCAACATGGGCGCGAAGCAGGGACTCGAAGTCCTGGCCGAAGCCGCCGCCGCGCTCGCCGCGCGCGATGACATCGTGTTCGTGTTTTGCGGCAACGGTGCAACCAAGGCGAAACTGCAAGAACGTTGTGCCGATCTGCCGAACACGCGCTTCCTTTCGTTGCAGCCCATCGAGCGTCTCAACGAACTGCTGAATCTCGCGGACATTCATGTGCTGCCGCAACGTGGCGACGTGGCCGACCTCGTAATGCCTTCGAAACTTACGGGCATGTTCGCGAGTGCGCGCGCTGTCGTCGCGATGGCGCATCCGGGCACCGAGCTTTACGAAGCAGTGTCGGGGCGCGGCGTGGTCATCCCGCCTGAGTGCGTCGAGGCATTGACGGATGCCATCACGATGCTAGTTAGCCATCCCGCGCTGCGTGCGCGTTACGGCGAAGAAGGGCGTCTCTTTGCGCAGGAGCGCTTGTCGCCGCAGTCGGTGTTCGCGCGGCTCGAAGAGCGTCTCAAGTCGCTGATCGGCGATATAGCCGACACCCGCATCAGCGATGCCGCCGACATTTCCATCGTGCGTATCGCGGAGCGCGCACCCATCCTGCCGCAGGTCGAGAAGATCGAGTGAGCAGTCTTGCCGGTCGTCTTGCGCGTCATTCGAGACGCGCGGGACGACCGCGCGTCGTTGATCAATATGGCGACTTGTAGATGTCTCGCGCCCGCGCAGCTTTGGCCGGCGCCTTGAAGCCATTGGGCGTCGGATAAAGCGTGGCGGCGGCGCCCTGCGGCATCAGCATCGCCTTTGCATCGTCATTGCGCGCAACGCGGCGCAGCTGTGCGCCTGCACCCGGATTGCCCACGTAACCGTTCTGCTGCGCGAGCAGCCTGTCCGTCGGGGAGATGCCTTGCGCCGTCTGCGCATTGGTGATCGGCCCGCGCTGTCCTGCCCGGCCGTTGGTCGGCGCGCCATACGGATCCGCATAGGTATCGGGGCTGCCGAGCAAGTCCATTTCCGCCGGCACACCGCCGCCCGCCTGCTGCTTGCTGATGGCCGCATCTGCGAAATTGCCGGCATGGGCAACGGACGATGCAGCGAGCGCGCAAGGCCCCAGTGCAGCGATGAGAAGCGGCATGAGCGCCGCGCGTAGCTCGTGTTTCATGGGTCTCTCCAGGCTGATTACGTTATGCGTTATACAGACCGCGCGTGCGGTCATCGGTACGCTACGTCACGCGGCACGATGCATGGAGTGCAGCATAGGGTGATGCATCAGCCGTCAGCGCCAAAAGTCTTGCCGATACGGCCAACCGTGCCGCACCGCACATGGCGCTTTTTAACGTTCGCTGATAATTCGTTCACCGTATGTAGTCGCAGACGAATAAGCGAAACGATACGAACCGACACGAAAAGAGCGCGCACGCAAACGCGCGCCGAGATACAAGGCCAAAGAAAGGTGCTTGGGCGCATATGACGCGACAGGCGGACAGTGACACGGGCGGGGAAAACCATGCACAGAGCGATCGACGAGCGGAGCATCGGCGCGGCCGGAACGAACGGCTTCGAGGGCGCGCGCGAGACATCCGCGAGACGCGGAAAGGTCATCGACCTGTCGCTCGCAGGTCCGGGCAACTTCGTGGCGAAACGCGGCTTTCTCATCGAACTCGTGTGGTTCTTCGTCGAAGCGTGCTTCATCAATAACAAGCTCATACCGGTTTCATTCGTGCGCGTTGCGTTGCTGCGCGCGTTCGGCGCGCGTATCGGCAGGAGCTGTCGCATGCCGCATCCCATACGCGTGAAAGCGCCTTGGAATTTAAGTGTCGGCGACAACTGCTGGTTCGGCGTCGACGCATGGATTTATAACCAGACCGATATTCGCATCGGCTCGAATGTCTGCATCTCGCAGGGGACGTTTCTGACCACGGGATCTCACGATGCCGCTGGCAACATGGACTTGCAGGTCGCACCGATCGTGATCGAGGACGGCGTGTGGATCACATCCAAGTGTGTCGTGCAGATGGGCGTCACCATCGGCCGCTCGGCGCTCGTCACGCCGCAGTCGGTGGTGCATCGTTCGCTGGAAGCGGAAGGCGTGTACGGGGGTAATCCGGTGCGCTTTATCAGAAAACGCTTCCCGGCGTGAATGGATATTGGCAGTCGAGAGCGCAGTGATCTGGTCGGGGCCACGCGCACCCGCATGCGATCCTGCGACACCGCTTAAGCATGAAAACAAGAAGGAGCACGGGGAATGTTCATTGACAGCCGCAGCGTCGAGGAAGGCGCAGTCATAGAGACCACGGTTTGCATCGTCGGCGCGGGCGTGGCGGGGATCACACTTGCGCTGGAACTGGAGAAGCAGGGCATCAACGCGTGTCTGCTCGAAAGCGGCGGATACCGCGCCGACGACGAAACTCGCGATTTGTATCGCGGCGACAACGTTGGGGTTCCTTACGAATTCGCCGATGGCTGCCGCAGCCGTTATCTCGGCGGAAGCAGCAATTGCTGGGGCGGCTGGTGCCGTCCGCTCGACCCGTGGGACTTCGAAAAGCGCGACTGGGTGGCCGATAGCGGCTGGCCCTTCGGCCTCGACGAGCTGCGTCCTTACTACGCGCGCACGCATGCGTTGCTGCAACTCGGCGAGAACAACTTCGACCCCGCGTATTGGGAAGCGGCGATTCATCGCCCGGACGTGCGGCGGCATCCGTTCCCGAGCGGCAACGTGCGCGACACGATTTCGCAGTTCAGCCCGCCCGTGCGCTTCGGCAAGGTGTATCGCAAGCAACTGCTGGCGGCGCAGAACGTCCGCGTGTTTCTCTTTGCCAACGCATTGAACATCGACACCGACAGCGACGCGCGTTCGGTCACGAAGATCGACGTGGGCACGCTCTCCGGCCGCCGCTTCGTGGTGCGCGCGAAAGTGTTCGTGCTGGCGACGGGCGGCATCGAGAATGCGCGCCTGCTGCTGTCGTCGAACAAGGTGCAGGCGGCGGGCCTCGGCAACGGCAACGACCTCGTCGGCCGTTACTTCATGGACCATCCGCGGATCATGTCGGCGAACGTGCACTTCAAGAAGGAATGGTCGCGCAACAAGCTCTACGACATCAAGTACCACTATCAGAACAAGGCGGTGTCGGCGCACGGCACGTTCATCTCGTCGCAGTTCGCGCTCACGCAGCAAGTGCTCGAACGCGAGAAGCTGCTCAACGCACGCGCATGGTTTTACTCGGTGTTCCGTGGTGAAAACACGAAGGGCTCCGAAGCCCTCATTCGCGCGAAGCAGGCGCTTCTGAAGAAGGACCAGCCCGGCTACAGCATGACGGGCGATGTCATGACGATGCTGGCGCATCCGGTCGATACCGCATGCTTCGGCCTCGCGCGTCTTTTGCAGCCGCGTCCGCTCATCACCGAAGTCAAGATTCAGACCATCGTCGAGGCAGAGCCGAACCGCGACAGCCGCGTCACGCTGTCCTCGAAGAAGGACGCGCTCGGCATGAATCGCGTGAAGGTGGACTGGCAGGTGACGGAGCTGGTGAAGCGTACCTTCGACCGCACCGTCGCGCATATCGCGGCGGAACTGCAACGCGGCGGCGTGGCGGAGGTGACGCTCGACGAGCCGCTCGAAGGCAAGCCGTGGCCCGCGCAGCTCGAAGGCACGTGGCATCACATGGGCACGACGCGCATGCACGATTCGCCGAAGCAGGGCGTCGTGGATCGCAACCTGAAGATCCACGGCATGAGCAACCTGTACGTGGCAGGCAGCTCGGTGTTCCCGACGGTGGGCGCGAATTTCCCGACCATCACCATCGCCGCGATGACGTTGAGGCTTGCGGCGCATCTGGGGCGCGTCATCAAGAGCGACGACACGATCGGCACGCTCGTCACGTCGTCGGGCACGCCGATTCGGAACGAAACACCAGCCGACCTTCCGATGGCGGCTTCAGCAATGCATATGCGGGGAGACCTGGCTTAAAAGCCGGCGTTTGGGGAAAGGGGACGCCGCCGGTCGTACGACCGGCGGCGTTTTCTTTTGGCGAAGCGGTTTCGTACTGGGCGGCGTCGCTATAATCGCCTTCCGTCTTCGCTCATGAATGAATCGCCGTGAAAAAGCTCACCGTTGTCGCGCTCGCTTCGCTGTTGCTTGCCGCTTGTTCGTCTGCGGAAAAAGAAGCGCAGCGCGCAGAAGGCTTCTCGCACTCGGAGCAATCGCTCGATATAGCGCAGCGCAACGCGACCGTCCCGTGCCGCGACGCCGCGCAATGCGATGCAATGTGGACGCTGACGAAGCGTTATATCGAACAGAATTCGAATCAGCCGGTGATTCGCGCGGATGCGGTGGCTATCGAGACCGATGTGCCTTCGCGCTCGGGCAAGCCCGTTTATTCGGCCACGCGTGTGGCGAAAGGCAATGGCGCGACGATTGCGCTCTACGCACAATGCCGCGGCATGTATGGTCCGGAACGTGTGCGCGGTTCGGATTACGACGACTGCGCGAGCAAGATCATCGCGGCGCAGAATCGCTTCGCCGCTTATCTGCGCTCGGCTCAGGGTCAGTAACGTTAGAGGGACGCGGAGAGCATGCCTCGCGCGTGGCCGCCATCGCGCGTATTCGCCGTTTCGCGCAGCACGCGTGCGAGATCCTTCGACATCGCTTCGACGTGAAAGCGCTTCGTGAACGTCGCAAGCGCCTGTTCGCGCATGGCAGAAGCGGTGTGAGCGTCCATGCGCAGCCAGGTCGATAGCGCGTCGATGGTGCCCTCGACCGTATCGCTTGCGACGATGCCAGCGCCGTCTTCCTTTACTTCGCGCCAGATGTTGACCTTGTCGGAGATGAGCACCGGCAGCTTCGAGCCAAGCGCCTCGGCCACCGCGATCCCGAAGTTCTCCTGATGCGACGGCAGCGCGAACGCATCGCTCGTGCGAAACGCGCCCCACTTGAGATCGCCGCTCAGCATGCCGGTCCATGTCACGCGGTCGTCGATGCCTAATTCCTTCGAGAGCGTGCGTAATTGCGCGGCCCATTCGCTATCGTCGGGGCCGGCCATCACGAGATGCGCGCGAGCGTCGATATCGCGCACGGCTGCAAACGCCCTCAGCAGCAGATCGCAGCCCTTCTTTTCATGGATGCGGCCGAGAAAGAGAATCGAACGCTTGCCTGCTAACTGCGGAAACTTCGACAGAAATGCCTGACGCAATGCGCTCGAATCGGCGGGCGGCTGACGCGTGCCGAACGCCACCACTTCTTCTTTCGCGCGATAAAGCCTGAACGACTCGCGCGCAAGCAAGCGTTCCTCCTGCGTCGTGAAGAGCACGCGCCTCGCATCGCGCAATACGCGATATTCGGCCCACGGCCAATAAAGGCTCTTCTTTAGATGCTTGAGGGGATACGTGCGCTTGAACCACGGATCGAGCATGCCGTGCGGAAACACGTAGTAGGGCACGTCACTGTCGCGCAACGCCTTCCACGCGCCGAAGCTGTGATACTGCCAAAGACCGTTGACGATCACCGCATCGAAACGCGCGGCGTGTTCACGCAGCCAAGGCACGAGCCGCGGGCAGAGTCCATAGAATCCACGCGACGGACCGAGCGCATGCAGCCGCAGCGGGAAGGCGCCGAGATACGGCGCATCCGGCGCATCCAGCGAGACAACTTCGATTTCATGCCCCATCGCCCGCATGCTGAGGCCGCTTTGCAGCACGCCTTCGGTTGGGCCGCCCGCACGCGGATCGACGGTGGAAAGCAAATGCAGAATCTTCATGACGAAACGATCCCCGGTTCGTTGGCGTGTCCATGTCCGCTGGCTTTTCGAGGCCTTTTTATGCGGACGGTGCGAAGGTGCCCGCTCCCGGCGGCGCCTCGTGGCGGGTCTCGCCGTGATGCTCGTGAGCGAGGCCGGGTGCGTGCGCGGGCGTCAGTTCCGGCTGAGGACCGTACGGACGCCACTCGGGGCGCCAGTCCGCATGAGCGTCATCACGCTTTCCATAATACGGTCTCCTGAAAGACGGCCGATGCGCCGCCTGCGTCCGCATGGCATGAGCGATACGCGCGAATGCCGCGACGAGCAGACCGAGCGCCACGCCGAACACGATGCCCGAGAAGCGGTTGCCGAGCGGATTGCCGCCGACCGACGTGGCAGGCAGCGCGGCCACGACAAGCAACGCGCGCCCGAGCACCGGCAGATACATCGCATCGGGCGCGCGATTGCGCCACGAGCGATACGCCATCGAACCGCGATATAGCGCCCACAAGACGGCGGCAGGCAACGCGATGCCGAACAGAATTCCGCCCGCGAAGAACTGATAGACCCAGAAGTTATGGCCCGCGGCCCATTCCTTGATCGCGTAGAAGTCCTTCTTCGTGAACTGGCCCGCGAGGTCGGGCAGGTACGTCGGCGAATAGCGATAGTCGTGACCGTAGCCCTTGCCGACGACGACCGCGAGTGCGTCGGACGTGGTCTGATCGTACTGGTCCTTCATTTCGGCAAGACGCGTGATGGTTGTCGGATCGCGACCGGACTCGGTGTCCTTCGCAAAGGACAGGCGTTGCGACCAGTGCTCGGCCACGCCGGGGAAGAATGCGGCGGAAGCGGCGACCATCGCACCGAGCAGCGAAGCGATCATGATCGCGCGCAGCGCCGCCGTGAAGAGGTGCTTGACGGACGGCGCGGCAAGCCACGTCGCATAGGCGAAGAGCAGCACGGTGCCGACCAACAGACTGCGCGTCACGCTCAGCAGCTCGATCACGACGGTCGCGAGAAAGAGCAGTACCGTGAACTTGGTGATGCGCTTGGCGATGACGAACTCATGGAGCAAGAGTCCTTGCAGGCAGAGGAACGTGACCGACACGATGCGAAAGCGCACGTTCTCGAGGCCGCCGCCCGTTGCCATGCCATAGACGAAGCTGAAGATGAGCGATGCGATCATCGACCAGTACATGGCGCGTTCCATCTGTTCGAGCCGCAGCGAGTCCCACGGACGGCACGCGACCAGATAGCCGAGCAGCATCAGCGCGAAGGGCAGAATCACGCGCATGTAGTTACCGGAATCATTGCCCTGAATGATCTGCGTCGCGATACTGCCGACTATGGTCAGCGTGAACAGCGACGTGACCCACGTGCGCAGCCGCGAGCGCTGTGCGAAGCGCGGTGCGATCAGCAGCAGCGCGCCACCGGCGAATATGGCCGGTACGGTGAGAAGAATCTGGATAGCCTTGCTGGCCGTTTCCGCACCCTTGAAGTCGAATGCGAGCGGAAGCAGGAATAGCCAGATCCAGACGACGGCGAACTTGTTGCGCATGGCGTTCTCTTTAGATGGCAAAGCTCGTCGAGCTTCATTTCTCGCGGTTGGATCCGCTTCGTGCCCTGGAAGCCTTGAGTCGCGTGTTGTATGTTTGATTCAGCTTGAGCGACGGTCCCCGGGGTACCCCGTATTTGTGCGTCGAATATATCAGCGGCCAAAACCGCACGCCGTCGCGGCGGCGTTTAGCAACTAGTGTTCGGCGCGAAACGACGGACGGCCATGTGCGCCGCACCACGCTCGACTCAAGGCCCTGAAAGCGCGCGAACGACTATGTTGCCGACGCCGCACAGTGCGCGCGGCGCTGTCCGGCAATCATGCGATTCTGGCGGATCACGCCGCTATTCCCGACCGATTATTGTCCTGCCGGCAATTGGCCTTCACGGGCCGCTGACGGCATTGACCAATGACATCCGCGATGCGCGTGCGTGCGCCGATATGAGGACTCCCGGCGGCGAAGCATCCAATAAACCATAAGCAACATAAGACCTTCGCAGACAAGGGGGGAAGGCTATGAGCCTTTTCGGCGCCACACGCATGCCAGGACCCAATCGATCGATCGAGCTCGATTTCATCCGGGGACTCGCCATCATCGCAGTCATGGGGTATCACTTTCACTCATACCCGACAGGCAGCGCGTTCATCGCCGCCATCGAGTATCCGCTCAAGAGCTTCGGACATGAAGGCGTGAATCTGTTTTTCACGTTGAGCGGCTTTCTCGTCGGCGGTCTCTTGCTCAAGCAATATGCGCAGGATGGACGCATCGACGCGGCACGTTTCATCGTGCGGCGGATCTTCAAGATCTGGCCCGCGTACTACGCGCTCATTCTGTTCCATGTGCTGGTGGGACGCCATCCGACGAATACGTTCCTCGTGCAGAACCTCACGCACATGCAGAACTTCTTTGGTTCGTCGATTGCGCAGACGTGGAGCCTTGCCGTCGAGGAGCATTTCTATCTGTTCCTGCCGTTGCTGCTGATCGGATTCGCGCGCTGGCAAACGCGCATCAACACGATCCTGATGGTGCTCGCGTCGATCTGCGTCGCGGTCCTGATCGGGCGCAGCATCGCGGTCTATAACGGCGATCTAGAAGGCACGTTCTTCTATACGCAGTACCGTATCGACAGCCTGTTGTTCGGGGTCATGCTCGCCGCGCTCTATTGGCTGAAGCCGGCGGTGTATCGCGGTATCGCAGAGAGAAAGGGCCTATTGTTGGCCGCCGTCGCTGGGCTCGTGCTATGGCTCGTCTTCGGCACCCGCAACGTGGAGCTGGACCAAAGCATCGGTTATACCGTCCAGGCCGTCGGTTTCTGCGCGCTGATCGTTCTCACGCTCGAGTACTCGGGGCGCATCCGCGAGTCGCGGCTTTATCGGCTGATCGGCTGGATCGGGGTGTATTCGTATGGCATCTATCTGTGGCATTCGCTGGCGCTCGCGCCGGGCGACATGCTGATTCGCAAGGCCGCCGCGCTGCATATTCCGGCAATACCCGCATGGGGCATCATCATGGCGGCGCAGTTCGCGATTGCAATCGTGGTCGGCTATGTGACGACGCGTGCCGTTGAGTTCCCGTTCTTGCGCATGCGTGACGCACTGTTTCCGGCGAAGCGGAAAGTGCAGGCACAAAGTGTGGTGGAAGTGGTGGGAAAGCAGGCTTGATTCGAACTGGCCGGTTCTTGCGGTGATCGCAAGAACCGGCGTCATGCTTACTGCGTCACGCCATCGCCTGGCGTAGCGTTTCCTTGAACTGTCCGAGCGTATTGCGTTCCAGCAGATGACCGGCCACGACGGGCCGCTTGCGGCGCGCGAGCACATCGTCGAGTGCGCGGTTGATCGAAGCCGGCGTGAGATCGTCGATGACCGGCCCCAGCTCACCCGTGCGGCAGAACCATCCGATCAGGCCATCGGCCGTTGCAATGACCGGCTTGCCGAAGCGGAATGCCTGCACGAGCACGCCGCTCATGCCGTAATGGCCTTTGTAGCCGAGCCACACCACATCACATGCGGAGAACAGATCGAGTTCCGTCTCGCTCGAAATGAAGCGGTCCATCACGATCGGCGCGGGGGCGAGCTTGCCGGCTGCTTCGGTCAACAGCGCGCGCACGTCATTGTCCTGAGCGCCTGCGATCACGAGTCTGGGTGCATGCACGCCATCGTTGCGCTGCGCCAATGCATCGATCAATTCGAAGATGCCCTTGCGATCGTTGATCGCGCCGTAGACCAGCACATGTGTGCCCTTCGACAGACCGAGCCTTTGCCGCGCCGCCGAGGGCTGCGCAGCTTGCGCATCCGGGAACGGATCGGCGAGATAGTCGATGCTCGTTCCGCGCGCGTGGCCCCCGTTGCGCTTCCACCAGTCGGGTAGCGTCGGGTCGATAGTCAAGAGGGTCTTCATGCCGCCCACGCGAATGGCACGTGCAAATAGCCGTGACTTCACCGCATTCACGAGCGGTCGGCGCGGCGCGCGTACGCCGACGAGATGATGATGGAAGTTCGAGCGCATCGTGACGCCGACCCAGGGCGTGTCGCCGAAGGGCGATCGCAGGAACGGCAGCGCGAGCAGGAAGTAGTCGACGTAAGGCACGACGACGAGCGCCACGTTGCGTTCGCGGCTGGCCATTGCATAGGCATGTTTGAAGTTGCCATGCGCGCGCACATAGCTGATGGACCCAAGGCCCTTGCGCCCGCTTTGCTCGGGCGGCGCAACGAACGTGATGCCGAGCGTATCGCCGCCTTGCTCCTGAATCTGCTTCACGAGCGGATGCCCCGCATTGCGCGGCTCGGTGACGATGAGGCATCGCAAGCCCGCTTCCATATAGGCATTCGCAGCCCATTGCGCATAGCGCCAGCGGTGGCCGCTGAAGTCTGGCTCGATGATGAGAACGGTGTCGTTCTTCATGAAAGTGGCACCCGTTATGTGGTTTTTTATCGGACACGGTTTGCGTCGAACATCGAACGTAACACCGCGCGCGCGTATTGAATGGCCATATTTCAGCGCTTTTCCGCGTCGCGCGATGTGGTGAAGAACACCAATCGCCATTCGTCAACTCGCGATAACGCGCACCCATTGCCGAATAGTGCTACGCGTTGGCGTCCGGAACCCTCGCGGCCACGCTATTTTTCCCACAGTCGCCTGAAAAGAAGCGCGGCCTCGCGCGCACCCGTCATGCGGACAGGGTGCGCGTGCGCGACGCGCAAGGTGGGTCGCACGCGATACCGACATATCGCGGCGCCACGAATCGAAATACAGCAGCACGGGGAATGTGAGTGAGATCTGTCCGGCTATCCTTCTTGCCAGCACGCGCGCGGTTCGAGCACGATGCGGCCTTCTGGGTGCTCCTTCAACAAGTGGTGGTGCGCGGCTTCGTCGCGGTGAAGTTTCTGGCCATCGGCCGCATTCTCGGGCCTGAAGCGATCGGCGCGGTCAGTATCGCGCTGCTCGCGGTCGCGATTGCCGAAGCGTTATCCGATACAGGGCTTGCGCAGGCCGTCGTGCAGGGACGCAATGCGCCTTCCCAAAGCGAACTGGGCGCGGTATGGGCCACGCTCGCGATGCGCGGCGTATTGATCGGCCTGTTGATCGCCGCGCTCGCGCCGTTCATGACGAGCCAGTTCCACCTGGGCGGCTCCGCCGGGCTGATTCTGCTTGCGGCCGTCTTGCCGATGGTGCGCGGCGTCGCGTCGCCTGCGTACTTCACCGTCACGCGGCAACGCGGCTTTCAGAAGCTGGCGGGCGTGGAGACATCCGCCGCGTTCACCGACTGCGCTGTCGGGCTCGCATGCGCGTTGTCGGGTGCGGGCGCGTATTCGGTGCTGATCGGCCTCGTCGCGGGCGAGCTGCTGAAGACCACGCTGACGTGGACCGCCATGTCGCCGCGTCCGCCTATCCGCTTGTCGTTTGCCGGGATTTCGCACTACGTGAACTTCAGCCGCTGGATCTGGGCGGGCAGCGTCGTCAATCTCTTGCTGAATCAGTTCGACAAGGTTGTCGTCGCGAAGCTGCTCGGTCCGTTGCAACTCGGCGCGTATCAGATGTCGTCGAAGCTCGCGCAGATGCTGCTCGCCGATGCCGCCATTGCAATGTCGCAGTATCTCTTTCCCACTTTCGCCGAGCATCATCGGCGCGATGTCGCAGGCGCGCGCAAGCTGTTTCGCCGTTATCTGCTGCTGGCGGCCGTGGGGCTCACGGTGCTCGTCATTGTTCTGCGCGTCGCCGCCGAGCCGCTCTTCAATCTCGTGCTCGGGCCGGCATGGCTTTCGGCGGTGCCGCTCTTTCGCATCTTCGTCATCAACATGGCGATCGGCGCGGTCATCGCGGTGCTGGTGTCGTGGCTGCGCGCGAGCGGCATGCCCAAGGTTGCGACGCACGCGTCCATCGTGCAGGCAGTCGTGTTGTGCGTGACGGTGCCCATCGCCACGCATTTCTGGGGCGTGACGGGCATCGCGTGGGCGATGACCGCGGGCCTTGCATCCGCGACGGCGTGGATGCTCTATCGCATCGTCAGGGAGGCTTGAATGCGCATCGTACATCTCGTCCTGGCACCGCGACTTTCCGGCGCCGAGGTATTGGCGAAAGACCTGGCGATCCATCAGCAAAAGAGCGGCGAAACGGTGGCGATTGCCTCGCTCACGCCGCCGCATGAGGACTTCACCGCATTGCAAGCGGAGCTCGTGGCGAACGGCGTGCAATGTCTCTTTCCGGACCGCATGTATGGGCGCTTCGGCAAGCTGTGGGAACTGCATCGAACGATCCGCGCGTATCAGGCGGACGTGCTGTTCGCGCACGCGACGATTCCCGCGTTTTACGCGCGCATGCTGCCGCTCGCGGTGCCGATTGTCTATGTGATGCATTCGGCCACCAACGACTTCGAGAGCCGCATGTTCCGGCGTGTCGAGCGCACGCTCTCACGGCGTGCGCGCGCGGTGATCGCGGTATCGCCCGCGAATATCGACGACTACGTCGGCGCGGTCGGGCGTCATCCGGCGATGACGCTCATTCCGAATGGCGTCGACATGTCCCGCTTTTCGATGCGTTCGGCGAGCACGACGGGGCACGGATCGCAGATCGTGCAGATCGGGCGCTACACGTCGGTGAAGAATCAGCTCTCGACCGTGCATGCGTTCGAGCAGGTCGTCCAGCGCGTGCCTGATGCGCGGCTCTTGCTGTGCGGCGTCATAGAAGACCCCGCGTATCACGCGGCGGTGGGCGATTTGATCGACAAGCTCGGGCTTTCCAGCAATGTGAGCCTGCAAGGTCCGCGTTCGGATGTGGCGGAGCTGCTGTTCTCGTCTAACGTGTTTGCCATGCCTTCGAGATCGGAAGGGCACAGCATCGCGTTTCTGGAAGCGCTCGCGTCGGGCGTTCCCGTAGTCGCGAGCACCATCCGCCCGTTCGGCTTCGCGGCGGACTTTCCGAGCGTGCGTCTGTGCGATCCGGACGATACGAAGGCGTATGCGGATGCGCTCGTCGTTGCGCTCGGTCAGCCGCGCGCACACCGGCCGCTCAACGGCCTGACGCTGGCCGACACCGCCGCGCGTTACCTAGCCGTCGCGCGAGAAGTCACGCAACGCCTGCCGCGTCCTGCGCCGGCTTGAAGCGGCAAGTCCTACGCGTCGCGGATGAAGCGCTACGCGCGCCAGCGATTCCATGCTGGCGCGCGTTTCATTTTTCGCCTATGAAATAGCGTAGTGCCGCTCAATGGAGACATCATGTCTGACATGCTCAGCATCTCGACGCCCGATGGCGATTTCGACGCTTACGTCGCGTATCCGGCGCAAACGCCCGCGCCTGCCATCGTCGTTCTGCAGGAGATTTTCGGCATCAACGGCGACATGCGCGAAACCACTGACGAATACGCGCGGCAAGGCTATGTCGCGCTATGCCCGGACTTGTTCTGGCGACTCGAGCCGAACGTGAACCTCACCGATCGCACCGAAGCCGAATGGCAGCAGGCGATGGAGTACTACAACGCGTTCGATCTGAACACAGGCGTGGAAGATATCGCCGCGACCGTCGGCTTCGCGCGTGGGCTGACTCAGGTGAAGGGCAAGGTCGGGTCGGTCGGCTTCTGTCTCGGCGGCTTGCTGTCGTTTCTCACGGCGGCGCGCACGGATATCGACGCAGCCGTTTCGTACTACGGCGGCGGCACGGACCAGCACTTGAGCGAACTGCCGAAGATCCAGGCGCCTTTGCTGATTCATCTGGCGGAAGAGGACGAATTCATCAATGCCGATGCGCGCAATCGCGTGTTGGCCGCCGTGCAGGGGCACGCCAACATCGAGGCATACACGTATCCCGGCTGTCATCACGCATTCGCGCGCCATCACGGCGCGCATTACGACGCGGCGGCGGCTAAGCTCGCCAACGGGCGCACTGCGGATTTCTTCGAAAAGCACCTGAAATAGGGCCCTAAAGCGACAACGCCGCCCGGAAGAGGGCGGCGTTGTCGCATTAGGCATGATGCTACTTCTTCACCGGATGCGGCCGGCGAAACACCATCCAGCGCGGCACCTTGAAGCGCACGATGCTCACGTAGAGCCACACATAAGTGACCGCGAAGACCACGACGAAGCAGAACAGATGCACCGTATGACGCCAGAAGAGCGTCGCGGGAATCACGGCAATCAGGCACAGCAGCCACAAATAGGGCGACGTCAGCGAGTTGCGCCGCGTGAGTTCGCGCGCGTTCTGCACGCCGACGGCCCAGCGCATCAGGCGCTTGTAGACGAGCATATGCAGATGCACGCCGTCCGGAATGCCGGGCGACATGCCGCGAATGAACTTCTTCCGATAGATGGAGAAGCAGGTTTCGAAGATCGGGTACATGAAGAGCAGCACCGGATACCACGCCGATACATCGCGATTGCGCATGACGAGCATGATCGCGAGTTCGCCGAGCATGAAACCGACGAAGTACGCGCCGCCATCGCCTAAAAAGATGAGGCCGGCGGGAAAGTTCCAGATGAAGAAGCCCATCACGGCGCCCATCATGATGAGCGACCCCGAGAGCACGACGGGATCATGAACCTGAAACGCGACATAAGCGAGTGAGGCGAACATCATGAACGTGACCATCGACGCGAGGCCGTTGAAGCCGTCGATGATATTCACTGCGTTGGCGAGCGCCGCCACCGCGAGCACTGTCACTGTGCATGAGATGATTGCGTAGGACAGCAGAAAATCCAGCGGCGGCACGCTGATGCGCGTGACCGCGATATCGAGCAGCGCATACGCAAGGCCGGCGGCGGCCATCGTGCAAATAAGACGCACGAGCGGCGTCACGCGCTTGGTGAGGTCTTCGAAGAGCCCGGAGAGAAACGCGGGCAAGCCGCACGCGATGATGCCCAGAATGCCGCCCGATACGAGCGGATAACTCCATCGCAGTTGCACGGCGGAGGCGGTGAGTCCGCAGAGAATGCCGACGCCGCCGATGCGCGGAACGGGCCGCGCATGAAACTTCTGCACGCCGGCGAGATCGGTGTCGCCGAGCACGCCTTCCTGCAAGTGCGCAAAGCGCACGATCAACAAGGTCACGAAGAGCGAGACCAAAAAAGCAAGCGCAAAACTAAGCATGAAAATAGACCGGTTGATGACAGCAGCCCCGCATCGCTGAATAAGCCGCGAGCAGACGATGCGAGGCTCGGCGCCGCTTTATGCGAAACCTTGCGGATTCTGCGACTGCCAGCGCCAGTGATCGGCGCACATGCGCTCGATACCGTGCTCCGCGCGCCATCCGAGCAGCTCCGCGGCGGCGGCGGGATCGGCGTAGCACGAGGCCACATCGCCGGGGCGGCGCGGCACGAGTTCATACGGCACGCGCTTACCGGAAGCCTTCTCGAACGCCTTCACGACATCCAGCACGCTATAGCCTTGGCCCGTGCCGAGGTTCACCACGAAGCTGCGATCCAGCGACTTCAGCGCGTCGATGGCCGCAATGTGTCCGCGCGCCAGATCGACGACGTGAATATAGTCGCGCACGCCGGTGCCGTCGTGCGTATCGTAATCGCTGCCGAAGACGCGCAGCTTGTCCAGCTTGCCGACTGCCACTTGCGCGACATACGGCATCAGGTTATTCGGAACGCCCGCCGGGTCCTCGCCGATCAATCCGCTTTGATGCGCGCCGACCGGGTTGAAATAGCGCAGCGTCGCGATGCGCCACGACGGATCGGACACTTCGAGATCGCGCAGAATCTGCTCGGCGATGAGCTTGGACTGACCATAAGGGTTCGTGGCCGAAAGCGGAAAGCTCTCGTCGATGGGCACGCTTTGCGGCACGCCATACACCGTCGCCGACGAGCTGAACACGATGTTGCGCACCTGCCGCTCGCGCATCACGTTGAGCACGGCGAGCAGGCTGCCGATGTTGTTGCTGTAATACTCGATGGGCTTCGCGACCGATTCGCCCACGGCCTTGAGCGCCGCGAAATGGATCGCGCCCGTGATGGCGTGCTTGTCGAAGATGCGGTTGAGCGCGGCTTCGTCGCGTGCGTCTTCCTGATAGAACGCGACGCGCTTGCCCGTGATGCGCTCCACGCGCTTCAACGATTCCGCGCGGCTGTTGACGAGGTTGTCGATGACCGCGACGTCGTAACCCGCGCCGAGCAACTCGACGCATGTATGCGAACCGATGAAGCCCGCGCCGCCCGTCACGAGAATGGTGCCCTTCGTATCTTGTCCAGCGTCGTTCGGCGACATGTTGCCGTTCATCATGTGCTCTCCAGGAAGCGCAAATCAGAGTGAAATGCCGGTTATGGCGTGTATTGTGCTCTTGTATCGTTCGACGACGTTCTTCTCGTCGAATTCGCGGGCCACCTTTTCGCGGCCGCGCTGGGCCATCGCCTCACGTTCTTCGATCGGCAGCGTCAGCATGCGTTCGAGTTGTTCGGTGAGGCTGTCCGCGCTTTTGACCTCGCACAGCAGGCCGTTCACGCCGTGTTCGACCACTTCGCGGCAGCCGGGGACGTCGGTGGCGACAATCGGGCGGCCCATGGCGGACGCTTCCATCAGCGTGCGCGGCACGCCTTCGCGGTACGACGGCAGCACGACGCAATCGGCGGCCGCGACGAGCGGGCGGACATCGTTCGCTTCGCCCAGATACTCGACGATATTCTCACGTTCCCACGCCTCGACGTCCGTGCGGCTGATCGCGCTGGGATTATCCACGCCAACGGGCCCGAGCAGCTGAAAACGCGCGTGCGGATAGCGCCGCCGCAAACGCCGCGCCGCCTCGACGTACTCGGCAACGCCCTTATCCCACAGCAGACGCCCGATCAGGATGAACACGAAGTCTTCGCGGCGCGGCAACGGCACGAGCGAAAAATCGTTCAGATCGACGCCTTCTCCGTGCAGCCGCCGTGCACGGTCGGGATGAGCTAGCAGCTTCTCATCGACGAACGCCTGATGATCGTCGCGATTGAGGAACCACACTTCGCGCGGAAAGCGGAACGCAAAGCGATAAAGACGCTTGGCGATCTGAGCGGTGCGGCTCTTCTGAATGAAGACGTAGCCTAAGCCCGTCGTCACCGCGATGGACGGCACACGCGCCAGCACGGCGGCAAGCGAGCCGTAGATGTTCGGCTTGATGGTGTAATGAAACACGAGATGCGGTCGCGTCGCGCGATATTCGCGGTACAGCGCCATCATCGTCTTCAGGTCTTCACGCGGGTTCGTGCCCTTGGACGCCACCGGCAATTCCACGCAGCGGCAGCCCATTTCGATCAGCGGCTCGAACGTGCGGTCGCGCGGCGCGATGATCGTGACCTGTGCGCCGCGTTGGGTCAACATGTGCAGCACGCCGCGACGGTACGTATAAATGGCCCACGCCGTGTTGCACACGAGGGCGATGCGTAGGCTGGACTTGGGTGTGTTCATCCGGTGCTTTTTGTTTTGAGGCGCGATGCCGTCGGCCTCATGCCGGCGACGATGCCTTGAGGAGCTTCGCCTTCAATCCGCGCAGCGCGCGATACGGCAGCAGCAAATGCGCCATGCTTTTCGCGACGCCGATCCAGTCGAACGGATTCGCCGCACGGAAGTAACGCAATTGCAGGCGCAGCGTTGACAGCGTTTGTGTCCGGCGCTTGGTCGCGCTGATGCCCGCTTCGTTCAGTTCGTAATAGAGGCCGAATTCCGGCAGATTCGCGCCGTCGTAGCGCGCCATGAGACGCAGCACCAGATCGAGGTCTTCGGCCGCGCGATAGTCCGCGCGATAGTTGCCGACTTCGCGCACGGCATCGACGCGCAGCATCAGCGACGGATGCGCGAAACACGAGCGCGCGAGCATGGCGCGGCGGATCGCAGCCGTGTCGGTGGGCGGCGTGAGGTCGAAGAGCGGCGCACCGTTCGTCGCGACGACATGCGTCCACATGCCGAGCACCGCGACATGCGGATGCGCTTCGAGATACGCGCGCTGTTTCGCGAGGCGGCCGGGCGTCGCGAGATCGCCGGCATCGATGCGCGCGGCGTAGCGGATACCGCGCTCAGCGAGTGCGTCGATGCCCGCTTGCAACGCGCGCTCGATGCCGACGTTCTTCGCCATGCGCAGTATTTCGATGTCGAGGCCGTCGATGACAGGCGCGACAATCGGCGGCGTGCTGCCGTCATCCACGATCAACACGCGCACTGGCGACGCCTCACGGAAGGACGCGAGCGTGCGTTCCACATCGGCCTGACCGTTGAATGCGGGCATGAGGACGGCGACATCGGATAGAGCGTTCATGCGCGCAGCCGGAAGCGGATGTAATAGAAATTGACCGACGCGGCCGCCATATAGCCCGCCGCCAAACCGACGAGCGCGCCATAACCATCGAAGCGGGGAATGGCCCACGCGTTCACCGCGAACGCGACGGCGAGCGCAAGCAGCCACTTCGAGAGCAGCACGTACCTCGCCTGAAACTTCAGCACGACGAGATTGCCGATTGCCTCGATGCCCGCAGGCACCGAAAGCCATACGGCCCAGCGAAAGATGCTCGCCGCGCCGACGTAATTCGGCCCGAACACGCGCGCGATGATGAAGCCCGCGAGCGCGTCGAGAACGGCGGCGCCCGCGATCATCAGCGCGGCGGTCATCGCGAAGAGACGCAGCAGATTGCGCTTCAGGCGCGGCGTTTCCTGCACGCGATACACGAACGCCGGCGCGATGGTTTGCGAAAGCATCAACGCGAGCGCGATCCAGTTCTCGTTCAGTTGCTGCGCCGCTGAATAAAGCCCGAGTTCCGCGAACGACACGCGATGCGCGAGCATCAACCGGTCGAGCTTCAGGAACAGATACATGCAGATGAGCCCGAGCCAGAACACGGTGCCCGCGCTCGCGAAATGCTTGAAGAGCGTGCGGTCGAAGCGCCAGCCGAGCGTGCCGCCATGACGTCGCATGTAATAGACCACGAGCGCCGCGCCGATGACCGCGGCTTCCAGCGCCCACAACCAGCCGAAGCTCGACGCACGCGCAGCCATGCGCACCAGCAGATACACGAGCGCCGCTTTGACGATGGCCGTGAACATGCTCGCGATCAATTGCGGCTTGCTGTAGGTCATGCTTTGCAGCCACGCATTGACGACGCCGATGAATGGCTCGCGAAAGAGCATGGTGACGGCAAGCCCCGCGAGCATCGCGCCGACGAGTGGGTCCACGCCGCCCAGCGCAATCCATGCCCACGTCAACAACAGCGCAACGATGGACACGCTCATGCGCAGCACGAACGCGCTGCCAAGCACCGCACCGGTTTCGGCGGGCGGCTTCCCGACGATGGTCGGCACGAGAATCTCGGCTCCGCAGACCCACGTGATCGGCGCGATCACTAGCAAAAGCGTGTTCGCGTATTGCCATTTGCCGAACGCATCGGGGCCGAGATAGCGCGCAAGCAGACCCGAAATGACGATGGCTACGGCAATCTGCGTGAGCCGTTCTAGTCCCAGCCAGACGATGTTCGCGAGCGCGCGGGCGACGTCCGGATTGCCGGAGCGCGTGAGCATTTTCATCGGTATCGCCCGTATGCCTGTTCAGGCACGCTGCCTGCTACCGTAGCCTGCTCGCTGCACGCTGATGTCCAAAAAAACGGCGTGATCGCGTGAATGTCGGTCAAGTTTTGTGCGTTTGCGCGCGAAGGCGCCTCATTCGTCGGGGCAAAGGCGAAAGAGCGTATAGGCATTGGATTAGAATGAATGCGCAGGCTTGAACCGCGGCGCGCAACGTCGAAGGCGCTGAAAGACAGCGATTATAAGTGCGAACGGTAACGCTTCCTTCGCGCGAGCTTTCAAGCTGGCTTCCCTGTTTCGCGATGCCGAAATGCATGCGCAGCATTCGTCATGTCATGCCTCGCAGTCGTTCGCGCGCATGTTGGTGTGTCGGGCGCGCTTCTGTCGTCACGACCCGTACGCCCTTATGGCTGCATCGCCGAGAATTCATCAATCAAATACAGAAGAGGTAGCCATCTCATGAGCCAAGTATCCCAGTCCATTTTCAAGGCTTACGACATTCGCGGTATCGTCGGCAAGACGGTCGATAGCGATGTCGCGAGAAGCATCGGCCGCGCGTTCGGCAGCGAGATCCGCAAGCAGGGCGGCGATTCGGTCGTCGTGGCGCGCGATGGCCGGCTCTCCGGTCCCGAACTCGTCGGCGCGCTTGCCAACGGCCTGCGCGAAGCGGGCGTCGATGTGATCGACATCGGCATGGTGCCGACGCCCGTCGGCTACTTTGCTGCGAGCGTGCCGCTGCCTTTGCCTTCGGGCGAACGGCGCGTGGATTCGTGCATCGTCGTGACGGGCAGCCACAATCCGCCCGACTACAACGGCTTCAAGATGGTCCTGCGCGGCGCGGCCATTTACGGCGAGCAGATTCAGGGCCTCTATCAACGAATCGTCAATGATGACTTCAGTTCGGGCGAGGGCAGCTACACCGAGTTCGACGTCTCGCAGATGTATCTCGACCGCATCGTGTCGGACGTGAAGCCGGTGCGCGGAATGAAGATCGTCGTCGATGCGGGCAACGGCGTTGCGGGCGGACTCGCGCCGCGTCTTTTCAAGGCGCTCGGCTGCGAGCTGGTCGAACTCTTCACGGACATCGACGGCAACTTCCCGAACCATCACCCGGACCCGGCGCATCCCGAGAACCTGCAGGACGTGATTCGCGCGCTGAAGGAAACGGACGCCGAAGTCGGCTTTGCATTCGATGGCGACGGCGACCGTCTCGGCGTCGTGACGAAGGACGGCCAGGTGATTTTCCCCGATCGTCAGTTGATGCTGTTCGCGCAGGAAGTGCTGTCGCGCAACAAGGGCGGCCAGATCATCTATGACGTGAAATGCACGCGCAATCTCGCGAAGTGGGTCCGCGATCAGGGCGGCGAGCCGGTCATGTGGAAGACGGGCCACTCGCTCGTGAAGGCGAAGCTGCGTGAAACGGGGGCGCCGCTCGCAGGCGAAATGAGCGGCCACGTGTTCTTCAAGGACCGCTGGTACGGCTTCGACGACGGCCTGTACACCGGCGCGCGCATGCTCGAAATCTTGTCGCGCGTAGACGATCCGAGCAAGCTGCTCAACGACCTGCCGAACTCCCTTTCGACGCCGGAATTGCAACTGAAGCTGGAAGAGGGCGAGAACTTCGAACTCATCTCGCGTCTGCAGAAATCGGCGAAGTTCGAAGGCGCGGACGACGTGCTGACCATCGACGGTTTGCGTGTCGAATACCCGGATGGTTTCGGTCTCGCGCGTTCGTCGAATACCACGCCCGTGGTCGTGATGCGTTTCGAAGCGGATAGCGAAGAAGCGCTAAAGCGCATTCAGGAAGACTTCCGCCGCGTGATTCTGGCGGAGAAGGCGGACGCGAAGCTGCCGTTCTGACAGAGGCTTGGCGAAGACGGCGCGATCGCGAGGTCGCGCCGTTTTTTTGTTTCGCGCAAAGCTGTCGAATATCGGTACGTTCGCCCCGCCCGCGAACCAACCCGCGCTAAAATCCCCGCTCCCGTTTCCTCTTCGTCGCGCGAGCCGCGTCTTTCCTCTTAGCGTGCAAAAGATCCTGATCGTCCGGGTGTCGTCGCTTGGCGACGTCGTTCACAACATGCCGGCCATCGCCGACATTCGCCGCCGCTATCCCGATGCGCAAATCGACTGGCTCGTCGAGGAGAGCTTCGCGAGCCTCGTCGAACTGGTCAGTGGCGTGCGCCGCGCGATTCCGTTTTCGCTCAGACGCTGGCGCAAAGGTTTCGCGTCTGCGGCGAACTGGCGGGAGATTCGCACGTTCCGGCGTGAACTGGCGGCGGAGAAATACGATCTCGTCATCGATTGCCAAGGGCTCATCAAGACCGCATGGGTCGCAAGCTGGGCGCGCGGGCCGCTCGTCGGACTCGCGAATCGCACGGAAGGAGCGGGCTTCGAATGGCCGGTGCGTTTCTTCTACGACCGGCGCGTGCCGATCGAACCGCGCACGCATGTCGTCGAACGCACGCGGCAACTCGTGGCCGCCGCGCTCGACTTGCCGCGCCCGCAGACGAGCGACGACATCGACTTCGGCATCGACACGCGCCGCGCCGCGCTCGCCGTGTCCGCGCTCGGTTTGAATCTGCCGGTGCCGTACGTTACGTTCGTGCACGCCACGTCCCGCGCGGACAAGCAATGGCCCGAAGCCGCGTGGATCGAACTGGGACAGGCGCTCGTGACGCGCGGCGCGTCCATCGTTCTGCCGTGGGGCAGCGACGCCGAGCGCGCGACGAGCGAGAAGCTCGCGAAGGAGTTCGGCGCGGCGGCCATCGTGCCACCGAAGCTCTCGCTGCCCGCGGTGGTCGGCCTGATCGATGGCGCAGCCGCGACCGTCGGCGTCGATACCGGCCTCGTGCATATTGCCGCAGCCCTGAAGCGGCCCACCGTCGAGTTGTACAATTTCTCGACCGCATGGCGCACGGGCGGTTACTGGTCGCCGAACGTGATCAACCTGGGCGACGCGAGCCGGCATCCGACGCTCTCCGAAGTGAAATCCGCGCTCGCGGGCTTCGGCCTGCTCTGACGCTTAAGGGTGACGCGTGGCGCCGTGCGCGAGCCAACTCAAGTTCGAGAGCACATGACGGAATCTCAAATCATCGAAGTCGCTTCGTGCGACTGGCAGGGCAAGAACCTGTCGGTGCCGCGCGAGGCGCTGCTTGCCGGCGTGGAAGACGGCAAGGTCCTCTATTTTCCCAATCTGCGTTTTGCAATCGAAGGCGGCGAGCGCGCGCTGCTCGACCCGAAGATCGCGGACCCGAAGCGCAAGAACATCAGCCTCGCGCCTAACGGCGGCGCGCTCAACGGCGTCCTCGGCGACAACGTGATGCAGTCGGCGGTGCGCTCGCTCATCGCGCGGTATCAGGCGAATGCGCGCTCGCTCGTCGACGGCCTTTTTCCCGAATACGACGGCAATCTGCGCGTCGCGCCGACGAGCCTGCGGCTGCATCAGGTGGAAACGCGCGAAACGTCGTGGCGCAAGGACGACAGCCGCCTGCATGTGGATGCCTTCCCGTCGCGCCCGAACTACGGCGAGCGCATTCTGCGCGTCTTTACCAACGTGAATCCGAACGGCACGCCGCGCGTGTGGCGCGTCGGCGAGCCGTTCGAGCACATGGCGCGGCGCTTTCTGCCCGACATCAAGCCGCAGGCGCCGGGTTCGGCGTGGCTCATGAATCTGCTGCACATCACCAAAAGCAAGCGCAGCGAGTATGACCATCTGATGCTGCATCTGCACGACGCGATGAAGGCAGACCTCGATTATCAGAAGTCCTCGCCGCAGGAAACCATGCCGTTTCCGCCCGGCTCGGTGTGGATCTGCTTCTCCGATCAAACGTCGCACGCCGTGATGTCCGGCCAGTTCATGATGGAGCAGACATTCTTCCTGCCCGTGAAAGCGATGGCGCGGCCCGATCACGCGCCGCTCGGCATCCTCGAACGGCTCAAGGGCAGGGCGCTCGTTTGAGCGGCGCCCCTTCCGCCCCGTCCGCGCCCGCTGCGCCGCTCTCGGCTGTCGTGCTGAGGGCGATTTATCGCGCGATGTGGTGGATCGTCGCGCCGCTCGCGGTGCTGCGGCTGCTGATTCGCTCGCGCAAGGAACGCGGCTATCGCGAGCATATCGGCGAACGCTTCGGACGCGGCCCCGCGCGCCGCGCCGACGATCTCGCGCCGCTCATCTGGGTGCACGCGGTGTCGGTCGGCGAGACGCGCGCCGCGCAGCCGCTCATCGAAGCGTTGATGAAGGCGCACCCCGAAGCGCGTCTCCTCATCACGCACATGACGCCGAGCGGCCGAGCGACGGGCGTCGAACTCTTCGGCAATCGCGTGATGCGCAGCTATCTGCCCTACGACTTGCCGCATCTCGTGCGGCGTTTTCTGCGCGCGTGGCGGCCGTCGCTCGGCATCGTGATGGAAACGGAAGTCTGGCCGACGCTTATCGACGAATGCCGGCGCGCCGACGTGCCGCTCGTGCTGACGAATGCGCGCATGTCGGAGCGGTCGTATCGGCGGGCGGCGCGCTTTGGCCGTCCGGTGCGCGAAGTCTTCGGCGGTTTCTCGCGCGTGCTCGCGCAGACGCCTTCCGACGCGGAACGGCTCACCGCGCTCGGCGCGCGCAACGTGGCGGTGCTCGGCAATCTCAAGTTCGACATGACCGCGCCGCCCGAACTCGTGGCGCGTGGCCAGGCGTGGCGCGCGGCTATCGGCGAGCGGCCCGTGTGGGTCGCCGCGAGCACGCGCGAAGGCGAGGAAACGCTCGTCCTGCGCGCGTTCGCCGGGTTGAACGTGCCGAACGCGCTGCTCATTCTCGTGCCGCGCCATCCACAACGTTTCGACGAAGTCTCCGCGCTGATCGCGACGGCGGGCATGACGAGCGCGCGCCGTTCGGTCTGGGCGCCGAAGCCCGTGGCGGCGGGATCGGGCGCAGACGTGCCGCCGCCGTTGCCGTCGAGCGTGCAGGTTTTGCTCGGCGATTCGATGGGCGAGCTCGGCGCCTACTATGCGGCTGCCGACCTCGCGTTCATCGGCGGCAGTCTGCTGCCGCTCGGCGGGCAGAATCTGATCGAAGCGTGCGCGGCGGGCGTGCCGGTGCTGATCGGGCCGCATACATTCAACTTCACGCAGGCGACGAAGGACGCGATCGCGGCGGGCGCGGCGCTGCGCGTCGAGAATCCGCAAGGCCTCGCCGAGGGCTTGCGCGAGCTTTTCAACGACAAGGCGCGCCGCATTGCGATGAGCGCGGCCGCAGCGGCGTTTGCGGCGCGGCATCGCGGGGCGACGGAACGCACCGTGGAAATCCTCGGCGTGATGCTGGAGGAGGAAAGTGGGCGGCTCAGTCAGGCCGACTCGATGCGGTTCGTGGAATGACGCTTGCGAAACGA
Source organism: Caballeronia sp. LZ062 (assembly GCF_031450785.1). Taxonomy (NCBI): domain Bacteria; kingdom Pseudomonadati; phylum Pseudomonadota; class Betaproteobacteria; order Burkholderiales; family Burkholderiaceae; genus Caballeronia; species Caballeronia sp. LZ062. The sequence continues at coordinate 455,159 of NZ_JARTWB010000002.1, forward strand.
TGAATGGATCGACCGCCTGCGCGGCAACAGGCATAAAAGCGCACGGTCGGTCGGGAATACGACCGGCAGACGCGGATCGACCCTTTCACGTTGTGCGAACGAAGAGGACTCCAGCATGAAGACAGCTCCGCCCAGCAGCAAGACCGAGCAGGACGTCAAGGCAGAAAAACAGTCCGGCAAGCCCGCGACGACCAGCAGCAGCAAGCCCGCCAGCGGCCAGCATGCGGCGAATCACACCAAGGCCGGAAAGGACCATGGCGCCGGCGGCGGCGCGAAGCAGCGGCACGGGCCGCGCTGAACTTTTTGGTCGCCGGAATGCGCGGCCACTGGCGATGCACGTCGCCGTCGGCCGCGCGCCATTCAGCTAGCCAGCAGGCCCTTCTTCTCGATAAAGGCGATCACGCTATCGAGCCCGCCGAGCGCTTTGAGATTGCACATGACGAACGGCCGCTCTCCGCGCATCTTTTTCGCATCGGACGCCATCACGTCCAGATTCGCGCCGACGTAAGGCGCGAGGTCCGTCTTGTTGATGACGAGCAAATCCGACTTCGTGATCCCAGGCCCGCCCTTGCGCGGAATCTTCTCGCCGCCCGCCACGTCGATCACGTAGATGGTCAGGTCCGAGAGTTCGGGGCTGAACGTCGCGGCCAGATTATCGCCGCCGGATTCGATGAAAACGATATCCGCATCCGGGAAGCGCGACACCATGCGATCCACCGCTTCCAGATTGATCGACGCGTCTTCGCGAATCGCGGTATGCGGACAGCCGCCCGTTTCCACGCCCATGATTCGCTCGGCGGGCAAAGCGCCTGCGACGGTCAAGAGCCGCTGATCTTCCTTCGTGTAAATGTCGTTCGTGATGGCGACGAGATCGTAGCGATCGCGCATCGCCTTGCAGAGCATTTCGAGCAGCGTCGTCTTGCCGGAGCCGACCGGTCCGCCGACGCCCACGCGCAACGGCGGCAGTTTCTTCGTACGACGAGCGGCGGCGGAATAAGCGGGAGCGTTCATGCGATATCGGTTCTGAGCAGGAAAGTTACGAGCGAAAGAGCCGCGAGTATTGCGACTCGTGCCGTGCGGACAAGATGCCGAGTTGCGGCGCGAATGTGTTGATTTCATCGGGCGATGTGACCAGCGCGCGAGCCACCGCGTCGTCTATCGGTCCGCGCAACGCGACGATGATCCGCTGCCCCGCGAGCTGACCGAGCGGCACGGCCTTCAACGCAGCGGCCGCCTGGTTCTCGACCCAGCTGAACGCATACGCGGCAAGCGCGGCGTCGGGCGCGGCGTCGTGGGCATACGCGGCGAATGCAAACGCTGTCGGTTGCGCGATGGGCTTCATCGCGGCGAGCGTTTCACGGCGCGCCGCATCGCCCCATTCGAGCGATGCGCACAGTTGCGCGAGCGACCAACCCATCTGTTCCGTTTCGCGCCGCAGTTCGGCGGATTCACGGCTCGCGATGTATTCGTCGTTGGCATGCGCGAGCGATGTTGCGTCGTGCGTACGCCAGCGTTCCATCTGATGCGCGATGAACGGCAACTCGCCGCGCGCCAGCACGTTTGCGAGACCGCTTGCGATCCATTCGCGCGTGGTGTCGGCATCGCGAATAAAGCCGTGTTCGATCGCAGCTTCGAGACCCTGCGAATAACTGAACGCGCCGATAGGCAGCGCCGGCGACGCGAGATGCAACAGCGCAGTGAGTTCAGTCGTGCGCATGACCGTGGTGATGATGATGCCCATGCGCGTGGTCATGTGAATGATCATGGCCGCATGACGAATGATCGTGGCCGTGATGCTCGTGATAGACCTTCTGCGCGAGCGCGTAGTCTTCGCTGAACGTCTCGTCATGACCATGCTTGTGACCGCCGCCATACGCGCCGGTCTCCGGCTGAAACGGCTGCGATTCGCGCGTGACGGTGGCGCCCAGCCGCGCGATCATGTCTTCCAGCACGGCATCGGCTTCGAGCTTTAGATGATCCGCGTGGATCTCGACGGGCGTGTGCCGATTGCCCAAGTGATACGCCACGCGCATCAGCGTGAGCGGATTCACCGCGCGCACGACGAGCACGTCCTCGGCCGCAGCGACGATGCGCACGAGCCCGCCGTCGTCGGCAACGAGCACGTCGTCATTCGCGAGCACGGTGCCGCGCGGCATCACGAGCGCGACTTCCTCGCCGTTGTCGAGCGTGGCGGCAAGACGGCTCTTGCAGCGCGCCTCGAAAGCGAGTGTCAATGTGGGCGCGCGCTTGATGAGCACGGAAGCCAGTTTGGCGGTAAGACGTTTGTCGATGGTACGCATGAGACGGTCAGAACAGGAAGTAGCGTTGCGCCATCGGCAGCACGGTGGCGGGATCGCAAGTGAGCAGTTGTCCATTCGCGATGACCTGATAGGTCTGCGGATCGACGCTGATGGACGGCTGCCATGCATTGTGGATCATGTCGGCCTTCGTCACATTCCGGCAGTTCTTCACCGCGACCACTTGTTTCTTGAGGCCATAGCGATCGGTGATACGCGACTCCATCGCCAGTTGCGACACGAACGTGAGCGACGTCTTGCCGAGCGCGCCGCCGCGCGTCGCGAACATCTCGCGGTAATGGACCGGCTGCGGCGTCGGAATCGACGCGTTCGGATCGCCCATTTGCGCGAGCGCGATCATGCCGCCCTTGACGATCATCGCGGGCTTCACGCCGAAGAACGCCGGCTCCCAGAACACGAGATCGGCCCACTTGCCCGGCTCGATGGAACCGACTTCATGCGCGATGCCGTGCGTGATCGCAGGGTTGATCGTGTACTTCGCGACATAGCGTTTCGCGCGGAAGTTGTCGTTGCGTGCGTTGTCCTCCGCAAGCGCGCCGCGCTGCACTTTCATCTTGTGCGCCGTCTGCCACGTGCGGATGATGACTTCGCCCACGCGGCCCATCGCCTGCGAGTCGGACGACAACATCGAGAGCGCGCCAAGATCGTGAAGAATGTCTTCCGCTGCGATGGTCTCGCGGCGAATGCGCGACTCCGCGAACGCAATGTCTTCCGCAATCGACGGGTCCAGATGGTGGCACACCATCAGCATGTCGAGATGCTCGTCGAGCGTGTTGACGGTGTAGGGCCGCGTCGGATTGGTGGAAGAGGGCAGCACGTTCGGCTCGCCGCACACCTTGATGATGTCGGGCGCATGGCCGCCGCCCGCGCCTTCCGTGTGATACGTGTGAATCGTGCGGCCCTTGAACGCGGCCACCGTCGTTTCGACGAAGCCCGCTTCGTTCAGCGTGTCCGTGTGAATGGCGACTTGCGTGTCGGTATCGTCCGCGACGGAAAGACAGTTGTCGATGGCCGCGGGCGTCGTGCCCCAGTCCTCGTGCAGCTTGAGACCAATGGCGCCCGCCTTCACTTGCTCGATGAGCGGCTCCGGCAGGCTCGCATTGCCCTTGCCGAGAAAGCCGAGGTTCATCGGCCAGCCATCGGCGGCTTGCAGCATGCGTTCCATGTGCCACGGCCCCGGCGTGCAGGTGGTCGCGTTCGTGCCCGTGGCGGGACCTGTGCCGCCGCCGAGCATCGTCGTGACGCCGCTTGCGAGCGCCTCGTCGATCTGCTGCGGGCTGATGAAATGGATATGCGTGTCGATGCCGCCCGCGGTCACGATCATGCCTTCGCCCGCGATCACTTCGGTGGCCGCGCCGATCGCAATGGTCACGTTCGGCTGGATGTCGGGATTGCCCGCCTTGCCGATGGCGAAGATGCGCCCGCTCTTGATGCCGATATCCGCCTTCACGATGCCCCAGTGATCGAGAATCAGCGCATTGGTGATGACGGTATCGACCACGTCGGCGGACGTGCGCTGCGACTGGCCCATGCCGTCGCGAATCACCTTGCCGCCGCCGAACTTCACTTCTTCGCCATAGGTCGTGAAGTCCCGTTCGACTTCGATGATGAGATCGGTGTCCGCGAGGCGCACGCGGTCGCCGGTGGTCGGGCCGAACATTTCCGCATATGCGCGGCGGCCGATGCGTAGCGTCATGTCGTGAATATCCTGATCAGAGTGGGCCCATCACGAGGCCGTTGAAGCCATACACGTGGCGATTGCCCGCCAGCGCGACGAGTTCGACCGTGCGTTCCTGTCCCGGCTCGAAGCGCACGGCGGTACCAGCCGCGATGTTCAGCCGAAAGCCGCGCGTCTTCTCGCGGTCGAAGAGAAGCGCCGTGTTGACTTCGTAGAAGTGGTAGTGCGAGCCGACCTGCACAGGCCGGTCGCCGCTGTTCGCGACGACGACGGACACGGTCTCGCGGCCTGCGTTGAGTTCGTGCTCGCCGTCGTCGATCAGATATTCGCCGGGAATCATCGCGTGCGTCTCAAGGAATGGGATGGTGGACGGTCACGAGCTTCGTGCCATCGGGGAAGGTGGCTTCGATCTGTATGTCGGGGATCATCTCGGGCACGCCTTCCATGACGTCGTCGCGCGTGAGCAGCGTGGTGCCGTAATGCATGACTTCCGCGACGGTCTTGCCGTCGCGCGCGGCTTCCATCAACGCGGCTGAGATGAACGCGACCGCTTCGGGATGATTCAGCTTGAGGCCCCGTGCGCGGCGCCGTTCGGCGAGCAGCGCGGCCGTGAAAATCAGGAGCTTGTCCTTTTCGCGAGGCGTGAGTTTCATGAACTTGTTCTGTTAGGCGATGGGCTTCGTCATGCTAGCACTTGCTTCTACTTTTTCGGACCGCTTTGTGGCGGGCTTCTCATTGGATGAAGCGTTGCAGTTCGACGCTCGCGGGCCGCTCGAAGATCTGTTCGGGCGAGCCGGATTCCCACACGCGACCTTGATGCATGAAGACGACTTTGTCGCTCACGTTGCGCGCAAACCGCATCTCGTGCGTGACCATGATAAGCGTCATGCCATCGCGCGCAAGGTCTTCGACGACGGCCAGCACTTCGCCGACGAGTTCGGGATCGAGCGCGGACGTGATTTCATCGCACAAGAGCACGCTCGGATTCATCGCCAGCGCGCGTGCAATGGCGACGCGTTGCTGTTGTCCGCCGGACAATTGCTCCGGATAGGCATCGAACTTGTCGCCAAGGCCGACGCGTTCCAGCACCGTATGCGCGGTCGCGCGCGCCTTCGCCTTGTGAATCTTCTTGACGACCGTTTGCGCCAGCATCACGTTCTGCCCGGCGGTGAGATGCGGAAAGAGATTGTATTGCTGAAAGACCATGCCGACCTTGAGGCGCAGCGCGCGCAAGTCGGCGCGGCGCGCGTCGATATGCTCACCGTCGATTTCGATCGAGCCTTCGTCGATGCTCTCCAAGCCATTGAGCGTGCGCAGCAGCGTGCTCTTGCCCGAGCCGCTCTTGCCGATGATGGCTACCACTTGCCCGCGCTCGACCGAGAAGTCGATGCCCTTGAGGACCTGATTCGAGCCGAAATGCTTGTGCAGATTGCGCGTTTCAACGAGCGGCATGCCATTTCCTTTCGAGCGTGCGCGCATAGCGCGTCAGCGGATAGCAGAGAACGAAGTAGATGATCGCGACGAGGCCATAGACGAGAAACGGGCGGAACGTCGCGTTCGAAATCATCGTGCCGGCCTTCGTGAGTTCCGTGAAGCCGATGATGGACACGAGCGCCGTATCCTTCACTGCCTGCACCGCGAAGCCGACCGTCGGCGCCACGGCGATGCGCGTGGCTTGCGGAAGAATTACATGACGAAGCTGCTCGAAATAGCTCATGGCAAGACTGGACGACGCTTCCCACTGGCCCTTCGGCACGGCTTCCACCGCTCCGCGCCATATTTCCGCGAGATAGGCGCTCGTGAAAAGCGTGAGCCCGACGGTGGCGGCGAGCCACGGCGACACATCGATGCCGAGCAAGGGCAGCCCGAAGAAAACGAGGAACAGTTGCATCAAAAGCGGCGTGCCCTGGAAAAGCTGAATGTAGCCCTTCACCAGCGCGCGCAGGACCTCGTACTTCGATACGCGCATCAAGAGAAGCGCGAAGCCGGCGATGCCGCCGAGCACGAACGATACGAGCGACAGCACGACGGTCCAGCGCGCGGCCAGCAGCAGGTTCTCGACGATTTGCGTGAAAGTGAATTCGATCATCGCGCGCGGCTTCCGTTGGCGCGCGCGGCAGGCATGAGAAGACGCTTGCCTGCTGCATTGAGCGCCGCGCGCAGGACGAGCGCGAGCGCCAGATATGAAGCGGTGACCAGGAAGCACGTCTCGAATGCGCGAAAGTTGCGTGACTCGATATAGCTCGCGGCATACGTCAGATCGGGCACGGAAATCTGCGAGACCACGGCGGAGCCGAGCATCGTGATGACGATCTGGCTCGTGAGCGCGGGAAAGACCTTGGCGAGCGCCTGTGGCAGCACGATATGCCGAAAGACTTCCTTGCGCGACATCGCAAGCGATGCCGCCGCTTCGTGATGCCCCTTCGGCACCGCCGCGATGCCCGCACGAATGATCTCGATGGAATACGCGCCGAGGTTCAAGGTCATGGCGATGATGGCTGCGACATACTCGCTCAGATGAATGCCGAGCGCGGGCAGCCCGAAGAACACGAAGAACAATTGCACGATGAACGGCGTGTTGCGGATCGCTTCCACATAGCCGCCGACGACAGAACGCAGCCACGCGCGATGGCTGTCGCGACCCGCCGCGCCAGCGACGCCGAGGGATACGCCAAGCGCCGTCGAGATGGCGGTGAGCGCAAGCGTCGTCGCCGCGCCGCTCGCGAACATGCCCGCGTAGTTCGCGAAGTCGGCGAATTCCAGTTGATAGGCCATACGATTGGACGCCTTGCGTTACAGACTCGCGGGCAGCGGCTGGCCGAACCACTTCTTCGACATGGCGTTGAGCGTGCCGTCCTTCTTCGCCTGCGCGATGGTGTCGTCGATCTTCGCCATCAAGCGCGGCTCGTTCTTGTTCATGCCGACGAAGCAGGGCGAATCCTTGATGATGAACTTCGCTTCAGGCCGGCGCGGCGGATTTTTCGAAAGGATCGCCGCGGCGACGATATTGCCCGCCGCGATCAACTGCACTTGTCCCGAGAGAAACGCGGAGATGGTCGCGTTGTTGTCCTCGAAGCGTTTGATGGTGGCGTTCGGCGCCATTTGCGACAGCGCGATCTCTTCCAGCGCGCCGCGCGTCGCGCCCACCGTCTTGCCGGTGAGATCGGCGGGGCCGCTCACCTTGATGTCGGCGGGACCGAAAACGCCCTGGAAATAAGGCGCATAAGGCGTCGAGAAGTCCAGCACTTTCTCTCGCTCGGGCGTCTTGCCGAGCGACGAAATCACCAGATCGACCTTGTTCGTCGTGAGGTACGGAATGCGGTTCGCGCTGTTCACGGGCACGAGTTGGAGCTTGACCTTCATCGACTTTGCGAGCAATGCGGCCATGTCCACGTCATAGCCTTGCGGTTGCATGTCGGCGCCGATCGAGCCGAACGGCGGATAGTCCTCGGGCACGGCTACGCGCAGCGTGCCGCTCTTGGCGATGGTATCGAGCGCATCGGCGTTTGCCGGAGCAGTGAAGGCGAAGAGCGGCGTGACGGCGAGGGCGGTGAGTGCGATGCGTCGCGCACGGAACAACAGCTTCGGCATGGATGATCCTTCAGGCTTTGTGACGCCGCATTGCTTGCGCGGCTTTTGGAGCCGAGCTTCAAAGCGAGAGCCGTGCCATCGACACGAAAGCCTTATCTCACATGCGTTCGTAGCGGCATACGCGCCGTTGCGCACACAGGCGGGGCGCGCGTATGCGCCGTGATGGTGCGTGCTCAGGTGTTCCAGAGTCTGAGCGGTTGCGCAGCGGCGCCATGCACGAGCGGACGCAGTTGCGTCCAGCAATCGGTGAGTGCGCGTTGCAGCGGTTCCATTGATCGGCTGATGGCGCGCACGATCAACACGCCCGGCGCCACGCACGATGCGCCGGCGCGCATCTGATCGTTGAACGGCAACTGCGCGGTGAGGGCTTCGGCCAACGTGTCGTCGCATACGGGTCCGATGGCCCATAGCGTGCCGTAGGCCGGGAAGCCTGCGAGCCCTTGCGATGCTTCGCGCAACGGGTCGCTCGCATCGATCAGTGCGCGCTCGAACCACAGCATGCGTCCATCGCTACTCGCAATGCGCGATACCGCCTCGATGCGCCCTTGCGTCCAGCGTTCGCCGGCGGCGGCGCGGCCGAGCAACATCGCATCCCAGCCGATGGCCGTCGCGCCTTCATCGAGCGTGACGTTGAAGGAGAGCTCCACGTTCGACGATTCGAACACGATGTTGTTTTGCGGGAGCCAGTCGAGCTTCGCGTTTCGGGCAAGACGAATGTCGATGCGCTGCGTCGCGAGCTTGCCGTTCGCCTTGTACCACTTGGTCGCGCCGGGCGTGGTGATGACGGCATGCGTGTCTTCGCCGAGCTTCACGTCGATGGACAGACGGTCTCCACCCGCCACGCCGCCCGGCGGATGCACGATGACCGCGTGACAGATATCGCCTTCGGGATAGAGCGGTCGTTGCACCCGCAGCGGTCCTTCATGCTTGCGATGCGCGCAGACCGTGCGGCCATGCTGCCGGGCAAAGCCGAGTTCGAGCGTGCCGCGCCAGGTATCCGGCTGCGCGAGTGCCGCGTGAGATTCGTGATGCATGGAAGCAGTGCGTTAAGAGCGGTCCACCATCATACGGCGATCAGCTCGCGCACTCCATTCGCATCCATCTCCGAACCAGCGCCGCCAGCGACGATCTCGCCGCGACTCATCACCCAATAGCGATCCGCGAGTTCGCGAGCGAAGTCGTAATACTGCTCGACGAGCAGCACCGTCATGCCCATTTCATCGACGAGCTGACGCAGCGTGCGGCCGATATCGCGAATGATCGAAGGCTGAATTCCTTCCGTCGGTTCATCGAGAATGAGCAATTGCGGCTCGCTCATCAAGGCGCGGCCAATCGCGAGTTGCTGCTGCTGTCCGCCCGAAAGATCGCCGCCGCGCCGATGTTTCATGTCGCGTAGCACGGGAAAAAGCGCATAGATGTGGTCGGGAATCTTGGAAGGCGCCTTGCGGCTCGCCGCGCCGACGAGCAGATTCTCTTCGACGGTGAGACGCCCGAAGATATCGCGGCCCTGCGGAACATATGCGAGACCGCTCGCCACGCGCGCATGCGTCGGCATCGAGGATATCTTCGCGCCGCGCCATGTGATGTTGCCGCTGCGTGTCGGCACCACGCCCATCAGGCAGCGCAGCAGCGTAGTCTTGCCGACGCCGTTGCGGCCGAGCAGCACGGTGAGCTTGCCTTCGGGCACGGTCATCTTCACGTCGCGCAGAATGTGACTGCCGCCGTAATACTGATTCAGCGATTCGACTTCGAGCATGGAGTGGTTCCAGTATCAACGGCCAAGATAGGATTCGATGACGGCTTCGTCGCGCTTCACGCCGTCGAGCGTGCCTTCGGCGAGCACGCTGCCCTCGGCCATGACCGTCACCTTGCCGCTGTCGCCCGCGAGCGCCGCGACGAACTCCATGTCGTGCTCGACCACCATCATCGAACACGTGCCGCGCAGCTTGTTCAGCAAGTCGGCCAGTTCCATGGTTTCGTGATCGGTCATGCCGGCAGCGGGTTCGTCGAGCAGCAGCAGGGCAGGCTGCTGCATCAGCAACATGCCTATTTCCAGTCGCTGCTTCTGTCCGTGCGACAACTCGCCGGCAAGTCGTGTGGCCTGATGCTGCAAGCGAATCAGCTCAAGCGTCTCTTCGATGCGCGCCTGCGCCGCGCGATCCAGCCGCGCGCGCAGCGACGCGAACCATCGCTTGTCCGTCTTCATCGCGAGTTCGAGGTTCTCCCACACCGGATGATTCTCGAAGACAGTCGGCTTCTGAAACTTGCGGCCGATGCCGGTGCGCGCGATCACAGGCTCCGACATGCGCGTGAGATCGAAGGTCTGCCCGAGAAAGACTTTGCCGTCGTCGGGCCGCGTCTTGCCCGTGATGACGTCCATCATCGTGGTCTTGCCCGCGCCATTGGGGCCGATCACGCAGCGCAATTCGCCCACATCGATGGACAGCGTGAGCTTGTTCAGCGCGCGGAAGCCGTCGAAGCTGACGGTCACGTCTTCGAGATAAAGGATCGTGCCGTGCGATACGTCGATCTCGCCGGGCTGAAGCACATGGCCGAGTCCCGAGCGGACGTTGATGTTCTTGTGTCCTGATTCGCTCGAATCGGGCGCCTGAGGAATCGGCGGCAAGTCGACGATCAATGCGTAGTGCGCGGTCATTCTGCGGCGTCTCCTTGCGCTTTGCGGCGGCGAGCCAGGTCGATGAGACCCATGATTCCGTTAGGCAACAGCAGCGGCACGAGCGTGAAGATGAGGCCGAGGAAGAACAGCCAATATTCCGCGAAATACGCCGTGAAGAAGCTCTTCGCGCCGTTGACCGCGAACGCGCCGATGATGGGCCCGATCAACGTGCCGCGCCCGCCGACCGCGACCCAGATCGCCATTTCGATGGAGTTGGCGGGCGACATCTCGCTCGGATTGATGATGCCGACCTGCGGCACGTACAACGCGCCCGCGATGCCGCACAGCACCGCCGACACCGTCCAGATGAAGAGCTTGTACGCGAGCGGGCTGTAGCCCAGGAACATGAGCCGCGCCTCGCCGTCGCGCACGCCGGTCACGACGCGTCCGAGCTTGGACGTGACGATCCACCGCGCGACGAGAAAGGCGAGCACGAGCACCGCGAACGTGATCAAAAAAAGCACCGTGCGCGTGCCCGCGTGCGTGATCTGAAAGCCCGCGATGCGTTTGAAGTCGGTGAAGCCGTTATTGCCGCCGAAGCCCGTCTCGTTGCGATAGAAGAGCAGCATCGCGGCGAACGTCATGGCCTGCGTGATGATCGAGAGATACACGCCCTTCACGCGCGAGCGGAACGTGAAGAAGCCGAAGACCCATGCCAGCACGCCCGGCACCAGCACGACGAGGACCAGCGCATACCAGAGATGTTCCGTGCCTTGCCAGTACCACGGCAGCTTGTGCCAGTCGAGAAACACCATGAAGTCCGGCAGATCGCTCTGATATGTGCCTTCGCGTCCGATGGAACGCATCAGGTACATGCCCATTGCATAGCCGCCGAGCGCGAAGAAGAGCGCGTGACCTAGGCTCAGAATGCCGCAGTAGCCCCAGACGAGATCGAGCGCCAGCGCGCCGATGGCATAGCACATGAGCTTGCCGACGAGCGTCATCGCGTAGGCCGACAAATGGAACGTGCTCGTTTCCGGTAACACGAGCGCCGAGAGCGGCACGCAGATGCCCATCGCAACGATGAGCGCGAGCAGTGCGATCCAGCCATTACGCGGCAACAGCGCGGCGCGCGGTGGCAGGCCGAGTGCGAAGCCCGCGCGTGCAGCGCTTGAATCGGGTTGCGGCGCGACGTCGAGATTCGCGCTGATGTTGGTCGAGGCGGTCATGGATCAGGCTTCCGCGCTGCGGCCCTTCAGGGCGAACATGCCCTGCGGACGCTTCTGGATGAACAACACGATCAGCACGAGTACCGCGATCTTCGCGAGCACCGCGCCCCAGAACGGCTCGATGGCCTTGTTGACGAGGCCCAGCCCGAACCCGCCGATCACGGTGCCCGCGAGCTGGCCGACACCGCCGAGCACCACGGCCATGAACGAATCGATGATGTAGCTTTGACCGAGGTCCGGTCCGACATTGCCGATCTGCGAGAGCGCGCATCCGCCGAGCCCTGCAATGCCCGCGCCGAACGCGAAGGCATAGGAATCGACGCGTGCGGTCTTCACGCCGACACACGCGGCCATGCGGCGGTTCTGTGTGACGGCGCGCACGAAGAGGCCCAAGCGCGTACGCGTGAGCACGGCCCATGCGATCAGCACGACCGCGAGCGAAAACGCGAGTATGGTCAACCGGTTATACGGCAGGATGAGGTTTTGCATCACCGCGACGCCACCGCTCATCCACGAAGGGTTCGTGACCTGCACGTTCTGCGCGCCGAAGATCGTGCGCGTCGCTTGAATGAGGATCAGGCTGATGCCGAACGTCGTCAGCAGCGTTTCGAGCGGACGTCCATACAGATGCTTCAGCACGAGCCTTTCCAGCACGATGCCGACGAGCGCCGCGGCAATGAACGACGCGGGCACCGCGAAGAGCGGATACCAGTTGAAGGCCGCGGGCGCGTAATGCTGTACGAGGTTCTGCACGACGTAGGTCGCATATGCGCCGATCATCAGGAATTCGCCGTGCGCCATGTTGATGACGCCGATGAGGCCATACGTGATCGCGAGGCCGAGCGCCGCGAGCAACAGCACGCTGCCGAGCGAAAGCCCCGCGAAGATCGTGCCGAAGATCTCGCTGCGACGCTGGATCGAATCGAGTGCGTAGATGCCTTCCTGCGCCGCGTTACGCACGCGTTCATCGGGTTCGTTGAACGAGCCATCGGCTTTCTTCGCGACGATGGGGCGCAGCAGTTCATACATGTCGAGGTCGTGCCGCGCCGCGACGAGCTGCGCCGCTTCGAGGCGCTTGTTCACGTCGGGATCGTGCAGAGCGGTCATCGCCCAGAGCGTGTCGAGGCGCTTCTTCAACTCGGCGTCGGTCTCGGCGGCGCGGGCGCGGTCGATCATCGGCTTCATCGATGCGTCCGGGTTCTTCAGTAACGCGGCCACTGCTTCCCGACGCTTCGCCAGATCGGGCGATGCAAGCTGAAGGCCCGACAGCGCGCCCGCTACTTTCGTGCGCAATTGATTGTTGAGCGTGATGGCTTGCGCATCGGGTGCATCGGCGGTCTTGCCTGTGATCGGGTCCTTGTTGCCCTCGTCGGTCTGCACATAGACGTGGCCGTTATCGGTGGCGACGAGCGAGCCGTCCGCAAGCGCGTTGAGCACGGTGACAGAAGGCGCGTCCGCATTGGCAATCAGCTTGTCGATGGCGGCGGACTTGGCTTCGAAGTCGTCACCCGCGAGCGGTGCGAGGTCATCGGCGGTGAGCGCATGCGCTGTTAACGACGTGAGCGCGATGAAGAGCGCGAGCATCGCGCGAAAGAAGGGAAGCACAACGGAGCCGTTCATAAAGGCCTTTCTGGTGAGACTGGAACGGCCGCGCGCAACGTCGAGTCACGCGCGGCCTTGCTTCATGCCATCGATGCGTCAGGCGACGCGCACGCGCGAACGGCGCAGGAACGACGGAATCGACGTGACGATATCCGGCTTACCCTGATTACCCGCGATATACGGGCTCCACGGTTGCGCGCGGATCGCGGTCTTCGTCTTCCACACGACATTGAACTGACCGTCGCCGCGAATCTCGCCGATCATCACCGGCTTGTGCAGATGATGATTGCCATCCATCGTGAGCGTGAAGCCCGAAGGCGCGGCGAAGCTCTGGCCGATCATCGCGGTACGCACCTTGTCGACATCCGTGCTCTTCGCCTTCTCGACGGCCTGCTTCCACATGTGAATGCCGACGAAGGTCGCTTCCATCGGATCGTTCGTCACGCGCTTGTCGCCGCCCGGCAGGTTCTGCGTCTTCACCCATTCGGCGAACTGCGTCTCGAACTTCTTGTTGTTCGGGTTCTTGACCGACATGAAGTAGTTCCATGCCGCGAGATGGCCGACGAGCGGCTTCGTGTCGATGCCGCGCAACTCTTCTTCGCCGACAGAGAATGCGACCACGGGCACGTCCGTCGCTTTCAGGCCTTGATTGCCGAGTTCCTTGTAGAACGGAACGTTCGAATCCCCGTTGATCGTCGAAACGACCGTGGTCTTTCCGCCTTGCGAGAAGGTCTTGATGTTCGCGACGATGGTCTGATAGTCGCTATGTCCGAACGGTGTGTAGACCTCCTGAATATCTGCATCCTTGACTCCCTTCGAATGGAGGAAGGCGCGCAGGATCTTGTTCGTCGTGCGCGGGTACACGTAGTCGGTGCCGAGCAGGAAGAAGCGTTTCGCGCTGCCGCCTTCCGGTCCCATCAGATACTCGACAGCGGGAATGGCCTGCTGATTCGGCGCGGCACCGGTATAGAACACGTTGCGCGACATCTCTTCGCCTTCGTATTGCACGGGATAGAAGAGCAGGCCGTTGAGTTCCTCGAATACGGGCAGCACCGATTTGCGCGACACGGACGTCCAGCAGCCGAATACGCAGGCGACCTTGTCCTGCGTGAGCAGTTGACGCGCCTTCTCGGCGAAGAGCGGCCAGTTGGAAGCGGGATCGACGACGACGGCTTCGATCTGCCGGCCCATCACGCCGCCGTTCTTGTTGATATCGGCGATGGTCATGAGCGCGGTGTCCTTGAGCGATGTCTCGGAGATCGCCATGGTGCCGGAGAGCGAATGCAGCACGCCGACCTTGATCGGACCGCTATCGGCGGCTTGCGCTTTCGAGATGGGAAGCTGGCCCGCGAGGGCGAGCGCGCCCGACATGGAGCCGAGCTTCAGCAGACTGCGTCGTTTTATTGATGTGTTCCCCTTGCCGATATGTTTGTTTGCTCCGGTGTGGAGCAGAGATGAGGCGGGTCGTTTGGCGTGGTTGACGGCTGACCGGCGGGGAACGTTCTGCAAGGCCTATGCCAATGGGAGCTCTATCCAAGGCTGGCGGGGGTTTGCGGGATTTTTAGCCTGCTTTGGTCAGGCGAGGCGGGGCGCTGCGCGGATCGCGTTTGGTGCACGCGGGACGGGGCTTGCATTGTTACGGTGCGGGGGCGCGTTTTGTCGCGCGTGATGCTGAGAGAGGAGCGACTTTCCCGTGGCAGCAGGCGTCGCGTCGGTGCAGTGCATGCTGCCGCCCCGGCAACAAGTGGCGCAGGAGCCGACGCGAACCCACGTTCAGCGAAGAGGTACCCGACACATCCTTTCAAACACACCTTCCCCCATCCACCTCCAACGCCACCCCCGTAATGAACTCCGCCTCATCCGAAGCCAAATAAAGCGCTGCATTCGCAATATCCTGCGGCGTCGACAACCTCCCCAGCGGAATGGTCGCGAGAAACTTCTGGCGGTTCGCCGGCGTGTCCTCCATGCCCATGAATTCGGAGAGCAACCCCGTTTCGCCCATCACCGGATTGATGCAGTTCACGCGAATACGGTCCGGGCCCAATTCCACCGCCAGCGCCTTGCTCGCGACGATCACCGCCGCCTTGCTGCCGTTGTACCAGACGAGTCCGGGGCGCGGCCGCACGCCCGCCGTCGACGCGATATTGATGAACGCACCGCCGCCTTGCTCGCGAAAATACGGCACGAACTGCTCGACGCTCCAGTAGATGCTCTTCACGTTCACCGCGTACACGCGGTCGAATTCGGCCTCGGTGACATCCAGCACCGGCTTGTTACGGTGCGTCGTGCCCGCGTTGTTCACGACCACCTGCACGCTGCCGAAGTCCTGAATCGCGGCATCGAAGAGCGCCTGCCAGTCGTCGCGCTTCGTGACGTCGCCCGTGACGGCGATCGCGCGTCCATGCGTCGCCGATGACGACGACCCAAGCGCGATCTCGCTCGCCACGCGCTCGGCCGCCGGGCCGTTCAGATCGTTGACCACCACGTTCGCGCCTTCGCGCGCAAACGTCTTCGCAATGCCTTCGCCGAAACCCGAGCCCGCGCCCGTCACGATCACCGTTTTGCCTTGCAGTCGCATGTCGTCTCCCTTATCCGTGTTTGATGGCAATAGTCTTGAGCGTCGTGAAGCCGTACAGCGCCTCGAAGCCTTTCTCGCGTCCGTGTCCCGAATGCTTGACGCCGCCGAACGGCAGCTCGACACCGCCGCCCGCCCCATAGTTGTTGATGAACACTTGCCCCGAGCGCACGCGGCGCGCAAGCCGCATTTGCCTGGCGCCGTCGCGTGTCCAGATACCGGCGACGAGGCCGTAGTCCGTGCCGTTGGCGAGCCGGAGCGCGTCGGCTTCGTCGTCGAAGGGCATCGCGGCGAGCACCGGGCCGAACACTTCCTCGCGCGCCAGTCGATGCGTCGGCGGCACGTCGCGCAAGAGCGTCGGCGCCTGATAGAAGCCTGCTTCGGGCGCTTCGGCGACGACTTCGCCATGCGCGGCCATCGCGATGCCGTCGTGCTGCGCATCGGAGAGAAAGTCCCACACGCGCTGCTGCTGCTTCGCGCTGATGAGCGGGCCGCAGTCGAGATCGAGCTTGCTCGGGCCGACCTTCAGCGCCGCGAACGCCTTTGATAACCGGTCGATCAGCGGCTCGTAAGCCGCGCGTTCGATTAGCACGCGGCTGCCCGCCGAGCACGTCTGTCCCGCGTTCTGCACGATCGCCGCGACGAGCACGGGCAGGGCGGCGTCGAAATCGGCATCGGCGAACACGATCTGCGGTGACTTGCCGCCCAGTTCCAGCGTGACGGGCACATGATTGTCGGCGGCCATCTTGGTCACGGCCGCGCCGGTCGCAGGGGAACCCGTGAACGAGATATGGTCGATGCCCGGATGACGCGCGAGCGCCGCGCCCGCTTCATGGCCGTAGCCGGTGACGATGTTGAGCACGCCATCGGGCAGGCCCGCTTCGGCGGCGAGTTCGGCGACGCGCAACAGCGACAAACACGCGTCCTCGGCGGGCTTCACGACGCACGCGTTGCCCGTGGCCAGCGCCGCGCCGACGCTGCGTCCGAAAATCTGCAGCGGATAGTTCCACGGGACGATATGCCCGGTCACGCCGTGCGGCTCGCGAATCGTCAGCACGGTGAAGCCGGACTGATACGGCAGCGTCTCGCCGTGCAGTTTGTCGGCGGCGCCCGCGTAGAACTCGAAATAGCGCGCGATGCCGGTCGCGTCGGCGCGCGCCTGCTTGAGCGGCTTGCCGGTGTCGCGCGCTTCAATCTGCGCGATTTCCTCGTGGCACGCAGCGATCAGCATCGAGAGCCGCGCGAGAATGCGGCCGCGTTCGGCGGCGCTCGTCGCGCCCCAGACGCCGTCGTATGCGGCGCGCGCCGCGCTCACGGCGCGGTCGATGTCCGCGCTCGTGCCGCGCGCAAGCTCCGCGAACACTTGCCCGTCGGATGGATCGACCACCGGAATCGTCTCTCCGCCCGATGCGGCGATCCATCGGTTGCCGATGAAATGCTTCGCTTCCTCCATGCGCGTCTCCTTGTCGGTTCGTTCGCTCACTGTTGGTCGAATCGATGATCCAGCACCCGGGCCGCAGGGCGCCTTTGGCTATAATGCCTGAGTGTCTCACCTCGCAGCGCCCGCGTCCCATTCGTGACGCGTCCCAACGCGCCGCACGCAATTTCCCGGTTTCCGAACTCAACTTCTCAGAGAGTGCTCATGAGCTTCAACAACGTACCTCCCGGCCGTGATCTCCCGCAGGATTTCAACGTCATCATCGAAATTCCCGCGCAAAGCGATCCGGTCAAATACGAAGCGGACAAGGACATGGGCCTGCTCGTCGTCGATCGTTTCATCGGCACCGGCATGCGCTATCCGGCCAACTACGGCTTCATTCCGCAGACGCTGTCGGGCGACGGCGATCCGGTCGACGTGCTCGTCATCACGCCGTATCCGCTGCTCGCGGGTTCGGTGGTGCGCGCACGCGCGCTCGGCATGTTGCAGATGACGGACGAATCGGGCGTGGACGCGAAGCTCGTCGCCGTGCCGCACGACAAGGTCTGCCCGATGACGGCAAACCTCAAGTCCGTGGACGACGTGCCCGAATTCCTGAAGGATCAGATCAAGCACTTCTTCGAGCAATACAAGGCGCTCGAAAAGGGCAAGTGGGTGAAGGTGGAAGGCTGGGCGGGCATCGAAGCCGCGCACAAGGAAATCACCGAAGGCATCGCGAATTACAAGAAGTAAGCGCGCGTTTTTCCGCGTTGTGATCAGACGCCGCCGTCCGTTCGCCGGGCGCGCGGCGTTTTGTTTTGATGCGGCGCGAAGCGGATCAGCCGTTTTCCGCGCTCTCCGGTTCTGCGCGCGGCAGGACCGATTCCAACGTGCGCTCGCCCGCGACCAACGCGCGCTTCTGCTGCACCGGCAGGCGCTTGACCCAGTACTCGGCGCGCGACGCCTCCGATCTTCCCGCCACCTCGAACGATGCCACCACGCGCAGCGGCTTCTTCGCCCGCGTATAGCGGGCGCCCTTGCCGCTCGCGTGCGCGGTGAAGCGCGCTTCGACATCCGTCGCGATGCCGGTGTAGAGACTGCCGTCGTCGCATTCGATCAGATAGAGAAACCACGGCATCACGTGTTTTCATGGCTTGCAGACTGGATGCCGCGCATTATCGCCGATGCAGCCGCGCGAGCGCGCCGACGCCTTCGCGCGACTTGCGCGAGAATAGCCGCTTTCGGGCGCGCGAGCGCCCATCGGTCCATTCTGCGAGGGTGCCTGTTTGAATCGCGAGATCGAAATTCATGTCGTCGATACGCTCGACGACATTCCGGCCGACGACTGGAACCGGCTCGCCGGCGACAATCCGTTCGTGCGGCACGGCTTTTTGTCCGCGTTGCAAGAGACGCAATGCGCGGCGAAGCGCACCGGCTGGCGCGCGCATCATCTGATTCTGGAGCGCGGCGGGCAGTTCGCGGGCGCGATGCCGCTTTATCTCAAGTCGCATTCGCGCGGCGAATACGTGTTCGATCACGCCTGGGCCGACGCCTTCGAGCGTCACGGCCTGCGCTATTACCCGAAGGCGCTTTCAGCAGTGCCGTTCTCGCCTGTGACGGGGCCGCGGCTCATTGCCGCCGAGCACGAGGACCGCGTGTTGCTGGCGCGCGGCGCAATCGAGTTGACGCGGCGGCTCGACATCTCGTCGCTGCACGTTTTGTTTCCGCACGCGCAGGACATCGAGGCGCTCACGGACGCTGGCTACATGCTGCGCGAGGGCGTGCAGTTCCACTGGGAGAACCTTCCCGGCGACGGTTATGCGGACTTCGACGCGTTCCTCGCGACGATGAGCCACGACAAGCGCAAGAAGGTCAAGCAGGATCGCCGCCGCGTGATGGAGGCGGGCGTCACCTACACGTGGCTGCGCGGCGAGCAAATCGACGCGCGCGCGCTCGACTTCTTCTACGACTGCTACGAAAACACGTACCGCGAGCACTGGAACGCGCCGTATCTGTCGCGCGATTTCTTCGGCCGCATTCATGCGAATGCGCCCGACAGCATGCTGCTCGTGATCGCCGAAGCGGACGGCCAGCGGCTCGCGTGCGCGCTCAACATGATCGGCGGCGACGTCATGTATGGCCGCTACTGGGGCACGCGCGAGTTCGTTTCAGGGCTGCACTTCGAGACGTGCTACATGCAGGGCATCGCGTATTGCGTCGAGCACCGGCTCGCGCGCTTCGAAGGCGGCGCGCAGGGCGTGCACAAGATGTCGCGCGGGCTGTTGCCGACGCCGACGTGGTCCGCGCACTGGATCGCGGACGAGCGGTTCCGGGAAGCCATCGCCGAGTTCCTCGACGCCGAAACCGAAGCGATGGATCAGCATATCGAAGAACTGGAAGCGCATACGCCGTTCCGGAAAAAGGGTTAGAACTGCGATAATCGTCGCGGCTCTTTTCATGTCAAAAACAACGCTCCCACGCGCCGAAGGCAACGACGACCATGAGCACGAACTTCTTCAATCTATACAGTCACGACTTTGCGCGCGTCGCGGTCGCGATTCCCAACTGCAAGGTCGCCGATCCCGCCTTCAACGCGGCGGGGACCATCGAACTCGCGAAGCAGGCGGCGGCGCGCGGCGCGGTGCTCGTCGCGTTTCCGGAACTGGGGTTGTCCGCGTATAGCTGCGACGATCTCTTTCATCAGCGCGCCTTGCTCGACGCCTGCAAAGACGCGCTGCAAAGCATCGTCGATGCATCGAAGTCGCTCAAGATCGCGCTGATCGTCGGCATGCCGCTGCACATCGAGCACAAGCTCTTCAATTGCGCGGTCGTGATCGCGGACGGCGTCATTCGCGGCGTCGTGCCGAAAAGCTATCTGCCGAACTACGGCGAGTTCTACGAAGCGCGGCAGTTCAGTCCAGCCGATGCCGCGACCACGCATACCGTCACGCTCTGCGGACAGGAAGCGCCGTTCGGCGCGTCGCTGCTGTTTCAGATCAGGAATCTGCCGCTTTTCCGCTTCCACGTCGAAATCTGCGAGGACGTGTGGGTGCCCATTCCGCCGTCGTCGTTCGCGGCGCTCGCGGGGGCAACGGTGCTCGTCAATCTCTCGGCGTCAAATATCGTCGTGGGCAAGTCGGCGTATCGGCATCAGCTTGTCGGGCAGCAGTCGGCGCGGTGTATCGCCGCCTATCTGTACACATCGGCGGGCGAGGGCGAATCGACCACGGATCTCGCGTGGGACGGTCAGGGCCTCATCTACGAAAACGGTGAGATGCTCGCGGAATCCGAGCGGTTCTCGGGCGAGTCGCACATTATCTTCGCCGACGTCGATCTCGAGCGGCTGTCGCGCGAGCGCATGCGGCAAACCACGTTCGGGCGATCGACGCAGCGGCATGCCGACGAAGTCGCGCAGTTCCGCGTCGTCGAATTCGATTTGCCCGCGCCCGTTGACGACACCTTGCCGCTTGAACGGCGCGTGCAGCGTTTCCCCTATGTGCCGGCGGATGCCGCCCGCCGCGACGCGCGATGCAACGAGGTCTACAACATCCAGGTGCAGGCGCTGCTGCAACGGCTGCGCTCGTCGGGCATCTCGAAGGTCGTTATCGGCGTATCCGGCGGGCTCGACTCGACGCATGCACTGCTCGTGTGCGCGAAAGCAATGGACCGCCTCGGCTTGCCGCGCTCTAACATCCTCGCCTACACGATGCCCGGCTTCGCGACGAGCGAGCGCACGCTCAGGCAAGCGCGCGAGTTGATGGACGTGATCGGCTGCACGGCGGAAGAAATCGACATTCGTCCGAGCTGCACGCAGATGCTCGCCGATATCGGCCATCCGCACAGCGAGGACAACCAGCAGTACGACATCACCTACGAGAACGTGCAGGCCGGGGAACGCACGAGCCATCTCTTCAGGCTCGCGAATTTTCATAACGCGATCGTCGTCGGAACGGGCGATCTCAGCGAACTTGCGCTCGGATGGTGCACCTACGGCGTCGGCGATCACATGTCGCACTACAACGTGAACGCGAGCGTGCCGAAGACGCTCATCACGCATCTGGTGCGGTGGGTCGCGGAGTCGGGACAGATCGGCGATGCGGGCAGCGACGTGCTCGAAAACGTCCTCGCTACCGATATCAGCCCCGAGCTGATTCCCGGCAAGGCGAGCGGCGCGCTCGAACAGAAGACGGAGAGCGTGATCGGCCCGTACGAGTTGCAGGACTTCAATTTGTACTACACGGTTCGCTTCGGTTTCGCGCCGTCGAAGGTCGCGTTTCTCGCGTTCACGGCTTGGCGCGACCGCGAGGCGGGCGCGTGGCCGGAAGGTCCGAACGTCGCGCGCAATCAGTACGGCCTCGCGGACATCCGCAAGAATCTGCGCATCTTCCTCGACCGGTTTTTCCGCACGAGCCAGTTCAAGCGTTCGTGCATACCGAATGCACCGAAGGTGGGCTCGGGCGGCTCGCTTTCACCGCGCGGCGACTGGCGCGCGCCGAGCGATTCGCAGGCGACGGTGTGGCTCAACGATCTCGAACGCGTTCCGGAGAGCGAGTGATCGCAATTCGCATTCAACCCGGCCCGATGACTCGATGAAAGGCAGCTAGAATCGAAGTCATCGGTCGCGCGAGCGACGACACTTTCCCTGAACCGTCTGTTTTTCCGAAGCGAGGTCCGCCATGAAACGCATCACCGCCATCATCAAACCGTTCAAGCTCGACGAAGTTCGCGAGGCGCTCGCCGAAGTCGGTCTGACGGGCTTGACGGTCACGGAAGTCAAGGGCTTCGGACGCCAGAAAGGGCACACCGAGCTCTATCGTGGTGCAGAGTACGTGGTCGATTTCCTGCCGAAGGTGAAGATCGAGGTCGTCGTCGCCAACGATCAGACCGATCAAGTCATCGACGCGATCATCGGCGCGGCGCGTACCGGCAAAATCGGCGACGGCAAGATCTTCGTGGCCGACGTCGAGCGCGTAATCCGCATCCGCACCGGCGAGGAGAACGAAGCGGCGGTCTGATCGTCCGGCACTTCTCGCATCCCACGCCCGCTCACCGTAGCGGGCGTTTCTTTTCGGCTTCCGCGCATCTCCTGCTAACATCGACTGCCTATAATATTTCTGTAAGGATCTGTCGATGCACCACGCGATCGGCTTCATTCAGGATCTCGCCGTCATCATGGCGATCGCGGGCGTCGTGACGGTGCTGTTTCATCGCATGCGGCAGCCGGTCGTGCTGGGCTATATCGTGGCGGGCGTCATCATCGGGCCGTACACACCGCCGTTTCAACTCATCAACGACGAAGCCACTATTCAGACGCTCGGCGAACTGGGCGTCGTGTTCCTGATGTTTTCGCTCGGGCTCGAATTCAGCCTGCGCAAGCTCTTTCGCGTCGGCGCAACGGCGTTCGTCGCGGCGCTGTCCGAGATCGTGCTGATGATGTGGATCGGCTACGAAATCGGCCGGTGGTTCGGCTGGAGCGCGATGGACTCGCTCTTTCTCGGCGCGATGCTCGCGATCTCGTCGACCACGATCATCGTGAAGGCGCTCTCGGAACTCGGGCTGAAAGGCGAGGGCTTCGCGCAGCTCGTGTTCGGCATTCTGATCGTCGAGGATATTCTCGCCATCGCGATGCTCGTGCTGCTGTCCGGCATCGCACAGACGGGCGCGGTGAGCGCGGGCATGGCGGCCGTCACGCTCGGCAAGCTGCTGCTCTTCATGACGGTATCGCTCGTGGTCGGCATCGTGATCGTGCCGCGCGCGCTCGATTACGTGGCGCGTTCGAAAAGCGACGAGATGCTGCTCGTCACCGTGCTGGGCTTCTGCTTCGGCTTCTGTCTGCTGGTCGTCAAACTCGATTATTCGATCGCGCTCGGCGCGTTTCTGATCGGCGCGATCATGGCCGAATCGAAGCATCTCGCGCGCATCGAGCATCTGATCGCGCCAGTGCGCGACATGTTCTCCGCGATCTTTTTCGTGACCATCGGGCTCTTGCTCAATCCGTCGGTGCTGGTCGATTACGCATGGCCGATCGCCGTCATCACCGTGGCGGTCGTGCTCGGCAAGATCGTGTCTTGCGGGCTCGGCAGCTTTCTCGCGGGCAAGGACGGACGCACGGCGATGCGCGTCGGCATGAGCGTCGCGCAGATCGGCGAGTTCTCGTTCATCATCGCGTCGCTCGGGTTGTCGCTGAAGGTGACGAGCGGCTTTCTCTATCCGATCGCGGTGGCCGTTTCCGCGCTCACGACGCTCTTCACGCCGTATCTGATGCGCGCCGCCGATCCGCTCACGCTGCGCCTCGCCCGCGCAATGCCCGCGCCGCTCGCGCACACGTTCGGCGCCTATTCACAATGGCTCGCGAGCCTCGCGCCCGCGTCCGAAGGCGCGACGCTCTTCGCGATGACAAGGCGCATCGTGCTTCAGATCGCCGTGAATCTCGCGCTCGTCGCCGCGATCTTTCTTGGTGCATCGTATGCGGCGCCGTTCGTGTCGAGCCATCTCGCGCGCTGGCTCGACACGGACAATGCGCAACGCGTCGTGCTGTGGAGCGCGGCGCTCGTCATCGCGTTGCCGTTTCTGGTCGCGGTGTATCGCAAGCTGGAATCGCTCGCGCTGCTGCTCGCGGAAGTGAGCGTGCAGCCGGCGAAGGCCGGGCGCTTCACGCACGCCATCCGCTCGGCCGTCTCGGGTCTGATTCCGATCGTCGCGATGTTCGGCGTCTTTCTGCTCGTCGCTGCGCTGTCGGGCGGCATTCTCCCGCCATTCGGCTTGATGCTCGGCGTGCTGCTGTGTGTGGCGCTCCTCTTGACCGTGTTGTGGCGCTGGTGCGTGAAGATTCACGCGACTCTGCAGATCGCGCTGCGCGAGACGCTGCAGGAGCCGCGCGATCACTGAGCACGATCACTGAGCGCGTGACATCGCTCGCGATAATGTGAGCAAATGTGTGCTGGTTTGCTTCGCCCCGTTCGATGGGCGGATAATCGAAGCCTCTCCATTTGCTAGTGGCGCTGCGCGCCTGAAATCGGGATGAGCGAAAACAACACGTCCAACGACTCGGGCATCACCGGAAACAACGAAACGCCCGGCACGACGGCGGGGTCGCGAGGCGCGGACGCATCCGCCGCCGCGAAGGCGAGCGAGCGCGCGTCGACGGATGCGCCCTCGAGCGCGTCCACCGTCGAACCCGTGGACCGCAACGCGGCGCGGCGGGAAGAAGCGCGCCAGACGGCCCGCGATGCGCGTGCGCACATCGCGAGCGCAACCGCCGCGCAAGAAGCCGCGGCGCGCGCGGGAAGTCCGGCGAGTGCGGCACGCGTCGAACGTGTCGATGCCAAGACGAGCCTCGCGCAGAATCTCGAAGCCGCGACCGAAGCGGAAGCGCAAAGCACGCAGGCCGAAGCCGCGCTGGAAGCCGAAGCGGCATTAGAGGCCGAGGCGGAAGTCCAGGCGGAAGCCGCGCTTTCGCGGCCTGCCGCCGGTCTGCCGCCCGAGTTCACTGCCGCGCCCGATTTCGGCAAGTTCAATCCGCCGCCCATTCCGCCGCAATCCGCCGCTGAGACCACCGCTGCGCAGCCCGCCTATCTGAAACAGTCCGATTCGGCGTGGTCGGTGTTCGGCCGTATCGTCGCGGCGCGGGCGCGGCAAATCTTCGACCGGGCCGGGCAGCGCATCACACAACGCACGCTGCGCATCGGCGTCTCGGCGCGCATCTTCCATCCGGAACCGGGCGCGAAGGGTCTGCGCGGCAAGACGCTGCAGTATCTGGAGGAATCCATCGCGCACTGGGTCATGTCCCGCGACGTGCTCGTGTTCATGATCCCGACCGTCGGCCATCAAGGGATGCTGCATCCGAGCAATATCCGTCTGCGCGACTACGCGAAGCATCTCGACGGCCTCTTGCTGCAAGGCGGCGCGGACGTCTCGCCGCAGTCGTACGAAGAAGTGACGACGCGCCCCGAATGGCCCGGCGACCGGGTGCGGGACATGTACGAGCTCGAACTGCTGCACGAGTTTGTCGAATCGGGCAAGCCGGTGCTCGGCGTCTGCCGCGGCTGTCAGCTGATCAACGTCGCGTTCGGCGGCACGCTCTATGGCGATATCGCCACCGATGTGCCGACCGCGGGCGTTCACGTCAACGAGCATTACGACCAGCATCGCCACTCGATCCGCTTTCCGGACGGCTCGTCGCTCGTCAACATGTTCCCGAATCAGCGCGAAGCAATCGTGAATTCGATCCACCATCAGGCGGTGAGGACGCTCGGCCGCGATCTGAACATCGAAGCGGTGTCGTCGTCGGACGGCATCATCGAGGCGGTGCGGTATCGCAAGGCGCCGTTCGTGGTCGGCGTTCAGTGGCACCCGGAGTTTCATCGCGCGGGCGGCGACGAACTGCTCGATTGCACGCCGCTTCTGGATACGTTCTTGCGCGTGGCGCGCGAAACCCGCTTCTAAAGGCGCAGTTTCACCGCTGCGAAAGCACAAGGCCCGCTGCATCGAGCGGGCCTTGTCGTTTGAGTGCGGCGGATTAGCGCGCGGGCGTCGCGGTTGCCGGTGTCAGACCGGCCTCCGTGGCGCGCTGCAACTGATCGACCTGCTGCTGCAATGCGCGCAGCTTGCGTTCCGCTTCGAGCTTGTCGCCTTGCAGCGCAGCCGACTCCGCCTGGAGCTTCTGCTGACGCTCGGACACCTGCGAGTCCTGCTGTTGCGCGAGCGCGAGGTCAGCGGACAGGCGGCTCGCCCGGTTCGACGACACCGCGATCACGCGGTCCAGAAGCGCCGTCTGCGCCTGCAGCCGCGTGCGGCGGATTTCGCCGTCCGCAAGTTCGAAGCTCTTGCGCGCGAATTGGGCGTAAAGCGCCTCGGCGCGGTTTTCGTCCTGCGTCTTGACCACGCGCCACAACTGCGTTTCCTGCTGAAGCGCGACGTAGTAGACCATGTCCTTCGGCAAGAAATAGAGCTTCGCGCCGTAGCTCGCGTTGCGCGTGGAACGCAGTTCGGTGACGCTGCCCGCCTGCACGAGATCCTGCAATTCGGCCAGATTGCCGGCGGTCGGCGCGGAGCCGTCCGCTTTCACGTTCGACAAGTCTTCTGCGGGCAAGGCTTGCGCGGACTGCGCGACGGGTGCGGCGATCGTGTTGCCGAAACCGCCGATAGCGGACAAGACGACGGCGAGCGTCGCGATTGAGATAAGGCGTGAGTGCTTCATGTTGGCGTGATGCCGATAAGGTTAGCGGGCGGCTCGGGCCGTCGTGGTCTGGTTCGAGCGGACGTCGGCCTAACGGTGCTCGCGCGGCGACGTGACGTTGCTGTCGAGCGTCGGTGAGTGCTGGAGCACGGCGTAGAGCGCTTCGACGTTCATCGCGTTCGCGGAAGCGGACGGGCCCGCGCCAGTGTGCTGTGCAGTCGTCCGGGTGCCGTGCGAAGCTGCGATGTGCGATGCATGCTTCGCGTGCGCAACCGTAGCGGCAACGCGCGCGTGGGCGTGTGCGCGATTGACTTTCGTCCGCGCGACCGTTTCGGCGACGCTCGCCTCGCTTCGCGGCTTCATGCGCGCGTGCCGGACCGCGACGCTGCTTGCGGCTGGCTGGGCGCCGACATGCGATGCACCTCGCTCGTCGTTCGCCGACGTCAGCGACGCCGGCTGTTCGCTGCTTACGGGCTTGGATTGCGTGCTCACTGTCGTGACTTTCGCCTCCACGCCGGACGCGCCTTGCGCGACGATGGGCGTGGTTTCCACCGTTTCGGCGGGCGTTGCCTGCGCGTGCGCCGCAGTAAGCGCCGCCGCCGGCTCTTCGCTCGCGGGACGCTGCTTGTACCCGAAAAGCAGCCACGCGATCAGCGCAGCGCACGCAATGGCAATGGCCGTGCGAAGCGGCGTGTGCAGAAAGCCGGAGCGCCCCTGCTCGGGTGTGGGCGCGCTCACCGCGACCGGAATGGGCGTGACGTCGGCCAGCGCTTCTTGGCGTGGCATGGCGGAATCGGCCGCCTGCATCAATTGCAGCATCTTCCGGCGAATCTGGCCTTCCGAGAACACGCCCCACAAGCTGGCGGCGCGATACGGCGAGCCGGCGTCCGACAGGTGCGCCGCTTCGACGTAAGCGGTTTCGAAGCGCGCCGCGCTGATCGAAAATTCGGAGTCCGATTGAGCGGGACGCGTGCGCACAGGCGACCACTCGCGACCGAACGTCAGCGACGGATCGGCGAGGGGGCGTAGCGGCGGCAGGCGCAGCTTGCCTTCGATGGCGATCAGAGGTTCGGTCATGGAGATTCCAGATGCATGGTGCAGCACGCGGGACGTCGCCGCGTCCGGCCTGGTGTGCGTCTCGCCCGGCGAGGCACGGGGCTTCGGGCGCGTCGTGCGGCAAAGCCGAAGTTGACCCGCGATCATACGAAACGCCCGCGCGCCGTGCGACAGGATTACTCCGAAAGACGAATTTTTATAGGACCGCTGATTGACGGATGGCGGCGGCTGTGATTGCAAGTCTTGTGAGTCGTCAAGTAAGTGCGTGAACGTAGCGAAGAGAGACGACATCGACGCCGCCCAGCCGATCCGCTTCGCGGCCGGAGAGCGTCCAGCCGCGCGATTCATAGAAGCCGATCGCCGCCGTGTTCGCTTCGAGCACGGACAGATACAGATGACGCGCACCGCGCGCTCGCGCCCACTCGGCGGCGGCATGGAGCATGGCGCTGCCCGCGCCGCAGCCGCGAAACGCCGGCAGCGCGTGCAGGTTGTCGATCAGCGCGCCGCCGGTCTCGTCCGGCGCGGCGACACAGACAAAGCCGACCGGCTGGCCGCCCGCCTCCGCGATGAGCACGCAGCCCGCGCCTGCCGCGATCTCGGTCATCCGCGCGTGCCAATGTGCGGCGCGTTCATTGGGCATTTCTTGATCGATGAACGCGTCCGGCAGAATGCCGCGATACGCCGAAGCCCAGCTTCGGGCGTGCATCGACGCAATAAGCGCTGTGTCGCCGGCTTGCGCTTCGCGCAGTACCAAGTCAGATAATGTAGGCATGACGTCGGGTATAAGTAAGCAACTTTTAATGTGAGTTACCAGAAATTGGGTGTGATTTGTGCTGCAAACGGCGTGCAGGCGTTAAGATTCAGCTAGACCCACTCTTACAAAAAGTGTCAAGGGTTAACCCTAAGAAATCGGAATTGGCAGCTTCTGCTGCGATTCTCGCCAAGATTCGAGAAAGTCATGTCCACGACCCACGTTGCACCCGCCAATGAATCGAAGTTCAAGTCGGTTTTCCGCGTCGTCAGCGGAAACTTCCTTGAAATGTACGACTTCATGGTTTATGGCTATTACGCCTCGGCCATCGCCAAGACGTATTTTCCGAGCGGCAGCGACTTCGCCTCGCTCATGCTCGCGTTGTCCGTCTTCGGCGCGGGCTTTCTGATGCGCCCGGTCGGCGCCATCGTGCTCGGCGCGTATATCGACCATCATGGCCGGCGCAAGGGCCTCATCCTCACGCTGACGCTGATGGCGATCGGCACCGCGTGCGTCGCGCTCGTGCCGGGCTATGCGACCATCGGCGCGATTGCACCGATCATCGTGCTTGGCGGGCGGCTGCTGCAAGGCTTCTCGGCGGGCGTGGAACTGGGCGGCGTCTCGGTGTATCTGTCCGAGATCGCGACAAAGGGCAACAAAGGCTTCTATTGCTCGTGGCAGTCCGGCAGCCAGCAGGTCGCGGTCGTGTTCGCCGCGCTCATCGGCGTGATCATGAACCGCGCGCTGCCGCCCGAGCAGATGGGCGCATGGGGCTGGCGCGTGCCGTTCCTGATCGGCTGCCTGATCGTGCCGTTCCTCTTCATCATCCGCCGTTCGCTGCGCGAAACCGACGAGTTCCTCGCGAGAAAGCATCGCCCGGACATGGGTCAGATCGCGCGCTCCATTCTGCAGAACTGGCCGATCGTCATCGCCGGCATGGGCATGGTCATCATGACGACCGTGTCGTTCTACATGATCACCGCGTACACGCCGACCTTCGGCAAGGAAGTGCTGAAGCTGTCCGCCATCGACGCGCTCGTCGTTACCGTCTGCGTCGGCATCTCGAATCTCGTGTGGCTGCCGCTGATGGGCGCGCTGTCCGACCGTATCGGCCGCCGTCCGGTGCTGCTCTTCTTCACCATCGCGACGATTCTCACCTCGTATCCGGCGGTGCAGTGGCTGGTCGCGGACCCGTCGTTCGCGCGCCTCCTGATGGTCGAACTCTGGCTCTCGTTTCTGTACGGCAGCTATAACGGCGCCATGGTCGTGGCGCTCACCGAAGTGATGCCGGTCGATGTGCGCACCACCGGCTTCTCGATGGCCTACAGCCTGGCGACGACCATCGGCGGCTTCACGCCCGCCATCTCCACGTACCTGATTCACGCGACCGGCAACAAGGCCGCGCCGGGTCTGTGGATGGGCCTTGCCGCCGTGTGCGGGCTGATCGCGACGCTCGTGCTGTATCGCTCGTCGGAAGCGCGCAACCAGTACAAGACCGCCTGAGTCCGCCCGGGACCGCATACACGAAGCGCCTCGCGTCGATCCGACGCGAGGCGCTTTTCTTTGACGCGGAGCGATTCAGTCGCGCAACGCGGCCGCGACTTCCGCGACGACGCCATTCCAGTCGCCCGGCGCGCGTTGCCGCACGAGTTTCGCCTTCGGGTACCACTCGCTGCGTTTTTCATCGACGCCCCAGCGCCAGTCGGCGGCGAACGGCAGCATCACCCACAGCGGTTTGCCGAGCGCGCCCGCGAGATGCGCGACAGACGTATCGACCGAGACGACCGCATCGAGCCGGTCGACGATCGCGCCCGTATCCGCGAAGTTCTCGAGTCTTCCTTCGAAGCGGTGAATCGACTTCGCCTGCGGATGGGCAAGCAGCACGGCGCGCTCGTCCTCGGTGAGAAACGGCTGAAGCACGATCCAGTCGATGCCTTCGAGCGCGAAGAGCGGCGCGAGCGCCTGCACGGGCGCGGAGCGCGTCTCGCCCGGCTGCAACCGCCCTGACCACGCGATGCCGATCTTGCGCTTTGCCTGACCGCCTAGCGAGCCGCGCCATTTGCGGCGGTAATCGGCGGGCACGACGAGGTACGGCGTGCGCGCGGGAATGGCGTCGAGCGAGGTCACGCCGAGCGCGAGCGGCAGGCTCAGGAGCGGGCAGAACGCATCGGCGCCCGCATACGGTTCGTCGGCGCGGCTTCGCAGTTCGATGCGCGCCGCGTGCGCCGCCGGTGCGACGAGCGGCACGAGCGCGGGCTGCACTTCGAGCAGGAGCTTGCCGACGCGCTTGGCCGCGAACGCCGCGAAGCGCACGAACTGCAGCGTATCGCCGAACCCCTGTTCCGCGCGCACGAGCAGCGTGCGGCCGGCAAGCGGCTCGCCAGTCCAGCGCGGCAGCGGCGGCGCGCTCTCGCTGCCGGGCGTTTTCAGACGCCACTCGTATTCCGGCAGCCCGCGCTCGTAGTCACCGGTCGCGAGCAGCGCGAGAC
This sequence comes from Caballeronia sp. LZ062, assembly GCF_031450785.1. Taxonomy (NCBI): domain Bacteria; kingdom Pseudomonadati; phylum Pseudomonadota; class Betaproteobacteria; order Burkholderiales; family Burkholderiaceae; genus Caballeronia; species Caballeronia sp. LZ062. Next base: position 485,660 of record NZ_JARTWB010000002.1, read on the forward strand.
CCCGGTTCAGATGCGCGGCCGGCATCGCGGGATCGAGCCGCAAAGCCTGATCGAACGCGCGAACCGCGGCGGCGTGCGCGGCGAGGGCGAGATGCGAATTGCCGAGACACAGCCACGCGACCGCGTATTTCGGATCGAGGCCGACCGCGCGCTCGTAACACTGAACGGCTTCCTCGTGGCGGTTCAGCTTCGCAAGCGCGTGTCCGAGCCCGAAGTGGCCGGGCGCGAAGCGCGGCTGCGAGTGCACCGTCTTCTGTAGCGCGGGCAGCGCTTCTTCGGGATGGCCGCGCGCGTCGAGCAAATTGCCGAGGTTGAAATGCGCGGCGGCGTAGTCCGGCTCGGCGTCGATGGCCGCGCGAAAGTGCGCAATGGCGCCGGGCGCATCGCCGAGCGCGTTCAGCGCCATGCCGAGATTGTTGTGCGCGCCGGCGTGACGCGGCCGCAGCGCGAGCGCGCGGCGAAAGGCGCGGGCGGCGTCTTCGTGGCGTGACAGCGACGCCAGCGCGTTGCCGAAGTTGTTCCAGGCGGCGGCGTCGTTCGGCTGCAGGCGCAGCGCCTTTTCGAAGGCATCGGCGGCGTCTTCGTGGCGGCCGAGCGCCGTGTACGCATTGCCGAGGTTGTACTGCGCGAGCGGGAAGCCGGGCGCGAGGGTGAGCGCGTTGCGAAAGCGTTCGATCGCGTCGTCCAGACGCCCGAGCGCCTTCAGCGCGTTGCCGAGGTTGAGTTGCAAGGCGGCGTCCGTCGGGCGCAGATCGACGGCGCGCGCGACGAGCGCTGCGGCTTCTTCGTGCTGCCCTTGCTGATGGCGCAGCACGCCGAGGTAATGCAACGCTTCGACGTGGGAGGGTTCGGCGGCGAGCGCGGCCTGATAGTCGCGTTCCGCTTCGGTCAGGCGGCCGTCACGATGGGCCGCGAAGCCGCGGGCAAATACGGTGTCCATGACGGAGAATTTTTGCAAACCCCGCATTTTCCCACACTAGAAAGCGCCGCTCCCGATTCTTCTGTTGACATGTTGCGACGATGGTAACTAACATATGAACACCTATTCATATGTCGATGAGTCTCTGTGGCTTCTTCTTTTCCCGCGCCCAGCGCCGCGACGTCGGATGACCGCGTCGTCCCGCTCGCCGACCTGTTTCGACTGCTCGGCGATCCGACGCGCCTGCGCATCGTGCTGGCGTGCGTCGAGCAGAAGCGCGCGGTCGGCTCGATCGCCGAATCGCTCGGCTTGTCGCCGTCGCTCGTGAGCCATCATTTGCGCCTGCTGCGCGCGGCGCGAATCGTGCGGGCCGAGCGGCAGGGCAAGCAGGTGTTCTACGCGGCGGCGGACCGGCATATCAGCGGCATGCTGGCCGAACTGCTCGAGCACGTCGCCGAGCCGCACTCCGACGCGACCGACATCAACTGACACCGGCTCGACCACGGTCGAGCCATATGAGCACGAAAAACGAGCACGCAATGAGCACGCACACGCATCACGGACACGATCACCACGATCATCACGATCATCACGAGGACCACGAGCACGCCGCCCACGAGGATCACAGCCACGGGCCGGGCGGCCATCATCATCACCATGCGCCGCAGGCGGGGCAGGGCCGCACGTTCGCGCTGGCGGTCGGGCTCAACGTGCTGATCGTCGTCGTGCAGGCGGTCTACGGCCTGCTCGCGCATTCCACCGCGCTGCTCGCCGACGCAGGTCACAATCTGTCCGACGTCCTCGGTCTCCTGCTCGCGTGGGGTGCGGTGTGGCTCGGCACGCGCCGGCCGAGCGCCCGCTACACGTTCGGGCTCGGCAGTTCGTCGATTCTCGCTTCGCTCGCGAATGCGGCGCTGCTCCTGCTCGCGTGCGGCGCGATCCTCCTCGAAGCCATCCAGCGCCTGTTGAACCCTGCGCCCGTCGCGGGGCTCGACGTCTTCATCGTCGCGATGCTGGGCCTCGTCGTGAACGGCTTCTCCGCGTGGCTCTTCATGCGCGGCAGCAAGGAAGATCTGAACGTGCGCGGCGCGTTCATGCACATGGCCGGCGATGCCGCGATCTCAGCCGCCGTCGGCGTGAGCGGCCTCGCGATCATCTATACCGGCTGGTACTGGCTCGATCCGGTGATGAGCATCGTCGTGGTGGCGGTCATCCTGTACGGCACATGGGACCTTGGCCGCGATGCCATGCGTCTCGCGCTCGCCGCGGTGCCGCCGGGCGTGGACACGGGGCGCATTCGCGGCTATTTGTCCGGGCTGCCGGGCGTGCGCGGCGTGCATGACCTGCACGTATGGGCGCTCTCGACGACGGAAAACGCGTTGACCGTGCATCTCGTCATGCCGCAAGGCCATCCGGGCGATGCCTTCATGCAGGGCGTCGTCGCCACGCTGCGGCGCGACTACGCGATGCATCACTCGACCGTGCAGGTGGATGTAGCGGACGGCTGTTCCGAGTGCGTCTTGCAGCACCGCTGACCTGACGCGAGCGCGCACGGCCGCCGACAATCGTGCGAGCGGGCGTACACTAGCTGAAGACCAAATCCGCAAAAACCTGCCGGAGATTCCGTGCATGTTCACGCGCAAGCCCACTCCGAACGACACGCTCGACGTTGCGCCGGTGCTCATCGTCGGTGCCGGCCCGACCGGACTCGCCGCCGCGATGAGTCTCGCGCGCGCGCACGTTCCGGTGCGCCTGATCGACCAGGCGCCGCAACCTTCGCCGTACTCGCGCGCCATCGGCATTCAGGCGCGCACGCTCGAACTCTTCGAGCAACATCGCACGGTGGAGCCGTTTCTCGAACTGGGGCATCGGGCGCGCGTCGCGAATCTCTACTCCAACGGTCAGCGCCTGGCGCGGCTCGACTTCGATCCGCTGCAAACGCGCTATCCGTATCTGCTGTTTCTGCCGCAGTCCGAGACTGAGCGGCTGCTCGCCGAGCATCTTGCAGAGTCCGGCGTGACAGTCGAGCGCGGTGTCGCGCTGACGGATTTCACGCAGGGCTCCGCGGGCATTCAGACGACGCTGCGCCACCAAAACGGACGCGACGAAACGCTGCGTCCGTCGTTTATGATCGCGGCGGACGGCGCGCATAGCTCGGTGCGGCACAGGCTCGATATCGGCTTCGACGGCAAGACCTTCGATCAGACCTTCCTGCTCGCCGACGTTCAGGCCGATGTCGACTGGCCCGACGACGAATTCCACATCTTCGCGTCGCAAGAAGGGCTGGCGGCGCTCTTTCCGATGGGCGGCGGCCGCGCGCGTCTCATCGGCGATTTGCCTTCGCACGAGACGGCTCCCGGCACCGGCGCGCAGAACAGCGGTCCCGACCTCGACGCCTGCCGTGCGCTCGTCGAGCGGCGCGTGCATCATCGCGTGAAGCTCTCGGATCTCGCGTGGTCGTCGTATTTCCGCGTGAACAGCCGCATGGTGGACCGCCTGCGCGTGCAGCGTATTTTCCTCGCAGGCGATGCCGCGCATGTCCACAGCCCGGCCGGCGCGCAGGGCATGAACACGGGCATTCAGGAAGCCTTCAACATCGGCTGGAAGATCGCGCGGCTGCTCGCGGGCGGCGCGTCCGATCGCCTGCTGGACACGTACTACGCCGAGCGGCATCCGATCGAGCGCGACGTCCTGCGCCAGACGAGCATACTCACGCAGATGGCCGAAGCCGGACACGGTCCAATGAAGCTGATGCGCGAACACGTGATGCCCGCGCTCGCGGCTATCGGCCCGCTGCGCGACGCCATGCGCCGCACGGTGAGCGAACTGTCGATCAACTACCGCAAGAGCCCGCTCACGCTCGAACGCGTGCTCGACGGCGGACCGCGTGCCGGCGAGCGCGCACCGGATGCGCGCGTGCATGTCGTCGATGGTCCGCTCGGGCGTCTGCCGGGCGTCGGCTGTCTCTACGATCTGCATGATCCCGGCTGCTTCTCGCTGTTCCTGCTCGTCAGCCCGGCCGGCGAGGACGACATCGCGCTCGCGCCCGCGACCATCACCGTCGCGCACGCCATGCGGGACACCAATGTGGACGGCCTCGTGCAGTCCATCGAGGCCGTCTTGTCGGACGCGGTGCGCATTTGGCGCATCACCGATACCAACGGCGACGACGCGCAATCGCTCACCGAGCACTACGGCCGTACGCGCCCCGCGTTCTATCTCGTGCGGCCGGACGGCTATATCGCGGCGCGCGGGCGCGTGCCGGCGGATACGCAGGCGCTGCTGCGCCATTGCGAGACGTGGTTCGGCGAAGAGCGAGCGAGTAGCGGCGAGCGCGTCGCCGGCCCACAGCCGGAAGAGTGAAACGAAAAAGAAAAACGCCCCGATACTGCCGGGGCGCAATGGGCACTACAGAGAGCCCAAGGATTCTTGAAACGCGGAGTCAGGCGGTCGCCGCTTTCGGCTGAAGATCCGCCTTGTGGAGCGTGAGCGCCTCGCGCAGGATCGGCTCCATCGAGGCGCTTGCTTGCGGGTTATCCAGTGCATTTAAGATAGCAATCCGCATGCGCGGCTCCCAGAAGCGGCGGATGTGGTCCGCCACGCCATCGACCGCTTCGGCGTGATCCGGCATCGAATCGAAAAACTCGCCGATGCGGTTCGCCATCTCGATCAAATTATCCACGTCCATGTGTCATTTTCCTGAAGTCGTCGCCAGATTACGCATGTTGAGCAGTTCGAGCTGCTGGGTGCTGAAGCGCGAGTAGTCCTGCTGCCATTGCGACGTTTGCTCCACCGGCAAGACCTGCACCGCCGTGACCTTGTACTCCGGACAATTCGTCGCCCAGTCGGACGAGTCGGTGGTAATGACGTTCGCGCCCGATTCCGGGAAGTGGAACGTCGTATAGACGACGCCCGGTTGCATGCGGTCGGTGATCTTCGCGCGCAGCACCGTCTGCCCGGCGCGCGACTCGATGCCCACCCAGTCGCCCGTCTTGATGCCGCGGTCTTCGGCGTCGTGCGGATGAATCTCCAGACGGTCCTCGTCGTGCCAGCGCGAATTCTCGGTGCGCCGCGTCTGCGCGCCGACGTTGTATTGCGAAAGGATGCGCCCGGTCGTGAGCAGCAGCGGGTACTTGCGCGTGACCTTCTCCGGCGTCGGCACGAACTTGGTGATGACGAAGCGTCCCTTGCCGCGCACGAATTCGTCGATGTGCATCGTCGGCGTGCCGTCGGGCGCCTTCTCGTTGCACGGCCACTGGATGCTGCCCATTTCATCGAGCTTCTCGTACGACACGCCGTGGAACGTCGGCGTGAGACGCGCGATCTCGTCCATGATCTCGGACGGATGCGTGTAGTTCATCTCGTAGCCGAGCGCGCGGGAAAGCAGAATGGTCACTTCCCAGTCGGAATAGCCCGCGAGCGGCGGCATCACCTTGCGCACGCGCGAAATGCGGCGCTCCGCATTCGTGAACGTGCCGTCCTTTTCGAGAAAGGTCGAGCCGGGCAGCAGCACGTGCGCGTACTTCGCGGTCTCGTTGAGGAAGATGTCCTGCACGACGATGCATTCCATCGACGACAGCGCGTCCGCGACATGCTGCGTGTTCGGGTCCGACTGGACGATGTCTTCGCCCTGGCAATAAAGCCCCATGAACGAGCCGTGCGTGGCGGCATCGAACATGTTGGGAATGCGCAGTCCCGGCTCCGGTTGCAGCTTCACGTTCCACGCTTCCTCGAAGAGCGCGCGCGTCGCGGCATCGCCGATATGACGATAGCCCGGCAACTCGTGCGGGAACGAGCCCATGTCGCACGAGCCTTGCACGTTGTTCTGGCCGCGCAGCGGATTCACGCCGACGCCTTCGCGGCCGACGTTGGCCGTCGCCATCGCGAGATTCGCGATGCCCATCACCGTGGTCGAGCCTTGCGCGTGCTCGGTCACGCCGAGCCCGTAGTAGATCGCGGCGTTGCCGCCGGTCGCGTAGATGCGCGCGGCCTCGCGCACGTGCTGCGCGGGCACGCCCGTGACCGCTTCCGTCGCCTCGGGCGAGTTCTCCTCCAGCGCGACGAAATCGCGCCATTGCTGGAACGCGCGCGGCTCGCAGCGTTGCTCGATGAACGCTTCGTTCAGCAAGCCTTCGGTGACGATCACATGCGCGAGCGCATTGACCATCGCGACGTTCGTTCCGGGGCGCAGCGCGAGATGATGCGACGCCTTCACATGCGGCGTATCGACGATATCGATGCGGCGCGGATCGATCACGATCAGCGTCGCGCCTTCGCGCACGCGGCGCTTCAGGCGCGAGGCGAAGACCGGATGGCCGTCGGTCGGATTCGCGCCCATCACCACGATCACGTCCGACTTTTCGATGGACGCGAACGTCTGCGTGCCGGCGGATTCGCCGAGCGTCGTTTTGAGGCCGTAGCCGGTCGGCGAATGGCAGACGCGCGCGCAGGTATCGACGTTGTTGTTGCCGAACGCCGCGCGCACGAGCTTCTGCACGAGATACGTCTCTTCGTTCGTGCAGCGCGACGACGTGATGCCGCCAATCGAATCGCGTCCGTACTTGTCCTGAATGCGGCGGAATTCGCTCGCCGCATAGTTGATCGCTTCGTCCCACGACACTTCGCGCCACGGATCGGTGATCTTCGCGCGGATCATCGGCTTCGTGATGCGGTCCTTATGCGTCGCATAGCCCCACGCGAAGCGGCCCTTCACGCAGGCGTGGCCTTCGTTCGCCTGGCCATTCTTGTTCGGCGTCATGCGCACGACGGTGTTGCCCTTCATCTCCGCCTTCAGCGAGCAGCCGACGCCGCAGTAAGCGCAGGTCGTGACGACCGAATGCTCCGCCTGGCCGAGCATGATGACGCTCTTCTCCTGAAGCGTCGCGGTCGGGCACGCGGCGACGCACGCGCCGCACGACACGCATTCCGATTCCATGAACGGCACGTTTTCGCTTGCCGCCACGCGCGATTCGAAACCGCGTCCGGCGATCGTCAGCGCGAACGTGCCTTGCGTTTCCTCGCACGCGCGCACGCAGCGATTGCAGACGATGCACTTCGACGGATCGTAGGTGAAGTACGGGTTCGACTCGTCCTTCTTGTCCTTCAGATGGTTCGCGCCTTCGTAGCCGTAGCGCACTTCGCGCAGGCCGACGACGCCCGCCATGTCCTGCAGTTCGCAGTCGCCGTTGGCGGGGCAGGTGAGGCAATCGAGCGGGTGATCGGAGATATACAGCTCCATCACGTTACGGCGCAGCAGTTGCAGCTTGTCGCTTTGCGTGCGCACTTTCATGCCCGCTTCGACAGGCGTCGTGCAGGACGCCGGATAGCCGCGCTTGCCTTCGATCTCCACGAGGCACAGACGGCACGAGCCCCACGGTTCGAGCGAATCGGTGGCGCAGAGCTTCGGCACATTGACGCCGGCTTCTATGGCGGCCCGCATCACGGACGTGCCCGCGGGCACCGTGACCGACTGGCCGTCGATGTCGAGCGTCACGTCGATGTCGGCGTGGCGCAGCGGCGTGCCGTAGTCGGTCTCGTCGAACGGATCGCGGCGTTGCACCGATGCCGCGCTCTTGCACGCGCAGTTGCCCGAACCGCAGCCGTTAATGGTGTTGGACATGTTCTGTGTCTCCCTGCTTTTATGCAGCTTTCCGTGCCGGCGTGCGGGGCAGGCCGAAGTCTTCGGGGAAATGATCGAGCGCGGAGAGCACGGGGAACGGCGTCATGCCGCCCATCGCGCAGAGCGAGCCGCCGACAATCGTGTCGCAGAGTTCGCGCAGAAGCGTGATTTGTTTGACCGACGTATCGCCTTCCCGAATCTTGGCGATGACTTCCTCGCCGCGCGTCGAACCGATGCGGCAGGGCGTGCACTTGCCGCATGACTCGATGGCGCAGAAGTGCATCGCGTATTGCGCGAGTTCGGCGAGGTTCGAGGTGTCGTCGTGAATCACGAGGCCGCCGTGACCGACCACCGCGCCGACCTTCGCATACTCTTCGTAATCGAGCGGAATGTCCCACTGGCTCTCCGGCAGATACGTGCCGAGCGGGCCGCCCACTTGCACCGCGCGCGCTGGCCGGCCGCTCGCCGTGCCGCCGCCGAAATCGCGGATGAGTTCGCGCAGCGTCACGCCAAACGCAAGTTCCACGAGCCCGCCTCGCATCACGTTGCCCGCAAGCTGGAAGGGCAGCGTGCCGCGCGAGCGGCCCATGCCGTAGTCGCGATAGAACGCTGCGCCCTTCGCGAAGATGATCGGCACCGTTGCGAGCGTGATGACGTTGTTGATGACGGTCGGCTTGCCGTAGAGACCGGTGAGCGCCGGCACCGGCGGCTTCGCGCGCACGATGCCGCGCTTGCCTTCGAGCGATTCGAGCAGCGCCGTTTCCTCGCCGCAGACATACGAGCCCGCGCCCTTGGCGACGTAAAGCTCGAATGCGTGCGACGTGCCGAGCACGCTCGCGCCGAGCCATCCGGCATCGCGTGCGTTGTCGATTGCGCGATTAAGCGTCGCGATGGAATGCGGATATTCGCTGCGGACGTAGATATAACCTTTGGTCGCGCCGGTCGCGACGCCCGCGATGATCATGCCTTCGATCAGCATGTACGGATCGCTTTCCATCACGAGCCGGTCGGAGAACGTGCCGGAGTCGCCTTCGTCCGCGTTACAGACGATGTACTTCTGGTCGGCCAGCGCCGCGCGCACCGTCTTCCACTTGATGCCAGCCGGGAACGCCGCGCCGCCGCGCCCGCGCAGGCCGGAATCGGCGAGCGCCTCGCACACTGCGTCGCCGTTCATCGCGAGCACGTTGCGCAGACCTTGCAGGCCGCCGAGCGATACATAGTCGTCTATCGAAAGCGGGTCCGTGATGCCGATGCGCGCGAAGGTCAGCCGCTGCTGCTTTTTCAGATACGGAATCTCGTCGACGACGCCGACGCTCTTCTCGTGCGCGCCGCCTTCGTGAAAGCCTGCATCGAAAAGAGCGGCGATATCGGCTTCTTCGACGTTCGCGTAGCCGACGCGCCCTTGCGCCGTTTCCACTTCGACGAGCGGCTCGAGATAGAGCAGCCCGCGCGATCCGTTGCGCACGATTTGGACGTCGATGCCGCGCTGCTGCGCTTCGCTCGCGATGGCCTTGGCGATGCGGTCAGCACCGAGCGCGAGCGCGGACGAGTCGCAGGGAACGTAGATGCGCGTCATGCCGTCACCTCGCTGCTTTGCCTGGCCGCGTCGTACAGGCGATCGAATTTCTGCAGTGTCACTTTGGCGTGCAGTTCGCCGTTGATGGTCATGGCGGGCGAGAGCGCGCACTGGCCGAGGCAATACACGGACTCCAGTTCGGTGTCCTCTGCGTGGCCGCTATCGAAGCGACAGCCCGTGTGGCCTTCGATGTGATCCTTTAGCGCCTCGGTGCCCATGCTGCGGCACGCTTCCGCGCGGCACAGCTGCACGGTCACGCGCGCAGGCGGCGCCGAGCGGAAGTGGTGATAGTAGGTGATCGTGCCGTGAACCTCGGCGCGCGAAAGCGACAGCGCGCGGGCGAGCGGCGCGACGACTTCGGCCGGCACGAAGCCGGTTTCGTCCTGAATGGCGTGCAGGATCGTCATCAACGTCGCGCCTTGCACGGCGTGGCGGCGCACGAGTTCGTCTGCGTCGGCGGCGGACATCTGCGGATGTGTCATGGGGCTCCTCCGAGGCTCGGCATATGTTTTATCGGTGCATATTTCAGTCATATAATCGAAGCGCCGAGCCCGTGAAGCAACAATAGGCGTCGTGATATATCTTGGCAATAGGAAAGGACGATACATATGGTGGACGTCACCTGCCGCGCTGAACTGATCCTGAGAGACCCCGATGGCCGGGAAACCAGTCTCAGCGCGGTTGTCCCGCTTCTTCAGCTCGTGGCGCAGACGGGGAGCATCGCGAACGCGGCGAGCGCTAAGGGTTTGTCCTATCGCCACGCGTGGGGCTTGCTGCGCGAAATCGAGGCGCGGCTGGGCGGCGCGCTCATCACGAAATCGCGCGGGCGCGGCTCGGTGTTGTCGGAACTCGGCGAGTCCGTTCTGCGTGCGCAGCGTCTCTGCGGCGACCGCCTCGAAGCGCCGTTGCAGGCAGTCGCCGCCGATGTCGCCGACGAACTGAATCGCCGGCTCGCGGGCGAGATATCTGACTTGCGCATCCACGCGTCGCACGGCTATGCGGTGGCGACGCTCGTGCGCGCGCTCGGCGAACGGCGCGTGCCGGTGGACATCAAGTATCGGGAGAGCGCGGAAGCGGTGAGGGCGCTTGCGCGCAGCGAATGCGAACTCGCCGGTTTTCATTTGCCGATAGGTGAATTCCGCTCGACGTGCGCGGAAATCTACCGGCCGTATCTCGATCCGAAGAAGCATCAGCTCATTCGTCTCACGCGGCGCACGCAGGGCCTTTTCCTGCCGAAGGGCAATCCGAAGCACATCACCGGCTTGCGCGATCTCGCGCGCAGCGACGTGCGGTTCGTCAACCGGCAGCCCGGCTCGGGCACGCGCATGCTGCTCGACTTGTCGTTGCGCGGCGTGGGCGTCGATCCCGACGAGATCAACGGCTACGCGTCCACGGAACTCACGCATTCGGCGATCGCCGCGTTCGTCGCGAGCGGCATGGCGGATCTGGGCTTCGGCGTGAAGCCCGCCGCGCAGCACTTCGGACTCGATTTCATCCCGATCATCGACGAGGATTATTTCTTCGCCTGCGAGCGTGCGCGGCTCGACGAACAGCGGCTCGTGAGCGTGCTCGGCGTGCTGCGCAGCGCGGCGTTCAACGAAAGCGTGGCGCATCTCGGCGGCTACGATCCGCAACGCTGCGGGGCGCTCGTGGAGGTCGACGAAGGGCTTCGCGGTTGATGTGACGCCGGTCACGAAACGGACGGTAAGACGAATCTTTCCCCCGAAACCGCCCGGCTCGGCGAATTGCGTTAACCTAGCGGCTTCGGTTTTTGGTTTCACGTTCCATACGTTCCATCCGTTTGATAAGCGGCTTTGCCGCGCGCACATCGCCATGAAATTCACGTTGCTTGCATCGCTCTCGGCCGCACTTGTCGCTGGCGCCGTTTCTCTCGTTCCCGCCGCGTTCGCGCAGAATTCGCCCGGCATTCCCGGCGGCGTGCTGCAGGACAACTTCCGCATCAACGAGCATCCGCAGATGCCGTTCGCTGCATCCGCGCCGTCGGACAAGTATCAGCGCGGCACGTCCGCCATGCGTCGCCGGGGCGACAACGGCGATCCCGACGGCTGCAACCTCAAGTGCCCGAAAGACGGCTCCAACTAAAGCCGGATGAATCGCGGCGCGTGCAATGCGCGCCGTCAAGCTGCCTTCGGTCGGCTTTTGTCGCGGCTTTTGTCCCATCTATCGGCGCCATGTGCGCGCCGCCGCATACCGCGCGCAATGATTTCAGCAGCGACCGAAAAACGCTACGAGATGGCCGACGCCCCATGGGAGGCGAGGAGTACCTTGATCGACGTGTCATCGATCAGGCGTTCGATGCGCACAGCCGTTTTTCTCCGACTTTAATAACCATAAAAACAGGAAGTGCGCGGCTGCCCCGATAACGCGAATCACTGCGCGGCAGGCGGCGACGGACGTCACGCAACCTTGCGGCTTGACGTGCCCACGAACGCACTTCGGACCACCGAGGGACCGTACACATGCGAATTCTCCAGGTCATACTGGCGCCTCGCCTTTCGGGGGCGGAAGTTCTCGCCAAGGGCGTCGCGATCGGTCATCAGCGCGCGGGACACAGCGTCTCGATCGCCTCGCTGATGCCCGAGCACGACGACTTCCGGCACATCAGCGCAGAGCTGCGCGCGCACGGCGTTTCGTGCGTTTTCCCGGCGAAGAATCCGACGAAGCTGGGCCGGCTGCTTTTTCTGCATCGCGCGATCCGGTCGTTCAAGCCCGACATCATCTTCGCGCACGCGACGATTCCCGCGCTCTACGTGCGCGCCTTGCCGACGCGCGTGCCGATCGTCTGGGTCATGCACTCGGGCGCGAACGACTTCGCCAATGCCGCTCTCATGCGCGCGGAGCGCCTGCTGTCGAATCGCGCGAAGGCGGTGATCGGCGTGTCGCAGAAAAATATCGACGACTACGTGAAGGAGATCGGCCTGCATCCGTCGATGATCGTGGTGCCGAACGGCGTCGATGTCTCGCGCTTCGCCGACGATGCCGGACCGCGCGTCCCCGTCGCGCACAAGCAGATCGTGCAGGTGGGCCGCTATATTCCCGAGAAGAACCAGTTGCAGACGGTCGATGCGTTCGCGCACGTCGCGCGCGCCGATCGCGATGCGCGGCTCCTGCTGTGCGGCGTCGTCGAGAACCTCGACTATCACGCGGCGGTCGTGGAGCGCGTGGCGCAACTGGGGCTGAAGGATCGCGTGTCGATTCAGGGGCCGCAGCAGAACGTCGCGCAGATCCTGCGGGCATCGACCGTGTTCGCGATGCCGTCGAGCTTCGAGGCGCATAGCATCGGCTTTTTGGAGGCGCTTGCATCGGGCATTCCGGTGGTGGGCAACGCCATTGCGTCGTTTGCTTTCGCGGGCGGCTTTCCGGGAGTGCAACTGCTCGATACGAGCGATACCGCCGCCTACGGCCGCGCGCTTCTCGAAGCGCTCTCGCAGCCGCGCGCGACGCGTCCGCTGCAAGGTCTGACGCTGCAAAGCACGGCGGACCGGTATCTCGCGATTGCGCGCGATGTGCTGGATCTGCGCGTGGGCCTTACTTGAACGGGAATGGTTGAAGGAGGGTGCGCTGCCTTGCGGCGGAAGGTGGCGCGTTTTATTCGCCGCTTTAGTAGGCGAGCGTTTCAAGGCGGAGTGATTCGGAGTTAAGCCCGGGCGAATCGCTTTAGTCCGCGCGTCGGCCTAAGTTAAACGACTGTTTTGTAAGAGCACGCGCTGCCCGATGCAAAGAAAGCAGCGCGTTCCATCTTCGCCGCTCCAGTAGGCGAGCGTCTCGATCAAGAGAGATTCCAAGTTAGGCCGGGCAAATTGCGCTGATCTGCGCGTAGGTTTGGGCTCATAGGCAATGCTTTAGGAGCGCGCGCTGCCCAACGAAAGCGGCGGCACGTCTTTAGTCGCCGCCCAGCAGGCGAGCGTCTTAAGCCAGAGCGATTCCGAGACAAGCCGGGCAGATCGCTCTGATCTGCGCATCGGCCACAGCTAAAAGGCTGTTTGGAAAGAGCACGCGCTGCCCGATGCAGAAAGGGCAGCACGTTCTATATTGGCCGCCCCAGTAGGCGAGCGTCTTGAGCACGATCGATTTCGAGTAAGCCCGGGCAATCGCTCGAATTTGCGCGCAGGCCTCGGCTGAACGGCATTGATTCGAAAGAGTACGCGCTGCCCGACGAAAACGGCGGCGCTCCTTTATTCGCGGGCGACCAGCAGGCGAGCGTCTTAAGCCAGAGCGATTCCGAGACAAGGCGGGCAGATCGCTCTAATCTGCCCGTCGGCCTGACCCGAACAACCATGATTCGAAAAAGCACGCGTTGCACGGACGAGCACGGCGGCGCGCGATTTGTCACCGCTCCAGCAGGCGAGCGTCTAAAGCTAGGGCGATTCCGGACGAAGCCGGGCAGATCGCTATGTTCGGCGCGTTGGCCTCAGCTAAACGGCTGTTCCGAGAGAGCACGCGTTGTCCGATTCAAAAAGGGGCCAGCGCGTTCTACATCCGCCGCCGGAGCAGGCGAGCGTCTTGAGCCAGACCGGTTCCGAGTACAGGCCGGGCGAATCGCTCCGATCTTCGCGTCGACCTCAGCTGATCGGCCATGGTTTAAGCGCACGCGCTGCCCGATGCAAAGGAACGGCGCGTGATTTCTCGTCCTTCCAGCAGGCGAGCGTCAGCCAAAGCGATTCGCGTTTAGTGCGGACAGTTCGCCCGGATCTGCGCGTCGCCTCGGCTGAACGTAACGGTTCAAGATAGCGCGCCGCCCGAAGAAAGGGGCGGCGCGTTCCTATTTGCCGCCCCAATAGGCAAGTGTCTTGAGCCAGAGCGATTCCGAATACAGCCCCGGTAAATCGCCCCAGATCTGCACCGGCCCCAGCTTGAACGACGTGTCGATGTCATAGCCCGACAAGCTCGGCGCGCCGCCGGTGTAATAGAACTCCTTGAGAATCGCGTTCGCGCGCCGGAACAGGATCAGCGTGGCGTGGTTGTCGTGCTCGTTGCGGCGGATCAGGGCGGGCATCGAATCGGCGTAGGACGTGCCGGCCAGCGTCGCGGCGTCCTCGGCGGGGCCGAAGACCTTGCCGCCCTTGATCGTGAAGACGCGCGTGCTGGCCGAATCGGCGCGCGGTGCGAGCACCGCGAGATCGTCGATGCCGTCTCCGTCGATATCGCCCGCCGCGACTTTTACGAACGCGGCGCGCAACGCCGGATACACGTTCGTGCGGTAGCCCGGCTCGAACGCTTTTCCCGTGCTCGCCATGTGCGACAGCGCCAGCGCGCCGTTCACATTCTCCATTGCGATGAGTCCCGCGCGCTCCGAACCCGCCAGGCGCGCCGGCACAAAGCGGGCGCTCGCGGACAGCGCGGACGCGTCGAGCCAGAGCGCGGGCGCGCTGCCCGTCGCGCCGTTCGACGCAACCACCCAGAGGTCCAGTCCCGCGTCCTTGCGCTGCTGCGCGATCATGACGTCGGCGCGGCCGTCGCCGTTGAAGTCGCCCGCGACGTATTGCTGCGCGATGGCGGGCGTCCATTCGGCGCTCGTCTGTAACCACAGGCGCGGCGCGTCGAAGCGCGTGCCCTCGCTTTTCAGCAGCCAGAACGCAGTGCCTCCATCGCGCGGCGTGACGACCATCAGATCGGCGCGGCCGTCGCCGTCGAAGTCGCCGAGCAGGAAGCGCGCGCTGTCGAAGCACAGCGTATCGGCCTCGCAGGTCGGCGTGCTCGCCTGCGGATCGAACGGCACGGCGTTCAGATACCACGGCACCGCCTGATCCAGACGCGACATCTCTGCCACCCAGACGTTGAAACCAGGCCCGTCCTTGCGACGCTGGACGTACACCGTGCTGTCGCGCCCGGTTCCGCGCACGTCGCCGTAGAGCGCGCCTTCCTGCCGGGTATCGGTCCATACGGTCTGCGGGGTCGGCGACCAGCGAGACTCCGCAGTCAGAAGCGAGCACCGCCCGGCGGTGACGGCGCCGCCTTTCTCGCCGAGGCAGTGATTCTGCGGCGTGTACACGAAGCCGAAGTCCCACGGCGTCCAGCGCTGCGACGCGCTCTTCGTGTTGCACGCTTCTTCGACGAGCCCGGAATCCCGCTCCGCGATGCACGCGTGCGTGCTCGCGTTGACGAGCAGCGCGTCGTTCTTTTCGCCGGGCGTGGCCGGCAACTGCTGCCAGAACCAGTTCTGCGACGCATCGCTCGTACAGGCGCCGAGGCGCGGCGGCTGGCCCGCGCCGCCGGATTGCAGGCATCGGCTCGAATATTCGTTGACGAGCTGAAACGGGCGCAACTGGAAGTCCGGGCCGGCGTCGTTGGCGCGCGCGGCGCTCCAGTAACGGCGCGCGACCCAGTTGCCGTCCCACATGTATTCGTCGAAGACGTGGCCCGCGTCGTTGCCGTCGACGGAGAAGTAGCTGCCGACGACATCGCGCTTGCGCAAAGTCTGGGCGGCGTCGAGATTCTTCGGCAAGCCGCCGGTGGGGTAGGTCACGTGATAACCGATGGGCACATCGCGCTTCAGGCTCTGCGCGACCACGCGCGTGACGCGCGCGGCATAGATGTGATCCGGGTGCTCCATGAACGCGACCGTGTCCGGGTTCAGCGTGTAAATGGCGGTCGCTTCGGAGAGTATCGCGCGCACGGTCGCCGACAAAGACGCGCGATCGTACGTCGTCGCGCCGCTGCCGTCCGCCTGCATCGGATAGGTCGTTACCGTCTGGCCGCGATCCCACAGCAGACCGAGCGGCACCTTGCCGCCGCGGACGCCGCCGCCCGGCAGGCGCAACTCGAGCAGCTTCACGCGCGGCTGCCCGCTTAGCACGAGCTGGTGCACGGGCTTGCCGGCGAGCATGACCGTCGATTCCTGCCACTGATCCGGCACGCCCGCCATGCGCGCATAGGCGAGCTTGGTGCCGGTCTCGCGCAGCAGCACGTAGTCGAATTTCGCGCCATTCGCGCCGCCGACGAGGTGAACGGTGGTGATGCACCAGCCGGCGTCGAGCTTGTCGGTGATGCCCGGATTGACGAAGAGCAGGTCGTCATCGAGATGCGCGACCACCGTCACGAGCGTGCCGGCGTGGCAATCGGCCGTGGCCTGCCCCGTGGCCGCGCGGGCGCAAACAGGAACAAGCAAGGCGAGGACGGCCCACGCCAGCGCGAGCAATGTCGTTCGGAATGAATTGATGCGGCTTTGTCGGTACATGCTTTTCCCGCAACGCGAGCCGGTTCACGGAATAAAGCAGAAGATTGCCGCGCGCCGCCCCATGCAGTCGGTTGCCGAACGAACATGTATGAGGGATGCACGCGCGCGCTCGTCCTTTCGTCCGGACGAAAAAAAGCCCCGCCGATCGGCGAGGCAAAAGTACTTGGAATGAACTTCTCGCTCGTGGAAACGAGAAGCGCGAACAGGGTAATGCCGGCTCGTTCGGGGAAGAATCGGAATCGTCGGAGATGCTGACTGCGGCCAGCGTTCGTGATTGTCGAGTGCTCAGAGTCAGCCTTTACCGATGGCTGACTCTCAGCAATTTATTCGGACGGGTCCGATACGAAGCGCGCGCCGCGGCCTCTATTCTCTCGCCGTAGCTCGCGTCGTCCGTGCCGCGGCTATGTCTCTCAAGGATGTTTGCCCCGCCTCGTGCGGGGTTTTTTTCGTGCGCGCGTTAGGCATCATCGCGCGACCAACAATAAAAAACCCGCGACGCTTGCGCGATCGCGGGTTTCTGAAGCGGGGTGGTGGAGGCGGCGGGAATCGAACCCGCGTCCAGAAGCGCTCTACGACCAGTTCTACATACTTAGTTCTGTCTTTTGATTTAACCGCAACGACGCGGACGAACACGCTGCGTTACGGCGATTCACTAAATTTTCGATCTTGGCGTCGTGACGCCACCAAGACTTATCTGACGTATATGACCTCTCGCGGTATTGCTACCCTAACCCGTCAGCGAATTAGTGAGAGGACGGCGGCCCTTAGGCCGCCAGTGCGAACGTATCGTCGTTTGCAGTTACGTTTTTCCCATTGATTAACGAGGTGACGGGTCCTCGGTATGCCCTGACCGCTTCACAACCCCTGTCGAAACCAGGTCGCCCCCAAAGCGGAACGGTGATTATCCCACGAAATACTGTATGAGGCGAACGGCGGCTTTTTTCAAGAGCCCGCCCGCACCGTCACGGGATCTCGCGCAGCAGCAGTTGCAGCTCCTCGGTTGATTCGACGACGTGATCCGCGTGCCAGCGATGCGGCGGAATGTCGTCGCCGCAATAGCCGTAGGCGGCCGCGACCGTGATCATGCCGGCGGCGAAGCCGGCTTGCACGTCGCGCAGGTCGTCGCCCACGTAGACGATGCGCTCCGGCGCGACGTCGAGCAACTCGGCCGCGTGCAAGAGCGGCGCGGGATGCGGCTTCGAATGCGGCGTCGTGTCGCCACAGACGAGACAGCCGGCACGCGTGTCGAGCCCGAGCAACGCGACGAGCGGCGCGGCGAGCCGCGTCACCTTGTTCGTGACGATGCCCCAGCGCACACCGCGCGCGTCGAGTTCGTCCAGCAGTTCGGTAATGCCGGGAAACAGCGTCGTTTCGATGCAGAGGTCGGCTTCGTAGTTAGCGAGGAACTCTTCGCGCATCGAGGCGAACTCGTGGTGCTCCGGTCCAATCTCGAAAGCGCCGCCCAGTAACCCGCGCGCACCCGCGGACGCGTAAGGACGCAGCGCCTCCAGCGGACGCATTTCGAGCCCGCGGTCGTGGCGCATCTTGTTGACGGCCGCCACGAGATCCGGCGCGGTATCTGCGATGGTGCCGTCCAGATCGAACAGCACCGCCTGGCAAAGCCCCAGCGAGCGGCCGTCGGCGGCGCGTTGCGGTTGAGGCGTAGGATCGTCGGGCAGGAGCTTGGTCTGGACGATGCCCGTTTCGTTTTGCTCTTCCGGATTCATCGCGTCACGCTTCCCGACGGCAAGCCATCATGTAGTTGATGCTCGTGTCGTTGGAAAGGCCGAAGTGCTGCGACACCGGCCGGTAGGTGATGCCCTTGATATCGACCGGCAAAAGCGACGCCGTGCGGGCGAACGTCGCGAGTTCCGAGGGCTTGATGAAGCGCGCGTAGTCGTGCGTGCCGCGCGGCAGCATCCGCGCGATGTATTCCGCGCCGATTACCGCAAAGAGATACGCCTTGGCATTGCGGTTGAGCGTGGAGAAGAACACCCAGCCGCCGGGTTTGACGAGCGCGGCGCACGCCGCCACGGTGCCGGCCGGGTTCGGCACGTGCTCCAGCATTTCCATGCAGGTCACGACGTCGTACGAACCGGGCTCGCGAGCCGCCAGCGCCTCGGCCGAGATTTCCTCGTAAGCCACTTCGACGCCGCTCTCCAGGCTATGCAGGTCCGCGACGCCCAGTGCGTTCGACGACAGATCGATGCCTTTGACCGTCGCGCCGCGCGTGGCCATGGACTCCGACAAAATGCCGCCGCCGCAGCCGATGTCGAGGACACGCTTGCCCATCAGATGCGCGTGCGCATCGATCCAGTCGAGCCGCACCGGATTGAGTTCGTGCAGCGGCTTGAACTCGGCGTTCGGGTCCCACCAGCGATGCGCCAGATCGCTGAATTTCTGCAGTTCGTGGGGATCGACATTCGTCATGAGAAGAACCTTGGCTGAATCGTGGATCAATTAGGACCGAGTATATAGGCGGTCATCAGGGCCGGCAAAACGCGAGGCGCGCCTCGGGCCGGCATTCCGCAAGAAACTTCGTCAATGCGCCGGCGCCGGGCATAAAAAAACCCCCGCCGAGGCGGGGGTTCGATCTGCGGCAAGCCGGCAGAACTTACTGTTGCGGCTGACGCGTCGTGCCGACAACTTCGACTTCCACGCGACGATCCGGTGCGAGGCAGGCGATGAGTTGCTTGCGGTTCTTCTGCGTGCACGAACCCTTCGTGACCGGGTCGCGCTTGCCTTTGCCTTCCGTGTAGATACGGTTGGCTTCGATGCCCTTGCTGACCAGGTACGCCTTCACAGCTTGCGCACGGCGCAGCGACAGACGGTCGTTGTACTTGTCCGAACCGATGCGGTCGGTGTAACCCGTTGCAACCACGACTTCCAGGTTCAGCGCGCCGATCTTCGATGCGAGATCGTCCAGCGCGGTCTTGCCGGCCGGCTTCAGGACTGCCTTGTCGAAGTCGAACAGGGCGTCGGCCTGGTACGTGACCTTCTGGCTGGTGATAGCGGGTGCTGCCGGCGGCGGCGGAGCAACTGCCGGAGCCGGAGCTTGCGCGACCAGTGCGCCATCGCACTTCGCGTTAGCCGTGGCCGGCGTCCAAAATGCGTCGCGCCAGCACAGTTCGTTCGTGCCGTTCATCCACACATACTCGCCCGTGCCATTCACCCAGTTGTCATTGACGGCTTGTCGCGAGGCCGGCACCGATTGCGCCGAGGCCGATGCAGCCATAACTGCGGTAGCTGCAATGAACGCGAGCTTTGAAAGTTTATTCATATTTCTCCTCTCGAAATTGAGATTACCGCAGGTTTACTGCGAGCCTTGTAGACGAAGACCGGTCATACATTGCTCGAAGTATAACATTCCCCTGCGGAACAAAACGCTTTGTATAGACTTCGAGCAGTGTCTAACTTTGTGCGTTGGCATTTTGCCATATCGTTCCCTTGCAACGATAAAAATATCCCTGCACCGAGTTCGCCCGCAACCTTATGTGGTGCCTCCGCAACAAGAAAGGGACAGTAGCCGGTCACAGTCCGGGGAAGGCGCCGAACGTGCGCACTTCACGTGCCTGAACGTGCCTTCCTGCGTATCTTCATCGCTGCCGCTTCGCCGTTTCGCGAAGAGGTGAGGCGGCATGATAGCCCGGCTCGATGACCAATTGACGGAAATCGTTCCCCAGTTTTTGTAAGTAATTGGTACAGCGTTCATGGCCCGCGGCGCTTGCGAGTAGCGACTCCGAGTACTTCAACACTATGTATACGCACCGCCCCGGGCGCACATGGGCCGCGTGGTAGAATCTCGCGATGCGCTGCGTTCGCAGCGCCGCAGCGTACGCCGGCTACGCGCCTGGCCGGCGCAAGTCGCGCGGCCGGCTCGCGGGTGTCGCGAAACTGACGAACGCGCTGCCGTGTCGCTGCTGCACAGTTCAAGACACGGATAATGGATCAATTCGCCAAAGAGACTCTGCCTATCTCCCTCGAGGAGGAAATGCGCCGTTCGTATCTCGATTACGCGATGAGCGTAATCGTCGGGCGCGCGCTTCCCGATGTCCGCGATGGCCTGAAGCCGGTGCATCGCCGGGCGCTGTACTCGATGCACGAACTGAATAACGACTGGAATCGCGCGTACAAGAAGTCGGCGCGTATCGTCGGCGACGTGATCGGTAAGTACCATCCGCACGGCGACGCCTCGGTGTACGAGACCATCGTTCGCATGGCGCAGCCGTTTTCGCTGCGTTACATGCTGGTAGACGGCCAGGGCAACTTCGGTTCTGTCGACGGCGACAACGCCGCCGCCATGCGCTACACCGAAATCCGCATGGCGAAAATCGGCCATGAGTTGCTCGCCGACATCGACAAGGAAACCGTCGACTTCGGTCCGAACTACGACGGCAGCGAGAACGAACCGCTCGTGCTGCCGGCGCGCATTCCGAATCTGCTGATCAACGGCTCGGCGGGCATCGCGGTCGGCATGGCGACCAATATTCCGCCGCACAATCTGCGCGAAATCGTCGATGCCTGTCTGCATCTGCTGAATAACCCTGAATCGTCGGTCGACGAGCTCATCGAGATCGTGCCCGCGCCGGACTTTCCGACGGCAGGCATCATCTATGGCGTGGCCGGCGTACGCGACGGCTATCGCACCGGCCGCGGGCGCGTCGTCATGCGCGCGGCCACGCACTTCGAAGAGATCGACCGCGGTCAGCGCATGGCGATCATCGTCGACGAAATTCCGTATCAGGTGAACAAGCGCACGCTGCTCGAGCGCATCGCGGAACTCGTCAACGAGAAGAAGATCGAGGGCATCTCCGACATTCGCGACGAATCCGACAAGAGCGGCATGCGCGTCGTGATCGAACTGAAGCGCGGAGAAGTGCCCGAAGTCGTCCTGAACAACCTGTACAAGCAGACGCAGCTTCAGGACACCTTCGGCATGAACCTGGTCGCGCTCGTCGACGGCCAGCCGAAGCTGCTGAATCTGAAGGAAATGCTGGAATGCTTCCTGTCGCATCGACGGGAAGTGCTGACGCGGCGCACGGTGTACGAACTGCGCAAGGCGCGCGACCGCGGGCACGTGCTCGAAGGTCTCGCCGTCGCGCTCGCGAACATCGACGAATTCATCGCGATCATCAAGGCCGCGCCCACGCCGCCTATCGCGAAACAGGAGTTGATGAACCGTCCGTGGGACTCGTCGCTCGTGCGCGAAATGCTGACGCGCGCCGAGACGGAAGCGTCGGGTGGACGTCTCGCGTACCGTCCGGAAGGGTTGAATCCGGCTTACGGTTTGCAGGAAGACGGCCTCTACAAGCTGTCGGACGTGCAGGCGCAGGAAATCTTGCAGATGCGTCTGCAACGCCTGACCGGCCTCGAGCAGGACAAGATCGTCGGCGAGTATCGCGAAGTCATGGCGCAGATCGCCGACCTGCTCGACATCCTCGCGCGCCCGGAACGCATTCGCCAGATGATCGTGGACGAACTCGGCCAGGTGCGCGCGGAATTCGGCGACGATCGCCGCTCGCGCATCGAAATGAATGCGACCGAGCTCAATACCGAAGACCTGATCACGCCGCAGGAAATGGTCGTGACCATGTCCCATGCCGGCTACGTGAAGTCGCAGCCGCTGTCCGAATACCGCGCGCAGAAGCGCGGCGGGCGCGGCAAGCAGGCCACGCAGATGAAGGAAGACGACTGGATCGACACGCTCTTCATCGCGAACACGCACGATCACATGCTGTGCTTCTCGAACCGCGGCCGCGTGTATTGGATCAAGGTGTACGAAGTGCCGCAGGGCTCGCGCAACTCGCGCGGCCGTCCGATCGTCAACATGTTCCCGTTGCAGGACGGCGAGAAGATCAACGTCGTTCTGCCGATCAAGGAATTCTCGGCGGACAAGTACGTGTTCATGGCCACCGCGCTCGGCACCGTCAAGAAGACGCCGCTCGAAGCGTTCAGCCGTCCGCTCAAGAAGGGCATCATCGCGGTCGGTCTGGATGACGGCGACTACCTCATCGGCGCGGCCATCACCGACGGCGCGCACGACGTCATGCTGTTCTCGGACTCGGGCAAGGCCGTGCGTTTCGACGAAAACGACGTCCGCGCGATGGGCCGCGAAGCGCGCGGCGTGCGTGGCATGCAGCTCGAAGAAGGGCAGCAGGTCATCGCGCTCTTGGTGGCGGGCGGCGAGAACCAGTCCGTGCTGACGGCCACGCAGAACGGTTTCGGCAAGCGCACGCCGATCAACGAATACACGCGCCACGGCCGCGGCACGAAGGGCATGATCGCGATCCAGACATCGGAGCGCAACGGCAAGGTGGTCGCCGCGACGCTCGTCGATTCGGAAAGCCAGATCATGCTGATCACCACGTCTGGCGTGCTCATTCGCACGCGTGTGTCCGAAATCCGCGAAATGGGCCGTGCAACCCAAGGTGTTACACTCATCAGCCTTGACGAGGGCACGAAGTTGTCGGGACTGCAGCATATCGCCGAAGCCGAGGCGGACGCCGAGCTCGAGGAAGCGGACGCAGCCAATGCCGCAGCGGACACCGACGCCTCAACTGCACCGCCGGACGACACGCCGAACGGCGAAGGTGACGAAAGCGCCTGATATTTTTTGTGTCGCCCGTTTCCGGTTATCGCTTTTGAAAGCCTGAATTGGTTAAGCTGCGCGACGTGAGCCTGATGTCGGCGCTGCGCTCTTCATGTGAAAGAAGCGCAGCGGCGGCTATGCGGACGTGCAAGGCTCGTCGCCAGTGCTGACTGAATATTTTTTACAGGGAGTAATGATGCAAGGACGTTTCAAGCAGTGGATGTTGCTGGCCGCTTTCGTGCCGACTTTCGCGATGGCTCAGTCGCTTCAGAACCAGGCGCCGAACCAGGCGGCGGCGCCGGCCGCAGCAGCACCGGTTGATCCGGCCAAGCAAGCTGCGATCAAGGATCTGCTGGACGCAATCGACGCGCAAAAGCTCGTCGGCGCAATCGGCAACAGCGCACAGATGCAAGCGAAGCAGCTCGTTCCGGCCATCCTGTCGGACGCGCTGTCGGAGAACAAGTCGCTGAACGACAAGCAGAAGCAGGCAGCCGTCCCGACGCTGCAGAAGAACGCAGTGCCGAAGCTGGTGGACTCGGCTGGCCAGGTGTTCGCCACGGACAACTTCCGCCAGGACGCCATGAAGGCCCAGTACGACGCATACGCGAAGTACTACTCGACCGACGAAATCAAGGATCTGACGAACTTCTACAAGAGCCCGACGGGCCGCAAGTTCATTCAGGTTCAGGACCAGGTTGGCCGCGACGTCGTCAACGGTCTGATGCAGAAGTACATGCCGCAAGCCATCAAGGCGACCCGCACGCAAGCGGACCAAGAAGTGGCAAGCGTCAAGCCGGGCAAGTAAGCACGGCGCGACAACCGGAAAACTCGCAGCGGGGCGCGCTGCCCCGCGCGTTGGCGGGTTTTCAGGACAGTGCGATAATGGCTGTTTGCGCGAAAGCGCAAGCAGCCATTTCTTTTTCAGGCGCGCGTCATCCGCTGAACCAAGCGACTCGACGCAACGTCGCGCCTGCCATTCGGGATTTCCACATGCGCGTGTTCAATTTCTCCGCCGGCCCGGCCGCCATGCCAGAAGAAGTGTTGAGGCAAGCCGCCGACGAAATGCTCGACTGGCAAGGTAGCGGCATGAGCGTGATGGAAATGAGCCACCGCGGCGCCGAATTCATGTCGATCCATGAAGCGGCGCTCGCGGACCTGCGCGAACTGCTGAACGTGCCTGCGTCGCATCGGATTCTGTTTCTGCAAGGCGGCGGCATTGGCGAGAACGCCATCGTGCCGATGAATCTGCTCGGCTCGAAAAAGACGGTGGATTTCGTCGTGACCGGTTCGTGGTCGACGAAGTCATACAAGGAAGCGCAGAAGTACTGCACGCCGCACATCGCGGCCACCGGCAAGACGGAAGAGGGCTACACGCGCGTGCCGGCCATCGGCGAGTGGAAGCTGTCCGACGATCCCGCCTACGTGCATCTGTGCACGAACGAAACCATCGACGGCGTCGAGGCGTTCGACATTCCCGATCTCGGCGACATTGCGCTCGTCGCGGATGCGTCGTCGCACATCCTGTCGCGTCCGATGGACGTCGCCAAGTTCGGCGCGCTCTTCGCGGGCGCGCAGAAAAACATCGGCATGGCGGGCGTGACGGTCGTGATGGTGCGCGAGGACTTGCTCGACCGCGCGCTGCCCATCTGCCCGTCCGCGTTCGAATGGAAGACGGTCGCCGAGAACAACTCGATGTTCAACACGCCGCCCACGTACGCCATCTACATGGCCGGGCTCGTCTTCAAGTGGCTGAAGAAGCAGGGCGGCCTCGAGGCGATGGAAGCGCGCAACGTCGAGAAAGCGAAGCTGCTCTACGACACCATCGACGCGAGCGATTTCTACGTGAACAAGGTGAATCGGCAGAACCGTTCGCGCATGAACGTGCCGTTCTTTCTCGCCGATGAATCGCGCAATACCGATTTCCTGGCCGGCGCCAAAGCGCGCGGGCTACTGCAGCTGAAGGGCCACAAGTCCGTCGGTGGCATGCGGGCATCGATCTACAACGCGGTGCCGGTCGAGGGCGTCAGGGCGCTCGTCGACTATATGAAGGAATTCGAGCGGACGAGCGCGTGAACGCGCCGTCGCTCCTCTAACCGCATTCGCACAACACGCACCGCATGGACGACGATCTTAATTCAAGACTCAAACCGCTGCGTGAGCGCATCGACGCGCTCGACGCACAACTCATCGCGCTGCTGAATCAGCGCGCTTCGGTCGCCCTCGAAGTGGGCGAGGTGAAGAAGCACTTCAACGCGCCGGTGTTTCGCCCGGAGCGCGAAATGCAGGTCATCGCGCGTTTGCAGGCCATCAGCGACGGCCCGCTCGCCGCCGACCACATCAGCGCGATCTGGCGCGAGATCATGGCCGCGAGCCGCGCGCTCGAACAGACGCTGCGCGCCGCGTTCCTCGGGCCCGTCGGCACCTACAGCGAACAGGCGATGTTCGAATACTTCGGGCATTCCATCGAGGGGCTGCCGTGCCCGTCCATCGACGAAGTGTTCCGCTCGGTCGAAGCCGGGGCGGCACAGTACGGCGTCGTGCCGGTCGAGAATTCGGCGGAAGGCGCGGTGTCGCGCACGCTGGATTTGCTGCTGCAAACGCAACTCGTGATCGGCGGCGAACTCGCCTTGCCGATTCATCACAATCTGCTGACGGCGTCCGGCTCTCTCGAAGGCGTGACGCGCGTTTGCGCACACCCGCAGGCGCTCGCGCAATGCCAGCGGTGGCTCTCCGCGAACGCGCCGCATCTGGAGCGGCAGGCGGTGTCGAGCAATGCGGAAGCGGCCCGCATGGCCGTGGCGGACCCGACGGTGGCGGCCATCGCCGGCGACCGCGCCGCGACGCACTACGGCCTCGGTGTCGTGTATTCGCTGATTCAGGACGATCCGCACAACCGCACGCGTTTTGTCATCATCGGCAAGCAGCCGTCGGATGCGAGCGGTCACGACCAGACGTCGCTCATCGTGTCTGTCGCTAACGAGCCGGGGGCGGTGTTCAAGCTGCTGGAGCCGCTCGCGAAGCACGGCGTGTCGATGACGCGCTTCGAGTCGCGGCCCGCGCGTGTCGGGACGTGGGAGTACTACTTCTATATCGATCTCGAAGGCCATCGCAACGATGCGTCGGTGGCCGCCGCGCTGGAGGAACTCGGGCAGAAGGCCGCGTTTCTCAAGATTCTCGGGTCGTATCCGCGCGCCCGGTAAAATCCGCGCTTTCAGCAGTTCTGTCTTCCGCGTCGTCGACGCGTTTTTTGCGATGTCCCGTGGCCGCGTTCACTTTCAATAAACTGGTTATTTTCGGCGTCGGCCTGATCGGCGGGTCGCTCGCGCGCGCACTGCGCGAACGCGCCGGGCTGGCCGGGCGCGTGGTCGGCGTCGGGCGCTCGGCGCAGTCGGTGGCGCGCGCGGTCGAGCTGGGCGTAATCGATGAAGCCGCCGCGCTCGATGACGACGCCGCGCTCGCTCGCGCGTTGCAGGGCGCCGATATCGTGCTGCTCGCCGCGCCGGTCGCGCAGACGCAGCCGTTGCTCGCGCGCATCGCGCCGTTTCTGGACGCGCACGCCATCGTGACGGATGCCGGCAGCACGAAGAGCGACGTCGTCGCGGCGGCGCGCGCGGCGCTTTCCGAGCGCGTCGCGCAGTTCGTGCCGGGGCATCCGATAGCCGGGCGCGAGTCGAGCGGCGTCGATGCCGCGTTGCCTGATCTGTACGTCGACCGCAATGTCGTGCTGTGTCCGCTGACCGAGAACGCACCGCAAGCCGTCGAGCGCATTGCCGCGATGTGGCGCGCGACGGGCGCGGCGGTGCACACGATGAGCGAGGCGCAGCATGATCGCGTGTTCGCGTCGGTGAGCCATCTGCCGCATGTGCTGTCGTTCGCGCTCGTCGAGCAGATTCTCGAAGCGCCGGACGCGCAACTGAAGTTTTCGTTCGCGGCGGGCGGTTTTCGCGATTTCACGCGCATTGCGGCGTCGAGCCCGGAAATGTGGCGCGACGTGTGTCTTGCGAACCGGGCCGCGCTGCTGGCTGAACTCGACGCCTACGCGGACGTGCTCGCGCGGTTTCGCGCGGCCATCGACGCATCGGACGGCGCGGCGCTCGAAGCGGCATTCGCGCGCTCGCGCGTGGCGCGCACGGAGTGGCAGGAACGCGGCGGCAAGACGATTCCCGGCGATTCGCCCACGAAATAAGACACCCAGGACACAGCATGGAACATCTCGATCTCGGACCTTTCGCGCGCGCGTCCGGCACGGTGCGGCTGCCCGGCTCGAAAAGCATCTCGAACCGCGTGCTGCTGCTCGCCGCGCTTTCGACCGGCGAAACGGCGATCACCAATCTGCTCGATTCCGACGACACGCGCGTGATGCTCGCCGCGCTGGAGACGCTCGGCGTGACGCTCAGGCGCGATGGCGAGCGCGTGATCGTCACGGGCACGGGCGGCGCGTTTCCGTCGAAGTCGGCGGAGCTTTTTCTCGGCAACGCGGGAACGGCGGTTCGTCCGCTGACGGCGGCGCTCGCGGTCAACGGCGGCGAATATCGCGTGCACGGCGTGCCGCGGATGCATGAGCGGCCCATCGGCGATCTCGTCGACGGGTTGCGTCAGATCGGCGCGAAAATCGACTACGAGCAGAACGACGGCTTCCCGCCGCTCAAAATTCACGCGTCGCATATCGCCGTGGACAAGCCCATTCGCGTGCGCGGCGACGTGTCGAGCCAGTTTCTCACCGCGCTCCTGATGAGCCTGCCGGTTATCGAGGGCCGGAGCGGCCCGGTGACGATCGAAGTCGAAGGCGAGCTCATTTCGAAGCCGTATATCGAGATCACGGTGCGGCTGATGGAACGCTTCGGCGTCACTGTCGAGCGCGACGGCTGGGCGCGGTTCACCGTTCCCGCGGGCGCGTCGTACCGGTCTCCCGGCGCGATCATGGTGGAAGGCGACGCGTCGTCCGCGTCGTATTTTCTGGCGGCGGGCGCCATCGGCCACGGGCCGGTGCGCGTGGAAGGCGTCGGGCGGTCGAGCATTCAGGGCGACGTCGGCTTCGCGGATGCGCTCAATCGCATGGGCGCGAACGTGATGATGGGCGACGACTGGATCGAAGTGCGTGGCGTCGAGTCCGACGACGGCAAGCTCGCGCCCATCGACATGGACTTCAACCTGATTCCCGACGCCGCGATGACCATTGCCGTGGCCGCGCTGTTCGCGAACGGCACGACGACGCTGCGCAACATCGCGAGCTGGCGCGTGAAGGAAACCGACCGCATCGCCGCGATGGCGACCGAATTGCGCAAGGTCGGCGCGACAGTCGAAGAGGGCGCGGATTATCTGGTCGTCACGCCGCCGGCGAAACTGACCGCCAACGCCGCGATCGACACCTACGACGATCACCGCATGGCGATGTGCTTTTCGCTCGTGAGTCTCGGCGGCGTGCCGGTGCGCATCAACGATCCGAAGTGCGTGAACAAGACTTTCCCCGACTATTTCGACCGTTTCGCGACGCTCGTGAGAACGTGAGCCGTGCAATGTCTTCCATCACCAGAACAGCAATAACGGGCCGAAACGGCCATACGCAATGAAACCGAGCCGTCCATTCGACCCCACTCCAGTCATCACCATCGACGGGCCGACGGCGTCCGGCAAGGGCACGGTCGCGGCGGTCGTCGCGGCCACGCTCGGCTTTCACCTGCTCGACAGCGGCGCGCTGTACCGGCTCGCCGCGCTCGCGAGCGTCCGTTACGGCATCGACAAGGGCGACGCCCCCGCGCTTGCAAACCTCGTCGGCGACCTGCATATCACCTTCCGCGAGGGATGCGCGCAGCTCGACGGCGTCGATGTATCGACTGAAATCCGCGCCGAGGAAATCGGCAATCGCGCGTCCGCGATCGCGGTGCATCCCGAAGTGCGGCAGGCGCTCGTCGCCCGCCAGCGGGCGTTCCGCAAGCGCCCGGGACTCGTCGCCGACGGCCGCGACATGGGCACGGTCATCTTCCCCGACGCCACACTGAAGGTCTTCCTGACCGCGAGCGTCGAGGCCCGCGCGGCGAGACGCCATAAGCAATTGATGCAAAAAGGCTTTTCTGCTAATATGGATGACTTGCTGCGCGATTTGCGCGAACGCGACGCCCGCGACATGAACCGGGCAGCCGCGCCGCTCAAGCCTGCGGCGGACGCGAAGACGCTGGACACCTCCGGTTTGTCGATCGATCAAGCGGTCGAGCAGATCATCGGCTGGTACAGCGAAGTGCGCGTGTAGCTGAAACTGTAGTAGATGTGCCGGTTCGCCCGCCACTTGCGGTCGGCTGCCGGATAGTTGGGTGCTCCGTCATGTGGCGGAGCGTGTGTTAAACCCCTTAACCCCGTACGGCTCCGCGCATCGTCGGCCATAGGCCATTAGCGCAAAAGCTGTGCAAATATTGATTTTTATGTCCGACCTGCAAACCTCCACCCCGAATAACGAATCTTTCGCGGCTCTGTTCGAAGAGTCGCTGACCAAGCAGGACATGCGCGCTGGCGAAGTGATCTCCGCCGAAGTCGTGCGTGTCGACCACAACTTCGTGGTCGTAAATGCTGGTCTGAAGTCCGAAGCCTATATTCCGCTCGAAGAGTTCCTGAACGACGCGGGTGAAGTGGAAGTGCAGGCGGGCGACTTCGTTTCCGTCGCGATCGACGCGCTGGAAAACGGCTATGGCGACACCATCCTGTCGCGCGACAAGGCGAAGCGTCTGGCTTCGTGGCTGTCGCTGGAAAAGGCGCTGGACAACAACGAGCTCGTCACCGGCACCATCACCGGCAAGGTGAAGGGCGGCATGACCGTGATGGTCAACGGCATCCGCGCGTTCCTGCCGGGTTCGCTCGTGGATACGCGTCCGGTGAAGGACACGACCCCGTACGAAGGCAAGACGCTCGAATTCCGCGTCATCAAGCTCGACCGCAAGCGTAACAACGTCGTGCTGTCGCGCCGCGCTGTGATCGAAGCCACGCAAGGCGAAGAGCGCGCAAAGCTGCTCGAAACGCTGAAGGAAGGCGCGATCGTGGAAGGCGTGGTCAAGAACATCACCGACTACGGCGCGTTCGTGGACCTGGGCGGCATCGACGGCCTGCTGCACATCACCGACATCGCATGGCGTCGTGTGCGTCACCCGTCGGAAGTGCTGTCGGTTGGCCAGGAAGTCACCGCGAAGATCCTCAAGTTCGACCAAGAGAAGAACCGCGTCTCGCTCGGTATCAAGCAACTGGGCGACGATCCGTGGGAAGGCATCTCGCGCCGTTACCCGTCGGGCACGCGTCTGTTCGGTAAGGTCACGAACATCACCGACTACGGCGCATTCGTCGAAGTGGAATCGGGCATCGAAGGCCTGGTCCACGTGTCGGAAATGGACTGGACCAACAAGAACGTTGCACCGTCGAAGGTCGTGCAGCTGGGCGACGAAGTCGAAGTCATGGTTCTCGAAATCGACGAAGACCGCCGCCGTATCAGCCTCGGCATGAAGCAGTGCAAGCCGAATCCGTGGGACGACTTCAGCCGCAACTTCAAGAAGGGCGACAAGCTGCAAGGCGCGATCAAGTCGATCACCGACTTCGGCGTCTTCATCGGCCTGCCGGGCGGCATCGACGGTCTGGTTCACCTGTCGGACCTGTCGTGGTCGGAAACGGGCGAAGAAGCGGTTCGCAAGTACAAGAAGGGCGACGAAGTCGAAGCCGTGGTTCTGGGCATCGACGTCGAGAAGGAGCGCATCTCGCTCGGCATCAAGCAGCTCGAAGGCGATCCGTTCAGCAACTTCGTCGCGATCAACGACAAGGGCGCGATCGTCGACGGCGTCGTGAAGTCGGTCGATCCGAAGGGTGCGGTCGTCACGCTGTCGGGTGAAGTCGAAGGCTACCTGCGCGCTTCGGAAATCGCACAAGACCGCGTGGAAGATGCGCGCAATGTGCTGAAGGAAGGCGACAAGGTCAACGCGATGATCATCAATATCGATCGCAAGTCGCGCGGCATCAACCTGTCGATCAAGGCGAAGGATTCGGCCGAGCAGCAGGAAGCCATGCGCGGCCTGCAAGCTTCGGACTCGAACGCCGCCGCTACCGGCACGACCAACCTCGGCGCGCTGCTGAAGGCCAAGCTCGACGGCCAGAACAGCTAAGCCTTAACGGTACTGCTGCAGTATGACCAAATCGGAATTGGTCGCCCAGTTGGCCTCGCGATTTCCGCAACTTGTGCTCAAGGATGCGGATTTCGCGGTCAAGACGATGCTCGATGCGATGTCGGAGGCGCTTGCCAACGGTCATCGCATCGAAATTCGCGGCTTCGGCAGCTTCGGGCTCAACCGTCGTCCGTCGCGCGTCGGGCGCAATCCCAAGTCGGGTGAAAAAGTGCTGGTGCCGGAGAAATTCGTGCCGCACTTCAAGCCGGGCAAGGAGTTGCGCGAACGCGTCGATGGCCGCGCGGGCGAGCCGCTGAAGGCGTCGAACGACGACGATGCGGACGATCTCTGATCGGCGCGCATCGGCAGGAAAATTCGTCTGCGCGTGTGCACAGACGGTCCGCCGCGACGTCCGGCCATGAGGCAATCGACCAGAAAAGCACCCCTTGCGGGTGCTTTTTTTTCGCCCCGACGCGCCGCACGCGTGGGCATCGCGTTCGCTAGCGCACATAGCGCCGGCCATTTCGTCGGAGGCTTGCGCCGCGCCGGTGCTTCGCAGCAAACGCATCCATTACAATACCGGTCACTTTGACTCGGGTAATCACGTAGGCCGGACGGCGAATAGACGGCCGCGAGATGCAACCGCTATTGCGAGACGTACATGAAATTCATAGTCTGGCTGATCCGCGTTCTGGTGTTCGTGTTGTTGCTCGTGCTGGCGCTCGCCAATACGCAGCCGGCGACATTGAACTTCCTCGCAGGCTACGCCTGGCAGGCGCCGCTGATCCTGATCGGCCTGGCATTTTTCGTAGTGGGACTGCTCGCCGGGCTCGTGTCCGCCGTGCCTGCGGTGCTGCGATTGCGGCTCGAAAACGGCCGTCTGAAGCGCGACGTGCGCGTCGCCCGAGAAGCGCCGGTGGTCAAAGAAGAACCGCCGATGCCGCCGCTCATCTGAACGCGCATCATCCGGGCGGCGCGCACGCTTGCCGTTGCCCGAAGCAGACACCTAACCGACTCACCGACCAAAACGCATGGATCTAGACTTCTGGTGGCTGCTCGTCATCCCCGTGGCTTTCGCGCTGGGCTGGATGGCATCCCGCTACGACCTGAAAACGCTGCTATCCGAAAATGCGAACCTGCCGCGCTCGTACTTTCGCGGCCTGAATTTCCTGCTCAACGAGCAGCACGACAAGGCGATCGACGCCTTCATCGAAGTCGCCAAGCTGGACCCGGAAACCATCGAGCTGCACTTCGCGCTCGGTAATCTGTTTCGACGGCGCGGCGAGACGGATCGCGCCATCCGCGTGCATCAAAATCTGTTGAGCCGCGCGGACCTGCCGGTCGCCGAACGCGATCACGCGCTGTATGAACTGGGGCAGGATTTCCTGAAAGCGGGCTTGCTGGATCGCGCCGAGGAAACGTTCCGGTCGCTGGACGCCGGCGAATATTCGCTCGGCGCACAGCGCGCTTTGCTGACCATTTACGAGATCGAAAAGGACTGGCCGAAGTCCATCACGACGGCCGAGCGCATCGAGAAGATGGGCGCGCCGTCGCTGCATATGGAAATTGCGCATTTCCATTGCGAACTCGCGCAGGAAGCCTTGCAGCGCAAGAATCAGGACGATGCGCGCGCCGAACTGAAGCTCGCGCTGGCGTCGAATCCGGACAACGTCCGCGCCACGATTCTCTCGGGCGACGCCGAAGCCGCTGCCGGAAACGTCGAAGCCGCGATTGCAGCCTGGAAGCGCGTCGAGGCGCAGAATGAAGCGTATTTGCCGCTCGTGGCGGAAAAGCTGATGAAGGGGTACGCCGCGCTCGGGCGCAAGGAAGAGGGCGTCGACTTGCTGATCGACTACGCGACGCGGTACCCGTCGAACGATCTGCTGGATGTTGCGTACAAGCATGTTCAGGAACTGCGCGGCCTCGACGCGGCGCACGCGCTCGTGCGCAGGCAGATGGAAATCGCACCGAATCTTGCGGGCATGACGCGCTTGCTCGAAGCGCAGGAAGCGACCGCCGAGGAGCCGCGCCGGGGCGAGCTGGAGCTCATGCGCACGCTGGTGAGACAACGCACCAAGAATTTGCCGCGGTACACATGTCAGACGTGTGGATTCCGCGCGCGCCTCTTTTATTGGCAGTGCCCCGGCTGCAGCGGCTGGGAGACTTACGCGCCACGACGCGTCGAACCGATCACGAGTTCGGCCTGACTTCGCACACCATCGCGAGCGCGCAGTTTCCGCGCTCATCATCATCGCCGCTATCTTAGAAACCTACGGAGAGCTATGAAAGTTACCATCGTTGGTACGGGTTACGTCGGTCTCGTGACCGGTGCTTGCCTCGCTGAAATCGGCAATGACGTGTTCTGTGTCGATGTCGATCCGCGCAAGATCGAGATCCTCAATAACGGCGGCGTGCCGATTCACGAGCCGGGCCTCCAGGAAATGCTCAAGCGCACCCGCGCGGCCGGTCGCATCCAGTTCTCCACCGACGTGAAGGCGAGCGTCGAGCACGGCGACATCCAGTTCATCGCGGTCGGCACGCCGCCCGACGAAGACGGCTCCGCCGACTTGCAGTACGTGCTCGCGGCCGCGCGCAACATCGGACGCTATTCGAACGGCTTCAAGGTGATCGTCGACAAATCGACGGTGCCGGTCGGCACGGCGCTGCAAGTCAAGCGCGTCGTGGACGAAGAACTGAAGGCGCGCGGCGTTGGCGACGGCTTCTCCGTCGTGTCGAATCCGGAGTTCCTGAAGGAAGGCGCTGCAGTCGACGACTTCATGCGGCCCGACCGAATCGTGATCGGCATCGACGACGATCAGGCGGGCAACCGCGCGCGCGAAATGATGAAGCGCCTCTACGCGCCGTTCAACCGCAATCACGAGCGCACGCTTTACATGGATGTGCGCTCCGCCGAGTTCACGAAGTACGCGGCCAACGCCATGCTCGCCACGCGCATCTCGTTCATGAACGATCTCTCAAACCTGGCCGATGCAGTCGGCGCGGACATCGAATCCGTGCGTCGCGGCATTGGCTCGGACCCGCGCATCGGGTATCACTTCCTGTATGCGGGTTGCGGCTACGGCGGCTCGTGCTTCCCGAAGGACGTGCAGGCGCTCGTGCAGACGGCGCGCGAAAACGGGCATCGGCTGCAAATTCTGGAATCGGTCGAAGCGGTCAACAACGCGCAGAAGGAAGTGCTCGTCAACAAGATCGTCAAGCGCATGGGCGAAGACCTGCACGGCCGCACGTTCGCCGTATGGGGCCTCGCGTTCAAGCCGAACACCGATGACATGCGCGAGGCGTCGAGCCGGCGTCTGATCGCGTCGCTCCTGGAACGCGGCGCGACGGTGCGGGCGTACGATCCTGTCGCGATGGCCGAAGCGCAGCGCGTGTTCGCGCTCGATCTCGAAGGCCGCCGCGAGGACATGGAGCGTCTGCACTTCGTGCAAACGCAGCAGGAAGCGTTGACGGGCGCGGACGCGCTCGTCATCGTGACGGAGTGGAAGGAATTCAAGAGCCCGGACTTCGGGCACTTGAAGAGCGAGCTGAAGATGCCGGTTATCTTCGACGGCCGCAATTTGTATGAACCGGAAGCGATGGCCGAACTAGGCATCGATTATTTTGCAATAGGACGTCCCCATGTCGAACTCGACGGCAATGGCAGCCGGCAATAGCCCGGCGAATATCCCAGTGGTGCCGCGCGCCCGCATTTCGGCGGCGCGCGTGCTGGTGGTCGGCGATGTCATGCTCGACCGCTACTGGTTCGGCGACGTGAACCGCATCTCGCCCGAGGCGCCCGTGCCGGTCGTGCACGTGCAGAAGAAGGAGGATCGCCTGGGCGGGGCGGCGAACGTCGCGCGCAACGCGGCGGCGCTCGGCGCGCAGGCGGGTCTGCTGTGCGTCGTGGGGCATGACGAGCCGGGCGAGCGCATCGTGGAGCTGCTCGGCGAGAGCCGGGTCGCCGCGCACCTCGCGCGCGACCCGGAGTTACTCACGACCATCAAGTTGCGCGTGTTGTCGCGCCAGCAGCAACTGCTGCGCGTCGACTTCGAGAACACGCCGAATCACGAAGTGCTGCGCGCGTGCCTCGAACGCTTCACGGAACTGCTGCCGCAGCACGACGTGATTCTGATGTCGGACTACGCGAAGGGCGGTCTCACGCACGTGACGAAGATGATCGCCGACGCGCGCGAGGCCGGCAAACCCGTGCTCGTCGATCCGAAGGGCGACGACTGGGAGCGTTATCGCGGCGCGACGCTCATCACGCCGAATCGCGCGGAACTGCGCGAAGTGATCGGCCACTGGAAGTCCGAAGAAGATTTGCATGAGCGCGTGACGAAGCTGCGCGCGGATCTGGATCTTGGCGCGCTCTTGCTGACGCGTTCGGAAGAGGGCATGACGCTCTTCACCGAGAACCAGGTGCTGCACAACTCGGCCGAAGCGCGCGAAGTGTATGATGTGTCGGGCGCGGGCGACACCGTCATCGCAACGGTCGCCACCATGCTCGGCGCAGGCGTGCCGCTGGTCGATTCGATCGTGTATGCGAACCGCGCGGCCGGCATCGTCGTGGGCAAGCTCGGCACGGCGACCGTCGACTACAACGAACTCTTCGCCTGATCTCACATGACTTTCATCGTTACCGGGGCGGCCGGCTTCATCGGCAGCAATATCGTCAAGGCGCTCAACGAGCGCGGCGAGCATCGCGTGATCGCGGTGGACAACCTCACGCGCGCCGACAAGTTCAGGAATCTGGTCGATTGCGAGATCGACGATTACCTCGACAAGACCGAGTTCATCGAGCGCTTCCGGCGCGGCGACTTCGGCAAGGTGCGCGCGGTGTTCCATGAAGGCGCCTGCTCGGACACGATGGAAACCGACGGCCGCTACATGATGGACAACAACTTCCGGTACAGCCGGGATGTGATGGACATCTGTCTCGCGCAGGGCGCGCAGTTCCTCTATGCGTCGTCGGCGGCCACGTACGGCGGATCGAGCCGCTTCGTCGAGGAGCGCGAAGTCGAGAAGCCGCTCAACGTCTACGGCTATTCGAAGTTCCTTTTCGATCAGATCGTGCGTCAGGTGTTGCCGAAGGCGGGCAGCCAGATCGTCGGCTTTCGCTACTTCAACGTGTACGGTCCGCGCGAGACGCACAAGGGGCGCATGGCGTCGGTCGCATTCCACAACTTCAACCAGTTCCGCGCGGAAGGTAAAGTCAAGCTCTTCGGCGAATACAACGGCTACGCGGCCGGCGAGCAGACGCGCGATTTCGTGTCCGTGGAAGACGTCGTGAAGGTCAATCTGCACTTCCTCGATCATCCGGAGAAGTCGGGCATCTTCAATCTCGGCACGGGGCGCGCGCAGCCGTTCAACGACATCGCCTCGACGGTCGTCAACTCGCTTCGCGCGATCGACGGCGAAGCGCCGCTGTCGCTCGCGGAACTCGTGCAGCGCGGGCTGATCGAGTACGTTCCGTTTCCCGACGCGCTGCGCGGCAAGTACCAGTGCTTCACGCAAGCGGATCAGACCCGTCTGCGCGCAGCCGGCTACGACGCGCCGTTTCTCACCGTTCAGGAAGGCGTCGACCGCTACGTGCGTTGGCTATTCGGCCAGCTATAAGCGCCTTCGAAGTCTCTCTACACTGGGTCTCGCGGTCGGCACTGTTCGCCGGCCGGTTCTTCTGGAGACTCAGTATGTTCAAGCAAGCCCTTTCGACCCTCGTCGCGTTCGCGCTCACCCTGTCCATCGGTTCGGCGCTCGCGGCGGTCGATGTCAACACTGCCAATACCGATGCCTTGCGCGGCATCAAGGGCATCGGCCCGGCGAAGGCGAAAGCCATTCTCGATGAACGTCAGGCGCACGGCCCCTTCAAGGACGCGGCCGATCTCAGCTCGCGCGTGAAAGGCATGGGCGGCAAGACGGTGCAACGGCTCACGGCCGAAGGTCTGACCATCGGCACCGCATCGAAAACCGCAGCGGCCACCGCCGCGACTGGGGCGAACAGCGCGAACAGCGTCAGCGCGACGCCCGTGCTGTCGTCGCCGGCGTCGAAGCCCGTCGTCGTCAAAAAGTAAGCGGTAGTGCGCGCGGCGTGGCTTGTCGGCGGCCGCGTCGCGCGTCGCAATGGATTTCTTCGCTCCTTCAGCCTTCGGATGGTTTGGGCTCCCCGCGGTTCGGCTCGCCGCGGGCTTTTTGCGTGGCGCGCGGCGGTGGGCCGTGGCGGGCGCGTAGCCATCCGCGCATGAGGGGCGAGGCGCATGGCGCGAAGCGGTGGGCTACAATCGATGAACTCCCATATCAATATTCCGGCGAACGCGCGCGCGTATGCGCAGTCGTTACGTGGAACTCGAATCCGGTCCGCTATGGCTTACATGACTATCGAAGACACGATCGGCAATACGCCGCTCGTGCAACTCGTCCGCGTGGTGGACGATGAAATCCGCAGCCGCAATAACGTCGTGCTCGGCAAGCTCGAAGGCAATAACCCGGCGGGCTCGGTGAAAGACCGCCCGGCGCTGTCGATGATCAGGAAAGCTGAAGAGCGCGGCCGCATCAAGCCGGGCGACACGCTGATCGAAGCGACGAGCGGCAACACCGGCATTGCGCTCGCCATGGCCGCGGCCGTGCGCGGCTACAAGATGGTGCTCATCATGCCGGAGGACTTGTCCATCGAGCGGCGTCAGAGCATGGGCGCGTACGGCGCGCAGATCATTCTCACGCCGGTGACGGGCGGCATGGAGTACGCGCGCGATCTCGCCGATCAGATGCAGCGCGACGGCAAAGGCATCATCCTCGATCAGTTCGCGAACCCGGACAATCCGCTGGCTCACTACGAAACCACCGGCCCCGAACTTTGGCGGCAGACGGAAGGACGCATTACGCATTTCGTCTCGTCGATGGGAACCACCGGCACGATCATGGGCGTGTCGCAGTATCTGAAGGAAAAGAACGAGAAGATCGAGATCATCGGTGCGCAGCCGGAAGAGGGCTCGCGCATTCCGGGTATTCGCAAATGGCCGGAAGCCTATTTGCCGAAGATCTTCGATCGCAGCCGCGTGGACCGCGTGGAAAACGTGAGTCAGGCCGCAGCGGAGGCGATGGCGCGGCGGTTGGCGTCGGTGGAAGGTATCTTCGCCGGCATTTCGTCGGGCGGCGCGTGCGAAGTGGCGCTGCGCGTCGCGCGTCAGCTCGAGAACGCGACCATCGTGTTCATCGTCTGCGACCGCGGCGACCGTTATCTGTCGACCGGCGTCTTTCCTGCCTGAGGGCACTCATTAATCGCGGTCCGCTTGCACGGCGGACCGCCGATGAGAAGCGCGCTTACTGCGACGCGTCGCCCGCCGCCATGCGCGCCTTCACGGCCTCGCCCAACTGATACACGGCGAGCGCGTAGAAGAAGCTGCGGTTGTAGCGCGTCAGCACATAGAAGTTCTTGAGGCCGAGCGTGTATTCGGTCGCGCGGCCCGGCGTCGGCAAGTCCACGACGGTCAACGGCGTGGCGGCCTCCGCGCTCAGGTTCAGGCCCGGCTCCGTCAGCAACATGCCCGCCTTGGTCAACTGCGCGAGCGACCAGTGCGGTTCCGGCTGGCCGTCGGCCGCGGCTTGCGCGATGCCCTGGCTGCCTTCGTCGCCCGCAATCCGCCACACGACCGGACGGCCGGGCTCCCATCCGTTCTGCTTCAGATAGTTCGCGACACTGCCGATGGCATCCGCCGGGCTCGCGCGCAGATCGATGCGGCCGTTGCCGTCGAAGTCAACCGCGTATTGCACGATGCTGCTCGGCAGAAACTGCGGAATGCCGATGGCGCCGGTGTACGAGCCGAGCACGGTGGTCGGATCGATTTGCGAATCGCGGGTCCAGACGAGCAGGTCCTCGAGGTTCTTGCGGAACGTCGCCATGCGTTCCGCGCGATTCGGCGTGTTCGGATAGTCGAACGTGAGCGTGGTCAGCGCGTCGAGCGCGCGGAAGTTGCCCATGTACTTGCCGTAGATCGTCTCCACGCCGATGATCCCGACGATGACTTCCGGCGGCACGCCGAACTGCGCGGACGCGCGCTGCAACGTGGCCTGATTCGCGCGCCAGAACTTCACGCCCGCGTTGATGCGAATCGGTTCGATGAAACGCGACTGGTACGTGCGCCAGTTCTTGAGCGAAGGCGTGGGCGAAGGCAGCACGAGCTTCACGGCCGTCGCCGAATAGCTGACGCGATTAAAGAGGTCGTGCAGCGTGGCCGGGTCGAAGTCGTAGCGCGCGACCATGTCGTTGATGAACGCCTCGACGTTCGGATTGTTCGCGTACCGCTGCGGCACGATCTCTTCTTCGAACACTTGCCCTTGCGGCGTCGCGCTCTGCGGCTGCTGCGACTGCGCAAGCGCACTGTTGCCGCAGATGCCGCCGGCCGCGCAGAGCAGCGAAGCGATGATCCCGCGCGTCAGCGGCTTCAAGATCGGGTCGAGCGAGGCAAACTGAAAAGTCATAGTGTGCTTGATGAGCGATTGAGGGCGATGCCGGATGTTATGCCGTCGCATGCAGCTTCTTGCAACGATTCTTGACCGAGCGCATTGGCCTGCAACGTGCCGCCGGCGCTGGCTGCCGTGGCGTCGGGGCAGTATAACCGACGCCCCACGGTGCAATGCCCGCGCCAGCCCGCGAGCCGGCTGTATCGAACGGTGTGGTAACTTAACGTCAAATGCGCGGCGCGGGATCGCGTATGACGAAAAAAGACGAGACGAGAGCCGACGATAGCGGCACAAGGAGACATCATGGCCACCGGCTTCTACACTCACTCCGACTGCCTCCAGCACGATAACGGCCAATGGCATCCTGAATGCGCGGCGCGCCTTCAGGCAATCGAGGATCAACTCATCGCGAGCCGTATCGACGCCCTGATCGAGCGGGAAGATGCGCCACTCGCCGACGAAGCCGATCTGGCGCGCGTCCACACGCAGGCGCACATCGACTACATCAAGAGCCGCACGCCCGAGCATGGGCGCAGCGAACTGGATCCGGATACGTCGATGTGCCCGCAGTCGTATCGCGCGGCCTTGCGCGCGGCGGGCGCGGCGATCGCGGCCACCGATGCCGTCATCGAAGGCCGATACGACAACGCGTTTTGCAGCGTGCGTCCGCCGGGCCATCACGCGGAGCCGGCGCGCGCGATGGGTTTCTGTCTTTTCAATAACGTCGCGATTGCCGCGCGCCATGCGCTGGAAGTGCATGGGCTGCAACGCGTCGCGGTCATCGACTTCGACGTGCATCACGGCAACGGCACCGAAGCGGCCTTCACCGGCGACCCGCGCGTGCTGATGTGCAGCTTCTTCCAGCATCCGTTCTACCCGTTCAGCGGCGCGGACAGCCACGCGCCCAACATGGTGAACGTGCCGCTGCCCGCGCGCACGAAGGGCATGGCGGTGCGCGAAGTGATCGACATGCTGTGGCTGCCGCGTCTCGAGGAATTCAAGCCGCAGATGCTGTTCATCTCCGCCGGTTTCGACGCGCACCGCGAGGACGATCTCGGCAACATGGGACTCGTCGAAGACGATTACGCGTGGATCACCGAGCAGATTCGCGCGGTCGCCGAGCGGCACGCAGAAGGGCGCATCGTCAGTTGTCTCGAGGGCGGGTATAACCTGTCGGCGCTCGGGCGCAGCGTCGTCGCGCATCTGCGGACATTGGCGCAGATCTAGCGGGGACGCCCCAAATAGGCGGGCGTAATTAGCCGATCCGAAATCGTTATTAAGCGGAGCGTTCAGCGTCCTGTAAAATCGCGCTTCTCAAAAAGCGGCAGTTCAACAAGCGGCGGCCGGCTGCGCGGGTGCTTTCACCTGGCGAAGCCTCCGCCGTTTGCATTTTCCAGACCGGCGCATGATCGATATACGTAACCTCTCGCAGCGTTTCGCGGGACCCCGAGGCTGGGTCGAAGCGCTGCACAACGTCAATCTGACGATTCCCGCCGGCGAAGTGTTCGGCATCATCGGGCGCAGCGGGGCGGGCAAGAGCACGCTGGTGCGCACGCTTAATCTGCTGACGCGTCCGAGCGAAGGCAACGTGATCGTCGACGGCCGCGATCTCACGACCCTGCGCCCCGACGACTTGCGCGCCGCGCGCCGCGACATCGGCATGATCTTTCAGCACTTCAATTTGCTGTCGTCGCGCACCGTGTACGGCAACGTAGCGTTGCCGCTCGAACTGGCGGGCAAGAAGCGCGCGGAAATCGAAGCGGCCGTGTTGCCGCTGCTCGATCTCGTCGGCCTGACCACGCACAAGGACAAATATCCGGCGCAGATCAGCGGCGGGCAGAAGCAGCGCGTGGGCATCGCGCGGGCGCTCGCGAGCAATCCGAAAGTGCTGCTGTCCGACGAAGCTACGTCCGCGCTCGACCCCGAAACCACGCGCGCCATTCTCGACCTGCTGCGGAAGATCAATCGAGAACTCGGGCTGACCATCGTGCTGATCACGCACCAGATGGAAGTCATCAAGCAGGTTTGCGATCGGGTGGCCGTGCTGGACGCGGGGCGTGTCGTCGAAGAAGGCAAGGTCGTCGATGTCTTCATGCAGCCGCATCACGAAGTCACGCGCGCGCTAATCGGCGATGTTATCGCGCACGAACTGCCGCCCGCCCTGAAGGCGCGTGTCGCCGAGCGCCTGAAGAGCGGCAGCGGCCATTTGCTGCGGCTCGCGTTCACCGGCTCGGGCGTCGATCAGCCGATTCTTTCGGAAACGATCCGGCGCTACGAACTGGACTTCAACATCCTGCACGGCCAGATCGACGAGATTCAGGGTCAGGCGTTCGGATCGCTCGCCGTGCTGGCGGGCGGTCAGCCGGTCAAGGTCGCGGAAGCGATCGCCTATTTGCGCACGCAAGGTGTGGTGGTGGAGGAGTTGTCTCATGTTGAGTGAAATGTTCGACATGTTCGTGCAGTCGTTCTGGGAAACGCTGATCATGGTCGGCATCTCGGGACTCGTCGGCGCGGCGGTGGGCCTGCCGCTCGGCGTGCTGCTGTATCTGACCGACCGCGACGGCGTGCTCCGGAACATGGCCGTCAACCGTGTGCTCGGCGGCATCGTCAATGCAGTGCGCTCGACGCCGT
This sequence comes from Caballeronia sp. LZ062, assembly GCF_031450785.1. Classification (NCBI taxonomy): domain Bacteria; kingdom Pseudomonadati; phylum Pseudomonadota; class Betaproteobacteria; order Burkholderiales; family Burkholderiaceae; genus Caballeronia; species Caballeronia sp. LZ062. The sequence goes on from NZ_JARTWB010000002.1 coordinate 527,781, forward strand.
TCATCATCTTGCTGGTCGCGGTGATTCCGTTCACGCGGCTGATCGTCGGGTCTTCAATCGGCACCGCGGCGGCCGTCGTGCCGCTGACCATCGCGGCAGCGCCGTTCATCGCGCGGCTCGTCGAAACGGCGCTGCGCGAAGTGGATCGCGGTCTCATCGAGGCGGCGCAGGCCATGGGCGCGACCACCAGCCAGATCGTCTTCAAGGTGCTGCTGCCGGAATCGCTGCCGGGCGTCGTCGCGGGACTCACCATCACGTTCGTCTCGCTCGTCGGCTATTCGGCCATGGCGGGCGCAATCGGCGGCGGCGGTCTCGGCGATCTCGGCATCCGCTACGGTTATCAGCGGTTCCTGCCGGAAGTGATGCTGGCGGTCGTCGTCATTCTCATTGTGTTCGTGCAGCTCGTGCAGTCGTTCGGCGACTGGCTCGTGCGCCGTCTGAGCCATAAATGAGCCATAAATAATTCCATCGAAAAAAAAGGTCAGCACATGCAACGTCGATTCATCCTGAAGTTCGCCGCGGCGCTCGGCGCGGCATCGCTCATCAGCACGGCCGCGCACGCGGACGACAACGCCATCAAGGTCGGCGTGACAGGTGGCCCGCACGCCCAAGTGATGGAAGTGGTGAAGCAGGTCGCCGCGAAGAACGGGCTGAAGATCACGGTCGTCGAGTTCTCGGACTACGTGCAGCCGAACGCGGCGCTAGCGGCCGGCGATCTCGATGCCAACAGTTACCAGCATCAGCCGTATCTGGACGCGCAGGTTAAGGACCGCGGCTACAAGCTGATCAAGGTGGCCGATACGGTCACGTTCCCGATGGGCATCTATTCGAAGAAGCTCAAGTCGCTGAAAGAATTGCCCAACGGCGCGCGCATCGCCGTGCCGAACGATCCGACCAACGGCGGCCGCGGTTTGCTGCTGCTGCAAAAGCAAGGTTTGCTCAAGCTGCGCGCCGATGCGGGCCTGAAGGCGACGCCGCTCGATATCGTCGAGAATCCGAAGAAGCTGAAGATCGTCGAGCTGGACGCCGCGCAGATCCCGCGCTCGCTCGGCGATGTCGACGCCGCTGCCATCAACACGAACTTTGCGATGGAAGCCGGCCTGAAACCGAAGTCCGACGCCATCGCCATCGAAGATCCGCACGGGCCTTACGCGAACATCATCGCCATTCGCGCGTCCGACAAGGACAAGCCGTGGGTCGGCAAGCTCGTGGCCGCCTATCATTCGCCGGAAGTGAAGCAGTTCATCGAGGGCAAGTACGCCGGTGCGGTTATCGCGGCGTGGTGAGCGCTTATCCGAATTCGGGTTTTTTGGGATACAAAGCGAACGACCGTTCTATTAAAGTGGACGCAAATTTATTGCACGCTGACCCGGCTCGCTCGTCGATGGCCGAAGCGCGAAACGCGCCGCTCGTATAATGACGCTGGGTTGACGTAATCGTAACTTTGGAGCGTGTGGATGAAAATTCTGGTGCCAGTCAAGCGCGTGGTCGACTACAACGTGAAGGTCCGCGTGAAATCGGACAACACGGGCGTCGAACTCGCCAACGTGAAGATGTCGATGAACCCATTCGACGAAATCGCCGTGGAAGAGGCGGTGCGTCTGAAGGAAGCGGGCGTCGCAACCGAAGTGATCGTGGTGTCGTGCGGCGTCACGCAATGCCAGGAAACGCTGCGCACGGCGCTGGCGATCGGCGCGGATCGCGCGATTCTGGTCGAATCTGCCGAGGAATTGCAGCCGCTGGCAGTCGCGAAGCTGCTCAAGGCGCTCGTCGATCAGGAAAAGCCGGAACTCGTGATTCTCGGCAAGCAGGCCATTGACGACGATTCGAACCAGACCGGGCAGATGCTCGCCGCTTTGGCGGGCCTGCCTCAAGCGACGTTCGCATCGAAAGTCGTGATCGCCGATGGCCGCGCCACCGTCTCGCGCGAAGTCGATGGCGGCGCGGAAACGCTGTCGCTGAAGCTGCCCGCGGTCGTCACGACGGATCTGCGCCTGAACGAGCCGCGCTACGTGACGCTGCCGAACATCATGAAGGCGAAGAAAAAGCCGCTGACGACGGTCACGCCCACCGATCTGGGCGTCGATGTCACGCCGCGTCTGAAGACGCTCAAAGTCACCGAGCCGCCCAAGCGCAGCGCCGGTGTGACGGTGCCGGACGTGAAGACGCTGGTCGAGAAACTGAAAACCGAAGCGAAGGTGATCTAACGTGACGACTCTGGTGATTGCGGAACACGACAACGCGTCGATCAAGGCGGCGACGTTGAACACGGTCGCGGCAGCGGCCAAGCTGGGCGGCGACATTCACGTGCTCGTCGCGGGATCGAACGCGCAGGGCGCGGCGGATCAGGCCGCGAAGATCGCGGGCGTTTCGAAGGTGCTGCTGGCGGATGCGCCGCAGCTTGCCGAAGGCCTCGCGGAGAACGTCGAAGGCACGGTGCTGAACATCGCGAAGGACTATTCGCACATCGTTGCTCCGGCGACGGCTTACGGCAAGAACATCGCGCCGCGCATTGCCGCGCATCTCGATGTCGCGCAGATCAGCGAGATCACCGCTGTCGTCAGCGCCGACACCTTCGAGCGCCCGATCTACGCGGGTAACGCGATTGCGACCGTCCAGTCGAGCGATCCGATCAAGGTCATCACCGTGCGCGCGACGGGCTTCGATCCGGTGGCGGCGGAGGGCGGCAACGGGTCGGTCGAGAAGATCGAAGCAGCGGCGGACGCGGGCGTCTCGCAGTTCGTGAACCGCGAAGTAACGAAGCTGGACCGGCCCGAACTGACGAGCGCGAACATCATCGTCTCCGGCGGGCGCGGTTTGGGCAGCGGCGAGAACTACACGCAAGTGCTGGAACCGCTCGCGGACAAACTGGGCGCAGCGCTCGGCGCATCGCGCGCGGCGGTCGATGCCGGTTACGTGCCGAACGACTATCAAGTCGGCCAGACGGGCAAGATCGTCGCGCCGCAATTGTATGTGGCCGTCGGCATTTCGGGCGCCATTCAGCATCTGGCCGGCATGAAGGACAGCAAGGTGATCGTCGCGATCAACAAGGACGCCGAAGCGCCTATTTTCAGCGTGGCGGATTACGGACTGGTCGGTGATCTGTTCGCGGTCGTGCCGGAACTGGTGAAAGAACTCGGCTGACCGCGTGCGTCGCGAGCGGCGCCTGCAATAAAAAGACAAAGGGGCGCGACAACCGTTGCGCCCTTTTTGCATCCGCAAACGAGAGAGGAGACAAACGATGAGCTACCGCGCGCCCATGAAGGACATGCTGTTCGTCATGAAAGAACTGGCGGACATCGACAGCATCGCCGCGCTGCCGGGCTATGAGGACGGCAACTTCGACACCGCGCAGGCCGTCGTCGAAGAGGCCGCGCGCTTCTGCGGCGAAGTGCTGGCGCCGCTGAACGTCACCGGCGACCGCCAGCCCAGCACGTGGGCGAGCGGACAAGTGACGACGACGCCTGGCTTCAAAGATGCGTTTCGCCAGTTCGGGGAAGGCGGGTGGCAAGGCATCGTGCATCCGGCGGAATTCGGCGGACAGAACCTGCCGAAGCTGATCGCGACTGCCTGCATCGAAATGCTCAATTCGGCCAATCTCTCGTTCGCGCTGTGTCCGCTGCTGACGGACGGCGCCATCGAAGCGTTGCTGACGGCCGGCAGCGAAGAGCAGAAGGCGCGTTATCTGCCGAAGTTCATCTCGGGGGAATGGACCGGCACGATGAACCTCACCGAGCCGCAAGCGGGCTCGGATCTCGCGCTCGTGCGCACGCGCGCCGAGCCGCAGGGCGACGGCACGTACAAGCTCTTCGGTACGAAAATTTTCATCACGTACGGCGAGCACGACATGACGGAGAACATCGTGCATCTGGTGCTCGCACGCACGCCGGATGCGCCGGAGGGCGTGAAGGGCATTTCGCTTTTCATCGTGCCGAAGTTCCTCGTCAACGACGACGGTTCGCTCGGCGCGCGCAACGACGTGCACTGCGTGTCCATCGAGCACAAGCTCGGCATCAAGGCGAGCCCGACCGCTGTGCTGCAATACGGCGACCACGGCGGCGCGGTCGGCTATCTGATCGGCGAAGAGAATCGCGGCCTCGAATACATGTTCATCATGATGAACGCGGCGCGCTTTGCCGTCGGCATGCAAGGCGTTTCGGTGTCGGAGCGAGCGTATCAGCAGGCGGTCGCATATGCGAAGGAACGCGTGCAAAGCCGCCCGGTCGATGGCAGCGCGAAGGCGGCGGTGCCGATCATCCAGCATCCGGACGTGCGCCGCATGCTCGCCACGATGCGCGCTTATACGGAAGGCGCTCGCGCGCTCGCGTATGTCGCCGCCGCGCACAGCGACCTGGCGCACGCGCATCCGGAAGAAGCGGTGCGCAAGCGCCATCAGGCGGTCTATGAATTTCTCGTGCCGATCGTGAAGGGCTTCAGCACCGAGATCTCGGTTGATGTCGCGAGCCTCGGCGTGCAGGTGCATGGCGGCATGGGCTTCATCGAGGAGACGGGTGCCGCGCAGCATTATCGCGATGCGCGCATCTTGCCGATCTATGAAGGCACGACCGCGATTCAGGCGAACGATCTGATCGGCCGCAAGACGGTCCGCGATGGCGGCGCAACCGCGCAGGCGCTTCTGGCCCAAATCGACCAGACCATCGCGGCGCTCGCGGAAATCGACGGCCAGCCGTTCAAGTCGATGCATCGCCATTTGAGCGCCGGCAGCTTGTCGCTGGCGCGCGTCATCGAGTTCGTCGTCGCGCGGTTCAAGAGCGATCCGAACGCGGTGTTCGCGGGCAGCGTGCCGTATCTGAAGCTCGCGGGCACCGTGCTCTCCGGCTGGCAAATGGCCCGCGCGATGCTCGTCGCGCAAGCGAAGCGCGCCGAGGACGAGCCGTTCTACTCGGCGAAGATCGCGACCGCCGAGTTCTTCGCGGAGCACATTCTGTCCCACGCGCCCGGCTTCGAGGCGGCGATCGTGAGCGCCAACGGACACGAAGGCGTGCTCGCGTTGAGCGAAGATCAGTTCTGAAAACGACGACGGCGCCTTTGCAGGCGCCGTCGCTGATCGAGGGCGATTCGGGCTTCAGACTCCCGCGTACGCCGGCCGCCCCTTCACGCTGGCATCGCCCAAATAACGATGCACCGACAAGTCGTCCGAGCGGATCGCGGGCTGTCTGCCGGACATGAGATCGGCGAGCAACTGGCCCGAGCCGCACGACATCGTCCAGCCGAGCGTGCCGTGGCCGGTGTTCAGAAAGAGGTTGGGCACGGGCGTGCGGCCGACGATGGGCGTGCCGTCCGGCGTCATCGGGCGCAGGCCCGTCCAGAAGCTCGCGCTCGCGGTGTCGCCGCCGCCGGGGAACAGGTCGTTCACGCACATCTCGAGCGTCTCGCGGCGCGCCTGCTTCAGCGTCTTGTCATACCCGACGATTTCCGCCATGCCACCGACGCGAATGCGGTCGTCAAAACGCGTGATCGCGATCTTGTACGTTTCGTCGAGCACGGTGGAAACCGGCGCGCGCTTCGCATCGACAATCGGCGCGGTGATCGAATAGCCCTTCAGCGGATACACCGGAATCTTGACGAGATCGCCGAGCAGCTTCGGCGAATACGAGCCGAGCGCGACGACATACGAATCTGCCTTGATCAGTTCGCTGCCGCATTGCACGCCCGCGATGCGGCCGTTGCTCACGCGCAGCGCGTCGATTGGCGTGTTATAGCGAAACTCGACGCCTAGCGCTTCGGCCATGGCGGCCAGGCGGGTGGTGAACATCTGGCAGTCGCCTGTTTCGTCGTTGGGCAGGCGCAGGCCGCCCGTCAGCTTGTGCGATACGGCGGCGAGCGCGGGTTCGGCCTTCGCCAGTTCCGCCGCCGACAGAAGCTCGAACGGCACGTTGGCTTCCTTGAGCACAGCGATATCTTTCGCGGCGCCGTCCAGTTGCTGCTGGGTGCGGAACACCTGAAGCGTGCCGCCCGTGCGGCCTTCGTACGCAATGCCCGTGTCGGCGCGCAGCGCCTGCAGGCAATCGCGGCTGTATTCGGCGAGGCGCACCATGCGGCCTTTGTTCACCGTGTAGCGCTCCTGCGTGCAGTTGCGCAGCATCTGCCACATCCACTGAAGCTGGCTCATGGTGCCGTCGAGGCGGATGGCGAGCGGCGCGTGCTTTTCGAACATCCATTTGACGGCCTTGAGCGGCACGCCCGGCGCGGCCCACGGCGACGCGTAACCCGGCGAAATCTGTCCCGCGTTGGCGAAACTGGTTTCGAGCGCGGGGCCGGCTTCACGGTCGATGACCGTGACTTCGTGTCCGGCGCGAGCGAGGTAATACGCGCTCGTCACGCCGACGACGCCGCTTCCCAGAATAACGATTCGCATGTGATCTCCGTTTCCGATCCGACTGGACAGTCGCGAATCGCACGAGGGCTGCGACGGATTGTCCGGCCAGTGTTATCGCCTATACTATTGGCTGTAAGGCAGTTTTAGTTATCGTATTTCGCGGATTTTCAGGAAGGAAACGATGAGAACGCAGCGAAATCCCCTTCGGACGCTCGATAAACTCGATCACAAGATTTTGAGCATCCTGCAGCAGGACGGGCGCATCGCGATGAAAGATCTCGCGGAGCGTGTCGGCCTTTCGGTGACGCCGTGCATCGAGCGCGTGCGGCGCATGGAGCGCGATGGCGTCATCACCGGCTACTACGCGCGCGTGAACCCTGCGCAGCTCGGCGCGGCGCTGCTCGTGTTCGTGGAGATCACGCTGGATCACAAGAGCGGCAACATGTTCGACCAGTTCCGGCGCGAGGTTCAGCGCATTCCCGAAGTGCTCGAATGTCACCTCGTTTCGGGCGATTTCGACTATCTGATCAAGGCGCGCATCGGCGAGATGGCTGACTATCGCAAGCTGCTCGGCGACATTCTTTTGCAACTGCCGGGGGCGGTGCAGTCGAAAAGCTACGTGGTGATGGAGGAGATCAAGGAGACGCTGACCATTCCGGTCGACGTCTAAAAAACGCTTGCGGTCGCCGCGCGATACTGTATATTTGTACAGTCCTTTGAGACGCTGAACTGTGACCGCAATGCCCACGCCGGACGATGAATTTCCTGTCGCGCCGCCTTCGCCGCTGAAGGGGCGCGGCGCTGTGTCCAATATTCAGGGGCGCTACGAGAAAGACGAACGTGAGCGCATCGACGACGGCTGGACGCATGAAACCGCCGACGACGAAGGTTCACCGCCGCTGCGCACGCAGGTTTTCGAGGAGCGCGCGAAGGGCATTCTCACGCGCAACAACTCGCCTGATATTCCGTTCACGGTTTCCTTGAACCCGTATCGCGGCTGCGAGCACGGCTGCATCTACTGCTTCGCGCGTCCGACACACAGTTATCTGGGGCTGTCTCCGGGGCTGGATTTCGAAAGCCGCATCTACGCCAAGATCAACGCCGGCGAATTGCTCGAGCGTGAATTGGCGAAGCCGAGCTATCAACCCGATCCCATTGCGCTCGGTGTCAATACCGACGCGTATCAGCCCGTCGAGCGGGATCTGAAGCTGACGCGGCGGGTAGTCGAGATTCTGCACGACTGCGGGCATCCGTTCGCGGCGATCACGAAGTCGTCGCTGATCGAGCGCGATATCGACCTGCTCGCGCGCATGGCCGAGCGCAAGCAGTTCATGGCGGCGATCACAGTCACGACGCTCGACGCCGACATCGCGCGCACGCTGGAACCGCGCGCCGCCACGCCGTCGCGCCGGTTGCGCACCATTCGCACGCTCGCCGACGCGGGCATTCCGGTTGGCGTGAGCATTGCGCCGGTGATTCCGTTCGTCACTGAACCGGACCTCGAGCGGGTGCTGGAAGCGTGCGCGGAGGCGGGCGCGACGACGGCGAGCTATATCGTGCTGCGCCTGCCGTGGGAAGTCGCGCCGCTTTTCAAGGATTGGCTCGCCGCGCACTTTCCCGATCGTGCGGACCGCGTGATGAGCCGCGTGCGCGACATGCGCGGCGGCAAGGACTACGACTCGGACTTCGCCACGCGCATGAAGGGCGAGGGCTTGTGGGCCGACATGCTGAAACAGCGCTTTAGTCAGGCGACGAAGCGGTTGGGGCTGAATCTGCGCAATCGCGGCATTCTGGATATGTCGGAATTCCAGCGGCCCGCGAGCGTCAAGGTGCAGCGAGGGCCCGTCTCTCCTGCGGGTGGCCAACTGAATCTTTTCTGACTTATTGCGACAACGTCTTGGCGGCTTCGACCTGTCCTTCGAAATACGTCTGGAACGTGAGCGCAAGCCCCGTCATCAGCAGGAAAGCGCCGATCAGCAGCGAAAAAATCACCACGAAGATCACGGTCCAGCCCGAGCGGCTCTGACGTTCCGTGTGGGCGTTGAACTGCGCGTCCCACTTCGCATCGGGTCGCAGGCCGTAGACGATCGCGGAGAGAAACGCCGCGAGCAGCGACACCGCTCCCGGCACGGCGAGCACCCAGCCGAGCACCGAAGTACGCTCGGTTGCAGCGAGCAGCAGATAGCCGACTGCGCCCATCGCGATTCCGACAATGTGCGCCCAGCCGTACTTGTCGCGCATGCCATACAGATAGAAGCGGTGCAGACCGATGCTGCCGAAGAAAAACGCAAGCGCCGCGGTCAGTGTTTTGGAGCGGAAGTACGGCGGCGGCGCCTTGCCCGCGGGCTTCGGGCCGGACTGCGCGGCAAAGGACGAGGAAGTCATCGTGAGATGCGGTGATAAAATCGAATTCGTCATTTTACGATGCAAGGCGCGGCCTAGACACAATGCGACAAATGGGTCGCGGCGGCTCGTCGGGCACACGTCAGCAGCAAAAAATGCGTTAAGTGTTTGTTAGGGCTTCGGATTCCCGTTATAATCGCGTGTTCTGGTAGTTCCGAACCCCGGTTTTCAAGGATTTCAGCATGGTCATCATCCGCTTGGCTCGTGGCGGCTCGAAGAAGCGCCCGTTCTACAACATCGTCGCAACCGATTCGCGTAGCCGCCGTGACGGCCGCTTCATCGAGCGCGTGGGTTTCTACAACCCGGTCGCCACGAAGGGCGAATCGCTGCGTATCGCTCAAGATCGCCTGACCTACTGGCAAGGCGTTGGCGCGCAACTGTCGCCGACCGTCGAGCGCCTGGTCAAGCAATCGAAGCAAGCTCAGCCGGCTGCTTAAGCTGTCTTGCTGCTTGCCGACTGGGGCGGCGCGTCACGCTGTCAAGCGTAAGCAGTCGCCCGAGTCGCTTCATATTTGCCCAAAGGTTCGCTGATGCCCGCGCGTGATCCTCAAAACGGCCACGAGTCCGGTTCCGTCAGTCAACCGAAGCCGGGGCAACAGGAAGGTGCCGCCACGTTCGGCGCGTTCGTCCGCAAGCCGGGCGCGCGCCGCGTGGCGGCCGGCGTTTCCGGCGCAGGCAAGTCCGAAGCACACGTCGAGGGCATCGAGCCGGCGGAAACGCTGCCGGAAGACGCCGTCGAAGTGGGTTTCATCGTCGATGCCTACGGCCTGAAGGGTTGGGTCAAGGTCGTGCCGCACGCGCACGGCAAGTCGGGCGGCGACGCGCTGCTCGCGGCGAAGCGTTGGTGGCTCGTCAAGAACCGCGATCGCAAATCCGCGCGCTGTTTGCAGTCGAAAGTGCACGGCGATTCGATCGTCGCGCGCTTGTCGGGCTGTGACGACCGCGACGTCGCGCTGGCGCTGAAAGGACATGCCGTGCATATCGCACGCAGCGACTTTCCGAAGCTGGACGACGAAGACGAGTTTTACTGGGTCGATCTTATCGGCCTAGATGTCGAAAACGAAGCGGGCGTGGCGCTTGGCCGCGTCGCCGACATGATCGACAACGGCGCGCATTCCATCCTACGGGTCGAGTACCCTGCGACGAACAAGGATGGCCAGCCCGTTACCGGCGAGCGGTTGATTCCGTTCGTCGGCGTGTATGTGAAGACGGTGGATCGGGCGGCGAAGCGTATCGTCGTCGACTGGGACGCCGATTATTGAAAGCCATCGGCAGAACACGGAGAGGGCGATGCAGTTCGATGTCGTGACGCTCTTTCCCGAGATGTTTCGCGCGCTGACCGACTGGGGCATTACCAGCCGGGCGGTAAAGCAGGGGCGGTTCGGTCTGCGTGCGTGGAATCCGCGCGATTTCACCACGGACAACTACCGTACCATCGACGACCGTCCTTACGGCGGCGGCCCCGGCATGGTCATGCTGGCGCGTCCGCTGGAAGACGCGATCAACGCGGCTAAGGCAGCGCAGCGCGAGCAGGGCATCGAAAACACGCGCGTCGTGATGATGTCGCCGCAAGGCGCAAAGCTCGACCATGATCGCGTGATGCGGTTCTCGCAGGAACCCGGCCTCGTGCTTCTGTGTGGCCGGTACGAAGCGATCGACCAGCGGTTGATCGATCGCGTGGTGGACGAGGAAGTGAGCCTCGGCGACTTCGTACTATCGGGCGGTGAATTGCCCGCCATGGCACTGATGGACGCCGTCGTGCGCCACTTGCCCGGCGTGCTGAACGACGCGCAATCGGCGGTGCAGGACAGTTTCGTCGACGTATTGCTCGACTGTCCGCACTACACGCGGCCCGAGGAATACGAAGGCGTGCGTGTGCCGGATGTGCTGCTCGGCGGCCATCACAAGGAAATCGACGCCTGGCGCAGGCGCGAAGCGTTACGCAACACATTCATCAAGCGGCCCGATCTGATCGAGCGGGCGCGCAAAAGCAAGTTGTTGAGCCGTGCCGACGAGGCGTGGCTCGCAAGTCTCGCGAAGGACGTGTCGAAGCCGCAGTGACGCTTCGAGCGACGAGCGGGACAATGGGGGCGCCGAGTCACATCGGCGCCGGAAGTGAACCCATCCTCTACCGGGGCCTCATCATGAGAAGTCGAGGCACACAACTCCGGCAAGATGGCACTAGGAGTCAGTAATGAATCTGATTGAACAACTCGAGAAGGAAGAGATCGCACGCGTGCTGGGCGAGAAGGCCATCCCCGACTTCGGTCCGGGCGACACGGTCGTCGTCAACGTGAACGTCGTCGAAGGTACGCGCAAGCGCGTGCAGGCTTACGAAGGCGTCGTGATCGCAAAGCGCAATCGTGGCCTGAACTCGAACTTCATCGTCCGCAAGATTTCGTCGGGCGAAGGCGTCGAGCGTACGTTCCAGACTTACTCGCCGCTGCTCGCGAGCATCGTCGTGAAGCGTCGCGGTGACGTCCGTCGCGCGAAGCTGTATTACCTGCGCGAGCGTTCGGGCAAGTCGGCTCGAATCAAGGAAAAGCTGGTCTCGAAGGACCGTGCTGGTTCCGCTGCCGAGTAAGTGGCTCAGTAGTTTGCTGCATCGAGAAAAGCACCCTTCGCGGGTGCTTTTTTCTTTGGTGTGTTCAAATCGTATCTTCCACATTCAGGCTTGAGACCCGTGTCCACTGGCAAGACATCGACTCCGCGCATTCTCGAACCCGAACAGATGCCCGTCCTTTCGACGGGTGAAGCCATGCCGCGTATCGAGCCGGAGCGCCTCACGCCGGACGGACTGCGCGCGCGCTTCGCGAAAGAACTGGATTGGACGCAGGAGCCGCCCGAGCAGCGCATCAAAGCGATCGGCGGCGATCCCCGCGTCGCTTCGGTGCTGGTGCCGCTCGTTTTGCGCGAGGACGGACTGACCGTGCTGCTGACTCAACGCGCCGACCATCTCTCCGACCACGCCGGCCAGATCAGCTTCCCAGGCGGGCGCCGCGAGCCCGAAGACGCCGATGCCGCCGCCACCGCGCTGCGCGAGGCGCGCGAAGAGGTCGGCCTCGCCGCGGAGCATTGCGAAGTGATCGGCGCGATGCCGGACTATCTGACCGGCACGGGCTTTCGCGTGACGCCGGTCGTCGCGCTCGTCTATCCGCCGTTCACGCTTCAGGCCGACACGAGCGAAGTCGCCGATATCTTCGAGGTGCCGCTCGCCTGGCTCATGGATCCCGCGAATCACGAAGTGCGCGTGTTCCGCTGGGAAGGGGGAGAGCGTCGTTTTTTTGCCATGCCGTACACGCCCAGCGAAGGCAGAGCCCCGTATTTCATCTGGGGCGCCACGGCCGGCATGTTGCGCAATTTCTATCGCTTTCTCGCCGCCCGCTAGCGACGGCTCGCGACGCTAGCCGCGACCGATCGTACAAAACGCACAAGGCGCTGTGCTATCGTTACGCGAAACTCGAATCAACCGACTGTTTCGGCGCTTCGCATGACTTTTTTCTCCGTATTGCTGGCTCTCATCATCGAGCAAGTGCGTGCCTTGTCGCCGCACAATCCCGTTTCGGCGTTGCTTCACTATCATGCGGAATCCACCGCACATGGCTTCGATGCCGGCAAGCCCAAGCATGGCGTCGTCGCGTGGCTTCTCGTCGTATTGCCGTGGACGCTCGCGGTCGGCCTCGTCTATTACGTGTTGTATCGCATCAACTTCGTTCTGGCGTTTCTGTGGAACGTGGTGATCGTGTACTTCACGCTCGGCTTTCGCCAGTTCAGCCACTATTTCACCGACATCCATCTCGCATTAAATAACGACGACGTGCCCCGTGCGCGCGAAGTGCTGACCGAGTGGACGGGCCTCGATACCGTCGATATGCCCGTGAGCGAAATCGTGCGGCACACGCTGGTTCACGCGGTGGTGGCGTCGCACCGGCACGTGTTCGGCGTGTTCTTCTGGTTTCTCATTCCGATCGGTCCGGCGGGCGCGGTCTTCTATCGCATCGCCGAATATCTCGCGCGCGCGTGGGCCGTGCCGAGCCCCGAGCGCACCGCCGAGTTCTCGTCGTTCGCGCAGCGCGCGTTCTTCGTCATCGACTGGATTCCGACGCGCCTGACCGCAATGGGCTTCGCGATCGTCGGCAACTTCGAGGACGCGATTTATGCGTGGCGAAATCACGCGCGGCAGTGGCCGGACTCGAACGACGGCGTGCTGCTGGCCGCAGGCAGCGGCGCGTTGGGCGCGCGGCTCGCGGGGCCGCTGGCCGAACCGTTGAGCGTGGAAGCACTCGCTGTCGGCGACGCCAGCCCGCTGCCCGTCGGCGACGACTGCACGCCGCGCACGCTGCAATCGGCGGTCGGCCTCGTGTGGCGCGCCGTCATCTTGTGGATGCTGCTCTTGCTCATGCTCACCATCGCGGTGTGGCTGGCCTGAGCGTCAACCGTCGAGCGGGTCGCGCTCCGTCTGACATTGCCAGCACACGGTGAACTGCGGCTCCAGCCGTTCGCCGCAATGCTTGCAGAACCAGGGCTGGGCGTTCGCGTCCGGCCCTTTTTGCGCGCGGTCTAATAGTCGGCGCGCCAGCGCTTCGTCGCGATCGTCGACGATCCAGATCTCAGGCGAGCACTGATCTGCCGGAATCTCGCCTAGCGCACCGTTGAGATAGCGGTTGTGCAGCTCGCACGGCACGCCCGCAATCGCCAGCACGTTGACCCAATGTTGTGCCGTGATCAGGTTGGGCGCCCAGGTGAGCCGTTTCATCGCACGATCTGGCTGGCTTCATGCACAAGCTGCGCGTAAAGCGCGTGCCGTTCCGGGCGGACCTTGCCGGCCTCGACGGCTTCGAGCACCGCACACCCCGGCTCTTGCAGATGGTGGCAGTTGTAGAAGCGGCAGTGGCCCAGATACGGCCGGAAGTCGGCGAATGCGCGCTCGAGCTGGCCTTCCGACAAGTGATGCAGCCCGAACTCCTGAAAGCCCGGCGAATCGATCAGCGAACCGCCGCCGGGCAGCGTGTAGAGGCGCGTGAACGTGGTCGTGTGCCGGCCGCTATTGAGCGCCGACGATATCTCGCGCGTGGCGGCGTCTGCATCGGGCACGAGCAGATTCACGAGCGTCGACTTGCCCATGCCGGACTGACCGAGCAGGATAGTCGCGCGGTTGTGCAGATGCGCATCCAGTTGCGGATGCACCTCGCCCGGACGCGCCTTCGCCGATAGCTCGATCACCGTGTAGCCCAGCTCGCGATACGGCGCGAGGCGTTCGCGCGCGAGCGGCAGCGCGTCCGTCACGTCGGTCTTGTTGAGCACGATGAGCGCATGGAGTTCGTGCGCTTCAGCCGCGATGAGCGCACGCCCGAGCAAGTCTTCGCTGAAATGCGGCTCGGTGGCGAGCACGATCAGCAGTTGATCCAGATTCGCCGCGAAGAGCTTCGACTTGAACTGGTCGGAGCGGTAAAGCAGATTGCGCCGCTCGCCGATTTCGACGATCACGCCCTGATCCGCTGACGACTGTTCGTACATCACATGATCGCCCACCGCAACGTCGCTCTTCTTGCCGCGCGGGAAACACTGAAGCATCGCACCGCCGTCGTCCGGCATCACGAGATAGTGCCGGCCATGCGCGGCGATCACCGTGCCGCGCAGGCGCGCGGCAGACGACGCGCCGGTCTTGCGCGTGGCGCGCGTCGTCATGCGGCGTGTTGCATCAGACGGTCGATGCGCTGCGAGGCGGGTGGATGAGAGTAATAGAACGCGGTGTAGATCGGATCGGGCGTCAACGTGGACGCGTTGTCCTCATACAGCTTCACGAGCGCGTTGACGAGATCCTTCGGATCGGTCTGGCTCGCGGCGAAAGCGTCGGCTTCGAACTCGTTCTTGCGCGATGTCAGGCTGCCGAGCGGCGTCACGAAGAACATGAACACGGGCAGCACGAGCATGAACAGCACGAGCGCAAGCCCGTTGTTGCCGCCGACGAGCGACGGCCGCACGCCTAGGCCTTCGTAGAACCAGACCGTCTGAACGAGCCAGCCGAGCAGCGCGAGCATCGCGAGGCTGATGCCGAACATCACGATCATCAGCTTGAGCACGTGACGGCGCTTGAAGTGGCCGAGTTCGTGCGCGAGCACCGCTTCGATTTCGCTGCCGGACAGCCGCGCGAGCAGGGTATCGAAGAACACGATGCGCTTGGCCGCGCCGAAGCCCGTGAAATACGCGTTGCCGTGCGCGGACCGGCGGCTGCCGTCCATCACGAAGAGGCCTTTGGCGGCGAAGCCCGTGCGCGACATCAGATTTTCGATGCGCGCGCGCAGCGCCTCGTCTTTCAGCGGCTCGAACTTGTTGAAGAGCGGCGCAATAAACGTCGGGTAGATGATCATGGCGAGCAACTGGAACGCGACCCAGACCATCCACGTCCACAGCCACCAGTAAGCGCCCGCGCGATCCATGAGCCAAAGCGTGAGCAAGAGCAGCGGCGCGCCGATCACGACGCCGAGCACCGTGCCTTTCACGAGATCCACGAAAAAGAGCTTCTTCGACATGCGGTTGAAGCCGAATTTCTCCTCGACGACGAAGTGGCGGATGTAGTCGAACGGCAAGTCGATGAGACTCGTGATCGCGACGACCGACGCCACCAGCGCGATCTGCCCGAGATAGCCGCGCCCGAGCCAGCCGGAGATGGCGGTGTCGAGCGCCTGCACGCCGCCGAGCAGCGTCAGCGCGACGAGCACGACGGCACTCGTCACGACTTCGATCATCGTGAGGCGCGTGCGCTCGATGGTGTAATCCGCCGCCCGCCGATGCGCCGCGAGCGGGATGGTGCCGGTGAACTGCGGCGGCACGCCGTCGCGGTGCGCCGCGACGTGGCGAATCTGGCGCGACGCGAGCCAGAGCTTGGTCGAAACCATGGCGGCGAGCGCCACGACGAAGATGGTCGAAAAGGCGAGCGAGAGGTGGGTCATCCGGGCATTCCGATTGAACTATGCGAGAATTATAGGTTCTTGGCCGTGTCGCCGTTGTCACATCATGCCATCGCGATGGCACCATCGGATGGCACCTCGGCCCGCGCCTCATCCTCTTCTCAGGCAGCATCCATGACCGACTCTTCCGACCGTCCCGCAAGCGCTGACCTCGCCGCCGAATCCGCGCTCGCGCGCAGCGACATGAATCTCATCTGGCTCGACATGGAAATGACCGGCCTCGAGCCGGACAACGACCGCATCATCGAAATCGCCGTGGTCGTGACGAACTCGACGCTCGACAAGATGGTGGAAGGTCCGGTGCTCGCCATCCACCAGACGGAAGAAGCGCTCGAACGCATGGACGAGTGGAACCGCAACACGCACGGTCGCTCGGGGCTGATCGAGCGCGTGAAGGCGTCGACGGTGGATGAAGCCGAAGCCACGCGGCAGATTCGCGAGTTTCTCGGCCAGTACGTGCCGCCCGGCAAGTCGCCGATGTGCGGCAACTCTATATGTCAGGATCGCCGTTTCATGGCGCGCTGGATGCCGGAACTGGAGACGTTCTTCCACTACCGCAATCTGGACGTCAGCACGCTCAAGGAACTGTGCCGCCGCTGGCAGCCGGCCATCTACAAGGGCTTCCAGAAGCGCGCGATGCACACGGCGCTCGCCGATATCCACGAATCCATCGACGAACTGAAGTACTACCGCGAGCACTTCCTGATTCCGGCGGCGGGCAGCGCGTCTTAAACCTTCGGCGGCCGGATTGCGCTCTTGGGACGAAACGCGGCGACGACTTCCGGCTGCGTCTCGATATACGGCCCGCCGATCAGGTCGATGCAGTAGGGAACCGCCGCGAAGATGCCCGGCACAGTGGTCTTTCCGTCCGCGTCCTTCACGCCTTCCAACGTCTCGCGAATCGACTTCGGCTGCCCCGGCAGATTGATGATGAGCGCGGCGTGGTCGGCGGTCTCGCGAATGACTGCCACTTGCCGCGAAAGAATGGCGGTCGGCACGAAGTTCAGGCTGATCTGGCGCATCTGTTCGCCGAAGCCCGGCATTGGCTTCGTGGCGACGGCGAGCGTGGCTTCGGGCGTCACGTCGCGGCGCGCGGGGCCGGTGCCGCCGGTGGTCAGGATGAGATCGCAGCCGAGCGTATCGACGAGTTCGATGAGCGTCGCCGAAATGGTGGCGGCGTCGTCCTGAATCAGCCGCGTTTCGGCGCGCCACGGCGATGCCATCGCGCCGCCGAGCCACGCCTGCAGCGACGGCAAGCCTTTGTCCTCATACACGCCTTGCGACGCGCGATCGCTGATCGACACGAGTCCGACGATCAACTCGTCCGGATGACTGCGCTCAGGCTTCATCGTGTCCGTCCTCGTCGCCCTCGTCCTTCTCGTCGATGTCTTCGTCGTCTTCCACGCCCGCCGCGTTCTTGATCCACTGGAACAGCTCGCGGTAGTAGCGCGGTGGCTTCTGCTGCTGGCGCTCCTTGCGCGCGTTGCGAATGAGCGTGCGGCCTTCCTGCGGATCGACGCCCGGATGCTGGCGAATGAATTCGGTGAGCGCGGCGTCGTCGGCGAGCAGTTGTTCGCGTGCGCGCTCGATCCAGTGCAGCCGCGCCGTTTCCGCCTTGTTCACGCCGCGATGCGTGTCGAGCGCGGTGCGCAGCGCGGCGACTTCCTCGTCCGACAGCGAGCGCATCACGCGCCCGACATACTGCAACTGACGGCGCTTGCCCTCGTGATCCGTGATGCGGCGCGCTTCGCGCACGGCGCTGTCGAGATCTTCGTTCATCGGCATGCGCTTGAGCGCGTCTTTCGGCAGCGCGATGAGCGCTTCGCCGAGCTCTTGCAGCGCGTGCATCTCGCGCTTCAGTTGCGATTTGCTCGGGCGGTCGTAGGCCTGATCGGGCGCGTCGTCGCGATCGGCTTCCATCGGTTGAATGCGGGTTTTACGGTTCATGACGACATTGTAGCTTGCGCCCGCGCGCGAGCCGACGCGGTGGCGACGGGTGAACGCGCGCCGTCCTTGCTATGATCGCGTGGAGAGTCGGCGTGCGTCTCGAGCAACGACGGACGCAACGGCAGGCGCGACATTCATGGCACGGAGCGCAACGGGCGCTTGCGCGGTCAACAAAACCGAAGGCAACGACACATGGCAGCAGACATCGACGTCAGGCAACGCTTTTTTCCGCACACGCAAGACGAGTTGAAGGAGATCGCGTCGGATATCCTGCGCTACGCGAAGGAACTCGGCGCGAGCGATGCCGCCACCGAAATCTCCGAAGGCGACGGCCTCTCGGTGAGCGTGCGGCGCGGCGAAGTGGACACGATCGAGCACAACCGCGACAAGATGGTCGGTGTCACGGTGTTCATCGGCAAGAAGCGCGGCAACGCGAGCACCGCCGACTTCACGCGCGAGGCGTTGCGCGACACGGTCGCGGCGGCGTACAACATCGCGCGGTTCACGGCGGAAGACAGCGCCGCCGGGCTCGCCGAGGAAGAACTGCTCGAGAAGTCGCCGCAGGACCTCGATCTTTATCACCCGTGGGACATCGACGCCGAAGAGGCCGCCGACATCGCGCGCCGGGCCGAGGCCGCCGCGTTCGCGGTCGACAAGCGCATCACGAATTCGGAAGGCGCGAGCGTCTCCGCGCAGCATTCGCAATTCGTGCTCGCGACATCGCGCGGCTTCATGGCGGGGTATCCGTACTCGCGGCATTACATCGCGTGCGCGCCGATCGCGGCGAGCGGCCGCGACATGCAGCGCGACGACTGGTACACGTCCAGGCGCGACGCCTCCGAGCTTGCCGATCCCGAAGCGGTCGGCCGCTATGCCGCCGAGCGCGCGCTCGCGCGCCTGAACGCGCGCAGTCTCGACACGCGCAAGTGCCGCGTGCTGTTCGAAGCGCCGCTCGCAGCCGGCATTCTCGGCGCGTTCGTGCAGGCCGTGAGCGGCGGGGCGTTGTATCGCAAGACGACGTTTCTCGTCGACAGTCTCGGCAAGCCGGTGTTCGCGCCGCATATTCAGGTCGTCGAAGACCCGCACGTGCGCGGCGGCATGGGCAGCGCGCCGTTCGACGAAGAGGGCGTGCGCACGCAGCGGCGCAATGTCGTGGAAGACGGCGTCGTGCAGGGCTATTTCCTCTCGACGTATTCGGCGCGCAAGCTCGGCATGCAGACGACCGGCAACGCGGGCGGCTCGCACAATCTCTCGATGAAAAGCGCGCACACGCAGCCTGGCGACGACTTCCAAGCCATGCTGAAGAAGCTTGGCACGGGCCTTCTGCTGACGGAACTGATGGGGCAGGGCGTGAACTACGTCACAGGCGACTACTCGCGCGGCGCGTCGGGCTTCTGGGTCGAGAACGGACAGATTCAGCACGCCGTGGAGGAGATCACGGTCGCGAGCACGCTGCAGGAGATGTTCCGCCATATCGAGGCCATCGGCGCGGATACGGTCGTGCGCGGCACCAAGGAGATCGGTTCGGTGCTGATCGAGCGGATGACGGTCGCAGGGCAGTAACCGCTTCCACGCCGCTGCTGCAGAAGCGAAAGGCCCCGGACGACGCGCAGTCGTCCGGGGCCTTGGTCTTTGTTATGCGCGCCGCTCGTAAGTGACGAACGCGAACTCGAAATCGTTCGGCGCCGCCGCGCGATGCCGCTCGCGCGACACTTCGCGCCACTGCGACGCATCGGGTGCAGGAAAACGCGTGTTGCCGTCGAAATCGGCGTCGATCTCCGTGACGATGAGCTTCTGCGCGCGGCCGATGGCATCGCCGTATAGCTGCGCCCCGCCGATCAGAAACGCTTCCGCCGCGCCATCGGCGGTTGCGAGCGCGAGGGCTTCGTCGATGCTCGTCACCGTGTCGCAGCCTTCGAAGCGGCGTGTAGCGTCGCGCGTGACGACGATATTGCGCCGCCCGGGCAGCGGCCGCCCGATCGACTCGTGCGTCTTGCGTCCCATGATGATGGGCGCGCCCATCGTCGTTCGTTTGAAGAAGGCGAGATCTTCGGGCAGGCGCCAGGGAAGTTGGTTATCGCGTCCGATCACGCCATTGCGTGCGCGGGCGACGATGAGAGTCAGCGTCGTCATGTGCAGGTAGGAAGGGGCGGCACGCGCCGCCAGGCCGGGGCACGAATTTTAACCGACGCAAACTGGCACGCCCACTGGCACGCTGCGGCGCTGCTGCTGCTTCCTGATGGATGCGGCGTCAGGCTTCGGACGTATCGTCCCCGCCCTCCACGCTGTCCCGGTACAGGCGCGGCACTTCCGGCGCGATTTCGTCCCACAGCGTCACGCTAGGATTTGTGGCCGGGGCGCGGCCGGGTGAGCCGGCTGAATTGTCGGCCGTCGCGCCCGTTGCGGGCGACCACTCGAATGCGTCGGCCTTGTCGGCATCCGACGGTGCCGCGGCGTTCAATGCGAAACGCGGTAAATAATTATCGAGAGCCATCGTGGATACGGGAAACGGGTAATTAATTCCGGGAAAGCGGTTTCGTGGAATAAACCAGTGGGCCGATACGTATGAAAGGTATCGCACTGCATTATTGCGTTCGGATGAGCGCATAAAGCTAAATGCGTGCCATTCGCATCGGTTCCTTGATGGGTAAAGCTTTGCAGCGCGGTCAGCCGGAAGATGCGGTAAAAATCGCGGGAAAACGTTTCAGCGCTGAAACGTCAAGCAAGAAAAACCGGAAAGCCGCTCCGAAGCGGTATAAGCTCTCGTCGTATAAAAAGCACGACGCAAACTTTTAATAAATTCGTGCGAAGCTGGTTGTGAGCCTTATCCAGTAAGGTTTTGCGGCGCGTCAAGCCGCTTCCGAGGTATTTGTTTTTGGCGGTTCTGGGTTATAGTAGTCTCTTCAATGCGGCGCAGAATCAAACCAAAAGGGTTTCGCGGAAGGCTGCCGGCGTTACGCTCGGCACGTTCCAGGGGGCGAGGTATCGAATTGCAAGTCCGTACGCACACATGCGAGGGCCAAGAATTCTGCTTGAAGCGAGAGCCTGAACTACGCGACCTTTTCAACGAACGTTGAACCAAGGATCTGAATAATGGACGTCGCTCGGCGGCAACTGATCTATGTGACTCGGGACCCCAGCGAAACGCTATGCGCGCGTTTCGAGGAGCGCGGCTGGCAAATCGAGATCGTGGCAAGCGCGCGTGACACGCGCAAGGCGCTGCGCAGCGACCTCGCCATGGGCGGCCTGCTCGATTTGTCGGGACACTTCGAATCACACGAACTGGCGGCGTTCGAATCGTCGCTGACCATGACCAACGTCGGCTGGGTGGCGGCAACCGTCCCCGGACAGCTGGAAGACGCCGCGGTGCGCCGGCTCATCCGCGACTACTGTTTCGATTACGTCACGTTGCCGACGTCGAACGACCGCGTGGTCGATTCCGTCGGCCACGCTTATGGCATGGTGGCGCTGCACGACGCCGCGTCGAACGACGCGCGCAGCGAAGGCCGGGCCGAAGGCGAAATGGTCGGCTCCTGCGACGCCATGCTCGCGCTCTTCCGCTCCATCCGCAAAGTCGCGATGACGGACGCGCCGGTGTTCATCTCGGGCGAGTCGGGCACCGGCAAGGAACTGACGGCAGTGGCAATCCACGAACGGTCGGCGCGCCGCGATCAGCCGTTCGTGGCCATCAACTGCGGCGCGATTCCCGCGCATCTGCTGCAATCGGAGCTTTTCGGCTACGAACGCGGCGCCTTCACGGGCGCCAACCAGCGCAAGATCGGTCGCGTGGAAGCGGCCAACGGCGGCACGCTTTTCCTCGATGAAATCGGCGATCTTCCGCTCGAGAGCCAGGCGAGCCTGTTGCGCTTCTTGCAGGAGCGCAAGGTCGAACGGCTCGGCGGCCACGGCTCGACGCCGGTGGATGTGCGCATCATTTCCGCGACGCACGTGGACATGCAGACCGCGATGATCGAAGGGCGCTTCCGTGCGGACCTGTATCACCGGCTTTGCGTGCTGCAGATCGACGAACCGCCGCTGCGCGCGCGCGGCAAGGACATCGAGTTGCTCGCGAAACACATGCTGGACCGCTTCAAGAAGGACGCGAGCCGCCGCCTGCGCGGTTTCTCGCCGGATGCGATCGCCGCGATTCACAACTATGGCTGGCCGGGCAATGTGCGTGAGCTCATCAACCGCGTGCGCCGCGCCATCGTGATGTCGGAAGGGCGGCAGATCACCGCGCGCGATCTCGAACTGGGCGAGTACGTCGAAGTGGCGCCGGTCTCGCTCGCGCAGGCGCGCGAAGCGGCGGAGCGGCAGGCCATCGAACTCGCGTTGCTGCGGCATCGCGGGCGGCTCGGCGATGCGGCGCACGAACTCGGCATCTCGCGCGTCACGCTGTATCGGCTGCTGAGCGCGCACGGCATGCGTCATATCGAGGTGGATGCGCCCCCGGAACACGCCACACGCGGCTGACCGACGCAGCGTTTTTCCTCACCGCAACGGGCGCCGCAAGGCGCCCGTTCTTCTTTTGGCGAAGCGCAGCAGCGCGCGGGTCTGCTTGGTAAAATCGGTGGTTTCCGGCTCTTCTCGCGTGGCCCGTGCCCGCATTCAAGGAACATCGAATGAAACAGTATCTCGAGCTCGTCCAGACGATCCTCGATACCGGCACGTGGCAGGAAAACCGCACGGGCATCCGCACCATCAGCATCCCCGGCGCCATGTTGCGCTTCGACTTGCAGGAAGGCTTTCCCGCCGTCACGACGAAGAAGCTCGCGTTCAAGTCGGCGATCGGCGAGATGATCGGCTTTCTGCGCGCGTCGAAGAGCGCGGCGGACTTCCGCGCGCTCGGCTGCAAGGTGTGGGACGCGAACGCGAACGAAAATCCGCAGTGGCTCGAGAATCCCTATCGCCGGGGCACGGACGATCTCGGCGATGTTTACGGCGTGCAATGGCGCAACTGGCCGGCGTACAAGCTGATCGACGCCGGCGCGGGCGACCAGATCGCGGACGCGAACAATCGCGGCTACGAACTTGTGACGAGTTTCGTGGAAAACGGGCGCGAGCAGGTGCTGCTGTACAAGGCCATCGACCAGTTGCGCCAGTGTCTCGATACCATCATCGAGCGGCCGACGGACCGGCGCATTCTCTTTCACGCGTGGAATCCGGCGAAGCTCGACGAGATCGCGCTGCCCGCGTGTCACCTGTTGTATCAGTTCATCCCGAACGTGACGAAGCGCGAGATTTCGCTTTGCCTGTATATCCGCAGCAATGACGTCGGGCTCGGCACGCCGTTCAATCTCACGGAAGGCGCGGCGCTGCTGCATCTCGTCGGGCGGCTCACGGGCTACAAGCCGCGCTGGTTCACCTACTTTATCGGCGACGCGCACATCTATGAGAATCAGCTCGACATGCTGAACGAGCAGCTGAAACGCGAACCGTATCCGTCGCCGCAGTTGATCATTTCGGATCGCGTGCCGGACTACGCGGTCACCAAACGCTACGAGCCAGAATGGCTGGAGAAGGTCGAGCCGAAGGACTTCGCGCTGGAAGGCTACCGGCATCACGATCCGATCAGCGCGCCGATGGCGGTCTGATCGAACGCAAAACTGACAAACGCGCGGCCTCGGTCGCGCGTTTTCGTTTTTAGCGCCTGGAAAGAAACGCTTCGAAATGCCGCTGCCCGGCGGGCGTCACGCGCAACACGCGACGCTTCGCCGTGTGTTCGATCCATCCGAAATGCCGCTGCCCGGCGGGCGTCACGCGCAACACGCGACGCTTCGCCGTGTGTTCGATCCATCCGTGCGTTTCGCACGCTTGCAGATATGCCGCGCCGAGCGCGCCGCCCAGATGCGGCCGCCGCTCGCTCCAGTCGATGCACGTGCACGCGAACCTTCGCCGCCGCGCGCGCTGCGCCGACACGTCGATGCCGAGCCGCGCGAACGCCTGCGTCCCGTCAGGCGTGGTGTCGAGCGCGGACGGTTCACGCGTTGCCAAACCGGCGTCCGGCGCGGCGAGCCAGTGGCGCGCGATCATGCCGTCGAAAAGCCGCACGGCCAGTTCTCCCGCGAGGTGGTCGTAGCAGGTGCGCGCATAGCGCATCTCGAGCGGCACGGCGCTCGCCGGACGCGGCGGCGCGGCTTGCGGTGCGCTCGCGCGCGCCAGGTTCGCAAGCGCCTCGATGGCGGCGGCGATATCCGGCGACGCAATTCGATAGTACCGATGCCGCCCGCTGACTTCGAGCGCGAGCAGCCCGCCCTCGGTCAGACGCGCGAGATGCGCGCTCGCCGCGGAGGGCGACAGGCCCGCGATCATTGTCAGTTCGCCCGCAGGACGCGCGGTGCCGTCCATCAGCGACCAGAGCATCGCGGCGCGGCCCGGATCGGCGAGCAGCGCGCCGATGCGCGAGAGACCGGGAAAATGCCGCGAGCGGGCGTCTCCGAGAGCGGAATTCATGACGATGAGAGCGCGCAACGATGAATGCCACCACTCTAGCGCGCATGCGCAACCGACGTTTCACATCCGCGTGAAATGTCGATGCGGCGCTAGAATGGTCGCTTGAATCACCACGCAGCAGGAATTCGCATGTTCAAGCTCATCACCGTAGCCGCGCTCGCCGTTCTCGTCCTGTGCGCCGGTTGCGCGGGCGGGGCGTCGTCGTCAGCGGGCGGAGGCGGCAGCATCACGATGTACGGCACCATGGATCAGGGCATTACGGTCCACAACTAGCGGCATTTTTTCGCGCCCTATAATCGCGGCTTTAATCTCAAAGCTGCGAACCGTCATGACCACGCCGACTCCGTCCGCCACACCCGCCGCCTTGCGCGCGGGCCGCGCCGAAACCACCTTCCGTTTCCTTGCCGAGCCGAGTTCGGTGAACTTCGGCGGCAAGGTGCATGGCGGCGCGCTGATGAAGTGGATCGACGAAACCGCCTACGCCTGCGCCGCCATGTGGAGCGGACGGTACGCCGTGACGGTGAGCGTCGGCAACATCCGCTTCAGGCGGCCGATTCTCGTGGGCAATCTGGTCGAACTGCGCGCGCGCGTGGTCGTGACGGGCCGCACCAGCATGCATATCCACGTGTCGGTGCACGCGGGCGATCCGAAAGTCGGCGAACTGGAGCAGACCACGGACTGTCTGATGGTCTTCGTTGCCGTCGATGAGAAAGGGCAGCCCACGCCCGTGCCGCCGTTCGTGCCGGAATCGGAAGAAGAGAAGCGTCTCGCGAAATACGCGATGGACGTGAAAGACGCGCTCGATGCAATCGTCGAGCTGAAGCCGGAAGAAGTGGCGGCGGGCAAGGTCTGACGCAGCGTTCGCGAGCGCGACCTGGAGTTCCGCGCGACGCGCTTCTGTTTGCGAGTGCGCTTTTGCGCTACCTCCGCCGCGCTATGCACACCTTGCCGTCGTCGGTCCAGCGGTGACTCCTGCGCGACGCAGCAGGCGCGCTCGCCCGGCTTGCGCCTGCCGGGCGGGAACGCCTGCAAACGGCTGCAAACGCCTACTTTCTGCCGACCATCTCGTGCGGCTTCACCCATTCGTCGAACTGCTGCTCCGTCACGTGCCCGAGCGCGAGTGCGGCGGCCTTGAGCGTGGTGCCTTCCTTGTGCGCCTTCTTGGCGATCTGCGCGGCCTTGTCATAGCCGATGTGCGGATTGAGCGCCGTCACCAGCATCAGCGATTCGTTGAGCAGGCTGTCGATGCGCGCCTGATTCGCCTCGATGCCCACCGCGCAGTTGTCGTTGAAGCTCTGCGCGCCGTCCGCGAGCAGGCGGATCGATTGCAGCACGTTATGCGCGATCATCGGGCGGAAGACGTTCAGCTCGAAGTTGCCGCTCGCTCCGCCGAAGTTGACCGCCACGTCGTTGCCGAACACCTGACAGCACAGCATGGTCACGGCTTCGGACTGCGTCGGGTTCACCTTGCCCGGCATGATGGAACTGCCCGGCTCGTTCTCCGGAATCGAAAGTTCGCCCAGGCCGCAGCGCGGTCCGCTTGCGAGCCAGCGAATGTCGTTGGCGATCTTCATCATGCTCGCCGCGACGGTCTTCAACGCGCCGTGCGCGGCGACGAGCGCATCCGCTGCGGCCATCACCTCGAACTTGTTGGGCGCAGTTTCGAACGGCAGGCCGGTGAGCTTGCCGATGGTCTGCGCGACCTTCACCGCGAATTCCGGATGCGCGTTCAGCCCCGTGCCGACCGCCGTGCCGCCTTGCGCGAGCTGATACAGATGCGGCAACGTCGCTTCGACGTGGCGGATGCCCTGATCGAGTTGCGCGACGTAACCGGAAAACTCCTGGCCGAGCGTGAGCGGCGTCGCGTCCTGCAAGTGCGTACGGCCGATCTTCACGACATCCGCGAACTGCTTCGCCTTCTTGTCGAGCGTCTCGCGCAGCGTTTTGAGCGACGGCACCAGATGCTTGACGATGGCATACGCGGCGGCGACGTGCATCGCGGTCGGAAACACGTCGTTGGACGACTGGCCGCGGTTCACGTCATCGTTCGGATGCACGAGGCGCTCTTCGCCCCGCGGCCCGCCGAGCAACTCGCTCGCGCGATTGGCGATGACCTCGTTCAGATTCATGTTGGTCTGCGTGCCGGAACCCGTCTGCCATACGGCGAGCGGGAATTCGTCCGGATGCTTACCGTCGATGATCTCGTCGGCGGCCTGCATGATCGCCTGCGCCTTCTTCCCGTCGAGCACCTTCAGGTCCTGATTCACCTCGGCGGCGGCGCGCTTGATGATCGCGAGCGCGGTAATGAGTTCGGGCGACTGCTTTTCCGTCGATATCTTGAAGTTCTGCAACGACCGCTGAGTCTGCGCGCCCCAGAGCTTGTCATTGGGCACGGCGATCTCGCCGAACGTGTCCTTCTCCATGCGTACATCGCCCTGTGCGTTCTGTGTCATGGCCTGAAGTTCCTATGAAGTGGTCAAAGCTGCTCGTCGACGGGCAGCAGTTCGAAAACGCCCGTCATCGCGTTACGGTAAATGCCGGCTTCGGGATCGAAGTTATACGTCACCGTGCCGATGTCTTCCTGACTAGTCCACACGAGACCGGACTGCGGCGAGCCGGTGCGGCGCAGTTCCGCCATCACCGCCGCGCTCGCCAGTTCCACGCGCCAGCTCGCTTTCGGCGAGATGCCTCTCTCGAAGAGCGCGGCGACTTGCTCCGCGACCGGCTTGCTGTGAACCACGAGCGCCAGTTCCGTGTTGAGCCGCGCCGAGCGCGGATCGAGATTCATGGAGCCGATCACGAGGATACTCCGATCGATCACATACGCCTTGGCATGCAGACTCGCGCGCGACGAAGAGCCGAAGAGACCGGGCGGCGGGCGGCTTTCGCCTTCGGGCTGAAGCGGCTTGAATTCGTACAGCTCCACGCCGTTGCGCAAAAGCGGAATGCGATACGGCGCGTAACCCGCCTGGACCGCGACGGCATCCGTGGCGGCGAGCGAGTTCGTCAGCACCGCGACCCGCACGTGGCGGCGCGTGACGTCGGCGAGCGCCTTCACGCCTACGTCGTGTGGCACGAAATACGGCGAGAGGATCAGGAATTCGCTCTGCGCGTTTTTCATCAGCTCGGCGAGCCGCGTCATCGGCGGGCTCTTGTAGTCGTCGCTCGGATGTTCAATTTTCGACGGCGAATCTGCTTCGAACTCCGCCCGCGCCCAGACGAGGCCCATCTCGTCGCGCGAGATCTGCTGGGCGAGCGGCGTCGCGTTGAGCGGCTTGGCGTTGAGCGGATCGGCTTCTTCGCGCCAGTGCTTGCGCAGGTCTTCGCGCGTCTTGTCGAGATCGGCTGGATCGAACTTTTGTTTGTTCAACACGCGCAGCGGGTACGAGAGCGTGCTGTTCCAGTAGTCGTCGAAGCTCGCGGAGACTTTGTGCACGACCGGGCCGGCGGTGAACATGTCAAGATCGCGAAATTGCAGCGTCGGGCTCGCGTTGAAGTATTCGTCGCCGAGATTTCGGCCGCCGACAATCGCAATCTGGTTGTCCGCGATCATCGCCTTGTTATGCATGCGGCGCGTGAAGTGGTTCAGCTTCGTGAAGAAGTTCTGCGTGCGTTCGGCGAAGCTGCGCTGCGCGCTGCCGTAAGGATTGAAAACGCGAATCTCGATGTTGTCGTGCGAGTTCAGCGCCGCCATGATGCGGTCGATGTCCTTGAAGTTCAGATCGTCCACCAGCATGCGCACGCGCACGCCGCGATCCGCCGCGTAGAGCGCGGCGCCGAGCAATAGCTTGCCGGTGTTGTCCTCTTCGGCGATGTAGTACTGCATGTCGAGCGTCTTCGTCGCGGCGCGCGCCAGCGCGACGCGCGCCTGAAGCGCGTCCGACCCGGTCGGCAGAAGGCGCACGGCGGATTCGCCCGGATGCTGCTTTTCGAGCGGCGCAAGCGCCGTTTGTAACGGCGTCGGCTCGGTCGCAGAGAGCGCGTGCGTCACCGGGCGATCGAACGCGGTGGCGGGCGGGCGCGTCGCGCAACCGGCGCAGACTGCGGCGATCATCGCCATGACCGCCGCGACCGCGATGCGGTGCGTGCGGTGTTTGCAGCTCGGCCACCTCGTTGTCTTGGTCGCGCCTGAAGCGCGCGCGACTCCCCATTCGGCTTGGCGAATTCCCCGGTTTTCCGACACTTCGCTTCCTCTTTTTTGTTTGTTCGATTCGGCTGCTTCGGTGCGACCGTTCACAGCAACAGCAGCTTCGGCGCGCAGCAAGAAGTGTTCTCGCCGACGCGACGTCTCGAAAATATTTTAGGGGAATTGACGTGCTGGCCAGGCGAGCGACCGCACGATGCGCGGGAATCGAAGGCCGAAAAAAAGCCCGCTCGGCAGAGCGGGCTATAACCCCTGTTACTGGAAAAAGTCTCAAGGAGGAGACGGGTTCATCCTAACAAGGCGTGCTCCACGGACCAACCAAGCAATCTTGCTTTGCATATGCCGTGGCAGGTGAACCGCTCAGGCGACGCTTTTCGGCGCGCCATCGACGCTCGCGGCTGCACGCGCGACGCCCGTTTCCACCATCCGCTTGCTGATGCGATGAAAGCGCAGCGTCATCAGCACGGCGACGCTCGCCAGTCCCGCCGCGAGCCCCCACCACAATCCTTTGGCACCCAGCTCGAAGTGAAATGCGAGCACATAACCGGTAGGAAAGCCGACGCCCCAGTAGCCGAACGCGGCGGCAAGCATCGGCACACGCGTGTCTTTCAGTCCGCGCAGACAGCCTGAGCCGACCGTCTGCATACCGTCGACGATCTGGAACACCGCCGCAACGCTCAGAAGCGATGCGGCAAGCGCGACGGTTCGCGCGTTCGCGGGATCGTCGAGATGCAGATACAGCCCGACGATCGCGCGCGGCACGATAATCAACACGAGCCCCGAGCACATCATGAAGCCCACGCCGAGCGCCAGCGCGACGAAGCCCGCGTGGCGCGCGGCGACCGGCACGCCCGCGCCGGCCCAGTAGCCGACGCGCACGTTCGCCGCCTGTCCGATGGCGAGCGGCACCATGAAGGCCGCCGACGCCACGTTGAGCGCGATCTGATGCGCGGCGAGCGGCGCTTCGCCGAGCAGACCGACCATCATGCCGGTGGCGAGAAAGAGCGTCGATTCGACGCCATACGTGATCGCGACCGGCCAGCCGATGCCGAAGAGTTCGCCCATGAGCGGCAGATGCGGCCGCGCCGCGGCGACGAAATGCCGGTAGCGCGGACGCAGATGCAGCAGCGCGACGAGCGACAAAGCGGTCAGCCAGACGGTGATCGCGGTCGCCGCAGCGGAACCGAGAAAGCCTTCTCGCGGCAGGCCGTATGCGCCGTGGATCAGCCCGTAGTTCAGAAAGCCGTTGACGAACACGCCGCCGATGGACACCCACAGCAGGCGCTTCGCCGCGCCGATGGCCGGCAAGAACGCGCGCATCATGCCGATGCCGATCAGGCTGCCCGGCGTGCTCCAGCGCAAAACCGCGCAGTACTCGCCGACGTTGTGCGCGAGCGTCGCGGGTTCGTGGAACGCGAGCAGGATCGGCTCGGCGCAGGACAGCAGCACGAACGCGGGCACGGCAAGCAATACGGACAGCACGAGCCCCGTCCAGTAGATGCCCGGCACGCGCTCTTCGGCGTCCGCGCCGCGCGCATGCGCCACGGCCACGCTCACCGACGTGAGCACGCCTTGCAGCAGCGTTACCACGACGAAGAACATGTTGGCGCCCAGACCGCCCGCCGCGAGCGCGTCGGGGCCTAGCGAGCCGAGCAGGATCGTATCGGTGACGCCCATCGCCATTTGCGACAGTTGCGCGATGGCAAGCGGCGCGGCGAGGCGCGCGGTATCGACGGCGTGGCGAGACAGGCTGGGGTGTCGCCTATGCGCGCGTGTCGCGCGGCTGGTGTGCGATTGCATGATCGAGGAAATGAGCGGAACGGGCGCGCAAACTCGCAGGTAGGCCCGCGCTGAAACCGGAACGAAAGACGCCTAGCTTATTGCCTCGCGCGCGGCATGTCGATGACGCACCTTGTTATGGCTGGCTTTTCGCAATCGGCGGGCGCATGAGCGCAAAGGAATCAGCCGGGCGCGCGGACGCGAATCTTCTGGCCGTCGAGCATCACGACCTGACCTGCGCGGATCTTGCACGTCTTGCGCAGTTCCACTTGGCCGTCGACGGTCACGTCGCCCATCGCGACGCGCGCCTTCGCGGAGCCGCCGCTGTCGGCGAGGCCCATCAGCTTGAGCAGATTGTGGAGTTCGACGTAGTCACCCGTGAGGGTGAATTGAAGCTGCGGCATGGCGGACGGGCGTTTGAGCGGCGCAAAGACCACCATGATAAACCAGCGCCCCCGCGACCTACGGGCACGTGCCGTGCTCTATCGAAATCGACCGTCGATTCGTCGGACGAACAAGATGTAGCGAAGTGAAACCGTCGGTAACAATGACTGGTTTCGCGAAACTCGCGCGTCGTCCGGCTGGTCTGTACGTTTGATCGATGCAGCTTCGGTCATCTTCTAAACGACAAGTCGCGTCACCGCGCTCAGGTTTTCCTGAAACGCGTCTGGCCGACACACCCAGAGAGGACAAGCTCATGACTAAGGCTCGAATTCTGATGATCGGTGCAGCTTTCGCCACGCTGGCCGCCACCGGCGCACAGGCGCAAACCGCCCAGCCGACGGACTCGGCTCCCGGCCAGGCCCCGATGCAGGCGCAGCAGCAAGTGTCGCCGCCGCCGCAGAACGTGGTCGCCCCGGCATCGCCCGATCCGCTGGTTCAAAAGCGCAATGCCGACGCCCAGGCGAACGCCGAATATCGCGCGTCCAAGAAGGCGTCGAAGGCCGAGATGAAGGCTGCCGACAAGCAGGCCAAGCAGCAGTACAAGGAGCAGGTCCGCAACGCGAAGATCAATCGCAAGGCCGACAAGGCCGCCGCGAAAGACGACCTGAACGCCGCGACCGACCGCACGCCGAAGGATGAAGGCGAGCAGCAATAATCGCGTGAACGCCGCGAAGCCTTGATTTGACCGGCTTCGCGGTGCAAGCACAACGACCACAACAAGACCCACGGAGGACGCCATGAATCGACGCACCCATGCACTGCTGGCTGCGCTCATCGCGGGCGCACTGACGAGCGTGAGCGCGGCATCGGCTTTCGCGCAGACGACGAGCGACGCGCCGACCCACGCCGACAAAAAGGCCGCGAAGAAGCAGGCCGAAGCCGACAAGGACGCCGCCGTCGCGCAGGCGAAGGCGGACAAGAAGAAGACCGAGTCGCAATCGGAAGCGAACGAAGCGGCGGCCAAGGCCAATCTGAAGGACGCGAAGAAGGCCGATTGAGGTCGATTAAGGTCGATCAGGCGCGTCCTGGTAAGCCGCGGCCGTCGACCGAAAGACGTGCCGCGGCAAAGACTTGCGTGCGCGGGTTGTATGGATATACAGTATGCGTCACTTCTTCGACGCCCGCTTTTCTCTGTGCTGACCCTTCCGGACGACACCGCCACCGCCGACGCCTCCTCGGAGCAAGTCGCCGCTTATCTTGCCAAGCTCAACGATGCGCAGCGCCGGGCGGTCGAATTCGGCGTCGACGCGCCGGGGCGCTGCGCCGGTCCATTGCTCGTGATCGCAGGCGCAGGGTCCGGCAAGACGAACACGCTCGCGCACCGCGTCGCGCATCTGCTGGTGAAGGGCGCCGATCCGCATCGCATTCTGCTGCTGACGTTTTCGCGCCGCGCGGCGCTCGAAATGACGCGTCGCGTGACGCGCATCGCGACGAACGCGCTCGGCAACAAGAGCGCCATCGCGCAGGGGCTCACGTGGTCCGGCACGTTTCACGGCATCGGCGCGCGGCTCTTGCGCGATTACGCCGATCTCGTCGGCCTCGCGCCGTCGTTCACCATCAACGACCGCGAAGACTCCGCCGACCTGATGAATCTCGTGCGGCACGAACTCGGGCTCTCGGCCAAAGAGAAGCGGTTCCCGGCCAAGTCCACGTGCTTTGCCATCTACTCGCGCGTGGTGAACACGGGCGCGTCGCTCGCAACCGTGCTCGACCAGTCGTACCCGTGGTGCCGCGAGTGGGAAGCGGATCTCAAACGCCTTTTCGCCGCCTACGTGAGCGCGAAGCAGGCGCAAAGCGTCCTGGATTACGACGACCTGTTGCTCTATTGGTCGCACCTCGCCGCCGAGCCGAGCATCGCGGCCGACTTGTCGAGCCGCTTCGACCACGTGCTCGTGGACGAATATCAGGACACGAACCGCCTGCAAGCCACCATCCTGCTTGCGATGAAACCGGACGGGCGCGGCCTCACCGTCGTCGGCGACGACGCGCAGTCCATCTATTCGTTTCGCGGCGCGACGGTGCGCAATATCCTCGACTTTCCGCAGCATTTCGATCCGCCCGCCGCGACCGTCACGCTCGACCGCAACTATCGTTCGACGCAGCCGATCCTGGAAGCGTCGAACGCGGTGATCGGGCTCGCCGCCGAGCGTTACACGAAGGATCTGTGGACCGACAAGGCATCGGCGCAGAAGCCGCGCGTCGTGTCCGTCGCGGATGAGGCGGACCAGGCACGTTATGTTGTCGAGAAAGTGCTGGAGGCGCGCGAGGGCGGCATGAAGCTCAAGTCGCAAGCAGTGCTCTTTCGCGCGGCGCATCACAGCGCGACGCTCGAAATCGAACTCACGCGGCGCAACATCCCGTTCGTGAAGTTCGGCGGCCTCAAGTTCCTCGATTCCGTGCACGTCAAGGACGTGCTCGCGGTGCTGCGCTGGGCCGAAAATCCGCGCGATCGCGTCGCGGGCTTTCGCGTCGCGCAACTGCTGCCGGGCATCGGGCCGGCGATTGCCGGGCGTTTGCTCGATAGCGTCGCGCAGGCCGAACGCGCGCCGAATGCGCTCGCGGCGTTCGGCGCACCCGCGCGCGCGAGCGAAGACTGGCCGCGCTTCGTCGCGCTCATGGGCAAGCTGTGCGGCCGCGAATCGCCGTGGCCCGCCGAATTCGAGATGATCCGCCGCTGGTACGAGCCGCACCTCGAGCGCAATCACGAAGACGCGGCAATCCGCATCGGCGATGTGTTGCAGATGGAAAGCATCGCGTCGACGTACCCGACGCGCGAGCGTTTCCTGACCGAACTCACGCTGGACCCGCCCGACGCGACGAGCGACGAATCGGGCGTGCCGCTCATCGACGAGGATTATCTGATTCTTTCGACCATCCACTCGGCGAAGGGGCAGGAGTGGCGCAACGTGTTCGTGCTGAACGGCGTGGACGGCTGCATTCCGTCCGACATGGGCACGGGCAGCGACGAGGAAATCGACGAAGAGCGCCGCCTGCTGTATGTGGCGATGACGCGCGCGAAGGAAGACCTGCACATCGTCACGCCGCAGCGGTTTTATGTGCACAACCAGACGAATCTCGGCGACCGCCACGTGTGGGCGCAGCGCACACGGTTCATTCCGCCGCATCTGATGCAGCACTTCGAGGCAGGCGCGTGGCCGCCGGTGCCGGTCGCCGCACCGCCGACCGCTGCGGGGCTTGCTGCGGCGGCGAAAGCGAAGATCGATATCGCCGCGCGTCTGAAGGGAATGTGGGAGTAGGGTGGCGGCGCTTCAGCGCGAGGCGCGCGAAGCGCGCGGTGTGCGCGGCGCGCTGCCGAAGATGCTGCGCAGCCACGCCGCAAAGCGCGTGAAGCCGTCGTACGGTTCGTCGATGAAAAGCTCCGGCCGCAGCGAGCGCAGATATTCGAGCAGTTGCTGTGCTTCCTGCTTCTGAATCGATCCGTAGAAGATGCCGAGCCGCAGCAGCGCCCGCAGTTCGCCGAGCTTTTCGCGCGCAGCCGAGCCGACGTTCGTTTCGACTGCGATCTTTGCTTCGAATACGCGCTGGCGCAGTGAATCGGCAACACGCCAGGCGGGCGTCTGCATTTTCTGTTCGACTTCGCGGATATCCATCGCCGCGGACTTGATCTGCGAGGCGAGCACGTCTACCTGCGATGCATCGCCGTTGGCTTCCGTGACGATGGCCGTCGCCCACTCGCGCGAAGCCTTCACCAGATCTTCGGCGCTCCAGTCCGAGCGGATCGCGAACGCGAAACCGTGCTCGGCCGCCTGCCGGATCAGAATTTCGACGACGTCCGGGAACTCCTTGTCGAGCGCGCGCTTGGCCCACGCATACTGGCCGTGCGTGAGCATGCGCTGCACGGCCTGCTCGGTGAGGGGCGTGTCGTTGTCGAGCAGCTTCGCGCGCAGATAGTCCTCGAACGACGGCGTGATGAACTGCGGGTCGAGCTTGAGCGACAGACGCAGGAACGCCTCGAAGTCGCGATTCAGCGACGCGATGGTCTCGTCGCGCAACGAAAGGGTGATTTGACGCATGTCGGTTTCCGGTTCCGCGCTCGGCTGGCCCGAGGGCGGGAAGTGCTGTCGGCCCGCCGCGCGGGCGGAGTCCATTCGTTTCAGATAACGGCGGGCCGGCCGGAAACTTGAGGGCTCTTGAAAGGCGCCTCGGTTTGGCGTTTAGCGCAGCACGACGAGCTGCCAGACGAAGAACACGCCGAGCGACACGGCGATCGTCAGCAGCGCGCGGCGCGTGAGCGCGCATACGACGATGGCGACCGCCGCCGCGACGAGTTGCGGATTGCGCCACGTCAGTTCGGCGCCGTTGCCGTGCGGCGAAACGGTCATCGGCACGATGATGGCGGTGAGCACCGTCACCGGCACGAAGCCGAGCGCCGTGCGCACGACGGGTGCGAACGACAGCCGTTCGCCGAGCACGAACACGGCCGCCCGAATCAGGTAGGTGACGAGCGCCATGCCGACGATCAGGACCACGTAGTTCATTGCGCGCGCTCCTTCGCGTCTTTCATGCGCGGTTTGGGTTCGATGACCGTCAACAGCAAGCCGACGCCGACGCCCGCGAGCACCGCCGCGAGCAGCCCGAGCTTATACGGCCAGCCTTGCCACGCGAACGACAGCACACCCGAGGCCAGCGCCGCCGCGACGAAGCGCAGCGCCACGAGTTGCGGCACGATGATCGCGATGAATGTGGCGACCATCGCGAAATCGAGGCCGAGCGATTTCAGGCCCGGAAACGCGGCGCCGAAGAAAAGCCCGATGAGCGTCCATGCTTGCCAGTTGACATACATCGCGAGGCCGGAACCGAGGAAGTAGTGCGGTCCCGTCTCGCCCGGCGCGCGCGCCCGATAGTGCGTGTAGGCGACGGCGAACACTTCGTCGGTCAGAAGCCCCGCCAGCGCCCAGCGCCAGCGCGCGGGCAGATGCGCGACGTAGGGCGCGAGCGTCGCCGAATAGAGCACATGGCGCAGATTGACGACGAAGGTCGTCGCCCAGATGACGGCAAAGCTCGCGTGTCCCGCGATCATGCCGACCGCAATGAACTGCGCCGAGCCGGCGAAGACCACGAGCGACATCAGCTGGCCGTGCCAGAGCGCGAGCGGACTGGCCGTGACGAGCGTGCCGAAGATCACGCCGAAGGGCGCGGCGCCGATCATCATCGGAATGGTGTCGCGTGCGCCGGCGGCGAGTTCCCGCCAGGCGTTGCCGGATGGTGCGTTCAAGATCGTCCTCCTGATGCGTGGAGGATAAGACGGCGTGCGTGCGAAGGCTTGTACGTTCTTGCGGTGGCGCCCCGCCGATCACCGCCAGCGCCCCGGCGCGACCCCGAACGCCCGCTTGAAATGCCGCGTGAAGTGGCTCTGATCGGTGAACCCGCTGGCCGCCGCGACATGCGCGACGGACGCCCCCGCGCGCAACGCAGGCAGCGCCCGCGCAATCCGCAACTGATTACGCCACGCATGCGGCGCGAGACCGGTTTCCCGCGTGAAAAGCCGCGCCGCGTGAAAGGTCGAGAGGCCGACCGTGCGCGCCAGTTCGGCGAGCGTGACGGGTTCGAGCAGATCGTCGGCGAGGCGGGATTTCATCGTGGCGACGCGGACGGCATCGGCGGCGGGCGGCGCGCACGACGGGCGTTCCCGCGCATGCCTTGCGAGCAGCGTCATGACGGCATCGACGAGCGCCGTTTCGGCGGCGAGCGGATCGGCGCGCGCGGCATCGCTCGTCAGGCTTTCCAGCGCCCGATGCGCGCGCAAGAGCCGGCGGGCGAGGTCGTCATCGCGGATGATGTCGGCTGCGAACCAAGGCGACGGGGCGTGCGGCGACAATTCGCACGCCAGCCCTTCGACGAACGGCACCGGCAGATAGAACACGCGATAACGCCATCCCGAATCGACGGCCCGTGCGCCCGTATGCACCTCTCCGGGATTGATGACCGGCACCGATCCCGCTTCCGCCACATGATGCGCGCCGCGATAGTCGTAGCACTCCGCGCCCGCTTCGATGACAGGCACCGTGTACGCGTCGTGCCAGTGCGGCGTGAACGCGTGGTCGTAGTACTCGGCCGTGACCATGTCCGCGTCCGGCACGAGCGGCGAGCGCCAGTACCGCGCGGCGTTGCGAAAGCGTGGTGCGGTCATCGGTAGATGCGCGGGCTTGAGGGCTAATCTCTCAGTCTACCGCTTCATCGTGCGGCGCAAAGCGCGGCGAGTGCATTCCGCGGATGCTGCCGGATGGCGTCGCCTCGGCCATCGTGCTCACTGCACTTGTGCGGGCCGCGACGACGCGGCTCGCTCACTTGACCGGAATCGTCGTGCCTTCGGGCACCGGCACTGCCGTGACACTGTTCTTCCCGCTGCCGCTCGTGACGCGGTCGCTGTACGTCAGATACACGAGCGTGTTGCGCTTCGTATCGACGATACGCACCACATGC
Organism: Caballeronia sp. LZ062; assembly: GCF_031450785.1. Taxonomy (NCBI): domain Bacteria; kingdom Pseudomonadati; phylum Pseudomonadota; class Betaproteobacteria; order Burkholderiales; family Burkholderiaceae; genus Caballeronia; species Caballeronia sp. LZ062. Next base: position 564,706 of record NZ_JARTWB010000002.1, read on the forward strand.
AGCGTCTTGAAGATGAACGACATCCGATCCGTGAACACGTCGGTCTTCTGTTTGAGCGGCTGTGCGATCTTGATCGGCGCGACCTGACGGCATGCGATGGAAGCCTCGGTCGGGTCTTCAGCGATGCCGAGCGTGCCCTTGACGCCGCCCGTGCGCGCCCGCGACACGTAGCACGTCACGCCCGAGACGAGCGGGTCGTCGTAGGCTTCGACGCTCACGCGGTCCGAGCCGGTCAAGCGGAAGTTGGTGTTGACGCTCGCGATTTCCTCGGCGTGCGCGAGCCTTGCGCCGAAGAGAAGCAGGAGCGATGCGGTCAAAGCAAACGGTGCGGCGCGTTTCATCGGCATCTCACGGGGAAAAAGAAAAGGGCGTCGTATTGTAGCGACGCCCTTCGTTGCTTCCGCTGCGTGCGGTTCCCGCATCAATGGAAAATCAGATAAAGGATCACCAGCACCACGACCGGCACACCGAGCAGCCATCCGAGCAGGTAAGGCATGTCGTCCTCCTTTCGCATTTGTTTTCGACGATTCCAGTATCGCGGAGCGCGAAAGCTCGCGTTAGCAGTGTGTGTCCGAAATGCGTGTAGGCGTTGTCCTATCGGGTCTTACGGCGGCGTTACGGATTCGTCATGCCATCATGGGATACGGCGTCGCGCATTTTCTTTGCCGGCCGGTCGCGATAAAGCGCGCGCACGTAGTCCAGATGAGCGCCCGCGCAGTCGCGCGCCCGCGCCGGATCGCGCGCCACGATGGCATCGAGCATCGCGCGATGCTGCCCAAGCAGGTCGGCTTCCACGGCGTCGTCGTAATCGACGAGGCGATGCGACGTGAGCATCGACTCGCGCATCACTTCGTTCAGTCCGTGCATCACGTGCGTCAGCGCGATGTTGTGCGTCGCGTCTGCAATGGCGAGATGGAACGCCGCGTCTTTCTCCGCGATGCGCGTGCTTCTCTGCTCGACCGCGGCCTGCAGCGCATCGAAGGCGGCGGCGATGCGCGCCAGATCGGCATCGGTGGCGCGCTCGGCGGCGTAGGCCGTGGCGAGCGTTTCCAGGCCGTGACGCAGTTCGAGCACGTCGGCGCTCGCGTCGGGCTGTTGTTCGAGCAGCGCAGCAAGCGGATGCGAGACGAGCGGCGCTGTGACATCCGACACGACGAAACCGCCGCGCCCCGCCGCGCGGATGAATCCGTCCGATTCGAGACGAATGAGCGCCTCGCGCAAGGACGGCCGCGACACGTTCAACTGCTCCGCGAGATCGCGCTCGGCGGGCAGGCGCTGGCCGGGCAGCAGCGTGCCGTTCGAAATGAGCTGGCGAATCTGGCCGGACACGACATCGGAGAGGCGCACGCGGGCGTAGGCGTGAGAGTGGACGGGCTGGAAGGTCATCGTTCGGTGCGACGCTGTGCGAGGCTTTGGATTACCCTAGTTTGACACGAAAGCGCCGCATCCCTAAAGTCTTGGTCAGACCAAGCAGACCAACGCGGACGCTCCGCAAACCGATCCCCATGAAAGTTGCCCTGTTCGTGCCTTGTTTCATCGATGCCTTTTATCCGCAGATCGGCATCGCCACGCTGGAATTGCTGGAGCGGCTCGGCCTCGATGTCGACTATCCGCAAGACCAGACGTGCTGCGGACAGCCGATGGCCAATAGCGGCGCGCACGCCGACGCCGCCGGCGCGGAGCGCGTGTTCGCCCGCAACTTCGCGGACTATGACTATGTGGTCGGGCCGTCGGCGAGTTGTACGCATCACGTGCGCGAGCATTTCACGGCCATCGAGCAGACGAGTGCGGTGCAGAAGGTGCGCAAAAGCACCTATGAACTGGTCGAATTCCTGCACGACGTTTTGCAGGTGCGCGACTTCCCGTGGGCCGAGTTTCCGCATCGCGTCGGGCTGCACAACAGTTGCAGCGCGGTCCGGCATCTGCGCGAGACATCGAATTCGGAAGTCGCGGGCACGCCGTTTTCGAAGCCTCGCGCGTTGCTCGAACGCGTGAAGGGCATCGAGTTCGTCTCGCCCGCGCGGCCGGACGAATGCTGCGGCTTCGGCGGCACGTTCTCCGTCACCGAAGAGGCCGTGTCGGTGCGCATGGGACAGGACAAGGTGCGCGATCACATCGGCGCGGGCGCGGAGTACATTGTCTCGGGCGACATGTCGTGTCTCATGCATCAGCAGGGCTGCGCGGAGCGCATGAAGCTCGACGCGAAGTTCATCCACATTGCGCAGGTTCTGAACGGAGCGCGGGCATGACGAAGACCGTTCGCATCGATCATGCTAAGGCTGCGGGCGCGTTCCTGCAGAAGACGGATCACGTGGCGTTCCACGACAAGCGGCTCTGGGACTTGCGTTCGAAGCGCGACGCGCAGGCGCACGGTATTCCCGAGTGGGAAACGCTGCGCGATCTGGCCTCGGGCATCAAGGAACACACGCTGTCCCATCTCGCCGACTATCTCGCGCAGTTCGCGGATCAGGCGGAGAAGAACGGCGTCGTCGTGCATTTCGCGGCGGACGCGGAAGAGCATAACGCGCTCGTCTACCAGCTGATGAGCGAGCGCGGCATGACCACGCTCGTCAAAAGCAAGTCGATGCTCACCGACGAATGCTACATGCGCGACTATCTGGAGCCGCGCGGCATCACGGTGATGGAAACCGATCTGGGCGAGCGCATCCAGCAGCTCGATCATCAGGACCCGAGCCATATGGTCGTGCCGGCCGTCCACAAGCTGCGCGCGGACGTGGCCGAACTGTTCGGCAAGACCATCGGCACCGATCCGAAGAACAGCGACATTCACTATCTCGCGGAAAGCCAGCGCATGAACACACGGCCGTACTTCGTGCGCGAGAAGACGGCCGGGATGACCGGCTGCAACTTCGCGGTGGCGGAGACGGGCACGGTCGTCGTCTGCACGAACGAGGGCAACGCGGATCTGTCCGCGAACGTGCCGCCGCTGCATATCGCGTCCATCGGCATCGAGAAGCTGATTCCGAGCATCGCCGATCTCGGCGTGTTCGTGCGGATGCTTTCGCGCAGCGCGCTCGGCTCGCCGATCACGCAGTACACGTCGCACTTTCGCGCGCCGCGGCCGGGCACGGAGATGCACTTCATTCTCGTCGACAACGGCCGCTCCGAGCGGCTCGCACTCGACGATTTCTGGTATTCGCTCAAGTGCATTCGCTGCGGCGCGTGCATGAACACGTGTCCGGTGTATCGGCGAAGCGGCGGGCTCTCGTACGGCGGCACGTATTCGGGGCCGATCGGCGCGATCATCAATCCGACTTACGACCTCAAGCGCTACAGCAGCCTGCCGTTCGCCTCGACGCTCAACGGCAGTTGCACGAACGTCTGCCCGACGAAGGTCAACATTCACGAGCAGATCTACAAGTGGCGCGCGGTGATTGCGGAGCGTCACGAAGTGCCGTTCGTGAAGCAGGAAGTGCTGAAGATGGCGGGGCGTCTGCTCGCGAGCCCGACGCTGTATCGCGCGACGGTGGCGTCGCTCGGCGGCGCGTTGAAGCGGCTGCCGAACTTCGTGCTGTACAACCCGCTCAACATCTGGGGACGCGGGCGCGACTTGCCCGAAGCGCCCGCCGAGACCTTCCACGAGTGGTACAAGAAAAATCGGAAGCCCGCCAAATGACGACCCGTGATGCCTTTCTCGCGAAAATTCGCGCCGCGCAGCCCGCAGCGCGTCCGCGTCCCGAATTGCCGATTTTCCCGTCGCCCGAAGGCGATCTGCAGACGCGCTTCATCGCCGCGCTGACGGCGATGGGCGGCACAACGGCGCACGCGCATAGCCTCGACGAAGTGAAGGAGATGATCGCCGCGCGTTTCGGCGCGGATGCGGTGGTGGCCTCCGCCGTGCCGGGTATCGAAGGCACGCGCGTGCTCTCGCCGGAAACGTCGCCCGCGTCGCTACAGGATGTCGATGTGGGCGTCGTGCGCGGGCGCTTCGGCGTCGCGGAGACGGGGTCCGTGTGGTTCAGCGAAGACGAGTACGTCGTCAATTCGATCGGCTATCTCGTGCAGCATCTCGTCGTGCTGCTCGATCCGGCGGAGCTTGTCGACGGCTTGCAGCAGGTGTACCGACGGCCCGACTTCCAGTCGGCGCGCTACGCCGTGCTGGTGACGGGTCCGTCCGCGACGGCGGATATCGAAGGCGTGCTGATTCGCGGCGCGCAGGGCGTGCGCTCGCTGACCGTCGTGTGGATTCAGTAGCGCCAGAAGATTGCCACCGCGATGCCGCCGAACAGCAGCCACTTCACGATGTAATACACGGTCCGGTTCCACGCCTTGAGCCGCTTGCCGACGAGCCGAACCGAATACAGATACTTGAACGCGCGATTCAATCCGCCGGTGCGGTCGCCGGTTTCGTTCGGCGAGGCCGCCGCGCGCATCAGAAAGCCGCCGACCGCGTTGTTCACTGCCTGCGCCCAGCGGTATTTCATCGGCCGCTCGATATCGCAGAACAAAATGATGCGCTCTTTGTCCGTCGTGTTCTCGGCCCAGTGCAGATAGGTTTCGTCGAAGACGACTTCCTCGCCGTCGCGCCACGAGTACCGCTCGCCATCCACGACGATCGCGCAGCCGTCGTCGTTCGGCGTCACGAGCCCGAGGTGATAGCGCAGCGACCCGGCGTACGGATCGCGATGCAGCGTGAGCGTGCCGCCGGGCGGCAGCATGGCAAACATCGCGGCTTTCACGCTCGGGATGTTTTGAAGGATCGAGAGCGTCTTCGGGCATACGGCGACCGCCGACGGATGCGGCCGGTCGTACCACTTTAGATAGAAGCGCCGCCAGCCGCGCCGGAAGAACGAGTTGAAGCCGATGTCGTTGTACGCGCCAGCCGCCTGGATTTTGCTCGCCTCATGCAGCGCGAGCGCTTCGGCGCGAATCGTCTGCCAGTGCGCCTTGATCGGCGCGAGATCCGGAAAAAGCGACGGCTGAAGGTACGGCGTGGAAGGCACGCGCGAAAAGAGATAGACGAAGCCGTTCACGGGCGACATGAACGTCGAGTGGTCGGAAAGCTGCCGGAAAAAACCGTGGCGAACCTTGCCCCGCCAGTGCGTGTATGCAGCACACGCAATAAAGATCACGAGAACTAGCCAGCGCATGTGCGGTTGCCCCTTCGCGTCGCCGTCGATAGTTGTGTCACAAGAAGTGACAAAATTATACAAACGGAAACGGAGTGTCTGCTTAAACCACCCGATGCAACGCCGACGGACGTTCAGAAAGCAAAAAGCCCAGTCACGTGACTGGGCTTTTTGCTTGGAGCTTTTGGCTCCCCGACCTGGGCTCGAACCAGGGACCTACGGATTAACAGTCCGGCGCTCTACCGACTGAGCTATCGGGGAACATCTACAACGGTGATACTGAATAAAAAGCCCAGTGAATTGACTGGGCTTTGCTGAATTTTTTTGGCTCCCCGACCTGGGCTCGAACCAGGGACCTACGGATTAACAGTCCGGCGCTCTACCGACTGAGCTATCGGGGAACATCTACAGCAGAGAAGCGGAATTATAGGGAGCGTCTCTTACCCTGTCAACGCCGATTCTTCACTCGAAACACCTTTTTGCACCGGCGCGAACTCGTCCTAGCACTGACCGCAGAAGCCGACCGCAGAAGGACGCCCGTTCGCCTCAACGCTCCAGCAGGTTCAGTTTGTCCTTCACGTCCTTGAATTCGTCGGCTTCGGGCAGCGGCGCTTTCGTCTTCGTGATGCTCGGCCAGTTGCGCGCGAGGTCCGCGTTCAGTTCGATGAACTGCTGCTGGTCGCCGGGCACGTCTTCTTCGGCGTATATGGCATTCACAGGGCACTCGGCCACGCACACGGCGCAGTCGATGCACTCGTCCGGATCGATCGCGAGAAAGTTGGGACCTTCACGGAAGCAATCCACCGGGCACACATCCACACAGTCGGTGTAGCGGCACTTGATGCAGCTTTCGGTCACAACGTGAGTCATTCAGGCTCCTGCATGCGCAATTCGTGGAGGCGGCGTCCGGCAGGCTATGTGGCCCAGGGCGAGTTCGCGCGCCGAAACGCGTATTGTAGCGTAACGGTCAAAACGGGCGCGAGCGCCGCGGGACGTGCCTTATATCGTTTTGCAATGTATGTATGCGCGGTTGCCAAAAAGGGTCGGCAAGCGTCTTGCCGGCGCGCGCATTCGGGTAACATGGACCAAAGGCACGCCGCAGCAAGACGGCGCGCGGTCTCATCGCTCGATGTTCCAGTCAAACCATGATCATCAATTCGCTGCTCGACACCGACCTCTACAAGTTCACGATGATGCAGGTCGTGCTGCATCACTTCCCGGCTGCGCACGTGGAATATCGGTTCCGCTGCCGCACGCCGAATGTCGATCTCGTGCCGTACATCGACGAGATTCGCGACGAAGTGCGCCAACTGTGCAATCTGCGCTTCCGTGAAGAAGAGCTCGACTATCTGCGGCGCATGCGCTTCATGAAGAGCGATTTCATCGACTTCCTCGCGCTCTTTCATCTCAACGAGAAGTCCATTCAGATCTCGCCGTCGCCGAAGAACAACGGCGAAATCGACATTCTGATCGAAGGTCCGTGGCTGCATACGATTCTCTTCGAGATTCCGGTGCTCGCCATCGTCAACGAAGTCTACTTCCGCAACACGCAGCGCCAGCCGGAGTACGAAACCGGGCGCGAGCGCCTGCGCGACAAGATCAAGCTGCTCGCCACGCCGCCCGAGTATTCCGACTGCAAGATCGCCGATTACGGCACGCGCCGCCGTTTTTCGAAGCAGTGGCATGAGGAAGTGGTGCTGACGCTCAAGGAGCGGCTCGGCGAACAGTTCGCGGGCACGAGCAACGTGTTCTACGCGATGAAGCACGGCCTGCGTCCGCTCGGCACGATGGCGCACGAATACTTGCAGGCGTGTCAGGCGTTGGGACCCCGCCTGCGCGATTCGCAGATCTTCGGCTTCGAAATGTGGGCGAAGGAATATCGCGGCGACCTCGGTATCGCGCTGTCGGACGTGTACGGCATGAAGGCGTTCCTGCGCGACTTCGACATGTACTTCTGCAAGCTCTTCGACGGCGCGCGCCACGATTCGGGCGATCCGTTCGACTGGGGCGAGCGTCTCATCAAGCATTACGAAGAAAACCGCTGCGACCCGCGCACGAAGGTGCTCGTCTTCTCGGACGCGCTCGATATTCCCAAAGTGCTGCAACTCTACGAGCGTTTCCGTGGCCGCTGTCAGCTCGCGTTCGGCGTCGGCACGAATCTCACGAACGATCTCGGCTATCAGCCGCTGCAGATCGTCATCAAGATGGTCCGCTGCAACGGCCAGCCGGTGGCGAAGCTCTCCGATTCGCCGGGCAAGAACATGTGCGACGACAAAGCGTATCTCGCCTATCTGCGGCAGGTGTTCGGCATCGAGCAGCCGGTCGAGGAAAGCTGACACCGCGCGCGGCCTATGCCGTTCGGGCGAGGTCCGCGCGCGCGGACCGGTCGATATAATCGGCTTCGCGTGGCGGTTGCATGGCCGCGACGTTCCCACGCTTCAATCACGAGGACGGCACCATGGACACATCGGCCGCGCGCCGCAACATTCTCGCGCGCATTCGCAGCGCGCAGGGCAGGCAAGGCGCGCCGACCGACGCCGAGCGTGCCGCCGCCGAAGAGTATCTCGCGCGTCATCCCGCTGGGCCGCGTCCGCCGCTTCCGGTCACGCGCGACGAACTGATCGCGCGCTTTCGTCTCGAGGCCGAGCGTCTTTCGACGAGCGTCGCCGAAGTCGAGACGCTGGCCGATGCCCCGGCCGAAGCCGCACGCTATCTGGACACACTGCAGCTTTCGCGCGAGGTCGTCGCGTGGCCCGCGCTCGCTGATTTGCCGTGGCGCGAAGCGGGCATCGCGGCGTCGCTGCGCAAGCCGGTGGATGCGGACCTCGTCGGGATCACCGGCTGCTTTTGCGCGGCTGCGGAGACCGGCTCCATCGTGCTCCTGTCAGGGCCCGAGACGCCCGCGTCGGGCGCGCTTCTGCCGCAGACGCATATTGCCATCGTACCGGCGTCGCGCATCGTGGCCGCGCATGAAGACGCGTTCGCGCTGATGCGTGCCGAGCGGGGCGAGCTGCCGCGTGCCGTCAACTTCATTTCCGGGCCGTCCCGCACCGGCGATATCGAGCAGACCATCGTGCTCGGCGCGCACGGCCCGTATCGCGTCCATGCGATCATCGTGCGGGGAGCGTAAGGACAGTGCCGCGTTTCGTTTGGGGTTTTCTGCTATCGCTCTGCGCGATGTCCGATGCTTCGGCCGCCGCACTCGACGGCGCTTCCTTGTCTGCGACATGGTGCATTCCGTTCATCGGCATACTGCTGTCCATTGCGGTGTTTCCACTCGTCGCAAGCAAGCTGTGGCATTCCCATTTCGGCAAGATAGCGGCGGCGTGGGCGCTGGCGTTCCTCGTGCCGTTCGCGTTTGCGTACGGCATCGGCACGGCGTTCGGCGTGCTCGTCCACGCGATGCTCGAAGAGTACGTGCCGTTCATCATTCTGCTTGCCGCACTCTATACGGTGGCGGGCGGCATCTGCGTGCAAGGCAATCTGCACGGCTCGCCGCGCGTCAACACAGCGCTGATTGCCCTCGGCACGGTGCTCGCGAGCATCATGGGGACGACGGGCGCGGCCATGCTGCTGATCCGCCCGCTCCTGCGTGCCAACGACAATCGCAAGCATGTCGTGCACGTCGTGGTGTTCTTCATTTTTCTCGTGGCGAATGCGGGCGGCTCGCTCTCACCGCTCGGCGATCCACCGCTCTTTCTCGGTTTCCTGAACGGCGTCGGTTTCTTCTGGACGACGCTGCATCTCGCGCCGCCGATGCTTTTCATCTGCGGCGTGCTGCTCGTGCTGTTCTACGCGCTCGACAGCTATTACTGGCGCAGCAGGGAAGAAGCGCGAAAGCCGTTTCTCGATCCGACGCCGGACACGCCGAGGCTCGGCATCGACGGCAAGATCAATCTCGTGCTGATGGCGGTCATCGTTGCGCTCGTGTTGATGAGCGGCTTATGGAAGCCGGGCGTCGAATTCAACGTGTTCGGCACGCCTGTCGAATTGCAGAACGTTCTTCGGGACGCCGCACTCGTCGTCGTGCTGTTGGCTTCGCTCGCGCTGACGCCCGAGCGCGCCCGCGCAGGCAATGCGTTCGACTGGGCGCCTATCGTGGAAGTCGCCAAGCTCTTCGCGGCCATCTTCGTGACCATCGCGCCGGTCATCATGATCCTGCGCGCGGGCGAGGCGGGCGCGTTCGACGCGATCGTGCGCGCGGTGTCGGACGCCAACGGCAGGCCGATCGACATCGCCTACTTCTGGACGACGGGCCTGCTGTCGTCCTTCCTCGACAACGCGCCGACCTATCTTGTGTTCTTCAACCTCGCGGGCGGCGACGCAGAGACGCTCATGACCACGGGCGCCACGACGCTCGCGGCGATCTCGGCCGGCGCAGTGTTCATGGGCGCGAACTCGTATATCGGCAATGCGCCGAATTTCATGGTGAAGGCCATCGCGGAATCGCGCGGCGTGCGCATGCCGGGTTTCTTCGGCTATCTCGGCTGGTCCTGCCTCGTGCTGTTGCCGCTTTTCGCCGTCACCGGCTGGCTATTTTTCTAGGAGCATGCGATGAAGAAAGTGCTTGTGGCTCGTCCTACGTTTCCTGATGTGATCGAGCGCCTGAAACAGTATTTCGAAGTCGACGTGAACCTCGGCGACGTGCTGCCGCAAGACGAATTCGCGCGCCGTCTCGCCGACAAGGACGGCGCATTCACGGCCGGCGAGGTGGTCGGCGAGAAGGAACTGGCGGGCGCGCCGAACCTCAAAGCGGTGGCGAACATGGCGGTCGGCTACAACAACTTCGACATGCAGGCGTTCGACGCCCACAAGGTGCTCGGCACCAATACGCCGCATGTGCTCAACGAAAGCACGGCCGATTTCGGCTGGGCGCTGATGATGGCGGCGGCGCGCCGCGTCACCGAGTCGGAGCACTTCCTGCGCGCGGGAAAATGGCAGAAGTGGTCGTTCGATTCGTTTCTCGGCGTCGACGTGTACGGCTCGACGCTCGGCGTGATCGGCATGGGACGCATCGGGCAGGCGCTTGCGCGGCGTGCGAGCGGCTTCAACATGCGCGTGATCTATCACAACCGCTCGCGCGTCGCGCCCGAGATCGAGGCGCAGCTCAATGCGGAGTACGCGTCGAAGGAAGATTTGCTCAAGCGCGCGGATCACGTCGTGCTCGTGCTGCCGTACTCGAAGGAAAGCCACCACACGATCGGCGCGGCCGAGCTTGCGCTGATGAAGCCAACGGCCACGCTGACGAACATCGCGCGCGGCGGAATCGTCGATGACGCGGCGCTGATCGAAGCGCTGCGCGACAAGCGCATCGCGGCGGCCGGCATCGACGTGTTCGAAGGCGAGCCGAATCTGAATCCCGGTTTCCTCGCGCTCGAGAACGTCGTGCTCACGCCGCATATCGCGAGCGCGACCGAGACGACGCGTCGCGCGATGGCGAACCTTGCTGCCGACAATCTGATCGCCGCGTTGGGCCAAGGCCCGCGCGCGGGCAATCCGCCGAATCCGATCAACCCTGGCGTGCTCGGCTCATGATCGAACTGCTGTACGGCGCAATCGCGTTGCTGGCGGTCGCGCTCGTCGTCGCGTTGGTTGCGCTCGCCGCGGTCATGCGGCGTGGCGCGCATGTCGATATCGACGAGGAATTCGCCGCGCTCACCGATCGCGTGAACGACATGGGTGAGGCGCATGCACGCGCGCAGGAGCGGCTCGAACGGGGGCTTCGTGGCGATATCGCGGAACACGCGCGCGTTTCGCGCATGGAATCGCAGGGCGGCTTCTCGCAATTTCATCAGACGCTCGCGACGCAATTGGCGAGCACGTCCAGCGTGCAGAACGCACAGTTCGACGCCCTGGCGCAGCAGCTCGCGCAGCAAAGCCAGCAGGCGCGCGAGGACCAGGGCAACGCGCTGAAGCGCTTCGCCGATTCCATGACGCTGCATCTCGCGCAGCTTTCCGAAGCCAACGACCGGCGCCTGACGGAAGTCCGCGCGACGCTGGAAGCGCGTCTGAAGGACATCGAAGCGAACAACGCCGCGAAACTCGACGAAATGCGCCGCACCGTGGACGAGAAACTGCACGCGACGCTGGAGCAGCGGCTCGGCGAGTCGTTCCGGCTCGTGTCGGAGAGGCTGGAGCAGGTGCATCGCGGGCTGGGGGAAATGCAGTCGCTGGCCGCGGGCGTCGGCGATCTGAAGAAGGTGCTCACCAACGTCAAGACGCGCGGCATCTGGGGCGAGGTGCAGCTCGAATCGCTGCTGGAGCAGTTGCTCACGCCCGATCAGTACGCCAAGAACGTCGCGACGGTGCCGAACAGCAACGAACGCGTCGAGTTCGCGATCAAGCTGCCGGGGCGGCATGACGCGCCGGGTATCGCCGGTTCATCGGGCGATGTGGCTACGCCGGTGTGGTTGCCCATCGACGCCAAGTTTCCGCGCGAAGACTACGAGCGTCTTATCGACGCGCAGGAGCGCGCCGATCCTGTCGCGGTCGAAGAAGCGTCGCGCGCACTCGAAGGGCGTTTGCGCGCCGAGGCGCGGGCGATCGCGCAGAAGTACGTCGCGCCGCCTTACACGACCGACTTCGCGTTGCTCTTTCTGCCGACCGAAGGCTTGTACGCCGAAGTGCTGCGTCGTCCGGGCCTGAGCGACTTCTTACAGCGCGAGTATCGCGTGAGCGTGGCCGGCCCGACGACGCTCACCGCGCTGCTCAACAGTTTGCAAATGGGATTCCGGACGCTCGCCATCGAGAAGCGGTCGAGCGAAGTCTGGCAGGTGCTCGGCGCGGTAAAGACGGAGTTCGGCAAGTTCGGCGACGTGCTCGCGCGCACGAAGGCGCAACTTGAAACCGTCACGCGGTCGATCGAAGCGGCGCAGACGCGCACGCGTCAGATGGGCAAGCGCCTGCGCGACGTCGAGGCGCTGCCGCACGAAAAGGCGGCGGGCGTGCTGGGCGATCTGTCGTCCTCACCCGAAAGCGACGACGACTTGTGAAGCGCGCTCAACCCGCGCCGTTCGCGAGACGATCCAGCGAATCGCCGGTGATGCGCACGACGCGCCAGTCCGGCAGCACGGTCGCGTCCATCTTCTCGTAGAAGTCGATGGCGTTCTGATTCCAGTCCAGCACCGACCATTCGAAGCGTCCGCACTGGCGCTCGACAGCGAGCGCGGCCAGTTTCTTCAGCATCATCGTGCCGACGCCGCTTCCGCGCAGCGCCGGGCGCACGTAGAGGTCTTCGAGATACAGACCGCGCTTGCCGAGAAACGTCGAGAAGTTGTGGAAGAAGAGGGCATAGCCGACGACTTCGCCCGCCTGTTCGGCGACGAGCGCCTCCGCCGCCGGGCGCGCGCCGAAGAGCGCGTCGCGCAAGCCGTCTTCCGTCGCGACGAAGAGGTGCGTGAGCTTTTCGAACTCCGCGAGTTCGCGCATCAGGCCGACAATCGCGCCGGTATCGGCGGGCGCGGCCGGACGAATCGACGCGGCGCTCATGCTTCTTCCGGTGCGTCGGACAGCACAATTTCGATGCCGCCGAAGCGCGACGCCACCCAGTTATAGGCGTGGCACGCAATCCACAGCAGGACGAAGCCGAGGATCGCGTTGAGCAAGAGCGCGCTCGTGACCGTGCTCACTTCGACCGAGCCGTAGCGCACGAATGCGACAACCACGCCGAGCAGCACGATGGGCACGCTGAACGTCAGGTAGACGAGAATCAGCGCCTTGGCCGTCTGTCCCGGTGCAATGGATGAGATCTGCTTTTTCATGGGAGGAGAGCCCCGTCTGTCGATAGTTGGAATGTGGGTCGCCGCGGCTTCGCGCATGGTTGGGTCGCTGTGAGTTGTCAGATAAGGCCGTCGAACGGCACGATGTTCACTTCGTCGCCCGCGTCGATATCGGCGCGGTCGTGTTCGAGCACGATGAAACAGTTTGCCTCGCTCATCGAACTCAGCACGCCCGAACCTTGCGGGCCGGTCGTGACGACACTCCAGCGCCCCGCGCCGTCGCGGGTGGCGATGCCGCGCTGGAACTCGGTGCGGCCTGGGCGTTTTCTGATGGGTGCAGCGGAGCGCGCGCGAATCACCGTCGGTTCTTGCCGCGTCGCGCCGGACATAGCGATCAGCGCCTCGCGCACGATGAAATAGAACGTCGCCATGACCGCGACCGGGTTGCCCGGCAAGCCGAAGAAGAGCGCGGACTTGCCCATGCCCGCGCGCGGACCGGACCACAGCCGGCCGAATGCGAGTGGCCGCCCGGGGCGCATGGCGATTTTCCAGAACGCGACGTCGCCGAGCGAGTTCATCAGTTCGCGCGTGAAGTCGGCGTCGCCGACCGAGACGCCGCCCGAACTGACGACCACGTCCGCCGCTTCGGTCGCCTCGCGCAACGCTTTTTCGAGCGACGCGCGGTCGTCGCGGACGATGCCGAGATCCACGGTTTCGACGCCGAGCCGGCGCAGCATCGCGAAAAGCGTGTAGCGGTTGCTGTCGTAAAGCGTGCCCGGCGTCAGCGGTTCGCCGACGGCGCGTAGCTCATCGCCCGTGGAGAAGAACGCGACGACGAGCCGTTTCTGCACATTCACTTCGGCGATGCCGAGCGACGCCAGCAAGCCGAGATCCGACGCCCGCACGACGCGGCCCGCGCGCAACGCGGGTTTGCCGCGCGCGAGATCTTCGCCCGACAGCCGCCGGTTCTGGCCCACGCGGACGGCGTCGGCGGCGAAGCAGATGGCGTCGCCTTCGCGCGTGACGAGTTCCTGCGGCACGACGGTGTCGCAGCCCTCGGGCATCAACGCGCCGGTCATGATGCGCACGCATTCGCCTGCGGCCGGTTGCCCGGCGAACGGCCGTCCGGCGAGCGCCGCGCCCGCGACGTTCAGCGTCAAAGACTGCTTGGCCGACGACAGCGCCGCGCCGGAAAACGCGTAGCCGTCCATCGCGGAGTTGTCGAAGGCGGGGACGTCGATGGGCGAGGTCACGTCCTCTGCGAGCACGCGGTTCAGCGCATCGAAGAGTCCGACGCGCTCGACGCGCTCCGCCCGCCCGCGCGGCATCGCCCATTGACGCACGATTTCCTGCGCGGCCTCGACGGGCAACGCGTCTGGATCGTAGTGAGCGACGCAACCGGACAGTGGCTTCAACGTGGTCATGAACAGGGGTGAGGCGCGCTCTGCGCCGGGCGAGGAAGCGGCAAAGGCCGCGTGACGAAAGGCCGCCGGAGGCTGGCGCAACGCTGTGCGAGCGCCGGTAGCTTCTACCGGCGCTCCAGCTCGGCTAGCTGGCGTAAATCATTGATATTGTAAAACGCTCGATCATCGTGAAATGGCACTTGCACCGCCTTGTGGCGCGCGTACCACGCGCGCACCTTCCGTTCGCCGGACGCGAGCCGGGCGTCGAGATCGTCGGCAAGTGAGGTGCGCACGAGCGCGAAGACCGGATGCGCGATGCGCTCCCCGCACGGTTCGATCGTCGCGGCATACGCGATGTCGGCGCGTTCGGCGTCGAGCGCTTCGCCGAGCATGTGGCCGAGCCGTTGATCGACGAATGGAGCGTCGCACGGCGCAAGCAGCACGAATTCGGTCTGCGCTGCGCGCAGCGCCGCGGCGATGCCTGCGAGCGGTCCGGGGTAGTCGCCGAGCGCGTCCACGATTACGCGGGCGCCGAACGGCGCGGCAAGTGCCGAATATGCCTCGATGTTTCGATTGGCGCTGATCAGCATGGCGCTCGCTTGCGGCGCGAGGCAGCGCAGCACATGAAGCGCGAGCGGTTCGCCGCGGAACGGCTGCATGCCTTTGTCGACGCCGCCCATGCGCGACCCTTGCCCGCCCGCGAGCACGAGCCCGGTGACGTTCGATGCCGACGCGGCGCGCGCAGTTGCATTCACGTGCGATGCGTCCAGTCAGCCGCCGATGTACGACATTTCCACGCGCGGACCGTCTTCCCGCGAGGCCGCCGACGCGCTGCCGCGCAACTGCGAGTAGCGGTCGCCGCGCGCTTCCCAGATACGGGCGACGGCGGTGGCCACGTCGTCATCGCTTGCGCCGCCGCGAATGAGCGCGCGAAGATCGTGGCCCGAGGTGGCGAAGAGGCACAGATACAGCTTACCTTCCGTGGAAAGCCGCGCGCGGGTGCACGAGCCGCAGAAAGCCCGCGTCACGCTCGAGATCACGCCGATTTCGCCGCTTCCATCGCGATAACCCCAGCGTTGCGCGGTCTCGGCGGCGGTGTGCGCTTCCAGTGGCGCGAGCGGGAAGTGCGCGGCGATCCGCTCGACCACCTGCGCGGACGGCAGCACTTCGTCCATGTTCCAGCCGTTGGACGCGCCGACATCCATGTATTCGATGAAGCGCAGAACGACGCCGCTGCCTTTGAAGTGGCGCGCCATCGGCACGATTTCCTGATCGTTTGTGCCACGTTTGACGACCATGTTGACCTTGACCGGCGCGAGACCGGCTGCCTGCGCCGCCGCGATGCCGTCCAGCACGTCGGCCACGGCGAAGTCGGCGTCGTTCATGCGGCGGAAGAGGGCGTCGTCGAGCGCGTCGAGGCTAACCGTCACGCGTGAAAGGCCCGCGTCCTTCAGCGATTGAGCCTTGCGTGCGAGCAGCGATCCGTTGGTGGTGAGCGTGATGTCGAGCGGCCGGCCCTGCGGTGTGCGCAGTTTTGCGAGCCGGTCGATCAGGAATTCGATGTTTTTGCGCAGAAGCGGCTCGCCGCCCGTGAGCCGGATCTTCTCGACGCCGTGCGCGACGAACACGCGCGCGAGCCGTTCGATTTCCTCGAACGACAGCAGCGCGGAATGCGGCAGGAACGGGTAGTCCTTGTCGAACACGTCGCGCGGCATGCAGTAGACGCAGCGGAAGTTGCAGCGATCCGTGACCGAGATGCGCAAGTCGCGCAAGGGGCGTGCGAGCGTGTCCGTCAGCAAGCCGGATGGCGCTGCGGCGGCGCCGGAGAAATCCGGGATCGCGCTGACATCGGCTAACGGAATGATGCGTCGGGACATGGTTGCTCGGAGCTTCGGTCGAATAGGCAAGCAGCCCATTTTAGCGGAAGCGCGCGAATCCGGCCGGGCGCGGCGGGGCTCGCTGGGCCGGGCTTTCCACTACTGCTCCAAGAAAAAACGCCATCGACTCGGCGTCGATGGCGTTTTTGCGTGCTGCTTCGCGCGGCCTCGACAACAAGGCCGCGCGCCCGGTCAATGCGCGCTCTTGCCAGTTTCCACTTGCTGCATCGGCGCGGTATCGAGCGGCGGGAGCGGCTTGCGCTCGCGCGGCGCGCGCATCGGCGCCGGTTCCTGCGCGGCGGCGGCGTTGGCCGCGCGCAGCTTGTCGGCGTCCGTGTTCACCCAGACGAGGCCGGCGGTGTCGAGCATCGGCTTCAACGCGTCCGTTCCCGTCGACGATGCGGCGGGCGTCGGCTGCGTCGCGGCAGGCTTCACCGGTTCGGAGACGACAGGCTCGGGCGTTGGCTGCGTCGTCGCTTCGGGCTGCGCGACAGGCGTGGCTTCCGTCTGAATCGGCTCCACCGCGGTTGCAGCCGGCGTCGAAGCGATCGCGGCGGTCTTCACCGGCTCGGACACTTCGGGTGCTGCCGGTGCTGCCGGTGCCGTTTCGGTGTGGCTCGCGGCTTCGACAGCCTTCGGCGCGTCCTCGGCGACGGGCGCGAACGGATCGGCCGGCTTCGTTTCCGCAACCTTCTGCGACGGCCCGAACGGGTTCTCCACGGCCGGCGCCGCTGCGGGCTTCGCGAAGATATCGGGCGCGGGCTGCAAATTCGCCTTTGCTTCGACCTTCGGTTCTTCCTTCGCCTCGTCCTTCGCCTCTTCCTTCACTTCGGACGGCTCGGCTTGTGCAGCTTGTACGGCTTGCACCGGCTCCGCTTCGCGGCTTTGCGCGGCCTCGGACTCGACCGCGACCGGACGCGGTTCACGGCGAGCGGCGGCTTCCTGCGCAGCTTCGGCGTCGAAGACACCGGCTTGCGCGGACGTGCTTTCGGCTGCACCTTCGGCTTCCGCCACATCGGCGGCGTGGTTCACGGTCATGCCTTCTTCATCGCGATCACGACGGCCGCCACGGCGACCACGGCGACGACGACGGCGCTCTTCGCCTTCACGTGCGGCTGCGGCCTGATCGGCAGAAAGCGCATCGACGTCTTGCTGCAAAGCGTCGGCATTGAGCGGCGTGGTGTCCGCGATATCCGATGCTGCCGTCTCGCCCTGCGTCAATGCCTCGACGGCGGCTTCCGGCTGCGGCTTGCGACGCTCGCCGCGTTCCGCGCGCTCGGGGCGTTCTGCACGCTCCGTGCGCTCGCCACGGTCGGCGCGGTCAGCACGCTCGCCACGGTCAGGACGCTCGCGGCGTTCCTGACGCTCGGCCGCATCCGGACGCGGTGCGCGTTCGGCGCCGCGTTCCTGGCCGCGATCGCGCGGTTCACGCGCCTCGCGCGGTTCACGGGCTTCGCGCGGTTCGCGGGTTTCACGCGGCTCGCGTGCTTCGCGGGGTTCACGTGCCTCGCGCGGTTCCCGAGCTTCACGCGGCTCGCGGACTTCGCGCAGTTCACGGCCTTCTCGTCCTTCACGTGCCTCGCGCGGCTCCCGGCCTTCACGCGTGCCACGCGCTTCGCGATCTTCGCGTCGCGCAGGCTGGCGTGCCGCACCGTTGCCGCCGGTCGTCGCGCCGTTGGCAGCGACGCCTTCACGGCCCGCGCCACTGCGGCGATTGCGGTTGCGATCGCCGCTGCCCGCACGTTCGCCACGCTCGCCGCGTTCGGCACGCTCGCGCTGCGGACGCGCCGCCGGTTGCGCTTCGACAGGCGCCGGAGCCGGCTTCACTTCGGGCTGGATGCCGAACAGATTCTTGATCCACGCGATGAAACCGCCGCTCGCCGGCACGGGCACGGGCGCCGGAGCGGGCGCGGCCTCGACCGGCGCGGGCTTGACGGGCGCGCTCGGCGCGGGCTTCTCGGGCGTGATGCCCTTCACCGCCGCTTCCTGCTTCGGCTTCACTTCTTCGGCGCGCTTGCTGTAGCCGGTCTCGGATTCGAGTTCGCTCGCCGCTTCGACGGCCATCTTCCACGAGGCGCGCGGATCGTCGAGGCGCGCATCGTCGTGACGCAGGCGCTCCAGCTTGTAATGCGGCGTCTCCAGGTGCTTGTTCGGAATCAGAACGACGTTCACCTTGAAGCGCGACTCGATCTTGTTGATTTCCGAGCGCTTTTCGTTCAGCAGGAAGGCGGTCACTTCGACCGGCACCTGGCAATGAATTGCCGCGGTGTTCTCCTTCATCGCTTCTTCCTGAATGATCCGCAGCACTTGCAGCGCGGACGATTCGGTATCGCGGATATGACCCGTGCCGTTGCAGCGCGGGCAGGTGACGTGGCTGCCTTCCGACAGCGCCGGACGCAGCCGCTGACGCGACAGCTCCATCAGACCGAAGCGCGAAATCTTGCCCATTTGCACGCGCGCACGGTCGTGCTTGAGCGCGTCTTTCAGGCGCTGCTCGACTTCGCGCTGGCTCTTGGCCGACTCCATGTCGATGAAGTCGATCACGATGAGGCCGCCCAGATCGCGCAGACGCAACTGGCGCGCGACTTCGTCGGCGGCTTCGAGATTGGTGCGCGTGGCGGTTTCTTCGATATCCGCGCCCTTGGTGGCGCGAGCCGAGTTCACGTCGATGGCGACGAGCGCCTCGGTGTGATCGATCACGATCGCGCCGCCCGAGGGCAGCGGCACCGTGCGCGAGTACGCCGTTTCGATCTGATGCTCGATCTGGAAGCGCGAGAAGAGCGGCACGTCGTCGTGATACCGCTTCACCTTTTGCAGGTTGTCGGGCATCACGATGTCCATGAAGGCGCGCGCCTGGTCATGGATTTCGGTCGTGTCGATGAGAATTTCGCCGATATCCGGCTGGAAGTAGTCGCGAATCGCGCGGATGACGAGGCTCGACTCGAGATAAATGAGCATCGGCTGGCCAGCGACGCCGCTTTGCGACGCGGCTTCGATGGCGCGCCACAGTTGCATCAGGTAGTTCAGGTCCCACTGCAGCTCTTCCGCCGAACGGCCGATACCGGCCGTGCGCGCGATGATGCTCATGCCTTCCGGCAGTTCGAGCTGCGCCATGGTTTCGCGCAGTTCCTGCCGCTCGTCGCCCTCGATTCTGCGCGACACGCCGCCGCCACGCGGGTTGTTCGGCATCAGCACGAGATAGCGGCCGGCCAGCGAAATGAACGTGGTCAGCGCCGCGCCCTTGTTGCCGCGCTCTTCCTTCTCGACCTGAACGATGAGTTCCTGTCCTTCGCGCAGCGCGTCCTGGATGCGTGCGGAGCGCATCTCGACGCCGTCGCGGAAATACTGGCGGGCGACTTCCTTGAACGGCAGAAAGCCGTGGCGGTCTTCGCCGTAGTTGACGAAGCAGGCTTCGAGCGACGGCTCGATGCGGGTGACGACTCCCTTGTAGATGTTGCCTTTGCGCTGTTCGCGCCCGGCGGTTTCGATGTCGATGTCGATGAGCTTCTGTCCATCGACGATGGCGACGCGCAGTTCTTCTTGCTGCGTCGCATTGAACAGCATGCGTTTCATTGAACGGCTCCAGAGCGGCTTTGACCCTTCCTCGTCTGGCGAATCGGCGCGGATTCGAACATCGGCGCGCGAAGCGGGAGGGCGGGCGTGCCACGCTTTTTGTGTTGTCACAAAAGCACGCCGGAGCGGATTTTAGGCGGGAGAATTGCCGAAAGCTGGCATCGGGCCGACGAACGCGGCGGCCGGGCCATGGGGCACATGCGACAACGGAAGGCGCACAGAGGCGATGCGGCCCGTGGCAAGGACGAACGGCGGCGCGGGGGCTGTCCGCGTCTCGAAATGGACGCGCCGAAGCCACTGCGCTCTTTCAACAGAGCCTTTCCCTCGCGACGGCGCCCGCGAAAGGAAGGGCGGTGTCGCGCAAACCGGCGCGATGCTTCGTTACCGACCTTCGTGATCGCGGACCTGCCGCGCGGCAGCCGCGGGCTACGTGCTCCCGCCTGCTGGCCGTGTCTCGCCTCGTTGCGGCGTTTCTTGCATCTCGCGCTTCGCAGGAATCAGCGCAGCAGCGAGACGCGTCGCCGTTGTTCGCAAATCGGCGAGCCTCGATGTGCCCTCTCAGCCCTTCGCTCGATGGCAGGGCTGAATCGGGCGGGCAGCCGGTTGAACGCCCGGACGCCATCGTTTCTCGCCGATGAAATTCTTTTTGACCAAAAATCCGTTACCGATCGGCGATCGACCCGACCGAACGCGCCTGTGGGCTCCGTCCCTGCCGGTGATATCGCCGTGCGTGCAACTCGTTGCTCGATTTTCCGGGCGAGCAACCGGCCCTGGGCGCAAGTAAAATAATGGTTTATCGCTTGCACCTGTACAGTCTGATGAATCGCGCCGTAGCTCCTCATGGGTAACTGAGTCGAGTCCGGCCTTTTCAGGCTGCTCGCAAATTATATTCAGAATGAATGAGTTAGGCAAAACATCCCATAAACAAGTTGCAAGCGAGCGCACGTCGATGATCGAAGTCGATGAAACCGCTGCCGGACAGCGCATCGACAACTTCCTTCTACGCGTCTGCAAGGGCGTGCCCAAGAGCCATATTTACCGGATTCTCCGAAGCGGCGAAGTGCGCGTGAACAAGGGCCGCATCGACGCCGCGTACCGGCTTGAGTTGGGCGATCTCGTGCGCGTGCCGCCCATTCGAACCGCGCAGGCCGACGAAGCGCCCGTGTCGTCGAACGCGCCCGCCGCCGAATTCCCGATTCTTTTCGAAGACGAGCACCTGATCGTCATCGACAAGCCCTCGGGCGTCGCGGTGCACGGCGGCAGCGGCGTCGCGTTCGGCGTCATCGAGCAATTGCGCAACGCCCGGCCGCACGCGAAGTTTCTGGAACTGGTGCATCGGCTGGACCGGGAAACGTCCGGCGTGCTGATGCTCGCGAAAAAGCGCGCTGCGCTCGTCAATTTGCACGAACAGATTCGCGAAAATCGCGTCGACAAGCGCTATTACGCGCTCGGACATGGCGACTGGCCGAGCGACTGGGGCCGGCGGCGCATCGTGAAGGCGCCGCTGCACAAATACGTGGCGGCGGACGGCGAGCGGCGCGTACGCGTTCAGGAAAACGGGCTGGCGTCGCATACGGTGTTCAATCTGATCGAACGCTGGACGGACTACGCGTGGGTCGAGGCGGAACTCAAGACCGGCCGCACGCACCAGATTCGCGTGCACATGCAGAGCATCGGCCTGCCGATTGCGGGCGACGCGAAATACGGCGACTTCGCGTTGAACAAGGAACTCGCGCGGCCGAGCGCGATGCCTTCGCTCAAGCGCATGTTTTTGCACGCCTATCGACTGAAAATCACGCATCCCGCGACGGGCGCGCCGCTGCAGTTCGAAGCGCCGCTGCCGGTGGAATGCAAGCGCTTCATCGAACAACTCAAAAACCGAGAGACATAAATGGCGCGGCAGCAATTCGATCTGATCGTTTTCGACTGGGACGGCACGCTCATGGATTCGACCGTCCACATCACGCGGAGCATTCAGGCGGCGTGCCGCGATCTCGGCCTGCCGGTGCCCGCCGACGAATCCGCGAGCTACGTGATCGGCCTCGGCCTCAAGGACGCGCTGCAAATCTGCGCGCCGACGCTCGACACGAAGGACTATCCGCGCCTCGCCGAGCGGTATCGCTTCCATTTTCTGACGATGGGCCAGCAAACCGAGCTTTTCGCCGGCGTGCGCGAACTGCTGCAGGAATTGCGCGACGAAGGCTATTTTCTGGCGGTGGCGACGGGCAAGAGCCGCGTCGGGCTGAACCGGGCGCTCGATCAGTCGCGCCTGACGAGCGTTTTCGACGGCACGCGCTGCGCCGACGAAACGTTCTCGAAGCCGCATCCGGCGATGCTTCAGGAACTTACGCGCGAACTGGGGCAGGACTTGTCCCGCACGCTGATGATCGGCGACACCACGCACGATCTGCAAATGGCCATCAACGCGGGCGCGGCGGGCGTGGGCGTGGCGTACGGCGCGCATCCGGCGGATTCGCTCACCGCGTTGCAGCCGCGTTTCTGCGCGGATAGCGTCGCGTCGCTGGCCGGCTGGCTTCGGGAGCACGCATGACCGAGCCGACACGAGAGGCGGTGCGCGTCTGCGCGTCAGACGAACTGGTCGACGGCGGCGCGGGCGTGCGGGTCGGCGCTCAGGAGGCGAGCGGCGAGGCGGTCGTCTTCTTCGTCCGATACGACGGCAAGCCATACGGCTATCTGAACCGCTGCGCGCACGTGCCGATGGAGCTCGACTGGGCCGAGGGCCAGTTCTTCGAAAGCTCGGGCCTATACTTGATGTGCGCGACGCACGGCGCGATCTACGAGCCGGACACCGGCAAGTGCGTCGGCGGCCCGTGCCGCGGCGCGCGGCTTCGATCCGTCGCGGTCGAAGAACGCGAGACGCCGGAAGGGCGCGCAGTCTTCTGGCTGCCAGACGACGCGCTTCGCCCCGCCTGATTCCCCTTTTTCCATCCTTTGACGCGGCTGCACGCCCGCAAGACCACGCATGTCCGATAACCTTTCGCCCAACCCGCGCGGCAACGACAACTGGAAACGCGATGCGCTCGAACGTGTCGCGCTTGCCGCCATTCGCGAGCAACGCGCGGCGCGCCGCTGGCGCATCTTTTTCCGCTTCGTCTTTCTCGCGGTGCTCGCGCTCATTGCGTGGGGCGTGTTCGATTTCACCGGCGATCACGTCGCCAAGTCCGGCAAGCACACGGCGCTGATCGATCTCCAGGGCGAAATCTCCGCGAACAGCGACGCGAGCGCCGACAACATCGACGGCGCGCTCGAGAGCGCGTTCGAGGACGACGGCACGGCGGGCGTGATCCTGCGCATCAACAGTCCGGGCGGCAGTCCGGTGCAGGCGGGCATCATCAATCGCGAGATTCGCCGGCTGCGCGCGAAGTATCCGAAGACGCCGCTCTACGTGGTCGTCGATGACATGTGCGCGTCGGGCGGCTACTACGTCGCGGCGGCGGCGGACCGCATTTATGTGGATCGCGCGAGCATCGTCGGGTCGATCGGCGTGCTGATGGACGGTTTCGGCTTCACTGGCCTGATGGACAAGCTCGGCATCCAGCGCCGCATGCACACGTCGGGCGCGAACAAGGGCGCGTTCGACCCGTTCTCGCCCGAAACGCCGCAAATGACCGCGCACGCGCAGGACATGCTCGACGAGATTCACACGCAGTTCATCGACGCGGTGAAACAGGGCCGCGGCAAGCGTCTGAAGGACGATCCGGATCTTTTCTCCGGCATGTTCTGGACGGGCGAGAAGAGCGTGCAGCTCGGGCTCGCGGACGGCTTCGGCGACGCGAACTACGTGGCGCGCGAGATCATCAAGCAGCCGGATATCGTCGATTACACGCAGAAAGAAAGCATCAGCGAGCGCGTGGTGCGGCGCTTCGGCGCTTCTGTGGGCGATGCCGCCGTGCGCGCGCTGACGCTCGGCGGCAAGGTGCAGTTGCGCTGATTCGTGACGCTTTTTAGGACGCGAGCAGCAGGAAAATAGCCGGGCGCTTGTGCAGGTCGGGCGCGGTCGCTTTCTTCCAGTCCGCCGCCGTGCGCGTGACGATTTTTTCGCCCGGCAGCGTCAGATCGACCGCCACGGAGATGAGCGTCGAAGGGGCGCACGCCGCGACGAGCGTGTCGAGCATCGCGCGGTTGCGGTACGGCGTTTCGATGAAAATCTGCGTTTGATTCGCCTTGCGCGACAGCTGTTCGAGCTCGCGCAGGCGCTTGCCGCGTTCGGCTGCATCGACCGGCAGATAGCCGTTGAACGCGAAACTCTGGCCGTTCATGCCCGAGGCCATCAACGCGAGCAGAATCGAACTCGGACCGACGAACGGCACCACTTTGACGCCGCGCTCGTGCGCCCGCCGCACGAGGAGCGCGCCGGGATCGGCGACGGCGGGGCAGCCCGCTTCGGAAACCAGGCCCGCGTCAGTGCCGGCGAGAATCGGCGCGAGAAGTCTGTCGATTTCGGCGCGCGGCGTGTTCACGTTCAGCTCGCGTATCTCGATTTCCTGAATCGGCCGTTCGGTGCCGACTTTCTTCAGAAACGCCCGCGTGGTTTTCGCGTTTTCGCCGATGTAGTAACCGAGCGCCGCAGCCTGCGCGCGCACCGGCTCGGGAAGCACGGACGCGAGCGCGGCGGCGTCGCCTTCGCCGAGCGTGTTCGGGATCAAATAGAGGATGCCGCTCATGCGGCCCCCAGAACCGGAAAGCCGGCGGCGCGCAGCATCTTCGTCAACGTGATGAGCGGCAAGCCGATGAGCGCCGTCGGGTCATCGGAGTCGATTGCATCGAGAAGCGCGATGCCCAGACCCTCGGACTTCGCGCTCCCCGCGCAGTCGTAGGGCGTTTCGGCGCGCAGGTAGGCTTCGATTTCCGCGTCGGAATAATCGCGAAAGCGCACGCGCGTGACGATATCAGCGGATTGCACATCGCCCGTGCGCGTGTCGAAGACGGCGAGCGCAGAGTGGAATTCGACGCTGCGGCCACGCATCGCCCGAAGCTGCGCGACGGCATTTTCGTGCGTTCCGGGCTTGCCGATCTGGCGTCCATCGAAGGTCGCGACTTGATCGGAGCCGATTACGAGCGCGCCGGGCGCGTCGGTCATCCGCTGCACAGCGGCGCGCGCCTTCGCGATAGCAAGCCGCACGGCGGTCGCTTCGGGCGATTCGCCTTCGAGCGGCGTCTCGTCGATATCGGGGACAACGACGTCGAATGGAATGCGCAAGCGTTGCAGCAACTCGCGCCGGTACGGGGAACTAGACGCCAGCACAAGGCGCGGCGCTTGAGGAATCGACATGTTCTAAACCGGTGAGAATGGTAGATAGAAGACGCACCGCGTGTGCAGCCTTAACTATTTGACTCGAAAGAATAAAGCCTATATGATTTTGGGCTTTTCATCGGCGGGTAGAGCGTTTCGCAAATCAGAGCGGGCCGCGCGTGCTCCGGTACCGCTGGGCGGTGCATACTGAGGCACACGGAACACTGGACGGCCGGCTGAGCGCATGCAACGCTGCATCGGCCGATGAAACTACGAACAATTCGGCATAGGCAGGAGCGCACATGACTCAGAATCCTGGCAAACCTGCGAGCCTCGCTGATCTGCGCGCGCTCGACCTTTACGACTTCGCCGAGCACAAGCGGCAGGCAGCGGGCGCGTTGCGTACGTCGCAAATGCCGCGCATGTTAGCCGAAGTGCCGGCGGACGCGCCAGAGGACGACACGGTCTTCACCTGGCAGGGCGAAGGCTCGACCCAGCCGGAATTGCAGGACGACGGCACGGAAGCGCCGCAGCCGTATCTGCGCCTCGCGGTGCACGGTTCGGTGTGGCTCACGTGCCAGCGCTGTCTTTCGCCGTATTCGCAGCATCTCGACGTCGACGCGACGTATCGGATCGTCGCGACGGAGGAAGAAGCAGACGAGTACCCGCTCGACGAAGATGAAATCGAAGTGATCGTCGGCTCGCGCCAGTTCGATCTCATCGACTTGATCGAAGAAGAGTTGTTGCTTTCCTTGCCGCTCGTGCCGAAGCACAGCGTCTGTCCGGAAGTGCATGAAAGCCTGCTCGCAGGCAGCGCCGAGGACGAGGCCGACGAAGGCGGCGAGGAAGCCGAGAAACCGAATCCGTTTGCCGTTCTGGAAAAGCTCAAGACGAGCGGTCCGGACGACAAGAAGCATTGATGGCGCGGTGCGGCGAATCTTCGCCGCACGCAATCTCCCGCTTCGAGCGGTGGGCCGGGACGGCCGGAGTTTTCCGCGAACGCGGAGACGGGCCGCCCTGTGTTAGAATTCGCAAAATTTTTCTGGAGTAATCATGGCAGTTCAGCAAAACAAGAAGTCGCCGTCCAAGCGCGGCATGCACCGTTCCCACGACTTCCTCCCGACGGCGCCGCTGGCTGTCGAACCGAGCACGGGTGAAGCGCATCTGCGTCACCACGTGAGCCCGAACGGCTACTATCGTGGCAAGAAGGTCGTCAAGACGAAGAACGACTAAGCGTTCGTTCTACGCTTTGCCGCGTGCGCATCGCCGTCTTGCGGTGGCTCGCGCCTGGCACGCTGTTGACACTTTCCCGGTACGACAAGAAGGCGGCATTTCACTGCCGCTTTTTTGTGCCTGAAATTCGTCGCTTTCCATGACCGTAAAGATAACCATTGACTGCATGGGAGGCGACCACGGTCCGGCCGTGACCGTTCCCGCCGCTGTCAATTTCGTGCGCTCGCATCCTGACGCGCACCTAATGCTCGTCGGCATCGAACAGGCGATCCGCGCCCAGCTGAAGAAGTCGAAGGCGCTCGACGAGCCGCGTCTGACCGTCGTTCCCGCGACCGAAGTCGTCGCCATGGACGACCCGGTCGAAGTCGCGCTGCGCAAGAAAAAAGATTCGTCGATGCGCGTGGCGCTCAACCTCGTGAAGGAAGGCGAGGCGCAAACCTGCATTTCCGCGGGCAATACGGGCGCGCTCATGGCGGTGTCGCGCTACGTGCTGAAAACGCTCGCGGGCATCGAGCGGCCGGCCATCGCGTTCGCGATGCCGAGCCAGAAGGGCTACACGACCGTGCTGGATCTAGGCGCGAACGTGGATTGCGAGCCCGAGCATCTGTTGCAGTTCGCCGAAATGGGCCACGCGCTCGTGTCCGCCATCGAAGGGCGCGAGCGGCCGACCATCGGGCTGCTCAATATCGGCGAAGAAGTCATCAAGGGCAACGAAACCATCAAGCGCGCGGGCGAACTGCTGCGCGCGAGCACGCTCAACTTCTACGGCAACGTGGAAGGCAACGACATCTACAAAGGCACGACCGACGTGGTCGTGTGCGATGGTTTCGTCGGCAACGTGGCGCTGAAAACGTCGGAAGGGCTCGCCAAGATGCTCTCCGACATGATCAAGGAGGAGTTCACGCGCTCGCTCTCCAGCAAGCTGATGGCGCTCGTCGCCATGCCCGTGCTCAAGCGTTTCAGGAAGCGTGTCGACCCCGCGCAATACAACGGCGCGGCGCTGCTCGGCCTGCGCGGACTGGTCATCAAAAGTCACGGTTCCGCCGAAGCCTACGGCTTTGAGTGGGCGATCAAACGCGGGTATGATGCCGTCAAAAATGGGGTGCTCGAACGCCTCGTGCGCGCGATGGAGGAAAATGCGCAATCCGCGCCGTCTGCAACGGAGGCGGGCACGAGCGCACCGGCTGCCGATGCGTCCGCCGACGCGCTCGCGCTTCAGCCGAATTCCTCGCCTAACCCCTCGCCAAACCCGCCGGATGCGTCCGGCACCGCGCAACACACGAAGGCATAATGGCTCAATCCAATCTCTACGCTCGCGTGCTCGGCACTGGCAGCTATCTGCCCTCCGAGCGCATCACGAATCAGGCATTGGCCGACCGTCTCTCGCAGCAAGGCGTCGAGACGAGCGACGAATGGATCGTCGCGCGCACGGGCATTCACGCGCGGCACTTCGCGGCGCCGGATCAGACCACGAGCGATCTCGCGCTCATCGCTTCGCAGAAGGCCATCGCGGCGGCGGGCATCGATCCGCAATCGATCGACCTCATCATCGTCGCCACGTCGACGCCCGACTTCGTGTTTCCGAGCACCGCGTGCCTCTTGCAGAACAAGCTGGGCATCAAGAACAACGGCGCGGCGTTCGACGTGCAGGCCGTGTGCTCGGGCTTCGCATACGGCATGGCGACGGCGGACAGCTTTATTCGCAGCGGCATGCATCGCACGGCGCTCGTCGTCGGCGCGGAAACGTTCTCGCGCATTCTCGACTTCAAGGACCGCACGACTTGCGTGCTGTTCGGCGACGGCGCGGGCGCGGTCGTGCTTCAGGCTTCGGAAGAACCTGGCGTTCTATCGAGCGCGCTGCACGCGGACGGCAGCTACGCCGACATCCTCTGCACGCCGGGCAACGTGAACGGCGGCGTCGTGAGCGGCAGCGCGTTCCTGCATATGGACGGCCAGGCGGTGTTCAAGCTCGCCGTCAACGTG
The DNA here is from genome assembly GCF_031450785.1 of Caballeronia sp. LZ062. NCBI lineage: Bacteria > Pseudomonadati > Pseudomonadota > Betaproteobacteria > Burkholderiales > Burkholderiaceae > Caballeronia > Caballeronia sp. LZ062. Next base: position 592,837 of record NZ_JARTWB010000002.1, read on the forward strand.
CTGGAGAAGGTCGCGATCGAAGCCCTGCAGAAAGCGCACCTCACGCCGCAAGAGATCGACTGGCTCATTCCGCATCAGGCGAACATCCGCATCATGCAGAGCACTTGCCGCAAGCTGCACTTGCCGCAAGAGCGCATGGTGGTGACGGTCGGCGATCACGGCAATACCTCGGCGGCGTCGATTCCGCTCGCGCTCGACGTCGCGGTGCGCGACGGCCGCATCAAGCGCGGACAGAACGTGCTGATCGAAGGCGTCGGCGGCGGCTTCACGTGGGGCGCGTCGGTCTTCCGCTACTGATTCTTTCATCCGTCTCCCTCCATTAATCTGCAACTGATCCGCTGTCGATGAAGCTGCGCGCCGCGGGCGCAACCGGCGACGCCGTGCGCGCTCTCGACCCATACGCGGATCATTCCAATCCAACGAGGACGATATGAAATTTGCGTTCGTTTTCCCGGGCCAAGGCTCGCAATCGATCGGCATGCTCAACGCATTCGCCGATCACGCCGTGGTGCGCGAGACGGTGCAGCAGGCATCGGATGCGCTCGGGCAGGATCTCGCCAAGCTGATCGCTGAAGGCCCGGCCGAAGAGCTCAATCTGACGACGAACACGCAGCCGGTCATGCTCACGGCGGCGTATGCCATTTACCGCGTGTGGGAAAAGGAAACCGGCCTCACGCCCGCGCTGGTCGCGGGCCACAGCCTCGGCGAATACACGGCGCTGGTCGCGGCGGGCGCGCTCGCATTCGCTGACGCCGTGCCGCTCGTGCGCTTTCGCGCGCAGGCGATGCAAAGCGCGGTGCCGGTCGGCGAGGGCGGCATGGCCGCGATTCTCGGTCTCGACGACGACACCGTGCGCGCCGTGTGCGCCGAGAGCGCGTCGGCGGGCGTCGTGGAAGCGGTGAACTTCAATGCGCCGTCGCAAGTCGTGATCGCGGGCGCGAAGGCGGCTGTCGAAAAGGCGTGCGAAGTGGCGAAGGCGAAGGGCGCGAAACGCGCGTTGCCGCTGCCGGTGTCCGCGCCGTTCCATTCGTCGCTGCTCAAGCCGGCGTCGGACCAGTTGCGGGACTATCTTGCCAACGTGCGCATCGAGCCGCCGCGCATTCCGCTGATCAATAACATCGATGTGGCCACCGTTTCGGACCCCGCCGCGATCAAGGACGCGCTCGTGCGTCAGGCCGCAGGTCCAGTGCGCTGGGTCGAGTGCGTGCAAGCCATGGCGCGCGAAGGCGTCACGCACGTGATCGAATGCGGTCCGGGCAAAGTGCTCGCGGGGCTCACGAAGCGCATCGACGGCAATCTCGTCGGCGGCGCGGTGTTCGATCCCGCCTCGCTCGAGGAAACGCGCAAACTGATCGCTGGATGAGAGACAACGACATGAACTTGGACAATCAGGTAGCTATCGTCACGGGCGCGTCGCGCGGCATCGGGCGCGCCATCGCGCTGGAACTCGCTCGTCAGGGCGCGACGGTCATCGGCACGGCCACGAGCGAAAGCGGCGCGGCGGGCATCAGCGAAGCGCTGGCGCAGGCGGGCGGCAAGGGCCGCGGCGCGGTGCTCAACGTGAACGACGCCGCAGCGGCTGACGCGTTCATCGACGCTACCGTCAAGGAGTTCGGCGGCCTCGACGTGCTCGTGAACAACGCGGGCATCACGAAAGATCAGCTCGCCATGCGCATGAAGGACGACGAATTCGACGCCGTCGTCGACACGAATCTGCGCGCAGTCTTCCGTCTGTCACGCGCCGTCCTGCGCCCGATGATGAAGGCGCGCGGCGGGCGCATCATCAACATCACGTCGGTCGTCGGTTCCTCGGGTAATCCCGGTCAGGCGAACTACGCGGCGGCGAAGGCCGGCGTCGCGGGGATGACGCGCGCGCTGGCACGCGAGATCGGCAGCCGCGGCATCACCGTGAACTGCATCGCGCCGGGTTTCATCGATACCGACATGACGAAGGTGCTGCCTGAAGAGCAGCGCACCGCGCTGACCGCGCAGATTCCGCTCGGCCGGCTCGGCAGTCCCGAGGACATCGCGCACGCGGTGGCGTTCCTCGCCTCGCCGTTTGCCGGCTACATCACGGGCACGACGCTACATGTGAACGGCGGCATGTACATGTAATAGGCATTTCGCCAAATTTCGCTTAATATCCGCGCGGCAGACGGGCGCGCAAAATGCTCTTACCGGCATGCGCGCCCCGTGGCAGCGCGGCAGCAACGAACGATGCAGGCCGTCCGCAGGCGCTTTGATGAAGCGCAGCAGGCGGCGAAGCATGGAACTGACGCGCCGTATTTTGCGGGTACAAACCTGATAAAATGCGCGCACTCGTATTTTTGAACTTTTAATCCCTCGGAGGGCTGCATGGACAATATCGAACAGCGCGTGAAGAAGATCGTCGCCGAACAACTGGGCGTGGCGGAAGCGGAAATCAAGAACGAAGCATCGTTCGTGAACGATCTGGGCGCTGACTCGCTCGACACGGTCGAACTGGTGATGGCGCTGGAAGACGAGTTCGGCATGGAAATCCCCGATGAAGAAGCCGAGAAGATCACCACGGTTCAGCAAGCGATCGACTACGCTCGCGCCAACGTCAAGGCCTAAGGCCGGACGCGCCAGCGACCCGTCGCTCTTCGAGCTTGAAGCATCGTCGCTGCAAAGACCGATTTAACAGCCACAGGGCACACAGGGCGGTTTCCTGTGGCCGCTGTGGCTTTTGCTTTCTGTCATTCTATGGATAAGGGGTTACCGTGAGCCGTCGTCGAGTTGTTGTTACAGGCCTTGGGCTCGTTTCGCCTGTCGGCAATACCGTTGCCGACGGCTGGGCCAATCTGGTGGCGGGCAAGTCGGGCATCGCCAACATCACGAAGTTCGACGCCGCGAACTTCTCCACGCGTTTCGCGGGCGAGGTGAAGGGCTTCAACATCGAAGACTACATGCCCGCCAAGGAAGCGCGCCACATGGATACCTTCATCCATTACGGCTTCGCGGCGGGCGTTCAGGCGATGCAGGACAGCGGCCTCGCGATCACCGACGAAAACGCGGAGCGCGTGGGCGTCGTGGTCGGCTCGGGCATTGGCGGGCTGCCGATGATCGAAGTCACGCAAACGGAACTGCTCAATCGCGGCCCGCGCCGCATCTCGCCGTTCTTCGTTCCGGCGTCGATCATCAACATGATCTCCGGCCATCTGTCGATCCGCTTCGGCCTGAAGGGTCCGAATCTGTCGATGGTCACGGCGTGTACCACAGGCCTGCATTGCATCGGTGAAGCGTCGCGTCTGATCGAATACGGCGACGCCGACGTGATGGTCGCGGGCGGCGCGGAAGCGACGGTTTCCCCGCTCGGCATCGGCGGATTCGCGGCGGCGCGCGCGCTTTCGCAGCGCAACGACGACCCGGCGACTGCCAGCCGCCCGTGGGACACGGATCGCGACGGCTTCGTGCTCGGCGAAGGCGCGGGCGTCATGGTGCTCGAAGAATACGAGCATGCCAAAGCGCGCGGCGCGAAGATCTACGCGGAAGTGCTCGGCTACGGCATGAGCGGCGACGCATATCACATGACTGCGCCGCCCGAAGACGGCGACGGCGGCCGCCGCGCGATGGTCAACGCGCTCAAGAACGCCAAGGTCAACGCCAACGAAGTCAGCTACGTGAACGCGCACGGCACGTCCACGCCGCTTGGCGACATCGCGGAAACCATCGGCATCAAGCGCGCGCTCGGCGATCACGCAAAGAACGTCGTGGTGAACTCCACGAAGTCGATGACCGGGCACCTGCTCGGCGGCGCGGGCGGGCTGGAGTCGGTGTTCACGGTGCTTGCCGTGCATCATCAAATCTCGCCGCCGACCATCAACATCTTTAATCAGGACCCGCAGTGCGACCTCGATTACTGCGCGAACACGGCGCGGGAAATGAAGATCGACGTCGCGGTGAAGAACTCGTTCGGCTTCGGCGGCACGAACGGCTCGCTCGTCTTCAAGCGTTTCTGAGCACGGCGCGCTCGTCGGAAGGGGAAATGCGATGACGGGCGTGCGCGTGAATGGGCCGTATCGGGAAACGGGCACACCGCCTGGCATCCCGATGCGGCCTTCGCGTTTTCTGCTCGGGGCGCTCATCGGTTTTGCCGTGCTGACTGACGCGGCGGTCGTCCAGGCCGTCTTCGCGCTTGCCGGGCCGTTTCACGCGACAGTCGCGGCACTCGCGTGTCTAGCCGTCCTCGCGCTCGCCGGCGTGCGCTGGGCGCGCCGCCAGCCGGCCGCCATCGCGTTGCATGCCGATGGCGTCACGCTGTGGACTCGGGCGGGGGAGGCGCAGTACTGGCGCATCGTCGGCTGTGCGCAGTGGAGCGCGCGGCTTGTCGCGCTCACGTTGTCATCGGGAAAACGCAGGCCGCGCAGGCTTCTCGTGGCAGCAGATTCCCTCGATTCCGACTCCTTCCGCCAGCTTGCCGTGCGCGCCCGCCGCGCCGCGAGCGCGTACCTGTAACGACTGTAACGGTCGATGAGCATCCGGGATAACGCGAAGTCGGTGAGGCTACAATAGCCGTCCGCGCAACAGCCCCTAGTCAAACGGATTCCCAGGTGAGCGAAAAAGAAATCGACCAACTGCTGGTCGAACGCGTGCAGAAGGGCGACAAAGCCGCGTTCGAACTGCTGGTCGCCAAATACCACCGCAAGATCATTCGACTGATTTCGCGCCTCGTGCGCGATCCCGCCGAAGTCGAGGACGTCGCCCAGGACGCCTTCGTCAAAGCCTACCGCGCGCTGCCGCAATTCCGCGGCGAATCCGCGTTCTACACCTGGCTGTACCGCATCGCCGTCAATACCGCGAAGAACTACCTTGCCACGCAGGGACGCCGCGCTCCCACTTCTACCGAAGCAGATGCGGAAGAAGCGGAAACTTTCTCCGACGCCGACCAACTAAGGGATATCAACACGCCCGAGTCGATGTTGATGAGCAAGCAGATCGCTGAAACGGTCAATGCTGCGATGGCACTGCTGCCCGAGGAATTGCGCACCGCCATCACGCTCCGGGAAATCGAAGGATTGAGTTACGAGGAAATCGCGGAGATGATGGACTGCCCGATCGGCACCGTCAGATCGAGAATTTTCCGTGCTCGGGAAGCCATTGCGGCAAAATTGCGTCCGTTGTTGGACACTCCCGAAGGCAAACGCTGGTAAGACGGCTGAGAACTGCGGGGCAGGGACGCGATATCTGGGTTAGTTGGTGTCACTACGGCTGGTTTCGAAGGATTGGGGAGCATCATGGGGTCGGTCTCGATGCAAGCGCAGGCAAATTCGCAGGCACACTCGCGCGGGGAACGCATGTCGGCGTTCGTCGACGGTGAATCGCTGGGCGAAATCGGAAACATCGGTCAGTTTCTCGCGGAACTGGCCAGCGAGGACCGCGCGGCGTGGTCCGACTATCACCTGATCGGCGACGCCTTGCGCTCCGACGATCTGGCGGAAAGCCCGGCGCGTAGCCGCGCGTTCATGGCGTCCTTCGCGGCGCGCTTCGAGGCCGAAGCGCACGTTCTGGCGCCTGCGGCATCGGCTTCGGCGCAGAAGGCGCGCGGCGGCATGCTGCGCCGGCGCGTGGTTCCGGCGTTCGCGGTGGCGGCCGCAGCGGCCACCCTCACGTGGATCGTCGTGCCGCAGTTGCAGGGCGTCGGTTTCCACTCGGGCGCGCAAGTCGCGAGCGTCGCCCAGCCGGATTCGGTGCAACGCGTCGCGCTCGCATCCATGCCGGCGGCGACCACCGCCGCGCCGGTTGTCGAAGCCAACATCATCCGTGACGCGAACCTCGATCAATACCTGGAAGCGCATCAGCAGTTCTCGCAGCAGCCTGCGATGCCCGGCGCCATGCCACTGATTCGCGCCGCGGTGACAACGCAGAGCCAATAACTGAAGGCAGGTGTGCGGTTGAATAAAACTAGATATTGGGGGCGGCTGCCGGCATTGATGGTTTGCGCAGCCGCGTTGTTGTGCGCGGCATCGGCTTCTTTCGCTGACAGCGGCAACGCGCCGGATCGCAAGACCGCCGCCAACCTGCTCAACCGCATTCAGGAAGCGGCCCAGCAGCAGAATTACGAGGGCACGTTTTTATATCAGCGGGGCGCGACGGTGCAGTCGTCGCGTATCACGCACGTCGCCACGCACGGCGACGGCGATTACGAATCGGTCGAAAGTCTCGACGGCGCGCCGCGCCGAATGCTGCGCCACGACGACGACATGCTCACGTTCGTGCCGGAGCGGCATCTGCTCGTGATGGAGCATCGGCAGAGCAAGGACTCGTTCCCTTCGCTGCTCGCCACGAGCGGCGATCAGGTACTGGCGGTGTACGAGCCGAAGCTGCTCGGAAACGACCGCGTCGCGGGCATCGAGAGTCAGGTGGTGGAACTCGACCCGAAAGATTCCTATCGTTTCGCCTACAAACTCTGGTCGGACGCGAAGACCGGATTGCTGCTGCGCGCCCAGACGCTCGATCCGGACGGCCAGGTCCTCGAACAACTTTCGTTCTCGCAGGTGCGTATCGGCGGTGCAATCGACAAGGCGTCGATTGCAAACGGCATGCGCGCCACAGCGGGGTGGAACATCGTGCGCCCGCCCGTGCAGCCGGTCGACCTGCAGGCTCAGGGCTGGCAGATCAAGCCATCCATTCCCGGCTTCAAGCTGATTCGGCAACTTCGCCGGCCAATGGCGTCGAGCGAGCAGGGCCAGCCGCCGATTCCGGTCGATCAGGCGGTGTTCTCTGACGGCCTCGCCGCCATTTCGGTGTTCGTCGAACCGGTCGAGAAGAACTCCCGCAAGGAAGGCGCGGGCAACAGCGGCGCCACGCATGTGCTCGTGAAGCGTCGCGGCGATTTCTGGATTACTTTGCTGGGTGAAGTGCCGCAAGCCACGTTGCGGCAATTTGCTTCTACCATAGAATACAAGCCTTCCAAGTAATCGATCCCTCGGCCTTCCATCCATGAGCAACTACTCGCTGCGCAAGTTCATCGCGGCCGCGGCGCTCGCCGTGTGCCTGCCGTTCATTTCGCATACGGCGGCGGCAGCGCCCACGGTGAACCTGCCGGACTTCACGTCGCTCGTCGACAAAGTCGGGCCTTCGGTCGTGAACATCCGCACGACGTCGCGCGTCGGTTCGTCGGGCGAGATGCGCGGCTTACCGCCGGGCCTCGACGAAGGCGACATGTCCGAGTTCTTCCGGCGCTTCTTCGGCATCCCGATGCCGGGGCAGCCGGGCTCGCCGCGCGGTAACGGTGGCGGGGGTGGCGGCGGTAACGGCGGTGGCGGCAGCGGAGGCGATCAGGGCAAAGGCGGCAGCCGCAGCATTCCGCCCGACGACAGTCAGGACAACTCGGAGCAGAGCAGCGGCGTCGGCTCGGGCTTCATCCTGTCGACGGACGGCTACGTGATGACCAACGCACACGTCGTCGACGACGCGGACACCATCTACGTCACGCTCACGGACAAGCGCGAGTTCAAGGCGCGGCTCGTCGGCGTGGACGAGCGCACGGACGTCGCGGTCGTTAAGATCAGCGCGTCGAATCTGCCGGCCATCACCATCGGCGATTCGAACAAGGTGCGGGTCGGCGAATGGGTGCTCGCCATCGGCTCGCCGTTCGGCCTCGACAACACGGTGACGGCCGGCATCGTCAGCGCGAAGGGCCGCGACACGGGCGATTACCTGCCGTTCATCCAGACCGACGTCGCGGTGAATCCTGGCAATTCGGGCGGTCCGCTCATCAACATGGCGGGCGAGGTCATCGGCATCAATTCGCAGATCTACAGCCGCACCGGCGGTTTCATGGGCATTTCGTTTGCCATTCCGATCGACGAGGCGATGCGCGTCGCGGATCAGCTGAAGACGACGGGCAAGGTCACGCGCGGCCGTATTGCCGTCGCCATCGGCGAAGTGACGAAGGACGTGGCCGATTCGCTCGGCTTGCCGAAGGCGCAGGGCGCGCTCGTCAGCAGCGTCGAGGCGGGCGGTCCGGCCGACAAGGCGGGCATCCAGCCGGGCGACATCATCCTCAAGTTCAACGGCGCGAACGTGGATACGGCGACCGACCTGCCGCGCATGGTCGGCGACAGCAAGCCGGGCATGAAAGCGACGATCACGATCTGGCGCAAGGGCCAGTCGCGCGATCTGCCGATCACCATCGCGGAAATGCAGCCGGATAAGGTCGCGAAGACCGAGCAGCGCCGCGCGCCGCAGCCGAAGGAGCGCGCGAGCAATTCGCTCGGCCTCGCGGTGAGCGACATTCCGGCCGACCAGAAGAAGGCGCTCAAGCTCACGAGCGGCGTGCAGGTGGATGCGGTTGAAGGGCCGGCGGCTCGCGCGGGCTTCCAGAAGGGCGACATCATCATGCGGATCGGCGACACGGACATCACGAGCGCAAAGCAGTTCGAATCGGTCGCGCAAGGTCTGGACGCGAGCAAGATGGTCGCGATTCTCGTGCGCCGTGGCGACAACACGCAGTTCGTGCCAGTGCGCCCGCGCGTGCCGGCGCAGAAGTGACGCCGCAATGACGAGGCACGAAGGCGCGCGGTTCGTTCTCTACGGCCGCGCGTGGTGCCATCTCTGTGAGGACATGCGCGCCGAGCTTGAGCCGATTGCCCAACGCTTCAACGCGGCGATCGAGTGGATCGACATCGACGAAGATCCACTCCTGGAAGCGCGCTACAACGAGCGTGTGCCGGTGCTGATGCTGGACGGCCTTGAGTTGTGTGAGCACCGGCTGGACGCGCAAGCCGTCCATTCGGCGCTCTCGGCGCGGCGCGCTTGAAACCGCCGCACGCCGAAAACGCCTGTGCACCCCCTTTTCGGCTAAAATGCAGAAGTTTTCCCCCAATTTTTCAAGGCGTGCTCCGCATGTGTGAGGGCGCGCCTTTTTCGCTTGATCGGCACTGAATGAATCATATTCGTAACTTCTCGATCATTGCGCACATCGATCACGGCAAGTCCACGCTGGCGGACCGCATCATCCAGTTGTGCGGCGGCCTGTCCGATCGTGAGATGGAAGCGCAGGTGCTCGATTCGATGGACTTGGAACGCGAGCGCGGCATCACGATCAAGGCGCAAACAGCGGCGCTCACCTACAAGGCGCGCGACGGCCAGGTCTACAACCTCAATCTGATCGATACCCCCGGACATGTCGACTTCTCGTACGAAGTCAGCCGTTCGCTTTCCGCTTGCGAGGGCGCGCTGCTCGTCGTCGATGCCAGTCAGGGCGTCGAGGCCCAGACCGTTGCGAATTGCTATACGGCCATCGAACTGGGCGTCGAAGTCGTGCCGGTGCTGAACAAGATCGACTTGCCGGCTGCGAATCCGGAAAACGCGATCGCCGAGATCGAAGACGTGATCGGCATCGACGCGACGGACGCCGTGCATTGCAGCGCGAAGACCGGCCTCGGCGTGGAAGACGTGCTGGAATCGCTGATCGCGAAAGTGCCGCCGCCGAAGGGCGATCCCGACGCGCCGCTGCAGGCGCTCATTATCGACTCGTGGTTCGACAACTACGTCGGCGTCGTGATGCTCGTGCGCATTTTCAACGGCACGCTCAAGCCGAAGGACAAGATCAAGATGATGGCGACCGGCGCGCAGTATCCGGTCGAGCATCTGGGCGTATTCGCGCCGAAGTCGACGAACCTCTCGCAATTGTCGGCGGGGCAAGTCGGCTTCGTCATCGCGGGCATCAAGGAACTGACGGCCGCGAAGGTCGGCGACACGGTGACGGTTGCGAATCGTCCGGCCGCCGAGCCGCTGCCGGGCTTCAAGGAAGTGAAGCCGCAGGTTTTCGCGGGGCTTTATCCGGTCGAAGCGAATCAATACGACGCGCTTCGCGAATCGCTCGAGAAACTCAAGCTGAACGATGCGTCGCTGCAATTCGAGCCGGAAGTGTCGCAGGCGTTGGGCTTCGGTTTCCGCTGCGGCTTCCTCGGCCTCCTGCACATGGAGATCGTGCAGGAACGGCTGGAGCGCGAATTCGACATGGACCTCATCACCACCGCGCCGACGGTGATTTATGAGGTCGTCCAGCGCGACGGCACCACGATCTCGGTCGAGAATCCCGCGAAGATGCCGGAGCCTTCGAAGATCGAGGAAGTGCGCGAGCCGATCGTCACGGTGAATCTGTATATGCCGCAGGAGTATGTCGGCTCCGTCATCACGCTCTGCACGAACAAGCGCGGCCAGCAGATCAACATGCAGTATCACGGCCGTCAGGTGCAGTTGACCTACGAAATCCCGATGGCGGAAATCGTGCTGGATTTCTTCGACCGCCTGAAGTCGACCTCGCGCGGCTATGCGTCGATGGACTACGAGTTCAAGGAATACCGCGCGGCGGATGTCGTGAAGGTCGACATGCTGATCAACGGCGACAAGGTCGACGCGCTATCCGTCATCGTCCACCGCTCGCAGAGCCAGAGCCGCGGCCGCGAAGTGGCGTCAAAGATGCGCGAACTGATCCCGCGCCAGATGTACGACGTGGCGATTCAGGCGACCATCGGCTCGAACATCATCGCTCGCGAGAACATCAAGGCGCTGCGCAAGAACGTGCTGGCGAAGTGCTATGGCGGCGACATCACGCGTAAGAAGAAGCTGCTCGAAAAGCAGAAGGCGGGCAAGAAGCGCATGAAGCAGGTCGGCTCGGTCGAAATTCCGCAAGAGGCTTTCCTCGCCATCCTGCGCGTGGACGAGTGACGTTCGCGCGCTGGCAGGCGCAGAACAACAACCGACGATAACAACTGGAAGCGATTGATGAATTTCGCATTGATTCTCTTGATCCTCGTCGTGGTGACGGGCATTGCATGGGTGCTGGACAAACTGGTGTTCGTTAAGCAGCGCCGGCGCGCCGCGGACGCGGCGGTCGCCGAGTTCGACCGCCAGCAGGAACGCGTCGGCGAGCGTTTCGCCGATGAAAACGCCGATCAGACGCGCGCGCGCCTGCGCAACGAGGCGCTGCGCCAGCCGTGGTGGCTCGAATACACGGCCAGCTTCTTCCCGGTGATTCTCGCGGTGTTCGTCGTGCGCTCGTTCATCATCGAGCCGTTCAAGATTCCGTCCGGGTCGATGGTGCCGACGCTGCTCGTCGGCGACTTCATTCTTGTGAACAAATACGAGTACGGTCTGCGCCTGCCGATCAGCAACACGAAGCTGACGCAAGGCAAGCCACTCACGCGCGGCGATGTCGTCGTGTTCCGCTATCCGAAAGACGAATCGGTCGACTACATCAAGCGCGTAATCGGCCTGCCGGGCGATACCGTCGCGTACGAAAACAAGCAGCTCACGATCAACGGCAAGCCGGTGCCGGAAACGCCGCAGCCGGACTACTTCGACGACGAGCGCATCGGCTACGCAAAGCAATTCGTCGAAGATCTCAACGGCCGCAAGAACGCCATCCTGAACAATCCGCAAGTGCCGCCGTTCGTCGTCGGCGCGGACGACTTTCCGTATCGCGACAACTGCGTCTACAACGCGCAAGGCGTGACCTGCAAGGTGCCGCCGGGCCATTACTTCATGATGGGCGACAACCGCGACAACAGCGCCGACAGCCGCTACTGGGGCTTCGTGCCGGATAACAACATCGTCGGCCGCGCGTTCTTCATCTGGATGAACTTCAGCAACCTGAAGCGCATCGGCTCGTTCGAGTGATTCATCGCGGTGCCGTCGCGCACGCGTCGGCGCTGCTTCGAAATGGCGTGAAGAAGCGCGGCTAAGACCGTCTCGCCACGCGTTTTCCCGGCTCGCCGGGCGGAATCGGCCGCCTGCGCGGGCGCGTTATACTCTGTCCATGCCATCTTCTCCGTTGGAAAGCCGGCTGCAGTACGAATTTCGCAATGCGGAATTGCTGCGCCAGGCGATGACCCACCGCAGTCACAGCGCCACGCACAACGAACGGCTCGAATTCCTCGGCGACTCCGTTCTCAATTGCGTGGTGGCGGCGCTTTTGTTCCAACGATTCAGCAAGCTCGACGAAGGCGATCTCTCGCGCGTGCGGGCGAATCTCGTCAAACAGCAATCGCTTTACGAAATCGCGCAGGCGCTCAACGTGTCCGAAGGCCTGCGTCTGGGCGAGGGCGAATTACGCAGCGGCGGCTTCCGGCGTCCGTCGATTCTGGCGGACACGCTCGAAGCCATCTTCGGCGCGATCTTTCTCGACGGCGGCTTCGACGCCGCGTTCGCCGTCATCAAACGTCTCTATACGCCGGTGCTGGATCACATCGATCCGCGCACCATCGGCAAGGACGCGAAGACGCTGCTTCAGGAATATCTGCAGGGTCACAAGATCGCGTTGCCGACTTATACGGTGGTCGCGACGCACGGCGCCGCGCACAATCAGCAATTCGAAGTCGAATGCTCGGTGCCCAAGCTCGATGTGAAAGTGTCCGGCTCCGGCGCGAGCCGCCGCGCGGCGGAACAGGCGGCGGCCAAGAAGGCGCTCGATGAAGTCATGGCCGCGGCGCCCACGCTCGGCGTGAAGCCGAAGCGCAAGGGCGCGCGCGCCGCCAAGCTCGCGCACGTCGAAGTCGTGCCGGGCGTCACCGGCGTGCAGGCCGCGCTCGACTTGCGCTCGCCGGAGCGCCGCGAGCGCGATCGTCAGCGCAACCATTCCGCCGATGCGAATGCGTCCGCCGAGCAAACGCCTGCGGCGCCGCTTGCCGTCATCCGCGCAACGCACGTCGAGCCGTCCGCTGCGTCGTATGCAGCCGCCGAGAAGCCCGAGCGGCACGTCATCCATCGCCCGGAGAAGGCGGTGAAGAGCGAAGCGGCGCAAACGCCGGATGCCAGCGCCGACAGCGCGCCGCCCACCGACGACGCGCGCAGCACCGCCAGCGACGACGCCCCGGCCAGCCGCGTCGTGCGCGCCGCCGACGCCGGCCACTGACGCGCATTCAGCCGCCCATGCGCCATCGCGCCATCGCAACATCGCGCTCAACGAACCTTCGCCGCACACCACTATGAACGCTCCCACATCTTCCGGTTTCCGCTGCGGCATGGTCGCAATCGTGGGCCGGCCCAACGTCGGCAAATCGACGCTCATTAACGCGCTCGTCGGCCAGAAGGTGAGCATTACGTCGCGCAAGGCGCAGACGACGCGCCATCGCATCACCGGCATCAACACGTTCGACGACGCGCAGTACATCTTCGTCGACACGCCCGGCTTCCAGACGCGCCACAGCGGCGCGCTCAACCGTTCGCTGAATCGCGCGGTGACGTCCACGCTGACTTCGGTGGATGCGATCCTGTTCGTGATCGAAGCCGGCCGCTTCGGCCCCGACGACGAGAAAGTGCTCGATCTGATTCCGGCCGGCACGCCGACGCTTCTGATCGCGAACAAACTCGACCGCGTCGGCGACAAGGATTCGCTTTTTCCGTTCATGCAGCAGATGTCCGCGCGGCGCGACTTCCGCGAAATCGTGCCGCTCTCGGCCAAGAATCCGGACGACATCAAGCGGCTCATGTCCGTCGTCAAGCCGTATCTGCCGGAAGGCGAGCCGATCTACGGCGAGGACGATCTGACCGACCGTAGCGAACGCTTTCTCGCGGCGGAAATCCTGCGCGAGAAAGTGTTCCGCTGGACCGGCGACGAGTTGCCCTACACGAGCACCGTGCTTATCGACAAGTTCGAAACCGAAGGGCGCCTGCGCCGCGTGTTCGCGACCATTCTCGTGGAGCGCGACGGCCACAAGGCGATGATCATCGGCCAGAAGGGTGCGAAGCTGAAGCAGATCAGCACCGAGGCGCGGCTCGACATGGAAAAGCTTTTCGACGGTCCCGTGTATCTCGAGACCTTCGTCAAAGTGAAAAGCGGCTGGGCCGACAACGAAGCAGGCCTGCGCGCTTACGGCTACGAGTGAGGTCGGGACGACGCTCATGGACGCCGGCTCGAACGACGCGTGGATGACCCCGCCCGCCGACGATCGTCCCGAGGACGATTCCGGCGCGAGCGAGCGCCCCGCGCCGAAACGGCGGCGGGCATCGTCGTCGGCTGCCGCCGGCACGAACGCGCAACGCCCGCGCCCGCGCCCGCGCTCCGACTTTCGCGTCAGCGAGCAGCCGGGCTTCGTGCTGCACAGCTATCCGTATCGCGAGACGAGTCTCATCATCGACGTGTTCTCGCGCGATCACGGGCGCATTGCGCTCGTCGCGAAGGGCGCGAAGCGGCCGCATTCCGCGCTGCGCGGCGTGCTGCAAACCTTCCAGCCGCTCGGCCTTTCGTGGACCGGCAAAGGCGAAGTCCGCACGCTGACCACCGCCGAATGGGTCGGCGGCATGCTGCCGCTGCGCGGCGACGCGCTCCTGTGCGGCTTCTATGTCAACGAGTTGCTCGTCAAGTTCTGCGCGCGCGAGGACCCGCATCCCGCGCTTTTCAATCACTATGTGCTGACGCTGTCGCGGCTCGCGCACGACGAGCCCGCCGTGCAGGTGTTGCGTTCCTTCGAGCGCGTGCTGTTGCGCGAAACCGGCTACGCGATGGCGCTCACGCACACCGTGACGCGTGAGGCCGTGCTGCCCGAAGGCCGCTATACCTTCGATCCCGAGCGCGGCGTGCGCGAAGCCTCCGACGATCTCCCTGCGCAATGGCCGGTCATCGCGGGGCAGACGCTGATCGACATGGAGCGCGATGACTACAGCAGCCCGCAGACCGGCACGCAGAGTAAGACTTTGATGCGCTTTCTGCTCAACTATCATCTGGGCGGCGCGCCGCTCGCCACCCGTCAGATTCTGATCGACCTGCAAAACCTATGAGCTTCTTTCTTTCATCGCCCGCGAGCGTGATCGATCTCGGCGTGAACATCGATCACGTCGCCACGCTGCGCAACGCACGCGGCACGTCGTATCCCGATCCCATTCGCGCCGCGCTCGCCGCCGAAGAAGCGGGCGCGGACGCCATCACGCTGCATCTGCGCGAAGATCGCCGTCATATCGTCGATGCCGACGTTCGAACGCTGCGTCCGCTTCTCAAGACGCGCATGAATCTGGAATGCGCCGTGACGCGCGAAATGCTCGACATCGCGTGCGAGATCGAGCCGCATGATGTCTGCCTCGTGCCGGAAAAGCGTCAGGAATTGACGACGGAAGGCGGCCTCGACGTTGCGGGCCAGTTCGACGCCGTGAAGGCCGCGTGCGCGCAGCTCGCGGGCGCGGGCAGCCGCGTGTCGCTTTTCATCGACCCTGACGAAACGCAGATCCGCGCGGCGAAGGAAGCGGGCGCGCCGGTCATCGAACTGCATACGGGGCGCTATGCCGAAGCGCACGACGAAGCCGAGCAGCAGCGCGAATTCGAGCGCGTCGCGAGAAGCGTCGAGTTCGGCAATTCGCTCGGGCTGAAAGTGAACGCGGGCCACGGCCTGCATTACACCAACGTGCAGCCGATCGCCGCGCTCGATGGCATCGTCGAGTTGAACATCGGACATGCGATCGTCGCGCACGCGATTTTCGCTGGCTGGGACAACGCGGTGCGCGAGATGAAGGCGATCATGGTCGCTTCGCGTCTCGCCGCGCAATCGAAGCGCTGAGCGCGGCCATGGCGATCTACGGAATCGGCACGGACCTCGTGCAAGTAAGCCGCGTCGCGGGCGTCATGGAGCGCACCAACGGGCGCTTTGCCGAGAAAGTGCTCGGCCCGGACGAACTGCGCATCTATCACGCACGGCGCGCGCGCTCGGAAGTGCGCGGGCTCGCGTTTCTCGCCACGCGCTTTTCCGCGAAGGAAGCGTTCTCGAAGGCCATCGGACTCGGCATGCGCTGGCCGATGACCTGGCGCGCGCTGCAGACGCTCAACGAACCGAGCGGCAAGCCGGTGATCGTGGCATCGGGCGAACTGGCCGAATGGCTCGCCGAGCGCGGCATCACGGCGCAAGTAACGCTCAGCGACGAGCGGGACTACGCGGTGACTTTCGTTATCGCGGAAGTCGCCGACAAGGCGTGAGCTGCGCCACCATCACACATTCACCACAACAAGAAGCCAATTGAATCCGATGAAACGCATTCCCGGCCCCGTCATGTTCGACGTCGCCGGCACGACGCTCACCGACGCGGATATCGAACGCCTGTCGCATCCGATGACGGGCGGCATCATTCTCTTCGCGCGGCATTTCCAGGACCGCGCGCAACTGGTGGCGCTCACCGACGCGATCCGCGCGGTGCGCGACGACATTCTGATCGCGGTCGACCACGAAGGCGGCCGCGTGCAGCGTTTTCGCACCGACGGCTTCACCGTGCTGCCCGCGCCGGGCAAGCTCGGCGCGTTGTGGGATCGCGACGTGCTGGCCGCGAGCAAGGCGGCGACGGCGTTCGGTTACGTGCTGGCTTCGGAGTTGCGCGCGTGCGGCATCGACATGAGCTTCACGCCGGTGCTCGATCTGGACTACGGACAATCGCAGGTGATCGGCGACCGCGCGCTGCATAGCGACCCGCGCGTCGTGACGATGCTCGCAAAAAGCCTGAATCACGGTCTCGCGCTCGCGGGCATGGCGAACTGCGGCAAGCACTTTCCGGGGCACGGCTTCGCGGCGGCGGATTCGCACGTCGCGCTGCCGACGGACGATCGCCCGCTCGAAGAGATTCTCGCCGCCGACGTGCGTCCGTATGACTGGCTTGGGCTTTCGCTCGCGTCGGTGATTCCGGCGCACGTGATCTACACGCAAGTGGACGACAAGCCCGCCGGTTTCTCGCGCATTTGGCTGCAGGACGTTCTGCGCGGCAAGCTGGGTTTCAACGGCGCCATTTTCAGCGACGATCTCTCGATGGAAGCCGCCCGCGCGGGCGGCACGCTCACCGAAGCTGCGACGGCCGCGCTCACTGCCGGCTGCGATATGGTGTTGATCTGCAATCAGCCCGAAGAGGCGGGCAAGGTGCTGGAGCAACTGCGCTTCACGCCGACGAGGGCGTCGCAGCAACGCATCAAACAGATGCGTCCGCGCGGCAAGGCGCTGCGCTGGAGTAAGCTGCAAAGCCAGCCGGAATATCAGGCCGCGCGTCAGCTCGTGCAAACTGCGCTGGGCTGAACCACTGGCCCAAATGACAAAACGCCACGGCAAGTTGATTGCCGTGGCGTTTTCATTCGGCGACTGGCGCCGCTTTAAGACGATTCCAGCTTCATACGCTGCAGCTTGTTATAGAGCGTCTTCGGGCTGATGCCGAGCAACGTTGCCGCCCGATGCCGCGTGCCGCCGACTGCCTCCAGCGTCGCGCGAATCAGCATGTCCTCGACATCCGCGAGCGCCGTGCCGACCGTCACCTGAACGCTGCTGCCGTTGAGACCGCGTCCGCCGACTCCGCCCGGCTCGTCGACGCGCAGCGTCTCGATCGTTTCACCCGACGCGTGGTAGGCGCGCCGCACGCGCTCGCGCATTTCGCGCACGTTGCCGGGCCATTCGTTCGCAAGGCATTCGCGCAGGAACGCCGGGCTGATGCGCTTCGGCGATCCGCTCGTGATACCCGCGATGTGGTTCTCGCGGTTCAGCTCGTCGACGAACTGCTCGGCCATCAGCGCGATGTCGTCGTCGCGTTCGCGCAGCGGCGGCAGCACGATGGACGAGGCCGACAGGCGCTGGAACAAGTCTTCGCGCAGCGCGCCGCTCGACACTGCATCGCGTACAGGCGTGCGCGACGCCGCGATCAGGCGGAAGTCCGTCATGATTCGATTGCTGCCGCCGACGCGCATGAACGTCTGCGAGTCGAGCGCGCGCAGCAAGGCTTCCTGCTGCGCGGCGGGCAGCGCATCGATCTGATCGAGAAACAGCGTGCCGCCGCCCGCCTGTTCGAGCAGACCCGGCTCGCGGTTCTCCGCGCCGGCGAACGCGTTGCGCTCGTGGCCGAACAGGATGCTGTCCATCGAACGGTGCGCGCCTTCCTCACGGATCGTCGAGCAGTCGAAGCTGACGAACGGCCCCTTGCGACGGCGGCTGAGTTCATGGATCGTGCGTGCCGCGAGCTTCTTGCCCGTGCCCGGCTCGCCGGAGATGAGCACGGCGGCTTCGGTCGGCGCGGTGTGCTCGATCTGGTCGTAGACGTGCTGCATCGGCACGCTGCGCCCGAGCATGTCGCCGAAATGACCGAGTTCGCGCAGCGTCGAGCGCAGCGCCTGGACTTCTTCGGTCAACTCGTAGGGGCGCGGAATGCGCGCGAGCAGGCTGCGCAAGCGCGGAATGTTGACGGGCTTCAGCAAGTAATCCCAGATGCCGTGGCGCAAGCCTTCGATCGCGCTTTCGACCGTGGCATTGCCCGTCATCACGATAACGGGAAGCGCGCCGTCGGGCGGTTGCGAGGGCAGACTCGGCAGGAGGTCGAGTCCGCTGCCGTCGGGCAGGTTCAGGTCGATCAGCACGACGTCGGGAATGAAGCGCGTCAATGCGGCGCGGGCTTCGGCGAGCGTCGTGGCGGTGTCGACGGAAAAACCGTCGGCGGACAGGATCGCGGACAGGCCAGAAAGGCTATTGGGATCGTCTTCGACAATCAGAGCGTGTGGCATGGCAGACACAACGTATCAAGATGGACTGTAATTTGCCGTTGCCGCATGCGTCGCCGGGCGAGGGCGGCGCTTGAAACTCGGGCGCTCGTGGGCGGATTGCGGCGTCTCGTCTCGGTCGAACATCGG
The DNA here is from genome assembly GCF_031450785.1 of Caballeronia sp. LZ062. Taxonomy (NCBI): domain Bacteria; kingdom Pseudomonadati; phylum Pseudomonadota; class Betaproteobacteria; order Burkholderiales; family Burkholderiaceae; genus Caballeronia; species Caballeronia sp. LZ062. Next base: position 611,438 of record NZ_JARTWB010000002.1, read on the forward strand.
ATCGGCGCGTAGCATCCCGCTGCGGTTTTGTTTTTGTCCTGCGATTGGATGGAGCTATTGCGTCATTGCGGCTTCACGTGCAGATCGTTGTTGACGGATTGCACCCCCGACACGCTGCGGGTTACGGCGACTGCCTTCTGAATCTGTTCCTCCGAGTTCACGTTTCCGGACAACACGACGACACCGCGATACGTCGACACGCTCACTGCGAGCGATTTCAATCCCGGGTCGGCCAGGAGTGCAGCTTTCACCCGCGCAGTCACCGAGGCATCGGACGCGTAATCGCCGGCGGACTCCGTGGTCGGTGTCGACTTGCAGCCCGCGATCAGGCCGAAGGCGGGAAAAGCAAGCGTCGCGACGATCACCAGTCGGCCAAGAATGAATGGCGAGTTGCGCATGTCGTGTTGTTTAGTCCGTATCAAGCGAACTGAGCAGGAACTGTGCCAATTGACTATTTCCCGACTGACCGCGCCGCGGTGCTTGATTTCCTGACAGAAAGCGCGCGAAGGATGGAAACCGGTCCAACGCACCCATATGAAGATGGCAACGATGACCGGTAAAGTTTGCCTGAATTTGTCAAAATATTCATGCAAAAGAAAAAGCGCCCGCGATGGGGCGCTTTTTCGTAACGGCGATGCGGGGCGGTTCGGAACCGCCGCCCGCACGCGGCGCGAGGACGTAAGGCTTACGTCTTACGCGCGGCTGCGGTATTCGTTCGTGCGGGTGTCGATTTCGATCTTGTCGCCGATGTTGCAGAAGAGCGGCACTTGCAGTTCGAAGCCGGTATGCAGCTTGGCGGTCTTCAGCACCTTGCCCGAAGACGTGTCGCCCTTGACGGCCGGTTCGGTGTAGACGATTTCGCGAACCAGCGTGGTCGGCAGTTCGACCGAGATGGCCTTCTCGTTGTAGAACACGACTTCGCACGCCATGCCGTCTTCGAGGTAGTTGAGCGCGTCGCCCATCATTTCGGCTTCGACTTCGTACTGGTTGTAGTCCGCGTCCATGAAGACGTACATCGGGTCAGCGAAGTACGAGTACGTCACTTCCTTGCGGTCGAGCACGACGACGTCGAACTTGTCGTCCGCCTTATAGACGGTTTCCATGCCGGCGTTGGTCAGCAGGTTCTTGAACTTCATCTTCACGACCGCTGCGTTACGGCCGGATTTGTTGTATTCGGCGCGCTGCACGACCATGGCATCGTTGCCGATCATGACGACGTTGCCGACGCGGAGTTCTTGTGCGGTCTTCATAAAACTGGATCCTTACGAATGAATATGGCCAGGTATGGCTGAATTACTGCTGAATTTGGCTGATCGGACTTGCGGCGCTTTCAGACGCGCGGCGCTGTTCGCAGCACCTGCCTTATACGGCTGAATGACCCGCTAAAAGCGCGCCCGCTTATCGGATAACCGCTTATTTTAACTGAGTTTTTGCTCATTTGGCGAGCGGGCGAGCGGCGTGCGGGTCCCAGGCGGCGCGGGCGATACAGCGATCCGCGCCTTCACGCCGCCATCCGGGCTGCCACATGCGCGACCAGATTGCCGGCCAGATCGCCGATGCTCGCCAACTCGTCGGCCCAACGCTCCGCACGCGACTCGAAGTCGCCGCGATGCCGCCAGAAGTCTGCCCAATCGGGCGTTCCCGCGCCGTTCCATGCGTGCCAGAAGCGGCCGATCGACTGCTCGGCTGCGGGAGACAGCCCGCGCGTGACATGCGCGAGCGCGGCGTCGAGCTTCGGCAGGTGCGCGTCGTCGGCTTGCGGGTAGATGTGCCAGACGAACGGCTTTCTCGCCCATTGCCCGCGCACGAAGGAATCTTCGCCGCGCACGAAGTTGATGTCGGACGCCCACAGCAGTTCGTCGAAACGCGGCTGCTCGACGAAACCGAGCGCGTGCGCCTGAAGCGCGCCAGCCCGCGCCGATGTGCCCGTCGCGAATCGAGGCAACCCGAAGAAACGCGCGACCGCGCCGGAAATGCGCCCCTCTGGCACGAGGAGAACGATGGGCGCCGCGCCGTCGCGCCATTGTGCGAGCAGGGAATCGACGGCGGGGTTTTCATACGCGAAAAGTGAGACGACGGTCGCGCCGTCGTCCGGTCGCGCGATGCCCACGCGCTCGTGCCACCACGCCTGCGCATCGAAGCGCGTGCGGGCGGCATCGAGATCACGCTCCTTCAGCACGCCGCCGGTGCCCGCGCCGAGGCCCGGGAAAAAGAAAGTCTTGTCGAGCGGATAGCGCGGGTGCGGCGAAGGCCGAAGATGAAAGTCCGCGACCCAGTCCTCGCCGCTCAGATACTCCAGATTGATCCACACCGGTTTGCGCTCGCGACGCGCCATCGCCGCGATATACGCGTGCGGCAGCTCGCAGGCGAACGCTTCGACGACGACGTCGGCGATCTGCAGCGTGTCGCCGGCATGCGCGGGCTCGCGCCAGTGCTCGATGACGACGCCCGCCGCTTCCTGCCGCGCGAGCGACGCATCGACGGCCGGGCAGAGCGCGTGAAAGACCGCGAGGTCGTCGACGAAAAGCCGCACGCGCCAGCCATGTTCCGCGCGCAGCTGACGCGCGAGCCGCCAGCACACGCCGATATCGCCGAAATTGTCGACGACCGCGCAGAAGATATCGCAGGCGAGTTCCCGCGAGCAAGAAGTCGTGTAGGCGGATGACATGGCGAGAGGACGGCCGGCGGGACCGCGCGGTAATGTTCTAAACTGGCGATTCTAAGATACCGTCCGCCCCAAGGCTCGCCGCCTCCCTTGTCCCTTCGCGCTTCGTCGCGATATTCGCTGCATGACTCAAACCGACGCCCCTGATTCCGCATTCGACCCGAAGAAGACGCTCGCGCAACTGCCGCATCTGCCGGGCGTGTACCGCTATTACGACGTCGACGGCAACGTGCTCTACGTCGGCAAGGCGCGCAACCTGAAAAAGCGCGTGTCGAGCTATTTCACGAAGACGCTGCACTCGCCGCGCATCGCGATGATGGTCACGCGCATCCGCAAGATCGAGACGACGGTGACGCGCTCGGAGGCCGAGGCGCTGCTGCTCGAAAACAATCTGATCAAGGCGCTTGCGCCGCGCTACAACATCCTGTTTCGCGACGACAAGTCGTATCCGTTTCTCAAGCTCACCGGTCATCAGTTCCCGCGCATGGCCTATTACCGCGGCGCGGTAGACAAGAAGAATCAGTATTTCGGACCGTTTCCGAGCGCGTGGGCCGTGCGCGAGAGCATCCAGATTCTGCAGCGCGTGTTCCAGTTGCGCACGTGCGAGGACTCCGTGTTCAGCAACCGCACGCGTCCGTGTCTCCTGCATCAGATCGGGCGATGCACCGCGCCGTGCACCGGCCTCATCACCGAGGAAGACTACGCCCGCGACGTCTCCAACGCGTCGCGATTTCTGCTCGGGCGGCAGGGCGAGGTGATGAAGGAACTCGAGCAGAAAATGCACGCGTTCGCCGCCGATCTCAAGTTCGAGCAGGCGGCCGCCGTGCGCAACCAGATGAGCTCGCTCTCGACGGTGCTGCATCAGCAGGCAATCGAAGTGGGCAGCGACAGCGATGTGGATATCCTTGCGGTCATCGCGCTGGGGGGCAAGGTATGCGTCAATCTGGCGATGGTGCGCGGCGGGCGGCATCTGGGCGACAAGGCGTATTTCCCGGCGCATGTCGAGAGCGCGGTGGCGTTCGGCGGTGACGAGGACGATATCGAGGATGGCGAGCCGGGCGAGGTGGCGGAAGGCGAAGTCGCGGCGGATGCGGAAGGCGACTTGAGCTTGATTATCGACGCCGCAGCCGACGCCGACGCCAACGCCGAAGCCAACGCCGAAGCCAACGCCGAAGCCAACGCCGAAGCCAACGCCGAAGCCAACGCCGAAGCCAACGCCGAAGCCCTCGCCAACGCCAGCGCCAACGCCGAAGCCACCAGAGAGACAGAATCCAAAGCCGACGACGCCACCCCCGAACCGCGTGAAGGCGCGCTGGAATCCGAAGTGCTCGAAGCCTTCATGGCGCAGCATTACATCGGCAATCGCGTGCCGCCGGTGTTGATCGTGACGCATGCGCCGAGCCGCGAACTCGTCGATTTGCTCATCGAACAGGCGGGGCACAAGGTCGTGCTACTGCGTCAGCCGCAGGGCCAGAAGCGCGTCTGGCTCTCGATGGCCGAGCAGAACGCGAAGCTCGCGCTCGCACGCCTTCTGTCGGAGCAAGGCTCGCAGCAGGCGCGCACGCGCTCGCTCGCCGAGACGCTCGGGCTCGACATGGACGATCTCGCGCTGATGCGCATCGAGTGCTTCGACATCAGTCACACGATGGGCGAAGCGACACAGGCGTCGTGCGTCGTGTATCACCATCACAAGATGCAGACGGGCGAATATCGCCGCTACAACATCACCGGCATCACGCCCGGCGACGATTACGCCGCGATGCGCCAGGTCCTCACGCGCCGCTACGAGAAGATGGTCGCGCAGGCGGCCGCCAACGCGAACGAGGAAGCGGCGGCACTGCAACCCGAAGACGCCGCCGATCCCAACGTCACGCCCGACGCCGCGCCCGCGGTCGCGGCGGGCGGCACGCTGCCGAACATCGTGCTGATCGACGGCGGCAAGGGGCAGGTCGAGGTCGCGCGGCAAGTGTTCTCGGAACTCGGGCTCGATCACGGCATGCTCGTCGGCGTCGCGAAGGGCGAGGGGCGCAAGGTCGGACTCGAGACGCTGATTTTCGCGGACGGGCGGCCGGCGCTCGAACTCGGCAAGGAGAGCGCGGCGCTGATGCTCGTCGCGCAGATTCGCGACGAGGCGCACCGCTTCGCCATCACCGGCATGCGGGCGAAGCGCGCGAAGGCGCGCCAGACGTCGCGGCTCGAAGAACTGGAAGGCGTCGGCGCGAAACGGCGTCAGCGGCTGCTTTCGCGCTTCGGCGGCTTGCGCGGCGTCCAGGCGGCGAGCGTCGAAGACCTGGCGAGCGTGGAAGGCATCTCGCTTGCGCTCGCGCAGCAGATCTACCGGCAGTTGCATTGAAGAGCCCCGCCGCGCGGCCCGCCGCAAGCCGCGCGGGGCCGGGCGCGCGCCTTGTGAGCATCCGGGCGACGCGGCACAATGGCGGCTCCCTTACATGTCCTTCACTCGCTGAAACGCCCATGCCGTTCAACTTACCGATCTTTCTGACGTGGCTGCGAATCGTGCTGATTCCGCTCGTCGTGGGCGTGTTCTATCTGCCGGACATGATGTTGAGCCTGGAGCATCGCAACCTGCTCGCGATGATCATCTTCGTGCTCGCCGCGCTCACCGATTGGTTCGACGGCTTTCTCGCGCGCAAGCTCAATCAGACGTCAGCGTTCGGCGCGTTTCTCGATCCGGTCGCCGACAAGCTCATGGTCACGGCCGCGCTGCTCGTGCTGGTGCAGCTCTCGCGGCTGAACGCGGTCATTGCACTGGTGATCGTCGGACGCGAAATCACGATTTCGGCGCTGCGCGAATGGATGGCGCAAATCGGCGCATCGAAGAGCGTGGCCGTCAATTCGCTCGGCAAGTTCAAGACCGTCTGCCAGATGGTCGCCATTCCGATGCTGCTGTTCTATGGCCCGCTGCGCATCACGGGCACGCATTGGGTCATGGACACGCGCGTGTGGGGCTTATGGCTCATCGACGTCGCGGCGTTCCTCACCGTTTGGTCCATGCTCTATTACATGAAACTCGCGTGGCCGCAGATCCGGGAGCGCGGCGGCATGTTGTGAGCCGGCGCCGGCCCCATGCAAAAAATTGCGTCGAATGCGCATAAACCGCAGGCGAGACAGTTGACAGGCGGCTTTTCCTTCTACATAATCTCGTTTCTCTGATGCGCGACGCAAAGCAGCAAGCGAAGTGGCCAGGAAAGAAGTCCATGCGGGAGTAGCTCAGTTGGTAGAGCGCAACCTTGCCAAGGTTGAGGTCGCGAGTTCGAGACTCGTCTCCCGCTCCAGGTTTAGAAGTTTTCGGTGCAGGCAGCGCATGAGCGAAGCGGTATCGGAAACAGCAGTAGATAGCAAGCAGCAGCGCAGGATTACGCGGGAGTAGCTCAGTTGGTAGAGCGCAACCTTGCCAAGGTTGAGGTCGCGAGTTCGAGACTCGTCTCCCGCTCCAGTCAAAGGGGAAGCAACGCTTCCCTTTTTGTTTGGTGAGTCAGCCGGCGTCGTTCAACCGGTACGCACCACACCGCTTTCGGCGCGATAGCAAAGCGGTTATGCAGCGGCCTGCAAAGCCGTTTAGACCGGTTCGACTCCGGTTCGCGCCTCCACTTGAAAAGCCCTGATCCGTCAGGGCTTTTTCTTTATCGGCGCGTCATTCTGCACCGATGCAACCGGCCGCGCGGCATAATCGCAGGACGCCCGTGCGATCCGATCCCTATTCTCATGACCGACCAACTCTCCGACATTCAATGGCGCTGGAAGCCCTTCGACGACCTGACGCCCGCTGAAGTCTACGACATGCTCGCGGCCCGTAGCGCAGTGTTCGTCGTCGAGCAGAATTGCGTGTATGGCGACATCGACGGGCTCGATACGAACGCGTGGCATCTGCTCGCGTACGGAAGCGGCGAACAGCGCCCGCGTCTCGCCGGCTATCTGCGCGTGCTGCTGCCGGGCAATCCGGATGCGAGCGAGAAAGACGTGCGCATCGGACGCGTGCTGACGACCGCCGGGTTTCGCGGCATGAAGCTCGGAAACGCCATGCTCGAACGCGCGCTCAAACATATCCTCGAACAATGGCCGGACGAGCCGATCAGCCTGCACGCGCAGGCGCACTTGCAGCGGTTCTACGGCGCGTTCGGCTTTGTGCCGTCGTCGGGCGTCCACGACGAGGACGGCATCCCGCACGTATGGATGCGCCGTCCTGGTTTCGGGTCATGATCGGCTTATGACGCGATCACGCTGACCGGCTTGACGGGCGCCGCGCGCTCCTGACGCAGCCGCGAGCGCGCCGAGAGCCGTAGCCAGTGGCGCAGCGCGATCAACGCGCCGATCACGCTCATCATCGAGCCGGGAATCCACAGCAGCAAGCCGCCGATCTGCTGGTCGCGCATCGGTGTGATCCAGGTGAACGCGCGGCCGCAGATCGAATAGATCGGATACAGCTCGCGCGGCGTGAAGAAAATGAACGCGCCGAGAATGATCTGCGGCGGAATGGCGGCGATCACGACAAGAATGCGTCGTCCCGGCGCGAGACGCGCGGGCGGCGCGGGCCGCGGGTCCAGCACGAGCCACCAGAAGAGCAGGCCGTCGATCACCATGCTCCAGTTCATCACGCGATAAAGTCGGGCGTCGAGCATCGCCTTGAAGTGGATCGGCGACAGCAACCAGAAGTAGATCAGCCCGACGAACAGCAGCACGGCGACGGCCGGATTGAATACGACATCGAAGAACACACGCGCCGCTCGTGTCTCGGTGAACGGGCGCAGCCACCGTTGCCGCCAGGCGAACGGCACGCCCGCGCGCAGCGCCGCGCCGGGATACGACAGCGCGATCAAGAACGGCCCGAGGTGATGCAGCACCAGATGCTGCAGCCGATGCATGAAGAACTCGTGCTCGAAGAAGTAATCGAGCCGCGTATGCAGCGCCACATACAGCGCGCCCAGGCCCAGCCAGAAGGCGAAGTGCCGCGAGATCGACACCCGCGCATGCCGCGCGCCGCGCACGAACAGAACCGCGGCGACGAGCACGGCGATCACGACCGTCGGCGACGGCTCCCACGGGTCCAGCCAATACAAAAGCGTGCTCATGGTCACGCGTCCTTCGAATGAATGATGCGGCGCAGATCGGCGGCGATCGCGTCGATGGAATCGCGGTCGGTCGCTAGCAGGCGCGCGTGGCCGTCGCGATCGAAGATATAGACGCCTGAGCTGTGCGACACCTCGTAGGCGCCGTTCGGATCGCGCTTTTCCATCTGATACGCGATGCGATACCGCTGCGCGACGGCTTCGATGGCGCGGTCGCTGCCGGTCAGCCCGACGGCGTGCTTTTCGTCGAACGCGCGCACGTAAGCGCGCAAAAGCGGCGGCGTGTCCCGCGCCGGATCGACGGAGACGAACAAGACGCGCGCATTGTCCGCGTCCGGTCCGACGCGTTGCAGGACTTGCATCAGACGCGCCATCGTTTCGGGACAGACATCCGGGCAATGCGTGTAGCCAAAGTAGACGAGCGTCGTGTGACCGTCGAAGGAGCGGCCGGTGACGGGAGCGCCGCTGTCGTCGGTGAGCGAGAAATTCAGATCGGGCAAGTGTCCCGAAACGTCGGTCAGGTGCCACGGCTCTCCCGGCTGCGAGCACGCGGCCAGCGCCAGAAAAGCAAGCGGAGCGACAAAACGGCGCCAGCGCGCGGCCGGCGTCGGACGTGAAGCGGGGAACGGAGTGTGCATCGGAAGGATCGGGCCGCAAGGGGCGGCGGGCTTTGACGGCAGGAACATCTGTCGCAAAATACACGCCTTTGCGGCCGGAGGTGGCGCATGATCTACTTTGCGGACCATTTTTGAGACGATTTGCCGCACAATCCAGTCGCGCTGAAAGCTCGGTACAAGTCGAACGGAAGGCTCGCTGAAGGCGCGCGGGAGTTCGACCGGCTTTCCAGGCCGAAAGCTGACGCACGTAAGATGCGCACGATTCCGGGCGCTTGTGTGTGCGCCGTCAAAAGGGAAACCATAGGCCAATCATCGATGCAAATTCTTCCCGACTCCCTGTCTCTCACCGAGACCGCCTTCTTCTTCGATTTCGACGGCACGCTCGTCGAACTCGCGTCCACGCCCGATGGCATCTTCGTGCCGCGTTCGGTGCCGGATATCCTCGCCGCGCTGCGACGCGCGACCAACAACGCTGTCGCGGTCGTATCGGGGCGCGGTATCGACAATATCGACTCGTTTCTGCAGATTCCGGATCTGCCCGTCGCGGGGATGCACGGCGCCGAGCGCCGCGACGCGAACGGCGACGTCCAGCGCATCGGCTTCAACGACGCGCGGCTTCTGCGCATGGAGCACGTGCTGGAAGGCGTGGTGAGCGCGAATCCCGGCATGCTGCTCGAAATCAAGGGCGCGGCGCTCGCGCTGCACTATCGCAACGCGCCGGATCGCGAGCCGGCCGCGCGCGCGGCCGCCGAGCGCCTCGTCGCCGACTATGCCGATGCCTACGTGCTTCAGCCCGGCAAGATGGTCTACGAGATCAAGCCGAAGGACGTGGACAAGGGCCGCGCGTTGCGCGCCTTCATGGCCGAGCCGCCGTTCACGGGCCGAAAACCTGTCTTTATCGGCGACGACCTGACGGACGAGAAAGGCTTCGCGGTCGTCAATGAGTTCGATGGTCTCTCCATCAAAGTCGGCCCGGGCGATACGGTGGCGCGCGCGCGGATCGAATCCGTCGAGTTGCTGCTCGACTGGCTGCAAGTGATCGCGGGAACGGCGGGGAAGCACGCGTGAGCCGTCTGATTATTGTTTCGAACCGGGTCGCGCCAATTTCCGAGGGCGGTCCGGCGGCGGGCGGCCTGGCGGTCGGCGTGTACGACGCGCTCAAGGAAACCGGCGGCGTATGGTTCGGCTGGAGCGGCGAAGTGCTGTCCACGCCGCCCGACGCCATCACGCTGGAAGAGCACGGACCGGTGACGTTCGCGACCATCGGCCTCGTGCGGCGCGACTACGACCAGTACTACCGCGGTTTCTCGAACGCGACGCTCTGGCCCGCGTTTCACTATCGCCCTGATCTGATCGAGTTCGATCGCCACGAATACGACGGCTATTGCCGCGTGAATCACTGGCTCGCCGCGCGGCTCGCGCCGCTGCTCCGGCCCGACGATGTCATCTGGGTTCACGACTATCACCTGATTCCGTTCGCGCAGGCGCTCCGCGCGCTCGGCGTCGAGAATCGCATCGGCTTCTTCCTGCATATTCCGTTTCCCGCGTCGCAGATTCTGTTGAGCGTGCCGCGTCATCGCGAACTGGTCGAGGCGCTTTGCGCGTTCGATCTGCTCGGCTTTCAGACAGAGCCGGACGTGCGCGCTTTTTGCGATTACGTCGAGACGGAAGCGGACGGCGCGCTCACGCGGCACGCGGGCAAGCCTGTCGAGATTCGCGCGTTCGGCCAGACGCTGAAGGCGGCGGCGTATCCCATCGGCGTGTACCCGGACGAAGTGCGCGCGCTGGCGAAAGACGGCGAGGGCGGGCGCGACGTGCAGATCGTCAAGGAGACGCTGCACCAGCGCAAGCTCGTGATGAGCGTGGACCGGCTGGATTACTCGAAGGGGCTCGTCGAGCGGTTTCGTGCGTTCGAGCGCCTCTTCGAGCACGATCCCGAGCAGCGCAACAACGTGTCCCTGCTTCAGATCGCGCCGCCGACGCGCACGGATGTCGAAGCCTACCGCGACATCCGCCAGCAACTCGAAGCGGAATCGGGGCGCATCAACGGGCGGTACGCCGAGTTGGACTGGACGCCGATCCGCTATATCCATCGGCAGTACGAGCGGCCCGTGCTCGCGGCGCTGTTTCGCGAGGCGCATGTCGGCCTCGTCACGCCGCTGCGCGACGGCATGAACCTCGTCGCGAAGGAGTACGTGTCCGCGCAAAATCCGGACGATCCCGGCGTGCTCGTGCTTTCGCAGTTTGCGGGCGCGGCGCGCGAGCTGACGGCGGCGCTCATCGTGAATCCGCTCGACATAGACGGCATGGCCGACGCGCTCGCCACCGCGCTCACAATGCCGCTCGACGAACGCCGGGCGCGGCATCGCGAGATGTACGGGCAATTGCGCGACAACAATGTATCGGTGTGGCGCGACAACTTCCTGCGCGACCTGAAGGCGCGATAGACGCAAAAAAGCCGCGTTTCCCGATCAGGAAACGCGGCTTTTTTGATACTCGCGTCAGGCCGGCTGCTTGTGCGGCGTTGCGACGATGGAGGGTAGCTTGCCGTGCTGCTTCGCCAGGAGTTCGCGATACAGCCCCGGACGCTCGCGCAGTTCTTGCGGCGAGCCGTCGTCGATCACGCGCCCTGCGCTCATCACGATGATGCGGTCGAAGTTCTGCAGCGTCGACAGGCGGTGCGCAATGGCGATCACCGTGCGGCCGACCATCAGCCGGTCGAGCGCCTGCTGGATCGCTTCCTCGGAGGCGCTGTCGAGCGCGGATGTGGCTTCGTCGAGCAGCAGAATCGGCGCGTTCTTCAGAATCGCCCGTGCGATGGCGATCCGCTGGCGCTGACCGCCCGACAGCTTCACGCCGCGATCGCCGACGATCGTATCGAAGCCTTCCGGCATCGCCTCGATGAAGTCGGTGCAGCGCGCCTCGCGTGCGGCGGCGAGCACTTCCTCGCGGCTCGCGTCCGGACGCCCATAAGCGATGTTCTCGAACACCGTGCGATGAAACAGCGAAATATCCTGCGGCACGAGCGCAATGGCGTGACGCAAGCTGTCTTGCGTGATGCCGGCGATATCCTGACCGTCGATCTTGATGCTGCCTTTCTGCGTCTCGTAAAAGCGTTGCAGGAGCGCGAGCACCGTGGACTTGCCCGCGCCCGACTTGCCGATCAGGCCGACGCGCTGCCCCGGCTCGATATGCAGATGGAAGTTGTCGAGAATCGGGCGGCGGCGCGGATACGCGAACGTCACGCCTTCGAAATCGACGCGCCCGCCTTGCGGCACGAGTTCCGTCGCATCCGAACGATCCGGCATGCCGTGCGGTTCCAGCAGCGTCTGCACGGCTTCGGCGAGACGCGCGACGTGCTGCGTTACATCGACGAGCGCGACGGCGAGATCACGCGTGCCGTGCAGGATGGTGAAGCCGAGCGAGCTGACGAGCACGATGTCGCCCGAGGTCGCGCGGCCTTGCGACCATAGCCAAAGCGCCCAGCCGAGCAAACCAGCGGAGAGAATCGCGGTGACCACGGCGTGAAAGAGCCGCAGCTTTTCGAGGTAGAGCAGGCTCTGCTGACGCGCCACCATTTCGGCCTTGACCGTCGAGCCGAAACGTTTTTGCTCGCGGAACGTCATGCCGAACGCGCGCACGAGCGCCATGTTGCCGATCACGTCGACCAGTTCGCCGTCCACCGACGCCGCCTTCGATGCGAAGCTGTGATGCCGCGCCGAGCCGCGCTTCGCGAGCCGATAGAGCACGAGCGCGAGAATGAGGGAGGCGGCCATCAGACCGGCGGCCATCAGCGGATTGACCGCGACGATCATCACGATCGCGCCCAGCACCGCGATGCACGGCGGCAGGACGTTCCAGGCCATCACGTTTTCGGACGTGTAAATGGCGTTCGAGGTCGCGGTGATGCGGCTCGCGAGCATGCCGGGCTGCTTCTCGGAGAAATACGTCGGCGAATGCCCGGACAAGTACGAGAACAGATCTTTGCGCAGATCGCCCGTGACGATCACGAACACGTGCGCGCCGACCCAGCCGCCGACCCGCCACAGCAGGTTGTCCGCGGCGATCAGGCCGACGAGGATCATGAACGCGCCCCAGAGCGGGCCGGGGTGGCCGCGCCCTTGACCGAGCACGTCGATCAGATGCTTGATCGCGTATTGCGATGCGAGGGCGCACCCGACGGCCGCGAACACGCTCGCGAGCACGATGGCATGGGCGATCGGATGCCGGCGGATGTAGCGCATCAGGAACGCGAGCGGACGGTGCGCATAGCTCGCGAGCTTGGCGTTGTGCGCGTTACGCTGGGAGACGGTGAGTTGGTCCAATGGTCTTTTTGGGTCGTAAAGCGGTTGAGCGTGTGCTGCGCCTTCGGGCGATGCCATGCGGATGCACTGTCTGTCCGATGCGTCGGCGTGGCCGGCGCGATCGACATCGACACCGAGGCGGCGCGGCGCCGTCTCCATCGCTGAATTGTAGCCAGTAACCGCGCGTGCGCACGTCGTTCAGGCAAATGATGCGCGGCGGATGTTGCCGTCCGTACACCGCTTCGCGCCTTGCCTGGAACCAAAGGCACGTCACATCGGGCTTGGGCGCGCATTGTAAGCATATCGCGCGCAATTTTGCGATGAAACGTCGGCTGTCGTTGCCCGCAGCGCTTGAGGCGCTGCGGCGGGAAGCGTCTGCGCGGCAGCGTCGATACAAGCACGGGTTGCGCCAGCATCGCGGATCGATCTCCGTGGATGAAACAGTGCGAGCTTCCTCCCGTGCACTGCGGCGGCACGTGCTCCAATGTAGAACAACCTTAATAAACAGGGGTTTGCCAAATGTTTCCCCGGTGTAACAAGGTAAATAAGTTGAAATGACTGCCGGTCGGTGCTGTAAAAGGCTCCATAATTCGCTCCGGGTTTTCACCGAGTTTTTTTGACAGCTTTCTGTAGGAAGTCGTCAACCGCCGAAGGCCGAGTGCGTTTATTGCTGAGCGCGGCGGATTTTGAGATATGGCTCCGAAGTTGCTTTGTCCGATCGCCGCGCCGGAGCCAGTGGTCAGCGACCACGCTTTTTCACTCGAGCACCAGCCGTTGCGCCGCCGCGCTGCGCCGTGACCCGCTTTCGCCCGAGCCGAGCGATTCGCTCCCGACGTCGAACATGACAGCCGTACCTTGCCTGACCTTTTATTAGGAGTTTCACGACCATGCGAATCGCTCAAATCGCGCCCCTCCACGAGGCTGTTCCGCCGAAGCTCTACGGCGGCACGGAACGCGTGGTGTCCTATCTGACCGAGGCTCTTGTCGAGGCCGGACACGACGTCACGCTCTTCGCGAGCGGTGATTCGCAAACGTCCGCGAAGCTCGAAGCCTTCTGGCCGCAAGCGCTGCGTCTCGACCCGACCATCCGCGACACGATGGCGCCGCACATGCTGCTGCTCGAAGAAGTCCGCCGCCGCGCCGACGAATTCGACGTGCTGCACTTCCATATCGACTATTACCCGTTCTCGCTGTTCGCGCGCCAGCCGGTGCCGTTCCTGACGACGATGCACGGCCGTCTCGACCTGCCGGAACTGCAGCCGATCTTCAACACGTTCAACGACGTGCCCGTGGTGTCGATTTCCGACAACCAGCGCCAGCCGTTGCCGCAGGCCAACTGGCTGTCGACGGTGTACCACGGTCTGCCGGAAAACCTGCTCACGCCGATTCCGAACGTGAAGCCCGGCTATCTCGCCTTCCTCGGCCGCATCTCGCCGGAAAAGCGCGTGGATCGCGCCATTCGCATCGCGCAGGCCGCGGGCATGAAGATCAAGATCGCCGCGAAGCTGGACAAGGCCGACCGCGCTTACTACGAAGAAGAGATCAAGCCGCTCTTCGCGCTGCCGCACGTCGAGTACATCGGTGAAATCAGCGAGGCCGAGAAGACCGAGTTCCTCGGCAACGCGCATGCGCTGCTGTTCCCGATCGACTGGCCGGAGCCCTTCGGCCTCGTGATGATCGAGGCGATGGCCTGCGGCACGCCGGTAATCGCGTTCAATCGCGGCTCGGTGCCGGAAGTGATCGAAAACGGCGTGTCGGGCTTCGTCGTGGAAGACGAACTGTCGGCGATCGCCGCCGTGAAGCGCCTCGACTCGCTGTCGCGCGCGAAGGTTCGCGAGACGTTCGAGACGCGCTTCTCGTCGAAGGTGATGGCGGCGCGCTACGTGCAGAACTACGAAGAACTGCTGCGCCAGAAGCGCCGCACCGTTTTGCGCGAAGCCAACGCCTGATAGCCGTCCGCTGTTCTGTGGCCGCAGCGATGCGGCCCTGACAACGCCCCGCGCGCCGAAAGGTGCGCGGGGCGTTGTCGTAATGGCACAGTCGCGTCGCAATATGAACGCCGCGCGAACTACGCGATGCGAAACCGGTGACGGCCTCCGTAATCTCCCTATAATGTCCGAGCTTTGCGCAACGCAAGGCGCATTTGCCGTCCGCGCACACCGACAAGCGGCGGCAAGCCTCATTCGTGGACAGGAGCGCACCCTTTGGCGAGAACCAAGCAAACCAGCGCGAGCCCCGCACCGGGCGCAGGCACTCTGTTCGCGCTGCGGGCCATCGGCGTAATTCTGGCGGCCCGGTGGGCGCTGTCGATGTCGCAGATGGGCTACGTCTCTTCGCTGCGCGCGATGACCTCTTCGCCGTGGGCGTGTGTCAATCTCGTCCTGATCTTCCTTCTGATCGTGTTGCCCGGCGCGAAGCCGCGCCTGGAGCGTCCGCTGCATCCGTTGCCGCAGTGGCTTCGGCAGGCGCTGCGCCTGCTCGCGCTGCTCACGTTCGGTTTCGCGGTGTTTTCGGTCGGCGCATTCGTGTGGATGTCGGGCTGGCGCCGCTTCGTGCATGCGTTGGCGGAAAGCAACGGCTGGCTCGCGGTCGCGCCCGCGCTGTATGCGGTCGTCATGTGGATTTGCCGGCCGCGCGCGTTGTGGCGCACGAACATCGCGGCGCGGCGCTTCGCCATCGGGCGTTATGCGATTTCGCTGGACCCGGTCACGCGCACCGCGATGGTCTGGGCCGAGAGCCGCAAGCTCGGCCAGTACGACGCACGCGAGCTCTCGGTGAAATGGCCTGTCCTGGCGGCATCGACGCAGCTCGCCGCAGCACCGGTGGCACCGAACGGCATTGCGCGCCGAAGCTGGTTATCGCGACGCCCCAAGGTCGAATTGCTGTGGGATTCGCCCGCCGCGGCGGGCCACAATCGCACGACCGTCTTTCGCGCGCCGCTTTCCAGCGAAAGCGACCGCAGCGCCGCGCGCGCGCTCGACGCAACGTTGAGCCAGGTCTGACTCGCATCACGTAGAGCCGTACGTCTTTCTTGTCGATCGTGGGAGGAAAGGATGCTCACACGTTGGTTGCTCGCCGCGCTTCATCTGCTCGCTTTCGGCTTCGCGCTCGCCTCGGTGCTCGCGCGTGCGCGCGCGTTGCGCCGGCTGGATGCGGCGGAATCAGTGCAAGCAAACGCGCTGCGACTACGGGATGTGTTCCGCTCAGACGCGGTATGGGGCATTACGGCTGCGGTGCTGATCGTAACCGGCCTGATGCGCGCATTCGGCGGCTTCGAGAAGGGCGGGGCGTACTATCTGCACGAGCCGCTCTTTCACCTGAAGATGACCGCGCTCGTGGTCATTCTGCTTATCGAAGTCTCGCCGATGCTCGCGCTGATCCGCCGGCGCGCGGCGCTGGCGCAGGGCGGGGCGATCGACCTCACGCGTGCGCGCCGCTTCGCGTGGATGAGCGACCTCGAAGCGGCGCTTGTGATGGTGATGGTGATCGCAGCGAGCGGGATGGCGCGGGGCGTCTGGGCGACTTGACTGCGTGGTGCTCGCGCGGAAATGAAAAAGGCCCAAGTCGCTAGACTTGGGCCTTTTGATCTTCGGTGTCTTGGCATTACCAGCACCAGAATTCTGGTGGGTAGTACTGGGATCGAACCAGTGACCCCTGCCGTGTGAAGGCAGTGCTCTACCGCTGAGCTAACCACCCGAAGAGATTGAGATTATGTCAGGACTATCTCGTCTCGTAAAGCGATTCTTTAAGCAATTTCGAAAAATTATGCGGCGACCGCATCCGGCTCGGTCTGCGGCGCTTGCGTGCGCCAGACGCTCGTGCCCTTGAGCGCCTTGTCTAGGTCGTTCAGCACCGCTTCGTGCGCGGCGAGTTCTTCGCCGCTCGCCACGATCACCGGCAGATCGAGGTCGTCCAGCGCGATGCGCGGCGCAGTCGTCGCGCCCTCCGCTTGCGTGTCGCCCAGCATGTCGATAACGAGGCTTTCCTGGCCGCGCGTCATCGCCAGATAGACCTCGGCGAGCAGTTCCGAGTCGAGCAGCGCGCCGTGCAGCGTGCGATGCGCGTTGCTGATGCCGAAGCGGTCGCACAGTGCATCGAGCGAATTGCGCTTGCCGGGGAACATCTGCTTCGCGTGCGCGAGCGAGTCGATCACGCCGGCGCATATCTCGGACACCTTCGGCAGACCGAGCAGCGCGAATTCCATGTCGAGAAAGCCGATATCGAAAGGCGCGTTGTGGATGATCAGTTCCGCGCCCTCGATGAAGTCGCGCAGTTGCGCGGCGATTTCCGCGAACTTCGGCTTGTCGCTCAGGAATTCGGTCGTGAGGCCGTGCACCGCCAGCGCGCCGGGGTCGCTGTCACGTTCCGGATTGACGTAGAGGTGCAGGTTGTTGCCCGTCAGCCGCCGATTGATCAGCTCGACGCAGCCGATTTCGATGATCCTGTCGCCCGTGCGAGCGTTCAGGCCGGTGGTTTCAGTGTCCAGTATCAGTTGGCGCATGAGATTCGTGTCAGTGCTGCGTTCAGCTTTCGGCGAGCGATGTCACGCCGCGATTGGCGAGCGCATCGGCGCGTTCGTTTTCGGGATGCCCGGCGTGTCCTTTGACCCAGCGCCATTCGATCTGATGCTGCGCGACGAGCGCGTCGAGGCGCTTCCATAAGTCGGCGTTCTTCACGGGTGTCTTGGCGGCCGTCATCCAGTTCTTCTTCTTCCAGCCGTGAATCCACTCGCTGATGCCTTTCTGCACGTATTGCGAGTCGGTATGGATCACGGCGTGGCACGGCCGCTTCAACGCTTCTAGCGCGGCGATCACGGCCATCAGTTCCATGCGGTTGTTCGTGGTCGCGGCCTCGCCGCCGAACAGTTCCTTTTCGAGCGAGCCGAAACGCAGTAGCGCGCCCCAGCCGCCCGGACCGGGATTGCCTTTGCAGGCGCCGTCAGTATAGATGTCGATTACTTTGGCCGATGCGGATTCGTCAGTCATCAATGCTCGTTGCGAGTGTGCGGGGCCGCGACCGGAGCGAGTCCGGGCGCGAGCGCGGGTTTCTTCAGCTTGCGTGGACCGATGAGCCGCATGCCGCGCACGCGCTTCACCGCCGTGATCATGTAGGCAGCGCCGAAGATGGGCCACCAGCGGTCGCCGGCGGGCTCCATGAACTCGTAACGCTGCAGCCACTTGTCCGTCAGCAGCGGCGGACGATAACAGCCGAAGCGCCCGCGTTCAAGGTCGAAGCCGAGCAGCTTGATCCAGTCCTTGATGCGCGTGAACGCGATCATGTCGTGCGCTTCCGGCACGAACGGGCGTCCTGCCACCTTGCCGAGCGACTGCCGCGCGCCCCACAGACTCAGCGAGTTGAAGCCGAGAATGATCAATTGTCCCTCGGGCACGAGCACGCGCTCGGCTTCGCGCAGTAGCCGGTGCGGATCGCGCGAAAATTCGAGCGTATGCGGCAGCACTAGCAGGTCAACGCTCTGCGCTTCGAACGGCAGATCCAGAAATTCGCACCACACGGTGCTGCGGCCGGCCGGCGCGCTTGCGCGGCGGCCGGGCGTGCGCGGCAGCGTGAACGGGGCGCTTGCGCCGCTTTCCGCGTCCAGCACCAGCGCGCGCCCGGTCATGCGATTCTCGCGCAGCGCGTCCAGTTGCGGCATGCCGAGCTGAAGCGCGTGATAGCCGAAGATGTCGCAGACCACGCGGTCGAGCTGCGCCTGCTCCCAATCAAGCACGTAGCGTCCCGGCGCGGAGTTCGTCCAGGCGGGCCAGTCTATAATCGCTCGGTCAGACATGTTCGGATGCCGCGTAGATGATCGCCATGGATTCGTTTGCTGAAGATTCGTCCAAACGCGCGCCCAGGCGCGAACTCGAGTACGTGCCGGTCCCGGCCTTCGACGACAACTACATCTGGCTCGTGTCGGATTCGCGCGATGCCGTCGTGATCGACCCGGGCGACGCCGCGCCCGTCGAGGCGTATCTCGCCGAACGCGGCTGGCGGCTGACCGCTATTTTACTCACGCACCATCATCGCGACCATGTCGGCGGTGTGAAAGCATTGCTCGATAGCCGTTCGGACGAGGGCATTCCGGTGTACGGCCCGGCTGGCGAGCGCATCGAGCATCTGACCGAGCGGCTCGCGGGCGGGGACGCGGTGCGCATCGCCCAGCCCGCCCTCGAATTTAGCGTCATGGACGTGCCCGGGCACACGGCTGGCCATATCGCCTATTTTCAGGAAGACGACGGCAGCGGCACACCGCATGTCTTTTGCGGCGACACGCTGTTCGCGAGCGGCTGCGGACGTCTCTTCGAAGGCACGCCGCAGCAGATGCTCAGGTCGCTGGACGCGCTTGCCGCGCTTCCCGACAAGACGCTCGTGCACTGCGCGCATGAGTACACGCTGTCGAACATTCGCTTCGCGCGGGCCTGCGAGCCGGACAGCGCGGCGCTCTCGCGGTGGAGCGGCGAAGCGCAAGCGCTGCGCGCCGCCGGCAAGCCGACGCTGCCGACGACGATTGCGCACGAAAAGGCGGTAAATCCTTTCTTGCGCGTCGATCAGCCGGCGATTTACGCGGCGCTCGTCTCCCAGTTTGGCGAGGCCATCGACGGCCGCACGGAAGCGTTTCGCCTGCTGCGCAGCTGGAAAGACAACTTCCGCTGAAAGCGGGAACTTAATCCGATACTTTAGGAACGGCGATAGATGCAAGATTTTGCAGGGGTTTTACGCGCATTCTTATTGACGTCCTAAGTTCGGTTCCGTACTATCGGCTCCAAATTTCCAAGCATATCTTTTGGAAGCCGAGACGTTCATGCGACTAACTTTAAGTGCGCTATCCGTCCTGACGCTGGCCGCGTGTGCCAGCCAGGGGCCGACAGCGCCCGCCTCCGATCCAACATCCGCTACTTCCACCGCCGCCTCGCAGCAACAAGTCGCCGACACGATTCGCCGCACCGCAGCCGCCAAGGAAACCATCAACGTCGACAAGACGCCTGTCACTTCGCTCGCGGGTTCCGCGGATCTGTGGAGTCGCATTCGCAATGGTTTCCAGATTCCGGACCTGCAGAGCGATCTCGTCGACATGCAGGTGAACTGGTACTCGCAGCGCCCCGATTACGTCGAGCGCATGACCACGCGCTCGCAAAAGTACCTGTATCACATCGTCGAGGAACTGGAGCAGCGTCATATGCCGACGGAACTGGCGCTTCTGCCGTTCATCGAGTCGGCGTACAACCCGCAGGCGCTCTCGGTGGCGAAGGCGGCCGGCATGTGGCAGTTCGTACCGGGCACCGGCCGCGACTACAACCTCAAGCAGAACATGTGGCAGGACGAGCGCCGGGACGTGCTCGCGTCGACGAGCGCCGCGCTCGACTATCTCTCGCGTCTGCATGACATGTTCGGCGACTGGCATCTGGCGCTCGCCGCGTACAACTGGGGCGAGGGCAATGTGCAGCGGGCAATCGCGCGCAATGAAGCGGCCGGTTTGCCGACCGACTACGAAAGCCTGCGCATGCCCAACGAGACGCGCAATTACGTGCCGAAGTTGCAGGCCGTCAAGAACATCGTGTCGAATCCGCAGCAGTACGGTCTCGCGCTGCCGGACATTCCGAATCACCCGTATTTCGTCACGGTCACGACCGCGCGCGATATCGACGTGACCATGGCCGCGAAGCTCGCCGGCATGAGCGTCGAGGAATTCCGGTCGCTCAATCCGTCGTTCGCGAAGCCGGTCATTCTCGGCGCGACCAACCCACAGATCCTCCTGCCGTTCGACAACGCCGCTACGTTCCAGCGCAACCTCGGTTCGTACACGGGCGCGTTGTCGTCGTGGACCACCTACACGGTGACGGAACGCGCGCGGCCCGCGGCCATCGCGGAAAAGATCGGCGTCGACGCGGACACGCTCATGTCGGTCAACCGCATTCCGGCGGGCATGCGCCTGAAGCCGGGATCGACCATCGTCGTGCCGCGCACGGACGATGACGACGAAGACATCAGCGCCGACGTCGCCGCCAACGCCATGCTGGCCGTGGAGCGCGACGTGCCCGACACGCGCAAGATGGCCATTCGCGTGCGCCGCAAGCAGTCCATCGCGACGCTGGCGGACCGTTACAACGTGTCGGTCGCGCAGGTGCGCGCGTGGAACCATACGCATCGCGATATGTTCATGCCCGGTCAGGTCGTCGTGCTGCATGTTCCGTACGGTCGTCCCGTGCCGGCCGAGCCGGGTCCGGCGCGCATCGAGACGGTGGCGGCATCGAGCCGTTCGTCGGGCGGCGTCAGCAAAATCGGCACGCGTGTCACCGCTAAAACGCCGCATGGCAAGGCGCCGGGACATACGCTCACGCGCGTGTCGGCGACCGTTTCGCCGAAGACAGGCGTGTCGGTCAAGCCCGCGGCCACCGCGGCCAAGGCAGAAAAACACACCGCTGCCCATTCGGCCAGTTCGAAGGCGAAGAAGAAGTAAGGGCAGGGCGGCTCGCGGGTTCCGCTTATCCCACGCCGTCACCAAGGTGACGGCGTTTTCATTTGGTGACGCAGTTAAACTGGCGTTCCAAAAGAAATCGAACAACATTCCAGCGCATGCCGTCTTCCGTTCGTCTCCGGGTGTTTCTTCTCTTCGCCGCCGGATACTTCGTCTCCTACGTGTTCCGCGGCGTCAACCTCGGTTTTGCGCCGCTCATCACGCACGATCTCGGTCTGTCCGCCGCCGATCTCGGCTTGCTGACCTCGCTCTATTTCATCGGCTTCGCGATTGCGCAGATCCCGGTCGGCGTGCTGCTCGACCACTACGGGCCGCGCCGCGTCACCGCCGGCATGCTCGTTTTCGCGGCAGCCGGCATCTGGACGTTCGGGGCGTCGCACGGGCTAGGCGGATTGATGGTGGGGCGCTTGCTGATCGGCGTGGGCGTGTCCGTCTGTCTCAGCGCAGCGTTCAAGGCGTCCGCGCAACATTTTCCGGTCGCGCGGCTGCCACTCGTCAACGGCTTCACGATGGCCGTGGGAGGACTCGGCGGCGTGGTCGTCGGATCGCCGCTGGCGTCGCTGCTGCAAACGACGACATGGCGGCAGGTGTCGATCGGCCTCGGCGTATTCACGCTCGTCGTCGCGGCAGTCATCGCGCTGTTCGCGCCGCGCAACGCCGACACGCATCATCAGGCCGATGTCATCAGCCAGTTCAAGGGCACGTGGCATATCCTGAAGAGCGGCGCCTTTTGGAAGATCGCGTCTTTTTCGGTCGTCACGCAGGGCGTGTTCTACGCGATGCAATCGCTCTGGATCCGGCCGTATCTGCTGGATGTGATGAACCTGACGCCCGCGCACGCCGCCGCGCTCGTGTCGGTGCTCGGCTTCGCGATGATGCTCGGATGCGTCGGCTTCGGCGCGGCGGCGCGCGGCATGGAGCGGCGCGGCGTGTCCGTCTACGCGTTCTGCGGCGTCGGCATGGCGCTGTATGTACTGGTGCAAATGTTGATGGTGCTGCGCGTGCCGCTGCCGCCCGCCGCGCTGCTGGCTGCATACGGCGTGTTCGGCGGCACCGGCATTCTGAGCTACGCGGTGATGGCGGAGTATTTTCCGTCGCACATGATCGGGCGGGCGACGACCACGCTCACGCTGGTGATTTTCCTGCTGATCTTCGGGTTCCAGGTCGGCGTGGGCGCGGTTCTTTCGCGTTGGACGCCAGAAGGCGGTCACTATCCGGCAGCCGCGCATGTGACGGTGTGGAGCGTGCTCATCGCGTTGCAATTGGCGAGTGCGGTCTGGTACGTGTTGCCGAGCCGCGTACTCCATAAGACCGAGCGGACCGCATCGTAGACGGATAGCAAGAAGGTGCGGCGGAAGACCGGCGGCAACTTTCGCGCGGTCACTGCCTGCCGCCGCGCACGTGACGGTCTGAGGCGCGCCCATCGCATGGCAGTTCCCAGGCGCCGTCTGGCACTTGCTGCCGAGCCGCGTGCTGCGCACGCCTGGGCGGACGGCATCGTACGGTGTCGCGAGAAACTGCGGCGCGGGGCAAGCGGAGACTTCCGAAATGTGGCGAAACGTCTGATTTCACGCTATAATTCGAAGGTTTGAGCATATCAACCCGCACCCTAGCGCCTACCTCCCATACACCGTCGTTCGCTGCACCTGGCAGCGCGCGCTGCACGCCGCAATCGTCCGCTTCGAAACCTTGTTCGCTCCCGTGAGCGAGCCCGTCCGAGCCGCGATTCCCGGGTTTCCCGCGTGTCAGCCGCCGCCCTCGTGCAAGGATGCCCGCGCTCGCTTCGTGCCGCGGCCCCACGCCTGAATTTCGGACAGACAGGTCGGTAACAGGGTGTTCCCCAAGGAGCTTCCCGTGTTGCCGTCATTCTCCCCAGCACTTCTCGCACTTGCCGACGGCACGGTCTTTCGTGGTCAATCGATCGGCGCCGCAGGTTCGACGATCGGAGAAGTGGTGTTCAACACCGCGATCACCGGCTATCAGGAGATCCTGACCGATCCTAGCTACGCCCGTCAGATCGTCACCCTGACTTATCCGCATATCGGCAACGTCGGCGTCAACGCCGAGGACGTCGAAGCCAATCGAGTCCATGCCGCCGGCCTCATCATCCGTGACCTGCCGGTGCTGGCTTCGAACTTCCGTTCCGAGCAGACCCTTTCCGATTATCTGAAGGCGCAAGGCGTCGTTGCGATTGCGGGCATCGACACGCGCAAGCTCACGCGCATTCTGCGCGACAAGGGCGCGCAAAACGGCTGCATCCTCGCCGGCAGCGACGACGAAGCCGAAGCCCTGCGGCTCGCGCGCTCGTTCCCCGGCCTTGCCGGCATGGACCTCGCGAAGGTCGTGTCGACCAAAGAGCGTTACGAATGGACGCAGCGCGAGTGGCGCCTCGGCAGCGGCTACGGCACGCAGGATGCGGCCAAATTCCGCGTCGTCGCGTTCGATTACGGCGTCAAGTACAACATTCTGCGCATGCTGGCCGAGCGCGGCTGTCACGTGACCGTGCTTCCCGCTGAAGCGACCGCCGCCGACGCGCTGGCGCTCAATCCTGACGGCATCTTCCTGTCGAACGGTCCCGGCGACCCGGAACCGTGCGATTACGCGATCGCCGCCACGCGCGAATTCATCGAGCGCGGCATTCCCACGTTCGGCATCTGCCTCGGGCATCAGATCATGGGGCTCGCTGTCGGCGCGAAGACCACGAAGATGAAGACTGGCCACCACGGCGCGAACCATCCGGTGAAGGACATGGAAGACGGCCGCGTGGTCATCACGTCGCAGAACCATGGCTTCGCGGTCGATGCCGCGACGCTGCCCGCGAACGCCAAGGTCACGCACGTCTCGCTCTTCGACGGCACGCTGCAAGGCTTCGCGCTGACCGACAAGCCCGCGTTCTGCTTCCAGGGCCACCCGGAAGCGTCGCCCGGCCCGCACGACATCGCGTATCTGTTCGACCGCTTCATCAAGCTGATGGAAGCGCAGAAGGTCGCCGCATAAAGAACATCACCGAGCAAAGTTATGCCGAAGCGCACAGACATCAAAAGCATCCTCATCATCGGCGCGGGCCCGATCATCATCGGCCAGGCGTGCGAGTTCGATTATTCGGGCGCGCAAGCCTGCAAGGCGCTGCGTGAAGAGGGCTACAAGGTCATTCTCGTCAACAGCAATCCCGCGACGATCATGACCGACCCGAACACCGCGGACGTCACTTACATCGAGCCGATCTCGTGGGAAGTGGTCGAGCGCATCATCGCGAAAGAGCGCCCGGACGCGATCCTGCCGACCATGGGCGGACAGACCGCGCTCAATTGCGCGCTGGACTTGTTTCATCACGGCGTGCTGGAGAAGTACAACGTCGAGCTGATCGGCGCGTCGCCGGACGCCATCGACAAGGCGGAAGACCGCCAGAAATTCAAGGACGCGATGACGAAGATCGGCCTCGGTTCGGCCAAGTCGGGCATCGCGCATTCGATGGAAGAGGCGCTCGCCGTGCAGGCGCAGATCGCCGAAGCCACGGGCAGCGGCGGCTATCCGACCGTGATCCGCCCGTCGTTCACGCTGGGCGGCTCGGGCGGCGGCATCGCGTACAACAAGGAAGAGTTCGAGGAAATCTGCCGTCGCGGTCTCGATCTTTCGCCGACGCGCGAGCTGCTGATTGAAGAATCGCTGCTCGGATGGAAAGAGTACGAGATGGAAGTGGTCCGTGATAAAGCGGACAACTGCATCATCGTGTGCTCGATCGAAAACCTGGATCCGATGGGCGTGCATACGGGCGATTCCATCACCGTCGCGCCCGCGCAGACGCTCACCGACAAGGAGTATCAGGTGCTGCGTAACGCGTCGCTCGCGGTGCTGCGCGAAATTGGCGTGGACACGGGCGGCTCGAACGTGCAGTTCGCGATCAACCCGAAGGACGGCCGTATGGTCGTCATCGAGATGAATCCGCGTGTGTCGCGCTCCTCCGCTTTGGCATCGAAGGCGACGGGTTTCCCAATCGCCAAGGTCGCGGCGAAGCTCGCCTGCGGGTACACGCTCGACGAGCTCAAGAACGAGATCACCGGCGGCCAGACGCCGGCTTCGTTCGAGCCGACCATCGACTACGTCGTGACCAAGGTGCCGCGTTTCGCGTTCGAGAAGTTCCGCGAAGCCGATTCGCGCCTGACCACGCAGATGAAGTCGGTCGGCGAAGTGATGGCCATGGGCCGCACGTTCCAGGAGTCGTTCCAGAAGGCGTTGCGCGGTCTGGAAGTCGGCGTGGACGGCTTGGATGAAAAGACGACGAGCCGCGACGAAGTGATCCGCGAGATCGGCGAGCCGGGTCCGGACCGTATCTGGTATCTCGGCGACGCGTTCCGCCTCGGCCTCACGCCTGAGGAAATTTTCGAGGAGACGTCGATCGATCCGTGGTTCCTCGCGCAAATCGAACAGATCGTGCTGAAGGAAAAGGCGCTGGAAGGCCGCACGCTCGAAAGCCTCACGCGCGACGAACTGCTGTATCTGAAAAAGAGCGGCTTCTCGGATCGCCGGTTGGCAAAGCTCACAGGCTCGACGCAAGCCGACGTGCGCAAGAAGCGCCATGAACTGAAAGTGCGTCCGGTGTACAAGCGCGTGGATACGTGCGCGGCCGAATTCGCCACGAAAACCGCCTACATGTACTCGACGTACGAGGACGAGTGCGAAGCGAATCCGACCGACAAGAAGAAGATCATGGTGCTCGGCGGCGGGCCGAACCGGATCGGGCAGGGCATCGAGTTCGACTACTGCTGCGTTCACGCCGCGCTTGCCATGCGCGAAGACGGCTATGAAACCATCATGGTCAACTGCAACCCGGAGACGGTGTCCACCGACTACGACACGTCCGACCGCCTGTATTTCGAATCGCTGACGCTCGAAGACGTGCTCGAGATCGTCGATCTGGAAAAGCCGGTCGGCGTGATCGTGCAGTACGGCGGCCAGACGCCGCTCAAGCTCGCGCTGGATCTGGAGGCGAACGGGGTGCCGATCATCGGCACGTCGCCGGACATGATCGACGCCGCCGAAGACCGTGAACGCTTCCAGAAGCTGCTGAAGGATCTCGATCTGCGTCAGCCGCCGAATCGCACGGCGCGCACCGAAGACGAAGCGCTGAAGCTCGCCGAAGAGATCGGTTATCCGCTCGTCGTGCGTCCGTCGTATGTGCTGGGTGGCCGCGCGATGGAAATCGTCCACGAGCCGCGCGACCTCGAACGCTACATGCGCGAGGCCGTGAAGGTGTCGAACGATTCGCCGGTGCTGCTCGACCGCTTCCTGAACGACGCGATTGAATGCGACGTCGACTGCATCTCGGACGGCGAAGCGGTGTTCATCGGCGGCGTGATGGAGCACATCGAGCAGGCGGGCGTGCACTCGGGCGACTCGGCCTGTTCGCTGCCGCCGTATTCGCTGTCGGATGCAACCGTCGACGAACTGAAGCGCCAAACTGCTGCGATGGCCAAGGCGCTGAACGTCGTCGGCCTGATGAACGTGCAGTTCGCCATCCAGCAGGTTCCGCAGGACGACGGCACGAAGAAGGACATCATCTACGTGCTGGAAGTGAACCCGCGCGCATCGCGCACGGTGCCGTATGTGTCGAAGGCGACGAGCCTGCCGCTCGCGAAGATCGCCGCGCGCGCGATGGTCGGTCAGACGCTCGCGCAGCAAGGCGTGACGAAGGAA
This sequence comes from Caballeronia sp. LZ062, assembly GCF_031450785.1. Lineage (NCBI taxonomy): Bacteria > Pseudomonadati > Pseudomonadota > Betaproteobacteria > Burkholderiales > Burkholderiaceae > Caballeronia > Caballeronia sp. LZ062. The sequence goes on from NZ_JARTWB010000002.1 coordinate 638,278, forward strand.
ATCGTGCCGCCGTACTTCAGCGTGAAGGAAGCGGTCTTCCCGTTCGTCAAGTTCCCGACCGTCGATCCGGTGCTCGGACCGGAAATGCGTTCAACGGGCGAAGTGATGGGCGTGGGCCGCACGTTCGGCGAGGCGCTCTTCAAGTCGCAACTCGCGGCGGGTTCGCGCTTGCCGGAATCGGGCACGGTGCTTCTCACGGTGATGGACGCGGACAAGCCGAAGGCGGTCGAAGTGGCGAGCATGTTGCACGAGCTCGGCTATCCGATCGTCGCGACGAAGGGCACGGCTGCGGCCATCGCGGCGGCGGGCGTGCCGGTAAAGGTCGTCAACAAGGTGAAGGATGGCCGGCCGCATATCGTCGACATGATCAAGAACGGCGAAATCGCGCTCGTCTTCACAACGGTCGATGAGACGCGCGCCGCGATTGCCGATTCGCGTTCCATCCGCATGAGCGCGCAGGCCAACAAGGTCACGTACTACACGACGATGTCGGGCGCGCGTGCCGCCGTGGAAGGCCTGCGTTATCTGCGCGATTTGGAAGTCTATGATTTACAAGGCTTGCATGCTCGCCTAAACTAAGGCTTCGACGACTGGTCTAAGTAACACGAGCCGCGGTTGAGCGGTATCTCCTCATACGGGAGATGCGCTAACCGCGGTAATTTTTTTACGGCTGTTTTTTGCTTTGGGCTGTCTATGAGCACGATTCCCTTGACCAAGCGCGGCGCAGAGTTGCTGCGCGACGAATTGCAACGCCTGAAGGCTGTCGAGCGTCCGGCGGTCATCAACGCGATCGCGGAAGCGCGCGCGCAGGGCGATCTGTCTGAGAATGCCGAGTACGATGCGGCGAAGGAGAAGCAGGGCTTCATCGAGGGCCGGATCGCGGAACTCGAATCGAAGCTGGCCGCGGCGCAAGTCATCGATCCGACGACCGTCGATGCCGATGGCCGCGTGGTCTTCGGCGCAACCGTCGAACTGGAAGACCTGGAATCCGGCGATACGGTGACCTACCAGATCGTCGGCGACGACGAAGCGGATATCGACCACGGCCTCATCTCGGTCAGCTCGCCGATTGCCCGCGCGCTGATTTCGAAGTCGGAAGGCGACGTCGCTTCGGTGCAGGCGCCCAGCGGCGCGCGCGAATACGAAATCATCGCTGTCCGTTACGTCTGATGGCCATCGCGCACCGCATCTTTCGTTTGGTCAGCATGCTGTGGGTCGGTAGCCTGCTGACGCTCGGCCTCGTCGCCACGCCCGTTCTTTTTTCGATGCTGGACTCCGCCGTGGCCGGATCGGTTGCAGCGCAGTACTTTAGGATCGAAGCGTACGTTGGCGTCGTCAGCGCGCTGGTTCTGATTCTGATCGGCAATCGCTTCGTGAAAAGCGGCATCGCGGACTATAAGCGCGTGCGGTGGATCGTCGCGGTTATGTTGGTGTGCGTGCTGGCCGGCTACTTCGCGTTGCAGCCGTTCATGAGTTCGCTGCGCATGGCAGCGCAGGAAGCAGGCACCGATCTCGCCAGTTCGCCGTATGCGCGGCAGTTCGGCATTCTGCACGGCGTATCGAGCGCCATCTATCTGATCGAATGTCTCTTCGGTATCGCGCTCGTGTGGCGCTTGCCGGGCAGTGCGCCTGCCGCCATCGTGCCGAAGAACAAGTCGGCGAAGATGGCGGCCAAGCGGGCGCGAAGCTAATTCGAGCTGTGGTCACATGCGGCGCGAACGTTCTCGCGCCGTCCCGCTTACTTTGCGGCCTGATGCTGACGCTTGGAGCTCGTCTGACGCTTCTTCGCGCGCTTCACGTTGCCGCCGGCGGTCACGCGCTCGTTACCGAGCACCTTGAGCGTCTGCTTCTTGGGCTTTTTGAACGCAGGCGCGTCGCGGGAAATTTTCACGGCCTTGACGATGCGCGGCGCGCGGCCCTTTGCCGGCCGCTCGACGGCTTCGGCGGCGCTCGGCGGCATGGTGCTGCGTGTGCGCGTGTTGCGGCTCTTGGCCGGCGCGGCGCCTTCCGGCCGCCAGATGACGAGCAGCTTGCCGATATGCTGGATCGGCGCTGCATTCAGGCGGTCGCAGATTTCGTCGTAAATGGCGATGCGCGCCTCGCGGTCGTCGCCGAACACGCGAATCTTGATGAGCTGGTGCGCTTCGAGGTGCACGCCGATTTCATTTAGCACGGCATCCGTCAAACCCTCCGCGCCGACGAGCACGACGGGCTTGAGCGCATGGGCCTGGGAGCGCAGGTCGGAGCGTTGGGCGGGAGAGAGTTCGAGAGCTGGCATGGGAGATTGGGGAGTCGACTAAAATAGGGCGGCGCGGCCGTTACGGCATGGCGACACGCGGAGTGCGGCGAAGCAGGCGACGCGGCAGGGCCGGTCAGTTTTGACCGCCGCCAAAAACAAAATAGGCCGGAGACGCGATTGCCGGGCGCATTCGAGCACCCGCGGAAACGTTCCGGCCGACAAGACGCGTATTATCCGCTAAAAGCGCCGCATGTTGCAGCAAGATTGCGCGCACGCAACTCATCGATCACGCATCGGCGCGCACTGCTCGCGTCGCCGAAACACTTACCACGCCGCGAAAGAGCGGCATGAGTTCAGTTTGAATGGCAAAGAATCGCTTCAATCATTCGTGGTTGCATGACCACATCAACGATCCGTACGTGAAAATGGCGCAGCGCGAGGGCTATCGCGCCCGCGCGGCGTACAAGCTCAAAGAGATCGACGAGCAGGACAAGCTCATCAAGCCGGGGCAGGTCATCGTCGATTTGGGCTCGACGCCCGGAAGCTGGAGCCAGTATGCGCGCAACAAGCTCGCGCAGGGTTCGAAGCGCGACGCGCAGCGCGAGGGCGGCATCGACGGCACGATCATCGCGCTCGATATCCTGCCGATGGAGCCGATCGCGGACGTGACTTTCATTCAGGGGGACTTCCGCGAGGACTCCGTGCTCGCGCAACTGGACGAAATCGTCGGTGAGCGACAAGTGGACCTTGTAATCTCCGACATGGCCCCCAACCTCTCCGGAGTAGCAAGTGCGGATGCGGCGCGGATCGAGCATCTTTGCGACCTGGCGCTGGAATTCGCGCAAAACCACCTGAAACCGGAGGGTGCGCTGCTAGTCAAATGTTTTCACGGCAGCGGTTACAGCCAGATCGTCGAGAAGTTCAAGCACCAGTTCAAAGTGGTGGCGCCGCGCAAGCCCAAGGCGTCTCGGGACAAATCGTCCGAGACTTTCATCCTCGGGCGGCGGCTTAAAAATCCAGCCGCAGGAACCGCTTAAACGGTATCGGCGAAAATCGGCGATATTTTCGCGGATTATGCCGAAAAAAGACCATCTCACGCTATTTAGGCGGTAGTGAAACCTTATGGCAGGGGTTAGCGGTCTGGATTAGAATGCTTTGGTGGCGTCGCAAGGTTTATGTTGGCGCCCGTCAATGAGTGAGGAGTGGTGCTTTGAACAACAATATGTTCTCTAAAGCGGCAGTGTGGCTCGTGATCGCACTGGTGCTGTTTACGGTGTTCAAGCAGTTCGATAAGCCCCGCGTCCAGGAAGGCGTGTCGTATTCGCAGTTCATGGACGACGCGAAGAACGGCAAGGTCAAGAACGTCACGGTTCAGGGGCGCAATCTCACGGTCACTCCGTCGGACGGCCAGAAGTACCAGATCGTGTCGCCCGGCGACATCTGGATGGTCGGCGATCTAATGAAATACGGCGTTCAGGTCAGCGGCAAGGCTGACGATGAACCGAATGCGCTCGTCTCCGCGCTGTACTACCTGGGACCGACGATCCTGATCATCGGCTTCTGGTTCTACATGATGCGGCAGATGCAAGGAGGCGGCAAAGGCGGGGCGTTCTCGTTCGGCAAGTCGCGAGCGCGGCTGATCGACGAAAACAACAACGCGATCAACTTCACGGACGTGGCCGGCTGCGACGAAGCGAAGGAAGAAGTGTCGGAGTTGGTGGACTTCCTGCGCGATCCGCAGAAGTTCCAGAAGCTCGGTGGACGCATTCCGCGCGGCGTGCTGCTGGTCGGCCCTCCGGGTACCGGTAAGACGCTTTTGGCGCGCGCCATCGCCGGTGAAGCAAAGGTACCGTTTTTCAGCATCTCGGGTTCGGACTTCGTGGAAATGTTCGTCGGCGTGGGCGCGGCCCGCGTGCGGGACATGTTCGAGCAAGCCAAGAAGCATGCGCCGTGTATCGTGTTCATCGACGAAATCGACGCGGTCGGCCGTCATCGCGGCGCCGGCATGGGCGGCGGCAACGACGAACGCGAGCAGACGCTGAACCAGATGCTCGTCGAGATGGACGGCTTCGAAGCGAATTCCGGCGTGATCGTGATCGCCGCGACGAACCGTTCGGACGTGCTCGACAAGGCGCTGCTTCGTCCGGGCCGTTTCGACCGCCAGGTGTACGTCGGTCTGCCGGATATCCGTGGTCGCGAACACATCATGAAGGTGCATCTGCGCAAGGTGCCGATTGCGAACGACGTCGACGCTTCGGTTATCGCGCGCGGTACGCCGGGCTTCTCGGGTGCAGACCTCGCGAACCTCGTGAACGAGGCTGCGCTCTTTGCGGCGCGCCGTGGCAAGCGAATCGTCGAAATGCAGGACTTCGAAGACGCGAAGGACAAGATCTTCATGGGTCCGGAGCGCAAGTCGGCCGTCATGCGCGAAGAGGAACGCCGCAACACGGCGTACCACGAGTCGGGCCACGCGGTCGTTGCCAAGCTGTTGCCGCACGCGGATCCGGTTCACAAGGTCACGATCATGCCGCGCGGTTGGGCGCTGGGCGTCACGTGGCAGTTGCCCGAGCATGACCGCGTGAATCTGTATCGCGACAAGATGCTGGAAGAAATCGCGATCCTGTTCGGCGGCCGTGCGGCGGAAGAAGTGTTCCTGAACTCGATGTCGACCGGTGCTTCGAACGACTTCGAGCGCGCGACGAAGATGGCGCGTGACATGGTGACGCGTTACGGCATGTCGGACGTGCTCGGCACGATGGTCTACGTCGACACGGAACCCGACGGCATGTTCGGCAAGCTCGCGTCCAAGACGGTTTCGGAAGCGACGCTGCAAAAGGTCGATGCGGAAATCCGCCGCATCCTCGACGAGCAGTACGCACTCGCGCGCAAGCTGCTCGAAGACAACCGCGAGAAGGTCGAAGCCATGACGAAGGCGCTGCTCGAATGGGAGACCATCGACGCAGACCAGATCAGCGACATCATGGCCGGCCGTCCGCCGCGTCCGCCGAAAAACATGCCGCCGCCGTCGGGCGACTCGCCTTCGAGCGGCAACAGCGGCACAGAAGTAAAGCCGGGCAGCGCAACCGCGCCGGCCTAAGCTTCCGGAGTCGTACCATGGGCCGGCGTGCACTGCACGCCGGCCCATTTTCTTTCTGGCCAGCGTTAAGTTCGCGAGCGCCGGTCACTGCCTCTCGCTGATTGTCTTGACCACACCGACCTTTTCTCCCGCCTTGGCCGAGCCGCTGCAATGCGGCCGCTTCACGCTGACGTTCGAACGGCCGCTCGTCATGGGCATCTTGAACGTCACGCCCGATTCCTTCTCCGATGGCGGCCGTTTCCTTTCCCGCGACGCCGCGCTCGCGCGCGCCGAGCAGATGCTTGCCGATGGCGCCGATATGATCGACATCGGCGGGGAATCGACGCGCCCGGGCGCGCCGCCCGTGCCGCTCGACGAAGAATTGCAACGCGTCGTCCCGATCGTCGAAGCGTTGCGCGGCGTGCAGGTGCCGCTTTCGGTCGATACGTACAAGCCCGCCGTGATGCGCGCCGTGCTCGAAGCCGGCGCGGACATGATCAACGACATTTGGGGTTTCCGTCAGGATGGCGCGCTCGACGCCGTGAAGGACAGCCACTGCGGTCTATGCGTGATGCACATGCTCGGCGAGCCGCGCACGATGCAACTGCACGAACCGATCTACGAAGATGTCGTCGCCTCCGTGCGAGAATTCTTCGCGGACCGGCTCGCCGCGCTGACGGCAGCGGGCATCGCGGCCAATCGCGTCACATTCGATCCCGGCTACGGTTTCGGCAAGACGGTCGGGCATAATTACACACTGCTTGCTGAACTCGCGGCAACGCTGCCGGCCGGCACGCATCGGGCGCTTCTGGCCGGCATGTCGCGCAAGTCGATGCTCGGCGCCGTCACCGGCCGTGGCGCGGGCGAACGCGTCTTTGCGAGCATCGCGGCGGCGGTGTGCGCGGCGGAACGCGGCGCAGCCATCGTTCGTGTACACGACGTCGCCGAAACCGTCGATGCACTGAAAGTTTGGCAAGCCACGAAGCAGGCGGCGCGTCACGCGCATATTTGACGCGGGCTCGCGTCGGTAGCACTGCGGCGAAGGCGCTCGCGCTCGCAGCTCACCAACGAAAACGCGGATCAGAACAGGCGCCGAAATCCGCGAGGAGGGTCAAGCAACAATGGCAAGACGATATTTCGGAACCGACGGCATTCGCGGGCGCGTGGGCGCGGCCCCGATCACGCCGGACTTCGTGCTCAGGCTCGGTTATGCAGCCGGCAAGGTGCTTGCGGGCGGCGACCGTTCGCCGCAAAAGGGCAATCGCCCGACGGTGCTCATCGGCAAGGACACCCGCGTGTCGGGCTACATGCTCGAAGCGGCGCTGGAGTCGGGCTTCTCGGCCGCGGGCGTCGACGTGATGCTCGCCGGCCCGATGCCCACGCCCGGCGTCGCCTATCTGACGCGCGCGCTGCGGTTGTCCGCGGGCGTGGTCATCAGCGCATCGCACAATCCGTACGACGACAACGGCATCAAATTTTTCTCCGCCGACGGCAACAAGCTGCCCGACGACGTCGAACATCAGATCGAAGCGCAGCTCGAGCAGCCGATGGAATGCGCTCCGTCCGAGCGGCTCGGCAAGGCGCGGCGTCTCGACGACGCGGGCGGCCGGTACATCGAATTCTGCAAAAGCACCTTTCCCGCGAGCTTCGACCTGCGTGGTCTGAAGCTGGTAGTCGATTGCGCGCATGGCGCTGCGTATGACGTCGCGCCGCACGTGTTCCACGAGCTGGGCGCCGAAGTGGTGTCCATCGGCGTGTCGCCGAACGGCTTCAATATCAACGACGGCGTGGGCGCGACCGCGCCCGATGCGCTCGTGCACGCGGTCAAGGAACATGGCGCGGATATCGGCATCGCGCTCGATGGCGACGCGGACCGGCTGCAGATAGTCGATTCGACCGGGCGTCTCTACAACGGCGACGAGTTGCTGTACGTGCTCGTGAAGGACCGCATCGCGACGGACGGCAAGGTGGAAGGCGCGGTCGGCACGCTGATGACGAACATGGCGGTCGAAGTCGCGCTGAAGGAAGCGGGCGTGCAGTTCGTCCGCGCCGCGGTCGGCGACCGCTACGTGCTCGAAAAGCTGCGCGAGCGCGGCTGGCAGCTCGGCGCGGAAGGCTCGGGCCACATTCTGTCGCTGGACCGCCACTCCACGGGCGATGGCATTGTCTCGGCGCTCCTCGTGCTCGCGGCGCTCAAGCGCAGCGGCAAGACCCTCGCCGAATTGCTCGACGGCGTAAGCCTGTTCCCGCAGAAGCTGATCAACGTCCGCATGAAAGCGGGCGCGGACTGGAAGAGCAGCGAGGCCATTCGCCGCGCCGTCGAGCAAGCCGAGCATTCCCTCGAATCGCGCGGCCGGGTGTTGATTCGTGCGTCGGGAACCGAGCCGGTTCTGCGTGTGATGGTCGAAGCCGCCGCGCAAGCCGACGCCGTTCGCCACGCGGAAACGATTGCACAGGTCGTGAAGGACGTCACTTCGTAGGCGTTCACTGAAAAACGCGCGTTTCGCTAAAAGCGGGCTTCGGCCCGCTTTTTTGTTGCCTGCTCGCAGCCTGACGAATGAACCTTCGTTCGACTTTCCATCTGTAAGTGCGTTGTCACGCGGCCTTCACGGAGAGTCATATTACTGTCACAGAGACTGCCTATATTTCGCGTGTCGTCCCACACGCTATTTACCCTGGAGGTCTCATGAAATTGATGCACACCGCGCTCGCTGGCGTAATTGGCGCAATGCTGGCCATCTCTGCGCAAGCGGCCGATATCACCGGCGCGGGCAGTACCTTCGCAGCTCCGATCTATACCAAATGGGCAGATGCCTATCAAAAAAGCGGCGGCGGCAAGGTCAACTATCAGGGCATCGGCTCGTCGGGTGGCATCAAGCAGATCATCGCGAAGACCGTCGATTTCGCGGGCTCCGACGCTCCGCTGAAAGATGACGACCTCGCGAAAGACGGTCTCTTCCAGTTTCCGACGGTCGTCGGCGGCGTGGTGCCGGTCATCAATGTCCCGGGCGTGAAGGCAGGCGAACTGACGCTGTCGGGCCAGGTGCTCGGCGACATCTATCTCGGCAAGATCAAGAAGTGGAACGACCCGGCTATCGCCGCGCTGAATCCGAAGGCGAAGCTGCCGGATACGGATATCGCCGTGGTGCGCCGCGCGGACGGTTCGGGCACGAGCTTCATCTGGACGAACTATCTGTCGAAGGTCAACGCCGACTGGAAGTCGAAGGTGGGCGAGGGTTCGACGGTCAACTGGCCGACGGGCACAGGCGGCAAGGGCAACGACGGCGTCGCGGCATTCGTGCAGCGTCTGCCGGGCGCCATCGGCTACGTGGAGTGGGCCTACGCGAAGCAGAACCACATGACCTACGTCGGCATGAAGAATTCGGCGGGTACGGTCGTGGAGCCGAAGACGGACACGTTCAAGGCCGCGGCTGCGGGCGCGGACTGGTCGAAGTCGTTCTATCAGATCCTGACGAACGAGCCGGGTAAGGACGCATGGCCGATCGTCGGCGCGACTTTCGTGCTCCTGCATTCGACGCAGGACAAGGCGGCGCAAGGCACCGAAACGCTGAAGTTCTTCGACTGGGCGTTCAAGAACGGCGGCCAGGCTGCGAACGATCTCGACTACATCTCGCTTCCGGAGTCGGTCGTGTCGGAAATCCGCACGCAGTGGAAGGCGAAGGTCAAGGACGGTTCGGGTAAGCCGGTCGCGGAGTAATGCCGAAGTATCGCAGTCGTATTGTCTGAAACTGTCCTAAGCTGAAGCGGCGGACAGTCAAAGCAGAGCAAGCAAGAAGCCGCGCGGCGATCGAAAGGTCGCCGCGCGGTCTGACACGTAGCGTAACCAAGGCTCCCATGTCGGACATCAACTTAGCGTCGGCACCGCCGGCGGCGCAATCGCAGCGCGCGCCGAGCCGTATCGGCGACATCGTTTTCGGCGGCATCACGCGGCTTGCGGCCGTGGTGACGCTGCTCCTGCTTGGCGGCATCATCGTCTCGCTCATCGTCGCGTCGATGCCGACCATCCAGAAGTTCGGTCTCAGCTTTCTCTGGCGCGCGGAGTGGGATCCGCCCAGCGACAGCTTCGGCGCGCTCGTGCCGATCTACGGCACCATCGCCACTTCGATCATCGCGCTCATCATCGCCGTGCCGGTGAGCTTCGGCATTGCGCTTTTTCTGACGGAACTGTCGCCGACATGGCTGCGCCGGCCGCTCGGCGTCGCCATCGAACTGCTCGCGGCGATTCCGTCTATCGTGTACGGCATGTGGGGCCTGCTCGTCTTCGCGCCGATCTTCGCGGCGTACTTCGAGAAGCCGCTCGGTTCGCTGCTCGGCGGCGTGCCGCTTATCGGCGCGTTCTTTCAGGGGCCGCCCATCGGCATCGGCATTCTGTGCGCGGGCGTCATTCTCGCGATCATGATCATTCCGTATATCGCGTCCGTGATGCGCGACGTCTTCGAAGTCACGCCCGTGCTGCTGAAGGAATCGGCGTACGGCATCGGCTGCACCACGTGGGAAGTGATGTGGAAGATCGTGCTGCCGTACACGCGCGCCGGCGTGATCGGCGGCGTCATGCTCGGCCTCGGCCGCGCGCTCGGCGAGACCATGGCGGTGACCTTCGTGATCGGCAACACCAATCTGCTGGACAACGTGTCGCTCTTTTCGCCGGGCAACAGCATCACGTCCGCGCTCGCGAACGAATTCGCGGAAGCCAGCCCCGGCCTCCACACTTCCGCGCTGATGGAACTCGGTTTGATTCTCTTCGTCATCACGTTCATCGTGCTCGCGCTGTCGAAGCTGCTCTTGATGCGCATGCAACGCGCGGAGGGTGCAAAGTGAGCCGTCCCGCAACGTTCAATCAGGATCACGAGCGCACAGTCGCCACGCGCATGAAGCTGCAGCGCCGCCGACGCGGCACCAACGCGATCGCGCTGACGCTCTCGCTCGCGGCCATGGCCTTCGGCCTCGTGTGGCTCGTGTGGATTCTCTTCACTACGCTGAAGCTCGGCGTCTCGGGCCTCTCGGTCGAACTCTTCACGCAGTCGACGCCTCCGCCGAATACCGACGGCGGCGGTCTCGCCAACGCGATCGTCGGCAGCCTCATGCTCGTCGTGCTCGCAACGTGCATCGGCACGCCGCTCGGTATTCTCGCGGGCGTCTATCTCGCGGAATACGGACAGAAGCGCTGGCTTGCCAGCGTGACGCGCTTCATCAACGACATTCTGTTGTCCGCGCCCTCCATCGTCGTCGGTCTCTTCGTGTATGCGCTCGTCGTCGCGAAGATGGGGCGCTTTTCGGGCTGGGCCGGCGTGGTCGCGCTCGGCCTGCTGCAGATTCCCATCGTTATCCGCACGACGGAGAACATGCTCAACCTTGTGCCCAATGCGCTGCGCGAGGCGGCTTTCGCGCTCGGCACGCCGAAGTGGAAGATGGTGATGTCCATCACGCTGAAGGCGTCGGTGGGCGGCATCGTCACGGGCGTGCTGCTGGCGGTGGCGCGCATTGCAGGCGAGACCGCGCCGCTGCTGTTCACGGCGCTCTCGAACCAGTTTTTCTCGGTGGACATGAATCAGCCGGTAGCGAACCTGCCGGTCACGATCTACAAGTTCGCTATGAGCCCGTTCCCGCAGTGGCAAACGCTCGCGTGGGCCGGTGTGTTCCTGATTACGCTCGGCGTGCTGGGTCTGAATATCCTGGCGCGCGCGATTTTTTCGAAGAAATAAGGGTGGAGTGATTCCATGGATATGGTCGAAAGCGGTGTCAACCACCTGAATGCGAGAACCGGCGACAAGCCTGTCGAGCGCGGTCCCGTGCCCGGCAGCGTGCGTCCGACGCATGGTTCGCAGCCGGCGGATTCCATCAAGCCGAAGATCGAGGTGAACAACCTCAACTTCTTCTACAACAAGTACCACGCGCTGAAGAACATCAACCTGCGCATTCCGGAGAAGAAGGTCACGGCGTTCATCGGTCCGTCGGGCTGCGGCAAGTCCACGTTGCTGCGCACGTTCAACAAGATGTACGCGCTCTATCCGGAGCAGCGCGCGGAAGGCGAGATCCTGATGGACGGCGCCAATCTGCTCGACACGACGAAGGACATCTCGCTCCTGCGCGCGCGCGTCGGCATGGTGTTCCAGAAGCCGACGCCGTTCCCGATGTCGATCTACGACAACATCGCGTTCGGCGTGAAGATGTTCGAGCAACTGTCGCGCTCGGAAATGGACGACCGCGTGGAATGGGCGCTCACCAAAGCCGCGCTCTGGACAGAAGTGAAGGACAAGCTCACGCAAAGCGGCTACGGTCTTTCGGGCGGCCAGCAGCAGCGTCTGTGCATCGCGCGCGGCATCGCTATTCGCCCGGAAGTGCTGCTGCTCGACGAACCGTGTTCGGCGCTCGATCCGATCTCGACCGGCCGTATCGAAGAGCTGATCGCGGAGCTGAAGAGCGACTACACGGTCGTGATCGTCACGCACAACATGCAACAGGCCGCGCGCTGCTCGGACTACACTGCCTATATGTACCTTGGTGAGTTGATCGAGTTCGGCGACACCGAGAAGATCTTCATCAAGCCGGCCCGCAAGGAAACGGAAGACTACATCACGGGCCGCTTTGGCTGATCGGCCGGTCAGCGAACGAATAAAGGACTACAGGAGCAGAACATGTCCGATAAACACCTGTCGAGCCAGTTCGACGCCGATCTGAACGCGGTGTCCTCGAAAGTGCTGCAAATGGGCGGTCTCGTCGAGTCGCAGATCACCGCCGCGATGCAGGCGCTGAACGAATTCGACGTGCAGATCGCGGATCAAGTGATCGCGGCGGAACCACGCCTGAACACGATGGAAGTCGAAATCGACGAGGAGTGCAGCAACATCATCGCGCGCCGTCAGCCGGCCGCACGCGATCTGCGTCTGCTTATGGCGATCTCGAAGACCATCACGAATCTGGAGCGCGCCGGCGACGAAGCCGAGAAGATCGCCAAGCGCGTGAAGCGCATCAACGAAGACGGCGCGGGCCGCACGGTGAACATCGCGGAAATCAAGCTGTCGGGCGAGATGGCCGTGTCGATTCTGCGCCGTGCGCTCGATGCGTTCGCACGTCTGGATACCGTTGCCGCTGCGCAGATCGTGCGCGACGACAAGGCCATCGACGATGAATTCCGCGCCTTCGTGCGCAAGCTCGTCACGTACATGATGGAAGACCCGCGCACCATTTCGGCGGGGCTCGACTATCTCTTCATCGCGAAGGCGGTGGAGCGCATCGGCGATCACGCGAAGAACATCGCGGAGTTCATCATCTACATCGTGAAGGGCACGGACGTGCGCCACATCTCGCGCGACCAGCTCGAACGCGAGGCGCTCAGCTAATCCAACGATTCACTTCAAGCAAAAAGGTCAAGAGGTGCCGATGCCCAGCAGTATCCTCGTCGTCGAAGACGAACCCGCGATCTCCGAACTGATCTCGGTGAATCTGCAACATGCGGGACATTGCCCGATTCGCGCGTATAACGCGGAGCAGGCGCAAAACCTGATCAGCGACGTGCTGCCCGATCTCGTGCTGCTCGACTGGATGCTGCCCGCGAAGTCCGGCATCGCGTTCGCGCGCGAGCTGCGCAACAACGAGCGCACGAAGCACATTCCGATCATCATGCTCACCGCGCGCGGCGACGAGCAGGACAAGGTGCTCGGACTCGAAATCGGCGCGGACGATTACGTGACGAAACCGTTTTCGCCGAAAGAACTGATGGCGCGCATCAAGGCGGTGCTGCGCCGTCGCGCGCCGCAGTTGACGGAAGACGTGGTCGCGATCAACGGCCTGCGGCTCGATCCGGCGACGCACCGCGTGGCCGCGCATCATTCGGGCAACGACATCAAGCTCGATCTCGGCCCGACCGAGTTCCGCCTGCTGCATTTCTTCATGACGCATCCGGAGCGCGTGCACAGCCGCACGCAGCTGCTCGATCAGGTCTGGGGTGATCACGTGTTCGTCGAAGAGCGCACGGTCGACGTGCATATCAAGCGTCTGCGCGCCGCGCTCAAGCCCGCAGGCTGCGATGCTATGATCGAAACGGTGCGCGGCAGCGGCTACCGGCTAGCGAAGGGCGCCTGACGCGCACGCTTGCCCGCCTTCAAATCGATCTCCCGACAACATGAACATCATCTGGACGCGTTCCATCGTGTCCCTCGCGCTCCTCGCGGCGTTGTCCGCCGCGATCGGCGCACTCGCGGGTGTGCGTGTCGCGCTCGCATTCGCGGTCGTCATGCTCGTCGTGCAGAGCTTCGTGAACACGTATCACACGCAACGGCTTTGGCGTCTGCTCGATGCGCCGGTGTACGGTCAGGTGCCCAGCGCGCTCGGCATCTGGGGCGAGATCTATTACCGCCTGCATAAGCTCGCGAAGCGCTGGCACGCGCAGGTGCGTCAGGTCGAGCAGCAGCATTCACGCTTCATCCAGGCGATTCAGGCATCGCCCAACGGCGTGGCGATGCTGGACGATCACGACCAGATCGAATGGTGCAACGCCATCGCGGAGAAGCACTTCGGGCTCGACGCCAAGCGCGATCTGCGGCAGCACATCACGCATCTCGTGCGTCATCCGGATTTCATTCGTTATCTGAATTCGCACCGTTACGAAGAGATGCTCATCATGCGCGGCATGGGCGCGAACCGGCAGCGGAGCATCTCGGTTCAGGTGTTTCCGTACGGCGAGAATCGCAAGCTGATTCTCACGCAAGACATTACTGAGCTGGAGCGGACGGATTCCATGCGGCGCGATTTCGTCGCAAACGTGTCGCACGAACTGAAGACGCCGCTCACCGTGCTTTCGGGCTTTCTCGAAACGATGCGCGAATTGCCGCTCGACGAGGCCGACCGCGCGCGCTATCTGGACATGATGAATCAGCAGGCCATGCGTATGCAGAACATCGTGCGCGATCTGTTGGTGCTCGCGAATCTCGAAGGCGACGTGCGCCCGCCCGGCGACGAACTGCTCGACATGCGCGCGGTTTTGCGTCATCTGGAAGACGACGCCAATAGTCTTTCGGCCGGGCGTCATCGCATCCAGTTTCATAACGACGACGCGCTGACGGTGGCCGGCGCGGAAACGGAACTGGTGAGCGCGTTCGGCAATCTCGTGACAAACGCGGTGCGCTACACGCCGGACGGCGGCAGCATCGACGTCTCATGGGAGCGCGTGGACGGTCGCGCGGTCTTCACCGTGCGCGACAGCGGCTTAGGCATTCCGGCCGAGCATATTCCGCGCTTGACGGAGCGCTTCTATCGCGTGGACCGAAGCCGTTCGCGCGATACTGGCGGCACGGGACTGGGCCTCGCCATCTGCAAGCATGTGCTGCAACGGCATCATGCGGATCTCGACGTGAAGAGCGAAGTGGGGCGGGGCAGTACGTTCATCGTGCGCTTTCCTGCGTCGCGCACGGCACTGCGTAAATCCGTGGCGGCTTGAGTCATTCGACGGCGCGTTGCGCGCCGTCTCGCCTCTCACGCATTACGAACAGAACTTCGCGAGCAATCCCAACTGCGCATTGCGCAGCGCTTTGCCCGAACGGCGCTTGCGATAGTGCCCGTCGCTTTGCATGACCCACGCGGACTGATTGTCGCCGAGGCACACCGACAAGCCTTCCGCGATCACGCGGCGCTTGAGACGCCGGTCGCGGATCGGGAACGCCACTTCCACGCGTCGAAAGAAATTGCGATCCATCCAGTCGGCGCTCGACAGATACACGTCTTCCTTGCCGTTCGCATAAAAATAGAAGATGCGGTGATGCTCGAGGAAACGCCCGACGATCGAGCGCACCGTGATGTTCTCGGACAGATCTTCGACGCCCGG
The DNA here is from genome assembly GCF_031450785.1 of Caballeronia sp. LZ062. Lineage (NCBI taxonomy): Bacteria > Pseudomonadati > Pseudomonadota > Betaproteobacteria > Burkholderiales > Burkholderiaceae > Caballeronia > Caballeronia sp. LZ062. The sequence goes on from NZ_JARTWB010000002.1 coordinate 653,434, forward strand.
TTTCAGCGAACACACGCCGCGCACGATCAGATCGATCTTGACGCCCGCATGCGATGCCTCGTAGAGCGCCGCGATCACGGTCGGCTCCAGCAGCGCGTTCATCTTCGCGACGATGCGCGCCCGGCGGCCCGCGCGGGCATGTTCGGCTTCGGCGCGGATCGCCTCGATCAGCTTCGCATGCAGCGTGAACGGCGACTGCCATAGCTGATGCAGCGCAAGCTCGCCGCCGATGCCCGTCAGCTGCTGAAAGACATGATGCACGTCTTCGCACATTTGCTGATCGGCGGTCATGAGGCCGAAGTCGGTGTAAAGGCGCGCCGTGCGCGGATGATAGTTGCCCGTGCCGAGATGCGCGTACCGCTTGAGCACGCTCTTGCCGCCGTGCGACACGCGCCGCACGATCAGCATCATCTTGGCGTGGCACTTGTGGCCGACCACGCCGTACACGACATGCGCGCCTACCGCTTCGAGCTGCGACGCCCAGTTGATGTTCGTTTCCTCGTCGAAGCGCGCGAGCAGTTCGACGACCACGGTCACTTCCTTGCCGTTGCGCGCCGCTTGCATGAGCGCGTCCATCAACGGCGAATCGGTGCCCGTGCGATAGATGGTTTGCTTGATCGCCACCACTTGCGGGTCTTTGGCCGCTTGCAGCAGCAGTTCCAGCACGGGCTGAAAGCTCTCGTACGGATGATGCAGCAGAATGTCGCCCTGATCGATGGCGTCGAAGAGATTCGTCGTGTTCGCAATCGACTTCGGCACCGACGGAATATGCGGCACGAATTTGAGGTCCGGCCGGTCCACCATTTCGGGCAACTGCATGAGTCGCACAAGATTGACCGGGCCGTTCACGCGATAGCAGTCGCGCGGATTCAGCTGGCTTTCGTCGAGCAGGCGGCGGATGAGATGCGGCGGCGTTTCCGCCGAGACTTCCAGCCGCACCGCATTGCCGAGATGCCGCGCGGGCAGTTCGCCCTGCAACGCGACGCGCAGATTCGTGATTTCGTCTTCGTCGACGAAAAGCTCGCTATTGCGCGTGATGCGAAACTGATTGCAATTGCGCACCGTCAGATGCGGAAACAGTTCGCTCACGAAGTGCTGCATGAAAGAACTCAGCAGCACGAAACCATGCGGATAACCCGAGAGCGCCTCCGGCATGCGCACGAGGCGCGGCAGCGCGCGCGGCGCCTGCACGATGCCCATCATCGCCTGACGGCCGAACGCGTCGGTGCCTTCCAGTTCGACGACGAAGTTCAGGCTCTTGTTCAGCACGCGCGGAAAAGGATGCGCGGGATCGAGCCCGATCGGCGTCAGCACCGGCAGCAGTTCGTTCTGAAAATATTCGCGCGCCCACGCGGTCTGCTGCTCCGTCCAGCTTTCCGCGCCATGAAAATAGATACCTTCCATTTCGAGCGCCGGCAATACGGTCTCGTGCAGCATCGCGTATTGTTGATGAACGAGGCGTTGCGCGCGTTCGGAGACGAGATCGTAGACGTGTTGCAGCGACATGCCGTCCGGCGAGAGCGTGCCGGGGTTGTCGCGCATCTGCTCCTGAAGGCCGGCCATGCGGACTTCGAAAAATTCGTCGAGATTGCTGCTGGTGATGCAAATAAAGCGCAGGCGCTCCAGCAACGGCACCGATGTGTCGGCCGCTTGCGCCAGTACCCGCTCGTTGAAACCTAAGATGCCTAGTTCACGGTTGAAGAGCGGATAACGTATGGACATCGGCTGGGCGTAAGGTGTCTCGATCGGAAGGGCAGAAAAGCGTTCGGATGATCTCACACTAGGATGTCTTTATTGTGACAGAACGATTTTCACAAATTCTACTCACATTGCGAATAGCGTCGCTAGCAGGGCGCGTGCGCGCCCGCATGAAATAGAATCCGTGTGTTTCGGCCGCGTGCCCTTGACGCGCGCAGTTCTCACTTCACGATTTCCGGATATCCGATGGTCACACATCCCCATCTTCTCGCCGCCGTCGACCTCGGATCGAACAGTTTCCGGCTGATCGTCGGCCGGGTCGAGGAAACGCCCGCTGGCAGCCAGATCTATCAGGTCGACGCGTTGCGCGAGCCGGTTCGCCTCGCAGCCGGACTCTCGAAGGACAAGATGCTCGACCGCGCGTCGCAGTTGCGCGGCTGGGATGCGCTCAAGCGTTTCGGCGAGCGTCTGCGCGACTTCCACCCGGATCAGGTGCGCGCGGTCGCCACCAACACGCTGCGCGTCGCGAAGAACGCGCACGACTTTCTCATCGAAGCCGAGATCGCGCTTGGTTTTCCGATCGAAGTGATCGCGGGCCGCGAGGAAGCGCGTCTTATCTACGCAGGCGCGGCGCATTCGGTGCCGGCGAGCGCGGGCAAGCGGCTCGTCGTGGATATCGGCGGCGGATCGACCGAGTTCATCATCGGCGCGCATTACACGCCGATTCACATGGAGAGCCTCTATATCGGCTGCGTGAGCCACAGCCGCCAGTTCTTCCCGGCCGGCAACGTGGACGAATACACGATGCGCCAGGCCGAACTCGCCGCCAAGCGCGAGATTCAGATCATTTCGCGCGAATACAAGCAGACGGGCTGGGATCAGGCGATCGGCTCGTCGGGCACGGCGCGGGCGCTCGCCGAACTGGTCGAGGCGAACGGCTTCAACGATCCCGAGTACACGCACGGCATTTCGCGCGGCGGGCTGGAGCGCCTGAAGCGCGCGCTCATCAAGGCGGAGAACGTGAATCGGCTGAAGCTCGTTGCGTTGAAGCCGGACCGCATTCCGGTGCTGGCGGGCGGGCTTTCCATCATGCTCGGTGTGTTCGAGGAACTCGGTATCGAATACGTCGATACGACCGACGCCGCGCTGCGGCTCGGCGTGCTGTACGACCTGCTCGGCCGCTCGCAGCATCAGGACATGCGCACGGTGACGGTCGAAGGCTTCAAGCGCCGTTATGGCGTCGATGCCGCGCAGGCCGAGCGCATCGGCAATCTGGCGATCAGCTTCTACGATCAGCTCGGCGAGCCGGACGGGGAGCGCAGCGCGGAGAACCGCATGTTTCTCGCGTGGGCGGCGTCGCTGCATGAGATCGGCTTGTCGATCGCGCATAGCGCCTATCACAAGCATTCGGCGTACATCACGAGCAACGCCGACATGCCCGGCTTTTCGCGCACGGATCAGGCGCGGCTCGCGGCGCTCGTGCTCGGTCACGCGGGCAAGCTCGGCAAGCTCGCGCAGGCGCGTGGTGTCGACTGGACGCTGCTGTTCTGCCTGCGACTCGCCGCGCTTCTGTCGCGGCGCCGCACGGATGTCGGCCTGCCCGGCATCGAGGTGAAAACGGCGGGCGGCGGCTTCGAGGTGCGTTTGCCGAGCGACTGGGTGACGAACAATCCGCTCACCGACTACAGCCTCGCGCAGGAAGCCATGGAATGGGAAAAGATCGGGCGGCCGTATCGCGTCGTCTACACCGATTAAGCGACCGCCCGATGATGGTCAGCGTCCCGCATCGCCCATGAAGTGCCGCGCATAACGCGCGTTGATGTCCGAGAGCCGGAAGAGCGTCAGAAAGTCCGCCGTGTTGAAGTCGGGGTCCCACGCGGGCGCGCCGCAAATCTTCGCGCCGAGGCGCAGATAGCCCTTGACGAGCGGCGGCGGGCTGACGGCTACGCCCGTGCGCAATTCCTCGACCGGCAGCGGCGTATGCGCGAACGCGCGGTACTCGTGCGCGGTGAGTGCGTCGGCGGGCAGCGAGCAGTACAGATTCGCTGCGTAGTGGCCGCCATCGTTCATGCCGACGCTCGTGCAACCGAGCATCGTCTCGTAACCGTTCTGCATCATGTACGTGGCGAGCCCGCCCCACAGCGACATGATGACCGCGCCGTTGCGATAGTCCGGATGCACGCACGAACGGCCCACCTCCACGAGCTTGGGGCGCAGATGCGTGAGGCGCGACACGTCGAATTCGCTTTCCGCGTAGAGCCGGCCGATGCGCGCGGCCTGATGCGGCGGCAACACGCGATACGTGCCGACCACTTTGAGCGTGTCGAGATCGCGCACGAGCAGGTGGTCGCAGTAGGCGTCGAAGGCGTCGACGTCAAGCCCGGCAGGGCCCGACAGATGCGCGCCCATCTCTTCGGCGAACACGCGGTAGCGCAGCCGTTGCGCCTCGCGCAGCGCGTCGTCCGAGCGCGCCCATGCGACCTGCAGCCGGTGCTGGCCCGTGACGGTTTCGGCGGTGCGCGGAAGGCGGCGGCGCGAATCGAGCGAGAGCGATGACGCTGCGGATTGCAGGAAGGGCGTCGGCGAATCTTGCATTGGCATTCCTCGGCGGAAAGGTGACTCGATTTCCGCCAATGTAAGGAGGCCGGGTGACGCTCGCATGGCTTGGCAGTGACGTTTCGATGAAACGACACATGCCGCAACGACGCGCCAAATTACACGCTCAAAGCAGGTCCGGACACATCACCGCGCGCACCACGATCTGGCCGTCGCCGCTGCGTGTGCGGCCCTGAAACCACCAGATGCCGCTTTTTTTGACCGGCCATTCCGCTTCGTGTCCGGTCAGAAGCAACGCGGCCACGCGCCCGAGCGTCGGCTGATGGCCGATTACCACGACGGTCTGTCCGGCGCCATCCGGCCAGCCGGCGGCGTCGAGGACGTTCTTCGCGGTCTTGCCGGGCGCGAGATCGTCCACCACGCGATAGCGGTCGCCGAACGCTTCGGCCGTCTGGATCGTGCGCGTCGCGGGACTGGCGAGAAAGATCGCGTCGTCGCCGATGCGCGCCCTCAGCCACTTCGCCATGCCTTGTGCCTGCTTGCGCCCGCGCGACGTGAGCTGGCGCGCGAGGTCGCTCGACGCCTGGTCTTCCGCTTCGGCGTGACGCCAGAGAATGAGGTTCATCGATCGTCTCCAGTAGGAATGGCCTGTTTGCAGGTGGATTAGAACGTTGCGTGCCTGCTTCCGGTAGACGCATTTGCGGTTATGAGGCATCGACGCTACAATACGCGGCTCGTCGGAGCGTAGCGCAGCCTGGTAGCGCATCTGATTTGGGATCAGAGGGTCGAAGGTTCGAATCCTTTCGCTCCGACCACGATACAACGAAGGGGTTACAAGTCTCGGCTTGTAACCCCTTCGTCTTTTCAGGGAAACCTCATGCCGCGTATCGTTTTGCCGTTCGCTTGCCTGGCCGCTCTCGCACTCACGCTGTCCGCATGCGCCGATTCGTCCAGCCAGAAGCACCCGCCGCAAGATCCGCCCGATTACCACGGCGTCCCGACCGATACGCGCCCGCCATCTATGCTCATCGCGCCGACTCAGCCGCAGTGAGACGCGGCGCGACCATTCGACTAACCCGCGAACCGGTCATAAGTTCCGGACTTGCGGCTCTGGCGTTCGTTTAAGCGGAATTTTTGCGGCGCAGCTATCATCGAAGCACTCGTCGCAACCCGGCTCCGCCATGAATCTGTTGTGGGTCTTCGCCACTGTCGCGCCTGTCGCGCTCGCTTCGCTTTTCGTGTTCGCCGCGCATATCGATCCGGCGTCCGGCCACTGGCGCACGCGAAAGGGCGCTCGCACCACGCCGTCGGATGCCTGAGGCCCGTGTGACTTACTGCTTGCAGCGAATCACCATCGAACGATTCTTGATGTTTGCGCCGAAGATTCCCGCCACCGATCCGCCCGACGTCGCGCCGTTGTCGGCGTCTTTCGAAACCACGTCGTAGCCGTACGCGCCGCACACTTCGCCGGCCTGCTTGTAGCACGCCGCCCAGCTCGTGCTCGCGTCGCTGCCGCTGCAGTTGATCGCAAAGCCCGTGTCGCCCGACGGCAGGTAGGTCATCGTGGCGGTGTGTGCGCAGCCGGCCAGCGCGCCGCTCAGCGCCGCCGCCGCAAAGAGCGCGGCCGCGGTCATCGTCTTTCTCGATCTCATCCCTCTTCCTCGTAACGGCCGCCGGCTTCTAGCGCGGCGGCAAATAGCGCGACGGGTCCGTCGAGCGGCCCATGTAGCGCACCTCGAAGTGCAGCATGGTGCGATCGCTGTCGGTGTCGCCCATCTCCGCAATCTGCTGTCCCTGCTGCACAGTCTGGCCTTCCTTCACGAGCAGCGTGCGATTGTGGGCGTAGGCGGTCAGGTAGTCGTCGTTATGTTTGACGATCAGCATGTTGCCGTAGCCGCGCAAGCCGTTGCCTGCATAGACGACGCTGCCCGCCGCCGCCGCGACGACCGGCGTGCCCGCCGAATTCGCAATGTCGATGCCCTTCGAGTTCTTGCCGTCGAAGCTGCGAATCACGCTCCCTTGCGCCGGCCATACCAGTGAGACGCCCGGTCCCGGCTTCGCGGGTGCATCGGCCTTTGCTTCGCTCTTTGCGGTCGCGGCTGCGCCCGCCGACGCCGCGCCGGACGCGCTCGCGCTGCCCGCAGGCGGCGCGACGCGCAGCACCTGGCCGACTTCGATGGCGTCGGGGTTCGTGAGCGCGTTCCAGCGCGTGATGTTTCTGGTCGACGTGCGGTTTTCGCGCGCGATCTTCGAGAGCGTGTCGCCGCGCTGCACGCGATAGTAGCCCGGCGCGACCGGGGCTGATCCACACGCGGCGAGCACGGCGATCAACGATGCGATGACCGATGCGCGGACGGCCTGTCCAATTCTTTTCTGCAAAACCTGACCTCGTAAAGCGCCGCCGCGCGTCGAGGCGCGGCGAATCGGAAGGCGGGATTCTACCGTCTCGGATTTCTCCGCACCGAATGGCGCCGTGAGCCGGCGCACGCGTTGCGCTTATTGCGAGGGCGTCACTACCAGACGAAGCGACGCCGTCTCGGTCTTGCCCGGCGCGAGCCAGCGCAGGCCGCGGCCGTTGTGGATGGCGTCCGGAAGGCCGATCCAAGGTTCGACGCAATAGAAGTCCGATGTATCGGATTCCGTCCACGTCGTGACGGCGTACCACGGCACCGAGTCCGGCTGTTGCAGCTCGAAACTCACGGTGCCGCTCGGCAGCACAAGCCGCACCGGTTCGTCGGAAGGCCCGGTCAGGCAATGGAAGCAGTCGACAATACTCGCGTCCGCCAGCGAATAACGCGGTGCGCCGGTCTCGGCATCGGTGATGGAGCCGTCCGGCAACTGACGCCGCCGCTCTGTGCGCGGCAACTCGACGCTGCTCTCGCCGCGTTGATCGTGCGGCAGATGAAAGTAGAAGTGATGTCCCGCGTAATACGGCAGCGCGACTTCGCCCGGATTCGACGTCGTGAGTTCGACATCGAGCGTCACCGCATCGACGAGGCGGTAGGCCGCTTCGAAACGGAACGCGAACGGATAGCCCTCGCGGGTAGCGTCGCTGTCCACGAGCGTCATGCGCAGGCCGTGGCCGTCGGCATCGCGTGTGGAAGAGAAGGGCAGGTTGCGCGCGAAGCCGTGCGTGGGCAGCGTATGCACGACGCCGTCCGGATCGCGCCATTTGCCGATTTCGCCATCGACGAAATGTCGGCCGAGAAACGGGAACAAGAGCGGATTCCCGCCGCGAATCTTCGCGGCATTCGACCAGGCGGCTTCATCGAGCGTCGCCGGCCAGTGAATGACCGGCTCGCCGCCGACGCGCCAGGTCATGAGCCGCCCGCCCGCATGCGGCGCGAGTTGAATGACCGCGCCGTCGCGTTCGATTTCGATGACGTCTTTCTCGGATGACATGGTGGCAACGCACTCCGTTCATTGGCCGACTGGTTTCGGGATTCGTCGATTCTGCCTTGGATTGTTCTACGCATAAACCCTTTGCGGGAAACTGCGACTGCCCGGCGCAACGGCGATGTGTTGTTATACGTTTCCAATGTGAGGAACCAGACGGACAGGAGTTAACATGGATCTGGCGATGGCAATGGGCGTCGCGATCTTCAGCCTCTTCGGCGGGAGCACGGCGGTCTTTCTCTACAAGCTGAAGCGGTAAGCGACGGAAGCGCGCTCGCGCGTTCCTTTCGATAGGCTTCTAGCTTTCTTTCTTTACTTTTCCATCTTGCCGACGTTTTCCTGTCGGTGTGTATTTGTGTGCGCAAGCCGCTTGGCGCTGGGTTTTCCCCTAGGCATAATCGGTCCCGACTTGCGCGCCGCACCATTTTTCCCGCATCTGTCTCTGCTCAGTGCCGTACGGCGCTCGTGAGCAATCCGCGGCGCGTCCTTCATTTTCTTCACGACAAGGACCGACGCGTGACTCTCTGGTTTCTCGTATTTCTCAGCGTGCTTCAAGGCGTAACCGAACTGTTTCCGGTCAGCAGCCTCGGCCATACATTGCTGGTTCCCGGCCTCATCGGCATGCATATCGACAAGCACGCGCCGCAACTGCTGCCGTTTCTCGTGGCGCTGCATCTCGGCACGGCGCTCGCGCTGCTCTGGTATTTCCGCAAACGCTGGATTGCGCTGATCGGCGGCTGGTTCGCGTCGTTCGGCGGACGCCGCAACGAAGACGCGCACATGATGTGGGCGCTCATCATCGGCACGATTCCGACGGGTATCGTCGGCTTGTTGCTGGAAAAGCGGCTCGAGGCGATCTTTCATGATTTGCGCATCGTCGCCGCGGCGCTCATCGTCAACGGCGTGCTGCTGTGGCTGGGCGATCGCCTGCAACGCAGCCGTGCCGCGCGTGCGCCGGAAAAACTCACGTTCAAGCAGGCGTTTCTGGTCGGTCTGGCGCAGATCGGCGCGCTGATTCCGGGCTTCTCGCGCAGCGGTCTCACGATGATCGCGGGCGTCGGCGCCGGTCTGACGGCCGAAGCGGCGGCCGAATTCTCCTTTCTGCTCGGCACGCCGATCATTTTCGCGGCGGGCGTGCTCGAATTGCCGAAGCTCTTTCACGCACCGGGCCAGTTGTTCGATGCGTTGCTCGGCGGCGTGCTGACGGGCATCGCCGCTTACCTGAGCGTGCGCTTTCTGATGCGCTATTTCGAAGGTCACGGCAAGCTCGCGTCGTTCGGCGTGTATTGCGTGATCGCGGGCATCTTCTTCCTCGGCTGGTTTATGATGCACGCCCAACCGGTGTGATGCGCCTCGCCGCGCGGCATGGCGGATGAGGTAAAATCTCCGGTTTCCCGGCTGCGACACTTCTGCGCGTAGCCGTCACCCGCCCTTAGCTCAGTTGGATAGAGCAACGGCCTTCTAAGCCGTAGGTCACACGTTCGAATCGTGTAGGGCGGGCCAGTCCAACGCCGTTCTGCTGCAAGTCTCTAACGCCGCTTTCTGCGGCGTTTTTTCTTCGTGCGCCTCGACTGTGTCGGAGGCAAGCGCGTGCCGCTTCTCCCGCTTCCGAGTCCTCCTCGTGCTATGCAACGTACCGGCGTCGCAGTCGGCGTCCGCTCAGCGCCGCTACGCTCGAAGAATGTAATGTTTTGGACCGCTTATTGACCTGCACGCACTCGGATTACACAATCCGCGCCCGCGGCCATCGTTGCGTGAGTGCCGCGCATCAGCGGATGCTCGATGCTCGATGGACCGCTTCGATACGACGGCCTTGCGTGCCGAGTCGGCGCGAACCAAAGCTCGCGTCAGTTCTCCATCCAATATTCGATCCACAAACAATGAAGTCCTGGTTGAAAAGACGGCTCACGCCTAACGGTCGCGCGAGCCGCAGGGAATACGCGATCACAACATGCATTTTCACGTTCATCGTGATCGCGATCAAAATCGCCGATGTAGGCGGGCTGATCGGCACTGACCTAATGCCGACTCTCGTTGCCATCGCCTTCGTACTGCTTCTGTTCTGGACCGAGAGCGCGGTGATAGTGCGCCGCTTGCATGATGTGGGCTTGAGCGGATGGTGGTGGTTTCTGCTCACCGTTCCCTTTGTTGGGAATGCGGGCGTTGCCCTGCTGTTCTTTGTCGGACCAGACAAATTCAGCAGGAGCGCGCGATATCCCGATCCCAGAGACCCGGAATCGCTGTAGCTGTCGGGCTCGGGGTGATTCATAAATGGCACGCCGAGCAGCTGCGCCTTCCACCGGAAACTGGCTAGTGCGGTTGCGCGATGGCTATGCGTCGCGCAGCCTTTGTTCCTTGCATCGAGCAACTGCGATGCGAGCGTCGCTAACGTCATAGCAATGCCTCCTCAAACTGGCCCGCTTCCTGCCCGTATTCGCCACGCAAGCCGCGCCTCACGAACTATGCCTTCGAATGTCCACGGCGCGTTCGCAAGCGGTGCGCGTCTGCATCATCGCGGCGCGCGATGCACCCAATTCATTCGCGAAAGAGGGCGCATGAACAAACGCGCACACGAAACCAGTACGGCGCAATGCGCGTTATGGAACCGCAGGCAGTTGCGTCTCGCGCGGGAAGCACGGCGCGTACTCGTCGCATCGACGGAGCGCGCGCTCGGCGAATCGCTCGTCAAGCTGTTCGACCTCAAAGGCTTTCCCGCGCGATTCGTCGCGGACGTTTCGTCGCTCAGGCAAAGCGTCGGTGAATGGCATCCTCAGGTGCTGTTCATCGACACGCGCATCGGCGGATGCGCGAACTATGCGCTCGTGCGAGAGCTGCGCACGCGTGACGACGATGCGCACCGCCTCGTCATCGCGATGAGCGGCTTTTTGCCGGAAGAGCCGCTCGCCGCGCTCAAGGAAGCGGGCTACGATGGCCACTGTCGCCGCCCGTGCCCGGTTTGGCAGATGACCGATATCCTCGACGAGTTCTTCGCGTGCCATCTCGTGCGGTAGACGAGGCGGCGTACCGGTCGACCACGAGTTCCCCAAGCGAACCAAGATCGGTCAGAAAACCGACCGCCGCCTCGTGCTATTCTCGTTGCACTCCGGCTGGCGCGCGCGTGCGGTAGACGCGCCGACGCCGGACGACTTCGCAACGAGGAGAAACTTCATGCCGATTCAACATCGAGCACCCGCTCGCGCCTGCATCCGCACGACCGTGGCCGTCGCGTTCGCTGTCGCCAGCGCAGGCGCTCTCGCGGCCAACCTGGGCTTCCTGAACAACACGCCGATCACGTACATGAAGCAGCGCGATCTCCAGGCGCTCAACAAGGCTGCGCAAACCGCGCTCGAGACGAAGAAGGACGGCGAATCCCTCGACTGGAACAACGAAGGCACCGGCAACACGGTTGCAATCAACGGCACCGTGACGCCGCACGAGACATTCGACTCCGACGGGCTCAAGTGCCGCAAGATCACGCTCGTCGCCAACGCGAAAGGGCAGACCCAGACCTGGTCCCCGACCGCCTGCCGGCAGGGCGACGGCAAATGGAAGCTGAAAAAGCAATGAGCACGAGCGGAGCGCACACGCGATGACCGGCCGCACCGTATCGTGCGGCGTCGTCATTCTGAACGCACAGGGCGACGTGCTGCTCTGCCACGCGACCGAAACCGCGCACTGGGACGTGCCGAAGGGGCAGGCTGATCCCGAGGAAAACCCGCGCGATGCCGCGTTGCGTGAGCTCGTCGAGGAGACGGGCATCGTGCTGTCGGACGAGCGGCTTGCACACCTGAAGGACCTGGGCCGCTTCGTTTATCGGCGCGACAAGGACTTGCACCTTTTCGCGGTGCGCGTGCGCGACGACGAAGTGGATCTCGCAAAGTGCGTATGCGAGTCGTACTTCCCGCGTTACAGCGACGGCACGATGATTCCGGAGATGGACGCGTATCGCTGGGTTAGTCCCGCGGAAGTGGACCGCTTCGCGAGCCGCAGCCTCGCGCGGCTCTTCCAGACGACGCTCTCGCTCGCCGAGCTGAACGAAACGCTCGACTGAACGCGCGCCTCAATCGACTCTTCGGTCGTTGGGATGCGCGAAGAGCGCTCGCATTTCCGGCGACATCGGGAATTGCAGATTGATTCCGTCGGGCGGAATAGGCTGCGTGAACCACGCTTCGTAGAGCTTCGTCGCTTCGCCGCTGCGCTGCATGTTCGCGATGACGTCGTCAACCATGCGCTTGAACACCGGATCGCCTCTGCGCATCATGCAGCCGTAAGTCTCGGTCGCAAGCGAATCGCCCGTCACCATGTATTCGCCGCGCGCCGCGCCTTGCTCGGCGATTTGCCCGTAGAGCAACGGATCGTCCATCACGAACGCGACCGCGCGGTCGTTCTTGAGCGCGGCGAAAGCTTCGGCGTGATCGCGCGCGCTGATGATACGCATGTTCAGCTTGCGCTCCATGGTCATTTCCCGAAGGATGCGCTCGTCCGACGTGCCCGCCGTGGTCGCGACGGTCTTGCCGGCGAGGTCCGCGTAATCGCGAATGCCCGACTTGCGCTTCACCGCCATGCGGATGCCGTACTGGAAGATGCTGTTCGAGAACGCGACGAGCGGATCTCGCTCGGCGATGTGCGCCGTCGAGCCGCATTCCAGATCGACCTGATTGTTGACCACATAAGAGATGCGGTTCGCGGACGTGACGACCACGTTCCTGACCGCGAGCTTCGGCATGTCGAGCCGCCGCTTGATTTCGTCGACGACCTTCAGCGCGATCGCGTAGGAATAGCCCGTGGGCTGCTGGCGCACCATGTACGAAAACGGAACCGACGACTCGCGCGTGCCCAGCACGATGGCGCCGTTTTCCGCGATCTTGCGCAGCGTCGCGGAAGGCGGCATTTGATCGACAGCAGTCTGCGCCGACGCCGCATGGGCGGCCGGGCACGCCAGCGCAAGCGCCGCCGCCATCGCGCAGACAATGCGAACTGCGGGCCTTTGCGACTCTCTCATGGTGTCCTCGCTCGAAGCGTGAGCCTTCGGACGGTCACGCCGGCTTGCCCCAGCTGTCGCGCAGACTGACGATCCGGTTGAACACGGGCTTGCCCGGCTGCGAATCGACGCGGTCCGCGACGAAGTAGCCGTGCCGCTCGAACTGGAAGCGGTCTTCCGGCATCGCCTCGCGCGCGCTCGGCTCCAGATACGCGTTCACGACACGCTTCGAGTCCGGATTCAGCGCGTCCAGAAACTCCGCGCCGCCTGCGCCCGGCTGCGGCTCCTTGAAGAGCCGGTCATAGATGCGCACTTCGGCGGGGTAGGCCGTGGCCGCGCTGACCCAATGGATCGTGCCCTTGACCTTGTACGCGTTGGCGCCTTCCGTGCCCGACTTGCTGTCCGGAAAGTAGTTGCAATGCACGGCGGTCACGTTTCCGTTTTCGTCCTTGTCGGCGCCCGTGCATTCCACGACGAAGCCGTACTTCAGCCGCACCTTGTTGCCCGGGAACAGCCGGAAATAACCCTTCGGCGGCGTTTCCTGAAAGTCCTCGCGCTCGATCCACAGTTCGCGCGAGAACGGAAAAGTGCGCGCGCCACGGTCCGGATGATGCGGATGCACCGGCGCGCTGCACTCGTCGGTCTGGCCTTCCGGATAATTGTCGATGACGAGCTTCAGCGGATCGAGCACGGCGATGGCGCGCGGCGCTTTCTCGTCGAGATCGTCGCGCAAGGCGCCTTCGAGCACGCTCATGTCGATCCACGAATCCACCTTCGTCACGCCGACACGCTCCACCATCAGGCGGATGCTTTCCGGCGTGAAGCCGCGACGCCGCACGCCGACGATGGTCGGCATGCGCGGATCGTCCCAGCCATCGACGTGATTCTCCTGCACGAGTTGCAGCAGCTTGCGCTTGCTCGTGATCGCATACGTGAGGTTCAGGCGCGAGAATTCGATTTGCTGCGGCAGCGGACGCTTGAACACGCCGTCATTCGCGAGTTGTGCGAGGAACCAGTCGTACAACGGACGATGATCCTCGAATTCCAGCGTGCAGAGCGAATGCGTGATGTTTTCCAGCGCGTCCGACACGCAATGCGCGTAGTCGTACATCGGGTAGATGCACCACTTGTCGCCGGTACGGTAGTGATGCGCGAACCGGATGCGATAAATCACCGGATCGCGCATGTTGAAGTTGGGCGAGGCCATGTCGATCTTCGCGCGCAAAACGTGCTCGCCTTCCTTGAACTCGCCCGCCTTCATGCGGCGGAAGAGGTCGAGATTCTCCTCGGGCGTGCGGTCGCGATACGGCGAGTTGATGCCCGCTTCGGTGGCCGAGCCGCGCGTCGCGCGCATTTCCTCGGCGCTCTGGCTGTCGACGTAGGCCTGACCCTTCGCGATCAGCATTTCCGCGAACTCGTACAGCTTGTCGTAGTAGTCGCTCGCGAAGTACTGGTGCTCGCGGCCGTCCTTGTTCCAGTCGTAGCCGAGCCACTTCACGGCGTCGATGATGGACTCCACGTACTCGACGCTTTCCTTCTCGGGATTGGTGTCGTCGAAACGCAGATGGCACACGCCGCCGTAGTCCGCGGCAAGACCGAAATTCACGCAGATGCTCTTCGCATGGCCGATGTGCAGATAGCCGTTCGGCTCGGGCGGGAAACGCGTCTCGACCCGCTGCGCCCATTTGCCGGAGCGGTTGTCGTCTTCGATGATGTTGCGGATGAAATTGGATGGCGCCGGGGCGTCGTTGCGATCGGTGTTCATGCGAAAAAGAGTGCCAACGGATGCGCTCGCGTGTGATCGGTTCGGCAACCGTTCCGCGCGGCTCGGAAACGGGTTCGAATCTTGACTGTATATCGGGTCGATTCTACCTTACGCAACCGGCGCGGGCAGGCGGGTTGCGCCTCGGCGCCGGCGGGTGGCGCGCGACACGCTGGTAACGACCGTAACGGGACGTAAATCGCCTTGTGAGCCGCGTCGGGCAGATTTTATGATCGGCTCGCCACGTCGGGTTTCGGCCCGGCGAGCAGCACACAACAAGACATCACAACGACAACACAAGCAGAAGAAGGAACCAGCCATGAAGAAGATCGCTACCACGACCATCAAGCTCGCCGCAGCCGCCGCACTCGTTTCGAGCCTTGCCGCGTGCTCGGGGATGTCGCGCCAGCAGGCGCATGCCGGCGTCGGCGCCGCTGCCGGCGGCGCGCTCGGCTATCTCGTGACGGGCGGGCCGCTCGGCACCGTCGCAGGCGCGGCGGCGGGCGGTCTGATCGGCGCGGGCGTGCGCTGATCTCTGCTCAGATCGCCTTCGACGCCCGTAGCCGCGCGATTTCTTCGTCGTCGTAACCCAGGACGTCCGACAGCACGCTCGCGGTATGTTCGCCCAGCATCGGCGGATGCGTGCGCGCTTCGGGCGGCGTCGCGCTCATCTTGATCGGGCTCGCCACGAGCTTCACCGCCCCGCCTTCCGGATGCGGCAAGTCGATCTGCATCCGCCGCGCGAGCACCTGCGGGTCGTCGAACACTTCAGCGAGATCGTTGATCGGCCCGCACGGCACGCCCGCCGCTTCGAGCGCCGCGAGCCACGCGTGCTTGCCGCGCTCGCGCACCATATCAGCGAGAATCGGCACGAGCACATCGCGGTTGCGCACGCGCGACGGGTTCGTCGCGAAACGCGGGTCGTCGGCCAACTCGGCGCGTGCTCCCGCTTCGACGAACTTGCGGAACTGTCCGTCGTTGCCCACTGCGACGATGATCCAGCCATCGCTCGTCTGGAACGTCTGATACGGCACGATGTTCGGATGCGCGTTGCCCCAGCGGACCGGCGGCTTGCCGCTCGCGAGGAAGTTCGTGTTCATGTTGGCGAGCATGGCGACTTGCACGTCGAGCAGCGCCATGTCGATGTACTGGCCTTCGCCCGTTCTGTCGCGGTGACTCAGCGCCGCCAGCACGCCGACCGTCGCGTACATGCCGGTCATCAGGTCCGCAATCGCGACGCCGGCCTTCTGCGGGCCGCCGCCCGGCTGGCCGTCGCGCTCGCCGGTGATGCTCATGAACCCGCCGATGCCCTGAATGATGAAGTCGTAGCCCGCGCGCTGCGCATACGGACCGGTTTGCCCGAAGCCCGTCACCGAGCAATAGACGATGTCCGGCTTCACCTGTTTCAGCGACTCGTAGTCGAGCCCGTACTTCTTCAACTGGCCGACCTTGTAGTTCTCCAGCACCACATCGCTTTGCGCGGCGAGTTCGCGCACGATGCGCTGGCCTTCTTCGGTCGCGATATCCACCGTCACCGAGCGCTTGTTGCGGTTCGCCGCCAGATAGTAGGCGGCTTCGCGCGTGTCTTCGCCGTCCGGCGTCTTCAGATACGGCGGGCCCCAGTGGCGGGTGTCGTCGCCGGTGCCGGGCCGCTCGATCTTGATGACGTCCGCGCCGAGATCGGCCAAGGTCTGCGCGCACCACGGTCCCGCCAGCACGCGGGTGAGATCCAGCACGCGGATGTGGCTCAGGGCTCCCATTCGATATTTCGCTCGCTTGATGTGGTTCGGTGGATCGGCTGCCGTTCCCGCGACTGTCGCACGAAACTGCGCCGACGCGAAAGCAGGGCGGACGCGACGACTCCTGGGGGCGCTTGCTGAAACCGTTATCGGGCGGGGCCGCGCGGCGAATCCCGTATAATCGAAAATTACCTCTGCCTGGCCGAAAGTCCTTGTCGCAAGGCCGTGCCGGGCATTACCAAAAACCGCATCAGAGAACGCAGACGCGCCCCGTACGCCATGAAAGCCGCCGAAATACGCGAGAAATTCCTGAAGTTCTTCGAATCGAAGGGCCACACGATCGTCCGTTCGTCGAGCCTCGTGCCCGGTAACGACCCGACGCTGCTTTTCACGAACTCGGGCATGGTCCAGTTCAAGGACGTGTTCCTCGGCGCCGAATCGCGGCCGTACACGCGCGCGACCACCGCGCAGCGCAGCGTGCGCGCGGGCGGCAAGCATAACGATCTGGAGAACGTCGGCTATACCGCGCGGCATCACACGTTCTTCGAGATGCTCGGCAACTTCTCGTTCGGCGACTACTTCAAGCGCGATGCCATCCACTATTGCTGGGAGCTGTTGACCAAGGTCTACATGCTGCCGGCGGACAAGCTCACCGTCACCGTCTATCAGGAAGACGACGAAGCCTACGACATCTGGGCGAAGGAAATCGGCGTGCCGACGGAGCGCATCATCCGCATCGGCGACAACAAGGGCGCGCGCTACGCATCGGACAACTTCTGGCAGATGGCCGATACCGGCCCGTGCGGTCCGTGCTCCGAAGTGTTCTATGACCACGGTCCGGAAATCTGGGGTGGCCCGCCGGGGTCTCCCGAAGAAGACGGCGACCGCTTCATCGAGATCTGGAACCTCGTGTTCATGCAGTTCAACCGCGACGCGCAGGGCAACATGACGCCGCTGCCCAAGCAATGCGTTGACACGGGCATGGGTCTCGAACGTCTTGCCGCCGTGCTCCAGCACGTGCATAGCAACTACGAAATCGACCTTTTCCAGACGCTCATCAAGGCCGCGGGCCGCGAAACGAATACGGCCGATCTGGAAAACAACTCACTGAAGGTGATCGCGGACCACATTCGCGCGTGCTCGTTTCTGATCGTCGATGGCGTGATTCCCGGCAACGAAGGCCGCGGCTACGTGCTGCGCCGTATCGTGCGCCGCGCGATCCGTCACGGCTACAAGCTCGGCAAGAAGAGCGCGTTCTTCCACAAGCTCGTGGCCGATCTCGTCGCGGAAATGGGCGCGGCGTATCCCGAACTGAAAGACGCGCAGCAGCGCGTGACCGACGTGCTGCGTCAGGAAGAAGAGCGCTTCTTCGAGACGATCGAGCACGGCATGTCGATTCTCGAAGGCGAACTCGCCGAGCTGGAAAAGAAGGGCGTCAAGCAACTGGACGGCGAACTCGCGTTCAAGCTGCACGACACCTACGGTTTCCCGCTGGACTTGACGGCCGACGTCTGCCGCGAGCGCGGCGTGACGGTGGACGAACCCGCGTTCGACGACGCCATGGCCCGCCAGCGTGATCAGGCGCGTGCGGCCGGCAAGTTCAAACTCGCGCAGGGCCTCGAATACTCGGGCGCGAAGACCACGTTCCACGGCTACGAGAAGGAAATTTTCGACGACGCGAAGATCGTCGCGCTGTACGTGGAGGGCGCGTCGGTTCAGCAGGCGGAAGCGGGAAAACAAGCGGTGGTCGTGCTCGACCACACGCCGTTCTACGCGGAATCGGGCGGTCAGGTCGGCGATCAGGGCGTGCTCGTCAACGCGTCGACGCGCTTCGAAGTGGCCGACACGCTGAAGGTGCAGGCGGATGTCGTCGGTCATCACGGCACGGTCGCGCAAGGCACGCTCAAGGTCGGCGACGTGGTGAAGGCGCAGATCGACGCCGTGCGGCGCGCCCGCACCGCGCGCAATCACTCGGCCACGCATTTGATGCACAAGGCGCTGCGCGAAGTGCTCGGTGGCCACGTGCAGCAGAAAGGCTCGCTCGTCGATGCCGACAAGACGCGCTTCGACTTCGCGCATAACGCGCCAATGACGGACGAGCAGATTCGCCGCGTCGAAGAGATCGTGAACGCCGAGGTTCTGGCGAACGCCCCGGGCGTCGTGCGCGTCATGCCTTACGACGAAGCGGTGAAGGGCGGCGCAATGGCGCTCTTCGGCGAGAAATACGGCGACACCGTGCGCGTGCTCGACCTCGGCTTTTCGCGCGAGCTGTGCGGCGGCACGCACGTGCAGCGCACAGGCGACATCGGCTTGTTCAAGATTGTGATGGAAGGCGGCGTGGCGGCGGGCATTCGCCGCGTCGAGGCCATCACCGGCGACAACGCCGTGCGCTACGTGCAGGACCTCGACGCACGCATCAACGCGGCGGCGAGCGTGCTGAAGGCGCAGCCGTCGGAACTGACGCAGCGCATCGGGCAGGTTCAGGAGCACGTGAAGTCGCTCGAAAAGGAACTGGCAGCGCTCAAGTCGAAGCTCGCATCCAGCCAGGGCGATGAACTCGTCTCGCAAGCCGTGGACGTTTCCGGTGTGCACGTGCTCGCCGCCGAACTCGAGGGCGCGGACGTGAAGACGCTGCGCGAAACCGTCGACAAGCTGAAGGACAAGCTGAAGAGCGCAGCGATCGTGCTCGCATCGGTCGATGGCGGCAAGGTCAGCCTGATCGCGGGCGTGACGCCGGATGCGTCGAAGAAGGTGAAGGCAGGCGAGCTCGTCAACTTCGTCGCGCAGCAGGTGGGCGGCAAGGGCGGTGGCCGGCCCGACATGGCGCAGGCGGGCGGCACCGAGCCTGCCAAGCTGCCGGCGGCGCTTGCGGGCGTGACGGGCTGGGTGCAGCAACAGCTCTAAACGCTGACGTAGCAGCAGCTCCGCGCGGCCCGATCGGCGAAAGTCGATCGGGCCGCTTCGTTTCATCATTACAGGCTGTCAGGCATACCGTGTGCAACGGCGGTTCACTCAACCACAAAGGGAGATGAACCATGAATCGCACATTCGCATCCGTTTTGCTCGCCACCGCGATGATCGCTTCGGCGGGGGCGGCAGAGGCGAAGGGCTGTCTGGAAGGCGCGGCCGTCGGCGGCGTCGCGGGGCACGTGGCGGGCAAGCATGGCACGGCGGGCGCGGTCGGCGGCTGCGCCATCGGCCATCACGAAGCCAACAAGAAGGACAAGAAAGCCCAACAAGCCGCAGCGGCGAGCGCCCCGAGCGGCAAGTAAGTGGAAAGACGCGGGCGGCACATGCCGCTCGCGTTTCTCCGGGCGCGCGCATCGCCACATCGCGTGACCGCGCCCGAGTGACCGAACCGCTAAAATGGCCGGCATCCCGGCGCAGACGTATGACCGACATCGTCCGCGCGAAGCCACGAGCCATCACAGCGATTCCCATGACAGCGCCCACGCCACTCACCCAGCATTTCGCCTCCGACAACTACGCCGGCATCTGCCCCGAGGCGCTCGCCGCGCTCGTCGAGGCCAACACGAGCGGCCACGAGCCCGCGTATGGCGACGATTCGTGGACCGCGCGCGTCTGCGACCGCATTCGCGAACTGTTCCAGACCGACTGCGAAGTCTTCTTCGTCTTCAACGGGACGGCGGCCAATTCGCTTGCGCTGGCGTCGCTGTGCCAGTCGTATCACTCGGTCATTTGCCACGAGCTCGCGCATATCGAAACCGACGAATGCGGCGGCCCCGAATTCTTCTCCGGCGGCTCGAAGCTGCTGACGGCAAAGGGCGAGAACGGCAAGCTCACGCCCGATGCCATCGAGGAACTCGTCACGAAGCGCGCCGACATCCACTATCCGAAGCCGAAGGTCGTCGCGCTCACGCAGGCGACGGAAGTCGGCACGGTCTATACCGTCGAGGAAGTGCGCGCGATCGCCGCTATCGCGAAGCGCCGGCATCTGAAGGTGCACATGGACGGCGCGCGTTTCGCGAATGCGGTCGCGACGCTGAACGTGCATCCGTCCGAGATCACGTGGCGCGCGGGCGTCGACGTGCTCTGCTTCGGCGGCACGAAGAACGGTCTGCCGGTCGGCGAGGCGGTCGTGTTCTTCGACAAGGCGCTCGCCACGGATTTCGCGTATCGGCTGAAGCAGGCGGGGCAGCTTGCATCGAAGATGCGCTTCATTTCTGCGCCGTGGCTCGGCCTGCTGGATGACGACGTGTGGCTGCGCAACGCCCGCCACTCGAACGCGATGGCGCAACTGATGGCCGAACGCCTCGCGGACATTCCCGGCGTGAAGGTGCTGTTCAAGCCCGAGGCGAACGCGGTGTTCGCGGAATTGCCCGCGCATGTGTCGGCGGCACTGCGCGCGAAGGGCTGGCGGTTCTATCAGTTCATCGGCTCCGGCGGCTGCCGGCTCATGTGCGCGTGGGACACGAAGCAGGAAACCGTCGAGCGTTTCGCGGACGAAGTGCGCGCGCTATCCACGGCGCGCTGATTCTCAGCCTTAGCGTGCGCGCGGCGGACCCCGATTGACACGTTCGCCGCGCGGCTCCAACATGGCCGCACCTCAATCGCATGCCACCGCCCGCCATGGCCTTCATCTTCTATCTGACGCATATCCATCTCGGCTACGACTCGCTTGCGATGCTGCAGAGCGAATGCGCGCGCATCGGCATGAAAAGGCCGCTCGTCATCACGGACAAGGGCGTCGCGGCGGCGGGGCTGTCCGCGCGTGTCATTGAGAGTGCGAAGCTCGGTGCGCTGCCCGTATTCGACGACACGCCATCCAACCCGACCGAAGCGATGGTCATGCAAGCCGCCGCGCAGTACAAGCGCGAAGGCTGCGACGGCTTGATCGCGGTGGGCGGCGGATCGTCCATCGATCTCGCGAAGGGCGTCGCGATCGCCGCCACGCACGACGAGCCGCTCACGCACTACGCGACCATCGAAGGCGGCAGCGGCAAGATCAGCGAGCGCGCCGCGCCGCTCATCGCGGTGCCGACCACGTCCGGCACCGGCAGCGAAGTGGCGCGCGGCGCGATCATCATCCTGAACGACGGACGCAAGCTCGGCTTTCACTCGTGGCATCTGCTGCCGAAGTCCGCCATCTGCGATCCTTCGCTCACGCTCGGCCTGCCGCCCGGCCTCACCGCCGCGACCGGCATGGACGCCATCGCGCATTGCATCGAAACGTTCCTCGCGCCGGCGTTCAATCCGCCCGCGGACGGCATTGCGCTGGACGGGCTCGAACGCGCCTGGGCGAATATCGAGCGAGCCACGCGCAACGGTCAGGACCGCGACGCGCGACTCAACATGATGTCGGCGTCGATGCAAGGCGCGATGGCGTTCCAAAAGGGACTCGGCTGTGTGCATTCGCTGTCTCATCCGCTGGGCGGGCTTGCGGTGAACGGGCGCACGTCGCTGCATCACGGCACGCTGAACGCCGTCGTTTTGCCCGCCGTGCTGCGCTTCAACGAAAGCGCGCCGACAGTCGTCGCCGAGCGCCGTTTCGAGCGCATGCGCCGCGTGATGAATCTCGCGGAGAACGCGGATGTCGCGCAGGCGCTGCACGACATGACCGAGCGTCTCGGCTTGCCGACGCGTCTGTCGCAAATGGGCGTGGACGAAAGCATGTTCGACAAGGTCGTGAAGGGCGCGCTTGCGGATCATTGCCACAAGACGAACCCGCGCGAGGCGAGCGCCGACGACTATCGCCGCATGCTCACGGAATCCCTCTGAACCATGACGAAGCCGGTTCGAAGCACGCGAGCGGATTACCCGCACTTTCTCGCGATCAGCACGCGCTGGTCGGACAACGACGTGTATGGACACGTCAATAACGTCGTCTATTACAGCTACTTCGATACGGTGGTGAACGAGTATCTATTGCGCCAGGGCGTGCTCGATTTCCACGAAGGCGAGACTATCGGGCTCGTCGTCGAGACGCGCTGCAATTACTTCGCGCCGCTGATGTTTCCGCAACGCGTCGACGCGGGCTTGCGCGTGGAGCGGCTCGGCGCGACGAGCGTGCGTTACGAAGTCGGCATCTTCGCGGAAGGCGCGGACGAGGCGGCTGCGCAAGGGCATTTCGTGCATGTGTACGTGGATCGCGCGACGCGCAGGCCCGTGCCGCTGCCCGCACCGCTCGTCGATGCGTTGAAGCCGCTGGTCAACGCCTGAGGTTTTCGTGTCGCTTCAGTGGTTCACTGTCAGCCTGCTCAACGGCGTGAGTGTCGGGCTGCTGCTTTTCATGCTGTCGGCCGGGCTCACGCTGATCTTCTCGATGCTCGGCGTGCTCAACTTCGCGCACGCGAGCTTCTACATGCTGGGCGCGTACGTCGGTGAGGCGCTTGGCGTTCATGCCGGATTCTGGGTCGCGCTCGTCGTTGCGCCGCTCGCGGTCGGCGCACTCGGCGCACTCTTCGAGCGATATCTTCTGCGACGCGTGCATTCGCGCGGCGCGCTCGCCGAACTCCTGCTGACCTTCGGCGCGGCCATGGTGATAGGCGAGGGCGTCAAGCTCGTCTGGGGCCTGGGGCCATTGCCCGCTACGATCCCGCACGCGCTCGACGGGCCGCTCTTCACGCTGTACGGCGCGGCCTTCCCGCGCTATCGCGTCTTCATGATGACGCTTTCCATCGCGATGCTCGGCGTGCTGGCCACCGTGCTTCGCACATCGCGCACGGGGCTCGTCGTGCACGCGGCGCTGACGCATCCGGCGACCGTCGAAACGCTCGGCCACGACGTGCCGCGCGTCTTCACGACGGTCTTTGCGGTCGGCACCGCGCTCGCGGCGCTTGCGGGCGTCATCGGCGCGCCGCTTGCCGTCATCGAACCCGCCATGGCCGATGCGGTCGGGCCGATCGTGTTCGTGGTCGTCGTGATCGGCGGGATCGGATCGCTGTCGGGCGCGCTCGTTGCGTCGCTCTTGATCGGCTGCGCGCAGACGTTCACGGTCGGGTCTGCGGCCTCGGCGGGCAGCATCGCGGCATCGTTCGGCATTGCATTGCCCGACGCGTGGCGCGCGCTGACCCTCGCGCAACTTGCGCCGGTGCTGCCGTATCTGCTGCTCGTCGCGATGCTCGCCGCGCGCCCGCACGGATTCATGGGCGAGCGCACGCGCGATGCGTAGGTCAGTCCCGTTCGTCTTGCTGATGGCCGCGCTCGCGCTGCCACCAATTTTCTTCCATCAATCGTGGCTGCTCGCGTATCTCGCGCAGACCGCGACGTTGATCGTATTCGCGCTCTCGTACAACCTGCTGCTCGGCGAAACGGGCTTGCTGTCGTTCGGTCATGCCGTCTATGCGGGCGTGGGCGCGTTCGCTGCCGCGCACGTTTTTTCCGGCTTGCGCGTGCCCTTGCCGCTCTTGCCGCTCGTCGGCGGATGCGCCGCCGCGCTCGCCGCCGTCGCCATCGGCGCGATCTCGACGCAACGCGCGGGCACCGCGTTCGCGATGATCACGCTCGGCATCGGCGAACTCGTGGCAGCAAGCGTCTGGCTCATTCCCGGCTGGTTCGGAGGCGAAGGCGGCGTAAGCATCGACCGCGCGAGTGGCCCGCCGTTGTTCGCTTGGACGTTCGGCCCGCTGTGGCAGGCGTATGCGCTGATCGCGTGCTGGTGCATCGTCTCGTCGCTTGCGATGTTCGCGTTCACGCGAACGCCGATGTGCCGGCTCGCCAACGCCGTGCGCGACAATCCGGCGCGCGCCGCGGCCATCGGCTTCGCGCCGCGCCGCGTCCGCTTCACGATGCTTGTCGTGTCGGCCTTCTTCGCGGGCATCGCGGGCGTGTTGTCGCTGGTGAACGTAGAACTGGTGTCGGCCGAGAGCGTCGGACTCGCGCGCTCGACGGGCGTACTCGTGGCAACGGTGATCGGCGGCACCGCGTCGTTTTTCGGGCCTGTGATCGGCGCGGTGCTGCTGACGTTTTTCAGCGTCGCGGTGGCGAGCGTGTCCGCCGCCTGGCCGATGTACCTCGGCCTTTTCTTCATGTGGGCGGTCGTCGCGTTGCCGGACGGCATCGCCGGCCTTGTAACGCTCCATAGGCGTGCGCTCGTCCTCCGGGTCCTTAGCGCGCTTGCATGGGGCGTCGCGGTGGTCGTCGCCGTCGAGACGCTCTATGCGCGTCACGCCGATGCCGTCGCGCTGCCGCGCGGCGCGTTATGGATTGCGGCGCCGTGCGCGTTGCTCGGGCTCTGGCTCGCTCGTTTGGGCGCGAGAAAGGAGCACGTGCGATGACCGCTGCACTGCACGTCGAAGGCGTCGTCAAGCGATTCGGCGCGACCGAGGTATTACGCGGCGTCGATCTGCGCGTCGAGAAGGGCGAGCGGCACGCGATCATCGGACCGAACGGCGCGGGCAAGTCGACGCTCTTCGATCTGATCTCGGGGCGCGCGCAGCCGAACGCGGGGCGCATCGTCGCGCAGGGCGTCGATATCACCGGCAAGCCGCCGCAGCGCGTGAGCCGCGTGCTCGCGCGCAGCTTCCAGACGACGAGCATGTTCGCGCGTCTCTCCGTGTTCGACAACCTTCGATGCGCGGTGCTGGGCGCGGCGTCTTCGCGATGGATGGACCGCTGGTTCCGCTCGCACGCCATAGACGAACGTGCCCGCGCGATGCTCGATGCCATCGGCCTTTCTTCACGCGCCGACGAGCCCGCCGCGCGCCTCACCTATGCCGAGCAGCGCGCGCTGGATCTGGGCATCGCGCTCGCAACCGATGCGCCGCTCATTCTGCTCGATGAACCCACCGCGGGCATGAATCGCGCGGAGGCGGCGCGTGCGCTCGCCCTGATTCGCGCGACGACGGAAGGGCGCACACTGCTCGTCATCGAGCACGACATGGATGCGGTGTTCTCGCTTGCGGATCGCGTGTCGGTGCTGGTTCGAGGACGCGTGATCGCATCGGATGCGCCCGATGCCATCCGCCGCAATCGCGCGGTGCAAGAGGCTTATCTGGGAGCTTCGGCATGAGGGCGCTGCTGCGTATCGCGGACTTGCGTGCGTGGTATGGCGCGGCGCAAGTGCTGCACGGCGTGAACTTGTCGGTTGATGAAGGCGAAGCCGTGGCGCTCGTCGGCCGGAATGGTTCGGGCCGTTCGACGCTCGCCAAAGCCATCATGGGTCTCGTGCGATGCGCGGGCGACATGCGCTTTCGCGACGTGCAGCTTGTCGGATTGCGTGCGTTTCAGATCGCGCGGTTGGGCATCGGCTATGTGCCGGAAACGCGCGATGTGTTTCCCGCTCTGAACGTGCGCGAGAACCTCGCGCTCGGCGAACGTAAAGGCACGCGCTTCACCTTCGACGATGCGTACGCGCTTTTTCCCGCCCTGCGTGAGCGTGCGTCGGTGAAGGCGGGCGCGCTGTCGGGCGGCGAACAACAGATGCTGGCACTCGCACGCACGCTGATGGGCGATCCATCGCTCATCGTCATCGACGAGCCCGGCGAAGGGCTCGCGCCGCAGGTCATCGCGCAAGTGGCCGCATGCCTCGCGACGCTGCGAGAACGCGGCGTCGCGATACTGCTGATTGAAGAGCGGCTCACGATCGCGCGCATGTTGAATGCGCGCGTCGCGGTGATGGGGCACGGCGCGGTGCGCTTCGACGGTTCGCTCGCGCAACTCGAGCAGCGCGACGACGTGATGCGCGAGTGGTTGTCGGTAGGGTGAATCAACCTTTGCTGTCGCGCTCCACGATCCATTCGTGCTTCGGGTCGTTCTTGAAGTGCCACGTGCGCTTGTCGCCCGCCATGACGTTCAGATAGTAGTTGTCGTAGCCATACGGCACGACGACCGGATGATAGCCGCGCGGCACCATCACCACATCGTGATCTTCGACGGCCATGGTCTCATCGAGATCGCGTTCGTCGGTATAGACCCGCTGGAACGCAAAGCCTTGCGGCGGGTTCAGGCGATGATAATACGTCTCCTCAAGCGCGCTTTCGGTTGGTACGTTATCCTGATCATGCTTATGCGGAGGATAACTCGATGCATGTCCGCCGGGCGTTCTCACTTCCACCACAAGCAACGACTCGGCGGTTTCGGTTTGCGGGAGAATATCGCAGACGTAGCGCGTATTCGCGTGTTTGCCGCGCGTCGAGCGCTTCATCTGCGAAGGCTCGATAAGACGCGGCGGATAAAGCCCCGTTGCGGGCGCGCTCGCCACGGCAAGCTCCGTTTCGCGTTCGGCGCGCACAATGGCGGCGAGCTTCGGCGGCACGTAGACCGCGTACGGCGCGGCGTCTTCGAACACGCTGTCGCGCGAGCCGATGGACTGCCAATGCTCGTCGCCCGCTTCGATGCTGACCGTTCCCGTCAACACGACGATGCAGCTTTCGCGGTCCGCGTCGTACACGTGCACGACATCGTCCGCGTCCATGCGATACGCGGCGAAGCCCACATGCTTCCAGCCTGCGGAATCCGGTGTGACGCGCGCGATGGTCTGGCCTTCGCGCGATGCTTTCACTAGCAGGCTCATGCCGCCTCCTTATACGTTGCATCGACGAGTGCGCGCAGCGTGCGATAGCCCTTGTCGGCATACGCATAGCTCGGCGCAATCACGGGGTCTTGCTCCGCTTCCACCACGAGCCAGCCGCGATAGTCATGCGCAGCAAGACATGCGACGATGCCCGGATAATCGACCGCGCCGTCGCCCGGCACGGTGAACGCGCCGTTGATAACCGCATCGAGAAAGCTCCAGTTGCGGTTACGCGCGAGCTTCACGATATCGGTGCGCACATCCTTGCAATGCACATGGCACACGCGCGCAATGTGCTTTTGCAGCACGCTCAATGCGTCGCCGCCGGCGAAGGTGATATGACCTGCATCGAAGAGCAGACCGACGTCATCGCTCGTCAGCGCCATCAAACGGTCCACGTCCGCTGGCGTTTCGACATACGCGCCCATGTGATGATGGTAGGCGACGCGCACGCCCTTAGAAAGCGTGTATTCGGCGAAGCGGTTCAGCCGCTCGGCGTATTGCGACCATTGCGCATCCGAGAAGAAGCGCGGACGCTGATACAGCGGACGCGGTGCGCCTTGAATCGAACCGGCCACTTCGCCATAGACCATGACCGTCGCGCCGTTTTGCGCTAGCAGGTCGAGATGCGGACCAACCGCTTCGATCTCTTCTTCCGCGCTGCGTCGCGCAAGCTGCCCGGAATACCAGCCGGAGACGAGCGCCAGATCGTATTGCGCGAGCAGCGTCTTCAACGCTTGAGGTTCGCGCGGAAACTTGTTCCCGAGTTCGAAGCCTTCATAGCCGATGCGCTTGCCTTCGGTCAGCGCCACGGACAGCGGCGTCTCGCCGCCGAGCGAAGGCAAGTCGTCGTTCATCCATGACAGGGGATTGATGCCGATGCGGACATTCAGGGGCATGGTGTCGTGTCCTTTTTCTTGATGCTTAGTCGATGTTGCCCGCGCGAGCCTTCAGCGCGCGTTCATAGCTCGCGCGCGCGGACATGACCGCATCGCGATCCGAGACTTCGGGCACCGCTACTTCCCACCACCATCCGCCTTCTTCGGTGGTGCGGGCGGGATCGGTGTCGATCGAAATCAGATAGCTGCGGTCGGCGGCGCGCGCGCGCTTCATCGCGTCCTGCAGTTCATTGACGTTGGCTACGTGTTCCGTGAGCGCGCCCATCGAACGCGCGTGCATGGCGAAGTCGATATGCGGCGCGCCCGCTTCTCCTTGCTTGCAATCGTCGAGCAGGTTGTTGAACGGCGCGCCGCCGCACGCCTGCTGCAAGCGGTTGATGCAGCCATAGCCGCGATTGTCGAGCAGCACGACAATGAGCTTCGCACCGAGCATCACCGATGTAGCAAGCTCGCTGTTCATCATCAGATAGCTGCCGTCGCCGACGATCACGATGACTTCGCGTTCGGGCCGCGCGAGCTTCACGCCGAGGCCGCCCGCGATTTCATAGCCCATGCACGAATAGCCGTATTCGACGTGATAACCGCCCGGCGCACCCGTGCGCCACAGCTTCTGCAAGTCGGCGGGCAGCGTGCCCGCGGCGCAGACGACGATATCGTCGGCCGGCGACGCATCGTGCGAACGTTGCACGGCGCCGATCACCTCCGCTTCGCGCGGCAAGCGGCCGTCCGGCGGCGGCGTGTTCGTCACGTGCGCGACGGTCTCGCGCCAGTCGTTCGCAAGACGTTGCGCGCGCGTGGTCCATTTGGGCGCCGCACGCCAGTCGCCGAGCGCTTGCGACAGCGCATCGAGCGCGAGCCGTGCATCCGCTTCGACGGCCACGGCGTTCTGCTTGAGCGCATCGAATGGATTGGCGTTGATGGCGAGAAGCGTGGCCGCTGTGAAGAGCGTGTTCGATCCCGTCGTGAAGTCCTGCAAGCGCGTGCCGACGGCCAGCACGCAATCGCTCGCGTGCGCGAGTTCATTCGCGGACGATGATCCCGTCACGCCGATGCCGCCCACGTTCAACGCGTCGCCCCATGCGAGCGCGCCCTTGCCGGCCTGCGTTTCAGCGACCGGAATGCCGTGCTTGTGCGCGAAGTCGCGCAGCGCGTCCGTCGCGAGGCCGTAGAGCACGCCGCCGCCCGACACGATCATCGGCTCGCGCGATTCACGCAGCAGCGCGGCGGCACGCTCGATCTCGCGCGCCGATGCAGCCGGCGCATGAAACTCGACCACACGCGGCTCGAAGAACGAAGCAGGGTAGTCATACGCCATCGCCTGCACGTCTTGTGGCAACGCGAGCGTCACGGGACCGCATTGCGCCGCATCGGTCAAGACGCGAATGGCGCGCGGCAACGCGCTCAGCAACTGCGCGGGATGCACGATACGATCGAAGTAACGCGACACGGCCTTGAGCGCATCGTTCGCCGATGCCCCGCCATCATGCGCATCTTCGACTTGCTGCAACACGGGATCAGGCGCGCGCGAGACGAAGATGTCGCCTGGCAAAAGCAGCACCGGCAAGCGGTTGACATGCGCGAGCGCAGCCGCTGTGACGAGATTCGTCGCGCCCGGGCCGATAGATGTCGTCACCGCCATCATGCGGCGCCGCATGTGCGCCTTGGCGAAGGCAATCGCGCTATGCGCCATCGCCTGCTCGTTATGCGCGCGATACGTCGGCAATTCCTCGCGATGGCGATAGAGCGCCTCGCCCATGCCCGCGACGTTGCCATGCCCAAAGATCGCGAAAACGCCGCCGAAAAGCGGCTCGCCGTGTTCCGTGCGCAGTGCCGCGAGATAGCGCACGAGCGCCTGCGCAGCGGTCAGTGTGATGGTGGAAGCCACTGCGTTCATGCGGCTTGCTCCTGAGTTGCGTGAAGGGTCTTGATATCGGCTGTCGTGTCCTGCGATGCGCGGGCGTCGCGCCATGCCGCGATCAAAGTCTCGAACGTGCGGCGCACGCGGCCAATAAGTTCCTCGTCGGTTATCTCACCCGCGAGCCATGCGTGGCTCGGCTCATGAAAGATCGTGCGGCCAACTGTGAAGCCTTTGCATGTCTTCGACAAAGCCGCTTCCCTGAAGCCATCGCGCAACTGATCGACGCCCGCGGACAATCCCAGCAGCACGACGCCACGGCAATACGGATCGCGTTCGGCGATCAGGCCATCGACGGCTTGCCATTGCGCCGCGCTCATCGGTTCGAGCTTCCACCATTCGGGGTATAACTGAAGGTTATAGAGCCGCTTCAGCGCGCGATACACGGTGTCGTCTGCAACGGGCGGTCCGTTCTTCGGCACGATCACTTCGAGCAGCAATTCGTGGCCGCTTGCCTGCACTGCATCGTAGAGCGCGCGCAACTGCGCTTCCTGTTCGAGCCGCACGTCGTGCGGATGATCCGGGTGATAGTGAACGAGGCACTTCACCACATGCTCGCGCGGCCATTCGATGAGCGTCGTGCCGATCGATCGGCCATGATCGAAGACGAGCGGCATGGAGCCGGGCAACTCCACGGGCCGGCCGATCCACCAGCCGCGCCCCGTTGCCGCGTTCAGCGCATCCTGTCCGTAGCGGTCGTCGATCAATACGCCGATGCGTCCTTCGAGTTGCAGCTCCTTTTCCGTCTGCGCGACCGCTTCGACGAACGCGCCTTTGAGCCTAGAAATGCGCGCTTCGCTTGCGCCCGTTTGCTGCACGAGTTCGAAGAACTGGTTGCGATGATCGAATGCAAAACCCAGCACTTCGTCCCATGCCTTGCGCGCGGGGCTCACGCGATGCAGCCGTGCGAGCGTCGCATCGCGGTCGGGGCGGCGCATGCGTGCTGGGTCTTGTTTGGCCGACGCGAGGAAATAGTCGAGTTCGGCGGGCGTCGGCATCGCGGGCGCGCAGCCGTGTCGCGAAACGACGAGCGCGCCGCATGCATTCGCCGCGCTCGCGCAGGCTTCGAGCGGCGCGTCGCGCAGCCATCCGGAGAGGAAGCCCGAAGCGAATGCATCGCCTGCGCCGAGCACGTTCAGCACTTCCACTTCGACGCCGCCGTGAACCGGCGCATCGTCGATGGAAGCGGGCACCGCGCCTTCAATGATCGAGCATCCGAGCGGCCCGCGCTTCACCACGAGCGTCGCGCTCGTGACGGTACGCACCATCGTGAGCGCATCGATGAGACGGTCTTTGCCGCCCGCGATACGGAACTCTTCTTCGGTGCCGATCACGAGATCCATTAGCGGCAAAATGCGCTGCAAATGCGCGGTCACGCCTTCGTTGGCGACAAAGCGCGTTTCGCCGTCGGCCTTCCCCGTGAGACCCCACAGCACCGGCCGATAGTCGATATCGAGAATCGTGCGCACCTGATTGCGTCGCGCATATTCCAGCGCGCGGCGGCTCGTGCGGTTCACGTGCTCCGTCGAGAAGTGTGTGCCCGTGATCAGCAGCGCCTTCGATGACGCGATATACGCTTCGTCGAAATCGCTTTCGTCGACGGCCATGTCCGCGCAGTTCTCGCGATAGAAGACGAGCGGAAACGTATCGCGATCTTCTATGCCGAGCAGAACGAGCGCGGTCAGCCGCTCGGGATCGGTTCGAACATGGCTGATATCGCAGCCTTCGCGCGCGAGCGTTTCGGTGAGAAAGCGCCCCATGTGATCGTTGCCGACGCGAGCGAGCATCGACGACTTGAGCCCGAGCCGCGCGCAGCCGAATGCGATATTCGCCGACGATCCGCCGAGATACTTCGCAAACGTCGATACGTCTTCGAGCCGCGCGCCGACTTGCTGCGCATACAGATCGACGGCGAGACGCCCGAGGCACACGATGTCGCGCGTGCGGTCCGGTGCGAAGCGAGAGAAGTTTTGTGCAGGCATGAATGAAGTCCTCGGTATCAGATGGTCGCGCCTTCGAGTTCGCCGATCATCTTTTGCATCTCTGCGCCGCCCGCCATCATGTCGAGCACTTCGTTCTTCGTGATGGTGTCCTTCGTGAAGGTGCCCATCGAACGGCCGCGATTGAGCAGCGTGAACGAGTCGCCGATCGGATACGCGTGATGCACGTTATGCGTGATGAAGATCACCGATATGCCTTTTGCGCGCGCCTTGTGAATGAGCTTGAGCACGTTGAAGCTCTGCTTCACGCCGAGCGCGGCCGTCGGTTCGTCCAGAATCAGCACGCGTGCGCCGAAGTGAATGGCGCGCGCAATCGCGAGACATTGCTTTTCGCCGCCGGACATGGTGCCGATGGGCTGATGCGGATCACGCACGTGGATGCCCATTTCCGCAAGTTTGGCGCGTGACGTTTGGGCGGCGAGATCGAGGTCCATCACGCTGAAAAGGCCGAAACGTTTCTTCTGCGGTTCGCGGCCCATGAAGAAATTGCGCGCGACCGACAGAAGCGGCACGAGCGCCAGATCCTGATACACCGTCGCGATGCCCAGATCGAGCGCCTCTTTCGGCGATTCGAAATGCACGGGCTTGCCATCGACCAGATACTGACCGGAAGAGGGCGCATGCACGCCGGCCAGCGTCTTGATGAGCGTGGACTTGCCCGCGCCGTTATCGCCGAGCAGACAGTGCACTTCGCCGCGTTTGAGCCGCAGCGTCACGCCGTTGAGCGCAATCACCTTGCCGAAGAACTTGCTGACGTTTTCGAGCGCGAGAATGTTGTCGTCGTTCATGGCGTTCGTCCTCATTGCGCCTGCGACACGCGGCGGCGCACGTAGTGATTGAAGAGCACGGCGATCAGCAGCATCACGCCGAGAAACACGCGGAACCAGTCGGAGCTGACGTTCGTGTACGTGATGCCGATTTGCACAACACCAAAGATTAGCGCTCCGAAACATGCGCCGACGACCGAACCGTAACCGCCCGTGAGCAACGTTCCGCCGATGACCGCCGCGATGATCGCTTCGAATTCCTTCTGCAGGCCGCGATCCGCCGCCGCCGAGCCGATGTCGCACACTTGCAGCACGGCGAAGAGGCACGAGCAGAACGCGGTCAGCACGAAGAGCGATATCTTCACGCGCTTGACCGGCACGCCGACGTTCTTCGCGGCGTTCGAATCGCCGCCGACCGCGAGAATCCAGTTGCCGTAGCGCGTTTTCGCGAGCACGAACGCGCCGATCGCCGCGAGCACGAACCACCAGATGATGACCTTCGGAATGCCCGGCACGAGCGGTTCGCCGCTATCCAGCAGCTTGCCGATGCCCAGATGCGCGAGCCACGTGAAGAAGCCGTGCAGCGCGACGCCATGAAAAAGCGTATCGGCGACCCAGTCCTTCTGCGCGAGATCGCCGACACCGGAGATGATCGTGCGGTCCGCGAACATGATCGACAGTGCGAGCGTCAGACCGCGCAGAATGAACAGAAACGCGAGCGTGACGATGAACGACGGCAATCGCGTGCGCATCACGAGATAGCCGTTGAGCGCGCCGAGCAGCATGGACGCGACGAACGCAAAGAGAATCGAGACGGAGATCGGCCAATAAAAATAGACCGAAGGCAGCGCGACCATCATGCCGGCAAAGCCGATCATCGAGCCGATGGACAAGTCGAACTCACCCGCGATCATCAAGAGGCACGCGCCGACCGCGAGTAATCCTAAGTAAGCGGCGACCTGTGACCAGTTCATCACGCCGTCGAGGTTGAACATGCCCGACGAACCCGCGCCGAAGCCGAACACCAGGAACACGAGCACCGTGCCCGA
The DNA here is from genome assembly GCF_031450785.1 of Caballeronia sp. LZ062. Lineage (NCBI taxonomy): Bacteria > Pseudomonadati > Pseudomonadota > Betaproteobacteria > Burkholderiales > Burkholderiaceae > Caballeronia > Caballeronia sp. LZ062. Next base: position 686,670 of record NZ_JARTWB010000002.1, read on the forward strand.
AATGGCCGCGAATTCCGGGCGATTCAGGAAATGCCCGAACCACGACTGCCGGCGCACGCGCTCGTCCGATAGCCTGTCCTTGTCGGTCGCAGCGTCGGCGCTGTCGTGCTGGGGATTCGCGTGTGGAGGATAGTGCTTGCCGGCTACGCCCATGATGGCTCCTTGAAACGATAGCGATGCAGTAACGATGCGTGCGTGCCTGCCGCGCCCACGCATGGACGCCGCAGAGGGTCATGTCGGAGAAAAGCGGGCGGCCCGCCCGGGGCGCCGCCCGAAGCGGTCAACCGTGCATTAGCGATACTGCCCGGCGTACTTCACGACCTTGTCGAGATTGTCTTTAGTGATGAAGCCCGGGCCCGAGCGGATGTTCTTCGGGCCATACGACGGCTGCAAGCCATACGTCTCGAGGCGCGCCTTGAACTTGGGATTCGCTTCGAGAAGCTGGCGGATCTTCGCCGGATCGGTGGTGTGCTCCTTCTTCACGATGGAGAGCACCGCGACCGGAATGTAGCCCTGCAAGTACGGTTGCTGATCGATGGCGAACTTGATCGTGCCGTCCTTGATCGCCTTCGCGATGTCATCGGAGAAGTCGAAGGTCACGAAATAGACCTTGTTTTGCAGGCCCATTTGTGTGACGGCTTTGAGCGTCGCGGACGCGGGCGTCGGTCCGAGCGTGAGAATCGCCTGCGTATCCGGATGATTGCGCAGGAACGCCGACACCTTCGACTGGATCTCGGTCGGGTCCTGTCCCGAGTCCACCGTGGACGCCTTGTAGTCCACGCCGATGGCATCCGCGAAACCGCGGCAACGATCGAACGACACGGTGTTCGTCGCGATATGGTTCACGCACAGGAACGACTTCACGCCGGCCGCTTTCGCCTTTTCGCCCGCCGCCTTGCCCGCCACGTACTCCGGTTGACCGATGTGCATGATCGCGCCCAGTTGTGCGCTCTGTTCCTCGGTGCCGGAATTGATCGTGACGAGCGGGATCTTCTTGGCCGTCACCTTGTTGAGCGCGCTCTTCAGCACGTCGAAGTCTGCGATCGTCGTGATGACGCCGTCGTAATTGCGCGCGGCGGCCTGTTCGATGAGACGCGCCATGTCGGCGATGTCGCCGTTGGGCGGATTGCGATAGTCGGTCTGGACGTTGAAGTCCTCGTCCGCCTGTTTGATCGCGTTCTTGATGGTGTTCCACCACGAGTCCGAGTCCGGCGCGTGGCTGATTAGCACGAATCTGGCGTCCGGCGCCGCGTGAGCGGGGGACGTCGTGAACAACGCGGCGCTGCACAGCGCAGCAGCAGCCGCCAGCGCGCGCAGCGCGGCCCGACCGTTGCAAAGGGTCATTGTCTCCACCTATCTCGGTTGTTGTCTGGTGTGATCTTTTAGCGAGCCGTTCAGAGGCCCAGAGGCCGCTCGAACCATGCTCACGAGCAAGAGTAGGTCAGTTTTCAGCGGCCTGCAATAGATATTTCAACGGTGCGACAAATGGAAAATGCTTTCCAATTTCCGCGCACGCTTTCTATAATCGCCAGCACCGGCGCTCGCTTTCGGGCACCGACGAACCGGGCTTTCCATGCAGGATGAAACCAGTACCGACGTGCTTTCCGTCGACGACCTGATGCAGCGGATCACCGATGCCTACGACTCGCTGCCGCGCCAGTTGAAGAGCGTGGCGTCGTATATCGAGCAGCATCGGCAGAGCGTGATGATGGACCGCACGAGCGATATCGCCGCGTCGTGCGGCGTGCATCCGTCCGCGGTCGTGCGTTTCGCGCAGCGTTTCGGCTTCTCCGGCTTCTCCGACCTTCAGGCGGTGTTCCGGCAGGCGTATGCGGGCGGGAGCACGGCGCAGAGCTACCAGCAGCGCATCCGCAAGCTGATCGACGAGAAAGCTGGCGTCGCGTCGGGCGTTTCCGTGGCGCGCGAATTCATCGCGGCGAGCCGCGCGGGCCTCGACGAACTCGAAGCCGGAATCGACGACGCGCAGTTCGAAGCCGCCGTCGAGATGCTGGAGAAGGCGGAGAACATCTATGTGATCGGCGTGCGCCGCTCGTTCGCGGTGGCGAGCTACATCGTCTATGCGCTCGGCCATACGAAAAAGCGCGTGCATCTGATTTCGGGCGTCGGCGGCATGTTCCGCGAACAGATTCGCAGCGTGAAAAAGGGCGATGTGCTGATTGCGATCAGCTTCGCGCCGTACGGCAAGGAGACGCAATACTGCGTGCGCGCGGCGCAGCATCACGGCGCGGCGACGCTCGTCATCACCGATAGCCAGCTTTCGCCGCTCGCGCGTCACGCGAGCGCGAGCCTGCTCGTGAAGGAGGGCAGCGCGTTCGCGTTCCGCTCGCTCACGAGCACCATCTGCCTGTGCCAGGCGCTGTTTATCGCGCTCGCGTACCGGCTCGAATTGAACGTCGAAGAATCCAGGGAGACAGGCGGTTATGACGATTGACGTGGCGGTGTTTGGTGCGGGGCGCATCGGCAAGATTCACGCGGCGAATCTGGCGCGGCAGCCGGGCGTGCGGCTGAAGTATGTCGTCGATGTGAACCGTGACGCGGCGGCCGCGCTTGCGGAACAGCACGGCGCTCAGGTGGCCGATATCGACGGCGCAATGGGCGATGCGACGATCGGCGCGACCGTCGTGTGTTCGAGCACGGACACGCACGCGGACCTCATCATGCAGTCGGCCTCACAGGGCAAGCACGTGTTCTGCGAGAAGCCGGTGGACCTCACGCTCGAACGCGCGCGCGCCTGCGCTGATGCGGTGGAGCGCGCGGGCGTCGTGTGCATGATCGGCTTTCAGCGGCGCTTCGATCCGACGTTCTCGGCGCTGAAGGCGCGCGTCGAAGCGGGCGAGATCGGCGATCCGGAAATGCTGATCGTCACGAGCCGCGATCCGGGCGCGCCGCCGGTGGAGTACATCAAGCATTCGGGCGGCATCTTCAAGGACATGCTGATCCACGACTTCGACATCTTCCGCTGGATGCTCGACGACGAAGCGGAGACGCTGCACGCGACCGGCAGTTGCCTCTCCGATCCGGCTATCGCGGATGCCGGCGATATCGACTCGACCGCGGTGACGATCCGCACGAAGCGCGGCCGGCTGTGCCAGATCAACACGGCGCGGCGCGCGGCGTATGGCTACGATCAGCGGTTCGAATTGCTCGGCAGCGCCGGCATGCTTCAGGCGGGCAACGTGCGTCCGACCGAAGTCACCGCATATTCGAAGACTGCCGTCTCGTCGGACGTGCCCGAAGCGTTCTTTCTCGAACGGTATCGCGCGGCGTATGCCCTGGAAATCGCGCATTTCTTCGATGCCGTGAATCGCGGCAAGCCGGTGCGCACGACGGTCGCGGACGGCCTGAAGGCGCTGGAACTGGCCGAAGCCGCGACGCTTTCGTGGCGCGAGAAGCGCATCGTGCGGCTTGCGGAGCAAGCGGCGTGAGCGCGGTTCGTGTGGGACTCGTCGGGCTCGGGCGGCTGGGACGGCGCCACGCCGAGAATCTCGCGTGGCATGTGCCGTGCGCGAAGCTCGTTGCTGCTTGCAGTCCCGTCGACGAGGAACGCGCGTGGGCGCGCGAACGCCTGCCGGAGCTTGCGCTCTACGCGGACTACGACGCGCTGCTCGCCGACGCATCGGTCGATGCGGTGTGGCTCGTCACGCCGACATCGCTGCACGCGCGGCAGATCATCGCCGCGCTGGACGCGGGCAAGCACGTCTTCTGCGAAAAGCCGCTCTCGCTCGATCTCGCCGAATGCGACCGCGTGATCGAGGCGCACGCGCGGCATCCGCAGTTGCATGTGATGATCGGCTTCGTGCGCCGCTTCGACGCGAGTTATCGCGATGCATTCGAGCAGGTCGCGAAAGGCGCGATTGGCCGGCCGTTCATGGTGCGCTCGCAGACCTGCGACAAGAACGACCCCGACGGTTTCTTCGTGCGTTTCGCGCCGACTTCGGGCGGACTCTTTCTCGATTGCAGCGTGCATGACATCGACCTCGCGCGCTGGATGCTCGGCAATCCGCGTGCAAAGCGCGTGTTCGCGAGCGGGACGATAGCGATTCACGAAGGCTTGCGCGAATGCGGCGATATCGACAACGGCGTGGGTGTAGTCGAATTCGACGATGGCCGGCTCGCCATGTTCTACGCCTCGCGCACGATGGCGCATGGACATGATACGCAGACCGAAGTAATCGGCACGGCGGGCGCGTTGTCGGTGGGGCGCAATCCGCGGCTCAACCGCGTCGAGATCGCGGATGAGCACGGCATGCGCAACGCGTGCACGCCGACGTTCTTCGAGCGTTTCGAGGACGCGTTCTTGCGCGAGGCGCAGGCGTTCGTCGCGTTGCTGAACGACGGTACGCCGACTGGCCTCACGCTGAACGACGCGCGGGAGGCGACGCGCATCGGCATCGCGTTACGCGAAGCGTATGCGAGCGGGCGGCCGGTGGATCTGTGAGCGCTGCGGTAGGCATCGCCCGCGTTCGAGTTGGTCCCGCCGTCACCCCACGACCAGCGTGACCGGCTTGCCTATGCGGGCGAGCATCTCTACGAGCGAGTCAATCGTGAACTTGCTCGTCTTTTTGTTGACGACGTCCGATACGCGCGGCCGGGTGACGTGAAGAACCACGGCGGCATCAGCTTGCTTGAGATGTTGGGCTTCGATCCAGGCCGCCAGCTCGTCCATGAGTTGCTCTTTGAGAGCGAGAGTCTGACCGATGAGCGCCTGCGACTCGGTTTGATACCGGCGCGCTTCCGCAGGCGTAAAACCGAGCTCTGCGAAGATGTTCGCATCTCGCTTGGTCACGTGCCGGACTTTCGTGTCAACCTTGTTCATGTTCGTGCCTTTCTTTCCCGAACGATCGCCCGATAGCGAATGGCGGCGATCATCTTGTCGTGCGTTGACGTCGTTTGCGATTTCTTCTGGAAGCAATGCAATACGAAAACCGCTTCTTCGAATTTCGCTACGTACATGACGCGATAGATTCCGCTTGTGTCCCTGATGCGGATCTCCCGCACACCGGGGCCAACATCGTCAAAGGGCTTCCAGTCTTCGGGATCAAGCCCGACTTGCAAACGGCCAAGCTGAAAGCCTGCTTCGCGCCGTGCCGCCGAGGGGAACTCAAGAATGTCGTCATAGGACGAGCCGACCCAGCGGATTTCTTTCTCATCGGTCATTGTACAAAATTTGATACAGCGTTGTCGTCACTTACGGTCGAAAGACGCGTGGCACACGAAGACTGCGAAGGGTGATGCAAGAGAGTTGGCGAATTTATCCGCTCGCACTAAAGGCGTTAAGTGGAAAACTCCCAAGTGAGGAGAAGAAAAGCAACGAGCGGGCGGCCGGTGGATCTGTGAGCGCTGCGTTAGAATCCAACCACCAGGCACACGGAAGGTTCAATCGCGATGGAAGTTCACAAGGAAGTCGATGCACGCGGGCTCAACTGCCCGTTGCCGATTCTGCGGGCGAAGAAGGCGCTGGCCGACATGACGAGCGGCCAGATTTTGAAAGTGCTCGCGACCGACCCCGGTTCGCAGCGCGATTTCGCTGCGTTCGCCAAGCAGACTGGCAACGAAATCGTCGAGTCGAGTTCGCAGGACAAGACGTTCATCTTCTTGATGCGGCGCCGCTGAAAATCAGACGCCCAAAGCAAAATGCCCGTCACGAACGTGACGGGCATTTTTTTGTGCAAAGGCCGTTGACGCTTAGCCTTCGAGAACCGGCGAACGCGTGCGCAGGTATTCTTCGAAGTCCTTCGCCACTTCCGGATGGCGCAGCGCGAATTCCACCGTCGCCTTCAGATAGCCGAGCTTGCTGCCGCAATCGAAACGCGTGCCGTGATACTTGTACGCGAGCACTTGCTCATCCGACAAGAGCGACTGGATCGCGTCCGTCAGTTGGAGCTCGCCGCCCGCGCCGGGCTTGAGCGCGCGGATGTGGTCGAAAATGCGCGGCTTGAGCACATAGCGGCCGACCACGCCGAGGTTCGACGGCGCAACCGCCGGCTCCGGCTTCTCGACGATGCCCGACAGCTTGACGATGTTGTCTTCCCACTCCTTGCCGTCGATGATGCCGTACGACTTCGTCTCTTGCGGCGGGATCTCTTCGACGCCGATCACCGAGCTGTGATAGTGGTCGAACACTTCGATCATCTGCGACATGACGGGCGGCCTGCCGTACAGCAAGTCGTCCGCGAGGATGACGGCGAACGGGTTGTCGCCGACGAGCTTTTCGGCGCACAACACCGCGTGACCGAGACCGAGCGCCTCGGCTTGCCGCACGTAGAAGCAGTCGACGTGGCTCGGCTTGATGCTGCGCACGAGCTCGAGAAGCTTCTCTTTGCCGCGCGCCTCAAGCTCGGCTTCGATCTCATAGGACTTGTCGAAATGATCCTCGATGGCACGCTTGCTGCGGCCGGTGACGAAGATCATTTCGGTGATGCCGGCGGCCATCGCTTCCTCGACCGCGTATTGAATCAGCGGCTTGTCGACGACAGGCAGCATTTCCTTCGGGCTGGCCTTGGTCGCGGGGAGGAACCGCGTACCGAGACCCGCAACGGGAAAAACCGCTTTGGTAACTTTTAGCATGTGATGACCCTGATCCTCTTAATCATTTAGAACTTCGAGCGAAGCGACTGACAGGGTGTAAAAACTAACCCTAATCAGACCGGCAGTCGCAATAATTGCGCCTGAAGCTTTTCGATAGTGGTTTTGTATTCTGCCAGCCTTTTGCGCTCCTGTTCAACGACAGCGGCCGGCGCTTTTGCAACAAAGCTTTCATTACCGAGCTTGGCGTTACATTTGACGATCTCGCCGTTCAGACGTTCGACTTCTTTCGTCAAACGCTCGCGCTCCGCCGCCACGTCGATCTCCACTTTCAGCACCAGCTTGTGTCCGCCGACGATCGCCACCGGCGCGCCTTGCGCTTCCTTGTCGAGCGCCGCTTCGTCGTCGATGATCTTCACTTCCGCGAGGCGCGCGAGCGCCGCGACGTACGGTGCGAACGACGCAAGACGCGCGGCGTCGCCGTGTGCGAGCAAAGGCACCTTCACCGCGGGCGACAGGTTCATTTCGCCACGCAGATTACGACATGCATCGATGACTGCCTTCAGTTCGGCGGCCCACTGTTCAGCGGATTCATCCAGCTTTTTCGTCTCGGCGCGCGGATACGGCTGCGTCATAATCGACGCTTCGCCTTCCTGCGCGCCGGCCGGATAAGCATCCGTCAACGGGGCGACTTTCTGCCACAACGCTTCGGTAATGAACGGAATGATGGGGTGCGCGAGACGCAGCACCGTTTCCAGCACGCGCAACAGCGTGCGGCGCGTGGCGCGCTGCTGCTCGGGCGTGCCGTTCTGAATCTGCACCTTCGCGAGTTCGAGGTACCAGTCGCAGTACTCGTCCCACACGAACTTGTAAATGGCGCTTGCGACATTGTCGAAGCGATAGTCCGCGAAACCTTTCTCGACTTCCGCTTCCACGCGCTGAAGCAGCGACACGATCCAGCGGTCCGCCTGCGAGAAATCGGTGTAGCCGCCGGGTCCGCAGTCGCCGGGCTTGCAACCGGCCACGTTCGCAAAACCGCAATCGTGACCTTCGCAATTCATCAAAACGAAACGCGTGGCGTTCCAGAGCTTGTTGCAGAAATTCCGATACCCCTCGCAGCGTGCCAGATCAAAATTCACATTGCGACCGAGCGTGGCCATCGACGCCATCGTGAAGCGCAGCGCATCCGTGCCGAACGCCGGAATGCCCTCTGGGAATTCCTTGCGCGTCTTTTTCTCGATCTGCGCGGCCTGCTTCGGATTCATGAGACCGCTCGTGCGCTTGGCGACGAGCGTTTCGAGGTCGATGCCGTCCACGATGTCGATCGGATCGAGCGTATTGCCCTTGCTCTTCGACATCTTCTGGCCTTCCGCGTCGCGCACGAGGCCGTGCACATAAACGGTATCGAAGGGCACCTTGCCGGTGAAATGCGTGGTCATCATCACCATCCGGGCGACCCAGAAGAAGATGATGTCGAAGCCCGTCACGAGCACCGACGAAGGCAGAAACGCCTTCAGTTCCTTCGTCTCGTTCGGCCAGCCGAGCGACGAGAAGGGCACGAGCGCGGAAGAGAACCACGTGTCGAGCACGTCTTCGTCGCGCTTGAGTGAGCCGGTGTAGCTCTCGCGCTCGGCGTCGGCGCGGGCTTCTTCTTCGGTCTTCGCGACGAAGATTTCGCCGTTTTCGCCGTACCACGCGGGAATCTGATGCCCCCACCACAATTGACGCGAGATGCACCAGTCCTGAATGTTTTCGAGCCACTGGTAGTAGGTCGTGCTCCAGTTCTCCGGCACGAACTTGATCTTGCCGCTGCGCACGACATCGAGCGACGTTTCCGTGATCGACTGGCCCGGATTGAACGTGCCTTCGGGCGCGGGCTTCGTCATCGCGACGAACCATTGGTCGGTGAGCATCGGCTCGATGACGACGCCCGTCCGGTCGCCGCGCGGCACCATTAGCTTGTGCGGCTTGACGGAGTCGAGCAGACGTTGCGCTTCGAGATCGGCGACGACCTGCTTGCGCGCCTCGAACCGGTCCATGCCGCGATACTTCTCGGGCGCGTTGTCGTTGATCTTTGCGTCGAGCGTGAGGATCTCGATTTGCGGCAGCTTGTGACGCTGGCCGACCGCGTAGTCGTTGAAGTCGTGCGCGGGCGTGACTTTCACGACGCCCGTGCCGAACTCGCGGTCCACGTAGTCGTCCGCGATCACGGGAATCTCGCGATCGCACAGCGGCAGCACGACCGTCTTGCCGATCAGATGCGCATAGCGCTCGTCCTCCGGATGCACCATCACGGCGACGTCGCCGAGCATGGTTTCGGGGCGCGTCGTCGCGACCGTCAGATGCCCCGAGCCGTCCGGCAGCGGGTACTTGATGTGCCAGAGGCTCCCGTTCTCTTCCTCGCTCACGACTTCGAGATCGGACACGGCGGTGCCCAGCACCGGGTCCCAGTTCACGAGCCGCTTGCCGCGATAGATGAGCCCTTGTTTGTAGAGCGTGACGAAGACGTCGCGCACGGCGGCGGACATCTTGTCGTCCATCGTGAAGTATTCGCGCGACCAGTCGATCGACGCGCCGAGCCTGCGCACCTGCCGCGTGATGGTCGAGCCGGATTCCTGCTTCCACGCCCACACGCGCTTCAGAAACTCTTCGCGGCCCAGATCGTGGCGCGAGATGCCTTGCGCATCAAGCTGTCTTTCCACGACGATCTGCGTCGCGATGCCCGCGTGGTCCGTGCCCGGCACCCACAGCGTGTTTTCGCCGAGCATGCGGTGATAGCGCGTGAGGCCATCCATGATGGTCTGGTTGAACGCGTGCCCCATGTGCAGCGTGCCGGTGACGTTCGGCGGCGGCAGTTGAATCGAGAAATTCTTCGCACCTTCCTTGAAAGTGGGCGCGGAATAGCCGCGTTTCTCCCATTCCGGGCCCCACTGGGACTCGATGTTCTGGGGCTCGAAACTCTTCGCAAGCGTGCTGTCGCTCATCGTGAAATCTGCCGAAAAATGCGTGAAAAGATGCGGGGTAATCACCGATTATAAGGTTTGAGGCGCGCAATCGGACGAATCCGGGCGCGGCCGGTCCGCGGTCGCGAATGGCTCGCCCGGCGACGCCATCGGCGCGGTCTTATAATGGTCGGCTCGCCGGCGACTCCTTGCCGGCTTCTTCGGTGCGCTTGCCGCCGCTCACTTTCCCATGCCCGATTTACTCGCCAATCTCAATCCCGAACAGCTCGCCGCCGTGACGCTGCCGAACGAGCCCGCGCTGATCCTCGCGGGCGCGGGCAGCGGCAAGACGCGCGTGCTCATCACCCGCATCGCGTGGCTGATCCAGCAGGGTTACGCATCGCCGCAGACCATCCTAGCCGTCACGTTCACGAACAAGGCGGCCCGCGAGATGCTGTCGCGTCTGTCGGCGCTTTTGCCCATCGACACGCGCGGCATGTGGATCGGCACGTTCCACGGCCTCTGCAACCGCATGTTGCGCGCGCATTACCGCGACGCGGGCCTGCCGCAGTCGTTCCAGATTCTCGATACGGCGGACCAGCTTTCCGCGATCAAGCGGCTCATGAAGGGCCTGAACGTCGACGACGAGAAGTATCCGGCGAAGAACCTCCAGTACTTCATCAACAACGCGAAGGAACAGGGGCTGCGTCCGAAAGACGTCGATGCGACCGACAACTTCAACCGCAAGTTCGTCGAGCTGTACGAGGCTTACGACCAGCAATGCCAGCGCGAAGGCGTCGTCGATTTTCCGGAACTGCTGCTGCGCTGCTACGAGTTGCTCGCGCACAATCCGCCGCTGCGCGCGCATTATCAGGCGCGCTTTCGCAATATCCTCGTCGACGAGTTTCAGGACACCAACAAGCTGCAATACGCGTGGCTGAAGCAGCTCGCGGGTGAGCACAACGCGATCTTCGCCGTGGGCGACGACGATCAATCCATCTACGCGTTTCGCGGCGCGAACGTCGGCAACATGCACGATTTCGAGCGCGAATTCCGCGTGCGCAATCTCATCAAGCTGGAGCAGAACTACCGCTCGCACGGCCATATTCTCGATACCGCGAATTACCTGATCGCGAACAACGCGCGGCGGCTCGGCAAGAATCTGCGCACGGACGCGGGACACGGCGAGCCGGTGCGCGTCTACGAAGCCGCGACCGATTCGCAGGAAGCGGGCTGGATCGTCGAAGAAATCAAGGCGCTCATCAACACCGGCCTCGCGCGTGGCGAGATCGCGGTGCTGTATCGAAGCAACGCGCAGTCGCGCACCATCGAACATACGCTCGTGAACGCGGGCATTGCGTATCGCGTGTATGGCGGCCTGCGGTTTTTCGAGCGTCAGGAAATCAAGCACGCGCTCGCGTATCTGCGCCTGATCGACAATCCGAACGACGATACCGCGTTTGCCCGCGTGGTCAATTTCCCGACGCGCGGCATCGGTGCGCGTTCCATCGAGCAACTGGCCGACGCCGCGCGTCTCTACAACTGTTCGATGGCCGCCGCCGTGCCTTACGTGACCGGCAAGGCAGGGTCGAGCCTCGGCGCGTTCGCGACGCTCATCGCCAAAATGCGCGCTGAAACGCAGCAGATGAGCCTGCCGGAAACGGTCGAATACGTCGTGCGCGCAAGCGGCCTTGCCGCGTTCTACGAAACCGAGCGGGAAGGGCAAGACCGGCTGGAGAACTTGCAGGAGCTGGTCAACGCCGCGGCGGCGTTCGTGAGCGAAGAAGGCTACGGGCTGGATACGCCCGCGCGCTCCATTCCGCTGCGCCCCGGCGCGACCGCCGCGCAGGAGATCAGGGCGGTCAGCGAGGACGGCGAGATTGAAGTGCTGGATGCGCCCGGTATCGCCGATCCCGCCCAGAATCCCGACACCATGACGCCGCTCGCGGGCTTCCTGTCGCATGCATCCCTCGAAGCGGGCGACAATCAGGCGCAAGCCGGACAGGACGCCGTGCAGTTGATGACCGTCCACGCTGCGAAGGGGCTGGAGTTCACGGCGGTGTTCATCACCGGGCTGGAAGAGGGGCTCTTTCCGCACGAGAACAGCGCGCAGGAGTCCGACGGTCTGGAAGAAGAGCGGCGGCTCGCGTATGTCGCGATCACGCGGGCGAAGGAGCGGTTGTATCTGTCGTTTGCGCAGAGCCGGATGCTGCACGGCCAGACGCGCTACAACATCCGCTCGCGGTTCTTCGACGAACTGCCGGAAGGCTCGCTCAAGTGGCTCACGCCGAAAGTGGAGGCGGGCGCGCGTTGGGGCGGACGCGCCGACAACGCCGGCTGGGGCCGCGACTGGTTCGCGCGGCCGGGACAGGAACGCGGCGCGCAATCGACGGCGAGCGCGGCGCTGCCTTCGTTCGCGAACGAACAGCGCGCAGCCGATACCGGCTTCAAGGTCGGACAGGCCGTGTTTCACACGAAGTTCGGCGAAGGCACCGTGACCGCGCTCGAAGGCTCCGGCGGCGATGCGCGCGCGCAAGTGCGCTTCAAGCGGCACGGCGAAAAGTGGCTCGCGCTGGCCGTGGCGAAGCTGCAGGCGGTGGAATGAAGCGGCTCGCCATCATGGCGGCGCTGCCGCAGGAACTGGGCGACCTGATCGCACACATGCGCGCCGCGGGCGACGTGCGCACGGTCACGCTCGGCAAGCGCGAATACCACGTCGGCGAGGCGCATGGCGTGCCGGTCGTCGTGACGCTCGCGCGTATCGGCAAGGTCGCGGCGGCGGCCACGGCGAGCGCGCTCATCCACGTGTTCGGCGTCGAGGCGATTCTCTTCACCGGCGTCGCGGGCGGCGTGCGCGCGGACGTGCGCGTGGGCGATATCGTCGTCGCGAACGCGCTGCTCCAGCACGATCTGGACGCGTCGCCGTTTTTCCCGCGCTACGAAGTGCCGCTGCTCGACCGCACGCATCTCGACGCCGACACCGCGCTCTCGGATGCGCTCGCCGCTGCGGCGCTCGCGTTCATCGAGGCCGAGGGCGACGCGCTCGCCGACCGCTTCGCCGTCATGCGGCCGCGTGTGCATCGCGGGCTCGTGGTGAGCGGAGACAAGTTCATCGCGAGTCACGAGGGCGTGACCGCGCTGCGCGCCGCTTTGCCGGACGCGCTCGCGGTCGAGATGGAGGGCGCGGCGCTCGCGCAGGTTTGCTACGAGCACGGCGTGCCGTGCGCGGTCGTGCGCACGATTTCCGATACCGCCGATGCCGCCGCGCCCGCGTCCTTCGCCGAATTCCTGACGGCGATTGCGGGGACGTATTCGTCGGGCGTGTTGTCGCGGTACTTGATGCGAGCCGGCTGAAGTCAAGTGCGCGGCGGCCGGAAAAGCGGTCAACGGATCGGCCGCTGAAGCCGGCCAAGATCGGGCGCCGCGCGTTAGTCGTCGCACCTGCGCTGGGCACGTCGTCTCGGGACTTGTGGGCGGCAAGCCGCGCTTATTTCTTGACACGCATCGGCTAGTGAGTCGGTCACTCGTCTGTGTTCCGTGACGTAGCCGCCCCTTGGCTGCGCATGTCGCGTCCCGGAGTTCATGCGACGCCGAACTGCGCCTGCGCCTGACGCGCATCGGCACTAAGTCGGCAAAAGTCTGTGCTTCGTGACGTAGCCGCATCTGGGCTGCGCGCGTCGCGTCCCGGAGTCCGTGCTAGCCGAGCTGCGCCGTGCGCCTGACACGCATCGGCCGCTGAGTCGGCCACTAGGTCAGCTACCCGTCTGTGCTCCGTGACGTAGCCGCATCTGGGCTGGGCAAGTCGCGTCCCGGAGTTCCTCGACACGCATCGCCACTGAGTCAGCCACCGTCGCGCGTGTCCGGACCCGATGTCACACGCCGCAAATCCCGCTTGTTATTGAGAATGATTCTCAATACAATCCCAGTCATGCATCGTGAACGCACGACTGGAGGCCCGACGTGACCAACGATCCGAATGCCAACCGCGTGACAGGCGAACCGCGAGATGCCCACGCGCGCTGCGCTATCGCCGCGAACGCCGCGAAAGTCCTCGAAACCACGCGCCGCGCTTGGAGCGACGCGCCCGCCGCGCCGTCCCAGGCTAGCGCCGAACGGCGGCCACCGCGCGCCGCACAACAGAAGCGCGTCGTGCCGCGCCGATCCCGCTGGGCGAGTGTCGTCGCCGCGTTCAACGAATGGAGCCCGAAACCGCTGTGAACGCCGACGACCTTACTTTCAACGCCCTCGACAATCGAATGCTCGACGCGAGCCGCTTCCCGCTCGTGCGCGTGCGTCGCCACGCAATGCAGCCGGGCTACGCGTTCGCGTGGTCCGCGCAGATGCGCCGTCTACTCGCGCTCGCGACGCCGTTCGTCATCGTCGCCGAGCACAGCGACGACGAAACGCCCGACGACTTCGCTCTGCGCGCCGCGTGGCTGCGCACGCATCGCGTGGCGCTCGCCGCATACTGCCGCGGATTCGTCGTGATCGAACCGCGCATCGAGGCGCGGGCGACGACGCGCGAAACGCTGCGCACACTCACGCAAGACAGCGGCGTGCGAACGGTCGTCGTATCGAGCATCCGCGTGGCAGGCGAACTCGCGCCCGTGCTGCTGAAACACGGCGCGGCACAGGCGAGCGCGCCGCCATCTCGCAGATCGAGCAGCCGCGCGGTTTGAGCGCGCCGGACTGCGCATGATCAGGGCGCGCCCTCTCTAGGCAGGCATTCGCCGGCTGCTCTATGCTGTGGAGCGAGTCAGACACAGGCTCGCCACGGATTGCATCTTGCAGAGGACGCGCATGCCGACTTACCGAGAAGCGTATCGCCAGTCGATCGAAGAGCCCGAAGTGTTCTGGGCCGAACAGGCCCGCCGCATCCATTGGCACACGCCGTTCCAACAGGTGCTCGATGCGAGCAATCCGCCCTTCGCGCGATGGTTCGTCGGCGGGCGCACCAATCTCTGCCATAACGCGGTCGATCGCCATCTCGCCTCGCGCGCGCAGCAGGACGCGCTCGTCTACGTCTCGACGGAAACGGGCATCGAACGCCGCTACACGTATGCCGAACTGCACGCGGAAGTGAACCGCATGGCCGCCGTCATGCGCTCGCTGTCGGTCAAGAAGGGCGACCGCGTGCTCATCTATCTGCCGATGATCCCCGAGGCGCTTTTCGCGATGCTCGCGTGCGCGCGCATCGGCGCGGTCCATTCGGTCGTGTTCGGCGGCTTCGCGGCGCCGAATCTCGCGGCGCGCATCGACGATGCCGAGCCCGCGCTCATCGTCACCGCCGATGCAGGCGCGCGCGCGGGCAAGGTGATCGATTACACGCCGCTCGTCGACGAAGCCCTGTCGCGCGCCGAATTCAAGGTGCCGCAAGTGCTGCTGATCGACCGGCAGCTTGCGCCCGAGCGCCTGCAAGCGAGCTATCTCGTCGCTTACGAGCCGCTGCGCGAACAGTTTTTCGATGCACACGTTCCGTGCGAATGGCTCGAATCGAACGAGCCGTCCTATGTGCTCTACACGTCGGGCACCACCGGCAGGCCGAAGGGCGTGCAGCGCGATGTCGGCGGTTACGCGGTCGCGCTCGGGGCGTCGATGGAGCATATCTTTCAGGGCGCGCCAGGCGACACGATGTTCACGGCATCGGATATCGGCTGGGTCGTGGGGCACAGCTACATCATTTATGCGCCGCTGATTGCGGGACTCACGACCGTCATGTACGAAGGCACGCCCGTTCGCCCGGACGGCGGCATCTGGTGGCGGCTCGTCGAGCAGCACAAGATCAACCTGATGTTCACGGCGCCCACCGCGATCCGCGTGCTGAAGAAGCAAGACCCGGCGCTGATGGCGAAATACGACCTGTCGAGCCTGCGCACGCTTTTCCTCGCGGGCGAACCGCTCGACGAGCCCACCGCGCAGTGGATTCAGAGCGCGCTGCAGAAGCCCGTGATCGACAATTACTGGCAGACCGAAACCGGCTGGCCGATGCTCGCCATTCCCCGCGGCATCGAGGAATTGCCGTCGAAGCTCGGCTCGCCCGGCGTGCCGTCGATGGGCTTCAACCTGACGCTGCGCAACGAGTTCACCGGCGAGCCGTGCGCGCCGGCCGAAAAGGGCGTCGTGACGCTCGGCTATCCGCTGCCGCCGGGCTGCATGCAGACGGTTTGGGGCGACGACCGTCGCTTCGTCGAGACGTACTGGCAGAGCGTGCCGAACCAGATGGTCTATTCGACGTTCGACTGGGGCGTGCAAGACGAGGACGGCTACGTGTCGATTCTCGGCCGCACGGACGACGTCATCAACGTGGCGGGGCATCGCCTCGGCACGCGCGAGATCGAGGAGGCGCTGTCGGCGCACGCGGCGGTCGCGGAAGTCGCGGTCGTCGGCGTGACGGACGCGCTCAAGGGACAGACGGCGACGGCGTTCGTCGTACTGCGCGACGCCGATCGCATCGAAGCGCCCGGTGCGCGCGCAGGCATGGAAGCGGAGCTATGCCATGCGGTCGATACGCAACTCGGCCCGATCGCGCGTCCGGCACATGTGCATTTCGTCTCGATGCTCCCGAAAACGCGCTCGGGCAAGCTCCTGCGCCGGGCCATTGCCGCGCTGGCGGAAGGGCGCGATCCGGGCGATCTACCGACTATCGAGGACGCCGGCGCGCTAGCGCAGATCAGAGCGGCGCTGGAAGGGTCCGCCAAGCGATAAGGCAGACATGCGGCATTGATTTTCCGCAAGCAATGCCGCAATTTGGCGCTCGCAAGCGAGATCCGCTGAGCGGGCAAAGCATACGATCAGGAGACCTTTCCAATGGAGGGTCTCCATGTCCTACCGTTATCCCGACGCAGCGAAGCTGGAAGGCACCGACATGGTCGGGACGCATCAGTGCGTCGATCTCGTCAAACACTACGCGCACGCGCCTGTGACCGCTTTGTGGCGCGAGGGGCCGCGCGTGCTCGACACCGCGTTGATTCCGGCCGGAACCGCCATCGCAACGTTCGTCGAGGGCAGATACCGCAGCCACGCTCACGGTAATCATGCGGCGCTTTTCCTGCGCCGCGAGGGCGATTGCATCTGGGTGATGGATCAATGGGCGCACGACGAGGACAACTAGCCCGTCGTTTCATCGCGACTGATCTGCCGCAAAGGTAGGCTGAAGAACGGTCATTTCGCGGACCCGAGCAACAACGCGGACGCGTTTTTCATCATCGAATGAGGTCGCGCGTGAAGTCATGCAAGTGTTGGATGCGGACCGTGATCGGCGCTGCGCTTCTGGCGGCAGCGGCTGCGGCCGCCGCCATCGAGATCGAATGCCCTGCACGTGTCACGATGCAACCGGCCGTCATCACCGATGCGCCGGACGGATGGCAGCCGCAGCAACGGCGCACGATCCTCTCGGTGCAGGACGTCGTCGTGACGATCGGCCCGCCGGAGCAACGGCACGATCTCAAGCCGGAAATCACCGTGATCAACGGCCGCAAGTCGTACAACTGGCAGTTCGTCGCCGCTGAGAACGAGGAGGGCGTCTGGCTGTCGTGCGGATACGGCAACACGATCCTGCTCTCGCGCAAACTCACGACGCCGGTATCGCGATGTCGGGCGCATGAGCCCTTCGTCGAGAATGGCTACAGGAAGCTCGTCGCGGACTGTCGTTGACGGTGCGCGTAAAGACAAACGCCCGGCCACGTTTCCGTGACCGGGCGTTCTGCTGAAACACTCCGCTCAAGCCTTCGCGTCGTGCGTCTTCGGCAGAAACACCGTCAGCACGCCGATCAACGGCAGGAAGGCGCACAGCTTGTACACGTAGTCGATGCTCGTCACGTCCGCGAGATGCCCGAGCACCGCCGCGCCGACGCCGCCCATGCCGAACGCGAAGCCGAAGAACAGGCCCGCGACCATGCCGACCTTGCCCGGAATCAGTTCCTGCGCATAGACGAGAATCGCCGAGAACGCCGACGCCAGCACGAGCCCGATCACCACCGACAACACGCCGGTCCAGAAGAGGTTCACGTACGGCATCAGCAACGTGAACGGCGCGACGCCGAGAATGGAGACCCAGATCACCGCCTTGCGTCCGACCTTGTCGCCCACCGGCCCGCCGATGATCGTGCCCGCCGCGACCGCCGCGAGGAACACGAACAGATGAATCTGCGCGGCCTGCACCGATACGCCGAACTTGCTGATCAGGTAGAACGTGAAATAGCTCGTGATGCTCGCGAGATAGAAGTACTTCGAGAAGACGAGCAGCACGAGCACGCTCATCGCCATCACGACTTTCTCGCGCGGCAGCGCCGCGTGCGCCGACTTCGCGCGGCCTTTCTTGATCGCCGGATGCCGCTTGTACCAACGGCCGATGTTCGCGAGCACGAACATGGCGAGCAACGCCGCCGCCGAGAACCACGCGATGCTGCGCTGGCCGTGCGGAATGACGATCAGCGCGGCGAGCAGCGGCCCGAGCGACGAACCGGCGTTGCCGCCCACCTGAAACAGCGACTGCGCGAGGCCGTGCTTGCCGCCGGACGCCATGCGCGCCACCCGCGACGATTCCGGATGAAACACCGACGAACCGCAGCCGACGAGCGCCGCCGCGATCAGCAGCGTGCCGAAGTTGCTGGCAATCGACATCAAGAGCAAGCCAGACAGCGTGAAGCCCATGCCGACGGGCAGCGAATACGGCTTCGGATGCTTGTCCGTGTACAGCCCGACGATGGGCTGCAAGAGCGACGCGGTGATCTGATACGTCAGCGTGATGAGGCCGATCTGCCCGAACGTCAGCGCGAACTCGCTCTTGAACATCGGGTAGATGGCGAGGATCAGCGACTGAATCATGTCGTTCAGCAGATGCGAGAAGCTGATCGCACCGAGCACGGAATACACGGTGCGCTGCACGGGCGCCGCTGCCGTGGACGCGTTCGCCGCGGCACTTGCAGCCGGGGTCGCCCCATTGACTGCCGACGCGCCGCCCGAACCCGGGAAAGCGCCTTTGTCGATACTCGTTTGCATGGTGTGAGGGAGAGAAAGCCGTGGGTCTCGACTACGTTGTCTTGCCCGCGATTGATGCGGGAACGGAATGCCTGACAAGTTTAGGATGGCTCGTGCGCGTTGTCATGCCAAGGTTTGTCGCGAATCGGACACGGAACGGCCGCTGAATCGGCGCTAATGATCCGACTAAACGAATTTTGTCCGGTTATAAACACGCGACGCGCGGGCGAACGACTGTGCTTGCCGCGCTAAAGAAAAGCCAGACGCCTGCCGTAGACCAGCGATGTGGGCGTGCCGCACAGCGGGCGTACCGTTTTAAGAACAATGACTCGGGGATGAATCGATGAAACTCTTTCCGCTACGCGGCGCGGGCTTGTTGCCGGCCACCGGTTCTGCCCAGGCGGCCCAGGCTGCACGGAGCGAGAAGGCCACGAAGCGCGCGCTGTCCGTGAAGGCGTCGCTGCGCCTCGCGTTCGGCCTCGTGCTGGCGGGCACGCTGGGTATCGGCGCCATCGCGCTCACGCAGATCAGCCGGCTCAACGGCGCGACTGAATCGATCTATTCGCAGGGCTACGTCGCGAGCCGCGCGGCGGAGGAAACGCGCGGCAATCTGCTGCGCGCGAGCCGCTCGCAAAAGATGCTGCTCACCGCATCGACGGCGAAGGAGCGCGACGAACTAGGCAGCCAGATCGAAGAGGCGCTCGCGCAGATCGGCACGGAACAGTCGCAACTGGCGCAGTACATCGATCACGCCGATACCGGCGCGCTCGCGCAACAGAAGCGGTTCGCAGCCGCGCTCGCGACGTGGAGCGGCAATGTGCGCACCTTCGTCAAGCTGGTGAAGGAGCAGCCGCTCGATCTCTCGCAGATGAACTGGCAAGTCGGCATGCAGGACGTTTCGCTGCTCGTCGAAACCGGCAAGCTCGAGAAGATGGTCGACGAACTCGTCGCGCGCCGGGGCGCCGCGGCGAAAGCAACCATCGACGCCGCCGCGTTCATCTTCCATTCGTCGTTCGTCATGGTGTCGATGCTGACCGTTGCGCTCTTCGTGCTCGCGATCATCGTCAGCGAATGGGTGGTGCGGCGTCTGTCCGGTCAGCTTGGCGGCGAGCCCGGCTATGCCAAGGAGATCGCGAGCCGCATCGCGTCCGGCGATCTCGCCTATCCGATTCGTCTCAAGCGCCGCGACGACGCCAGCATGCTCTACGCGTTGTCCGAGATGCAGTCGGGCTTGTCGGCGACGGTCGGCGACATCGCGGCGAGCGCGGAAGCCATCGCATCGGCATCGAGCGAGATCTCGACCGGCAACGTCGATTTGTCGCGCCGCACGGAAGAGCAGGCCGTCGCGCTGGAAAAGACGGCCGCGAGCATGGAGCAACTGACTTCGACGGTGCGCCAGAACGCCGATAACGCGATGCAGGCGACCACGCTTGCGCACAACGCCTCGGAGATTGCGGAGAAGGGCGGCAAGGTGGTGGGCCGTGTCGTGGAGACGATGGAGCGCATCGACGCGAGCGCGAAGAGCATCGGCGACATCATCGGCGTGATCGAGGGCATCGCGTTCCAGACCAACATTCTCGCGCTGAACGCGGCTGTCGAAGCGGCGCGCGCGGGCGAACAGGGACGCGGCTTCGCGGTCGTCGCGGGCGAAGTGCGCGGCCTCGCGCAGCGGTCGTCGGCGGCGGCGAAAGAGATCAAGACGCTGATCGACACGTCGGTGTCGCGTGTGTCGGACGGCTCGACGTATGCGCAGCAAGCCGGCGCGACCATGGAGGAAGTGGTGCGCGCGGTGCGCCGCGTAACCGACATCATGGGCGAGATCTCGGCTGCTTCAGCCGAGCAGAAGTCGGGCATCGAGGCGATTGGGCACGCCGTGTCGCAGATGGACGCCGGGACGCAGCAGAATGCGGCGCTCGTCGAGCAGGCGGCGGCTGCGGCGCAATCGCTCGATGATCAAGCGCGCGCGCTTAAGGCGCTGGTGGGGAAGTTTCAGTTGGTCTGAGGTTTTTTTTGCTGCGGCGTGTTGTGGTGCTTCGATGGGCTGCTTTTCGTCGGGGGAACTTGTTCTCCCGTCGGTTTATGGTGTTGCCCCTTCCCGGGGCGGGGAATTGCGTGCCTCCGCGCATCGAAGCTCGTTTCGCCAGCTCTCCTCTGAAACTTGTTTTCGCGTCGGTCTGTTAGGACGCCCCTCCCCGAGGCGAGGGTTTGCGCGCCTCAGCGCATCAAAGCTCGTTTTGCCAGCTCTTCTCTGAAACTTGTTTTCGCGTCGGTGTATTAGCGTTGCCCCTCCCCGGGGCGGGGATTTGCGCGCCTCAGCGCATCGAAGCGCGTTTTGCCAGCTCTTCTCTGAAACTTGTTTTCGCGTCGGTGTATTGGCGTTGCCCCTCCCCGGGGCGGGGGTCACTTTCTTTGCTGCTGCAAAGAAAGTAACCAAAGAAAGCAGCTTTTCTTTCGCCCGCAGCAGTCACAGGGTGGTCACTCCGTAGAAGAACCGTGGCCCTCAGCTAATCGGCAGCCTTGGATCACCTTCCACGCCCGCTGAGCGCCACGTCCTCCGAGCCCCTTGGCTCGTCAAGAACAGTGGGACGCTTCGCATCACTGGGAAGAAGGCAAACGACAACCATTGCCGTAGGCAAGGCAAGGCAAGGCAAGGCAAGGCAAGGCAAGGCAAGGCAAGGCAAGGCAAGGCAAGGCAAGGCAAGGCGAGGCGCAGCGCGTGCGCGCCCGCACTCGTCGCTGAGATGTTCGTCGTGCCCTTTTGCACGTCGTCGGTTGCCGTGACTGATCACGTGCATCTTTGGGCGCAGCCGTTGTTTTGTGTTGTCGATCGAGCGACGACGCTTCTCGCGTACTCTCTTGCACTTCGTCAATTGGTTTGCGACGTGTCCGTTTTGGGCACAGTCGTTGAGTCCCGTTGGTTTTGTCGAGCCAAGGGGCTCGGAGGACGTGGCGCTCAGTGGCCGTGGAAGGTGATTCAGGGTTGCTATTAGCTGAGTGCCACCGCTTTTCTGCGAAGTGGTCGGACGGTTCGTTGCTTCGTGCGGTTCAGAAAAAAGCTGCTTTCTTTGGTTACTTTCTTTGCAGCAGCAAAGAAAGTGACCCCCGCCCCGGGGAGGGGCAACGCCAATAGACCGACGCGAAAGCAAGTTTCAAGAGAGAGCCGGCAAAGCGAGCCTGGAAGCGCTGAGTGCGCAATCCCCGCCCCGGGGAGGGGCAACGCTAATAGACCGACACGAAAGCAAGTTCCAAGAGAGAACCGGCAAAACGAGCCCCGATGCTTTGAAGTGCACAAACCCCCGCCCCGGGGAGGGGCAAAGCTAATAGACCGACGCGAAAGCAAGCTTCCCGACAAAAATCGCCGCGCGATCAAGAACGAAGAGCAAGGAACAAAAAGCAAAAAGCAAAGAATGCCCGCGACCGCAAAAAAACAAACCCTCAAATCAACTCAACTTCCTTCCAGTTAGCACTAGAAAAAAAGCGGCTCAACTCCCGCGTGAGTTCATTCAGTGCGCTCATCTCCTGCGGAGAAATCTTGTGCACATGCGACCCAACCGTCCAGTCTCCATAAACGAGCGCAACGGTCGAATCGTTCGACTTGACGGGCAACAGCACGAACGCCTGCGCCTCGCCGAGCGTCTCCTTGTACCAGCGCGGCAGACGCGCGTCGATCCGCGCATCGTGTGCATTTTCGATGAAGATGCCGACCGGATTCGTGATCGCGAGATGGAACACGTCAGGCCGGAACTCGGCGCTGAAGGAAAGCGAGGAAAGCATCGGCTCGATGCCCGCGCCCATGCCCAGCCGCGCCTGAAATTCGTGGTTGGCCTGGCGCACGAAAACGATCGTCCGTGAAAGACCGAGTCCCGCGAGCACCGCCTCCAACGCAAGCGAAAGAGCAGGCGCGAGCGCATTCTTCGACGGCAGCGAGCGCAAGTCCGCGAGACTCGCGCCGATGCGCGCCTCCGCCGATACGCTCGCCCGCGCCATGGCGTCCGCGTTCGCCTGCAATTCGACGATCTCCCGCATCACGCCGTCGCCGCTTTCCTCGCTCGCGAGCGCGAGGCTCATCGAAGCCAGCGTTTCGGCGTCCGTGTTCAGCGCGTCGCTGTAACGCTCGGCGATATCCACGAGCATCGACTCGCGCCCGCCCGCCGCGACGTTCTGCGCGGTGAGCGCATCGGCGACTTCGGTCGAATAGTTGGTGACGGCCTGCAGCCAGCGCACATGCTTCGGGACGGTTTCGTCGGGCGGCGCGGTCGGGTCGCTCACGCGCATCCCGGCGCGAATCGTTTCCGGCAGACGCCAGCGGTCCGCCGCCTCGATGCCGATTTCCTCGAACGTCACGCCGAGCAACGCGGCGCACGCGTTGCTGTCGCTGATGTGCTCGGCGGCGGCCTTGCGGCGCAACTGGTCCCACTCGTGTTCCAGATAGAACGCGACGAGCAGCTTGCCGATTTGCCGCATCAGTGTGCAGACCACTGCTTCTTCCGCTGAACGCAGGTCGATGCGCTCGGTCACTTGCCGCGCGACCGTCCCGGAGAGCAGCGTGCGGTTGAGTTCGAGCTTGGCGTCGATGCGGCGCGGCGCGCTCTGATGAAAGTGATCGACGAGCTTGAGCCCGACGACGAGATGCCCGACCGCGTCCATGCCGAGCACCATCAGCGCGCGGGTGACGGTGGTGATGTTGCCGCCGAAAGCCATGTACATGGCGGAATTGGCGAGGCGCAGCACCTTCTGCGTGAGCCCGAAGTCCGACAGCACGACCTGCACCAGCGCGGTGAAGTCGAGGTCGTCGTCGCTCATCGCGGACACGGTCGTGCGCAGCGCCTGCGAAAGCATGGGGAAGTCCCCGCGCTCGCTCATGCGCGCCCACAACTTGTCCAGTAATTCGGCCTTGGTGCGTGCCATGCGTTAAAAAAACCTGTTGTTGCGCAACGGCTAATCCGAAGCGGTTCAGCCTGATCCGCCCATTCGGCGGTCAGCCCCGAAAGATACACGGATTCAGGGTCCTACGGCGCGCTGTTGGATCAGAACACGAACATTTGTGCTCTCATCATGCCTCGTGCAGCACGAGAGAACTCGACTGGAACGAACGCGCCAGTTCGTCCGACGGCATGGCGTGGCTGATCAGCCAGCCCTGTATGTGATCGCAACCGAGTTCGGCGAGCAGGTCGCGCTGCGCCTCGGTCTCGACGCCTTCCGCGACGAGTTCCAGCCCGAGCGACTGCGCGAGCCCGACCACCGCGCTCACGATCGCGCGATTATTCCGCGACGTAATCAGGTTCTCGACAAAACTGCGGTCGATCTTGAGCTTCGCGAGCGGAAACCGCTGCAAGTACGCGAGGCTCGAATAGCCGGTGCCGAAGTCGTCCACGGCGAAGCGGATGCCGAGCGAGCGCAGCGTCTCCAGAAGCCGCGTCGCTTCCTCGGGGTCCTGCATCAGCAGGCTTTCGGTGATCTCGAATACGAGGCGTTGTGCGTCGATGCCCGTCAGCGCGATGGCTTCCTTCACCGCTGCCGTGAAGCGTTTGTCGCGGAACTGCTGCGGCGAGACGTTCACCGACACGTAATCGAGCCGGATGCCGATCCCGTCCCATTGCACGAGCTGCATGCACGCGGCCTTCAGCACCCAGTTGCCGAGATAGTTGATGAGGCCGATGGATTCCGCGAGCGGGATGAACGTCGAGGGCGGCACGAGTCCATGCACCGGATGATGCCAGCGCATCAGCGCCTCCACGCCGACGACCGCGCCGGTGCGGATCTTCGTGATCGGCTGGAAGAAGAGCGAGAACTCGCCGTTGCGCACGGCCTCGTAAAGATCGGCTTCGAGCTTCAGGCGTTCCGCGTCGGCGGGATTGTCGTCGCGCGTATGGACGACGAGCGTGTTGCCGCCTGAAGCCTTCGCCTGCGCGAGCGCGAGATCGGCCATGCGTAAGAGGCTAGGCTGCACGCCGGAATTGCTCGTCGCGTCGTTTGCCGCGTGGTCCGGATACAACGCCACGCCCACGCTCGCCGACAAATGCGTGTGCTGCCCGCGATACCGGTACGGCTGCGCGATAGCGGTGAGCAGCCGTCGTCCGAGACTTTCGGCGGCTTCGGCGGTGGCGCCCGCGGGCAACAGCACCGCGAACTCGTCGCCGGCCACGCGCGCGACGCGCTCGCCGTGCGCCGCCGTGTGCTGAATGCGGCGTGCGGTTTCGCGCAGCATGTCGTCGCCGGCCTCGGATCCGAGCGCGCGGTTGATGCGCTGATAGTCGTCGATATCGAGCAGCACGAGCGCCGCCTGCGTGCGCGTGCGTTCGGCTTCGGCCTGCATCGCGCCGACGGCCGCCTGCAGCGCGGTCGCGTTTTCGAGACCGGTGAGCGGATCGTGATTCAGCGCGTGCGTGAGCGATTCCTCGCGCTCGCGCCAGCGCGATACGTCGAATGCGGCGAGCGCGAAGCCGGGTGTGCCGTGCGCCGCGGTCGCGAGGAGCCGCAGTTCGACGCTGATCGGGTAGGTGAGCGACTTCACGAGATTGAGCGTCGCGCGTTCCAGCTTGCCGCTTTCGCGCGCGCGGGCGATGAGCGCGTCCAGTTCGCCCGCTTCCTCGGACGGCACGAGATCGTGCAGCGTCAGCATACTCAGATAGTCGTGGTGATAGCCGATGAAGTCGATGCTTGCGTGCGACACGTACTGGAAGCGCAGCGCGTCGTCGACCTGCGCGAGGAAATCGACCGCGCCGAGTGTGGTTTCGAGTGCGGCTGCGGGTCTGCTCGCGATGGACGCCTCGTGCGCAACGGAAGACGCGGGCGCGGCGGCGTGGTCTGCCGGGTCGTCGTGGGCGTCGCGGGCGTCTCGTTCGGCGGGTCTCCACGCGCGACAGAGCGCATCGAGCGCATTAAGCGCGATGCGCCAGGGTGCGCGGCGGGAGACGTGGGTCCGGTTCGCTTGCATGGTCAGTTCAGGTTCTCGCGGCGGCGCGCAGCCGATGGTCGACGCACATGCAGGCGTCGGATGCTTCGGCGGCGCGCGAATGCCGCTTCGAGCGGCTCGGCGTGCGGCGCGCCCACATGAGGCGCGACACGCTCTATCAGGCGAGTTATCGGCCGCGTGGCGGATTTCTTTAACCGTTACGCCGAGCGGGGCGGCCGGCGCGCGGCAATCAGGGAAAACGCGCTGCGCGGCCCGTGCGCAGATGCGTAATATTGGCGCAGGCGATTTCGGTTACAGTGCGCCTTTTCGGCGGAAACGCCCCGGCCGCGGTCGCTTGGCGGCGGGCGTCGCACGCCACGTTTGCCCGATTCGGGTATGTGTCGCATACGTTACGCTTCATGATCGATTGCCTTTCATCGCCGGCCGGCGTGCGTCACAAAAACGCGCCGGGCCGCAAAGCTTTGCGCCGATGCCGGCACGCCTTGCCTGCCGGATTCGTTGCCCTCATTCCGTTTTCGTCATGCCCGATTCCTGGCTGAAGCTGCTCGCGAGACGGGAGCCGAGCGTCTATGTCGGCCGCCAGCCGATTCTCGACGGCGCGGGCGCGCTCGCGGCCTACGAACTGCTTTTCCGCGACAGCCCGGAAAACCGCGCCGACGTTCACGACGACGTGCAGGCCACCGCGCATGTCGTCGCGCGTACGGTGGGGGAGCTGGGCGTGCCGGCGGTGCTCGGCCTGCATCCGGGCTACGTGAACATGAGCCGCGAGCTGATCTTCGACGACATCGTGCATCTCATGCAGCCCGAGCGTTTCGTGCTGGAACTGCTGGAAAGCATCGAGTTCGACGACGCGCTTTTCAAGCGTTGCGCGCAGTTGCGCCGCAGCGGTTTTCGCTTCGCGCTCGACGACGTCACGCGCATCGACGATACGCTGCTCGCCGCGCTGCCATCGGTCGACATCGTGAAGGTGGATCTGCTCGCGACCGAACGTGCGCACCTGTGCGAACTCGCGTCGCTCGTGAAGCAGCACGGCAAGGTGCTCGTCGCGGAGAAGGTCGAAACGCACGAGGTCTTCAATGAGGCGCGCCAGCTCGGCTTCGACCTCTTCCAGGGCTATTTCTTCGCGCGGCCGCAAGTGCTCTCGGCGCGGCGCGCGAGCCCGGCGCGCGGCACGCTGTTGCGGCTGCTGTCGGTGCTCGGCAGCGATCCCGGCATGCGCGAACTGGAAGCCGAACTGAAGCGCAATCCGGATGTCGTTCTGCAACTCATGCGCCTCGCCAATTCGAGCGCACATGCGCGCGCGCGCAACGTCTCGTCGCTGAAGGAAGCGGTCGCCGCCACCGGCACGCGCCAGCTGATGCGCTGGACGCAACTGCTGCTGTACGCGGACGGCAGTGGCTTGCCGTGGCGTTCCGACCCGCTCGTGCAGCTTGTCGGCACGCGGGCGCGCTTCATGGAACTGGCAGCCGGTGCGTTGCGTCCTTCGGATGACGCGTTCTCCGATGCCGCGTTCCTGACCGGCATCTTTTCGCTCGTGCATGTCGTGGTCGACATGCAGCCCGCCGAGATTGTCGATAAGCTGCAACTGGCCGACGACATCCGCTCGGCCATTCTCGCGGGCGCGGGCGAACTGGGCGCGCTGCTCGGCATCGCGCGGGCGACCGAGCGCGGCGATATCGTCGCGCTCGACAACATCCGGCTCGCTCACCGGGCGTTCGATGCACTGACGCCCGAGTTGCTGGCCACGCTTCAGGTCGAGGCGGCGGCATGGTTCAGCGAGCAGCGGCTCGACTGAGCGCGCCTCGAAACGATCACGGAGAGACATCCGCATGAAAAGAAGGATCACGACGGTGGCAGGCGTCGCGCTTTCGGCGGCGATCACATGCGCGGCTGCGGCTTATCCGCTCGTGGCGGGCGCGACGCTCAAGCCGGGCGATGCCGCGCCCGCGTTCCACGCGCAGGCATCGATCGGCGGCAACGTCTACGATTACTCGCTCGCCGACGCGCTCAAGAAAGGCCCCGTCGTGCTGTATTTCTATCCGGCGGCATTCACGAAGGGCTGCACGATCGAGGCCCACGAATTCGCCGAAGCGGTCGATCAGTACAAGGCGCAGGGCGCCACGGTCATCGGCGTGTCGCACGACGATATCGGCACCTTGCAGCGCTTTTCCGTGAGCGAGTGCCGCAGCAAGTTTCCGGTCGCGGCCGACACCGACGCGAAGATCATCGGCGCATACGACGCCGCGCTGCCTTTCAAGAGTTCGATGGCCAATCGCGTGTCGTACGTGATCGCGCCGGATGGCAAGATCATCTACGAGTACACGAGCCTGTCGCCGGACCAGCACGTCGCGAACACGCTGCAGGCGCTGCGCGACTGGAACGCGAAGCACAAGGCGCAGTGATGACGGCGGCTTCGATCATTCACGAAAGGTAACCATGCCGATCGTTCTCGCGCTCATTGCGCTCGCGGCGCTGATCTACGGCGCGGTGTGGTCCTTCGACGCGCTCCATACGCGCTTCGGGCTGGGCGTCGCCGTTGGCGTCGCGGTCGTCGTGGCGGCGGCAGTGGCGGCGGGCATCGCGTACTGGATCGCGCGGCGTCGCGAGATCGCGCCGAATCTGCCGCGCGTCAAGGGCGACGCCGCCACGAACTGGACGCACGAACTGAAGCGCGACTGGGGCGGCGTGCGGCTCGCGGCCGACAAGCGCCTGCTCGACGTGCGCGTGGGCGAGGCGAGCGGGCACTACATCTTCGCGGATTTGCGCGATGCCCGCATGACGCAAGACGATGCGCAAGGCGCGTGGCATGTGATGCTCGACGTCGCCGATACCGCGCACAGCCAGTGGCGTCTGCCGATGGCCGACCGCGCCGAAGCGCGGAAATGGACGCGCATTCTCTCGCTCGCGGTTCAGCAGAAACTTTGACCGAGCCGATACAACTTTATTCCACGTGATAGCCGATATCGCTGCGCACCTTGCCGCGAAACACCCAGTACGACCAGGTCACGTAGATCATCAGCACCGGCAGCAGAAACAACGTTCCGATGAGAAAGAACTGATGCGTGATCGGCGCGGCCGACGCGTCCCATAGCGTCACCGAAGGCGGCGCGATGAACGGCCACAGGCTGATGACGAGCCCCGTGAACGCCAGAAAGAAGAGGCCCATCGAGCAGACGAACGGCAGCACTTCGCGGCCTTTCGACAGGCTCGACCAGAGCTTCCACGCGAGAAACGCGGTGAGCAACGGCACAGGCGCGAACGCGAACGCCATCGGAAAGCCGAACCAGCGCGCGGCGATGCGCGCGTCTTTCAGCGGCGTCCACAAGCTGATGAGCAGAATGAACGCGAGCACGCCGATGAGCGCAACGCGCGCCATCTTGCGGCCCCACGCCTGCAAGTCGCCTTCGGTCTTGAGCACGAGCCACGTCGAGCCTTGCAGCGCGTAGCCGAATATCAGGCCGACGCCGACGAGCAGCGGAAACGGCGCGAGCCAGTCCCAGCTCGTTCCCACGTACTGCCGCCCCGCTATCGGAAAGCCCTGAATGAACATGCCGAGCACGATGCCTTGCGAGAACGTGGCGAGCAGCGACCCGTATGCGAACGCGCGATCCCAGAGCCACTTGCGCGCGCCGACGACTTCGCGGAATTCGAAGGCCACGCCGCGAAAGATCAGGCCGAGCAGCATGAAGAGCACGGGGAAATAGACGGCCGGCACGATGATCGCGTAGGCGAGCGGGAACACGGCGAAGAGTCCGCCGCCGCCGAGCACGAGCCACGTTTCGTTGAAGTCCCAGACGGGTGCGACGGAGTTGATCATCAGATTGCGCTCGTCGTGGTCGCGGCGCAGCAGAAAGAGCATGCCGACGCCGAGATCGAAGCCGTCGAGCAGCACATACATGAACACGGCCAGCGCGAGAATGGCGGCCCACAGCGGCACGAGATCGAGCATCGCGTTCTCCTGTTCTGGAAGAGGGCTAGTTGGGCCGGCGCGGCGGCACGATGTCGTCGCTCGGCGCGACGTCCGCCGTTTGTCGCGACGTATCGCCGCCCGAGGAAACCGCCGAGAGCGGCCGCGCCGCGCGCGTCTTCGGCTGAAGCAGTTCGTTCTCGTGGCCCTGCGTGGCCTCCGACGGACCGATGCGTACGAGACGCCGCAACAGGATGTAGCCCGAGCCGAAGATCACGCAATACGCGAGCACGTACAGCAGCCACGACAAGCCGACGTCGCCGGTAGTGAGCGACGGCGTCACGGAGTCGCGCGTGCGCAGGACGCCGTACACGGTCCACGGCTGGCGGCCCGCTTCGGTCGTGGTCCAGCCGGCGAGCACGGCGATGAAGCCGAGCGGCATCGCGAACGTGGCCGCGCGCAGCCATCGCCGGCTGCGTTCCAGCTTGCCGCGCGCGAAGAGCACGATGCCGGACAGCACCACCAGGAACATCAGCATGGCGATACCGACCATGATGTGGAACGCAAAGAACACGACCGCGACAGGCGGACGGTCCTCGCGCGGAAAGTCCTTGAGCCCGCGCACGTAGCCGTTCGGATCGTGCGTCAGATAGATGCTGCCGAGCACCGGCACGGAGATTTCGAAGTGGTTACGCTCTTCGTCCTGATCGGGAATCGAAAAGAGATTGGCGGGCACGCGCGAGCCGGACTCCCAGAGCGCCTCCATCGCGGCGAGCTTGGCCGGCTGGTGCTTGAGCGTGTTGAGGCCGTGCGCGTCGCCGAGCACCATCTGCACCGGCACCATGATGATGAGAAAGATCAGCGACATCTTCAG
Source organism: Caballeronia sp. LZ062 (assembly GCF_031450785.1). NCBI lineage: Bacteria > Pseudomonadati > Pseudomonadota > Betaproteobacteria > Burkholderiales > Burkholderiaceae > Caballeronia > Caballeronia sp. LZ062. Next base: position 716,834 of record NZ_JARTWB010000002.1, read on the forward strand.
CATCACGCGGCTTTCCTCGATCGCGCGGCCCTGACGCATGTACATGGCGCCGACGCCGAGAATCACGAAGGCGGTGGTCACGAGAAACGCGCTCACCGTATGGCTCAGCCGGAACGGAAACGACGGCGAAAAGATCACGTCGAAGAAGCTCACCACTTCGAAGCGGCCATCGGGGAGCAGACGGTAGCCTTGCGGCGTTTGCATCCAGCTGTTGACGGCGAGAATCCAGAACGACGAGATGAGCGTGCCGATCGCGACGAAAAGCGCGGACATCACATGCGCCCATTGCGGCACGAGCTTGCGGCCGAACAGCAGCACGCCGAGAAACGCCGACTCCAGGAAGAACGCGGTGAGCACTTCATAACCCATCAAGGGGCCGACGACATTCGCGGTGCGGTCGGCGTAGCGGCTCCAGTTGGTGCCGAACTGAAACGGCATCACGATGCCCGACACCACGCCCATGCCGAACGACACCGCGAAAATCTTGAGCCAGAACGCCGACAAACGCCGGTAGACGTCGCGCTTGGTGATCCACCAGTTGACTTCCAGCGTGGCGATGAAACAGGCGAGCCCGACGGTGAAAGCCGGCAGCAAGATATGGAACGCAATCACCCACGCGAACTGAAAGCGCGAGAGCAGCACCGGATCGATATGCATGAACGCTCCTTGGTCGATTCTTGCAACGTTTGCGTCGAACGATGCGCGGGGGCACGCGAAGGCGGCGATCGTTCCTCAAGACACGGCTTGCTGGCGCGGGACACGCGGCGCATGAACCCGTTTGCTACAATTTCGGCTTCGCTCATCAGCTAATCGCGTGCCGGACGGCCGGCACGCGCATCGACTCATTCGGGGACGGCCCCATTTCCATGGGAGTCACCCAATGTCCTGGATTCTTCTTTTCATCGCCGGCCTGCTGGAAGTCGCGTGGGCAGCGGGGCTCAAGACGTCCGAAGGTTTCACGAAGCTCGGGCCGTCCGTCTTCACGCTCGTCACGGCCGTCGGCAGCTTCGTGCTGCTCGCGCTCGCCATGCGCCAGTTGCCGCTCGGCACCGCGTATGCGGTGTGGACGGGCATCGGGGCGGTCGGCGCGTTCGTGTTCGGGATCGTGTTCATGGGCGAGGCGGTGTCGGCGGCGCGCATCGTGAGCGCTGTGCTCATCGTCGCGGGGCTGATCGGGCTCAAGCTCACGTCGGGCCACTGAAAGGCGCGTCGCGTGAGCGCGGCGCGCCGGGAACGGCAATCGCTTGGCCGCTCGCTGCAACGCGCGCTTTTTGCGTGGATATAATGGTCTGAAGTCAGTCTGACGGGCGCCTCGCGCGGTTGCAGCTTTCGCGCGGGAAAGGCTGGCGGTTTCATCTCACGAGCGCCCGCGTCGCGGCTTCTTCCGGTCATGCTTAGAGCACCGTCGCAAGCCAATTGTTTCAGCTGGTACAGCAGCGCCTAAGCCAAAAGCGCGGCTGGCGCCACAAGGAGGCGGCAATGCTGGAGTCACTTTCGCTCGCTGCGGGCTTGTCATGGGCGAGCGGGCTGCGCCTGTACCTCACGGTCTTCGTCGCCGGCCTTTTCGAGCGCATGGGCGTCATTCATCTGCCGGATACGCTCGCGGTGCTCGCCTCGCCTTGGGTGATCGGCGTCGCGGCGGTGCTCGCGGTCGTCGAATTTCTCGCCGACAAAATTCCCGCGCTCGATTCCCTGTGGGACGCCATTCATACGCTGATTCGCATTCCGGCGGGCGCCGTGCTGGCGGCAGGCTCGCTCGGCCACGCCGATCCGACGCTGCTTACCATCGCCGCGCTCGCGGGCGGTACGCTCGCCGGGGCGTCACATTTCGCGAAGGCGGGCACGCGCGCGCTCATCAATCTTTCGCCGGAGCCGGTGTCGAATTGGGCGGCATCCGCCACCGAAGACGTCGGCGCGACGCTCGGACTCGTGCTCGCGTTCTTCGTGCCGCTCTTGTTCCTCGTCATGCTGATCGCGTTTCTGGTGGTCGCCGGCTGGGCGCTGCCGCGTCTCGTGCGCGGCGTGCATGGCGGCGTCTCGCGCATGGCCAAGCACATGCTGCCGGGCACGCATAACCCCATCAGCCGCCTGCGGAGCAAGCACGATTGAGCACGGCGGCCAACGACAAACCGGCGGCGAAAGCGTCGCACGCACCGCACCACACGCACCCGAGCGCCCGACTCGACTTCCTCCAGACCGTGCGCCAGTCGTGGCGCATGACCGCGCGCGACTGGCGCGCGGGCGAACTCACCATGCTGCTGCTTGCGCTCGTGCTGGCGGTCGCCGCGCTGTCGAGCGTCGGTTTTCTCGCGGATCGCATGCGGCAGGGGCTTGCCCGCGATGCGCGTCAGATGATCGCCGCGGATTTCGTCGTGCGCGCCGATCACCCCGTCGATCCGATGTTCGCGCAGGAAGCGCGTGCGCTCGGGCTGGACACGGCGGGCACGACCATCTTTCCGAGCATGGTCAGCTCGGGCGGGCAGACGCCGCTATCGCGGCTCGCGGCAATCAAGGGCGTGACGCCGGGCTATCCGTTGCGCGGCGCGCTGCGCATCGCGCCGGGCGCCGATGCCGCTGACGCGCCCGCGCAAGGCATTCCCGCGCCCGGCACCGTCTGGGTCGATCCTGCGCTGCTCGACGCGCTCAAGACGAAAGTCGGCGGCGCGGTAAAGGTCGGCACGCGCACCTTCACGGTCGCGGCGGTCATCACGCGGGAAATGGATCGCGGCTTCTCGTTCGTCAACTTCTCGCCGCGTCTCATGATGCGCGCCGACGAAATTGCGGGAACCGGGCTGATCGGCTATGGCAGCCGCGTCACGTACCGGCTGCTCGTGGCGGGGCTGGATGCGCAGGTCGAGCGGTTCGCGCAGTTCGCGCGCGGCAAGACCGACGGTGGCAAGCTGCGCGGGGTGGCGCTCGAATCGCTCTCGGACGGCCAGCCGCAAGTGCGGCAGACGATCGACCGCGCTAGCCACTTTCTCACGCTCGTTTCGCTCTTGACGGCACTGCTCGCGGCCGTCGCCATCGCCATGGCCGCGCACCGTTTCGCGCGACGGCATCTGGACGGCTGCGCGGCGATGCGCTGCCTCGGCGTCAGCCAGCGGACGCTGCGCGCGCTTTTCGTCAACGAATTTCTGGCGATCGGCGTGATCGGCAGCGTGGCGGGCATCGTGCTCGGGTTCATCGGGCATCTGGTGCTGCTGCATGCGCTCGGCTCGCTCGTCGATGTCGAGTTGCCGCAGGCGAGCGTCTGGCCGGCGTTGCAGGGTATCGCGATGGGCCTCGTGCTGCTGCTCGGCTTCGCGCTGCCGCCGCTTTTGCCGCTCACGCGCGTGCCGCCCGTCCACGTGATCCGCCGCGAACTGGGCGATGCGAGCCGCGTCGCGTATGCGGCGTATGGCGTCGGCGTACTGCTGTTCGCGGCGCTGCTCGTCATCGCGGCGGGCGAGCTGAAGCTCGGCGTGATCGTCGCCGGCGGGTTCGCGGCGGGGCTGCTGCTCTTCGGCGTCATCGCGCGCGCGGCGCTGTGGGCGGCGGCGCGCTTCGTGCGGCGCGAGAGGAGCCGCGCGGGCGTCGGCTGGCGCTATGCGCTCGCGTCGCTGGAGCGGCGCAGCGGCGGGAGCGCGCTGCAGATCACCGCGCTCGGCATCGGGCTGATGTGTCTCTTGCTGATCGGCATGACGCGCAACGATCTCATCAAGGGGTGGCGCGACGCTACGCCGCCGGATGCGCCCAATGAGTTCCTGATCGACATTCAGCCGGACCAGCGCGACGGCGTGCTCGCTTATCTGCACGGCCACGGCCAGCCCGACGCCGTGCTCTCGCCGATGGTGCGCGCGCGCCTCATCGCGATCAACGGGAAAGCGGTGAATCCCGACAGCTACGACAAGCCGGACGCCAAGCGGCTGGTGGACCGCGAGTTCAACCTGTCGTACACGACCGCGCTGCCCGACGACAATCGCGTGACGCAGGGCGCGTGGTATGGCACGAGCGGCAAGCCGCAGGTGTCGATGGAAGAGGGCATTGCGAAGACGATTCGCGTGAAGATGGGCGACATGCTGCGTTTCGACGTGGCGGGCCTGCCGGTGGAAGCGCCGGTCACCAGTCTGCGCAAGGTGGACTGGAATTCGTTCAAGGTGAACTTCTTCGTGCTGATGCCGCCCGAGGCGCTCGCGGACTTGCCTGCGACCTTCATCACGAGCTTCCATCTGCCCGCGAACGACCAGCGCATGATCGACGGCCTGATTGCCGCGTACCCGAACGTCACGGCTATCGACACCGCGCCGATTCTCGCGCAGATTCAGCGCACGCTCGCGCAGGTGATCGGCGCGGTGCAGTTCCTCTTCATCTTCACGCTCGCGGCGGGCGTGCTCGTGCTGTACGCGGCGCTCGCCGGCACGCGCGACGAGCGCATGCGCGAGTCGGCGCTGTTGCGCGCGCTCGGCGCATCGCACCGGCAAGTGCGCTCGGTGCAGGTCGCGGAGTTCGTCGCGGTCGGCGCGTTGGCGGGCCTCATGGCCGCGCTCGGCGCGCAGGGCATCGGCTACGTGCTCGCATCGCGCGTGTTCGAGTTCCATATCGATTTCAATCCGTGGCTCGTGCCGGCGGGCGTCGTCGCGGGCATTGCGTGCGCGGGGCTCGGCGGCTGGCTCAGCCTGCGGCGCGTGCTGGCGCGCCCGGCGCTGCAGTCGCTGCGGGACGCATAGGTTTTCAGTCAAAGCAAAGCAATGAGCGAAGTGAATCAACCGGCTTCCGAAGACGAAGCGACGAATCAACAACGAGCGCCGACCGCGTTCGAACTGATCGGCGGCGAAGAGCGCCTGCGCGCGCTCGTCGACCGTTTCTACGATTTGATGGATCTCGAGCCGGAGTTCGCGGGCATTCGCGCGCTGCATCCGCCGACGCTCGACAATTCGCGCGACAAGACCTTCTGGTTCCTGTGCGGCTGGATGGGCGGGCCGGATCACTACATCAGCCGCTTCGGGCATCCGCGGCTGCGGGCGCGGCATTTGCCGTTCGCCATCGCGTCGAGCGAGCGCGATCAATGGCTGCGCTGCATGGCGTGGGCGATGCAGGACATCGGCCTTGCCGAGCCGCTGCGCGAGCGTCTGCTTACATCCTTCTTCGATACCGCCGACTGGATGCGCAACCGTCCCGGCTGATTCGCCCCGTTGTGTACCGGGCGAGGCCGCGCCCGTTTGCGGCATCATCTGCGATCAACCGACGCATTCGAGGACACGAAGTCATGAGCACACGCGCACTCTTTCGCGAGGACGCTTATCAAAGGCGCTGCGAGGCGACCGTCACCGCCATCGACGAGGCGGGCATCCATCTGGACAAGACAGTGTTCTATCCGCTCGGCGGCGGTCAGGCGGGCGATGCCGGGACGCTGACGCTCGCGGACGGCACGGTCATCGCCATCGCGGACACGCGCAAGGCCAAGTTCGAAGGCGCGACGCCCGACGATGCCGTGCATGTGCCCGCGCCCGGCCAGGAAGACGCGCTCGCGAAGCTGAAGGTCGGCGACACAGTGAGCGCCGAAATCGACTGGGAGCGGCGGTACCGGCACATGCGGCTGCACACGGCGAGCCACCTGATCTGCGCGGTGCTGCCGTATCCGGTGGATGGCTGCAGCATCACGACCGACTACGCGCGGCTCGATCTCGCGACCGTCGAGCCGATCGAGCGTGAAACGGTGGAGGCGAAGCTGCGCGAACTCGTCGGCGGTTCGCACGACGTGCGCACGGAATGGATCACCGACGACGAAATGGCCGCGCGCCCCGAACTCGTGCGCACCATGAGCGTGAAGCCGCCGATGGGCCTCGGCCGCGTGCGGCTTCTGCGCATCCAGAACGTGGACTTGCAGCCGTGCGGCGGCACGCATGTGCGCAATACCGGCGAGATCGGCACCTTGCGCATTGCCAAGCTGGAGAAGAAGAGCGCGCGCACGCGGCGGCTCGTGCTGGAGCTGGCTTGACCGTCTTGACCGGCGATCCCCGCGCGCGTGAACTCCTCGATTTCTGGTTCGGCACGCCGGGTTCGCCCGAATTCGGCACCGAGCGCAGGCAGTGGTGGACCAAGAAGCGCGCATTCGACGCGATGATCGCGGAGCGCTTCGGCAGCCTGATCGAAGCAGCGCAGGCCGGCGGCTTGCAGGCGTGGGAGCGCGAGCCGCTTTCGGCGCTCGCGCTGATCGTGGTGCTCGATCAGTTCTCGCGCAATGCTTATCGAAATACGCCGCGCGCGTTCGCCGGCGACGCGCGGGCGCTCGCGCTCGCGAGGAAGCTGGTCGAGCAGGGCGACGATTTGCGGATGCCGAGCCCCTGTCACCGCGCCTTCGTGTACACGCCGTTCCAGCACGACGAAACGCTCCCGAGCCAGCGCGAATCCGTGCGCCTTTTCGCGAAACTGCGCGACGACACGGGCGTCGCGAGCTTTCACGACTCCGCGTTGAGGCACGCGGAAGTCATCGAACGGTTCGGGCGCTTTCCTCATCGGAACAGGATACTCGGGCGTGAGACGCTGCCCGCCGAAGAAGCGTGGCTCGCCGAGCACGGCGGCTTCTAGAACTCCGTCGATAGTCACGCGCCGCGCGCCGCCTTATTTTCATCGCTTTGCTTTTGCGGGAACGCGATGAAAGACTTCAGCAAGATCACACTGGTTTCCGTGACAGGAATGCCCGACGCGACGCGCGCCGTCTACGCGCTCACGCTGAGTCTGCGCCAGATGCCCGGCGCGCGAGCCGTGCTGTGCAGCCCGCACGCGCCCGCGAGCTTGCCGCCCGGCATCGAGCATCGCAAGATCGCGCCGCTCAACTATCAGGAATACTCGTGGTTCATGATGTACGCGCTGTGGCGCGTCGTGGAGACGGAGTTCGCGCTGATCGTCCAGGACGACGGCTGGGTGCTCGATACCGCGAACTGGAGCGACGATTTCCTCGACTACGATTACGTCGGCCCGACCGCGCACGTCGGACGGATCGATACGAAAGACGGCACGCGCTGGGTCACGCGTTACACGTGGAGCGCGGAACTCGGCAAGCCCGGGCAGACCGTGATGCCGGTGATTAACGGCGGCTTTTGCTTGCGCAGCCGGCGCATGATGCGCGCACTCATCGACCATCCCGAGATCCGGATGACGATTCCCGCGCCCGACACCATTGGCGGCGATCCGCTCAAAGTGGAATGGACGAACTGCGCACTCAACGAAGACGTGCAGCTCACGTGCGTGCTGCGGCCCGAACTGGAAGCGGTCGGCCTGCGATTCGCGCCGATCGAGGTTTGTCTGCGCTTCGGGATCGAACACGCAGGGGCGGTGCATCGCGACGTCGACATGACGTCGCTCTTCGGACAGCACTGCAAATGGCGGCGGCTCATCGGCATCGATCCGCCGACGATTCAGTATCGGACGAAGCGCAGCATCGCCGAGCGGGCGTTTCGGGAAATGGATATTGCGCGCATGCTCGAAGCGCGCGGCTATCAGCTGCGCTTCGCGCCCGAAGACCTGTGATGTGCGGCGCGCGAACTCAACGTCCGCCTGTCACATCCAGAATCGCGCCGGTCACATACGACGACGCATCCGAGAGCAGCCAGACGATCGACTCTCCCACTTCGTCCGCGGTGCCGGCGCGCCCGAGCGGCGTCTGCACGCCGAGCACCTGCGCGCGGTCCGGCTTGCCGCCGCTCGCGTGAATGTCGGTTTCGATGAGGCCGGGGCGAATGGCGTTGACGCGCACGCCTTGCGGGCCGAGTTCCTTCGATAGCCCGATGGTCAGCACGTCGATCGCGCCTTTGGAACCCGCATAGTCGACGTATTCGTTCGGCGACCCGAGCCGCGCCGCCGCCGACGACACGTTCACGAGCGAACCGCCGTGGCCGCCGCGCGTGCGCGACAGACGCCGCGCCGCCTCGCGCGCGCACAGATAAGCGCCGAGCACGTTGGTGTCGAAGATGCGCTTCAGCCGCTCGATGTCCATGTCCGCCAACGGTGCGCCCGGCGCGACGATGCCCGCGTTGTTCACCACGCCGTCGAGCTTGCCGAAGGCTCGCTCGGTGGCGTCGAACATGCCGATGATCGCGGCTTCGTCGCGCACGTCGCCGGCAATCGCGATGGCCTTGCCGCCCGCCGCCTGCACCGCCGCGACGGTTTCGTCGGCGGCTTGCGCGTTCGACGCGTAGTTCACGCCGACCGACCAGCCGCGCGCGCCCGCGAGAATCGCAGCCGACCGGCCAATGCCACGGCTCGCGCCGGTGATCAGAATGACTTTCGACATCGGTTTGCTCCTTAGACGGCGTTGCGTTTCTCGGACCACTTGTCGTTCGCGGGCGGCGTGTAGGCCGCGAGCTTCGCGAGCATCTCTTTCGGCTCGGCGGCTACCTGAATCATGTCCAGATACGGCTTGCGCATGAAGCCCTCGTCGATGGTATGTCGCAGCATCGCCAGAAGCGGGTCGAAGTAGCCGTTGACGTCCAGCAGGCCGACCGGCTTCTGGTGATAGCCGAGCTGCGCCCAGGTATAGACCTCGAAGAACTCTTCGTACGTGCCGACGCCGCCGGGCATGGCGACGAAGGCATCGGCGAGATCGGCCATCTTCTTCTTGCGCTCGTGCATGTCGGGCACGACGTGCAGTTCGGTGAGATCCGTATGGCCGACTTCCTTCGCGAGCAGCAGTTCCGGAATCACGCCGACCGCGCGCCCGCCGGCGGCGAGCACTTCATCGGCGATCAGGCCCATTAGCCCGACGCGGCCTCCGCCGTACACGAGCGACAAGTTCGCCTCCACGAGCGCGCGACCGAACGCGCGCGCGGCTTCAGCATAGACGGGGCGGGCTCCGGGCGCGGAGCCGCAATATACACACACTGCCTTCATTATCGGGAATCCTTCGGTGTTTCGTTCTTCGGTGCGTTGGCGGCATCGTCGCGCGGCGGCAGGAAGTCCGCGTACTCGCGCTTGGGCAGCTTGCCGGACACGAGGTCGTCGAAAAGCTGGCGCGAGCGGCCGCGCAGATACGGCGCCATGATCGAGATGATGTGCACGCTCACCTGATGCAGCTCCGCGCGGATCGCTTCCTGATCGTTGTACTTGCGCGGGTTCATCACGTACTGATACGAGAGCCAGTACGTCGCGATCACGCCGATGTTCGTCGCAATGACCTCGATCTCGGCGGGCGTCGCGACCATTTCCTGATCGGCGACGAGCGCCTCGCACAGCTGCTGCGCAAAGCGCACCTTGTGCGTGATGATCTGCTTGAAGTGTGTTTCCAGCGTGCGATTGCGCGCGAGCAAGTCGTTCAGGTCGCGGTAGAGAAAGCGATACGTCCAGAGGAAATCGGCCATGTACTGCAGATAGGACCACATCTCGTCGATGGTCGGCCGGTGATCGTCCGGAAAGCGCAAACGCTTCTGAATCTGCTGCTCGAACTGCGCGAAGATGCTGTTGATGATGTCGTCTTTGTTGCGGAAATGGTAGTACAGATTGCCTGGACTGATTTCCATCTCTTCGGCGATCGTCGTCGTAGTGACGTTCGGTTCGCCGATATCGTTGAACAACTTCAGCGACAGCTCGAGAATCCGTTCGCGGGTACGGCGGGGAGGTTTGGCTTCCATGTCGTCCGACCTTGGCATCCGGTTGCGGCGGCCTCGTGCAGACATGCCCGCGTCCGGTTCCGTTGCTATTTTTGAGAATATCGGACGATTATAAACCGCTCGTTCTCCGTTCCGGACTTGACCGCGCAGGCCGGCGGCGGCTTTACGAGACAGGGCGCTGTCAGTCGATGAGACGCGCCAGCCACGCTGCGAAGGCCGGCGCGAGCGGCCACAGAATCATGACCCATGTGAGCACGCAGACCGCGAGCGCGACCATCACGGCAGCGCTGCCAAAGTCCTTCGCGCGCTTGGACAACTCGTGCCGTTCGAGCGAGATGCGGTCGATGGCGGCTTCGACGCTCGAATTGAGCAACTCGACGATCAGGACGAGCAGCACCGACGCGATCAGCGCGGCGCGCTCGACGGGCGCGACCGGCACGAAGAGACTGCACGGCAGCAGAATCGCGGCGAGCGTCAGTTCCTGGCGAAACGCGCTTTCCTCGCGGATCGCGATGCGAAAACCGGCGATCGAATTCTTCATCGCGTGCCAGGCGCGCGTGAAGCCGCGATTGCCCTTGTAGGGATTGAAGGGCAGGTCGTCGGTGCCGAGCGGTTCGGTCGCCCGCGGCGGCGTATCGGCCGAATCGGCGCTCGCGTCGGCTTCGTCGTCGAACGGGTCGATGATGCGGCCCGCCGCAGTGCGGGCGTTCGCTTCGGCGCGTTCCTGCGCCAACGGGCGACGCGTCATGCGGGCGCCCGGTCGGCGCGCGGCGCGCGCGGCTCGAACTGCCGCAAATGCGACGCGAACTGCTCGGACGCCGCACGCCACGAAAAGCGCTCGGCCCAGGCGCGGGCGTCGGCGCGGTCGATCTTCAGCGCCTGAAGGCACGCCTCGCGCAGGTCGTCGTTGAGCGCGCCGGGTCCGTGTTCGCCGAGCACGTCGATCGGCCCCGTGACCGGGTACGCCGCGATGGGCGTGCCGCAGGCCATCGCTTCCAGCAGCACGAGGCCGAAGGTATCGGTGCGGCTCGGGAACACGAAGACATCGGCTGCGGCGTACACCTTCGCGAGTTCCGGCTGCGACAGCACGCCGAGATAGTTCGCGTTCGTATAGCGCGACTTCAGTTCGGCGAGCGCCGGGCCTTCGCCCGCAACCCATTTCGAGCCGGGCAAGTCGAGCTTCAGAAAGGCTTCGACGTTCTTTTCGATTGCGACCCGCCCGACGTACAGAAAGATCGGCCGCGCGGTGTTGAGCACCTTCGAGTCCATCGGATGGAAGATGTCGAGATCGACGCCGCGCGTCCACAGCACGACGTTCGTGAATCCGTAGGCTTCCAGATCTTTCTTGACCACGGGCGTCGGCGCCATCACCGCCTGCGACGGTCCGTGGAACCAGCGCAAAAAGCGATACGTCATTGCGAGCGGGATGCCGAAGCGCGCCTTCACGTATTCGGGAAACCGCGTGTGATAGGCGGTTGTGTACGGCAGCTTGTGACGCAGCGCGTAGGAGCGGGCGGCAAGGCCGAGCGGGCCTTCCGTCGCGATGTGCAGCGCATCCGGATCGAACGCGTCGATCCGCTCTGCGACATGACGGCCCGGCATCAGCGAGAGGCGAATCTCGGGATAGGTCGGGCAGGGAATCGTCTTGAACTCGAGCGGCGTCAGCATCTCCACGCGATGCCCGAGCGCCGTCAGTTCCTTGCTCGTGTTCTTGAGTGTGCGCACGACGCCGTTGACTTGCGGCTCCCATGCATCGGTCACGATCATGATTTTCATTGCGGTTTCCTGTGCCTGATGGATGCGTTCACACCGTCGCGCGGGCTTTCGCGGCGGGTTGTTCGGACGCTCGCATGACGGTCCAGTAGACGACCTTGAGTTCGCCGTCGTAGGTTTCGACAAGCGCGGAAAGACTCTCTACCCAGTCGCCGTCGTTGCAGTACAGGATGCCGTCGATGTCGCGAATCTCGGCCTTGTGAATGTGCCCGCACACGACGCCGTCGCAGCCGCGGCGGCGCGCTTCATCGGTCATCACGCGTTCGAACTGGGAGATGAAATTGACCGCGTTCTTGACCTGATGCTTCAGGTACTGCGAGAGCGACCAGTAATTGAAACCGAGCTTCGTGCGCACGCGATTGAACCAGCGGTTGAGCAGCAGGATCGCGGTGTACGCGGTGTCGCCGAGATAGGCGAGCCACTTGGCGTGCTGAATGACGCCGTCGAAAAGATCGCCGTGGACGATCCACAGGCGCTTGCCCGCGAGCGTCGTATGGAACGCTTCTCCGCGTACGTGGATGTCGCCGAACGCGAGGTCGCAGAACTGGCGCGCGGCTTCGTCGTGATTGCCGGGGATATAGACGACCTGCGTGCCTTTGCGCGCCTTGCGCAGGATTTTCTGCACGACGTCGTTGTGCGCCTGCGGCCAGAACCAGCCTTTGCGAAGCTGCCATCCGTCGATGATGTCGCCGACGAGATACAAGTATTCCGATTCGTGATGCCGCAGGAAGTCGAGCAGATAGGCGGCCTGACAGCCGCCTGAGCCTAAGTGGATATCCGAGAGCCAGATCGTGCGATAACGATGCGTTCCGTCCGCCGATTCGCCATCGGCGGCAGGCGCCCCGGCCTCAGGCGCATCGGGCGACTCCGGCACGAGCGCTGATGGATCGACGCGCACGCCGGAACTGCGCGAGCGGTAAGCGGTGGAAGCGTCGAATGCCGGCGTGACTGTCGGGTGGAGGGCCATTGGCTCGCGCATCGAGTTTTGGTATGCGCATTACGCCGTGCGGCTGTGACCGAGCCGTGACAGTCACGAGAAGTTCTTATTACGCGGGAAGCGGGGCAGGGAATGACTTACGCAGCGACGATGCGGGTGCCGGCGAGGCGGTCGTGCAGGAACTGGCGGGCCGGATCGAGCCAGACAGCCGCCGCCCACAGCGCGATCCAGACGGCAAGCACGATCAGCGTCTGCGGCACCGCCAGCGAAAGGAGCGGGTGCAGCGCGAGCGGCGGCAGGAACCACAGCCACGCGAGCGCGTAGCGCGCGAGCGCCCGGCCGACGGTGAGCGGCTCACCGCGCGCATCGACGACTTTCAGGCGCCAGGTTTTCATCGGCAGCGTCTGGCCGCCGTGCGTCCAGAACCACACGAAATATGCCGCCAGCACGAGACCGATCCACGACATCAGCCAGTCGTGATGCGTGAGGCCGTTGCGTTGCTGCGTGAGCGTGCTGAAGAGATATCCGGCGATGAACACGACGCCGAACAGGATGACGCCTTCGTAGACCATCGCGAAGAGACGCCGGCGCAGGCTCGGCGCGGAGAGCGGCGGGAGGGTCGCGGCGGCGGAGACGCTCATCGCGGGATCACGAACCGTTGTACATCGAAGGCGCCTGCTGCGGCGAAACGGGAATCGGCGTAGCCGGGACGATGCTCGCGGCGTTCGGCACGGCGGGCGGCATCGGCGCGCCGGAAGCCGGAGCGCCCGCGCCCGGTCCCGCTTCCGCGTGCGAAGCCGCGTGGCCCTGCTCGCGCGCCGCCACAAGACGGTTGATGTCCTTCACTTCGGCCTTGCCGGTCGGCGGCGCGCTGACCACGGTCGGGCGGCGGCTGCGCTCGCTCGCGGCGAGCTTTTTCTTCTGTTCTTCCGAGAGCTTCTGATACGCGTCCCAGGCCTTTTCCCGCTTGTCGGGCGGCACGAGCTTCGAGACCTGGTAGTTCTCCCGCGCGACCTTGCGCTGGTCGGGCGTCATGCGCACCCATTCCTCCATGCGCTGCTGCAGCCGCTTCTGTGCGTCCGGCGACATGCGGTGATAGCGCGAAGCGATCTTGAGCCACTTTTGCTTGCGCTCGTCGCTGAAGGAGTCCCACTGCGTGGCGAAAGGCGCGAGCGCGACGCGCTGTGCCTCCGTCAGGCGGCTCCACGAAAGCGGATTGTCAGTGACAAGCGCGGCGAGCGGCGACAGCGACGCATCTGTGCCCGCGCTCGCGCCGCTGGGCGCGGCGGCGGACACGGACGCCGTGGAGGACGAATAGAAGCGCGGGTAAGTAGCGGCGAACGCGACCAGACCCGCAATCGCGCAGCCGAAGACAATCGCGAGACCGCGCTTGTAACTCACCCGAAAATTCCCCCGCTCGGTTCGATACTTAGTGATTGCGCGTCAGATACGCGTTGAAGCCGTGATCGAGATAGGCGTCGAGCGGCAGGCTGTCGCTCATCATTGCTGCGTCGATATCGGCGAGTTCGGCCTTGCGCTGCTGGTCTTCCCAATACGCGATGCCCGCGAGCGCCACGGCGAGCGCGAACACCGGCCCCGCGAGGCCGAAGCCGCCCAGGCGCGCGAACAGGCTCTTGCGGCCGTGCGCGTCGCCGGAACCGCCGGCCGAGAGCGCGGCGCCCGCGCCGGCCAGAACCGGCGCGAAGACAGGCGCGGCGGCGGCGACGGCTACTTTCTCGGGCTTCTTGCGCGCAATCGCGGCGCGGCGCGCCTGGGCGAGCCGGTCCACCGCGGCGGCCGGAATGGCCGACGTGCTTTCGTCGAGCGCGCGAACGACCTTCAGCGCGAACTCGTTTTCCTTCGTTTCAAGAGCGGAACTCATAGCGTGATCCCTTTGGCTTTCAGGGCTTGCGCGAGAGCGTGCGTGGCGCGAGAACAGTGCGTCTTCACGCTGCCCTCGGAGCAGCCCATCGCGGCGGCCGTCTCTGCGACATCCATATCTTCCCAGTAACGCATGAGAAAAGCTTCTCGTTGACGCGCCGGTAATTTCTGGATTTCCGCGTCGATCAGGTTCAGCACCTGTTCGCGCGCGAGGCGGCTCTCGCTGCTTTCGCTGCAGGTTGCGCCGTCCTCGGATTCGAAGGTTTCGAGCGGGTCGAACTCGTCGTCGTCTGCGCTGCCGAACGAGGAGAACAGGCTGATCCAGGTATTGCGTACTTTCTGGCGGCGAAAGTAATCGTGCGTCGCATTCTGGAGGATACGCTGGAACAAAAGCGGAAGCTCGGGCGACGGCTTGTCGCCGTACTTCTCCGCGAGCTTGATCATGGCGTCCTGGACGATGTCGAGCGCCGCGTCGTCGTCGCGGACGGTGTACACGGTCTGCTTGAACGCGCGTCTTTCGACGCCCGCCAGAAAATCGGCGAGTTCCTTGTCTGATGCCATCCGTTGGGGACCCGGCGCAACGAATTTGCGTCGAAAGAGATTGTGGAGTTCCAGGAAAACCTGCGGATGCTAGCAAATTTTCGCTGTCGCGGGAGCATCGGCAAACGATTTGTTGCTCGGCACCGCATAAGCGAAGCGCGGGACGAGCGCGCGAACGACGAATCCTCGAGCGCGCCGGGGAAGTTTTTGCTTGACCGTCGACGCGAAACCGGGCTATCTTCCTCGACTCGCATCATAAAGTGAATTGTCTGCTTTGAGGCGAGCCCAAGAAGTTCGCCTGTCAAACCAAGACGCGCCGCTTGAACCCGAGCCACAAGCCCGGCAGAGAGCACCCGATCAATTTTTTGCCGAAAATTCGAAAGGTGATGAATGAACATGCCTAGCGCGGAATTCTCCACGTCGGATACCACTCCCTCTCACGAAGCCGATTCGATCGGCGCGACGGTGCTGATGCGCGCGCTCGCCGACGAAAACGTCGAGTTCGTGTGGGGCTATCCCGGCGGCTCGGTACTCTACATCTACGACGAGCTGTACAAGCAGGACCAGATTCAGCACATTCTCGTGCGCCACGAGCAGGCCGCCGTGCACGCCGCCGACGCGTATTCGCGCTCGACCGGCAAAGTGGGCGTGTGCCTTGTGACTTCCGGCCCGGGCGTCACGAATGCCGTCACCGGCATTGCCACGGCCTACATGGATTCGATTCCGCTCGTCGTCATCAGCGGGCAGGTGCCCACTGCGGCCATCGGCCTCGACGCGTTCCAGGAATGCGACACCGTCGGCATCACGCGGCCCTGCGTCAAGCACAACTTCCTCGTGAAGGACGTGCGCGATCTCGCCGCTACCGTCAAGAAAGCCTTCTACATCGCGCGCACGGGGCGTCCCGGCCCGGTGCTGATCGACATTCCGAAAGACGTGTCGAAAGCCCCGTGCCGCTACGAGCCGGTCAAGAGCGTGTCGCTGCGCTCGTACAACCCGGTCACGAAGGGCCACTCCGGCCAGATCCGCAAGGCGGTGCAACTGCTCTTGTCGGCGAAGCGCCCGTACATCTACACCGGCGGCGGCATCATTCTGGCGGACGCATCGCGCGAACTGAACCAGTTCGCCGACCTGCTCGGCTATCCCGTCACGAACACGCTGATGGGCCTCGGCGGCTATCGCGCGAGTGACAAGAAGTTCCTCGGCATGCTCGGCATGCACGGCACGTACGAAGCCAACATGGCCATGCAGCACTGCGACGTGCTGATCGCCATCGGCGCGCGATTCGACGACCGCGTGATCGGCGACCCGAAGCACTTCGCTTCGTCGCCGCGCAAGATCATTCATATCGACGTCGATCCGTCGTCCATCTCGAAGCGCGTGAAGGTCGATATCCCGATCGTCGGCGACGTGAAGGAAGTCCTGAAGGAGCTGATCGAACAGCTTCAGCACGCGGAGCACGGCCCGGACACGGCCGCGCTCAAGTCGTGGTGGGACCAGATCGAAGGCTGGCGCTCGAAAGACTGCCTCGCCTACGACCGCAAGAGCGAGATCATCAAGCCGCAATACGTCGTCGAGAAGCTCGCGGAGCTGACGGACGGCAACGCCTTCGTGTGTTCGGATGTCGGCCAGCATCAGATGTGGGCGGCGCAGTTCTATCCGTTCAACAAGCCGCGCCGCTGGATAAACTCGGGCGGCCTCGGCACGATGGGCTTCGGCCTGCCCGCCGCGATGGGCGTCAAGATGGCTTATCCCGACGAGGACGTGGTCTGCATCACGGGCGAAGGCTCCATCCAAATGTGCATTCAGGAGCTCTCGACCTGCAAGCAGTACAACACGCCGGTCAAGATCATCTCGCTCAACAACCGCTATCTCGGCATGGTTCGCCAGTGGCAGCAGATCGAGTACAAAAAGCGCTATTCCAGTTCCTACATGGACGCGCTGCCCGACTTCGTGAAGCTCGCCGAAGCGTACGGCCACGTCGGCATTCGCGTCGAAAAGACCGCGGACGTCGAACCGGCGCTCAAGGAAGCGCTGCGTCTGAAAGATCGCACCGTGTTTCTCGACTTCCAGACCGATCCGACCGAAAACGTATTCCCGATGGTGCAGGCAGGCAAAGGCATCACGGAAATGCTGCTCGGCTCTGAGGATCTCTAACGCGGCTTTGTCACGCGAGGCTCGCGCGCGCCCGTCTCCACAAAGGACGAGCGCCGCGCGCGGGCTTTTCGTACGAACGCTTCTTCTGGACATATCGGGAAACACGCACATGAAACACATCATCTCCGTACTGCTGGAAAACGAGCCGGGCGCGTTATCGCGTGTCGTCGGGCTCTTTTCCGCGCGCGGCTACAACATCGAAACGCTGACGGTGGCGCCGACCGAAGACAGTTCGCTGTCGCGGCTCACCATCGTCTCCATCGGCTCGGACGACGTGATCGAACAGATCACGAAGCACCTGAACCGCCTGATCGAGGTGGTGAAAGTGGTCGACCTGACAGAGGGCGCCCACATCGAGCGCGAGCTGATGCTCATCAAGGTAAGGGCAGTCGGCAAGGAACGCGAAGAGATGAAGCGGATGGCGGATATCTTCCGCGGCCGCATCATCGACGTGACCGAAAAGACCTACACCATGGAACTGACGGGCGCGTCCGACAAGCTGGACGCATTCATTCAGGCGCTCGACGCCACAGCGATTCTGGAGACGGTTCGCACGGGCAGTTCCGGCATCGGCCGGGGCGAGCGCATCCTGAAGGTGTAGCACCACACGCAACTCGACTCATTCCCTCTGCTTCGCGCGGAGACAGACCCAGGACTCAAGGAACCACCATGAAAGTTTTCTACGACAAAGACGCCGACCTCTCCCTCATCAAGGGCAAGCAAGTCACCATCATCGGTTATGGCTCGCAAGGCCATGCGCACGCGCTGAACCTGAAGGAAAGCGGCGTGAACGTGACGGTCGGCCTGCGTAAGGGCGGCGCTTCGTGGAGCAAGGCCGAGAACGCCGGTCTGCCGGTCAAGGAAGTGGCCGAAGCGGTGAAGGGCGCGGACGTCGTGATGATGCTGCTGCCCGACGAGCAGATCGCCGAGGTGTACGCGAAGGAAGTCCACGCGAACATCAAGAACGGCGCGGCGCTCGCTTTCGCGCACGGCTTCAACGTGCACTACGGTCAGGTGATTCCGCGCGCGGACCTCGACGTCATCATGATCGCCCCGAAGGCGCCGGGTCACACGGTGCGCAACACGTACACGCAAGGCGGCGGCGTGCCGCACCTGATCGCGGTCGCGCAGGACAAGACCGGCTCGGCGCGCGACGTGGCGCTGTCGTACGCGGTGGCCAACGGCGGCGGCCGCGCGGGCATCATCGAGACGAACTTCCGTGAAGAAACGGAAACCGATCTGTTCGGCGAGCAGGCGGTTCTGTGCGGCGGCACCGTCGACCTGATCAAGGCCGGCTTCGAAACGCTGGTGGAAGCGGGCTACGCGCCGGAAATGGCGTACTTCGAGTGCCTCCACGAACTGAAGCTGATCGTCGACCTGATCTACGAAGGCGGCATCGCCAACATGAACTACTCGATCTCGAACAACGCCGAGTACGGCGAGTACGTGACGGGTCCGCGCATCGTCACGGAAGAGACGAAGAAGGCGATGAAGGCCGTGCTGAAGGACATCCAGACGGGTGAATACGCGAAGAGCTTCATCATCGAGAACCGCGCCGGTGCGCCCACGCTGCAATCGCGCCGCCGCCTGACGGCCGAGCATCAGATCGAGCAGGTCGGCGAGAAGCTGCGTGCGATGATGCCGTGGATCGCGAAGAACAAGCTCGTCGACCAGTCGAAGAACTAAGTTTTTCGCGCGTCACGGTTCTTGCTGTCACGAAAGCCGCCCGAAGCCGCTGTGCCGAGGGCGGCTTTTGCTATCCTACGGGTTTTAAAAACACAGACATCGTTCATGAACTATCCCCATCCGATCATTGCCCGCGAAGGCTGGCCGTTCATCGCCATCGCGGCCGTCGTTGCCATTCTCGTGCAGGCGATCGGCGGCTTCGGCTTCGCCTGGATCTTCTGGCTGATCGTGATTTTCGTCGTCCAGTTCTTCCGCGATCCGCCGCGCCCCATTCCCACGCAGGCCAATGCCGTGCTGTGTCCGGCGGACGGGCGCATTGTCGCGGTCGAAACCGCGCACGATCCGTACGCGGGCCGCGAGGCGCTGAAGATCAGCGTGTTCATGAACGTGTTCAATGTGCACTCGCAGCGTTCGCCTGTCGATGGCGCGATCACCAAGGTGCAGTACTTTCCGGGCGCGTATCTGAACGCGGCGGTCGACAAAGCGTCCACCGAGAACGAGCGCAACGCGATCGTGCTGCAAACCGCGGGCGGTCATACGGTGACGTCCGTGCAGATCGCCGGACTCATCGCGCGACGCATTCTCTGCTACGTGCACGCCGGCGAGCCGCTCACCCGCGGCCAACGTTACGGCTTTATCCGCTTCGGTTCGCGCGTCGACGTCTATCTGCCGGTGGGCAGCCGGCCGCGCGTGTCGATCGGCGAGAAGGTGTCCGCCTCGTCGACGATTCTCGCCGAGTTCGCGGAATAACGCGGGGGCGTCGATGGCGGCATTCAAACCGCGCCGGAACCGCATGAACGGAACGCCGCCGCGCGCGTTCCGTCGCAACAAGGCGGCGCAGGACGTCGGCGCCGTGGAAACGCGGCGCGCCAAGCGGCAGCAATTCCTGAGAAAGCGCGGCATTTATCTGCTGCCGAATGCGTTCACCACGGCGGCGCTCTTCTGCGGATTCTTCGCCGTCGTTCAGGCGATGAACGTGCGCTTCGAGATCGCGGCCATCGCCATTTTCGTCGCGATGGTGCTCGACGGCATGGACGGCCGCGTCGCGCGCATGACGCATACGCAGAGCGCCTTCGGCGAGCAGTTCGACAGCCTTTCGGACATGGTGTCGTTCGGCGTCGCGCCGGCGCTTGTCATGTACGAATGGGTGCTGAAGGACCTCGGGCGCTGGGGCTGGCTCGCGGCGTTCGTGTACTGCTCGGGTGCAGCGTTGCGGCTCGCGCGCTTCAATACGAACGTCGGCGTGGTCGACAAGCGCTATTTCCAAGGCCTGCCGAGTCCGGCCGCGGCGGCGCTGATCGCCGGCTTCGTGTGGCTCGCGACCGACAATCGCGTGCCGCTCAAGCTCGTCTGGTTGCCGTGGGTCGCGTTCGCGCTGACCGTCTACGCGGGCGTCACGATGGTGTCGAACGCGCCGTTCTACAGCGGCAAGGCGCTGGACGTACGGTATCGCGTGCCGTTCGCGGGCGTGCTGCTGGTCGTGGTGGCGTTCGTGCTCGTTTCGTCCGATCCGCCCGTCATGCTGTTTTGCCTGTTCGTGCTGTACGGCTTCTCGGGCTACGTCTGGTGGGCGTACATGGCCATGCGTGGCAGACCGAATCCCGCGCGCAGCTCGCAACGGGATCACTAGCGCAGATCACTTTCGATGCAAAAAGGGCGACGGGTCGCGAAACCCGTCGCCCTTTTTTACGTGAGGCAGTCGCTCGTTACCCTGCGTCGACCAGTGTGCCGTTATGCACGCGCACATGCTGGCCCTGCGCGAACGGCGGCTGCTGATGATAGGTGAAGTAGCGCGTCTTGCCGTTTTCCATCCGCACGCGCACGGAATAGTCGGTTTCGCTGCGCAGGTGCTTTTCGACCGAATTGCCAGCCAGCCCGCCGCCGAGCGCGCCGAGCAGCGTCATGGCGGTGCGGCCGCCGCCGCGTCCGAACTGATTACCGACGACGCCGCCTGCCACCGCGCCGCCGACCGCGCCGATGCCCGTTCCGTGCCCTTCGCGGCGCACGGCGGAGACGGCTTCGACCGTGCCGCACGTCGAGCAATACGCCGGGTGTTGCGGCTGCTGCTGTGCGTATGATGGTTGCGCGGGCGCTTGCTGTACCGGCTGAGTCGCGGCTTGCGCGGGCGCAACAGAGGGAGCGGGAGCGGGCGCGGGCTGCGCGGCCATCGGCTGGGCTGCGGGCGGCGCGGCGGGCGCAACCACGGGCTGCTGCTGCGCGACCGCTGCCGTTTGCGTCTGCGGATTTTGCGCCGAATTGCTATGCGCGCCCGGGAAAATCCCGGTAAGGGCGGCCGTCGCCGCGAGGCTCGCGACGATGACCGCGCCCGCAGCCGTCGCGACCAGCGGATGCAGGCGGCGCGGCTCGCCGGTGCCGGGCGTGGGCGTGATGTTGTTGGTCCCGTTGTCCATTTCTGACCTCCGTTCGAGGCGAAGTGCCGATAGCGTCAATTCTGGCGCAGATGGCGCGTCGGCGCTTTTTCAGGTTGTAACTGCGTCTTTCTTAGTCAGAAGCACGTTGGATGCCAGGCGTGATGGGCAAAAAAGGTTCTTCGTGGATTGCGGGGAGAGGCCGTATGCGGCCCTGGACTGCCTTCGACCCAGTGCGAAAGCTATGACTGGTCGAAAATCGGAGCGGACCATCGCGCGGCGTCTCGGCGGCCATGTTGTCGGTCTTTGTCGACATTGGAGCGAGCCCAGTTGTAAATCGGCAACAGAGCGGCGGAGGCTTCGATCAGGCGAACGACGGCTTCGTGCATCGACGAATAAACGCGCCCGAGCCGCTGCGGTCTGTCGGCGTGAGAAGATTTGGATACTGCTCCCGGGAGGCAGTCCCGTGTGTTAGCGCTTACTTGAAACTTGCACACCGGCGGAGAAAATTCAATCGGCGTTGACAGCGAGTTTTGGATGAAGCCTATCGAAGTGGGCGGGGTCTTGGGGAGCCCCAGCAACCCATGAAATGCACGCTGCCCTTTAGAATGAAGAAGCATATCGTGCCCTAGAGTAAACTACTCATCACGAAAACGAACAATATGCGAGGGGTATAAGAGATGATTACTGGACTTGACATCACCAGCTTCGGTAGCTTTACAGGCTTGGATTGGAGAAGGCGTATTCGGGATGCTGGAGACAACCCGCAGAATTTCAAACGCTTGAACATCCTGTATGGTCGCAACTATTCCGGGAAGACTACCCTTTCGCGAATCTTCCGGGCTTTGGAAACCGGACGCCTTCCGCAAAACTATACAGGCTCGTCATTCACCGTTCACGGCGACAAGGGTGATGTCACTCAGCTCACCATCGGCTGTAATGCCTACGACGTTCGGGTCTATAACCGTGATTTCGTAAGCGACAATCTCAGCTTCCTTGTCAATCAAACCAATGACGGCGAGATCAAAACCTTTGCTATCGTCGGCGAGAAGAACAAGGAGATTGAAGATGCTATTGCTGCCATCGGCGTCAAGCTGGGCAGTGTCGAGAACAAGACCGGTCTTCGGCATGACCTGGAAGAAAAGCGCAAGGAGCGGGACAGGACAACAGGCAACCATAAGACTGCATTTGATTCTCTGGAAGGAAAGCTGCGAGCTCATGCCAACGAGAAGATCAAGCAAAACCGTACGTATGGCCCTGCCGTCTACAACATAGAGAGCATCAAAAAAGACATCACTGCGGTCAAGAAAGCAGGCTTTGTCCCACTAACGACTGAAGAGCAAGCTGCAAAGATCAACCTGCTCAAGCAAGAAGCCCTGCCCGACATTACAGACACGGCGTCTGTTACTCTGAAGATCGAGGCAATCGCAATAGTTGCGAAAGAGTTGCTGGACAGACAGATTAAGCCGACCCAGGCGATTGGCGAGCTACTTAGTGATACTGTTCTTCAGCTCTGGGTGAAACAGGGTATCCCGCTACATAAAGACAAGCGCGACACCTGTGCTTTCTGCCGTCAAAGCTTGCCGGCCAATATTTGGCATGCCCTCGACGCCCACTTTAGCCAAGAATCTGCAGACCTTGAATCCGCACTGGATGCATGTATTACCTCTGTTGACTCTGAGATTAACCGAGTTCCCGGCTTCATGACGTTAACCGGCGATAGATTCTATGCGGAAGAGAAAGTCCAGTTCGAAGCAAGAAAGAAGGCGCTTGCCGAGTGTCTGAAGGTCTACAAGCAGAATCTAGAAACACTTAAAGCCGCACTGCACGCGCGAAGAAACAGCCTCTTCGAGCGGGTTGCCATGCCCTCGTCCGACTACGACTCTGCCGCTATCCAAGGCTGTGTGGACGATATCAATTCCCTGATAGCCAAGAGCAACAGCAAAACGAGTTCTCTCGAAAAGGACAAGATTTCTGCACGCGAAGCACTCCGGCTTACCGATGTAGCGTCGTTCGTTGCTGACATTGCCTACGATGCGGAAAAAATCCGTATCGCCGATCTTGAAACTGAGGCACGCAACGCCTACACCGCTTACACCGTCGTCAACACTCAGATCGTCAATTCAGAAGCCGAAGTCGTCATCCTACAGGGCAAGCAGAAAGATGAGCGCAAAGGTGCCGAGAGGGTCAATTCACTCTTGAATCACTTCTTCGGTCATGACGGAATCAAGCTAGAAGCCAAAGACAACGGCGAGAAGACTGCCGTTCGTTTCGAAGTCACGCGCGACGGAAAGTCGGCTTACAACCTCAGTGAAGGCGAATGTAGTCTCATCGCGTTCTGCTACTTCATTGCCAAGCTGGAAGAGCCCAACAGCAAGGGCAGAGATCTGATCATCTATATTGACGATCCGATTTCCAGCTTGGACGGTAACCACATTTTCTTCATGTTCAGCTTGATCGAGAGCTTGATTGCAAGGCCAACCAAGAAGCAGGATGGATCAAACGGTTATCGCTATAAGCAACTCTTCATCTCTACCCACAATCTGGACTTCTTGAAGTATCTCAAGAAGATTTCAATGCCCGCCGAGAAGAACCACGGTGGAAACCAGCATTTCATCATTGAGAGAAATGGTGGTTCGAGCAATATTTCCTTGATGCCCTCGTACCTGCGGGACTACGTCACTGAATTCAACTACCTGTTCCACCAGATTTACAAATGCAAGAATCAGGATGCAGTTCAAGGTGGACATGAGCCGTTCTACGGCTTTGGGAACAATCTTCGCAAGTTCCTCGAAGCATTTTTGTTCTTCAAGTTTCCGCATCATGACGACAAGAATGACGCTTTTGAACGCATCAAGAAATTCTTTGGCGAAGAGGATGCTACAGCAATCGCACTGATGAACCGGCTCAACAACGAATTCTCACACCTTGAGTCGATCCCAGATCGAGGATTCAAGCCAGTCGAAATTCCCGAGATTGCAAAGGTGGCTAACTTCGTCCTAGATAGGATCTACGCAACTGATCCTGACCAATACAATGCTTTGCTGAAGAGCATTGGTGAGCCTGCAAGGGCGCAATGAGGTTAGGGGCCATCGGCCCCTTATTTTCTTCTGCTGCAACTTAGTTTCGCCTCAGGAACGAGTGCCTCTGAATGTCCGTAAACGCCGAATGCGCGCACGGCTCGTCCGTCAGGTTCTGGGAGGACTGCGGTTGTACTGCTGGCAACTTTCGCGCTCGCTGAACGGCAGGTTATGCTCGAATAAGCTTTATCGCGAACGGTTCCCCGGACATCCACGAAGGAGCAAAAAAAAGCGCGCCCCGAAGGACGCGCTTCTCACCGGACACAAACCGCACCGCCCGCTCAGTCTTCCCGACGCAGATGCGGAAAGAGAATCACATCGCGGATGCTCGGGCTGTCGGTCAGCAGCATCACCAGACGGTCGATGCCGATGCCGCAGCCGCCCGTCGGCGGCATGCCGTATTCGAGCGCGCGAATGTAGTCCGCGTCGAAATACATGGCTTCTTCGTCGCCCGCGTCTTTCTGGTCAACCTGCTTCTGAAAGCGCGCGGCTTGATCTTCCGGATCGTTTAGTTCCGAAAAGCCGTTCGCGATCTCGCGCCCCGTGATGAACAGCTCGAAGCGTTCCGTGATGCCCGGCACCGAATCCGACGCGCGCGCGAGCGGCGAGACTTCGATCGGATAATCGACGATATACGTCGGCTCCCACAACTGCGATTCCGCCGTCTCTTCGAAGAGCGCGAGTTGCAATGCGCCGATGCCGGCGTTCAGGAAAGCGGGCTGCGTCGTATCGACGCCGAACTTCTTCAACTCCGTGCGCAGGAACACGGCGTCGCCGAGCTGCGCGTCGGTGTACTGCGGCGCGTACTTTTGAATCGCCTGGTTGATGGTCAGGCGATGGAACGGCTTCGACAAATCCAGCTCGCGCCCCTGATACATGATGGTCGCGGTGCCGAGCGCGTCGACGGCGGCCTGGCGGATCAGTTGTTCGGTGAAGTCCATCAACCAGCGGTAATCCGTGTAGGCCGCGTAGAACTCCATCATCGTGAATTCCGGGTTGTGACGCGGCGAGACGCCTTCGTTCCGGAAATTGCGATTGATTTCGAACACGCGCTCGAAGCCGCCGACGATCAGCCGCTTGAGATAAAGCTCCGGCGCGATGCGCAGGAACATCTGCATGTCGAGCGCGTTGTGGTGCGTGACGAAAGGCTTCGCCGCCGCGCCGCCCGGAATGGGATGCAGCATCGGCGTTTCGACTTCCATGAAGTTCGCCTGCGCCATGAAGTTGCGGATGGACGTGACGGCCTTCGTGCGCGCCATGAACGTCTTGCGCGACTCCGGCGTCACGATCAGATCCACGTAACGCTGGCGATAGCGCATTTCCTGGTCGGCGAGGCCGTGGAATTTGTCCGGCAGCGGACGCAGCGCCTTCGACAAGAGCCGCAGTTCCGTGCAGCGCACCGACAGTTCGCCCTTGTTCGTGCGGAAAAGCACGCCCTTCGCGGCTATGATGTCGCCCAGGTCCCACTTCTTGAATGCCTCGTAGACGTCCGCGCCGACGTCGGCGGGCGTCACGAAGAACTGAATCTGCCCGCTGCCGTCCTGAACCGTCGCGAAGCTCGCCTTGCCCATCACGCGCTTCAGCATCATGCGGCCCGCGAGCGCGACGGGCAGGGGATTCGCTTCGAGCGTCTCCTTGTCGGTCTCGGCGTAGTCATTTTGCAGCGCGGCCGCCTGATGCGTCGGGCGGAAATCGTTCGGATAGGCGACGCCTTGCTCACGCAGCGAGCGCAGCTTGTCGCGGCGCTCGGCGATGATCTGGTTGTCTTCCAGTTCGGGAGCGGCGCTCGTCTGAGTCGGTTCGGTCATGATGATTCTTGGCTTGTGATGCTGCGGATGTGCGGCAAATGCGCGGCGGATGAAACGAAGACGGCGCGACCGGAAGCCGCGCCGCTTGAAGACTTAAACGCCTTGTTTCAGGCTCGCGCTGATGAAGTCGTCGAGGTCGCCGTCGAGCACGGCGCGCGTGTTGCTCATTTCCACGCTGGTGCGCAGGTCCTTCACGCGGCTCTGGTCGAGCACGTAGGAGCGAATCTGATGTCCCCAGCCCACGTCCGTCTTGCTCGATTCGAGCTTGTCCTGCTCGGCCTGGCGCTTGCGCATTTCGAATTCGTACAGACGCGCCTTCAGCATCTGCATGGCTTCGGCGCGGTTGCGGTGCTGCGAGCGGTCGTTCTGGCACTGCACGACGATGCCGGTCGGCGCGTGCGTGAGACGCACGGCGGAGTCCGTCTTGTTGATGTGCTGGCCGCCCGCGCCCGATGCGCGATACGTGTCCGTGCGGATATCGGCGGGATTGATCTCGATCTCGATGGAATCGTCGATTTCCGGATACACGAACACCGACGAGAACGACGTGTGCCGCCCGCCCGAGGAATCGAACGGCGACTTGCGCACGAGCCGGTGAATGCCGGTTTCGGTGCGCAGATAGCCGTACGCGTACTCGCCTTCGACCTTGATCGTCGCGCTCTTGATGCCGGCGACGTCGCCTTCGGATTCTTCGAGCACTTCGGTCTTGAAACCCTTGCGCTCGCAGTAGCGCAGATACTGGCGCAGCAGCATGGACGCCCAGTCGCACGCCTCGGTGCCGCCCGCGCCCGCCTGAATGTCGATGAAGCAGTTGTTCGGATCGGCCGGGTTCGAAAACATCCGGCGGAATTCCATGTCTTCGACGCGCGCTTTCAGTGCGTCGGCGTCGGATTCGCAGGCGACGAGCGTGTCTTCGTCGCCTTCTTCGCGCGCCATCTCGAAGAGTTCGTCGGCGTCGCGCAGATCGTTGTCGAGGGCGGAAAGCGTCGACACCACGCCGTCGAGCAGCTTCTTTTCACGACCGAGCGCCTGCGCGTTCTTCGAGTCGTTCCAGACGTTCGGGTCTTCGAGTTCCTTGTTGACTTCGGCTAGGCGCGCGGACTTGGCGTCGTAGTCAAAGATACCCCCGTAGCTCGCCCGCGCGGCGGCGCAGGTCGGCCAGAAGGCTTTCGATCGCGTTGAGACGTTCTGCTTCCATTGTCGATCTTCGGCTTCGTAAAAAGGTCAAATTATAGCCGATCGACGCGCTTTTCCCGCGCTGGCGCACGCCGTGACACGGGACGCTGCGCGCTTGAACGTCCGTGCACAGGCGCTTCGCGCGGGGCGTCGAGCGGCACGATGTACTTCGCCTCAGGTTGACGAACGTCTCTTCGATTTCTGCGGGCTGACGAACGCTCGAAGCGCGCAATCGCACTGGCGCGGGGGCTGATTAACGAAGACGCGCGCCGAAATGGCGATGCCGCAAACGCTGCCTAAGCCACGATGTACTTCGCCGCGTCTTCCGGCGTCGCGCCGATTTTCGGGTTGACGAACGTCTACTCGATTTTCTGCGGGCTGACCAACTCTCGAAGCGCGCAATCGTATTGGCGCGGTCGGCCAATTAGCGAAGACGCGCGCCGAACACGACAATGCGGCGAACGCTGCCTCAAGCCGCGTGCTCGACGATCAGCTGCACGCGCGCCACGCCGTTCCACGAATCGCTGACGAGCCGGTACGCGACAGTCGCGCGCGGCGGCAGCGGATCGACGTGATTGAACCAGATCGCGTTGAAACGCTGGCGGCCGCGCACGAGTTGCAGCTTTAGGTGCTTGTCCTTCACGAGCGATTGCGACGCGACGTCGAATTCCCCCGAAAACGTCGGCGCCGGAAAGCCCTGTCCCCAGACCGCCGCGTCGAGCAGTTCGATGAATTGCGGCGTGAAATACGCGTCCTCCAGTTCGCCGTCCGTCTCGATGGTCCGCGAGAGCGCGTCGGCGGTCAGCCACTCGCGGCCGATCGCTTCGAACGCGTCCGTGAAGCGCGGAATGTCGGCGGTGGCGAGCGTGAGGCCCGCCGCCATTGCGTGGCCGCCGAACTTGTGGATGAGACCGGGCTCGCGCTTGCTGATGAGATCGACGGCATCGCGCAAATGGAAGCCGGGAATCGAGCGTCCGGAGCCTTTTGAGAGCGTGCCGGCGTCGTCGGCGTGCGCGAACGTGAACGACGGCCGGTGAAAGCGCTCCTTCAGCCGCCCGGCGACGATGCCGATCACGCCCTGATGCCAGCTCGCGTCGTAGAGCGTGAGGGTCGCGCGCTCGCCCGCATCGAACGATTGCAGTTCGGCGAGCGCCTGCTGTTGCATGCCGGCTTCGATTTCGCGCCGCTCGCGGTTCATCGCGTCGAGCTGTTGCCCGAGTTCCCATGCGCGGCCGATGTCGTCGGTCGTCAAGCATTCGATGCCGAGCGACATGTCCGAGAGCCGTCCCGCCGCGTTCAGGCGCGGCCCGAGCGCGAAGCCGAGATCGAAGCCCGACGCGGCGCGCGCATCGCGGCCGGCCGCGCGGAACAGAGCGGCGATGCCCGGCTGCATGCGGCCTGCGCGAATCCGCTTCAAACCCTGCGCGACGAGAATCCGGTTGTTGCAGTCGAGCTTCACGACATCGGCCACGGTGCCGAGCGCAACGAGATCGAGCAGGCCGTCCAGACGCGGCTCCGGCGTGCTCTCGTAAGCGCCGCGCCGGCGCAGCTCGGCACGCAGCGCGAGCAGCACGTAGAACATCACGCCGACGCCCGCGATACATTTGCTCGGAAAGCCGCAGCCCGGCTGGTTCGGATTGACGATGGCGCGTGCGGCGGGCAGTTCGTCGCCCGGCAGGTGATGGTCGGTCACGACGACATCGATGCCGAGCGCGTTGGCCGCCGCGACGCCTTCGACGCTCGCGATGCCGTTATCGACGGTAATCAGCAGATCCGGCACGCCGAGCGGCGAGCGCGCGGCCAGTTCGACAATCTCGGGCGTCAGCCCGTAGCCGTATTCGAAGCGGTTCGGCACCAGATAGTCGATGGTCGCGCCGAACATGCGCAGGCCGCGCACGGCAACCGCGCACGCGGTCGCGCCGTCGCAGTCGTAATCCGCGACGACGAGCATGCGCTTGCCGGCCGCGAGCGCATCGGCGAGCACGGCGGCAGCGTCGTCGCAACCCTTCAGGCCGATGGGCGCGTGCAGGCGCTTCAACTCGGTTTCCACTTCGTCCGGCGACGTGACGCCTCGCGCCGCATAGAGCCGCGCGATCACGGGATGCAGGCCATGGCGCATAAGGGCTTCGGCATCGGCGGGGGACGAGGCGCGGGTAACGATTCGCGTCATGCGGGAAGAGCCTTATTCGATGAGAAGCGCCGCGATAGGGCGGCGGCGCCAGAATTTGCGCAAATCGCCGCGCGTGACCGACAGCGTGACCGAGCCCGTATCGCCGCACAGCGTGAGACGCAGGCGCTTGAGCGAACCGCTCGATAGCGCATCGAGCGCCGGCGCGAACCACGCATCTTCGAGCGCCTTCAGCGCCGCGTTCCAGCGCGCCCAGTCCTGCTCGATGAACGGCGCGGAAAACGGGTCGAGTTCGACGAGCGTCGCGCCTTCGCCGCCGTCTTTCGGAAGCGCTGCATACGACTCCGGCGGCGTAGACGGCTTCACGCCCGAAGCGAGCGCGAGGCCGCGCGTGGCGGCGGCATCGGACATCACGGCGGCGAACGGGCGCGTGACCGGGCGCATCGCGCCTTGTGCGTGCAGCCAGATCGAATTGATGGGCGGAAGTCCGCGCGATTCGCGCTCGACGTTCAGCGGATGTTCGAACCACGCCATCTGCACTTCGTTCTGCAGCTTCATCCACGGGCGCGAGCGATCGCCGGTCCGGGCTTCGTGCGGCAGCCAGATTTCGATGTTGCGTCCCGCCGCGCGCAACGGCGACGCGCCCGCGAGCGCGCCGAGCGCATCGCCCGATACGTACCAGCGCAGCGGCGTCGGCGCCTGCAACGCTAGGCCCAAGTCTTCGATGACCGGCCGTGCGGTGTCCAGCAGCGCGCGCGCTTCCTCGGTGCGCACGCCGAGCGTGGCGGGATCGATCAGCACGAGATGATCGTGCGCGATGCGCACGTGAACCGGCTCGATGCACGCCCACAGCGCGGCGTCTCCAGAACCGGACGCGCCGGGATCGCCGCCATCGGCAAGGAGCATGAAGGGCGCGAGCGGGGCGTCGTCGGCATAACGTTGGCCCGCGTTCGGCGAAACGATGCCGAAGCGTTGCGCGATCCAGCGCTCATGCGGCAGCGTACGCTGGAAGTCTTCGCCGATCACGCGTTCTTCGAGCGTCGCGCGGGCAAGCAGTCGGTCAAGCGCCGCGCTGTCCAGTCCGTGCAGCGCAGTCGCGGCGTCGGCCGCCGAGGGCAGGGCGAACGGCAGCAGAAGGTGAAGGTCGGCAAGGGGCATGATGGTCGGCATTGTAGGGCAAAGCGCGACGCGTCATCGGCGGGGGGCACGATGCGCAAGGCGCTGCAAGACCCGCGCTTGTTACGACGCCGACCCCATGTGTGGCAAACTTTCGCAAATTTCGCGGCGCAAGGCGCACGGCCCGGTCATGCGCTGTCAAATCGGGGCGATTCACGCCTTCACGCCGGCCAAGATAGCAACGCAGCAACAGCAGAAAAAGGATTCGCTTGAAACTTCCGTACGAATGGCAGATTGGCTGGCGCTACACGCGCGCCAGCAAACGCACCACAGGCAACGGCTTCATCTCATTCATCGCGCTCGTGTCGATGGCGGGCATCGCGCTCGGCGTCGCCGCGCTGATCGTCGTGCTGTCGGTCATGAACGGCTTCCAGAAGGAAGTGCGCGACCGCATGCTCTCGGTGCTCGCGCATGTCGAAATCTTCTCGCCGACGGGGTCCATGCCCAATTGGCAGTTGACCGCGCAGGAAGCCAAGCGCAATCCCGAAGTGACCGGCGCGGCGCCCTACGTCGAAGCGCAGGCGCTCTTGACGCGGCAAGGCGCGGTGAGCGGCGTCGCGCTGCGCGGCGTGGAGCCGTCGCTCGAGCCGGAAGTGTCGGATATCGGCAAGGAAATGCGCGCGGGCAAGCTCGCGGACTTGGTTCCCGGCGAATTCGGCATCGTGCTTGGCGGCGATCTCGCAACGAACCTCGGCGTGATGACCGGCGACAAGATCACGCTCGTCGCGCCCGAAGGCACCATCACGCCCGCGGGCATGATGCCGCGCCTGAAGCAGTTCACGGTCGTCGGCATCTTCGAGTCCGGCCACTACGAATACGATTCGACGCTCGCGCTCATTTCGATCCGCGACGCGCAAGCGCTCTTTCGCCTTCCCGCGCCGACCGGCGTGCGTCTGCGTCTGAAGGACATGCAGCGCGCGCCCGATGTCGCGCGGCAACTGTCGCACACGCTCTCCGGCGACCTCTATATCCGCGACTGGACGCAGCAGAACAAGACGTGGTTCTCCGCCGTGCAGATCGAAAAACGCATGATGTTCATCATTCTCACGCTGATCATCGCGGTGGCGGCGTTCAATCTGGTGTCGTCGCTCGTGATGACCGTCACCGACAAGCAGGCCGATATCGCCATCTTGCGCACGCTCGGCGCGCAGCCCGGCTCGATCATGAAGATATTCGTGGTGCAGGGCGTGACCATCGGCTTTATCGGCACGGCGCTCGGCGTGTCGCTCGGCTGCGTGATTGCGTGGAGCATTCCGTGGCTCGTGCCGATGATCGAGCATGTGCTCGGCGTGCAGTTCCTGCCGCCTTCGGTGTACTTCATCAGCGAGTTGCCGTCCGAACTCGTGCCGGGCGATGTCATGAAGATCGGCGTCATCGCGTTTTTGTTGTCGTCGCTCGCGACGCTCTATCCGAGCTGGCGCGGCGCGAAGGTTCGTCCGGCGGAGGCGCTGCGCTATGAGTGACCTGATTCCGGCAAATAATGTCGTGCTGCAGGCGTCGGCGATTTCTAAGGCGTTCGAGCAGGGCGGCGCAAGCGTGCGGGTACTCGACAACGCGCAGCTCGAAATCTATCGCGGCGAAAAGCTCGCGATCGTCGGCGCGTCCGGTTCCGGCAAGAGCACGCTGCTGCACGTGCTCGGCGGCCTCGACGAGCCGAGCGCGGGCAAAGTGTCGCTGCTCGGCAAGCCGTTCACCGAGCTAAAAGAGAAAGAGCGCAACGAACTGCGTAATCGCGCGCTCGGTTTCGTGTATCAGTTTCATCATTTGCTGCCTGAATTCACCGCGCTGGATAACGTCGCGATGCCGCTGCGCATTCGCCGCATGAGCGAAGACGCGGCGCGCAAGGAAGCGATGGCCATGCTGGAACGCGTCGGCATCGCGCATCGCGCGAAGCATCGGCCGGGCGCGCTGTCGGGCGGCGAGCGGCAACGCGTGGCGATTGCACGGGCGCTCGTCACGCGGCCCGCGTGCGTGCTCGCCGACGAACCGACCGGCAACCTCGACGGCGGCACGGCGGATACGGTGTTCAACCTGATGCTGGAGTTGTCGCAGACGCTCGAGACGAGCTTCGTGATCGTCACGCACGATCCCGATCTCGCCGCGCGCTGCGACCGCATCATGCGTCTGCGCGACGGCGTGCTGCACGAAGAGCCGCCGGTGCCCGTCTAAGCGGCGCGCGCCTCGGAGGACGCCATGTGGATCGACACGCACTGTCATCTCGATGCCTCCGAGTTCGACGCGGACCGCGACGCGGTGGCCCGCGCGGCGGTCGATGCAGCGGTGACGCGCATCGTGATTCCGGGCGTCGAGCGGTCGAACTTCGATACGGTGCGCGCGTTGTCGCATCGCATCGAGGGCGGCGCGTATGCGCTCGGCATCCATCCGCTTTTCACGCCTCGCGCCACCGACGACGACCTGCGCGTGCTGCGCGAGCAAATCGCGGCGAGCATGGACGATCCGCGCTTCGTCGGTATCGGCGAAATCGGGCTGGATTATTTCGTGCCGACGCTCGACGATGCGCGCCAGCAGTTCTTCTACTACGAGCAACTGAAGCTCGCCCGCGAGTTCCGACTGCCGGTGATTTGCCACGTGCGCAAGTCGCAGGACAAGGTGCTCAAGGGCCTGCGCGTGCACGGCATTCATTGCGGCATCGCCCATGCGTTCAACGGCAGCTTTCAGCAGGCGGAAGCGTTCATCGCGCAGGGGATGCGGCTCGGCTTCGGCGGCAATCTGACGTTCGAGCGGGCACGGCAGATCAGGCGGCTTGCGGCCGACCTTCCGCTCGATGCGATCGTGCTCGAAACCGATGCGCCCGACATTGCGCCCGCCTGGCGCTACAAAGGCCGCAATACGCCGGATCAGGTCGCGGGCATCGCGAAAGTGCTTGCGCAACTTCGCGGCATCGATGAAGGCGCGCTTTCCCTAGGCACAACGGCTAACGCGCACGCCGCGCTGCCCCGGCTCGCGCTGGCGGCTTCATAATCGTTCACGGTTGCATTCGGTTCGGATCACTGAATTATGTGATGCGGGCGGATGCGTTCGCGGGACGAGAATGGAGAGCATAAGCGTGCGGGCGGTGTTGCTGTGTTTTGCATTGGGCGTCGCGTGGTTGCAGCAACAGGCCGTGTTGCCGGGCTGGGGCGGCTGGGCGGCATGCATCGCGATTCTTTGCGTAACGGCGGGCGCGGGTTTCGTCGTGAACGGGCGAGGGCGCATCGTGGCCTTCGCGGTGGCAGCCGCTGCAATCGGCTTCGCCTACGCCGCCGTGCGCGCGGAAATGCGCTTGCAGCAGCACTTGCCGGTCGAGTTCGAGCAGCGCGATATCGAACTGAGCGGCTTTGTGCGCGGTCTGCCGGAGCCGCAAGACGAAGGCACGCGCTTTCTCTTCGAAGTGGAATCCAACGGCGCGAGATTGCGTGATTTCCCGCGCATCGTGAGACTGCTTTGGGCGCAGGATGCGCCTGGGCTCGTCGCGGGCCAACGCTGGGCGCTGACTGCGCGGCTCAAGCGCCCGCACGCCAATGCGAACTTCTCACTGCGCGATGGCGAAGTCGGCTTGCTTGAGCGCGGCATTCGCGCGACAGGCTCCGTGTCCGTCAGCCGGCCAGCGCGGCTTCTTCCCGGCGACGTAATCGGACCATGGCTCGCCATCGACCGTTGGCGCGCGCGCATCCGGCGGCGCATCGAAACGGTGCTCGCGGACGCGCCGCATCGCGGGGTCGTCGTCGCGCTGGCGGTGGGCGCGCAAGACGCCGTGAGCGACGGCGACTGGGCCGTTCTGCGAGCGACCGGCACGAGCCATCTCGTCGCCATTTCGGGGCTGCACATCGGCTTCGTCGCGGGACTCGCTGCGTTTGTCTGCGGCTTCGTGTGGAAGCGCGTTCGCTTGGCGGGCGTGCCTGCGCCGCTGGTGGTTGCCGCGCCGAAGGTGGCGGCGCTCGGTGCGGCGTCGTTTGCGGCGTTATATGCCGCGCTCGCGGGCTTCAACGTGCCCGCGCAGCGCACGTTGTGGACGCTGGTCGTGTTCGCGATCGCGTTCGTCGGCGGGCGGCGGCCGGCGTCCTCCCTCGTGCTCGCGTGGGCGCTTGCGTTCGTGCTGATCGCGGATCCGTGGGCGGTGACATCGCCCGGATTCTGGCTCTCGTTTTGCGCGGTCGCGGCGATTTTGCATGCGATCACATCCAACGGCAGGCGCGCGTCGAAAGCGCCGCGCGACGACGCCGACGACTGGCTCGCAGGTTTGGAAGCGCGTGATCCGGTGCTGCCCGATGAAGTCGCGTCGAGTCGAACCGTCGCCGATTCGCCGCCGCGCGGGTGCTCCCGCTCGCTGACCGGCGCGAGCGGTCGCGCCGCTGCGAACGCGTTTCCTGATGAAGCCGGGTCTAGCCAAGCCGTCACCGATCCGCCGCCGCGCACCCGTTCGTGGTCGCTCGTCAACGCATGCCGGCGCGCCGCTGTGAAGGTGCGTGGACACTTGGCATCGAGCGCGCGCGTGCAATACGCCGTCACGCTCTCGCTCGCGCCGTTGACCGCCTACTGGTTCTCGCAAATTCCGCTCATCGGCCCGCTCGCCAACGCGTTCGCGATTCCGTGGATCAGCTTCGTCGTGACGCCTGCCACGCTCGCCGCGCTCATCGCCCCCGCACCGCTCGATGCGCCGATGCTTCACTTCGCGCACGCCGCGCTGTCCGTTCTGTTCGACGCGCTCGAAAAGGTAGCCGACGCAGGCCCCGCATGGTCGCTCTGGTATTTGCCGCAACCCGGAATGTTCGCGATGGCGGCGTCGCTGACGGGCGCGGCGTGGGCGCTTGCGCCGCGCGGTTGGCCGTTGCGCTTTGCCGTGCCGCTCACGTGGCTGCCGCTTCTCGTACCCGCGTCGAGCGGCGTGTCACAAGGCACGTTTCGCGTGACCGCGCTCGATATTGGCCAAGGCTCCGCGCTCGTCGTCGAGACCGCGCATCACACGCTGCTTTTCGATGCCGGCCCCGGCCCCGAGTCGACGCACGCAGGCGAGCGCATCGTCGCGCCGTATCTGATCGCAACAGGCGTGCGTTCGCTGGATGCGCTCGTCGTCAGCCATTCCGATTCAGACCACGCGGGCGGGGCGCCTGCGGTGCTGCAAGCGGTCGTAGTGCGGCAACTGCTGGCGTCGCTGCCCGCGAATCATGCCCTCTGGTCCGACGCCGGCAGGCGCGGCGCCGATACGCTGCGCTGCGCGGCCGGTCAACACTGGACATGGGACCGCGTGGACTTCCGCGTGCTGTGGCCCGATCCCGGGCCGCTGACCGGCACGCCGAATCATCAGGCTTGCGTGATGAAGGTGACGAACGCAGCGGGGCGCACCGCGCTCTTCACGGCGGATATGGAAGCCGACGTCGAACGCACGCTCCTCGCGCGCGATCCCGCCGCGTTGCGCGCCGATGTGCTGATCGTGCCGCATCACGGCAGCCGCACGTCGTCGACCGAGCCTTTCCTCGATTCCGTCGGGCCGCTCGCCGCGGTATTTCAGGTAGGCTATCGCAACCGGTTTCACCATCCGAATCCCACGGTGTACGCGCGCTATCAGATGCGCGACATCGCGCTCACGCGCAGCGACGAGGACGGCGCGGCGCGCATCGACATCGGCTCAGAAGTCGTGCTCGATCGCTACCGGCAAACGCACGCGCGCTACTGGATGGGGCGCTGAGAACAAGACGACAAGACGAGGAGCCGCTTGAAGGACGTCATCCATTTCTCGCACGCGAACGGCTTTCCGGCGTCGACGTATCGCACGGTTTTTGCCGAACTCGCCGACGACTACGAGATTCGCAGCATCGAACGATACGGCCACGATCCGCGCTTTCCGGTCACGCAGGGCTGGCCGCACCTCGCGGATCAGCTCATCGAGGACATGAGCCGCTACCGGCAAGACGCGCATCCGAAGGTGTGGCTCGTCGGGCATTCGCTCGGCGGCTATCTTTCGCTGATGGCGGCGCAAAAGCGCCCCCAGTGGGTGAAAGGCGTGGTGATGCTGGATTCGCCGATCATCGCGGGATGGCGCAGCGGCGTGCTTCGCGCGACGCAATGGACCGGGCTCGACGAGCAGCTTTCGCCCGCCGCCGCGACGAAAAAGCGCCGCATGCAGTGGGGAAGCCGCGAAGAAGCGTGGCGGCATTTCCGCGCGAAGCCCGCGTTCGCGCGCTGGGACGAGCGCATGCTGGCCGACTACATCGATTTCGGCATTCCGCGGACGCACGTGAACGGCACGCGCACGCTCGCGTTCGACCGCCAGGTCGAATACCGGATCTATCGCACGCTGCCGCACACGCTAGGCGCGCGGTTCGCGCACGGCGCGCCGGTGCCGGTCGGCTTCGTCGCGGGCACGCATTCCACGGAAGTGCGGCAGGTCGGGCTTGACATGACGCGGCGCATCGCGGGCGAGCACTTCGAATGGATCGAAGGCGGCCATTTGTTCCCGATGGAGCGGCCAATCGAGACGGCGCGCGCCATCCGGCGGCTGCTTCACGCCATGAGTTGATCGCCTCAGAGAGGGCGCGAGCGTGGATGGAAATGGTGCGCATCAAGAGCACCGAAAAACGGATCGGCGCGAGGCGTTTGGGCGCGTCAGCCGCTGGGTCGCGACCGGCCTTTACGGTATAATCCGTTTTTCCCGCGAGCATCTAGCGATGACCAAATATGTATTCGTCACCGGCGGCGTAGTTTCTTCCCTCGGCAAGGGTATTGCCGCCGCCTCCCTCGCCGCGATCCTCGAATCGCGCGGTCTGAAAGTCACCCTCCTTAAGCTCGATCCCTACATCAACGTCGACCCCGGCACGATGTCCCCGTTTCAGCACGGCGAAGTGTTCGTGACGGAAGACGGCGCGGAGACGGACCTCGACCTCGGCCACTACGAGCGCTTCATCAGCACGAAGATGCGCAAGGCCAACAACTTCACCACGGGCCAGATTTACGAATCGGTGATCCGCAAGGAACGCCGCGGCGAGTATCTCGGCAAGACGGTGCAGGTCATTCCGCATATCACCAACGAAATCCAGGCGTTCGTCGAGCGCGGCGCGGCTGCGGCTACGTGCGGTCAGCCGGATGTCGCGATCGTCGAAATCGGCGGCACGGTGGGCGACATCGAATCGCTGCCGTTCCTCGAAGCCGCGCGTCAGATGAGCCTGCGCATGGGCCGCAACAGCGCCTGCTTCGTGCACCTGACGCTCGTGCCGTTCATCGCCACCGCGGGCGAACTCAAGACGAAGCCGACGCAGCACAGCGTGCAAAAGCTGCGCGAAATCGGTATCTATCCGAACGTGCTCTTGTGCCGCGCGGACCGCCCGATTCCGGACGACGAGCGCCAGAAGATTTCGCTCTTCTCGAACGTGCATGAGGAAGCAGTCATTTCGGTGTGGGACGTGGACAGCATCTACAAGATTCCGCAGATGCTCAACGACCAGGGTCTCGACGAAATCGTCTGCAACGAACTGAAGCTCTCGCCGAAGCCGGCCGACCTCAAGATGTGGTCGGACCTCGTCGAGAAGCTGGAGAATCCGAAGCACGAAGTGACCATCGGCATGGTCGGCAAGTACGTGGAACTCACCGAGTCGTACAAGTCGCTGATCGAGGCGCTGCGTCACGCGGCCATTCACACGTCGACCAAGGTCAACATCGAATATATCGATTCCGAGCAGATCGAAGCCGGAGGCGCCGATGGCCTGAAGCATCTCGACGCCGTGCTCGTGCCGGGCGGTTTCGGCCGTCGCGGCACCGAAGGCAAGATCAAGGCGATCCGCTATGCGCGGGAATCGAAAACGCCGTATCTCGGCATCTGCCTCGGCATGCAGCTCGCGGTCATCGAGTTCGCGCGTGACGTCGCCGGCCTCGCGGACGCGAACAGCACCGAGTTCGATTCCAATACCACGAACCCGGTCGTCGCGCTTATCACGGAGTGGTACGACCGCGCGGGACGCATCGAAAAGCGCAACGAAGAGTCGGATCTCGGCGGCACCATGCGCCTCGGCTCGCAGAAGTGCCCGATCAAGCCCGGCACGATGGCCGAGCGCATCTACGGCACGGATGTGAACGAGCGTCATCGTCACCGTTATGAAGTCAATAACCGTTTCGTGCCCCAGCTCGAAGCGGGCGGCCTTATCATCAGCGCCCGTACGCCGAGCGAGGACTTGCCGGAGATGATGGAGTTGCCGCAGTCGATGCATCCGTGGTTCGTCGGCGTGCAGTTCCACCCCGAGTTCACCTCGACACCGCGCGACGGGCATCCGCTCTTCAAGGCGTTCGTGGAAGCGGCGCGCGCGCACAGCATCGCGGCGGGCGGCGAGAACGCTGCGCCGGTCGCAGCAACGGCGGGAGCACAGGCATGAAGCTTTGTCACTTCGAAGCGGGACTCGACCAGCGGTTTTTTCTGATCGCGGGCACGTGCGTCGTCGAATCGGAGCAAATGACGATCGACGTCGCGGGCAAGCTTAAGGAAATCACCCAGAAGCTCGGCATCCCGTTTATCTACAAGTCGTCATACGACAAGGCGAATCGCAGTTCGGGCAAGTCGTTTCGCGGCCTCGGCATGGACGAAGGCCTGCGCATTCTCGGCGAAGTGAAGAAGCAACTCGGCGTGCCCGTCCTCACGGACGTGCACTCCGAGCACGAGATCGAGGCGGTCGCATCGGTCGTGGACGTGTTGCAGACGCCCGCGTTTCTGTGCCGTCAGACGGATTTCATCCACGCGTGCGCGCGTTCGGGCAAGCCCGTCAACATCAAGAAGGGCCAGTTCCTCGCGCCGCACGACATGAAGAACGTGATCGACAAGGCGCGCGACGCCGCGCGCGAGGCTGGGCTCTCGGAAGACCGCTTCATGGCGTGCGAGCGCGGCGTGTCGTTCGGCTATAACAATCTGGTGTCGGACATGCGGTCGCTCGCGATCATGCGCGAAACCAACGCGCCGGTCGTGTTCGACGCCACGCACTCGGTGCAGTTGCCGGGCGGGCAGGGCACGAGTTCGGGCGGTCAGCGGGAGTTCGTGCCGGTGCTGGCGCGCGCGGCGGTCGCAACCGGTGTCGCCGGACTCTTCATGGAGACGCATCCGGACCCGGCCTGCGCGAAGTCGGATGGTCCGAACGCTGTGCCGCTCGCGCGCATGGAATCGCTGCTGACGACGCTCATCGCGCTCGATCGTGCGGTGAAGAGCGGGCCGTTTCTCGAGAACGACTTCAACTAAGCACGGCGCGCTGTTTCCGGCATGGTTACACGCGAGCGCCGCAGTGAACCGGCCGCGCGCCGGAAGGTCTCAGCCAGGCCAACGAAGCGAAGCCAGTGAAGCGAAGGCTGGCCGCTTCGATCGTGACTGACAGAATTCATCGTCAATTTGAGGAAACCATGAGTGCTATCGTAGATATCATCGGCCGCGAGATTCTCGATTCGCGAGGCAATCCGACTGTCGAATGCGACGTGTTGCTCGAATCGGGCACGATGGGCCGCGCGGCGGTTCCGTCGGGTGCATCGACGGGTTCGCGCGAGGCCATCGAATTGCGCGATGGCGAAGCAGGCCGCTATGGCGGCAAGGGCGTGCTGAAGGCAGTCGAACACATCAACACCGAGATTTCCGAAGCCATCATGGGCCTCGACGCCTCGGAACAGGCCTTCCTCGACAAGACGCTGCTCGAACTCGACGGCACCGACAACAAGTCGCGCCTCGGCGCCAACGCGCTGCTCGCCGTGTCGATGGCGGTCGCCAAGGCTGCCGCCGAGGAAGCGGGCTTGCCGCTGTATCGCTATTTCGGCGGTTCGGGCGCCATGCAGTTGCCCGTGCCGATGATGAACATCGTCAACGGCGGCGCGCACGCGAACAACAGCCTGGATATTCAGGAATTTATGATCGTGCCGGTCAGTCAGCCGACGTTCCGCGAAGCGCTGCGTTGCGGCGCGGAAGTGTTCCATGCGCTGAAGAAGATTCTGTCGGATCGCGGCATGAGCACGGCGGTGGGCGACGAAGGCGGCTTCGCGCCGAACTTCGGCAGCAACGACGAATGCCTGTCGACGATTCTGCAAGCCATCGAAAAGGCTGGCTATCGCGCCGGTGAAGACGTGCTGCTCGCGCTCGACTGCGCGGCGAGCGAGTTCTACCACGACGGCAAATACCAGCTCGCGGGCGAAGGCCTGCAACTGTCGTCGGGCGAATTCACCGACTATCTGGCGACGCTCGCCGACAAGTTCCCCATCGTCTCCATCGAAGACGGCATGCACGAAAGCGACTGGGACGGCTGGAAGACGCTGACCGAGCGCCTCGGCAAGAAGGTGCAGCTCGTCGGCGACGACCTGTTCGTCACCAACACGCGCATCCTGAAGGAAGGCATCGAGCGGGGCATCGCGAACTCGATCCTGATCAAGATCAACCAGATCGGCACGCTGACGGAAACCTTCGCGGCTATCGAAATGGCCAAGCGCGCGGGTTATACGGCGGTCATCTCTCACCGCTCGGGCGAAACGGAAGATTCGACCATCGCGGATATCGCGGTCGGTCTGAACGCTGGCCAGATCAAGACCGGTTCGCTGTCGCGCAGCGACCGTATCTCGAAGTACAACCAGTTGCTGCGTATCGAAGAAGACCTCGGCGATATCGCAAGCTATCCCGGCAAGTCGGCGTTTTATAACTTGCGCTGAAAGTCCTCGCTAAAGCTTTCGCCGCTTTAGTCGATAAGGACGTTGATCTTATCTTCTGCCCGCCGCCCCGGCCTCGCGCCAATCGAGACCGACGGGCGGCGCTTATTTTGGCTACTTGAATGCGGCTCGTAACTGTCGTTCTGGTCTTGTTGCTGGCGCTGATCCAGTACCCGCTCTGGTGGGGACACGGCGGCTGGCTGCGCGTGCATGAACTGCAGCAGCAACTCGCGCAGCAGACGGACAAGAACACGAATCTCAAGCTGCGCAACGAGCGCGTGCAAGGCGAAGTGCAGGATCTGCAAAGCGGCACCGCCGCCGTGGAAGAGCGCGCGCGCTATGAAATGGGCATGGTCAAGGACAGCGAGGTCTTCGTGCAGTTCGTCGCGCCCAATTCCACCGCGCCCGTCAATTCGGCGAACGTCCCGGGCATGAACGGCTCGACGCGCGGGCAGGTATCCGCCGCGCCGTTGCGCGTGGTGCCGAATCCGGTGTCGCGGTCGAAGCAGGAGTTGCGCGATCTCGACCGCAAGGCACGCAAGGATAAAGCCGCCGAAGCGAAGAAAAAGCAGGGCGCAGGCGGGTGACCTAAAACACTCAGCGGGCGAATAAAAATGGCGCAGTCTTTATCGACTGCGCCATTTTTTTTCGGTTCGCGCGAGCGGCCTACCACCAAGTTCCGATGCCGACGCCCGTGCCCCAGTAAGGACCGCCCCAGCCGCCGCTGGAGTAGCCGCCGTACACGCTGACAGGCGGCGTGTAGTAGCCGGACATCATCTTGGCGTTGTTGCCGGCAGTCGCGGCTTGCTGCGATTCGCTCAGCGCCTGTTTGTCGATCTCGTTGTAACGCTGCATCTGCTCTTCGGGCGTGAGCGTCTGCTGCGCCGTCGGCGGCGTGTTCGGCAGCCGGCTGTAGA
Source organism: Caballeronia sp. LZ062 (assembly GCF_031450785.1). Classification (NCBI taxonomy): domain Bacteria; kingdom Pseudomonadati; phylum Pseudomonadota; class Betaproteobacteria; order Burkholderiales; family Burkholderiaceae; genus Caballeronia; species Caballeronia sp. LZ062. The sequence continues at coordinate 758,693 of NZ_JARTWB010000002.1, forward strand.
TCGGCGACGGGCCGGGCGGGTCCATCATGCAGCCGGTGACGAGCAGCGCGGCTGCGACACACGACGAAAGTTTCAGCAATAGCGATGCGGTTTTCATTTGCGACCTCCAGCCGGTCGGACAACTAAACAAGCGTCAATCATAGCGCGCGGTGCGTGCTCCGAAACCCGCTCGCCGCGCGGTTCCTCCGCCAGGCCCAAGCGCGTCCGGCGCGCGCCGAGCCGCGCCGGGCAAGGCATTGCAGGCGATCAGTGGCGCTGGTCGGACGCCGGACTCACGCCCTGCGACAGTTCTTTTGCGACAAAAAGTTGCGCAACGTCGACCGGATCGAACTCGTAGCGTTGATTGCAGAACTCGCAGTGCACTTCGACGCTGCCGCGTTCTTCGATCACGCTGTCCACCTCTTCGCGCCCGAGCATCCTCAGCATGCCGCCGACTTTCTCGCGCGAACAGGTGCATTGAAAGCGCGCCGGCGCGGGCTCGAAATGCTGCACGTTCTCCTGCCAGAAGAGCCGCCGGAACACCGTTTCGGGATCTTCCTTCAGCAATTCCTCGTTCGACAGCGTGCTGCCGAGATGACAGACGCGCTGCCACGTGTCCGAGTCATGCTCGCCCGGATGCGGGACGATGCCGCCATCGCCCGGCAGCTTCTGCAACAGCATGCCGACGGCGCGGTCCGTATTGGCGGCAAGCCACAGGCGCGTGTCGAGCTGCTCGGAGTGATGCATGTACTGTTCCAGCACCTCGGCCATCGACGCGAGCGGCCCGTGTTCGCCGGACAGCGGCACGATGCCCTGATACGGCTGCTGGCCGGGCTTTTTGTCCGATGGATCGAGCGTGATGACGCAGCGTCCATGACCGTTGCGGTTGAGCAGTTCCGGGAGCGGCATGTCGTCGGTGAGCGTGCTTTCAGCGCCTTCCGCGAGCTTGGCCGTCGCGCGCAGCGTCAGACTCGAACTGCACTGCACGACCAGCATCTTCACCGGACCGTCGCCGTAGATTTGCATGATGAGCGTGCCGTCGAACTTGAGGTTCGCGGACAGCAGGGCGCACGCGGCCATCATCTCGCCGAGCACGTTGCGCACGGCCGTCGGGTATGCGCGGCGCGCGAGCACTTCCTGCCACGTATTCCGCAGCGAAACGATCTCGCCGCGCACCGGCGCCGCGTTGAACATGAATTTCTGCAACTGGTCGTTCACAACTCTTCCTTGGGTGTTGAGGCGGAACGTGCCGCTCTGCGTCTCGCGCAGCGCCGCCGTTCAGCCGATGCGCACGAGCTGCGCCTTATAGTATTCGCGCCGGTCGGCGTAACTCGCCGTGGCCGCGCGTATGCGGGCGATGTCCGCCTCGCCGATTTCGCGCACCGCCTTCGCGGGCGCGCCGAGAATCAGCGTGTTATCGGGAAAAACCTTGCCTTCGGTAACGATCGCGCCCGCGCCAACCAGACAGTTGCGGCCGATCACCGCACCATTCAAGACCACCGCCTGAATCCCGATCAGCGAGCCTTCGCCGATGGTGCAGCCGTGCAGCATCGCCTGATGGCCGACCGTGACGTTCGCCGCGATCGTCAGCGGAAAGCCGGGGTCGGCGTGCAGCACCGCGCCTTCCTGCACGTTGCTCCCGCGGCCGACGACGATCGGTTCGTTATCGCCGCGCAGCGCCGCGCCGAACCACACGCTCGCGTTCTCTTCGAGCGTGACGCGGCCGATGATGGTCGCGGTATCCGCGAGGAACACGCTTTCGTGGATGGTGGGGGCGTCGTCGCCGAGTTTGTAGATCGCCACGGTGTCTCCTCTGGCTTGCGTCTTCGATGATGGATGCCGGCCGCGCGGCGCTACAATGCGCGCCTTCGCGCCCGGACCGTGAACCGGCGTTATAGTTGCGCGGTGTTTTGCCCGTCGGATCATCATTTTAGCCGTTTGCGGCATTTCGCCTGTGCGCCGCCATCTTCGATCAGCCGCTGTCATGCCGAATCTCTCGCCGCCTACCGCCGTCCTCTCGGATGCCGACGCCTCCTGCGCCCGCCGCACCGCGCTCGCGATCCTGCGCGAGCGCGAGCCGGTCGGAAAGGCGGAACGGGCGCGTGCGCTCTTAGAAGACGTGCGCGCGGGCGCGCTATCGGTCGATCCGGCGCTCGTGCTGGCCGACCCCGGCGATCTTCCCGGGCGCCCGGCGCGCCCGGAACTCGTCGCGCCGTCGTCGCTGAAGCGCCGCAGCATGCAGTCCGACGCGGGACGCGCCGTGCTGCTGCATGCACTCGCGCATATCGAATTCAACGCGATCAACCTCGCGCTCGACGCCGTGTGGCGTTTTCCGTCGATGCCCGCCGATTTCTACGCCGACTGGCTGAAGGTCGCCGCAGAGGAAGCGCATCACTTCTCGCTGCTGCGCGCGCGTCTCGCCGAATTCGGGCACGCTTACGGCGACTTCCCCGCGCACGACGGTCTCTGGGAAATGGCCGAGCGCACGCGCGACGACGTGCTCGCGCGCATGGCGCTCGTGCCGCGCACGCTGGAGGCGCGCGGGCTCGACGCGTCGCCGCCCATCCGCAAGCGGCTCGCGCAGGCGGGCGATCACGCGTCGGCGGCCATCCTCGACGTGATCCTGCGCGATGAAATCGGCCACGTGCTGATCGGCAATCGCTGGTTCCGCTTTCTGTGCGACGACGCTGCGCTCGATCCGCACGCGACGTACGAACGCCTCGCCGAGCAGTATCACGCGCCGAAGCTGCGCGGCCCGTTCAATTTCGAAGCGCGCCGCGACGCCGGTTTCGACGAGGCCGAACTCCGCGCGCTGGCGGGACTCGACGCTTCCGTCTAGCCGCTATACTGAACGGTCATCCTTTTTCACGAATTGCCCGAGGCGGACCATGAAAGAATCGCGCTCCGAGTACGTCGATGCGCGCGGCGTGCGCCTGCGCGTGCGCCGCTGGGGCTCGCCCGACGCGCCCATGCTCTTCATGCTGCATGGCTGGATGGACGTGGCCGCGTCCTTTCAGTTCGTGGTCGATGCGCTCGCGGGTGACTGGCAGGTGCTCGCGCCGGATGCGCGCGGTTTCGGCCTTTCGGACTGGCCGGTCGCGCAAAAGGGCGGCGGGCACTACTACTTTCCCGACTATCTCGCGGACCTCGACGCGCTCCTCGACTATTACGCGCCCGCGGCACAGGTCGATCTGATCGGGCACAGCATGGGCGCGAACGTCGCGCTGCTCTATGCGGGCGTGCGGCTGGCGCGTGTGCGGCGCGTGGTCGATCTCGAAGGCTTCGGACTGACGGCGACGCGTCCGTCGCAGGCGCCGGGAGCACTTGCGAGATGGCTCGACGATTTGCGCGCGCCGCCGCCGCTGCGCAGCTACGCCACGCTCGACGAAGTCGCCGACCGGCTGATCCGCACGAATCCGCGTCTTGCGCGGTCGCGGGCGCGCTTTCTGGCGCAGCACTGGTCGCGGCAGGAGGCCGACGGCGCGTTCCACCTGCTCGCGGACCCGGCACACAAGCTGCGTAGCCCTACGCTGTATCGCCTCGATGAAGTGATGGCCGTCTGGTCGCGCGTGCAGGCGAAGGTGCTGCACGTGGAGGCGGAAGGGTCCGAGACGCTCGCGCGGTTCGCGGGCGCGATGCCCGTCGCGGAGTTCAAGACGCGCTTCGCCGCTTTCCCGGACTGGCGCGAAGAAATCATCGGCGATGCGGGGCACATGATCCATCACGACCAGCCCGAGCGCATCGCCGCACTGATCGAGTCTTTTTGCGCGTGACGGCGGGGCCTTCGCGGACCGCAGCGCGGTCATCGCGATAAGCGTTGTTCCATGCCGTTCAAGTAAAATGACAATCCATGAAGCCCACCATCAACGCCGATCTGCACTGCCATTCCACCGTTTCCGACGGTCAGCTAGCGCCGTCCGACGTCGCGGCGCGTGCGCACGCGGGCGGCGTGCAATTGTGGTCGCTGACCGACCACGATCAGCTGGGCGGACAGCGTGAGGCGCGCGAGGCGGCAGAGGCGCTCGGCATGCGCTATCTGCCGGGCGTCGAGATTTCGGTGACGTGGGCGTCGCGAACGCTGCATCTGGTCGGCATGAACGTCGATCCGGAGAATCAGGCGCTGCTGCAGGGCCTGGCCTCGACGCGCAACGGGCGCGCCGCGCGGGGCGTCGCCATCGGCGAGGCGCTCGCGGCGGTCGGCATCCCGAATGCCTACGAAGGCGCGCTGCGCTATACCGACGACCCGGACATGATCTCGCGCACGCACTTCGCGCGTTTTCTCGTGGACCAAGGCTACGCCGAGACGACCTCGGACGTGTTTGCGCGCTATCTCGGCGACGGCAAGCCGGGCTTTGTCGGGCACCGCTGGGCCAGGCTCGCGGATGCGATGCGGTGGATCCGCGACGCGGGCGGTGAGCCGATCATCGCGCATCCGGGCCGCTATAACTACACGCCGGTCGAGTTCGCCGCGCTCTTCGACGAGTTCATCCAGCTGGGCGGCAAGGCCATCGAAGTCGTGACCGGCAGTCATACGCCCGACCAGTACCGCGAGTACGCTGACGTGGCGCGCCGTTACGGCTTCGAGGCGTCGCGTGGTTCGGACTTTCACGGGCCGGGAGAAGGGCGTGTCGATCTCGGCCGGCTTCCGCCGCTGCCCGAAGACCTCACGCCCGTCTGGGCACGCTGGCTGTAGCGCGCCAGCGCGTCCGTTGCGCGCACGCGCACGGTCCTTGCCTCATTGCATCTATCGCACGCACGATTCGGCCGTATCGTCGCGCTCGCGACTCTCGCGCGAGGCGAACGCGTCCGCCGGCACGAACGGAACAACAAGGCGTCCCCATGTCTCAATTTTTTCGTATTCATCCGGATAATCCGCAGCCGCGGCTCATCAATCAGGCGGTGCAGATCATCAAAGACGGCGGCATCGTCGCGCTGCCGACTGATTCCAGCTACGCGCTCGCCTGCCATCTCGACGACAAGACGGCCGTCGAGCGGCTGCGGCGCATTCGCGGCATCGACGACAAGCAGCTGCTGTCGCTGCTCGTGCGCGATCTGTCCGAGCTCGCCAACTTCGCGATGGTCGACAATCGGCAGTACCGGCTCATCAAATCCGTGACGCCGGGGCCGTATGTGTTCGTGCTGCAGGCGACAAAGGAAGTGCCGCGCCGGCTGTCGCATCCGTCGCGCAAGACCATCGGGCTGCGCGTGCCGGACCACGAGATCACGCTCGCGCTGCTCGGCGCGCTCGGCGAGCCGCTGCTCGCATCGACGTTGATCCTGCCGGGCGAGAGCGAGCCGCTCAACGACGCCGAGGAAATCCGCGACCGGCTGGAAAAGCAGATCGAACTCGTGATCGATGCCGGGGCGTGCCCCGCCGAGCCTTCCACGGTGATCGACCTGACGGGCGGCGAGCCGGTGCTGGTCCGCCCGGGCCGGGGCAGTCTGGAGCCGTTCGGCCTGACGGCGTGAGCGCGGCTTTTCGCCTGCGCCTTCGCTAGCCAAGAACCGCCGCGCGCACGCCGCGCCGCGCCTGCCGACGCCTGCCCGCTTGATACAATAGCGCCCTATGGATCCTTCCCTGATACAAACCATCGCGGTCTACGCGCTCCCGGTGATCTTCGCGATCACGCTGCACGAGGCCGCGCATGGCTATGCCGCGCGTCTGCTCGGCGACAACACGGCTTATGTGCTCGGCCGCGTTTCCATGAATCCCATGCGCCACATCGACCCGATCGGGACGATTGTGATTCCCATCGTGCTGTATTTCGTGACGAGCGGCGCGTTCATGTTCGGCTACGCGAAGCCGGTTCCCGTCGCGTTCGGCAATCTGCGCAATCCGCGCTGGGGCGGCCTGTGGGTCGCAGCGGCCGGTCCGGGCAGCAACTTCGTGCAGGCGCTTCTTTGGGGCGTGCTCGCGGTGCTGCTCGCCGCGTTTCATGTCGATGAAGCGTTCTTCACGCGCATGGCTGCTGCGGGCGTCGGCGTGAATCTGGTGTTCGGCGTGCTCAATCTTTTTCCGCTGCTGCCGCTCGACGGCGGGCGCATTCTGTCGGCGCTCCTGCCGGTGCGCGCGTCGCTTGCTTTCCAGAAAATAGAGCCTTACGGTTTCTGGATCGTGATGGCGCTCATCATGACCAACGCGCTGACGCGCTTCTGGCTCGGCCCGCTCGTGAACGTGGGCTACGCGGCGGTGTCGGCCATCCTGAATCCCTTCGCTTCACTCTTTCCCTAAGATCATGTTCCCTGACCGTATCTTCTCCGGCATGCGGCCCACCGGGTCGCTGCACCTCGGCCACTATCACGGCGTGCTGAAAAACTGGGTGCGGCTGCAGTCCGAATATCCGTGCTTCTTCGCGGTGGTGGACTGGCACGCGCTCACCACGCATTACGAGACGCCCGAGGTCATCGAGAAAAACGTCTGGGAAGTGCTGATCGACTGGCTCGCTTCCGGCATCGATCCGGCGCAAGCCACGCTGTTCATCCAGAGCCGCGTGCCGGAGCATGCGGAATTGTCGCTGCTGCTCGGCATGGGCACGCCGCTCGGCTGGCTCGAACGCGTGCCGACCTACAAGGAGCAGATCGAGAAGCTGAAGGAAAAGGACCTGTCCACATACGGATTCCTGGGCTATCCGGTGCTGATGGCGGCGGACATTCTGCTCTATCGCGCGTCGCTCGTGCCGGTGGGCGAGGATCAGGTCCCGCACGTCGAAATGACGCGCGAGATCGCGCGCCGCTTTAACTATCTCTATGGCAAGGAGCCGGATTTCGAGGAGAAGGCGCTGGAAGCCGCGAAGAAGCTCGGCGGCAAGCGCGCGAAGCTGTATCACGAACTGCGCGTCGCGTATCAGCAGGAAGGCGACGACGAGGCGCTCGAACAAGCCCGCGCGATGCTGCAGGAATCGCAGAGCCTGTCGATGAGCGACCGCGAACGCCTGTTCGGCTATCTCGAAGGCGCGCGCAAGCTGATTCTCGTCGAACCGCAAGTGCTGTTGACGGAAGCGTCGCGTATGCCGGGTCTCGACGGCCAGAAGATGTCGAAGTCGTACGGCAACACCATCGGCCTGCGCGAAGACGCCGAGACCATCACGAAGAAGGTGCGCACGATGCCGACCGATCCGGCCCGCGTGCGCCGCACCGATCCGGGCGATCCGGACAAGTGCCCGGTGTGGCAACTGCATCAGGTCTACACCGACGAAGACACCCACAAGTGGGTGCAGCAGGGCTGCCGCAGCGCGGGAATCGGTTGTCTCGACTGCAAGCAGCCTGTGATCGAAGGCATCTTGCGCGAGCAGCAGCCGATGCTCGAACGCGCGCAAAAGTACATGGACGATCCGTCGCTGTTGCGCGCGATCGTCGCCGATGGCTGCGACAAGGCGCGCAAGTTCGCGACCGAAACCATGCGCGACGTGCGCGAAGCCATGGGCCTGTCGTACAACTGATGGATGCCGGTACGCCGAGCGGCTGGGTCACGCGCTGGGCGCATCTCGTTGCGCCCGGCGCGGATGTGCTCGATGTCGCGTCGGGCAGCGGGCGCCACGCGCGCTGGCTTGCGAAGCGCGGCCACGCGGTGCTCGCCGTCGATCGCGATGCTGAGGCGCTTGCGTCGCTGTCCGCGTGCGCCGGCATCACGACGCTCGTCGCCGATCTCGAAGGCGCGCCGTGGCCGCTTTCAGGCGACCGCCGATTCGGTGCGGTCGTCGTGACGAACTATCTGCATCGGCCGCTCTTCGGGCATCTCATCGATTCGCTCGCGCCCGGCGGCGTGCTGATCTACGAGACGTTCGCTGCGGGCAACGAGCGCATCGGCAAGCCGTCGAATCCCGCGTTTCTGCTGACGCCCGGCGAGTTGCTGGAGGCGGTGCGCGGCCGGCTTCGCGTGATCGCTTACGAAGACGGTTCTGTCGAGCATCCGCGTGCTGCGTATGTGCAGCGAATCTGCGCGGTGCTTGAAGCGCAGGCAACGAATGTGGCGCAGTCGAGCGCGGCAGAACCGCTCACGGTTGGTAACACGGCTCCGGGTTCGCCTCGTTACGATTTGGCGGGCTAATCCGCTACAATCGCGTAATATCGCTTTTTGCGACTAAATTCACGATTAAATTCATAGAGTTTCATGACTAACGGAATGAACGGCGGAATGAACGGCGGAATGAACGGCGGGAGCGGCGGCCTCCGGATCCGCGGCAGCATCCCTGCCATCGTCACACCGATGCACGAAGACGGTAGTCTCGATCTGCCGGCGTTTCGTAAGCTGATCGACTGGCACGTCGAACAGGGCTCGAACGGACTCGTGGTCGTGGGAACGAGCGGCGAGTCGGCCACGTTGTCGGTCGAAGAGCACGTTTTGATGGTGCAAACGGCGGTCGAGCACACGGCCAAGCGGTTCCCGATCATCGCGGGCGCTGGCGGCAATTCGACGGCAGAGGCCATCGAGCTCTCCAAGCAGGCGAAGAAGGTGGGCGCGGACGCCACGCTGCAAGTCGTGCCGTACTACAACAAGCCGACGCAAGAGGGCATGTTCCGGCACTTTAGCGCCATTGCGCAAGCCGTCGATCTTCCCGTGATTCTCTACAACGTGCCGGGCCGCACCGTTGCCGACATGAGCAACGAGACCATCCTGCGTCTGGCCGAGGTGCCCGGCATCATCGGCGTGAAGGAAGCGACCGGCAACATCGATCGCGCGGCGCATCTCATCAAGCACGCGCCGGCCGATTTCGCCATTTTCAGCGGCGACGATCCCACGGCTATCGCGCTGATGCTGCTGGGCGGCCACGGCAACATTTCGGTGACGGCCAACGTCGCGCCGAAGCAGATGAGCGAGCTCTGCCGTGCCGCGCTCGAAGGCGACGCGATCACCGCGCGCCGCATCCATTTGAGCCTTCTGGAACTGCACAAGCAACTGTTCTGCGAGTCCAACCCGATTCCGGCCAAATGGGCGCTGCAGGCGCTCGGCCGCATGGAAGGCGGCATCCGCCTGCCGCTCACGCCGCTCGACGCGCGCTTTCACGACATCGTGCGTGGCGCGCTGCAAAGCGCCGGGCTTCTGTCTTGACCGCAGCGCGGCGGCGCACTCGCGATATCGACGACACATCGAACCCGACGGCGCCGCTGCACGTGATCGAAGCGATCGCGTCCCGTCATCAACCGCCGCTCATCGGCCTCACTTGCCCGCGTTCGCACGCGCGACGCACGCGAGGCCATGCGTAACAGCACGTCATCTGCAGCAAAGAAGGACCTCATGAAACATTCCACTCTTCTTACCCGAGCCAAACGCCTGAGCGTGCTGTCGCTCGGCGCCGGCGTCGTCTTCGCGCTTGCGGGTTGCGACACGCTGAACGACTGGCTCGCACCCGATCGCGTGAACTACAAGGCCGCGGAAACCGCGCCGGCGCTGAACGTTCCGTCCGATCTCAGCACGGCCGACATCAGCCAGCGTTATGCAGCGCCGCCGCCGATCAACACGCTCGGCGGCACCGCGCAACGCAATGCCACGCCCGCTGGCAACCTGACGCTCGGCGTGCCGAACGCGCAGGATCCGTACGGCATGCACGTCGAGAGCGACGGCGACCGCCGCTGGCTCGTCGTCGATGGCCGCTCGCCGGATCAGGTCTGGCCGCAGTTGCGGGAGTTTTGGACCGAGAACGGGTTCACGCTGAAGACGGACTCGGCGCAGACCGGCATCATGGCGACCGACTGGGCCGAGAACCGCGCGAACATTCCGAGCGACTGGTTCCGCAACAGCGTCGGCAAGCTGCTCGATTTCGCGTATTCGTCGGGCACGCGCGACATGTTCCGCACGCAGGTGGATCGCGCGTCGGACGGCTCGACGGACATTTCCGTGACGCATAGCGCGATGGAAGAGGTGCTGACCGGCCAGGACAAGACGTCGTCGCGCTGGGAGACGCGTCCGCGCAATCCGGCGCTCGAAGCCGCGTTCCTCGCGAAGATGATGCAGAAGTTCGGCTTGACCGAGGACCAATCGAAGCAGCTGATCGCGCAGGCGCGTCCCGCCGGCGCAAAGGTCGCCGTCGAGCAGACTGCGGGCACGTCGACGCTCGATCTCGCGGAGCCGTTCGATCGTGCGTGGCTGCGCGTGGGGCTCGCGCTGGATCGCACCAACTTCACGGTTGACAATCGCGACCGTGAGAAGGGCATCTACTACGTGCACTTTTCGGATTCGATGGCTGAACTGAAGAAGGAAGGTCTCTTCGGCAAGCTCTTTTCGAGCAATTCGCCGAAGCCGACGCGTCAGTTCCTCGTGAACGTCCGTCCGAAGGCGGATGCGCTCACGCAAGTTGCCGTCGTGGACGCGAACGGCCAGCCGGACAATTCGTCCGATGCGCAGCGCATCGTGTCGTTGCTGCACGCGCAACTGAACTAGGCTGTGAGATTCGCCAGTCTGGGCAGCGGCAGTGAAGGCAACGCATTGCTCGTCGAGTCGACGAGCGGCACGACCACCACGCGCGTGCTGCTCGATTGCGGTTTTTCCGCGAAGGAAGTGGAGCGCCGGCTCGCGCGGCTCGGGTGCACTGCAGCGCAACTCGACGCCATCGTCATCACGCACGAGCACACGGACCATATCGGCAGCGCGCTGACACTGGCGCGCAAGTGGTCCATTCCGCTCTACATGAGCTGGGGCACGGCACGGGCGGTCGGCGCGGACGAAGCGAAGGTCGATCTTCGCGTGTTGTGGGGCGATGAAAGCGTCGCTATCGGCGATGTCAGCCTGCTGCCGTACACCGTGCCTCACGACGCCCGCGAGCCGCTGCAATACGTCTTTTCGGATGGCGCGAGCCGTCTCGGTGTCCTGACGGATGTGGGCGTCGCCACGCCGCATATCACGAGCGTGCTGAGCGGCTGCGACGCGCTCGTGCTCGAATCCAATCATGATCTCGCGATGCTTGCTGCAAGCCGTTATCCGGCGTCGCTTAAGGCGCGCATCGGCGGGACTCACGGACACCTGAATAACGATGCTGCGGCGGCAATTCTGGCGTCGCTCGATCGGTCGAAGCTGCGGCATTTGGTGGCGGCGCATCTGAGTCAGCAAAACAATTTGCCGCATCTCGCGCAGGCCGCGCTGTCTGCCGTGCTGGGCGCCTCGGCGGGCGATGTCGTGGTCGCGTCGCAGACGGATGGATTCGACTGGCTGACGTTATAAGAAGCAGATAGACCCGCGAGCACCAACAAAAAAACCGGCGAAAGCCGGTTTTTTTGTATGGGCCGCGTCGAGCGGCCCTGCCAGGCGTGAAGCGCTGGCGTAAAGCCTGTTGGCCTTACTGGCTTGCGCCCGAAGCCGGAGCAGCCGACGAAGCAGCAGCGTCCGAAGCAGCGCCAGCTGCCGAAGCTGCGTCGCTTGCAGCGGCCGATGCGCTCGATGCAGCAGCGTTTGCGTCCGAAGCGGCAGCAGCCGGAGCCGAAGCAGCCGACGAATCGCTTGCAGCGCTCGGAGCAGCCGTATCGCTAGACTTGTTGCATGCAGCCAGGGCAACAGCAGCCAACAGGGATGCTACGAGGAGGGATTTCTTCATGATCACGTCCTTTTATGGTTAAAGGTAAGCAACAGCGCAAAGTACCGGTAATGTGTGCTCCAACACCGACCTGGGCCGCTGTGGAGCCTCACAATTGTTTTTGTGTGAGACCTACACGGCTTGGCCGGAAATTATAGGCACTTTCGTCACGACCGTCGATAAATGCGGGGACGGTACGTTGTCTTTCTCATACAAACTTTCGTATTGCGGAACAGCAAAACCAGGGCCTTCCGTGAATATGCCTGACGCTTTCACGTCAAGCGTTTCAGGCTGGCGGGTCCGTCTGAATCCAGCCCGCACGATACCACTCGTGCAGCAGGGATGTCATTGCCGAATCGTCTGTAAGTGTTACAAAGCGTTTCGCTTCCAGACGCCTTGTGTCGGCCAACTCCGGCAGCCACTTTTTAGCCTTTGCGGTTAACGCGGCAGCTTCGCCATTAACGAAATACGAGTGCGTGTTGTAGAGCAAATTCGTCTTTCTATCTAGTGTGATCCCGGTCTTTTTCGCGCGCTCAACAAATTTTTGCTGATTAAGCGCGCGCGCCGGCGAATCGAATACGACATTGGCTTTCGGCTCGCTCAGATAACTTCCGAGAAACTCCGCGACATCCTTTTCATTCCAAGTGATCTTCGCAAGGATCGCGCCAACGCGCTCGACGAGCAGCGCGGGCAACTCGCCCGGCGTCGCGACCGGCGGTTGCGCCGGATCGCGGTAGCGGATATCGCGCTTGCCGTCCGCGGGCTCGTCGCCTGCGCGCTCGGCCAGGTGATAAAGAAACTGCGCGGTAAGCTCGCGAGCCGATGGCGCCCGGAAGCCGATGGAGCACGTCATGCATTCGCCCTCGGCGATGCCGTCGTGCGCAATGTGCGGCGGCAGGTAGAGCATATCGCCCGGCTCGAGCACCCATTCTTCCTGCGGCTCGAAGTGCTGTAAAACTTTCAACGGCAGGCCGGGTTTTAGCGAGAGATCGCGCTGCGCGCCGATGCGCCAGCGCCGCTTGCCATGCACTTGCAGCAGGAACACATCGTAAGAGTCGAAGTGCGGACCGACGCCGCCGCCGTCCGTCGCATAGGAGATCATGAGATCGTCGAGGCGCGCGTCCGGGATGAAGCGAAAGCGGTTCATCAACGCGTGCGCGCGCTCGTCATGCAGGTTCAAGCCTTGCACGAGCAGTGTCCATTCGCGCTTCCTGACAGACGGCAGTTCGTCCGGCGCGAACGGGCCGTGCTCCAGATTCCAGGCGTTGCGGAAATGGGTAATCAGGCGCGCTTCGACATCGTCGAGGTCGGCGAGTTCGAACAGTTCGTCGCGAGGAACGGGTGCGGCAATGCCGGGTATCGCTTGACGAATCAGAAGCGGCTTTTTCTGCCAGTAACGGCGCATGAACTGTCGCGGCGTGCGGTTGCCCAACAAGGGCGTGACTTCGTCGGGAAGCGGCGCGCCGGATGGCTCGGAAAGGCTGTGAAGGGGCGAAGCTGGAACGTCTGAGGGCCGCTGGCGCATCGTATAATCGAGGCTTGTATCTTGGAGGATTCAATGAAAATTGCGAAAGACACTGTCGTTTCGGTCGCCTACAAGCTATCGGATGCGCAAGGCAATCTGATCGAGGAGAGCGACGAGCCGATGGTCTATCTGCACGGCGGCTATGATGGCACGTTCCCCAAGATCGAGGAAGCGCTCGACGGTCGCGAGCCCGGTTACGAAACGCAGATCCAGCTCGAACCGGAAGATGCGTTCGGCGAATACGATCCGGAGCTCGTGAAAATCGAAGAGCGAAGCCGGTTTCCGGAGCCGCTCGAAGTGGGCATGCAGTTCGAGGGCACGCCCGAAGACAGCGACGACGAACTCGACGCGCTCATCTACACGGTGACGGACGTCGCAGAAGACAAGGTGGTGCTCGACGGCAACCACCCGCTCGCCGGCATGGCGTTGCGCTTCGCGCTGTCGGTGCAGGAAGTGCGCACCGCGACCGAAGACGAGGTCAAGCATCAGCACGCGCATGGCGTAGACGGCCTGGAAGTGCTCGATGAAGACGAAGACGACGAACCGCGCGCGGATTCCGGCCCGACGCTGCACTGAGCGCCTCCGCGTTTCAGAGAGTCTTCGCAAGCGCAGCTTCGGCTGCGCTTTTTTATTGCGCGCTGCCGTTGCCGGACACGCCCGGCGGCGGCACCGGAAGAATAGGCGGTAACGCCTGCGGCGGGCTAAGGATGGGCGGCAAGCCAGAGGCAGGTTGCATCAGCGAGGGCGGTGCGGGCAGCGACTCAGGCAGATCGTTGCGCGGCATCGTGGGAGGCGTGGATGCCGGCGCGCCGGCAGACGGAGCCGAATAGTTGGGATAGGAGCCATAAGGCGCGCTCGACGGGCCGGCCTGCGCGGGCGCCTCCGTCTGCGGCTCACTCGGGCCGCGCCTGCCCGAGTCCCGGAAGTCGCGCACGTCCCGCACGCGCAAGCGAAACGGCGGGTGCCACCGCGGGTCGCTCGTCACTTCCAGCCATTGCGACTGCGGCCGCTTGAGCGAAAGCGCGACGCGCGTGAGATTCGTCACCGTAAGCCCTTTGTCGTTGCGCAGCGGCTGGTCGATATGAAAGCCGTTCGGCTCCGGCGCCTCGATTCGGTGAATGACGATCATCGGTCCGCGAAACGTCTCGGCTGCTTTCACCAGCGCGCGCTTCAACTCCAGAAACCCATCGCGCGGTTCGTTCGAGCGTGAAAAGCGAAGCCACGCGAAACGATCGCGCCGCTCGTAACGCGCGAAGTCGGGATCGCCCTGAAGAACGACGACGAGCGCCCGCATGCCCGCGCGCCGCGCCGACTCCGCCGCGTGATCGAGCCAGAACGTCGTCGCGACCGTGCGGTCCTCGAACTCGCCGTTGCGCCCGCCCGCCGTCAGATAGTGATTGTTGGGGCTCGGCGCATTGAGTCCAATGAACGCGATGCCGCTCGCCTGCCAGCGCACGTTTTCACGAAACGGCCTGAACCGTGCGACTTCGCTTTCACGCGTGAGCGCAAGCGGCTCCTGGCCGAGCGAATTGGCATCCGCGAAGAAAAGCTGCCGAACGAAGTCGAGGCGCTCGACCGGATCGTACGCGCCGCCATGCGTCAGGCCGCAATCGGCCCAGTCGTGCTGGCCGAGCAGCAGCACCACTGGCGTTCGCGATGCATCGAGCACATCGCGCCGCGACTGGTAGATGCTGTCGCGGCACGGCTCGTTCGCGCCCTTCACGTTGCCGTCGTAGACGATGAAGCCGATGTTGCGATCACGCGCGATCGCATCGAGCATCTGACGCACGGGCGCTTCGTCGGCGGGGCGGGCGAGCGCGTCCGCGATCACCGCGAACGACACCGGATCGCCGCCTTGCGCGTGACCATTGACGGCCGCGCTCGTGAGCAACGTCAAGAGGAGCACATGGCGCAGAGCCCGCGCTGCCGCGCCCAAAAGGCGCGGCGCGCACTTGCCGTCGATGCGTTCAGTGCGACGCATCCGGCGCGCGATTCGCCAGTTCATGCAGTTCGTAGAGCAGATCGAGCGCATCACGCGGACGCAAGTCGTTTGGATCTACTGCGCGCAGTTTGTCGAGCACCGGGTGATCGGGCGCGGGTTGCGCCGCCGGTTCCTTATCGGCGTCGTCGTCGAACGCGTAGGGCGGGCTCGCGAAGAGGTCGAACTGCGCAGTCGGCTGACCGATGGACTGCTGCTCCAGATGCACCAGATGCTTGCGCGCGGCGCGGATCACCGCAGCCGGGACGCCCGCGAGCTGCGCGACCTGAAGGCCGTAGCTCTGATTCGCCGGGCCTTCGTCGACCGAATGCAGGAACACGATGCCGTGATCGTGCTCGACCGCGGACAAGTGCACGTTCGCCGCCTGCGCAAACTCCGTAGGCAACTGCGTCAGCTCGAAGTAATGCGTCGCGAAGAGCGTGTAACAGTGATTGTGCGAGAGCAAATGCCGCGCGATGGCCCACGCGAGCGCGAGGCCGTCGAATGTGGATGTGCCGCGGCCGATCTCGTCCATGAGCACGAGGCTGGACGACGTCGCGTCGTTGAGAATGGCGGCGGCTTCCGTCATCTCGACCATGAACGTGGAGCGTCCGCCCGCGAGATCGTCCGCCGCGCCGATGCGCGTGAAGATGCGGTCCAGTGCGCCGAAGCGCGCGCGTTTGGCGGGCACATAGCTGCCGACGTACGCCATCAGCGCAATAAGAGCCGTCTGCCGCATGAACGTCGACTTGCCGCCCATGTTGGGGCCGGTGATGAGCAACAACTTGCGGTCTACGCCCAGGCAGCAATCGTTCGCGATGAACTGTTCCACCTGCGCTTCGACGACCGGGTGCCGTCCCTGTTCGATATCGATGCCGGCATTCGCCGAAAACTCCGGCGCGACCCAATCGAGCGCGCGCGCCCGCTCCGCGAACGCGCCGAGCAAGTCCAGTTCGGCGAGCGCGCTTGCGACGCGTTGGCAATCTTCGAGGAAGGGCAGCAGGTTCTGCAGAAGCGCTTCATAGAGCGCGCGTTCGCGGGCCAGCGCCCGCTCCTGCGCGGACAGCGCCTTGTCCTCGAACGCCTTCAACTCCGGCGTGATGTACCGCTCGGCGTTCTTCAGCGTCTGACGACGGCGGTAATCGTCCGGCACTTTGTCGGTCTGACCGCGCGTCACTTCGATATAGAAGCCGTGCACCCGGTTGTACTCGACACGCAGATTGCCGATGCCCGTGCGTGTCCGCTCGCGCGCTTCCAGGCCGATCAGGAATTGATCGCAGTTCTCCGAAATATCGCGCAGTTCATCGAGATCGGCGTCGTAGCCGCGTGCGATCACGCCACCGTCGCGAACCAGCGCAGCAGGCTCGGGCGCGACGGCGCTCGTGAGCAGATCCAGGCATTCGCGCGGCGGCTCGAGCGCCGCGCCGATGCGCGCGAGTGCCGGCGATTGCGCGGGCAACGCGGCGACGAGCATCTGAAGGTCGGGCAGCGCTGCGAACGTGTCGCGCAGGCTCGACAGATCGCGCGGGCGTGCCGAGAGCAGCGCGAGCCGCCCAGTGATGCGTTCGATGTCCGAGATCCTGGAGAGCGCGGTGCGAAGCGCATCGAGCCCGCTCCCCGCCGGGGCGTCCAGCAGCGCGCCGATCGCATGTTGACGGGCTTGCGCGATGGACGCATCGCGCGGCGGATGATGCAGCCAGTGACGCAAGAGGCGGCTGCCCATGCTCGTGCAGCAGGTATCGAGCAGCGAGCAGAGCGTCGGCGATTCGGTGCCGCGCAGGGTTTCGGTCAGTTCGAGATTGCGGCGCGTCGCCGGATCGAGCCCGATGTATTCCGATTCATGTTCAACCTTCAGGCTGCGCACGTGGCGCAACTGCTGGCCTTGCGTGGCCGCGGCGTACAACAGGAGCGCGCCCGCCGCGCCGCACGCGCAGGTGAGCGTTTCGCCGCCGAAGCCGTCGAGGCTCGCTACGTTGAGTTGCTCGCGAAGGCGCTGCGTGCCGGAGCCGACATCGAAGTGCCAGGCCGGCACGCGCGTCGGCGCGGCGAGGTTCGTCACGCCGAAGGTCGCCTGCATGTCGCTGACGGTATCGGCGATGAGCGTCTCTGACGGACGGATGCGTTCCAGCGCAGTTGCCACTTGCTCCGGCGCGACTTCCGCGAGCCGCAGCGCGCCGCTCGCGAGATTGAGCCACGCGAGACCGACGCTCGTGACCACGCCGCGCCGGTTGTGCGCGGGGCAGAGCGCAAGCAGATAGACATCGCTCTTGTCGGAGAGCAGCGCCGCGTCGGTGAGTGTGCCGGGCGTGACCACGCGCACGACCTTGCGCTCGACCGGTCCCTTGGATGTGGCCGGGTCGCCGATCTGTTCGCAGATGGCGACCGACTCACCTAACTTCACGAGCTTGGCGAGATATTGCTCGCACGCGTGATGCGGCACGCCCGCCATGCGGATCGGATTGCCACCGGAAGCGCCGCGCTGCGTGAGCGTGAGATCGAGCAGGCGCGCGGCTTTCTCGGCATCGTCGAAGAAGAGCTCGTAGAAATCGCCCATGCGATAGAACACGAGCGTGCCGGGATGCTCCGCCTTGATGCGCAGGTACTGCTGCATCATGGGCGTGTGCTGCGCGAAATCGGCCGGAAGCGCGGCCGAAAGCGCGGCCGGAAGCGCGGCCGGAACCGCCGCCGGAAGCGCGGCTGCGGCCGGGGCGGTAGGAGAGTCGGGAGTTGCCGTGTGATTGCCCATCTTGCGTGCGGTAAGAGCCGACGGGCCGAACGCAACGTGCGCTCAGCCGCGATCCAGCCGATAGTGCAAGAGTTTAACCCGTCGTGCTCAGACCACGGAGCCGGCCGAACGGCATAGGCCGCGCTACGGTCCGCCAGATAGCAACCGGGGCCGCCGATCGGTTGCAATCGGCGGCCCCGGTGTCCCATGCAAACGATGCGCGATGCTTACGAGCGTCCCGCCAGAAAGCCGACGAGCAGCGCGAGACCCGCCACCGCGCCGAGCGTGTGCCACGGTTTGTCGTGGACGAAGTCGTCGGCATAACCCGCTGCATCGCCGAGCTTGTCGGTGATGGCCGAGCTCGCGCCGTCCATCTGCGAGCGCGCGTACTTCAGCTTCGATTGCAGTTGCTTGCGAAGGCGGTCGGCGTCGATGTCCTTCCCGCCGTGCAGAGCGCTTTCCAGATCGTCGAGCAGGCTACGCAGCTGATCGCTCGCCGAATCGACGACATCGCCCGCACCGCGCACGGCGCGTTGGCCGACATCGGCTGCGCCATTGATCTTGCTGTCGAGCGTCGAACGTGAAAACAATCCCATTTCATTGCTCCTTTATTTGACGTGCCGGAGAATGGCTGCGCGGTGGCTGCTTGACACGGCCCGCGCGGCCCCTTGCGCTGTTGCGCGTTCCCTGCTGCTACACCTTCAACACGTCCGCCATCGTTCCTCCCTGAATCGAACGCTGGCGCACGCAGCCGGATGCAACCCGTAAGCAAGGTTCATTCCTCGACGAGCGCGCCGAGATCCACTTCACGTTCGTTGCGCGTATGGCGGCGCATTGCAAGCGCCATCATCCCGCAGACGAAGGTGCCGAACACGACGGTGATCCACTGCACCGGAACCTTCTCCGTCAAGAGTAGTGCATAGGCGCCGAGCATCGCGAGTACCGCGAGGTTCTGATTGAAATTCTGCACGGCGATCGAATGCCCCGCCGACAGCAGCGTTGCGCCGCGATGTTGCAGGATCGCGTTCATCGGCACGATGAAGAAACCCGACAGACCGCCGAGCGCGATCATCAGCGGATACGCCATGAGGATGTACGCCGGCGCGAAGAACGGCCCGACGTGAACACCCGCGCCGGCCGGGAACAGGTCCTTGTTGTAGAACGCCATGGCAATCGCCACCGCGCCGATCAGCACGCCGACCGGCAGCACCTTCAGCGACTGCCTGAGCGATATCCACGCGGATGCCGCCGCCGCACCGAGCGCAATGCCGACGCCCGTGATGCCTTGCAACACCGCTGCCTTCGAGAGCGACAAGCCGAGGTTCGCGTCGGCCCATTTGAGCACCAGCAGTTGCAGCGTGACGGCCGCGCCCCACAGGAGCGTCGTGACCCACAGCGCGATCTGCGCGAGCTTGTCGCTCCACAGCACCTTGAAGCAGTGCGAGAAGTCGTGCACGAGGCGCGTCGGCTGCGTCAGCAGGTTCGGGTAGCGCGCGCCGGTATCGGGAATGAATGCGTTAATGGCGGCCGCCGATGCGTAGATCAGCATGACGGCGAACATGGAGGCGTGTGCGGCGCTGCTGACGAGCGGCACATGCGCCTGCGACACCCAGCGCTCGACGACCTGGCTCACGAGCGCGCCGCCGATCACGGTGCCGATGATGGTGGAGCCGACCGTTGCCGATTCGAGCCACGCGTTCGCCGCGATCAGCTTCTGCGGCGGCAGCAGTTCGGTGAGGATGCCGTACTTGGCCGGCGAATACGCCGCCGCGCCCAGGCCGACGACGCCATACGCGATCATCGGGTGCACGCCCGCGATCATCAACGCGCAGCCGCCGGCTTTCAGCGCATTCGAGACGAACATGACATGGCGCTTTTGCAGCGCATCGGCGAATGCGCCGACGAAGGGCGCGAGCACCACGTACGACACGGTGAAGAAAATCTGCAAGAGCGGCGTGACCCACGGCGCGGAATGCACGACGGCGAGCATCGCGATTGCGGCGATCAGAAGCGCGTTGTCCGCCAGCGAAGACACGAACTGCGCGGCGATGATCGTATAGAAGCCTTTTTTCATGGCGTGCTTGCGGCCGGGGCGCGTGGCGCCGAAAGGGAAGGGGGAAAAGGGCGGCCCGAGGATGCGGCTAAAAGACTGCGCGGCTAAAAGACTGCACTCTAGCCGAGCGCGGCGTTGACTGCAGAACACGCGTCGCGCCCGTCGAAAAACAGCGGAACGGAGCGCGGCGGCGCGCGCTCCGGCAAAGCGATGTAGCGCGTGCTTTGGGTTATTCGCCCGTCAGACGTGTGCGCGAATACATGTCGAGAATCTTGACCATCTGGGCGTAGACCTTCGGGTTAGCCGCGACGATCTCATTCTGGAACAGGAAGTCCGATTCGCCCGTGTAGTTGCCGACGAGACCGCCCGCTTCGGTCACGATCAGGCTGCCCGCCGCCACGTCCCACGGATGAATGCCCTGCTCGAAGAAGCCGTCGAGCCGGCCCGCTGCGACGTTCGCGAGATCGAGCGCCGCCGCGCCCGGCCGGCGCAGCCCGGCGCACGACATCGTCATTTCGCTGAAAAGGCGCGTGTAGGCATTGAGCCCCT
Organism: Caballeronia sp. LZ062; assembly: GCF_031450785.1. Lineage (NCBI taxonomy): Bacteria > Pseudomonadati > Pseudomonadota > Betaproteobacteria > Burkholderiales > Burkholderiaceae > Caballeronia > Caballeronia sp. LZ062. The sequence continues at coordinate 779,006 of NZ_JARTWB010000002.1, forward strand.
GACCGTCGCGGAACGGAAAGCCCGTGCCGATGAGCGCATCCGAGAGACGGTCCAGCTTGCCGACGCGGATGCGCCGCTCGTTCAGATACGCGCCGCCGCCGCGCGATGCGGTGAAGAGATCGTTGCGCGTCGGATCGTAGACGACCGCCTGCGTGACCGTGCCCTTGTGTGCGAGCGCGATCGAGACGCAGTAGTACTGGAAACCGTGGATGAAGTTGGTGGTGCCGTCGAGCGGATCGATGATCCACTGATAATCGGATTCGCGATCGTCCTTGCCGGACTCTTCCGCGAGAATCGAGTGATCGGGATAGGCGGTGTGCAGCGTCTCGATGATGGCCGCTTCCGACGCCTTGTCGACTTCCGTCACGAAGTCGTTGTGCTGTTTCTTGCTGACGAGGAGACGGTCCAGGTCCAGCGACGCGCGGTTGATGATCTGTCCGGCGCGGCGCGCGGCCTTGACAGCGATGTTGAGCATCGGATGCATGAGCGAAATCCTTTGACCGCCGCGCGTGGCACTGACGTGCGCGGGCGATGCATTAGCAAGATGGGTTGGCGACAACGACTAGGTCGACGAAAGACGAATTGGATAAGAGCGGGGCGCCCGCAGACGTTCACGAAGCGCGAAGGGGCCATTTTACCCGAATGCGCGGCGGCGCATCGAGGCGCGGCTGCCCGTGCGAATCGGCGATAACATAATGGGTTCTTCCCGCGGGCTACTTCTGCGCGTTGCTTGCGCGGATGAGTTCCGCTACTCATTTGCAACTCGAACGCACGAATCGCGCCTTGGAATCCAACGATCTCTCCCATCCTGCCGGTGGCTTCACGTCCACACGGTTCATTCTTGTCGAGCCTAGTCATCCGGGCAATGTAGGCGCCGCGGCTCGCGCACTCAAAACGATGGGCTTTGCGCGCCTCGTGCTCGTCGCGCCGCGCGTCGCCGATGTGAAGAACGAGCCGGAAGCCATCGCGATGGCTTCCGGCGCGGACGACGTGCTCGCGTCCGCGCATGTCGTCGCCACGCTCGCGGAGGCACTCGTCGGCGTGCGCTGGTCCGTCGCGCTCACCGCGCGCACGCGCGAATACGGTCCGCCGCACATGCCGCCGCGCGCCGTGGCAGAACGCGCGCGCGAATTAGCGCATCAGGGAGACATCGCGCTCGTGTTCGGCAACGAGCGCACGGGACTCTCGAACGCGGATGTCGAGCGTTGCAGCGCGCTCGCGCATATTCCGGCCAATCCTGCGTACAGCTCGCTCAATCTCGCGCAGGCGGTTCAGGTGCTTGCTTATGAATTGCGGCTCGCGTTCCATCAAGCCGCGCCGGTTGCACCGCGTGCGCCGGTGGCGACGCCCGTCGAAACGGTGGGGCAGCTTGCATCGAGTGATGAAATCGAGGGCATGTACGCGCACCTCGAAGAGGCATTGATCGCGCTCTCGTTCCTCGACCCGGCGAATCCGAAGAAACTGATGTCGCGCGTGCGGCGTCTTTTTGCACGAGCAGGTCTCGAACGTGAGGAAGTGAACATTCTTCGCGGCATTGCAAAGCATATTCTTCTGGGTGGTAAGGAGCCGTGAGCGCGACCGCGCGGTCATCGGGGGCACGGGGCGCGTCCTGCACGGGCGGCTCGCTCGTCCTACAATCGGCGGAAAACGGCTCGCCGACATAAGCTTTGCGCTTTCGCAGCTAAGCACCGCGCTACCCCAGCGCAACCCATCCCCGACTGAGATCACCGCCATGTTCGACCGATTTCGCGAAGACATCGCCGCCATTCGTGAGCGCGATCCCGCCGCTCGCAGCGTCTTTGAAGTCGTGACGTGTTATCCGGGGCTGCATGCCATCGTCCTGCATCGTTTCGCGCACGGCTGCTGGCATCGCGGCTGGCGCTGGCTCGGGCGCTTCGTGTCGCAGATTGCGCGCTTTCTGACCGGCATCGAGATCCACCCGGGCGCGACGCTCGGGCGGCGCGTGTTCATCGATCACGGCATGGGAGTCGTGATCGGCGAGACGGCTATCGTCGGCGACGACTGCACCATTTACCAAGGCGTGACGCTCGGCGGCACCTCGCTCTCGCGCGGTGCGAAGCGGCATCCGACGCTGGAGCGCGGCGTGATCGTGGGCGCGGGCGCGAAGGTGCTCGGCAGCTTCACGGTCGGCGCAGAAGCGAAGATCGGCTCGAACGCGGTCGTCGTGAAGCCGGTTCCCGCGGGCGGCACGGCGGTCGGCAATCCGGCGCGCGTCGTGATGCCGGCGGTCGCGAAGAAGCCCGATGCGCGCGAGAGCGCGAACGCCGCGTTCTGCGCATACGGCATCACGCCGAACGCGGACGATCCCGTGTCGCTCGCGATTCACGGCCTGATCGATCACGCATCGACGCAGGCGCAGCGCACCGACGAGATCGTCGCGGCACTGGAGCGGCTCGGCGCGCGCGTCGAGGCGCTGCACGGCATCGACGGCGCGGCACTGCTCGACCTGAAGCGCCTCTCGAAAGTAATGGAAGGCGAGGCGCGCAGCGCCGAACGCCAGCTATAGGGCAACGCGCGCGCGTCGAGGTGCTGCACGGCATCGACTGCGCGGCGCTGCTCGACCTGAAGCGCCTTTCTAAAGTGATGGAAGGCGAGGCGCGCAGCGCCGAACGCCAGTCATAACGGCAACGCGCGCACGCCGCCGGCATCCAGGCGTAAATAGCCGCCGCGCGGCGCCTCGATATCCAGTTCCCAATCGGGCAGGACCCAGCGCACGCCTTCCACTTCGCGATGCATCGCGGGGCGGTGCGTGTGGCCGTGAATCAACGTATGCGCGCGGCTTCGGATGAAAAGCTCCGACACGGCCTTGCGCGTCACGTCGTATTTCGGCGATGCGCCGTTCATGCGCGCCCCTTCGCTCTTGCTCCGCATGCGCTGGCCGATGGCGAGCCGCGCGCCGAGCGGCAGCGCGAGGAAAGCGCGTTGCGCGTAACGATTGCGCGCGAAGTGGCGGAACCGCTGATACGCGCGATCGGCCGTGCAGAGCGCGTCGCCGTGCGCGAGCACGATGCGCGTGCCGAACGCGGTCATCGCGTACGGATCGGGCAGCAGCATGGCGCCGGCTTCGCGCATGAAGCGCTTGCCGAGCAGGAAGTCGCGATTGCCGTGCATCACATACAGGCCGATGCCGCGCTCGGACAGCGTGTGCATGAGCTTCGTCATGCGCCGGGCGAAGCGTGCGCGCTCGTGGTCCACGGCGGGGTCGAGCACGTCGTCGCCGACCCAGAACTCGAACAGGTCGCCGAGAATGAAAACGGAGTCCGCCTCGTTGGCCGTGACTTCGATGAAATGTTCGAACGCGGCGACCGTGTTCGGTATCGCCTCGCTCAAGTGCAGGTCCGAAATGAAAAACAGCGGGCGCGCGTCGTGCGCGCTGCCCGCTGCTTCGTCTTTCAATTCGCGACCGAGAGCCTTCGTATCGATCATGCGATGAACGATCAGACCACCACGGCCTTCTCGATGATCACGTCATCGACCGGCACGTCCTGGTGGAAGCCCTTCGAGCCCGTCTTGACCTTCTTGATCTTCTCGACCACATCAAGTCCTTCGACGACGCGGCCGAACACGGTGTAACCCCAGCCTTGCGGCGTCGGCGACGAGTGGTTCAGGAAGTCGTTGTCCTTCACGTTGATGAAGAACTGCGCGGTGGCCGAGTGCGGATCGTTCGTGCGCGCCATCGCGACGGTGCCGGTGTCGTTCGTGAGGCCGTTGTTGGCTTCGTTCTGGATCGGCGCGTCGGTCGGCTTCTGCTTCATGCCCGGCTCGAAACCGCCGCCCTGAATCATGAAGCCGTCGATCACGCGATGGAACACCGTGTTGTCGTAGTGGCCCTTCTTCACGTAGTTGAGGAAGTTCTCGACGGTCTTCGGCGCCTTTTCGGCGTCGAGTTCGAGCTTGATGACGCCGTGGTTCGTATGCAGTTCGACCATGTTCTTTCTCCGGTGTGTTGAATGAGCGGAATGAGCGGCGCGCGACCATCGCGCGCCGCCGCGAGTGTTCGTGTTACTGGGACACCACGGTCGCCGACTCGATCACGGTCGGCTTTTGCGGCACGTCCGCCATCGGCCCGCGCGTGGTGGTCGGGCTGGCTTCAATCTTCTTCACGACATCCATTCCGGAGACGACCTTGCCGAACACGGCATAGCCGTTGCCGTCCGGATTTGGATAGTCGAGCCCGGCATTATCGACCGTATTGATGAAGAACTGGGCCGTTGCCGAATTCGGATCGCTCGTGCGCGCCATCGCGATGGTGCCGGTCCCGTTCTTCAGGCCGTTACGGCTTTCGAGCGGAATGGGCGCGCGCGTGGGCTTCTCCGCGAAGCTCGTGCTGTAGCCGCCGCCCTGAATCATGAAGCCGGGGATCACGCGATGAAAAATCGTGCCGCTGTACTGACCGGACTTCACGTAGGCGAGAAAGTTCTCAACCGTCTTCGGCGCCTTCTCAGGATACAGCTCGACGCGGATGTCGCCTTGCGAAGTCTTGAATAGCACGTTCGGATGCGCGGCCTGCGCGGGTTGCCCTGGTTGAGCAAAGGCGGGGGCGGTCGCGATCAGGGCGGCGCCGGACAGCGCCAACATCAGCAATTTCATGAAGTCGGATCCTCGATTGATGGATGCAAAGCGTCGCGCTATCGCGCGGCGCAGGACGACAGCTTACCGCCTGCGCGCGCGGGTTCGCGCAGGTTTGTCTTAAGGCTGCTGCCCGCTGGGCGCGACATAAGGCGACGTGGGCAGCGGGCCGGTCGGTCCGCCGAACGGCGAGTAACTGTCGGGCGAGGGCATGGTCGTGACGTTGGAGCCCGGCGTGGGCGCCCATTCATCCGATGCCGCGCGAGGCGCGGATGCCGCCTGCGCGCCCGAGGCCGCGGCCGTCCCGCGCTTTCTCGGCGGCGGCGTGATGATGTTCTGAATTGCGGTGACGCGCTGGCGCGTGAGCGGACTCGTCGAGCCGAGCGATTGCGCGCGCTTGTACGATTCGCTCGCGAGCCGCAGATACAGATCGCCGAGATTGTCGTAGGCCAGCGCATAGCCGGGGTTGGCCTTCACCGCCGTCTCCAGCGCGACGCGCGCGTCTTCGTAGCGCCCCTTCTTCGCGTACAGCGCGGCGAGATTGTTGTACGGCTCGGGCAATTCGGGATAAGCCTGCGTGAGTTCGGTGAATGCGGTGATAGCTTCGTCGTCGCGATTCAGGCGAGCGAGCACGGTCGCGCGCTTGAACTTCGCCTGCACGTCGCGCGGATGCGTGGCGAGCTGCGCGTCGAGCTGCGTGAGTGCGGCGTTCCAGTCTTTATTGGCGATGGAGGCGTCGATCTGAGGCGTGCCGTCCGCCGTGGCAGCGGACACTTGAGCGAGCGCCGCGTTCGACCAACCGAAGCACGCGGCGACGCCGATCACGGCGACGGCGGCGGTGCGCGCAAGCGTCGCGTTGAAGCGGTTGCGGAAACGATCGGCAGCGGGCCGGCGAAAGAGTGGCAGAGGCATGCGCGCTTGGGCGTGAGTCACTTGAATATGGGTCAGGGAATGAGGCGGGAGACAACCGGAGAACCCGGAAGCTCGGCTGTGAACGACTTGAAAAGCAACTGCCGGGCGAAGCACGAAACACCATGAACGGCGAGGGCGAAAGCGAAGCACGAAGCACGCGTGGCACTGCCCGCCGTGCGGCCGCCTGGAGGTTTCATGGGCATAAATCCGGGTGTTATACTCCGACCTATTCTAACAAAAGGTCCGGACGTTCCGCGCACGCGCCTTGCACACGACATTGCGCTCGTGCTCACGCGCTGCCGACATCCGACTGTCTTTGCCACTCGTGGCCGTCTCCGTCCTGGTCGTCTGACCGTCGTGTTCGCGCTCGCGTGTGCGTCTTCCCCGCCCCGCAGTATCGAGCACGCCGTTTGCGACTCAACGCACGGTTGGTTCCGGCACACGCACTGTCCTCTATGAATTCGCTGCGCATCTACAACACGCTCGCGCGTGACAAGCAAACCTTCACGCCGCTTCGCCCCGGCGAGGTACGCATGTACGTCTGCGGAATGACGGTCTATGACTATTGTCACATCGGTCATGCTCGCGTCATGGTCGTGTTCGATGTCGTGCAGCGGTGGTTGCGCACGCTCGGCTACAACGTCACGTACGTGCGCAACATCACGGACATCGACGACAAGATCATCCGTCGCGCGGTCGCGAACAACGAGTCCATCAAGTCGCTCACGCAGCGCTTCATCACGGCGATGCACGAAGACGCCGATGCGCTCGGCGTCGCGCGGCCCGACCTCGAGCCGCGCGCGACCGACTACATCCCGCAGATGCTCGGCATGATCGATGCGTTGCAGGCGAACGGTTATGCCTATCACGCGAAGGACGGCGACGTGAACTACGCGGTGCGCAAGTTCACGGGCTACGGCAAGCTCTCGGGCAAGTCGCTGGAAGACTTGCGCGCGGGCGAGCGCGTCGCGGCCAACGATGCGAAAGAAGACCCGCTCGACTTCGTGTTGTGGAAACACGCGAAGGAGGGCGAGCCCGCCGATTCCGGCTGGGACTCGCAGTGGGGACGCGGCCGGCCGGGCTGGCATATCGAATGTTCCGCAATGGCGTGCGAGCTGCTCGGCGAACACTTCGACATTCACGGCGGCGGGCAGGACTTGCAGTTCCCGCATCACGAGAACGAGATCGCGCAAAGCGAAGGCGCCACGGGCAAGACCTTCGTGAACTACTGGATGCATAACGGCTTCGTGCAGATCGACAGCGAGAAGATGTCGAAGTCGCTCGGCAACTTCTTCACGATCCGCGAAGTGCTCGAAAAATTTGATGCCGAAGTCGTGCGTTTCTTTATTGCACGGGCACACTATCGGTCGCCGCTGAATTACAGCGACGTGCATATCGACGATGCAAGAAACGCACTGACACGCCTGTATACAGCATTGAAGGATGTCGAGCCGGACAATCAGCAACTTGACTGGAACGAGGCCAACGCGCAGCGTTTCCAGTCTGCGATGAACGACGACTTCAACACGCCGGTGGCCGTGTCCGTGCTGTTCGATCTCGCAAGCGAAGTGAACCGCACGCGTGATGCCGCGCTCGCGCGTCAGTTGAAGAGCCTGGGTCAGGTGCTCGGTTTCTTCGGCCGCGAGCCGCGCGCCTTTCTGCAGCAAGCAGGCGGCACCGCCGCGGCAGAAGGTCTTTCGCCACACGAGATCGAAGCGAAGATCGCCGAGCGCATCGCCGCGAAACAGGCGAAGAACTATGCCGAAGCAGACCGGATTCGCGCCCAGTTGCTCGAAGCCGGGATTGCACTTGAAGACAAACCGGGTGGGTCGACCGAATGGCGTCGCGTTTGAACGCGCACCTTCGAACCCTCTGATCGACTCGCCAGGCAGGAGGCAAGATGGCAACGGCCAGGAAGACGCCGGTCAAGCGACCGGCGTCAGGAAGTGCTGCGTCGCCCGCAACGAAGCGGACGCGCGGTGCGCAGTTGAATGCAAGCACGCAGACAGAGAGTGCCTCTGCCGCGGCGCCGCGCAAGACCGCGGTCAAGCGCGCATCGAAGGAAACGGCGAGTGCGAAGGTGAACGGGGCACGCCGCGTCAACGGCGAAGATGTCGTCGCCCGCACATCGAAGGCTGCAATCGTTCCTGCTCCGGCGCCGCGTGCGAAGAGCAGCGGCCGCGCATCCGCGAGCGTTGCGGCGAACGTGCAATCGCTCGTCGCAGAGAAGGAGGGCGAAGTCGTTCGCAAGTCGCGCGCAGTCACAACCGATGCCGCCGTGCCGGTGCAAGTGGGCGGCCTCACGCGCGAGATCGTGCGTCCCGATTACTGGGACAAGGCCTGCGCCGACCTTATGAAGCGCGACCGCATTCTCAAGAAGCTGATCCCGAAGTTCGGGCAGATGCATCTCGTCAATCTCGGCGATCCCTTTTCGACGCTCGCGCGATCCGTTGCCGGCCAGCAGATCTCGGTGAAAGCCGCGCAAGCCATTTGGGAGCGCGTGAAGACCGCGTGTCCCGCCATTGTGCCGGCGGACTTCATCGCGCTCGGCGCAGAGAAACTGCAAGGATGCGGGCTCTCGAAGCGCAAGACCGAGTACATACTCGATCTCGCGCAGCACTTCGTCTCGGGCGCGCTGCATGTCGGTACGTGGGCGTCGATGGACGACGAAGCGGTCATCGCCGAACTCACGCAGATTCGCGGCATCGGCCGATGGACGGCGGAGATGTTTCTCATCTTCAACCTGTCGCGCCCGAACGTGCTGCCGCTCGACGACCTCGGTCTCATTCAGGCCATCAGCGTCAATTACTTCAGCGGCGAGCCGGTCACGCGCAGCGAAGCGCGGGAAGTCGCGGCGAACTGGGAGCCGTGGCGAACCGTCGCGACGTGGTACATGTGGCGCAGCCTCAATCCGATTCCCGCAGACCACTGATTCGCAACAGCATTTGCCGGGCTATCGTTGATTTATAATCGATAGTTCCCGCGCGTTTTTAACAGGGACGGACGCGGTTAGAATAGACGCCCTTGCGCCCCTGCCCGTTGTTCAAGGACTCGAACACATGAAGACCACGTTTCTGGATTTCGAGCAGCCGATCGCTGAACTCGAAGCGAAGATCGAAGAACTCCGCTTCGTTCAGGACGATTCCGCTGTCGATATCTCGGAAGAAATCGAGCGGCTGTCGAAGAAGAGCCAGCAGCTCACCAAGGATCTGTACGCGAACCTGTCGCCGTGGCAGGTTTCGCAAATCGCGCGTCATCCGCAGCGGCCTTACACGCTCGACTACGTGAACGAACTGTTCACCGACTTCCACGAACTGCATGGCGACCGTTCTTTCGCGGACGATCTCGCTATCGTCGGCGGCTTCGCGCGCTTCAACGGCCAGCCGTGCATGGTGATCGGTCATCAGAAGGGCCGCGACACCAAGGAGCGCGCGCTGCGCAACTTCGGCATGCCGCGCCCGGAAGGCTATCGCAAGGCCGAGCGCCTCATGCGCCTCGCCGAAAAGTTCAGCATGCCCATCTTCACGTTCGTCGACACGCCGGGCGCGTATCCGGGCATCGGCGCGGAAGAGCGCGGGCAGTCCGAAGCCATCGGCCGCAATCTCTTCGTCATGGCCGAACTCAAGACGCCGATCATCACCACGATCATCGGCGAAGGCGGCTCGGGCGGCGCGCTGGCCATCGCGGTCGCGGACACCGTCATGATGCTGCAGTTCTCCACGTATTCGGTGATCTCGCCGGAAGGCTGCGCGTCCATTCTGTGGAAGAGCGCGGCGAAGGCGCCCGAAGCGGCCGAAGCGCTCGGGTTGACGGCGCATCGCCTGAAGGCGCTCGGCCTCATCGACAAGATCGTGAACGAGCCGCTCGGCGGCGCGCATCGCGATCCGAAGGGCATGGCCGCGCTCCTGCGCCGCGCGCTCGCGGATTCGCTACGTCAGTTCCAGGGCTTGAGCGTGCAGGATCTGCGCGATCGCCGCTTCGACAAGATCATGGCCTACGGCAAGTTCAAGGAATCGCTGCCCGGCGCATGATTGCGCCGTCCTTACGTTTCATTCTTCCATCTCTTCACGATTCTCGTGACTTCCGACAGCGAAACCCCGGCCGGCCGCCTCGTGTTCGAGGCGGTCCGCGCCGCGGTGGCCGATGCCGGACTCGCCGCCGATGCGCTGCTTGCCGTCGCACTCAGCGGCGGACTTGATTCCACCGTTTTGCTCGATGCCGCTGTGCGCGTTCACAGCGCGGCGGGGGTCGTCGCTTTTCATGTGCATCACGGACTCAGCCCGAACGCCGATGCGTGGGACGCGCATTGCGAGGCCTTCGCGGCATCGCTCGGCGTGCGTTATGCGGTGCGCCATGTCGACGTGATGCGCGCGGGCGGCGCGAGCCTGGAAGCCGCCGCGCGCGATGCGCGTTATCGCGCGCTCGACGAACTCTGCGACGCGCACGGCGCGGCGGCGCTTCTGATCGCTCATCACGCGGACGATCAGGCGGAAACCGTGCTGCTGCAACTGCTGCGCGGCGCGGGCGTCGCGGGGCTCGCCGCGATGGCCCCGCAGCGGCTCGACGGCGCGAACGTGCCGCGCCTGCGCCCGCTATTGCGGCTTTTGCGCGCGCAACTGGAGCAGTACGCGCACGAGCGCGATCTGAGCTGGATCGAGGACGAATCGAACGCCGATACCCGCTACGCGCGCAACGCGCTGAGACACGATGTGCTGCCCGTGCTCGCCGTGCATTTTCCCGGCTTTCGCGATGCCCTCGCGCGCACGGCGTCGCACGCGGCATCGGCGCAGCGGCTGCTCGACGATCTGGCGCGCCTCGACCTGGAAACCGCGCAGGGCGAAGAAGAGGGCGCGCTCGCACTCGACGCGCTGCTGCCGCTCGACGACGAACGCGCCGTCAACTTACTACGTTACTGGATGCGCACACGCGACTTGCCGGCTGCATCGACGGCGCGTATCGCCGATATGCTGCGCCAGCTTCGGCACGCGGCCAGCGCACGCGAGGGCCACGCGCTGCGCGTCGATCATGCGGGGCGGTGTCTGCGCGTTTATCGCAATGCGTTGTTCTGGGAAACGGGCGACAGCGCGGATGCACCCGATCTCGATCAGGGCGCGGCAGTGGCCAAGCCGCACAGCGAATTGCGTTGGCAAGGCGATGAAGTCTGGCGGCTGCCGCAGTGGCGAGGCTCGTTCGTGTTCGAGCCGGCCGCCTCGCCCGGTAGCGATGTCGTCGCGGAGGGCTTGCTGCGCGCGGCGCCGATCATCGCGCGATCGCGTGCGGGCGGCGAGCGCATGCGTCTTTCCGCCGATGCGCCGAGCCGCACGCTGAAGAATTTGTTCCAGGAGCGCGGCGTGCCGGCGTGGAAGCGGGACGTGCCGCTGCTTTTCATTCGCGATGCGCTTCTCTTCGTGCCGCTCGTCGGCGTGAACCGCGAAGTGGCGCCTGAGACGTCGCATGCGCCGTTGCGGCGCATCGTCTGGCGGCCGGATTTGCTGCTGGCCTGAACGCGGCAATTCGGGCGACTCGCCAGAAGCCGGTAAAATGGCGCACGCGGCCGTCCAATCTTGAAATTTCGGCCTCGATCGGGTACCGTAACTCGTTTGCCCGCCACGCGCTTTGCGCGGCATCTCCGTTCAAAAGACGCGAATTTCGCCCGTGATGCGCCCCTTGCGCGCCAGGTCACTCACGAGTGCAACTCTAGCGGCGGGCATCCGGCGGCACTCCGCGTATCGTTGCTGGCTTTCCCCTATCCCCGAAGCCGTCGAGCGCAACGCCATAGCACAGCGAGCATCATGCATCGAGCGCGTCAGCGCGGTTTTCCCTTCAGTTCAAAACGACAATGGCACTCATCGTACACAAATACGGCGGCACCTCGATGGGCTCGGTCGAGCGCATCAAGAACGTCGCCAAGCGCGTCGCCAAATGGCACAAGGCCGGCCACCGAATGGTCGTCGTGCCCTCGGCGATGTCCGGCGAAACCAACCGCCTGCTCGGTCTTGCAAAAGACATTACGGCGAACCCGGACCCGCGCGAACTCGACATGATTGCCTCCACGGGCGAGCAGGTGAGCGTCGGGCTTCTCGCCATCGCGCTGCACGCCGAAGGCCTCGACGCCGTGAGTTATGCCGGCTGGCAGGTGCCCATCAAGACCGACAGCGCGTTCACGAAGGCGCGCATCAGCGAGATCGACGGCGAGCGCGTGCTGAAAGACCTCGACGCGGGCAAGGTCGTGGTCATCACTGGCTTTCAGGGCGTCGATCCCGAAGGCCATATCGCGACGCTCGGGCGCGGCGGCTCGGATACATCGGCGGTCGCGATTGCGGCGGCGCTGAAAGCCGACGAGTGCCTGATCTACACCGACGTCGACGGCGTCTATACGACCGACCCGCGTGTCGTCGAAGAGGCGCGCCGGCTGGATCGCGTGACGTTCGAGGAAATGCTGGAAATGGCGAGTCTGGGCTCGAAGGTTCTGCAGATCCGCTCAGTGGAATTCGCCGGCAAGTACCAGGTCAAGACGCGGGTGTTGTCCAGCCTGACCGATCCGCTCATGCCGCTCGAAGCCGAAATGCACTCGGGCACCCTGATTACTTTTGAAGAAGACGAGAACATGGAAAAGGCAGTTATCTCCGGCATCGCGTTTCAGCGCGACGAAGCGCGCATCGCGGTCATGGGCGTGCCCGACAAGCCGGGCGTCGCGTATCAGATTCTCGGTCCGGTGGCCGATGCGAACATCGACATCGACATGATCATTCAGAACCAGAGCGTGAACGGCAAGACGGACTTCACGTTCACGGTGGGCCGTGGCGACTACCAGCGCGCGCTGGAGATCCTGAACGGCCAGGTGAAGGGCCACGTGAACGCGGAAACCGTGCTCGGCGATCCGAAGGTGTCGAAGGTGTCGGTCGTGGGCGTGGGCATGCGCTCGCACGTGGGCATCGCGAGCACGATGTTCCGCACGTTGTCGGAAGAGGGCATCAACATCCAGATGATCTCGACTTCCGAAATCAAGATTTCCGTGCTGATCGATGAGAAGTACACCGAGTTGGCCGTTCGCGCGCTGCATAAGGCGTTCGAGCTGGATCGCGGTTGAGCGTTCTCTTCCCACCGTTGCGGTTCCGGCTGTCGGCGAGATTCGAAATTGATCGATTGGAAAAAATCGTCATGCGAATTTGACCGCTGCGGCTGAACAGGCTATTATCTCGATCTCGTTGCACTGCACTCCCGGTGCAACGTAAAGTTTGGGAGACGTGGCCGAGAGGTCGAAGGCACTCCCCTGCTAAGGGAGCATCTGGCTAAAAACTGGATCGAGGGTTCGAATCCCTCCGTCTCCGCCAGTGGTAGGAGAAAAGCCCCGCAAGTCGAAAGACTTGTGGGGCTTTTTGTTTTTGCGGTGCCAGCGCGGTTTGCTTGGCTGTGGTCGCCGGTTGGCAGGGATGGCCTGATCGTCAAGGCGGTGCGCCCAAGCATCTCTCCTTGCTTTTCAACGCCCGTCGACATCCATCCTTCGTCGCTTCGCCAAGGGCGGACCACGAGTGCGTTCCAGAACGCTACTGCGTGCCGTTTTAAGGCTTGTCCGATAGCGACGACGGAACGAGTGGGTTGCAATGCGCGCATTTCCATCTTCGAAGCCATAAGGACAACAAAGGATGAGGGATGCAAACGGCCGCGAGGCGGCGCGCCTTGGCGACAAGACGACTCACGGCGGCATAGTCATTCAAGCCGCGCCCGATTTCAAACATTTAGGTGTTCCCGTTGCGCTCGATCAACACCTAACCGAGTGCCCGATGTGCGGCGGGACCTTTCCTATCAACGCGAGCGGAAAAATGACCCATAAGGGGCGACGCGTCGCGTATATCGGCGACTCTACCGCCTGCGGCGCGGTTCTAATCAGGACGTGAGGCAATAGTCATGTTCAATCCGCTACAAAGCCGCACGCTGAAGGTGCAATGCGAGGCCCTTCCCACATGGGGCAAGGACGATATTCTCCTGCCTCAGCGCGTCAAAGGCACGGAAACGCTCGGCGAGTTGTTTGAATACCGCGTCGATTTTGCCACGCTCGATAGTCCGACGTTCCGACTCTATAAAGCGCGCGAACTGATAAAGCCCGATGATTACATCGGCAAAATCGTAAAAATTCGAATTGAATTTGAGGGGAAAGGAACGTTCGTTCCGGGCTTACCCGGTAATCAAGGCGCGGGCAATGTCGGCGCGGGCGTGCGCACGATCGAGGGCATCATTACTGCTGTCGAGCAAATCGGCAGCGACGAGCGGCGCGCGTATTATCAGTTCACGGTTAGGCCGTGGCTCTGGCTTTTGAGCCAGAATAAAGACAATCGAATATTCCGAAACGTCACGGTTTTGGAGGCTACCGAGGCCGTCTTAACGGGCACGAAATATAAGTTTCCGTGGAAAACCCGGCTGGCTGGGTTCCTGCTCAATAACAACATCTTCCCGAAGCGCGACTATATCCGGCAGTTCTGGCAAAGCGATTATGATTTTCTCATCCAGTTATGGAGCGAATGGGGAATCTATTATCACTTCGACGGCATGACGTTGATGCTATGCGACTCGCCCGGTTCGCATAAAGACCACAAGAACGCATACGACACAATTCTCTTCCACGCGCCCGAGGACAAGCGCATCGACGAAGAGCATATTCACAGCCTGCGTGTGTCGCGTCAGATTACGGCGGGCGACGTCACGCTCAACGACTACGACTATACGCGGTCGAACGGCACGTTCTTGGTGAACAGGTCCGATCACAGCAACTCATCTTTCGACAACATCGAGCAATACCATTGGGGCGACTACACGCAGCCGCTCGCGGGTGCGATGGGGCTGGACGGCCAGCCGAACGACTTTCGCAACGAGGGCGAATATTTGGCGTGGGTGCGCGTCGGGTCCATGCGTTGCGAGGGCTTGCGCGCCTATGGCACGGCCAACGCGCGCGGCATGATGACCGGCAGACGGTTCCGGCTCAAGAGCCACCCGCAACCGGAGGTCAACCGTGAATATCTCGTCGTCTCCACGTCCATCGACGTACGCAACCCGGACGAGCTTACCGCCACATCGGGCAGCGATGCACACTATCACTGCAAGACGGATTTCGTTGTGCAGCCGGCCAATGCTTTTTTTAAACTGAAGCCCAAGGACAAGCCGCGCGCCTACCCGGAAACGGCCGTTGTAACGGGGCCGGACAAACAACCGATATGGCTCGACGCCTACGGGCGCATTCGCTGCCAGTTCAAGTGGGACCGGCTCGGCGAGAACGACCAGAATTCGAGTTGCTGGCTACGCGTGTCGCTGCCGTGGCATGGCGGGCCGCATAGTTTCGTATCGGTGCCGCGTGTCGGCGACGAGATCACCGTCGGCTATCACGAAGGCGACCCGGACAAGCCGTTCGTCATGTCGAGCAAGGTGAACGAGTTCAATCCGCCGCCGTTCAAGCTGCCGAAAAACATGGCGCTCACGGGTTTGGTGAGTCACGCGTTCGAAGGTCAAGGACACAACGTTGTCGTGACCGATGACACGCCCGGCAAGCAGCAAGTGCAGGTGGCCAGCGATCAGGCCAATTCGCGCCTCGTCCTCGGCTACAACACGCGCATTGCCTACGGCGACGGACGGCAGCAGGCGCGCGGGCTGGGCTGGGAGTTGGCGACGGATGCGTGGGGCGTGTTGCGCGCCAATCAGGGCATGCTCGTTACGACCGAGACGCGCGAAGCCGCGAGCGCGCCGGCGAGGGACATCGGCGAGACTGTTGCGCGGCTCACGCAGGCGCGCGACATTCACGAAAGCATGGCCGAACTTGCGCAGCAGCACGGTGCGCAGGACGCGAGCGGCAATCAGTCGGACGTGGCGAAGTCCATCAAAGCGGCGAACGACGAGCTACGCGGTACCGGCACGGCGAACATGGATAGGGGCGAGTTCCCCGAGTTCGCCGCGCCGCATCTGACCTTGGCGAGTCCGGCCGGCATTCAATCCACAACGGCGGGCAGCACGCACATTGCAAGCGAGCAAGACTTTGCAGTGACAGCAGGCGGAAGCGTCAGCTTCGCTGCGGCGCGTTCGTTGTTCGCAAGTGTCATGAATGGCGTTGCGCTGTTCGTGCGAAAGGCGGGAATGATGCTCGTTGCCGCGTCGGGAAAAATCCGTATCGAGGCGCAGGAAGACGGCCTTGATGTGATCGCGAAGAAGGACGTCCACATCGCGAGCGAGGACGGCTGGATCAATCTGACCGCCGTGAAGGGCATACGCTTCAACGGAGCCGGCACGACTCTGGAACTTAGCGCAGCTGGATTGCTTGGCGCTACGAACGGGCGGTTTTTGGTCCACGCCGCCGACCACCAGACCGATGGCCCCCAATCCACGCCTCCCATGTTTCCGCCGAGGTCGTACACCGACACGTCGTCCCTGTCACACCTGTATCACGACGACGAACCGGTCCAGGGAGCGAAGTTCGAGATTCACTACGACGACGGCAAACGCTACAGCGGCACGCTGGACGGCGCTGGCCATGCCGATCTGAGCGGCGCACCTGTGGGCGTCGGCCGGATCAAGGTTGGGCCGGATTCTCGCCCGTTGCAGGTCAAGGCTAATGACGCGAACCCGGGCTACAAGCCGCGCTGGGGCGAGGGTGACTTCGATGCATCCGCGAAGAAACAGAACAACGGTGGAGTATGGCTAAAAGGCGGCGAGACGCAATACTTCATTGACTTCAGTCACCCCTATAACAAGGTGCTGGAAGACTACGTCAAGAAATAATGGCGATGCCGACGAACTGGAAGGATGTGATTTTTTCTCCGACTGAACGGGCGGCGGTTCGCGACCTGGACAAGAATCAGATTCTCCACAAGACCGTCCCGCAGGGCTATACGAATCGTGCGCCAGCGGTTGCTGGTCACGCATTGCCCAGTCGCGACAGCGCACAACCGCAACACTGAGGATAATCGACATGTCCGCCTTTCTGTATGTCGCAGGGAAAAACGACGACGAGGCCCGCGACCGCGCTTTCTACCTTCTTAAGAAATACACGAGCGCCACGCTGCTGCGGCACGCGATTGCCCTCTATCGTGAATTTTTGAGCGACTTTGAACGCGAAATCAATCGGCCCGAGGTCGAAATCGACTATAGCGGTGACCTTGTTCGGTTCATGCGGTTTCTGCAACCAATGGAATACGCTGAACCACTGTTGACAATTCCCGCGCGCCGCCCGGAAGCATTTGATTCCTTGCGGGACGGGCTTGCTTTTCATACCTACATATGGGGGCGAAAGTACGAAGAACTTGGGGCGGACGACCCGAGCGATCTTTTCTATAAGATTGGTTATCGCAAGCCGGCGCATGAATCTCTAGGAACCTTTGGCAAAGCGAATCGTTCTGCTGATTTTATGTCCTTGCTTTATGGGACGCTCAACAAGAAGGGAAGAATCTATTTCAGTCGCCCAATCGCTAGGTCTCGGTCGGCAATGTGCTGGACATATGAAAGCATTTTCTTCGACGCGCTATCATTCAACGGCATACCTGCGATCCACTTTCCCACGCAACTCAGCCATTGCCCGCCACCTAACGAAAACACTACAGGCGAGGTCTGGAGCGGTCGTCAGATACCCGTAACGGGCATTTGGGAGCCTTGGTCCATCGATCCGAAGATCGGCGTTCGTTGTCCGAATTACTATCTTGCCGGTGATACCGCCAGCCAGTACCAATTCGAAGGCACTGACACGCTAGAAGACGTGCGCTGGCGCTTGATCTGGAAGGATACCCGGTATGCGGACGGAACCATCCCTTACGACGAGCGTGAGTATTTCGCGCCACCCCCGCCTGTGATCCGCAATCGACGCTTGCTAACTGCTCGTCCAGGCGATATCTGCCCGCGAAGCGGCGAATGGTTCTCTCACCACCTGAACCGGCGCGTCACCGTGAAAGCAGGTGAGCCGATGCCTGGGCCGGAACGTGGCAAGACCGGTGCGGTTATCTGGTATCTAGAACTGAACGACTGACTCACTGTCTCGCGGCGACCGAGTGCTCGATCCGGCGCCTCCGGCTCGTTCTTGAACCTCGTCCGGGCCTATCGAGCGCCGAAAGACTGTTGCCCAAAGTGAAAGAGAGGCGCCGATTGGCGCTTGGGCTGAGGCGGCATTTCGTCGATGAAATTGGCCGCCCCGGCGCAAGCACCGATCGCGCATGACTGACTCGCTTGCGCGAACCGGTGTCAACTACCGTCAACAATGCGCAGGATGCAGGTCCGCAGGAACTACCCAGCCGCTTCTGCATCCCGTCGAAGCAACGCTAGCTCCTCAACCTCACTTCGCCGCCGCAAGCCTCTCCTCAATATGCTTCGCGCGCGACGGCGACGACGGGTGCGAGCTCAGCATGCTCGAGTTACCGCCATCCAGCGCCGCCAGCTTCTGAAACGCCGTCACGAGCCCGGCCGGGCTATAGCCTTTCTTCTTCTGCATATCGAACGAGTAATCGTCCGCGGCGCTTTCCTGCGATTGCGAGAACTGCGCGTTGACGAACTTCTCGGACAAATCGCCGAGCTGCGATGCCGACAAGCTGCCGACCACGCCGCCCGCTGCCGATGCCACCGAGCGCGCCGCCGACGTCGCGTAGGCGACCTGCATCGCCTTCTTCGTGTGGCCGAGCGCCACGTGGCCCATCTCGTGACCCACGACGCCGCGCACTTCGTCGTCGTTCATCTTGTCCATCAGGCCGCTGTAGACGCGCACGCAGCCGTTGGCCATCGCCCACGCATTGACGTCCTTCGTGATGTACACCTTATAGTTCACCGGCACGCCGTTGATGTTGTCGCCGAGTTGCTTCGCGATGCGATTCAGGCGCTGCGCATACGCGCTCGATGCCGGCGCGATCTTGTTTTGCGCGTCCATCTCCGTGCACGACTTGTCGGAGAGCTGGCGCACGTCGGCGTCGCTGAGCGTGAATGCCTGCGTGGCCATCTGGCCCGACTGCAGCAGCGTGTCCGGGCTCAGATTGGCGACGCTGCTGCACGAAGCGAGCGTGAAGGCGGCGGATGCGGCGATGGCGATGCGTACGAGTTTCATGGTCTGCCTATATGAGTTGTTGTGATCCGTCCACGAAGATTCGCGGACGGAGCGCAATGCTCAAGGGCAGCATCGCCGTAAGCTATCCGACAATTCCTAATTTTGCTGACAAGCCGCTGACGGAACGCCAGCGAGCCAAGCGAATCAGTGATCCGTGCGTCGGCATGCCGCGCGCACGCGCGCCGCCGTTGATGCTACCGGCGACGCTTCCATGGCAATTGCCGGCGTCTCGGGCAGGGCTTCGGAGAGGAGCTGAGTCAGCGTGCGGCCGGGCGGCATTTCGACGAACACGCTCGCGCCGCGCTCGGCGAGCGCGATCGTCGAATCGTGCCAGCGCACCGGGTAGCGCAGGTTGGTCGCGAGGTCTTCGCGGATTGCATCGGCGCGCGCGAGCACGCGTGCGCCGCGATTGCCGACATACGCGATGCGCGGCGCCACGAAGCGCACCTTCTCGGCGGCTTCGGCGAGCCGCACGGCCGCTTCTTCCAGCAGCACGCAATGCGACGGCACGCTCACCGCCAGCCGTTCCGCCTTGCGCGCGCCGCGTGCCAGGGCGAGTCCGCGCACGGCGTCGAGCCCTTCATCGCTGCCGGATACGACGATCTGCCGCGGTGCGTTCAAATTGCCGATGTAGGCATCGGCGCGCGCCTCGTCGATCACGCTGGCAATCTCGCGTTCGTTGAGGCCGAGTATCGCGAGCATCCCGTAGCCGCGCGGATAGGCGTCCCGCATCAGCGTGGCGCGCAGGCGGACGAGCCGCAACGCATCGTCGAAAGCGAGCGCGCCGCAGGCCACCGCCGCGCCATACGCGCCGATCGACAGGCCCGCGACCGCTTGCGGCTCGATGCCTTCTTCGGCGAGCGCACGCGTCGCCGCGACGCCCGCCACCGTCAGCGCGATCTGCACCGAGACGGTCGATGCGAGCGCGTCGGCCGTATCGAGCGATAAGACGGCTTCGCCGAGAATCACCGACGCCTCCGCGAGCGTGCGCGCGATAGCCGGATGCGGCTTCTCGGCGCCCAGCCGATGCAGGAAGCCCGGCGTCTGCGCGCCCTGTCCGGGAAAGAGAAAAGCGATCATGGCGCCGCCCACGGATCGGCGGCGAAACGCGGACCGTCGGCGTGACGAAGCAGCACGCGCACGTTCTGCCGCGCGAACTCCGCAAGCGAGAACGCGGCTTCGGGCGTTTCGATCTGCACGTCGATGCGCGTGCCGGCGCGTCGCGCTTCGTGCGAGAGCGCATCCAGAAGACGCGAGGCATCGGCGCGCGAGAGCGGCTCGGGCGCTCGCACGATGACGTCGAGGTCGCTGCTTGCCGTGACCGTCGGCTGGCCGCTTGCCAGTTCGAACCCCGTGCTTCCGGCGGGGCCCCAGCCGAGGCCGGCAGCGTCGACGATCGGCGCGACGGCGTGCAACAGCGCAAAAGCGGGCATGTCTCTGCGCGATGCGGCGGGCTCGCGCAGCCGCAACGCTTCGGGCGTCAGCACGCACTCGATGTCACGCGCCTCGACCCACGTGCCGAATCGCTCACTCCGGGCCGCCCCGCGTATGCCGACGGCGATGGCGCTACCCATGCGCGGCGCGCGTCGCACGACGACGAACGGCGCGCGCGCGAGCGATGCTTCGACCCACGCTGGAGCGTCGGCGAAGGGCGGGGCTGCCGGGGACAATGCGAACAAGTCGTGCGGGCGCGGTTCGAGCGGCGGGAAGGTCATCGCGCGGTCAACTTCCTATCCGATGGTTGGACGGCTCGGCAGGCCGAAGCGATACCGTGCTTGCGAGACGTGCGACTGTTGCCCTGGAGAGCCCTCCGCGGCGCATCGTTGATTGCGCTCCAGGATTCGGGCTGACGGGCCTTCGCACAATCGCGACATCGCGCGGTGCGAGCAACGTGCTTCCTTCGACGCGCAGGAAAGCGTCGACGCGCCGCCGGGCGCGCGCTGCGCGACGCCAGCCCGTTCGAAGCACACGCGAACTGGCAGCCGAAGCCGGACCGACCCGATCCCGTCGAGCGCGTGCTGGCGGGCCCGGGCGATTGCTCCATCCGCACACGCGAGGCGAAGCCAGCGGATCGGGAGCGGCGCAGCGCCCGAAGTCCCGCGCCGTCCGTGAGCCGCGTATCGCACGCGATGCGCCGAAGGCGTCCAGTGCGTCGCGAACCTGGCGCCCGGACGAGCGAGGCGTGCAGTACGCGCCGCGAATGCCGCACTGGAACGCACGGACGCACCGGACGCGCCTAGTGAAGCGGATGCGCGGCGCGCAGCGCGGCCCGAACGCGCGCAATGCGCCGCAAGCACCGACCGCGCCGAGAACGCCCAGAGAGCCGAACATGCCGAATGCATCCAACGGACGGAATGCACTAAACGCCCGAATTCGTCCGGCATCACGCCTCCCACTGCTCTCTCATCCGCCGCCGCACCTCGACCGACGCGGCCCGCGTGCGTTTCGCATCCGCCGACGTCAGCCGGTTCGACAGATCGCGCGGACCGCCGCGCGCGTCCGCGACCGCCGCAGCCAGCGACGCCTTCACGCGCTCCACATCGGCCTGCGAAGGCGCATCCGCGTTCACGCCTTCAATCAGTTCGTGCAGCAGCCCGAGCTTCGCGTAGGCGCTCATCTTGTACGACATCGGCAGCACCGTATCGCCGAGCGCATCGAGGCTTTCGACACTGCGCCGCGTCACGCGCGCCGCCGCTTCCTTGCCCATGGCATGCACGGTGGTGCCCGACGCATCCAGCGCGACGATGCGGTTCGCCTGATAGCCATGCGCGAGATACGCGCCCGACATCGCCGGCCCGACGATCAGCGCGATGACCGGATGCCCGGCGAGCCGTGCGCTCGCGTAGGCATCCACTGCGGCGGCGCACGCGAGATGGATGCCGAGCAACTCTTCCCGCCGTCCGTATGCCTGGCTCTTCACATCGACGATGGCGACGACAGGCCGCTTCGAATCAGCGTCGCGATCCGCGTTCATCACCTCGCGTACCGCACGGGCGAGCAGCCAGCCCTGTTCGAGCCCGACCACGTTATCGGTTGCACGAGGAAAGCGATTGTGCGCGTCGGGCACCACGGCGATGAAGCGCGTCGCGGCGCCATCCAGTTCGCCGTCGCGCGCGCGGACCGGGCCGCTTTCCGCTTCGGCAGGTGCCGTCGTTAGCGCATCCAGCCAGCATTCGCCGCGCGAAGTCATGGCGTTGATCGTGCTCATCGTTGCGATCCTCCAGTCTGGTTCCACAGCGCGCGGAGCGTGTCAGGATCGATCGCGTCGGGATTCACGCGGGAAAGCCGTTCGATGAACCCGTCGACGTCCTCGCTGCGATGCCGCGCCGGCACGCCCCGCGAGAACGCCGCGATCACGGCGTCGCGCACTTGCGCCGTATCGTCTTCGACGAGCGTGTCCGCGAGTCCGACCGCCACGCGTTGCTCGCCGCCGATCATCGACCAGATGAGCCGGCGATCGCCCGCGTCGAGTTCCTCGATGCCCGCTTCCTGCTCGATCACTTCCGGCCCGTTCATGCCGAGGCGCGCCTGCCGCGTCATCACGAGTTCCGTGCACAGCGCGGCCGCGAGCGACATGCCGCCGAAGCAGCCGACCATCCCGCCGATCACGCCGATCACCGGCACATGCCGCCGCAGCGCGACAATCGCCGCCTGAATCTCCGCGATGGCCGCGAGGCCGAGGTTCGCTTCCTGCAGACGCACGCCGCCGGTTTCGAACAGGATCACCGGACGAATCGTGCGGCCCGCTTCGAATTCGCCGAGCGCGAGTTCGAGCGCCGCCGCGATCTTCGCACCCGACACTTCGCCGATGCTGCCGCCCTGAAACGCCGGTTCGATCGCCGCGATGACCGCCGGCTCGCCGCCGAGCGCCCCGCGGGCAATCACTGCCCCGTCGTCGGACTGGCAGACGATGTTTTGCATCGCGAGCCACGGCGATTCGAGCCGGTCGAACGGGCCGAGCAACTCGCGGTACGTGCCCGCATCGAGCAACGCCTGCGCGCGCTCGCGCGCCGTCATTTCGATAAAGCTGTGGCGCGCGAGAAACGTGTCGTGGACGTTCATGGCGTGTCTCCGCTGTCCGGCGCATCGCTCGCTTCGGCGGCTTCCGAGAGGCGCAGCATCACGACACCCGGCGTCGCGCCAAAGTCGTTCAGCTCGAATTTCGCCGCGCCGTCGTAACGCTGGAAGAAGCGGTCGAGCACGCTTTTCCAGACCTGCTCGTAGCCGTCGACGCTCGTGCGGATCACGACTTCCGCGTTCGCGCTCTGCGACGGCGTGAGCAGCACTTCGAGATCGCCCGATCCGACCACGCCCACGTGCGCGCGGCGCGTGACGGGCCGTTTGGCGGGGTATTCGTATCGCATGTTTTCCATCTTCGTTCCTCTGGTTGCGTCTCAGGACGATTGCCCGAGGCTGTCGAGAAAGAGCGTGGCCGCGAGCAGGTCCGCCGCGCCACCCGGCGATGCATCCAGCGCCAGCAGGTCGCGGTCGAGCCGCGCGAGCGCCGCGCGTCCCGCTGCGTGCGCCATTCCGCCGTGTTCGATCACGCCCCGCGCGCCGTTTTTCGCGACGGCGAGCGCCTTCATGCCGCCGCGATGCAGCACGCACGTGTCGTCGAGCGAGGCCATGATCGCGATGAGCGCGTCGAGCCGCGCGTCGGTGTCAGCCAGACCGCGCCGGCGCGCATCGACGAGCGCGGGCAAGCCGATCCGCAGCGCGTGCGGAAAACCGTCGCGGGCTTCGCCGCGTGCGCCCGCGACGCGAAAGCGCGCCGTCACGCGTGCGCCGTGGCTCGCCTGCGCCGACGCGGGCGCGAAGCGGTCGTCGTATCGCGCAATCGCGGCGGCGGATGCGCAGATCGCTTCGCTGTCGGCGGGCGCGTGCATCGCCGCGCCCGCGCACAGCAAGCCGACGATCCAGATCGCGCCGCGATGCGCGTTGCTGCCGCCGGTCGCGCGCAGCATCGCGGCTTCGCCTTCGCGGCCGATGCGCGCGAGCCGTTCGCGCAACGCCTGCGACGGCGCCGCGCCCGACGCGGCCCGCGCGATGGCGAGAAACGTCGGTTGCAGCGCGCGCGCCGAGCGCAGCATCGTGGCGAGATCGAGATCGCGATGCGCGCCGCTGCCGCGTTCGTCGACGAGCGCGGGCTTCGGCGTGAGCCGCGCTTCGGCGATCAACGCATCGACGGCGAGCGCGGCGATGGCAGGGGCAGGCGCAGGCGCGGACGCGGCGTGCTCGCTGGCGTCGTCGCGGAAAAGGGGAAGCGCGGCGGTCATCGTGCTCACCAGCTTCTGAAGCGGGCAGGCGGCGCGTAGAGACCGCCCGACCACGCGACGAGATCGTCGATGCTGCGCGCGGCGAGCAGCGAGCGTTTCGCGTCGCCGCGCCGCACGCCGAGGTCTTCCGGGAACGCGACGATGCCGCGCCGCCTCAGTTCCGCCGTCTTTTGCGCATCGGCGCGCATGCCGATGGGCGTCACGCCGGCCACGGCGGCGAGCGCCGCACGCCGTTCGTCGACGCCTTCGGCTGCGTGCAGGTACGCAATGCCTTCTTCGGTCACGACATGCGTGACGTCGTCGCCGTAGATCATCACCGGCGCAATCGGCATGCGGCTTTTTTCGCCGACGGCTATGGCGTCGAGCGCATCCACGATGGTCGGCTCGCCGCCTTTCTTGTACGTTTCCGCGGTCTGCACGACGAGCTTGTGACCCCGCGCGATGGCCGGATTCGGGCCGTCGTTTTTGAGGAGCTTGAGCCACGCTTCGCTCGAATGACGGCGGCCGCGCGGGTCGTGGCCCATGTTCGGCGCGCCGCCGAAGCCCGCGAGCCGTCCAAGCGTGACCGTCGATGAATTCGCGTCCGCGTCCATCTGCAAGGTCGAGCCGATGAAGAGATCGACGCCGTACTGGCCCGCAAGCTGACAGAACACGCGATTCGAGCGCAGGCTGCCGTCGCGTCCGGTGAAAAACACGTCCGGGCGCGCCGCGATGTACTTCTCCATGCCGACTTCGCTGCCGAAGCAGTGCACGCTTTCGACCCAGCCGCTTTCGATGGCGGGAATGAGCGTCGGGTGCGGATTGAGCGCCCAGTGCGTGCAGATCTTGCCCTTGAGCCCGAGCGATTCGCCGTAGGTCGGCAGAAGCAGTTCGATCGCCGTCGTGTCGAAGCCGATACCGTGGTTCAGCGATGTGACGCCATAGCGCGCGTAGATGCCGCGAATGGTCATCATCGCCATGAGAATCTGCAATTCGCCGATGTGCCGCGGATCGCGCGTGAAAAGCGGCTCGACGGCGAACGGCCGGTCCGCCTTCACGATCACATCCACCCACGAGCCGGGAATATCGACGCGCGGCAGTTCATCGACGATTTCGTTGACCTGCGCGATCACGATGCCATGCCGGAACGCGGCCGCTTCCACGATGGTCGGCGTGTCCTCGGTGTTTGCGCCGGTGTACAGATTGCCGTGGCGGTCCGCCTTTTCCGCGCAGACAAGCGCGACGTTCGGCGTCAGATCGATGAACATGCGCGCGTACAGTTCGATGTACGTATAAATCGCGCCGATCTCGAGCAGCCCGTCTTCCAGCAGTTGCGCGACGCGCAGGCTCTGCGGGCCGGCATAGGCGAAATCGACCTTGCGCGCGATGCCCTGTTCGAAGAGCGTCAGATGCTCCGGCCGGCTGATGCTCGAAATCAGCAGATGCACGTCGTGTACGCGCTCGGGATCGAGCCGCGCGAACGCACGCGACAGAAAATCCGCCTGCTTCTGATTGTTGCCTTCGAGCGCAACACGGTCGCCCGTGACGATCAGCGCATGCAGCGCATCGACGATGCGTTCGGTGTCGAGCACCGGACCGTCGAGCCACGGCTCGATCAGCTTCAGGCGGCGCGCTTTCTCTTCTGCGCGCGTGTTCCAGCGTCGGGATGGCGAAAGGGCATCGGCGGAAGGAGACGGATTCATCGGTCGGCCTGTCGGGAAGTCGTTCGGGAGAGTGCGCTGGCGGAACTACGCGTGCGGCGCTTCTTCTTGAGCGGATGCGCTTGCCCGAGCGCCTGCGCATCGGCGAGAAAGCGGTGAATCAGCTCGCCTGTGGCGAGTAGATGACGCGCGACGAGCCTCTGCGCGGCTTCGATGTCGCGCGCGGCGAGGGCATCGAAGATTGCGCGATGCTCGGCATCGGACGCATCTTTGTGTATCGGCAAGCCGAGTTTCAGGCGCAAATACCGTTCGCCGCGCCGGTGCATCTGGCCGATCAGCTCCATCAAATGCGGACGGTTGGCAGGCGCATACAGGCTCGCATGAAACTGCTCGTTGCGCATGACGTAGAGCGCGGGGTCCGGCTCGTTCTCGGCGGCTTCCAGCAGGCGTTTGCAATGCGCAAGCGTTTCCGGCGTGTGCTGCCCGATTGCAATGCCGATGGCGAGACTTTCGAGCGACGCGCGAATTTCGTAGATCTCGCGCGCCTCGTCTGCGGATTGCGGGCTGACGGCTGCGCCGCGATTCGGCTCGATAGTGACCCAGCCTTCGCTCTCCAACTGGCGAAAGGCTTCGCGAACGGGAATGGCGCTCACCGAGAACTGCCGCGCGATCGCGTCCTGACGCAGCGGCTCGCCGGGCGTGAGCGCGCCTTCGACGATGGCGGCGCGCAACGCATCCGCGATGAAGCGCGACGTGCTCTGGCGCGGCTCGAACTGCGCGTCGCGAAACGACGACGGAGCCGGCGACGCCGCTTGTGAAGAGAGATCTGTCGACATGGCTGCTAGGTGAAAGTGCGGAGTTGTCGCGTCCTGACGTTCAAATATTATATATAAAACCGCACACGGAACCCCGGTGCTTTCCCTAGACGCCGACACTCGAACCGATAACACGCGCGTCGATTTTTCCGTCAGTTGCCGACCTGCAGAGAGAAGGAGACACGCCATGCCGAGTACGCTCGATCGTCCGATTAGCGCCACGCGCGCCACGAGGACGCCGCTCAACCGTTCGCAGATAACCGGCTTTTGGGGCGCGTGGGCGGGCTGGACGCTGGACGGAATGGACTCGTTCATTTACGCGCTCGTGCTCGCGCCCGCGCTGACCGAACTGCTGCCGCGCTCAGGCTATGCCGCGACGCCCGCGAACGTCGGTCTTGCGGGATCGATTCTCTTTGCGCTCTTTCTCGTCGGATGGGGACTGTCGTTCATCTGGGGGCCGCTCGCGGATCGCTTCGGGCGCACGAAGGTGCTCGCCGCGACCATCTTCACGTTCGCCATCTTCACCGGGCTTGCGGCGACCGCGCACACTGTCTGGGCGCTCGGTATCTACCGCTTCTTCGCGGGCGTGGGCATAGGCGGGGAATGGGCGCTCGCCGGGACGTACGTCGCGGAAGCGTGGCCGGAGGACCGCCGCAAGATGGGCGCGGGGTATCTGCAAACCGGCTACTACGCGGGCTTCTTTCTGGCTGCCGCGCTCAATTACACGATCGGCGCGGCGTTTGGATGGCGCGCGATGTTTCTCGTCGGCCTGTTTCCGGTCGTCGTGTCGATTCTGGTGCTGATGCGCGTGAAGGAGACCGACAAGTGGGAGCGAGCCGAAGCGACGGCGGCGCCCGCGGTGAAGCATCAAAGTCCGCTGCGCGCGATCTTCTCGGCGCAGTATCGCAAGCGCACCATCGTCGCGGCCGTGCTGCTCACCGTGGCGATCATCGGGCTGTGGGCGGGCGCGGTCTACGAGCCGTCGGCGGTCATCCAGCTTGCGACGAAGGCCGGCATGACGAAGCCTGAAGCCGCGCGCATGGCGTCGATCGCAACGGGGTTGTTGTCCATCGGCACGATCATCGGCTGTCTCGCGCTGCCGCCGATGGCCGAGCGCATCGGCCGCCGCAAGACGCTCGCGGTGTACTTCGTCGGCATGGCGGTGTCGATTGCGCTGTCGTTCGGCTGGGCGTTCTATCTGAAGAACGGGCTCGTGCCGTTCATCGCGCTCTTGTTCGTGCTCGGCTTTTTCGGCGGCAATTTCGCGCTCTTCAGCCTCTGGCTGCCGGAGCAGTTCGAGACCCGCGTGCGCGCGACGGCATTTGCGTTCTGCACGTCGATCGGGCGTTTTTTCGGCGCGATCGTGAACTTCGGCATCGGCGCGATGGTGCTCAACATGAAGACACTCGGAGTGCCCATTGCGCTTACCGGAATTGCGTTCCTGATCGGCCTCGCGGTCATTCCGTTCGCGCCTGAAACGAAAGGCCACGAGTTGCCGAACTGACGCGCGCCACATGCGGTACTATCGCGGCGGCCCTCACGGGCCGCCGTTTTTTTATAGTCGGCAGCGCACGCGATAAGCCTTACGCTGACGTAAGCGTAGAGACGTGCTGCGCGCCGCGACCGGACAGTAACGCGACGTTACGATCTCGAACAACTGTCCGGCAAATCGTTCGTTATAGTCGATTCAACACAACAAACAACCCATCGAGGTGGGGCTTCACATGAACAAGGTTTCGAAGGCTTCCGTGGCATACGCGCTGGTGCTCGGCGGCTTGACGTTGTCCGGCGCGGCAATGGCCGGCGTGTCGGTGGGCGTGAACATCGGGATTCCCGCGCCCGTGTATGTTGCGCCTGCGCCGGTCTATGCGCCGCCGCCTCCGCCCGTGGTGTACGCGCCGCCGCCGCCGGTTTATGCGCAGCCGGCCGTCGTGATCGGCTGGCACGGCGATCGTTACTGGGACGGCCGTCGCTACTGGGATCGCGACGACTGGTATCGCTATCACGGGCACGGCAACGGCTACGGCTACGGCTACGGTCACGGCGAGCACGGACACGAAGACCACGGGCGTCACGGCTGGCACTGAAGCGAAACCGCTCGGCATAGCCTGTACCGAGAAGCCACTCGCGTGTAGCGAGTGGCTTTTTGTTTTGACGACCCCGGCGACTGCATGTAACGAAACGTAAGCTTTCCTCTGACCTAACGGCTCACGCGGCAGAAACTTACAAAGCAGAAACATGCCGGTGAAAGGTTTCCGTTATATTTTGTCGCACGCTAACAACGAGAATACGAGGATCAGCGCCATGAAACCTACGAGGCATTTGCTCGCCGCCGCGCTCTGCGTCGCGGCATGGTCGGCAGGCAGCGCGGCGCATGCGGCGGATGTGCACATCGGCGTGAATGTCGGGATTCCGGCGCCCGTGTACGTCGCGCCGACGCCGGTCTTTGCGCCGCCACCGCCGCCGGTTATCTATCAGCCCGCGCCGATGTACGCACCGCCCTTGGTGATCGGCTGGCACGGCAACCGGTATTGGGACGGACGACGCTATTGGAGCCGCAACGACTGGTACCGCCATCATGGCTATGGTCACGGCCCGCAGCCGGGGCGTGGCCATGGATATGAGCACGGACATGGGCACGGGAACGGTCACGGTCACGGCCACCATTGACTTCGCGTAGCGGCCGCCAAAAGACGAAAGGGCCGTTCCACGAAGGAACAGCCCCTTTATTAACGCGAATCAGCGCGATGCCGCGAGAGCGCTCACTCGCCGATGCCCGCCATCCCGCCGACGACCGCGTGGAACCCGGCATCGACATGCACGATTTCCGCGCTCACGCCGCCCGCCAGATCCGACAGCAGGAACGCGGCGACGTTGCCGACTTGTTCGATCGTCACGTTGCGCTTGAGCGGCGCGTTGTCTTCCACGAAATCGAGAATCTTCCCGAAGCCCTTGATGCCGCTTGCCGCGAGCGTCTTGATGGGGCCGGCCGAAATGCCGTTCACGCGCACGCCCTTTTTCCCGAGCGATGCCGCGAGGTAACGCACGCTCGCTTCGAGCGATGCCTTCGCGAGACCCATCGTGTTGTAGTTCGGAATCGCCCGTTCCGCGCCGAGATAGCTGAGCGTGAGCAGCGACGCGCTGTCCGAGAGCATGGAATGCGCGGCCTTCGCGAGTGCCGGGAAGCTGTACGCCGAGATGTCGTGCGCGATGCGGAAGTTTTCGCGCGTCATGCCTTCGAGGAAATCACCGGCAATCGCTTCGCGCGGCGCGAAGCCGATCGAATGCACGAGACCGTCGAGCGTGCCCCAGCGTTCCTTGAGCGAGGAGAAGAGCGACTCGATGTCGGCGTCGCTGCTCACATCGCACGGGTAGACCATGTCGCTGCCGAATTCGGTCGCGAATTCGGTGATGCGGTCCTTGAAACGCTCGCCGACATACGTGAACGCCAGTTCCGCGCCCTCGCGCTTGCAGGCCTCCGCGATGCCGTAAGCGATCGAGCGGTTCGACAGCAAGCCGGTCAGCAGAATTCGTTTTCCAGCGAGAAAGCCCATGAATGCTCCTTGAATGTCAATGTCACGCGAGGCTCGCAAGGCGTCTCGTTTGCGGGCTTCGCGTCGGGTGCGGCGCGCATCGGTTCGACGGGACGCGCGGGCATCGGAGAAGACGTCCGCTGTGCGCCAAACCGCATGGCGTTTTGATTGGGTAGAATTCTCTCACATCGCTAGAGCCGTCCGGCCGCTTCGCTCGGGTCCTGCGTCTCGCATTGCGTGAGCGCCGGGCCACTACTCATCTCGCAAGGAGCCTATGACCGGGCTGTCGACGTCTCGCTTGCCGTTCGCTTCATCGCCCGCGCGGGGCACGCGCCTCGCGCTCATGATCGCCGCATGCATCGCCTTCTCGCCGGGCAGCCCGGCGTTCGCCGCGCACGCTTACGCGCAGTACGGGGAGCCTAAGTATCCGCCGGACTTCAAGCACTTCGGTTACGTCAATCCCGACGCGCCGCGCGACGGCACACTGGTGCTCGCGAATCCGAGCCGCCTCACGAGCTTCGACAAGTTCAATCCGTTCACGCTGCGTGGCAATCCCGCGCCGGGCCTCGGGCTCATGTTCGAAAGCCTGACGACAGGAAGCTCAGACGAAGTGGCGAGCGCCTATTGCCTGCTCGCGGACAATATCGACGTCGCGCCGGACGGATTGTCGACGACCTTCCACATCAATCCGAAAGCGCGCTTCAATAACGGCGATGCGGTTACGGCCGAGGACGTCAAGTTCTCCTTCGAGACGCTGAAGAGTCCGAAGGCCGCGCCGCAATTTTCGGTGTACTTCGGGCAGATTGCGCGCGCGGTCGTCGTCGACCGGCTGACGATCCGCTTCGAATACAAAGTGGCGACGCGTGAAATGCCGCTGCTCGCGGGCGGCATTCCAGTGTTTTCGCGCAAATGGGGATTGAGGCCCGACGGCACGCGCATTCCGTTCGATCAACTGGCGTTCGAAAAGCCGATTGCGAGCGGCGACTATGTGATCGACTCGTTCGACAACGGCCGCACGATCACCTACAAGCGCGATCCGCACTACTGGGGCGCGGGGTTGCCGGTGCGCGTCGGCACGCACAACTTCGCGCGCATCGACTACAAGCTGTATTCGGACGCCACCGCGCGCCTCGAAGCGTTCAAGGCCGGCGAGTACGACGTGCTCGTGGAAAACGTCGCGCGAAGCTGGGTGCGGCGCGATATCGGCAAGCGCTTCGACAGCGGCGAGCTCATCAAGCGCGAGTTTCCGCATCACAACGGCACGGGCATGCAGGGCTTCTTCATGAACTTGCGCCGGCCGCTTTTCAAGGACGTGCGCGTGCGGCAGGCGCTCGATCTCGCGCTCGACTTCGAATGGCTCAATCGGCAACTGTTCTTCAACCAGTACAAGCGCACGGACAGCTTCTTCGTCAATACGGACTTGCAGGCCAAAGGCATGCCGAGCGAAGGCGAGCTCGCGATTCTCGATCCACTGCGCAACAAGCTCGATCCCGCGGTCTTCGGCGAGATGCCGAAGCAGCCCGACACCGATCCGCCCGGCTCGTTGCGCGCGAATCTCATCAAGGCGCGCGAGTTGCTGGCGCAAGCCGGCTGGACCTATCGCGACGGCGCGCTGCGCAACGCGAAGGGCCAGCCGTTCGTGTTCGAGATACTCGACGACACGGGCGGCGGGGCGTCGATGGAGCCGGTCGCGGCCGCGTTCGGGCGCAATCTGCAGAAGCTCGGCATTACGATGAACTTTCGCACCGTCGATTACGCACTGATCCAAAAGCGCCTCGACGCGTTCGACTTCGACATGACGAGCGTGCGTCTGCCCGACGTGCAGGTGCCGGGCACCGAGCAGCTATCGCGCTTCGGCAGCAAGTATGCGGACGAGCAGGGCTCGGACAACCTGGCGGGCGTGAAGTCGCCGGCCATCGACGCGATCTTGCGAAAGGTCGTGTCCGCGCAGACGCGCGATCAGCTCGTCGATGCCACGCACGCGCTCGACCGCGTGCTGATGAACGGCTACTACGTGATTCCGCACTGGTATTCGGCGACGCATCGGGTCGCGTATCGCAACACGCTCGGCTATCCGTCGACGCTGCCGCTTTATTACGTCGCGGACGAGTGGGTGCTGTCGACCTGGTGGCACAAGCCCACGGCGGCATCTAAATAGGGACGACGCCATGTGGAGCTACATCCTCAAACGCATTCTGTTAATGATCCCGACGCTGATCGGCGTGCTCACGCTGACCTTCGTCGTGATCCAGTTCGTGCCGGGCGGCCCGGTCGAGCAGGCGGTGCACGACCTGCGGCGCGGCAACGCCGAGGGCGGCGCGGCGTTCGGCATGCGTGCGCACACGGGCGTCGATGCGCAGCAGATTGCGCAACTGAAAGCGCTCTACGGCTTCGACAAGCCGCCGCTCCAGCGTTATCTCCTGATGCTCGGCAAGTTCGCGCGCTTCGATCTCGGCGAGAGCTACTTCCGGCATCAGAGCGTGTGGTCGCTCATCGTGTCCAAGCTGCCGGTGTCCATCAGCATCGGCTTGTGGACGTTCTTCATCACCTATTTGATATCGGTGCCGCTCGGTATCGCGAAGGCCGTGAGAAACGGCTCGAAGTTCGATGTTGCGACGAGTCTCATCGTGTTGATCGGCTTCGCGATTCCCGGCTTCGTGCTGGGCGTGCTGCTGCTCGTGCTGTTCGGCGGCGGAACGTTCTGGCAACTGTTCCCGCTGCGCAATCTGACTTCGGACAACTGGGCGACGCTCTCGCTCGGCGGCAAGATTCTCGATTATCTGTGGCACATCACGTTGCCGGTGGTCGCGTCGGTGGTCGGCAGTTTCGCCGTCGTCACGATGCTCACGAAGAACGCCTTTCTCGACGAAATCCGCAAGCAGTACGTGCTCACCGCGCGCGCCAAGGGCCTGAGCGAGCGGCGCGTGCTGTGGAAGCACGTGTTCCGCAATGCGCTTTTGCCGCTCATCGTCGGCTTTCCGGCGGCGTTCATCGGCGCGTTCTTCACGGGCAGCCTGCTGATCGAGACGCTCTTTTCGCTCGACGGCCTCGGGCTGCTTTCCTACGAATCGGTCGTGCGGCGCGATTATCCCGTCGTGCTCGGCACGCTCTATCTCTTCACGCTGATCGGCCTCGCGACGAAGCTCGTCTCGGACCTGTGCTACGTATGGGTTGATCCGCGCATTCAATTCGAGCAACTGGAGCGCTGACTTGAACCGAGCCGCATCGTCGCGCCGCGCCGCGACCGCAACAGACGGCCAGCCGCTGCGCCCCGAAGTCTCGATGACGCCCGCGCGGCGCGTGTGGCAGCGTTTCAGGCGCAACCGGCTGGGCTACTGGAGCCTCGTCGTGTTCGTCGCTGCGTTCGTCATCAGCCTCGCGGGGCCGCTGTGGTCCAACGACAAGCCGCTCGTCGTGCGCTATCAGGGGCAGTTCTACTTTCCGCTCGTCAAGACCTACGCGGAGACGACCTTCGGCGGAGACTTCCCGACGCCCGCGGATTATCTCGATCCTTTCGTGCGCGACCGCTTCAACGCGCCGGGCAACTTCGCGATCTATCCGCCGAATCACTATTACTACGACACGCTCAACTACTTCTCCAAGGGCTCGAACCCGGCGCCGCCGTCGCGCGAAAACTGGCTCGGCACGGACGACCGCGGCCGCGACGTGTTCGCGCGGCTCATCTACGGCTTTCGCGTGTCGGTGCTGTTCGCGCTCGTGCTGACGGCCATCGGCACCGTGCTCGGCGTGGTCGCGGGCGCGGTGCAGGGCTATTTCGGCGGACGCATCGATATCACCGGGCAGCGGCTGATCGAAATCTGGAGCGCGCTGCCGGAGCTTTATCTGCTCATCATCTTCGCGTCCATCTTCGAGCCGAGTCTGATCCTGCTCATCGTGCTGCTGTCGCTTTTCGGCTGGATCGGCTTGTCGGATTACGTGCGCGCCGAATTTCTGCGCAATCGCACGCAGGACTACGTGCGCGCCGCCCGCGCGATGGGCTTGTCCAACTGGCAGATCATCTGGCGGCATGTGCTGCCCAATAGCCTGACGCCCGTCATCACATTCCTGCCGTTTCGCATGAGCGGGGCGATTCTCGCGCTCACGAGCCTCGATTTTCTCGGTCTGGGCGTGCCGTCGCCGACGCCGTCGCTCGGTGAACTGCTCGCGCAAGGCAAGGCCAATCTCGACGCGTGGTGGATTTCGGTTTCCACCTTCGGCGTGCTGGTCGCGACGCTGCTCCTGCTCACGTTCATGGGCGATGCGCTGCGCAACGCGCTCGACACGCGCATTTCGGATGCGGTGAAAGCCGGAGGCGGTCAATGAGCGCGCCGCTCTTGTCGATCGACAATCTGCGCGTGCGCTTCGGCGACACGCTCGCCGTTGACGGCGTGAGTCTCGACGTCCGCGCGGGCGAGCGCGTGGCGCTCGTCGGCGAGTCCGGCTCGGGCAAGAGCGTGACGGCGCTGGCGGTGCTGCGTCTCGTGCGCGATGCCGAAATGACCGGCGCGATTCGCTTCGGCGGCGAGGATCTGCTCGCGAAAAGCGAACGCGAGATGCGCGGCCTGCGCGGCTCGGACATCGCAATGATCTTTCAGGAGCCGATGACCGCGCTCAATCCGCTGTACACGGTCGGCGACCAGATCGGCGAGACCATTCAGCTTCACGACGGCGCAAGTCCGCGCGAGGCCCGCGAGCGCGCCATCGCGCTTCTGGCGCGCACGGGCATCACGGAGCCGGAGAGGCGTGTCGACAGTTATCCGCATCAGCTTTCGGGCGGTCAGCGCCAACGCGTGATGATCGCGATGGCGCTCGCGTGCCGCCCGCGTCTCTTGCTCGCCGACGAGCCGACGACCGCGCTCGACGTGACCATTCGCGCGCAGATCGTCGAACTGCTGCTGGAACTGCAGCGCGACGAGGCGGAGAAGCGCGGCATGGCCGTGCTGCTCATCACGCACGATCTGAACCTCGTGCGGCGTTTTGCCCAGCGCGTCGCGGTGATGGAGAAGGGTGTGCTGGTCGAAAGCGGCACGGTGGACGAAATTTTCGGGTCGCCGCAGCATCCGTACACGCAGCGCCTGCTGAACAGCCGCCCCGAACGGCGCGTGCTGCCGGTGCTGCCGATCGCGCCCGTGCTGCTGGACGCCAAAGACGTGCGCGTGGACTATCCGACGCGGCTGCCGGGCTTTCAGGGATGGTTCCGGCGCGGCCGCTTCAAGGCGGTGGACGACGTGACGCTCTCCGTGCGGCAGGGCGAAACGCTCGGGATCGTCGGGGAATCCGGCTCTGGGAAATCGACGCTCGCGATGGCGCTGCTCGGCTTGCAGCGCATCTCGCATGGAAGCGTGCAGTTTCAGGGCAGGGCGCTCGGCGATTTTCGCGGACGCGAAAAGACCGTGCTGCGCTCGAATCTGCAAGTGGTGTTTCAGGACCCGTTCAGCTCGCTGTCGCCGCGGCAGACGGTTGAGCGCATCGTGGGCGAAGGGCTCGCGCTGCATCGGCCGGAACTCGATTCCACCGCGCGCCGCGCGAAGGTCATTGCCGTGTTGCGCGAAGTCGGGTTGGATCGCACGGCGCTCACGCGTTATCCGCACGAGTTTTCGGGCGGGCAGCGGCAACGCATCGCGATTGCCCGCGCGCTGGTGCTGGAACCCAGCATTCTCATTCTCGACGAACCGACGAGCGCGCTCGATGTCTCAATCCAGACTCAAGTTTTGGCGCTGCTTGCCGACATTCAGAAGAAGCACAACTTGGGATATGTGTTTATTAGCCACGACTTACAGGTGATCGGCGCGATGGCGCATCGCGTCGCAGTCATGCGAAATGGAAATGTCGTCGAGGCTGGTGAAGTAGAGAAGATTTTTGCGAATCCTTCCGACGAATACACACGAAAGCTACTGGCGGCAGCCCTGAATTCCTAAAATTCTTTCTTTTTCGTCAATTGCGTGTCCGTCTCAATTGTATTTTCCTATTTCTTTTGACAGTTAAATACTTTGTGGCTAGTATGCGTTCAAACTTTCACATATCTCACTGATTTTTCAGTCTTTAATTGTAAAACCTACCGACCGATGCAACCACTCACGTTGACTCAGACATGTGCGCGCGCTGCCGCGGGCATGTTGCTCGGCCTTCTGATGACCACCACTTCCGGCGCTTTCGCCGACGAAGTCAGCAGTAACAGCCAAAATGCCGGCAACGGCATCACCACCGCTTCCAAAGCCACCGACAGCGCGGCCATCGCAGCCACGGCGGACACCGCCAGCGCACCGCGCGGCGCGAAGGCGTTCTTCTCCGGCGTAGCGAGCAAGGCGGGCGACGTCGTCGTCGGCGCGCTCAATATGATCGGCGTGCGCTATCGCTGGGGCGGCGACACGCCGGACTCCGGTCTCGATTGCAGCGGCTTCGTGCGCTATGTCTTTCAGGACACGCTCGGCATGACGCTGCCGCGCCGCGCGGAAGAAATGAGCCGGGTCGGCGAGAAGGTTCGCGTGTCGGACCTGAAGCCGGGCGACCTCGTGTTCTTCAACACCATGCGCCGCTCGTTCTCGCACGTGGGTATCTATATCGGCGACAACAAGTTCGTACACTCGCCGTCCACCGGCAGCACCATTCGCGTCGACGACATGGAAAACGGCTATTGGGAAAAGCGGTTCACGGGCGCGCGCCGCATCGAGAATGCGCAGTTCAACGATGGCACCGAATTGCGCCAGCGCGTGAGTGCGACCATCGGCGGTTACTGATCACGCACCGTTTCCCGCGGTCATCACAAAAAGCCTGCCTTCTCGCGAATGCAGGCTTTTTGTTTTATCGCGTCGTCGGGAAGCAGCCTATCGGTTCCATCGTAAAGCCTCATTGCACGCGCCTTTGAAAGCCGTTATAGTTTTCGGATGAACTTTTCTCCGTTCCTTCTCTCGTCTTCTTCGGCTGG
The DNA here is from genome assembly GCF_031450785.1 of Caballeronia sp. LZ062. Classification (NCBI taxonomy): domain Bacteria; kingdom Pseudomonadati; phylum Pseudomonadota; class Betaproteobacteria; order Burkholderiales; family Burkholderiaceae; genus Caballeronia; species Caballeronia sp. LZ062. Next base: position 815,757 of record NZ_JARTWB010000002.1, read on the forward strand.
TGCGTTCCTACGCGCACTATCGCTGCTAGCGCGCCTACCGCGCTAATCTGTCTCGCCTCCCGTCTGCTCGTTCAAGGTTTTCGACGCCAGCGGTGGCGCGAACACCCGGATTCCCTTTGTCGTTCTATCTCGATATTCCCAACAATCGATAAATCTCCCCACAGGAGCACAACATGGCAGCAGACAAGTTGATCATCTTCGATACGACCTTGCGCGATGGCGAGCAGTCCCCCGGCGCTTCAATGACGAAGGAGGAGAAGATCCGCATCGCCAAGCAGCTGGAGCGCATGAAGGTCGACGTGATCGAGGCCGGTTTCGCCGCCAGTTCGAACGGCGACTTCGACGCGATCCAGACGATCGCATCGCTGGTGAAAGACAGCACGGTCTGCTCGCTTGCCCGCGCCAACGACAAGGACATCCAGCGCGCCGCCGATGCGTTGAAGCCCGCCAATCGCTTCCGCATTCACACGTTCATTGCGACCTCCGCGTTGCACATGGAAAAGAAGCTGCGCATGTCGCCGGAACAGGTGTACGAGCAGGCGCGGCTCGCGGTGCGCTTCGCCCGCAAATTCACCGACGACGTTGAGTTCTCGCCGGAAGACGGCAGCCGGTCGGACATCGACTTCCTGTGCCGCGTGCTCGAAGCGGTGATCGACGAAGGCGCGCGCACGATCAATATCGCGGATACGGTCGGTTACGGCGTGCCGGAGCTCTACGGCAACCTCGTGAAGACGCTGCGCGAGCGCATCCCGAATTCCGACAAGGCGATCTTCTCCGTTCACTGCCACGACGACCTGGGCATGGCGGTAGCGAACTCGCTGGCCGGCGTACAGATCGGCGGCGCGCGTCAGGTCGAATGCACGATCAACGGCTTGGGCGAGCGGGCGGGCAATACGTCGCTCGAAGAAATCGTGATGGCGGTCAAGACGCGCAAGGATTACTTCGGACTCGACCTGGGCATCGACACTACGCAGATCGTGCCGACGTCTAAGCTCGTGTCGCAGATCACCGGCTTCGTCGTGCAGCCGAACAAGGCGGTGGTCGGTGCGAACGCGTTCGCGCACGCGTCGGGCATCCACCAGGACGGCGTGCTTAAGGCGCGCGACACCTACGAAATCATGCGCGCGGAAGACGTGGGCTGGAGCGCGAACAAGATCGTGCTCGGCAAGCTGTCCGGCCGCAACGCGTTCAAGCAGCGCCTCGAAGAACTGGGCGTGACGCTTCAATCGGAAGCGGACGTGAACGCCGCGTTCGCGCGCTTCAAGGATCTCGCGGATCGCAAAGCGGAAATCTTCGACGAAGACATCATGCAGATTGTCTCCGAAGAATCGCCGGAAGCGCAGGCGAAAGAGCATTTCCGCTTCGTCTCGATGAAGCAGCACTCGGAGACCGGCGAGCAACCGCAGGCGCGCGTGGTCTTTGCCGTGGACGGCGCCGAAATGACGGGCGAAGCACGCGGCAACGGCCCCGTCGATGCGACGCTGCACGCGATCGAATCGAAGGTGGAAAGCGGCGCGGAACTCGTGCTGTACTCGGTCAACGCGATCACGACCGGCACGCAGGCGCAGGGCGAAGTGACAGTGCGTCTCTCGAAGAGCGGGCGTATCGTGAACGGCGTCGGCACGGACCCGGATATCGTCGCGGCGTCGGCCAAGGCGTATATCGCCGCGCTCAACAAGCTGCATTCGAAGGTCGAGAAGCTCAATCCGCAGCTTTGATCGGCAGGCCGTCGCGCAAGACGCAAAAAAGCCCTCCTTGGAGGGCTTTTTTGCGTTTTCGACTCGTCAGAACAGATTGCGCTGATCGGGATCGTGCAGCGGATCGGGCGACTTCTGCATCAGGCGCAGAACGCCCTGATCGTCGAAATAGAAGCTGTACATCATGTACCAGAAGTTCGCCTCCATGTAGCGATACGTCCATACTTCCCGCTTCATCAGCGGGTAATACGAGGTTTCCACCGGCCGCCCGAAGTTCACGAGCACGTCTTTCTTGGTCCACGTGCCGATTTGCGCCTTGTAGAACTCGTTCTCGTCGAGCACCTGCCGCACGCTGACGATCTTGCCCGAGGCGTCGATGTCAGCGGCGGTCGTGAATTCGCCGAGCGGCTGCGTCGGCCACATCAGCCGCTTGCCGCCATTCGGCAAGTCGTAGATTTCGCGCGGCGGACCGAGGCGGGCGGTGATCGTCGAGGCATCCGCGCCTGCCTGATAGTTTTGCCACGGCTGCGCGCAGCCTGCGAGCAGCAACGCCGTCGCCGCGCAGGCCAGCGCGCTACGCAGACGGTCGAGTGAATGCAACATTGAAGCCTCCACGTACGTGTTCCTCGCGCCAGGCGAGAGTCTTTTTCGCTTTCCTCGATTTTGACACGCGGCGCACGAACCATGCTCTCCATGGCTTGCATCGCGCACACGCCGCGGCCTATGATCCGCGCTTTCATCTTTCGGAATGAGCGATGGCAAGCCCGTGTTATTCGAAGCCGCGCGCGCGGTGGCTGCGCGTCGCGTTGACGTGCGTGGCGTTGGCGTGTGCCGTGAAGGCAGGCGCCGCCGATCTCGCGCCTATCAAGCTCGCGATGATCGAAGGCATGTCCGGTCCGTTCGCCAACGCGGGCGCGGCAGTCGAGCGGAATCTGCGCTTCGGCGTCGAGCGGGTGAATGCGCGGGGCGGCGTCAAGCTCGCCGACGGCGCGCATCCGCTGGAATTCGTCGTGCTCGACGGCAAGGGCAGCAGCGAGGCGAGTCTCGTGCAGCTGCGCGCGGCCATCGACGAGAAGATCGGTTTCGTCATGCAGGGCAATAGCTCGGCGGTGGCGGCGGCCCTCGTCGCGGCCATCGACAAGCAGAACGAGCGAGAGCCGGAGCATCGCGTGCTGTTCCTGAACTATTCCGCCGACGATCCCGCGCTCACCAACGACGCGTGCAGCTTCTGGCACTTCCGCTTCGACGCGCACGCGGGCATGAGAATGGATGCGCTCGCCGATGCCCTTCAACGCGACCGCGCCGTGAAGAAGGTCTACCTGCTGAATCAGGACTACAGCTTCGGCCACGACGTGAGCCGCGAGGCGCGGCGCGCGTTGCAGGCGAAGCGGTCCGACATCGCGATCACGGGCGACGAGTTTCATCCGATCGGCCGCGTGAAGGACTTCGCGCCTTATATCGCGAAGATTCGCGCGAGCGGTGCGGATGCCGTCATCACCGGCAACTGGGGCAACGACCTGACGCTGCTCGTGAAGGCGGCGCGCGAGCAGGGCCTCGGCGCGAAGTTCTACACGTTCTACGGCAACAGTCTGGGCGCGCCCGCCGCGCTCGGCGATGCCGGCGTGAAGCGCGTGATCGCGGTCGCCGACTGGCATCCGAACGCGGGCGGCGCGGCTTCGGACGCCTATTACCGCGCGTTTCGCGCCCGCTATCCCGCCGCCTCCGACGACTACCTCGTGCTGCGCATGCCGCTCATGATCGACATGCTCGCCACCGCGATGACGCGGGCCGGCAGCGCGGACCCGCTCGCCGTGGCGCGCGCGCTCGAAGGCATGACGTTCGATGGCGCGGGCTTTCATCCATCGACGATGCGCGCGTCGGATCATCAGCTGATCCAGCCGCTCTACGTGATGGAGATGGACAAGGCGGGCACGCCGGGCGCGCGGTTCGACAACGAAGGTTCCGGCTACGGGTTCCGCACGCTGCTGTCGGTGCCCGCCGCGGACACCGCGCCTCCGACCACGTGCAAAATGGCGCGCCCGTCGCGTTGAGCGCGAAGGGGCGGTCCGCTCTGCGAAGAGCGGTGTGCTATACTCTGCGCTTCGTTTTTGGCTGGAAGCGGTGTTCGCAACGCGCGCAAATGTCGAAAACGAAGTGAATCGGGCCTGACTCGTCGAGTCCGGCCTTGTCGATGCAAACCACGGCACGGCCTTTCTTCCGTGACCGCCTGTCTGTTTCAAAGGAAAAGCAAATGTCCGTAGCAGAAATCAAGAAGTCCGACGTCGTCGCTGAATACGCGCGCGGCGCCAACGATACCGGCTCCCCCGAAGTGCAAGTCGCACTGCTCACCAGCCGCATCAACGAACTGACCATCCACTTCAAGGCCCACACGAAGGATCACCACAGCCGCCGCGGTCTGCTGCGCATGGTCAGCCGTCGTCGCAAGCTGCTCGACTATCTGAAGGGCAAGGATGCGGATCGTTACCGCTCGCTGATCGAAAAGCTGGGTCTGCGCAAGTAATTGGCCCCTGACGTGGCTTCGCGGCCAGTGTTCTAACGAAGTGCCTGTGTCAGTTCGCTGATGCAGGCATTTTGTTTTTGCGCGATCCGCTCGCGAAGTGGTGCCGGATCGGTTTATCGGTCGGCACGTCGTACTTAGTCGTTCTCGGCAGTCATTCGCTTTACCCGACACTCGGTCCAGCCTCGCGGCAGAGCTTTGTGTCATTCCAGCGCGGCCCCGCGGCTTGTTCGCGCGCCGCACTGGAATGGCATAACACACCTCCCACGCGCGGCCCGGGACCGCCCCGCCCAGCGCCGCAGAGACAGCGTGACGCGCTCGACCGAAGGCGCGGCGCAACATAGAAGGAGTCGCAATGTTTAATAAAATCGTCAAAGAGTTCAAGTGGGGACAACACAACGTCCGCCTGGAAACGGGTGAAATCGCGCGTCAGGCAAGCGGCGCGGTGATCGTCGACGTCGAAGACACCGTGGTGCTCGCGACCGTCGTCGGCGCCAAGACGGCGAAGCCGGGTCAGGACTTCTTCCCGCTGACCGTCGACTATCTGGAAAAGACCTACGCCGCCGGCAAGATTCCGGGCGGCTTCTTCCGCCGTGAAGGCCGTCCGTCGGAAGGCGAGACGCTCATCTCGCGCCTGATCGACCGTCCGCTGCGTCCGCTTTTCCCGGAAGGCTTCTACAACGAAGTGCAGGTCGTGATCCACGTCCTGTCGCTGAATCCGGAAATCCCGGCGGATATTCCCGCGCTGATCGGCGCGTCCGCCGCGCTCGCCGTGTCCGGCCTGCCGTTCAACGGCCCGGTCGGCGCTGCACGCGTCGCTTACATCAATAACGAGTACGTGCTGAACCCGACGCGCGCGCAGATGAAGGAATCGGCGCTCGATCTGGTCGTCGCGGGCACGGAGCGCGCGGTGCTGATGGTCGAATCCGAAGCGCAGCAGCTTTCGGAAGAAGTGATGCTCGGCGCGGTCGTGTTCGGCCACGAGCAGATGCAAGCCGCGATCGACGCGATCCACGAACTCGTGCGCGACGGCGGCAAGCCCGAGTGGGACTGGCAGCCGGCCGCGAAGAACGAAGCGCTGATCGCGCGCGTCACCGAAATCGCGAAGCCGGAACTGGAAGCCGCGTACCAGCTGCGCAACAAGCAGGCGCGCTCGACGAAGCTGAAGGAAGTCTACGCGGCGACCTCCGCGAAGCTCGCTGAGGAAGCGGCGGCGTCCGGCACGACCGCGGCGGATGCGGCCACCGTCGGCAACATTCTGTTCGACATCGAAGCGAAGATCGTCCGCTCGCAGATTCTGAACGGCGAGCCGCGTATCGACGGCCGCGACACGCGCACGGTGCGCCCGATCGAAATCCGCACGGGCGTCTTGCCGCGCACGCACGGCTCGGCGCTGTTCACGCGCGGCGAGACGCAGGCGCTCGTGATCGCGACGCTCGGCACGAAGGGCGACGAGCAGAACATCGACGCGCTCGAAGGCGAATACCGCGAGCGCTTCATGCTTCACTACAACATGCCGCCGTTCGCCACGGGCGAAACCGGCCGCGTCGGTTCGCCGAAGCGCCGTGAAATCGGCCACGGGCGTCTCGCGAAGCGCGCGCTGGTCGCGTGCCTGCCGAGCGCCGACGAATTCGGCTACTCGATCCGCGTCGTGTCGGAAATCACGGAATCGAACGGTTCGTCGTCGATGGCATCGGTCTGCGGCGGCTGCCTCGCGCTGATGGACGCCGGCGTGCCGATGAAGTCGCACGTCGCGGGTATCGCGATGGGCCTGATCCTCGAAGGCAACAAGTTCGCGGTTCTGACCGACATTCTCGGTGACGAAGACCACTTGGGCGACATGGACTTCAAGGTGGCCGGCACCGCGCAAGGCGTGACCGCGCTGCAGATGGACATCAAGATCCAGGGCATCACGAAGGAAATCATGCAGGTCGCGCTCGCGCAGGCGAAGGAAGGCCGCATGCACATCCTCGGCAAGATGACCTCGGCGGTTCCGGGCACGAACACGGAACTGTCCGAATTCGCGCCGCGCATGATCACGCTGAAGATCAATCCGGAAAAGATTCGCGACGTGATCGGCAAGGGCGGTTCGGTGATCCGCGCGCTGACCGAAGAGACGAACACGACCATCGACATCTCGGACGACGGCGTCGTGACCATCGCGAGCACGAGCTCCGAAGGCATGGCCGAGGCGAAGAAGCGCATCGAGAACATCACGGCCGAAGTTGAAGTGGGTCAGGTGTACGAAGGTCCGGTGCTGAAGCTGCTCGATTTCGGCGCAATCGTGAATATCCTGCCGGGCAAGGACGGTCTGCTGCACATCTCGGAGATCGTCAACGAGCGCGTGAAGGACATCAACGATTACCTGAAGGAAGGCCAGATCGTGAAGGTCAAGGTCATCCAGACGGACGAGAAGGGCCGCGTGCGTCTGTCGGCCAAGGCGCTTCTGAACGAAGCCGCGCAACAAACCGAACCGACGCAGCCGCAGCAGTAATGCGGTAATGTGTGGACGGCCGGCCGCATTCGCGAGCCGGCCGTTTTCTTGTATGACGGCATTTGGACCCTGCGAGCTATGCATTGTCCGATGCGTCGCCGGACTCGATGGCACTGTGGAGCGCGAATTGCTCGTCGCGTGCGCAGCGCCATCCGGTTCGAGCCGTTCGAATCGATCCATCCCGCCGTGCCCATCAGGGGAATGCTATGAAGGCCGTCGAAATCACCGAGTTTGGCGCACCTGAAGTCCTGAAACTGGGCGAGCGCCCGATGCCCGAACCCGGCAAGTGTGAGGTGCTCATCAAGGTGGCGGCTTCCGGCGTGAACCGGCCGGACGTGTTCCAGCGCAAGGGCGCCTATGCGCCGCCGCCGGGCGCGTCGGACCTGCCGGGGCTCGAGGTGGCGGGCGAAATCGTCGACGGCGATCTCGATTCCAAGCACAACCCGTTCGGCCTCAAAAAGGGTGATCGCGTGTGCGCGCTGCTGGCGGGCGGCGGCTATGCCGAGTACGCGGTCGCGCCGCTGGAGCAATGCCTGCCGGTGCCCGAAGGTTTGTCGGATATCGAGGCCGCCTCGCTGCCGGAAACGTTCTTCACCGTGTGGAGCAACGTCTTTGAGCGCGCGCATCTCGGCGCGGGCGAAAACGGCGAAGAAGAGACGCTGCTTGTGCAGGGCGGGTCGAGCGGAATCGGCGTCACGGCCATCCAGATTGCACACGCGCTCGGCTTTCGCGTCTTCGCGACCGCGGGCAGCGACGAAAAGTGCCGAGCTTGCGAGGCGCTCGGGGCAGAACGCGCGATCAACTACAAGACGGAGGATTTCGTCGAAGTGGTGCGATCGCTGACGAACGATCGTGGCGTCGACGTAATCCTCGACATGGTCGCCGGCGACTATCTGCCGCGCGAACTGAAGGCGCTTGCCGATGGCGGGCGCATCTGCGTGATTGCGCTGTTGGGCGGCGCGAAGGCTGAAATTAATCTCAACGACATTCTGCGTCGCCGGCTCGTTATCACGGGCTCGACGCTGCGTCCGCGTCCGGTCGCGTTCAAGGCGAAGATCGCTGCGAAGCTGAAGGAACGCGTCTGGCCCGAGATCGAGGCCGGGCGCATCAAGCCGGTCATTCACCAAGTGTTTCCGGCGAGCGAGGCGGCCGCGGCGCACACGCTGATGGAAAGCAGCACGCATGTCGGCAAGATCGTGCTCGATTGGACGGAAAGCGCGTAAGAAACGCGGGCCGGTCTTCGGCGGTTTGACCGGTTTCGCCGTATCACAGTAGAATCGCCTGTTTTGCAAGCAGTTCGCAGTTTGTAGCGGTTCATTCCCATAACGCGGCGGCTGATTGAAAAGCGCGGCCGCTATAACTAAAGCGGCCGTCGCAAGCCGCCGAGTGACGAGACAATGTCGAGACAACGAGCGAAACTGGTGGTCGGCAACTGGAAGATGCACGGCCGCATGCAGGAGAACGCGGTTCTGCTGACCGAGGTTGCGTCGGGGGCATCGGCTCTGCGCAACGGCGTGGACGTAGGCGTGTGTGTGCCGTATCCGTACCTCGCGCAGGCGCAGGCGCTGCTGGAAGGGTCGGTGGTGCGCTGGGGCGTGCAGGATGTGTCGGCGCATGTGCAGGGCGCGTTCACCGGGGAAGTCGCGGCGGAGATGGCCCTGGATTTCGGTGTGACGTACGCGATCGTCGGGCATTCGGAGCGCCGCGCGTACCATCACGAAACGCCGGAACTGGTGGGAGCAAAGGCGCGTCGCGCGCTGGACGCGGGGCTCACGCCTATCGTCTGTGTCGGCGAAACGCTCGGCGAACGCGAGCGCGAGGCGACGGAGCAGGTTATCGGCGCGCAGCTCGATGCGGTGCTTCTCATGCTGGACGAGGAGCAGGCGGCGCGGATTGTCGTCGCCTACGAACCGGTCTGGGCAATCGGCACCGGCAAGAGCGCGACGGCGGATCAGGCGCAGCGCGTTCACGCGTTTCTGCGCGGCAAGATGGCGGAGAAGGGCGCAGGCGACGTGCCGCTTTTGTATGGCGGCAGCGTCAAACCCGAGAACGCGCAAGAATTGTTCGGGCAACGAGACATCGACGGCGGGCTGATTGGCGGCGCGTCGCTGAAGTCGAAAGATTTTCTTGCGATCTGCCAGGCGGCGCGAACCGTGTTGCAGTAAAGGTGCGTGGCGAAGGCAGTCGAAAGAGCATGTCGAGACACGTGAGTGTCACGGAAACATCAAGAACCAGGTGAGTTGAAATGCTGTATTTGAAGACATTGATTATCGTCGTCCAGTTGCTGTCGGCGCTTGGTGTGATTGGGCTCGTGCTGCTCCAACACGGGAAGGGCGCCGACATGGGCGCCGCTTTCGGCAGCGGCGCGTCGGGGAGTCTCTTCGGCGCGACGGGTTCCGCGAACTTTCTCTCACGTACTACTGCAGTCCTTGCCGCCATCTTCTTCATCACGACGCTGGCGCTGACGTATCTCGGAAGCTACAAGCCGCAGACGTCGGCTGGTGTGTTGGGTGCTGGCCCGACGTCTGCATCAGCCCCGGCCGCAGCAGGAAAGAGCGCTTCTGCTCCGGTGACCGCCCCGGCATCGGCTGCGCCTGTGTCGTCCGCGCCGGGCACCGACGTGCCGAAATAAACCGCCGGAACAAATTTTCGCTAAATTCGTGTTTTGTGCGTTGAACAATTCGTAGGACCTAGTTATAATTCAAGTCTTGAAGCGATTCGCGGCAATTAAGAAGTTTGTTTTCCCGGATTGCAGTACAGTGCCGACGTGGTGAAATTGGTAGACACGCTATCTTGAGGGGGTAGTGGCGAAAGCTGTGCGAGTTCGAGTCTCGCCGTCGGCACCAAAAGTTATCCAATGCCAGCCGCATGCATCGCTTCGGCTGGCATTGTCACTTCTGGAGTACCCTTACGATATCGTTGGTATCGTGAGCCGTCCCAAGTGAATCCTGTCGTCGGGTGGTCCGTCCCGGCAAGCATCTCAATCATCACTGACCGAACTACCGATCAGAGGAAAGCCTTGAACCTCGCACCCTATTACCCCGTCTTCTTGTTTCTTCTGGTGGGCCTTGGTTTAGGTATAGCGCTGGTCAGCATCGGCAAGATTCTCGGTCCCAACAAGCCCGACACCGAAAAGAATGCCCCGTACGAATGCGGCTTCGAAGCATTCGAAGACGCGCGTATGAAGTTCGATGTGCGCTACTATCTCGTCGCAATTCTTTTCATCATCTTCGACCTTGAGACGGCCTTCCTGTTTCCGTGGGGCGTGGCCCTGCGCGACATCGGCTGGCCCGGCTTCATGGCCATGATGATCTTTCTGCTCGAATTCCTGCTCGGCTTCGCCTACATCTGGAGAAAGGGCGGCCTCGACTGGGAGTGACGGGTAGATCACCGGATTCATGGGTGGCTATGGCTGGCTGCTCATCTGGAGTGGAAATCAAATGAGTATCGAAGGGGTCTTGAAGGAAGGCTTTGTCACCACCACGGCTGACAAGCTGATCAACTGGACGCGCACCGGCTCCTTGTGGCCGATGACGTTCGGTCTCGCGTGCTGCGCGGTCGAGATGATGCATGCGGGCGCCGCCCGTTACGACCTGGACCGCTTCGGCGTGGTGTTCCGCCCGAGCCCGCGCCAGTCCGACGTGATGATCGTCGCCGGCACGCTGTGCAACAAGATGGCGCCCGCGCTTCGTAAGGTGTACGACCAGATGGCCGAGCCGCGCTGGGTCATTTCCATGGGTTCGTGCGCGAATGGTGGCGGCTACTATCACTATTCGTACTCCGTCGTGCGCGGCTGCGACCGTATCGTTCCGGTCGACGTCTATGTCCCGGGCTGCCCTCCGACGGCCGAGGCGCTGGTCTACGGCGTGATCCAGCTGCAGGCGAAGATCCGCCGCACGAACACCATCGCCCGTCAATAAAGGCCTGAGCCTCCCCAACTATGGCAAGCAAACTCGAGACCCTCAAAGCGAACCTCGAGGCGGCGTTTGGCGACCGTCTCCAGAACATCACCGAGTCGCTGGGTCAGGTGACGGTCGTCGTGAAGGCGGCCCACTATCTTGAAGTCGCGACCCGTCTGCGTGACGACCGCTCGCTCGGCTTCGAGCAGCTCATGGACCTCGCCGGCATCGACTATTCGACCTTCGGTGACGGCGTCTACGAAGGCCCGCGCTTCGCGGCCGTCGTGCATCTGCTCTCCATCTCGAACAACTGGCGCCTGCGCGTGCGCGTGTTCGCACCGGACGACGAAGTGCCGATCATTCCGTCGCTCGTCGATATCTGGTCGTCGGCCAACTGGTACGAGCGCGAAGCATTCGACCTGTACGGCATCGTGTTCGAAGGCCACCCCGATCTGCGCCGCATTCTCACGGACTACGGCTTCATCGGCCACCCGTTCCGCAAGGACTTCCCGGTGACGGGCTTCGTCGAAATGCGCTACGACCCGGAAGAGAAGCGCGTCGTGTATCAGCCTGTGACGATCGAGCCGCGCGAAATCACGCCGCGCGTGATCCGCGAAGATCGCTATGGTGGTCTGAAACATTAAGAGAGCGTCATGGCAGACATCAAGAATTACACGCTGAATTTCGGCCCGCAGCACCCTGCCGCGCACGGCGTGCTGCGCCTCGTGCTCGAACTCGACGGTGAAGTGATCCAGCGCGCCGATCCGCACATCGGCCTGCTGCATCGCGCGACCGAGAAGCTCGCCGAAACGAAGACCTTCATTCAGTCCGTGCCGTACATGGACCGTCTCGACTACGTGTCGATGATGGCGAACGAGCACGCCTACGTGATGGCGATCGAAAAGCTGCTCGGCATCGACGTGCCGATCCGCGCTAAGTACATCCGCGTCCTGTTCGACGAAATCACGCGCGTCTTGAACCACCTGATGTGGATCGGCTCGCACGCACTCGACGTCGGCGCAATGGCGGTGTTTCTCTACGCGTTTCGCGAGCGCGAAGACCTCATGGACGTCTACGAAGCCGTCTCAGGCGCGCGGATGCACGCGGCGTATTACCGTCCGGGCGGCGTCTATCGCGACCTGCCTGACGCAATGCCGCAGTACAAGGTCTCCAAGATTCGCAATGCGAAGGCGCTGGAGAAGATGAACGAGAACCGCCAAGGTTCGCTGCTCGACTTCATCGAAGACTTCTTCAATCGCTTCCCCGGCTATGTCGACGAGTACGAAACGCTGCTCACCGACAACCGCATCTGGAAGCAGCGTCTGGTGGGTATCGGCGTGGTGGGTCCGGAGCGCGCGTTGCAGCTCGGCATGAGCGGCGCAATGCTGCGCGGCTCGGGCATCGAATGGGACCTGCGCAAGAAGCAGCCGTATGAAGTCTACGATCAACTGGATTTCGATATTCCCGTTGGCGTGAACGGCGACTGCTACGACCGCTATCTCGTGCGCGTCGAGGAAATGCGCCAGTCCACGCGTATCGCCAAACAGTGCATTGCCTGGCTGCGCAAGAATCCCGGCCCTGTGATGGTCGATAATCATAAGGTTGCGCCGCCGTCGCGCGTCGGCATGAAGAGCAACATGGAAGAGCTGATTCACCACTTCAAGCTCTTCACGGAAGGCTTCCACGTGCCGGAAGGCGAGACCTACGCCGCCATCGAGCATCCGAAGGGCGAGTTCGGCATTTATCTCGTGTCGGACGGCGCGAACAAGCCGTACCGCCTGAAGATCCGTGCGCCGGGCTTTGCGCATCTGGCCGCACTGGACGAGATGGCGCGCGGCCACATGATCGCCGACGCCGTCACGATCATCGGAACGCAAGACATCGTGTTCGGCGAGATTGATCGCTGAGTCCGATACCGCTCGCGCGGCGCGCTCGCTGGGCGGGCTGCCGTCGCACTGAATTGAGCGGAAAGCGTTGAAGCAATTACAGGAAACCGCAGGACGCCAGGTCTGCCGCAATAAGATGCCCGCGGCAGGTTTTCGTTCGGTAGGAATTGAAAGAGTCGTGTCTGAAAATGATCTCAGCTGAAGGCCTGAAAGAAATCGATCGTGCGATCGCGAAGTATCCCGCCGAGCAAAAGCAGTCGGCGGTGATGGCTGCGCTTGCTGTCGCTCAGGAAGAGCACGGATGGCTCTCGCCCGAACTCATGAAGTTCGTCGCCGACTATCTGAGCATGCCGCCTGTCGCGGTGCAGGAAGTCGCCACGTTCTACACGATGTACGAGCTCGCGCCGGTCGGTAAGCACAAGATCACGCTCTGCACGAACTTGCCCTGCCAGCTCGGTCCGGACGGCGGCTCGGATAGTGCTGCTCAATATCTCAGGCAGAAGCTCGGCATCGATTTCGGCGAAACCACGCCCGACGGCAAGTTCACGCTGAAAGAAGGCGAGTGCTTCGGCGCGTGCGGCGATGCACCCGTCGTGCTGGTGAACAACCACCGCATGTGCAGCTTTATGAGCCGCGAGAAGATCGACCAGTTGCTCGAGGAACTTTCGAAATGACGTCACTCCACGATCGTCACATCAAGCCGCTGATCCTCGCTGGCCTCAATGGCGAGAACTGGCATCTCGAAGATTACGTTGCGCGCGGCGGCTATAAGCAGCTGCGCCGCATTCTGGAAGAGAAGATTCCGGCCGAGCAGGTCATCGCCGACGTGAAGGCGTCGGGGCTGCGCGGCCGCGGCGGTGCGGGCTTCCCGACCGGCCTGAAGTGGAGCTTCATGCCGCGTCAGTTTCCGGGGCAGAAGTACCTCGTCTGCAATTCGGACGAAGGCGAACCGGGCACGTTCAAGGACCGCGACATCCTTCGCTGGAACCCGCACGCGCTGATCGAAGGCATGGCCATCGGCGCGTATGCGATGGGCATCACCGTCGGGTACAACTACATCCACGGCGAGATCTGGGAAGTCTATAAGGTGTTCGAAGCGGCGCTTGAAGAAGCGCGCGCAGCCGGCTATCTCGGCGCGAACATCCTCGGCTCCGGCTTTTCGTTCGAGTTGTACGCTCACCACGGTTACGGCGCATACATCTGCGGCGAAGAAACGGCGCTGCTCGAATCGCTCGAAGGCAAGAAGGGTCAGCCGCGCTTCAAGCCGCCTTTCCCGGCGAGCTTCGGCGTGTACGGCAAGCCGACCACCATCAACAACACCGAGACGTTCGCTGCGGTGCCATTCCTGCTGGAAATCGGGCCGCAGAATTACCTCGAAATCGGCAAGCCGAACAACGGCGGCACGAAGATTTTCTCGGTATCGGGCGACGTGAATCGTCCGGGCAACTATGAAATTCCGCTCGGCACGCCGTTCTCGACGCTGATGGAATTGGCGGGCGGCGTGCGCGGCGAGTCGATCAAGGCGGTGATTCCGGGCGGATCGTCCGCGCCGGTGGTGCCGGGCGAGATGATGCTCGCGACCGACATGGACTACGATTCGATCGCGAAAGCCGGTTCGATGCTCGGTTCGGGCGCGGTCATCGTCATGAACGAAACGCGCTGCATGGTGCGTTCGTTGCTGCGCCTGTCCTACTTCTATTACGAAGAGTCGTGCGGTCAGTGCACGCCTTGCCGCGAAGGCACGGGCTGGCTGTATCGCGTGGTGCATCGCATCGAGCACGGCCTCGGCCGCAAGGAAGACCTGGATCTGCTGAACTCGGTCGCCGAAAACATCATGGGCCGCACGATCTGCGCGCTCGGCGATGCGGCGGCCATGCCGGTGCGCGGCATGCTGAAGCACTTCTGGAACGAATTCGAATATCACGTCGAGCACAAGCACTGTCTCGTCGGCGGGCACGCGCATCATGCGGCGTCCGAGGCGCTTACCGCGTAATCAGGCGCACAGTCAGTTGCGCGAAAGAGGTTGAGGACCATTCCCCATCATGGTTGAACTAGAAATTGACGGCAAGACGGTCGAGGTGCCCGAAGGCAGCATGGTGATCCAGGCTGCGCACAAGGTCGATACGTACATTCCTCACTTCTGCTATCACAAGAAGCTGTCGATCGCGGCGAACTGCCGGATGTGCCTCGTCGAAGTCGAGAAGATGCCGAAGGCCGTTCCCGCGTGCGCCACGCCCGTGTCGGCCGGCATGGTCGTGCGGACCGCCTCCGACAAGGCCGTGAAGGCGCAACAGTCGGTGATGGAATTCCTGCTGATCAATCACCCGCTGGATTGCCCGATCTGCGATCAGGGCGGCGAGTGCCAGTTGCAGGATCTGGCCGTGGGCTACGGCAAGTCTCAATCGCGCTACAACGAAGAAAAGCGCGTGGTGTTCCACAAGAACGTGGGTCCGCTCATCTCGATGGAAGAGATGACGCGCTGCATCCACTGCACGCGCTGCGTGCGCTTCGGCCAGGAAGTCGCCGGCGTCATGGAGCTCGGCATGCTGGGCCGCGGCGAGCATTCGGAAATCACGTCGTTCGTCGGCAAGACGGTGGATTCGGAACTGTCGGGCAACATGATCGACCTGTGCCCGGTCGGCGCGCTCACGAGCAAGCCGTTCCGCTATAGCGCGCGGACGTGGGAACTGTCACGCCGCAAGTCGGTGAGCCCGCACGATTCCGTCGGCGCGAATCTGGTTGTTCAGGTCAAGAACAACCGCGTGATGCGCGTTCTGCCGATGGAGAACGAAGCCATCAACGAATGCTGGATCTCGGACAAAGACCGTTTTTCGTACGAAGGCCTGAATAGCGACGACCGTCTGACCGTGCCGATGCTCAAGCAGGGCGGCAACTGGGTCGAAACGGACTGGCAGACTGCGCTCGAGTACGTGGCAAAGGGCATCAAGGGCATCAAGGCGGATCATGGCGCGAACGCAATCGCCGCGCTCGCGACGCCGCATAGCACTGTCGAAGAACTCTATCTGCTGAAGCAGTTCGCGGAAGGCGTCGGCTCGCCGAACGTCGATTTCCGTCTGCGTCAGAGCGACTTTTCCGCGCCGGTGGGCGCGGGCGCGCCGTGGCTCGGTGTGAAGATCGCGGACCTGTCGAACGTCGATACGGCATTCGTCATCGGCTCGTTCCTGCGTCGCGATCATCCGCTCTTCGCCGCGCGCCTGCGTCAGGCTGCGAAGAACGGCGCGATGCTCACGTTCCTGAACGCGAGCAATGACGACTCGCTGATCCCGACCGCGCATCGTCTGGTCGCTGCGCCCTCGGCGTGGCTGGATCAGCTCGCGGGCATCGCGGCGGCGGTTTCCGAAGCGCGCGGCGTCGCGCTGCCGGACGCGTTCGCAGGTCGCGAAGTGTCTGCTGCCGCGAAAGATGTAGCTGCTTCGTTGTCGGCGGGCGAAAAGCGTGTCGTGCTGCTCGGCAATGTCGCGGTCCAGCACCCGGACTTCGCGCAGATTCAGGCTGCGGCGCAGTGGATCGCCGACAACACCGGCGCGACGCTCGGCTTCCTGACCGAAGGCGCGAATTCGGTGGGCGGTTATCTCGTCGATGCGCTGCCGGGCGAAGGTGGTCTCGACGCCCGCGCGGTGTTCGAACAGCCGCGCAAGGGCTACGTGCTCCTCAACGCGGAGCCGGAACTCGATGCTGCGAACCCGGCGCAGGCCGTCGCGGCGCTGAAGGCGGCCGAGATGGTGGTCGTGATGTCGCCGTTCAAGCACGGCATGGAATACGCCGACGTGCTGCTGCCCATCGCGCCGTTCACGGAGACGTCGGGCACGTTCGTCAACGCGGAAGGCACGGCGCAGTCGTTCAACGGCGTCGTCCGCGCACTCGGCGACACGCGTCCGGGCTGGAAGGTATTGCGCGTGCTGGGTACGATGCTCGGCCTGCCGGGCTTCGAATTCGACACGGCTGAGGAAGTGCGCGTCGCGGCGCTCGGAAAGGGCGATTTGACGGCGCGTCTGTCCAACAAGACGACGGTCGCAGCGAAGCGCGCTTCGTCGAGCATTTCGGTGAAGGGCGGCTTCGAGCGTCTCGCCGATGTGCCGATCTATCACGCCGACCCGCTCGTGCGCCGCGCGCCGTCGTTGCATCTGACGGCAGCGGCACGCGACGCGAATGTCGCCGGCCTGCCGACGACGCTCTTCGACAAGCTCGGCCTGAAGGACGGCGATGCCGTGCGGATCAAGCAAGGCGATCTGTCGGTGGTGATGCCTGCGGTTCGCGACGCGAACCTGGCGGAAACGGTGGTCCGCGTGTCGGCGGCTACCGCGGCTGGCGCCGCACTCGGCGGCCTGTTCGGTGAACTGGTAGTGGAGAAGGCGTAATGGGCTTGTTCGATACGATCAACGCAGGCGGCACGCAGCTTCTGGGCGTTGCCTGGCCGACCGTGTGGGCGCTCGTGCGCATCGTCGTGGTCGCGGTGGTGATCCTGCTGTGCGTCGCGTACCTGATTCTCTGGGAGCGCAAGCTCATCGGCTGGATGCACGTGCGTATCGGCCCGAACCGGGTCGGCCCGGCAGGCTTGCTGCAGCCGATCGCGGACGTGCTGAAGCTGCTGCTGAAGGAAGTCATTCAGCCGACGCAGGCGAGCAAATGGATCTACGTCATCGCGCCGATCATGACCGTGGTGCCGGCCTTCGCTGTCTGGGCGGTGATTCCGTTCCAGGCGAAAGCCGTGCTCGGCAACATCAACGCGGGTCTCCTGTACATCATGGCGATCTCGTCGATCGGCGTGTACGGCGTGATTCTCGCGGGCTGGGCGTCCAACTCGAAGTACGCGTTCCTCGGCGCCATGCGCGCGGCGGCGCAGATGGTGTCCTACGAAATCTCGATGGGCTTCGCGCTCGTCGTGGTGCTGATGGTCGCGGGCACGCTGAACATGTCGGATATCGTCGCTTCGCAGCAGCGCGGCATCTTCGCGGGCTTCGGCGTGAACATCCTGTCGTGGAACTGGCTGCCGCTTCTGCCGATGTTCGTCGTGTACTTCATCTCGGGCATCGCTGAAACGAACCGTCACCCGTTCGACGTGGTGGAAGGCGAATCGGAAATCGTTGCGGGTCACATGATCGACTACTCGGGCATGGCGTTCGCGCTGTTCTTCCTCGCCGAGTACATCAACATGATCGTGATCTCGGCGATCGCGACGACCCTGTTCCTGGGCGGCTGGGACGCGCCGTTCGGCTTCCTGTCGTTCATCCCGGGCGTGTTCTGGTTCGTGCTCAAGGTTTTCTTCCTGCTGTCGGTCTTCATCTGGGCCCGCGCGACGTTCCCGCGCTACCGCTATGACCAGATCATGCGTCTCGGCTGGAAGGTGTTCCTGCCGGTCTCGGTAGTGTGGGTGGTCGTGATCGGCTTCTGGATCATGTCGCCGCTCAACATCTGGAAGTAGTCGGACGAACCCAGGACAAGAGCGGACCAAACATCATGAACGCAATTCAGAACTTCTTTAAGACCTTCTTCCTGACCGAACTGCTGAAGGGTCTCGCGCTGACGGGCCGTTACACGTTCCAGCGCAAGATCACGGTGCAGTTCCCGGAAGAAAAGACGCCGGTGTCGCCGCGCTTTCGCGGGCTGCACGCGCTGCGCCGCTATGAAAACGGCGAAGAGCGATGCATCGCGTGCAAGCTGTGCGAAGCAGTGTGCCCGGCACTTGCGATCACCATCGAATCGGAAACGCGCGCGGACAACACGCGCCGCACGACGCGCTACGACATCGACCTGACCAAGTGCATCTTCTGCGGCTTCTGCGAAGAGAGCTGCCCGGTCGATTCGATCGTCGAGACGCACATCCTCGAATATCACGGCGAAAAGCGCGGCGATCTGTACTTCACGAAGGACATGCTGCTAGCAGTGGGCGATCGCTACGAGACGGAAATCGCCGCATCGAAGGCGGCTGACGCGCCTTACCGTTGATGCGAAGCGGATGCCGGCGTCGCCGCCGGCGTCCAAGTCGAAGCGATTTTGTTGTTGCTGTTGGCGCGTTGCGCCGCGCGCTGACACACCCTGCCTGATGATGGCCTAACGATGAACCGGTAATCATGGAATTCACAACCGTACTGTTCTATATCTTCGCGCTGCTGTTGACCGTGTCCGCGCTGAAGGTGATCACCTCGCGCAATCCGGTGTCTTCCGCGCTCTTTCTCGTGCTCGCGTTCTTCAACGCGGCCGCGATCTGGATGCTGCTGCAAGCCGAATTCCTCGCGATCCTGCTGGTTCTCGTGTATGTCGGCGCGGTGATGGTGCTCTTCCTCTTCGTCGTGATGATGCTCGACATCAACATCGACGTCCTGCGGCGCGACTTCCGGCGTTTCGTGCCGCTCGCGACCATCGTGGGCGCGATCATCGTCATCGAAACGGCGCTGATTCTGTGGCACGGCTACGGCGCGACCGTTACGCCGCTGCGCGACGCCGGCACGGCTGCCGCGGGCGCGGGTGTGAGCGGCGCGGCGCTGATGCCGAATACGCAGCTCATCGGCAAGGTCATTTACACGGACTACATCTTCGCGTTCGAAATCGCGGGTCTCGTGCTGCTGGTGGCGATCATTGCCGCCATCTCGCTCACGATTCGCGACAAGAAGGACAAGAAGACGCAAACCGTCAGCAAGCAAGTCAAGGTTCGCCGTCAGGACCGTGTGCGCCTCGTGAAGATGCCGGCCGAAACGCAGGCGCCGGATGCATCGGTGGAACCTGCCGTGACCGGCAACATCGGCGCAGGCGTCGTGGATAACAAGGGCTGAGCGCGAAGGAGAGAACAAACATGTTGAGTCTTGCCCATTACCTCGTGCTCGGCGCGATCCTTTTCGCGATCAGCATCGTCGGCATCTTCCTGAACCGCCGCAACGTCATCATCATCCTGATGGCCATCGAATTGATGCTGCTCGCGGTGAACACCAATTTCGTCGCGTTCTCGCACTATCTGGGCGACGTGCACGGCCAGATTTTCGTGTTCTTCGTCCTGACCGTGGCCGCTGCGGAAGCCGCGATCGGTCTCGCGATTCTCGTGACCCTGTTCCGTAGCCTCGACACGATCAACGTCGAGGACCTCGATCAGCTCAAAGGTTAATTTCAGGCTAGGCTGTTATGTCCACGACACTCAATGAAAACCTCCTGCTTGCGGTCCCGCTGGCTCCGCTCGCGGGCTCGCTGATCGCGGGGCTGCTCGGGAAGACGGTGGGGCGCAAGGGCTCGCACCGCGTCACCATTCTCGGCGTCTTCATCTCGTTCATTCTGTCCGCGTTCGTCTTCTATGACGTGATGATGGGCGCGAGCTTCAACGGCACCGTCTACGAATGGATGACGATGGGGTCGCTCAAGATGGAAGTCGGCTTCCTCGTCGATTCGCTGACGGCGATGATGATGGTCATCGTGACTTTCGTCTCGCTCATGGTGCACATCTACACCATCGGCTACATGGCGGAAGAAGACGGCTATCAACGCTTCTTCTCGTACATTTCGCTGTTCACGTTCTCGATGCTGATGCTCGTGATGAGCAACAACTTCCTGCAGCTTTTCTTCGGCTGGGAAGCGGTGGGTCTCGTCTCGTATCTGCTGATCGGCTTCTACTTCACCCGTGAAAGCGCGATCTACGCGAACATGAAGGCGTTCATCGTCAACCGCGTGGGCGACTTCGGCTTTCTGCTCGGCATCGGCCTGCTGCTGGCGTTCGCGGGTTCGCTGAACTACGGCGACGTCTTTGCGCAAGGCGAAAAGCTCGCGGCCATGACGTTTCCGGGCACGAGCTGGGGCCTGCTGACCGTGGCGTGCATTTGCCTCTTCATCGGCGCGATGGGTAAGTCCGCGCAGTTCCCGCTGCATGTGTGGCTGCCGGACTCGATGGAAGGCCCCACGCCGATCTCCGCGCTGATTCACGCGGCAACGATGGTGACGGCCGGTATCTTCATGGTGACGCGCATGTCGCCGCTCTTCGAGCATTCGGATGCCGCGCTGTCGTTCGTCACGGTCATCGGCGCGATCACGGCGCTGTTCATGGGCTTCCTCGGTGTCGTCCAGAACGACATCAAGCGCGTCGTCGCGTATTCGACGCTCTCGCAACTCGGCTACATGACGGTCGCGCTGGGCGTGTCGGCGTACCCGGTCGCAGTGTTCCACCTCGGCACGCACGCCTTCTTCAAGGCGCTGCTGTTCCTCGGCGCGGGTTCGGTCATCATCGGCATGCATCATGATCAGGACATGCGCAACATGGGCGGGCTCGCGAAGTACATGCCGATCACCTGGATCACGTCGCTGCTCGGTTCGCTCGCGCTGATCGGCACGCCGTTTTTCTCGGGCTTCTATTCGAAGGACTCGATCATCGATGCGGTGAAGCTGTCGCATCTGCCGGGTTCTGGCTTCGCATATTTCGCGGTGGTGGCGAGCGTGTTCGTCACGGCGCTGTATTCGTTCCGCATGTACTTCCTCGTGTTTCACGGCGAAGAGCGCTTCCGCGGTCCGAAGCATCCGGACTCGCCGATGGGCGCGGAAGAGGCGACGCACGGTCAAGGGCATGGTAGCGACGATCACGGTCACGCACACGGTCACGGTCATGATGACCACGGCCACGGTCACGCACACGAGCCGCACGAAAGCCCGTGGGTCGTGACGCTGCCGCTGATCCTGCTGGCGATTCCGTCGGTCATCATCGGCGCGATCATGGTCGGTCCGATGCTCTTCGGCGACTTCTTCTCGCACGGCGTCGTGTTCGACAAGGTCATCTACATTGCCGAGAACCACGAAGGCATGCGCGAAATGGCCGAAGAGTTCCACGGCTGGTTCCCGATGGGCCTGCACTCGGTCGCGGGTCTGCCGGTATGGCTGGCGCTCGCGGGCGTGATCGTCGCGTGGTTCCTGTACATGAAGCGTCCGGATCTGCC
The DNA here is from genome assembly GCF_031450785.1 of Caballeronia sp. LZ062. Classification (NCBI taxonomy): domain Bacteria; kingdom Pseudomonadati; phylum Pseudomonadota; class Betaproteobacteria; order Burkholderiales; family Burkholderiaceae; genus Caballeronia; species Caballeronia sp. LZ062. The sequence goes on from NZ_JARTWB010000002.1 coordinate 837,175, forward strand.
GCCGGTCATCCGCCGTCGCTTTGGCCCGATCTACACGCTGCTCGACAACAAGTACTACTTCGACAAGATCAACGAAGTGGTCTTCGCCCGGGGCGCGGTCGCCATCGGTCGCGGGCTGTGGAAAGAGGGCGATGTGGTCGTCATCGACGGCGTCGTCAACGGCAGTGCGCGGTTCGTCGCCTGGTTCGCCGGTGTGATCCGCTTCCTTCAATCCGGTTACATCTATCACTACGCGTTCGCCATGATTATCGGCATGTTGGGGCTCTTGACCCTGTTTGTAACGCTCGGCGGCAAATAAGGCGAGGGACCCTATGCACTCTTTTCCGATTCTCAGTGTCGCGATCTGGCTGCCGATCGTTTTCGGCGTCCTGGTCCTGGCTGTAGGTTCTGACCGTAACCCGGCGCCCGCGCGCTGGGTCGCGCTGATCGGCTCGGTTCTCGGTCTGATCGTGACCCTTCCGCTGATCACCGGCTTCGATACGTCGAGCGCCGCGCTGCAATTCGTCGAACAGGCGAACTGGATCGAGCGGTTCAACATCACGTATCACCTGGGTGTCGACGGCATCTCGATGTGGTTCGTCGTGCTGACCGCGCTCATCACCGTGATCGTCGTGATCGCCGGATGGGAAGTCATCACGGAGCGCGTCTCGCAGTACATGGCCGCGTTCCTGATCCTCTCGGGCATCATGATCGGCGTGTTCTCCACGGCCGACGGCCTGCTGTTCTACGTGTTCTTCGAAGCCACGCTCATTCCGATGTACATCATCATCGGCGTGTGGGGCGGCCCGAACCGCGTGTATGCCGCGTTCAAGTTTTTCCTGTACACGCTGGCCGGTTCGCTTCTGATGCTGATCGCGCTGCTGTACCTGTACACGCAGACGCACACGTTCGATCTCGCGACGTGGCAAGCCGCGAAGATCGGCATGACGCCGCAGGTGCTGCTTTTCATCGCGTTCTTCCTGGCGTTTGCCGTCAAGGTGCCGATGTGGCCGGTTCACACTTGGCTGCCTGATGCGCACGTGGAAGCGCCGACGGGCGGTTCCGTCGTGCTGGCGGCGATCATGCTGAAGCTCGGCGCGTACGGTTTCCTGCGCTTCTCGCTGCCGATCGCGCCGGACGCGAGCCACTTCCTGGCTCCGGTCGTCATCACGCTGTCGCTGATCGCGGTGATCTACATCGGCCTCGTCGCGATGGTGCAGGCTGACATGAAGAAGCTCGTCGCGTATTCGTCGATCGCGCACATGGGCTTCGTCACGCTCGGCTTCTTCATCTTCAGCCAGCTTGGCGTAGAAGGCGCGATCATCCAGATGATCTCGCACGGCTTCGTTTCGGGCGCGATGTTCCTGTCCATCGGCGTGCTGTACGACCGCGTGCATTCGCGTCAGATCGCGGATTACGGCGGCGTCGTGAACACCATGCCGAAATTCGCCGCGTTCTCCATGCTCTTCGCCATGGCCAACTGCGGTCTGCCGGGCACTTCCGGCTTCGTCGGCGAGTTCATGGTGATTCTGGCTGCGGTGAAGTTCAACTTCTGGATCGGCTTCCTCGCCACGTTCACGCTCATTCTCGGCGCGGCCTACACGCTGTGGATGTACAAGCGCGTGTACTTTGGCGCGGTCGCGAACGATCACGTGGCGAAGCTCGCGGACATCAACAAGCGTGAGATGTTCATGCTCGTCGTGCTCGCGCTGTTCACGCTCTACATGGGCCTGCATCCGAAGCCCTTCACCGACGTGATGCACGAGTCGGTGGCAAACCTGCTCTCCCACGTCGCGCAGTCCAAGCTGCCGCTGGCTCAGTAACGGCGTGCGGAGGAACTAAAAGATCATGCAAAACGCCCCTATGAGTGTCCTGTTGCCCGACGGCATCCTGATGGCCGCCGTCGTCGTGGCCTGGTTGAACGACACGATGTTCGGTCCGTCGAGCCGTCGCACCACCTACGCGATCGCGCTGGTCTCGACGATCGTCGTCGGCGTGTGGTTCGCGTTCTCGGCGCTCGACCCGACGCCGCATTACTTCTTTGCGCGCATGTATGTCGTCGATCCGTTCGCGAGCGCGATGAAAGCAGTCGTGACGCTCGGCTATGCGGTGTCGATCATCTATTCGCGCAAGTATCTGGAAGACCGCGACCTGTTCCGCGGCGATTTCTTCCTGCTCGGCCTGTTCTCGCTGCTCGGCCAGTGCGTGATGATTTCGGGTAACAACTTCCTCACGCTGTATCTCGGCCTCGAACTGATGTCGCTGTCGCTGTATGCGGTCATCGCGCTGCGCAAGGACGCGCCGCAGTCGAACGAATCGGCGATGAAGTACTACGTGCTCGGTGCGCTCGCATCCGGCTTCCTGCTCTACGGCATTTCGATGCTGTACGGCGCGACCGGCTCGCTGGAACTGAACGAAGTGCTGAAGGCCGTGGCGTCGGGTCGCATCAACGACGCAGTGCTGCTCTTCGGCGTGATCTTCGTCGTCGCGGGCGTGGCGTTCAAGATGGGCGCGGTGCCGTTCCACATGTGGGTGCCGGACGTCTACCAAGGCGCGCCGACGGCCATGACGCTGCTTACCGGCGGCGGCCCGAAGGTCGCGGCGTTCGCATGGGGCCTGCGCTTCCTGGTGATGGGGCTGCTGCCGTTCGCAGTGGACTGGCAAGAGATGCTGGTGATCCTCGCGGCGCTGTCGCTGATCGTCGGCAACATCACGGGTATCGTGCAGAAGAACATCAAGCGGATGCTGGCGTACTCGGCCATCTCGAACATGGGCTTCGTGCTGCTGGGTCTGCTCGCCGGCGTGGTCGATGGCAAGGTGACGGGCGCGGCGGGCGCGTACAGCTCGGCGATGTTCTACAGCATCATCTATCTCGTGACGACGCTCGGGACGTTCGGCGTCGTGATGCTGCTCGCGCGCCGCGACTTTGAAGCCGAGCAGATCGACGACTTCAAGGGCCTCAACCAGCGCAGCCCGGTTTTCGCGTTCGTCATGATGATCATGATGTTCTCGCTCGCCGGTATCCCGCCGACGGTCGGCTTCTACGCGAAGCTCGCCGTGCTCGAAGCGACGATGAACGCCGGCCTGACGTGGCTCGCCGTGCTGGCCGTGCTGACGTCGCTCGTGGGCGCGTTCTACTACCTGCGCATCGTGAAGCTGATGTACTTTGACGCGCCGCAAGACGCATCGCCGATCGTGGCGGACGGCCTCAATCGTTCGCTGCTGGCGTTCAACGGCCTGGCCGTGCTGGTACTGGGTCTGGTTCCGGGTCCGCTGATGTCGGCGTGCCTGCAAGCGATCACGCATACGCTGCCGCTGTAATGTCGGCTGCTGGCTGGTTTATCGTGCTGTTGGCGCTCCTTGGCGCCAACGTCCCGTTCCTGAACCAGCGCCTTTTCGCCGTAGTGCCGTTGCCGCTTCCCGCGCCGACGCGCCATCAGGCGGCGAAGAAGAGCGCGTGGATCAGGATCGGCGAGTTGATCGTTCTCTACTTCGTGGTCGGCGCGCTCGGCTTCATGCTCGAAGCGCGCGCCGGCAACCGTTTCGATCAGGGATGGCAGTTCTACGCCATCACCTTCAGTCTGTTTGTGGTGCTCGCGTTTCCGGGCTTCACCTATCAATATCTCGTCAAACGCCGCTGATGGCTTCGCGCCCTCGGCGGCTGTTTGCTTAACCGGCACAGGGTGCAAGATGGCAGACCAGACCACCGTTTCAGATAGCGACGACGGCCTCATCGAAAAGAAGGTCGAAAGCGTCACGCTGCATGAAGGCAAGTTCCTCACGCTCAAGCGCGATACCGTTGCGCTGCCCGATGGCAAGCACGCCACGCGCGAGTTCGTGGAGCATCCCGGCGCGGTGATGATCCTGCCAGTGTTCGACGATGGCCGTGTGCTGCTCGAGCGGCAGTTCCGCTATCCGGTCGGGCGCGTGCTGCTCGAATTTCCGGCGGGCAAGCTCGATCCGAACGAGGACGAACTGGCGTGCGCAAAGCGCGAGTTGCAGGAAGAAACCGGCTACACCGCGCGCGAATGGACTTTTCTGACGCGCATTCACCCTGTCATCTCGTACTCGACGGAATTCATCGACCTCTATCTGGCAAGCGGTTTGACGGCCGGCGACGCGAAGCTCGACGAAGGCGAGTTCCTCGAAACGTTCATTGCGGACGAAGCGCAGCTGATGGCGTGGGTCAAGGACGGCACGATCAGCGACGTCAAGACGATCATCGGCGCATTCTGGCTCGAGAAGCTCCGTTCTGGCGAATGGCAGGCGGGCAAGGCGGCGACTGCGTAAGACGTCGCGACTGGTTAAGAAGCAACGGAAAGCGGCCGCGTGGGCCGCTTTGTCGTTTTGGCGTTCCGCGTTCGGCGGCAAGCGTGCCGAACAGCTAGAATCTGCAGTCGGCCGTTTGCGGACACGACGGCATGTCGCTCGTCATCGCACGGTCGTTCGCAAAACGTAATTCTGAGATAAACTCACCGAAGTCCCATCAGCATGAAGGTCCTCGATTTAAAGTGCTCGCACGAACATCGCTTTGAAGGCTGGTTTGCTTCGACCGAAGAGTTCGAGTCGCAACTGGCTCGCAAGCTGGTCGCTTGCCCGGTTTGCTCGGCGACGGATGTGAGTCGCATGCCATCGGCACCGCGCCTCAATTTGTCGTCGGCGCGCGCGGACGCGGCGGTGCAGGCCCGAGCGCCGAAAGCATCGCCCGATGCGGCCGCCGTTCAGGCACGCGCACTCCAGTTCATGCGAGAGCTGATCGAGAAGACGGAGAACGTGGGCGAACGTTTCGCCGAAGAGGCGCGGCGCATCCACTACAACGAAGCGCCGGCGCGCAACATTCGTGGCGTCACGACGCCCGAGGACGCGCACGCTTTGCTGGAAGAAGGCATCGAGGTGATGCCGCTGCCCGTACCCGCCGCGCTCAAGGAGCCGCTGCAGTAAAGCCTCAACGCGGCGTCTCCCGGCTTCGGCTCGACAAGGAGACAAACGCGCGTGTTTCGTCACTTCCTCGCTGCGCGCCCAAGCGCGCAATCCCGAAGCATTCGAACTACCGACCCGCGTCGAGCGGCAAAGCGGCTCGGGGGGCGTCGCGCCTTGCATTACCCAATCGCTCCGGATACCACTCTCGATCGTCTGACACTCGAAAAAAGGGCTGCCTCATGACCTACAGCTTTGAGGATTTCCAAGTCGGATCAGCGGTGACACTCAGCGCGCATACCTTCAGCCGCGAAGAAATCATCGAATTCGCAAGCCGCTATGATCCGCAGCCGTTCCATCTCTCCGACGAAGCGGGCAGGGCGTCGCATTTCGGCGGGCTTGTTGCAAGCGGATGGAACACCTGCTCGGCGATGATGGGCATTCTCGTGCGCGACATGCTCGCCGATTCAACGTCCATGGGCTCGCCCGGCCTCGACAATATCCGCTGGCTGAAGCCCGTGCGCGTCGGCGATTCGGTGCGGCTCACCGTGCGCGTGCTGGACAAGCGCGTGTCGAAGAGCAAGCCGGACCGCGGCATCGTCTCGACACGCTGGGAAGCGCACAATCAGGACGGCGAACTGGTCTTGACCGTGGATTCCGCCGCGCTCTTTGGCTTGCGCGAACCCGGCGCGATTTAGCGCTTTGCGTACTGCGTCGCGCCGAACAGCACTTCCTTCTCCTTGTCGGTGAAGGGCTTGCGTTCGCGCGCCAGTACCTGCACGCCGCGCTCGACGGCCGGTCGCGCCGCAATTGCATCGAACCAGCGCCGGACGTTCGGAAATTCGTCGAGGACGATGCCCTGGTTCTCCCACGAACGCGTCCACGGGAACGTCGCGATGTCCGCAATCGTGTACTCGTTTCCCGCGAGGTATTGCGTGACGCCGAGCTGCTTGTCCATCACGCCGTAGAGCCGGCGCGCTTCGTTCGTGTAGCGGTTGATCGCGTAGTCGATTTTCTCGGGCGCGTAGTTGCGAAAGTGGTGCGTCTGTCCGAGCATCGGTCCGACGCCGCCCATCTGGAACATCAGCCATTGAATGGTCGTGTAGCGGCCGATGGCATCCGCCGGCAGAAACTTGCCGGTCTTCTCGGCGAGATAGACGAGGATGGCGCCCGATTCGAAAAGCGCGAACGGCTTGCCTTCCGGGCCGTCGTTGTCGATGATCGCCGGAATCTTGTTGTTCGGGCTGATCGCGAGGAAGTCGGGTTTGAACTGGTCGCCCGCGCCGATATCGACGGGATGAGCCCGGTACTCGAGCCCCGTCTCCTCCAGCATGATGTGGATCTTGTGCCCGTTGGGCGTCGGCCAGCTATACACGTCGATCATGTGCGCTCCTCGTTCGTGCGGGTGACGCATTCACGCGCAGGTCGCGGAATGGAAGCGAAAATTAGAGCATGTTTGCGCTGGCCGTGCAGAGCGCGCCCGTGACTCGCTCCGGCGAATCAGTCGCGCGGTTCCATGTATTTCGCCAGTTCCAGTTTCGCGATGGCATGGCGATGCACTTCGTCGGGTCCGTCCGCGAGCCTCAGCGTGCGCGCCGAGGCATACGCGTATGCGAGCGGAAAATCGTCGCAGATACCCGCCGCGCCGTGCGCCTGAATCGCCCAGTCGATCACCTGACACGCGACGTTCGGCGCGACCACCTTAATCATCGCGATCTCGCCGCGCGCGCCCTTGTTGCCGACGGTATCCATCATGTACGCAGCCTTCAGCGTGAGCAGCCGCGCCTGCTCGATCATGATGCGCGCCTCGGCGATCCGCTCCTGCGTCACGCCGTGCTGCGCAATCGGCTTGCCGAACGCGACGCGGGAAAGCGTGCGCTTCGTCATCAGTTCCAGCGCGCGCTCCGCGAGCCCGATCAGCCGCATGCAATGATGGATGCGTCCCGGCCCGAGCCGCCCCTGCGCGATCTCGAAGCCGCGTCCTTGGCCGAGCAGGATGCTGTCAGCGGGCACACGAACCTTGCCGAGCGTGATGTCCATATGACCGTGCGGCGCGTCGTCGTAGCCGAACACGTTCAGCGGGCGATGCACGGTGATGCCCGGCGCATTCGCCGGCACGAGAATCATCGACTGCTGCGCGTGCTTCGGCGCGTCGGGATCGGTCTTGCCCATGACGATGAACACCTTGCAGCGCGGATCGCCCGCACCGGACGACCACCATTTGTGGCCGTCGATGACGTAGTGATCGCCGTCGCGCGTGATGCTGCAGCGGATATTCGTCGCATCCGATGACGCGACTTCCGGCTCCGTCATCAGGAACGCGGAGCGGATCTCGCCGCGAAGGAGGGGTTCGAGCCACTGCGCTTTCTGCGCGTCCGTGCCGTAGCGTTCGATGGTCTCCATGTTGCCCGTATCGGGCGCGCTGCAGTTGAAGACTTCGGGCGCCCACGGCACGCGCCCCATGATCTCGCACAGCGGCGCGTATTCGAGATTCGTCAGTCCGGCACCGCGCCCGGACGCCGGCAGAAACAAGTTCCACAGTCCTTCGCCGCGCGCTTTCTCCTTCAGGTCTTCGATGAGGCGCGTCGGCAGCCACGCGTTGCCCGCCGCGCGATTCGCCGCGATCTCGTCGCGGAATGCCGTCTCGTTCGGATAGATATGCGCGTCGAAGAAGGCGTGCAGGCGCGCGCGCAGCGCCTCGACTTTCGGCGTGTACTCGAAGTTCATCGGTCGTCTCCTGATCGGTTCTTACGCGCCGACTTTTTGCGCGTACTGCCACGCCAGTTCGGCCATGGGCCGTGCGCGGCGTCCCGCGTCGATGGCCTGCGCGCTCGCCGCCGTGCCATCCACGACGCGCTTCATGATGCCTTGCAGGATGGCGGCGATGCGGAACATGTTGTACGCGAGATAGAAGTTCCAGTCGCCTTCTATCTGGAAGCCCGTGCGCTCGCAATAACGCGCGACGTAAGCGGCTTCGTCCGGTATGCCGAGCGCGGCCCAGTCGAGCCCGGCGATGCCGCGGAACTGCGACGGATCGACATGCCACGCCATGCAGTGATACGCGAAATCGGCGAGCGGATCGCCGAGCGTCGAGAGCTCCCAGTCGAGCACCGCGAGCACGCGCGGTTCGTTCGGATGAAAGATGAGGTTGTCGAGCCGGAAGTCGCCATGCACGACACCGACTTTCGCCGCCGCCGACGACGGCACATGCTGCGGCAGCCAGTCGATCAGGCGGTCCATCGCGTCGATTTTCTCTGTCTGCGATGCGACGTACTGCTTGCTCCAGCGCCCGATCTGCCGCTCGAAGTAGTTGCCCGGCTTGCCGTAGCTGCTGAGTCCGGCCGCTTCGACATCGACTGTATGCAGCGCCGCGATCACGCGGTTGGTTTCGTCGTAGATCGCGGCGCGTTCGGCGGGCGTCATGCCGGGCAGCGACGGATCCCACAACACGCGGCCTTCGACGAACTCCATGAGATAAAACGCGCGGCCGATCACGCTTTCGTCCTCGCACAAGGCCAGCATTCGCGCGACCGGCACGCCGGTGGCGGCGAGCGCGTCCATCACGCGATACTCGCGCTCGATGGCATGCGCCGACGGCAAGAGCTTGGCGGCGGGGCCGGGCTTCGCGCGCATGACATACGCGCGCGACGGCGTGACCAGCTTGAACGTGGGATTGGACTGGCCGCCCGCGAACTGCTCGATTTCGAGCGGGCCCGCGAAGCCATCCACATGCGATGCGAGCCACGCCGCGAGCGCATCGGTGTCGAAGCGCTGGCCTTCGTGTATGGGGCGCGTGCCTTCGAATGCTGAAAAGTCGGAGTGCTGATTCGTCTTGTTGTCTGCCATCGTCTCCTCCGTTTATGGTTGCGCGATGCTTAGTCCATATCGCTCGCCTTGAACTTCACGAATTGCGCGTAAAGCAGTTCCATCGTGGTATTTCGCACGTCCGCATGCAGCGGCGAGGGCGGCGAATGATTGATTGCATGGACGACCCAATCGCCGGGTTTGTCGCCGACATCGAGCGCGTTGATGCAGCCCGTCGCCTGCGACAGATGCCCAAAGAATGCGCGGCCGCCCGCCGTGATCGCGTGCGAGAGCAGCGCGCGGTTGACGCCGCCGTGCAGCACGAGCAGCACCGTGTCCCACGACGTGTCTGCGCGCAGCCTCGTCATGGCGGGCAGCGCGCGATCGAGCAACTGGCCGATGGTCTCGCCGCCCAGGAACTGCGTGTCTTCGGGCACGACGCCGTCGAACACCGAGAGGAACGCGCGCTCGATATCGTTCCTGGAAAGATTCGCGAGCCGTCCGCCGCGAATTTCCTGCCATTCCGGCCAGATTTCGACTTGCGCCGTCTGGCCCGTTTCCGCGAGCACGCGCTCTGCCGTTTCGATGGTGCGCGGCAACCCGCTCGCAATCACGCGATCGAAGCGGACGTTCTGCGCGGCGAACTCGCGACCCGCCGCGCTCGCTTCCTCGCGGCCACGCGCGTTGAGCGGCACGCTTTCGGGGTCGATGGCGCGGCCGGTGTCGTCGAAATACGTGACGTCGCCGTGACGCATCAGAAAGATGCGCCGCCGCTTCGGCAGTTGGTAGTGAGCCATGGTTTCAGCGGTAGTTCGGCTGGCGCTTTTCGAGGAACGCGGTGATGCCCTCCAGCGCGTCGCCGTGATGAAGCGCGTCCACGAAAGCGTCGCGCTCCATATCCAGATGCGCCGCGAGCGGCTGCACGTCCGCTGAGTTCATCAGCGACTTGATGCGCGCGAGCGCTTTGGGCGACACGCTGCCGAGATCGTCGGCCCACGCGATGGCGGCGTCCAGCGCGATGCCTTTCTTCGTCAGCCGGTTCACGACGCCGACTTCGTGCAGACGCGGCGCGCCGATGGGTTTCGCTTCGAGCAGCACCTCGCTTGCGAGCGTGCGTGGCAACGCGCGCGACAGGAACCACGAAGCGCCGCCGTCCGGCGTGAGCCCCACGCGCGCATACGACATGACGAACTTGGCGTCGTCGGCGGCGACAATCAGATCGCACGCGAGCGCGAGCGAAAAGCCTGCGCCGGCCGCCGCGCCTTCGACCGCCGCGATGACCGGTTTGGTCGATGCACGCAGCGCGCTGATCCATTCTGCGAGCAAGTCGATGCTTTGCGCCTGCACCGACGGGTCTTTCGCTCGATTTTCCAGCAGCCGGTTCAGGTTGCCGCCCGCGCAGAAGAAGTTGTCGGCGCCGGTCAGGACGATGGCGCGCACCGAGTTGTCGCGTTCGGCGGTCGACAACGCTTCGATGCCGGCCGCGTACATGTCCGGATGCAGCGCGTTGCGCGCGCCCGGATTCGAAAGTTTGAGCACGAGCGTGGTGTCGCTGCCTGCGGGCCGGTGTGTCAGCAGTTCGGCGCTCATCGGAGTTCCTCGGTGTGGGTCAGCGAAAGTCCGAGCTGCGCGCGGCGCGTGAGCCACGGAGAAGGGCGGTAACGTGGATCGCCGAGCGCGCTTTGCATGTTGCGCAGGATCGTAAGAATGGTCGTGGCGCCGAGCGAATCGCCGAGCGCGAGAGGCCCGCGCGGATAGCCGAGCCCGAGCGTCACGGCGAGGTCGATGTCCTCCGGCGTCGCGATGCCTTGCTGCGCGATGTCGCAGCCGATATTCACGATCGTCGCGACGACGCGCTGCGCGACGAAGCCGGTCGAATCGCGGATGACGGTGACGGGCACGCCGTCGGCGGCGAAGAGCGCGTGCGCTGCGTCGCGCATCGCGGGCGTGGTCGCGGGCGTCGTCATGATCGTGCGGCGCGCGACCGTGTCGAGCGGAAAGAGCGTATCGACAGCGACGACGCGCGTCGCATCGAGATGTTCGGCGACGGCAGTCGTGGTCGCGTCGAAGCCGAGCGGCGTGACGACGATCAGCGAATCGGGCGCGGGCGTGTTGCCCCTGTCGATGTGCACGGCGGCGTCGTGCTTCGCGATTACCATAAGCACCTGTTCACGCGCAGCGGGCGATGCGCGGCTGATCCACACGCGCGCCGGCAATTGCGTCGGCGCGGGCGGCTCGCCCGGCACCTGCTGCTTGCCTTCCACGTAACGATAAAAACCTTCGCCCGCCTTGCGCCCGATGAGCCCGCCCGCGAGCCGCGTGCCGGTGATGGGCGACGGCGTGAAGCGCGGCTCCTCGTAGAACTGGTGATAGATCGACTCCATCACCGGATGCGAGACGTCGAGCGCGGTCAGATCCAGCAGTTCGAAAGGTCCGAGCCGGAAACCCGCCTCCTCGCGCATGATGCGGTCGATGTCCGCGAAGCTCGCGACACCTTCGCTCGCCACGCGCAGGCCTTCAGTGTTCATGCCGCGCCCCGCGTGATTCACGATGAAGCCCGGCATGTCCTTCGCGCGCACGGGCGTGTGACCCATGCGGCGCGCGAGTTCCATCAGCGCGTCGCCGGCCTTCGGATCGCCGCGCAAGCCGTCGATGACTTCGACCACGCGCATCAGCGGCACCGGGTTGAAGAAGTGAAAGCCCGCGACGCGTTCTGGTTTCGCGCAGCCCGCCGCGATCGCGGTAATGGACAGCGACGACGTATTCGACGCCACAATGCACGCGTCGCCGACGACCGCTTCGAGTTCGCGAAAGAGCCCGCGCTTGATCTCGAGATTCTCGACGATCGCCTCGACGACCGCGCCGCAGTCGGAAAGCTCGCCGATGTCCTGCGCGTTGTGGACGCGGGCTAGCGCGGCGTGCGCGTCCGCTTCCTTGAGCTTGCCTTTGGCGGTGAGTTTGTCGAATGTCTCGGTGAGATAGGCGCGCGCGGCCGCGAGTGCTTGCGGGTTCGCATCGTAGAGACGCACGGTCAGCCCGGCAAGCGACGCGATCTGCGCGATGCCGCGCCCCATCGCGCCGCTGCCGACGATGCCCAAGGTTTCGATCTTGTATTCCTGCGGACTCATGATGCGGTTCGACTCCTCGATGTTCTCTGTGTTGTCTATCGTGTCCGGCAGCGGAACCGCGCTCAGAGCTTGCGCAATCGGTCGAGCGCGAGCGCGAGCGTCTCTTCCTTCTTCGCGAAGCAGAAGCGCACGACGCCGGATTCGTGACTCTCGTGATAGAACGCCGACACCGGAATGGCCGCGACGCCGACCTCGCTCGTCAGCCATTGCGAGAACTCGGCTTCGGGCATGTCGCTGATCGCCGAGTAGTCGACGCACTGGAAGTAGGTGCCGTCACAGGGCAGGAGCGAGAAGCGCGTATCGGCGAGCCCGGCGCGGAAAAAGTCCCGCTTCTTCTGATAGAACGCGGGCAGTTCCAGATACGGCTTCGGGTCTTCGAGATAATGCGCGAGCCCGACCTGCATCGGCGTGTTCACGGTGAACACATTGAACTGATGAACCTTGCGGAACTCGGCGGTCAGCGCGGCGGGCGCGGCCACATAGCCGATCTTCCAGCCGGTCACGTGAAACGTCTTGCCGAAACTGGACACGACGAAACTGCGCTGCGCGAGTTCCGGATAGCGCGAGACGCTTTCGTGCGGCGCGCCGTCGTAGACCATGTGTTCGTAGACTTCGTCGGACACGATCAGCAGATTCGTCCCGCGCACGATGTCTTCGAGTTTCTTCATATCCGTATCGCGCCACACGCGGCCCGTCGGATTGTGCGGCGTGTTGATCATCAGAAGGCGCGTCTTCGGCGTGATGGCCGCGGCGATCTTGTCGAAGGGCAGCGCGTAGTCGGGCGCTTCGAGCGACACGAACACCGGCTTGCCGCCCGCCAGTTCGATGGCCGGCACGTAGCTGTCGTACATCGGCTCGATCACGACGACTTCGTCGCCCGGATGCACGCAGCACAGCACCGCCGTGAGCAGCGCCTGCGTCGCGCCGGCAGTGACGGTGATCTCGCGATCGGCATCGTAGGCTCGGCCGTAGAGCGCCTCGATCTTACGGGCGATCGCCTGGCGCAACGGCGCGGCGCCCGACATCGGCGGATACTGATTGTGACCGTCGCGCATCGCGGAGGCGACCGCATCGACAACGCGCGGGTCGCAGTCGAAGTCGGGGAAGCCTTGACCCAGATTCACCGCGCCTTTTTGCGTGGCGAGCGCGCTCATCACGGTGAAAATGGTCGTGCCGACGTTCGGCAGACGCGACGGAAAGGACAGATCGGGTGCAGCCGGATTCAGTTCGTGCGTGGCGTTCATGGCGTAGTTGAGCGTGGACTGAGCGGTGTTCAGATGCAGTTGTCAGGCGAGGGCGGCGAGGCCGGCGTGCGCTTCCAGTGCGGCGACAAAGGGCTTCGGCTCGGCAATGCGAAACGCGAAGTCGCGCGCGACGCGGCGCGCTAGTTTCAGCACCGCGCGATCTTTCGAGATTAGCCAGTCCGCCTGCGATGCGTGCGCGAGTTCGAGAAACTTCTGGTCGTCGCGGTCGCGGCACTTCGGCAACGGACGCACATCCGGCGACGCTTCAGGCGCGACCAGCCGTGACAGACCCGCAAGTGTGGCGAGCGCCGCCGCTTTGTCGATGCCCATGCGCACGAACTGCGGATAGTCGAGCACGTGCGTGAGTTCGGCAAGGCACCGGGCGTCGATCAGCGCATCGAGCGCGCGGGCTTCGAGCGCCGCGCGGATGGGCCGCGTGGCCGGATCGTCGAACACGAGAATGTCGATCCACACGTTCGAATCGAGCACGACCCGCAGGTTGTGAGGCAGCGCGGCGGAATTATCCATTCGATACAATCGGGGGTTTATGCCTATGTCGTCGGCGGGGTGCCGGCGAGCCTCCATGATAATCGTTCTCTCGCCTGCCAAATCGCTCGACTACGAGACGCCCGCTCACATCAAGAAGCACACGCTGCCCGAATTCGTCGATGACGCCGCGGAGTTGATCGCAGGCTTGCAACAGCTCTCGCCGCAACAGATCGGCGGCATGATGGGCATCTCGGATCAGCTCGCGGCGCTGAACTTTCAGCGGTATGCGGAGTGGTCGAAGACGTTCGACGCGCACAATTCCAAGCAGGCGGTGCTTGCGTTCAACGGCGACGTGTACGAAGGCTTCGCGGCAAAGACGCTGACTTCCGCCGATCTCGACTTCGCGCAGAATCATGTGCGCGTGCTGTCGGGGCTCTATGGGCTGCTGCGGCCGCTCGACCTGCTGCAGCCGTATCGGCTAGAGATGGGCACCAAGTTTCCGAACGCGCGCGGCAAAGATCTCTACGCGTTCTGGGGCGAGCGCATTACGGCGGCGCTCAATGAGCAATTCAAGCGGCAACGTGGCGCGCGGGTGCTGGTGAATTGCGCGTCGGAAGAGTATTTCAAGTCGGTGAAGCCGAAGCAACTCGACGTGCCGGTCGTATCGCCAGTTTTCGAGGACTGGAAGGGCGGCCGCTACAAGATCATCAGCTTTCATGCGAAGCGCGCGCGCGGTTTGATGGCGCGCTACGCGGTGCAAAACCGAATCGACGAACCCGAGGCGCTGAAGGGCTTCGACAGCGAGGGCTACGCGTTCGACGCGAAGGCATCAAACGATACGACGTATGTGTTTCGCCGCCGCGTCGCGGACTGAGACACGTGCATCAAGGACAATCATCATGAGCATTTCGATTACCAGCAATTTCGACGCAGGCGCGATCGACGTCATCGACGCGAGCAATCCCGCGAACGTTCGCCTGCGCGTGCGGCCCGACACGAAGGCCGACTTCGCGCAGTGGTTCTACTTTCGCGTCTCGGGCGCGCGCGGCGAGCGCCTCGTGATGACGTTCGAGAACGCGGCGCAATGCGCGTTCGCCGATGGCTGGCGCGACTATCGCGCAGTCGCGAGCTACGATCGCGTGAACTGGTTTCGCGTGCCGACGCAGTACGACGGCCGCGTGCTCACGATCGATCACACGCCGGATTTCGATCGCGTGTATTACGCGTACTTCGAGCCGTATAGCGAGGAGCGCCATTCGGAGTTTCTCGGCGCGGTCCAGCAGATGCCGCATGCGACGCTGACCGAACTCGGCCGCACCGTCGAGAACCGGCCGATGTCGCTGCTCACGTTGGGCCTGAATGACGACGCCGCCGCGCGGCCGAAGAAGAACGTGTGGATCATCGCGCGCCAGCATCCCGGCGAGACGATGGCGGAATGGTTCGTGGAAGGACTCGTGAAGCGTCTGGCCGGCTGGGGCGACTGGTCGGGCGACCCGGTCGCGCGGGCGCTCTTCGACCGCGCGGTGTTTCATATCGTGCCGAACATGAACCCGGACGGCAGCGTGCTCGGCAATCTGCGCACGAACGCGGCGGGCGCGAACCTGAATCGCGAATGGATGGAGCCGAGCGCCGAGCGCAGCCCGGAAGTGCTGGTCGTGCGCGACGCGATTCGGGCAACCGGTTGCGACATGTTCTTCGACATCCACGGCGACGAGGCCATTCCGCACGTGTTCGTCGCGGGCTCGGAGATGCTGCCGGGCTTCACGGATCAACAGGCGAAGGAGCAGAAGGCTTTCGTGGAGTTCTTCAAGCAGGCGAGTCCAGACTTTCAGGACGTGCACGGCTATGAGAGCGGCAAATATCGCGCAGATGCGTTGAAGCTGGCGTCGAAGTACATCGGCAACGAGTACAAGTGCCTGTCGCTTACGCTCGAGATGCCGTTTAAGGACAACGCCGATTTGCCCGACGAGCGCGTCGGCTGGAACGGCGAACGCAGTTGCGCACTCGGCGCTTCCATGCTGCAGGCGATTCTCTGGCACTTGCAGACTTTCGCGGCGTGAGTGCGATCACGATGCGCTGAAAGCGAAAAGGGCGTGGCCGTCTTTCGATGGCCACGCCCTTTGTCCATGCCGCGCCGCTCGAGCAGGCTAGTGCTTGTTCGACGCCTTCTTCGTGCTTTTCCCGCCGCTCTTGGTCTTCGTTCCCGCCGCCGCTTTCTTCGACGACGACTTGGTCTTCGCGCCGTGCTTGCCCTTCTTGCCGGACGAGCTGCCCGGCTCGGCGTGCGGACGCAGCGGCGGAACGGGGTCGTTCCATCCGAAGGCGAGCATCTGACTGCCCACATAGCCGCACCGGAACTTGAGCGGAGTGGGATCTTTGTCGCCGTTTTTCGGGACGCCTTGCCCTTCCACGGTCACGACATTGTCGACCTTGATGCGCTGTTTCTTTTCATCGAACGAGTCGTTCCACGGTTCGATGGCGGAATGCGATGAATCGAAAGAAGCGGGCGGAAACTCCACGTGATCGAACGCCGCGGACGTGCTGGCGATGAAGTTGCCATGCGCGGCACAATCCGCGACGAGCGGATTGGCGTTGAAATCGGTCACGAAGTGATGAACCAGTTCATTGCGCTCGTCGAGCGTATCGGCAAAGGCGGACACCGCGCATATAAGCGCTGCGCATACCGCGAACCGGCCGACGAGCCGCATGAGCCGGCGCGGTGCGTAGTTACTTTCCATCAATTTGGCGCTGAGAAGACACGGGCAAGTAAGATGCCTCGTGTAGGGAAGGAGTTCAATCTTATCGCACTTTGTACGCGTGACGGACCGGTTGGAATCCGAGAAGGCGCGAGTTGCGGTGCGCGTACGTTGCGTGAATCGACGCTCGCTTAGACCCGAGGGCCGCGGTCGAGGCGATAACGGCGCACATCGTAGGTCGTGATCCAGGCAGGCTTGTACACCGTGATGAGAATGGTGAGCAGCCCGGTGAACAAGGCCTCACCGGCACCCAGCAACAGCGAACCGCGTGTGAACGCGGCCGGCACGTTGACGGCACCACCGACAAGCGCTGCCTCGAGCAGCACGGTCGCGCCGCAAGCAGCCGCGACCGCTGCGGCCGATACAACGAACCCGTGGCCCGCGATGAAGGTAAACAGATTGCGCGGTAGCCAGGCGTTGGATAGGCGCTGCAGAAGCGTCGAGACCGCGACGGGTACGGCTCCGAAGAGCAGATAGGTGATCGCGACCGATAGCCACGAGGCATCGAGCACCACGGCGGCCAGCCCCGTGCTCGCGGCGGTGCCGATGAGCGCGAGCCGCCAGTCGAACAGCGTGACCATCAGCGTGGCGCCAAGCAGGTGGATGACGGGTCCGTCATCGAACCATGCGTTGCATGCCCATAGCACCGTTACCGAAACGATCACGCCGAGCCACACGTGCTGCAGCGTGGCGTCCTGCAGGCGATTGAACGGCCGCTGCACGAAGACGAGTGCGAGCAGCCCCGCGGCGACAATCCAACTGCCGACGGTCAGCCAAAGCGGTAGCGGTGTATAGAAGAACCCCATGCCTTGCATATTACTCGTTGCGTGTGAAACGTGTGCGCAATCAACGAACCCGGTTTCCGCGATTGTTGCTAGAACGACGCCTCGGGCTCCGCGGCCATCGGTAGCGAAGCGCCTTCCTGATCCTTGAGCGACGGATACTTCACGCGCCGCTTGCGCAGTGGAACGACGTTGGACTCGCCCGGTGTCGCGCGTACGGATTGCTGGGCATCGCTGCGCAGAATCTCCAGATACGAATTCTGTACGCCGTTGTAAATAGCGACCGCCGCCGCGCGATTCGTTGCGCCGAGTTGCTGGAAGATACTGGCGAGATGAATCTTGACGGTGCCTTCGCTGATGCCGAGCGTCTTGGCTATCATCTTGTTCGTGCTTCCCATGTGCACGCACCGCATGATCTGCTGCTGGCGCGGCGACAACGTCGGATGCACAGGCGCGCTGCTCGGCTGCGCGGCCATGGTTTGCTGTCGGCGAATCGGCAAGCTGCGGATGGGCGCGAGGTCAATGACGTCCGGCGGAACATACTGACCGCCGATGAGAACCATCTCGAGCGCGCGAAGAATCAGAATGGGATCGAGGGTGCGAGGGATGACGCCCATCGCCCCTGCGCTCATGAGCATATAAACCTGTGCGGCTCCGGAGCGGTCCACCATGACGGCGGCGGGAACGGCGGGCGCGTTGGCGAGCAGCGCCTCGAGCTCGCTCATGCGCATGGTGTCTGCCCAGTCGATCACGATCATGCGAGCCTCGATACGCCTGAGTGCAGACGCGGCTTGCCGCCAGTCTTTCGCTTCGGTGAACTGCGCTTGACGTGCAACCCGGCGCAGCAGTGTTTTGAGGCCCGCACGGCGCTCCGCGTCCGAACCCATGATGATTATTTTCATGCTTACCCTCGTTTCAATACATCCGACGCCAACTCGCGACGGAACTGAACGCCAGCGAATGTCGGCGTCGGCGTGATATTGACAAACTTCTCGCGATTGCGCCCCCTATCCGAATGGCATAGGCGAAAAGCACAAAGCCCCGCGCGAGGGCGGGGCCTTGTCGGCTGCTGGCGCGCATTTGCGCGCGTCAATGGAAGTGGGGTTGCGCGGGTTCCGCGTCCTCGGGCATCTCGGCGTGAACGATTTCGCCCAATGGATCGGCGTAGAGCGGAACGCCGCAGTCATCGCAAAATTCTGGCTCGAAGCGTCCCGCATGGCGGCGGACGTCGGTGACGCCAGACTTTCTCAGCAACTCCACGATCTCTTCGATCGGACCTTCGGCCCCTTCGAGTTCGGCTTCGTCGTTTAGGCCGGCCTCACCGTTCTCGCGCCCGTATAGGGGCCAAACGACGCCGTAGATGACGTCGTTGCTGCCGCGACGGGTGAATCCAATGCGATATTCATCGATACGGCGCTCGCCGAAGCCCGCGATCACTGCGCGCAATTCCTGCGGCCCGGTGCCGAGCGTGTCGGAGAGATAGCGAACTGCGGTGCGCACGGTGTGTGGACGTACCTGCTCGTCGGCATCTCGACATGCCGAATAGTAGGCGTCCGGCAACAAGCACTCGAATTCGCAGCCGGGGAGAATTGTTGCGAAGCTCGCCCCACCCTGGCTCGCCCACTGTTCCAGGCATTGAGCGCGCTCTATGCGTGTGCCGTTTTCGTCCTCCTGCCAGCGAAAGAATGCCGCGCCTGCCGGGACAATGGCGACCGCGAGCAAGAAGCGCGGGTCGGCAAGGATGGGCGACGTTTCCGGCAAGTCGGCCAGGTTCATGCGCGCGGCGGCGCCGCCCAGAGCCGTCTGCGTCAATTGTTGCGCAAGACGCGCGGTGTCCACGTGATGGCGCGGCAACTGGTCGATGCTGTACAGATAGGGCGCCACCGCGATGCGCGCGCCGGCGGCCAGCACGTGCGCCTGCAACTGTGTGCGGAGGGCGTCGACAGTGTCGCTCTTGAGTGTCCCGGACGGGATCGCGTAGCGCGTCCATGCGAGCACCGGCGCCGCGATCAGGAGCGACTCGTGCGGCACGCCGTCTATGTCGATTCTGAACGACTCGCTGTGCGTCTCCGCCATGTCGGCCAACGCGCCATAAGCGTCGGGGTGATTCTGCTGAAGGTGATCCAGCGCAGCGTCGAGCGTGGTTTGATTGCCGTTGCGCACTAGTTTAGCGATGAGTGTGTCGAGGCGGGCTTCCCAGAAGCGGTCCTCGACGCGGCTGCCCGAGGCGAAAAGCGCGAGAGAGAGACCGACGAGCTTGTCCGCGTCTGGAGGAATACGTTTAGCGGTTCGCGTGCGCATATCAATACAGGTTTATGGGGCAGAGAACCTTTTATTGTAGTCGCTCGGCAGGCTGTTTTTCTCGATGCCCGCGTCGTCTGCTCTGACGGACGGGCCGCCGCGTGCTCCGCCGCGTACCGAAAGCGATAAATGTTCCGTGGCCCCTTGCGGTTGGCGCCGGCATTCACTAGAATCCCGTTCCTTCGCGATTCATTGAACGCGAAGGAAGCGGGAGTGGCGGTCTGGCGGTGAGCTTGGAAAGTATCCCAGGCGCGGTTGACGAGTGAAATGCTTCAAAAACTTGTTGACACTGACCGAAACGACGTACATAATCTCGTTTCTCTGCTGCTGATGCAGCGACGCAAGACGAAGCGGTGCTGAGAGAAGTTCTTGGTGCGGCGAAGCAGGAAGTCTTGGCGGATTGCTCTTTAAAAACTAACAGCCGATAAGTGTGGGCGCTTGATGGCGAGTGCGGTTGTGGTTCTTCGGAATCGCGGCATAAGCAAAAGTATCAAGAGTCTCACACGAAGTATCAGAGGAAGGTTTATCTGTCGAAAGACGGATTAATCATCGTCAGTACGTTGAGTGAGCGACCGGTTTCTAACGGAACCGAAAACAGTAACAGGTATTGAACTGAAGAGTTTGATCCTGGCTCAGATTGAACGCTGGCGGCATGCCTTACACATGCAAGTCGGACGGCAGCGCGGGCTTCGGCCTGGCGGCGAGTGGCGAACGGGTGAGTAATACATCGGAACGTGTCCTGTAGTGGGGGATAGCCCGGCGAAAGCCGGATTAATACCGCATACGATCTACGGAGGAAAGCGGGGGATCTTCGGACCTCGCGCTGTAGGGGCGGCCGATGGCAGATTAGCTAGTTGGTGGGGTAAAGGCCTACCAAGGCGACGATCTGTAGCTGGTCTGAGAGGACGACCAGCCACACTGGGACTGAGACACGGCCCAGACTCCTACGGGAGGCAGCAGTGGGGAATTTTGGACAATGGGGGCAACCCTGATCCAGCAATGCCGCGTGTGTGAAGAAGGCCTTCGGGTTGTAAAGCACTTTTGTCCGGAAAGAAAACTTCGTCCCTAATATGGATGGAGGATGACGGTACCGGAACAATAAGCACCGGCTAACTACGTGCCAGCAGCCGCGGTAATACGTAGGGTGCGAGCGTTAATCGGAATTACTGGGCGTAAAGCGTGCGCAGGCGGTCTGTTAAGACCGATGTGAAATCCCCGGGCTTAACCTGGGAACTGCATTGGTGACTGGCAGGCTTTGAGTGTGGCAGAGGGAGGTAGAATTCCACGTGTAGCAGTGAAATGCGTAGAGATGTGGAGGAATACCGATGGCGAAGGCAGCCTCCTGGGCCAACACTGACGCTCATGCACGAAAGCGTGGGGAGCAAACAGGATTAGATACCCTGGTAGTCCACGCCCTAAACGATGTCAACTAGTTGTTGGGGATTCATTTCCTTAGTAACGTAGCTAACGCGTGAAGTTGACCGCCTGGGGAGTACGGTCGCAAGATTAAAACTCAAAGGAATTGACGGGGACCCGCACAAGCGGTGGATGATGTGGATTAATTCGATGCAACGCGAAAAACCTTACCTACCCTTGACATGGTCGGAAGTCTGCTGAGAGGTGGACGTGCTCGAAAGAGAACCGGCGCACAGGTGCTGCATGGCTGTCGTCAGCTCGTGTCGTGAGATGTTGGGTTAAGTCCCGCAACGAGCGCAACCCTTGTCCTTAGTTGCTACGCAAGAGCACTCTAAGGAGACTGCCGGTGACAAACCGGAGGAAGGTGGGGATGACGTCAAGTCCTCATGGCCCTTATGGGTAGGGCTTCACACGTCATACAATGGTCGGAACAGAGGGTTGCCAAGCCGCGAGGTGGAGCCAATCCCAGAAAACCGATCGTAGTCCGGATCGCAGTCTGCAACTCGACTGCGTGAAGCTGGAATCGCTAGTAATCGCGGATCAGCATGCCGCGGTGAATACGTTCCCGGGTCTTGTACACACCGCCCGTCACACCATGGGAGTGGGTTTCACCAGAAGTAGGTAGCCTAACCGCAAGGAGGGCGCTTACCACGGTGGGATTCATGACTGGGGTGAAGTCGTAACAAGGTAGCCGTATCGGAAGGTGCGGCTGGATCACCTCCTTTCTCGAGCTTCGCACACCAAGTTAAGCGCTCACGCTTATCGGCTGTGGTTTAGAAACAGGCTAAGGGTCTGTAGCTCAGTCGGTTAGAGCACCGTCTTGATAAGGCGGGGGTCGTTGGTTCGAATCCAACCAGACCCACCACCCTAACAAGTGCTGACCGAGCTCATACTCAAGTCAGGCATACGGGGGATTAGCTCAGCTGGGAGAGCACCTGCTTTGCAAGCAGGGGGTCGTCGGTTCGATCCCGTCATCCTCCACCAATCTTCAATGCCTAGCGTTCACGAGCAGTGAATGTTAAGCATTGGCGATTGTAGCCAGTTGATGTCGAAGGCAACGAAGTACGCTTATCGGCTAAACGTTCTTTAACAATCAGGAAGAAGTAGTAAAGAGATTATCTGAAAGCACTTAGAGATGGGTGCGAGTAGGGTAGTCAGGGTAGTGATTGTATCAAGTATGAAAAGTGATCTTAATGATGACTTGGAATACGGCACAACGCGAATACTCAGCCTATGACAGAGGTGTCGCGAGACACACTCGTTATAGGGTCAAGCGAACAAGTGCATGTGGTGGATGCCTTGGCGATCACAGGCGATGAAGGACGCGGTAGCCTGCGAAAAGCTTCGGGGAGCTGGCAAACGAGCATTGATCCGAAGATGTCCGAATGGGGAAACCCGGCCCGTATGGGTCATCCTAGACTGAATACATAGGTCTAGCGAAGCGAACGCGGTGAACTGAAACATCTAAGTAACCGCAGGAAAAGAAATCAACCGAGATTCCCAAAGTAGTGGCGAGCGAAATGGGAAGAGCCTGTACTCTTTATTTGTATTGTTAGCTGAACGCTCTGGAAAGTGCGGCCATAGCAGGTGATAGCCCTGTAAGCGAAAACAGTATGAAAGAACTAGGGGTACGACAAGTAGGGCGGGACACGTGAAATCCTGTCTGAAGATGGGGGGACCATCCTCCAAGGCTAAATACTCGTGATCGACCGATAGTGAACCAGTACCGTGAGGGAAAGGCGAAAAGAACCCCGGGAGGGGAGTGAAATAGATCCTGAAACCGCATGCATACAAACAGTCGGAGCCTCGCAAGGGGTGACGGCGTACCTTTTGTATAATGGGTCAGCGACTTACGTTCAGTAGCGAGCTTAACTGATTAAGGCAGGCGTAGCGAAAGCGAGTCCGAATAGGGCGATCAGTTGCTGGGCGTAGACCCGAAACCAAGTGATCTATCCATGGCCAGGTTGAAGGTGCGGTAACACGTACTGGAGGACCGAACCCACTAACGTTGAAAAGTTAGGGGATGAGCTGTGGATAGGGGTGAAAGGCTAAACAAACTTGGAAATAGCTGGTTCTCTCCGAAAACTATTTAGGTAGTGCCTCGTGTATCACCTTCGGGGGTAGAGCACTGTCATGGTTGTGGGGTCCATTGCGGATTACTACGCCATAGCAAACTCCGAATACCGAAGAGTGCAATCACGGGAGACAGACATCGGGTGCTAACGTCCGGTGTCAAGAGGGAAACAACCCAGACCGCCAGCTAAGGTCCCAAAGATTGGCTAAGTGGGAAACGAAGTGGGAAGGCTAAAACAGTCAGGAGGTTGGCTTAGAAGCAGCCACCCTTTAAAGAAAGCGTAATAGCTCACTGATCGAGTCGTCCTGCGCGGAAGATGTAACGGGGCTCAAGCCAGTCACCGAAGCTGCGGATGCGTGTTTTACACGCATGGTAGGAGAGCGTTCCGTAAGCCTGCGAAGGTGCGTTGAAAAGCGTGCTGGAGGTATCGGAAGTGCGAATGCTGACATGAGTAGCGATAAAGGGGGTGAAAAGCCCCCTCGCCGTAAGCCCAAGGTTTCCTACGCAACGTTCATCGGCGTAGGGTGAGTCGGCCCCTAAGGCGAGGCAGAAATGCGTAGCTGATGGGAAGCAGGTCAATATTCCTGCACCATTGTTAGATGCGATGGGGGGACGGATCGCGGAAGGTTGTCCGGGTGTTGGACGTCCCGGTCGCTGCATTGGAGAAGGTGCTTAGGCAAATCCGGGCACGCAATTCAAGGGTGTGGCGCGAGTGACTTCGGTCACGAAGCAATTGGAAGTGGTTCCAAGAAAAGCCTCTAAGCTTCAGTCTAACGATGACCGTACCGCAAACCGACACAGGTGGGCGAGATGAGTATTCTAAGGCGCTTGAGAGAACTCGGGAGAAGGAACTCGGCAAATTGGTACCGTAACTTCGGGATAAGGTACGCCTCTGTAGCTTGACTGGCCTGCGCCAGAAGGGTGACGAGGTTGCAATAAACTGGTGGCTGCGACTGTTTAATAAAAACACAGCACTCTGCAAACACGAAAGTGGACGTATAGGGTGTGACGCCTGCCCGGTGCCGGAAGATTAAATGATGGGGTGCAAGCTCTTGATTGAAGTCCCGGTAAACGGCGGCCGTAACTATAACGGTCCTAAGGTAGCGAAATTCCTTGTCGGGTAAGTTCCGACCTGCACGAATGGCGTAACGATGGCCACACTGTCTCCTCCCGAGACTCAGCGAAGTTGAAGTGTTTGTGATGATGCAATCTCCCCGCGGCTAGACGGAAAGACCCCATGAACCTTTACTGTAGCTTTGCATTGGACTTTGAACCGATCTGTGTAGGATAGGTGGGAGGCTATGAAACCGGAACGCCAGTTTCGGTGGAGCCGTCCTTGAAATACCACCCTGGTTTGTTTGAGGTTCTAACCTTGGTCCGTGATCCGGATCGGGGACAGTGCATGGTAGGCAGTTTGACTGGGGCGGTCTCCTCCCAAAGCGTAACGGAGGAGTACGAAGGTACGCTAGGTACGGTCGGAAATCGTGCTGATAGTGCAATGGCATAAGCGTGCTTAACTGCGAGACCGACAAGTCGAGCAGGTGCGAAAGCAGGTCATAGTGATCCGGTGGTTCTGTATGGAAGGGCCATCGCTCAACGGATAAAAGGTACTCTGGGGATAACAGGCTGATACCGCCCAAGAGTTCATATCGACGGCGGTGTTTGGCACCTCGATGTCGGCTCATCTCATCCTGGGGCTGTAGCCGGTCCCAAGGGTATGGCTGTTCGCCATTTAAAGAGGTACGTGAGCTGGGTTTAAAACGTCGTGAGACAGTTTGGTCCCTATCTGCCGTGGGCGTTGGATATTTGAAGGGGGCTGCTCCTAGTACGAGAGGACCGGAGTGGACGAACCTCTGGTGTACCGGTTGTCACGCCAGTGGCATCGCCGGGTAGCTATGTTCGGAAGAGATAACCGCTGAAAGCATCTAAGCGGGAAACTCGCCTTAAGATGAGATATCCCCGGGGCTTCGAGCCCCTTGAAGGGTCGTTCCAGACCAGGACGTTGATAGGTCAGGTGTGTAAGTGCAGTAATGCATTGAGCTAACTGATACTAATTGCCCGTAAGGCTTGATCCTATAACCAGTGTGTTTTACATCACCCCATTAGCAGGTGCCACTGGTCGAGTAACAGCGTGTGCGACAATCGCCACCCGAATTCACTACTACTTCTTCCCCGATTGGTCGTCGCGCCCCAAACGCGAGACGACATCCCCTCATGCCTGATGACCATAGCGAGTCGGTCCCACCCCTTCCCATCCCGAACAGGACCGTGAAACGACTCCACGCCGATGATAGTGCGGATTGCCCGTGTGAAAGTAGGTAATCGTCAGGCTCCTCATGCCAAAACAAAAACCCCACCCCAAAAAGGTGGGGTTTTTGCGTTGGGTTCTCGAGAGAAACACTTCTCCACCTCCCTCTCAAGGTCCTGCGGACCGTCCCGCCTCCATTCACGACGCACCCCGAAATTCTCTATAAACGCACAGCAGGCATCAGCAGCTGTTTCGCGATGGCGTGAGCGGATTCTGCATCCGACAGACGGGAATTCATGGGTGCCGTACTTTCACTATCCGACTTTGGAACTGACATCGCGCCTGCCGCAGCAGTCGTGGCAAGGCGAACAGTTCACCCCTTCGCATTCAGGCGTCGTTGCGAGCGGCTATCGAATGCTGGATCTGCCGTTGCCGTCACGGTGCGCCAGCGTCCGGGCACGGCGAACCGCACAATCTTCGTCTCGATCGAGGACGAAGCCGGCGCGATCCACGTGATCGTCTAACCGGGGCTCGTCGTGAAGCAGCGCAAGGTGCTGCTCGGCGCGTCGCTGCTCGGGCGGCTTGCCGCGTCGAGCAGCGACTTTCACTGAGCATCACAGCAACGGCAGCGCCGGATAATGGGCGAGCAACCGTGCGATTGCCATATCGAATGGCGTGCGCTGCCCGATGCCGAGCGCCTCCAGGCGGCCCGAGTCGAGATGGCAATCGCGCGGGCGCGGCGTCGCGTCGGTCGGTTCGCGCTGCGCGACGAGCTTCGCGTCCATCTTCAGCACGCGCGCGATGCGTTCAGCGATATCGAACTTGGTCATCGGCTCGTCGCCGGACCACTGCGTGATGCCGGAAATCGTCGCGCCGCGCGCGTGGTGTTCGAGCATGCCGCGAATCACCACCGCGACGTCCGGTGTGTAAGTCGGATAGCGTGTCGCCCAGGCATCCATCGATGCTGGCGGGCTTGCTGTATCGGCGGATGCGACGATCGCGGGCGTCAAACTCGTCACTGCCGATTCGTTCCAGTCGACGACCGGTCCGTAAAGCAGCGGCAGACGCAGCACGCACGAGCGCGGGTCGGATTCGAGCAGTGCCCGCTCGCCGTCCAGCTTGCTCCGGCCGTAGGCGTTCAGCGGCGCGGGCGTGTCGTCGGGAAAGTAGGGCGCGGACGTGCCGTCGAAAACGTAGTCGGTCGAAATCGACAGCACCCACGCGCCGAGCGCGCGCGCTTGCTCGCCGATGACGCGCACGGCGTCCACATTCAGTGCGCGCGCGAGCGACGGGTCGTTTTCGCAGACGTCCGGCCGACGCTCCGCTGCCGCGATGACGACTGCATCCGGCGCTTCGCGGCGCAGGAACGCGCGCACGGAATCGCGATCGCAGATATCGAGCGGCACGCTGTTCGCATCCCCACGCCGATGCGCCGTACGCACGACGCGCCAGTCCGCTGCCGCTGCGACCCCGGCGAGTTCGGCCGCGACCGCGCGCCCCACAAGACCGGACGCGCCAATCAGCGCGACCGTGAAGCGTTTGGCGCCCGTCATGCCGAAGCGGTGCGCACGACGGTATAGCCAGCTTCGTCGATGGCGTCTTTCAACGCCTGCTCCGTCTGCGCGGATTCCACAGTTACCCGGCCGTGCTCCAGATCGACGCGAACTTGCGCCTGCGGATCGATTTCCTGAATGGAGCGCGTCACGGCCGCGACGCAATGCTGGCAGCTCATGCCCTCAACTTCAAATTCCGTCATGTCGTTTTCCTCTTGAAATGAATGCGAGTATCTACATCGTATACCTTGCCACGATTGGAAGGTGTAGAGTCGGTCGAAAATGGAGAAAACGCGATGAACATTGGGGAAGCGGCGCGCGCGTCGGGCGTCACGGCGAAAATGATCCGCTACTACGAGAGCGTCGGGCTGCTGAGTCCGGTCGGACGAACGTCGTCTGGGTATCGCGTCTATGGGGAGCAAGAAGTACACGCGCTGCGTTTCGTCCGGCAGGCGCGGCGCCTCGGATTTCTCGTGGAAGACATCCGCAAGTTGCTGGCGCTGTGGCATGACCGGACGCGGGCGAGCGCCGAGGTGAAGGCGATTGCGCTGGAACACGTCGCAGAACTCGACCGCCGTATTGCCGAACTGACAGACATGCGCGACACGCTTTCGCACCTGGCAAAGCATTGCCATGGAGACGAGCGTCCGGATTGCCCGATACTGGACAAACTGGCGCAGTGAATGCACCGGAACGGTGCTCAACAAGACGGCGAATCGTTTTATTCTCCAAAATCAACGGCCTAGGTGCTTCTGCTTCCTGCACCATTCCGAAACGGAATGCACGCCATGCGAGCATTTCACTCACGCGGCGCTGATGCTTTCGCTATAATGCGGGTTATCCCTAACGAGGGTTATCCCTGACCCGAGCCGCCAGGGGACAGCACCATTCTCTGGAGAACTTCATGTTTGCAATCCTTCTCGAAAAGCTCAGCATCTGGTTTGAAGCCGCCGAACAACGCCGCCGCGAAGAATATCTCGCGCAATCGTCGGATGTTGTCCAGCTTGAGAAGCGTATCCGTTCGCTCGAAAACAACGGCTACAACATCTGAGGCCTGAGCCTCTGCACATAATCAGCGCCGGATGTTGAACGAAAGCCCCGCAATGCGGGGCTTTGTCGTTACAGCAGGCGTGCTTCGCGCGACGCGGCCGCGCGTCACTCCTACGGATGGCTCGCGAGCCACCGCTTCATAAAGGCGATCTCTTTCTCCTGCGCAGCGATGATCTCCTTCGCCAGTTTGCGCAATTTCGCGTCCTTGCCGTACTTCAACTCGACTTTCGCCATTTCGATCGCGCCTTCATGGTGCGGAGTCATGTGCGCGACGAAATCACGGTCGGCGTTCCCTGTATAGGGAATGCCCGCCATCCCCGCCATCATCGCTTTGTCGGCGGCCTCAAATGCGGCGGTCGACGGCGCGTCCGCTGCCTGCGCAGTGCCGTGCTCCAGTTCCATGCCGGGCATGGAGCCGTGCGAAGCCGCTGAAGTCTGCGCAAAACCGCATACGCTGCACGATACGGTGAAGACAGCGAGAATCGCGCGCAACAGCTTCGATGTTGACTTCATGAGATCTCCGGAAGCAGGTTATGTATTCGAGCGCCTAGCCTAAAGCTTTCCACCGGGTTAAGGTATAGCCGTTTCGTCTACCGAATTGAGCAATCGATGACACGCCGCATCCACAAGACGACGATGACGCGCCTGTGTGCGCGGTGTGCGCGGTGTGCGCTGTGCGCGCTGAGTGCCGTGGCGCTTTGCCACGGCGGCCTCGCTGTTGCCAAGCCCGGCGGGGAACCGCTCGTGCTCGATACGCAGACGGGCATTCACAGCGGCGTGAGCGGAACGGTCTTGCAAACCGGACCGCTCGGCGGTCCTGGCATGGTCCCGATGGCAACGCTGCCCGGACCGCCGCAGCAGGAGCAACAGCCGATCGTGGTTTCGCCCTACGTCGAATACGGCGGCCAGACGGCCACCGCCGCAACGCCCGCAACGCCGACAACGAATAATGGAGGTCCATCGCGCAGGCGGCGGGGCACGCACCCTTGATCCGGCGTGATCAGTCCGCGCGCTGTTCGAGCTTGAACGTTGCGCCTGCATCTTCGCCGAGCGCACCCACGAGATAGGGCAGTGCCTGCTTCAGTTCGCTCGCGAGCTTGTACGGCGGATTCAGGATGAACATGCCGCTGCCGAACAAGCCGAGGCCATCCGCCGGCGGCGTCTTGACCGTGAGCGTCGCGTGCAGCCAGCCGGTCGGCTGAATCGCCTTCAACTGATCGGCGAAACGTTGCGATTCGATCCGCGCGACTTGCGGATACCAGACCGCATACGTTCCTGTTGCGAAACGCCTGAGCGATTCTTCGAGACACTCGATCGTTCGCGCATAGTCACGCTTGTCCTCGTAGGACGGGTCGATCAGCACCAACGCGCGACGCGGCGCCGGAGGAAGAATGGCCTTGATGCCGTCGAATCCGTCGCCGTCGTAGATCATCGCGCGGCGGCCCGCGTCGCGGAAGTTGTGACGCAAAACCTCGATTTCCGTGCTGTGCAGTTCGAAAAGCCGCATGCGATCCTGTTCGCGCAGCGCACGCCACGCAAGATACGGCGAGCCGGGATAGAAGCGCAACGCGCCGTCCGGATTCAGCGCCTTCACTTCATCGACGTAATCGGCAAGAAGCGGCGGCAAGTCCGTACGATCCCACAATCGCGCAATGCCCGATTCGTACTCCGCGTTCTTAGCCGCAAAGCCTTCGGTGAGCGAATACACACCTGCGCCCGAATGCGTGTCGATATACCAGTATGATTTGTCCTTCAATCCGAGATAACGGAGCATCTCAACGACGATAGCGTGCTTCAGCACGTCGGCGTGATTGCCCGCGTGGAAGGCGTGACGGTAACTGAGCATGACAAGTGGCCCGCAAAGGCGATGAAAAGCGAAAGCGATCAATTGTAGCGGAGCATGTGGACGCGGCCATTCCATTCCGCCTCGCCGCGGCGCACTGCTACGTTCGTGCACAATAGCCGCTCCCGGCCGTGCGGAATAGCTGGCCAAACGGCCTAGGCGATTCTTGCGAATGCGCTTTAATCATTCCTATGCCGAACGGCCAGCTTGATGCCCGCATCGACCGCATGGTGTCATTCAGTCATCCGACAGGAGGGTGGTATGTCACAGAACGGTAAGCTCGACGGCAAGACGGCAGTGGTCACGGGCGCGGCAAGCGGTATCGGCCGTGCGATCGCGTTCACTCTTGCAAACGCGGGGGCGGCCGTCGCCATCGCGGACCTTAACCAGGCGGGCGCGGATGCCGTCGCGGAAGAAATCCGCGCAAAAGGCGGCAAGGCTACCGGCATCGCCATGGACGTGACCGATGAAGCGGCGGTGGATCACGGCATCGATCGCGTGGCGAGCGAGTTCGGCGCGATAGACATACTCGTCTCGAATGCCGGTATCCAGATCGTCAATCCGATCGAAAATTACTCCTACGCGGACTGGAAGAAGATGATGGCCATCCACGTCGACGGCGCCTTTCTCACTACGCGCGCGGCGCTCAGGCACATGTACAAGGAGGATCGCGGCGGCGTGGTCGTTTATATGGGATCGGTGCACTCGCACGAAGCGTCGCCGCTGAAGTCGGCTTACGTGACCGCCAAACACGGTTTGCTTGGCCTCGCGCGCGTGCTCGCGAAGGAAGGCGCGAAGCACAACGTGCGCTCGCACGTCGTCTGTCCGGGCTTCGTGCGCACGCCGCTCGTCGACAAGCAGATTCCCGAGCAGGCCAAGGAACTCTGTATCAGCGAAGAAGAGGTGGTGAAGCGCGTCATGCTAGGCGGGACAGTGGACGGCGTATTCACGACGGTCGAGGACGTCGCGCAAACGGTGCTGTTCTTGTCCGCGTTCGAAACGGCGGCTCTGACGGGTCAATCGTTCGTCGTGAGCCACGGCTGGTACATGCAGTAAGGGACGACGCGCATGTCAGAAATTGACGACAACGAAGCGCTGCAGCACGAGCGCAAGCACGAGGAAGCGCCCCCGACGCAGCGGCGCATCAGCTTGCCGCCTTACGAGACCATTGCGCTGATGCTTCAGGGAGGCGGGGCGCTCGGCGCCTATCAGGCAGGCGTCTACGAAGGGTTGCACGAAGCGGATATCCACCCGAACTGGATCGCCGGCATATCGATTGGCGCGTTCAACACAGCGATCATCGCCGGCAATGCGCCGGAACACCGCGTCGAGCGGTTGCGCGAATTCTGGGAAACCATCTGTCAGCCGGCGTTTGGCTTTCCGTTGCCCGCGTTTGTGGAGCGTGCGTTCTTCGACTCCGCCGACGTCATCCGCAAAGCCTTCACCGCGTTGCAGGCGGTCGACGCGCTCGTGGAAGGGCAAAAGGGCTTCTTCGTGCCGCGTTTTCCGCCGCCGTCGCCAGTCGCAGCCGGCTCGCCGCAGACGGCGAGCTATTACGACACCACGCCGCTCAAGGCCACGCTGGAACGCCTCTGCGACTTCGACCGCATCAATTCACGCGAGACGCGCGTGTCGGTCGGTGCGGTGAACGTCGCCACGGGCAACTTCGCCTATTTCGACAACACGCGAACGAGGCTGCGCGCGGAGCACTTCCTTGCGTCGGGCGCGCTGCCGCCCGGTTTCGCCGCAGTCGAGATCGACGGACAGTTCTACTGGGACGGCGGGCTGATGTCGAACACACCGTTGTACGAGGTCGCGCAAGCCACGCCGCGCCGCGACACGCTCGCGTTTCAGGTCGATCTCTGGAGCGCACGCGGGCCGGTGCCGGACAACGTCGTCGACGTGATGGGCCGCGTCAAGGACGTGCAGTATTCGAGCCGCACGCGCCTCGTGACCGACGACATGCAACGTGCACAGCGATACCGCAACGTGCTGAAGCACGTTCTCGACCTCGTGCCAGAAGAGCTTCGCGACACCGACGAATGGTGCCGCCGCGCCGCCGAACTCGCCTGTTCGAAGCGTTACAACATCATCCACCTGATCTATCAGCAGAAGGAATACGAGGGGCAATACAAGGACTATCAGTTCGGCTTCTCCACGATGCGAGAGCATTGGGAAACCGGACTCGCCGATATCCGCCGCACGCTCGCTCACCGCGACTGGCTTGATATGCCGAACGGCAAAAGCGGCTTCGTCACGCACGACATTCACCGCGAGAGGGGCTAGGCCGCGCGCGAGGGCGCGTCCCGGCGCGTTCGTACTAGCCTTTGTATAATCCGAGCGCGTTGCAACGCACTGTCTAACTTCCATCTTCTCGTCCGCGGCCTGATGAATTCGATCGCCATCTGCTTCGTCTGTCTCGGCAACATTTGCCGGTCGCCCAGCGCGGAAGCGGTCATGCGCGAAATGGTCGAGCGGGCGAGACTGGCGGACCGGATCATCATCGATTCGGCGGGCACGGGAGACTGGCACATCGGTCAGCCGCCGGACGAACGCGCCCAGCGGGCGGCGAAAAAGCGCGGATACGACTTGTCGACGCTGCGAGGGCGTCAGGTGGCGGCGGAAGACTTCGCCCGCTTCGATCTGTTCATCGTGATGGACGACGCCAACGCGGCCGCGCTCGCTTCGGTCTGTCCGCCGCAGTACCGCGACAAGATCCGGCTCCTGATGGAATTTGCGTCGCGCGACGACAGCCGCGTAGTCGCCGACCCGTATTTCGGCGGGGACGACGGCTTCGAGCGCGTGCTGGATCAATGCGAAGACGCCTGCGAAGGCCTGCTCAACGCCTTACGCGCGCAGTTGCGGTCGTAGCGACCGGGCGCCCGTCGGACGGCGCAAAGATCGATTAAATCGTTACATATTCCGCCCAGATACTTGACTAAAACTGTGGGATATTTATACTTGATCAAAATCATCGAGTATTAGCGTTAGCCCCCAATTATGAGACTCACCACGAAAGGCCGTTTCGCCGTCACGGCGATGATCGACCTGGCGTTGCGCCAGGAGCAGGGCCCGGTGACGCTGGCAGGCATCAGTCAGCGCCAGCGCATCTCGCTTTCCTATCTCGAACAACTGTTCGGCAAGCTGCGCCGGCACGAGATCGTCGAATCGGTGCGCGGTCCGGGCGGCGGGTACAACCTCGCGCGTCGGGCGGAAAACGTCACGGTGGCGGACATCATCATCGCGGTGGACGAGCCGATCGACGCCACGCAGTGCGGCGGCAAGGGCACGTGCGAAGGCACGAAGCAGCACGACGGCCACTGCATGACGCATGAACTTTGGGCGACGCTCAATCAGAAGATGGTCGAGTACCTCGATTCCGTCTCGCTGAAGGATCTGGTCGACCAGCAGCGCGCCCGCGAAGGCTCGGCAGCGGTGCTGCGCGACCGGCGCGCGGAACCGGCGGGCGTCGAGGCGGCGCGAGTCGTGCCCAAGGGTCCGAATTCCATTTTCAATCTGGCTGGCTGACCGCGCCCGGCCGCCGCAAACCGCAGAACGTACTGCAACGCGGCTAAAGGCGACTCAGCCAAGCGATTTGACCGATTTTCCCGGAGCGACTGATGAACAACGATATCCCCCACCTGCCCATTTACATGGACTACAGCGCGACGACGCCGATCGATCCGCGCGTGGTGGACAAGATGATCCCGTATCTTCGCGAGCAGTTCGGCAATCCGGCCTCGCGTAGCCACCAGTACGGCTGGGACGCGGAGCGTGCGGTCGAGGAAGCGCGCGAGCAGGTCGCCGCGCTGGTGAATGCCGATCCGCGCGAAATCATCTGGACGTCGGGCGCGACGGAATCGGATAACCTGGCCATCAAGGGCGCGGCGCATTTTTATAAGAGCAAGGGCAAGCACATCATCACGGTGAAGACCGAGCACAAAGCTGTGCTCGACACCTGCCGCGAGCTGGAGCGCGAAGGCTACGAAGTCACGTATCTGGACGTGAAGGAAGACGGCCTGATCGACCTCGAAACGTTTAAGGCGGCGATCCGCCCGGACACGATCCTCGTTTCCGTGATGAGCGTGAACAACGAAATCGGCGTGATTCAGGACATCGAGGCGATCGGTGAGATCACGCGCGAGAAGGGCATCATTTTCCACGTCGATGCTGCGCAGGCCACCGGCAAGATTCAGATCGATCTGCAAAAGCTGAAGGTCGATCTCATGTCGTTCTCGGCGCACAAGACGTATGGTCCGAAGGGCATCGGCGCGCTGTATGTCCGCCGCAAGCCGCGCGTGCGCATCGAAGCGCAGATGCACGGCGGCGGCCACGAGCGCGGCATGCGTTCGGGCACGCTCGCGACGCATCAGATCGTCGGCATGGGTGAGGCGTTCCGCATCGCGCGCGAAGAAATGGCGACCGAGAACGAGCGCATTCGTATGCTGCGTGACCGGCTGCTGCACGGCCTGCAGGAAATCGAAGAAGTTTACGTGAACGGCGACATGGAACGCCGCGTGCCGCACAACCTGAACATCAGCTTCAATTTTGTCGAAGGCGAGTCGCTGATCATGGCGGTGAAAGATGTCGCGGTGTCGTCCGGTTCGGCGTGCACGTCGGCGTCGCTGGAGCCGTCGTATGTGCTGCGCGCGCTCGGCCGCAACGACGAACTCGCGCACAGCTCGATCCGCTTCACGGTCGGCCGCTTCACGACCGAGCAGGACGTCGATTACGTCGTCAACCTGCTCAAGAGCAAGATTGCGAAACTGCGCGATCTGTCGCCGCTCTGGGAAATGCACAAGGACGGCATCGACATTTCGAGCATCCAGTGGGCGGCGCACTGAGCGAGCGCACTGCATCCACGCGAAACGAACACACGGAGAGTTTGAATCATGGCTTATAGCGACAAGGTTCTGGACCACTACGAAAACCCGCGTAACGTCGGCTCGTTCGCGAAGGACGACGACGCTGTCGGCACCGGTATGGTCGGCGCGCCCGCATGCGGCGACGTGATGAAGCTGCAGATTCGCGTCGGCGCGGACGGCGTCATCGAGGACGCGAAGTTCAAGACGTACGGCTGCGGTTCGGCCATCGCGTCGAGCTCGCTCGTCACCGAATGGGTGAAGGGCCGCACGCTCGACGAGGCGCTGTCGATCAAGAACACGCAGATCGCCGAAGAACTGGCACTGCCGCCGGTGAAGATTCACTGCTCGATTCTCGCGGAAGACGCGATCAAGGCAGCGGTCGCCGACTACAAGCAGCGTCACGGCGCGGCTGCCCCGCAAGCCGAAGAGGCTCAGGCGAAGCAGCACGCAGCGTAAGCCGGCATCACGCAGGTGGCAGGGAAAGGCCGCAGCGGCGCCGCAGAAACGCGGCAACGCTGCGGGAAGCAGGATTTGAGCGCGAGAGACGCGACGACTATGGCAATCACGTTGACGGAGAAGGCGGCACAACACGTGCAGAAGTATTTGACGCGGCGCGGCAAGGGCGTGGGCCTGCGTCTGGGTGTCCGTACGACCGGCTGCTCGGGTCTGGCCTACAAGCTCGAATATGTCGACGAACTGGCGCCTGAGGACATGGTGTTCGAATCGGCGGGCGTGAAAATCGTCATCGATCCGAAAAGCCTCGCGTATCTGGACGGCACCGAACTCGACTTCGCGCGCGAAGGGCTGAACGAAGGCTTCCGCTTCAACAACCCGAACGCGAAAGACGAATGCGGCTGCGGCGAATCGTTCCGCGTATGACGCGCGAGAGGCCGGCGGTTTCGGCATAAGAGGCGGCGCGGGCCGCCTTTTTCATTCGCGCATCCCGAACTCACTGACAACGCCATGGCAACGCTCACCGACAGCCACTTCGATCTCTTCGGCCTGCCGCCGACTTTCGCGGTCGATCTCGACCGGCTCGACGACGCCTACCGCACCGTGCAGGCGCAAGTGCATCCCGACCGCTTCGCCGCCGCTGGCGACGCGCAGCGCAGACTCGCGATGCAGTGGGCCACGCGCGCCAACGAGGCGTACCAGACGCTGCGCGACCCGTTGAAGCGCGCGCGCTATATGCTCTCGCTGCGCGGCATCGACGTGGGCGCCGAGAACAACACGGCGATGGAGCCGGCGTTTCTCATGCAGCAGATGGAATGGCGAGAAAATATCGAGGATGCGGCTGCCGCGAAGAACGTCGGCGCGCTCGAATCGCTGCTTATCGAATTGCGCGATGAAGAGCGCGTACGCTTTACCAAACTCGAAGCGCTGATCGACAGCAACGCGGATCAGGCGGCGAGCGAAGCCGTGCGTCAACTGATGTTCATCGAGCGCGTCGCGCACGAGATCGGCGCGCAGATCGAGCGGCTGGAAAGCGCCTGACACGAAGGCTCACCCAGCACGCGTAACAAGAAGACACAGGCCGAGCGCGCGCCACACAACCCACAAGACCAACGATGGCTTTACTGCAAATCTCAGAACCCGGCATGGCGCCCGCGCCGCACCAGCGGCGCGTGGCGGTCGGCATCGACCTCGGCACCACGAACTCGCTCGTGGCCGCCGTGCGCAACAGCGTGCCCGAAGCGTTGCCCGACGAGGACGGCCATGTGCTGCTGCCGTCCGTCGTGCGCTATCTGGAGAAGGGCGGCCGGCGTATCGGCCGTATCGCGAAAGAAGAAGCCGCGACGGACCCGCGCAACACGATCGTCTCGGTCAAGCGGTTCATGGGCCGCGGCAAGAGCGAAGTGGAAGGCGCGGAGAACGCGCCGTACGATTTCGTCGATGCGCCCGGCATGGTGCAGATCCGCACCGTCGATGGCGTGAAGAGTCCCGTCGAAGTGTCGGCGGAGATTCTGGCGACGCTGCGTTACCGTGCGGAAGACACGCTCGGCGAAGATCTCGTCGGCGCGGTCATCACCGTGCCCGCCTATTTCGACGAAGCGCAGCGCCAGGCCACCAAGGACGCGGCGAAGCTCGCCGGCCTCAACGTGCTGCGCCTGCTCAACGAGCCGACGGCTGCGGCCATCGCGTACGGCCTCGACAACGCTTCCGAAGGACTGTACGCGGTCTACGATCTCGGCGGCGGCACCTTCGATCTGTCGATTCTGAAGCTCACGAAGGGCGTTTTCGAAGTGCTCGCGGCGGGCGGCGATTCCGCGCTCGGCGGCGACGACTTCGACCACGCGCTGTATCGCCATGTGCTGACGCAAGCCGGCGTTCAGCCGCAAACGCCGGAAGACGTGCGGCTCTTGCTCGATCACGTGCGCACGGCGAAAGAGGCGCTGTCGTCGGCGAACGAAACGCGCGTGCAGGCGAGCCTGTCCTCGGGCGAAGCAATCGACGTTGCCGTGACCGAAGCGCAGTTCGCCGCGCTCGCCGAATCGCTCGTTGCCCGCACGCTCGGGCCGACGAAGAAGGCGCTGCGCGACGCGAAAGTAGCGCCGGCCGATATCAAGGGCGTCGTGCTGGTCGGCGGCGCGACGCGCATGCCTGTGATCCGCCGCGCGGTCGAAGCATTCTTCGGCCAGCCGCCGCTAGTCAATCTCGACCCGGACCAGGTCGTCGCGCTGGGCGCCGCAATTCAGGCGGATCTGCTCGCTGGCAACCGGCGCGGCGAGGGCGACGACTGGCTTTTGCTCGACGTGATTCCGCTGTCGCTCGGCGTCGAAACCATGGGCGGTCTCACCGAGAAGATCATTCCGCGCAATTCCACGATCCCGACCGCCCGCGCTCAGGATTTCACGACCTTCAAGGACGGCCAGACGGCGATGGCGATTCACGTCGTCCAGGGCGAACGGGAGCTCGTCTCCGACTGCCGCTCTCTCGCGCGTTTCGAGCTGCGTGGCATTCCGCCGATGGCGGCGGGCGCGGCGCGCATCCGCGTCACGTATCAGGTGGACGCGGACGGCCTGCTGTCGGTTTTCGCGCGGGAGCAGACGTCGGGCGTGGAGGCGTCGGTGGTCGTGAAGCCATCGTACGGTCTCGCCGATGACGACGTCGCCCGTATGCTCGAAGAGAGCTTCAAGACTGCCGAGACCGACATGCGCGCCCGCGCGCTGCGCGAGGCGCTTGTCGAAGCGCAGCGCCTGATCGAGGCGACGCAGGCCGCGCTCGCCGCCGACGGCGAATTGCTCGACGACGCCGAACGCGCGCAGATCGAAACGCTCATGGCCGAACTGGCGAAGGTGGCGCAAGGGGAGTCGGTCGAGCAGATCGACGACGCGACCAAGGCGCTCGCCGCCGCCACCGACGAATTCGCCGCGCGCCGCATGAACAAGAGCATTCGCCGCGCACTCGCGGGCCGCAAGCTCGACGACGTCTGATCCACTCAAGCATTCACGGAAAACCATGCCTCAAATCGTTGTGCTGCCTCATGTCGAGCTTTGTCCGGACGGCGCCGTGATCGACGCCGATGTCGGCAAGAGCATTTGCGACAATCTGCTCGAACACGGTATCGAAATCGAGCACGCGTGCGAGAAATCGTGCGCGTGCACGACCTGTCACGTCATCGTTCGGGAGGGCTTCAACGCGCTCGAACCATCCAGCGAGGACGAAGACGATCTGCTCGACAAAGCCTGGGGTCTCGAGCCGACATCGCGGTTATCATGTCAGGCGATGATGCCCGCCGAGGACGATCTCGTCGTGGAGATTCCCCGGTACTCCATCAATCACGCCAAAGAAAATCACTGACAGGAGGCTCGCCCATGAAGTGGACAGATACTCAGGAGATCGCGATGGCCCTGACCGACGCGCACCAGGATGTCGATCCGCAATATGTGCGTTTCACGGACCTGCATCGCTGGGTGACCGAACTGGAAGGTTTCGACGACGATCCACAAAATTCCAACGAGAAGATTCTCGAAGCCATTCAGGCGGCGTGGATCGAGGACGCGGACTACTGAGTCTGCCTCATCACTGGTTTGCTGAACAACGGCGGCGCTCGCGAGAGCGCCGCCGTTTTCTTTTATGCGCGCCGCACCGAATCTTGACAGAACTTGACGCGGCGCGCGTTGTTGCACGCCTATCCGCCCCTTAAAATCGCGCCCTCTGCGTGCTGGCAAGCATTGTCAGCCGCCATCCATCACGTCCGGACGCCGCCGCTGCTCCGCCGCTCTCGCGCGTTCATGCTTTGCATTGCCAACGAAATCCACAATGCCTGCGCCGCGGCCGCGCGCGGTCGTGGGTGCCTGCGCGCGTCCACGGGCGTTCATTCGAGGAGAAGTACATGGGGAAACTCGGCCTGTCGCGTCGCGGTTTTCTGAAGGCGGGGGCGCTCGCGGGCGTGTCCGTGTTCATCGCGCCTCTGGGCAGCCGCGCGTTCGCCGCGCTGTTCGAAGAGAAGATCCTGACGCCCGTGCAATGGCATGCGGTGAGCGGCCATCCCAAATTTCGAGTCGACGGCATCGCGAAAGTCACGGGCGCGAAGGTCTTCGCACGGGATATCCGCGCGAAGGACATGCCGCATTGGCCGCAAGAGCAGTCGCATGCGCTGATTTTGCGCACGACGCTCGCGGATCGCGTCTACGAAGGCATCGACCTTTCGATTCTCGACGGCGGGCTCGCGCCCGATCGCGTGGTGACGGCGGACGATCTCGCGCGCGACAAGCTCGCGTTTCCCGCTTTCTACGGCGACGACATGCTGTTGCCCGCCGGCAAGACGCCTGCTTATCTCGGGCAGGCGGTCGCCATGCTGATCTATCACGACTTCGCGCGATTCCGTCTCGCAAAGGACAAGCTCCAGTTCCGCGACGGCGTGATTCGCTATGGCGCGACGACCGGTTTCATCGAGCGTGATCCGTGGGCGTCGTTCCGCTTCGTCCGCGTGGGCGGCAAGACGCCGTTCGACGACGACACCTTCTCCAGCCTGAAGAACTCGCCGCTTTTCCCGCACATGATGAAGAAGCGCGAGCCCGTCTGGGCCGATGCGAACGAACACGGCAAGCTCGACGAGCAGGGCATGTTCCACGCGCAGGCCATCGGGAACGCGCTGGATCATCCGCCGGGAGAATGGCTCGTCGTGGATCGCGAGTACAAGACGCAATCGGTCGATACCGCCGCGCTCGAACCCGACAACGCGAACTGCTGGTACGACGCGGCCACGCAGTCGCTGCACATGGTCGTGCCCACGCAAGGGCCGTATGAAGTCGCGCAAAGTACGCTCGAAATGGCGGCGAAGTCGCGCTTCACGGTGAAGAACCTGTTCCTGCATCCGTGCTACACGGTCGGCTACGGCTCGAAGGATCATTTCAACGTGCCGTTCTACGGTCTTGTCGCGGCGATGTACGGCGAAGGCCGGCCGGTGCGCCTCGCGTTCGACCGCTTCGAACAGTTCCAAAGCTCGCTGAAGCGCCACGCGTTCGACATGCGTTATCGCATGGCGGTCGACAGGAAGACCGGCAAGATTCAGGCGTTCAAGGGCGAGTTCATCGCGAACGGCGGCGGGCGCTGCAACTTTTCGCCGTCGGTGGCGATGGTCGGCGCGACCGCCGCGCAATCCATCTACTACATTCCGCAGACCGATCTGACCGCGGTGGCCATCGCTTCGCGTGCGGTCGATGCCGGCTCCGCCCGCGGTTACGGCACGCTGCAAAGCATGGCGGCGACCGAAATGATGATCGACGACATCGCCGCACAACTCGGCACCGATCCCATCGACCTGCGTCTCGCGAACGTCATGCGCACCGGCATGAAGAACACGCAGGGCGCGATTCCCGCCGGCGCGGTGCGCGCGGAAGAAGTACTGCTTCAGGCGAAGGCGCATCCGCTGTGGGCCGGGCGCGCGCAGCGCAAGGCCGACTACGAAGCCGCGCATCCGGGAATGCGCTACGGCGTCGGCTTCGCGTGCGTGCAGAAAGACTTCGGCACCGGCGCTGAAAGCGCGTTCGCCAAGGTCGAATTCGACGCGGACGGACGCATTGCGCTGTCGCACTCGGGCGCGGAGATCGGCACCGGAGCGTCTACCGCGCAGGCGCTCGTGGTCGCGAAGTGGCTCGGCAAGCCCGCCGCCGAGGTTCACATGGCCGTCACCGACTGGGCGGATCTGCCCGTCGTCACGAGCGGCGATCCGTATCTCATGTCGCAGGCCGAGCAGGATCGGTTGAGCGCGAATCCGCGTTGGTCGCCCGCGTATATGTCGCCCGCCAGCGCGACGAACTCTGCCTACTACTTCTCCCATGCGACGCGCGAAGCGGCGCGCGTGCTGTTCCGCCGCGGCTTGTGGCCCGCCGCGATGGCGATTTGGCAGCAAGGCATCGGCGGCGGGCAGGCGGCGTCGTTCGTCGTGCGAATCGAAGACGCGCGCTGGTCGGACGGCAAACTGTCCGCTGACGGCCTCGAACCCATTGCCTTCGACGTCCTCGCGAAGAAGGCGCACGAACTCGGGCTCGCAACCGGCGCGGTCGTGCACACGTTCAACCGCTGGCAGTGGAGCGAAGCGCAGTTCGACTTCGCCGGCACCGTCGATCAACTTCCGCTCGACGGTTTGTCGCTGCGCTTCGGCAGCAATGCGACGCACAGCGCCGCTAAAAAGACGCCCAACGGCTACACCGTGCTCGATCGCAAGCGCGTGACGATTCCGCCCGTGCAGCGTAACAACGCGATGGTCACGTACTACAGCGCGGTGGGCACGCTCGTCGAACTCGCCGTGAACGAGGCGAGCGGAAAGGTCGAATTGCTCTCGCACCACTCGATCATGGAATGCGGCAACGCAATCGCGCCGCAGCTCGTCTCGGGGCAGTTGCAGGGCGGTCTCGCGATGGGCATCGGGCACGCGCTGCACGAGTATCTGCCGCTTTACGAGGACGGCCCCGGCAACGGCACGTGGAACTTCAACCGCTACCGGCTGCCGCTCGCGAGCGACGTCGCGGTGTGGAAGCAGACCGGCGACGTGCTGCCGCCGCTCAGTGAAACCGATCCGCCGAAGGGCATCGCCGAAGTGGTGATGATTCCGGTGGTCGGCGCCATCGTCAACGCGATCGCGCACGCGATCGATCATCGCTTCACCGATCTGCCGGTGACGCCGCACAACATCCAGGAGGTGCTCGCATGACGGCCATCCCATCCGCCTCGGGCGTCGACATGCGCTCGCTTTCCCTGACGATCAACGGCAACAAGGTCGGCCCCATGCCGGTGCCGTCCGGCTTGCCGATGATCGACTTCCTGCACGAATACGCCGGTCTCACGGGCTCCCGGCTCGGTTGCGGCCAGGGCGTGTGCCATGCGTGTGTCGTGATCGTCGATCACGCGGACGGCACGAGCGAAGAAGTGCGTACGTGCATCAACGGCGCACATTTCTTCGACGGCAAGACGATACGGACCATCGAGGGGCACGCGAAGCGCGACGAACACGGCAACGTGATCGAACTGTCGCCCGTGCAGCAGCAGTTTCTCGACCATTTCAGCTTCCAGTGCGGCTATTGCACGCCGGGCTTCGTAAACGCGACGACCGTGTTGCTGGAGCGGCTCAAGCGCGAGCCGATCGTAAAAGACCAGATCGAAGCGACGATCATGGCCGCGCTCAACGATCACATTTGCCGCTGCACCGGCTACGTGCGCTACTACGAAGCCGTGAAGGACCTCGTGCTCGCCACGCCCGGACTCGTGAAGGACGCCGAATGATGAAATCGATCATGACGCGCTCTTTGCGCCGCTCGTTCCTACGCGTGCTTCCGTTTGCGCTCGCCGCGCTGGCGCTGTCCGCATGCCATAGCGACGGCGATGTCGCGCAAAAGACTGCGGCTTCGCCGGAAGTCGTTGCGCGCGGACGCTATCTCGCGCAGGCCGCGGACTGCGCAGCGTGCCACACGTCCGCGGGCGGCGCGCCGTTCGCGGGCGGCGTGAAGCTCGAATCGCAGTTCGGCACGTTCTATGGCAGCAACATCACGCCCGACGCGAAGTACGGCATCGGCAAGTGGGACGCCGACGCGTTCTACGCCGCGCTCCACGACGGCAAGACGCCGGATCACAAGCTGTATCCCGCGATGCCGTACACGTCGTACCGGCAGATGTCGCGCGAGGACAGCGACGCGATCTATGCCTATTTGATGGCGCAAAAGCCTGCGGCGGTGCCGAACGTCGAGGCGAGTCTGCGGTTCCCGTACAACGTGCGCTTCGCGGTGCGGTTCTGGGACATGCTATTTCTTGACGACGCGCTGCCTGACGCATCAGCCGGACAATCGGCCGACTGGACACGCGGTCGTTATCTTGCCAACGCGCTCGGGCACTGCGCGGAATGCCACACGCCGCGCGGCGCGTTCGGCCAGCTTCAGACTGCGAAGACGCTGCAAGGCGGCGCGCTTGGCCGCATCGGTGCGCCGGACATCACGCCCGCAGCGCTGGCGGCCCGGGGCTGGACGGCCGCCGACTTGCAGACGTACTTCTCGACGGGCGTGGCCCGGCAGGGTTCGGCCTTCGGTGAGATGCATCCGGTCGTGTATCTGAGCACGCAGCACCTGAATCGCGAGGACGCGCGCGCGCTCGCGACGTATCTGCTTGGCGACGCACCGCCGCCACCGGCTCCGCTCGAAGCGCATTCCGCCGACGCGCTGCAACTCGCGGCCGGCCGCAATCTGTATCTGGATTCGTGCGCCGGCTGTCACGGGCGCGAAGGCGAGGGCAAGCCGCACGTCGCGGTGGCGATGCAGGGGAACTCGACGCTGCGCCAGGGCGACGCGCGGAATCTGATCAGATCGATGCTCGACGGCATCGCAGCGCAGCCGTTCGCGGGCGTCGAAAGCATGCAGCCGATGCCGGCTTTCGCCGCGACTTATAGCGACGAGCAGATCGCGCAGTTGGCCAACTACCTGCGTGTGACGTGGGGCGGCCAGCCTGGCGATGTCACCGCCGACAAGGTGAAGTCGCTGCGCTGATGTGCAAAGGCCACGCATTGCGTGGCCTTCGTCTTTTCCGATGCCGTCAAACGCGCATGCCGCGCTCGGCCAGTTGCCGCTGCAACGTCGGCCACATTTTCGACACCGCTTCCTCACCCGCGAGAATCGCCGCGTTGCGCTGGCTGAAGTCGCTGCTGCTCATCGCGTTCAGATTCGGGCGGATGACCGCGTTCGCGTATTTGTCGAGCTCGTAAGCCTTGATCGACTGGCCCATGATCGTGAACGTCTGCATCAGCACGTCGAACGAACTCTGCGTGAGCGCCGTTTCGGGCCGCGCGGAGATGTCGACCGCGATCACGAAGTCCGCGCCCATCTTGTGCGCGAATGCGGCGGGTACGGGGCTCACGAGGCCGCCATCGACATATTCGTGATCGCCGATTCTTACCGGCTCGAAGATCGACGGCACGCTGCACGACGCCCGCACCGCCACGCCGGTGTTGCCGCGCTGGAAGAGAATGGGCTGGCCCGTCTTGAGATCGGTCGCGACGATGCCGAGCGGCTTCGCCATCTTTTCAATCGGCCGGTTATCGAGCGTCTTGTTGAGGAAATTCTGAAGCGCCACGCCCTGCAGGATGCCGCGCGTGCGAAAGGGCATCGCCCAGTCGCTGATGGACGCTTCGTCCATGGTCAGCGCGAGCTTGTTCATCGCGATCCCGTTCATGCCCGACGCATACAGCGCCGCGATGACCGACCCCGCGCTCGTTCCCACCACCAGGTCGACGCGCACGTTGCGCGCTTCGAGCGCCTTGATCACGCCGATATGCGCGAACCCACGCGCCGCGCCGCCGCCGAGCGCGAGGCCGATTCGCGCGGTGCGTGGCGTGTCCG
This sequence comes from Caballeronia sp. LZ062, assembly GCF_031450785.1. NCBI lineage: Bacteria > Pseudomonadati > Pseudomonadota > Betaproteobacteria > Burkholderiales > Burkholderiaceae > Caballeronia > Caballeronia sp. LZ062. The sequence goes on from NZ_JARTWB010000002.1 coordinate 881,451, forward strand.
TGGCGGGCGTTGGCGGCGTGGCGGGCGTGTTCCCGACGGGTGCGCCTTTGCCGCCGCTCGTGCCCGTGCTCGTGCAGGCCGCGAGAACGGAAGAAGCCGCCGCGAGCGAGAACGCGCGGCGCGAAATGGAAGGTGACGATGATTTCAAGTGAGACTCCAGCGATGCGGCAAGTGCGCGATTGCGTGCGCGTTTCCGGGTGCATCGAAAACGGCGCGCACATCATAAAACAAAAGGCGCCTGCTCAGGCGTCAGGCGGGCGGCGGGTATAATTTCCGCTCGATACCAGCCGTTGTTTGCCGTATGCGCTCATCACGCAGGCACCGGCAACCGCTTTCGTGCAAGAGCCGCTGGCGCGCCTCGCGCCGCCCGTTCGCCCGTTCGTCTCTCCGCTCCTTCGCTTGGCCGCTTGCTCGCGCCGGGCGAGCGCAATCATCGAGTACATCGAGAACACAGCAATGACCCAAGTCCGTACCCGTTTCGCCCCGAGCCCGACCGGCTTCATCCATCTCGGCAATATCCGCTCCGCGCTTTATCCGTGGGCGTTCGCGCGCAAGATGAAAGGGACCTTCGTGCTGCGCATCGAGGACACGGACGTCGAGCGTTCGACGGAAGCATCGGTCGACGCGATTCTCGAAGGCATGGCATGGCTCGGTCTGGATTTCGACGAAGGCCCGTTCTATCAGATGCAGCGCATGGACCGCTATCGCGAGGTCGTCGGCCAGATGCTGGAGAAGGGTCTCGCGTACCACTGTTACATGTCGACGGAAGAACTCGACGCGCTGCGCGAGCGCCAGCGCGCCGCTGGCGAGAAGCCGCGCTACGACGGCACGTGGCGTCCGGAGCCGGGGAAGGTGCTGCCGCCGATCCCGGAAGGCGTGATGCCGGTCGTGCGTTTCCGCAATCCGCTGACGGGCGTCGTCGCGTGGGACGACGCGGTGAAGGGCAGAATCGAGATCTCGAACGAAGAGCTCGACGATCTCGTGATCGCGCGCCCCGACGGCACGCCGACCTACAACTTCTGCGTCGTCGTCGACGATCTCGACATGAAGATCACGCATGTGATCCGGGGCGATGACCACGTGAACAATACGCCGCGCCAGATCAACATTTTGCGCGCGCTGGGCGGCGAAACGCCGGTGTACGCGCATCTGCCGACGGTGCTCAATGAGCAGGGCGAGAAGATGAGCAAGCGCCACGGCGCAATGGCTGTGATGGGTTATCGCGACGCCGGTTATCTGCCGGAAGCGGTCGTGAATTATCTGGCCCGGCTCGGCTGGTCGCACGGCGATGCGGAGATTTTCTCGCGCGAGCAGTTCATCGAATGGTTCGATCTGGAGCATCTCGGCAAGTCGCCCGCGCAATACGACCACGACAAGCTCAACTGGCTCAACGCGCATTACATCAAAGAAGCGGACAACGCGCGGCTCGCCGAACTCACGCGCCCGTTCCTGCTGCAGGCGGGTATCGACGCCGGGGTAATCGACAACGGCGCACCGCTCGATCAGATCGTCGGGTTGCTGAAGGATCGTGCATCGACGGTGAAGGACATCGCGGACAACGCCGCGATGTTCTACCGCGAGCCAGCCATCGACGCCGACGCCTTCGCGCAACATGTGACGGACGCGGTCCGGCCGGCCATCGCTGAACTGCGCGCGGCGCTCGAACAAGCCGAGTGGACGAAGGAAGGCATCTCGGCGGCGTTCAAGGGCGCGCTGGCTGTGCATAAGCTCAAGATGCCGCAGCTCGCCATGCCGGTGCGCCTGCTCGTCGCGGGCACGACGCATACGCCGTCCATCGACATGGTGCTGATGCTGTTTGGTCGCGAGACGGTGCTGCGTCGGCTGGAGAAGGCAGCAGCCTGAGCTAGTGAGCGCGCACAAGGGAAGAGGTAGATGTCCTTTGCGCGCGCTTTTGGAAAAAGAGAGTAAAAAAGTTCTGCTCTATTCACAGAGGGTATTTACAAGTTCAAAAACGGCCTATAGAATCTCGTTTCTGTTCTGCAAGGGGGTATAGCTCAGCTGGGAGAGCGCTTGCATGGCATGCAAGAGGTCAGCGGTTCGATCCCGCTTACCTCCACCAAAGAACAGATGAAGTGATCGCGAGTTCTTCCTCTGGTTTTGGAAGTCGCAAAAAATACTTCACAAGTTACACGAAGTTGTTTAGAATCTCGGTCTTCGCTGATTTGAAGCAGTAGTTAGCGAAGATGCAGTAAAGACAGATCACAAGTTTCTGTCCCCTTCGTCTAGAGGCCTAGGACATCACCCTTTCACGGTGAGTACAGGGGTTCGAATCCCCTAGGGGACGCCAATACATCGGCGGCTGCTAGTGAATGCGCTGCTGGTTTCATGAGGTGAGTAGAGCCTCGTGAAGTAAGGAAAGAGCTGGAGCGGTAGTTCAGTTGGTTAGAATGCCGGCCTGTCACGCCGGGGGTCGCGGGTTCGAGCCCCGTCCGCTCCGCCAACATCTGCGAGCAGGAAAACTCCGGCTGATCAGCCGGTTTTTTTTCGCCGCAGGATTGCAAGAAGTACGTTGTCCCCTTCGTCTAGAGGCCTAGGACATCACCCTTTCACGGTGAGTACAGGGGTTCGAATCCCCTAGGGGACGCCAGAACATCGGCGGCTGCTAGTAGAAAGCACTGCACATTTCCGCGAGGCCTAGTCCCCGAGGAATCGATGAAAGAGTTGGAGCGGTAGTTCAGTTGGTTAGAATACCGGCCTGTCACGCCGGGGGTCGCGGGTTCGAGTCCCGTCCGCTCCGCCAGCTCGTTGTGAAAAATCCAGCCTTCGGCTGGATTTTTTTTCGCCTTTTTCGCCTCTTTCCGCGTTCGTCGGATTCGCTGCCCTCAGCGGTATCGCATTTTCATTGCCAGCGGGCTCGTGCTGTCTTAGTGTTGAGGCACTGTTCCGTGCCTGCATGCGTGCGATGCTCGACCCGACCGAAGATCTCTCGCTCTACCAACTTCGCCAGGCGACGATGGCCGATTTCGCCTTCGCCGAAGCCCTCACGCACGACAACATGGTGGGCTATTACCGCCGCCACAACCTGGTCTGGCGCGGCGACCTGTTTCTATCGAGCTGGCGGGAATCGGAAAACTTCATCCTGCAGGCGGACGGCGTGCCCATCGGCGTGATGCGCGTGACCGAGGAAGACAACTCGCTGCATATTCGCGATGTACAAATCGCGCCGGGATATCGTGGACGGGGCGCGGGGTCCTTCTTGCTGAATACCGCGCATCGCTGGGCGCGAGCGCGCGGGCTGGCGGAATGTCAGTTGCGCGTGTTCGTCGATAACCCGGCGGCGCGTCTCTATTTGCGGCTCGGATATCGTCCGGCCGGGCCTCGGCTGGCTCAACTCGGCGCCATTCGCCACATGGTCCGGCGCGTCTGACCCGGCGAGCCGGAATTCTCAAACGCCGTCCGCATCGCGCTCATCGCTGGCGTCGCGCGCGAAGAACGCACGCGGACTCTCGCCGAAGGCACGGCGAAACATCGCCGAAAACGCACTCTGGCTCTGATATCCCAGCTCCCGCGCGACCTGTGCGAGCGGCCGGCCTTGGCTCAACAATGGAATCGCGCGTGCCAAAACCGCCTGCTGGCGCCACTGCGAAAAGCTCACGCCGAGTTCGCGTCTGAACAGGCGCGCGATAGTGCGCGTGCTCGCGCCGGCTTCCGACGAGCAGCGTTCCAGATCCGAGTGCGACGGGTCCGCGAGCACCGCGTCACACAGCGCGCGCAGACGCTTTTCGCTCGGCATCGGCACGGAGAGGGGAAGCGGCTGCGAGCGGATGATTTCATCGAGCGCAAGCGTGCCGAGCAGCCGCTCGCGTTCGCGCGTGATAGGCGCTTCGTCGAGCGCGGCGATCACCTCGCGCAACAGCGGCGACACTTCCACCACCCGGCAGGCCCCGAGCCCGACCGGAACCACGCTGGCGTCGACATACAGCGTGCGCAGATACGCGTCCTCCACGATCAACACTTCGTGCGTGACATTCGGCGGCACCCAGATGGCCCGAGAGGGCGGCACCATCCACGTGGAATCGGCGGTTGCGACGCGGAGCACGCCGCGCGACGTGTAGGCGACTTGCGCCCACGGATGCGTATGCAGCGCGATGCGCACGCCATAAGGCACCGGACGCGAGCGCACGCGTATCGGATGGTCGAGCGTCGGCGAGTGCTCGACCGGGATGTCCAGATGTTCGACCTGCTCGTGCTGCGGTCGTGGATCGGCGAACGGGGGCATGGTGGCTCGTTGGGCGGCGCACGTGGCCGCGATCCGCCGATGTTAATCGAAACCGGCCGCCACGCCGCTAACGCGCTTTTTGGGCAGCGATAATGCGCGCATATCGAACAATCACGAGAGGAGCGGTTTCATCGATGCAATATGTCTTCGTGTACGGCACGCTGCGCGCGGGCGAGATCAACGACATCAATGGTGCGGCCGAGCGCAGCGGGATTGCGGCTCCGCAATGGATCGGCGCGGCGCACGTGCGCGGGCGGCTCTTCGACTTCGGCTCGTATCCGGGTCTCGTGCTCGACGAGGCCGGAGCGCCGGTCAAAGGCGATGTGTATCGGATTGAGGACGCGCTCGTCGCCGTGCTGGACGAAATTGAGGAAGTGTATCCGGGCGTCGAGGGGCTATTCCGTGCGCATCGGCTGCACGTGGACGTCGAGTTGGAAGGCGAGGCCACGCATGTCGATTGCCTCGTCTATCCGGTGACGGCGGCCGCAGCGGAGGGTTTGCCGCGCATCGAGGGCGGCGATTGGGTGGTGCATCGCGCAGCGCGCGGGTGAGCCTTCACGCAATGATCGAAGTCACGCCGTCATCGCGAGTGCGTCTATCGCGATGACGGCGCGGCACACCCCGCCAATGGGAGGCGAGTAGCTTCGACCGCTTACTCGGCGGAGTGCTGCATCGACTTGCCGTGCGACTTCTTGTGATGACCCGACTTGTGCGTCGTCGACTGGTCCATCTGCATGTTTTGCATGCTGGATTGCTGCGACTGCAGATTCTGCGCACGCGACTCGATGTCCGCGATCCGGGCGGGATCGGTGCTCATCGTCACACCCTGTTCGCTCTGCGCATAGGCCGATGCCACCGCGCTCAGGGACAACAGAACAGCCAGGGACACTTTCTTCATTGTTACCTCCTAGTAGTAGTTGAACCCGGGAATCGCCTGTCCGATCCGGTAAGAAGACAGTTGCTTTAGAGCAAGAAACGCTCCCGTCGCGACCTGCACGCGTTCCAATGCGACGCGCGCACGCCCGACAAAGCCATCATAGGCTCACATTGGGTCAGCGGTATTTCGGACGACGATCCGGCCCGGCCCCATCAGCCGGAGCGGAATCATACCGGCGCGCCAGCTTACTTGCCAGTCCTGATTATTTTGGTATAGGCCGGTTGCGTCTCAATACAAGTGCAGCCAGCGCCACACGTGAAAACGCGCCAGGCCCACGAGTTCATGCAATGCAAGCTCGCCATTCTCCAGGCTTCGGTAGCGCGGAATCACCGTCAGCCGATTCTCACGCACGTCGGAGACATACGGTTGCGGTTCGTAGCCGAAGGCTTCGAAGGCACGAAGCGAACGCCGCATGTGATAGGCGGATGTGATGACGATCAAGGCATTGTCATGTGCGTTGCCTAAGATGCCGGCCACGTTTCGCGCGTTCTGGTACGTGTCGAGGCTCCTGTTCTCGCGGGTGAGGTCGGCCGGCGCGACGCCCTGACCCAGCACGTACGGCGCGTAGTTGTCCGCTTCGGCCTGTCCGTGGTGTTGCGGATCGCCGCCGCTCAGAATCACGCGGCAGGAGGCGCCGGTGTCGCGGCATTGCCGATACAGCCGCGCCGCCGCGACAATGCGCGGCATTGAATCCCGTTTTGGGACGAGTTCGCCGTGGTGCCGGGCCGTGCCGCCGCCCATCAGCACGATGACGGTTTTCGGCGCAAAGGACGGCGGGATCGTCTGCTCATAGCCGCGCTGCGCGAGCGCAAGGAGCGGTCTCGTGAGCCAGCCGGCTCCGAGGCCCCAGGCGAGCAGAAGGGTGACGATGACAATCGCCGTGCGCAGGCGCTTGCAAAACACAAACAATGCAAAAAAAAGCAGCAATAAAGTAAATAGAACCAATTTAATTGGAGTAACGTATTGGTTTAAGGGCAATTTGCTCCGTCATCGCGTGGTCAGAGCGCATCGGCGGTTGTCGCAGTAAAGCGCGTGATCAACGCGCTCTCCACGGGGGCTTTTAATAGAAAGCAGCACCTAGCGCAAGCGGCGGCCAAACATTCAGGCAGCGAACGCTTAAATCGTTCGCTCGCGCGAAATTCGGCGCGCCGCGTTTAGTCGACGTCGCGGACCGTCTTGCGACCGTCACGAGCGTCGTCATGGCTGCACAGGAAGAAAAAACGAGATGACCACGTATTCCAACGAAGCGGTACTCGAAGCACTTCGCCGGGCGCAGTATCGTCAAGTTCCGTGGGCGAAACGCCCCAACGTTTTCGACCGTCTTCGCGCCCTCGGGCTGCTGGAACTCGCGCGGCAACGCACCGTCGCGCCGGCGCCGGGTTTCCACGCACCGGTCGACATCGCGGTCGTGACCGAACGCGGCAAGCAGGAATTCACGCGGCTCTCACGCGATGAACGCTCCATCGACTGGGATTTGCGTCGCGCTGAACCGTATATTTTCGGTGGCCACGAAGCGGTGCTCGAAGCGAGAATCTGAGCGAATCGGCTGCGGCATCTTTGCGATGCCGCGTAGGAGTGCGGAGTTCGAAAAAAAGCCCGTGTCCGAAGACACGGGCAGACCGGATTCCACTGTTGCCATGCTGTGCTCATGGCACAACGTGTGACTGAGCAAGCCGCGCCGGGTTCCGCGCCAGCGCAGAGTTCATGCGCCAGAATCAGTGATGCGGCGAGCGTTCTTCGCGGTCGTTGTCCGGACGCGCGCGTGCATTGCTTGCGATGTCGCCACGCAGATCGCCCCGCGGCGCGGGCGGCGTCGAGACCCGAGCGCGGGCGGCGTCCGGCGGCGCGGGTGCGGATGTCTTCGCGCTCAGACGCAGATCGGCTGCTGGCGGCTGCGCGTGAGCGACGGACGCCAGGGCGGCGAGAGCCGTCGGAACGCCGCGCGCGAGCAGTGTCGATACCTTCATGAGAGTGTCCTGAGGTCCCGGTGGGACCCTGTTGGGTCACTCATCACGCTAAGCCTCGATCAGTCGAGACGCTGTAAGTAATCGTAAAGAGTTGTATCGCGCGACGAGCGGCGCGATGTCGGCTGGAACGCCGGGAAGGAATGCCAAGAAGACGCCGAAGCCGGATGTGGCCGGCTTCGGCTTCGAGCGCGGTACGCTCAGGCCATTTTGGCCGGTGCGCGCCACGATTCGGGATTGGTCCAGAACGCGCCGCGCAGGCGGTCACGGCTGGGCGGCGCGGGCGGCTTCACGGCGCTCGATCCGATGCGTCCGCGCAACGACACTTCGCGGCCGTTGTTCGAAAGACGCTTCACGATCTCCGCGAGCGTGCCGTCGGCCTGCCATTCGTCGAAACGGCGGCGGCAAGTGGGGGGCGAGGGATAACGGCCCGGCAGCTTCGACCAGCCTTCGCCCGTCGACAACACCCACAGCACGGCGTTGACCACCGACCGCGCTTCGACGCGCGGTCGGCCGCGCCGCTCGCTGCGCGCGGGCTCCGAACAGAACAACGCCTCAACCAGCGCCCACTCGTTATCTCTCAAATCGTCGAACAGCACCATATCTCTCACCTCAGCGAAGCTAACCCCGGTGCGCTGCCCCGCGCCGCGCACTCTGGTCGGAATCCGATGAACGAATACCAAGGAAAGGCCGAAGCGGCTGCGGCAAACCAGTTTCCGATACGTCCGCTGTGACTTCGACCTCTGTGCGCAATGAAATGCGAGAACCGTGCCATGCATGTCGCAAAATCCGGGAAACCCGCATGGCAGTAGGCTGACGCGATGCCAGCATGGCCCGTATAAGACCCGAAACGGATTGATTAAGAAATCGGGACAATCACCAATCCTGTGCAGCAGGCCCATCGGACGTGCGTTACCACCGATATGCTGCACCGCAGCGAAACCGGCATTAGCGCCTATAATTGCGCATGAAAAATCGCAATTAATGAATCGTCGGAATGAACGCTTCTCTGAACGTGACGCTGCGCCAGCTGCGCGTCTTTATCGAGGTGTCGAAGCTGCGCAGCTTCAGCCGCGCCGGCGCCGAGATCGGCCTCACGCAATCGGCCGTGAGCCGGTCTGTGCGTGAGCTGGAGAGCGAGATCGGGTTGAAGCTGATTGACCGGACCACGCGCGAAGTCCAGCTGACCGACGTCGGCATTGATCTGGTCGGCACCGTTTCGCGTCTGCTCGCCGATCTGGACGAAGCGCTGCGCGAAGCACGCGACCTGGGTCAGCAGCGTCGCGGCCGCGTGATCGTCGCGGCGAGCCCGACGATCGCGTGCCGGCTGATGCCGCGCGTCATCGCCTCGTGTTCGCGGCAGTTTCCGCTCGTTGCGCTCAGTCTGCGCGACGACGTGCAGTCGGACGTGCTGCGCAAGGTGAAGTCGGGCGAAGTGGATTTCGGCGTCGTCATCGGCCCGTTCTCCGCCGACGATCTGCACGGCGAACCGGTGATGACCGATTCCTTCTGCCTCGTCGCGCGGCGCGATCATCCGCTCGCGCACGAACGCGCCGCGCCGTGGGAGGCGCTCGCGGGCGAGCGGCTCGTCATGCTCGATCACGCGTCGGGCAGCCGCCCGATTATCGACGCCGTCATGCAGCAGCACGGCGTCGAAGCGCAGGTGGTGCAGGAGCTCGGCCATTCGGCGACCGTGTTCGGGCTCGTCGAGGCGGGCGTCGGCGTCAGCGTGCTGCCGTGGCTCGCGCTGCCGTTGCCGGCGGATTCGTCGCTCGTCGCGCTGCCGCTCGAACCGCGCGCCGAACGCACTGTTGAACTCGTGCGTCGCCGGGATCGCTCGCTCTCGCCGGCGGCGCAGTCGGTCTGGTCGCTGATCGCGGGGCTGCCGCGGCGTGCGGAAGACCTCTAAAACGCGCGCTTTTCGGCGCGTCATCTCGAAAATGCATGCTGCCGCGTTAGACTTCTTCCTTTTGGACGGAGCGGGCGATGAGTGAATCGGAAGGCGCGGTGATCGCTGAATTGAGCGGCTTGACGGCAGCACAGACGCACGAAGGCGGTGCGCCCAACGCCCGCGACGCGGTGCGCGCGTTGCGTCCCTCGCAGATTCGCGAAGTCGCGAACGCCGGCTTCGGCGTGCCGGACGTGCTGCCGTTCTGGTTCGGCGAATCGGACCGGGTGACGCCCGAGTTCATCCGCGATGCGGCGAGCCGCGCGCTCGCCGACGGCGCGACGTTTTACACGCACAACCTCGGCATCGCGCCGTTGCGCGAGGCGCTCGGCCGCTATGTCACCGCGCTGCACGGCGCGACGCCCGCCGCCAACATCGCGGTGACGAGCGCCGGCGTCAACGCGCTGATGCTGGCGGCGCAGCTCGTCGCCGGCGCGGGCGACCGGGTGGTTGCCGTGACGCCGCTGTGGCCGAATCTCGTCGAGATTCCGAAGATTTTAGGTGCGTCGGTCGAGACGGTCTCGCTAACCTACGGCGCCCGTGGGTGGACACTTGACCTGGACCGCCTGCTCGCCGCGCTGACGCCGTCCACGCGCATGTTGATGATCAACTCGCCGAACAACCCGACCGGCTGGACGATGACGCGCGACGAGCAGCGCATCGTCTTGGAACACTGCCGGCGTCACGGTATCTGGATCGTGGCCGACGAAGTCTACGAGCGCCTGTATTACGGCCCGGGCGCGGGCGTCGCGCCGTCGTTCCTGGATCTCGCCGATCGTGACGAGCGCGTGATCGCGGTCAATTCTTTCTCGAAGGCGTGGCTCATGACGGGCTGGCGGCTCGGCTGGCTGGTCGCGCCGGGGCGGCTCATGGACGATCTCGGCAAGCTCGTCGAGTACAACACGTCGTGTGCGCCGTCGTTCGTGCAGCAGGCGGGCATCGTCGCGGTGGAGCAGGGCGAGTCGTTCACGCAAGCGCTCGTGGCGGACCTGCGCGCGAGCCGCGACCATCTGGTGAACGCGCTGCAAACCATCGATGGTGTCGACGTACGCGCGCCCGACGGTGCGATGTATCTGTTTTTCTCGCTGCCGGGCGCGGCGCGCAGCCTCGAGCTGTGCAAGGCGCTCGTGAAAGAGGCGGGCCTCGGGCTCGCGCCGGGCAGCGCGTTCGGCGCGGAAGGCGAAGGCTTCGTGCGCTGGTGCTACGCGTGCGATCCGGCGCGCCTCGATGTCGGCGTCGAACGCTTGCGGCGGTTTCTGTCCACGCGCGGCGCCAAGTAGCGCACCGGGCGGCGCGCGAAGTGAGCCGGGCGGGGGCGTAATGGATCACCTTTACGCCCCGGTTCTTTTTGCGTAATATGGCGCTCAGTCACGCGCTTTCGCCTATGAAAGCGCCACCTCGTCCGGCTGGGATGGCCCGGCGATTCGCTCACCGATCGCCCATTGTCGCCTCTCCCCGGTGCGTGCTCCCAATCAATATGACCGATTACAATCGGGCGAGCGCGTCTTGAAACTCCGCGTCCAGCTTTATCGTGCGGCACCGCTTCGGTGACGTTCGAACTCGCTCAGGCTCGTTTTGAACCGGATCATTGACCATACAGGGTTGACCCAAGCTGCATGAATACCCAAGAGGCGAAAATCGTCCTCGAGACTGCTTTGATCTGCGCGCAGGAACCGCTGCGGGTGAATGACTTGCGCAAGCTCTTCGCCGACGACATTTCGGCCGATACCGTGCGCACGCTGCTCGAAGGACTACAGGCTGATTGGTCGGGGCGCGGCGTCGAGCTCGTGGCGCTCGCCTCAGGGTGGCGCTTTCAGAGCAAGCCCGCCATGCGGACGTATCTCGACCGGCTCAATCCGGAAAAGCCGCCGAAATATTCGCGGGCCGTGCTCGAAACGCTCGCCATTATTGCTTATCGGCAGCCAGTTACGCGGGGCGATATCGAAGAAATTCGCGGCGTCACGGTGAACACGCAGGTGGTGAAGCAACTGGAAGATCGCGGTTGGATCGAAGTAATCGGTCATCGCGACGTTCCTGGCCGGCCCGCGCTGTATGCCACGACGAAGCAGTTTCTCGACGATCTCGGCCTGACCGCGCTCGACGAGTTGCCTGCGCTGGACAACCCGTCGGCGCAGTTCGAAGCGTCGCTGCTCGCGCAGCATTCGATCGATTTTCCGGATGGCGCGGCGGCGCAGACGCCGTCTGCCGAAAGCGCGCAGCGCGAGGCGGAAGTCGTCGCGGATTCTGCTCAGGCTGGCGCAGAAGGCGCCGGTCCGGAGCTTGCGGCCGAAGCCCCTACGCAGGACATGACGCACGTTTCGCCACAGGAAGCAGCGCAGGCCGGAACGCTTCGTGCGAGCGAAGGATCCGAAATCAACGCCTTGGCGCAAGTCCGCCTGATCCCGGCGGTCGATGCATCAGAGACAGAGCAAGCGCCTGCGTTGGCCGACGCAGACGTTGCAGACGAAGCGGGCGCGCCGCCACCGGCGGCTGCCGATTCGCATGAAGAGCACGATCGGGCGGACGCCCGCGCATCGAATGACGTCGATCTTAGCGACGTCGCACCGAACGACGGCGAGCCGAACGACGGCGACCGCGACGAAGAACCGAAGGCGCGCCGCGCCTGACGCAATTGCATGGCCCCTGATTCAACTGGCTCCCGATAAAACATCACGTCGAAGACGAGAGCCGGACCGGTCAGCGGATATTTTTGACGCACCCGCCAGGGTGCGCAATTCGACATTTGAGGTTGTTTTGACACACTCCCACGACAGCGATTCGCCCGAATCCGCGCGCCCCGTGCATGGCGCGGACGCCCATGAGTCGGCCGATGCCGGCGAACGCACGCGCACCGACGACAGCGCCGACGGCGACGATCGTCCGCGTCGCGGCCTGCGCCGCGGGCCGCGCAGTCTGATCGCACGACGCCGTGCTGTCGCCAAGACCAAGGGCGCCGACGGCGCGCCGGCGGAGTCCGGCGCGGAGGCGGAAGCGCCGCCGGAAGGCGCCGTCGCCGCGCAGGTTCGCAAACCTCGCAAGGAGGCAGGCGCAAAGGCGCCGCGTCAGGCCGCAGCCCAGCGCGACGCCGCCGACGCGCAGCAGGGCGCCGCGAAGCAGGACGCCGCTCGACAAGGCGGCCGCAAGCGCGCGCGTCGCGACGAGGGCGAAGTCGCCGTGGAAGCCTCGGGCGACGCCGCAACGCGCGCGCCGCGAGAAGGGGCGCGACGCAAGAATCCCCAGCAAAAGCGTGAACGCCAGGCGGGCAAGCGCACCGATACGGGCCCCGCGACTGTCGAGAGCGCGGCGGCCGCCGCCGTCGACGACGTGTTCGCGTACGTCACGTCGCCTGCTTTCGACGCGGACAACGGCTCGGCGGGCGTGCGCGCGCCGATGCTCCGGCGTGGCCGCAACGCGCCCCAGCAAAAGCGCGTGCTCGAACCGGACGACGACGCGCCGAAGCTCCACAAGGTGCTGGCCGACGCCGGCATGGGCTCGCGCCGCGACATGGAAGAGTTGATCATCGCCGGGCGTGTGTCCGTGAACGGTGAGCCTGCGCATATCGGGCAGCGCATCATGCCGACCGACCAGGTGCGCATCAACGGCAAGCCGCTCAAGCGCAAGCTCGCGAGCAAGCCACCGCGCATCCTGCTGTATCACAAGCCGACTGGCGAGATCGTCAGTCATGCGGACCCCGAAGGGCGACCCTCCGTGTTCGACAAGCTGCCGTCGATGAAGACGGCGAAGTGGCTCGCGGTAGGGCGGCTCGACTTCAACACGGAGGGGTTGCTGCTGCTCACGACCTCCGGCGATCTGGCGAACCGCTTCATGCATCCGCGTTACAGCGTCGAGCGTGAATACGCGGTGCGCGTCGTCGGTCAGTTGTCCGAGGCGATGAAGCAGAAGCTGCTCAAAGGCGTCGAGCTCGACGATGGTCCGGCCAACTTCCTCCGAATTCAGGACGGCGGCGGCGAGGGTACGAACCATTGGTATCACGTCGCGCTGGCAGAAGGCCGCAACCGCGAAGTGCGCCGCATGTTCGAAGCAGCCGGGCTGATGGTCAGCCGGCTGATCCGCACGCGCCATGGTCCGATCGCCTTGCCGCGCGGCCTCAAGCGCGGCCGCTGGGAAGAACTCGAAGACAATCAGGTGCGCAGCCTCATGGCGGCAGTCGGCCTGAAGGCGCCGACGGCCGAAAAGGGTGGCCGCAGCGCGGCGCCGCGCGTCCAGCCTGACCCGATGCAAACGTCGATGGGCTTCATCACGCGCGAGCCGGTTCTCAGTTCGCACTCGCGCATGGCGCAGACGCCGGCGCGCGGCGGCCGGCGCGGCGGCGCGGGCGGGCTTCCGGGCACGTTCGGCGCGAGCGGGCTCGGCGGCATGGGCGGCTTCGGCGGCAACACGGGCAATGCGGGCAACACCGGCGGGACGGGGCGGCGCGGCGGCCGGGAAGTCAACGGCAATCGCATCGGCAATGAACCGAACGGCAATCGTGCGAACGGCGGCCGGTCGGGGCAGCGCAATGCGCGCGGTCAGGCTCCGCAGGCCATGAACGGCCCGGCCAAGCGTCAGCCAAGCGGCAACGGCCCGCGCGGCAATCGTCAGGGCGGCGCGCAGCAAGGCGCGGGGCAAGGCAAGGCCGGCGCCGGTCGCGGCCCGCGCAACCGCACGCGCGGACGCTGAACCGGCGTTGCAGAGCGTTTCGGTCGGCTGCGGCCTCGCCTGCAGCCGACCGCGCAGAGTGCGGCTCGCGCGGCGGCGCCCGTAATAAGCAAAAAAGCATGCGAACAGGCCCGAAACAGGTCCGATCGCGCGCTTTACGTTTGCGTTCATCCCGAAAAATAGCTAAAATCACGGAGTCGCTGGGCACATAGTTTTTTCGCTGCCCGGGTGCGACCTCGGTTGAAAAAGATGGGCGTTGCGCCCATTTTTTTTTGGCTTTTTGGTTCGGCATCTCGGGAGCAGGGGTGCGCCCAGTCAAGGCGCTCGCCCGCAGGTGTTTCGCGGCGCGAGCGCGAAACACCTTGGAGTTACTGTGCAACTGACGGAACTGATTGAAACCACGGTCTCGAGCCTGGGCTACGAGCTTGTCGATCTCGAACGTTCGGGAGGCGGCATGCTGCGTATCTATATCGACCAGCCGGCCGGTATCGCCATCGAAGACTGCGAGAAAGTCACGCGTCAGCTTCAGTATGTGCTCGAAGTCGAAAACGTCGATTACGACCGCCTCGAAGTGTCGTCGCCGGGGCTCGACCGCCCGCTCAAGAAGCTGGCCGACTTCGAGCGCTTCGCCGGCAACGAAGCCGTCATCACACTGAAAAAGCCGCTGGACGGGCGCAAGTCGTTCCGCGGCGTTCTGCACGCCCCCGAGGGCGACAAGATCGGATTGGAATTCGAAGGGAAGGACGGCGCCGCGATGCTCGATTTCACGCTCGCGGACCTCGATAAAGCACGTCTCGTCCCCAAAGTTGACTTTAGGAGCCGCAAACAATGAGTCGCGAAGTTTTGATGCTGGCGGATGCGCTGGCGCGCGAAAAGAACGTCAACAAGGACGTGGTGTACGCAGCTCTGGAGGCTGCGCTTGCTTCGGCAACGAAAAAGCTGTTCGAGGAAGATGTCGATATCCGCGTCGCGATCGACCGTGAAAGCGGCGAGCACGAGACCTTCCGCCGCTGGCGCGTGGTGCCGGACGAGGCCGGCCTCCAGGAGCCGGACCAGGAAATCCTGCTGTTCGAAGCGAAAGAGCAAAAGCCCGACGCGCAGGTGGACGACTACATCGAGGAACCCATTCCATCGATCGAATTCGGCCGCATCGGCGCGCAGGCCGCCAAGCAGGTCATTTTGCAGAAGGTGCGCGACGCCGAGCGCGAGCAGATCCTGAACGACTTCCTCGAGCGCGGCGAAAAGATCATGACCGGCTCGGTGAAGCGCCTGGACAAGGGCAATTTCATCGTCGAATCCGGCCGCGTCGAAGCACTGCTGCGCCGCGACCAGCTGATTCCGAAGGAAAACCTGCGCGTGGGCGACCGCGTGCGCGCGTATATCGCGAAGGTCGACCGCACCGCGCGCGGTCCGCAAATCGAACTGTCGCGCACCGCGCCCGAGTTCCTGATGAAGCTCTTCGAACTCGAAGTGCCGGAAATCGAACAAGGGCTGCTGGAAATCAAGGCGGCCGCGCGCGATCCCGGCGTGCGTGCGAAAATCGGGGTGATCGCCTACGACAAGCGCATCGACCCGATCGGAACGTGCGTAGGCATCCGCGGTTCGCGCGTGCAGGCCGTGCGTAACGAGCTCGGTGGCGAGAACGTCGACATCGTGCTATGGTCGGAAGACCCCGCGCAGTTCGTGATCGGCGCCCTCGCGCCGGCAGCCGTCCAGTCGATCGTCGTCGATGAAGAAAAGCATTCGATGGACGTCGTCGTGGACGAGAGCGAACTCGCGGTCGCCATCGGCCGCAGCGGCCAGAACGTTCGACTCGCCAGCGAGCTTACCGGCTGGCAGATCAATATCATGACGCCGGACGAATCGGCGCTGAAGCAGAACGAAGAGCGCGGCAAGTTGCGCGGTCTGTTCATGGCGCGGCTGGATGTGGACGAGGAAGTCGCCGACATCCTGATCGACGAAGGCTTCACGAGCCTCGAAGAAATCGCCTACGTGCCGCTCAACGAGATGCTCGAAATCGAAGCGTTCGACGAAGACACCGTGCACGAACTGCGCAACCGGTCGCGCGACGCGCTGCTCACGATGGCGATTGCCAACGAGGAGAAGGTCGAAGGCGTGGCGCTGGATCTCAAGAGCCTCGATGGCATGGACAACGAGCTTCTCGCGAAGCTCGCGGAGCATCAGATTCAAACCCGCGACGACCTCGCGGAGCTGGCAGTAGATGAACTGGTCGAGATGACCGGGATGGAAGAGGATAACGCTCGCGCGTTGATCATGAAAGCACGTGAACACTGGTTCCAGTGAGAAATGACCATGGCGCACTGAAATATCGCGGCCAGTTCGGCCGCATGACCCGATCTAACCGCAAGGACTGATCCTTGCATCAAGAGGAATGAATGGCGAGTAACAACGTAGCCCAATTTGCCGCGGAACTCAAAATGCCTGCGGGCGTGCTGCTCGAGCAGTTGCAGGCGGCTGGCGTCCAGAAAGCGAGCGCGAACGACGACCTGTCCGAGACGGACAAGGCGCGTCTGCTCGATCATTTGCGCAAGTCGCACGGGTCCGCCGATGCCGACAAGCGCAAGATCACTCTGACCCGCCGGCATACGTCGGAAATCAAGCAATCCGACGCAACGGGTAAGGCTCGCACCATTCAGGTCGAGGTGCGCAAGAAGCGTGTGTTCGTGAAGCGCGACGAGGCCGGCATCGAGCAGCCGGCGGAAGCGCCCAATAACGTCGAAGACGAAGTCGACGAGGCCGAACTGCAGCGCCGCGAGGAAGAAGCGCGCCGCGCTGCGGAGCAACTCGAGCGCGAAGAGCGCGAGTTGAAGGAGCGTCAGGCGCGTCTCGAACAGGAAGAAGCCGAGCGCCGCGCCCGCGAGGAAGCGGCGGAAGCCGAGCGCCGCCGTCAGGAAGCGGAAGCCGAGCGCCGTGCGCAGGCCGCCGCGCAGGCTGCGGAGATTTCGCGCGCCGCACAGGCAGCGCGTCAGGAAGCGCGCACGCCGGTCGCCGCCGAAGTGAAGCCCGAAGTCAAGCAGGAAAAGCAGGACGACAGCGCCCAGCGCGAAGCCGCCGAAAAGGCAGCGGAAGAAAAGGCGGCAAGCGAACGCGCCGCCCAGCGCGAAGCCGCGAAGAAGGCGGAAGACGCGGCGCGTGAAGCCGCCGAGAAGGCGCGTCTCGAGCAGGAAGCCATTGCGAAGCGCCGTGCGGCGGCGGAAGCCGAAGCGCGCGCCATCCGCGAGATGATGAACACGCCGCGCAAGGCGCAGGTCAAGGCGCCGGAACCGGCGCCCGCGGCGAAGCCCGCCGAAGCGGCCAAGGCTGCCGAAGCGAAGGGCACGCTGCACAAGCCGGCGAAACCCGAAGGCGCGCAAGCCGCGCGTCCGGCAGCCGCGAAGAAGCCGGCGCCCGGCGCGGCAGCGCCCGCCACGACGGCGCCGACCGGCGACAAGAAGAAAGCCGGCGGCAAGGGCGGCTGGCAGCAGGACGACGCATCGAAGCGCCGCAGCATCAAGACGCGCGGCGACACGAGCGGCGGCGTCGATCGCGGCTGGCGTGGCGGTCCGAAGGGCCGTGGCAAGCATCAGGAACAAACGTCGTTCCAGGCGCCGACCGAGCCGATCGTCCGTGAAGTGCACGTGCCGGAAACCATCTCGGTGGCCGATCTCGCGCACAAGATGTCGGTGAAGGCTTCGGAAGTCATCAAGGTGATGATGAAGCTCGGCCAGATGGTCACGATCAACCAGGTGCTGGACCAGGAAACGGCGATGATCGTCGTCGAGGAACTGGGCCATCGCGCGGTCGCGGCGAAGCTGGACGATCCCGAGGCGCTGCTTATCGAAGGCGAAGCCGCCGAGGAAACGGCAGAGCGTCTGCCGCGTCCGCCGGTCGTCACCGTCATGGGTCACGTCGACCACGGCAAGACCTCGCTGCTCGACTACATCCGTCGCGCGAAAGTGGCGGCGGGCGAAGCCGGCGGCATCACGCAGCATATCGGCGCGTATCACGTCGAAACGCCGCGCGGCGTCATCACCTTCCTGGATACGCCGGGTCACGAGGCCTTCACGGCCATGCGTGCGCGCGGCGCGAAGGCAACGGACATCGTCATTCTGGTGGTCGCGGCCGACGACGGCGTGATGCCGCAGACGAAGGAAGCGATCGCTCACGCGAAGGCGGGCGGTGTACCTATCGTCGTGGCGATCAACAAGATCGACAAGCCGGAAGCGAACCCGGACCGCGTGAAGCAGGAACTCGTTGCGGAAGGCGTGGTGCCGGAAGAGTACGGCGGCGATTCGCCGTTCATCGAAGTGTCGGCGAAGACCGGCAAGGGCATCGACGATCTGCTGGAAAACGTGTCGCTGCAAGCCGAAGTGCTGGAACTGACCGCTCCGGTCGATGCCGGCGCGAAGGGTCTCGTGATCGAAGCGAAGCTCGACAAGGGCAAGGGTCCGGTCGCAACCATTCTGGTGCAGTCGGGCACGCTGAACCGCGGCGACGTGGTTCTCGCGGGCAGCGCCTACGGCCGCGTGCGCGCCATGCTGGACGAAACCGGCAAGCCGACGAAGTCCGCAGGTCCGTCGATTCCGGTGGAAATCCAGGGTCTGTCGGAAGTGCCGGCGGCGGGCGAAGAAGTCATCGTGCTGCCGGACGAGCGCAAGGCGCGCGAAATCGCGCTGTTCCGTCAAGGCAAGTTCCGCGACGTGAAGCTCGCCAAGCAGCAGGCTGCGAAGCTCGAGAACATGTTGGAGCAGATGGGCGAAGGCGAAGTGCAGAACCTGCCGCTCATCGTCAAGGCGGACGTGCAGGGTTCGCAGGAAGCGCTCGTGCAGTCGCTGCAGAAGCTCTCGACCGGCGAAGTGCGCGTGCAGATCGTGCACAGCGCGGTCGGCGCGATCAGCGAGTCGGACGTCAACCTGGCAACGGCGTCGAAGGCGGTCATCATCGGCTTCAACACGCGTGCGGACGCGCAAGCCCGCAAGCTGGCCGAATCGAACGGTATCGACATTCGCTACTACAACATCATCTACGACGCAGTGGATGAGGTGAAGGCGGCCATGTCCGGCATGCTGGCGCCGGAGAAGCGCGAGACGGTGACGGGCACGGTCGAGGTGCGTCAGGTCATTCGCGTGCCGAAGGTCGGTCTGATCGCGGGTTGTATGGTCACGGACGGTTTCGTAAAGCGCACGTCGTCGGTTCGCGTGATTCGCAACAACGTCGTGATCCACACCGGCGAGCTGGATTCGCTGAAGCGCTTCAAGGACGACGTCAAGGAAGTGCGTCAGGGCTTCGAGTGCGGTATCTCGATCAAGAACTTCAACGACATCGTCGAAGGCGATCAGCTGGAAGTCTTCGAAGTGACGGAAGTGGCTCGCACGCTGTAACGCATTAATACGCCGAGCCTCAAGGCGGAGCGGGCCTGACGGCTCGCTCCGCCTTTTTCTTTGGCGCGGCGATAAGCAAGAAAGGAATCAAGATCATGGCTAAAAGACGTACGTCGACGAATCGCAACGTGCAGATCGCGGACCAGATTCAGCGCGATCTCTCGGAACTCATGCGCGAGGTGAAGGACCCGCGCATCGGTCTGGTGACGATGCAGAGTGTCGAGCTGACGCCCGACTACGCGCACGCGAAGGTCTACTTCACGACGCTCACGGGCGATCCCAAGCAGACCGAAGAAGCGCTCAACCACGCAGCCGGTCATCTGCATAACCTGCTGTTCAAGCGCCTGCACATTCATACGGTGCCGACGCTGCATTTTCACTATGACAAGACGATCGAGAAGGCCGTCGAGATGTCGCGCCTGATCGACGAAGCGAACGCGACACGCGCGAAGGATGACGACGAGGAAGGCGCGTAAGCGATGAGCGGCACGAAGATTCCGCGCCGCGCGCTCGACGGCGTGTTGCTGCTGGACAAGCCGCTCGGTCTGTCGAGCAACGACGCGCTGATCAAGGCGAAGCGCCTCTATCTCGCGAAAAAGGCGGGGCACACGGGCACGCTGGATCCGCTCGCAACCGGCCTTTTGCCGCTGTGTTTCGGCGAGGCGACGAAGTTCTCGCAAGACTTGCTCGAAGCGGACAAAACGTACGAAGCGACGATGCGCCTCGGCATTCGCACGACGACGGGCGACGCCGAAGGCGAAGCCGTCGAGACGCGGGACGTCACGTGCGACGAAGCGGCCGTCGAAGGCGCGATGCAGCGTTTTCTCGGCGACATCGTGCAGGTGCCGCCGATGTATTCGGCGCTCAAGCGCGACGGCAAGCCGCTCTACGAATACGCCCGCGCTGGCCAGACGGTCGAGCGCGAGGGCCGACAGATCACGATTCACGCGCTGAAGATGATCGCGTGCGCGCTGCCGCTCGTGACGTTTCGTGTGACGTGCAGCAAGGGCACGTATGTGCGCACGCTAGCCGAGGACATCGGTGAGGCGCTGGGCTGTGGCGCGCATTTGACTGCGCTGCGTCGCACCGGAGTCGGCGCGCTGACGCTGGAAGGCGCCGTGACGCTGGATGCGTTAGCCGCTGCGGCCGAGCCGGAACGCGACACCTGGCTGCGTCCGGTCGATGCGCTGTTGTCGACTTTCCCGGCCGTCCATCTGCACGACGACGCGATGCGGCGCTTCCGGCACGGTCAGCGGTTGCGTCTGGAAGAGCTGGGCGAACCGGCATCCACGGGGCTTGCTACAGACACGCGAGTGCGCGTCTACGACGATGCGGGAAAGCTGCTCGGCGTCGCGCGAGCATCGGAGGGCGTGCTCGCCCCTGAGCGGTTGGTGGTGAGCGGGTCTTGACTGACCGCCGCGAACGCATGCACAAATAAAAAGGAGAGGCCAGCGCCTCTCCTTTTTCATTTCTGCCGACGCATCGCGTTCAATGCGCCGCCGATGCCGCCGCTGCCGAATCGCCGCCGCCCGAGCGTTCGGGACGCGTGATCCAGATCAGCGCGATCAGCGCGACGAAGATGCCCGCCGAGATATAGAACATGTCGTTCACGCCGAGCTGCGCGGCCTGCTGCGTCGCCATGCTGTTAAAGAGACCGTAGGTCTGCTCCTTCGACATGCCGAGCGCGCTCATCTGCTGCATCGAATTGGCGAACGTCGGGTTATACGAGTTCGCCTGTTCGATCAATTGCGCATGATGCACGATCGAGCGATGTTCCCACGCCGTCGAGAAGATCGACGTGCCGATGCCGCCACACATGATCCGCACGAAGTTCGACAAGCCGGAGGCAGCCGGAATGCGATGCCCCGGCAAGCCCGACAGCGTGATCGACACGAGCGGAATGAAGAAGCCCGCCATGCCGATGCCCTGAATGAGCGTCGGCAGCGTCAGCGTCCACGTATCGACGCCGGTCGTATAGCGCGAGCGCATCCAGAAGCACAGCGCGAACACGAGGAACGCGGCCGTCGCGATGCGCCGCGGGTCCGTGCGCGGCAGGAACTTGCCGGTGATCGGCGAAAGCAGAATGGCGAACACACCGACCGGCGCCATCACCAGACCGGCGTTCGTCGCCGTGTAGCCGATGTCCGTTTGCAGCCACAGCGGCAATAGCACGAGATTGCCGAAGTAGAGTCCGTAGCCGATCGACAACGCGATCGTCCCGCCTGTGAAATTGCGCAGTTCGAAGAGCGACAGGTCGACGACCGGATGCTCCGCCGTCAGCTCCCACACGATGAAGAACGCGAACGAGATCACCGCGATCAGCGCGAGCACGACGATGGTCGTCGAGTTGAACCAGTCGAGGTCCTTGCCCTTGTCGAGCATGACCTGCAACGAGCCGACCCAGATCACGAGCAGCCCGAGGCCGACGGTGTCGATTGGCGCCTTGCGAATCGCGGAATCGCGGTCGCGGAAGATCGCGAACGTGGCGAGCGCCGCCGCGATCCCGACCGGGATGTTCACGTAGAAGATCCAAGGCCACGAGATGTTGTCGGAGATCCACCCGCCGAGCACCGGCCCGGCGACCGGCGCAATGAGCGTGGTCATCGACCACATCGATAGCGCCATCGGCGCTTTCTCGCGCGGATAGCTCGCGAGCAGCAGCGTCTGCGACAGCGGGATCATCGGCCCGGCGACCGCGCCTTGCAGCACGCGCGCGGCGAGCAGGAACGGCAGCGTCGGCGCGAGACCGCACAGCCACGATGCGAGCACGAACAGGATGATCGAGCCGAGAAAGAGCCGTACCTGTCCGAACCGCTGCGTGAGCCAGCCGGTGAGCGGCACCGAAATCGCGTTGGCGACCGCGAACGACGTGATGACCCACGTGCCTTGATCCGACGACACGCCCAGATCGCCCGAAATCGACGGAATCGAGACGTTCGCGATCGACGTGTCGAGCACGTTCATGAACACCGCGAGCGACACGGCGATCGTCCCGATGACGAGCTTGCCGCCTGAAAGCGGCGGATGGACGACGTTAGCTTGAGACATGTGTTGGTTCCGCGAGGCGGCCGCTTACATCAGCTTCGCGGCCGACGCGGACTTGGTCGCCTTGCCGCGCGAAGCGGCGGGCGAGCCCGTGCCTTGCGTAGCCGCACCGCTGCCGGCGTTCTGCTGGATGATGCGCGCGATTTCCTGATCCGCCTGCGCACCGTACTTGTCGAACACGTTCGTCTGATAGACGGTGTTCGGCACGTTGCCCAGCTGGCCGCCTTGTTCGTCCTTGATGGTGACGTCGACGTTCATCGACAGACCGATACGCAGCGGATGCTGCTCCAGTTCCTTCGGATCCAGCTCGATACGCACCGGCAGGCGCTGCACGACCTTGATCCAGTTGCCGGTCGCGTTCTGCGCGGGCAGCAGTGAGAACGCCGAACCCGTGCCCGCCGAGAAGCCGATCACCTTGCCGTGGAACACGACGCCCGAACCGTACAGATCGGCCGTCAGTTCGACCGGCTGGCCGATGCGCATGTGCTTGAGCTGCACTTCCTTGAAGTTCGCATCCACCCACACGCCGTTGAGCGGCACGATCGCCATCAGCGGATTGCCCGGCGCGACGCGCTGGCCGACCTGCACCGAGCGCTTCGCGACATAGCCCGTGACCGGCGCGGGCAGCGTGTTGCGCGCGTAGTTGATGTACGAATCGCGCACCTTCGCGGCGGCGGCAAGCACGTTCGGATGGTCCGCGATGGTCGTGTTCGCCGTCAGCGACCGGTTCGAGGCCAGTTCCTGCTGCGCGGCGTCGAGCGCGGCCTGCGCGCTGCGCACGGCATCACGTGCGTGCGAGATTTCTTCCTGCGATACCGCGCCCGTCTGCGCAACGGTGAGGCGGCGGCGCAGGTCGTCCTGCGCGCGCGACAAGTCGGACTTGCGCAGCGCGACTTGCGCTTCGTACTGGTTGTTGTTGACGAAGAACGTGCGCACCTGGCGCACCGTCTGCGCGAGGTTCGCTTCGGCCTGATCGAGCGCGACCTTCGAATCGGCCGGATCGAGCGCCACGAGCGGATCCCCGACCTTCACAGTCTGGGTGTCGTCGGCGTTCACGGAAACTACCGTGCCGACCACTTGCGGCGTGATCTGCACGACGTTGCCGTTGACATACGCGTCGTCCGTCGACTCGTGGAAGCGGGCGACGAGGAAGTAGTACAGGCCGTACGCGACGCCGGCGATGAGGATGACGAGAACGATCAGCGTCATCAGCATGCGGCGCTTGCCGCTGCTTTGCTTCGGCGCGGGCGTAGGTGCGGGCGCGGCGGCGGTTTGTTGAGGGTCGCTCATGAAGGGCTCCGAGAAATCCGTGTTGGTCTTGATGCGTGTTCTTTTGAAGGGCTCAGTTCGACGGCGTGGTCTGATTTGCAGCCTGCCGTTGCCCGCTGCCGTCGATGGCGAGATTCGTGCTCGTCGCGTCGAAACCGCCGCCGAGCGCGCGAATCAGCGCAATCTGCAAGTCGGTGCGTTTCAGGCGCAGATTCGTCACGGTCTGCTCGTTCGCGAGGCGGTTTTCGTCCGCCGTGAGCACTTGCAGTTGCGGCGAGAGGCCTGCCTTGTAGCGGATCACCGCCAGCTGATAGGCGCTCGTCGCGGCGGCGAGGGCGCGTTGCGCGTCGGCCATCTGCCGGTCGAGCGAGCGGATCGAGGAGATGTTGGTCGCCACGTCGTTCAGCGCGTTCACGAGCGTCTGATTGTAGTTGGCGACCACGTTATCGAAATCGGCGTAACGGCCTTTTAGCTGCGCGCGCAGGGCGCCCGCGTCGAAGATCGGCAGGTGGATCGCCGGTCCCGCCTGGATCTGCCGGCTGCTCGCCTGCAGGAAGCGGCCCCAGCCGAAGGCGTCGAAACCGAAGCCCGCCGCAAGGTTGATGTCCGGGAAGAACTCGGCCTTCGCTTCCGCGATGTCGTGCGTCGCCGCTTCGACCTGCCAGCGCGCCGCGACGATGTCCGGGCGGCGCGAGATGAGATCGGCCGGAACGTTGTCCGGCAGCGTCACGTTGACGTTCGAATCGATCACCGGATTGGCGATCTGCAAGCCGCGGTCCGGACCCTTGCCGAGCAGCGCAGCCAGCTGATAGCGCACCGACTGGATTTGCCCGTCGAGTTCGCTCAGGTTGGTCTGGCTCGTCGCCACGTTGCCTTCGGCGGTGCGGCGTTCCACGTTCGTGTCGAGGCCCGCGCTCACGCGCCCGCCGGTGATGCGGCCGACGTCCTGGCGGTTGGCGATCTCGCGCTGGGTGACATCGCGCAGCGCGTAGAGCAGGGCAAGCTGGTTATAGGTGCGCGCGACCGATGCCGCGAGCGTCACGCGCGCCTGCTGCATATCGGCCTCGGCCGCTTTCTGCTGCGAGACGGCCATGTTCAGGCGGGAGCGGTTCTTTCCCCACAGGTCCAGATCCCACGACGCGCTGGCGAGCACGTTGTTCTCGCTGAACCACGTGCCGCCGTAGGGCGGCGGAAAGAGCGCGTTGCCCGAATACAGCTCGCGCGTCCACGAATACGAGCCGTTCACGTGCGGATAGAGCGCCGAGCGCGAGCTTTCGATGTACGACGACGCCTTCGCGATGCGCGCCTGCGCCTGCGCGATGCTCGGGTTGTCCGCGACGGCTTCGTCGATCAGCTGCGGCAACTGCGGATCGCCGAACTGCTTCGCCCAGTCGAGGCTCGGCCACTGGCCGCCTTGCCCCGGCACGCTTTGCGTCGACTGCAAGGCGTCGGGCGTGGTGATCTGCTTGTCGCTCGAAATGCCCGCGTAGTTCGCGCAGCCCGCGACCGCGAGCGCGGCCACGGCAGCCGCAACGGCGCTTTTCGCGCCGCGCAGGGCGCTGTTCGGCCTGCACGCGGACAAGGAAAGGTGTTTCATCGCTCGTCTCTTGAGATGAGTGTTAAAGATGGACGTTGCAACCAATTTTTCGGTGGTGAGTACGCAATGCCGGGGTCGATTGCTTGTCAGCGCAATGAACTGGCAGGCTTATCACCGCTTCCCGCCGGGCAGGCCGCAGGATCGCACGTATTGGCGAGAATGCGCCTGAGCATGCTCTTCAGGAAGCCGACTTCCTCCGGTGTGAAGCCCGCGAGCAACGCATCGAGAACGCGCGTGAAGATGGCGGGCACCTTTTCCGCCATCGCGCGGCCGTCGGCCGTGAGCGCGAGGCGCACCACGCGCCGGTCTTCTTCGCTGCGCACGCGCGACAGGAGCCCGCGCTTCTCCAGCCGGTCGATCAGGCGGGTCACCGCGCTCGCGTCGATGCCGTATTCCCGCGCAATATCCGCCGCCGTCAGGCACTTGCCGACAGCCAGCATGAAGACGATGCTCGCCTGCGTGCTCGTGATGCCGAGCTCGGACGTGGTGTGCTGCGTCACCATGTTCCACAGCGTCGACCGCACGCGGCTCAGCAAATAGCCGACGCTTTCGCTCAACACGTAGTTGTCGATCGCCGTGGGTTTGGGAGCGTCGCTCATGAGAAAAGTTTGTGCGAGTGCAATAGTTGACTAGGCAGGATTATAGGGGCGTGAATCGGCCGCTGCAACAGTCTTTTCGGAGACTGCTTAACAATCCGTGCGCGAAGGCCGGACGCATGGGCAGCTTTTGGGCAGCTTCGATGCTGACACGTGCGCGTGCTATAATTTTCGGTTCTCACCGCGCCGGGCCCGAAGAGTCATTTCAGATCGTCACGCCAAGCACCTGCTTGATGCGACTTCGTGACGCTTACCCGAGGGTCTGCCGAGCCATCAGCCATTGAGCGTTCCTGCTTGGCGGCCCTCGCTCCGACGGCGCACAACCAAGATACCTCTTATGACTCGCGCCCTCCGCAATATCGCCATCATTGCCCACGTCGACCACGGCAAGACCACGCTCGTCGACCAGTTGCTCCGTCAGTCGGGCACGTTCCGGGAAAATCAACAGGTCGCCGAGCGCGTCATGGACTCGAACGACATCGAAAAGGAACGCGGCATCACGATTCTCGCGAAGAACTGCGCGGTCGAATACGAAGGCACGCATATCAACATCGTCGATACGCCGGGACACGCCGACTTCGGCGGTGAAGTCGAGCGCGTGCTGTCGATGGTCGATTCCGTGCTGCTGCTCGTCGATGCCGTCGAAGGCCCGATGCCGCAAACGCGCTTCGTCACGAAGAAGGCGCTGGCGCTCGGTCTCAAGCCCATCGTCGTCATCAACAAGGTGGACCGTCCGGGCGCGCGCATCGACTGGGTGATCAACCAGACCTTCGATCTGTTCGACAAGCTCGGCGCTACCGAAGAGCAACTGGACTTCCCGATCGTCTACGCGTCGGGCCTGAACGGCTACGCGAGCCTCGATCCGGAAACCCGCGAAGGCACCATGCGGCCGCTCTTCGAAGCCATTCTGGAACACGTGCCGGTGCGCCCGGCCGATCCGGACGGCCCGCTGCAACTGCAAATCACCTCGCTCGACTACAACACGTACGTCGGCCGTATCGGCGTGGGCCGCATCGCACGCGGGCGCATTCGTCCCGGTATGCAGGTCGCGGTGCGCTCGGGTCCGGACGGCGCGATCCTCAATCGCAAGATCAATCAGGTGCTGTCGTTCCACGGTCTCGAGCGTGTGCAAGTCGAGGAAGCGCAGGCCGGCGATATCGTGCTGATCAACGGTATCGAGGAAATCGGCATCGGCGTGACGATCTGCTCGCCGGAGAATCCCGAGGCGCTGCCGATGATCACCGTCGACGAGCCGACGCTCACGATGAACTTCCTCGTGAACTCGTCGCCGCTCGCGGGCAAGGAAGGCAAGTTCGTGACGAGCCGCCAGATTCGCGACCGTCTTACGAAGGAACTGAACCACAACGTCGCGCTGCGCGTGAAGGACACCGGGGACGAAACCACGTTCGAAGTCTCGGGCCGCGGCGAACTGCACCTGACGATCCTCGTCGAGAACATGCGCCGTGAAGGCTACGAGCTGGCGGTCTCGCGTCCGCGCGTCGTGCTGCAGGAAATCGACGGCGTGAAGTGCGAGCCGTATGAAAACCTGACGGTCGATATCGAAGACCAGCATCAGGGCGGCGTGATGGAAGAGCTTGGCCGCCGCAAGGGCGAAATGCTCGACATGGCCTCGGACGGCCGCGGCCGCACGCGTCTCGAGTACAAGATTTCGGCGCGCGGTCTGATCGGCTTCCAGAGCGAATTTCTGACTCTCACGCGCGGCACGGGCCTGATGAGCCATACGTTCGATTCGTATGCGCCCGTCAAGGAAGGCTCGGTCGGCGAACGCCGCAACGGCGTGCTGATCTCGCAGGACGACGGCGCCGCTGTCGCCTACGCGCTGTGGAAGCTGCAGGATCGCGGCCGCATGTTCGTGTCGCCGGGCGACGCGCTCTATGAAGGCATGATCATCGGCATTCACAGCCGTGACAACGACCTCGTCGTTAATCCGATCAAGGGCAAGCAGCTGACCAACGTGCGCGCCTCGGGCACCGACGAAGCCGTGCGCCTCGTGCCGCCGATCCAGCTCTCGCTGGAGTACGCGGTCGAATTTATCGACGACGACGAGCTCGTCGAGGTGACGCCGCAGTCGATCCGTCTGCGCAAGCGTCACTTGAAGGAGCATGAGCGTCGTCGCGCGAGCCGCGAATCGGCGGAGTAAGTCGTCTCCGACGTTGCAGTTAAAAAGCCGCCTTCGGGCGGCTTTTTGTTTTCGACGCTCATCCCCGCGCATTAAAGAAATAGCTGTCGATGCCGACAATGACGCATGGCGCGCGCTCTTGCATCGACCGGAAACGCCCGCACATGCCCGTTGCAGAAGGGCGAATGGCTTCGCAACGGTGCGACGTCCGGTCATATGACGAATGCTTCTGTGCTATGCTATTCGGATTAGCTGTCGCTTTTTAGGTCCTTCCAAGCAGACTTGATTCGCGCAATCCGCTAAACGGTCAGGCCGTGTCGCGGAAGGTTTTGTAACCCGCACTTCCTCGAGAAACTCGAAGAAAGGTGAGCGTAAAAATGATGAAGCAATTCCAGTCGAACTCCTATTTGTTCGGCGGTAATGCTCCGTACGTCGAAGAGTTGTACGAGGCATATCTCGATAATCCCGCGTCAGTGCCCGAGACCTGGCGAGCCTATTTCGACGCGTTGCAGAACGTGCCTGCGTCGGACGGCACGAATCACAACGACGTGGCTCACGGCCCGATCGTCGAATCGTTTGCCCAGCGCGCGAAGTCCAACGGCTTCATCCCCCGCGAAGGCGCAACCGAAGACCTCGCCACCGCGCGAAAACAAGTCTACGTTCAGTCCCTCATCGGCGCGTATCGCTTCCTCGGCTCGCAATGGGCCAATCTCGATCCGCTCAAGCGCCGCGAGCGTCCGCATATTCCCGAACTCGAGCCTGCGTTCTACGACTTCACCGAAGCCGACATGGACCAGACGTTCAGCGCCACGAACCTGTATTTCGGTTTCGAGCGCGCGACGCTGCGCGAGATCGTCAAGGCATTGCGTGACACGTACTGCGGCACGATCGGCGCCGAGTACATGTATATCAGCGATCCCGAGCAGAAGCGCTGGTGGAAGGAGCGTCTCGAGTCGATCCGTTCGACGCCTGACTTCTCGAACGACAAGAAGAAGCACATCCTGAACCGCCTGACGGCCGCCGAAGGCCTCGAGCGTTTCCTGCACACCAAGTACGTCGGCCAGAAGCGTTTCTCGCTGGAAGGGGGCGAGAGCTTCATCGCGTCGATGGACGAAGTCGTGCGTCACGCGGGCAAGAACGGCGTGCAGGAAATCGTCATCGGCATGGCGCACCGCGGCCGTCTCAACGTGTTGGTCAATACGCTCGGCAAGATGCCGGCTGACCTCTTCGCCGAATTCGAAGGCAAGCACGTGGACGACCTGCCGGCCGGCGACGTGAAGTACCACAAGGGTTTCTCGTCGGATGTGTCGACCGAAGGCGGCCCGGTTCACCTGTCGCTCGCGTTCAACCCGTCGCACCTCGAAATTGTCAACCCGGTGGTCGAGGGTTCGGCGAAGGCGCGTATGGATCGCCGTGGCGATGAAGAAGGCCTGCAAGTCCTGCCGGTGCAGATTCACGGCGACGCGGCCTTCGCGGGCCAGGGCGTCGTGATGGAAACGCTGAACCTCGCGCAGACGCGCGGCTACGGCACGCACGGCACGCTGCATATCGTCATCAACAACCAAATCGGTTTCACGACGTCGGACCCGCGCGATTCGCGCTCGACGCTGTACTGCTCGGACGTCGTCAAGATGATCGAGGCGCCGGTGCTCCACGTGAACGGCGACGATCCCGAAGCGGTCGTGCTCGCCACGCAGCTCGCGATCGACTTCCGCATGAAGTTCCACAAGGACGTGGTGGTGGACATCGTCTGCTTCCGCAAGCTCGGCCACAACGAGCAGGACACGCCGGCGGTCACGCAGCCGCTGATGTACAAGACCATCGCGAAGCACCCGGGCACGCGCGCGCTGTATGCCGAGAAGCTCGTGCAGCAAGGCGTGATCACGGCCGAAGACGCCGACAACTTCGTGAAGGCGTACCGTCAGGCGATGGACGAAGGCCATCACACCATTGATCCGGTGCTCTCGAACTACAAGAGCAAATACGCGGTCGACTGGGTGCCGTTCCTGAACCGCAAATGGACGGACGCCGCCGACACCGCCGTGCCGCTCGCCGAACTGAAGCGTCTCGCTGAGCGCATCACGACGATTCCGGAGAACTTCAAGCTGCATCCGCTCGTCGAGCGCGTGATCAACGATCGCCGCGCGATGGGCCGTGGCGAATCGAAGCTCGACTGGGGTATGGGCGAGCATCTCGCGTTCGCGTCGCTGGTGGCATCCGGCTACGCGGTGCGTCTGACGGGCCAGGACTCGGGCCGTGGCACGTTCACGCACCGCCACGCCGTGCTGCACGATCAGAACCGCGAACGCTGGAACGACGGCACGTACATTCCGCTGCAGAACATCGCGGACAACCAGGCGAAGTTCACGGTCATCGACTCCGTGCTGTCGGAAGAAGCGGTGCTCGGCTTCGAGTACGGCTATTCGACCGCGGAACCGAACACGTTCGTCGCGTGGGAAGCGCAGTTCGGCGACTTCGTGAACGGCGCGCAAGTGGTGATCGACCAGTTCATCTCGTCGGGCGAAGTGAAGTGGGGCCGCGTCTCCGGTCTCACGATGATGCTGCCGCACGGCTACGAAGGCCAGGGTCCGGAGCACTCGTCGGCGCGTATCGAGCGTTTCCTGCAACTGTGCGCGGACCACAACATGCAAGTGGTTCAGCCGACGACGCCTGCGCAGATCTTCCATCTGCTGCGCCGTCAGATGATCCGCTTGTTCCGCAAGCCGCTCATCATCGCCACGCCGAAGTCGCTGCTGCGTCACAAGGAAGCGGTGTCGGACCTGTCGGAACTGGCGAAGGGCTCGTTCCAGCCGGTCATCGGCGAAGTGGACGAAAGCATCGACGCGAAGAAGGTCAAGCGCGTGGTCTGCTGCTCGGGCCGCGTGTACTACGACCTCGTCGCGCATCGCCGCGAAGCGAAGGCGAACGACATCGCCATCGTGCGTATCGAGCAGTTGTATCCGTTCGCGCACAAGCAGTTCGACGCGGAACTCAAGAAGTACGAAAACGCGACCGAAGTGGTCTGGGTGCAGGACGAGCCGCAGAACCAGGGTGCCTGGTTCTACATCGAGCACCATCTGCGTGAAGGCATGAAGGAAGGGATGAAGCTGGCCTACAGCGGCCGTCCCGCTTCAGCCTCGCCCGCGGTCGGCTATTACGCGAAGCACTACGAGCAGCAGAAGGCGCTCGTGGAAGGCGCGTTCGGCCGCCTCAAAGGCGCGCAAACCATCGCGAAGTAACACGCGGATGAACGAAGACCGGGCGAGCGGCGCTCCCCGGTCTCTTCGTTCGGCTCGCTCGTACACACAGAACGCATTAGGACAATACAGAAATGGCTATCGTAGAAGTCAAGGTTCCCCAGCTTTCCGAGTCGGTCTCGGAAGCAACCATGCTGCAATGGAAGAAGAAGCCGGGCGAGGCTGTCGCCCAGGACGAAATCCTGATCGAAATCGAAACCGACAAAGTCGTGCTCGAAGTGCCGGCGCCGTCGGCTGGCGTGCTCGCGCAGGTCATCAAGCATGACGGAGATATCGTCACCGCCGACGAAATCATCGCGAAGATCGACACCGAAGCGAAAGCAGGCGAAGCGCCCGCAGCCGCCGCCGCTGGCGACGCCGAAGTGAAGCCCGCGCCGCAAGCCGAGCCGGCAGTGGCGTCGTCGTCGGCGTCCGCGCAAGCGACCGCATCCGCGACGGGCGGTTCGGTCACGGGCGGCGCTACGTCGCCGGCCGCAACCAAGATTCTGGCCGAGAAGGGCGTGTCCGCCGACCAGGTGTCAGGCACCGGCCGCGACGGCCGTATCACGAAGGGCGACGCGCTCGCCGCGCAAGCCGGCGCACCCGCTGCCGCGAAGGCACCGGCTCCGGCCGCTGCGCCCGCGAAGGCCGCGAAGCCTTCGCTGCCGCAAGTCAACGCGCCCGCATCGGCTGATCAGTGGCTGAAGGATCGCCCGGAACAGCGCGTGCCGATGTCGCGTCTGCGCGCGCGTATCGCCGAGCGCCTGCTCGAATCGCAGCAAACCAACGCCATTCTGACGACGTTCAACGAAGTCAACATGGCGCCGGTCATGGATCTGCGCAACAAGTACAAGGACCGCTTCGAGAAGGAACACGGCGTGAAGCTCGGCTTCATGTCGTTCTTCGTGAAGGCCGCCGTCCACGCGCTGAAGAAGTTCCCGCTCGTGAACGCGTCGATCGACGGTAACGACATCGTCTATCACGGCTACTTCGACATCGGTATCGCGGTCGGTTCGCCGCGCGGTCTGGTCGTGCCGATCCTGCGCAACGCGGATCAGATGAGCCTCGCCGACATCGAAAAGAAGATTGCCGAGTTCGGCGCGAAGGCGCGCGACGGCAAGCTGTCGATCGAAGAAATGACGGGCGGCACGTTCTCCATCTCGAATGGCGGCGTGTTCGGCTCCATGCTCTCGACGCCGATCATCAACCCGCCGCAGTCCGCCATTCTCGGCGTGCACGCGACGAAGGAACGCGCTGTGGTCGAAAACGGCCAGATCGTGATCCGTCCGATGAACTACCTCGCGCTCTCGTACGACCACCGCATTATCGACGGCCGCGAAGCCGTGCTGTCGCTCGTCGCCATGAAGGACGCGCTGGAAGATCCGGCTCGCCTGCTGCTGGACCTGTAAGAAGCAATTCGCCTCGATGCGCGCGATAGGCTCGCGCGCATCGCACGAGGCAGCTCCGCATGAGCGGAGATAGACCAAAGGAAAGTCATGTCCAAGGAATTTGATGTCGTCGTGATCGGCGCGGGCCCGGGCGGCTATATCGCGGCGATTCGCGCAGCGCAACTCGGCAAGACGGTTGCGTGTATCGAGAAGTGGAAGAACCCGGCCGGCGCGCTGAAACTCGGCGGCACGTGCCTGAACGTGGGCTGCATTCCGTCGAAGGCGCTGCTCGCGTCCTCGGAAGAATTCGAAAACACGTCGAAGCATCTGGCCGATCACGGCATCAGCGTGTCCGACGTGAAGCTCGATGTGTCGAAGATGCTGGCGCGTAAAGACGGCATCGTCGAGAAGATGACGAAGGGCATCGAGTTCCTGTTCCGCAAGAACAAGATCACGTGGCTCAAGGGTCACGGCAAGTTCACCGGCAAGACGGACGCCGGCGTGCAGATCGAAGTGTCGGGCGAAGGTGAGACGGAAACCGTCACGGCGAAGAACGTGATCATCGCGACGGGCTCGAAGGCGCGTCATTTGCCGGGCATTCCGGTCGACAACAAGCTGATCGCCGACAACGAAGGCGCGCTCTCGTTCGATTCCGTGCCGAAGAAGCTCGCCGTGATCGGCGCGGGCGTGATCGGTCTGGAACTCGGCTCGGTGTGGCGGCGTCTGGGCGCCGAAGTGACCGTGCTCGAGGCGCTGCCGCAATTCCTCGCTGCAGCGGACGATTCGCTCGCGAAGGAAGCTGCCAAGCAGTTTAAGAAGCAGGGTCTCGACATTCACCTCGGCGTGAAGATCGGCGAAGTAAAGACGACCGGCAACGGCGTGTCGATCGCGTACACGGACAATCACGGCAACGCGCAAACGCTGGAAGCGGACCGCCTGATCGTGTCGGTCGGACGCGTGCCGAACACGGACAACCTCGGTCTTGACGCCATCGGCCTGAAGGCGAACGAGCGCGGCTTCATCGACGTGGACGATCACTGCGCGACGAGCGTGCCGGGCGTGTACGCTATCGGCGACGTCGTGCGCGGCCCGATGCTCGCGCACAAGGCGGAAGACGAAGGCGTGGCGGTGGCGGAAATCATCGACGGACAAAAGCCGCATATCGACTACAACTGCGTGCCGTGGGTCATCTACACGGAACCGGAAATCGCGTGGGTCGGCAAGACCGAGCAGCAGCTCAAGGCCGAAGGCCGCGAGATCAAGACCGGCCAGTTCCCGATGATGGCCAATGGCCGCGCGCTGGGCATCGGCCGGGCAGAAGGCTTCGTCAAGATGATCGCGGATGCGAAGACCGACGAGATTCTCGGCGTGCATATCATCGCAGCAGACGCGTCGGATCTGATCGCAGAAGCGGTCGTCGCGATGGAGTTCAAGGCGGCGTCGGAAGACATCGGCCGCATTTGCCATCCGCATCCGTCGCTGTCCGAAGTGATGCGCGAAGCGGCGCTCGCCGTCGACAAGCGCGCGCTGAATATGTAATCGCTCGACTTCGGGCAACGGCAGGCATCGCACACGAAGGCGAGCGGATCAAACCGCTCGCCTTTGTCACATCGAACGGCAGAAGATGAACGTCACCGAATACTACGAAAACGAACTGCGCACGCGGGGCTACCAGTCGGACGAAGCGCAGCTGGCGGCGGTCGCGCGGCTGCAGCGCTGCTACGAAGAATGGGTTGCGTACAAGGCACGCCGCTCGAACGCGATCAGGAAGTTCCTCGTGCATCCTCAATTGCCGCGCGGCGTTTATATGTGGGGCGGCGTAGGGCGCGGCAAGAGCTTTCTGATGGACAGCTTCTATGCGGTCGTGCCGGTGCAGCGCAAGACGCGCTTGCATTTCCACGAGTTCATGCGCGAAGTGCATCGGGAGCTGGAGGAGCTGAAGGGCCAGGCCGATCCGCTCGACGAACTGGCGCGGCGCATCGCGAAGCGTTATCGGCTGATCTGCTTCGACGAATTCCACGTCTCCGATATTGCCGACGCGATGATTCTCTATCGCCTGCTGGACCGTCTGTTCAGCAACGGCGTGCAGTTCGTGATGACGTCCAACTACGAGCCGGACACGCTGTACCCGGAAGGCTTGCACCGCGACCGGCTGCTGCCGGCTATCGAGCTGCTGAAGAAGAATCTCGACGTGCTCAATGTCGATGCGGGCACCGATTATCGCAAGCGCACGCTGTCGCAAGTGCAGGCGTACCACACGCCGCTCGGCGCTGCGGCGGACAAGGCGCTGCGCGCGGACTACGCGAAGCTCGCCGCCGTGCCCGACGAAAGCCCGATCCTGCATATCGAAAAGCGCGAGATCAAGGCACTGCGCAAGGCCGATGGCGTCGTCTGGTTCGATTTCGCGACGCTCTGCGGCGGCCCGCGCTCGCAGAACGACTATCTGGAGATCGCCAACCGTTTTCACGCGGTGATCCTGTCCGACGTGCCGCAGATGTCGCCGCGCATGGCGTCGGAAGCGCGCCGCTTCACGTGGCTCATCGACGTGTTCTACGACCACAAGGTCAAGCTGCTGATGTCGGCGGCGGTGCCGGCGGAGGACCTGTACGTAGAAGGGCCGATGGCGAACGAGTTCGCGCGCACGGTGTCGCGTATCGTCGAAATGCAGTCGAAGGAGTATCTGGAGGCGCCGCGGCGGCTCGCGAACATTTCGCTTACGTGAGCTAATACGAGAATCAAAAACACGCGTCTAGCCAAACGGCATAAGGCTTTCGCGGCTTTTTCAAGATTAAGACCTCTCTGATTTGCCGGTTGAAGGGCACTCGGTATCGTTCTGGCCAGTTAATCAGTTGCTAATTGGAGAGAATGCCGTGAAACCCTACCGCGATATGTCCGACGAAGAATGGCAGATGGTTGCGCCGCTGCTTCCGGAATTGCGCCCGCGCTCGGAATTGCGTGGCCGTCCTTTGGCTAACACCCGGGCCGTGCTCAACGGCGTGCTCTGGGTCATGTATAGCGGCGCGTCGTGGTCCACGCTGCCGCGCAAGTATCCGTCGTATCAGACGTGCCATCGCCGCTTCAAGGCGTGGCACGAATCGGGCGTGCTGCTGCGCGTGATGACGCAACTCTTCGGCCCCGCCGGCGACTCGCTCTACGGGCTCATGACGTCGCGTATGCGCGTGCCGGCGGAAGTGCCAGTCGCGACTGCCGAAGCGCTGGAGCCGATGCGCGCCATCGCGACCGCGCGTTCGCCGCAGGATGATGCTTCGGTCCGTCACGCTGCATAAGTCGCGCGGCGTCGAAAAAAACGGGCGGAAGACACGCAGTCTTCCGCCCGTTTTTGCTTGCTGCGTCCGAATGAGTTACTGCTGCCGCACCCACGTCTGAGAGCGCCCGAGCAGCGACACGCCCATATAACCGCGCACTTCGAGCTTCTGCCCGCCCTCTTCCAGCTTCATCTTGCACTTGTAGAGCTTGCCGTTCTCGGGGTCCAGAATCTGACCGCCTTCCCACGTATCGCCGTTCTGCTTCAAGCCGGTGATGATGGTCATGCCCTTCACCAGTTGATCCTTCCGGTCGTCCGTACACGCGGTGCAACGCCGGTCCGGATGATCAAATTCGCCGATGCCGCGCACGACCTTGCCGGAAAGCTGCCCGCTGCCATCGTCGATGATCCGGATGATCGCCTTCGGCTTACCGGTCGCGTCATCGATGGTTTGCCAGGTGCCCACGGGCGTCGATGCCTGCGCGAACGCGCCCGCCGCCGACATGGCGATGAGCGCGCCGGCCGCAATGCGGACGAAGTGGTTCATAGTGCCTCCTTGTTCTTGTGATCGTGACGCCGAAGCCGTTGCCGGGCGCGCTGACGACGCAGCATACGAGAAACGGTCCGTCGCGTTTGGGAAGAAAGGCTCTAGCGCTCTAAGCGCCGCCGCGCAATCCGGCTTCCAGCGTGGCGAACGTGCGCGAGTCGGTTCGATCGAAATGCAGCGGCGTCACCGAAATCCGTTTGCTCCCGACCACGGCCGTTTCGCTGTCGGGCGCGTTTTCACGCTGACCGCGCTGGAACTTGAGCCAGAAATAGTCGATGCCGCGCGGATCGGTCTCGTCGAGCACGTCGATGCCTTCCACGAGACCGACGCCTTGTCGCGTCACGGTCAGCGGACCGGCGGCCGATGCGTCGCAGTCTGGGAAATTGACGTTGAGACACGTGGGTGCGTCGTGCGAGATGGCCAGCAACTGACGGATCACGCCGGGCGCGAGTGCACGCGCGGTGTCCCAGCGCACGCTTTCGCGGTCCGAGAACGTCTGACTGAGGGCAATGGAAGGCAAGCCGAGCAGAAGACCCGTCATCGCTGCACCGACGGTGCCGGAGAACATGGTCTCGACGCCCAGATTCGCGCCGCGATTGATGCCCGACAGCACGAGCGTCGGCGGCGCGTCTTTCATGAGATGGCGCGCGGCCATCACGACGCAGTCGCCCGGCGTGCCCTGAACGCCAAAGCGGCGCTCGCCCTGACGCGAGATGCGCAGCGGCGAATGCAGGCTGATGGAGTGCGACGTGCCGCTCTGATCGTGCTCGGGTGCGACGACCCAGACTTCGTGCGCAAGTTCGGCGGCGACGGCTTCGAGCACGGCGAGGCCGGGGGCGTCGATGCCGTCGTCGTTGGTCAGCAGCACACGTTGAACGATGGGTTCCATGGCGGACATCGCGAATCACTCCTCGGTCGGTGGTGAAGGTCGACCGATTATTACAGAGATCGCGATGCCGGGCGGGGCGCTTACTTGACGCCTAAGCCGCGCAGGACGGCGTTGCCGTCGTCGGTGAGGCGCACTTTGGGACCGTCGGCGTCGGGCGAGACGATTTCCACGTAGCCGTATTCCTGCAGCGAGGCGACGTCGGGCGGGGCGGCCATCGCGTCGATCGGCGCGTGCATCAAGAGCAGCAGCGTGGCGATCTCGTGGTGGCTCAAGAGCCGTTTGATGGCTCGTACCGGAGCCGAGGCAGAGCGGAGGTTCATGAGCGAACTCCTTGATTACATGACGATTCGCGCCGCTGGCACGCGGCTTCGTGGATGTCGATGATGAAGTGCGGCAAGCGTATCGGCCGAAACTTAGGCGAGACTTAAACGCGCCGTGGCGGCGCCGATGCGCGTGTTACGGCGCATGTCACGCGATCAGCGGACGCTTCAGAAGCGGTATCCGGCGTTGTGCGGATCGAAGGTCAGATCGTCGAACGGCTTTGGCTCGATGTGCCCGAACACGACGCTTTCGAAGATCGCGCCGTCGTTGTCGAACGACGCGACCGCGCGGAAACGCGGCTGCGCCAGATCGAGGTAGAGCAGTTCGCGCTTCGCGTAAAACTCCGGCCGCCCGGCCGGCGCGATGTACGTCAGCGCGACGACGCGCACGCCGTTCACGTTCGTCACCGCGATGTCAGACGGCCGCGTGATGCCCGCTTCGGCGAACTTCCGGCCTTCGTCGATGAAACGCTGCGTAATGGCATCGATGCCGAGTTCGCGGATCGAATGATTCGACTGCGCGCGAGCGAGCGGACCGTTC
Source organism: Caballeronia sp. LZ062 (assembly GCF_031450785.1). Classification (NCBI taxonomy): domain Bacteria; kingdom Pseudomonadati; phylum Pseudomonadota; class Betaproteobacteria; order Burkholderiales; family Burkholderiaceae; genus Caballeronia; species Caballeronia sp. LZ062. Next base: position 919,413 of record NZ_JARTWB010000002.1, read on the forward strand.
AGCGACGCCCACATCGGCACGACGCCGAAGAAGCCACCGAGGTGACCGTACAGTTCGCCGGGGCGCTTACATTCGTCGTAGATGACTTCCTGGCCTGCATGGGCGCCGTCTGGCAACCATCTCGCGTAGACGCGCAGCGGGTCGCGCGTGACGCGCACGAGCATGTGGTCGGCACGCTTCGGCCACTTCCCGCGGATTCGCTCGCGTCGAAGGATGGTGAATTCGGACGTTGCATAGCGGGGCAGGCCGTCGCGCAGATAGCGCGGCAGCGCGCCGGGATCGAGTGAACGGAAGAGGGCGACGAGTTCGGCGTCGGCGAGGTGTGCAAGCGTGCCGTCGGCGGCGGCGCGTGCGAGCCAGTGAGCTTGCTGGTCGGCGGGTTGGGTGGCGATTTCGTTGATCGGAGGCTGGGGAGTTGCTCGGGCAGGCGCCCGGCTAGCGGTGAGCGCCGTTGACAACGCGCACGAGAGTGTCAAGTGAAAGAATCGGCGAACCTGCGCTTGCGTCATGGCTTGTCTTCCCGTTTGACGGTGCCGGAGCAGTCAGGTCTGAACGCGAGACGCAGATTGTTCTTCCATCTTGGGAAGTTATGCCGCTAGGTGCAGTGCTGCTAGCTACGGTCAGATGGGCCGCTGCGCACTCGACGCGGCGATGGAGGATTGAACCTCCCTTGGTACGGTGCAAATCGACGCCGTATTCCGAATGTGAGTCGCATCCCGGAGCGCCAGGCGAACGGCGATTGGATTTCATCGCAGGAAAATCGACGAAGTTACGCAAGATTAGGATAAATCGTATGGGCTAAATATCACGCAATCAGTTAAAAATGAGCGGCTGCCAATTTCGCGCGGGCGGAAGCCGGCAGCCGAGAAAGAAGCACTTATAGCAGTTCGGATAAATGGGCGCTGCGGTTGAGTCGGGCCAGGACTCCCGCAGCGCGAATCGCAACCCCCTAGCTCCTGAGTAGCGATTCGCTACCGCCACTTTGGTAAGGCAGGAGCATATCGAATGCGCAGAAAGAATGAGCAACCGACTAAGCTAAACCTTCATTGTCGTTTTGCAGAAGTCGGTTCGAAAGACCAAATTCTCTTTGAGTCGACACTTTACACATTTCAGGAAACTGGTGGGAGGCACTGTTATAAATCCAAAAAGCTTACTTCGCGCGAACGGGCAATTCTGGCTAACGCCATCAATGGGAGCTCGGGCCGAGTCAGCAAAGATACGGACGGCCGTCTTCGTTCGTTCATTAGATTTCAGATACTAGTCCTGACACACGGCGGAGCTTCCGCAAGGAGAGTAGCGCAGCTATTTGATGTCTCGGAAACCTCCGTTCGAACGCTTGTTAAGAAGTTGAGCATGATCGGGGGGAAAGGCAGCGGTCGAGTCCCGGTTGACGTTTTCCGTTTTCTAGCTCGCTAGCTTTCTCGCGGCGACCGAGCCGAAGCGCACTTTAGTGCGCTTCGGCTCGGAACAGGCTGTCGGTCGACGGCGCAGCTCCTGCGTGCGCAGGGCTGCGCATGCCCCCAAACCCTATCCCGTCGCCCCCACTTCCTCCGCCGACCGCGTCATATCGATTCCCCTGCGCTCACGGCTGAAGAAAATCAGCGCGGCAATTACCACCGCAACCGTTCCCGCCACAATCGCCATGGCCATGCCGTAGTTGTTTCCGTGCGAAGTTGCAATCGACGCCTGCATCGTCGCATTGACGGCGGCGAGCAAATTGCCGAGTTGATACACGAGTCCCGGAAACGTGGCGCGAATTTCATCGGGCGATATCTCGTTTAGATGCACCGGAATCACGCCCCATGCGCCCTGCACGGAAATCTGCATCAGGAATGCGCCAATGGCCAACGCAACGGGAGTTGCCGAAAACGCCCACAGATAGAGCACCGGCAAGGCAATCAACGCGGCGATGAAAATGGCGACGCGTCGGCCGATTCGCTCCGACAGCGATCCGAAGAACAACCCGCCGACAATCGCGCCGATATTGAGCACGATGGTAATGATGGAAACCGTATGCGGGTCGAAGTGATGCTGTTCGCGCAGAAACGTCGGATAAAGATCCTGTGTGCCGTGCGAGAAGAAATTAAATGCGGTCATCAAGATGATCGCGTAGAGAGAAAGCGTCCAGTTCTGTTTGAGCGTCGCAAGCAAGCCGGGGCGCGCCCGTTTTTCCATTGCACGCCACGCGGGAGATTCGGGCACATGCGCGCGGACATAAAGCACCAGCAGCGCGGGCGCGACGCCGACGAAAAACATTCCGCGCCAGCCGACGAACTGATACAGCACGCCGAAGACGATCGACGCCAGTAGATAGCCGCTCGGATAGCCGGCTTGCAGCAAGCCGGACACGAAGCCGCGCGCCTTGGGCGGCACGGTTTCCATCGTCAGGGCAGAGCCGACGCCCCATTCGCCGCCCATTGCGATACCGAAGAGCGAGCGCAAGATGAGAAGGGTAGTCAGGTTGGGCGAAAGGCCCGATAGCAATTCGAGAAGCGAATAACACGCAATGTTGACCATCAGCGTCGGACGGCGGCCGAACTTGTCCGCGAGCCGGCCGAAGATGAGCGCGCCGATGGGGCGCATCGCGAGCGTCAGCGTAATGGCAAACGCGACTTCGGGAATCTTGGTGTTGAATTCGGCGGCGATGTCCTTGAGGACGAAGACCATCAAGAAAAAGTCGAATGCGTCCAGCGTCCAGCCGAGATAAGCGGCAATCGTTACGTTTCTTTGTTCTCGCGTCCAACTCATCGCCTTGGTCTCCGATTCAGTATTGATCAGCTCGATTTGCAATGCGGTTGCGATGCGGCTCACGCGATGCGCGAAGCGGCATCGGCACGCGGGGCTCGTAACGGCCACGCGGGCAGGGACGAGTGTACGCCGCCGTTTAAGAGCGTGCTTACCGATACTGTCAATGGAGAGACGACGATCCGGCGATTCATTCATTCCGCTTTAATCCCGGCATGAAACCGAATCGAAAACGAAAGCGAATTGAAACCAATGGAGAAATCGTGCGCGCAAAAAACAAAAAGCCCCAGGTACATGCGCGTGGGGCTGATTGCGAGAAAGGGACCTTGGTGCCCAGGAGAGGACTCGAACCTCCACGGTGTTGCCACCGCTAGGACCTGAACCTAGTGCGTCTACCAATTCCGCCACCTGGGCCAAGGGGTACAGCAAGCCCGCTATTCTAGCGGGAAGCCAGGCCGTGTCAACTGCGCTTCACGACTGGCCGGAGCCGAAAGCACGGTCTCCGCATAAAAAGGAAACGCCACCCGAGGGTGGCGTTTCCTGACATCTGGTGCCCAAGAGAGGACTCGAACCTCCACGGTGTTGCCACCGCTAGGACCTGAACCTAGTGCGTCTACCAATTCCGCCACCTGGGCAAGGGTGCGTTTCTTTGTTTTGTCTGCGTTCAGCAGCAAAGAACGCCATTATAGCGACCCCGCAAAGTCTGTCAAGCGTTTCGATGAAGCCCGCGACGGGGCCGCCGTTTGCTTCTGATGGACACCGCGAGCGCCCGCCGGGCAGGCAGCGCTCCTAATAGGCAGTGTTAGAATGATTTCAACGATTGCCGCTCGACTAACGGCAAAACACGGCGAAAGTCCAGTCCAACGAGAAGAACTCTATTAAGCCCTTGAGCAAATATCCGTATCCGATCCCCAGCCGCGAAGAGATTCTCGGTGTGCTGCGCACGAGCGAAACGCCTCACTCCGCGAACGACATCGCCGAGGCCCTGTCGATCAAGCGCCAGGAGCGCGAAGGATTTTTCAAGCGACTGGCCGCCATGGAACGCGACGGGCAAATCCGCCTCGACAAGCGCGGCCATTATCAGCTCACGCATCCGTCGAACTTCGTCGCGGGGCGCGTGCAGGGCCATCGCGACGGCTTCGGCTTTCTGATTCGCGACGACGGCCAGGACGATCTCTTCCTGCCCAACGGCGAAATGCAGAAGGTCATGCACAACGATCGCGTGCTCGCGCGCATCGTCGGTTACGACCGGCGCGGGCGGCCCGAAGGGCATATCGTCGAAGTGACCGACCGCGCGAACAAGCGCATCATCGGGCGGCTCGTGAATGAAAACGGCGCGCTGATCCTCGTGCCGGAAGACAAGCGCATCGGCCACGACATTCTCATCACGCAGAATCCGAAGAAGGCGAAAGTGGGGCAGGTCGTGTCCGTCGATCTGACGGATTTTCCGAGCCGCCATTCGCAGCCGCTCGGGCGCGTGGCCGAAGTGATCGGCGATATCGACGACCCCGGCATGGAAATCGAGATCGCGGTGCGCAAGTACGGCGTGCCGCACCAGTTCAGCGACGCCGCGCTTGCCGCCGCCGCGAAGCTGCCCGACGAAGTGCGGCCGGTGGATATCCGGCATCGCGTCGATCTGCGCGACGTGCCGCTCGTCACCATCGACGGCGAAGATGCCCGCGACTTCGACGACGCCGTGTATTGCGAGCCCGTGGCCGTGGGCCGCGGACAAGGCTTCCGTCTGCTCGTGGCGATCGCCGATGTGTCGCATTACGTGCGCCCGAACGATCCGCTCGACGTCGACGCGCTCGACCGCAGCACGTCGGTATACTTCCCGCGGCGCGTGATTCCGATGCTGCCGGAAAAGCTCTCGAACGGCCTCTGTTCGCTGAATCCGGACGTCGACCGCTGCGTGCTCGTCTGCGATATGGTCATCACGGCGCGCGGCGAGATCAAGGCGTATCAGTTCTATCCGGGCGTGATGCATTCGGCGGCGCGTCTCACGTACACCGAAGTCGCGGCCGTGCTCGCCAATACGAAGGGTCCCGAAGCCGCGAAGCGCGCGGAGCTGGTGCCGCAGTTGCAGAACCTGTACGGCGTGTTCAAGGCGCTGCACGCGGCGCGTCAGAAGCGCGGCGCCATCGATTTCGACACGACCGAGACGTATATCGTCGTGAACTCGCAAGGCAAGATCGAGCAGATCCTGCCGCGCCATCGCAACGACGCGCACCGGCTGATCGAGGAGTGCATGCTCGCCGCGAACGTCTGCGCGGCGGACTTTCTGAAGCGCAACAAGCATCCGGGGCTGTATCGCGTGCATGCGGGGCCGACCGAGGAGAAGCTCGAGAATCTGCGGCAGTTTCTGCGCGGCGTCGGCCTTACGCTGACTGGCGGCGACAAACCGCACGCGAGCGATTACGCGGCGCTCATCGCGCAGATCCGTGACCGGCCAGATGCGCAGATGCTTCAGTCGATGGTCCTGCGCTCGATGCAGCAGGCCGTCTACAGCCCCGACAACATCGGGCACTTCGGGCTGGCGTACGAAGCCTACGCGCACTTCACGAGTCCGATTCGCCGCTATCCGGACCTGCTTACGCATCGCGCCATTTACGCGATCCTGCAAGGCAAGAAGTATCTGCCCGACATCGGCCATGACGTTTCGCTGAGCACGGGTTTGACGAAGGCCGCACGCGAGATGCAACTGGCCGACGACAGCGCGCGCGGCCGGTCGCGCAACAGCGTCGCGGTGTGGGAAGAGCTCGGGCTGCATTGCTCATCGAACGAGCGCCGCGCCGACGAAGCCTCGCGCGACGTCGAAGCGTGGCTCAAGTGCTATTTCATGCGCGACAAACTCGGCGAGGAATACGGCGGCATGGTGAACGGCGTGACGTCGTTCGGTATCTTCGTGCAGCTGGATTCGCTCTTCATCGAGGGGCTCGTCCACGTGACCGAACTCGGCTCCGACTACTTCCAGTACGACGAAATCAAGAATGAACTGCGCGGCGAGCGTACCGGCATCCGCTATCGCATGACGGATCGCGTGCGCGTGCAGGTGGGCCGCGTCGATCTCGATGCCCGCAAGATCGACTTCCGTCTGGTGCGTGATACGCCTGTGAAGCCTTCGCCGCGTTTGCCCTCGGGCGCGGCCGATCACGGGGCCTCGGGCGCTAATGGCGCAGCGGGCCCGCGCATTCGCTCGCTGAACGACGACACGCCCGGCACGCGTCAGCGCGGCGGCACGAAGAAGGGCGCGTCGCTGGCGGCGCGCGGCGGCGCGACGAAGAAACGCGCCGGGGCGTCCAACTCGGCGTCGAAGTCGGCGCAGGGGCGGCCGGCGCGCAAGAAGCGCTAGCCGAGCGTCGGAAAGGGGCAACGAATACGCGCGGTCCGGTGCGCTTTGCACCGGGCCGCGTCGTGCTTTTCATGGTTATCACGAAGGTTCGAATCAGTCATGTCACGTCTCAAGGTTCTTTATGGTTTCCACGCGGTCACGGCGCGCTTGCGGGCGGATGCGTCGTCGATCGAGGAAGTGTTGTACGACCCCATGCGGAAGGACCGGCGCATGCAGGACTTCCTGCGTGCCGCGAAGGACGCGGGCGTGCGCCTGATCGCCGCCGAGGAAGCGCGTCTGTGGGGCCTCGCGGGCAACATCCAGCATCAGGGCGTGGTCGCCCGCGCGCATAACTTGCCGCTCGCGCAGAATCTCGCGGAATTGCTCGACGGCATCTCGGGTACGCCTCTGTTGCTCGTGCTCGATGGCGTCACCGATCCGCATAATCTCGGCGCGTGCCTGCGCGTCGCGGATGCGGCGGGCGCCCATGCGGTGATCGCGCCGCGCGACCGTTCCGCCGGCCTCAACGCGACCGCCGCGAAGGTGGCGAGCGGCGCGGCCGAAAGCGTGCCGTACATCACGGTGACGAATCTGGCGCGCGCACTGCGCGAACTGAAGGACGCGGGCGTCTGGGTGATCGGCACGGCGGGCGAAGCCACGGCGAGCGTCTACCAGACGAAGCTCGACGGCCCGGTCGCCATCGTCGTCGGCGCGGAAGGCGAGGGCATGCGCCGCCTCACGCGCGAAACATGCGACGAGATCATGCATATTCCGATGGCGGGCTCGGTAGAGAGCCTGAACGTGTCGGTGGCGAGCGGCGTGTGTCTGTTCGAGGCGGTAAGGCAGAGGATCGTGAAGAAGTAAGGGGTGCACGTGCTTCGCCTCGTCTTTGTCGCGCTTGCCTGCGCTTTCATCACCGCCTGCACTCCCACCATGCTCAACCGCGGCACTTACATCGCCGACACGCAATACCACGCGAAAAACGCCGATTCGCGCGTGCGATTCCTTGTCATGCACTATACGGAGATCGACGAAGCGCGCTCGCTCGCGGTGCTCACGGGCGATCAGGTGAGCGTCCACTACGTCGTGCCGGACGCGCCACGCATCGAAAACGGCGAGCCGGTCGTCTACCAACTCGTGCCCGAAGACAAGCGCGCGTGGCACGCCGGCCAGAGCTACTGGCAAGGCGCGACGGAACTGAACGCGTCGTCCATCGGCATCGAGAACGTGAATCTCGGACCTGTCGATACGCCGTCCGGCCGCACCTGGCAGCCTTATCCGCCCGCACAGGTCGACGCGCTCGTCAAGCTCTCGCGCGACATCGTCGAGCGTTACGGCATTCCGCCGACGCGCGTGGTCGGCCATAGCGACATCGCTCCGCAGCGCAAGATCGATCCCGGTCCGCTATTTCCGTGGCATACGCTCTACGAGGCGGGAATCGGCGCGTGGCCCGACGATGCCACTGTCGCCGCGCATCTCGCGGGCCGCGATCCGAAGGCGCCGTGCGACGTGCGCGCGTTGCAGGAGAAGCTGAAGCGTTACGGCTACGACGTTGCCACCGACGGCATCCTCGACGACAAGACGCGCCGCGTCTTCGCCGCCTTCCAGATGCACTTCCGGCCATCGGACTACGCGGGCGACGCCGATGCGCAAACCGACGCCATCGCGCAGGCCTTGCTCGACAAATACTTCCCCTGACCACGCACGAAAACCAATGGGCGATTACTTTCTGCCGCTGCGCGCACTGCACATGACGTGCGCGGGCTTGAGCATCGCGGGCTTCGCGCTGCGCTGGATCTGGATGCTGATGGACTCGCGCCTTCTCGCAGCGCGCGCGACGAAGATCGTGCCGCATATCGTCGATACGCTGCTGCTTGCGAGCGCCATCGCGCTTGTCGCCATCGTCGGCTTCGGGCCGAACGCCGCGTGGCTCGGTGCGAAGATCGCGGGGCTCGTCGTCTATATCGTGCTTGGCACGTTCGCGCTCAAGCGCGGCCGCACGAAGGGCGCGCGGGCCGTTTCCGGCGTCCTGGCGATTCTCGTGTTTGCGTTCATCGCGTCGGTCGCGCGTACTCACGATCCGCTGGGCTTTCTGCACGGCGCTCACTGACGGCACGCGCAAAAACGCCGGAAGGCGGCGCGCGCTCCGATAAAATCGTGATTTCCCCCAGACGCGCAGCACCATTTCCATGACTCAGGACGAACTCAAGCAACTGGTCGGCCAGGCCGCCGCCGACTACGTGAACGCGCACGTGCCGGAAGGCGCGATCATCGGCATCGGCACCGGATCGACGGCCAATTGCTTCATCGACGCGCTGGCCGTCTCGAAGGCGCGTTATCGCGGCGCGGTATCGAGTTCGCTGGCGACCACCGCGCGGCTCGAATCGCACGGCTTCAAGGTGTTCGACCTGAACGACGTCGACACGCTGCCCGTGTATGTCGACGGCGCCGACGAAATCGACGCGAGCGGCGCGATGATCAAGGGCGGCGGCGGGGCGCTCACGCGCGAGAAAATCGTGGCTTCGGTTGCGGACGTGTTCGTGTGCATCGCGGATGCGAGCAAGCGCGTCGACGTGATGGGCAGCTTTCCACTGCCAGTCGAAGTAGTGCCGATGGCGCGCACTGCCATCGGTCGCAAGCTCGCGGCGCTCGGCGGCGTGCCGATCGTGCGCGTGACGAAGGACGGCATGCCGTTCATCACGGACAACGGCAACGAGATCATCGACGTGAAGGGCCTTGCCATTACGGACCCGCGCGCGCTCGAAGCGCAGATCAATGCGTGGCCGGGCGTCGTGACGGTCGGGCTTTTCGCGGCGCGCGGCGCCAACGTGTGCCTGCTCGGCACGGAAAACGGCGTCGAGCGCATCGACTACTGAAGCACGGCGCCACAAGCACAACGGGCCCGGCGATGCGAGTCGCCGGGCCCGTTGTCGTAAATGCAGCGTGCAGTACGCTCAGTACGCGTTACGTCCGATGAAGCCCTTGAACAGCGTCATCGCGACGATCTTGATGTCGAACCAGAACGACCAGTTGTGAATGTAGAACAGGTCGAATTTCACGCGGCTCTGCATCTTTTCGACCTTCTCGGTCGCGCCGCGATAACCGTTCACCTGCGCCCAGCCGGTAATGCCCGGCTTGATGCGGTAACGGAACATGTAGCCGTAGACCAGATCCTTGTACAGATCGTCGTGTTCGATCGCATGCGGACGCGGGCCGACCACCGACATGTCGCCGAACAGCACGTTGATGAACTGCGGCAACTCGTCGAGGCTCGTGCGGCGCAGGAACGCGCCGATCTTCGTCACGCGCGGGTCGTTGCGCGTCGCCTGGGTCACGTGTCCCTTGGTCTCGCGATGCACGGCCATCGAGCGGAACTTGTAGATCTTGAACGGCCGTCCGTCCGCGCCCTTGCGGTTCTGCGTGAAGAACACCGGGCCTTCCGATGTCGCCTTGATCGCGATCGCAATGGAAATCATGACCGGCGACAGCGCCAGCAGCGCGGCAGCGGCGAAGCAGCGGTCGAACAGCAGCTTCGGCCACATCTGCAAGCTGCCGACCGGCGAAGTCGTCAGGTTGATGGTCGCGAGTCCCGCGACATCGGTCATCGAATGATTGAAGAGCGAGATGCTGCGCGTATCGGGAATCAGGCGCAGATTCACGAAGTCGTGCCGCAGCGCATGAACGAAGCGGTAGATCGTGTGTTCCTGCGAAAGCGGCAGCGCGAGCCACACTTCGTTGATTTCCTCGGCGCGCACTTTCTCGACGAGTTCGTCGAAATCGTTCAGCACCGGCAGACGCATGGACGCGCCGGGCCGGCTGCCGAGGCCGCTCGCGTGCAGTTCTTCGTCGCCCGTCGTGTCGAGCAGGCACACGGGCGTGAAGCCTTGCTCGGGCGTGCTCGACAGATGCGCGAGCAGCGTGCGCGCGAAGCCCTGCGCGCCGACGATGGCCACCGTGCGCTGGTTGAAGCCGCGGCCGCGCATGATTCTCAGGCTCGCATACACCACGCATTTCGCGAGCACGATGAGCGCGCCCGAGATGAGCGTCGAATACGCGAACCACAGGCGCGACACCGCATCCATGCGATGCAGCGTGAACGCGAGCAGAAGCGCCGCGGCCGCCACCGTCATCCAGGCGAGCGTGACGCGCGCCAGCATCATCGGAAGCGGCTTGCCCCGCCAAGCTTCGTACACGCCGAAGGTCGGGAACAACAGCAACGCCAGCACGCTATTGAAAGCAATCAGGAGCTTCTCGATATCGCTGAATTCGAGCGAGGAAAAGCGCATGGAATGCGCGATCACCCCGCCCGCGATGACGAAAAAGACATCCAGACAGCGCGCCGTCCAGCCGAACATATCGTGACTTTTATTGTGCATCCGTATCTCAGACACTGGAGGCCGAAGCCGTCTCCTGCGCGCGCAGACGCGGCAGCAGGCGGTCGAACTCACGTTTGACGAGGCCGTAGCATTCGCATGCGCGCGCTTCCAGCCCTTCGCGATCCACCACCTTGATGCAGCCGCGGCTATGGTGGATGAGGCCCGCATCGTGCAGCTTGCCGGCCGCTTCGGTGACGCCTTCGCGGCGCACGCCGAGCATGTCGGCGATCAGCTGCTGCGTGACTTGCAGTTCGTTCGACGCGGTACGGTCGATTTCGATCAGAAGCCAGCGGCAAAGTTGCTTGTTGAGCGAGTGATGACGATTACACGCCGCCGTTTGAGCGACCTGCGTGAGCAGGGCTTGCATGTAGAGGAGCATCAGCCGGCGCAGGAAGTCGGAGCGGCCGAACTGCTCACGCAGCGCCTGGGCGCTCATGCGATACGCGAAGCCCGGGCACTGCACCTGGACGCGCGTGGGCATGGTTTCGCCGCCCGTCAGGACCGGCACGCCCGTCATGCCTTCGCGGCCGACTGCGGCGATTTCGACCGAGCCGCCGTCTTCCATCGTATGAAGCAGCGAGATGATGGCGGTCGTCGGGAAGTACACGTGATGAATACGTTGGCCCGAATCGCACAGCAGCTGCTCGGTGCGGAGTTGAACCAGTTCGAGATGCGGAGTCAGAGCTTGCCATTCGTGCGCGGGAAGGGCGCCGAGGAGGTGATTGCCGTGCAGGTCGGACTGAAGGGTCAGCATGTTTGTTCTCTCGTAACTTCGCGCGTTGCGCTTCACTTTTTTCTTTACTGGTGTGATCGTTCTCGGGTTCGCGTCTCGCGCGCTTATGAAAACGTCTCACACCAGCCCCGTGTACAGCCCGTGCTCGCCTGAGTTGATTTAGTAGATCGCGTCGCTTCGGGTTGCGCGACTCATTTAGCGAGGACTGTGCCAATGCGGCGAACGTCAATGCTGGTGGGGCCTCATCGGGAAAACGCTCACGGTGATGCGGCGCAGCGTCGTCTTTTTGTTTCAGTCTTGAACATCGGTGGTCTTAGGAATCCGCCTCTGCCCGGAGGGGTATCGTCAGCGCAAACAGCCGAATTGCCGGGTCTGCCTTTGACGATCACCGTGCGATAAGCCTCAGAGAGCCGCGCCCCATCGAACGAACCCCTCCTTTTGTAGGGTCAATGAAAATTGATTCATCTGTGTTCCATCATGTTCGTGGGCTAACGAACGTGCAGCCGCCGCGAGCCTGCTTGTATCCCTTCGCAGCCTTGCTGCGCAAGGGTTTGCGCGAAACGGCCAATGTGATCCGCCGCGTTTTCGCAAACCGCTAAACGTTGCGCCCAGTGCACGAAATGGCCCGTCTGTGGGCCATGCCGCGCCCGAATGCGTGAATCGTGCCTGCAACGGGGCGAGGGATGGCTCACACAAAGCCGGTGCAGAAGGCGCTCATGGCGCTCGGAAATCGCATACACATGTCAAACGTTTGCGCCGCGCGCGCCGTAATTTGGCCTTGTTTGCCGCACGAACGGACTCATGAAACGTATGAGAAGCCGCATTCGGCCCCATCACGCAGCGCGGAAATGTTTCATCGGGGACAACACGGCCGATCACCGCACGACGATATCTCACCATGCGCGCGTGAAATGCGGATGACGCAACGCATCGCCATCACGAGGTCATACGCATTTGCTTGCCGAGATGCGCGCAATCGCGCATATGGAATGATCAGCAGACGATAGCCGCAAGCGTGGGCACCACGCGTTCATAAGCGGCTTCCATGGCGTCGAACGAGGCGTCGCAGAGATCGTGCTCAGCATGGGTCAGCGCGCGTGCAAGCCGGCATTGCAGGCTCATCGCCTCGCTTGCAATCGTCCGCGCAGCGACGTGCGCGCTGAGCGGAATGTCGAAGCCTTGCTCGCGCATCCATTCGAGGTAATGCGCAAGCAACTCGAAGTTGGCGCCGAGCTGACGCATCACATTGCGGGCATAAACGTGCGCATACGCTTCGCCGCGTTCGAGCATCGTCTCGACATGCGCGGGAAACGCGCTGCGCCAGCGCGATATCGGGTTATGCATCGGACGGCGCAGCAGATGCGCGCACAACAGGTCCGCCGATACTTCCGCGAGCGATGTCCCCGACAGTGCGTCGCGCACGTGCTTCACAAATTCTGCGTGCGGGAACAATGCTTGCCCTTGCGTTGTGCCCGCTGCACCGGATGAATCCGCATCGTGCGCAGCATTGGTTCGCAGCACGCCGTCGTAATCGTCGCCATGAAGAAGGTGATAGCCGCTGTGATGAAAGTAGCCGAGCCGTCTTGCGTTGGGATCGATCACATCGATGGCGATAGTCGTCTTCACATGTTCGCGCCGGTAAGCATGTTCGCGCATGTCCGGCAGGAAGAAGGCATCGACTTCGACCAGGACCGTATTCGCGCGGCGCGTCTGCACGAGCGCGCGTTCCTCGAGCGAGGCGAACACGGCGAGTTCCTGCACTTGCATGCCGTACAGCTTTTCGATGTCTTCGCACGGCGGCCGGCCGAGCGTGAACTGATCTTCTTCGAAGTCTTGCGTGACCGTGAAGGCAAGCATCGCATGCGGTTCGAGTCCGTTGCCATGCAGAAGCTCGATCCACAAGTCGACAGGGCCCGTGCCGTCGCGCCAGATGCGCTCGCCCCGATGCAGCGCGTGCGCACGATGACGCTTCGCGCGCATGCGTAAAGGATCGAGTGAAACGACGCGTGAACGACTGACGCCGGAACTCGTCATACCGCTGGTATGAAACGCGCTCATGGGCTTACCTCGGGCCTGAAAAGCCGGCAACCGGTACCGCGTGCGCGCCGAAGCATTCGTTGTTTTTACCTGCGCGCTTAAAGCCGCGCTGAAAGGCGCGCATAACGGCGCATTTATCGCTTTTCAGGGCGTCGCATTCGATGGCGGGTTGCATTGTGATTTTCCCATGAAGGTGCCAGACGACGCGAGTGCTATCGCAGCACGTGCGGGAGCCTTCCGCGCAATGCGCAGGACTCGATGACGTGTCGTGACGAGATCTCGTGAAGGCGTCCTTTTCCCCGAGGGCGCCTTCTTGTGTGGTTGGCCTTATTTGACGGGGCGGCAAGCCCTGGAGTCGGTGCGCCCCCGCACTGAAAGCTTGTTTCGCGGGACGTAACGTTCAATCGTCGCAACGCCGGTGAGAAGCCGGCAGCAAGGAGAACAACAAATGAATTGGAAGACCCTGGATTTCGAACAGCTCACTGCGCGCGAGCTTTATCTGATTCTGCGTGCGCGCAGTGCGGTGTTCGTCGTCGAGCAATCGCATGTGCATCTAGATGCGGACGGCCGCGATGAAACCGGCGTGCACGTCTTCGCGACCGATGACATGACGCGCCCGATGCCGGTGCTCGCTTACGCGCGCATTCACGAAGGCGATCTCGAAGATCCCGAAGTGGTCGTGGACAAGATCCTCACGAGCCCGCTGCGTCGCGGCGATGGCACGGCGCACGCGCTCATCGAACGCGTGCTGGCCGTTTGCGCCGAACGCTGGCCCGGTCGCGCAGTGCGGCTTACCGCGCCCGTCAGTCTGCGCGGGTTCTATGAAGCGTTCGGCTTTCGCAAGACGGAAGGTCCGTTCCTCGAACATGGCATGCCCTACATCGGTCTGACAAGAAAGGGCCGTTCGACGCGCGAAACAAGCGCAAGCAAGCTGAGCCAGGCGGGCGCCAATGCGTTCGCCAATACCTACGAATTGCTTTGAGCGTTGCCTTCGCGCGCCGCTTCTTTGGCGGCGTGTGCGCTTCACCGCAAGATCAGTAGTTCATCTTCATAACGATAACGAACCACGCGGCCGGTGCACTCACATGTGCCGGCACGCGCGCAACCAGGCCCCCCATGCGAATAGTCCATCTCGCCAACCACGCGCAGATCATCGGTAACGGCACCGTCAACATGATGGTCGATCTCGCCTGCATGCAGGCGCGCATGGGACACGACGTGGTGGTCGCTTCGTCGGGCGGCGGCTTCGAGCCTCTGTTGCGGCGCCACGGCATCACGCATATTCCGTTGCAGCAATCGAGACAGCCGTGGCGTGTCCCTTCGATGATCGCGGGCTTCAATCGTCTCGTCGATCGTTTCGATCCCGACATCGTTCACGCGCACATGATGACGGGCGCGCTGATCTCGCGATTCGGAAGCATGCGGCGGCGCTTCGCGCTCGTGACGACCGTGCATCACGAATTGCAGAAGAGCGCGTCGCTCGTGCGCGCGGGCGATCGCATGGTCGCCGTGAGCGAAGCCGTCGCGCGCACGCTGGAGGAGCGCGGCATCGGGCGAGAGCGGGTGTCGGTCGTGCTCAATGGCGCGGTCAACGCGCCGCGGCTCACGTGCCGTCCCGCTGCGCGGCCGGTAACGATGAGCCGGCCGAATGTCGTATGCGTCGCGGGGATGTATCGGAGGAAAGGCATCGCCGATCTTCTGAAGGCGTTCGCGATCGTGCGCGAGCAAACGGCCCATCAGCGCGAGTTCATTGCGGAGCCGCATCTGTATCTCATCGGCGATGGCCCCGAGCGTGAGTCGATGGAGGCGCTCGCCGCCGAACTGGGACTCTCGTCCGCGGTTCATTTCACGGGATTCGTGGCGGACCCGCGCCCGTATCTCGCGAACGCCGACGTTTTCGCGCTGCTCTCGCATCAGGACCCGTGTCCGCTCGTCATCGGCGAGGCGCGCGAGGCCGGTTGCGCGATTCTCGCGACGCGCGTGGGCGGCATTCCCGAACTGCTGGATGGCGGCGCGGCGGGCGTGCTGGTCGCACCGGGCGATCCTGCGCAGGCCGCTGTGAAGCTGCGCTGGCTTCTGCTTGATTCGCAAGCGCGCGGGCAATATGCGTCGCGCGCGCGTGAAGACGTGCAGCGGCTTTCTGTCGAAAGAGCGGGCAGCGAATACGTCGCGATCTATCAGCAGACGCTCGCCGAAAGAGAGTCGCTGCAACGCCGCGAACAGCGCATGCATGCGCGACGTCCGCGCGCATCCGATGGCGCCATGTAAGCGCCTCATTCGTAGTTTGATACGACGCAGCGCATCATTCTCAGGAACTAAGCAGTACAGGAGAATTTCGCAGTATTGCGTCAGTCGCGTCATACAATAGCCGCCCCCGCGCGAGTGAGCGTTCGCGTTCGCACAGAACGCCTACGAGATGCTTGCTCAAATGAGTGCATGAACGGCTGACGATTTCCGGCCGAAAAAACAAAGCTAAAACGCCGCGCTGTGACGCCGGTCATTCATCAGTTTCCCTGAGGAATGACGGCGCCCGCGCGGCGCGAGCGCAGGCAATTCAGCGTACGAATACCAGCAGCACGGCAACGAGGCACAAGGGCAACGAACAGGAACGGCGGCAAACGCGGCGCGGCGCGCATGTTGAATCAGAGGGAATACCCTGTCAGGAAATTCCTCACTGGTTTTAAATGCGGCGAAGACGCAACGTGTAGTGCGACGAATGCATGTTCGGAAATTCGTCGCCCTGGCCGCCACGGGCGCGTGAGAGCGACGCGCACAGACACACATGGGCTACGGACAGGCGGATAGGGGAGAAGCGTGATGGATGAGAACAAAGAGCGATCGCTGGTGGCAAAGGTCATGGACGGGCTCGTCTCGGGGATCGTCGAGCAGAAATACGGCGCGATACTGCCGCCGCAAGACATCCTTTCGAAAGAGTTCGACGTGAGCCGCACCGTCATGCGCGAGGCGCTCTCGATGCTGCTCGCCCGTCACATGCTGGACGTGCGGCCGAAAACCGGCACGCGCATCCGGCCGATGAGCGACTGGCGTCTTATCGACGAAGATGTCGTGTCGTGGCGTTTTCGCGCGAAACCGGATCAGACGTTCCTGCGCGATGTAATCGAATTCCGCATGTTGATCGAGCCGCGCGCCGCCGCGCTCGCGGCCGCCCGCGCGACGCCCGATGAAATCGCCGGCATCCGCGATGCGTTCGACACGCTCTCGCGCCTGCAAGTGGGCGAGCCGGAGTATCAGGCAGCGGATGAAGTGCTGCATACGCGCATCGTGGCCGCGAGCGGCAACCAGTTCTTCCGGCAGATGACGGCCATCGTGCGCGGCGCGCTCGTGACGGTGAATCCGATCGTCGACGGTATCGAGTCCGTGCGCGAGGCGACGCTCGCGGCGCAGAAGAGCGTCGTCGAGGCGATCGAGTCGAAAGACCCGGCGGCCGCCGAACGCGCGACGCGGGAACTCGTCGATCTCGCAGCCGAGGAAGTGGGCCGCGCGTTCTCGCTCGAACGCATGAGTCAGCCCAGCCAGCCGGTCTCTCCGCCGGACGTGAACGCGTCGGCCGGGGCCTGAGCGGCGCCGGAGGGCACTGTCCGATGAAAGCCGGGCCTCGCGCCCGGCTTTGTCGTTTCTGCGCGGTCCGATCAGGCACAATGCCCCGCACGATATACATTGAGAGGCACGACTCATGAACCGAATTCGCTGGGGCATCGTCGGCGCGGGCCGCATCGCGCGGCGCTTCGCCGAGAGCCTGCAACACGTCGAGGGCGCGACGCTCGCGGGCGTCACTTCGCGGCGCGCGGAGTCTGCGCGCGCGCTTGCCGAGCCGTTCGGCGCTGCCGCGTTCGACGATTTCGACGATCTGCTCGCAAACATCGACGCGCTCTACATCGCAACGATGCAGGACAGCCACCCGCACTATGCGTTGCGCGCGTTCGCTGCGGGCAAGCCGGTGCTGTGCGAGAAGCCCGCCGCCGTGAACGCGCGGACCTTGCAGCAGATGATCGACGCCGCCCGCGGAGCGAAGCTGCTTTTCATGGAGGCGATGAAGCCGCCGTTCTACCCGCTCTACCGGCGCCTGCGCGAGCACTTGCAGGCCGATCCGATCGGCGAGATCGGGCTCGTGCGCGCGGGCTGCTCGATGGCGAACGTGCCGGCGGACCATCCGTCGTTCTCGCTGGACGCCGGCGGCGGCGCGCTGCTCGATATCGGTATCTACGAGGCGTTTCTCGCCGTCGACTGGCTCGGCGAGGCGCTCGACGTGCAGACCATCGGGCGCGTCGGCGCGACGGGCGTGGACGTCTTCGCGAGCCTCAACGTGCGGCATGAGCGCGGCATCGCGCAACTCTTCTGCGGACTAGATCTGCAAGGACGCGGCGACGCGCTCATCGGCGGCACACAAGGCACGGTGACGATCCACGAGAACTGGTGGAACCCGGCTCGCGCGACCATCGCCTATACGGACGGCCGCAAGGTGGAACTCGACGAGCCCTTTTCGGGCGGCGGCCTCAATTACGAGACCGCGCACTTCTGCGAGCTATTGCGCGCGGGCGCGACCGAAAGCCCGGTCATGCCGCACGTGATGTCCATGCGCATGATGGCGATCATGGACGCGGCGCGGCGCGATCTCGGGGTTCGCTTTCCGTTCGAGGAAGACTGAACGCCGAGCCGGGAAGAACGCGAGCGCGTTTAATGCCGCCCGGGCAGCGCGAGCCGCCGTTCGAACAAGCGCTGCACGATTTCCAGCACGCTGCACAGCACCCAGTAGACGAACGCTGCCGCGAGATAGAGCGGCAGCGGCTGATACGTCGACGCGATCACTTCCTGCGCGCTTCGCAAAAGCTCGGTTACGGTGATGACCGACACCAGCGACGTGTCCTTGATGAGACTGATGAGGCTGTTCGAGAGACTCGGCACCGCGATGCGCAGCGCCTGCGGCCCGATCACGTAGCGCAGCGTCTGGGTGCGCGACAGGCCGAGACTGTACGCCGCGAGCCACTGGCCGCTGTGAATGCCCAGAATCGCCCCGCGCATGCTTTCCGACAGATACGCCGCCACGTTCGCCGACAGCGCGATCACGCCGGCAGGCGTCGGTTCCAGCGAGATGCCGAGGCTCGGCAAGCCGTAATAGATCACGAAGATCTGCACGAGGAGCGGCGTGCCGCGCATCACGCTGACATAGCAGCGGCCGATGGCGACGAGCGCCCGACTGCGGCTGATGCCCATCAACGCCAGCGCGATGGCGGCGATCAGGCCGAAGAACATCGAGTAGAGCGCGAACTTGATCGTCAAGAGCGCGCCTTGCGCGAGCACCGGGGCCGATTGAACGAGCAGGGAAGTGGTGGACATGAACGGGAAAACGTAGGCGGAAAGCGCGCGAGTCGAAACAAAAGCCGGGCGGCGCGCGAAAGCGCACATCATAAACCGGACGCGAAAAAGAGAAGGGCGGCACCGTGAGACGATGCCGCCCGATCATGCGTACGCAGTCGCGTGCTTACTTCGCCGGCTTCGTCACGTCGATGCCGAACCACTTATCCGAGATCTTCGCGAACGTGCCGTCCTGTTCGAGCTGGGTCATCGCGTCGTCGATGGCCTTCGCGAACTTCGG
Organism: Caballeronia sp. LZ062; assembly: GCF_031450785.1. Lineage (NCBI taxonomy): Bacteria > Pseudomonadati > Pseudomonadota > Betaproteobacteria > Burkholderiales > Burkholderiaceae > Caballeronia > Caballeronia sp. LZ062. The sequence goes on from NZ_JARTWB010000002.1 coordinate 938,249, forward strand.
ATTGCCCTTCTTGAACGGAATGCCCGACGGATTGCCCGCGCCGACGTTCGCGCCCGTGCGCAGCGGCAACTGCGAGTTCTTCAGCAGATACGCGAGCATCAGGCGGTCGTTGAGCGCGGCGTCCAGACGGCCCGCCGCCAAGTCGCGCAGGTATTCCGGCGCGCCCGGATACGTCTTCACGTCGATGCCCGGCACCGACTTCGCCATGTCCATGTAGTTCGTGCCGAGGCCGACGCCGAGCTTCTTGCCCTTCAGATCGTCGAGCGTCTTGAACTCGCGCTTGTCGTCGGCGCGCTGGATCAGTTGCGCGTTCGAGTACGTGTACGCCGGCGAGAAGTCGAGCGTTTCCTTGCGCTTGTCGGTGATGCCGACCTGGTTCACGATCACGTCGAACTTGCCCGCCTGCAGGCCCGCGATGATGCCGCTCCACTCCGTCGTGACGAACTCGGGCTTCACGCCGAGCTTGGCGGCGACGGCCTTCGCGATATCCACGTCGAAGCCGACCAGCTCGCCCGACGGCGCCTTCGAGTTGAACGGCGGGAACGTGCCTTCCAGACCAACGCGCAGCGTGCCGCGCTGCTTGACCTGATCGAGCAGGTCTTCCGCGTGCGCCGTGGCCGTGACCGCGGTGAACGCCGCGCCGATCAGGCTGGCGGCGACGAGCTTCTTGAGCGTGGACAGGTTCATCGTGTTGTTCTCCTCGTGTTGGCAAAGTGGTGCGCCGCTTCTTTCAGCGCCGCGCCCGATAGGTGCGGCATCATAGAGAAAAGGCAACGCGCGCGTAAGATCGTTTGCTTATGTCTATATTCCCTGCGCGAGCGACTCGACGCATTCGGTGACGAGCGCCGGCCCGCGATAGATCAGCCCCGTGTAAATCTGCACGAGCGATGCGCCCGCCGCGAGCTTCGCCCGGGCGTCGGCACCCGAGAAGATGCCGCCCACGCCGATGATCGGCACTTCCGTGCCTACTTCGGCGCGCAGCTTCCGGATCACTTCGTTCGATGCATCGAACACCGGACGCCCCGACAATCCGCCTGCTTCGTCGCCGTGCTTCATGCCGGTCACGGCTGTGCGCGAAAGCGTCGTGTTGGTGGCGATCACGCCGTCGATGCGATGCGTGAGCAGCGTGCCCGCGATCGACTTGATCTGCTCGTCGTCGAGATCGGGCGCGATTTTCAGCGCGAGCGGCACGAGCTTGCCGTGCAGATCCGACAAACGCTGCTGCTTGTCCTTCAGCGCGCCGAGCAGCGCGTCCAGTTCGCCCGCTCCCTGAAGTTGTCGCAAGTTCTTCGTATTCGGCGACGAAATGTTGATCGTCACGTAGCTCGCGAACGGATACACGCGCTCCAGACAGTACAGATAGTCTTCGGCGGCGCGCTCGATGGGCGTATCCGCGTTCTTGCCGATGTTGAGCCCGAGCACGCCGCGATAACGAGCGGCCTGCACGTTCGCGACGAACTGATCGACGCCGCCGTTGTTGAAGCCCATCCGGTTGATGAGCGCGCTCGCTTCAGGCAAGCGGAAGATGCGCGGGCGCGGGTTGCCCGGCTGCGCGCGCGGGGTCACGGTGCCCACTTCGATGAAGCCGAAGCCGAGCGCCGCGAGCCCGTCGATGCACGCGCCGTCCTTATCCAGTCCCGCCGCGAGGCCGACCGGATTTCGGAACGTGAGGCCCATCACGGTGCGCGGCGAATCGGGGCCTCGCTTGCCGAGCATGCCGGCGAGTCCGGTGCGGCCGGCGGCGCGCAGCACGCGCAAGGTCAGATGATGCGCGTCTTCCGCGTCCATGCGAAAAAGGTGCGAACGCGCGAGCGGGTAGAGAGAACTGAACACGGATGAGAGCCGGCGACGGCGGATTTTTTTAAGACCGCTATTTTAGCGGCTTTGTCACGCCCGCCCGGCCCGAATGGATTGGCGCTTGGACGCGGTTACTTCGGCTGCACCAGCCCGGTGCTGCGGCCCGGCATCGGCAAAGCGCCGGCCGAGTGCGTCGTCGCGGGATCGAGCACGGACCAGCGGCCATCGACGAGCCCTTCCAGCGGCCGGAAATTGGCCTTGTACGCCATTTTTTCGCTCTCGCGAATCCAGTAGCCGAGATACACGTGCGGCAGGTCCAGGCTTCTCGCCTGCTCGATCTGCCACAGGATGTTGAACGTGCCATAGCTCGTCTTCGGCAAATCCGGTTCGAAGAACGTGTACACCGACGACAACCCGTCGCCCAGAATGTCGATCATGCTGATCATGCGCAGCGCGCCGGGCGCATCGGGATTGTCGGGCGAAGCCGGTTCGCGGAATTCCACGAGCCGCGAGTTGATCCGGCTTTGCAGCAGAAACTGCTCGTACTGATCGCGGCTGTCGCGGTCCATGCCGCCGCCCGCGTGCCGCGCCGATTGATAACGCATGTAGAGCGCGTAGTGTTCTTCGTCGTAATGCAGGGGCGCCACGCTCGCGATCAGATTGCCGTGCTGCTTCCACACGCGCCGCTGCGTGCGGTTCGGCGCAAAGCGCGCGACAGGCACGCGCACCGGCACGCAGGCGCGGCAGCCGTCGCAGTACGGGCGATAGGTGAACACGCCCGAGCGCCGGAAGCCCGCCTTGACGAGTTCCGTGTAGACGTCGGAGTTGATCAGATGGCTCGGCGTCGCCACTTGCGAGCGCGCGACGCGCCCTTCCAGGTAACTGCAAGGGTAAGGCGCTGTTGCATAGAATTGCAGCGCGGAAAGCGGTGACAGTGGCAGCTCGTTCGGATGTGTCACTTTGGCGGCTCTCGCAGGCGTCGTCTCTTTCATTGCCGCGTGTCTCCCGATGTCGGGCGAGGCGCGCGGCGGATCGTGCTTGTCTGAGTACTTGCGTCGCAAACGTCGCGCCCGAGCGAGGCGGCGGTCAGCGCGCCGGGGTCTCGAGGAGATCGATGAGCACGGCTTTATCGAAGCGCCACGGGATGGGCGCTTCGGCGACCGCGCGGCGCAGATGCGCGACGAACGCGCGGCGAGGAATCTCGCGGCCGCCCAGCGACGCCAGATGCGACGTGTTCTGCTGGCAGTCTATCATCTCTATTTTGTGGCGGCGCAAGTGTCCGATCAGTGCGGCGAGCGCGATTTTCGAGGCATCCGTTTCGTGCGCGAACATCGATTCGCCGAAGAACATGCGCCCGAACGACACGCCATAGAGGCCGCCCACGCGCACGCCCTCATGCCATGTTTCCACGCTGTGCGCCTCGCCCGCCCGATGCAGCGAGGTGTACGCCTCCACGATATCCGCCGTGATCCACGTGCCGCGCTGGCCTTCGCGCGGCGTGTCGGCGCAGGCGCGCATCACGGCGGGGAAGTCGTGATTGACGCGCACTTCCCACGCGTCGTCGCGCAGAACGCGCTTCAACGTCTTGCGCAGCGAATGCGACACCTTGAACTCGGCGGGCACGAGCACCATGCGCGGATCGGGACTCCACCACAGCACGGGCTGTCCGTCCGAATACCACGGGAAGATGCCGCGCCGATACGCCTCGACGAGCCGCGAGGGCAGCAGATCGGCGCTCGCGGCGAGCAGCCCGGGCGCGCCGCTCGATGCGCCGAGCGCGCGCTCGACCGGCGGAAACGGGTCGTCGTGACCGAGCCAGGGAACCATGGTCGTCCGACGCCGTTCAGCCTTCGCGCAGCGTGCGGAAGATGTCGCCGGTATGCAGCGTGAAATTGCCGGCGGCGCGGTCGGCGAAGAAAAAGCGCAGCGTCTGGCCGACGGTCGGGAACGCGATCTCGTCCCACGGAATTTCGCTCTCCTCAAAGAGCCGCACTTCCAGACTTTCCTCGCCGGGGTCCAGTTCGATATCCAGCAGCCGTGCAAGGTAAAACAGATGCACCTGATGCACGTGCGGCACGTTCAGCAGCGTGAAGAGGCTCTGAATCTCGACGCGCGCGCCGGCTTCCTCCAGCGTTTCGCGGGCGGCGCCTTCGCTCGTCGTCTCTTCCATTTCCATGAAGCCGGCGGGCAGCGTCCAGTAGCCGTAGCGCGGCTCGATCGCGCGGCGGCACAAAAGCACCTTGTCATCCCACACGGGCACCGTGCCCACGACGTTGCGCGGGTTCTGATAGTGCACGGTGCCGCAGTTGTTGCAGACGAATCGCTCGCGGTTGTCGCCGGGCGGAATGCTCAGGCCGACCTCGTGGCCGCAGACGGAACAGAATTTCATGGAAATGGACGCTGGAAGTGTGCTGCGAGTGTATCACTGGGGCGGGGCGGCTTTCGCGGGTTGCTGCGGGTGCCGGGCGCCGCGCGATGAGTCGCTACAATAGTTGCCGATAGCCTCATTTTTCCATTCCTTCAGCGCGCCGCGCTCCAGCGAAGCCATGTCCTCTCCGTCAGCCGGTTCATCTCGTCCTCCGATGCTCGCCACAGCCGATGCCCTCGGTCGTCTGCTCGACGCCGCGCGCCCGGTGGCGGACACCGAGCGTATCGACACGCTCGACGCGCCCGGCCGCGTGCTCGCCGCCGACGTGATTTCTCCGCTCGACGTCCCGCCGATGCACACGAGCGCCATGGACGGCTACGCGGTCCGCGCCGAGGATCTCGCCGCCGCCAGCGACGCCGCGCCGGTCGCGCTGCGCGTCTCACAGCGCATTCCTGCCGGACACACGGCCGAGCCGCTCGCGGCGGGCACGGCGGCGCGCATTTTCACGGGCGCGACGGTGCCGCCCGGCGCGGATGCCGTCGTCATGCAGGAGATGACGCAGGCGTCCGACGATGGCAGCGTTGCGTTCACGCAGCCGCCGGCCGCAGGCGAATGGATCACGCGGCAGGGCGCGGATATCGAGCGCGGCTCGGTCATTCTGCGCGCGGGCACGCGGCTCACGCCGCAGGCGCTGGGTCTCGCGGCGTCGGTCGGATGCGCGGCGCTGGATGTGAGGCGGCGCGTGCGCGTCGCGATTTTCTTTACCGGCGACGAATTGCGCATGCCCGGCGAGCCGCTCACGCCCGGCGCCATCTACAACTCGAACCGCTTCACGCTGCGCGCGCTGCTCGCGAAGCTCGGCTGCGACGTGACCGACTTCGGCATCGTGGCCGACCGGCTCGACGCCACGCGCGAAACCCTGCGCCGCGCCGCGCTCGACCACGATCTGATCCTGACGTGCGGCGGCGTTTCGGTCGGCGAGGAAGATCACGTGAAGCCGGCGGTCGAAGCGGAAGGGCGCATCGCGATGTGGCAGATCGCCATGAAGCCGGGCAAGCCGCTCGCGTTCGGCGCGGTCCGGCGCGGCGCAGGCGGGCAGGAGGCGTTCTTTATCGGCTTGCCGGGAAATCCTGTTTCCAGTTTCTGCACGTTTTTGCTCTTCGTGCGGCCGTTCGTCTTGCGCCTCGCGGGCGTCGAGGATGTCGCGCCGCGTGTCTACTCGATGCGCGCCGACTTCACTCAGAAAAAGGGCGACCGGCGCAATGAGTTCCTGCGCGCGCGCGTGAACGATAGCGGCGGCCTCGATCTCTTCCCGAACCAGAGTTCGGCGGTGCTGACGTCCACCGTCTGGGGCGACGGCCTCATCGACAATCCGCCGAATCACGCAATCAGCGCCGGCGAGACGGTGCGGTTCATCCCCTTTTCAGAACTGATGCGGTAAGGAACGAAGTCAATGAAAGTCGAACTGAGATTTTTCGCGAGCGTGCGCGAGGCGCTGGGCGTCGCAAACGAAACGGTGAGCGTGCCGGATACGGTCGTCAATGTCGGCGACGTGCGCGCCTGGCTGCGGATGCGCGGCGGCGTGTGGGCCGAGACGCTCGCGGAAGGCCGCGCGCTGCGCATGGCCTGCAATCACGTGATGACGAACGCATCCCAGCGCATCACCGATGGCTGCGAAGTCGCGTTCTTCCCGCCGGTCACGGGTGGCTGACATGGCGATGCGTGCGAAAGTCCGCGTGCAGGAAGCCGATTTCGATATCAGCGCTGAAGTGGCCGCGCTGCGCGCCGACAACCCGAAGGTCGGCGCGGTAGCGTGCTTCGTCGGCACGGTGCGGGATCTGAACGAAGGCAGCGCCGTCGAGACGATGGAACTGGAGCACTATCCCGGCATGACCGAGAAATCGCTGGAAGCGATCGCCGAGCAGGCACGCGAACGCTGGCGCGGCTCGGACGTGCTGATCGTGCATCGCGTGGGCAAGCTCAAGCCGCTCGATCAAATCGTGCTCGTCGCGACGACGGCGATGCATCGCGCGGAAGCGTTCGAATCGTGCGCGTTCGTGATGGATTATCTGAAGACGCAGGCGCCGTTCTGGAAGAAAGAGAAAACGGAGAACGGCGAACGTTGGGTCGACGCCCGCGAATCCGACGACGCCGCCCTCGCGCGCTGGACGCCGCCGCAAGGCTGACCAGCGCCGGTCGTTCTCGTGGTCGACGTGAGTTTGCCCACTGGACGCCGCGGCACAGCTCAGCGAGTCAATCCTCGTCGACAGCTTTGCCGACGAACTTCGCCGGAAACGGCTCGCCCGCCGGGCGCTCGGGGAAACGCGGCTCATCGCGGCCACCCGTGCGCTGGCGCTTGAGCGCGGCGAGCAGCGCTTCCTGCTCCTCTGGAATCCGGTAGTCCCAGCCGAACTTACTCAACTGCAGGCTCTGCGCGATCCGCAGCGCCGGCTCCATGAATTGCACGGCTGCGGCGGGCTCGTAGCGCGCCTCGACGGTGTTCAGAAACAGCGACAGCCAGCGCGCGAAGTGCTGCGGCTTGATGCCCTCCAGCGGCCGATGCGCCTCCTGCACATTCCCCCGATACTGCTTCGAGCCGAGCACGAGGCTGGACCAAAACGTCGTCATCTTTGCGAGATGCTCGTCCCAGCGGCCCGTCAGTTGCCGTGCGAAGATCGGACCGAGCAGCGGATCGTCGTCCACGCGGCGATAGAACGCCTCGACAAGCGCGCGCACATTCGTTTCGGTAGGCTCCCGTTCGCGCGTTACCGCGTCGTCCGTTTCGTTTCGGCTCATGGCTGCAAACAAGTAAGTCGTCGGTCAGTGAGCGCGGAAAGCGGCGCTGATCTGGCTGACGCAGAGCGCCCAAATGGCGCAGAATGTCCAATAATTCTCCGGCGCGTGACGGTCTCGCCGCGCCTGTCGCGAGCGGATATTAGACCTTGTGACGCTCGCGCGGGCGATGGCCCCGGCCGCCGCGCGGATTTGTCCCGGCATTGTCCGTCCTTCGATCTACGCAACCGCAAGTTTATTGTTCCGCCGTTCGACGTGCCCACGCCATGCGACTGACCGATTACACCGATTATGCGCTGCGTGTCCTGCTGTATCTGTCAGTTCGGCCGGCACGGCTCTCGACCATTCGGGAAATCTCCGACGCTTACGGCATCTCCAAGAACCACCTGATGAAGATCGTCCAGCAACTCGGCGAACTCGGTTGGGTAGAAACCGTGCGCGGGCGTCATGGCGGTCTGCGGCTCGCGGCGCGGTCGCGGGAACTGACCATCGGCGAAATCGTGCGGGAAACGGAGAACGACTTCGCGCTCGTCGGCTGCTTCGGCGATCAGACGGAGGACGGCCGCCGTTGCGCGATTCAGCCAGCTTGCCGCCTGCGCGGCGTGTTCGCGGCGGCGCGCGATGCCTTCCTCGCCGAACTGGACAAGCACACGGTCGGCGAATTGTGCGAGCCCGCGAGCGAGATTGCGCGGCTGCTCGGCATTGCGCCCGCGAAGCCCCATGTGACGCCGACGCGCGTCCTGCGCGACGCCTCGTCATGACCGGCACTGCCGCCCGCGCGGCGCGGCACTGAACGAAACCTGCACAGCGCGGTCTTTCGGAAGCGTCGCGGCGCTTTTCCGCTGCCTTGATATTCGAAAAAAATACCGGCGAGAGGCGGTTTCGATGCTTGAAACCGCCTGAAAGCGCCTCATTTTGGTCGTATTCGAATTGGAGCTCACCAAAAATGAGAATCGACAAACTCACCACTAAATTCCAGGAAGCACTGTCGGACGCGCAAAGCCTGGCTGTCGGCAACGACAATCAGTACATCGAGCCCGTGCATCTGCTTTCCGCGCTGATCGCGCAACGCGACGGCTCCGCGCGCTCGCTGCTTTCCCATGCCGGCGTGCAGGTTCAGGCGTTGCAGGCCGCGCTGAACGAGGCGATCAGCCGCTTGCCGCAAGTTCAGGGCACGGACGGAAACGTTCAAGTGAGCCGCGACCTCGCGGGTCTGTTGAACAACGCCGACAAGGAAGCGCAAAAGCTCAACGACACCTACATCGCGAGCGAGATGTTCCTGCTCGCCGTGGCGGACGACAAGGGCGAAGCCGGGCGCATCGCCAAGCAGCACGGGCTCACGCGGCGCGCGCTGGAAGCGGCCATCAACGCCGTGCGCGGCGGCGCGCAGGTCAACAGCCAGGACGCCGAGAGCCAGCGCGAGGCGCTGAAGAAATACACCGTCGATCTGACCGAGCGCGCCCGCGCCGGCAAGCTCGACCCGGTGATAGGCCGGGACGACGAAATCCGCCGCTCGATCCAGATCCTTCAGCGCCGCACGAAAAATAATCCGGTGCTGATCGGCGAGCCGGGCGTCGGCAAGACGGCCATCGTCGAGGGCCTCGCGCAGCGCATCGTGAACGGCGAAGTGCCGGAAACGCTCAAGGGCAAGCGCGTGCTGTCGCTAGACATGGCGGCGCTGCTCGCGGGCGCGAAGTATCGCGGCGAGTTCGAGGAGCGGCTCAAGGCCGTGCTGAACGACATCGCGAAGGACGAAGGGCAGACCATCGTCTTTATCGACGAAATTCACACGATGGTCGGCGCAGGCAAGGCCGAAGGCGCAATGGACGCGGGCAACATGCTGAAGCCGGCGCTCTCGCGCGGCGAGCTGCACTGCATCGGCGCGACCACGCTGGATGAATACCGCAAGTACATCGAAAAGGACGCGGCGCTGGAGCGGCGCTTTCAGAAAGTGCTGGTCGATGAACCGTCGGTCGAAGCGACCATCGCGATCCTGCGCGGACTTCAGGAGAAGTACGAACTGCATCACGGCGTCGAGATCACCGACCCGGCTATCGTCGCGGCGGCGGAACTGTCGCATCGCTATATCACGGACCGCTTCCTGCCGGACAAGGCCATCGACCTGATCGACGAAGCCGCGTCGCGCATCAAGATGGAAATCGATTCGAAGCCCGAAGAGATGGACAAGCTGGATCGCCGTCTCATTCAGCTCAAGATCGAGCGTGAAGCCGTGAAGAAGGAGAAGGACGAAGCATCGCAGAAGCGCCTGCAACTCATCGAAGAGGAAATCGACCGGCTGAACCGCGAATATTCCGATCTCGAAGAAATCTGGACCGCTGAAAAGGCGGCGGTGCAGGGCAGCGCGCAACTGAAGGAAGAGATCGAGAAAGTGCGTGCGGACATCGCGCGTTTGCAGCGCGAAGGCAAGCTCGAAAAGGTTGCCGAATTGCAGTACGGCAAGCTTCCCGAACTCGAAGCGCGCCTGAAGCAGGTCACGCAGGCGGAATCGCAGGAGCAGAACAACCCGACGCGGCCGCGGCTTCTGCGCACGCAGGTCGGCGCGGAGGAAATCGCGGAAGTCGTGTCGCGTTCCACCGGCATTCCCGTGTCGCGCATGATGCAGGGCGAGCGCGAGAAGCTGTTGCAGATCGAAAGCAAGCTGCACGAGCGCGTCGTCGGCCAGGACGAGGCAATCGGCGCGGTCGCGGATGCCATCCGCCGTTCGCGTGCCGGTTTGTCGGACCCGAACCGTCCGTACGGATCGTTTCTGTTCCTCGGGCCGACGGGCGTCGGCAAGACCGAGCTGTGCAAGGCGCTCGCGGCGTTCCTGTTCGATTCCGAGGATCACCTGATCCGCATCGACATGAGCGAGTTCATGGAGAAGCACAGCGTCGCGCGGCTGATCGGTGCGCCGCCGGGATACGTCGGCTATGAAGAAGGCGGCTATCTGACCGAAGCCGTGCGTCGCAAGCCGTACAGCGTGATCCTGCTCGATGAAATCGAGAAGGCGCATCCGGACGTGTTCAACGTGCTCCTGCAAGTGCTGGACGACGGCCGCATGACGGATGGCCAGGGCCGCACGGTGGACTTCAAGAATACCGTGATCGTGATGACCTCGAACCTCGGTTCGCAGGTGATCCAGAGCATGGTCGGCGAGCCGCAGGAAGCCGTGAAGGACGCGGTCTGGGAAGAAGTGAAGCTGCATTTCCGGCCCGAGTTCCTGAACCGTATCGACGATGTCGTCGTGTTCCACTCGCTGGATCGCGCGAATATCGAGTCCATCGCGAAGATTCAGTTGCAGCGTCTGCACGACCGTCTCGCGAAGCTGGACATGCAGCTCGACGTGTCCGATGCCGCGCTGGAGCAGGTCGGCAAGGTGGGCTACGACCCGGTGTTCGGCGCGCGGCCGCTGAAGCGCGCGATTCAGCAGGAGATCGAAAACCCGGTCGCCAAGCTGATCCTCGCCGGGCGCTTTGGACCGAAGGACGTCATTCCGGTCGATATCCGGGACGGCGAATTCGTGTTCGACCGCGTGGTCCACTAAGCTCCACTGAGATCCACTAAAGCGCGGTTTCTTTTGAAGGCAACGAAGCGATTCGTTGCCTTTTTTTCTTGCGCGCGATCCACGCGGGCACCCGCTGCAAAGCAAAAGCCCCGCGCCGGCGCGAGCCGGGCGCGGGGCCAAGCGTGCGACCGGATGGAAGCGCTTAACCTTGCTTCGGCTCTTCGCTCTTGCCGAAGAGGCCTGCGAGACCGCCGAGCGAGCCGAGCACGCCCGTCAGGTCGAGCTTGCCTTCGGGCGGGACTTCGCCGTTGGGCGTCGCGCGATCGACGATATGCGGCAGCACCGCCGCCAGCATGCCCGAGAGCTGATCGCCTGAGACGCCCGCTTTCTGCGCGAGCGCGCCGACGTTGTCCGCGCCGAGCACGTTGGTGAGCAAGCCCGGGCTGATCGGCTTGTTTTCGCCGTTGCCGATCCACGACGAGACGATATCGCCCGCGCCGTTCTGGTGGAAACGCTGGATCAGCCCCATGATGCCGCCGGGCTGGCTGTTCACGAATTCGAGCGCCGCCGCGATCAGCGCGCCCTGGCCGGATTGGCCGGCTTGACCAGTCTGGCCGGGCTGTTGCGACGAATTGCCGAGGGAAGAGGCGAGGATATCGAGTAGGCTCATGGCAGTCTCAGTACTTAAGGTTGCAAACGGATTACAGGCTGGCGGCCGAGGCGCTCGCCGCCTTGTCTTTCTTTCGCTTCGATTTCGAAGGCTTCGCGTCGCTGGTTGCCGCCGCAGCCGTGGCGCTCGACTTCTTAGCAGAAGCATTGGTGGAAGCCGAAGCAGCCGCCGCGCCCGGTGCCGGCATGACGGCCGGCGTCTGCGCGGTGGTGGCCGCGGGCGATGTGGAAGCGGTCGCCGCCGTCGATGACTTGATCGTCGAGTTCGTCGCTGCCGCGCCGTGCGAGGTCGTCGCGGCGGACTTCGATGCTTTGCCGGTCGGCGGCAGCGACGAGCCGCCGATGGTCAGACCATTTTCTTCGAGCTTGGCCACCGACTTGGTGCCGAGCCCTTTCACGCGATTGGCGAGATCGTCGGCGTCCTTGAACGGACCGTTCTTCGTGCGTTCGTCGACGATCGCCTTGGACTTTACCGGCCCGAGGCCTTTAACCGAATCGAGCGCGGCTTGATCGGCGGTATTGACATCGACGGCGGCGAACGCCGCGCCGATGGACAACGTGAACGCGAGGCACAGCATCAACAGCTTTCTCAGCATGACGACACTCCAGGCAGATTAACGGAACGAAGGAAACGAAGGAAACGAAGGCCGCACGGTCCGGCAAACGGACGATGCCGTTAAGGATAGGACAAATCCGTGTTTCGAACGCGGGCTGTCCGCATTGTGCATGAGGGCGGGGAAAGCGCTCCGTCGGCGCACAATCTTTAACGTTGCTTTTCCTGTTACTCACGGGCGAATTGTGCCGGCAAACAGGGTAGTCTTCGAAAGATTCGTGGTGCCAACTGTAAGCGGGCGAGTGCCAACCATTTCGACGCCGGCGTGCGCCAGTTAGCCGATGGCACGACGTCCGCCAGACGAGAGATGTCGGGCTCCGGTCGTCACGATGAACGCACGACGCGCTCCGCTCAATCCGCGTCCACCCTATCGAGATGCCGGACACTCACACGCCGCCAGTAGAGAAAGAGCCCGACGCCTGCCACGCCGAGGCTCAGCGAATTGGCGATCCAGAATCCTCGCGCGCCTTGCAGCCAGGCGGGCACCGCGCCGCCCACGTCGAAGCCGAGCATATAGCCGCCGCCGAGCCCGATGCCCCACAGCGCGATGGCATAAATCACGGTAGGCACGAGCGTCACCTTGTACGCGCGCAGAATAAACGCGGTCGTGATCTGCAGTGCGTCGCAGAGATGATAGAAGACGATGATGAGCACGAGCGGCATTGCAGCGGCGATGACGTTCGCATCGGGCGTATAGGCCGCGATGATGTGCGGCCGCGCGGCGAGCAGGATCGCGCCGTACACGAACGCCAGCACGCATGCCATGCCGATGCCGTGCCGCGAGATCGACGCGGCGTCGTCGAAGCGCCGCGCGCCGAGCGCCTGCGAGACGAGCGTCGACGACGCGATGCCGATGGCGAGCGGCGTCATATACAGCACCGCGCCCAGATTGCCCGCGATCTGATGGCCCGCGAGCGTCGTCGTGCCGAAACGCGAGATGAAAAGCGCCATGAACGTGTACGACGTCACTTCTATCAGATAGGACAGCCCCATCGGAATGCCGAGCCGCAGCAGCGCGACTTGCCGCCTGAACGCCGGCCAGGAGAAGCGCGAGAAGATGCCGAATGGCCGGAAGAACTCGAACTTCACGAGCACCGTCATGCCGACTGCCGCCGACACCCAGTTGATGAGCGTGCTCGCGAGCGCGCAGCCCGGGCCGCCTAGCGCCGGGACGCCTGCGCCGCCGAAAATGAACCACGTATTGAGCGGAAACTTGAGGATCAAGCCGCCCACTTGCAGAAACATCACGAGCCGCGGCTTGCCGACCGCGTTGGTCAGCGAACTGTAGACGCGAAACGCGAGGCTCGCGGGCAGGCCGAACGACAGAATCCGCAGATATTGCACGGTGCGTTCGTGCAGCGCGGGCGGCGCCTTCGCCAGACTGAGCAGTGGTTCGGGAAAGAAGAGCAGCACGAAGCCGATCACGGTCAAGGCCACCGCGAGCCACAGCGCCTGACGCGTCTCTTCGCCGATCTCGCTCTCGCGTCCCGCGCCGAAAAGCTGTCCGGCAATCGGCTGAAGCGCCACGAGGATGCCCGTCAGGCCGATGTAAATCGAGATATAGACCGACGAACCGAGACCGAGCGCCGCGAGGTCGGTGGCGGAGAAGCGGCCGACCATCGCGGTATCGATCACGCCGAACGCGATCACCGCGAGTTGCCCGATCAGCACCGGCCACGCGAGCGCCGCGATCTTGCGCACGTCGCGCCACATGCCGGTCTTGCCGTTCGGAATCGAGAGCTTAGGGAGCATGGTTCTGAGGCGTCCGACGCAGGGTGCGCGGGCGCAACGGCTTCTTCACCGACGGCGCGGGGCGCTGGATACGCACGTAGAGGCGGAAGCGTTCGTCGCGGTCGGCGACGCGGCGGCCTTCCCACACGAGCTTCCACTGGAACGTGGAAATGGATGGCGGATCACCGTAATCGGCGCGATCCTGGCGCAGGATCACATCGCAATCTTCGTCGAACGCGAAATGCATGCCGCCGAAATAGGCGAAGGTCGCGATTTGTGCATCGCCGAGGCGCACCGGCGAAATGCAGGTGTAGTCGGGTGGAAGATGATCGGCGATCTGCTCCGCGACGTCGCGATACGTGCGGCTGTAGTTGACCACCGGCAACCACAAGGTCATGAGCAGCACCCACATGAGCGTGGTTCCCCCGCTCGACAACACGACGCTGCGCCATAGCACCTTCGGATGGCGCGCCAGCCGCCAGCGCGCGAGCAGGAACCAGCAGACCGTCACGGCCACCGCGCACAAGAAGGAAATGAGCTTGAACTCGGGGTGAAACCCCGGCACGAGACGCGCGAGGTTGCGCGCCATCGGCGCCGGAAAGCCGATGATGCCCGCCGTCCACACGAGCCACACGAGCGAGCCGATGATCGTGAAGCTGAGCATGGCGAACCAGTCGATGGCGTTGATCGCGCCGCGTTTGAGCGTCGGCAACGCGAACGTCGCGAGCACGGAAAGCGGCGGCAGGAGCAGCAGGAAGAGGCGGTTGGTCTCGTGCGCCTGGAGCACGACGAGCACAAGCAGCGGCCCGATGATCGACAAAGGCACCGCCACGTGCGGCGAGCGGCGCATGCCGCCCCAGCTCACGAACGCCCAGATCGCGAGCGGCCATGCGGGCCATGTGAAGAGCGGCAGGTTCTTCATCGCGTAGCCGAATACGATCGATGGCGGCCCGGTGAACGTGTAGAAACTCGTGCGCCACCATTGCCGCAGCCACCACTCTCCGTCGTCCGGAAAGAAGTGCAGCGCCGGCCACACCCAGGCAGCGATGAGCACGACCGCGACCGGCAGGCCGTAGATCAGGAGCGGCACGGCGCGAACTTGCCGCACGATGATCGTCATGGCGAGCGTGCAGAGCAGCAGCGCGAATACGAGCACCGGCGAACTCGACAGCCCGACGACGCCGATTGCCGCGCCCCACACGAGCGCGCCGTTGACCGGCTTGTCGAGGCTGCGCACGAGGCCGTAAATGAGCATGGCCGTGCCGGCGAACTGCGCGAGCTGCGGCGTGGTTTCGTGCCCGCGCTCGGCGAGTCCAAAGCACGCGAGCAGGATCAGGAGCGCGCCGTCGGCGAGCGCGCGGCCGTAGTCGCGCGGTTCGGGCTCGCCGCCGAACGCATATTTGAACGGCTGCGCTTCGTCGCGACGGCCAAGTAAATACGCCGAATACCAGACGAACGCGCACGCGATACAGAAGAGCAGGCCCGTCACGACGCGCGAGGCGTTGCTCGCATCGACCCACGGGCTGAGAAGCCGAATGAACGTTGCGCCGAGCCAGTACATCAGCGGTCCGTCGGCGGTCGGGGCTTTGCCTAGCAGATTCGGCAGCAACCAGTCGCGGGCGTCGCCGTTGGCCATCGTCCACATCACGCCGAAGCCCGCGGCGTCTTCGTTCTTCCACGGATCGCGGCCGAAAAGACCGAACGACGCATACGTGATGCAAATGGCGAGCAGCAGCCAGCGCGGCAGGGCGCTGGTGGCGGAGGCGGTCAGACGAACGACAGATCGCATGCGAGAAGGCTTGATGGTGAGACGGGCCGCCAGGACGTGCGCCGAAAGCGCGGCGGGGCCGGAGCATCCGGCATTGTAGTCGGGTGGCGGCGCGCGTAGCGTCTTGGCGCCCGCGCATGTAACGTTGCGCAACACCGCTACCGGTTTCAGCAGACCCGAGAGGGGAGCGTTTGCCGCAGTGACAAAAAAGGGCAGCCAAAGCTGCCCTTTTTGCTAAACCTGAAGCCCGACTTACTTCTTGGTGGAGAAGCGCGCGAACTTGTTGTTGAACTTCTCGACGCGGCCGGCCGTGTCCATGATCTTCTGCTGGCCGGTGTAGAACGGGTGCGATTCCGACGACACTTCGATCTTCGCGAGCGGGTAGGTCTTGCCGTTGTACTCGGCGGTTTCGCGCGTCTGGATGGTCGAGCGGGTCAAGAACTTGAAGTCGTTCGACATGTCGACGAACAGGACTTCGCGGTAATCCGGGTGAATGCCTTCTTTCATGATCTTTCCTGGTATCTGGCGGTAGCCAACCCGCTACACCGCTTCACGGTGGCTTTCGCGAGTCACTTGCCTGTGGTCGAAAAACGAAGATTATGCCAGAAAATCAGACGGTTGATACTTTTTTGACTGTGTTCTGGCGATTCAACCGGCCAGCGGGCCGACGTTCGCCGGGTCCTGGCGGTAGTAACGCGCGAGCAGCCGGTACAACTCGGGGTACTCGGCCTCGAACGCCTGCGGCGTGACGAAGAGCGCCTCGCTGCACACCGCGAAGAACTCGGACGGGTGATCCGCCGCATACGGATCGATCAGCGATTCCCGCTCGAAACGGCTCCAGCGGCGCTTCGGCACGGCATCGACGCGCGCGCAGAACTGGTCGTAGGCGTTGTCGAACACGTCGGACCAGGCGGTGTTGTCGAGGGGCGCGTGCCAGCGTCGAAAGAGCGGCGGATGCCCGTCCGCTTCGCCGTTCACCATGTCGATCTTGTGCGCGAACTCGTGGATTACGACGTTGTACGCGTCGGAACCGTCCGCCATCTGCGCGTCCTCCCACGAGAGCACGACCGGACCGCCTTCCCACGCCTCGCCGCTCGCGTCGTGCTCGATTTCGTGCACCACGCCGGCCTCGTCCTCCACGGTCTTTCTGATCACGAACTCGCCCGGATAGACGATCACGCCGACCCAGCCGTCGTACAGCTCGAGGCTCAGATTGAGCACCGGCAGGCACGCCTGCGCGGCAATCGCGACGATCATCTCGTCGGTCAGTTCCAACTCGTGCGCGGTGGAAAACGACTTCTGCGCGATGAAGAGGCTCGTCAGTTCGCGCAGTCGCTCGCGGTCGGGCGTGCTCAGATGGCCGAAGAACGGGAAGGCGTCGAGCGTGCGCTGCCAGAGAGCGTCGTCGATGGCGTACTTGCGCAGCGCGCGTTCGCGGCGTTGCGCGCCGAACCAGCGGGTGAAAAGGTTGGGCATCGGTCGGTCGAGTGGTGCGCGCGATCGCGCAGGAACAGACCGGATTGTACGGATGCGCGCGGCCGGCATCTTGACCACGCCCGAGGAGCCGATAAAAAAACCGCCTGACGATGCAGGCGGTTTTATGGGAAGCGCGAAGCGAGACGGAGGATCAGCCTCCGCCGCGACGCATCAGGTCGAAGAACTCGGAGTTGCTCTTCGTCTGACGGATCTTGTCGAGCAGGAATTCCATCGCTTCGACTTCGTCCATGTCGTGAATGAACTTGCGCAGCACCCAGACCTTTTGCAGCAGGTCCGGCTTGATGAGCAGTTCTTCGCGGCGCGTGCCCGACTTGTTCAGATTGATCGACGGATACACGCGCTTTTCCGCGAGACGGCGCTCGAGGTGCACTTCCATGTTGCCGGTGCCCTTGAACTCTTCGTAGATCACGTCGTCCATGCGGCTGCCGGTTTCGATCAGCGCGGTGCCGATGATGGTGAGCGAGCCGCCTTCTTCGATATTGCGTGCCGCGCCGAAGAAACGCTTCGGGCGCTGCAGCGCGTTGGCATCGACACCGCCCGTCAGCACCTTGCCCGATGCCGGCACGACCGTGTTGTAGGCGCGGGCGAGACGCGTGATGGAGTCGAGCAGAATCACGACGTCATGCTTCATTTCGACGAGACGCTTCGCCTTCTCGATGACCATTTCGGCCACTTGCACGTGACGCGCGGCGGGTTCGTCGAAGGTCGAGGCGATCACTTCGCCCGCGACCGAACGCTGCATTTCGGTGACTTCCTCGGGACGCTCGTCGATCAGGAGCACGAACAGCACGACGTCCGGATGATTCGCCTTCACTGCATGGGCGATGTGCTGAAGCATCACGGTCTTGCCGGACTTCGGCGATGCGACGAGCAGCCCGCGCTGACCCTTGCCGATAGGCGCGATCATGTCGATGATGCGGCCCGTCACGTTTTCCTCGCCGCGCATTTCGCGTTCGAGCGGCAGCGGCTTATTCGGATGCAGCGGCGTGAGGTTCTCGAACATGATCTTGTGTTTCGAGGCCTCGGGCGGCTGCCCGTTGACTTTGTCGACCTTCACCAGCGCGAAATAGCGCTCGCCGTCTTTCGGCGTGCGCACTTCGCCTTCGATGGTGTCGCCGGTATGCAGATTGAAACGGCGAATCTGCGACGGGCTGATATAGATATCGTCCGTACTCGCGAGATACGAAGTCTCGGGCGAGCGCAGAAACCCGAAGCCGTCGGGCAGCACTTCGAGCGTGCCGTCGCCGAAAATCGTGTCGCCAGCCTTGGCGCGCTTTTTAAGAATCGCGAACATCAATTCCTGCTTGCGCAGGCGGTTCGCGTTTTCGATCTCCAGGCCATTGGCCATCTCGATCAGTGCAGACACGTGCTGAGACTTGAGCTCGGATAAATGCATACGGATTTCCCGCCGGGGAGAAGAGGTGCGACAGAAAGATATGGGAGAAGAGGTGAGCGGAACCGCTCTAGGACTTAATACTTCTTGAAGTCTTGTGATTCTAGCATAGCACACGCCGCACGGGCCTCGGATAGGCCGGGGACGGGGCTTTTCGGCCGATGTTGTCGTGCGACAACATCGGCTCACGCGCTTTTCATTCGTATTGCGTGAAGGCGCGCGCGAAGCGGACGCCGATGAGGCCGACGCCCGCCTGTGGTGCAGTTACAGGTTGCTGTCGAGAAACGCGGTGAGTTGCGACTTCGACAAGGCGCCGACCTTCTGCGCCGCGACCGCGCCGTTCTTGAAGAGAATCAGCGTGGGAATGCCGCGCACGCCGAACTTGACCGGCGTGGACTGGTGTTCGTCCACATTGATCTTCGCGATCTGCAGGCGATCGCCGTAATCCTTCGCGACTTCGTCGAGGATCGGGGCAATCATCTTGCACGGACCGCACCATTCGGCCCAGAAGTCGAGCAGGACAGGTTTATCCGACTTGACGACGTCTTGTTCGAAAGAAGCGTCGCTGATGTGCTTGATTGATTCGCTCATTGTCTGAATACCTCTATTGATTCGAGGCCCGCGTTTGAATGCTCGCCACGATACACCAAAACTGGAAAGGATTTCGCCGCTTAACTTGCCGCTCGAAGGTCCGCCGCCGCGCGCCGGTTCGGGCATGAGCACGCACGGTCACGGCTAAGTCACATGCCATCTTAGCCTACTTTGCTATCCGTTGCCCGTGCCCGATAGCAGCGATCTGAGGGCGAAAGTACGAAGCGCAAGTGCACCGCGAGCGTGCTTCGTTGCGAGCCTTCCGGGCGGCGCACCCTGCGTGATACAATTCGTCGTGACGGGCCTCCTCGCATGGTGGCGCGGTCAACCTGGTCAGGTCGGGAACGAAGCAGCCACAGCCGCTTTCCACCAGTGCCGAGGGTCGGGCTCGTCACCTTCCGCTTTTCTGTTTGTCTTCTTCCTCCAGCATTTCCCCCGTTATTTCCTGTTATTTTCGGTGCGGCGACAGCCTCGCTGAACGCTTGCCGCGTACCGCTCTCGCGCGTTTGCCACAAGTCGTTGCTGATACAATTTCGCGCATGACCTATCAAGTTCTCGCACGCAAATGGCGGCCGAAATCGTTCGAGTCGCTCGTCGGCCAGGAGCATGTCGTTCGTGCGCTCACGCACGCGCTCGACGGCGGCCGGCTGCATCACGCCTATCTGTTCACGGGCACGCGCGGCGTCGGCAAGACGACGCTTTCGCGAATCTTCGCGAAGGCGCTCAATTGCGAGACCGGCGTGAGTTCGAAGCCGTGCGGCGTGTGCCGTGCGTGCCGGGAAATCGACGAAGGCCGCTTTGTCGACTACGTAGAGATGGATGCGGCGAGCAATCGCGGTGTCGATGAAATGGCGGCGCTGCTGGAGCGCGCCGTGTATGCGCCCGTCGACGCGCGCTTCAAGGTCTATATGATCGACGAAGTGCACATGCTCACTAACCACGCCTTCAACGCCATGCTGAAGACGCTGGAAGAGCCGCCGCCGCATGTGAAATTCATACTCGCCACGACCGACCCGCAGAAGATTCCGGTCACGGTGCTCTCGCGCTGCCTTCAGTTCAACCTGAAGCAGATGCCGGCGGGGCATATCGTGTCGCATCTGGAGCACATTCTCGGCGAAGAGCGCATCGCGTTCGAACCGCAGGCGCTGCGGCTCTTGTCGCGCGCGGCGGACGGCAGCATGCGGGACGCGCTCTCGCTGACCGATCAGGCTATCGCCTATTCCGCCAATCAGGTGACCGAGGAAGCCGTGCGCGGCATGCTCGGCGCGCTCGATCAGAGCTACCTGATCCGGCTGATCGACGCGCTCGCCGCCGGCGATGGTGCAAGCGTGCTTGCCATCGCGGACGAAATGGCGCTGCGCAGCCTGTCGTTCTCGACCGCGCTGCAGGATCTCGCGAGCTTGCTGCATCGCATTGCGTGGGCGCAATTCGCGCCGTCGTCGGTGCTCGACGAGTGGCCCGAAGCCGAAGATATTCGCCGCTTTGCCGACATGCTATCCGCGGAGCACGTGCAACTGTTCTATCAGATCGCCACCGTGGGCCGCAGCGAACTCGGCCTGGCTCCGGACGAATACGCCGGCTTCACGATGACGCTTCTGCGCATGCTTGCGTTCGAGCCCGCGGGCGGGCCGGGCGGCGGAGGCGGTGGCCTCGCGGTGAACGCGCCGCAAGCGAGCAAGCCTCAGCGCAGCGCTGCGCTCGCCGGTTCGATGGCCGAGCGCGCGGTGGCGCCCGCGCCGGTCGCCGGGAAGGCGGCGGGGCGGGTGTCTGCGACGACGGACGAGCCGCAGACGCAGGTCCGTGAGCGAAGCGTTGCTTCGACGGCATCCGCATCGCCTGCATCAAGTGACGGCGACGAAGCATCCGCGACGAACGTCGAACGCCCGGGTGCGTCGCGCGTTTCGGCGACTCGGCCAGAAGGCGATGTCGCCGATGCGGGCAACGCATCGCCAGCCGCGTCACTCGCGTCGGCGGCTCGCTTGGACGACAACGCTGCGGAAGTGGGCAACGCATCGCCAGTCGCGTCGCTTGTGTCGGCGGCTCGCCTCGAAGACAACGCTCAGGAAACAGGCAACGCATCGCCAGTCGCGTCGCTAATCTCCGCGGATCGGCCGGAAGCGGAAGCCGAGAAGGCGCGCAATGCGCCGCCCGCCGCGCCGCTCGTTTCGGCGACGCGGTCAGAAGATAAACCGGCCGACGCAGCCAACGCGCCACCAGCCGCGCCCGCGCCGCTTTCCGCCGCCGCGCGGCAAACGGTGGACGCCGCCGCTTCGCCCGAAACCGCAGCGCCGACGCCCGCGCCTTCCCGCGCCGGAAGCGGAGCCAGCGCCGCGCTCGAAGTGCTGCGCAGTGCAGGCATGCGGCTGTCGTCGGATCGTCCGGGGCGCGGGGTATCGGCGGCGGGGCAGGCGAGCGCGCCGGCTGCTGCGCCCAAGCCCGTCGCCAAGCCCGCTGTGAAAGTCCAGGTTCCGGAGCCGCGCCGCCCGGTGGCTCAAGCGGCATCCGCGTCGGCACCGGCGTCGGCACCCGCAGCCACGCCCGAGCTTCAGGCCAAAGCCGCAGCGAAAGTCGTTCCGCCGTGGGAGGACATGCCGCCGGACGACTACGCGCCGGCATCGCCGGAAGATGCGTATTTCATGCCCGACGACGGTTACATGCCTGCGTTCGACAGCGGTCTCGACGACATGGGCTTCGGCAGCGAACCCGCGCCGAAGCCCGCGCCGAGAATCGACACCGCGCCGCTGCCGCCCGCCGTCCCGCTCGATGCGCTCGGCGTCGCGGTCGAATGGCCGGCGCTCGCCGCCGACTTGCCGCTCAAGGGCGTGGCGTATCAACTCGCGTTCAACAGCGAACTGACCGCGTGCGACGCCGGTTCCGTCACGCTCACCGTCGCGGTGCCGATGTACACGGACGCCGCCCACGTCGCGAAGCTCAAGGGCGCGCTCGCCGAAAAGCTCGGCCGCGCCGTCGAAGTCAATGTCAGCGTCGGGCCCGCGCGCCGCACCGCCGCCGCGCTGGATGCTGCCGAACGTGCGAAGAAGCAGCAGGAGGCCGAGCAGGAAATCCAGCGCGATCCGTTCGTACAGTCGCTCATCCGCGATTTCGGCGCGAGCATTGTGCAGGGTTCGGTCAGGCCGCTGGCCGCACCGGGCGGACATACGCCGGGCGCGTCCGCTTGACCGGCGCGGTACAGTAAGCCGCAAGACACGCCGCATTCGCGGCTTCGTTATTCCGAACGCACCGCTGCACGTCGCGGTGCGTTCGCCGCCATCCGCATATCCGCTTTTCAGGAAGGAGCCGCACCATGATGAAGAACCAACTCGCCGGGCTGATGAAACAAGCCCAGCAGATGCAGGAAAACATGAAGAAGATGCAGGACCAGCTCGCGCTGATCGAGGTCGAGGGCCAGTCGGGCGCCGGACTCGTGAAAGTGACGATGACCTGCAAGAACGACGTAAAGCGCGTTCAGATCGACCCGAGCCTGCTCGCGGACGACAAGGACATGCTCGAAGACCTGGTCGCCGCCGCGTTCAATGACGCCGTGCGCAAGGCCGAAGTCACCACGCAAGAGAAGATGAGCGGCATGACCGCCGGCATGCCGATGCCGCCCGGCTTCAAGCTGCCGTTCTAATCGCGCGCGCCGAAGCGAATTCGGCGCGCTTCGATGTCAACGAAGGACACATGAAACAACCTTCCGCCTTGTCGGCGCTGGTCGAGGCGCTGCGCGCGCTGCCCGGCGTCGGCCCGAAATCGGCGCAGCGCATGGCGTATCACCTGATGCAGCACGACCGCGCGGGCGCCGAAAAGCTCGGTCAGTCGCTCTTGTTCGCAACCGAGCATTTGCGCCACTGCGAGAAGTGCAACACCTTCACCGAGGCTGCGATCTGCGAAGTCTGCCTCGACGAAGAGCGCGATGCGTCTTTGCTGTGCGTCGTTGAGACACCGGCCGACCAGATCATGCTGGAGCAGACGCTCACGTATCGCGGGCTCTACTTCGTGCTGATGGGCAGGCTGAGTCCGCTCGACGGCATCGGGCCGAAGGAGATTCACTTCGAGCGCCTGATCAACCGCGCGCTGGATGGCGTCGTGCAAGAAGTCGTGCTCGCGACGAACTTCACGAACGAAGGCGAAGCTACTGCGCATTACCTCGCGCAGACGCTCAAGTCCAAAGGATTGAAGGTGACGCGGCTCGCGCGCGGCGTGCCGGTGGGCGGCGAACTCGAATATGTCGATGCGGGCACCATCGCGCGCGCGATGCTCGATCGGCGCTCCGTATAAGGAATGTCCATGACAGAAACCGAAGCTCTCGCGCTCGCCACGCATCGTCACTACAAGGGCGGGCTGTATCGCGTGATCGGCGTGGCGCGTCACTCGGAAACCGAGGAAGCGATGACGGTTTATGAACATCTCTGGCCGCACGAGCGCGGCCTGTGGGTGCGGCCGACTGCGATGTTCGACGAGACGCTCGAGGACGGCACGCCGCGTTTTGAGCCGCTGTGAAGTCCCGCGCGATCGTCCGCGTGACCCGAACATAGAACAAATGGAACGGCGCTTCATGCAAGCCGATTCCGAACGATGAGCCGAGACAAGGAGACGAGAATGACCGCAACGACCGGGCCGCTCGCCGGCGTCAAGGTGCTGGAACTGGGCACGCTCATCGCGGGACCGTTCGCGGCGCGCTTCATGGGCGAGTTCGGCGCGGACGTCATCAAGATAGAAGACCCGAACGGCGGCGATCCGCTGCGCAAGTGGCGCAAGCTGTATCCGGAGGTCGGCGGCACGTCCTTGTGGTGGGCGGTTCAGGCGCGCAACAAGAAGTCCGTGACCGTGAACTTGAAAGCCGAGCAAGGCAAGGAGATCGTCCGGCGGCTCGCGAAAGAAGCGGACATCGTCATCGAAAACTTCCGGCCCGGTCTGCTCGAGAAGCTCGGTCTCGGCTACGACACGCTGTCCGCCGAGAATCCCGGCCTCGTGATGGTGCGGCTCTCAGGTTACGGCCAGACCGGGCCGTATCGCGACCGTCCGGGCTTCGGCGCGATTGCCGAATCGATGGGCGGCCTGCGGCACATCACCGGCTATCCGGACTTGCCGCCGCCGCGCATCGGCATTTCCATCGGCGATTCGATTGCCGCGCTGCACGGCGTGATCGGCGCGCTGATGGCGCTGCATCATCGGCAAGTGAACGGCGGCAAAGGGCAGGTGGTCGATGTCGCGCTCTACGAAGCCGTCTTC
Organism: Caballeronia sp. LZ062; assembly: GCF_031450785.1. Lineage (NCBI taxonomy): Bacteria > Pseudomonadati > Pseudomonadota > Betaproteobacteria > Burkholderiales > Burkholderiaceae > Caballeronia > Caballeronia sp. LZ062. The sequence goes on from NZ_JARTWB010000002.1 coordinate 962,206, forward strand.
AACATGATGGAGAGCGTGGTGCCCGAATACGGCGTCTATGGTCTCGTGCGCGAGCGCACGGGCGCGTCGCTGCCGGGCATCGTGCCGTCGAACACGTATCCGTGCCGCGACGGCAGCGTCGTCATCGGCGGCAATAGCGATCCCATTTTCAAGCGGCTGATGACGGCCATCGACCGCGCCGATCTCGCGAACGATCCCGCGCTCGCCTCGAACGACGGCCGCGTGCCGCGCACGCAGGAAATCGACGAAGCCATCGCCGCGTGGCTTTCGACGCGTAGCATCGACGAGGCGCTCGCCGTGCTCAATGCGGCCGACGTGCCGGCCGGGCGCATCTACAGCGTCGCTGACATGTTCACCGACCCGCAGTACATCGCGCGTCAAATGCTGCAACGCTTCCCGTGGCAGGACGGCCGCGAGATCACGCTGCCCAATGTCACGCCGAAGCTCTCGGAAACGCCCGGCGAGACGCGCTGGCTCGGCCCGCAACTCGGTGAACACACCGATGAAGTCCTTAAAACGCTCGGGTATCATCCTGACGATATCGCGCGACTGCGGGCGGCGAAGGTGATCTGAGCGATACGCGTCACCCGGCCAGCAGCGCAGACCAAAAAAACAAGTGACCGGAGCGCGTTCGACGCGACATCCGGCCGACAGGAGACAACAACGATGAAACGCAGGACGTTCATCGCGAGCGGCGCCGTGCTCGCGGGTAGCGCAGTGACGGGCATGCCGCTCGCGTTCGCGCAAGGCAAGCCTGAACAGACGAAGGTGTCGATTGCCGTCGGCGGCAAGAACCTCTTCTACTATCTGCCGCTCACCATCGCGGAGCGCCGCAACTACTTCAAGGACGAAGGGCTCGATATCGAGATCGCCGACTTCGCGGGCGGCGCGAAGGCGTTGCAGGCGGCGGTCGGCGGCAGCGCAGACGTGGTGTCCGGCGCGTTCGAGCACACGCTGCTGCTGCAAGCCAAGAACCAGTATTTCCGCGAATTCGTGCTGCAAGGGCGCGCGCCGCAGATCGTGCTCGCCGTTTCGAAGAAGGCGATGCCGAACTACAAGTCCGTCGCGGACCTGAAAGGCAAGAAGATCGGCGTGACGGCGCCGGGTTCGTCTACGTCGATCATGGCGAGCTTCGTGCTCGCGAAGGCCGGTCTCAAGGCGACGGACGTGTCCTTCATCGGCGTGGGTGCGGGAGCGGGCGCGATTGCCGCGCTGGAGTCCGGCCAGATCGACGCGATGGCGAACCTCGATCCCGTGATGACAAAGCTCGATCGCGCGGGCGAGATTCGCATCGTCTCGGACACGCGCACGCTCGCGGATACGCGCACTGTGTTCGGCGGCAACATGCCCGCGGGGTGTCTCTACGCGTCGCAGAGCTTCATCAGCAAGAATCCGAATACGACCCAGGCGCTCACCAACGCGATGGTGCGCGCGCTCAAGTGGCTGCAAACGGCGTCGGGCAAGGAATTGATCGCGACGGTGCCGGAAGGGTATCTGCTCGGCGACCGCGCGCTGTATCTGGATTCGTGGCAGCACGTGAAGGAAGCCATGTCGCCCGATGGCCTGATGCCGGAAGACGGCCCGGCGACGTCGCTGAAAACGCTTCAGGCTTTCGACGAAACCGTGAAGGGCAAGCCGATCGACCTCTCGAAGACGTGGACGAACGATTTCGTGAAGAAGGCGCTCGCCTCGGTCAAGGCGTGATCGTGGCGACGCCCGTGGAAGCCGCGCTCGCATTGCAGGACGTGACCTGCACATTCGCGTCGCGCGAGAATCGCCGCGACCGCTACACCGCCGTTCGCAATACCACTTTGGCGATTGCGCCGGGCGAGTTCGTGTCCGTCGTCGGTCCGACCGGTTGCGGCAAGTCCACGCTGCTGAACATTTCGGCGGGTTTGTTGCAGCCATCGTCGGGCACGGTGAGCGTGTTCGGCGAACCGCTGAAAGGCATCAACCGCCGCGCCGGCTACATGTTTCAGGCCGATGCGCTGATGCCCTGGCGCTCCGCGCTCGACAACGTCACCGCGGGCCTCGCGTTCGACGGCGTGCCGAAAGACGAAGCGCGCTCGCGCGGCGAAGCGTGGTTGAAGCGCGTCGGCCTGTCCGGCTTCGGCGACCGCTATCCGCATCAACTGTCGGGCGGGATGCGCAAGCGTGTCGCGATGGCGCAGACCCTGATTCTGGATCCCGACATCATCCTGATGGACGAGCCGTTCTCCGCGCTCGACATTCAGACGCGTCAGTTGATGGAAAACGAGCTACTCGACCTTTGGGCCGCGAAGCGCAAGGCCGTGCTCTTCATCACGCATGATCTCGACGAAGCCATTTCCATGTCTGATCGCGTCGTTGTACTGTCGGCGGGGCCGGGCACGCATCCCATCGGCGAATTCGCGATCGACCTCCCGCGTCCGCGCGATGTCGCCGAGATTCGCTCGCATCCCCGCTTCGTCGAATTGCACGCGCAGATCTGGGGCGTGCTGCGCGAGGAAGTGCTCAAGGGTTACCAGCAGCAATTGAAGCCCGCCGTCGCAGATTAAGAAAACGAACATGTGGAACAAGCTGCGCCCTAATCGTTCAAATCGGGCCAATCTCGCGCTGTGGCAGTGGCTGCTGCTTCTCGCGTGCTTCGTCGTGTGGTACGTGCTCACGAGTCCGACGCTTTTACCACCGTTCTATTTCGACGACGCCAACAAGGCCGCGTTCTTCTTCGGCGAGCCGCAAAAGGTACTCGTGCGCATCTGGGAATGGTTCAGCGGCGGCGAGATTTATATCCACCTTTGGGTGACGCTGATCGAGACGGTGCTCGCGTTCGTCATCGGCACGGTGTCGGGGCTCGCGGTCGGCCTCTGGCTCGCGCTCGCGCCGACGACGAGCGCGCTGCTCGACCCCTACATCAAGGCCGCCAACTCGATGCCGCGCGTGATTCTCGCGCCGATCTTCGCGGTGTGGTTCGGGCTCGGCATCTGGTCGAAGGTCGCGCTCGGCGTGACGCTCGTCTTCTTCATCGTGTTCTTCAACGTCTATCAGGGCGTGAAGGAAGTGAGCCCTGTCGTGCTTGCGAACGCGCGCATGTTGGGCGCGAACCGCAAGCAACTGCTGCGTCATGTGTATCTGCCGAGCGCGACGAGTTGGGTGTTTTCGAGCCTGCATACGTCGGTCGGGCTCGCGTTCGTCGGCTCGGTCGTGGGCGAGTATCTCGGCTCCGCGCGCGGCGTCGGCTATCTGATTCTGCAGGCCGAAGGCACGTTCGATATCAACACCGTGTTCGCCGGCATTCTCGTGCTGACCGCATTCGCGCTGGTGCTCGACGGGCTGGTCGCGCTCGTCGAGCGGCGGCTGATGAAGTGGCAGCCGAAAACCGGCGATACCGAGAAGCTGTAAAAGAGCAGCGGTCTACGGCTCGATCACGACCTTGCCCGTCACGCGGCGATTCATCATGTCGTCGAGTGCTTGCGGCGTTTCTTCGAGCGTATAGCGTTTCGTGACGACGGGGCGCAGCTTGCCCGCTTCGATCCACTCGACCATCGTCGCGAATTCGCGGTCCGCGAGCGCGTGCTCGCGGCGCATGTGATCGCCCCAGAACACGCCGACGATGCTCGCGCCTTTCAGGAGCGTGAGGTTGAGCGGCAGCTTCGGAATCTCGCCGTTCGCAAAGCCGACGACAAGATACCGCCCGCGCCACGCGATGCTGCGAAACGCCGGTTCGGCATACGCGCCGCCGACGGGATCAAATATGACATCCGGTCCGTTGCCGCCGGTCAGTGCCTTGATGCGCTCGCGCAAGTCTTCGTTCGTATAGTCGATGACCTCGTCCGCGCCGTGCTCGCGGCAGAACGCGAGCTTCTCCGCGCTCGATGCCGCCGCGATCACCCGCGCGCCGACGATCTTGCCGATCTGCACCGCCGCCAGCCCGACGCCGCCCGCCGCGCCGAGCACGAGGAGCGTCTCGCCGGCTTTCAGCTGACCGCGATCGACGAGCGCGTGATACGACGTGCCGTAGGCGAGCGTGAACGCGGCGGCCTCTGGGAGATCGACGTGATCGGGCAGCGCGATGCACGCCGTCTCGCTCGCGCGCACTTGTTCGGCGAACGCGCCATGCGCCGTGTACGCGGCCACGCGCGTGCCGGGCGCGAAGCGCGTCACGCCCGCGCCCACTTCGCGCACCACGCCCGCCAGTTCCGCGCCCGGCGTAAAGGGCAGCGGCGGCTTGAATTGATACTTGTTCTGGATGATGAGCACATCCGGAAAATTGACGCTTGCCGCCTTCACGTCGATGATGATTTCGCCTGCTTCCGGATGCAGGTCGGGCAGCGTTTCGATGGTGAGCGTGTCGGGTAAACCGTGTCGGTTGCAGCGAACGGCGCGCATGTCGTCTCCTCGTCGTTGAGGCGGTCAGTGTAGGGCACCGTACCCGTCCGGACGAGCCCGCGCGTGCGTTCGCGCGTCATGTTTCCTCGGTTACAATCATCAGATGCGAATCCTACTCAGCAACGACGACGGCTATCTGGCGCGCGGCATCAACGTGCTGCACGACGCCTTGCAGCCGCTCGGCGACGTGACCGTGATGGCGCCCGAGCAGAACTGCAGCGGCTCGTCGAACTCGCTCACGCTGTCGCGGCCGTTGAGCATTCATCGCGCGGCGAACGGTTTCAATTTCGTGAACGGCACGCCGACCGATTCCGTGCATATCGCGCTCACCGGCATGCTGGACGAGCGGCCGGACCTCGTGGTATCGGGAATCAACAACGGCCAGAACGTCGGCGAGGACACGCTGTACTCGGGCACTGTCGCCGCCGCGACCGAAGGCTTCATGTTCGGCATTCCGGCCATTGCGTTTTCGCTGGTCGGCCGCGACTGGCTCCATCTTGAAGATGCCGCGCGCGTGGCGGCGGAAATCGTCGCGCACTTTCTTGATCATCCGATGCCGGGTCATCCGTTGCTGAACGTCAATATTCCAAGTCTGCCGTATGACCAGCTCGGCGAGTGGCGCGTGACGCGCCTCGGCAAGCGTCATCCGTCGCAGCCGGTCATCCGCCAGACCGATCCGCGCGGCAATCCGATTTACTGGATCGGGCCGTCGGGCGATGCGCTCGACGCAAGCGAAGGCACCGATTTTCACGCCGTCGCGAACGGCTACGTCTCCATCACGCCGCTGCAGCTCGACCTGACGCACACGAAGCTCATGGCCGAGACGCGCGAATGGGCCGCCGCCGGGAGCCGCCGCTCATGACGGACGAGCGCGCCAAGCGCTTTCCGCTGGCGCTCGCGGACCTGGTACGCGAGCCGCGCAAGCCCGCCGGCCGCGCCGACGCGTCGCGCGTGAAGCCTGCCGCCGCGCCGGGCGCGTTGCGTTCCACGGCGGGCGCGCAGAAAGGGGCGCCCGCGTTTGTCTCCAAGCCGGGGAGCGACAAACCCGTTCCCGCCGCGACCCGCAGTCCGGCACAGGCGCCGCATCCGCGCACGAGCGCGTTGCGGACCGCGCAACGTCCCGCCGAGCGCGACTCGCATTCATACGCGAACGCGAACGCTGCGACGAAAAAAGGCGCGCCCAACGTCGCATTGACGAGCACGCAGACGCTCACCTCCGAACGCGTGCGCGAGCGCATGGTCGAACGCCTGCGCGCGAACGGCATCACCGATCCGCGCGTGCTGAACGCCATGTCGGTCGTGCCGCGCCACATGTTCGTCGATCCGGGGCTCGCCGCGCAGGCCTACGAGGACGCGGCGCTGCCGATCGGCCATCATCAGACCATCTCTAAGCCTTCCGTGGTCGCGCGCATGATCGAACTGGTCGCGTCCGGGCGCACGCTCGACAAGGTGCTCGAGATCGGGACCGGCTGCGGCTATCAGGCGGCGGTGCTGTCGCAGGTCGCAACCGAGGTTTATTCCATCGAACGCGTGCGGCCGCTGTCAGAGCGCGCGAAGCTCAATCTTCGGCCGCTGCGCGTGCCGAACATCCGGCTGCACTATGGCGACGGCCGTCTCGGCCTGCCCGCGGCCGCGCCGTTCGATGCGATCGTCATTGCGTGCGCGGGGCTCGACGTGCCGCAGGCCTTGCTGGATCAACTGGCTGTCGGCGGCAGGCTCGTCGCGCCGGTCGGATCGCAGGCCGCGCAGTCGCAGGTGCTGACGCTCGTCACGCGCGTTTCGGCGACGCAGTGGCGGGAGTCGCAGCTGGATCGCGTTTTCTTTGTACCTTTGAAATCCGGAGTGATTTGACACCGATGAGTATCTTGCGTGCTTGGCGAGTAGGGAGTGCGAACGTTCGCCTGACGGCGGCGCAGCGCAGCGTGTGCGTCGTTGCGCTAACCGTCCTGGCGGCCTGTTCGACGCGCATGGACATGGCGCCGGTGGTGGACAGAACCGGCGCGCCCATTGGCACGGATGCCGCGCAGGCCGCGGCGTCCAACGGTCCGCCGCCGCCGGGCTACTACCGCGTGAAGCCGGGCGACACCCTATATCGGATCGCACTGGAAAACGGTCAAAATTATCACGACATCGCGGCCTGGAACAATCTGACCAACCCGAATCAAATCGAAGTCGGTCAGCTGGTGCGCGTCGCGCCGCCGGGAGCGAATGTCGCCGCCGCGACGCCGGGTGTATCGACCGCGCCGATCGCGGGTGGCGCAGTCGAAGCGCAGCCGCTCAACGGCGGCGTGCAGCAGCCGGGCGCAACAACGGGCGCAACGGCGGGCGCGGCCCAGCCGCCGTACTACGGTTCGAATTCCGGCATGGGAACTGTGCCGGGCGCTGCGGCAGGCGCCGCGCCGGGTGTTGCGGCTGGCGTCGACAATAGCGCGACGGCAGCGCAGCCGGCGTTCATCTGGCCGGCGCGCGGTCCGATTCTCGGCACATTCGACGACGCGAAGAACAAAGGTTTGAATATTGGCGGCGCGGCGGGCGATCCGGTCAATGCCTCGGCGGACGGCCGGGTCGTTTATTCCGGAAATGGGCTGCGCGGCTACGGCAATCTCATTATCATCAAGCACGATGCGACTTTTCTAACAGCGTATGCACACAACCGCGCTTTGATGGTAAAAGAGGGTGACGCGGTGACTAAAGGGCAGAAGATCGCTGAGATGGGGAACAGCGATTCGGACCGTGTGATGTTGCATTTCGAAGTTCGCCGGCAGGGTAAACCTGTTGACCCACTGAAGTATTTGCCGCCGCAATAAAAGCGGAGCCATCATGCCGAAAACGAAGCGCCGCCTGCCGCAAGCCGAGACTGAGACGATCAGCCGACCTTTGCAAGTGTCGGCGGAAGAGGGCGCTTCTACTCGCGAGGACGATGCCGAGAACATCGAGGTCGATGTCGATTCGGACGAAGATGGCTCGAGCCGCGGCAAGCGCGCCGAAGAAGGCGGTGAATCCGCCGACGGCGCAAACGATTCCCCTCCCGACGCCGACGACTTCCGCTCGTTGCTCCAGGCCGAACTCACGGCCGACACTATTCAGCACTACCTGAATCGCATCAGCGTCAAGCCGCTGCTTACCGTCGAGGAAGAGCAGCGGTATTCGCGTCTCGCCAAAGCCGGCGAATTCGAGGCGCGGCAGGTCATGATCGAGCGCAATCTGCGGCTGGTCGTCAGTATCGCGAAGGGATATCTGAATCGCGGGGTGCCGCTGCTCGATCTGATCGAGGAGGGCAATCTCGGCCTCATGCACGCCATCGAAAAATTCGATCCGACGCGCGGTTTCCGCTTTTCGACCTATGCGACGTGGTGGATACGTCAAAGCATCGAGCGCGCCATCATGAATCAGGCGCGCACGGTGCGGCTGCCGGTTCACGTGATTCGTGAACTGAATCAGGTGCTGCGCGCGAAGCGCCATCTGGAGAAGAATTCCGCCAACGCGAACGATCCCGTGGCGCCCGAACGCCGTGACGCCAGCATCGACGACATTGCGTACCTCACCGGCAAGACGCCCGAGGAAGTCACCGACATTCTCGCGTTGAACGAACACACGGCTTCGCTCGATGCGCCGCTGGACCTCGATCCCGGCAGCAGCCTGCTCGACCTGCTTTCCGACGATCAAAGCCAGTCGCCGGACGCCGAAGTGCAGCACCGCGAACTGGAAACGCTGACGCGGTTGTGGCTGTCGCGCTTGTCGGACAAGCATCGGCATGTGATCGAGCGTCGTTTCGGACTCAATCACATCGAGCCGGCCACGCTCGAAGAGCTTGCCGACGAAATGGGCCTCACGCGCGAGCGTGTGCGCCAGATTCAGCAGGAGGCGCTTGTCAGGCTCAAGCGTTTCTTCGCGTCCAACGGCGTTCGCAAGGACGCCGTGCTTTGATGCTTCCATGGCGCCCGCGCGGGCGTCGCATTTGTTTTGCCGCTTTCGCAGGATTCAATGACACCGATTCTCGTATTCGACATCGAGACGATCCCTGATGTCGACGGCATTCGCCGTCTCGAAGATTTGCCCTCCGATCTTTCGGACCGCGAAGTCGCCGACTATGCGTTTCAGATGCGCCGTGAGCGCGTCGGCAACGATTTTCTGCCGCACCATTTGCAGCGCGTCGCGGCCATTTCCTGCGTGTTCCGCGACAACAACGGCTTTCGCGTGCGCTCGCTCGGCGCGCCCGGCGACGGCGAGGCGGCGCTGATTCAGTCGTTTTATCGCGTGATCGAGAAATACACGCCGCAGCTCGTTTCATGGAACGGCGGCGGTTTCGATCTGCCGGTGCTGCATTACCGCGCGCTCGTGCACGGCATCACCGCGCCACGATATTGGGATCTCGGCCAGGACGACCGCGAATTCAAATTCAATAACTACATCAGTCGGTATCACATGCGGCATATCGACCTGATGGACGTCCTCGCGATGTATCAGGCGCGGGCCAACGCGCCGCTCGACGCGCTCGCGAAGCTTTGCGGCTTTCCCGGCAAGCTCGGCATGGACGGCGGCAAGGTGTGGGACGCGTTCTGCGACGGCCAGCTCGACGAAATTCGCAACTATTGCGAGACCGATGTCGTCAATACGTATCTGATGTATTGCCGCTTTCAGTTGATGCGCGGCGGCTTTTCGGCCGACGAGTACAGCGACGAAGTCAATTTCGTCAAAAACGCGCTCGCGCAGGAAACGTCGCCGCACTGGGCCGAGTATCTCGCCGCGTTCGGCCGATGAGTTCTTGACGCTTCGTCTACAATCTCGCCTTCGCTATCACGTCAGTCAGGAAGTACGCAGGTGTCTGAAGCCGCTCGAAAAAATCCGCATCGCCGCCGCGCGGCGCCCGCGAAGTCCGTCACGCCCGATCCGTCGTTCGTCGCGCCTGAAATCGAAATCGACGCGCTCGATATGGACGCGCGCGGCGTCGGCCGCACGGTGAACGAGGACGGCGAGCCGGGCAAGGTCATTTTCGTGGAAGGCGCGCTGCCGGGCGAGCGCGTGAGCTATTCGAGCTATCGCAAAAAGGCGAGCTTCGAGCAGGCGCAGGTCGTCAAGGTGCTGCGCGAAAGCGTGATCCGCACGCGCCCGAAATGCCAGTTCTTCGGCACGTGCGGCGGCTGCTCGATGCAGCATCTGGACGTGCGCGCGCAGATCGCGGTCAAGCAGCGCGTGCTGGAAGACAATCTGCAGCATCTGGCGAAACTGCGGCCCGAAACCATGTTCCGGCCGATTCACGGCCCGTCGTGGGGCTACCGTTATCGCGCGCGGCTCACCGTGCGCCATGTCGAAAAGAAGGGCGGCGTGCTGGTCGGCTTCCACGAGCGCAAAAGCAGCTACGTGGCCGACATGACGAGCTGCGAAGTGCTGCCGCCGCACGTTTCCGCGATGCTCGTGCCGCTGCGTCATCTGGTGGCGGCGCTTTCGATCCGCGATCGCATGCCGCAGATTGAACTGGCGGTCGGCTCGGACGTGACGGCGCTCGTCCTGCGCATTCTCGAACCGCTGACAGAAGCCGACGAAGCCCTGCTGCGCACGTTCGCCGACGAGCACGGCGTTCAGTTTTGGCTGCAGCCGAAGGGCCCGGACACCGTCTATCCGTTCTATCCGCTCGACCGCGAACTGGCTTACACGCTGCCGGAGTTCAACGTCCGCATGCCGTTCAAGCCGACCGACTTCACGCAGGTCAATCATCAGATCAACCGTGTGCTCGTGTCGCGCGCGTTGAGCCTGCTGGCGCCGGCGCGCACCGATCGCGTGCTCGATCTGTTCTGCGGCATCGGCAATTTCACGCTGCCGCTCGCGCGCGTGTCGCGGGAAGTGGTCGGCATCGAGGGCAGCGAGGCGCTGACGGCTCGCGCCCTCGAAAACGCGAAGGCGAACGGCGCCGATGGGCACACGTCGTTCGCGTGCCGGAATCTGTTCGAAGTCACCGCTGACGACATTCGGGCGCTCGGCCGCTTCGACAAGTTCCTGATCGATCCGCCGCGCGAAGGCGCGCTCGCGGTGTCGAAGGCGCTCGCGGACATCGCGCAAAGCGGCGACGACGCGATTCTGCCGAAGCGCATCGTCTACGTGTCCTGCAATCCGGCGACGCTCGCGCGCGATGCCGGCCTGCTCGTGCACGAGGCCGGCTACCGGATGAAGGGCGCGGGCGTCGTGAACATGTTCCCGCATACATCGCACGTCGAATCGATTGCGCTGTTCGAGCGCGACTGACGCGTCGCGCGTTTCAGCAGGCAAAAAAAACCGGCCCGAAGGCCGGTTTTTTTTGTCTCAGCGAAGCGTTCCGCGATCAGTTGCGGTTGCCGCCGAAGATGCCGAGCAGCGCCAGCAGGTTCGTGAAGACGTTGTACAGATCGAGGTAGATGGCGAGCGTCGCGCTGATGTAATTCGTCTCGCCGCCGTTCACGACGCGCTGCACGTCGAACAGCATGTACGCGGAGAAAATCACGATGGCGAGCACGGAGATCGTCATCATCAGCGCCGGCAGTTGCAAGAAGATGTTCGCGAATGCGGCGAGCAGGATGACGATCACGCCCATGAACAGGAACTTGCCGAGGCCCGAGAAATCACGCTTGCTGACGGTCGCGATGGTCGCCATGGCCGCGAAGATCACGCCCGTGCCGCCGAACGCCATCATGATGAGCTGCGGCCCGTTCGAGAAGCCGAGTATGAAACTCAGCAGACGCGAGAGCATTAGGCCCATGAAGAACGTGAAGCCGAGCAGGACGACCACGCCCATGCCGCTGTTCTTCGTCTTTTCGATCGCGAACATGAAGCCGAACGCGATGGCGAGGAAGGCGATGAAGCTCATCGCCGGGCTCGTGGCGGCGAACAGCGAAAAGCCTGTCGCGACCCCGATGTACGCGCCGAGCACTGTCGGCACCATGGAAAGCGCCAGCAGCCAGTAAGTATTGCGCAGCACCTTGTTGCGCACCTCGACCGAGGTGACGGCGCCAGTGCGGCCGAAGCCGTAGGGTGATTCGTTCATGGTTTCTCCTTGCTCCAATTGTCCGTCGTTCAGTTGTACCGCGACATTCTGGTTACATGGGATCGTAACGTCGCTCTCTTAAGCCAAAATTAGTACCGCAATGGTGCACGGCCGATTCCATTGCGATACCGCGTTTTGCTCCAATATGGCCGCGGCGCGCGCAGAATTCAATGCTTGCCCGCTCTATTTCAGAGCCTGTATGCAGCCAGCCTACGCATGCTTTGATCCTTACGGCGTCGTAAGGTTTCAATCGCAATCATACATCGCTTCGTGCTACAATTGTCGATTCGTTTTAATCCGTAAACCGTTCATTTTTTGGAGTTTTTCATGGCGATCGAGCGCACCCTGTCGATTATCAAGCCGGACGCAGTGGCAAAGAACGTTATCGGCCAGATCTACAGCCGTTTCGAGAACGCTGGTCTGAAGATCATCGCGTCGCGCATGGTTCACCTGTCGCGCGCCGACGCGGAGAAGTTCTACGCGGTGCACGCCGCGCGTCCGTTCTTCAAGGACCTCGTGGAGTTCATGGTGTCGGGTCCGGTCATGATCCAGGTGCTGGAAGGCGAAAACGCAATCGCACAGAACCGCGACCTGATGGGCGCCACCGATCCGAAGAAGGCTGACAAGGGTACGATCCGCGCCGATTTCGCCGACAGCATCGACGCGAACGCCGTGCACGGTTCCGACGCTCCGGAAACGGCGCGCCAGGAGATCGCGTTCTTCTTCCCTGAAGTGAACGTCTACTCGCGTTAATTCATGTGTTGGTCGCCGCGCCTGTCAAAGGGCGCGGTCAAACGCGCCTCAGCACAAGAATAGCTGCAAAAAAAGTTGTGAATAAGCAGGAATTTGGCGCGAACGGTCCCGGGCGAATGTCCGGGCTTCGCAATCTGGAAATGGCAGAACTCGACATGACGAGCAGCAGCACCGTCAATCTTCTCGATCTCGACGCCGCCGGGCTGGTCGCTTACTGCGGTAGCCTCGGCGAAAAGCCGTTTCGCGCCAAGCAATTGCAACGCTGGATCCATCAATTCGGTGCCGACGACTTCGACGGCATGACGGATCTCGCGAAATCGCTGCGCGAAAAACTCAAGGGCCGCGCCACGCTGGCGATGCCCGACATCATTCGCGACCACGTTTCCGCCGACGGCACGCGCAAGTGGCTGATCGACGTCGGCAACGGCAACGCGGTCGAAACCGTGTTCATCCCCGAAGAGACGCGCGGCACGCTTTGCGTGTCGTCGCAGGCGGGTTGTGCGGTCAACTGCCGGTTTTGCTCCACCGGCAAGCAAGGCTTTTCCCGCAATTTGACGACCGGCGAGATCATCGGCCAGTTGCGCATGGCGGAGTTTGCGTTGCGCAAGTCGCTCGGCCGCGAAGTCGGCGGGCCGGGCAAGGGCGAGCGCGTCGTCACCAACGTCGTGATGATGGGCATGGGCGAGCCGATGCTCAACTACGACGCCGTCGTGCCGGCGATGCGCCTGATGCTCGACGACAACGCTTACGGCCTGTCGCGCCGCCGCGTCACGCTCTCAACGTCCGGCGTCGTGCCGATGATGGACCGGCTCGCGGCGGATCTCCCCGTGGCGCTCGCGGTGTCGCTGCACGCGCCGAACGATCCGCTGCGCGACATGCTCGTGCCGCTCAACAAGAAGTATCCGTTGCGCGAGCTGATGGCGGCCTGCCAGCGGTATCTGAAGGTCGCGCCGCGCGACTTCATCACGTTCGAGTACTGCATGCTGGACGGCGTGAACGACAGCGAGGCTCACGCCCGCGAATTGCTCGCGGTGACGCGCGACGTGCCGTGCAAGTTCAACCTCATTCCGTTCAATCCGTTCCCGGAATCCGGCCTTACGCGCTCGAAGAACGAGCAAATCAAACGGTTCGCGCAGGTGCTGATCGACGCGGGCGTCGTCACGACGGTGCGCAAGACGCGCGGCGACGACATCGACGCGGCATGTGGTCAGCTCGCCGGTGCGGTGCAGGATCGCACGCGGCTCGCCGAGCGCACGAACCGCTCAGGAAGCAAGGTGATCGAGGTGCGCGCGGTCTGACGGGATCGCGGCTGCCCGGGCGTCGACATGGCGCGACGGCCGCGATCAGGCAGCGACCATGAAGCGAACGCCGCGCGAAGGCGAACATTTTGTTATAAAGCGGTCTGCAACGGCGCCAGGGTTGTATCGTTCAGTGCTTTGGAAACTGACGGCGCAGCAGCGCAATATAAAAGAATCGATGCGAGGAATTTGGGATGAGTGAGCCGCAACACCCGACGCCTTTCGGCAGTCATACCGACGAAATGTCCGGCGATCAGCATGATGCCCGGACGCGAGTCGGAGGGGCGGCATCGCGCGAAAGCCAGCCGGTGACGCTGGACTCGCTGCAGGCAGTCGGCGCGCGTCTCGCGCAGCTCCGAAGCGCGAAAGCATGGTCGATCGACGACGTTTCGGCCCGGCTCAAGGTGTCGCCGCAGAAGCTTGCCGCGCTCGAAGAGGGCGATATCAGTCAATTGCCCGACCGGACGTTCGCCGCGGGCATCGTGCGCAGCTACGCCAAAATCCTTGGTGCCGACCCGGCGCCGTTCACGCAGGCGTTCCGCCGCGATGGCATGCCGGTCGAGCACAATCTGAAGGTGCCGGCCTCGTCCGGCGCGGGATTGCCGCGCGGCCGTGTGTCCGTGCCGCTCGGTAATTCGTCGGGTCGCAAGCGTTCGTGGCTGTGGGGCGTTCTGGCAATCGTCGCGGTGCTGGCAGTGCTCGTGATGTGGCACACCGGTGGCGATTCGTCGGCATGGCTCGCGCGGATCAAGTCGAGCACGGGCGCGGGAGTCGCCGCGACGTCGGGCGACAAGCCCGCGGCGTCGCAAGTCGCGACGCCCGACGAAGCCGCCGCCGCGAATACCGGCGAGGCGTCGCTGCCCGAAGTGGCGGCCGCGCCCGGCGAGCAGCCGATGCCGCGTCCGCTCGGCACGAACGCGCTGCCGGCGTCGTCCTCGACGATCACGGCGGTGCAGGCTGCAAGCGCTCCCGCAACGACCGCACCGGCGCCGAAGGCAGCATCGGCGGCTGCGGCTGCGGCTTCGGCGGCGACGGTCGCAAGCACCGGCAAGGGCGCGAACGCCGTCGAACTGAAAGTGAAGGAAGATAGCTGGTTCAGCGTGCGCGGCAAGGACGGCAAGGAAGTGTTCTCCGGCCTCGTGCGTGCGGGCAGCACACAGCGTGTTCAAGGCGAGGCGCCGTTCAAGGTGACCGTCGGAAACGCGCGAGGCGTCGAATCGCTGTCGGTGGACGACGAGCCCGTCGACGCCAAGAAGTATTCTTCCGCTCGCGGAAACGTCGCGCGCTTCTCGCTGCCGTAAGGAAATCATGCGGGCGGCTTGAGGCCCCGCGCGACGCGCGGACAAGTCAGGGGCGTCTCGGTATTGGCCGTGACGCCCGTTCGAGGTTCCATTCAAGCAACTTCCGCTGCCTTGCAGCGCCCCGGTTGCCATAGGGTTTTTCGATGCAATCCGAAGCTCAATCCCTGATCAGCAGCAAAGTGTGTTCGACCGAGCCGGTCTTCGGCGGTCCGTTGCCGCGCCGTTCGTCCCATGCAGTGGACGTGCGCTGGGGCGGCCAGCTCGTGACCATCGGCGGCGACGCGCCCGTTCGCGTCCAGTCGATGACCAACACCGATACGGCCGACGCCATCGGCACCGCGATCCAGATCAAGGAACTCGCGCAAGCCGGCTCCGAACTCGTGCGCATCACGGTGAATACGCCGGAAGCCGCGGCCGCCGTCCCGCATATTCGCGAGCAACTCGACCGCATGGGCGTGACCGTGCCGCTCGTCGGCGACTTCCACTACAACGGCCACTTGCTGCTGCGGGATCATCCCGCGTGCGCCGAGGCGTTGTCGAAGTATCGGATCAACCCGGGCAACGTCGGTCAGGGCGCCAAGCGCGACACGCAATTCGCGCAGATGATCGAAGCGGCCATCCAGTACGACAAGCCGGTGCGTATCGGCGTGAACTGGGGCAGTCTCGATCAGGACCTGCTCGCGCGCATGATGGACGAAAACGCCGCGCGCGCCACGCCGTGGGAGCTCCAGAGCGTGATGTACGAGGCGTTGATCCAGTCGGCGATCGGCTCTGCGGAGCGCGCGGTGGAATTGGGGCTCGGACGCGACAAGATCATCCTGTCGTGCAAGGTGAGCGGCGTTCAGGACCTCATCGCTGTTTATCGCGAATTGGCGAAGCGCTGCAGCTTCGCGCTGCATCTCGGCCTGACCGAGGCCGGTATGGGCTCGAAGGGCATCGTGGCGTCCACGGCGGCGCTGTCGGTGCTGCTGCAGGAAGGCATCGGCGACACCATTCGCATTTCGCTCACGCCCGAGCCGGGCGGCGCGCGCACGGGCGAAGTGGTCGTCGGACAAGAGATTTTGCAGACCATGGGCTTGCGCTCGTTCACGCCGATGGTCATTGCGTGCCCCGGCTGCGGGCGCACGACGAGCACGCTGTTCCAGGAACTCGCGTCGCAAATCCAGACGTACCTGCGCAGCTCGATGCCCGTCTGGCGCGATCAGTATCCCGGCGTTGAAAAGATGCACGTCGCCGTGATGGGCTGCATCGTCAACGGCCCGGGCGAGTCGAAGCACGCGAACATCGGCATCAGCCTGCCGGGTTCGGGCGAAAATCCGGCCGCGCCCGTGTTCGTCGACGGCGTGAAGGTGAAGACGCTGCGCGGCGAGCGCATTGCCGAAGAATTCCAGCAAATCGTTAGCGACTACGTCGAGCGCACTTACGGCAAGCGCGTCGAAACGTCCGCGGCATCAATCTAAAGACAGATGACTGAACAGAAGAAACGGCTCGCGAAGCTGACGGGCGTGAAGGGCATGAACGACATCCTCCCGCAGGATGCCGCGCTGTGGGACTTTTTCGAGACCACCGTGAAGTCGATGCTGCGCGCATACGGCTATCAGAACATTCGCACGCCGATTGTCGAGCACACGCAGCTTTTCACGCGCGGCATCGGTGAAGTGACCGATATCGTCGAGAAAGAGATGTACAGCTTCACCGACGCGCTGAACGGCGAGCATCTCACCATGCGCCCGGAAAACACGGCGGCCGTCGTGCGCGCGACTATCGAACATAACCTGCTGTACGACGGTCCGAAGCGCCTGTGGTACATCGGCCCGATGTTCCGGCACGAGCGTCCGCAGCGCGGGCGTTACCGCCAGTTCCATCAGGTCGGCGTCGAGGCGCTTGGCTTCGCGGGTCCGGACACGGACGCCGAAATCATCATGATGTGTCAGCGTTTGTGGGACGACCTCGGGCTGACGGGCATCCGTCTCGAACTGAACTCGCTCGGTCAGGCAGCGGAGCGCGCGGCGCATCGCGAAAAGCTAATCGCGTATCTGGAACAGCACGTCGATGTCCTCGACGAGGAAGCGAAGCGCCGTCTCTACACGAACCCGCTGCGCGTGCTCGACACGAAGAATCCGGCGATGCAGGAGATCGCGCAGAACGCGCCGAAG
Source organism: Caballeronia sp. LZ062 (assembly GCF_031450785.1). NCBI lineage: Bacteria > Pseudomonadati > Pseudomonadota > Betaproteobacteria > Burkholderiales > Burkholderiaceae > Caballeronia > Caballeronia sp. LZ062. The sequence continues at coordinate 979,097 of NZ_JARTWB010000002.1, forward strand.
CTCGTCGATTTTCTGGGCGAAGAGTCGCGCAAGCACTTCGAAGGCGTGCAGCGGCTGCTCAAGGCGAACAACATTCCGTTCACGATCAACCCGCGTCTCGTGCGCGGGCTCGATTACTACAACCTCACCGTGTTCGAGTGGGTGACCGACAAGCTCGGCGCGCAAGGCACGGTGGCGGGCGGCGGGCGCTACGATCCGCTGATCGAGCAGCTCGGCGGCAAGCCGACCGCCGCGTGCGGCTGGGCGATGGGCGTCGAGCGTATTCTCGAACTGCTGAAGGAAGAAAATCTGGTGCCGGAAGCCGAGGGTACGGACGTCTACGTCGTGCATCAGGGCGAGCAGGCAGCAGAGCAGGCGTTCATCGTGGCCGAGCGTCTGCGCGACACGGGGCTCGACGTGATTCTGCATTGCAGCCCGGACGGCGCGTCTTCCAGCTTCAAGTCGCAGATGAAGAAGGCGGACGCGAGCGGCGCGGCGTTCGCCGTGGTGCTGGGCGAAGACGAACTCGCGCAGGGCATGATCGGCGTGAAGCCGCTGCGCCGCTCGGGCGGCGAAACATCCGATGCGGAAAAGAACGAACAGGTGAACGTTCCGGCGGAAGACTTGACCGAATACCTAATCAATGCGATGGTTGCAACCGCCGCCGACGAGGATGCCTAATAGATAGGCATTGCAGCGCAGCCGGGCGCATTCGGCGGAGCGGCGTGAGAGCGCATTAAGCGCATGCAAGCACGTTCCGCCATCGCGACACGCGAACGAAGGGCAATGAAACGCAGGAAGGAATAGCTGGACGATGAGTTACCACGACGAACAAGAATCGCTGGAAAGTGTCAAGGCCTGGTGGGCTAAATGGGGTAACGCCACGACGTGGATCGTGCTCGTGGCGCTCGTCGTTGCGGCTGCTTTCAACGGCTGGAATTACTGGCAACGCCGTCAGGCTGCCGAGGCGTCAGTGCTGTACGACCAGCTTCAGCAGGCCGTGAACGGCAACGATCAGAAGCTGGTCGCGCGCGTCGCATCGGACATGGAAGACAAGTTCGGCCGCACCGCTTACGCCGAGATGTCCGCGCTCGCGGCGGCGAAGTCGCTGTATATGGCAGGCGACACGGCCGGCGCCAAGGCGCAGTTGCAGTGGGCCGTCGATCACGCGAAGGACGACGAGTACAAGCAGATCGCAAAGCTGCGCCTCGCGCTCGTGCTTTTCGACGAGAAGAACTACGACGCGGGCCTGAAGCTCCTCGCCGATGCGCCGCTCGATGCGTTCAAGGGCGTCATCGCGGACCGCCGCGGCGATCTGCTCGCCGCACAAGGGAAACGCGACGATGCGCGCACTGCCTACAAGACGGCGCTCGAAGCATTACCGGCGAACGACACTTCTGCGCGGCAACTCGTCCAGTTCAAGCTCGATGCGCTCGGCGGCTGATTCGCATCGCTTCCGACGTCCGGCGCTTCGTTAGCGCCGGAGCCGTTTCGCCAATCAAGCCGCCGCGCCGTGCATCGCCCGTAAGCGATCCGCGGCTGCGCCGGTCAACCGAATTCACCCATTCATGTTGCGTCCACCGATGATTCAATTGAAACGCTACGCCGTGCCGTTCGCCTGCGCGATGACCGTGCTACTGGCCGCCTGTTCGTCGACCAAGGACGAGCGGCGCGTGCCGACTCCGCTCGTCGATTTCAAGCCGGTGCTCAACGTCAACCAGGCGTGGAAGGCGAGCGTCGGCAAGGCCGGCCGCTATCTGTTCGCGCCGGTTGCCGTGGGCGATGCCGTCTATGCGGCGGGCGAAAACGGCACGGTCGCGAAGATCGATGCCAAGACCGGGCAGGATGTCTGGCGCACGAAGCTGAAAGATGATCTGTCGGCGGGCGTCGGCAGCGACGGCAATCTGACCGCGGTCGGCGGGCTGAAAGGCGCGGTTTACGCGCTCGGATCCGACGGCAAGCAGTTGTGGACCGCGATTGCGCCGGGCGAGATCATCTCGCCGCCGCTCGTCGGCAACGATCTCGTGATCGTGCGCACCATCGACGGCAAGGTCATTGCGTTCAACGCGCAGACCGGCGAGCAGAAGTGGATCTTCCAGTTGCGCGCGGTGCCGTTGAACCTGCGCGTGGCCGCCGGCATGACGTTCGCCGGCAGCCAGGCGGTGCTCGCGGGCTTCCCGGGCGGTAATTTCGCCGCCATCAATCTGCAAACGGGCGATGCCTACTGGCAAGCGCCGGTGTCGTATCCGAAGGGCGTGACCGAAGTCGAGCGCATCAACGACGTGACGGGCGCGCCCGGCCTCGTCGGCGCGCAGACCTGCGCGGTCACGTTCCAGGGCAAGATCGGCTGCTTCGACGCCAATTCGGGCCGTCCGGTGTGGGAGAAGAACTTTTCGAGCGACAGCGGCCTGGCGCAAGACGAACAAATCGTCGCGGCGGGCGACGACTGGTCGGTTGTGAACGCGTTCCGTGCCGCTGACGGTTCGCCCGTCTGGAAGAGCGACAAGCTCAAGAATCGTCAGGTCAGCGTGCCGTTCATCCTCGGGCGCGCGGTCGTTTTGGGCGATTACAAGGGCTTCGTCCATTTCCTCAGCGCGGACAACGGCGAACTCGTCGGTCGCGCGCCGACCGACGGCAGCCCGATCACCGCTGCGCCGGTTCTGGCGGGCAATACGCTCGTCGTCCAGACGCATGACGGTGATCTCTACGGCTTCCGTCCGCAGTAAGTTCCAAGAAAGGCGCTTCGGCTCGCCCGAGACGAAGCGCCGCAAAAAGCCGTGCTGACGGGTTCGTCCGCGTGGCAAGCAGCAAGCGGAGCGCGTCCACCGTGCGCGCCCGACGACACTACCTGATACGCAGGGCGTGACAGAACATAGCGCGTCGCGCGGTGACGCGGCGCGAGAATAGCCCTCGGACTGGCAACAGACCGGCGCACCGCGCCGATGCTCGACCGCTACGCGCTCTCGCGTGGCGCGAGCCAAATCCATGCTAATTTTCGACAAGCGCAGCCATTGCGCGGCGTATGCGGGACGACCTGTCCCATCGCACGTTTCGCGTCCGCCTTGCGTTCAACCGTGAACAACATCTGATGAAACCCGTGATTGCCCTCGTCGGGCGCCCCAATGTGGGGAAATCGACTCTCTTCAACCGGCTGACGCGCTCGCGTGATGCGCTCGTCGCCGACCTGCCCGGCCTAACGCGCGACCGCCACTATGGCGAAGGCCGCGTCGGCGGCGAACGGCCGTATCTCGTCGTGGATACGGGCGGCTTCGAGCCGGTCGCGAAAGACGGCATCCTGCACGAAATGGCGCGCCAGACGCGGCAGGCCGTGGAAGAAGCGGACGTCGTCGTGTTCATCGTCGATGGACGCAACGGGCTCGCGCCGCAGGACAAGTCGATCGCCGACTATCTGCGCAAGACCGGCCGGCCGCTTTTTCTCGTCGTGAACAAGGCCGAGGGCATGAAGTACACGGCGGTCGCGTCGGATTTCTACGAGCTCGGTCTAGGCGATCCCCGAGCCATCTCGGCCGCGCACGGCGACGGCGTGACGGAGATGATCAACGATGCGCTCGACATCGCCTATGCCGGTCAGCCCGAGGAAAGCGAGGAAGAGAAGGCGCAGCATGGCGTGAAGATCGCTATCGTCGGGAGACCGAACGTCGGCAAGTCGACGCTCGTCAATACGCTGATCGGCGAAGAGCGCGTGATCGCGTTCGACATGCCCGGCACCACGCGCGATTCGATCTATGTTGATTTTGAGCGACAAGGCCGCAAATACACCTTGATCGACACGGCCGGCCTGCGTCGTCGCGGCAAGGTGTTCGAGGCGATCGAGAAGTTCTCGGTCGTGAAGACGCTACAGTCGATCTCGGATGCGAACGTCGTGATCCTGCTGCTCGACGCGCAGCAGGACATCTCGGATCAGGACGCGCACATCGCGGGTTTCGTCGTCGAACAGGGACGCGCGCTGGTGGTTGGTGTGAACAAGTGGGACGGTTTGGACTCGCATGTGCGCGAGCGCACCAAGGCCGATCTCACGCGCAAGCTCAAGTTTTTGGACTTTGCTAAATTCCACTACGTCTCCGCGCTGGAGAAAACCGGCATCGGCGCGCTGATGAAATCGGTGGACGACGCCTACGCCGCCGCGATGGCCAAGCTGCCGACGCCGAAGCTCACGCGCGCGCTGATCGAAGCCGTCGAGTTCCAGCAGCCGCGCCGCCGCGGGCCCGTACGGCCTAAGCTTCGCTATGCGCACCAGGGCGGTCAGAATCCGCCGATCATCGTCGTGCATGGCAACGCGCTCGATGCGGTCACCGATACCTATAAACGGTATCTGGAAGGGCGCTTTCGAGAAACTTTTGGACTGGCCGGCACTCCATTGCGCATAGAGTTCCGCTCGAGCAAGAACCCTTATGCGGACAAGGACTGAGAGCCGCTTGAGTCAAGCGTTGCGGCCCGATTGGCCGGGTGGCCGATCTCTTGCGGAAACGAAAATCAGCTATAGTGTAGCGATTGTCGGCGGATCTCTTTTTCTTCGTCCACAATACTTCTAACCTGCAAAAAAATACGGAGTTTGCTATGAGCAACAAAGGGCAATTGTTACAAGACCCGTTTTTGAACGCACTGCGTAAAGAGCACGTGCCGGTGTCGATCTACTTGGTCAACGGCATCAAGCTTCAAGGGAACATCGAATCGTTCGACCAGTACGTCGTGTTGCTCAGAAATACGGTCACCCAGATGGTCTACAAGCACGCCATTTCTACGGTCGTGCCGGCCCGTCCGGTGAATTTCCATCCGGACGCCGAATCGTCCTAAACCTCGTCGCGACCGGCGGCAAGATCGCACTTAATGCGACTCGCCGGTCGCTTCAAAACGAATACATCAATTTGATTAACGCCGCACTCGTCGGCATCGACTTCGGCAAGATCGATTTCGAAGCCAGTCTCGAAGAACTCAGTCTGCTCGCAGAAAGCGCGGGCGCCCATCCCGCCGTTACGCTCACCGGACGCAGGTCCAGTCCGGACGCCAAAATGTTCATCGGCAGCGGAAAGGTCGAAGAATTGCGCCTTTCCTGCGAAGCGAACGACGTCGAACTCGTCATCTTCAATCACGCCCTTGCACCGGCGCAGCAGCGCAATCTCGAGGTGGCGCTGAACCGCCGCGTGGTGGATCGCACGAGTCTCATTCTCGATATTTTCGCGCAGCGCGCACGCAGCCACGAAGGCAAACTGCAGGTCGAACTGGCCCAGTTGCAGTACCTGTCGACGCGGCTCATTCGCGCGTGGACCCACCTCGAACGGCAGAAGGGCGGCATCGGCTTGCGCGGTCCCGGCGAAACGCAGCTGGAAACCGACCGCCGCCTGATCGGCGAGCGCATCAAGGCGCTCAAGACGCGTCTCGCGAAGCTGCGCCGTCAGCACGGCACGCAGCGGCGGCAGCGCACGCGCAATCGCACGCTGTCGGTGTCGCTCGTCGGTTATACGAACGCCGGCAAGTCGACGCTCTTCAACGCGCTGACCAAGGCACAGGCCTACGCCGCCAATCAACTCTTCGCCACGCTCGACACCACTTCGCGCCGCGTGTTTCTCGGCGAAGAGGCGGGGCAAGTGGTCGTGTCCGATACGGTGGGCTTCATCCGCGAGCTGCCGCACCAGCTCGTCGCCGCATTTCGCGCGACGCTGGAAGAAACCGTCCACGCGGACCTGCTGCTGCACGTCGTGGATGCGTCGAGCCCCGTGCGCCTCGATCAGATCGATCAGGTGAACGAGGTATTGCGCGGCATCGGCGCGGAGTCGATCCGTCAGGTTCTCGTCTTCAACAAGATCGACGCAGTGCCGGAACTCGCGGCCCGCGGCGAAGCGGTTGAAAGGGACGAGTATGGTAATATTTCGCGCGTCTTTTTAAGCGCGCGCACCGGTCAGGGACTCGACGCGCTGCGCGCCGCCATCGCCGAAATTGCTGCGGCCGAAGAAGGGGTACCCGAAGAAAGCTTACCCAGCGTGCTCGCCGAAACACAACCGCCGGCGGAACCCTCGGATGCGCCGGAAGCCACGCAGTCCGCGCAATCCGGGCCGAACGAGACACACGACGCCAACGCGCAGCCGGAAGACCACCGGCCAGCCGAACAACGTGACGGCCACAAGGTTCCCGAGCACGGACACTGAACTGCTCCGCAATACCGACGCGGCATCGAACCGGCTGTCTAATGGTGAATCACCGAGTGAACGATTACAACGAGCGGACTAACAGGCAGCGCATGCGTGCTGTCTTTTCGATCAACGATCCGCGCTGGGGGCGAGGCGACGGCAATGGTGTCAAGAACGATGCGAAGCGTCCGCAGGACGGCAAGCGCGGCAATGGCAAGGAAGAAGGCCCGCCCGACCTCGACGAGATGTGGCGCGAATTCAACCGCCGTATCGCGGGCATCTTCGGCCGCAAGCCGGGCGGCGGCATGCCGCGCGACAACGGCCGCGGAACCAAGATCGGGGTCGGCATCGTCATTGGCGTGCTGATTGCCATTTATCTTGGCAGCGGCGTGTTCGTCGTGCAGGACGGGCATGTGGGCGTGGTCTCCCAGTTTGGCCAGTATCGGCAGACGGTGCCGCAAGGCATTCACTGGCGCCTGCCGTATCCGTTTCAGTCGCACGATATCGTCGATACGTCGCAGATCCGCTCGGTCGAGATCGGCCGCGGCGTCGCGCTCGCGCAGGGCAACGTGCGCGATGCATCGCTGCTGACCAACGATGCGGACATTCTCGACGTGCGCTTCGCCGTGCAGTACCAGATCAAGTCGCCCACCGACTTCCTCTTTCGCAATCTCGATCCCGACCAGAGCGTGACCGAAGCCGCGCAAGCTGCCATCCGCGAGATCGCGGGCGCATCCGCGACGGACGATCTGCTCTACAAAGACCGCGACACGCTGCGCGCGCGTCTTGCCGAGACCATCCAGCATTCGCTCGACGCCTACCGCACTGGCTTGCAAGTGACGGGCGTCACGGTGCAGAGCGTGCAGGTGCCCACTCAAGTGCAGGCCGCGTTCGAAGAAGCGTCGCGCGTGCGGCAGGACAACGAGCGCGCCCGCGACACCGCCGAAGCCTACGCAAACCAACTGCTGCCGCGCGCGAAGGCCGATGCCGCGAAGATGATCGACGAAGCGACCGCTTACAGCAATCGCGAAGTCACGCAGGCGCAGGGCGACGCCGAGCGCTTCAAGCAGGTCTACGCCGAATACTCGAAGGCGCCCGCCGTCATTCGCCAACGCATGTACCTGGACACGATGCAGCAGATCTACTCCCGCACCACGAAGGTTTTCGTGGACAGCAAGGCTGGCAACAACGTCGTGTATTTGCCGCTCGACAAGCTCGTCGAAGCGAACCGGCAGCAGGCGAAGGACGCAGCCGCGAACACGGGCGACGCCGCGTCGGCCAGTGCGCCCGCCGCCGCGAACGCCGAAGTGCGCCCCCAAGGCGCGACGGCCGCTTCGGCCGCTGCGGTGCCCGCGAGCGGGGCGGCAGGCGCGAGCGCGCCGAACGCCGCGAGCGGCGCAGGCGATCCGCTGCGCTCGCGCGACGCGTTCCGCTCGCGCAGCCGTCAAGACGACCTGCAGTAAGGAGCGCCGAACATGAATCGAATCATTGCGCTCGTGGTCGCTGTCGTCGTCGTGCTGTTCATCGGCTCGTCGATGGTCTTTACCGTCGACGAACGGCATGCGGGCGTCGTTGCCGCGCACGGCGACAGCAACCCGCATCTCGACGGTCCGGGCCTGCATTTCAAGCTGCCGCCGCCGTTTCAGACGCTGACCCTCATCGACACGCGCACGCTCACCATCGACGAGGGCGGGGCAGACCGCTTCACCACGTCCGACAAGAACGAAGTGCTGGTGAACACGGTCGTCAAATATCGCGTGGCTGATCCGCTCAAGCTCTTCGTGAGCAACGAGAAGAACACGCAAAGCGCGCAAGAACGCCTGACCGGGCTGATCCGCACGGCGCTCGCGAGCGCGTTCGCAAATCGCACGCTCATCGATGCGCTCGCCAATCAGCAGACGCTGGAGACCGAGGCGCAAAAGGCCGTTGAAGGCGCGGCGTCGGCGTTCGGCGTGCAGCTGGTCGACCTGCAGATGGCGCGCGTCGACTTTCCGTCGGCGGTGGCGGATTCCGTCTACAAACGCATGATCGCGGCGCGCCAGCAAGCGGCCGCGAGCGAGCGCGCGAAAGGCACGGCGGACGCCGACAAGATCAAGGCCGACGCAGAGCGCGAGCAGCAGCAGATTCTTGCCGACGCCTACAGCCAGGCGCAGTCCATCAAGGGCGAAGGAGACAGCAAGGCGGCAGCCATCGCCGCCGATGCCTATGGACGCGATCCGCAGTTCTATCAGTTCTATCAGAGCCTCGAAGCGTACAAGAAGACGTTCAAGCCGGGCGACGTGATCGTGGTCGACCCGAGCAGCGATTTCTTTCGCTTCATGAAGAGCCCGAACGGCGGCGCGGACGCGTCCGCTTCCGCCGCGCCGAGGCGCTGACCGCACCCGCGCCGCGCGGCTCGCTCGCCGCGCGGTGCTCATCCACCGTAGACAATGGTCGAGACGATACTGCTCGCTCTTGCGTTGATGCTGATTATCGAAGGCATGTTTCCCTTCGTCTTTCCGACGGCCTGGCGCGATACGTTCCGCCGCATCGCCGAGCGGCCGCCGCATCACATCCGCATCGGCGGGTTGATCGCGATGGTCCTCGGGCTGATTCTGCTCGTCATCGCGACCTAGCCGCGAAGCTGCGTCTTTTCGCCTATCTTTGTTCTTATCCTTCCATGCGCGCCGCGCTTTGACGCGTCGCGCCCCGCAGGAAACGTATCGATGTCCACCTGGCTCCTTCCCGAGAATATTGCCGACGTGTTGCCGTCGGAAGCGCGCAAGATCGAAGAGCTGCGCCGCCGTCTGCTCGACCGGTTCCGTTCGTATGGCTACGAACTCGTCATGCCGCCGATGCTCGAATATCTCGAATCGCTTCTGACGAGCGGCGGCAGCGACCTGAACCTGCGCACGTTCAAGCTCGTCGATCAGCTTTCCGGGCGCACGCTCGGCCTGCGCGCGGACATCACGCCGCAGGTGTCGCGCATCGACGCGCACCTGCTCAACCGGCAGGGCGTGACGCGCCTGTGCTATGCCGGCGTCGTGCTGCACACGCGTCCGCGCGGGCTACATGCGACGCGCGAGCAGATTCAGATCGGCGCGGAGATTTTCGGTCACGCCGGGCTCGAAGCTGATCTCGAAATTCAGCAGTTGATGCTCGATTCGCTGCATCTCGCCGGTCTGACGAAAGTGCGACTCGATCTGTGCCACGCCGGCGTGCTGGCGGCGTTGCTGGATCTAGAGCCGGCGGCGGCATCGCTCGGCGAGGCGCTCTACGACGCGCTCGCAGCGAAGGACGTGCCGCGCCTGAACGAACTGACGGCGCATCTCGGTCACGTGCCGCGTGAGGCGTTGCGCGCGCTGCCGTCGCTGTACGGCGATGCGTCGGTGCTGGAGGCGGCGCGCGCGCGCTTGCCCAATCTGCCCGTGATCGCGCGCGCGCTCGACGACCTCGCGTTTCTCGCGGCGCAGGCCAATGGCGCCGAACTGATGATCGATCTCGCGGACCTGCGCGGCTACGCATACCACAGCGGCGTGATGTTCTCGGCGTATGTCGATGGCGTGCCCAACGCGGTCGCGCGCGGCGGCCGTTACGACGACGTGGGTCTCGCCTACGGCCGGGCGCGCCCCGCGACGGGCTTTTCGCTCGATTTGCGCGAAGTCGCGCGCATCTCGCCCGTCGATGCACGCGGCAGCGCGATCCTCGCGCCGTGGAAGCACGACGAACCGCTGCGCACGGCAGTCGCGGCGCTGCGCGATGCGGGAGAAGTCGTCATTCAGGCGCTGCCGGGCCACGATCACGACCTCGACGAGTTCGCGTTCGACCGCGTGCTCGTGGAGCGCCACGGCCGCTGGATGGTGGAAGAGCGGGTGACGCCGGTGCGCGCAGGCGTCTGATCGGCAAGGACTTTTGCGAAGGCGCGCGTCGCGCGCGCCGACGTGACGGAATCGCGAAACGTATCCCGAAAAATTCGGAACGCGCCGCGAACATAGGTAAAATACGTTTTTAACCAGCTAACGAATCAACATGTCTGCCAGTGCAGTGAATGTGAACCCAGGACGCAATGTCGTCGTGGTGGGCACCCAGTGGGGTGATGAGGGCAAGGGCAAGATCGTCGACTGGCTGACGGACCACGCCCAGGGCGTCGTGCGCTTCCAGGGCGGTCACAACGCCGGACACACGCTCATCATCGGCGGCAAGAAAACCATTCTGCGCCTCATCCCGTCGGGCATCATGCGCGCCGGCACGGCCTGTTACATCGGCAATGGCGTCGTGTTGTCGCCCGAGGCACTGTTCAAGGAAATCGACGAACTGGAAGGCGCGGGCATCGACGTTTCCAAGCGCCTTTTCATTTCCGAAGCCGCCACGCTGGTTCTGCCGTATCACGTCGCCATCGACCAGGCACGCGAAGCGAAGCGCGGCGCCGGCAAGATCGGCACGACCGGCCGCGGCATCGGCCCTGCGTATGAAGACAAGGTCGCGCGTCGCGGCTTGCGCGTGCAGGATCTCTTCGACCGTCCTGTCTTCGAGGCACGTCTTGCCGAGGCGCTCGACTTCCATAACTTCGTGCTGACGCAGTACCTCGGCGCGAAGGCCGTCGACTTCCAGGAAACGCTCGAGGCTATGCTCGGCTTCGCCGACCGTCTGGCGCCCATGGTCACCGACGTTTCCCGCCGTCTCTACGACGAAAACCACGCTGGCCGCAATCTGCTGTTCGAAGGCGCGCAAGGCACGCTGCTCGATATCGACCACGGCACGTACCCGTTCGTCACGTCGAGCAACTGCGTCGCGGGTGCGGCGACGGCGGGCGCGGGCGTCGGTCCGCAAAAGCTCAACTACATTCTCGGCATCACGAAGGCGTATTGCACGCGCGTCGGTTCGGGCCCGTTCCCGAGCGAGCTGTACGACGCGGACAACGCCGAGCGTCAGGATCAGGTGGGCCTGAACCTGGCCACCGTCGGCAAGGAGTTCGGCTCGGTCACGGGCCGTCCGCGCCGCACGGGCTGGCTGGACGCCGCCGCGCTGCGCCGCTCGATCCAGATCAACGGCATCTCGGGCCTGTGCATGACCAAGCTCGACGTGCTCGACGGCCTCGAAGAAGTGAAGCTGTGCGTCGGCTATACGCTCGACGGCAAGCCGGTCGATATCCTGCCGCGTGGCGCATCGGAAGTGGCGCGCTGCGAGCCGGTCTACGAGACGTTCGGCGGCTGGAAGGAAAGCACTATCGGCATCACGCAGTGGGACAGCCTGCCGGACAATGCGCGCGCCTATCTCACGCGTGTGCAGGAAGTGGCCGGCGTGCCGATCGACATGGTCTCGACCGGTCCGGACCGCGACGAAACCATTCTGCTTCGTCATCCGTTCAAGGTCTGAGCGCCGCCGCGCCTCGACCTGAACCGGACGCTGTAAAGAATGTGGCCGCTTCATGCGGCCACATTTCGTATATAACCGCAGTATGCAATTGAAAGAGCCTCACCATGATCGCGATGACCGACCCGCGTAACGACGACAAGAATCTCTGGGTCAACTGGGACGAGTATCACCGGTTGATCGAACTGCTCGCGCTGACCGTGCACGACTCCGGATGGAAGTTCGACAAGATCCTGTGTCTCGCGCGCGGCGGCCTGCGCGTGGGGGACCAGCTGTCGCGAATCTACGATTTGCCGCTCGCCATCCTCGCAACGAGTTCGTATCGCGAAGCCGCGGGTACGCAGCAGGGCGACCTCGACATCGCGCAGTACATCACGATGACGCGTGGCGAATTGTCGGGCAACGTGTTGCTGGTCGACGATCTGGTCGATTCGGGCGTCACGCTCGCGCGCGTGCAGGAGCATCTCAAGGAGCGTTATCCGGCGATCACGGCCGTGCGTTCGGCGGTGCTGTGGTACAAGGCGTGCTCGAAGGTGAAGCCCGACTACCACGTTCAGTTTCTCGAAACGAATCCGTGGATTCATCAGCCTTTCGAGGAGTGGGACACCGTGCGTCCGCACAACCTCGGCGCGTGGATCAAGCGGGGCATGCAGAACAGCCGCGCGTAAGGCAGCACTCGATTGTTTCGACGCCAAGCGCCGTTGTGTCCGGGCCTTCGCCCGGCGCAACGGCGTTTTGCGTTTCGGGCCGCTTTCGGTGTGACGCGCATGCCAAGCTGCGCGAAGGCGGCGTGAAAGCGCGCGCCGCGCGCCGACGCGTTCGGGGCACGATGCTAAACTTCCAGTCGCGTCTCTCGTGGCGCGTGAGCAACATGCGAGAGGCGCGTTTTCGCGTGCGGCGTTAGATAGAATGGCGTTCGGTTTTTCTCCGCTCTGGACGGACATCTCGCTTCTATGACTACCCTGACTCACGCGCAAGAGCGCAAACAGCCGTTGCCTTCGCTTGCGCTCGCGGCCATCGGCGTCGTCTTCGGCGACATCGGCACGAGTCCTCTCTACGCGCTGAAGGAAGCCTTCAGCCCCTCGCACGGCATCGGACTTTCCGAAGCCTCGATTCTCGGCGTCATCTCCTTGCTGTTCTGGGCCATCGTGATGGTGGTCGCGATCAAATACGTGCTTTTCGTGATGCGTGCCGACAACAACGGCGAAGGCGGCGTATTCGCGATGATGACGCTCGCGCTGCGCAGCGTGAAAGATCCCGGCCGCCTGTCTGGCGTGCTCATGATGCTCGGCATTTTCGGCGCCTGCATGTTTTATGGCGACGCCGTCATCACGCCGGCCATGTCCGTCATTTCGGCGGTGGAAGGTCTTGAGATCGCCGCGCCCAAGCTGTCGCCGTACGTGATCCCCATCACGATGGTCATCCTCATCATGCTGTTCTGGATTCAACGGCATGGCACGGCGGTCGTCGGCAAGCTGTTCGGGCCGATCATGCTGCTGTGGTTCCTGACGCTCGCCGTGCTCGGCGCGTATCACATCGCGCTGGCGCCCGGCGTGTTGATTGCGCTGAACCCGTACTACGCGATTTCGTTCATGGCCGACCATGTGCTGCAAGCGTATATCGTGCTCGGCTCGGTCGTGCTGGTGCTGACGGGCGCGGAAGCGCTCTACGCGGACATGGGGCACTTCGGCGCGAAGCCCATTCGCTGCGGATGGTATGCCATCGTGATGCCGTCGCTGCTGCTGAACTACTTCGGTCAGGGCGCGTTGCTGATGCACTCGCCGAAAGCCATCGAAAGCCCGTTCTTTCTGCTCGCGCCCGAATGGGCGTTGCTGCCGCTCGTCATTCTCTCGACCATCGCCACCGTCATCGCCTCGCAAGCGGTCATTTCGGGCGCGTATTCGCTGACGAGCCAGGCTATTCAGCTCGGCTACGTGCCGCGCATGAAGATCCTGCATACATCGGAACTGGCCATCGGGCAGATCTATATTCCGCTGGTCAACTGGATGCTGCTGTTCATCATTCTGTGCATCGTCGTCGGCTTCAAGAGTTCTGAGAATCTGGCGGCGGCCTACGGTCTCGCCGTCACCGCGACAATGCTCGTGACCACCATCCTCGTGTCCGTGGTCATGACGAACCTGTGGGGCTGGAACCGCTTTCTGGTCGGCGCGATGATCGCGGTGTTTCTGGTGATCGACATCGGTTTCTTCGGCGCGAGCCTCCTGAAAATCGAGCAGGGCGGCTGGCTGCCGCTGTGCATCGGCGGGGCGCTCTTTTTCCTGCTGATGACCTGGTACAAGGGCCGCATGATCGTGAAGGACCGCACCGCCGCCGACGGTATCCCTTTGATGCCATTCCTGCAGGGGTTGCTGGCGCACCCGCCGCATCGCGTGTCGGGCACGGCCATCTATCTGACGGGCAGCGACTCGCTGGTTCCGGTCAGCCTCTTGCATAATTTGAAACACAACAAGGTGCTGCACGAGCGCACGATCTTCCTGAACTTCCTCACGCGCGATATTCCGTATGTAGACGACTCTCATCGCGTGGAAGTGAAGGATATCGGCGGCGGGCTCTTTCTCGTGAAGGCGGCGTACGGCTTCAACGAGACGCCGGACGTGAAGGCCGTGCTGGAGCAGATCACCCGCACGCACGCGATGACTTTCGAGCTGATGGACACGTCGTTCTTTATGGCGCGCGAAACCGTGGTGCCGACTGAGTTGCCGGGCATGTCGGTGTGGCGGGAACGCGTGTTCGCATGGATGCATCAAAACGCCGCGAAGCCGACCGATTTCTTCAGCATTCCGGCAAACCGCGTGGTCGAACTCGGTACGAAGATCGAAATCTGATCGCGCTTCCAAGCGCCGCGCACAAAAAAACCCACGCTGCTAAGCGTGGGTTTTTTGTTGCAGCCTGCCGAATCAGCGTTTGAGCTTGGCGAACGCTGCGGCCATCGCGCCTGCCGGTTCCGGCTCGCGGCGCTGATTCGAACGCGCGTCGCGCCCGCCGCCGCCCGCGCGACGATCCTGCCCGCCGCGCGCAGGCGCCCCCGCGTTGGCTGTGGATGCCGGCGCGAAGTCGTCGTCGAGGCGCATGGTCAGCGAAATGCGCTGGCGCTTCACGTCCGTTTCGAGCACTTTGACTTTCACGACCTGACCGGCCTTCACGACTTCGTGCGGGTCCTTGATGAACTTCGTCGACATGGCCGACACGTGCACGAGTCCGTCCTGATGCACGCCGATATCGACGAACGCGCCGAACGCCGCGACGTTCGTCACGACGCCTTCGAGCACCATGCCCGGCGCTAGATCCGAGATTTTCTCGATGCCTTCGCGGAACGTCGCGGTCTTGAACTCCGGGCGCGGATCGCGGCCCGGCTTTTCCAGCTCCGCGAGAATGTCGCGCACGGTCGGCAGACCGAATCGATCGTCGACGAAGTCGGCCGGCGAAAGTCCCGCGAGCGCCTCGCGCTTGCCGAGCACATCGCCGACATGCTTGTTGATCTTCGCGAGGATCCGCTGAACCACCGGATACGCTTCCGGGTGCACCGACGAGCGGTCGAGCGGATTCTCGCCGTTGTTGATGCGCAGAAAGCCCGCTGCCTGCTCGAACGTTTTGTCGCCGAGACGCGGAACCTTGCGCAGATGCTCGCGCGACGGGAACGGCCCGTTGGCGTCGCGATAATCGACGATATTGCGCGCGAGCGTCGCATTGAGACCCGACACGCGGGCGAGCAGGGCGACGGAAGCCGTGTTCGCATCGACGCCGACGGCGTTCACGCAGTCTTCCACGACTGCATCGAGCGAACGCGCGAGTTCGCGCTGATTCACGTCATGCTGATACTGGCCGACGCCGATGGCCTTGGGCTCGATCTTGACCAGTTCCGCGAGCGGGTCTTGCAGACGCCGCGCGATCGACACCGCGCCGCGCAGCGATACGTCCAGTTCCGGAAACTCCTTCGCCGCGAGTTCGGAGGCCGAATAGACCGACGCGCCCGCTTCCGACACCACGATCTTCTGCAGCTTGAGATCCGGATGCTTCGCGATGAGCTCGCTCGCGAGCTTGTCGGTTTCGCGCGACGCCGTGCCGTTACCGATGGAGATCAGCTCGGCCTTCGTCTCACGCGCAATCCGCGCGAGCTTCGCAAGCGAGCCGTCCCAGTCGCGGCGCGGCTCGTGCGGATAGATCGTATCGGTGGCGAGCAGCTTGCCGGTGCGGTCGACGACCGCGACCTTCACGCCGGTGCGCAGACCCGGATCGAGACCGATCACGGCCTTCGGTCCAGCGGGCGCGGCGAGCAGCAAGTCCTTCAGATTGCGCGCAAACACGCGAATCGCTTCGTGTTCGGCTTCTTCGCGCAGTTGCGTGAGCAGTTCGTTCTCGATATGCGGCTGCACCTTCACGCGCCAGCACCAGCGGCAGACGTCGGAAAGCCACTTGTCGGCCGGGCGGTTGCGATTCGCGATGCCGACGTGGTGCGCAATCATTGCTTCGCACGGATGCGGCACTTGTGTATCCAGCTCTTCGCCGAGACCGAGCTTCACCGACAGCACGCCTGCATTGCGCCCGCGAAAGAGCGCGAGCGCCCGATGCGACGGCACGGTGCGCACGGTCTCGCTGTAGTCGTAGTAATCGCGGAATTTCTCGCCTTCTTCGCCTTCCTTGCCGTCCACCACGCTCGATATGACGAGCCCCTGGTTGAATAGATAGTCGCGCAGCTTGCCGAGAATCTCGGCGGTTTCGCCGAATTGCTCGGAGAGGATGTCGCGTGCGCCGTCGAGCGCGGCTTTTGTGTCTGCGACGCCCTTTTCGGCATCGACGAATTTGGCGGCTTCGGCTTGCGGATCGAGCGTCGGATCCGCGAGCAGCGCCTGCGCGAGCGGCTCGAGCCCGGCTTCGCGCGCGATCTGGGCACGCGTGCGGCGCTTCGGCTTGTACGGCAGATAGAGGTCTTCGAGCACCTGCTTGCTGTCGGCGCTTTCGATCGCGCCGCGCAGGTCGTCGGTCAGCTTGCCTTGCTCGTCGATGCTTTGCAGAATCGCCGCGCGGCGGTCTTCGAGTTCGCGCAGATACAGGAGGCGCTCTTCGAGCGTGCGCAGTTGCGTGTCGTCGAGATTGCCGGTGACTTCCTTGCGATACCGGGCGATGAACGGGACAGTGGAGCCTTCGTCGAGAAGCTGCACGGCGGCGGCGACCTGGCGCGGCTGCACGGTGAGCTCGGTGGCAATGCGCTGTACGATCTTGAGTGCTACGGTTTCCGTCATGATTGCGCTGTCTGCTGTCTCGTCTGCGCGCGGCGCGGGCGTCCTGCTTCGCCGGGTCCGGGCGGGCGGCGCTGAGTGTTCGCGGCGCGCTGCGACGAGTGATGGGCCGGGTTTCTGAGCGGGGCATTTTGCCATAAATGCCGGAGCGCTCCGGCGCGCGGTGATAGAATTTCGGGACCGCGCAAGCCCGTTTTTCACCTTCGCGCACCTGATTCCTTATCACGTTGCCGTTCATCAATTTGCTCAACTTTCGCCTTTCGAAGCTCGTGCCGATGGCCACGGCCGCATCGTCGATATGCGCGCTTGCCGCCGTCTTGCCGCAGCCTGTGAACGCCCAGACGCCGAAGCCCATCGACCCGACGACGGCGGTGAGCACACAGCCGCTCGACGCGTCCCAACACAGCTCGGCCAGCGCCGACAGCAGCGCGGACGCCGCTCTACGGGCCGACTACGAGCGGCGCCAGAAGGCGCTCGACCAGCGCACGTCGGAGAATGACTACCGCTACGGCGTGAAGCAGCATGACTGCTACAGCAAGTTCTTCGTGAACCATTGTCTCGACAATGCGCGCACCGTGATGCGCGAGGCGCGTCAGCAGATCCGGCAGGAGCAACTCGCACTGGACGACGAGCAACGCGCCGAACGAGTGAAGGAGCGCGACCGGCAGACGGCGCTGAAGCAGGCGCAGTACGACGCGGAAGCGCCGCAACGCGCGGCCAACGAACGCGCGAACCAGCAGGCGTACGAGGACAAGCAGCGCCAGAACGCACTGGCCGCGGCGCAGCGCGACGCCCAGGCGCCGCAGCGCGCGGCGAACCAGAAGGCTTACGACCAGAAGCAGGCGGACTACCAGAAGAAGCTGGACGAAGCGCGTGCGCGCGGCGTGCAGGACGCGCAGGAACGCGAGCAGAAGGCGCAGCGGTTCGAGCAGAAGCAGCAAGAAGCCGCGCAGCACCGCGCGGAAGTGGAGGCGCGTCAGAAGGAAGCCGCGCGCAAGCAACAGGAAAAGGCGCAACAGGCGCAACAGGCTCAGCAGGACCAGTTGAAGCAACAGCAGCAAGGCAAGTAGCGCCGCGTCGGCGCTAAGACCGGGCCACCGGGCCGACCGCGTGTCCCGGGACAGGAGGCGAGCATGCAGCAACGCTTGAACGCACCCCGACAAACGGCCGTGGATGCCGGCATGATCCGCGACCGGATCGCGCAGTTACAGGACGAGCATCGCGGTCTGGACACGCTCATCGACAAACTGTCCGGCATCGACGACCTCGAGCTGCGGCGCTTGAAGAAGCGCAAGCTCAAGGTGAAAGACACCATACTCCTGCTGCAATTGCAGCTGGACACGGACCCGCACTGAGCCGCCTCGCCGCGCGAGCAGGACTCGCTGACGCATCAGGCGCCCGCGTGCGTGGCGCATCGCACGAAACCCGCAGCATTCGCAGGATCTAGCTCCCTTTGAACTCTCCCGCCCAACCGTCCGATGCCGCGAGCGCGCCGCTCGCGCTGACGAACAAACGCAGCGTCGAACTCGATGCCATCTTCTCCGCCGACGGCCTGCTCGCCCGCGCCATCGACGGCTATCGGCCGCGCGCATCGCAGATCGAAATGGCGCGCTCGGTCGCCGCGGCGATGGAAGCGTCCGGCCGCGCCATGCCCGAGCCCGCGATGTTCGAGGCGCAGCGCCGTCCGGCGCGCAAGCTCGGGCCGTCGGACAAGCCGCATGCGCCGGACGAAGAGACTGCCGACGATGTGGGCATCGCGACCGCGAAAGCGGCCATCGACGGCGGCGAGAACACGTTGATCGTCGAGGCCGGCACCGGCACGGGCAAGACCTACGCGTATCTCGTTCCGGCCATGCTGTGGGGCGGCAAGGTCATCGTCTCGACGGGCACGAAGCATCTGCAAGACCAGCTTTTCCAGCGCGACATTCCGACCGTGCGCGACGCGCTCGCCGTGCCGGTCTCCGTCGCCATGCTCAAGGGCCGCGCGAATTATCTCTGCCACTACTATCTGGAGCGCACCGCCGACAACGGCCGGCTGCCGTCGCGGCAGGACACGTCGCATCTGCAGGAGATCGTCCGCTTCGCCAAAATCACGCGCACCGGCGACAAGGCCGAACTTGCGAGCGTCCCCGAGAATTCGCCTGTCTGGCCGATGGTCACGTCCACGCGCGACAACTGCCTCGGTCAGGACTGCCCGTACTACAAGGACTGCTTTGTGATGCAGGCGCGCAAGGAAGCGCAGCAGGCGGACATCGTGGTGGTGAATCACCATCTGTTCTTCGCGGACGTGATGCTGCGCGACACCGGCATGGCCGAACTGCTGCCGATGGCCAACACCATCATCTTCGACGAGGCGCATCAGTTGCCCGAAACGGCGACGCTGTTCTTCGGCGAGACGCTTTCCACGACGCAACTGCTGGAACTGGCGCGCGATACCGTCGCGGAAGGCTTGAGTCACGCGCGTGATGCTGCGGACTGGACCAAGCTCGGCGCGGCGCTGGAGCGCGCGGCGCGTGACCTGCGGCTCGCGTTCAAGGAAGACTCGGCGCGCTTTTCGCTCGGCCAGCTTCCGGACGAGCATCCGCTCTTCGAGGCGCTCGATACGCTCGAAACGCATCTCGATGCGCTCGCGGCGGCGTTGTCGTCGCATGCGGAACGGGCCGAATCGCTGCAGGCGCTCGTGCGCCGCGCGCGCGAGTTGCAGGACTTGCTCGCGGGCTGGACGACTCCGCCGACGCCGTTGGAACGCGCGGTCGCCGGCGACGAAGACACCGCGCAACAAACGGCGAAGGACGAGCCGAACGAGATGGTCCGTTGGGTCGAGGTGTTCTCGCATACGGTGCAGTTGCACGAGACGCCGCTATCGGTGGCGCCGATTTTCGCGAAGCAGCGCGCGGGCGTGCCGCGCGCGTGGATCTTCACGTCGGCGACGCTTTCGGTGCGCGGCGACTTCACGCACTACGCCGCGCAGATGGGCCTGAACGCTCGCCGCTCCATGACGCTGCCGAGCCCGTTCGACTATCCGACGCAAGGGCTGCTGTACGTGCCGCGCAATCTGCCGCAGCCGTCGTCGCCGCAGTTCACGGATGCCGTCTTCGAGGCGGCGCTTCCCGTGATCGAGGCGGCGGGCGGCGGCGTGTTCGTGCTCTGCACGACGCTGCGCGCGGTCGATCGCATTTCGGCGCGCCTGCGCGATGTGATCGAGCGTCGCGGCTGGCAAAACCCGCTGCTCGTTCAGGGCGATGCGAGCCGCACCGAATTGCTGGACCGTTTTCGCGCGTACGGCAACGCCATTTTGGTGGGCAGCCAGAGCTTCTGGGAAGGCGTCGACGTGCGCGGTGATGCGCTTTCGCTCGTCGTCATCGACAAGCTGCCTTTTGCACCGCCGGACGATCCGGTGCTGGCCGCGCGGCTCGATGCGCTCACGAAGAAGGGACTGAGTCCGTTCGCCGTGCACCAGTTGCCGCAGGCGGTCATCACGCTGAAGCAGGGCGCGGGCCGTCTGATTCGCGCGGAAACGGATCGCGGCGTGCTGATGATCTGCGACACGCGCCTCGTCGACAAGCCATATGGACGGCGCATCTGGCAAAGCCTGCCGCCGTTCAAGCGCACGCGCGAACTGGATGTCGTGCGCGCGTTTTTCAGCGATTCGCGCAGCTCGGCGGTGGAACTGGCCGACTAGCTCCCGGTGATGCTGCGCACGTTGGAAATGGCTTGAACGAGCCGCGCGGCACGCTCAGAGCAGACGGCGGTCGCAGGCTTACGCGCGAGGCGGACGTGCATCGATTGCCGCTCGTATGTCCTGCCAAAGCTCGGGGGCGCGGCGGATTGACCGGCGCGCATTTCGGGTGCGCTCACGTCGCGCCGGCCCGGCCCGTCCGCCAGAATGCGCGCGTTGACGATTGCGCCCGGCTTCACGCGGATGCCGTTCGCCGCCAACACACGGTTCACTTCGGCTGCCAACGGCCGCGCGCGTTCGCCCGATTGCAAGTCGCTGGGAAACTGCCGGATGGCTTGCGCATCGGGAAGGATGCCGCGCTCGACGTCGATCCGTGCGAATCGCTGCAAGCCGATGCTGTCGGTAAGGGCGTCTTCGCAGTCGCGATCGGACAGACCGAACCAGCTTTGCAGCAGACAGATGCGCAGCATGCGCTCCGTGTCCGCGTGCGCCTGCCCATGCGGCTCCACGATCGCGCACAGGCTCGGCCAGGGCAGAAGGGAGTCCATGGTGTCGAGAAATGCGTCGCGCTGAGTGCGGGCAACGGTGTGCGTCATACTGATCTCTCGCAAAAACGTGATGCGGGCAAGGCCGACCGCTTGCTCGCGTTCGCTGCCGGCACCCTGAGGATTGCTAAATTTTGTTGCCAAACGACAAAAACATGGACGAAAAAATAGGGCGATTCGAACGCCCTTGCAAAGGAAGCCGGCGCGAGCGCGCCGGCGGTCCAACATGCATTACCAGATCTGATACCAGGGCTTATCCGTGCCCGCGCGGCGCTTGCCGGTGACATACGGGCTGTCCGGGAAAGTCGCCGCGAGCACGCGCTTGGTGTCGTCGGCGAGTTGCGGCTGATCGAGCCGCTGATACGACATCATCATGATGTGCAGCGCGTCTTCGGTCGCCGGGGCGTTCTTGTATTCGCGAATGGCGAGTTGCGCCCGGTTGATCGCGGCCACATACGCGCCGCGACGATAGTAGTAATCCGCCGCATGCACTTCGTGCGACGCGAGGGCATTTACGATGTAGCGCATGCGCTGCGCGGCGTCCGGCGCGTACTTGCTTTGCGCGTACTTGTCGACCACCACCTTGAAGGCGTCATACGACTCGCGCAGTGACTTCGGATCGCGCTCGCTCATGTCCTGACCGGAGAAGCGGCCGAAGAGACCGAGGTCGTCGTTGAAGTGGATCATGCCCTTCAGATAGTACGCATATGCGATATCCGGATGATCCGGATGCAGCCGGATGAAACGGTCGATGGCCTGATCGGCAGAGGCGGTCTCGCCGTCCTTCCAGTTGCAGTACGCGACGTTGATCTGCGCCTGCTGCGCGAAGTGGCCGAACGGATCGCGGCCTTCGAGCGCCTCGAAGTACTTGGCGCACTTGCCCCAGTCGCTGCCCGATAGCGCGTCCTGGGCCTCCGTATATAATTTGTTGTTATTCCACGTTGCCGTTTCGTCGGTCTTCTCGGGCAGGCCGTGGCAGGCCGTGACGATGGCGACGCTCGCGGCCAGCGCCAGATATTTGATCGATCGCTGCATCGCTTGATGAATGATGTTGAAGGCTTGCATCAGTGCTTGCATTTCCTGGGCTGATTTCTGGCTTGCTTCTTAACTGATTCCAACTGTGTGCGGCGGTGCTTCCGGTGCAGTCTTTGCGCACGGCGCGCTGCTCGGTCGATCGCGTAGTGTCTCGTCGTCTCGCAGCTTGCAACGGTCACGCGTGGCGACTCGTCAGGCGGTCGGCTTCGATCGAGGCCGTGGCCGTGGGTCGTGGCCGACTCCCCGTCAATCTCTCGTTCAAATGACCCGCTCAAGTACTCGTCGTACCAAAGACCAACTCAAAGATTATAGCCCATGCGCTACCCGTGACGACTCGGCTTTGCCCGAATCGGAAGGCGGCGCGGGCGGGCAGGCAGGCGCCGATGCGCCGCGCACCGCGCGCGTGCCCGACGAACTCGCGGGCGACCGGCTCGACAAGGTTCTCGCCAAGGTTTTCCCGGAATTCTCGCGCAGCCGCCTGCAAAGCTGGATCGAAGAGGGCCGGGTGCTCGTGGACGGCGCGAGCGCGAAGGTGCGCCAGCCCGTGCCGCTCGGCGCCACTATTTCGCTCGTCCCGGACCTGCTGCCCGAGCAACTCGCCTTCACGCCGGAGCCGGTGCCGCTCGACATCGTCTATGAAGACGAGACGCTCGTCGTCATCAACAAGCCGGCCGGTATGGTCGTGCATCCTGCAGCCGGAAACTGGAGCGGCACGCTGCTTAACGGCCTGCTGCACCGGTACGGCAACGCGGCCGCCGGCCTGCCGCGCGCGGGCATCGTGCATCGGCTGGACAAGGAGACCTCGGGACTGATGGTCGTCGCGCGCACGCTCGAAGCGCAAACGGACCTCGTGCGCCAGTTGCAGGCGCGCACGGTCAAGCGCCGCTACGTCGCTTTCGTGTGGGGCAGGATGCCGGAGGACGGCACGATCGACGCGCCCATCGGCCGCGACCCGCGCGAACGCACGCGCATGGCCGTGGTGCAGAGCGCGGCGGGCAAGCCGGCGCGCACGCATTTTCGGACCATCGACCGCGCGACGTGGCAAGGCCAGCCGGTCAGCGCGATCCACTGCGATCTGGAGACGGGCCGCACGCATCAGATTCGCGTGCATTGTGCGCACGTCGGGCATCCGCTGCTGGGCGATCCGGTCTACGGGCGCGCGCGCGGCAAGCGTTCGGTGACGCCGCTGCCCGACGGCTTCGCGCGCCAGGCGCTGCATGCGTGGCGGCTCGGACTGGTTCATCCGCTGACGGGCAAGGCCGTGCACTGGCGCGCCGACGTGCCCGACGATATGACCGCGCTCGCCGCGGAACTCGGTTTCGGACGCGACGACGAAGCGGAATTCGACGACGAAGACGAAGACGAAGGATTTGTGCAGGTCTACGAGGCGGATGACGACTGGGAAGAAGGCGACGATTACGAGGACGACGAAGAATGACCGACTCACACGCCGAAACGCCGTCCGCATTGGACCCGGAACATTGCCTCTGGCCGCAATGGCGCGTGGCGCCGCGTGTTCGCGCCTTCGTGACAACGCGCGCGGGCGGCGTGAGCGACGCACCGTATGACGGCGGCGCGCCGCAAGCGGGCGGACTGAACCTGGGCCTATCGACGGGCGACGCGCCCGATGCGGTGCTGGAGAACCGCCGCCGCGCGCTGGCACTGACCGACGCCCGCGATGCCGCGTGGCTCGAACAGGTCCACGGCACGCAGGTAGTGGACGCGTACGCCGTTATCGAAGCGCGCGCTGGCGGGCCGACGCGCGCCGACGCGAGCGTCACGGATCGTCCGGGCATCGTCTGCGTCGTGATGACGGCGGACTGCCTGCCGGTCCTCTTCTGCGATGACGAAGGCCGCGCAGTCGGTGCCGCCCATGCGGGCTGGCGCGGGCTGGCGGGCGGCATCGTCGAAAAGACGGGCGAGCGCGTCGCGGCGCTCGCGGGCGCGCCGGCATCGACATTGAACGCGTATCTCGGACCGGCCATCGGACCGGGGGCGTTCGAAGTCGGCGAAGACGTGCTCGAAGCGTTCGTCGCGGCGAGCCGGGCCGATCGCCGCGATGCGACCGCTGCGGCATTCAAATCAGGAGAAACGCGCGGCAAATACTTCGCGGACATCTACGCGCTCGCGCGTTTGCGCCTCGCCGAAATCGGTGTGAACGCGTCACGCATTCACGGCGGAACGCACTGCACGGTGACGGAAGCATCGCGCTTCTATTCCTACCGGCGCGATCGCGTGACGGGCCGCATGGCCGCGATGATCTGGCTCGCCGATTGATTCGGAAGCGGCTTTACCGCGCGCCGAAAAACGCGCGGTAAACAGGCATTTCTTTCATGGGGGAAAACGATAATTATAAAAACATCGCGCTGCGGCAAAATCGGGACGAAGCATTGACATGCTTGACGCCCCAGCGCAAGAATGTTCCCAGAATGTGTTCAATCGGGCACGGCGTGGCGAGGGCGGCTTCTGCCCGGCGCGCAAAGGCGCACCCATACTTTTCGCGCGCTGGCCGAAACGGCCCGGCAATGCCTGCATCAGCAATCAGTCTTTCGAGACTCAGAGGTCAAAGGCGGGTATGGCTTCCAAAACATCTTCCACATCTTCCCGCTCCCGTTCCGCCGAAGAAAGCACCCCGGCGCAGCAGCCAGCAGCCGACAACACGGCAGGCGTACAGCAAGCGTTCGAGCAATGGCTGAATGCGTGGCGCGCCGTGGCCGATCCGGCTCAATGGGCCAAATTCAGTCAACAGACGAATCCTGCGGCTGACGGTTCGCCGTCGGGCGGCGGCGCGTCGGCTTCGGCTCCATTCGGCGGTTTTCCGTTCCAGGGTTTCGGCGGTCTGCCAGGGGCGCTTCCAGGCACGCTTCCCGGTGGATTTCCGACCGCGTTTCCCACCATCGCCAGCATGCCGCAGATGCCGGACCTCACGAAGATGAACGGTCTGGCGGAATTCGCGAAGCTCGCGAGCAGCATGCCGGGCTTCGGCGCGTCGATGCAGGGCCTGCCGACCTTGCCGAAGATTCCGACTGCGGCCATCGCGCCCGAGCGCCTGCATCAGCTGCAAAGCGACTACACGCGCGACGTGACCGAACTCATGAAGCAGGCGAGCGGCCAGAGCATCGACCCGTCGGCGCTCAAGGATCGGCGCTTCAAGGACACCGCCTGGCAATCGACACCCGCGTTCGCATTCACGGCCGCGTGGTATCTGCTGAACGCGCGGTATCTGCAAGAATTGGCCGATGCAGTCCAGAGCGACCCGAAGACGCGCGAACGCATTCGCTTCGCCGTGCAGCAATGGGCCGCTGCTGCCGCGCCGAGCAACTACCTCGCGCTCAATCCCGAAGCGCAGAAGGCGCTCATCGAGAGCAAGGGCGAAAGCCTGCGGCAGGGCATGCTGAACCTGCTCAACGACATGCAGCGCGGCAAGATTTCGCAGTCGGACGAATCGGTGTTCGCCATTGGCAAGAACGTCGCGACGACCGAAGGCGCGGTGGTGTACGAGAACGAGCTCATGCAGCTCATTCAGTACAAGCCGCTCGCGCCGAAGGTCTACGCGCGGCCGCTTTTGATCGTGCCGCCGTGCATCAACAAGTTCTACATTCTGGATCTCTCGCCGGAAGGCTCGCTCGTGCGTCATGCGCTCGAATCCGGCCAGCAGGTGTTCATGATCTCGTGGCGCAATGCGGACCAGTCCATCGCGGACAAGACATGGGACGATTACGTCGGCGATGGCGTGATGCAGGCGATGCGCGCTGTCTCCGACATCTCCGGCGCGGACAAGATCAACACGCTCGGCTTCTGCATCGGCGGGACGCTGCTCGCCACGGCGCTCGCGGTCGAAAAGGCGCGCGGCAACGAGCCGGCCGCGTCGATGACCTTGCTCACCTCGATGCTCGACTTCTCCGACACGGGCGTGCTCGACGTGTTCGTCGACGAGGCGCACGTGGCGATGCGCGAGCAGACCATCGGCGGCAAGAACGGCGCGCCGCCGGGACTCATGCGCGGCATCGAGTTCGCCAATACGTTCTCGTATCTGCGCCCGAACGATCTGGTGTGGAACTACGTCGTCGATAACTACCTGAAGGGCCGCACGCCGCAAGCGTTCGATCTGCTCTTCTGGAACAGCGATTCAACGAATCTGCCCGGTCCCATGTGCGTCTGGTATCTGCGCAACACGTATCTGGAGAACAAGCTGCGCGAGCCGGGCGCGGTGACGGTGCTGGGCGTGCCCATCGACTTGTCGACCATCACGACGCCCACATTCATCTACGGTTCACGCGAAGACCATATCGTGCCGTGGAAATCGGCGTATGCTTCGGCGCCGCTGCTGTCCGGGCCGCAGACCTTCGTGCTCGGCGCATCCGGGCACATTGCGGGCGTGATCAATCCGCCGTCGAAGAACAAGCGGAGTTTCTGGATGCTCGACGGCGCGGGCGAGCGCCTGCCGGAGACTGCCGACGCCTGGTTCGACGCCGCGAGCGAGCATCCCGGCAGCTGGTGGCCCACGTGGACGCAGTGGCTTGCGAAGCAGTCCGGCGAGCAGCAGACGGCAAGCGCAGGGCTCGGCTCGAAGGATTATCCTGTGATCGAGGCGGCGCCGGGCCGTTACGTCCTGAAGCGCGACAGTTGATCGGCGCGAACGGATCAGCCGCGGGCAAACCGCTCTAACATTCGATGCCAAAGGAAACGGAAATGACTGACGTAGTGATCGTATCGGCCGCGCGCACAGCGGTCGGCAAATTCGGCGGCTCGCTCGCGAAGATCGCGGCGCCGGAACTGGGCGCTACCGTGATTCGCGCCGTGCTCGAACGCGCGGGTCTCAAGCCCGAACAGATAAGCGAAGTCATTCTGGGCCAAGTGCTGACGGCAGGCTCAGGCCAGAACCCGGCGCGTCAGTCGGTGATCAAGGCGGGCTTGCCCGAAATGGTCCCCGGCATGACGATCAACAAGGTCTGCGGCTCCGGCTTGAAGGCAGTGATGCTCGCCGCCAACGCGATCATCGCGGGCGATTCGGAGATCATCGTCGCGGGCGGTCAGGAGAACATGAGCGCGGCGCCGCACGTGCTGCCGGGTTCGCGCGACGGCTTTCGCATGGGCGACGCGAAGCTGATCGACTCGATGATCGTCGATGGTCTGTGGGACGTCTATAACAACTACCACATGGGCACCACGGCAGAAAACGTCGCAAAGGAATACGGCATCACGCGCGAGGCGCAGGACGCGTTCGCCGCGCTTTCGCAGAACAAGGCCGAAGCTGCTCAGAAGTCGGGCCGCTTCAACGACGAAATCGTGCCCGTGTCGATTCCGCAGCGCAAAGGCGAGCCGATCCAGTTCGCCAGCGACGAATTCGTGCGCCACGGCGTCACGGCCGAAGCGCTCGCGGGACTCAAGCCCGCGTTCTCGAAGGAAGGCACGGTGACGGCCGCGAACGCATCGGGTATCAACGACGGCGCGGCGGCGGTGGTCGTCATGTCGGCGAAGAAAGCCGAGGCGCTCGGTCTCACGCCGCTTGCGCGCATCAAGGCTTACGCGAGCGCGGGCGTCGATCCGAAAATCATGGGCATGGGTCCGGTGCCGGCATCGAAGCGCTGTCTGGAGCGCGCGGGCTGGAGCATCGACGATCTCGATCTGATGGAGATCAACGAAGCGTTCGCCGCGCAGGCGCTCGCGGTCCACAAGCAGATGGGCTGGGATCAGGAAAAGATCAACGTGAACGGCGGGGCGATCGCGATCGGCCATCCGATTGGCGCGTCGGGCTGCCGCATTCTGGTCACGCTGCTCCACGAAATGCAGAAGCGCGATGCGAAGAAGGGCCTCGCGTCGCTGTGCATCGGCGGCGGCATGGGCGTCGCGCTGGCCGTCGAGCGGCCGTAAGAGGGGAAGCGGCTGCGAGCGGCATCGCACAACGGAAGGGACAAGCGGGCGGCGCTCTCGGGCGCGCGCCGCATAACGAAAAGGGAGTCGAGCATGACGAAGCGCGTAGCGTATGTAACGGGCGGGATGGGCGGCATCGGCACCAGCATTTGCCAGCGGCTGCACAAGGACGGCTTCACGGTCGTCGCGGGCTGCGGGCCGAATTCTCCGCGCCGGGTGAAGTGGCTCGAAGATCAGAAGGCGCTCGGTTTCGACTTCATTGCCTCCGAGGGCAACGTCAGCGATTGGGAATCGACCAAGAACGCGTTCGACAAGGTGAAGGCCGAAGTCGGCGAAGTCGACGTGCTCGTGAACAACGCGGGCATCACGCGCGACGTCGTGTTCCGCAAGATGACGCACGATGACTGGACCGCGGTCATCGACACGAACCTGACGAGCCTCTTCAACGTCACGAAGCAGGTGATCGACGGCATGGTCGAGCGCGGCTGGGGCCGCGTCATCAATATTTCGTCGGTGAACGGGCAGAAGGGCCAGTTCGGCCAGACGAACTATTCGACGGCCAAGGCCGGCATTCACGGCTTCACCATGGCGCTCGCGCAGGAAGTGGCGACCAAGGGCGTGACGGTCAACACGGTCTCGCCGGGCTACATCGGCACGGACATGGTGAAGTCCATTCGCCCGGAAGTGCTGGAGAAGATCGTCGCGACAATTCCGGTGCGGCGTCTCGGCACGCCGGACGAGATCGGCTCGATCGTCGCGTGGCTCGCGTCGGAGGAATCGGGTTTCTCCACCGGGGCGGATTTTTCGCTCAACGGTGGATTGCACATGGGCTGACGGGCCGCGATCGCAGGCGGGGCGCATGGGGCGCCCGCGCCGGCGAATGCCGCCTGCCGGATACATCAACGATGCGGCGAACCCGCAGCAACGCTTTTTTGCGACAACGCAAGACATGCTTGCTGCCATCGCAGTAAAGTCTCGCGTTTTGAAGGCGTTCAATGACCACCACGACTACTACAAAGAAATCCGCCGAACGACTCATCAAAAAATATCCGAACCGGCGGCTCTATGACACGGAGACGAGCACCTACATCACGTTGTCCGACGTGAAGCAGCTCGTGCTCGATCAGGAAGACTTCAAGGTGCTCGACGCCAAGTCCAACGACGACCTGACGCGCAGCATACTCCTGCAGATCATTCTGGAAGAAGAGAGCGGCGGCCTGCCGATGTTCTCGTCCGTGATGCTCTCGCAGATCATCCGCTTCTACGGCCACGCCATGCAGGGCATGATGGGCACGTATCTGGAGAAGAACATCCAGGCGTTCATCGACATTCAGCAGAAGCTCTCCGAGCAGAGCAAGGGCATCTACGACGGCAACGCGCTCAACCCGGAAGTGTGGTCGCAGTTCATGAACATGCAGGCCCCGATGATGCAGGGCATGATGACGAGCTACATCGAGCAGTCGAAGAACATGTTCGTGCAGATGCAAGAGCAGATGCAGAATCAGGCGAAAACGATGTTCAACACGTTCCCGTTTCCGACACCGACTGCGCCGTCAGGAGAAAAGAAGTAGGGTAGCCGGGCGTTCTCGCTTCGGGCGAGCGGCCCGGAACGGCTTTCGGGATGCTCCGGGGTAAAATACGGGATTGGCCTCGTGCGTCCGGCGACGCCCCTCATCCGACCGTTTCCCCGTGAAAAATTCCACAGATTCAATCGTCAAGACGAATTCCGCGCCGAAGATCGGCATGGTCAGCCTCGGCTGCCCGAAAGCCCTCGTCGATTCGGAGCAGATCATCACCCAGTTGCGCGCCGAGGGTTATCAAATCTCCGGCAGCTATGACGGCGCCGACCTCGTCGTCGTCAACACGTGCGGCTTTATCGACGAAGCCGTGCAGGAAAGCCTCGACGCCATCGGCGAGGCGCTCAACGAAAACGGCAAGGTCATCGTGACCGGCTGCCTCGGCGCGAAAAAGAGCGCGAGCGGCAGCGGGCTCATCGAAGAAGTGCATCCGAAGGTGCTGGCCGTCACCGGCCCGCACGCGACCAACGAAGTGATGAACGCGGTCCACGCGCACTTGCCGAAGCCGCACGATCCGTTCGTCGATCTCGTGCCGCCCGCCGGCATCAAGCTCACGCCGCGCCACTACGCGTATCTCAAGATTTCCGAAGGCTGCAACCACCGTTGCACGTTCTGCATCATTCCGTCGATGCGCGGCGATCTCGTTTCGCGTCCCGTCGCGGAAGTGATGCTCGAAGCCGAGAATCTCTTCAAGTCGGGCGTGAAGGAACTCCTCGTCATCTCGCAGGACACGAGCGCGTATGGCGTCGACGTGAAGTACCGCACGGGTTTCTGGAACGGCAAGCCGCTCAAGACGCGCATGACGGAACTCGTCGGTGCGCTGGGCGAACTGGCCGCGCAGTACGGCGCGTGGGTCCGCCTGCACTACGTGTATCCGTATCCGAGCGTCGATGAAGTCATCCCGATGATGGCGGAAGGCCCGCTCAAGGGGCACGTCTTGCCGTATCTCGACGTGCCGTTCCAGCACGCGCATCCCGAAGTGCTCAAGCGCATGAAGCGCCCGGCCAACGCCGAAAAGGTGCTGGAGCGCGTGAAGGCCTGGCGCGCCATGTGCCCGGATCTGACGATTCGCAGCACGTTCATCGCGGGCTTTCCGGGCGAGACGGAAGAGCAGTTCCAGACGCTGCTCGACTTCATCGAGGAAGCGGATCTGGATCGCGTCGGCTGCTTCGCGTATTCGCCAGTCGAAGGCGCCACCGCCAACGAGCTCGACGGCGCGCTGCCCGACGAGCTGCGCGAGGAACGCCGCGCGCGTTTCATGGAACTGGCCGAGGAACTGTCGGCGAAGCGCATGAAGAAGAAGGTCGGCAAGACGCTGAAAGTGCTGGTCGATGAAATCAGCGCGGAAGGCGGAATCGGGCGCACGGCAGCGGATGCGCCGGAAATCGACGGCGTCGTGTATATCGCGCCGCCGACGAAGGCGTCGAAGCGCTACAAGGCGGGCGACTTCGTTTCGGTGAAGATCACGGGCGCGGACGGCCACGATCTCTGGGGCGAGGTCTGATCGATGACCCCGCAAACGCCGCACATCCTCGCGCTCGGCGAGGCGATGATCGAGTTCAATCAGTCCAAGCGTGACGAGCCGGCGTATCTGCAAGGCTTCGGCGGCGACGTGTCGAATTTCCTGATTGCGGCGGCGCGGCAGGGCGCCGCGACCGGCTTCGTTTCGGCGGTCGGCAACGATGGTTTCGGGCAACTGCTGCTCGATCTGTGGCGCGCGGAGAACGTCGATACGTCCGCCGTTCGCGTCGATCCGGACGCGCCAACGGGCGTTTATTTCGTGTCTCACGGCCCGAGCGGGCATCGCTTCGACTATCTGCGCGCGGGGTCGGCGGCGAGCCGCTATGCGCCGTCGCATCTGCCGCTCGACATGATCGCGGCGGCGAAAGTGGTGCATCTGTCGGGTATCAGTCTCGCCATCGGCGCGAGCGCGTGCGATGCCGCGTTCGCCGCCATCGACCATGCGCGCATCAACGGCGTGCAGGTCAGCTTCGACACGAACCTGCGCTTGAAGCTCTGGCCGCTCGCCCGCGCCCGCGCGGTGATGCTCGAAGCGATCCGCCGGAGCGACATCTGCCTGCCGAGCTGGGACGACGTCACCGTGCTCACGGGCCACGAAGACAAAGACGCCATCGTCGACACGCTGCTCGCGCTCGGCCCGAAGATTATCGCGATGAAGCTCGGCCGCGAAGGCGCGTATATCGCGACTCCGGACGAGCGGCGCGTGGTGCCGGGCCGTGTCGTGAACGCGGTCGATGCGACCGGCGCGGGCGATTGCTTCGGCGGCGCATTCATCGCGCGGCTGGTTGCGGGCGACGATCCTTTCACTGCGGCGCACTACGCCAACGCGGCGGCGGCCTTGTCGACGCAGGGTTTCGGCGCGGTTGCGCCGATTCCAGACCGGGCGGCCGTCGAACGCGCGCTGGCGTGAGCTCTCAAAAAAATCACTCGATAGAAACAGGAGACGACATGGAACGCGAAGTGGTGGTGGCAAGCGGCGTGCGCACGGCAATCGGCGATTTCGGCGGCGCGCTCAAGGATTTCACGCCGACCGATCTCGGCGCGCGCGTGGTGCGCGAGGCGCTGTCCCGCGCGAACGTCGCGGGCGAGGAAGTCGGACACGTCGTGTTCGGCAACGTGATCCAGACCGAGCCGCGCGACATGTATCTCGCGCGCGTCGCGGCGCTCGACGGCGGCGTGTCGCAGCACGCGCCCGCGCTCACCGTCAACCGGCTGTGCGGCTCGGGCTTGCAGGCGATCGTCTCCGCCGCGCAGTCGATTCTGCTCGGCGATGCGGATATTGCCATCGGTGGCGGCGCGGAAAGCATGAGCCGCGCGCCTTACGTGATGCCCGCCGCGCGCTTCGGTCAGCGCATGGGCGATGCCCGCGTCGTCGACATGATGCTCGGCGCGCTGAACGACCCGTTCCACAAGATTCACATGGGCGTGACGGCGGAGAACGTCGCGAACAAGTACGGCATCACGCGCGAGGCGCAGGACGCGCTCGCGCTGGAATCGCACCGTCGCGCGGCCAACGCCATCGAAGCCGGTTATTTCAAGGAGCAGATTCTGCCGATCACGCTGGCATCGAAGAAGGGCGACACCGTCTTCGACCGCGACGAGCATGTGCGCATGAACGCGACGGCGGAAGACTTCGCGAAGCTGAAGCCGGTCTTCGCGAAGGAGAACGGCACGGTGACGGCGGGCAACGCGTCCGGCATCAACGACGCGGCGGCGGCCGTCGTGCTGATGGAGCGCGGCGTGGCCGAGAAGCGCGGCGCGCGGCCTCTCGCGCGGCTCGTCGCTTACGCGCACGCGGGCGTCGATCCGACGATCATGGGCATCGGTCCTGTGCCGGCCACGCGCAAGGTGCTGGAGCGCGCGGGCCTCTCCGTCGACGATCTCGACGTGATCGAAGCCAACGAGGCGTTCGCCGCGCAAGCCTGCGCGGTCACGCAGGAACTGCGGCTCGATCCCGCGAAGGTGAACCCGAACGGCTCGGGCATTTCGCTCGGACATCCGATTGGCGCGACCGGCGCGCTCATCACGGTGAAGGCGCTGTACGAACTGCAGCGCATCGGCGGGCGGTATGCGCTCGTGACCATGTGCATCGGCGGCGGGCAGGGCATCGCGGCGATTTTCGAGCGTATCTGACGTGGTATCGAAGGGAAGAAGGATGAAGGAAGCATTCAGGCGGCCGGGCTTGCCGGTCGCGGTCACGATCATCGCCGGCTTGACCGCGGCGTTCGCGCTCGCGGGCTGCAATTCGCCGATGCCGCCGGATTCGTCGGCGGCGGCGTCCACTAGCGCCGCCCGGAGCGCCCCGAGCGGCGAATCGTACGGCGCGGACAAGGCGATTCGGACACTCGCGCTGCCGCCGCAGAAACCGCTTTCGCCGAACCCGGAGTACGCGCATTTTCCGCGCTACGTGGGCACGCTCGGCGGCAGGCAGATCGAGATGAAGCTCGGCGCCAAGACCGACGATGCGTCCGGCGTGCACGGAGAATATCGCTTCGCCGACAGTTCCTCGGTGATTCTCGTGGCGGGCGACCGCGACGGCGAAACGCTCGAAATCGAGGAATCGAACGACGGGACGCACATCACCGGCAACTGGGTCGGCAAGTTCGAGGCAGACGGAAGCGTTTCGGGCGAGCGCATGGATCCGGACGATTCGAATGCGCAGCCTTTCGAGTTGCGGCCTGCCGTGGCCGGCGTCATGCTTCCGCGCCTGCCTGCGGGCAATGCTGCGCCTGCCGCGCCATCGCTTGAGCCGGCGCCTCCTGCGCTGCCGCCGTCGCCGCCGAACGCCGTCGGCGGCACGAGCAACGTCATCATCGGCGAATAAAGCCTTCTCTCATCTCCGCTCACAGCAAGCCCATGACCGATTCCAGCAGCAAGGACCGCGACCTGCAAACGCGCATCGTGCAGCCGAACGACCGCATCACGCCCGGCTTCGAGTCGTTCGCCGTGCCGGTGGCGCGGGCATCGACGGTCGTTTTTCCCGACCTGGCAACCATGCGCGCGCTCGTCTGGAGCGATGACGCCAAGTGGCGCTACGGTCTGCACGGCACGCCCACGACGATTGCGCTCGCGCAGCGGCTCGCGGCCATCGAGGGCGGCGATCATGCGCTCTTGCAGCCGTCCGGCCTCGCGGCGATTTCGAACGTGTACTTCGGCCTCGTCAAAGCGGGCGATCATGTGCTCGTGCCGGACAACGCCTATTCGCCGAATCGCGAACACGCGGACTGGCTCGCCGCCGATTTCGGTCTCGAAGTCAGCTACTACGATCCGATGATCGGCGCCGGCATCGCCGATTTCATCCGTCCGAACACGAAGCTCATCTGGCTCGAAGCGCCCGGCTCGGTCACGATGGAAGTGCAGGACGTGCCCGCTATTACCACGGTCGCGCGCGCACGCGGCATCGTGACCGCGATCGACAACACGTTCTCGGCAGGACTCGCGTTCAAGCCGTTCGATCACGGCGTCGATATCTCGGTGCAGGCGCTGACGAAGTATCAGTCGGGCGGCAGCGACATTCTGATGGGCGCAACGATCACGCGCGATGTCGAACTGCATAAGAAGCTCAAGCGCGCGCGGATGCGTCTGGGCGTAGGCGTGTCGGCGGACGATGCATCGCTCGTCGCGCGCAGCCTGCCTTCGATGAAACTGCGTTACGGAGCGCATGACCGCTCGGCGCTCGCGCTCGCACGCTGGCTCAAGACGCGTCCGGAAGTGGCGGCGGTCCTGCATCCGGCGCTGGACGATTGCCCCGGCCACGCGTTTTTCGAACGCGACTTTTCGGGCGGTGCGGGCGGATTGTTCTCGATCGTATTCGATGCCCGTTACAGTGCCGCTCAGGTCGATGCGTTCGTCGAGGCGCTCGAGTTGTTTTCCATCGGCTGGAGCTGGGGCGGCGCGCATAGCCTCGCGATGCCGTACAACGTGCGCTCGATGCGCACCGCGTCGCAATGGCCGCACGAAGGCGTGCTCGTGCGGCTGTACGTGGGTCTGGAAGACGAAGCGGACTTGCGCGCGGATATCGAATCCGCGTTCGGCAAGGCGCTCGGATAACGCGACGGACGATACGATCGCCTGGTTCAGAACAGGCGAAGCAGTCCGTCCAGTCCGACGAAGTTGAACGCGACGCTCGCCGACTCACGCACGACGGGCTTCGCGCGAAACGCCACCGACAGGCCGGCTTCGGCCATCATCTTGAGATCGTTGGAGCCGTCGCCCATCGCAATTGCGCGCTTAGGATCGATGCCGATCTTCTCGCACGTTTCGCGCAGCGTGCGCGCCTTTACGTCGGCATTCACGATCTCGCCGACGACCTTTCCGGTCAGTTTGCCATCGATGATTTCGAGAGTATTCGCCCGCGTGTAGTCGAGACCGAGCCGCGCTTTCAGCCGCTCGGTGAAGAACGTGAATCCGCCCGACACGAGCAGCGTCTTGAGCCCCGCCGCGCGCGCGCCTTCGAGCATGCGCTCCGCGCCCGGCGACAATCGCAGCCGTTCTTCATAGACGCGTTCGAGCGCCGCCGCGTCGAGGCCCTTCAGCAGCGCGACGCGGCGCGTGAGACTCTCGTTGAAGTCCTTGATTTCGCCGCGCATCGACGCCTCCGTGATCGCGGCGACTTCGGCCTTCAGCCCGCAAAAGTCCGCGATCTCGTCGATGCATTCGATCGTGATGAGCGTCGAATCCATGTCCATCGCAACGAGGCCGAAGTCGGAAAGCCGCGCTTGCGGCTCGATGTAGGCGTAGTCCAGCGCGTGTGTTCCGCAATAGGCATCTATATCGGGACGCTGGAGCACATCGGCATCGTCGAGACGCACGAGCGTGTCGTCGATGCGCGAGGCCGCGCGCGAGCGGGCGAGGGCGGCGAGCGGCCTCAGGTGCGAATCGGCGATCGGGGCGGGGCTTTGGATGACGAGGTTCATCGGAGGGTTCTTTCGTGCGATGGCGCGGGAAGCGGGTATTGTACGGGCGAGGGCGTTGGTTCAACGCGGGGCGGGGAGTCTCGGCGTTTGTATGCGACATTCGGCATGCAAACGCGAGAGTCTCTACCGGATGACAGCAGCCGGCTCGACACTTCAATACGGCGGCCCGTTGAATCGTTTCGCGAGATGTACGGGAAGGAGCGCTGCTTCGACGCCGGGCGGCAGCGTCGGCATTTTGCATGCGGCACCCGGCATGCAAAACGCAATACCCAATATGGCCGCTCGTCAAACCGCTTCACGGAATGTGCGGGCGGGGGGGCGTTGTTCCGACGCCGGACGGGCAGTCTCGGCGTTTTGCATCCGGCATCCTGCATGCAAAACGCAAACTCCCTACCGCATGACCGCAGCCGGCTCGACATCCCAATACGGCGGCTCGCCAAACCGTTTCGCGAGAAACTCGATGAACGCCAGCGTCTTCGGCGGTACGAAAGCGCGACTCGGATACACCGCCCAGATCGCGACCGTTTGCGCCACCGGATAATCATCGAGCACTGTGACAAGCTCGCCGCTCGCGAGCAACGGCGCGACGCTCCACGTCGACTTCAGCCCGATGCCGATGCCCGCCGCAAGTGCATCGCGGATCACTTCGCCGTTGTCCGTCACGAGCCGGCCGGACACGCGCACGTCGGTCACGCCCGTCGGCGTGACGAAGCTCCAGTCGCGCTGATCCGCCAGAATCACGCATTCGTGCAGCGCAAGATCCGCCGGATGACGCGGCGTGCCGTGTTGCTCCAAATATGCAGGCGACGCGCACAACACGCGCCGGTTGCTCGCGAGTTTGCGCGCGACGAGCGTCGAATCCTTCAGCGCGCCGATGCGTATCGCGAGATCGATGCCTTCATCGACGAGATCGACAATCTGATCCGTCATGCGCAAGTCCATCGTGACGCCCGGATACTGCTCGAGGAAAGCCGGAATCAGCGGCGAAATGTGCTGACGGCCGAGCGAAGAAGGCATCGTCACGCGCAGCCGGCCGTGCGGTTGCGCCAGCGCCCGGCCGACGGAAGCGCGCGCCGCTTCGGCGGCGTCCAGCAACGCACGCGCATGCGCCGCGAAGATCTCGCCTTCCTGCGTGACGCTGACACGCCGCGTCGTCCGATGCAAAAGGCGCGCGCCGAGCATACGCTCCAGCCCTGCAATCCGCGCGCTCGCCACGGCGGGCGACAAACCGAATTCCCGGGCCGCCGACGACAGATTCGCCAGCGCCGCAGCCCGCATGAACAGGCTCACGTCGAGCAGATCAAGCCGGTCCCGCGTGGGGCCTTCGAGCCATGCATCGCTCGCCATTCGATGGATTTCCCGAAAAATGTTTCAAGCATTATGGCGGTTTTCCGGAAGCGTGGCGCGGGCTACCATGCGCCTACCGTTTGCATGAAGAATTCAATTCACCTCGAACCAAGGACACATCATGAAAGCCATCGGTCTGACCCGCTACTTGCCGATCTCCAATCCCGAATCGCTCGTGGATGTCGAACTCGATAAACCCGCACCGACCGGCCGCGATCTGCTCGTGAGAATCGAGGCTATCGCGGTCAATCCGGTCGACACGAAAGTGCGCGCGCCGAAGGACAAGGTCGAAGAAACGCCGCGCGTGCTCGGCTGGGACGCGGCCGGCGTCGTGGAAGCGGTCGGCCCGGACGTCTCGCTCTTCAAGGCGGGCGACGAGGTCTACTACGCCGGCGACATCACGCGGCAAGGCGCGAACAGCGAGTTCCACCTGATCGATGAACGCATCGTCGGCGCGAAGCCGAAGTCGCTCGACTTCACGCACGCGGCCGCGCTCCCGCTCACCACCCTCACTGCGTGGGAAGCCCTGTTCGACCGGCTGAAGGTGTCGGCCGAAGGCAAGGACGCCGAGAAGACCGTGCTCATCATCGGCGGCGCGGGCGGGGTCGGCTCCATCGGCATTCAACTGGCGAAGCAGGTGGCGAAGCTGCACGTCATCGCGACGGCTTCGCGGCCCGAATCGGCGAAATGGGCGACGGAGCTGGGCGCGGATCGCATCGTCGATCACTTCGGCGACATCCCGGCGCAATTGAAGGAGGCCGGCATTCCGCAAGTCGATTACGTGCTCATCTTCAACGACACCGACAAGCATTTTCCGGCCGCGGCGGAAGTCGTGAAGCCGCAGGGCAGCATCTGCACGATCGTCGAGAATGCAGCGCCGCTCCCCGTCGAACTGTTGAAGGCGAAGAGCGCGGCGTTCCACTGGGAATTCATGTTCACGCGCGCGATGTTCCAGACGCCCGACATGATCGAGCAACACAAGCTGCTTTCCGAAGTGGCGCGGCTGATCGACGCAGGCGTGATCCGCACGACGCTCGGCAAGAACCTCGGGAAGATCAATGCGGCCAATCTCAGGGAAGCGCATCGCCTTTTGGAAGAAGGGCGTGCGATCGGCAAGCTCGTATTGACGGGATTCTGAAACGCTTCCGCGCATTTTTTCCGGAGTGCGCGTGCGCGGGTTTTCCCTGACGAAGCCCGCGCAAGCTCGGCGCTAGACTGACTTCGCCTTGAGCCGATCCGGCGCTCGCCGCGCCGGATCTTCTTCGCGCTTATCGCGGTTATTCAGGAGATGCCGGATGAATCGACGTTCCAACGCACTGCGCGCTGTCATCGCGGCCGTACTGGCATCCGGCGCGCTCGCGACGGCTCACGCAACGCCGGGCATCCGGGTGCTGTCCGAGGCGCCTAACGACGGGCCGATCAAGTACACGGTCAAGATGACGTCGAAGACCTTTGGCAACGAGCAGGAGACGCGCACCATCCGCTCCGGCGAAAGCGACGACTTCACCTGGCAAGCGTCGGCGGCCAAGGGCGCTCAGCCGGTGCCGGACGGCTGCCCGCAGCTTTCTTCGATCCCCCGCAGCGCGGACGGGGCGGCAGTGCGGCAAGTGCAGATCCGCTTCGCGCCGGTCGTCGCGGACAACGGCTCGGCCAACGTGCAACTCAGTTTCCGCGGCTATGCGCCGAAGGGCACGAGCAAGGTCACAGTCGCGGGCAAGGCGCTGCAGTGTCCTGTCGATTCGCGCGTGAGTCAGATCGTCCGCTTCACGATGCCGACGTCCAACGGATCGAAGAAGACCGTCACGCTCGATGACGGCACCCAGTTGGCCATCACGGCGAGCCGCAAATGATCGACCGTGCCGCGCTTTCTTGCGGCATCGCTGATCGCAACTAACGGTCTTTCCGATCCGCGAACTCAAGACCGGAACGGTATCTCCCGTCGAGCATCTAAGCGCGTCGGCGCGCTTGGCATCGTTCCTGCTACGTGGATCGATGCGCATTGCGCCGCGCCCAAGCGCGCGCAGAAGCGCTCAAGCGCCAACAACGCCAACGCATCGACCGTTCCGACAGCGAGGTAATCGCGATGCCGCACATGATCTGGAAGGGCGCGATCAGCTTCGGGCTGGTCCACGTGCCAGTGCAACTTTATCCGGCCACGCAGTCGGAGAAAGTCGGATTCAATCTGCTCGACAAACGGTCGATGGACCCCATCGGCTACAAGCAGATCAACAAGAACACCGGCAAGGACGTCACGCGCGACAACATCGTGCGCGGTTTCGAATATGAGAAGGGCAAGTACGTCGTGATGACCGACGCCGAAATCCGCGCGGCCAATCCCGAATCGACGCAAACGGTCGATATCCTTTCGTTCGTCGATGCCCCCGAGATCTCGTTCCTCTCGCTCGATACGCCGTACTACCTCACGCCCGACCGCAAGGGCGAAAAGGTCTATGCGCTGCTGCGCGACGCGCTGAAGGATACCGGCAAGGTCGGTATCGCCAGCGTCGTGCTGCATAACAAGCAACACCTCGCCGCGCTGATCCCGGTCGGCCCTGCGCTCGCACTGAACACGCTGCGCTGGGGCGACGAGGTGCGCGATTTCTCGCAGTTCACGTTTCCGGACGAAGACACGAAGAAGGCCGGCGTCACGTCGAAGGAACTGGACATGGCCAAGCGCCTCATCGACGACATGAGTGACTCGTGGGACCCGACCAAGTATCACGACACGTTCCGCGACGACATCATGGCGCTCGTCGAGAAGAAGGTGAAGGAAGGCAAGGTCGCCGAAGTGATGAAGTTCGATGAAGGCGGCGAAGCGAAGGCGAGCGCGGACATTCTCGACTTGTCCGAACTGCTCAAGCGCAGCCTGAAGAAGGGCGGCGCGACCAAGCGCGGCGGCAATGCCGACGACGGCGGGGACGATGCAGGCAAGGACACAGGCAAGGACGCCGGCGAAGAACCCGCGCGCCCGGCGCGCAAGACGGCGCGTCGCAAGCGCGCCTGACGCGGGTTGAACGGCCATCGGACGACATCAAGAAGGACTCACGACGATGACGGGCAAGCTCGAAACCTACCAGCGGATGCGGCGTTTCAACGAGACGCCGGAGCCTTCCGGCGAAAATACCGCCGCACGCAAGACCGCGCGGCGCAAGAAGCCGGCCGCGCAGGCGCTTTCGTTCGTGATTCAGGAGCACGACGCGCGGCGCTTGCACTACGACTTTCGGCTCGAACTCGACGGCACGCTTAAATCGTGGGCAGTGCCGAAAGGCCCGAGCCTCGATCCGTCGGTGAAGCGGCTCGCGGTGCATGTCGAAGATCATCCGATCGACTACGGCTCGTTCGAAGGCGACATTCCCGAAGGCAATTACGGCGCGGGCAGTGTCATCGTGTGGGATCGCGGAACCTGGGCCCCGCAGACCGGCACCGCCGAAGATGCCGCCCGCGAGTACGAGAAAGGCAAGCTCAAGTTCACGCTCGACGGCGAGAAGCTGCACGGCGGCTGGACGCTCGTGCGCAGTCACATGCGCGGCAGCGGCGACAAGGAGCAGTGGTTCCTCATCAAGGAGCGCGACGACGAAGCGCGGCCCGAATCCGAATACGACGTACTCCTGAAGAAACCCGGCAGCGTGCTTTCCGATTCGCTCGGCGCGCGGCTCGAGACCGGCGAACTGCGCGATCGCGATGAACGCAAGGCGAAGCCGGCCGCGCGAAGAACGGCGCCGCGGCGCGCCAGCGATGCAGCGGATGGTCACGCGCACCCGGATATCGTCGCGACGCGCAACAGCGAATCGCTGCGCGCGTTGTCGCACGATCCCGCGATCGAGGGCGCCGAGAAAGCGAAGCTGCCCGCGTTGCTCAAGCCGCAGCTCGCCACGCTCGTCGATGCCGCGCCGCCCAGCGACGACTGGTCCTACGAGATCAAGTTCGACGGGTATCGCGTGCTCGCGCGCATCGAGCCGACGAACGGCAAGACCGATATCCGGGTTTTCACGCGCAACGGCAACGACTGGACCGCCAAGTTTCCGAAGCAGGTCAAGGCGCTGGAAAAGCTCGATATCGAAAGCGGCTGGCTCGATGGCGAAGCGGTCGTGCTCGACGACCGCGGGCTGCCGGATTTTCAGGCGCTGCAGAACGCGTTCGATGTCGGGCGCCCGCAGGGCATCGTCGTGTACTTCTTCGATCTGGCGTTTCTGAACGGCTACGACCTGCGCAACGTGCCGCTCGTGCAGCGCCGCGCGCTCTTGAAAGCGATCGTCGAACCGGTCGACGATCCGGCCTTGCGCTATTCCGAAGACTTCGCCTTCAGCGCCGACGATCTGCTGAAGAGCGCATGCGACATGGCGCTCGAAGGCATCATCGGCAAGCGGATCGACTCGACGTATGTGTCGGGGCGCAGCAACTCGTGGATCAAGCTCAAGTGCCGCCGCAGACAGGAATTCGTCGTCGCAGGTTACTCGGAGCCGTCCGGCAGCCGCGGGCAGTTCGGCGCGCTGCTGCTCGGCGTCTATGACGCCAAGGGCAAGCTGCAATACGCGGGGCGCGTGGGCAGCGGCTTCGACCATGCGACGCTCGTCGCGGTCAAGAAGGAACTCGACAAGCGCGCGACCGATCGCATGCCGTTCGAGAAAGAGCCGCAGGAACGCAGCCGCACGCCGGTGCATTGGGTGAAGCCCGAACTCGTGGCCGAGTGCAATTTCGCTGAATGGACCAAGGAGCGCATCGTGCGACAAGCATCGTTCGTCAGTCTGCGCGACGACAAGCCCGCGCGGCAGATCGTCAAGGAAGAGCCTGCATCGGCCGAGAAGGTCGAGGCCGAGGAAGAAACCAAGACGGCCGCGAAGCCGAAAGCACGCAAGACGGCCGCCAAAACCACCGCCAAAACAGCGACGAAGACCGCGGCGAAGACAGCCGCCAAGTCCCGCGCGAACGCGACCGAAATCGAAGGCGTGAAGATCAGCCATCCGGACCGCGTGATCGACAAGTCGACGGGATTGAGAAAGATCGATGTCGTAGAGTATTACGCGTCGATTGCCGAATGGATGCTGCCGCACTTGCAGGACCGGCCGGTGTCGCTCGTGCGCGCGCCCGACGATATTGGCGGCGAACTGTTCTTCCAGAAGCACAGCGCGCGGCTCGCGATTCCGCACATCACGCAGCATCCGGACGTCGACCCCGGGCATCCGCCGCTTTTGACGGTCGAATCGGCGCAGGCGCTCGTCGGCACCGCGCAAATGGGCACGATCGAGCTGCATACGTGGAATTCGGTGGCGTCGAATATCGAGAAGCCGGATCGCATGGTGTTCGATCTCGATCCGGGCGAGGGCGTCGGCTGGGATCGGATGGTGGAGGCGGCGAGGCTGACACGCGATCTGCTCGAAGAACTCGGCCTTACTTCGTTCTGCAAGACGAGCGGCGGCAAGGGGCTGCATGTGGTCGTGCCGCTCGCGAAGCAGGCGGGCTGGGACGAGATGAAGGGCTTCTCGCAGGCCGTCGCGCAGTTCATGGCAAAGACGCTGCCGAAATTTTTCTCGGCGAAAATGGGCATGCAAAATCGGCGGGATAAGATTTTCGTCGATTATCTGCGCAACAACCGCGGCTCCAGCACGGTCTGCGCGTTCTCGCTGCGGGCGCGGCCGGGCATGGGCGCGTCGATGCCGATCAGCTGGGACGAACTCGACGACACCACGCGCGGCGATCAATGGAACATCGGCAATGCGCGCGAGCGGATGGACGCGCTGACCGCCGATCCGTGGGAAGGCTACGCGAAGGCGCGTCAGCGGCTCACGGCGCAGATGAAGAAGCGCCTCGGCATCGACGGCTCGCGCGGGTGAGCCACGCACCGGCATCGACGGAGATGATCATGAAGCAGGCGAAAGACGAACCGCGCAGCGCGCCGCAAGCGCCGCAAGGAGGCGAAACCGACGAGCGGGCGAAGCCGCCGCTGCCGCACGAGACCGACCAGAGCGTGCAATCGCAGGACGAGGAAGCGCCACGCGATGTCGGCAGGCAGGCGCATGAGGACCTCGAACGCGGTCTTGTCGATACGGACCGGCAACGCGGCCCGACGGAGTAAGTCTTACGCCCGGGTGCCACAAAGGGTCGCGCCGAAGTGCCGATGTCCATGACATCGCCCGGGCGGGTTGCGTAGAATGATTGCCTGTCTCAAAAAAGATCAGCGACATTGCCGTTTTTACCGGTTCCCAGGCGCAACGCTTTATCGGCCGGTAAGCCGTTCCGCGCAGCATGCCTTTTGCCGCATATCCGGCGCAACAAGCCACACAACCGAACATGCGACACGACCTTCTGTCCCGCCTGAAGCAAGAAACCGCTGCGTGCCATTCCCGCCTGGAGCACGCGCTCGATTTGATGCGGGACGGCTTGCTTCGCGACCACTACATCGCGCTGCTCGGACGTTTCTATGGCTATGTCGCGCCGTGGGAAGACGCGGTGGCCGTGTGCCTGCCCGCATCGCTTCAGGCGTTTTTCGATGAACGCCGCAAGGCGCCGCTCCTTGCCGCCGACCTCGCCGCGCTGAGCGGCGAACGTGCCGCCGCCGAGTCCGTCGTGGTCGCGGACGCACGGAGTCTGCCGCGTCTCGACGACCTCGGCAGCGCATTCGGCTCGCTCTATGTGATGGAAGGCTCGACGCTCGGCGGGCGCTTTATCGCGCCGCACGTCGCCGCGCAACTGAGTCTTGCGCCGGGCGTCGGCAACGCCTACTTCGACGGATACGGCTCGCGCACGGGCAGCATGTGGAATGCGTTTCGCGAAACCGCCGCCGCGGTCGTCCCCGAAGCGCAATACGACGCGGCGGTGCGCGCCGCCATCGAAACGTTCGAGAGTCTGCAGGCCTGGCTGTGCGTGGGATCGCTCGACGCCCCCGCGATCTCGGGAGCCGCCGCATGAGCAACAACGCAGAGACGCCGCTCGGCGCGGGTTGTGACCCGGCTCATGTGAATGGTCCGCCGGACGCGGAAGCGCGTCGCCGCACGCTCGATTCGGGCGTGGCGGGCAAGGACTGCGACGCGGAGCCGATCCATATTCCTGGCGGCATTCAGCCGCACGGTTATTTGCTTGTGCTGGCCGAAGACGCCGGTGATGAAGCCGGTCCACGCATCGCGCAGGCGAGCGAGAACGTCTCCGCGCTGACGGGTGAAAACGTCGAGGCGCTGCTCGGCAAGCCGCTCGGTGCGCTGCTCGGCGAGGATTCCGCCCGGCGTATCGTGCATGCAGCCTCGACGATGCGAGTGGACGACGCACCGCTTTACGTCGGCGTGACGAACGCGCCCGTGCCCCTGGACGTCACGGTGCATCGCCACGACGGTGTGCTGATCGTCGAGATGGAAGCGGCGGCGCAGCCGGGCGAGGCCACGTTCTCGTCGATATAT
This sequence comes from Caballeronia sp. LZ062, assembly GCF_031450785.1. Lineage (NCBI taxonomy): Bacteria > Pseudomonadati > Pseudomonadota > Betaproteobacteria > Burkholderiales > Burkholderiaceae > Caballeronia > Caballeronia sp. LZ062. Next base: position 1,023,714 of record NZ_JARTWB010000002.1, read on the forward strand.
CCGCTCGTGCGCACCTTCGCGCGCGACTTGCAAGATGCCGGCACGGTGGACGAGCTTGCCGAACTGACCGTGCGTCAGATGCGCGCGATCTGCGGGTTCGGTCGCGTGATGCTCTATAGCTTCGATGCCGAAGGCCGCAGCCACGTGCTCGCCGAAGATCGCGACCCGCGCTATGCGTCCTTTCTGCACCAGTTTTTCCCTGCGTCGGATATTCCGCGTCAGGCGCGCGCGCTCTATCTGCGCAACCGCATCCGCCTCGTTTCGGACGTGAACTACGTGCCCGCGCGGCTCGTGCCCGCCGTCAACCCCGCGACCGGCCGCCCGACCGATCTCAGCTACGCCTCGCTGCGCAGCTTCTCGCCGGTGCATCTCGAATACATGCGAAACATGGGCACGCATGCGTCGATGTCCGTGTCGATCGTCGTGCGCGGTCAGTTGTGGGGCCTCATTTCCTGCCACGATCACGATGCGCGCCGCGTGCCGTTCAGCACGCGCGTGGCGGTCGAGCATCTCGGGCACATGCTGTCGCTGCAAATCGAGGCGAAAGAGGAGCGTAAGCAGGGCGAATATCTGACCGAATTGCGCCGCACGATGGCGCGCCTGATCTCGGCGATGGGCGAACACGAGAGCTTCGTCACCGGGCTGCAGGATGTGCCGCGCGATCTTCTCAGCTTCACGCGCTCCGAAGGCGCGGCCATCGTGATGAACGAGCAGATCACGCTGATCGGCGCGACGCCCGACGAAGAGACGGTGCGCGCGCTCACGCTCTGGCTCGCGGAAAACACGAGCGGCGTCTGGTCGACGGATTCGCTCGCGCGCCAGTGGCCGCCCGGAGAGGCGCATCAGGACACCGCGTGCGGCGTGCTGGCGGTGCCGGTCTCACAGATTTTTCGGAACTATCTGGTGTGGTTCCGGCCGGAGGTGATGCAGACGATCGAATGGGCCGGCGAGCCCGTGAAGATTGCTCGCGCGGACGGCGCGAGCGCGCCCCGCACGAGCTTCAGTCCCTGGCTGGAAACCGTGCGCGGGCACTCGGTGTCGTGGCGGCAAGCAGAACTCGAAGTCGCAGGCGAGTTGCGTGCCGCGTTGCTGAACATCGTGCTGCGCCGCGCCGAAGAGCGCGCCGAACTCGCGACGGAACTTGCCCGCGCGAACAAGGAACTGGAAGCGTTCTCGTATTCCGTGTCGCACGACCTGCGCGCGCCGCTGCGTCATATCGCCGGCTACGGAGACTTGCTGCGCGAGCTCGAAGCCGAGCGCATGTCCGACAAGAGCCGGCGCTTCCTGAACAACATGCTGGAGTCGGCGCGTTTCGCGGGAACGCTCGTCGACGATCTTTTGACGTTCTCGCAGATGGGCCGCGCCGCCCTGCGTCCCGCGCCGGTCGATCTCGGACAACTGGTGCGCCTGATCGTGCGCGAGTACGAAGCGGAGACCGCCGGCCGGCGCATCGAATGGGTGATCGGCGATTTGCCGCGCGTCATCGGCGACGCCGCTTTCCTGCAGTTGGCCGTGCGCAATCTCATTTCGAACGCGGTGAAATATACGCGGACGCGGGAATCGGCGAAAATTGAGATATTCGCGACGCGAAGCGGCGACGAGCACGTCATCGGTGTCCGTGACAACGGCGTCGGCTTCGACATGAAGTACGAAGGCAAGCTGTTCGGCGTGTTCCAGCGGCTGCATCGCGCGGAAGAATTCGAAGGCACGGGCATCGGCCTCGCGAACGTGCGGCGTATCGTCGAGCGGCATGAAGGGCGGACGTGGGCAGAAGGCCGGCTTGGCGAGGGCGCCGTATTTTATTTCTCGCTGCCGGTCGAGTTTCAAAGCGTGACGGGCCGGGAGGCCGGAAAGTCGAAGGCTGCCTCCGCAACGTCAGTGACAAAATCAAGACCAGACCATGCTTAAACCGATACTGCTTGTCGAAGACAACCCGAACGATCTCGAGCTCACGCTGGTCGCGCTCGACAAGAGTCAGCTCGCCAACGAAGTGATCGTCGCGCGCGACGGCCAGGAAGCCATCGATTTCCTCACTTGCGAAGGCCAGTGGAAGGAACGCGCGCCGGGCAATCCCGCGGTCGTCCTGCTCGATCTGAAGCTGCCGAAGATCGACGGACTCGAAGTGCTCGACATGGTGCGCACGAACGCGGGGCTCAAGAGCATTCCGGTCGTCATGCTGACTTCGTCGCGCGAGGAGCAGGACCTCTTGCGCAGCTACGAACTCGGCGTGAACGCCTACGTGGTGAAGCCCGTGGAATTCGCGGAATTCGTCGAGGCGATCAGCGATCTCGGCGTCTTCTGGGCCGTGCTGAACGAGCCGCCGCCGGGCTCCACGCGCTTTCGTCGTCCGTCGGCGGGGCAGTGACCTGTGTCCATGTTCGCCCTTGTGATTCTTCCCGCGCGAGCGCGCCCGCTTACGAGCGAGGCCGCCTAAACCATGCAGCCCCTGCATTTGCTTCTCGTCGAAGATAACGCACTCGATGCGGAACTGACGATCGCCCAGCTCGAACGCGCCGATTACGTCGTCGACGCGACCATCGTCTACGACTCCGCGAGCTTCATCGCCGCAATCGACACCCAACGCTTCGACGTGATTCTCGCCGACTTCGTGATGCCCACGTTCTCGGGCATCGAGGCCTTGTCCCTCGCGAGCGAACGTGCGCCGGACACGCCGTTCATCTTCGTATCGGGCTTGCTCGGCGAAGAACACGCCGTCGACATGCTCAAGCGCGGCGCGACCGACTACGTGCTCAAACAGCGCCTGCAACGCCTGCCAGCGGTGGTGCGCCGCGCGATGCGCGAAAGCGCCGAACGCGCCCAACGCATCGCGGTGGAGCGCGCGCTGCGCGAAACCGAAACGCACTTTGGCCTCTTGATCGACGCGCTGAAAGACTACGCCGTCATCACGCTGGATCCGGAAGGCCGCATTCGCACATGGAACGCGGCGTCGGAGCGCATCCTCGGTTTTCCGGCGCAGGACGTGCTCGGACAGAGCGCGAGCATCTTCTACAGCCAGGAAGACCGTGAAGTCGGCGTCTACGACAACGAACTGGAGACGGCGCGGCGCGAAGGCAGCGCGAGCGACGATCGCTGGCTGTGGCGCAAGGACGGGCATTCGTTCTTCGCGTCCGGCGTGACGACCGCGATTCGCACCGAGCACGACGAGCTGATCGGGTTCTCGAAGATCGTGCGCGACGCGACCGAGGCCCACATGGCCGCCGATGCATTGCGGCTCGCCAAGGATCAGGCGGAATCCGCGAACCGCGCGAAGGATCATTTTCTGGCGGTGCTCTCGCACGAACTGCGCACGCCGCTCACGCCGATTCTCGCGGCCGTCCGGCTCCTCGAAATCAAGCATCCGTTGCCGCCCGAGGCGCACCCGACGCTCGATCTGATCCGCCGCAACGTCGAACTGGAAGCGCGGCTGATCGACGATCTGCTCGACCTGACGAGCATCGCGCGCGGCAAGTTGAGCCTCAACTTCGCGAACGTCGCGCTGGATACGCTGCTCACGAGCGCGGTCGACATGTCCGAGGCCGATCTGCGCGCAAAGCGGCTCACGCTCGAAACGAAGTTCGAGGCGGAGCGCTTCGTCGTGCTGGGCGATGCCGCGCGCCTACAGCAGATCATCTGGAACCTGATGAAGAACGCGGTCAAGTTCACGCCGGCGAGCGGGCGCATCGAAGTGCGCACGTGGAATCCCGACGACAGAACCATCGCGGTGTCGGTGACGGACAGCGGCATCGGCATCAGCGCCGAGGCGTTGCCGCGCATTTTCTCGGCGTTCGAACAGGCCGACGACTCCATCACGCGCTCGTTCGGCGGACTGGGTCTCGGTCTTGCCATCGCGAGCACGCTCGCGCAGAAGCACGGCGGCACGCTGTCGGCGCACAGCGACGGCCGCGACCTGGGCGCGCGCTTCACGCTGACGCTGCCGCTCGCGCGGGTTCAGCCGACGCACGAAGCCGCGCCGCTGCCGGAAGCCGCGCGCCACGAGACGGGCCGCGCGCTGCGCGTGCTGCTCGTGGAGGACAACGAGCAGACGTCTTCCGCCATGGCAGAAGTGCTTGAAATGCTCGGCCACGACGTCGCCGTCGCCACGACCGTCGCGGCGGCGCTCGAACGCGCGAAGAGTGCGCCGTTCGACCTGCTGGTGAGCGATATCGGCTTGCCGGACGGCAGCGGGCTGGACATCGCGCGGGCGTGGCGCGAACTTCAGCCGGACAAGCCTTCGGTCGCCATCACGGGATACGGCATGGACGAGGACATCCGGCGCTGCCGCGAGGCAGGCTTTCGCGACCATCTGACGAAGCCCGTCAACTTTTCGCGGCTCGAAGCGCTGATTCGTTCGCTCGCGGAGCAGCTTTCGTCGTAACGGCGGCTTTCGGCGGCGTCTCTGCGTGTGTGTCTGCAAAAAATTGCGCCCGGTGCGCGAAGCGATGTCGATTGGCGGCATGCTTGCACGTTGTAGGAATGAGAGCGGGTGCGCCCGCTCGTCCACCACGTTCAATCATGGAGCCGCCATGTCGCACACCGCCGTCCAAGCCATTCCCGAAGGCATGCACTCGCTGACCCCGCACCTCGTCTGCGCGGGCGCGGCCGAGGCCATCGAGTTCTACAAGCGCGCGTTCGGCGCGGTCGAAATGGGACGCCTGCCGGGCAAGGACGGCAAGCTCATGCACGCCATGGTCAAAATTGGCGATTCGATGTTGATGCTAGTCGACGAACACCCGGATTTCGGCATGCTGGGCGCGAAGTCGTTGAATGGCTCGCCTGTGACCATCCATCTGTACGTGCAAGATGCCGACGCCACGGTGAAGCAGGCGGAAGCCGCCGGCGCGCGCGTGACCATGCCCGTCGCCGACATGTTCTGGGGCGACCGCTACGGGCGTCTGGAAGACCCGTTCGGGCATCAGTGGTCGGTCGCCACGCATACGCGCGATGTCAGTCCTGCCGAGATGCAGCAGGGCCAGTGCGCGCCGCGCGAATGAAGCAAAGCGGTTTCCGAATCCGAAAAGGAGAAACGCTCATGCAAAAGATATCGCCCTGCCTGTGGTTCGAGGCCGACAACGCGCAACAGGCCGTCGACTTCTATCTCACCGTGTTCGATAACGCGCGCATCACCGAAACCATGCGTCATACGGAAGCGAGCCCCGGTCCCGCGGGCAGCGTGCTTGCCGTGCTGTTCGAACTCGACGGCGAGGAGTTCATGGCGATCAACGGCGGTTCGCAGTTCAAGTTCACGCCCGCCATTTCCATGTTCGTCAACTGCGATAGCCAGGACGAGATCGACCGGTACTGGGACAAGCTGATCGACGGCGGACAGGCGCTCGCCTGCGGCTGGGTGACGGACCGCTTCGGCGTGACGTGGCAGATTGCGCCGTCGCGTCTGCGCGCCATGCTTCAGGACCCCGACCCGGCCAAGGCCAACCGCACGATGAAGGCGATGATGAACATGATCAAGCTCGACATCGCCGAACTGGAGCGCGCGTACCACGGCGCCTGATCACGCGCGGCGCTTCTTCGCCTTGCGCTCGACCAGCTTCGACGCCATGAAGCGGTGGTCCGGCGAGAAGAGCCGCCGGTAAGTCAGCACCACGGCGCCGACCACGCCGAGCCCGGACGCCGCCGCGATCAGAAACATGATGACGATCTGATAGCGCACCGCTTGCAACGGCGACTGGCCCGCCAGCACTTGCCCGGTCATCATGCCGGGCAGGCTCACGAGACCGACCACGGCCATCTGGTTGAGCGTCGGAATCATGCCCGCGCGCACCGCCTGGCGCGCGGGTCCTTTCGCCGCTTCCCAGCGCGTCGCGCCGAGTGCGAGCGACATTTCGACCGCCGCGCGCCCGGCGGTCAGTTCCTCCGTCATCCGTTCGATGCCAAGGGACACGCCCGTCAGCGTGTTGCCGAGCACCATGCCGAGAATCGGAATCGTGTATTGCGGCTCGTACCACGGATGAATGCGGATCACCGCAAAGAGGCCGAACGCGCCGATCAGCCACGAGCTGCCCCAGATCGACAGAATGCTGTCCGCCCGCTGACCGGCATACGTGCGTCGCCCGCGATCGGACGCCGCGAGTCCCGCGATCACGGTCATCAGCACCATGAGCGGCAGCACCACGTACCAGCGGCTGAACGCGAACACCCAGCCCAGCACGTAGCCGATGAAGAGCAGCTGCACGACGGTGCGCACCGCCGCGATCATGAGCCGCCGCTCCAGCCCGAGCCCGAGCGCGACCGAGAGCGCCCCGTTCACGACGATCAGCGCCGCCGCGAGCCCGATATCGACGAGGCTCAGATTCTGATAGCCGGTCATTGCGCCTCCGCCGTCTCGGTGAGCGTGCCCGCCGTCATGGCGAGATGGCGCGTGGCGACGCGCCGGGCCTGCTCCGGATCATGCGATACCCAGATGCACGCGCGCTCGTGCGCGCCGTTCGCACAGTTCGCACCGTCGCCCGCATCGAACCATGCGCCGACGAGCGCCTCGATGGCGCGCACTGACGCCGGATCGAGCGAGGCGGTCGGCTCGTCGAGCAAGAGCACATCGGGCGCGAGTTGCAGCACGCGCACGAACGCCGCGATCTGCGCTTCGCCACCGGACAGATCGCTCGCGAGCTTGTCGAGGAAATCGGCGCTGCGTCCGGCTGCGTGCGCGAGGCGCGCGGCAGCGTCGCGGTCGAAATGCGCATCGCGGTAAGCCTTGAGCGTGTACGGATAGCGCAGATTGTCTTCGACCGTGCCGTCCAGCATGGCGGGCCGTTGCGCGATATAGGCGACGCGCCGCCGATACGCTGGAATGCCCGCGCGCTCGATCCGCTCGCCGCGCCACGTGATCACGCCCGCATCGCACGGATCGAGCAGCGCGAGCGTGCGCAGAAACACGCTCTTTCCCGAACCCGAAGGCCCCGTGATCGCGACGCGCTCGCCGGCGTCGAGTGTGAAATTGGTGGGATGCAGCAGCACCGTGCCGCGCAGCGCGTCGCGGCGCGCGACGCCCGTTGCCGCTACGAGCGGTCTGTCGTTAGCCATCTGCGGATTCGTGGGGAGTCTCTTGTGGCCGTCATCTTACGCGGGCTCGCCGATAAAACCGGGCATGGGTCATGCTGGCGCGAAGTGAATCAGAAAAAACGGATGGAGAGGTCATGGCGCAAGCCCGAACCGCCGGAAAAATCGGAAAGATCGCAGCATGGTTCTTCGCCATTCTCGCGATCCTGATCGCCGTGCTGGTGATCGTGTTCCTGACCTTCGACTGGAACCGGCTGCGGCCCTGGATCGACGACAAGGTTTCCCAGGCAATCGGACGCCAGTTTCAGATCACGGGCGATCTGAAGGTCGGCTGGCGGCGCCCGCCGAATGAAACCGGCTGGAAGCGGTGGGTGCCGTGGCCGCGCTTTTCCGCCGAGAAAATCACCATCGCGAATCCGGACTGGGCGCGTCAGCAGCACTTCGCGACGCTCGACGAGATCGACTTCCAGGTCGCGGTGCTGCCGCTGCTTGCGCACGACATCGTGATCCCGAACATCAACCTCGTGAATCCGTCCATCGACATCGAGCGATTGAAGGACAACCGCAACAACTGGACATTCAAGTTCAAGCAGTCGAGCCAGCCTTCGACATGGAATCTCAAGCTCGGCGACATCTCGCTCGCGAAGGGGACCATCGGCGTTCATGACGAAGTGACCAAGACGCAGATGGACGTCGTCGTCGATACGCTCGGCCAGGCGGTGCCGATCGGCGAAGTGATGAAGCAGCAGGAAGCGGCATCGACGAAGTCGTCGGCGGAGATGGTGGGCAAGGGCGGGGCGGCCAAGCTCAGCAAGCAGGCGGATGCGGCGGCGGCTTCGGAGGCATCCGCAGCGTCGGCGGCGTCGGCGGCTGCGGCGGCGAACGCATCGGCGCCGAATCCGGCCAGCACGTCCGCGAACAAGAGCATCACCACGAAGAACGCCCCGAAGGCGCCGATTCCGCCGTATGCGTTCGGCTGGACCGCGAAGGGCACCTACAACAACGGCAAAGTGTCGGGCGAAGGCAAGCTCGGCGGCGTCCTCGCGGTGCAGGACGCAGAGCGCCCGTTCCCCGTTCAGGCCGATGTTCGCCTCGGCGATACGCATATTGCATTCGTCGGCACCGTGACCGATCCCGCGCATCTCGCGGCGGTGGATCTTCGGCTGTGGGTGCAGGCGGTCAGCATGGCGCATCTGTATCCGTTCACCGGCGTCACGCTGCCGGAGACGCCGCCTTTCGCGACGGAAGGCCGCCTCACCGGCCAGTTCCGGGAAGAGGGCAACGTCTTCCATTACGAGAACTTCACCGGGCGCGTGGGCGGCAGCGATATCAATGGTTCGCTTGTCTATGCGGCCAGAAAGCCGCGGCCGCTGTTGCAGGGCGAACTCGTATCGCACCTGCTGCAGTTCTCCGATCTCGCGCCGATCATTGGCGCCGATTCCAACGCCAGCAAGGAAAAGCGCGGCGACGCGAAGAAACAGCCGTCCGCCAAGGCGCTGCCGACCGAGGAATTCAAAACGGACCGCTGGAAGGCCATCGATGCCGACGTGAAGTTCACCGGCCAGCGCATCATCAAGGACCCGAAGCTGCCGATCACCGATCTCTATACGCATGTGGTGATGAAGGACGGCGTGCTCTCGCTCGAGCCGCTCAAGTTCGGCGTCGCGGGCGGCACGTTTGCATCCAATATTCATCTTGACGGCAGCGACGCGCCGCTGAAGGGCAAGGTCTCGGCGGAAGCGCGGCATCTGAAGCTCAAGCAGCTTTTCCCGACCAACAAGACGATGCAATCCGCGCTCGGCGAAGTGAACGGGGACGCCGCGCTGTCCGCGACCGGGAATTCGCCCGCCGCGCTCGCCGCGAGTTCGAACGGCGAAGTGAAGGCGCTCATCACGCAAGGCACGGTGAGCCGGCTCTACATGGAGGCGGCCGGTCTCAACGTGGCGAACGTGGTCTATGAGAAGCTCTTCGGCAACCGTGACGTGAGCATCAATTGCGCGGCGGCGGATTTCGTGGTGACGAACGGCGTGCTGGATTCACGCGTCTTCGCCCTCGATACGGACGACGCGGTGATCAATGTCGACGGCACCATCAACCTGAAGACCGAGGACATGGATCTGGGCATTCACCCGCACACGAAGGGTTTCCGCATCTTCTCGTTGCGCTCGCCGTTGTATGTGAAGGGCACGTTCAAGGAGCCCAAGGTCGGCGTGAACGTCGGAGCGCTCGCGGTGCGCGGAGGCGCGGCGGTGGGGCTCGGGCTGATCAACCCGTTTGCGGCGCTGATTCCCCTCATCGCGCCGAGCAACAACAAGCCGTTGCCGTGCGGGCAGATGCTTGCGGACATGCAGAAGGCGCCGACCGCGCCGCCGGCCGGACAGAAGCAGAAGGCGAAGGCTGCGCCGGCCTATATGTCGTCGGGTGCGGCGGAGGCGGGCGCCGCCAACAAGGCGCCGAAGAAGCCGGCACCGCCCGCGGCGGCGAGTGCGGCGCAGTATCGGGGGAGTTGAGAGGCGTCAGTCGAAGAGGATACGGGCGATGGATGGGACGAGTCGCCCGTCGAGTGACGCGGTTGGAAGCGCGCGTTGGTTTGGCTTCGCGGTCAACGACTTAAGGAAGTTTTCGGGGAGTTATCAACAGAGTGATCCCCGGGAATTGTGGATAGGTTTGGGGCGCGACGATTCCGATAGGCGCTCGCGAGGCGGGCGCACGCTTCGTCCAGGGCGACAACGGCAGCGCCAGTTCGGCAGTTTCTCACCCGGAAATCCCAGGCCCCCCATTACTTCCCAGCAGCCCCTCGACAGCATCAGCATCCGCGTAATCCTGCTCCGGCAGGCCGTCGAAAACGTTGATGACATCGTTGCTCGCACCGGCTTGGCGTGCCGCTTCCACAATCGCGTCCTTGTTCGCCGGAAACTGCACCGAGCGCAGCGTCTGCGCGATTTCGTCGTCGATCGGCTCGTCGTTCAGGAAGTGATTCTGTGCAGGCTTGTCGGTCATCGTCGAATCCGTCGGTTGTGGGCGGGAAAGGGGATCAGGTCAGCACCTGGATCGGCTGGCTGGCCATGCCGTGACTCGGTGTGCGGGACTTCGGCAGCGGAACGTGACGCCAATGCGCATGGTCGAGATTCTGCGCGCTGACATCCGGCGCGGGCGGCGACACTGGCCCCGCATTCACGCGCAGTGCGGCGCGTGTCGCGGATGCGACCGCCGCGTCCGTCGAACTCGTATGCAGCGGCGCGGCGTAGCAGGACACCGAAACCAGCGCCATCGACAACAACGTTGAGGTCTTCATCGGGCAACCCCTCCTCACGTAAGCAGCGGATACCATCAAGCAAGGCTTATGCCGATGCCGTCTTTGCCTGGCTTACGTGCGTCGGCAGGGTGGCGCCGGGCTGCGCATCGGCGCGACGAACGGGCGTCGCGCGACCGAACTTCCAGTGATGCTTGAACTTGCGGCTCGCTGCCGGAATGCGAGCTTTCCCGGCGTCGTCAGCCGCGATTTTGCATCGCCGCGCACTTTCAGCGCGCCGTCGGGTTCAGACGGAAGTATGCGTCCAGAAGCGACGTCTTGTACACGACGCCAAGCAGCAGCGGCTCCGATTTGCGCTCGATCACCGGCAGCCGCTCGCCCTGGAACGCCAGGAAGTGCTGCAGCGCCTCGCCGAGCGACATGTCGGGCGTGAGCACGTCGAATTGCGGCTGAAGGTAATCGGCGGCGGTCTTGGTCGCGGTGTCGTGCGCATCGAGAAGATCGGACGTGATGTCCTTCAGCGCGACGACACCGCGAAAGCGTCCGGCTTCGTCGATCACGTACAGGTATTTCACCGGGTATTCGAGAAACACGCGTGTCATGTCTTTGACGTTGGCCGTGAGCGGCACGACCGTATCGGCGGGCTTCACGAGTTCGCGCATTTGCGTGGCCGCAAGGCGCAGGCGCTCCTTTTCCTCGCGCGTGCGGCGCAGCGTGACTTCGTACATCGAGGTCTGTTCCGACGTGCGCGCGATGAAGTACGCGACGACGCACGAAAGCATCAGCGGCAGCACGACCTGATACGAAAGCGTCATCTCGAAGATCATCAGGATCGCCATGAGCGGCGCGTGCGTGGCGGCGGCGAGAAATGCGCCCATGCCGACCATGGCGTAGGCGAACGGTGCCGAGGTGGAGTGCGGCCAGATGCCGTGCACGCCAAGCCCGAAGAGACAGCCGAGCACGGCGCCCACGAAAAGCGTCGGCGTGAAGATACCGCCGACCGCGCCGGAACCCGCCGTCGCCGCCGTCGCGATGGTCTTGAAGACGAGCACCGTGAGGAGCGCCGTCCAGGTCCACGGCTGATGCAGCAGCGAATTCACGACCTCATAGCCATTGCCCCAGACTTCCGGCCACCACACGGAGATCACGCCGACGATCAGTCCGCCGAGCGCGAGCCTCAGCGGCAAGGGCAGCGGCAGCAGCGAGAAGCGGCGCTTGGACGCCGCGAGGAGACGCAGGAAATGCGGCGCGAGCGCTCCGCACAGCAGACCGAGCAGCACGAAGAGCAGCACTTCCACGCCCGCGATGGTTGGAAAAACCGGCATCTCGTAAGGCGGCCGGTAGCCTGCGAACTCGCGCATCGTGATGTTCGCGACGACCGACGACACGACGATCGGCCCGAAGCTCTCCATTGCCATCGAGCCGAGCACGATTTCTGTGACGAAGAACGCGCCGGCGATCGGCGCGTTGTATGCCGACGTGATGCCCGCCGCCGCGCCGCAGGCGACTAGCAGGCGCAGACGCGGCGGATCGAAGTGGACCCATCGGCCGATCAGCGACGAAGCAAGCGCCGCAAGTTGCACCATGGACCCTTCGCGGCCGATCGAGCCGCCGCTCGTGATCGTGAACAGCGACGACAGGCTCCGCCAGATGGTCTGCCACACCGGCACCGCGCCGTCGCCGATGGTGACGGCTTCCATGTAGTCGGCGTTCGCCTGCTTCTTGGTGTGTCGCCGCGCGGCAATCAGACACAAGCCTGCGATCAGCCCGCCTGCGGCAGGCAACGCGATGCGCACGGGCCACGGCAGCAGCGTTGCCAGCGCGACGAGTCCCTCGGAATGATTGCCCAAAAGTCCTTGCGAGAACGCGATGCCTCCGCGAAACACGGTCGTCGCGAACGCGCCTGCCACGCCGACCACCACTGCCCAAATGAGCATGGTGTGCGAATCGGACAGGCGAAAGAGTCGTTGCGCGTGCGTGCGCAGCTTGAGCAGAAATGAGAGCACGAGTCGGTTAGCTTCAGGCGTGGATTGCTTAGAAGCAAAAGGAATAAAGGCGCCGCAAGGATAGCATTGCGCGCCCGCTGTGCAGCCTGCGCGGCGACAAAAAAAGCCCGGCGCGCTTGTGCGCACCGGGCTCCAGACTGCAACGGCTCACTACCACTTCGGCGCGAAAGACGGGTTCGCGTTGCGCTTGCCTTCGTCGAGCTTGTCGATTTTGGCGATGTCGTCGGAGTCGAGCGTGAGTTTCTGCGCGTCCCAGTTGCTCTGCTGGTGCTGCGCATTCGTCGATGCCGACAGCACCACGATGTCGCGCGCGAGCAGCCACGCGAACGTCACTTGCTCGGGCGTCGCGCCGTGTTTCTCGGCGATGGCCTTGATGGTCGTGTCGTTGTGCGCGCGGCCTTCGCCGAGCGGCATATAGGCGGTGACTTTCACGCCGAGCCGCTGTGTCGCCTCGACGAGCGGGCGGTTTGCGAGGAACGGACTCACCTCGATCTGATTCGTCACGATCTCGCGGCCGCCGGGCGCATTCAGCGCCTCTTCGAGCAGCGGCGCTGTGAAATTCGAGACGCCGTAATGGCGGATCAGGCCGAGCTGCTGCGCCTCCTGCATCGCGGCGAGCGTTTCGGCGATGGGCACCGCGCCGTCGGGCGACGGCCAGTGCACGAGCGCCAGGTCGATGGTGCCGATATCGAGCTTCGCGTGACTGTCCTTCAGGCTCGCGATCAGTTTGTCGTGCGCGAGACGGTCCCACCAGACTTTCGTCGTCACCCACACGTCGTCGCGCGGTACGCCGGACTCGCGCACGCCCTGACCGACGGCGGCTTCGTTGTTATAGAACTGCGCGGTATCGATATGGCGGTAGCCGATCTGCAGCGCGCTCTTGACCGCGTGCGTGGTTTTGTCGGCGTCGACGCGAAATGTGCCGAGTCCAAAGGACGGAATCGTTTCGACCATGCTGGCTCCTTGTGTTGAATTGGTGGCGTGATGACGCGCATTACTGCGCGTCCTGATCGAGTTCGGGGTAGTGCCGGAAAATCCCCGATTCGTTGAACGGAATGCGCCGCTCCGAATCGACATACGCCGCGATGTTCGGCCGTTCCAGCACCGCGTCGCGCAATGCCGACACGCGGGGATAGTGTTTCGCGAAGGTCTTCATCGCGCGAGGGAATGCATAATGCAAACCCTCGACGATCTGGAACATCGAGAGATCGACATAGGTGACGCTGTCGCCGACCATCTGCGTGTCGCCGTGCGGGTTTTGCTTCAGCACGCGCTCGAAATAGCCGATGAACTTCGGCACGCGCTTCTCGATGAAGTTCATCGTGCGAATCTTCGCGGCGTCTTTCTGGTCTTCGTAATACAGATCGGTTGCGAGCGGATGATGCGTGTCGTGCACTTCGGCGACCAGATCCGCGATGGTCAGTTGCAGCCCGTGCGCGACATGGCGCAACGCTTCGTTTTTCGGCGCAAGATTCAGCTTCGGGCCGAGATAGAGCAGGATATTCGCGACGTGCGGCACGATGAGCTCGCCGTCTCTCAGGAACGGCGGCGCAAACGGAATATGCGGCTCCGTCTTGCTGTTGAGCAGCTTCATCATGGCGTCCATGCCGTAGCCGCTCTTTTTCGTTTCGCGCGCGACGTCGATGTACTCCGCACCCGCATCTTCCAGCGCGAGCCGCACGAATTCGCCGCGGCCCTGCAAGCCGTCCCAGTAAAAGAGTTCGTAAGCCATGCGTGAGCTTCCTCGTTAGTCTGCCGCAAGCAGCGGGATGCACGTCGGTCCAGTCATTGCAGCGCGACGCGCGCGGGCGCCACGCGTGGACCGAGCAACGGCTATTCCAGCGCCAGCGCGTCGATTGCCGAAAAAGGGCCGGTGTAGAATGGTTTTTTGCATGCCGCCTACCTAATGCGGCATGCAGCATGCAAGCGATTCATCGATACCGAGCGGAGAAGGGATGGACAAGCAAGGCTTCACCACGAGCATCGTTCATGGCGATCGAAACGCGGGCGTCGAACATGGCGGCCTGCGCCAGCCGATACACACCTCGGTCCAGTACGGGTTCGAGCGCGTCGAAGATCTGATCGGTGTATTCCAGGGCACGAAGAAGGGCGGCTACAACTATGCGCGTCAAGGCACGCCGACCACGGCGGCGCTCGAGCGCAAGCTGACGATGCTCGAAGAGGGCGTCGGTTCGATCTGCTTCAGCACCGGCATGGCCGCGATCACCGCCGTGTTCCTGACGCTCTTGCGCGCGGGCGACCATCTCGTCGCAAGCCGCTATGTTTTCGGCAACACGAATAGTCTCTTCAACACGCTTCGCACGCTCGGTATCGACGTGACTACGGTCGATGCGAGCGAGCGCGAACACGTCGCCGACGCCATCACGCCGAAGACGCGCATGGTCTTCGTCGAAACGATCGCGAATCCGGGAACGCAGGTGCCGGATCTGCTCCGAATCGGTGAACTGTGCCGCGAGCGCGGATTGGCGTATGTCGTCGATAACACAATCACGTCGCCCGCGCTCTTCAAGCCGAAGACCGTCGGTGCGAGCCTTGTCGTCAATTCGCTGACGAAGACCATCGCGGGTCATGGCGCGGCGCTCGGCGGTGCGGTGACGGACACCGGGCTATTTGACTGGAACCGGTATCCGAATATCGCGGACGATTACCGCCGTGCCGCTCCCAAGGAGCAGGGACTATTGCAGATCCGCAAGAAGGGCCTGCGCGACATGGGCGCGGCGTTGTCGTCGGAACAGGCGCATCAAATTGCGTTAGGGGCCGAGACGCTTGCGCTACGCGTCACGAAGTGCAGCGACAACGCGCTGGCGCTCGCGCGCTTTCTCGAGCGCCACGAAGCTATCGGCCGCGTGTTTTATCCGGGGCTCGAAAGTCATCCGCAGTATGGCATCGCGAAGTCGCTGTTCAAGAACGGCTCGTGGCTGCTGTCGTTCGAGTTGCGCAATCCGGACAGGATGATCGACGTGATCAATGCGCTTCAGTTGCCGGTGAAGGCAACGGGTCTCGGCGATACGCGCACGCTCATCATTCCTGTTGCGCCCACCATTTTCTTCGAAGCTGGCGCGGAAACGCGCAAGTCGATGGGCATTTCCGACGGCATGATCCGGCTGTCGGCGGGCATCGAGGAAATCGACGATCTCATCGCGGATTTCGACCAGGCGCTTCGGCTGGGTTGACGGTTACGTTACGCGATCGATGAGAGAAGGGCCGCTCTTTGGGCGGCTTTTTTCTTCTTGGTTGATGGTCGTAAGCCAGAACAGGCCTGCGATGTTCACAACCCACCGCACGGTCTCAGGAAAACTCGTGCATTTACAACGCGCATCCAGGAGAACTCCGCCGTCGCTCACCCACGAGTCGAATCAACCGAAGAGCCGCTCGACGCCATACGTGATCGCGAGTCCGCCGCCGATCAGCCACGCGTAGAGAATCGCGCCGGTTGCAATGGCGCGCGGGCCGGCTTCGCGAATCTGCGCGATGCGCGTTTCCATGCCGAGCGCGGTCATGGCCATCGTGAGCGCGAAGGTGTCGAGGACGTTGAGGGTGTTCGTCGCCGTATCCGGCAGGACGTGCAGCGAATTCACGACAACGAGCGCGAGAAAGCCAAGCGCGAACCACGGCACCGCGAGCTTGCCTTCGCCTTTGCCTTTGCCATCGCTCACGCCCGTTGCGGCATTGCCGCGCGCCCGGCTGACCCACACGCCGACCACGAGCAGCACGGGCACCAGCAACATCACGCGCGTCATCTTAACGATGGTCGCGATGTGCGTCGCTTCCGGGCTCACGTTGCTCGCCGCGCCGACAACCTGTGCGACCTCGTGAATCGTGCCGCCGAAGAACAGCCCCACGCCGAGCGTGTCCAGATGCAGCCAGCCTGCATGCAATGCAATGGGATACAGGAACATCGAGAGCGTGCCGAACAGCACGACGCTGCCGACGGCCATCGCGCTCTTATGCGGCTTCGATTGCAGCGTCGATTCGAACGCGAGTACCGCCGCCGCGCCGCAGATCGCGCTGCCGGCCGCCGTGAGGAGAGCGGTATCGCGGTCTAGCTTCATCAGTTTCATGCCCACCCACGTCCCGATCACGAGCGTGCTCACGACGACGAGCGCCGACACGGCGAAGCCCGGCAGTCCGACCTGCGCGATCTCCTGAAGGCTCACGCGCAGCCCGAAGAACGCGACGGCGATACGCAGCAGCTTGCGCGCCGAGAAGTTCACCCCGGCGGCCCAGCTTTGCGGCATGCCATCCTTGAGCGCGTTGCCATACAACGCGCCCGCCACGATGCCGACGATCAGCGGGCTGATTCCCAATCCGGCGATGACCGGAAGCGCGGACAGTCGCGTGACTGCGGCGGCGAACAGTCCGACGAACAGGATGCCGTTCAGTTGCCCACGTGCGGACGAACTAGAAACGAGGGGAGCGGGCTGGACAGTGGACATGATGCAGTGTCCTCGGAAGCGTGTTGACGATGACGCTATCCTAATGTCGATATATGCATATGAAAAATCGTGATTTAGAATGCCATATATCAGCTTAACCGATATTTGTCGCGGATGACCCCGGATCAACTGATAACCTTCGCTGCGGTAGCCGAGCACGGCAATATCAGCCGCGCCGCCGTCGCGCTCCATCTGTCGCAACCGGCCGTGTCCGGCCAGCTTCGTCTTTTGAATGATGAATTCGGTGAACCGCTGTATCAGCGAGATGGCCGGGGCGTCAGGCTTACGCCGGCCGGCGAGGCGTTGCTCGGCTACGCGAACCGCCTTCGCGACACGTTCCGGCAGGCGCACGCGCTGCGCGATGCCATGCGGGGGCTCGAAAGCGGCACGCTGCGTATCGGCGCGAGCACCACGCCCGCGAGCTACCTGCTACCGTATTTGATCGCGGCCTTCAGGAAACGGTATCCGGACGTTGCGGTGACGACGATCGACGGAAACACGACCGAAATCGTCGCGACGCTCGGCTCGCTCGACATCGCGATCATCGAAGGGCCGGCCGGGCTGGAACTGCCACCGGCTGCCGGCGTGACGCCGTGGCTCGATGACGAAATCGTGGCCATTTTGCCCGCCGGCCATCCGCTCGCTGATGGCAGTGAATCTGCGACGCTCGACGCTATCGGCCAGCATCCGCTCGTGCTGCGTGAGCGCGGTTCGGGTGTGCGACAGATCGTCGAGCGAGCGTTCGTGGAGCGCGCAGTCGCCATGCGCGTCGCGCTGGAGATTGCGGGCGTCGAGGGCGTGAAAGAGGCGGTGCGGGCGGGCATGGGCATCGGCTTCGTCTCCGCCATGTCGATCCGGCATGAAGACAATGCGCTCCGGCGTCTCCACATCGCACCGAACCCGCTTACGCGCCGTTTCTCGATTTTGGTCCCGCACGCTGCGGCGCCGTCGCGGGCTGCGGCGCGTTTCCTTGAACTGTGCGAAGAGCGCCTTGCAACGGGCTCCTGACCGGCTACGGGAATTCCACTATGGCGCGAGCAGGCCGGCGAAGCGCAGTATTTGTTTTCAGCAGGACGCTTCGGCGTCTTTTTTATACGCCAGGATGGAACCGGTTCCATGATTCAGCCGAGCAGCAGCGCGAATGCCGAAGTCGTGATCGTCGCAAGTGCGTTCGGCGTCGACGCGGTCCGTCGCGACGGTCATGCCGTCTCGGCCGAGAAGGCGGCGTTATCCGGCGCGGACGGCTTCGAAGTCCGCCGCGAATTGTGCACAGACGTCAGCCTGAGCGCGCTCACGCAACTGGGCGATCGCATCCACGCGGCCGGACTGTGGTCCGTGCATTCGACTCCGACATCGCTGTTTGGCGCCGACGGCTCACTCGACCGCGACGCGCTGTCGCTTGCCCTCGACGAAGCACATGCGCTCGGCGCGCGCATCGTCAAGCTGCAGTTGGGCGGCAGCGAGCACGGTGTCGCGACGGATGACGCGACGCTCCACGCCCTAACGGATGCCATCGCCGACTCCAAAGCGCGGGTTCTCGTCGAGAACGGTCAGTTGCATGCAGGCGGCCAGCCAAGTGCATTCAAAATGCTGTTCGCTGCGCTGCCCGCCGACAGCGGCCTCGCGATGACTTTCGATACCGGCAACTGGCTGTGGGCCGATGTCGATCCGCTCGACGCGGCCGAGCGACTCGCCCCGTATGTCGGCTATGTTCATTGCAAGGCAACGCGAGGCGAGGGCGCTCGGCGCTTCGCCGTCGCGCCCGCCCACGACGACGCCGCATTCGCGGCACTTCTCGCGCGACTGCCCTCCAATGCGCCGCGCGGCATCGAATATCCGTTCCACGACGAAGCCGACGCGGCCATCCAGGTCGCACGCATCGCCGCGTTTTGATTTTGAATGCTGTACGCAAAAGGCAAGGATCGAACATGCAAGTTGAGCACAATGCCCTGGATGTGGTCACCTATGGCGAGGCGATGGCGATGTTCGTCGCCGCCGACACCGGCGACCTCGCGTCGGTCGGCCACTTCACGAAGCGCATCGCGGGGGCGGACCTGAATGTTGCGATCGGGCTGTCGCGGCTCGGTTTCAAGGTCGGCTGGATGAGCCGCGTCGGCCTGGATTCGTTCGGCCGCTATGTGCTCGACGTGCTTGCGGCAGAAGGAATCGATGCGCGCTGCGTGCGTACCGACGAACGTCACCCGACAGGCTTTCAGCTGAAGGGCAAGTGCGACGACGGCAGCGATCCGGCGGTCGAGTACTTCCGCAAGGGTTCGGCGGCGAGCCATCTTTCGGTGGACGACTACGTTGCCGACTACGTGCTCGGCGCGCGCCATCTGCATCTCACGGGCGTTGCACCCGCCATATCCGCGAGCTCGCGTGAACTGGCGTTCTACATGGCTCGCGAAATGCATGCAGCATGCAAAACGATTTCCTTCGATCCCAACCTGCGCCCGACGCTTTGGCCTTCACGCGAAGCCATGGCTGAATCGCTGAACGCGCTCGCCGCGCTCGCCGACTGGGTGTTGCCGGGCGTGAGCGAGGGCCTCGTGCTCACCGGTTACGCGGAGCCCGAGGACATCGCGGCGTTCTATCTCGATCGTGGCGCGAAAGGCGTGGTCGTCAAGCTCGGCGCACAGGGCGCGTACTTCCGCACCGCCGACGGCGATGCGGGCCTGGTGCCCGGCGTGCCGGTGATGAACGTGGTCGATACCGTCGGCGCAGGCGACGGCTTCGCGGTCGGCGTCGTCAGCGCGCTGCTCGAAGGGCGAAGCGTGCGCGATGCGATCACACGCGGGAATCGCATCGGCGCGCTGGCGATCCAGGTGATCGGCGATAGCGAGGGCCTGCCGACGCGCGAGGCGCTCGATGCACTGGAAGCGCAGGACAAGAACGACAAGACGGCGCAGGCCGCAGCCATCGTCTGACATCGCAGAACGTAATCCGGCACGCCCGGTCGCGGGCAAAGCCGACACACCGACAACTTGCGTTCGGAGACACCATGCACACATCCTCGACACCCACGCTCGCCGTACGCCGCTGGTGGGCGATCATGCCGATCGTCTTCATCACATACAGCCTCGCCTATCTGGACCGCGCGAATTATGGCTTTGCTTCGGCTGCTGGCATCAATCAGGATCTCGGCATCAGCAAGGGATTGTCGTCGTTGATCGGCGCACTGTTCTTTCTGGGTTACTTCTTTTTCCAGATTCCGGGCGCGATCTACGCCGAACGACGCAGCGTGAAGAAGCTCGTCTTCTGGAGCCTCGTGCTGTGGGGCGGATGCGCGGCGGCAACGGGCATGGTCAGCAATATCCCCTCGTTGATGGCGATTCGCTTCGTGCTCGGCATCGTCGAGGCGGCGGTCATGCCCGCGATGCTCGTCTTCATCGCGAACTGGTTCACCAAGTCCGAACGATCGCGCGCGAATACGTTCCTCATTCTGGGCAATCCAGTGACGGTGCTGTGGATGTCGGTCGTATCGGGCTATCTGGTGAACTCGTTCGGCTGGCGTCACATGTTCGTTGCCGAGGGTTTGCCCGCGGTCGTATGGGCGGTGATGTGGTGGTTCATCGTGAAGGACAAGCCCGCGCAGGTGAGCTGGCTCTCGGATCAAGAGAAGCGTGATCTCGACACGACGTTGCGCGCCGAGCAAGCCGCCATCAAGCCGGTGAAGAACTATCGCGAGGCATTCAAGTCGCCTGCGGTCATCAAGCTGTGTGCGCAATATTTCTGCTGGAGCATTGGCGTGTACGGGTTCGTGCTGTGGTTGCCGTCGATCCTGAAGAGCGGTTCGACGCTGGGCATGGTCGAAACCGGCTGGCTCTCGGCAGTGCCGTATCTGGCCGCAACCATCGCGATGCTGCTCGCCTCGTGGGCATCCGACAAGCTGCAGGCGCGCAAGGCATTCGTGTGGCCGTTTCTGCTCATCGGTGCGATCGCGTTCGCGGGATCGTACATGCTTGGGTCTACTAACTTCTGGGCGTCGTACACGCTGCTCGTCGTTGCAGGTGCCGCCATGTATGCGCCCTATGGTCCCTTCTTTGCGATCGTGCCTGAGCTGCTGCCGAAGAATGTCGCCGGCGGGGCGATGGCGCTGATCAACAGCATGGGAGCGTTGGGCTCGTTCGTAGGTTCTTACGTGGTCGGGTATCTCAATGGAGCAACCGGGTCGCCGGCAGCCTCTTACGTGTTCATGAGCGTTGCGCTTTTGCTTTCTGTCTGGTTTACGCTTGCCGTCAAACCTCAAGCGGCGGTTCCTGCTTCTGGGGTTTTGCGGTCTTGATACATGCGCCGTAGTTTCGCGGCGAACAAGTCAAACCGACGTTGAGTCGAAGCCAAGAACCGCAAACAGACTTCCGGCCCGAAAGAGGGCAACCGAAACCCACTGCCGATCATGACCTCAAAGAAAATCGTAGCCTACAAACCTCTGCCGCCCGACGTGGAAGCGTACCTGCGCACGCACGCGGAAGTCGTCAACGTCGACCCTAAAGACCAAGCCGCGTTCGTGGCGGCGCTGAAAGAAGCAGACGGCGCCATCGGCGCAAGCGTGAAGATCACGCCGGACATGCTCGAAGGCGCGACGCGGCTAAAGGCCTTGTCGACCGTATCGGTAGGCTTCGACAATTTCGACGTCGACGATCTCACACGCCGCGGCATTGTCCTGACGCACACACCCGCTGTGCTGACCGAATCCACCGCCGATACGGTATTCGCGTTGATCCTTGCAAGCGCGCGCCGCGTCGTCGAGCTCGCCGAATGGGTCAAGGAAGGCAACTGGAACGCGAGCATCGGCGAAGCGTGTTTTGGCGTCGATGTACAAGGCAAGACGCTCGGCATTGTCGGGCTGGGCCGCATCGGCGGGGCAGTTGCGCGGCGTGCGGCGCTCGGCTTTCGAATGAACGTGCTCTATACCAATCGCCAACCGAACGAACAAGCCGAGAAACAATACGGCGCGAGACGCGTGCCGCTCGACGAACTGCTCGCTCAGTCCGACTTCGTTTGTCTGCAAGTGCCGCTCACGCCGGAGACGCGCGGTCTCATCGGCGCGAACGAATTGAAGAAGATGAAGCCGAGCGCAATCCTGATCAACGCGTCGCGCGGGCCGACCGTCGATGAAGCCGCGCTCATAGAGGCCCTCAAGAACGGCACCATCCGCGCCGCCGGTCTCGATGTATTCGAACAAGAGCCGCTGCCGGCCGATTCACCGCTTCTTGCAATGAAGAACGTCGTCGCGCTGCCGCACATCGGCTCGGCCACGCATGAAACTCGGCATGCAATGAACAAGAACGCCGCCGAGAATCTCATCGGTGCGCTCGACGGCACGCTCACCGAAAACATCGTCAACCGCGAAGTGCGCATGCGCTAAGAGCGATGGGATCGGCCCGCCGCATGCGATAACATGCGCGTGGGCAGCACGTTGCACCGCATCGCACTCTGTATGCATGGTGCATCGACGCTTGACGAGCACGAGCCACGCCTCACGATCCCTATGTCCGACGATCCCAACAAGCAAACTCTTCGCCCGCTGACTTTCGCCGCGCGTCGCGCAACCATCACGGACGTCGCACGCGAGGCCGGCACCGGCAAAACGAGCATCTCGCGCTATCTGAACGGCGAGACCGGCGTGCTCTCGCCCGAATTGCGCGAGCGTATCGAAGCGGCCATCGCGAAGCTCGACTATCGGCCGAACCAGATGGCGCGCGGCCTCAAACGCGGGCGCAACCGGTTGATCGGCATGCTGCTCGCCGACCTCACCAATCCCTATTCCGTGGAAGTGCTGCAAGGCGTCGAGGCGGCATGCCACGCGCTCGGCTACATGCCGCTCATTTGTCATGCCGCGAACGAAGTCGACATGGAGCGGCGTTATCTGCAACTGCTCACCACATACCGCGTGGAAGGCGTGATCGTCAACGCGCTCGGCGTGAAGGAAGAACTGCTTCAGGGCTTCACGCAAGGCGGCATTCCTGTGGTGCTCGTGGACCGCACGGTCGAAGGCATCGTCACGGATATGGTCGGCCTCGACAACCCCGCCGCCGTCGCGCTGGCCACGCGTCACCTCGTCGATGAGGGCTTCGACGAACTCGTTTTCATCGTGCAGCCGGTGACGCACGTCAGCTCGCGACGCTTGCGCGAGGCCGCGTTTCGCGAGACTGTCGCGGCGCTCGACACAAACGGCTCGACGCTCGTCCTGGATCTCGCGGATGCCGCATCCGCGCTTGCGGAAATGGACCGGCGTGTCGAAGCGGCGCGTGTATCGGGCAAGCGCGTCGCGCTCTTCGCCGCGAACGGACCGGTCGCGCTGCGGGTCGCCGTGCATCTGAAGGAGCGCCACGGCCCGGACTGGCAGGCGAGCGTCGCGCTGCTCGCCATCGACGATTCGGAATGGGCGGAACTCGCGGGCATGACGGCGGTGCGTCAGCCGACCTACGACATTGGCCGGCGCGCAGTCGAGTTTCTGCACGAGCGGCTTGGCGGGGCGTTGATGCCTGCGCGCGAGTGCCTGCTGCCGGGGGAACTCGTCGTGCGATCATCGACGCAATGCTCGGCCGGCATCAGGCCACAGCCGGCATCCCATGGACTTTGAAGGAACCTGAATGGTCAGTATCCCGACGCTGACGGGCCTTGCGCTCGTGACGCTCATCGTCGCGGCGATGCCTGTCGTGATGTATCAAAGGCTGCGCGCACGCTTCAAGCTCGTGCCGCGCGAGCCGATTCTCGGCATCGCGGTCTTCGCACTCTTTGCAATGGTGATCGAGCGCGCGCTGCACGGCTTCATGCTCGGCAACGCGGTGACGTCGCACTGGTTGTCGAATCCTGTCGCGTTCGTCGTGTACGGCGCGCTGGCGGCAGGCGTGTGCGAGGAAGTCGGCCGCTTTGCCGGCATGAAGTGGCTCATCCGGCGCGAGCCCGGCGCACTCGAACGGCACGGTCCTGCCCTCGGCTACGGCATCGGGCACGGCGGAGCGGAGGCGTGGATCGTCGGCGCGCTGGTGCAGGCTCAATGGATTTTGTATGCAGTGCTCGCGAACAACGGCACGCTCGACGCGCATTTCGAAAGCGCACCGCTCGACGCGCTCGCGCGCATTCACATGATTCTGATGAGCCTGTCGCCAGTATCGGCGGGCATCTTTCTCGTCGAGCGCGCGAGCGCGTTCGTCTTTCAACTCGGCTTCTCGGCGCTGATGTGGCAACTGCTGCGCGAACGCTCACGTGCGGCCCTTGGCGTGCTGATCGCCGCGCATACGCTCGTCGGACTGCCCGCCGCACTCTTTCAGGCGCGCATGATTCCCCTCGTCGCTGCCGATGCGGTATATCTCGTGCTGGGCATCGTCGTGGCGCTGGCGCTCGTGCGCTACTATCGCCGCGCCGCTCAATCCGACAACGCGACGTCGCGCAGCGCGCGCTAACTCCGAACGAACGACATCCAATGGACGATTACCAATACGAATGTCCGAGCCCGGACATCGACATGCTCGCGCACGTGATCAGCGATTTGTTCCCGGAGCAGACGCAGTTCGCCGAGCGCATCGACGAAAACGGACGCACGTCGCTCGTGATTCATTACATCGCGATGCGCTTCGGCTCGACGGCACGGCGCATCACGATCGACGTGCGCTTCGATCCGGCGGCGCTTACGCGGTATCGCGCGCTGCCGCCGCGCCTCCATGCGCGCAGCTATGCGGTGCTGCGGGCCTATGTGGAAGCGACGCTCGGTTCGCTCGAAGAACGTTACGCGAACGGAGAGACCGTGCCGCGGGAAACAGAGATTGAGATGGGCGAGGACTTCGCGTGAAGTGCGTTTGATGTTCCAGGCGGTTCGAGGGAGCAGGGGACTTAGGGCGCCTGATTCACTCGACGCACGCAGAGCCCTTAAGCGACTCAAAGCAGTTGAAGCACTCATGCAGTCGGTCGACGAAGGAAGTCTAGGTCGCTCACGCCGTTCACACCATCACGCGTCGCGATAAACCTTCGCGAAGCGGGCCGCCTTCACCACGCCGTAGTCGCCGGGCGCGTATTGCATCACCCAGTCACCGGATTCGCCAATCAGCACGTCGCCGTCCGTGGAGCGCGCGATGCTGAACGGCTCGTGCATCTGTTTGGCGAGCACGACGCTCGGCCGATTTCGATACGTTCCCGGTTCGCCATGCGCGATGCCGCCTTCAGGCGCGTACTTCGCGTCGAAGCGTTCGCGCGACACGACCCAGCGTTCCCCCGATGCGCCTGTCACTATGGCGTCGCCGGTGGCGTAGCGGTTCGGTCCTTCGAGGCTCATCAATTCGCCGGTGGCAGCCGCGAATTCGACGGCAACGGCCTCGTCTTTGACGACGCGACGTGCGGCCGGATCGGCGGCGAGATCAGGTTGCGAGAGCTTGAGCATGGGAATACCGGATTGAAGGTGGGAGCGCGATGCTAACGGCTATCTCGGCATTTTGCACGCATCGGGTAGCGGGCATCACACGGCGTGCCGTAGGCAGTGTGTGGCGCATCGGAGACGATGCGGCACGCAAAACGCAAAACGCAAAACGCAAAACGCAAAACGCAAAACGCAAAACGCAAAACGCAAAACGCAAAACGCAAAACGCAAAACGCAAAAGCGCGCTCAACGCACATTCACCATACACCGGGCCGACCGCGACATGCCGCATTCAGAATGCAAAAGGCCCGCATCGATAAGATGCGGGCCCCTCCAACGGCGAAGATAGCGCCTTAGGGCTTCGTCGTCGATGCGGCGTCGGCGCCCGAGGCGTGCGGATGGCGCGGCGCATGTTCGCGGCGACCGCGGTGATCGTTTTCCTGACGGAAGCTCGTATCGGCCAGCTTTTTTTGTTCCGGCGACAGGCTCGCGTAGAGCGGTTCGAACGCGTCGACGAGACGCTTCGTGCCGTCGGCGTTTGCCTGCGTGATCTGCTGGTACTGCTTCATGTCGTCGAGCGCGGACATCGTGTCCCGCTGCGAAATGCGCTGGCGATACAGGTCCGCCATCGAGCGGGCGTTTTCGCGCATCGCGTCGGCGAACGGCGTCCACTGCGCTTCCTGCGCGGACGTGATCTTGAGACTGGAATGCAGTTGGGCGATGCGCTCTTCGACGCGCGCTTCGCGCTTCGAACCGGCGGGTGCGGACGCCGACTGCGCGGTCGCGGCGGGAGCAGACGCGTTTGCCGCAGGCGCGGACGATTGTGCGAAGACCGCCGTGACGGCACAGGATGCCGCCAGCGCGACAAGTGTTTTTTTCATTCGTGAACCTTTCGATCGATGGATAAGTGGCGAGCCGCGTTGGACTGACCTTGCGCTGACAGCGCAGATCAGCTGGAACGCGAGCGATGACGCCGTCGCCCGATATTAGTATCACGATTGAGCGACAATTCGCCTGCATTGCCACAACTGCTTACATTCGATACGTCTCTGGAAAAAAAGCGCATCGAATAATGAATTCAATAAGCCAAGTGAAGGGGACGACATGAGACCACCGCGCCTCGACCAACTCGATGACATCGACCGCAGCCTTGTCGCGCTGTTGCAGAACAACGCCCGTGACAGCGTGGCGAATCTCGCGCGGCAACTGGGCATCGCGCGCACGACGGTTATCGCCCGCATTGCGCGGCTCGAGAAGAACAACGTGATCGCGGGCTACGGCGTGCGGCTCGGCCAGGACGTGCTCGATGCAAGCATTCAGGCGTACGTGGGCATCAAGCTCGCGCCGAAGTACGGCCGCGATGTGCAGAAGCGTCTTGGGCGCATGCCCGAAATTCAACTGCTGTGCGCGGTGAGCGGCGAGTTCGACTATGTCGCATGGCTGCGCGCGGATTCGCCTGACCGCCTGAACGACCTGCTCGATGACATCGGCGCGCTCGAAGGCGTCGAGCGCACGACGACGTCGATCATTCTTGCACGCAAGATCGATCGCACCGGCTGAGGCATGCAAAATACAAATCGCATCGTATGGTCGACAAAACGACGAAACGCATCGCCGTTTCGCATCATTTTGTGTCTAGGATCAATATTCACGCGCTCCTACACTGAGGCGTCACGGACCTAAGAGGAGACGAGAATGAAAGTGGCACTGGTCGGAGCCGGATTGATCGGTCAAAGCGTTGCGCATTTGCTGCGGGAAACGGGAGACTTCGAGGTCGTTGCTTTCGATCGCGATGAAGAGGCGCTGGCCCAACTCGACGCGCAGGGCATCGCGACGCGCCGCGTCGATTCGGCCGATACGCCGGCGCTGCGCCACGCGCTCGGCGGCTTCGATGCGCTTGTCAATGCGCTGCCGTATTACCTCGCAATCGGCGTTGCGTCGGCGGCCAAGGCCGCGGGCGTCCATTATTTCGACCTGACCGAAGACGTGCGCGCGACGCATGCAATCCGCGCCATCGCCGACGGATCGCATACTGCATTCATGCCGCAATGCGGGCTCGCGCCGGGCTTCATTGGCATCGTCGCGCATGCTCTGGCAGGGCGGCTCGACAATCTGCGCGAAGTGAAAATGCGCGTCGGCGCGTTGCCGCAGTTTCCCACCAACGCGCTGAAATACAACCTCACGTGGAGCATCGACGGTCTCATCAACGAATATTGTCAGCCATGCGAAGCGGTGCGCGAAGGCCGTACGCAGTGGGTGCAGCCGCTCGAAGGCGTCGAACATTTCTCGCTCGACGGCATCGAGTACGAGGCGTTCAATACGTCCGGCGGACTCGGGACGCTGTGCGAAACGCTTGCCGGAAAGGTCGAAACGCTCGACTACAAGTCGGTGCGCTATCCTGGGCATCGCGACCTGATGAAATTCCTGCTCGACGATCTACGCATGTCCACCGACCGCGACGGCCTCAAGGCGATGCTCAAGCGCGCGGTGCCCTCGACGGCGCAGGATGTCGTGCTGATTTTCGTCACGGTGACGGGTATGCGCGCTGGCACGGCGAGTCAACTGGTCCAGGACGTCTTCACGCGCAAGATCTTCGCGAAAGAGGTATGCGGTATGCCGATGAGCGCGATCCAGATCACGACGGCAGGCGCGGTCTGCGCAGAACTGGATCTCTTCCGCGAAGGCGTGTTGCCGCAAAGCGGTTTCGTGCGGCAGGAACAGGTTCCGCTCGACGCCTTCCTCGCGAACCGTTTCGGCAAGTTGTACGAAGGCGCGAGCGCGCTCGAGACGACGCGGCACCTCGCGGTCGCCTAAGACGAAAGTCAGGTATGGGCGACGAGCCGCGCGAGCAGACGCGCCTCGTCGTCCGTAGTCGAAGATGTGTTGTCGAACATCAGCAGATCGGCGGCGAGCGCATCGTCGGGAAAGAAAAGTCGCTGACGGTAGTCGTCCCAGTGCGCGAGTTTGTATGCATCATTCGGATCGGCGCGCGAGGCGATGCGCTCGCGCGCCACATCCTCGCCCACATGCACCCACACGACGCGAATCGTCACATCGTCGTCCACGCCGAGCCATGCGCGATCGAACAGCCGCCGCTCGCGCACTTCACGTGACAGCGGGGCCACCACGACGACGCTCACACCGAGCGCCAGGTTCTCCGCGGCCGTATCGACGAGGCTCCGATACTCCGGATCGCGCAGATGCTGAATGAAAAGCGGGCTGTCGCGGTCGTGTGGATCCCCGGTCAGCGCGCCGATGGCCGCCGCGCTATACGCGCCGTAGAGCGTGTCCTTGTCGAGCATGCAGAAGGGCGCGCCCGTTTCCCGCATGAGCGGCCCGAAGAGGCGCTTCGCCAGCGTCGTCTTGCCGGTTCCCGCGTGACCGCAAAAGAAGAGCAGGTGCTTCATGGGACGTCGCCTGTATGCTGTATTCAATCGCTGTCTTTTTAGTCGCTGCCATGCGCACGCTGATAGCGGTTCATCAGCGGCGTCGACGTAATGCCGTGCACGATCACCGACGCCGCGATCGCCGCAATGATGATCGGTGTGAGCGGCCCGGCCACTTGCTTGGGCGCATGCTCGATTGCATACAAAAGATAATAGAACGAGCCGACGCCGCGAATCCCGAACCAGCCCATCAAGAGCCGCTGAGCGCGCGACGCGCACGAGCCGACGAGCGACGCCTGCACCGCCAGCGGGCGTATCACGAGAAACAGCCCGCCGATGACGACGAGCGCGCGCCACGTGAACAGATCCCGCCACATCGTCGCGAGCACGGAGCCGACGAGCAGCATGATCGTCACTTCGGCGATGCGTTCCAGTTCGATCGTGAAGCCGTGCACGCGCTCGGCCATGAACGCGTGCGCGCGCTCGGGATCGGCTGCAGTCGCGCGGATGTCGTCGGCATTGACGGTCCCTACGGCTTCGCGCGCGGACTTGTCGCCGCTTTCGCGATGTTCGACGCGGCGCATCGCGAGGCCCGCCGCGAAGACGGCGAGAAACGAATACGTGTGCAGCAACTCGGCGACGCCGTACGACAGCGCAATCAGCCCGAGCGCATAGAAGCCCTCGGAGCCCAACGCTTCGCCGTGGCGTGTGCGCAGATACGCGACTACGCGCACGGTCAGCTCGCCGAGCAGCCAGCCGCTCACGAGCGCGCCCGCCGTGCCCCACACGGCCTGCAGGACGAAGCCCCAGTGCAGCGCATCGTTCGGCGATGCTTCGAAGCGGCACACGGCAATGCCGAGCAACGCGAACGGCAGCGCGATGCCGTCGTTGAGGCCGCCTTCGCCCGTTAATGTGAAGCGCAGCAGATCGGTGTCGCCGGGCGCTTCTACCTGAACGTCGTGGGCGAGAACGGGATCGGTGGGGGCCAGCATCGCGGCAAGCAGCAGCGACGCGCCCCACGACATGCCGAGCACGTAGGTGCAGAGCAGCGTGAGCGCGGCAATGGTCAGCACCATCGCGACGAAACCGAGGCGCAGCGGCAGCAGCCAGCGCCGGTCGGTGGGCGGCACGCGCAGGCGCAGCCCGATGGCGAAGAGCGACACGAGCATGCCGACTTCCGTGATGAGGCGCAGGACCGCCGTATCGCCGTCGAGCCGGATGTGCAGCAGATTCGTGACGCCCGGCCCCAGCACGAAGCCGATGGCCAGATAGCACATCGCGGTGCTGATGGGCAGGCGGTTGAACGTCGAACTGGCGAGCCCCATCAGGATGAGCACGCCGCCGACGACGAGAAACCAGATTGTCTCGGTCATGAAGGGCTTAGTTCGTGAAGCGGCGGGGCAAACGCTAATTCGGCACGAGCGAGCACGGAACATGCCCATGCGCGGCATCCGGCGTAAGATGGCCGGGCATTGCCAACTGCTCGTCCACCGTCTTCACGTTGCGCACATCGGTCAGGGAGGCTCAAGCATGTCACAGCATTTCGATGCGGTCGTCATCGGCACCGGTCAGGGCGGCTCGCCGCTCGCGGTGCGGCTCGCGCAGAGCGGCAGGCGCACCGCCGTCATCGAGCGGCATCTTTTTGGCGGAACCTGCGTGAACGTCGGCTGCACGCCGACCAAGACGTACGTCGCGAGCGCACGCGCCGCGCATGTCGCGCGCACGGCGGCAAAGTACGGCGTGGATATCGGCGGCGAAATCAAGGTCGATATGGCGCGCGTGAAGGCGCGCAAGGACGAGGTCATCGGCGCGTCGCGCACTGGCGTCGAGCAATGGCTGCGCGAAACACCGAACGTCACGGTGTTCAAAGGGCACGCGCGGTTCACGGGCCCGCACGCGCTGGAAATCGAAGGGCGCGACGGCAAGACAGAAGACATCGATGCCGGCATGATCTTCATTAACACCGGCACACGCGCCGCGGTGCCGGCTATCGACGGTCTCGACAGCATTTCGTATCTCACCAATGCCACGGTTCTCGAACTGACCGAAGTGCCCGAGCATCTCGTGATCGTCGGCGCCAGCTATATCGCGCTCGAGTTCGGGCAGATGTTCCGCCGCTTCGGCAGCCGCGTCACGCTGCTCGTTCGCGGCGAGCGCATTCTGACGCGCGAGGACGCGGACATCGCCCGGGGGATACAGGACGTGCTCGCACGCGATGGCATCGAATTTCGCTTTGGCGCCAAGCCGCAGCGCGTCGAGCGGATGAACGACGGCGTGCGCATTTCGTTGGGTCACGAATCCATCGACGCGTCGCATCTGCTCTTTGCGACGGGACGCACGCCGAATACCGACGATCTCGGACTCGACCGGGCGGGCATCGATGTGAACGCGCATGGACTGATCGACGTGGACGGCCAGTTGCGCACGAAAGTGGACGGCGTCTGGGCGATCGGCGACGTGAACGGGCGGGGCGCCTTCACGCATACCTCGTGGAACGATTACGAAATCGTCGCGGCCAATTTGCTCGATGGCGAGTCACGCAGCGTCGATACGCGCATCATGACGTATGCGGTGTTCGTCGATCCGCCGTTCGCGCGCGTTGGCATGAGCGAGGAAGACGTGAGACGGGACGGCCGCGACGCGCTTATTGCAACGATGCCGATGTCGCGCGTCGGGCGTGCGCGCGAGCGCGGCGAAACGGACGGCTTCATGAAGGCGCTCGTCGATGCGAAGACGCAGCGTATTCTCGGCGCGGCGATCTTCGGCATCGAGGGCGACGAGGTGATCCACACGTTCGTCGACATCATGAATGCCGACGCACCGTACACCACGCTGCAACGCGCGATGCACGTCCATCCGACGGTGAGCGAACTGGTGCCGACGTTGTTGGGCGGTCTTAAGCCGCTCGATTGACCGGAGCGGTCGCGTTCGCAAGTTCAGCGCGACGGCATTTTGAATGCCAAGGCGCCGTAAGTGACGCTACAACGCGCGATGCGGTCATGCGACCGTGAGCAAGCAGGTGCTGCCATTGTTTCGCGCGGGAAGCGCCTGCATTCGCTGCGCTTTATTCGCAATGCGACGGTATTTGGAATGCCGACGCGCCGTAGACCGCGCTACGGCGCGCAACGCAGGTCAATGCGACTGAGCGGGTGGGACCCAACCTTCCTTCGCGCGAAAGTGGACTGCGTCGGGTGCGTTTCACTCGCGGAGCGACCGCATTATGAATACCGACGCGCCGTACCGAACCCTACAACGCGCCATGCACGTTCTGTCGACGGTGAACAAGTCGATGCCTCTGTTGTTTCGCGGAAGTGTCTGCGCCGGCTGCGTCTCACTTACGGAGCGACGGCATTATGAATACCGACGCGCCGTATAGAGCGCCATGCACGTTCATTCGACGGTGCACAAGTCTATGCCGCGGTTGTTTCGCGCGGTGTCTGCGCCGGAGCGTCGCACTCGCGCAGCGACGGCATTATGAATACCGACGCGCCGTAGATCACACTACAGCGCGCCATGCAGGTCAATGCGCGGGTAAACGGGCGGCTGCCGACCTTCATTCGCGTCAAAGTGTCCGCGCTCGCGGCTCCTCACTTCCAAAGCGATGGCGTTATGAACGCCGACACGCCGTACCAGGCTGCAGCACGCGCGGTGCGTTTACTCGGCGCAGAGCGAGCCGGTGCCAACCTTGTTGGGCGATTCAAAGCGGCCGAGATAACCGCACCCGCGGCGTTTGCATGTTCGACGCAACGGCATGATGAATTACACCGTGCCACGCCGTGCCGACGATATCTGGCGATGCACGAGCCGCTGACATAGCCGCCTGTTCGCCGCGCTGGGATTCTGAATGCCAACGCACCGTACACCGCATTCCAAAGCGTCGTATGACGGTGTGCCACCCGATGCCGACTTCGTCGGACGCTCTCGAAACCACCAAGCCGCGTCCTCACGCTTCGACGGGCGGCTTCTGCACCTTCGCCGCGACTGCCGCGCCTCGCGTTTCCGGCATTGCGAGCCAGACGAGCGCCACCGCGATGGCGCCCGCTGCCGCCAGCCCGAAGAAGCTCATCGCCGTGCCGAAGCGGTCGGCCGCGAAGCCCGCCGCCGCCGTCGAAAGCGTCGCGCCGACGCCGGCCGCCAGGCCGAAGAAACCGATCGTCAGGTTGTAGTGTCCGCGGCCGCCCGCAACATCGGCGGCGATGAGCGGCAGCATCACGCCGAACACGGCCGCGCTGATGCCGTCGAGCATCTGCACCGGCACGAGCAGATACGGACTGCTCACGCCAGCGAAGAGCAACGCGCGCAACGGCAACGCACAGAAGCCCAGAATCAGCACCGGTCGGCGCCCCCAGTTCTGCGCCTGTCGCCCGACCCAGGGCGAGAGCGCCGCCACGATGAACTGAGGCACGATGATGCACGCCGCGATCACGAGTTGAACGTTGTCGCCCATGTGCGCCGTGACTTCGCCCGCGGCGAGATTGAGCATCGCCGCGTTCGAAAGGTGGAACAGCACGACACACGCCGCGAAGATGAGCAGACGCTTGTCCTTCAGCAGTTCGCGCAAGGATTCGCGCTCTTCGCCCTCGTGAGTCAGCTTCGGCTCGCCCGGCGGTGCACGCGGCACGACGGGCGGCGCATCGTAATGAATCATGCGCAGCGCGACGATGGCGGGCAGCGCGAGCGCCGCCGTCAAAAAGAACACCGAGCGCAGGGACAGATATTCGCCGAACGCCCCCATCAGCGCCGCCGTGAGCGCGCTGCCGATGGACGCCCAGCGCGCGTTGCGCCCGAGCCGGTCGCCGAGATCGGCGCGCGCGACGAGCGCAACCGAGATCGCGGCCATCGCCGGAACCAGCATGCAGCTCGCGAAGCCGTGCAGCACTTCCGCCGCGAACACGGGAACGAACGTGGGGCTCGCGGCGAGCAACAGCGCGCTCGCGATGATCGCGACGATCGCCGAAAGGGCCGCGAATTTCTTGTTGCGCATGGCGTCGACGAGCGCGCCCGCGGGAAGCTGGCTCGCCATCGCGCTGATCGTGCCGACCGACAGCATCAGGCCGATCTCGCCCTGCGTCCATTTGTTGGCCGCGAGGTACGAAGCGATGAACGGGCCGAAGCCGGTCTGCACGTTGGCGACGAAGAAGTTGAGCCAGTCGAGCGCGCGCAGACTGCGTGCAATTACCATGTCGTGAATCGGTTATCCATGTCGTGATCCGTTATCGGGCGGGGCGCGCGCCGGACGACGGCATCTGCGCCGCGACCGGGCCGGAGGCCGTCGTGCCGCCCGACGTACCGGAGCCCGCGCCGGCCGCCGCCGCGCCGCTCGCTCCAGCCGCGCCCGCCGACGAAGCCGGCGCAGCAACGACGGGCGACACGATCTTGATTGGCTGCTCGGGCGCGTAGGTAGGCGCGGCTTTCAGTTGCGCGTCGTTGAAATCCATTTGTAGCGAAAGCTGCTTGTTGCGCGACACCACCTGCAGATCGCCCCAGTTCACCGCGACGTGGCGCTTTTCCGCGGCGAGCGAGCTGGACAGATCGACGACAAGCGCCTGCGGCTGCGCCTGGGAATCGACGAGCACGTCCACCACACGGCCGATGCGCGCGCCGTTTTTCTGCGTCACCGTCGAATCGACGAGCTGCATGAAGTTCGACGGCGCGTCGTTGACGGGCTGCGGCTTGGGCACCGGGTCCGCCGCCGGCTTGCCCTTCGCGGGCGGCGGCGGTGGCAGGAAGGTGATCGGCGCGGTCTTCGAATTCGGCATGAAGCGGAACGCCGTCCACGGGAAGTTGACCTTGCGGTCGCCGATGCCCATGAAGCCCGACAGGTTGACCATCAGCAGCTTCGGTTTCGCCGACGTATCGACGTACAGATCGACCGCCCGGCCGACCACCTTGCCTTCGGGACGCTGCACCTCGGCATCGAGCACGCCGTGAAGCTGGTCGTGCTGCATGAGGCGCGTCGAGATGATCTGCGGCGGAGGCGGCGGCTCGGGCGGCTCCGGCGGCGGCGTCACGACCGGCTCCGGCGGCTTGGGCTTCACGACGCGGCGCTTCGGCTTGGGTGCGGGCGCGGGTTTCGCGGCGGAGGCGGGCTCGGGCACGGCGACCAAGGGCGCGGGCTCTTCCGGCTCGGTGGATTCGGTCTCGCTCGGCCCCGGAATATACGAGTGCTCGACAATAGGCGCGGGCGTCTGCTGCTGGAAGACGCTGCACGCCGACAGGCTGCACGCGCCGAGCACGACCAGAACGGTGGATGGCCGCAGCGCGCGCACGCGGCTCGTGACCGCAAGCTTCATGACCGCGAACATCAGCGCGAAGAACGGCGCGAAGAACGGCGCCGCCGCGCGCCCGATCGAAAACGCCAGCACGAAGACGGCCGCGCCGACCGGCGACGCATCGCCCCGATGCGAGATACCGCCTGCCATCACAAACGCTCCATGTGTCCGGGCCGCCTTCCTGGTTCTGTTCGTGTCGATGGACGCGCTCTGCGCCTGCGTCCCTGTTCGTGCGACGCGCTCATGCGCCGGGCGCCGCCGGTTTGCCCGCGAGTCGCGCCGCCGTATCGGGAGCGCCCATTCTCGCGGCGGCTTCGCGCGCGGACAAGCCGCCCTGATCGCGCGCGTCCGGATTCGCGCCGCGCGCGATCAGCAAATCCAGAATCTCGACGCGGTTGAACATGGCGGCGATCATCAGCGCGGTTCGGCCATCGGGCGATGCGCCTTCGACATCCGCGCCGTGGTCGAGCAGCGTCTGCACGACGTCGACGAAGCCCTTGAACGCGGCGCCGGCAATCGGCGTCTGGCCGTTGTCGTTGCGCATGTCGGGATCGGCCTTGTGTTCGAGCAGCACGCGCACCGCGTCGGCGTGGCCGTGATAGCTCGCGAGCATGACGAGGCTGTCGCCCTTGTCGTTGCGCAGGTTGGGCGGCAGGCCCTTGTTCAGCCAGGCATCGAGCAGGGCGGCATCGCCCCGGCGCGCAGCGTTGAAGACTTCGTTCGCGAACGCGATGGTCTCTTCGTCCGGGCCTTCGCGCGCCGGTTCGGGCGGGTTGTGATCTGAGTCCTGCTGCATGTTTCGCTCCGTGTCGGACGCTCGGAAGGCGCCGTTTGTCGTGATGCATTCGATGCTGCGATCGCGCTCGTTCTTGCCTTGTATCGCGTGCTTTTGTGTTGCGCGCGCCGGATCATCGGCAGCATACACAGGTTTGATGATGCGCCGCGTTTGGGGTCGTTTTCGACTTCTTCGTACGCGATGGTCAGCGCCGGCAGCACGTTCCGCGCCACGGCCTGGCGCGGCTTGCCACCGCTTGACGGCCCGGCACGCGCGCCCTTAGTCTCGAAGCGACCCATCATCATCTGCACAGCCCACCGCGATGCAAGCGCCAATCCGTACCGATGCCACCGTGCGCCGCCGCGCGCCCGCCGCCGAACGCAACCGCGACGCGATTCTAACGGTCCTCGCACGCGTGCTGCCGCCGCGCGGCGTGGTGCTGGAGATCGCGAGCGGCACCGGCCAGCATGCGGTGCACTGCGCGGCGGCGCTGCCGCAGATCGTCTGGCAACCGAGCGATTCCGACGCCGCCGCGCGCGACTCCATTGCCGCGTGGCGCGCCTACGCGGGCCTCGCCAACCTTGCCGAGCCACTGGCCCTCGACGTGACGCAGAACGACTGGGGCACCGGCGAAGTGGCGGGCATCGTGTGCATCAACATGATCCACATCGCGCCGTGGGAAGCCGCCGAGGCGCTTTTTCGCGGCGCGGCAGGGCGTCTGGCTGCGGGGGGCGTACTGTACCTGTACGGACCGTATCGGCGCAACGGGGCGCACACCGCGCCGAGCAACGAAGCATTCGATGCACAGTTGCGCGCCACCGATTCGCGCTGGGGCGTGCGCGACATGGAAGCCGTCGAAGCGCTCGGGCGGGAGGCGCGATTCACGCTCGCCGAAGCCGTGCCGATGCCGGCGAACAACTTCAGCCTCGTATTCGTCAAGGACGGCGACTCGTAGGCGCACGCCGTCCTCGCTGCGACGTGCCGCCGCGTGCTCTTCCGCGCGCGCCGAAATACGCATCGCCGTGTAGACTGCGGAAGTCGTTTATGTGTCTTTTTGCGTCGTTTTTTGCGCCGCCCTGACAGGCGCGTCACCCGATGTCCCTCTACCGGAGGCGTTCTACATGCACGCAGCGTTGCCGCAAGGCGATGAGGATGCCGTTTCAACCGATGCGCCGGGAAGCCCGCGCGATTTGCGCCGCATCGACATCCATCCCGATCACTGGTATCCGCTCGCGTGGTCGGGCGAAGTGAAGCGCGGTAAGGCGCACGCGGTGCGCTTCGCGGGCGATCCGATCGTGCTGGTGCGCACGGACTCGGGCAACGTGTTTGCGCTCGAAGACCGCTGCGCGCATCGGCAGGTGCCGCTTTCGGCGGGCGTCGTCGACGGCGAATCCATTCGCTGCTGCTATCACGGCTGGACCTACGACTGCACCGGCCGCTGTACCGACATTCCCTATCTCGGCCGCGAGCGTCTGCCCAACGGCGTGCGCGCGTATCCGTGCCGCGAGGAAGCGGGGCTCGTTTTCGTCTTCACGGGCGACCCGCAGCGTGCCGCCACCGCCAAGTTTCCGTCGCTCGTGAGCGCCACGGACAAAGCGTACAAGACGCGCCGCTTCGGCCGGGAAGTGAAGTGCCATTACACGTTCATGCACGAGAACCTGATGGACATGAACCATCAGTTCCTGCACAGGCGGCAGATGGGCAGCATGCGGGCGCGTTCGCTCGGGCGTCGGCGGGGGGAGGGCTGGATCGAGGTCGACTATACGTTTGCGCGCGAGGCGGGCAAGCAGCCGATCGGCGAGGCGCTCGTGTTCGGGCAAAAGCGCGGGGAAAAGCCGGATGCGTCGCAGAAGGACGTGATGACCATCCGCACGGACTATCCGTATCAGACGCTCAAGATCCGCACGAAAGACGAGACGATGGTGATGGATTTGTGGATCGCCTACGTGCCGCTCGACGCCGAGCAGCGCACCAACCGCACCTTCGGCCTGTTGTCGATCCGCCGCCCGAAAATCTCCGGGTTGCTGGATATCGCGTGGCCGCTGCTCGTGTGGTTCACCGAGCGCATTTTCAAGGAAGACCGGTGGATCGTGGAGCGCGAGCAGGAAGCGCACGACCGCCAGGGCGCAGACCACAACCACGAAGTCTTTCCGGTCATCAACGAACTGCGCGCGCTTCTGACGGAGCACGGCGTCCCGCACGGTGCGGCGGCATCGCCTTTGGCCGATGGCCGGCGCGTGCATCGCATCGTGCCCGTGGAGGAATTGCCGGCGTCGTGACCGCGACACTGCGGCGCGGTGCGACCGGATTGCGGCCATCGCGCGGCGGCGCTATACAGGAAGCGTGCACAGCCACGAAGGCAGACCATCATGAACGACGACCCGACCGATCCGCGCCCGCTTTCCCCCAATCTCGACGAGGCGCATCCCGACGTCGAGCATTTCGATGCGGCCATCACGCACGTCGATGAATCCGTCGCCGCAGGACGAATGGCCGCGGGCGCGGCGAAAGGCATCTTATACAGCCTGATCGAGACGCTCGGCACGCTCGTCGGCGATCCCGATCTGCCTTCGCACGCCCGTTCCGGCTATGAAGGCCTGCTTGAAACCGCGCGGGAACTGCGCGCGCGTATCGAGCCGTAACGTTCTTTGCGCCGGGCTTTCGGACGGGCGGGCGCGCCGCGCGTCCGCTTACGGCTTGCCTGCGGAAGCGGCCCGCTGCAGGTCCGGCCTTGCGGTGTGCAAAAGCCGTAACGCTGCCCGCGCGCCTTCGGCGTCATGTTCTCCACGGCGCGCGCTCGCGCGGAACCAACTCCTTCGCGTCTCCCGCTTGAATCCCCGTGCGGCAATCGTCCGAGCCGCTTTCCACTTGCGAACGCCCGCCGCGCGTTGGATTCGCGTCAGTTTCGTGCCCGGTTGCCAAATATTTGCGCGCTAGCAAATACTGGTTAACCACACGGTGAAAAAAAAAAGACACCAGTGCGCGCGATTCTTTCGGTTTCCATCCGCAAGCCATACACTTGCCAGCGATAAAAGTTGCGCTCGCGGGGCGATTCCGCACCGGTTCCAGCGTCGACCACGAAGAGTTTCGCTCATACCGCACGAAGCAAGAGGAGAAGAAATGAAAGGTTTCAAAATGACCAAGGCTGCCGTCGTCGCCGCGACCGCGTTTGCAGCTGCTGCGCCGGCATTCGCGCAAAGCAGCGTGACGCTGTACGGTATCGTCGACGATTCGATCGTCTATCAGAACAGCCAGACGAACCTGGGGCGCAGCGCGCAGGGCCGCTCGAACGTGAAGACGGCGTCGGGCATCTGGGCCGGCAGCCGCTTCGGTTTGAAGGGCGCGGAAGATCTGGGCGGCGGTAACAAGGCCATCTTCCAGCTGGAATCGGGCTTCGATATCAACAACGGCAACCAGCAGTTCACCAACGCGATGTTCGCCCGTCAGGCATGGGTCGGTCTCACGAACGCGAACTACGGTACGTTGACGGTGGGTCGCCAGTACACGTCGTACTACACGCTGCTCTCGCCCTATAGCCCGACGAACTGGCTGACCGGCTACTTCGGCGCGCACCCCGGCGATATCGACAACATGGACACGATCTACCGCGCCAACAACTCGGTCGTGTACACGTCGCCGAAGCTCTATGGCTTCACGGTGAGCGGCTCGTACTCGTTCGCGGGCGTGCCGGGCAGCGCGTATCAAGGTTCGGCGTGGTCGGCGGCGGTGCAGTACGCGCAAGGGCCGGTCGGCATGACGGTCGCGTTCGAACGCTTCAACAATGCGGCCAACGGCGGCGGCATCTACAGCGGCAGTTCCGCAGTCGTCAACAACACCGCGGCGACCGACGGCACGGGTCAGCCGGGCGTCTCGGCGCTGACCGCAGGTTACCAGCGCGCGCAGGCGCAAAACCGTTTCGCGGTGGCGGGCGGCTATGCGTTCAACAGCGCGTGGGACATCTCGGTGACGTACTCGAACGTGCAGTACATCCCGGGCGTCAATTCGCTCTTCACGGACGAAGCGATCTTCAATACGGCGGGCACGGTGCTGCACTGGAAGGCATCGTCGGCATGGGATTTTGCGGCGGGCTACAGCTACACGTGGGCGAGCAAGGCGAACGGCATCACGAGCGCGGCGTCGTATCACCAGTTCAACTTGTCGCAGTATTACGCGCTCTCGAAGCGCACGGGCTTCTACGCGCTCGAAGCGTTCCAGCGCGCCAACGGCAATACGCTTTCGCAACCGGGAACCAACGGCACGCCGGGCCGTCAGGTCGCGGCCAATGCGACGCTCGGCGACGGCTTCCAGAATGCGCCTTCGGCTACGCGCAACATGTTCGGCGCAGGCGTGGGTATCATCCACCGGTTCTAAACAGTCTTAAGCTGCACGCGCTGCCTCAAAAACCGGACGCCTTGGCGTCCGGTTTTTTTTGCTGCGACGGTTCGCGCGACCGCTGCCGTCAGATGAACATCCCGCCCGATACTTCGACGCGCTGCGCCGTCATCCAGCGATTGCCGTCCGACAGCATTGCCGCGATCGCGCCGCCGATATCGTCCGGCAGTCCCGCGCGCCCGAGCGCCGTGTTCTGCGCGACGAATTCGTTCAACTCTTCGTTGTCGCGCACGGCGCCGCCGCCGAAATCCGTTTCGATCGCGCCCGGCGCGATGGCATTGACCGTGATGCCGTGCGGTCCCAGTTCCTTCGCGAGATAGCGCGTGAGCACCTCGACGCCGCCTTTCATGGTGGCATACGCCGCGTAACCCGGTAGCGCGAATCGCGTGAGTCCGCTCGACACGTTTACGATGCTGCCTTCCTCGTGCAAGAACGGCAGCAGCGCCTGCGTCAGAAAAAACGGCCCCTTCAGGTGGATGTTCACGAGCTGGTCGAACTGCTCGGGCGTCGTCTCGGCGAAAGGCGCGTGGATGCCGATGCCCGCGTTGTTCACGAGGAAGTCGAAATTCGTGCGATCGAACGTCTGTTCGAGCGCCTTGCACACTTCGTCGGCGAAGGCGCCGAAGGTTTCGCTACGGGCGACGTCGAGCTTCAGCATCGCGCACTTGCAGCCGAGTTCCTCGACTTCGCCGGCTACCGCTTCGGCTGCGGCCGCGTCGCTGTTCCACGTGCCGATGATCCCCACGCCCTGTTGCGCGAGCTTTAGCGCCGCGCTGCGTCCGAGCCCGCGGCCCGCCCCGGTGATGACTGCGACTTTCGCGCTCATGATTCCGTCCACTGGCTGCTCCTTTGCGTTGCGTTGCGTTGAGCAAGTTGCATCGGCTGATTCCAGCACTCTAGGATGCCGTGAGCCGCAATGGAAACGTTGCGCGATGCTGTTTTGCAGGCGAGTCAGACCCGCGTCGGGCGCGTGACTTGCTGCGAGAAGACGACCGTAAGCATTCGAGGAGA
The DNA here is from genome assembly GCF_031450785.1 of Caballeronia sp. LZ062. NCBI lineage: Bacteria > Pseudomonadati > Pseudomonadota > Betaproteobacteria > Burkholderiales > Burkholderiaceae > Caballeronia > Caballeronia sp. LZ062. The sequence continues at coordinate 1,064,633 of NZ_JARTWB010000002.1, forward strand.
AGCAGCGATGACGACACGAACGAATTCGAATACAAAAGACCAAGGCGGATCGCCGTCCGGTTCGCGTGAATCCGTTGGACTAGAGCGGCCGTTTCGCCTTTTCGCGGTGGAGCAGCGCGTGCTCGCGCAGAACGTCGATGGCAAGGTCATCGACATCGGCGCGATGGAGTCGAAGGGCGGAGAGTACTGCGCACGGCTCGATGTGGACGATATCGCAGTCGAGCCGAAACGCAGCCCGGAGCTTGCGCTGAAGGCGCTGGTCGAGAAGCTGACGTTCGACTATCTGGACGGCCTTTTCACGAGCGAGGGCGAAACCGAAGTGGCCGGGCGCCTGCAGGACTTTCCGAGCGTGGAATTCGAGCTGGAAGAGAACCTGCCGCGCGATATGGTGGATCGCACGCCGCCGCATCTGTTCTGAAGCGGCAGGACGCGCTCGTCACGTTCCGACAGGGAGAGCGCGCAGCTGGTCGCGCAGCTCGGGAAACGCATTCAAAAAACCGGAAGCGGCAAGCCTGTTCGCAAGGCTGGCGTCGACCGTTTCGTTGAGTGCGGCGCCTGCTACGCGCGCCTCCTTACGGCAGACGTCCTCCAGAAGCGGATTCATCTTCGTGAATTCTGAATACGAATCGATAGGTTCGCACGAGTAGGCTTCGTGGGGAATCGCAATCGGCCTGTCGAACTGGAGACCGTGGAACTGCGCCTTCTGCCGCAGCCATTCCGCCGGGATCAACGGAAGCAGGTCGGCCGGATCGCGCGGCGGGCTCAGATAGCCGCCGCCCACGTTTGCATGGGCGCCCGCGAACCATCGCTGTTCGAGCGGCAGCGTGCCGCGATCCTCCGCGCCCTGCGTCCATAGCGTCGGCTTGTAGAGCGAGCGGAACTCGTTCGCGGCGATCGCGTGATACGCCGCGCGTGTGCTGTTGGCAAGCGTGGTGTCGTGGAAGTTGTAATAGCTGGAAAAGCCCGGCACCGGCAGCCCGCCGATAGGAATCCCCAATTCGCCGACGGTATCCCAGACGCCGACGAACGCGACGTCCACCTCGCGCGCGAACTGCTTGCGATAGGCACGGACCGAGTCATCGGATGGCCCGACGCCCTGATCGCGATAGATGCCGTACGCCTGATCGATGGACGCATCGCTCCAGTCGTTTGACAGCCCGCACTTGCGGACGAGTCCGGCCAAGCTGCGCGCGGAGTAGGCGCCGCGCGAAAAGCCGAAAATATAGATCGAAGCGCCCGGTTGGTACCGCTGGCACAGCCACGCATAGCCGCTCTTGATGTTGGCCGAGAGACCGTCGCCGAATGCGCCGCCGAGAAACTTGTTTGCCAGTGCGAAGAGGCCGTTGCCCTGCGTGCCGACGCCGGCCACGTAGAGCGTTTCCTGATCGTCCGTTTCGGGCGCGAGCTTGTAGAGCAGATAGGCGTTCGTGCGATCGTTCGGCTCGTTCCAGGTGCCGTCGAAGAAGAGGGCGAGTTTCATGACGAGGTCTCCCGAACATAGCCTCTCAGCTAATAAATAGGAAATCGCTGCGCGGCCTGCAAGGCGTTCATTGCATGCATCATGCAGACGGCGCGGCGGCGCTGTATTTTGGCGGATAGAAGAGAGGCTTCGGATCAAGCATCGACGCGCGGGGAACGCATCTTCATTGCGGAGGTGAATAATGAATACCAAGCGCTTAACGGCAATCGTCCTGATCGCGGGCGCGACGCTCGCGAGTGCGACTGCACATGCACGCGACGATGGTCCTCGGTTCGCGCAGGACCGGCTCGATGCGCTCGTTGCGCACCACGCCGAGACCGAGAAGCACATCGCGCGAGCGCCTCGGGAGACAACGCCGCCCTCGGAACGACGCGAAGAAATCCGATAGCCTGCGCGAGGCATGCGCGTGGTTCTGTATAAAGGTATGAGAATTGCTTGAGCGCCCCGAGTGCTCCGCGGCCAATCGCGCCGACGACCTCCTCGCTGACTCACTCAAGGCCTTATGAACCGGACGAAATCGATCAAGAACCCAAGGAAAGCCTTGTCCATCGCCATACTCGGCGCAACATTCCTCGCGGCGGGCTGCTCCGGCATCGGTCCGACGCGACTCAAGGCCGATCAGGTCGACTACGCCCGCGCGCTCGGCGATGCGCAGAAGCGCGAGATACTCGCCGCGATCGTCGGCTTGCGCTTCGCCGATGCACCTTCGTTTCTCACGGTCAGCAGCATCATCGCCGCCTACACGTTCGACGCGACAGGCGGCGCAATTTTGAATGCAGGTTCCGGCGCACAGCCGAACTATGCCCAGGCGTCAGGCAGCGTTTCGTATTCGAACCACCCGACCTTCACCTTCACGCCGACCACCGGCGACGCCTATGCGAGCGCTTATATCCGGCCGCTTTCGCCGACGCTCGTGCTGCCGCTCGCGGAAAGCAACATCCCCATCGACCTGTTGCTGCGCATCACCGCGCAGTCCATCGGCGGCTTGCAGAACGGCAACGCGCTCGGCGGTCCGAACGCATCGGGCGCACCGGAGTTCTTCCTGCTAATTCAGGCGCTACGGCGTTTGCAACTCGCGGGTGAGCTGAACGTGGAAACGCGCGACCAGGAACACCAGCCGCGCATTTTCATGACGCTCGGCGCGACCAGAAGCGGCGCCAACAAGCAAACGACCGACGATCTCACGCTCGTGCGCAAACTACTGCATCTGTCGCCGAAGATGAAAACGTACGAGATCGTGTACGGACAGTCGGCGGATCACGATCGCATTCCGATGGTCACGCGCTCGGTGCTCGGCATCCTGACGGACTTGGGCGCGCAGATTCCGGTGCCGGATACGCAGGTGGGCAGCGGCGCGACCAAGCCGACGATCGGGCTGATCGGCGGCGAGACGCGTCCGACCATTCTCGTGAAAGTGGGCGAGAAAGCGCCGCCCGACGCCTACGTGAGCGTGCTTTACGACAAGTCGAACTACTGGATCGACCGCGCCGACTTCGATTCGAAGTATGCGTTCACGGTGGTGCAGAACTTGATGGCGCTCGGCGAGGTGACGGATACGGCGAAGGCGCCGGTCGTCACGATTCCGGCTAATTGAAGCGCGGCATTTTGCGTGCGGTGTGTTGCATGCCGCATGCAAAACGCCAAAGTAGCGGCGCATCGAGCGGACCGGCGAACGGGGCGTTCATGCGTCGCTTGTCCCGCCAGCGCATCGCGGCGACGCATGATTTCAATCGTGAACTCGAGAGGCGCTCTACGGACGACAGACGTGGGCCGCCACGTCCCGCCGATCTCAACGCTGCATACGCGGTCTGCAGATCATGAAGTACTGCGAACTGATCCACCAAGGCGCGTGCGGCACCGGGCTGGTGTGCACCGCATCGAGAGAGAACCGCTCGCTGACCAGATCGCGCAGCTCGCGGAAATCGAAGCCCTTATGCGTCGTGCGGGGATTGTGCGGCCGGCTCACGGGCATGCCGACCATCGCCTTGAGCAGTTCGGCCGTCGTGTATTCGGACTTGAGCGTGCGGCTGCGTATCATCCAGTTCGATACTTTCGGCGCAATCGCGAGGCCGTACATGATCGGTACTGAGATCACGAGCGCACCGTTCGGCTTCAGAATTCGCGCGGCGTCGTCGAGTAACGTATCGACTTCGCGGGGGTAGAGATGCTCGCAGACCTCGAAGGCCGTCAATACATCGACGCTATGCGATGCAATGGTATCCAGCGACTCCGCGTATCTCACTTCGGGAAACGCCGGCACCATGAACTTGTCGTGGCCGATGAGCGTGACGTCGCGCCGTGACTCGCCGAGCGTGTGCAGGAAGAGGCCCGGACCCGCGCCGAAGTCCACCACGGTGCCCCTCGCGGGGCATAGACCGGTGACGAGTTCGGTCGCCATCGTCATGCGGGTGCGATGCGCGAAGCGCGCGAGCGGATTGATCGAATTGACGGTTTGTTCTTCGTACGAGATTTCGCGCATGACAGAGTCCCCGTTGTAATGACTTTTATCGGACCGGCCTTGGTCCGTATCTCGGCGCAGCGAAGCGTTTTTATTCGTCGTTTCGGGCGATATTGCCGCGCCCCCAGGCGTCGTGCAATCAACGGGAGTAGGCGTTAGCCGCCGTTCTTCTGCCGGTGCCCGCCATCGCTGCGCGCAACGGGAAGGGGCAATCACGCTACAGGAACAGCCAGACGCCGCATGCGATAAGCGCCACACTCCACAACCAGTCGAGGTTGACCCAGCCCGTGCGCAGAAAGGCCAGTCCGGTGCGTTCGTGCAGCGACATGGCGAGCAACGCGATGGCGGCAATCACCGCCAGCATCGCCGCGGTATGCACGGACAGCGCGAGCGCGCTGGCCTCTAACGCGCTTGCAGACGTCTTGCCCGTCGCGCCTGCGCCGCCGCAGAGCGGCAGCAACGCGGGCACGAGCATCAGGCCCGCGCCATGCGCACTCGACATCACGAAGGACCAGAGCGCCAGACCCGCGAGTCCGGTACGCATGCCCACCGTCGGACGTCCGCGATGGCCGCGCCACGCGCGCCATACGCCCCAGCCGATCAGACATGCCCCGCAGCCGCGCGCAAGCGTTTCATGCCCGACAACGGTGCCGAGCGTCAGGACGCCCGCGAGCACGAGCGCCACGGACGCCGCATGCCCGAGCGCGATGGGCACGAGCGATACGAGCACGACGCGCCTGCTATGCGCATAGAGACCGAGCGCGAGCGCGAAGAGCCAGCCCATCGCCGGGTTCACGCCGTGGAATGCGCCGAGGCCTGCCGCCGTGAGCCAGAGCGCGCTCGGAGCAGCATTCATGAGATGACGTCGGGTGCAAGAATCATGGATAACAGTAGGAGTCCGAAGAACAGTCGCCGCCTTGCAGCCGGATTTGATGCGGGCGATGCCCTTTCGGCCAGTCGATGAAGAACTTCTCGTCCACGTTCAAGCCGCCGTTCGGATCGGCGTCGAGCTTGACCATCCAGCCGTCGATGCCTTCAGGGTAGAACTGTGCGTCCACCGCGCCGTAGAGCGAGTTGGTGAAGTACACGCGCCGTCCATCGCGGCTGATTTCGACCATTTGCGGGCCGCCGTTAAGCGAACCGTTCTGCGCACCCGCGTGCGTAGCGCGGGCCACCACGCCGCCTATGCGGACCTTGCCAGTGAGCTTCGGCGCAAAGGGATCCGAGACATCGTATTGCAGCATGTCGCCGGTGCCCCAGCACGAGACGTACAGGAAGCGGTCGTCCATTGACAAGTCGATATCCGAGACGAGCGGCGGCACGGCCCCGAAGCCTTGCAAAAGCGGCGGCAACACCGAGGCATCGGCGGGCTCGGCCGGTATGTCGATCACTTTCTTCACGGCCCATTTGTCCTGGTCGCGATACCACGTCCAGATCGACGAAGACAGGTCTCTCAGGCTGATGACGCAGTTGACGAAGCCGTATGCCTTGGTCGGATCGTGCGCGGGCCGCAGTTCGAAAACGAGCTGATATTCGTCGCCGAAGTCGATCTCCTGTATGTGCTTGCGCTTCGTGAAGTCCCAGAAATGCAGCTTGCGACCGTACTTCGCGCCAAGCAGCAGTTCGGGCACGAGGCCCGCTTCGAAGGTGTCGGGCGTGCCCCATTCGCTCGTGACCATCGTGTCGTAGCCAAGATGCCACCAGCCGTCGTAGGCCAGTTGCTGCGGACCGCGATCCACTTCCCAGCGGCCAAGCGGATCGAAGCTCTGTTGATCGAGCAGCAGCACGCCGCCGGGCGCCTTGCCTTCAGCGTTGCCGAGCGCGGTGACATAGATGCCGCCCGGTCCGCAATGAACCGTATGCGGCCGCGTATAGCCCGTTTTCTCGGCGAGCTCTTCAGGCTCGATCGTCTTGACGATGACCGGGTTTCTCGGGTCCGGCTTCGTATCGACGATATGAATGCGCGACGAACGCAGTCCCGGCACGACGAGGTAACGCCGCTCCATATGCGGATGCGGTGCGTTCGGGCATAGGCATGACGAACATGCGTTCCAGCCGAAGTGATGCAGCTCGTCGCCGGCGTCGGGCATCGCCAACTCGCCGACGATCTGCGCATAGCTCGACGAATCCGGATCGACGTCGACCACTGCGAGCTTGTCTGGCGACTTGCGCTCGGGATCGAATGTCGCGACGTAGGCCAGCGTTTCGCGCGGCGCCTTCGCGGCGAGACGCGGGGAAGGGTAGAAGCTCGGGTCGGGTTTCCATGTCGCCATGTCGTGTCTCCCTCGTGCGGTCCTCTGCACTATAGGACATGCCCAGAGCCCGTGCGGCGCCTCGCTTATAAGGGATTGCGCAATACAAAGCAGTCGCGCCGCCCGCCCGCGTCGCTTAGACTGGCAGCTACACCCAAAGCGCCACCCCAAGGATCGTTCGACGAATGTTCAGCTACGTAGGCGGCTGCGTGCTCTTCGCCGCGCTGTTGCACGCGACCTGGAACGCGATGCTGCACGGCAACGCGGACCGCTTTCTTTCGATGACGTGGATGAGCATCTGCATCGGCGTGGTGTCGGTTCTCGCGATTCCTTTCTTGCCGACGCCCGCGAACGGCGCATGGCCGTGCATCGTCGCGTCGGGACTCGTGCATATCGGCTACAACATGGCGCTCGTGCGGGCTTATGAGGGCGGCGATCTCGGCGCGACGTATCCCATCGCACGCGGTTCATCGCCCATGCTCGTCGCTATGGGCGCCGCGCTGTTTGCGCGAGAGCATCCGGGCGTGCTGCCGGTGGTCGGCATCGTGCTGGTGTCAGCGGGCATCGTATGGCTTGCGTTGCAGCGCGGCAATCTCTCTCGAACGGGCGCGCTCGCCGCGTTCATCACAGGGGCGACCATCGCGGTCTATACGGTGATCGACGGCATCGGCGTGCGTGCGTCGGGGCACGCGCTCGCCTATACCGCATGGATGTTCGCGTTCTATCTGCTGATGCCGGTGCTTTTCATCGCGATGCGCGGACGGCAGGCGTTACGCGCGCCTGTCCCCGTCGTCGCGCGAAACGTGGCGGGCGGGCTGGTGTCCGTTGCGGCGTATGGCATCGTCATCTGGGCCATGCAGTTCGGCGCGATGGGCGCGGTCTCCGCGCTGCGCGAAACGAGCGTCGTTTTCGCGGCGCTGATCGGGCGCATTTTCCTCGGCGAGCAATTGACCGCGCGGCGTCTCTTGGCGTGTTGCGTGATCGCGGCGGGCGCGGTGTGCATCGGCGCATGAGATTGCGCGTCTTGCCGCCGCGTGAACACCTACAATGAAAGCATCGCCCCTTGAGCCCCGAAGGAGGTTGCGATGACCGAGCCGATGATCAGCTTGATGGTGGGAGTCGTGGTGGTGCTGTGCGCCATCGTGATTCTCGTGATGCATCACAAGCACCCGAACATTCATCCGCCGAAAGCGCGCTGGCTGGATACGCATCCGCCGCGCGACTGGACACATCGCAGACACTGAACGAGCGTGCGGGAGACAATGCAGCGCCGGCCCCGTCCGGCGCTTTTTGATGTCAACGCCGCGAGCCTTTCATGGCTTCCGCTTCCATAGCGGCGTGCCATTCTTCGCTGCTTTCAATCGGGTCCATGGCGTCGTCGATAAATGCCGAGGCGCGCTCTGCCGCCGCGCGCGTGTCCACGTCCGCGTCGTCTTCGTATTCATCGCCGGGCGGCTCCAGCATGTCGCGCAGCATCGCGCGGAATTCCGGTGTGTCCCACGGCTCGCCGCGCTGCTTTCTCTTCTTGATGTAGTGTCTGGCTTCGGCGTCCTGCTCGGGCGTGAACGGTAGCCCGCGGAAAGTGCGGCTCGCATCGAGATCGATCATTCGAGACTCCTCGCCTGATGCACGCGTGCGTCAGGCGTCCCCAGTGTAGTCCCGTTTGAGCCGCTGCATGCACGCATCGTTTTCGAAGCGAAGCGTCTCGCGAGCCGGCGCGCGTCGTATAGAATGGCCCGCTTTTCCGAACAACATCGAAAGCGCCGCCATGTGGTTCAAGAATCTTCAGCTTCACCGTCTTCCCGTTCACTGGACCGTCACGCCCGATCAGATGCAGCAGTGGCTCGCGCCGCTCGCGTTCAGCGATGCATCGAGCATTGAAAACGAGCGGCGCGGTTGGGTCTCGCCGCGTGGCGACGATGCGCTCGTCTATACGGTGAATCGTCAGATGCTGATCACGTATCGCGCGGAGAAGAAGCTCCTGCCCGCGTCGGTCGTCACGCAGTTCACCAAGGAGCGCGCGCTCGAACTCGAAGAGCAGCAGGGCTTCAAGCCGGGCCGCAAGCAGATGCGCGAACTGAAGGAGCAAGTGACCGATGAACTTCTGCCGCGCGCGTTCAGCATTCGCCGCGACACGCGCGTGTGGATCGATCCGGTGCATGGCTGGCTCGCCATCGACTCTGCATCGGCCACGCTCGCGGACGACATCATCGGCTTGCTGGTGAAGTCGGTCACGGACTTGCCGCTTGCCAGCGTGCGCGCCGCGCGTTCGCCTGTGTCGGCGATGACCGAGTGGCTCCTGACCGGCGACGCGCCCTCGGGCTTCACGTTGGATCGCGATACGGAGCTGCGTTCGGCAGGCGAGGGCAACGCGACCGTGCGCTATGTCGGCCACGCGCTGGAGGCCGAGGACATGCGCCGCCATATCGAAGCGGGCAAGCAATGCATGCGTCTTGCAATGACGTGGGACGACCGCGTGTCGTTCGTGCTGACGCCCTCGCTTACGCTCAAGCGCGTGAGCGCGCTCGACGTCATCAAGGAAGCCGCCGATCCCACGGCCACGAACGACGACGAACGCTTCGAATCCGACTTCCTGCTGATGACCGGCGAACTCGCGCGCCTTTTCGCGGCGCTGACCGAAGCGCTCGGCGGCGAAGAAGACCTGCGCGCGGCGGCCTGACGCTGCCCCCGCGTAGCTTTACGCAGTAACGGCTTACCCGCCCGACGACGCGAACGCGTACCCGTTCTTCCCGTTGCGCTTGACGGTGTACATGGTTTCGTCGGCGGCGGCGACGAGCCGCCAGTAATCGCTCACGCGATCCGGGAAGCTGGCAATGCCGACGCTCGCGCGCACGAGCGAGAGCCCCATGCGCGCATCCGTTTCCGCGACGCAATGGATGATGCGTTGCGCGATGGCCGCAAGTTCGAGATCGCTCGAAAACTCCCGCACCAGCACCGCGAATTCGTCGCCGCCTATGCGCGCGACGATATCGCTATTGCGTACCGTCTGGCGGAAGCGCCGCGACACCGCGATCAGGAATTCGTCGCCGATGCGGTGGCCGTGCGTATCGTTCACGCGCTTGAAGCCGTCGAGGTCGATGTACAGCACGGCGATGCGCTTCGTATCCGCGCCATCGGCGAGCGCCTCCGCCGATTCCTCCAGCGCGGCGAAGAGCTTGCGGCGGTTCGGCAGATCGGTCATCGCGTCGTGCAGCGACGCATGCTCGAACTCGCTCGAAATGCCGACGAGCTGCCGATTGCGTTTTGCATACATGCCGAGCGCGGTGATGAGCACGCCGAATACGATGGCCGACAGCGCGATCAGCGTATGCGACACGCTCACGATGCGCGCGCGCACGTCACTGCTCGCGCGATCGCGTTCGCGGCGCCAGTACGCGTCGGCGGCGTCGAGCGCGGCGCTCGCTGAGCTGAAGTCCGATGCCGGCAAGAGCGCGGACGGCGGCAGCGCGGGTGCGGGTGTCGGGCTCGACGCGATCAGCGCGTGCAGGCTCGCGAGCCGCGCCGCCCACTCGATGCGCGCCTCACGGTAAGCGGCGCGATGCTGCGCGTCGTTCGTGGATGCATCTTTCAGCGCGAGCGCCGATGCACGGGCGGTATCCGCGCGCTCGACGGCCTGCAGCACGAGTCCGACGTATTCCTGCTGAAGCTGCGCAGAGAAGATCGCGCGCACCTGAAACGCGAGAAAGAGCAGGCCGATCAGCAGGCACAGCAGCGCGGCGGCGGCCATCGGCGCGGGGCCGGGCACCCGCAGCCGACGGGCAAAGGCGCGCGCCTGGTCGAACGCGTGTCCGGCGCGCGCCGCGAAGGCGTGCGTCGGCCGAAGCTCACGGGCGGGAATATTCCTCTCGCTGGCCGGATGTGGCATTGCGTCGATAGCTCACTCGATGAAAGAACGCGCCCACGCGGGCGAAGAGTCCCGGCTCGGGCTTGGCACGCGATGCGCGATGGCGCGCCGCCTCTTTCGCCTGCGCCGTGCGCACGCGGGCAGCAGACGCGGCCCGGCTCGCGCGACTGGCTGCGACCGTCTGCGGTTCGGGGTTAGACGCGGAGTTCGATGCAGTGGCGGCCTGCTGCGTCGCGCCCTGCGTGACGGCGGCAACCGGCGCGGCCGCGACCGGGCCGAGGCTCGTGGTGTCGGAAGTATCGGGGGGCAGGTTGTCGGCGAGTGCGGTGTTGTCCGCGCGCGCGGCGACGAGGCTCGCGGTCGGCGGCGGCGCCTGCACGACGCCCGACGAAAGCGTTTGCGAAGGCGGACCCGCCGCAATCACCGGCTGATCGATTCCGAGCGTGTGCCGCGCGCTTGCCATCGCCTCGGTGTAGACGCGCTGGTCGTGGTTGAACCACATGCTGTACGCAACGGTGCCGAGCACGCCGATTCCGAGCGCGCTCGCCGAGGCCATCCACAGCGCGAGCCGCCCGAAGCGCAGGGGCGCGCGCGGTGCGTCGAGATCGTCGTCGAAATCGAGCGGGATCTCGGCGGCGGAAAGAGGTACGGAAGGGTCGTTCGCGGGCGTCGGGGCGCTCGCGAACGGCTCCTCGGGTAGTTCAGCGTGGTGAGGCATGGCTGCGCTCTCCAGAACATATACGTCGTCGGCGGCGGGCATCGACTGAGCCGTGCTGCATGCGCGAGTCGCCGCAGGAAGCCGGATGAAGCGCGAAAGCGAAGGGATGGAAGCCACTCACGCTGCGCGCGTTCATTCGAAATGAATGATCAAACAGAAGCAGAAGCGTGCCGCGGTACGAACGGCGCGCTGTAGGAAGCGCACCCAGCGGACTGACCGTTCGTACCGAGACTTTGTAAGGCTTGCCGCGAGCTGGAAAAAACGCCCGCGCGGCAAGGTCACGATCACGTGCATCACCGCCGGCGGCAGTGTGGATTGAGCGGACGATGCGTGATCCTGTGAATACCGAATACTACCGTAGCATCGGTCAGGCCAGCGGCTCCCGCCCGCCATTCCTCAGATCAGCAACGCCTGATTCGGTTGCATCGCGCACAGACGCAGCGCGAAAAATTCGTGTGGCGCGGCTCATTCTAACGTCTGCGGCGCGATAACACGACAAGCGCGATGCCGCCGAGAATCGCCGCCGAACTGACGACGAGCCGCAACGTGAGCGCCTCGCCGAGCAGCGCGACGCCGCCCGCCGCCGCGATCACCGGCACGCTGAGCTGGACCGTCGCCGCAGTGGCGGGCGTCAGCCCCTTGAGCGCCGCATACCAAACGACGTAGCCGAGCCCCGACGTCAACGCGCCCGAGGCCAGGGCATAGCCGTAACCGGCGGCGTCGGAAACCGTCTGACCGTGGCCGAGCGCGAAGACGGCCGCCGCGAAAGGGAAAGCGCGAAGGAAGTTGCCGGCCGTGGCGGCGACCGGGTCGGCCAGTCCCCGGCCTCTGAGCGAATACACGCCCCAGCCGACGCCCGCCGCGATCATCAACGCGGACGACTTCGCATCCGGCGCGGCCAGCCCCGGCAGCACGAGCCAGACGAGGCCGGCAAGCGCCAGCGCGAGCCCCAGCCATTGCCACGGGGCGAGCCGTTCACCGCGAAACAGGCCGTGGCCGATCATCGTCGCCTGCACCGCGCCGAACAGCAGCAGCGCGCCCGCGCCCGCCGGCAAGTCGACATAGGCGTAGGAGAACGCCGCGGCGTACAGCGCGAGCATCGCGGCCGACGTCCAGCTTCCCGCGCGCCGCGCATCGCCGCCGCGCGCCGCGAGAATCAGCCACAGCACGAGCGCCGCCGACGCGATGCGCACGAACGTGAACGTCGCGGCATCGATCTGCGTGCCTTTCAGCGCGAGGCGGCACAGCAGCGAATTGCCGGCGAAGGCGAACATCGCGAGCGCGGTGAGGGCGGCGAGTGCGGCGAGTTTGGCGCCCGGCGCGGATAACTTCGACTCGTTCATCTGTGGGCGTGCGATAGGAGCAGCCATTAGCAAGCACTCAATGTATCGCGGGCCATGCCGCGCGGGCATCGCGCAGCGCGTCAGTCGGTGCGGAACGACGGCGGCTTCTCCAGCTGCGGCAAGCCGGACCGCTCGAATTCGGAGATCACCTGCGCACCGAATAGCAGCAGCGTCGCGAGGGCTTCGAGGCTGAAGAGCACGACGATCGACGTCGTGAGCGACCCGTATACGACGCTCACCTGCGACAGCGTCGCGAAGTACCAGACGAGCACGTGCCGCGTGATTTCCCACAGCAGCGCCGCCGTGATGCTGCCGAGCAGCGCGAGCCTGAGCGAAGGGCGGCCGACCGGCATCACGAGATAGATCGACGTCAGCACGAACACTTCGCCCGCCACGCCGAGCAGATAGAGCAAAAGCCGCGACGCGCCTTTGAGCGACACTTCGAGGCCGAGCAGCGTGACGCTGTTGTCGCCCATCGCCTGAAGGCCGTTCGACACCAGCGTGACGATCAGCATGCCCACGCCGAGAAAGAGGATGTAGCAGTACGGCAGGAGCGCGGAGAGCAAGAAGTGGCGCCGGCGAATGGCGACGCGATGCACGAAGATGACCGACATCGCGTTTTCCAGCACGGTGAAGGCGAGCGAACTGAAGAAGATCATCGTGACGAGCAGCAGCCAGCCGATAACCGCGCGATGCGTCAGAAAATTGGCGAGTTCTCGCACGATTGCGCGCGCCTGCCCGGGCACGAGCCATTCGAGCAGATGCGCGAGCGTGTCGAGCAGTTCCTGCTGACCGACGAACCGCGACAGCACGATCACGATGAGAATCAGCAGCGGCACGATGGAAAGCAGCGCGTAATACGCGACCGCGCCGGCGAGCAGCATGCCCTGATTCGCGCGAAAGGCCTTGACCGTGCGCTTCAGAAAGCCGACAGGATCGCGCGCGACGCTTCTGATCTGTGGCCCGAGCACGGGGCCGAGAATCTTCGACATGGAACCTCCGCGACGCGTGCGTGCGACGGTGGCGAATAGCCGGCCCATGTTCAGGGCGACGGGACGACAGGCCGCGAAGCAACTTGCACGCCCGAAGCCGGTTCTATCCCGCGCGATGCGCCTTCGTGCGGCGCGCCGCGGCCTGCTGCGCGGCTTCCTCAAACGCGATGTCGAGCAGCGCATCGACGTCGTGCGCGGGCAGATCGGCCGCGTCGATGCGGCGTAACCGGCAGATGAGCGCGAGAGCTTCGGCGGCAGCGGCGAAGGCGAGATTCACATCGCGGGCGGGCAGGCGTTTTTTTCTCATGGCTGGCATATCGGCAAGCGCGCCGTTTTACTTTAATCTGTCTGTCACGGCTGGCACGCGCCCGTCGTGGCCGGGCCCGCACACACGATCATGCACGCAACAGCGCGGATCTGGCGATTCGCATCTCCATCGCGGCTTCATTTGTCTGTCGAACGCATCTCGGGCGGCGCTTCATGCGATGCCTTCGGGAGCCACTCGACGCTTTGAACTGAGGGGACGATCATGCCAGCTTCGCCCGTCGCTCATTCCTCCGCGCTCGGTCCGGGTGCCGATGTCGACGTCGTCAACGCCGACGAGCGCCTTTACAACCACGATCTCGCGCCCGTGCCGCGAGCCCGGCGCACGTGGACCGGCTACAGCATCTTCGCGATGTGGATGTCCGACGTGCACAGCGTCGGCGGCTACACGTTCGCGGCGAGTCTCTTTTTGCTCGGGCTTTCGGGCTGGCAAGTGCTGCTTGCCATGACCATCGGCATTCTCGTGGTCTATGTGCTGATGAACTGGGTCGGCAAGCCGAGCCTCGTGCACGGCATACCGTTTCCTGTCATGGCGCGCGTCTCGATGGGCGTCATGGGCGCGAACCTCGCCGCGCTGATCCGCGGCGTCGTGGGCATCGTCTGGTATGGCGTGCAGACGTATCTCGCGTCGAAGGCGGTCGCCACGCTGCTGCTGCTTTTCGTACCGTCGGCCATTGCGCTGCGCGATTCCACCTTCCTGCGGCTCGACATGCTCGGCTGGGTCAGCTTCCTCTTCATGTGGCTGCTGCAACTCGTCATCTTCCAGCGCGGCATGGAGATCATCCGCAAGTTCATCGACTTTTGCGGGCCGGCCGTGTACGTGGTGATGTTCTTCCTGATGGGATGGATCCTGTATCGCGCGGGCCTCGGCAGCCTGAACCTGACGCTCTCCGGCAAGGTGCTGCCCGGCGACGAGCAACTGCACGCGATGGTGAACGCGATTCTTCTGGTCGTGAGCTACTTCGCCGCGCTGCTGCTGAATTTCGGCGATTTCTCGCGCTTCGCGAAGAGCGAGCGGCAGATGAAAATCGGCAATTTCCTCGGACTGCCGTTCAACTTCATCGCGTTCGCCATCATCACGGTGATCGTCACGGCGGGCAGCGAAAAGGTGTTCGGCGCGATGATCATGGACCCGGTCGAGATCGTCTCGCGCATCGACAACAAGATCGCGGTGGCAGTCGGCAGCATCACGTTCGTCATCGCGACCATGGGCATCAATATCGTGGCGAACTTCGTCTCGCCGGCGTATGACATCGCCAATCTCTTTCCGAAGCACGTCGATTTCAAGAAGGGCGGGTTGATTGCGTCGGTTCTCGCGGTGCTTGTGTGCCCGTGGATTTTCGTCGACAGCCCGAAAGCGATCACCATCTTCGTGTCCGTGTTCGGCGCCGTGCTCGCGCCGCTCTATGGCGTGATGATCGCGGATTACTATCTCGTGAAGCGTCAGCACGTGAACGCCGCCGAGCTGTACACCATGCAGCCCGGCTCGCGCTTTTACTACGACGGCGGGTGGAACAAGGTCGGACTCGCGGCGCTGATCGTGGCCGGCGTGATCTCGGTCGGCTGGGAACTCTCGACGCAATTGCTCAAGGTGCTGCCCGCGAACAACCTCGGCTGGCTGATCGGCGCGGTGGCGGGCGCGTTGCTTTACATCCTCTTTATGCGAATTGCGCGCCGCACTTGATGGTGGTTCGGCATTCACTTCAGCCAGTGGCGGACGTCCTGCTCCCAGTCGGGCTGTCCGCAATTCGGCGGATTTTCCGGGCCGAGCACGGTGATGTAGCCCTGCTGCTTCATGCACGCCTCATAGGCGCGGACCTGCGTGCAACGGCCGGGGCCCGCCTTGCGCGACGCGGCTTTGCACGTGTCCATCGCGCGATCCATGCCGCTGAAGTCGGCGTTCACGGTTTCGGTGTCAGTCGGCGGATTCGCGTTCGCCGAGAATTCCACGGGACCGGTGCAGGCCGCGAGCGCAAGCGCGGCCAAGGTGACGAGCGTGCGTGCGAAGCTGTATGTCATCGTGCCGTTTCCTCATTGAAAGCCGCTAAGGGCGATGCGCCTAATGTGCGCGACGTCCGAGGGCGCGCGTCTCTGCATTGTCGGGCGTCGGCGCTCGCATCGTCCAGTTTGAGACGATCGAGCAGGCGAACGAGACCTTGCGACATTCGCGCCGCCACACCTCGACACTAAGCTTTCTCCAACGACGACGAGAACGCAACCGCGCTCGCGACGTCCCCAAAAAGGAGAAGGCAATGGACAACAATCAATCCGCCAGCCGTCCCGGCCCGATGCCGGTGGCGTTCTTCGGCATCGCGGTCGGTGCGCTCGCGCTGGCGGGCGCATGGCGCGCGGCGGCTCGCGTGTGGCAGGTTCCGCACGGCGTGCCCGCTCTGCTGACGGCGGGCGCGCTCGTCGTGTGGATCGCGCTGCTCGCGGCGTACGGCCGCAAGTGGCTAACCCAACGCGCCGACGCCATCGCGGAGTTACAGCATCCGGTGCAATCGTCGTTTGCGGCGCTGGTCCCCGTTTCGACGATGCTGGCCGCGCAGGCCGTGCAGTCCGCCTCGCGCGAAGTCGCGATGGGGCTGTTCGTGATCGGCGCCGTGAGTCAGCTCGCGCTCGGCGCATTCCTGCACGGGCGCTTCTGGCAAGGCGGCCGCAAGCCTGAACCGACCACGCCGGCAATGTATCTGCCGACCGTCGCGCCCAGTTTCGTCGCGGGCACGGCGGCCGCGGCCTTCGGCTGGACCCAGCTCGGCGCGTTGTTCTTCGGCGCGGGCGTGTTCTCGTGGCTCGCGATCGAATCGATCGTGCTGCATCGCGCCGCCGTGCACGAACCGTTGCCCGACGCCTTGCGCCCGACGCTCGGCATCCAGCTCGCGCCGCCGGTAGTGGGCGGCGTTTCGTACCTGTCGATCACGCATGGCGTGCCGGATGTCTTCGCCTACATGCTGCTCGGCTACGGCCTCTATCAGGCGTTGATGCTGACGCGGCTCGTGCCGTGGATTCGTCAGCGCGCGTTCACGCCTTCGTACTGGGCGTTCAGCTTCGGCGCGGCCGCGTTGCCGACGATGGCCATCCGCATGGTCGAACGCGGTGCGCAAGGTCCGGTGGAGTGGATCGCTTTGGCATCGTTCGTGGTGGCGAACGTGGTAATCGCGGTGCTGATCGTCGGCACGGTGAAAGCGGCCGTGCAGGGGCGGCTCGTGCCGGTCCTTCCGGTGCAGGCAGGCCGGGCGTGAAAAGGGCGCGGGCGCTCGTGCGTCGCTGCTGCCGCTAACAAGGGCGAAAGCAATACGTGCAAGCAGGTCGGGCATGAAGCCGGCGGGGGCGGCGGTTGGGTGTCGCTTCTGCCGCTAAGAAGGACGAAAGCGATACGTTGAGGCAGGTTGAGCATGACGACGGCGGGGCGGCGCTTGTGCGTCGCTTCTGCCGCCTGATAGGACCTAAGAAGGGCGAACGCCGAGCGCTCTGGCTGTATTGGCGGTCAGTCGTGCGCAGCGCCGGAAGACCGGCGAACGGCTAAGAGCGACTAGCAACACCGCCCGACACGAGCTTCGTTCAGGCCATCTGCTCGGCGAGCGTTCCCTCGACGAAATCCTTCAGGAACGCCACCCACGTCTTGATCTTGGCATCCAGATATTGCCTCGATGCGTACATCGCGTAGATGGTCATGGTCTGCAGTTCCCATTCGGGCAGCACGCGCACGAGTTCGCCGCTCTTGATGGACGGCAGCGCGGACAGCGCGGGCAGCGGCGCAATGCCGAAGCCGTCCGCGACCGCGACGGCAAGCGCATCGGCCGAATTGACGCGCAGGCGGCCCGGCGGAAGGTCCACTTCGGCGTGGCCGCGCGGACCCTCGAACGCCCACCGGTCGACCGGAAAGAATGTGGTGACGAGTTGCAGGCAAGCGTGCTTCGCCAGATCCTCGATGTCGCGCGGCACGCCCGCCCGCTCCAGATAGCTCGGCGATGCGCACAAGAGGCTCGGCATCGAGCAAATGCGGGTCGAGACGAGCGCGGAATCGGGCAGCGCCGATGTCGTGACTTGCACGAACACGTCGTAGCCTTCGTCGAGCATGTCGGGAACGTTCTGCGACAACGTCAGCTCCACCCGAACTTGCGGGTGCGCTTCCAGATAGCGCGTGAGCGCGGGCACGACGTAGTGATGCCCGAACGTGATCGGCGCATGCATGCGCAGCACGCCGCTCGGCAGCACGCGCGCGTCGCCGGCTTCGGCTTCGGACAGATCGACGAGCGCGATCACCTCCTTGCATCGCGCGAGATAGCGGTTGCCCGCATCCGTCAACGCAACGCGCCGCGTCGTGCGGTTCAACAGCCGCGTGCGCAGATGCGTCTCCAGATCGGTGATGGCGCGCGACGCCTGCGCCGTCGTGATGTCCAATTGCTGCGCGGCCGCCGTGAAGCTCGACGCTTCCGCCACGCGCGCGAAAATCCGCATGCTTCGCAACAGGTCCATTTCGCAGCCTTTTTTGGCAACCTATTCGGCAACCTTTTTTGACGAAGCCCGCACTATCCCATGTGGGCGCGCGTGCACGCAACCGCGCGCCGCCGCGAGGCCGCGTTCCGCCGGAGATGAAGGCAGTCCGAGCGTTCGTTTCAGCGCTCACATCTGTTACAGGCGTTGTAACGCAAGGCGCAGCGGCCCCGCCTAACATGCGTTCATGGCCGTACTGCGGCTATCGAGGCAGAGGACAACATGAACATCAAAACGTATATCGGACTGGGTATCGCCGCGTGCGCGGGACTGGCTTGCGAGGCGGCGTCTGCGGGCGTGAGCATCGGGGTCAATCTGGGCGTGCCCGTGGTGCCCGCCTATGCGCCGCCCGTGTATGCGGCCCCCGCGCCGGTGTATGCCGCGCCGGCGCCCGCATATGTCGAGCAGCCCGCGCCGCCGCCCCCGCCCCCGCCCGTCTATGTCGAGCAAGCTGCGCCGCCTGTCGTGTATCAGCCTGCGCCGGTCGTCGTGGCGCCTGCGCCGGCAATTATCGTCGGCTGGCATGGCGACCGCTATTGGGACGGCTACCGCTATTGGGACCGGCGCGACTGGTATGCGCACCACGGCGGCTACGAGCGTCGCCATTGGTAAGGCTGGGCAGCGGGGAGCGACCTTCATGAAAATGCAAACGAAGTATGTGTCCCGCGTGGCGTATCTCTCGGCGACGCTCGCGCTGGCAGCGGCGTTGAGCGGCTGCGTCTATGCGCCGCCTTACGGCTATGCGCCCGCGCCGGCCTACGGCTATGCACCGGCTTACGGCTATGCGTATGCGCCGGCGTACTACGCGCCGTCGGTGTCGGTGGGTGTCGGGTTCGGGGGATACGGTCATTGGCACGGCCGGTGATTCGCGCCGGCGGGCATCGCGTCATCGCGATAAACGCGGCGCCCGTCGTGAGCGCCACAGGAACACCCGTTGCTGCGGTGCTCTCGACACCATGGAGAAATGCTTATGGCCGAGCACACCGAAACCGTGCAGGCGGCGAACGCCCGCTGCGAGTCGTTCCTGCTCGCAACGAACGGCTGGGTGCCGAACAACGCGCGCCTGCCCGTGCTCGTGTGGCACGGCGCGATCGATCCGCAGAACCGCGACTGCGGCAGCCGTTTCGAGGCGCTCTTCGCGCAGAACGGCTGGCCGCCGCAGTGGCGCGACAGCGTCTTCGACTATCACCATTTTCATTCGACGGCGCATGAGGCGCTGGGCGTGGCATCGGGAGAAGCGGAGCTGATCATCGGCGGACCGGAGGGGCGCGTGATCGCCCTGCGCGCCGGCGACGCCCTCGTGCTGCCTGCTGGCACCGGTCATTGCCTGTTGACGAGC
Organism: Caballeronia sp. LZ062; assembly: GCF_031450785.1. Classification (NCBI taxonomy): domain Bacteria; kingdom Pseudomonadati; phylum Pseudomonadota; class Betaproteobacteria; order Burkholderiales; family Burkholderiaceae; genus Caballeronia; species Caballeronia sp. LZ062. The sequence continues at coordinate 1,083,901 of NZ_JARTWB010000002.1, forward strand.
GCACGCCGGTTTCAGGTCATCGGCGCATATCCGCCGGACCAGCAATGGGACATTCGCCGTGACGCCCTGAGCGACGACGAACGCCGCGCGATGGAAGCGTTGCCATTTCCGAAGAGCGATCCGGTCGCCGGCGAGGACGGACCGCTCACGCGTCTATGGCGCTAGTGCGCGCACGGCGCGTATCGCTCACTGCTTGGCTTGATTCGCGCATGCGGTGCTCCGCGCGCGCCCGAGCGGCAGCCGTTTGACGACGCCCGTCGCGAGCGCGGTGCCCGCGAGCACGACAGCGCAAGCGGCCGCCATGCCTGCCGACACGTGCTCGGCGAGAAAGAGCGCGCCCCACAGAATCCCGAAAATGGGAATCACGAACGTCACGGTGATCGCCCGCGCCGGTCCTGCCACCGCGATCAGGTGGAAGAACAGCATGTAGGCCACGCCCGTGCACGCAATCCCGAGCCCGATCACGGCGCCCCACGCCGTCAGCGACACCGTGCCCGCCGGCCATGCGACGAGCGCAAACGGAAGGAGCACGAGCGTCGCCGCGCTCATGGTGCCGGCCGCCACGGTGAGTGAATCGACGTCCATCAGATGCCGCTTCGTGTAACTCGCGGCGATGCCGTAGCACAGCGTGGCGGTGAGCGCCGCGAGGGCGGCGAGCGCGGTCGTCATCGGTGACGTCGCGGGCGTCGCTGACGTCGTGAGGTCGTGCACGAACATCTGATCCCAGACGAGCGCCATCACGCCCGCGAAGCCGATTGCAAGTCCCGCCACGCGCAGGCGGCTCAGGCGGTCGCCGAGCCAGAGATAAGCGACGAGCGCGCCCCATAGCGGCGTCGTCGCGTTGATCACCGAAGTGACGCCCGCCGACAGGGTCAATTCCGCATACGCGAAGAGACAAAAGGGCGCGGCGGAATTGAAGACGCCGACCACGAGAAGCGGCCATGCGCGCTGGCGCATCGTCGCGAACGCTTCCCGTGACGAGCCGCGCATCACCAGCACGAGCAGCAGAAACGCCGCGCCGATGCCCACGCGCAACGCCATTAGCGGCGCGACGCCGAGATCGGTCACGCCGACGCGGATGAAGAGGAACGAGCCGCCCCACAGCGCGGCGAGGACGAGCAACTGAGCCAGATTGACGGGATTCATGACGGGCTTCGCAGAAAGAGTCGGGAGCGAAGCCATCGTAGTGGCGCGCGAGCGGGTGATGCTTCGCTGCGGCGTGAAACGAAAAATGCGCGTGCGCCGGCTTCGTCTGATGGAGGACGATCGTAGGCGCGACGCGTCGCAGCGGCAAACGAGCAATTCTCACCGGTATGTGAAAGAAATTGCGATGAGCGCATCGTGACGATGCCGCGCGGCCTATGCCGTACGGACGAGCTGCCGGCATAAGCCCGTCGGTGCGACTCTTGCTGTCCTACCGATGCACGGCTCACGCAGTGAGATCAACGACGCAAAAAGGAGAGCGCCATGGAGAACGCCAACGCCAACGCCAACGCCAACGCCAACGCCAACGCCAACGCAAACGCAAACCCGAACGGCAGCACGAAAAGCACAGGAAACACGACAGCATCGCCGGGCGAACCGCCGGTATCGCGCAAATCCGTCGAAAGCGCGATGGACGCGGCGCTCGGTCCCGGCATGGAGCACAGCGGCGCTGCGAACGCTGCTCCGCATGCACCCGGCGCGGCGCAACAGCCGGCGCGCAATGCGCCGTATCCCGCGCCTTATCACGCGCACGGCAGTGTGCTGGAAGGCGGCGACAGTCCCGCCGTGCTCGCGCAGCCCGCGTCGGCAGCGTCGCAAGGGCAGGGCAGCCCGCTGCGGCGAGAGCGCATTCCGGATCGTATGTCGGCGGGGCGCCGTGCGCAGCGTGTCATTTCGGGCGCGCAGGACGTAGCCGTTGCGCGTTACCGGCTCGTCACCGAAGGCACCGACGATTTCGTGCACGACAACCCGTGGAAATCCATCGCCATGGCCGCGATAGGCGGGCTGATCGTCGGATTGCTGATAGCGCGCTGACCGAGCGAGGTCGCGGTTCGCGGCGGGCTTCGTCGCTTGGCTCTCGGAGAAAGAACGGCGCGGCGCTTGTCGCCGCTCCGGCCTGAAGCACACGCGAGCCGCGAAAGTCCGGACGCCACGAAGCGCGACTTCCGCTCACGCAGGAGCCGCAGTCGCGCCGGGTGCTGATTGCACATTCGGAATTGAACGTAGGCGATTATCTTGCGCTCGGGCTCGCCATACGGGGCTTCGAGAGGGTGTAAGTCGGTCACGTGGCGGCTGCCCGGCCTGCGTCGTCGTGGCGGCCTAAGGCGCTCTTTGCGTGAATGCGCGCATCGGCGAATTATCGAGTCGGAGACACTGCGCGGTCAGGTGTCCGCGCGCCCGATGCGTGGGCGGGCGCAGCCGCGTGACCGAATGCTGATGGCGCTAAGGTCGGCGAAACATCGGGCGGGAGACGGTGGCACAGCCACGCGTCCGCGCCCGATGCATGAACAGGCGCAGCGGCGCAAGCAACTGCTGATCGCGCTTAACGGGGAGGAACCCAGCGGCCACGCGACGCGTTGCGGCTTCTGCCTGAGGCCGTGTGGCCCGCAATGAGAGTGATAAACAGACCGTCGCGCTACTTCGGACGTGCGTCAGCACGCAAGCGCCGCGCTGGCTCGTCGACGCCGCCGGCCACGGCCGCGTCGACGTTCGGCGGAATCAGGCCGTCTTCTTGAAGTCGTTGGTTTCGAGTTCGACCGACTGACCGCCATTGCGCTCCAACGCCCGCCGCGCGGCCTCCTCGATCTGAAGTCGTCCGCCTTCGAACGCGCTCAAGATCGCGTGCGACGACGTTCCGCTGTTGCCGAAGTGGTCGTTGAGCGCATCCAGGGACACGCTGCACCAGACTTCGCGGCCGTCGACCGCCGCTTCGAACGCGACACGCGCTGCCGCCACCACATGACGCCGCCCGCTGAACTCAATCGTCATCCTGATCACCTCCTGTTATTGGTTCGGAGAACCGCTGGGAAATTGTGAAGGGCTTGAGAAGCGCTGCCGCGCGATGCCCGCGACGAGAGGCCGGAGGCCGGCCATCGAGCCGTCGCGGTTTCATCATACGCTGCGCGGCGCGTCCGGGTGACGATGCAACGCCTATACCCGCTTATCGAAGAGACGGCGGGGCGGACGTGCGATGTTCGTCAGCAGCACAGGCACCCGCCGCGATGACGCATGCCGTAACTGCCGACGTCCTCGCTGGCGGGCTGCGAGCCGCCACCGCTGCTGCCAACGGATGGCGCGCCGATGGTCACGCGGGCGGCCGTCGCGCCGCAGTCGGGGCAGGCGGCAGGTTCGTCGCGTTCGGCGATGCGGCGGACTGCTTCGAATGCGCCGCATTGCGAGCATTCGTAGTCGTAGACAGGCATGGCGTATCGGGAAAAGAGACAGAAGTTAAAAGTGTAGCAAGCAAGCCACATTCCGCGTGAGAGAGACGCGCGGCGCGCGTGGCATCGGCATTGCTAAAGAAGGGAGCTATCACCGCCAAAGGAGGCATCAATGAAACGCAATGCAGTTCTGCTCACCGCGCTGGCATCGGCGCTTTTCGCCGCCGCGCCGGCTGTCACGCTCGCGCAGACGCAGGCGGCCAGCACCACGATGGCCAACGACTTGCCGTCGCCTGACAAGGAATTCGTACAGGCCGCATCGATGTCCAGCTCCACCGAGATCGACGCCAGCAAGCTCGCGACCAAGCAATCGCAGGACAAGGACGTGAAGAACTTCGCGCATCACATGATGGTCGATCACACCAAGCTCACGATGCAGCTCAAGATGGCTGCGCCGCATGGCGTGGCGGTGCCGAAGGACAATTCGGACACGTCCGTGCTCGATTCCCTCAAGGGCCTGAAGGGCAAGGAATTCGATACGGCTTACATCCAGAAGGTCGGTGTACAGGGACACCAGCAAGCCGTCGAAGCGTTCCAGAAGGAAGCCGACGGCGGCCAGAACGCGGATCTGAAGAAGGCCGCGCAGAAGGCACTGCCGACCATTCAACAGCATCTGAAGATGGCGCAGGATCTTGCTTCGAAGAAGGGCGTGCAATAAGTGCACGCAAGGCGCGGCGCGCGGCATGGCCGCCGCGCGCCGTGGTCCGCTTATCGCGAGCCGCTGTGCAGCAGCCGTTCGCGCGCTTGCGGAATCGACTCGAAGGCGCCGGCGTTTTCATCGAACACCGACACTTCGCCCTGTCCGATGTCGTAGACCCAGCCCTGCACCTGTAGCTGGCCGAGCGCGAGCCGTCCCGCCACTGCGGGGTGCGTGCGCAAATGCGTGAGCTGGAGGCGGATGTTTTCTTCCACCATCGCCTGCACGACGCGCGTTTCCTCCAGTTTCCGCGCCATCACGACGCTGCGCGCCGCTTCCGCGTTGCGCAACCAGGCGTGGACCGTCGGCATTTCATCCGCGATGGTCGCGCCCGACGCGAGGCCCTTCATCGCGCCGCAGTCCGAGTGGCCGCAGATCACGATCTGGCGCACGTTTAGCGCGAGCACCGCGAATTCCACCACGGCGGATACACCGCCGAGCATTTCGCCGTAACCCGGCACGATATTTCCGATGTTGCGGCACACGAACAGTTCGCCCGGGTGCGTCTGGGTGATCATCTCGGGCGACACGCGCGAATCGGCGCAGGTGATGAAAAGCGTGTGCGGCGCCTGTTGATGCGCGAGACTCTTGAACAGCGCCTCGCGGTCGGGAAAGACGAAACGGCTGAAATCTTCGGCGCCCTGCAACAGGTACAGCAGGTCGGGGTTATCGGCGCCTTTGCGCGCTTCGTTCATCGTCAATTTGTCGGACATGGGACCTCGTCGTTTTGCAGACCGGCGCGCGTGACGCGCCGCAACCGAGACTTTGCGGGGTTTTGAGATGATCCGCAAGCGGGACGGAAATGCGGCGTCGCGTTGCGCGGCTGTTTCGCTTCTTGCGCCCCTTTATAGTTATTGACGAATTCGTTTCGGGACTCTGTTAGTTTTACCCTTCACAAATATCAGAAAAGCGGTCCCGCGCCTTTTCCCATGGTCTTCGATCCGAATCTCTATCACACGGCTGCGGCTCACTGTTCAAACGGTCGCTTCGAAGACGCGCTGCACATTCTTCAACCGATGCTCGACGATCCGGCAGCCGACCCCGAAGCCCGCAATCTCGCCGCGGTCTGCTGTTATCGACTGAACCGGCCGGACGAAGCGGAAACGCACTGGCGGCGCATTATCGAAACGCATCCGGACCATGCCGGAAGCTACGGCAATCTGGCCAATCTGCTCATGGCGCAGGGCCGGATGGCGGATGCCGAAGCGGTCTATCGGCGGACCATCGCGCTGCGCCCGGATTTCGCGGAAGCTCACTACAACCTCGGCAATCTGATGCGCAAAGTCGAACGGGCGGCAGAGGCGGAAGCCTGTTTTCGCGCTGCGCTGCGCCTTCGCTCAGATCTCGCCGAAGCGCATTACAACCTCGCGAGCCTGCTGAACGACACCGGGCGCGTGGCGGAGGCGGAGACGGCCTATCTGAACGCAATCTCAGTGCGGCCGGACTACGCCGAGGCCTTCAACAATTTCGGCAATCTGCTGCGCGAGCAGGGGCGACTGAAAGAAGCGCGCACAGCGCTCAGGCGCGCAATCGCGCTGCGTCCCGACTTCGACATCGCCCATCAAAACCTGGGTCTGCTGCTTCAGCAAATGGGCCAGTGCGCGCGGGCGCAGCTTTTTCACCGGCGCGCGACGCAACTGAAGCCCGACTACCTCGAGGCGCATTGCAGTCTCGGCGAGGCGCTGCTCGCGATCAAACGCAGTGCGCAAGCGGCAGCGGCGTTCGAAGCGGCGCTCGCCATTCGCGCCGACTGCACCCAGGCGCTCGTGGGCCTTGCGCGCGCGCGACGCGACACGGGGCGCATCGAGGATGCGGAGCGCATCTATCGCGAAGTGCTTGCTTTGCAGCCGGACCAGCCGGAGGCGCTCGCGGGCCTCGCGCCGATACTGCATGACAGCGACCGCCTGGAGGAAGCGGAAGCCATCTATCGCGCGTTGATCGCGCGGCATACGGACAGCGCCAGCGCGCACTACAACCTCGGTGTGCTGCTCGGCAGCCAGAATCGCCTTCACGAGGCGGAAGCGGCCTATCGGCGGGCGATAGCGCTGCGGCCGGACTTCGCTCACGCCTACACGAACCTCGGTCGCATCCTGACGGATATGAAGCGGCTGCCAGCTGCGGAAGCCATTCTTAGACGATCGATCGCCATCGAGCCCGAGTCTGCCGAAGCCCATAACAACCTGGCGACCGTGCTCAAGGACATGAGCCGGATGGAGGAAGCCATCGAATCGTTTCGCCGCGCGGTGGCGTGTGGGCCCGACAATGAATGCGTGCACCGCAATCTGAACTACGCCCTGACCTATCATGCGGAAGAGCCGCAAACCATTCTCGACGAATGCCTGCGCTTCGCCGCGCGACACGAAGCACCGTTGCTGGCCGATGCCGTCGGGCATACGAACGATCGATCCGCGTCGCGGCGTCTGAAAATCGGCTACGTCGCGCCCGATTTCCGGACGCATTGCCAGTCGATGTTCACGCTGCCGGTCTTCGCGCAGCACGACCACGCATCGTTCGAGATCGTCTGCTATGCAAGCGTGAAACATCCCGACGCGCTGACCGATCAGTTTCGCGGCATGGCCGATGTCTGGCACGACGTCCACGCGCTCGACGACGCGGCACTCGCAGAGCGTATTCGCGATGACCGCATCGACGTGCTCGTCGATCTCACCATGCACATGGCGGGCGGGCGTCCGCTATTGTTCGCGCGGCGGCCCGCGCCCGTGCAAGTGCAGTGGCTCGCGTATCCGGGCACGACGGGTAGCCGCGCCATCCGCTACCGGCTCACCGACCCGTGGATCGATCCGCCGGAGCAGCCTGGCGTCGGCGAACGCTATAGCGAGCGTTCGGTCTGGCTGCCGGAGACGTTCTGGTGCTTCGATCCACGCGTCGCGACGCGCGGCGCGCCCGACGTCGGCCCATTACCGGCAGAGCGCAACCAATACATTACGTTCGGATGTCTGAATAATCCGTGCAAGGCGTCGGATCGCACGCTTCGCATGTGGGCCGCCGTGCTCGCTGCGACGCCTGAAGCGCGCTTCATTCTTCTCGCCGAGCCTGGCGCGCGCGAACGGTTCAGCGAACGGCTCAACGCATTGGGCGTGGACATGTCGCGTGTCGCCTTCATCGGGTATCAAGAGCGCGAGGTGTACCTGAACACCTATAACGCCATCGACATCGGTCTCGATACCTATCCCTACAACGGACACACCACCAGCCTCGACGCATTGTGGATGGGCGTGCCGGTGCCGTCACGCGCGGGCGAAACGGCGTGCAGCCGCGCGGGACTGAGCCTGCTGACGAACTTGGGCTTGCCAGAACTCGTGGCGCATGACGACGCGGCTTACGTCGATATCGTCATGCGCCTGGCGAGCGACATCCCGCGTCTCGCCGCGCTGCGCGCATCGCTGCGTTCCCGCCTCGAAAGCTCGCCGATGATGAACGCGCCGCGATTCACGCGCAATCTGGAGAACGCGTATCGCGCGATGTGGCGCGAGTGGTGCGCGACGGCTTCGGATTGACGGTCAAAACGCGTCAAGTCCCGTTACCGGCTCGACCGGGCGCACGGCATCGGTCGGCACGGCCGTCGCATGTCGGCGCAGCCGGTTGATCGCAGAGAGTCCTAGCGACAAGCCGGGGTCCAGATAATGAATGATGAGGCTGCGGCGTTCGCCCGCGAGCACGTCCAGGTTGCAGTGCTGCATCAGGAATCCGTTGAAGACGTACACGTCGCCCGCGAAACCCCGGATGCGTGAGCACAGACCGCGTTCGAGATGACGCTCCGTGCGCGCCGCGCGCAGCGGGAAGGGCAGGCCGCGCTCGCCCCATTGCACGCTCTTGCGCAAAAGGTTGTCGCGGCGCCGCGGAATGTCGCGTGTTCTCGGGTAGACGACGAGATCGCCGCTCTTGTCCTGATCGCTTGCCGTCTTCAGCACGATGACGAGTGTGAGCACGTGCGAGTCGAAGTGACGGCAATGACTGCCCGCCGTCGTCGTGCTGCTTCCAATGCGAAGTCCGAACCACGGTCCGACCGTCGCGTTGACCTGCATGGTCGACTTGAGCCAGTCGGACGCCGCGCGCACGGCCTCGTTCTCCAGCGTCCTGAAGGCCGGAATATCGCGCAACGTGTGCACGACATCCTTGGCGCTGCCGAAGAATTGCTCGTGGTCCTGTGTCGCGGCATAGGCCGCATCCAGCATTCGGTTGATGGCGGCGAGCGTGGCCTGTGGCACCACGGATTCGAATACCGCAATACTGCCTTTGGATGCCTGCGTCAACGCGGCACGGTCTTGTGCGTTCATATGCGCTCTCGGAGATGACGTGGGAAAGACGGCGATTCGTTGAGGCGAGAGATTCATCGGGGGCCGCGCGGTGCGGGCCCCAGAAAGAAGAGCACGGCGTTGCCGTGTCTCACGCGTGCGGCGTCGCAGGCGTGCGTGCTGGTCTCACTCATGGCGAGCCTCTTCGAGTTTTGGTTTGTTCGATACCGCGACCCCGCGCGTCCGGCCCCGACCGCCTTCCGGTGCGCAATCTTTTCGGCTTATTTGGTACGTCATCCTACACGTCGCCATTTATACCGATATGCCCTTAATGTACGACGTCGCGTGTGTTTGCGGCGCATGTTGAGCACGAGGATAAACCCGTAGCGGTAGGACAATAAGCTCGCTTATGTTCGGCAACGATCCAAGCAAACGTTTCGGCTCATGCCGCAGCCGCTCTTCGTTTCCGCCTTATGAGCGCAAGCCGACATAGCAAACGTGAGCGGGAACAATCGGCCGGATCGAGCGTGCGTAGGCGCACGGAGCACGCCGCATGGCAACGGTAAGTTTTCGGCAACGGGGGCGGACCTGGCCGGGTCCGTCGCGCTGGCAAGCCAGCGCATACAACAAGAGGCGATCGGCGGTGATGTCCGCAACCGACGATCCCCGGCGACAAGCGACGGTGAAACAATGGACAGGGCATCGCTCGAAGACAGGCTGTGGGTCGCGACGTTTCTCGCCGCCGTGGGAAGCGACGTGCTCTCGGGCGTCGTGCGCTACTACACGTCGATGGCCGGCGTGCCGCAGGCCGCATATCTGCCGAAAGTGCTGATGCTCGCGTGGGTGCTGCTCACGCTGGTCAAACGCCCCAAGGCGGGTCATGCGCTCATTGCGCTCTACATGATCGCGCAGTCGTGCGTCTCGCTTTCGCATGGCGTCGTGCCGCAAGCCGTCGCGTTCTGGGTGTGGACGGTTTCGCCGATGATCTTCGCGCTCACGGCGCCGCCCGGCGCGCTAGCCTTGCTCAACGGCCGCATAGCGACGGCGGGCTTCATCGTGCTGGCTGCGCTCTGCGGCATCGGCATTCTCGCGAATACGTTCATGACGCTGCCGTGGGTCGGCACGAGCGTCTCGGTGGGCGGTCATAACGTGCGGGTCGCGGTGTCCTCGTATGTCGGCATTGCGTCGCGCTTATCGGGCTTCGGGCGCGACAGCGCGTCGACCGGACTCATGGCCGGTCTCCTGACGACGTGGCTTCTCATGCGCACGGACAAGCGCTGGTTGCAGTGCGCGTTGCTCGCGGGAGCGGGCGCGGCGATTCACGCCACCACCAACAAGACGGCGCCCGTGGCGCTCGCGCTTGTCGTCGGTGCGCACTGTCTTTTCTCGACGATGACGATGAAGCGCGCCTGCCTCTGGGCGACCGCGTTCGCGATCAGCTTTCCGCTTGCGTCGTTTATCGCGGCCTCCGCATTCAATCTCTCGGGCACCGGATACATGACGCTCGCGTCTTTCCAGGACCGCATGTTCAATACGTGGCCTGTCCTGATCGAAGGACTCCTGAAGAACAACCGCATCTGGCTAGGGCTTGGCCCGGGCGGGTTCGGTTCGGCGTCCACGTACTACGAGAGCGCCTTCGGTTTCAATGTCGCCTATGCGGACAATACGGTGCTGTATGCACTCGCGAGCTTCGGCCTCTTTGGCGCGGTCGCGCTCATCGGCTTCTTCGTGCGCGTGGTGCTGCGAGCGCAGCCCGACGACAGGCCCTCATGGGCGATGCTGCTCTATCTGCTGTTCGCCTGCGCGACGACGGACATCTGCGAATCCATCGGCTGTCTGCTGTTCCTGGGCCTCACACTCGCTTACCTGCGTCAACGCGCGCTTGCCATCGAGCCACAGGCGTGGCGCGTGCCGACGCCCATCTTCGCGACACAGTGGCGGCCGCGCGTGCCGGCGACTCATGCGATGCCCTCGGTCAATCGCGAGCCGCTGCTCGAGTCGGCGCACGAAGGACTGGGGAGGCTCTGACATGTTCCGCGTGAAAAAGAGCTTCGCTCGACGCATCGCGGTGGCGGGCGCGGTCGCCGCGTGTGTGGCGATGCTGCCCGCATCGGCCACGCCCAACGTCGCGCTCGACGGCTCGCCTGTGTCTCTTGAGCGCGCTTACGTCGCGCTGCCGTCTTTCGCGTCGGCTCGGGCGAATACCGGCGTCGCGATCCATCAGATCAGCGATGCCAAGCTGCTCGATGCTGTGAAGGATGTGGGCTTTTCGTTCGTGCGCACGGATCTCTTCTGGGAAGCGGTGCAGGCGCCGGACGGATGGCACTTCGGCGAGTTCGACGGCCTCGTGAACAACTTGAAGGCGCGTGGCCTCGGGGCGCTATTTATTCTCGGCTACAAGCACTACGCGTATAGCCCGGATCAGCCGCCGACGTCCGCGCCGCAGCTCGCCGCGTTTCAGACGTATGCGTATCAGGCGGCTTATCGCTATCGCAATGCGCCGGTGCGCTTCGAAGTCTGGAATGAAGAGGACCACAAAGACTACTGGCTCGCGCCGCCTTCGCCGGCTGCGTATCGCGCGTTGCTGAAGACTGCGGTGGCAGCGACGCGTGCAGCGAATCCAGACGTGGTCGTCGCGACAGGCGGTGTACAGCAGGTGGATCGCGATTTCATTCGCGCAGTGGGCGATATCAGCGCGACGCAGACGGGGCCGGATGCCGTGAGCGTGCATCCGTACCGGCAGCAGGAGCCGGAGACCGTGCTTGGCGATTATCGTGCGTTGCGCGACGACCTTTCGACCTACGCCAGGCGTCCGCAAGTGTGGGCGACCGAATGGTCGTATCCGAGCGTCGGCTATCACTATGTAGCCGATATCGGCAATGGTCACGCGAGCGAAGCGCGTGCGAGGCAGGCGAATTACGCGGTGCGCTTGCTCTTGATGAACTGGATCGCGCAAGTGGGACTGACGTCGTACTACGACATGCGCAACGACGGCCAAGACCCGAAAGAGATGGAACATAACTTCGGCCTGCTGGATGCGAACAACGCGAAGCTGCCGGCCTACCGAGCGGTGAAGCATCTGTTCGCGTTCACGGCCGATGCGACGAACGCGCGCTACTTCATCGACGAGAAAGAGCAATACATCGTGCTGAAGCTCGACGATGGGCACGCGACCAAGTACGTGGTCTGGTGCTACGGCGCGGGTAATGTGGTGAATCTCGATGTATCGCGTCTGCCTGCGGGCGCGCGCGTCACCGATCTGTATGGAGTGGCACGCAGCGGTCGCACCATGCTCCCGGTGACGGAAGCGCAGGGACCGGTGTTCATCACGGCCGGGTCATAGTCGTTCGTTGTACTGATGGACAAGGCGTATGCGAGGGAATGCGCCTTGATTAGAAATGCAGCTGACGTCCTTGGTCTTTTACTTCTTCGTAGGGATATAACATGCTTTCATATAACATGCGCCCGGCCATGACGCCAGTTCCGCAACGCGGCGACGGTCTCGTCGATCTATGGCGCAGCGTCGTGCGCCACAAGACCTTGCTCGGCGCAGTCACCGGCACATGCTGCGCGGCGGGCGTGCTGTATGTGCTGCTCGCCACGCCGCAATATCGCGCCGAAGCGCTGCTGCGCGTGCAAAGCAAGGCGGGTACGTCGATCAGCGCGCTCTCCGACGTGTCCGGTTCCATGGCCGCCGATGCCTCCGCGAACGACGAAAGCGACGTGCTGACCTCCCGCTCGGTCGTGAGCGCGGCCATCGCGCAAACGGGCGCGGAGACGGTCGTCGAGACGAAGAGCCACTTCCCGTTGATCGGCAGCTTTCTCGCGTCGCGACATGCGAGCGATAACGAACTCGCGCCATCGTTCTTCGGGCTCGATCAATATGCGTGGGGCGGCGAGCGTCTGAAGCCCGGCGTCTTCACGGTGCCTGAATCCGCGTACAAGGCGAAGTTTCATGTGGTCGCGGGACAGGCGGGGCGCTGGACGCTCTATGACAAGGACGACAGAGAGCTTGCACAAGGGCGCGTCGGCGAGACGGTGTCGTTCGAGGTGAACACGCCGGAAGGCCGGGCGCCTGGCGAATTGCGCATCGACACGCTGCGCGCGCGGCCGGGCATCAGCTTTGAACTGCGCAGGTACTCGCAGCAGATGACCTTCGACAACGTCATCTCGCGGCTGCGCACCTCGATTCCGCCGCGAGAATCGTCGTTGCGCGACCCGTCGCTGATTCACTTGAGCTATCAGGCCGAATCGCCGCTGCTCGCGCAAGCGATGGTCAATGCAATCATCAAGACCTATCAGCAGCGCGACGTCGAACGCCGGGCAGCGCAGGCGCAGACGAGCCTCGACTTCCTGAAGCAGCGCCTGCCCGCGCTGAAGCAGGATCTCGAAACGGCCGAGCGGCGTCTCAACGCGTTCCGCACGCAGACGGGCACCGTCGACATGGCGCAGCAGAACACGGCACTCATCACACGCATGAGCCGGCTCGAAGAGCAGCAGACGACGCTGCAACTCGCGCTGGATGCCGCGCAGCATCGCTATAAGCCTGACAACGAGAACTATCAGAGCGCGCTCACGCAACTCAACCAGGTGAAAAGCGAGATCGCCGACACGGCGAAGATCGCCGCGAATCTGCCGACCGTGCAGCGGCAATACGTCGAGCTTGCGCGCGATGTCGCCGTCACGACACAGCTCTACACGAGCGTGCTCACGAACGCGCAGCAACTCGAAGTGGCAGCCGCGAGCACGCCGCCGGGTGTCGCGGTCGTGGATTGGGCCGTCGCGCCGGAAAAGCAGTCGTGGCCCCGCGCCTGGATCGTGCTGCTCGGTTCCATCTTCGGCGGCCTTTTCATCAGCACGGTTTCCATCTATATGATCGCGCTGAATCGGCGTGAACTTCGGAGTCCGGAGGAAATCGACCAGTTCTCGCAGCTGCCGCGCCTGGCCGTCATCGCACGTTCGACGGCGCAATTGCGGCAGGACGTGCGGGCGCTCACGCACAACGCAGCGCCCGCGAAGCTGCTCGCCATGACGAGTCCGACCGATCCGAGCATCGAGGCATTGCGCTCCTTGCGCAACAGCGTTCGCGCGATGCTGAGCGGCGCGCCGGTGCCGATGAGCTATCCGGGGCTGAGCGGATCGAGCCCGCTCAATCCCATGAACACGATGGGCTTCGGCGGTACGACGACCGTGATGAACCCGCGTTACGTCGCGAGCGCGGACGACCATGGCGGCAAGGTGATTCTCTTCACCGGCCCGACGCAGGGCGTGGGCAAGAGCTTCGTCTCGTCGAACTTCGCGTATCTGCTCGCGGAAACGCGTGCGTCCGTGCTGCTGATCGACGCGGACATGCGGCAAGGCCGTCTGCGTCATCTCGTCGATGGCCGCACGGGTCCCGGTCTCGCGGAAGTGCTGGAAGGCTCGGCGCGCGTGGATGAAGCGATCGTGTCGCTCGGCGGCGGTCTCTCGATGATGGACGCCGGCGCGTTTTATCCCGAGAATCCGGCCGAACTGCTGGGGCGTCCGGCCTTCCAGGAAACGCTGGCGATGTTGCGCGACATCTACGATTACGTCGTCATCGACTCGCCGCCGGTGCTGCCGGTGAGCGACGCGCTTTCCATCGCCATGCACGATTGCGACCTCGTGCTGCTGGTTTCGCGCGCGGACCGGACGGGCGCGCGGCAACTGGAAGAGACCTTGCGCCGGCTCGAAAACGTCGGCGCGAAGGTAGGCGGCCACGTGTTCAACGGCTTCGCGCCCGGCCGCTACGGCGCGCGCGAGGAGTACGGGTTCCGCGCGGTCGCGCGCTGAACATGCATTACCGTGCGTCGGCGCCGAGCAGTCGCTGCAAGGTGCCGACGACATCGCCCCAGGCGCCCAGTTCGCGCGCCCGCACGACGCGCATGTTCGGGTACCAGGCGGTCGCGGTGCCTTCGCGCTCGTAACGCCATTCGGCCACGTGATTCAGAAAGAGGTAGCTGCGCTTGCCGAGCGCTCCGGCGAAATGCGTGAGCCCGCCGTCGTTGCCGATGAACGCATCCAGCCGGTCGATGAGCGCCGCCGACTGAGCGAGCGTCATGTCGAGACCGAGTGTCGTGAACCGGTCGAGATCGGACGAACGCGGGTCGTTCAGCCAGCGGCGGCGCTCGAATCCGCGCTGCATCACGACCCAGTAGACGTCGCTCTGGTTGTCGAAGAGCGGAGCGAGGTCCGGCAGCGTCAGGCTGCGGCTCGCGAAATTGTTCGCCGATTCGCACGACGACCAGAACACGCCGACGCAGCGCCGGCCACGCGCGCGATGCCAGATGCGGTCGATGACGGCGTCGACCGCCGAGGGATCGGCCGGTTCGATGTACCGGTGCGACGGCGCGTGGCCCAGCACCGGGAAGAGGGCGGTGAAGAGCGTGAACGGGTCGGTCCACATTGCGCCGTCACCGCTCGGCCGCGTGAAACCGGCGATCTCCATGGCCCGGACGAACTCGGCCTGATCGGGCTCGGGCGTCGCGACACGGAAAAGCTCGGTGTCGTATTCGACGTCGACGCCCATGGCCTGCAACGCGCCGATATAGCGCGCCCAGTTCACCAGATCGCCGAAGCCCGACGCGATGAGGCGCACCGACAGGCGCGCGGGCAGGGCGCGCTGACCGGTCCAATAGCCTTCGCGGTTGACATGAGGAAAAAGCACGCGCCGTGCATCGTCGGACGACCAGTATCGGTGCATCGCCTCGACGCCGCGCGCGATGCCGTCGAGCCGCATGCGACTGCGTGCCTGATGATGGCCGAGCACGAACGCGGAATGTTCGTCGATGCCGTCGGCTTTCAGTTCGAGCACGCGCTCGTCGTCGCCGAGATAATGCCAGCCGTACACGCGCCACAGAAAAGCGGCGATCTCCGGCGTGGACGCTTTACGGGCGAACGATTCGATTCCCGCGAGCGCGACTTCTTTCAGACCGAGATGCCCGGCAACGTCGCACATGCAATGCACGTGAAAAGCGAAAGAGTCGGACAGGCGCGTCAGCATGAAACAGATATCGAGCGCCTGAAGGAATTGACCGGCGCGCAAGTGCACTAATGCGCGCCAATGCCAGTATTCCGCGGTGTTGCCGTCCGCGGCGCGCCGTTCGTCGAGAAAGCGCCAGCATTCCTCCACATCACCCGCGTAGAGTTTTGAATAAAGATCGTCGTAGGTTTTGAGCATGGTGTCCCGCGTGTAGATGCGCCGTCATCGGCTCGGGCCGAGTCCCAAGCGTTAATCACGCGACTATGCACGATGCCCGGGAACGTTTCGCTTGATGAATGATTCGTCGAAAAAATTTGACGATTATTCGACCATTAGGAGCGCGTGATTTTTAGTATAGGTCGCGGTCGATGCCGGGGCGGGAAAGCGGGTGCATGCCTGGTGTATGCAATGATGCAGGTCGCGGATCAAGCAAATCGTTGAATCGAGATTCGCTCGGCGATGAGCGTTCGATAATAGAGCCTGGAAATGTGCCGCTCATTGTATCTATTCGAATTCTTCAGCGGCTATTAGCGAGTGTTTCGTGACCCGATATTCCAAGCGTGGAATCTCCCACTTAAAGCACGCGGTTTCACAAGAAATATCTTAACGATTATCGAATGTGCGCTTCGCTCGGCACCGTTTCGGAAATGACCTCTGTTGAATCGCCCAACGTCTCATGCGAAGAAGCCGTCGGGCGGATCGCGAGCAACATTAAACTGCCAGCAATCGTCTTAAGACTGATCATCGCCGCGCGGCACGCCGGCCGGACTCGGCGGATCGCGTAGCTCTGCATCGGCTTGCGGCGGATGCGGCGGGTTCTCGGGCTGGGCCGGCCCGAGGTCGGTCAGTCCTTCGGAGTCGACCGGGTTTTGCGGCGGGTTGTCGGATGAACGGGAGGTCGCGCACATGATGGGCTCCGGTTGTTTGGACATTGCCAGATCGACAGCAACCGCCATTCCGGGCGGTTAGGCACTTTCGATGCTCTGCGATGAACGTAGGCCCGAGCGTCTCAACCTCCAAAAGGAGAAGATCATGAGCATTCCGCAAAACGAACCGGGAACCGATGTCGTCGATACGGACAAGGCCGCGCGCCCGGCGCCGAAGCCGGATGATCCGGCAGCCGATCTTCCGTTGACCGAAGCGGACGATGGCAATACGCGCACGCCGACCGATCCGGAGCAAGAGTGATTTAGCGTCTGACGGCTCGGGGACGCGCCGAGCCGGTCTCGTGAAGCAGATAATAGAAACTACGCTAATTTGCCTTATGTCAAATTCGGATGCGTCCGCAACGGCTCATTCCATGTCCCGGCTCCGTCGCAGCAGAAACTCCCGCTCCCGTCCGTTCTTCGCCAACTCCGCCGCTCGGGCGAACTCCGCTCGCGCTTCATCGACGCGACCCAGCCGAGCCAATAAATCCGCGCGCACGCCCGGCAGCCAGTGATAACTCTTGAGCGCCGATTCATCCCGCAGCCGGTCGACGATGGCAAGCGCCGCTTCCGGCCCCGACGCCATGCTCACCGCGACCGCGCGATTCAGCTCGATAACGGGCGTCGGCGCCACCTGCATCAGCGCATCGTAAAGCGCGACGATCATCGTCCAGTCGGTCTCGGCGGCGCTCGGCGCGCGCACGTGGCATGCCGCCAGCGCCGCCTGCAGCGCGTAC
Organism: Caballeronia sp. LZ062; assembly: GCF_031450785.1. NCBI lineage: Bacteria > Pseudomonadati > Pseudomonadota > Betaproteobacteria > Burkholderiales > Burkholderiaceae > Caballeronia > Caballeronia sp. LZ062. Next base: position 1,100,942 of record NZ_JARTWB010000002.1, read on the forward strand.
ACGCCGCGCGCACCGCCCAGCGCCTCGGCTCGCCGCAGCGCCGCGAGACCGCGCCGGATCAGCAACGGATCCCAACGGCTGCGATCCTGATCGGGCAATAGCACCGGACGGCCGTCGCGGTCCACGCGCGCTTTCGTCCGCGACGCCTGAATCTCCATCAGCGCGACGAGGCCGTGCACTTCGCTTTCCAGCGGCATGAGTTCAGCGAGGATGCGCCCGAGCCGCAGCGCGTCCTCGCACAGCGCCGGACGCATCCAGTCGTCGCCGGCGGTCGCCGAGTAGCCTTCGTTGAAAATGAGATAGATGACTTCGAGCACCGATGCGATCCGCGCCGTGCGTTCGTCGCCCTTCGGCACCTCGAACGGCACGCGCGCCGCCGACAGCGTGCGCTTCGCCCGCACGATGCGCTGCGCGATCGTCGGCTCCGGCGCGAGAAACGCGCGCGCGATCTCGTCGGTCGTGAGTCCGCCAAGCAGCCGCATGGTCAGCGCGACGCGCGCATCCAGCGACAGCACCGGATGACACGCCGTGAACACGAGCCGAAGGAGATCGTCGCCGATATCGTCTTCGCGCGCGGCGTCGAGCGAATCGACGAAATCGGGCGTGACGTGCATCTCCTGCGCGTCGAGATCGCGGCCCAGTTCCTCGTGCTTGCGCGCGTGCAGCGCGTGCTGGCGCAGACGGTCGAGCGCCCTGTTCTTCGCGGTCGTCATGAGCCACGCTCCCGGTTTCTCGGGCACGCCCGCGCGGCTCCAGTGCTCGAGCGCCGCGACGAACGCGTCCTGCGCCAGCTCTTGCGCGAGCGCGACGTCGTGCACCACACGCGCCACGCTAGCGATCACTTTCGCCGATTCGATCCGCCAGACCGCCTCGATGGTCCGCCGCGTCGCCGCTTCCCGCTCGTCCGACGACGCGCTCACGCCGCTTCCGGGTCCATGTGGACGAGTTCCCAGACATGGCCGTCGAGGTCCTCGAATGCGTGGCCGTACATGGCGCCGTGATCCTGCGGCGGCCGCGGCGTGCGCCCGCCCGCGGCCACGGCCTTCGCGACGAGTTCGTCCACTTCCGCCCTGCTCTCGCACGACAGACACACGAGCGCCTCCACGCTTTCCCGAGCATCGACGAGCGTCTTGTCGGTGAAGGTCCTGAAAAACGGCTCGGTGAGCAGCATCGCGTAGATGTTCTCGCCCAGGACGAGGCACGCGGCGGCGTCGTTGGTGAAGGCCGGGTCGAAGCTCAGGCCGAGCGCCTTGAAAAACGTCATGGATTGCTTGAGGTCGCGAACCGCCAGGTTCACGAAAATCTGCCTGTGCATGGCGCGAGGCTCCGTTTTCGGTGGATGTCGTTCATACGACGATCGAGGCACGCGGGAATCGACACCGCGTCGCGAACGTCACAGATAGCACGGCCCGAGCTTGCGGACCTCGACCGTGCACCATGCCGCCGCCGGGCACTCGGCCGCGATCGCCACGGCTTCCGCGTGAGTTTCGCAATCCAGCAGGAAGAAGCCGCCGATCATTTCCTTGGCTTCGGCGAATGGTCCGTCGATGACTCGCGCGTCGCCTTTGACGGTCGACACGCGCGACGCATCCGCGAGCGACGTCAGCGATTCGCAGGCACGCAAAACACCGCGCGCTTTCAACTCGTCGGCGAATTCAACCATCTGCCGATACGCTTCGCGCCCTTCCTCCGCCGTGCGCTGTGCGCGCTGACCAACGGGTTCGACGATAAGCAACAGGAAAGCCACGGCGGTCTCCTTTCATGAGTTCGTGTGCCGACAAAGTTAAACCGGTGATGCGCTAACGACAAGCCGGAAGACTCCGCCAACTGTATGACAATTGAAGGTATTTGTCGTACGTTACAAGCGGTTACGAGCTGTTGCGTGTCATTGTCTGATTTATAACGTAGTATTTGCCTCCGTCGCTGGTCGCCGGTATGTAACTCAGCAAGAAGTACCGTTTGCGGCCGTTCGACGTCGCTTGCCCTCAGTCGGGCGTCGTGCTGGCGGTGGCCACCGCTGCATGAGCGCTTGTCCTTGAACGACGGCGCAATCGTCCGCCTCTTGCAATCCCGGCTTTCGGCCGGAAAGAGGCGAACTCGCTGGTTCCCTGCCCGTCCCGAACCCGATGCCGAAGGCGTCGCCGGTCGCCTGCGCGCGTCCGGTCCATGCACATGAATCCAATGAAGAAGAATATTTTTCTGCTTTCGACGCTCGTCCTCGCTCTCGCCGGCTGCGGCGGCAGTGAAGACGCCTCCTCGCCCGCGTCCGTCACGAACGCGGCCAATGCGACGACGGACGGCGCCGCAGCTGCCGACACGAACGCCGTCGCCAAGGCCGCGAGCGGACTGTCGATGACCTGCGGCACGCCTACGGCAGCGGCGGCATCGGGCGGCAGCGGGCAAATCACGGCGGACACGCCGAGCAGCGACGGATCGCGCATGTTCCCGGTCAGCACGAAGTTCCAGGTAGCGATCACCACGCGCCCCGGGTCCGCCGACACGCTCAAATGGAGCATCTCCGATGCGCTCGGCAAGACGGTGGCGAGCGGCAGCTTCGCAGCGCCCGCGGCGGCCACGAAAACCACGCTCACCTGCTCCTCCGCGCTCGCCGGCTATTTCGCCGTGTCGGCGACCCTCGCCAATCACGGCGGCCAGGTGCAGACGGCCGGCACGCGCCCGGACGGCATCGCCACCTTCGGCGTCATTCCGAACCTTGGCGGCGTGATTCCCGCCGTCACGTACACGAAGCAGGAGCAGCATCGCTTCGGCATGCAGGGCTTCAACGACAACGGCACGATGCTCGCCGCGCTCGGCATTTCGTCGACCATCGACGACCGTCAGATGTCCGTGATGGAACCGAACGGCCGCTTCGCCTTCAACCCGAACGCGAACAACCTCGACCCGTTCTACACGTCCGGCAAGATCATGCGGCTCGTGCGCCTCGACGGGATTCCCGGCGGCGCGAGCATGCACGGCCTGAGCCCGGACTACAGCTACATCCCGAACGACCTGACGTACTACGCGAATTACATGGGCCGCGTCGGTCAGGAAACGGAAGCGATCCGCGCACGCTACTACCCGACGATGTCGGCAAATTACTATCAGCTCACGTGGGAGCCGATCGTCCAGTGGAAGGACACGGACGTGAACTTCGTCGCGCTTTACAAGGCGGCGTATCAGGGCCTGCATTCGAAGGATCCGCATGCGGTCGTCATGGGACCGGCCGAGCCGTTCCCGTCGCTCACGACTGATCGCCTGAAGCGCCTTGCGCCGCTCGGCCTCGCGCAGTATCTCGACGGCATCGCGACGCACGGTTATTACGATGCGGGCACCTCGCCGTCGCATCCGCCGGAGCGTCATCACACGGACGCGAATGCCGCCGATGCCGCGAACTCGCTGCTCAACGAGATGCGCAATCTGCGCGCGGAAATGGCGAAGGACTACAAGCCGAACATGAAGCTCTTCGTCACCGAGACGGGCATCAGCTATGACATCGGCGCGAACTACGGTCCGAACTATCCGTCGCAGAACATTCTGTTCGCGCACGGCGCGGTCGTGGCGCGCGCACACATCATCCTGCTCGGCGAAGGCGCGGATCAGACCTACGTGTTCTTCGGGCCGGACTTTCCCGGCGAGCCGGGCTACGGCACGTTCTTCGATCTGGATCACCCGCAGGCGGAGTTCGGCACGACGAACATCAGCCCGAAGCCGGCCGCGATGGAAGTCGCCGCGATGACGCGCGTGCTCGACGGCACCACCACGCTCGGTCCGGTGAACAACCTGCCGTCCGGCGTCTATGCCTACGCGTTCCAGCAACTCGGCAACGGCAAGGTCATCACCGCGCTGTGGACGCATAACAACGCCGTGTGGCCGGCGTCGAACGGCGCGTTCAGCACGACGTACAGCACCGCCTACAAGCTCAATGTCGATGCAGCCGGCACGAGCGGCACCGTCAAGCTGATCGATGCGATGGGCAACGTGTCGAGCGCGCCGTACAGCAACGGCGTGGCGACGCTGACGCTCACGGAATCGCCGCAATACGTCGTCTCGACGAACGCGGACGTCGCGAAGAAGAACGCCACGAAGCCGCTCGGTTACACGGGCATGTAAGTAGTCCAGCGAACGCGCCCGCTATCTCGATATTGACAGCGCCGCGCGTTCGCATCGATACTGCGCTTCATGCACGCAATCCTTTCCCTCGCCATCGCCGCGATTAAAAACCCAGTGAACGCCATCATCGGCGGGTCATCGGGAGAATGCGTGCGCTAGCGAGACAGGCAAGCAAGTCGATTCCGAAGGCCCCGCCGCAAGACGGGGCCTTTTTTGTTGCATGCGTGCCTGGCCTTCCGTCTTCGGCTCAATCAAGGAGAGCAAGGATGGAAGAGCTATCGCAAGTGCTGGAAGGGCGTGGCGCGCGTCACGGAGTCGCGTCGGGCACGCTGCACGCATCGGGTGCGCGCGTGGTTGTGTATGTCGAGGTGACGCCGCATCAGATGATCTCGTGGCGGCTTTCGCGCGATGCCGAACTGCGCGCGGATGCCTCGATATGGCTCACGCGTCATCAGGACCCCTACGACTACTGGCTCGCGCCCGGCGACGTCGTGCGCCTTGCGCGCGGCGAACGCGTGTGGCTGTCGTCGGAGTCGGAGCGTGCGGTCGAGGTGTCGCTGACTTCGTATCGCACGGAGCGGATCAGGCCCGCGTGGTCGCGCTTCATCGCTCGCCTGATTGCTCGCTTCGTCCCTCGTGCCGTGAGCGCGTTCTGATGGCTGTCGCCTTCACGGGGCCGTGCAGCGGAAGCTCGCGGCCAGATTTACTCGTCCCTTGCCGAGATAGCGCGGATAAGTCGGGTATCGGCAGATGGGACGCGTGCGTCCGTTGGTGGCGGGCGCGATGTCGGTGCCGACGAGCGTCTCCGGCGCGACGCCGTTGCTCACCCATTCGTCGAGCGCGCCGAGTTCGTCCCATGCGGGAATGAATACGCCGTTGCCGTGCTGGAAGCCGGGCACCATGTAGAGCCGCATGAACGAATCGACGGTCTCCTGACCGTAACGCTCGACGAGCCCGTGATAAAACGCGATGGTCTCGTTCGGGCTGATGACTTCGTCGGCCAGGCCGTGCATCGCGACGAGCTTGCCGCCGTGCGCGATGAACGCGGTGAAATCCGGGTCCATCGCGCCGACCGTGTACGCAAGCGTGACGAGCCGCTGCCGGTAGCGGCCGGGGTTGTCGATATCGAAGGCGAGCGCGCTGGCGGCCGCGTCGCGCGTGACGAAGTGGCGGATATACGCGTCGCCCTGCGCGAAGAGATAGCCGTTGGCCGCGAAGGTCGGCGGATTCACGAGCGTCGGCGAATCGCCGAGCCCGAGCATGCTCGTGAAATCCACGCCCTGAAACACGTTGTAGCCGGGATACTCCGTGGCGCCGTAGGCGAGCGGATACGGCATGGAAAGACCGTCGCGCAGCAGTTCGAGCGTGTCGAGTTGCGCATCGGAGAGGCAACTGTCGCGTAGCGACGGACGCTGGCCGTTCGCGCATCGCAATGACGCGATGATCTGCGGTTCGAGCTGGCGGCACGCCTCCACATTGCCGACGATGCCGTCCGCCAGACCGTCGAGCCGGTCGCATTCGTGGACCACCGTCTCGTACACGCGCCGCTGCTGCGCGAGCCCGACGAAGCCGCCCGGCTTCGCATAAGATGCCTGCCCGACTTTCACGCCGAGCAGCCGCACGCCCGAAAAGTTGATGGCGGGCGCATTGGCGATCACGCCATCGTAGTCGTTCGGGAACCGTTCGATCACGGTGAAACCTTCGCGGCCGCCCGTCGAGCCGCCCGCGAAGTAGATCTTGTCCGGCAGCCGCCCGTAGCCCATTTCGATGAGCGCGAGCGCGACATCGCGCGTCTTCTTGAGATGCGCGAAGCCGAAATTGACGATGGCTTCGTCGTTCACCGCGAAGTCCGCGCGCCCCGAATTGCCGACGTGGCCCGAGTCCGAGCCGAAGGTCGCGTAACCGCGCGCGAGCGGCGTCGAGTCGGGCGCGAAAGGCATGGGTTCGGTGCCGGACACGAGCACGCCGTTGTAGCCGCCGCCGCCCATTTGCAGCGCGCGGCCGTTCCAGCGGCCCGGGAGGTTCACTTCGAAGCGGATGTCGGGCGTCGTGTCCTGAATCGCGCGAATGATTCCGGTGACGCGGCAATACTCGCCGTTGCGGTTGCCCGGCGCGGCCGCCTTGACTGCCGATGCCGTCACGATGAGCGCGCCGCGCGTCGGCAGGCCGATGATCGACGCGGGCACTGTCTTGCCCGCGAGGTCTTCGCAGTGCTTCGTCACGTAGGCGGCGGCGTGCGCGCGCGAGAGCGGTATCAGCGCGAGCGCGACGGCGAAGAACGCCCAGTAAGCGTGACGCCGGGCATCGGCGAGGAAATGACGGCAGAGAGGAAGCACGAGCTGGAGTGGATACTTCAATGGCCGCTCAATATATAGGAAGCGTTTGCGGTTAGCCATTCGGAGCCGCCGCGCGGCGTTGCGGCGGCACGACGCGAGTGAGGCGCGCGAAGCGGGCGCTCAAAGCACGACCAAAGCACGCCCAAAGCACGCCCAAAGCACGCCCAAGCACGCCCAAGCACGACCAAACCGCTAAAACCGCTAAATCCGCTTAACCGCTTAACCGCTTAACCGCTTAACGGCTTAACGGCTTAACGGCTTAACGGCTTAACGGCTTAACGGCTTAACGGCTTAACCGCTCAAACGGCTCAAACGGCTCAAACGGCTCAAACGGCTCAAACGGCTCAAACGGCTCAAACGGCTCAAACGGCTCAAACGGCTCAAACGGCTCAAACGGCTCAAACGGCTCAAACGGCTCAAACGGCTCAAACGGCTCAAACGGCTCAAACGGCTCAAACGGCTCAAACGGCTCAAACGGCTCAAACGGCTCAAACGGCTCAAACGGCTCAAACGGCTCAAACGGCTCAAACGGCTCAAACGGCTCAAACCGCCCGAACCGCCCGAACCGCCTGAATCGCCCGAATTGCCCGAATCGCCCGAACCGCTCGAATCGCCCGGATCGCCCGAATCGCCCGGACCGCCCGGACCACCCGGATAACCCGAATGGCCCGAATGGCCCGAATCACCCGAATCGCCGGAATCGCCCGAATCGCCCGAATCGCCCGAATCGCCCGAAACGCCCGAAACGCACGAACCGCACGAACCGCACGAACCGCACGAACCGCACGAACCGCACGAACGCACGGCCGCGGGGAACCACGAAAGCCGCGCACGTCGGCCCAAGCCGAGCGTTCCGCACGATCGGAGCAATCCGCACGATCCGAGCGGCCAAGAACCCCACGAACTGCAAGCAGGCGTCGCCCGCCACCCGCGAACGCCCAGACCCGCACGACCAATACGAAGGCAACGACCCGCATCGCGCGCAGCACGTCACGTGCCCTACTCGCCGTCCCATTCCCCGCGCAGATCGCTGTTCTGCAGAAGCTGAAGCAGCGTCTCCGCTGGCCGGCTCAGATGCTTCGCGCCAAACGCGATGAATTCGACTTCGGGCAACTCCGGCAACTCCGCGCGATTGACCGGCGGCGCGAGCCCGCGCCCCGCCAGAAAATGCGAGCGCACCGTCAGCCCAAGGCCGCCGCGCGCCGCCGCGATACAGCCGGCGTGGCTGCTGCTCGTGCAGACCATCTGCCAGCGCGCGCCGCTCATCGCGAGGGAATCGAGCACGACGGCGCGCGTGACGCTCGGCTCTGCGACCAGAATCAGCGGCAGCGGCAGAGTCGTATCGACGACAGTGCCCGGCTTCGCGAGCCATTCCAGCCGCCCGCTGAAAAGCCGCGTGCCGCGGGCATCGCCCAGACGGCGCTTGCCGACGGCGAGATCCAGTTCGCCCGCGTCGAGCAGCTGATACAGCCGCCCGGTCATCCCGATGGTGATTTCCAGTTCCACGTCCGGATGCGTGTCGCGAAACGCGGCGAGCACGCTCGGCAGCGGCCCGAGCGCGAGATCGTCCGACGAGCCGAGCCGCACGCGACCGCGTAATCGTGGCGAACTGAATTGGGATTCCGCGTGCGCCATCGCTTCGAGAATGACGCGGGCGTGAACGAGCATAGCCTCGCCGTCGGCGGTCAGGGCGAGCGAGTGCGTGTCGCGCAGGAAGAGCCGCCGGCCCACGCTTTCTTCCAGGCGCCGGATATGCTCCGACACACTGGACTGACGCAGACCAAGCTGCCGTCCGGCATCGGTGAAGCTGTGCGACGCGGCTACCGTCGCAAAAGTACTCAGCCAGAGCGGATTGAGCATGCGCCATTGTCATCGGCGAATCCGATTGCAGTCAATGCGGCTAGCGGGCTTCCCGATCACGCTCGCAGTCACTAATATTTCACGGATGCGCTGAAAACGGTTCCAGCGCGACGCTCTTCCTTTTTCCAATGACCAGACAGTCTTCGCACACGGCGCTTCTGTGGATCGTCGCCGTGGGCTTTTTCATGCAGGCGCTCGATACGACCATCGTCAACACGGCGCTGCCTTCCATCGCGCGGGACCTGCACGCCGCGCCGCTTGCGATGCAGTCGATCGTCGTCGCCTACACGCTCACGATGGCGCTGCTCACGCCCGCCTCCGGCTGGCTCGCGGACCGCTTCGGCACGCGGCACGTCTATTTCGTGTCGATCAGCCTGTTCGTCGCCGGATCGCTCGCCTGTGCGGGCGCGCATTCGCTCAACCAGCTCGTCTTTGCGCGCGTGCTGCAAGGCATCGGCGGCTCGATGCTGCTGCCGATCGGCCGCCTGGCGGTGTTGCGCGCCGTCAGCGGCGAAGCGTACGTGTCCGCACTCGCGATGATTTCCGTCGCCGGACAAGTCGGCCCGATTCTCGGCCCGACGCTCGGCGGATGGTTCGTCCAGTCGTTCACCTGGCACTGGATCTTTCTCATCAACGTGCCGATCGGCGCGGCCGGCCTCTACGCGGTGCGGCGCTTTCTGCCGCACGATACGCTGCACGACGCACCGCCCTTCGACTTCGTCGGCTGCGGGCTGCTGTCGCTGTGCATGGTCGCGTTTTCGCTCGCGCTCGATCCTCCGCTCCAGACGCATCGCGGTGCGCTGTCGGCGGCGCTCTTTGCGCTCGCGGCGGTATCCGCGTTCGCCTATATTCCGTACGCGCGCCGTCGGCGCAATCCGCTCTTCAAGCTCGCGCTCTTCCACGAGCCGAATTTCAGCGTGGGACTGATCGGAAATCTGCTGTGCCGCATCGGGTCGAGCGCGGTGCCGTTTCTGCTGCCGCTCATGATGCAGCTGGAACTCGGCTACAGCCCGCTGCACTCGGGCCTGATGATGCTGCCCATCGCGCTTGCGGGCACCGTCTCGAAGCGCTGGATCGCGCGGCTCGTCAAGCGTTACGGCTACGACACCTTCCTGCTGGTGAACACGGCGCTCGTCGGCGCGTCGATCGTTGCCTTCGCGGCGTTCTCGCCGTCGCTGCCGCTCGCCGCCGAAATCGTGGTTCTGGCGCTCTTCGGCGCGTGCAACTCGATGCAGTTCGCCGCGATGAACAGCGTCACGCTCAAGGGCTTGTCGAAGCAGGACGCGGGCAGCGGCAACAGCCTCTTCTCGATGGTGCAGATGCTCGCCATCGGACTCGGCGTCTCCATCGGCGGCTCGCTCGTACAGGTTTTCGAAGGACACTTCGGGTCGGCATCGCTCGGCTTCAAACTGAGCTTCGTATGCATGGGCGTGGTCACGCTGCTGTCGGCCGCGGTGTTCCGCCGGCTCGACTCCGCGCCACGCACGCCTGCGCCGACACCCGCTGCACGATCGTGAGCCGATAAGCAGCCGATAAGCAGCCGATCAGCAGCCGCGCACCATACGGGCTATGCTGCCCGTTGCCGCACGCCTTCTTCCCTTCTTCTGGAGCGCAACCGTGCAATACCGCAAATTCGGCAGCACCGGACTCACCGTTTCGCGTCTCACCCTGGGCACCATGACCTTCGGTCTGCAGACCGACGAAAACGTGTCGCGCGGCATCATGGACCGGGCGCGCGAGGCCGGTGTCAACTTCATCGATACGGCGGATGTCTATCCGCTCGGCGGCACGCACGATATCGTCGGCCGCACCGAAGAGATCGTCGGGCGATGGCTCGCGGGCAAGCGCGATCAGTTCATCCTCGCGACGAAAGCCGTCGGGGTGATGGGGCCGCTCGACTGGAACAAGGGCGCGTCGCGCAAGCATCTGCTCGATGCCATCGACGCGTCGCTGAGACGCCTGAACACCGATTACGTCGATCTGTACCAGCTCCATATGGACGACCGCGACACGCCGCTCGACGAGACGCTCGAGGCGCTCGACGTGATCGTGCGGCACGGCAAGGCGCGCTATATCGGCGTGTCCAATTTCCTGGCGTACCGGCTCGCGCGGGCGCTGGGCCGCGCCGACGTGCTGCGGACCGCGCGTTTCGTGTCCGTGCAGCCGCGCTATAACCTGCTGTTCCGGCAGATCGAGCGCGAGTTGCTGCCGCTTTCGACCGAAGAAGGGCTCGCCGTCATTCCGTACAACCCGCTCGCGGGCGGGCTGCTGACAGGCAAACACAAGCACGGCGCGGCGCCTTCCGATGGACGCTTCACCGCGACGGTCGGCAAGGCGGGCGAGATGTATCAGGAGCGTTACTGGCACGAGCGCGAGTTCCAGACCATCGAGAAGCTAAAGGAAATCGTCGCGCCGACGGGGCGCTCGCTTGCCAGCACGTCGCTCGCGTGGGTGCTGGAAAATCCCGCGGTGACTTCGGCGATCATCGGCGCGAGCCGCCCGGAGCAGCTCGACGACACGCTCGCGGCCGTCGATCAGCCGCTCGATCCGGACATCAAGGCGAAGCTCGATGATGCGACCGTCGAGTACCGCTGGGGCGATGCATCGCGGTAAAGCGCACCGGTCGGCTCAGGCTGCCCGCGCCCGCCCCGCCCGATAGAAGCCTTCGAGCGAATACAGCGCGAGCGCGCTCCAGATCGCGCCGTAGCCGATGAGCTGATCGTGCCCGAACGCCTCGCGATAAATCGCCACGCCGATCAGCAATTGCAGCGTCGGCGTGATGTACTGGATGAGGCCGAGCATCGACAGCGGAATGCGTCGCGCGCCAGCGCCGAACAGCAGCAGCGGCACGGCCGTCACCGGTCCGGCCGCCGCGAGCAGCAGCTTGACGCCGAACGTCGCCTGCCCGAAGCCGCTCGCGCCGTGCGAGCCGAGCAGAAAAAGATAGAGCAGCGCGACCGGACACAGCAGCAGGGTTTCGAGCGTGAGCCCCTTGAGCGCGCCGAGCGACGCGGTCTTGCGCAGCAGGCCATATCCGCCGAAGGTCAGCGCGAGCGCGAAGCTGATCCACGGCGGCGCGCCGTTCGCCCACGTGAGCCACACGACGCCGAGCGCCGCGACCATCACCGCCATCCACTGAACCGGCCGCAGGCGTTCGCGCAGGAACGCCATGCCGAACAGCACGTTGACGAGCGGATTGATGAAGTAGCCGAGACTCGCCTCCACGATGCGCCCGTCGTTCACCGCCCAGATATAGATGCCCCAGTTCGCCGAGAGCAGCACCGCGCTCGCCGCGAAGCGCGCGAGGAGCCGCTTGTCGCGCACCACGGGCACGAGCCATTGCCAGTGCCGCCGCGCGGTCAGCACGATCAGCAGAAAGGCCATCGACCACGCCATGCGGTGCGCGAGCATTTCGATCGCGCCGATCGAATGGAGCGCCTTGAAGTAGATCGGAAAGAGGCCCCAGATGGCAAAGGCCGCGAATGCGTAAAAGACGCCTGGATTCATGGTTCGATGCGTGACGCAGATGTAAGCGGTCCGGAGCCGACCGGAAGCCGTCTGCAAGAAATGGAAGCCGGATTTTAGTCGACGCGGACCGCCGCACCGCGCATCTCGCGAACGGCAGGCGAGTTTCGTGCTCGAAGCCATGCGTGAAAGGTCGCCGACAGCGCGTGCTAGCATGGCCCGTTCACGACCGTCCTGCCCCACTGCCCTGCCCATTCTGCTAATGAACAACCACCAGTCCGTCCACCAGAACTTCTTTCATATCCTGCTGTTCGTCGTGACCGTTGCGCTCGGCTGGGTGTTGCTGCCGTTCTTCGGCGCGATCTTCTGGGGGGCGATCCTCGCACTGCTCTTCCAGCCGATGCAGCGTTGGCTCACGGTGCGCTTCGGCAAGCGCCGCAACCTCGCCGCGCTCGCGACGCTCGCCGCCGCGATTCTCATCGTCATCATTCCGGTGTCGCTCGTCGCGGTGACGCTTGTGCAGGAAATCGCGCTCGTCTATACGCGCATCAAGAGCGGCGACCTGAACTTCGGCATGTACTTTCAGCATGTGCTCCACGCACTGCCGGCGTCCGTGCAACAGTTGCTCGGGCGCTACGGGCTCGACGACATCGGCGGCGTGCAAAGCAAGCTGATGGAAGGCGCCTCGCGCATCAGCCAGTTTGCGGCCGCACAAGCGCTGCTGATCGGCCAGAACACGTTTCAGTTCATCGTGAGCTTCGGCGTCATGCTGTATCTCGTGTTCTTCTTGCTGCGCGATGGCGGCGAGATCGGACGGCGCATCCGGCGCGCGCTTCCGCTCGATCCGGCGCCGAAGCAACATCTGATCGCGAAGTTCACGACCGTCGTGCGCGCGACGGTCAAGGGCAACATCGCGGTCGCCGCCGTGCAGGGTTTGCTCGGCGGGCTGATCTTCTGGATTCTCGGCATCAACGGCTCGCTGCTTTGGGGCGTGTTGATGGCGTTTCTGTCGCTCTTGCCGGCAGTCGGCGCGGCGCTCGTGTGGGCGCCTGCCGCGCTCTACTTCTTCATGACCGGCGAGATCTGGCGCGGGCTGATTCTGGTGGTGTTCTGCGTCGTCGTGATCGGTCTCGTCGACAACGTGTTGCGTCCGATTCTCGTCGGCAAGGACACGAAGATGCCGGACTGGGTCGTGCTCATTTCGACGCTCGGCGGCATGGCGCTGTTCGGCATCAACGGCTTCGTGATCGGGCCGCTCGTGGCCGCGCTGTTCATGGCGAGCTGGGATATTTTCTCGCAGGACGAAGACGCGCAATAAGCAAAAAAAACGGCTCCGCAAAGGAGCCGTTTAATGCATCGGAGCGAGCGAGAGTCAGCGCGAATGCGGCGACGTGTACCGGCAGTCGAAGCGCTTTCTCACCGTCCCGTTTTCATCGACGCTTTCCAGATACACGTCGAACTGCCACAAGCGCGCCATGTGCTTGAGCACTTCGTCGCTGTCGTTCGACAGATGCCGGTTATCGGTCATGAAGTGGCGCAGCGTGAGACTGCGGTCGCCGCGCGTGTTGACCGAATACACTTGGATATTCGGCTCGCGGTGATGAATGTCGTACTGCCGCGACAGCGCCTGCCGCACGTAGCGATAGCCGCTTTCGTCGTGAATGGCCGAGACTTCGAGCGCGTCGCGCATGTCGTCGTCGAGGATCGAGAAAAGGCGCATCTCGCGGATCAAATGCGGCGACAGATACTGCGCGATGAAGCTCTCGTCCTTGAAATTGCGCATTGCGTAGTGCAGCGATTCCAGCCAGTCGCTGCCCGCAAGGTCGGGGAACCACTCGCGGTCTTCGTCCGTCGGGTTCTCGCAGATGCGGCGAATGTCGCTCATCATCGAAAAGCCCAGCGCATACGGGTTGATGCCGCTGTAATACGGCTTCGTCACCGGCGGCTGATAGACCACATTCGAATGCGAATGCAGGAACTCCATCATGAAGCCGTCTTCTAGCCGGCCTTCGTTGTAGAGCGTATTCAGCAGCGTGTAGTGCCAGAACGTGGCCCAACCTTCGTTCATCACCTGCGTCTGCCGCTGCGGATAGAAGTACTGTCCGACCTTGCGCACGATGCGAATGACTTCGCGCTCCCACGGCTCGAGCAGCGGCGCGTTCTTCTCCGCGAAGTACAGCAGATTTTCCTGCGGCTCCGGCGGATAGCGGCTTTCGGTTTCCTCGGCGGACGGCGCCTTCTTGTTCGGCAGCGTGCGCCACAATTCATTCACCTGCGATTGCAGATACGCCTCGCGCTCGCGGCGCATCGCGGCTTCCTTCGCGAGCGAGAGCTTCTGCGGACGCTTGTAGCGGTCCACGCCGTAGTTCATCAGTGCGTGGCACGAGTCGAGCAGTTCCTCGACGCGATCCAGCCCGTGACGCTCCTCGCATTCCGCGATGTAGTTCTTCGCATACACGAGGTAATCGATGATCGCGTGCGCGTCCGTCCACAGCCGGAAGAGGTAGTTCCCCTTGAAGAACGAGTTATGCCCGTAAGCGGCATGCGCGATGACGAGCGCCTGCATCGTCATCGTGTTCTCTTCCATCAGATACGCGATGCACGGATTCGAGTTGATGACGATCTCATACGCGAGCCCCATCTGCCCGCGCCGGTAGCTCTTCTCCGTCGAGAGGAAGTGCTTGCCGAACGACCAGTGCCGATAGTTCACCGGCATGCCGACGGACGCGTAGGCATCCATCATCTGCTCGGCGCTGATGATTTCGAGCTGGATCGGATAGACATCGAGCCCGTAGCGATTCGCGACGCGCGAGATTTCGGCGTCGTACTCCTCGATCAGCTCCACGCTCCAGTCCGATGGGCATGGCAGCGGCCGCCGTTTTTCTGCAACGTTCATGCTTACCTCGTGCATCCTGCCGGACGCATTGCGTTGCCCCGCTTCCGGTCCGAGTTTCGACGGCGCACGATCGTCCGTGCCGTCGAGATGATATCCACGCGTTTCGTTGTTCACGTGCCTCGTCGTCATGCGGCCGCCTGTTGTTTTTCGAAGAGTTCGCGGAACACAGGGTAGATGTCCGAGGCCGAATCGACCTTTTTCATCGCCAGTTCAGGCGCGCCGGCCGCAAGTTGAGCATACTCCAACCACAGGTTCTGCTCTTCTGGCGCGACTTGAATATACGCAAAATACCGCACCTTCGGCAGGATGTCCTCCGCGAGCAGCTTGCGGCACTTCGGGGAGTCGTCGGTCCAGTTGTCGCCGTCCGAAGCCTGTGCGCCGTAAATGTTCCATTCAGTCGGCGAGTAGCGCTCGTCCATGATTTTCTTCATGAGTTCGAGCGCGCTCGACACCACCGTGCCGCCGCTTTCCGTCGAATGGAAGAACGTGTCTTCATCGACCTCTTCGGCGCGCGTATGGTGACGGATGAACACGACCTCGATCTTCTCGTAGTTCCGCTGCAGGAAGAGATACAGCAGGATGAAGAAACGCTTCGAGAGATCCTTGCGCTGCTCGTCCATGGAACCGGACACGTCCATCAGGCAGAACATCACGGCCTTGCTGGAAGGCGTGGGCTGCTTCACGCGATTGATGTAGCGCAGATCGAACGGATCGATGAACGGAATGCGCGTGATGCGTCCCTGCATGATGACGATATCCGCTTCGAGCCGCGCGATGTCGTCCGGATTGCCGTCCTCTTCCTTCAGCTGTTCGAGCTGGCGCTCCATCTCGCGCAATTGCGCCGACAGCGGCCAGCCGAGCGCGATGCGCCGCCCGAGCGCGCTACGCAGCGAGCGCACTACGTCGATGTTGTTCGGCGTGCCTTCGGCCGCCCAGCCCGCGCGCACGTTCTTCCATGTCGGCACCGCGAGCAGTTGCGTCTTGACGAGGCGCGGCAGTTCGAGATCGTCGAAGAAGTACTGCATGAATTCTTCGCGCGACAACTCGAAAACGAAATCGTCCTGGCCTTCACCCTCGTTGCTCGCGCTTTTGCCGCCGCCGCCCGAGCCGCCTTGTGGACGCGGAATCTTGTCGCCGCGCACGTAATCGGCGTTGCCCGGATGCACGTATTCACGCTTGCCGCCCGGACCGTGCCGGAACGACGGCTCCGCGATGTCCTTCTTCGGAATCGTGATGCTCTGCGTGCTTTGAATGTCCTTGATGCTGCGATCGCGCACCGCGTCGGAAACGGCGCGGCGAATGTAGTTCTTGACGCGTCGCAGAAAGCGTTCGCGGTTCGCGATGCTCTTGTTCTTGCCGGCTAACCTGCGGTCGATGATTTGGTGCAGCACATCCAGTCTCCCGCGAAAATGGCGAGTGTGCGAGGCGCCGCATGTTTGCGCCGCAATCCGGCGCCTCTCGCTCGCGTTCTGCCCGCTTGCCATCCGGATGCAAGCATCGAACCCGGATGGCGCGGACCTGCACTGCTTGACTGCTAATCACGCTATCTTGCCGCGTGCCGCTTACGACGACTTGCGCACGCGCAGATACCAGTCGCACAACAAACGCACCTGCTTCGGCGTATAACCCTTCGCGACCATGCGATTCACGAAGTCTTCGTGCTTGCGCTGCTCTTCGGCCGATCCCTTCGCATTGAAGGAGATGACCGGCAAGAGTTCCTCCGTGTTCGAGAACATCTTCTTCTCGATCACCACGCGCAGCTTTTCATAGCTGATCCACGCGGGATTCTTGCCGCCGTTGTTCGCGCGGGCGCGCAGCACAAAGTTCACGATCTCGTTGCGGAAGTCCTTCGGGTTGCTAATGCCCGCAGGCTTCTCGATCTTCTCCAGTTCCGCATTGAGCGCGGCGCGGTCGAAGCTCTCGCCGGTGTCGTGATCGCGGAACTCCTGATCCTGAATCCAGAAGTCTGCATACGTCACATAGCGATCGAAGATGTTTTGTCCATACTCCGAATACGACTCCAGATAAGCCGTCTGAATCTCCTTCCCGATGAACTCGGCGTAGCGCGAAGCCAGTACGTCCTTGATGAACGACAGGTACTTCTGCTCCGTCTCCGGCGGGAATTGTTCGCGCTCGATCTGCTGTTCGAGCACGTACATGAGATGCACCGGGTTGGCCGCGACCTCCGTCGAATCGAAGTTGAAGACGCGCGACAGGATCTTGAACGCGAACCGCGTGGACACCCCCGTCATGCCCTCATCGACGCCTGCGAAGTCGCGATACTCCTGATACGACTTCGCTTTGGGATCGGTGTCCTTCAGGTTCTCGCCGTCATAGACCTGCATCTTCGAAAAGAGGCTCGAATTCTCAGGCTCGTGCAAACGCGTGAGCACGGCCATCTGCGCCATCATCTTGAGCGTGCCCGGCGCGCATACCGCTTCCGCAAGCGACGAGTTGCGCAAGAGCTTCTCGTAGATCTTCACCTCTTCGCTATAGCGCAGGCAGTACGGCACCTTCACCACGAAGATACGATCGAGCAGCGCCTCGTTGTTCTTGTTGTTGCGGAAAGCCTTCCATTCCGATTCGTTCGAGTGCGCGAGAATCACGCCGTCGAACGGGATCGCGCCGAAGCCTTCCGTGCCTTTGAAGTTGCCTTCTTGCGTGGCGGTCAGGAGCGGATGCAGCACCTTGATCGGCGCCTTGAACATCTCGACGAATTCGAGCAGGCCCTGGTTTGCAAGGCACAGGCCGCCGGAATAGCTGTAAGCATCGGCGTCGTCCTGCGAATAGGTTTCGAGCTTGCGAATGTCCACCTTGCCGACGAGCGAGGAGATGTCCTGATTGTTCTCGTCGCCCGGTTCCGTCTTCGCGATGCCGATCTGCCGGAGTATCGACGGATAGCGGCGCACCACGCGGAACTTGCGGATATCGCCGTTGTATTCGTGCAGGCGCTTGACGGCCCACGGCGAAAGAATGCTCTTCAGATAGCGGCGCGGAATGCCGTACTGTTCCTCGAGCACCGGACCGTCTTCGTCGTAATCGAAGAGGCCGAGCGGCGATTCGTTCACGGGCGAGCCCTTGAGCGAATAGAACGGTACGCGCTCCATGAGTTGCTTGAGCCGCTCTGCAATGGACGACTTGCCGCCGCCCACTGGACCCAGCAGATACAGGATCTGCTTTTTCTCTTCAAGACCCTGCGCGGCGTGCCTGAAATACGACACGACGTTCTCGATCACTTCCTCCATTCCGTAGAACTCGCGGAACGCCGGATACACCTTGATGACCTTGTTTGCAAACACACGCGATAAACGCGGATCGAGGCGAGTGTCGACCATTTCGGGTTCACCGATGGCCATCAACATGCGTTCGCCCGCTGTTGCATATGTGGCAGGATCTTCCTTGCAGAGCGCGAGATACTCTTCGAGCGAGAATTCCTCCTCGCGGGTTTTTTCGAAGCGGGTCGCGAAACTGCTGTAGATATCCATGCTACCTCCTCGCCGAAGTCAGAAAGCCTTGGTCGTCTCAACGCGCGTTATCGAAACGACATCGCTTGAATTCATCCTAAACCCTTTCGAATTTTTTTTCACGCACTTGCTTGGTTGATTTGCTTAGAAGCTGCTCGGAACAATCACTAGCTTGGTAGGTTATTTTCGTTCACCTACAATCCTCAGTCCCAAGATGTTCTGCATGCGTTCGCGCATGATATGCAGCGTGCGCCGCGCGTGCCCTTCGGCATGTTCGCTGCGCCGCGCTCCCCTTCATCGCGTGATCGGGACCTTCCGCCAATGCGTGCGCTTGAGCGCATGTCATCACGTCAATACAAGCTCCAGTTCGCCGATGCGGTCTATCGCGCCATGCACCATCGCCGGCCCTTCCACGCGATACGCGCCGGTGTAGGAGCCTGTCGTGATGGTCCAGAAGGGCTCCACCGTCAAACCCATGCGCGAACAATGGTTGACGAGCCAGGGCAGCAGTTCGCGCGGATCGCCCGCGGGATTGCCAAGCGTGGCGGGAGCAATCCCCACGCCGTCGAGCGTGAATTCCAGGCGCGGCGCAAGAAAGTCGAAGCTAGGCGCGACGACTTCGTAAGGTTCCATGCCGCTCGTGACCAGCGCGCCGTTGTTCTGTGAATCCGCGAGCTGCGCGAGCGGATCGAGATTGGGCCATTGCGCGAAACGGCTATCGACCACTTCCAGCGCGACTGCAATGCCGCCTATCGCCGCCAACACTTCGGCGCGCGTGTAAGGCTCGTTTTTAGGGGGCAGTGCATACGCGAACCGAAACGCGATCTCCAGTTCCACCAGCACGCGAAAGAAACTCTCGAAAGGCAGGCGTGCGGGCGAAACATAGACACACTCCGCATCGATGGGCGCGCCCGTCGCGAGCGCATCGGGCGCGCGTGCGCCGATCTTCCACGCGCCGATGCGCGCTTTCGTGTCGCGCAGGACTTCGTGCTGGATGGCGTAGGCGGTGGGCGAGTCGGCGGGAATATCGCGCGGCTCCAGCGTTTCGATCAGTCGATGCTGACGCCGGGCCGCGACGAGCTGGGCGGCGAGTGTCGATCCGGTCATGTCGATATCCTCGTGTGGATGGTGACGTGCTGTGTCGTCAGTGTACGGGTTACCGGACCGCAGGCAGTTTATCTTGCCCGCATCGCACCGATGCGCGACGCGGGCAACGGCATGACAGCGTCAGAACGTTTCCCAGTCGCCGCCGGCCGTCGACACGGCAGCAGGCTTCGAGTTCGTTGCAGGCGGCGTCACGCGCTTCGGCTTGACACACCGGCTTACAGCCGCTGGAGCAACCGAAGCCGCAGCCGAAGTCACGGAATAAGCAGCAAGCCCCGCGCCTTCCGTCACCTGAAACACTGCGACCGCCTGACGCAGCCGCGCCGCCTGATCTTCGAGCGACTGCGCCGCGGCCGCCGCTTCCTCGACGAGCGCCGCGTTCTGCTGCGTGACTTCGTCCATCTGCGTGACGGCGCGCGAGACCTGCTCGATGCCGCTCGTCTGCTCCGCCGATGCCGCCGCGATCTCGCCCATGATGTCCGTCACGCGCTGCACGGCGCCGATGATCTCGTGCATCGTGCGGCCCGCTTCGTCGACGAGCGTCGTGCCCGACTGTACGCGCGCGACCGAATCGTCGATCAACTCCTTGATTTCCTTGGCAGCCGTCGACGAACGCTGCGCGAGATTGCGCACTTCGCCCGCCACGACCGCGAAACCGCGCCCTTCTTCGCCGGCCCGCGCCGCTTCGACGGCCGCGTTGAGCGCCAGAATGTTGGTCTGGAACGCGATGCCTTCAATGATCGTGATGATGTCCGCGATTTTCGCCGAGCTGCGGCTGATTTCGCCCATCGTACCGACCACTTGCGTGACGACGGCGCTGCCCTTGCCCGCGATTTCCGACGCGTTCGCGGCGAGCGTGCTGGCCTGACGCGCGTTGTCCGCGTTTTGACGCACCGTGCTCGTCAGTTCCTCCATGCTGGATGCCGTTTCCTGCAACGCCGACGCCTGCTCTTCCGTGCGCGACGACAGGTCCGTGTTGCCTGCCGCGATCTGCTGCGTGGCCGACGCGATGGATTCGCTGCCCGAGCGCACCGTGCGAACCGTCGTGAGCAGGCTCGTGCGCATTCTGGCGAGGCCCTCGAGCAAGAGGCCCATTTCGTCGCGTGAAGTCACGACCACGTCGCGGCGCAGATCGCCCGCGGCGATGGCTTCGAAGTGTCCGAGCGCGGCTTCGAGCGGCCGGGCGATGGCTCGTCGCAACGCAAACCACGCGAACGCCGCCGCCGCGATGCCGAGGGCTATGGCCGAAAGACTCAGCGCACGGAACCACGCATAGCGGCTTTGCGCATCTTCGTAGCTCTTCTTCGAGGCGTCGGTCAGAAACGCGCGCAGCGCGTCGTTGGCGTTGGCCAGCTCGTTGTAGGCGGCCTGCATTGCCTTGGCCGATTCGATCATGCCCGCGCGGTCGTCCGCCGTGACGGTCGCGAGTCCCTTGTCGACGGCGCGTTGAAGCGCGAGCCGCTTCTCTTGCGACGCATCGGCCAGGCGCCGCTCGTCGGGCGTCTGCGGCAGCGACATGTAGCTCTTCCAGAACGCGTCGGCGCGCTCGCGCATCAGTCGCGAACGATCGATAGCGGCGGCCGCCTCCGACGTGCCGGCGAGCAGCGCGGCGCGGTCGAATACGAGCCGTTCGCGGGCCGCATACAACTCGCTGTTGCCGACCGCGATGGCGCCCGGCATCTGCACCGAATAGGTATCGAGAAAGGCCCCGTTCGTGCGGCCCATGCCCGCGAGCCCCAGTGCGCCGATTGCGATGAGCAGCGCGCCGAGAAACGCCATCGAGATGCCGAGGCGCGCCTTGATCGTCAAAGCTTTCTTCATGTTGTGTCCCTGAGGCCGGTTCGGTTCGCGCGGCGATGCGTCGCGTAGGGCCGCGATCGGGCGGACGCGCAGTTGCGCGCCCGCTCTCCGTATGAACGGCATGCCAGCTAGGGACTTGAGAAGGTTATTTCCCTGATAGGGAAAACGACGCATTGCGCGCGTCGTTATTCAGCAGACGATGAAAAGTTATGCTGCTATTTCGCTGCGGTTCGGAATGGACGGCTGCGCGCCCTCTCGCGTGACGGCGAGCGCGGCGGCGCGCTGCCCGAATGCGATTGCATCCGCGACGGCGCTGCCGCGCGCGAGTTCCGCCGCGAATCCGCCGATGAAGGTATCGCCGGCGGCGGTGGTATCGACCGCTTCCACTTTGGGCGATGGCATGTGCTGGCCGGCGTCGTCGCCTTCGAGAAGCGCGAATACGCCCTGCGCGCCGAGCGTGAGGATCACGTTGCGCGCGCCTTTCGCCTTGAGCGCCTGCGCGGCGCGGCGGGCATCGTCGGGCGTCGCGATGGCGATGCCGGAAAGCGTCGCGGCTTCCAGTTCGTTCGGGATCAGATAGTCGATGAGCGGAAACCAGTCGGCGGGCAAGGCGTTCGCTGCGGGCGCGGGATTGAGAATCGTCGTGCGGCCGAGGCGGCGGCCCGCTGCGAGCGCGGCGCGCACCGTTTGCGGCGGCGTTTCGAGCTGGCAGACGATCACGTCGGCGTGTGCGAGCACTGCCTCCTGTGCGTCGATGGCAGCCGGCGTGACTTCCGCGTTGCTGCCCGCGACGATCACGATTGCGTTCTGGCTCGCGTCGTCCACGATGATGAGCGCCACGCCCGTCGGCGCGTCGTCGCTCGTGGCGAGCGCCGCGCAGTCTATGCCTTCCGCTGCGAGGCCCGCGCGCAGCGTCGCGCCGTTGGCGTCATTGCCGACGCAGCCGATCATCGCGACCTGTGCGCCCAGACGCGCCGCCGCGACCGCCTGATTCGCGCCCTTGCCGCCCGGCGCCTGCACGAAAGCCGAGCCGGCGAGCGTCTCGCCGGGCATCGGCAGGCGCGGCGCGCGTGCGACGAGATCCATGTTGAGACTGCCGACCACAACCACGCGCCCGCGCGGGGCCATTTTAGACGTTGCCTTGTCGCTCATCGCGATGAATTCCCGCTCCGGTTGTTATTGCGCTTTCGCGTCGGCCACGGCGCCGCTTTCCATCGCGTGCGATTCGGGCACGACCGCCGTCGTTTCGCGCAGCACGAGACGCGGCGCTACCACGCGGCGGCGCGTCGTGCCGCCGAGCTTGCCGACGATGCGCTCGATCAGCGTCTGCGCGGCCATTTCGCCGAGCGCGCGCACCGACTGGCCGACCGTCGACAGCGCGGGATACGTGTAGCGCGAAAGCTCCACGTCGTCGAATCCGATGATCGAGCAGTCGTCCGGCACGCGGATCTTGCGCTCCGCCGCCGCCCGCAGCGCGCCGATGCCCATCATGTCGTTGCACGCGAAGATCGCGGTCGGCTTCATCGCGTCGAAGAGCTGCGAGGCCGCAGCATAGCCGCCCGTCGCCGAAAAGTCGCTCTGAACAATCGCGTTCGGCTCGATCTCGACGCCGCGCTCGGCCATCGCGCGAATGAAGCCATGCAGCCGCATGGCGCTGACCGCTGTCGCCACCGGCCCCGTGATACAGCCGATTTCCGAATGCCCCATTTGCAGCAGATGCCGGGTCGCGAGATACGCGCCCTTTTCGTGGTCGATCTGCACGAGGTCCGCCGAGACGCCCTCGATGTTGCGGTCCACGATCACGAGCGGTTCACGCGCGCCCGCGAGACACTGCGCAAGCACCGCGTCCTCGCCCGCTGACGCGATCACGAGGCCGTCGATGCGCTTTTCCTGCAAGACGCGCAGATAGTTGCGCTGTTTCGCGGGATCGTCGTCCGAGTTGCAGAAAAATACGCAATAGCCGTTCTTCGCGCAGCCGTCTTCGACGCCGCGCGCCAGTTCGGCGAAGTACGGATTCGTGGCGTTCGGCACGAGCAGCCCGATGGTCGCGGTGGACTTCGCCTTCAGCGAGCGCGCCACGGCCGACGGCACGTAGTCCAGCTCGCGGATCGCGCGCTCGACTTTCGCCCGCACGTCGGCCGACACCGGCCTTGAATTGTTCACTACGTGGGACACCGTCGTAAACGACACCCCGGCAATGGCTGCCACGTCTTTGATCGTCGCCATACATCGTCCTTCGCTTTTCTTTGGTCCAACTTCTTTTATCGACCGGGGGCCTCATGCGCGTCGCCCTGCCTCTGCCGCTTTCCCGCTTTTGGCGGACAACGGCGATCCGGTCATCTATTTGACTTCACCTGCGTTTAACGTCGCGCCCCACCCCGCTGCGAGGCTCGACGTGCTGCCTCGCGGCATCAACCGCGCCTGCGTCTGCTCCGGTACGTATCGAGCACCACCGCGACCACGATGACCGCGCCCGTGATGATGCGCTTGGTCGGCTCGTTCGCGCCGATCTGCGCCAGCCCCGCCGCCAGCACCGAGATGATGAGAACGCCGAAGAACGTGCTGATGACCGAGCCGCGCCCGCCCATCAGACTCGTTCCGCCGATCACCACCGCCGCGATCACCTGCAGCTCCACGCCCGCGCCCGCGTTCGGATCCGCGGCTTCGAGACGTGAAATCTGGAACAGCGCGGCCAGTCCTGACAGCGCGCCCATCAGCGCGAAAACGATCACCTTGTACGGCCGCGGATCCACACCCGCGAGCCGCACGGCTTCCTCATTCGTGCCGATGCCTACCAGATAACGGCCGAAAATCGTCCGGGTCAAGACCCAATGCGCAACAATCATTACCGCGACTGCAATCAGAAAGGCCGGCGAGATGCCGAACGCGATCGGATTTGAGAGGAAATCGAACGCATCGCCAATGTAGGCAGTGCGCGAGTTCGTCATCTGATACGCGAGTCCGCGCGCCGCTTCCAGCACGCCGAGCGACACGATGAACGACGGAATGCGCCACGCCACCGTGACGAGTCCCGTGACCGTGCCCGTCAGCGCGGCGGCGGCCAGCCCGATGAGCGCCGCCGGAAGCGCCGGCCAGTGCCACTTCAGGGCGGCCACGCTCACCACCGAAGCGCCGAGCGCAAGGACCGAGCCCACCGACAGGTCAATGCCCGCGATGATCAGCACGAACGTCATGCCGATCGACATCACGACGAGATCGGGTATCTGATTCGCAATCGTGCTGAAGGTGTCGTACGTCAGGAAGTGCGAACTCAGCACGGAGAAAAGCGCGATCATCGCGGCGAGCGCGCCGGCGAGCCCGAGATAGTTGGAGAAGCCGAGGCGCGTTCCTGCGCCCTTCGCGTTCTTGCCGCTTTTCGGTGCATCGGCCGGCAGATTGGCTTCGGACTGACCCGTCATTCAATGCTCCAGGAAATTGTCTTGTTCGGGCGGCTTCGCGTCGGGCGCGAGCGGCTCGTGCAGAATCGCCTCGCGCTTCGCGTAGCCGGCAAAGGCTGCGGCGAGCAGCGCATCCTGCGTCCAGTTCGCGCGCTCGAACACGCCGGTCATGCGCCCCGCCGACATCACGCCGATCCGGTCGCAAATCAGCATGAGTTCGCGCAGATCGCTCGAAACGACGACGAGCGCGCGGCCTTCGCGGGCAAGCGCGCCCATGAGCCCGTAGATGTCGAACTTCGCGCCGACGTCGATGCCGCGCGTCGGTTCGTCAAAAAGCAGCACGGTGCAGTCGCGGGCGAGCCAGCGGCCTATTACCACTTTCTGCTGATTGCCGCCCGATAGCTCCGACACGGCCTGCGCCGGCCCGGACGTGCGAATGCGCATGGCGTCGATCTGGCGCTCGGCGAGCGCCGCTTCGCGCCGCGTGTCGATCACGCCGTGACGGGCCACCGCGCCCACGTTGCCGAGTGAAACGTTCGCGGCGATGGGCAGGCCGAGCAGCAAGCCCTCGCCCTTGCGGTCCTCCGTGATGAGCGCGATGCCGTTGTTCACCGCATCCGACGGCGACTGAATGCTCACCGCGCGCAGTGCTTCGCCGCCGCGCGAGACGGACACCGTGCCGGCGTCCGCGCGATCCGCGCCGTAGATCAGGCGCATGAGTTCCGTGCGCCCCGCGCCGATCAGCCCGCTAATGCCGAAAATCTCGCCCGCGCGCACTTCAAAGGACACGTCGCGCACGGCCGGGGCGCGCGTCATGCCGTCCACTCTCAGCGCGACGCCGCCCAGCTTGCGCTCGCCCAGATCGATGCGTTCACCCAGTTCGCGGCCCACCATCAGCGTGACGAGCTGGTCGCTGGTCAGCGCGCTCATCGGCCCGACGTGCACGAGGCGGCCATCGCGCAGCACGGCGGCGCGCTCCGCGATGCGCCGCAATTCTTCCAGCCGGTGCGAGATATAGACGAGCGCCACGCCGCGCGCTTTCAGCCGCGCAATTTGCTCGAAGAGAAGATCGACTTCGCGCGCCGTGAGCATCGCGGTGGGTTCGTCGAGAATCAGCACGCGGCAATCGCCGATCAGATTGCGCGCGATTTCGACCATCTGCTGATGCCCGATGCCGAGATCGCCGACGAGCGTGTCAGGGTCGATCGCGTCGAGGCCGACTTGCGCCATCGCGTGCCGCGCGTCTTCTGCGAGCCGCTTACGATCGATCCAGCCGATTTTGAGGCGCCCTTTCTGCGGCAGGCGGTTCAGGAACAGGTTCTCCGCGACCGAGAGCGTCGGCAGCAGGTTCAGCTCCTGCATCACCATGCGCACGCCGAGCGATTCCGCCTCGGTGCGGCTTTGCGGCGCGTACGGCTGGCCCGCGAGCGTCATCGTGCCCGTGCTCGGATTCGTGAGTCCGCCGATGATCTTCGACAGCGTGCTCTTGCCCGCGCCGTTTTCGCCGGTCAACGCCAGGACCTCGCCCGGGAAAAGTCCGAGCGAAACGTCGGCCAGCACCGGCTCCACATACGTTTTGCCGATTCCCGTGACGGTCAGCACGCTCGCGTCGTGCGCGTCTTTCATCATGGCGTAAGGTCGCTCAAGGCGTTCGGTGCATCCTCGGCAAAGTTTTGCATGCGTTGCGGCGGGACGGCGGCCGGCGCGCTCCGTCGTCCCTCAACCGCGTTCGTGCGTGTTTTCACCCGTGTCCTTCGTCCGTGAATTAACGGCATGATCGCCGCGAACTTGAGGACGAACGGTTCGCGGCGCAACGCTCGATGCTTCTTATTTCGTCACGAGATCGACGGGCGTTTCCACCACGGTCGAGAGCTCCGACTGCTTCTTGTGCCCGGCAATGGCCTTGAGCGCCACGTCGATGCCGAATACGGCCTGCTTCGCCGCGTATTGGTCGGCGGTGGCGAGCACACGGCCGTCCTTCAGCATGGGCTTGATCGCGTTGATGTTGTCGTAGCCGACCACCTGCACCTTGCCCGCCTTGCCCGCCGCGCGCACGGCCGAGACCGCGCCGATGGCCATGTTGTCGTTGCCGCAGAGCAGCGCCTTCACGTTCGGGTTCGCGTTCAGTATCTGAGACGCGACGGCGTTGCCCTTGTCGATTTCCCAATCGCCCGACTGGAGCGCGGCCACCTTCATGCCGGCCGCGTCCATCGCGTCCTTGAAGCCGGCGGTGCGCTGCTGCGCGTTGGTGGTCGTGGAGACGCCCTCGATGATGCCCACTTCGTCGCCCTTCTTCAGGCGCTTGGCAAGATAGTCGCCGACCTGACGCGCGCCCTTGCGGTTGTCGGGGCCTACGAACGGCACGTTCAGGTCCTTGGACTTGAGCACGTCCTGATCGAGCCGGTTGTCGATATTCACGACGATGATGCCCGCGTCCGCCGCCTTCTTGATGACCGGCACGAGCGCCTTCGAATCCGCCGGCGCGATGACGAGCGCATCGACCTTCGAGACGATCATCTGCTCGACGATGCGGATTTGCGCGGCGGTATCGGTTTCGTCCTTGATGCCGTTGGTGATCAGGTCGAATTTGTCGGTGTTGTGCTGCTGGTAGTCTTTCGCGCCGTTTTCCATGGTGAGGAAGAACTCGTTGGCGAGCGACTTCATCACGAGCGCGACCTTCGGCTTGCCGGCGCTCTGCGCGAACGCGGGCGATGCGGCGAAAGGCAGCGCGCTGCAGGCAACGAGTGCGACGGCGGCTGACAGGACGCGACGGCGAATGGCTGACTTCATGCGGTTCTCCTCCAGTGTTTTCATTGGTGTTGTGCAGTGGGTCTTGCATGTGATGCGAAACATGGGCGGTTCAACGTTTGCCGCCGTCGATTCTCGTTCGTGCCAGGCGCGCGGTCAATCGGGCTAACGTGGAGTGGACGCTTCGGACGCATGCGCAGTGTGGTCTTGCGCGCGTTCGACGCCAGCCGCAGGCTCAGAGATCGGCGACCGACTGGCCCTCGATCTCGTTGTCGATGATTTTGCGGCCATACTCGATGCCGGCGCGCGTGGCATCGATCGGGCTCTCGAACGGCTCCTGCTCGGGCACGCCGAACATGGCGGAGCGGCCGCTTTCTCCGGCGGCGGCGCGCGAGATGGTCACGAA
Source organism: Caballeronia sp. LZ062 (assembly GCF_031450785.1). Taxonomy (NCBI): domain Bacteria; kingdom Pseudomonadati; phylum Pseudomonadota; class Betaproteobacteria; order Burkholderiales; family Burkholderiaceae; genus Caballeronia; species Caballeronia sp. LZ062. Next base: position 1,128,529 of record NZ_JARTWB010000002.1, read on the forward strand.
GATGTCGAAGTGGCGCGGGCCGTCGTCCGGCTCGTCGCGCTCTTTCGCGCGGCGCAGCGCCTGCACGTGGATGGCGAAGCCCTTGTAGTGATCGGCGAGCGGTGTGGACATGGAGCGGCTCCTATCGTGAACGGCGTCGGGAATGGAAGATGACGGCAACTCGATGACGAAACGCAGCGTCAGCGTGGCCGGCGAAAGCGCGTTGCAAGGCCACGGCGCGGCGGCCCAATGTTCAACTCGAGATTTAACCTTATCGCACACCCGGTTGAAATCCGCTTTGCCATAATGCGCGGGGCGAGTCGTCGAAACTCGCGTATTCGAGAAGAATCGTCAATCACTCAGGGAGCGTCACATGACTATTCGAGCCACTGCCCTTATCGCTGTTTTGAGTCTTACGCTGGGCGCGCCTTCGGCGTTCGCGGCCAACAGCCAGCAGTCGAAGATGACCGACTGCAACAAGCAGGCAGCCGACAAGAAAGGCGACGATCGCAAGGCGTTCATGAAGAGTTGCCTGTCCGCCACGCCCGCCGCAGCCTCCGCCGCCTCGGCGCCCATGACCCAGCAGCAGCGCATGACCGCGTGCAACAGTCAGGCGTCCGGCAAGAAAGGCGACGACCGCAAAGCGTTCATGAAGAGTTGTCTCAGCAGCAAGAGCTGATCGTCCTCGCGCCGCGCCCGCCGCACGCGGCGCGCGGCGTCCCGCATCTCGCCGCCCATATTGCACTGCACCCAAGCAAGTGTTTCGCAGCGCCGTCGTTTTCTCATAAGATGGCGCGAAGGCGGCCCCTCACGAATACAAGAAACACGCCATCGGCCGCCGCTCGTCTAGCGTGGCGACAAGCCTCGCATGGAGGCACGGATGGCATGGAGATACAAGAACCGCTGGTTCCGCCGATGGCTCGTGACGATCACCTTCTGGGCCGTGCCCGTGATGATCGTCGCGGTCAACGAGGTGCGTGAAGAAATGGCCTACAACACGGTCGATCTTCAAAGGGCGCTCTCCACCTGGCAGTTGACCGATGCACAGCGGTCCGCCGGGGCCGCAGCCCGTTGTCACGGCGCGCCCGACGAAGCTCGCGCAGCCGGTTGCCCCGCCGACGTTCTTCGCGCCAATGCCGCGCGTCATCACGAAGCGCTCGACGAATACGCGCATCGCAAGGCGACGCTCGCCGATTATCTTTGGCATGCATTCATCGGCTACTGGGTCGTGCCGGCGGCGTTCCTGCTCGCCGTCGGCATCGTGATCGGCGGCATCAAGCGCGCCCTGCGGCGGCCGTCGCGGGCCGCGCAGCCGACTCCTCCGACCAAAGTAAAAACGACGAGCCAATGACAAGCGCCGCTCGGGTACGGTCGTTGCTACTGGCTACGCGGCGTTGCTGCCGAAACCGAGAGCGGTTCGGCGAAATTTATACAGGGCTTCAGTCAGCGGGGCGGGCGAAATGGCCAGCACGATCGTCGCGAATGGCGGGCTTAAGCGCCGCGCGACGAAGAGCGGCGTGAGCAGGCGACATGGAACAACAGTCTCCGGCGCGAGCGTCGCGTTTTCTCGTCGCTGTGCTATAACTTGGCGTGCCTCACCCTCCCGCACTATGGGGTTTCCTAAATTCCACGATGGAGAACAATGATGCAAAGACGAAACTTCATGCTCAAGTCGACGGCCGTGTTGGCGCTGGGAGGCCTCGCGCTCGCCGGTTGCACGACGAATTCGAACACCGGCGCTGAGAAGGCCGCCGGCAGCGCCGACGATCGCCGCAGCATCGACGCGGACGTCGACAGCACCATCCAGCGGCTATATGCGACGGTCCCCGGCTCGCGCGAACTGGTCGCGAAGTCGCGCGGCGTTCTCGTGTTCCCGTCGGTGATCCAAGCGGGCTTCATCGTCGGCGCGCAGTACGGCAAGGGCGCGCTGCGCGTGGGCGGCGGCACGGTCGGCTACTACAGCACGACGTCCGGCTCGTTCGGTCTGCAGGCAGGCGCGCAGTCGAAGTCGATCATTTTCCTGTTCATGACGCAGGACGCGCTCGACAAATTCCGCAACTCCGACGGCTGGTCGGCAGGCGCGGATGCATCGGTGGCGCTCGTCAAGATGGGCGCGAACGGCGCGGTCGATACGACCACGGCCACGAAACCGGTCGAAGCCTTCGTGCTGACCAACGCGGGCCTAATGGCCGACGTGTCGCTCCAGGGCACGAAGGTGACGCGCCTCAAGATGTAAGCGGCGCACCGCCTGAGTGTTCGGCGGAAAGCATGACCGCCGTGTGGCGCGACCCACAGTCGCGCCACACGGCGGTTTTTTCTTGGCCGTTGAGAGATCAGGTGGCCGCGCGATCGATCAGCTTGAAGCGCGAGCGTTTCTGCGCGCGCACGACGGCCTGATACGCGTCGAGGTATTGCCGCGCCATGCGGTGCGACGTGAAGCGCTCTTCGAAGCGCCTGCGCACGGCTTCGCGCGAAAGCGTATGCAGCCGGTTGACGGCCGCCACCGCGCCGATCTCGTCCTCGACGATGAACCCAGAGACGCCCTCGTCCACCACTTCCGGCACCGCGCCGCGATTGAAGGCAATCACCGGCGTGCCGCACGCCATTGCTTCGATCATCGCGAGCCCGAAGGGCTCCGGCCAATCCACCGGGAAAACCAGCGCGTGCGCGCCCGAGAGAAAGTCGGCCTTCTGCGCATCGCTGATTTCGCCCACGAATTCGACATACGGCAATTCCAGAAGCGGCGCGATCTCGCGTTCGAAGTACTCGTGGTCGGCTGCATCGACCTTGGCGGCGATCTTGATCGGCAGCCCGCAACGTCCCGCGATACGGATGGCGGTATCGACGCGCTTTTCCGGCGAGATGCGTCCGAGAAACGCCAGATATTTCTGCTCGACGGGCTGCGGCATGTAGCGCGTCTCAGGCAGGCCGTGATAGACCGTCGAGATCCACTTCGCCTGCGGCAACGGATGCCGCTGGGAGTCTGAAATCGAAATGACGGGCGCCGTGTTGAACGTGTCGAACACGGGCTGCTGCTCGGGCAAATCGAGCCGTCCATGCAGCGTCGTGACGAACGGCGTCTCTTGCCGGTTAAAGAGCGAGAAAGAATAGTAGTCCATGTGGAAATGCAGGACGTCGAACTCCTCCGCGCGGCGGCGCACCAGTTCCATCAGCAGCATGTGCGGCGCGATACGGTCGCGAATTGCCGGGTCGAGCCGTAGCGCGCGGGGCCAGACGGCTTCGAGCTTCGCCGTGGTCTGCGAGTCGCCGGTGGCGAACAGCGTGACATCGTGGCCTAGCTCGACGAGCGCATCCGTGAGATACGACACGACGCGTTCCGTGCCGCCATAGAGTTTGGGCGGGACCGATTCCGTCAACGGGGCAATCTGGGCAATTCTCATCGTTCTCGTCTCCATGCGGACTTCCACGTGCGAGCGTGTGCACGTATTCGTAATGAGTCGCGCGAGACCGAGTATGACAGGAGACTGTCAGCCGGCTAACGAGGGTTTTCTCGACTGCCGGGGCGAGGCGCGGCGGCGGTTCGCGCGATGATCCATTATCGACGGCGAAGCGAGCCGACACCGCGTACTCTTGCACTTTCATCCTTCTGTTACAGACCGGAAACAACCGTTTCGTGCGCCTGTTACTTGCGGCGCACGCCGCGTAAATCGGCGAGGAAGTTGTCGCGCCAGACGCCGAGATCGTGTTTGCGGAGCGCCGCCATGTTTGTCTGATAACGCTCCTGGCGTTCGGCGAGCGGCATGGCGAGCGAACGGGCAAGCGCGTCCGCCATGCCGACTACATCGTGCGGATTCACCATCACCGCGCCCGTCATTTCGCCCGCCGCGCCGGCAAACTGCGAAAGTACGAGCACGCCCGGATCGTCCGGATTCTGCGCGGCGACGTATTCCTTCGCGACGAGATTCATGCCGTCGCGCAGCGGCGTGACGAGCCCGATCTGCGACTCGCGGAACAGCGACATGAGTTTCCAGCGGTCGTAACGCTGGTTCAGATAGCGGATGGGCGTGTAATCGAGGCCGGAGTAACGCCCGTTGATGCGCCCCGCTTCGTATTCGAGGTTCTGGCGTATCTGCTGATAAGTTTCGACGTCCGAGCGCGTGGGCGGCGCGATCTGCACGAGCGTGACGTTGCCGCGCCATTCGGGCGACTTCTCCAGAAAATGCTCGAACGCGCGGAACCGTTCGACGAGCCCTTTCGAATAATCCAGCCGGTCCACGCTCATGATGAGCTTGCGGCCTTCGAGACTCTGCTTGAGGTCCATCACGTCCTGGCGCGCCTCGCCGCGCTGCGCCTGTTCCGCAATTTCGTCCGGGAACACGCCGATGCGGTACACGCCCGTCCTGAGCTTGCGCCCGAACGCCTCGACGCGGCCGTCTTCCGTCGCCGTGCCGTGCGCGTGCCGGACGATGTAGTCGTGAAACGCGATCTGGTCGCCTTCGGTCTGAAAGCCGACGACGTCATAGCAGCACAGCGACCGCACCAGTTCCTCATGCGGCGGGATGTTGAGCAGAATCTGCGGCGACGGAAACGGAATGTGCAGAAAGAAGCCAATGCGATTCGTGATGCCCGCGCTGCGCAGCGCCTCGGCGAACGGAATCAGGTGATAGTCGTGAACCCAGATGACGTCGTCCGGCTCCAGCAGCTTGATGAGCTTGTGCGCGAGCCAGGAATTCACGCGCCGGTAGCCGGCGTATTCGTCGCGGTCGTAGACGGCCAGATCGTTGCGATAGTGGAAAACGGGCCACAGCATCGCGTTCGAAAAGCCGCGGTAGTACTGGTCGTAGTCCTTCTTCGGCAAGCCGACGGTCGCGAACGTCACTGCGCCGTCCTGCTCGAGCGTCGGGCCTTGATTCGCGACGCCTTCGCTCACGACGTCCCCGCTCCAGCCGAACCAGACGCCGCCGCTGTCCTTCAGCGCGCCGAACACGCCGACGGCGAGTCCGCCGGCCGAGCCTTTGGTTTCAGTGGGCGTGGCGACCCTGTTGGATACGACGACGAGACGGCTCATAAGACGTTCCTCTTGCGTTTTTTGTGTGATATGCAGAAATCGCTGTCGGAAGTTCGACTAGCAAACGGCGTGCGGGTTTCCGCGCCGTGCGGCATCACCGAAGCCGTCGTCAAGAGGTGTATCGAAGCGTGCCGCGACCGTGTCACGGCGCGCCTCGACGGGCGTTTCAGCGTTCCGCCTTGCAGGGAAACGCCTTGCCGAGCCCGAGCGACACCATCGTGGTGGCGTTGAAATTCGCCTTGTCGGGATTGTCCGCGATGTACTTGCGCACCGCGTCCGTCAGTTGTTGCGGCTTCACGTCGGCCGGCAGACAGAAGTACTGGCCGACCTGCGGCCCGGTCGTGCCGCCGATGGCTTCTATCGTGTTATAGACGCCGTCGGCCGCGCCTTCAATATAGGCGGCGCACGCGGTACGCGAGTTCGGATCGGTTTTGATACAGAGCTTGTTGAGATCGTTGCCGGTGAATGCGAACGCGCACACGGGCGTCGCAAGAGCACAGGCGATGGCGATTTCCCGCAGCATGGTCTTCCTTTTGTGTTGAGCGGCGGCGTATTGGAGCGAGGCGGCCGCGCCTGACCGCGCTCGCCCGGTTTCAGGCGTGGCGGTGCTATTTTGACCCATTTGCGCCGCTTTGAGCAGCGCCGCCTTGCATCGCGTCGAGGCGCGCCTGCAAGCCCTCGGCGACGTCTTTCTCGTTGTACTTCCGCGCGAAATCCACGGCGGTCATGCCGATCTGATTTTTCACCCGCAAATCCGCGCCCTGGTCGAGCAGCAGCTTGCACGTCGACAGATGACCGCCGCGCGCGGCCATCATGAGCGGCGTCGTGCCGTTCGGCGAACCGGCGTCGATATAGGCGGAGTGGTCGAGCAGAATCTTCACGATGTCGTCATGACCGTTGGTCGCCGCGTAGTGCAGTGGCGTCCAGCCCTTCTTGTTCACTTCGGCGTCTTTCGCGATCAGCAGATTCACGAACGTGGCGTCGCCGTTGAGCGCCGCGAGCATCATGGCGTTTTCGCCGGCGGAATCCAGCTTTTCGAGGTCCGTGTTCTGATTGTCGGCGAGTAGCTGGCCGACCTTGTCGGACTTCTCGCGCGCGGCGATCACGAGGAGCGGCGCGCCAGTGTTATCGACCGTGTTCGGGTCTGCGCCCTGCGCGAGCTGCTTCTTGACTTCGGACACGTCGTCGAACTTGACAGCCTTGATGAGCGAGTCCACGGAAGCGGCCCAGACCGGCTGCGCGAACGCGCATGCCGCGACGAGCGCGCCGGCGAAAAGTCCGCGCACGGCCGCGCGCCTGCCCGCCCGCAAAGCGGCCGGTTGCGTGTTTGCAGTCATCGCGGACTGAGTGGAAAGCATCGGGGAATTGTTCATAGTGGACCTTCGAATTGCCATGAAACGATGAATCGCGCCGCTTGCCCGGCAGTGCTCAGGCAGCCGCGCGCGCGATCTTGAAAAGCCGGAAGAAATTCTCGGTCGTGGCCTGCGCGACCGTCTCGTCCGTCTCTTCGCGCAATTGCGCGATGAAACGTCCGACATAACTCACGTACGCAGGTTCATTCGGCTTGCCGCGATACGGCACCGGCGCGAGATACGGCGAGTCGGTTTCGATCAGCAGACGGTCGAGCGGAACGCGCCGCGCCACGTCCTGCACGTCCGTCGCCTTCTTGAACGTGACGATGCCGGAGAGCGAGATGAAGAAGTTTTGCGCAAGCGCCGCTTCGGCTACGTTCCACGGCTCGGTGAAGCAGTGCATCACGCCGCCCGGCACGCTCGCGCGCTCCTCTTCCATGATGCGCAGCGTGTCTTCCGACGACGACCGCGTATGGATGATGAGCGGCTTGCCCGTCGCGTGCGCGGCGCGGATATGCGTGCGAAACCGCTCGCGCTGCCATTCCATGTTGGCGATGCTGCGGCCTTCGAGCCGATAGTAGTCGAGTCCCGTCTCGCCAATCGCGCAGACTTTCGGATGCGCCGCCAGTTCGACAAGTTCCGCGACGCTCGGCTCTTTTGCGTCCTCGTGGTCCGGATGCACGCCGACCGACGCGTACACGTTCTCGCATCGCTCGGCGATATCGAGCACCGAGGGCAGCGTCTCCAGATCCACCGACACGCATAGCGCGTGTGTGACGGCGTGCGCGCGCATCTTGTCGAGCACGTCCGGCAGACGATCGGCCAGGCCTTCGAAATTGATGTGACAGTGCGAATCGACGAACATCCCGTGCTCCTTGCTACTGGTTCTGACTCAGGCCGTTTTTTCGTTGCGGTGCGCCTTCCAGCCGCAAGCCGAGAATGACGAGATCGCGCTCCACGCCGTCCAGCACCGCGACGCGCGGCAGCGTGCCCCATGCTTCGAAGCCGAAGCTCGCGAAAAGCCTCATGCTCGGCTCGTTGTGGCCGAAGACGAAGCCAAGGACAGTGTCGACCTTCAGCGACGGCGCTTTATCGAGTGCCTCGCGCAGCAGCTGCTTGCCGAGACCCTTGCCACGCGCGCGCTCGTCCAGATAAATGCTGACTTCGACCGTGCGCGCATACGCCGGACGGCCGTAGAAATCCGAAAAACTCAGCCACGCAATCACCGAGCCGCCCTCTTCCACCACCCACAGCGGGCGCGCGTCCGGGCCGTGCGAACGGAACCACGCGAGACGGCTTTCGACGCTGACCGGATCGAGGTCCGCAGTGACTTGCCGCGAGGCGATCGTCGAATTGTAGATGGCGACGATGGCGGGCAGATCGTCGAGGGTGGCGTCGCGATACGTGAGACTCATGGGTGGTAGCGTTTCGGAATCGAACAAAGGATCAGGCGGTGAAGATCCCGCGATACGCGAGAAACAGTTCTTCGAAAACGAGCCGCGCGTTCAGCGGATGGTTCTCCACCGCGCGCTGGCGCGTGACGGCCTTGATGCAACGGGCGAGCGCGGCGGGATCGGCGCTTTGCGCGCAGCGCGCGAGCGCCTTGGCCGCGCCGGGGAAATAGCGCGGCCGGCCGGCGGTGCGCTGTGCGAGCACGTCGTAGAGCCAGCGTTGCAGCCAGCCGAGAACCATCGGCACCGGCAGCTTCTGCAGGTTTTCGCCGCACGCGAACGCGTCGCAGTTCGGGCCTGCGGCAAGCTGTGCAAGCGTGAAATCGCGCAGCGCGCGGTTTTCATCGTGCGCGAGAGCAAGCGCCGTGAGCGGCGCGCCGCCCGCTTCGGCAAGCAGGCTGGCGGCATCGTCCACGCCTTGCGACGCGAGCCAGGCACGCGCCGCATCGGCGTCGGGCAGGCTCATCGGCCATTGGCGGCAGCGGCTGATGATGGTCGGCAAGAGCCGGTCTATTCTCGCCGACACGAGCAGAAACACGACGCCCGACGGCGGCTCTTCGAGCGTCTTCAAAAGCGCGTTCGACGCCGCGACATTGAGCGCCTCGGCGGGATACAGCAGCACGACGCGCAAGCCCCCGCGATGCGAGCCGACGCCGCAGAAGTCCAGCAGCGCGCGCACCTGCTCGATCTTGATCTCCTTGCTGGGCGCGCGCGATTTCTTGCCTTCGCCATCGTCGGCTTTTTCAGCCGATGCGTCGTCCGCCGCGGCCGATCCTGGCAGCGCGGCGAGCGCGGCGAGCGCCTCGGGCAGCACGGCGCGGAAATCAGGGTGATTGCCTTGCGAGAACCACAGGCACGCGCGGCACGTGCCGCACGGTTCGCCGTTGCCGGCGGGCGTCTCGCACAACAGACCCTGCGCGAGATGCTGCGCGAACTGCAACTTGCCGATGCCCGCCTCTCCGTGCAGCAGGAGCGCGTGCGGCCAGTGCGCGCGCAGTTGCTGCAGGCGTTGCCAGTCGTCGGTTTGCCAGGGGTAGATCATCGCTCGAGTGTCGTGAGAATCAGAGGCCCGCGATCACGTCTTTCAGACGCTCGCGGATCGCGCCGATGGGCTGGGTGGAATCGACGATGACGAAGCGCTCCGGCGATTCCGCCGCGCGGCGCAGATATTCGGCACGCGTGCGCTCGAAGAACGCGTCCGACTCGCTTTCGAACTTGTCCGGCGCGCGCGCGGCCGAGCGGCGGTCGCTCGCGGTCTCGGTCGGCACGTCGAAGAGCACAGTGAGATCCGGATGAAAACCGCCCTGCACCCACCGCTCCAGCGCCTCCAGCTTGTCGCGCGGCAGACCGCGCCCGCCGCCCTGATAGGCGAACGTCGCATCCGAGAAGCGGTCGGACAGCACCCAGTCGCCGCGCGCGAGCGCCGGTTCGATCACCTGCGCGAGATGCTCGCGGCGCGCCGCGAACATCAGAAGCGCCTCGGTTTCCAGGTCCATCGGCTGATTCAGCAGCATGCCGCGCAGCGTTTCGCCGAGCGCGGTGCCGCCGGGTTCCCGCGTCATCACGACATGGCGGCCGCTACCCGCGATCTTCTCTTCCAGTTGCTGGCGGAACCAGTCGAGATGCGTGGTCTTGCCCGCGCCGTCGATGCCTTCGAACGTGATGAATGTGCCGCGCGCCATCATTGACCCCGGATGTACTTGTCGACGGCCTTGTTGTGGTCGCCCAGATTGTCGGAAAAGATGCTGCTGCCGTCGCCGCGCGCCACGAAATACAGCGCGCTGCTCGGCGCGGGGTTCAGCGTGGCGCTGAGCGCGGCCACGCCCGGCAGCGCGATCGGCGTCGGCGGCAGGCCCATGCGCGTGTAGGTATTGTACGGAGTGTCCGTCTGCAGGTCCTTTTTCTTCAGATGGCCTTCATACGTCGCGCCGAGCCCGTAGATCACGCTCGGGTCCGTCTGGAGCGGCATGCCGATGCGCAGCCGGTTCGCGAACACGGCGGCCACGAGCGGCCGGTCGGAGGCCCGCCCCGTCTCCTTCTCGACGATCGACGCCATGATCAGCGCCTCGTAAGGCGTCTTGTACGGCAGATTCGGCGCGCGCGTCGCCCACGCTTCCGCCAGGCGCTTTTGCATCGTGCGGTACGCCCGCTTGTAGACGGCGAGGTCGCTCGTGCCCTTGTCGAAGAGATAGGTGTCGGGGAAAAAGAGTCCTTCGGCCGACGGCTTGTCCGCTTCCGTCGCGCCGATGGCTTTCAGCAAGTCGATATCGCTCATGCCGGCCGTGTCGTGCGTGAGCGCCGGGTTGCCGTCCAGTTCGCTGCGCATTTTCTGCAGCGTCCACCCTTCGATGACCGTCGCCACGTATTCGTTCACGTCGCCGCGCGCGATTTTTTGCAGCACCTCGTATGGCGTGATGCCGCTTTTGAACGCGTAATTGCCGGATTTGAGCTGCGCCGACAGGCCGAGCACGCGCGTCATCAGCACGAAGAGCTCGGGCTCGACAGGCACGCCGCCGCGATTCAACTGGGCGCTCACGCTGCGCAGGCTGCTATGAGGCTTGATGGTGACATCGAGTTCGGCGGGGGAAAGCGGCATCGGCCGATTGGCCCAGTAGTAGACGCCGCCCGCGACGGCCGCTGCGAGTATCGCGGCGAGCAGCGCGGCCACGACGCATTTCTTCAGGAAAGACACGACGAATAGAGGCAGTAGTGAAGTAATGACGGAGACGAGCGCGCGACCGGATCAGCGTGCGGCTCTCCCTTTTAGCAGCCGTTCGGCCGATTTCGACCCGTATTGTATAGATGTGGCCATGCTTCGGTCATAGCAGAGCCGGGCGCGGGCCTCGAACGACCGGGCGAATGCGGCACGGCACTTGCGACCCATTCAATAAGCAGGCGATGAGCGTCTGCCCTTCATTTGTGGAGAACGAACAAGGAGGAAGAGATCATGAGCAAGGCAATGAGCACATTGATCGCGGCGGTCGCCGCACTGACGCTGTCCGGCGGCGCGTTCGCGCAGGCGGGCGGTGGCTCGACCGGCAGCACCGCCAGTCCGGCCAATCAGGTCAACGGCGCGACAAGCGGCGGCTACGGCTCGCCGGGCGCGACCAACTCCGGCAGCGGCACGTCCGGCGGCGCGCCGAACTCGGGCCTGCCGAGTGCCACGAACGGTACGGCGACCAGCACCCCGCCCCCGAGCAACAACACGCTCGCCACGCCGAGCGTTAGGTCGCCGGCTGCGCAATAAGCAACAGTAGCTGGCATCGAGCGCGTTGCCGGAGCGGACTCGCCCGGCGACGCGCAGCCGCGACGCCGGCGTTCGGCTGCGTCGTCGATTGCGCTGGGGTCATCGAGAGGCCACCGCATCCGGCACAACCTCGGCGGGTTCTGCTGCGCACCGGTTCAGTGGCTCGCGCCGTTGATCGTCACGAATCGAGCGCACTGCCGACGCGCTTTTTCGTCAAGATTCTCGTCAAGTTCTCGCCAAGCGCCGAGCCTTACGGCTGCGCTCACCGTAGAAGACTGCACCGGGCGAATCATCCTTCCCTGCCGCGCGCCCTTCGACCCGCAAAAACACGCCCCGCCCAAGACCCATATAATGACCTGCCCACCTGCGCTGGGCCGGATGTACCGGCCGCGTCCCTAGCATCGACACATCGTCCTTATGAATTCCGAGACCAGTACCCTTCCCGCCGCCGATTTCGAAGCCCTCCGGACCGCGGGCGTCCACATGCCGCTCACGCAGTTCGGCGTGATCGACGTGAAAGGCGAAGACGCAGTCGCCTTTCTGCATAACCAGCTCACGAACGACGTCCAGCATCTCGATGCCTCCACCGCGCGCCTCGCGGGCTATTGCTCCGCGAAGGGCCGGCTGCTCGGCTCGTTCCTGATGTGGCGTACAGCCGACGCCGTGCGTCTCTTGATCTCGCAGGACATTCAGGCGCCCGTGCAAAAGCGCCTGTCGATGTTCGTGCTGCGCGCGAAGGCGAAGCTCTCCGACGCGACGCCCGAAGTCGCCGCTGTCGGCTTCGCGGGCGATGTGCGCGCGGCGCTCTCGGGCATCTTCGACGCGCTGCCGGACGGCGTCCACGTGAAGGTGGAAGGCCCGCACGGCGCGCTGATCCGCGTGCCGGATGCCGCAAGCCGGCCGCGCTTTCTGTGGGTCGGTCCGAAGGCCGACATCGAGGCGCACCTGCCGACGCTCGACGAGAAGCTCAGGCGCGCGCCCGCCGAGCTCTGGGACTGGCTCGACATTCACGCGGGCGAGCCGCGCATCACGCAACCGACTGTCGAGCAATTCGTCCCGCAGATGGTCAATTTCGACGTGCTCGGCGGCGTCAACTTCAAGAAAGGCTGTTATCCAGGGCAGGAAGTGGTGGCGCGCAGCCAGTATCGCGGCACCATCAAGCGGCGCACGGCGCTCGCGCACGGCGAAACGGCCACGCCCGGCGCGGCGCTCTTTCATTCCGACGATCCCGGCCAGCCGTGCGGCATGGTCGTCAACGCGGCGCCGGCCGAAGGCGGCGGTGTCGATTGTCTGGTGGAAATCAAGCTCGCGGCGCTCGATAACGGCTCCGTGCACGTCGGTTCCGTCGACGGTGCGCGCCTCGACTTTCTGCCGCTGCCCTACGCGTTTCCTGCGGACGTCTGAGCGCCCATGTGCCTGATCGTATTCGACTGGCAACCCGGCGCGCGTTCCGACGACGGCCGCGCGCTGCTGACGCTTGCCGCCAACCGGGACGAGTTCTTCCGCCGCGACGCCCAGCCGATGCACTGGTGGACCGATGCGCCCGGCGTGCTGGCCGGCCGCGACATCACCGGCGGCGGAACATGGCTCGGCGTGAGCCGCGACGGTCGCTTCGCGGCGCTCACCAACTATCGCGCGCCGAGCGAAATGCGCCCTGATGCGCCCACCCGCGGCACGCTCGTAAGCGCGTTTCTTTCGGGCGAACGCGAAGCGCCGCTGGACTATCTGCGGCGCGTCGCCGAGCAAGGGCATCGCTATAACGGCTTTAACTTGCTTTGCGGCGATTTCACGCGACGCGAGCTCGGCTGGTACGGCAATCGTGCCGATGCGCCGCCCACGTTGCTCGACGCCGGCGTGCACGGTCTGTCGAACAGCCTGCTCAATACGCCATGGCCGAAGCTCGTCGTGCAGCGTCAGGCGCTCGCGGACCTCATTCGCGCAGACGAACATCCGACGCTCGATGTGCTGATCGACACGCTGCGCGATCCGCGCATCGCCGATGACGAACATCTGCCGTCCACGGGCATTTCGATCGAGCGGGAGCGCGTGCTGTCGGCGGCGTTCATCGAGACGCCCGAATACGGCACGCGCAGCACGACTGCCCTGCGCGTGCTGCCGACTGCACGCGGCCTTTCGCTCTCGATCAAGGAACGCAGCGATGACGACGGCTCGCATCGCATCGTCAGGCCGGGGAATGTGGAGCGGGCGTTTTCGTTTGAGATTGCGTAAGGCTCAGCTTCCGAACGCCGCCTTCAGCGCCCGCACCGCATCCGCATGTGCCTGCGCCACTTCCGGCACGAAGCCGCCCATCTTGAAGAACTCGTGGATCATGCCTTCATAGCGCGCGAGCGTCACCGGTACGCCCGCGGCTTCCAGCTTCGCCGCATATGCGATGTCTTCGTCGTAGAGCGGATCGTGGTCCGCCGCCGCGATCCACGCCGGCGCGACGCCCGCGAAATCCGGCTGGCCGCCCGCTGCATCGAGCGGGGCGAAGCGCCAGTCGTCGCGGTCGCGGTCATCGCGCAGATACTGAGCGAAGAACCACTGAATGGTCTCGCCCGACAACAGATAGCCTTGCGCGAGACGCGCATGCGATTCGCTCTCTTGCCGCGCGCTCGTGCCCGGATAGATCAGCAGTTGCAGCCGCAGCGCGATGCCTGCGTCGCGCGCCAGCACCGCGCAGACGGTGGCGAGCGTGCCGCCCGCGCTGTCGCCGCCGATCGCGAGCCGCGCCGGATCGATGCCGAGCATCGGCGCTTCGCGCGCAAGCCATTGCAGCGCGTCGAAGGCGTCGTTCACGGCGACCGGGAACTTGTGCTCCGGCGCCAGCCGGTAATCGACCGAAACGACTGTGCAGCGCGCGTCGTGCGCGAACTTGCGGCAGAGCGCATCGTGCGTCGCGATGCTGCCCACCGTGAAGCCGCCGCCATGCAGATAGAGCAGCGCGGGCGCAGGCTCGGCCCAACTCGGCGCGACGGAATGGTAGACGCGCACGCCGATCTCGCCGCCATCGCGCGTGGCAATGCGCATATCCTCGACGCTGTGCAACGGCAACGGCGCGATATCGAGGATGGGCGCGCTCATCGCATAGGCGGCGCGCGCTTCGTCGGGCGTGAGCGTGTGATACGGCGGACGGTTCGCGCGCGCGACCATTTCTAGGATCTGCGCGATCTTGGGATTGAGCGGCATCGGGCAAGCGCGAGGCGGATACGAAGGCTCACGATAATGCCACGAACGCCGCTAGCCCTGCTTCGGCTGCGATTTGAGCGACATCGGATCGCTCGGATTCCGCAGTTGCGCGATATCGTCCAGCCGCAGCCGAATCGACGCCATGATGCCCGGATGCGTGATCACGTAGAAGCGGCCTTCGCGGACCGCGTCGAACGTGAGTTCGGCGATGTCGCGCGCCGACAGCCGCCCGCTTTCCACCGCGCGCGTCAATTGCCGCGCGGCCATTTTCTGCGATGCGGTCAGCGGCGCGTCGTTGGCGAGCGCGTCGGGCCGCGAGCGCTCGGCATCCGCAATGCCGGTCGGCACGAACGCCGGGCACAAAAGCGACACGCCGATGGACGCACCCGCGAGCCGCAGATCGTGATGAAGCGTCTCGGTGAGCGCGACGACCGCGTGCTTCGATGCGTTGTAGACGCCCATCGCGGGCGCGGCGAGCAGCCCGGCCACCGACGCCGTGTTCACGATATGCGCCGGCTCCGCCTGCTTCAGCATGATCGGCGTGAAGGCGCGCACGCCGTTCGCCACGCCCATCACGTTCACGCCGAAGACCCACTGCCAGTCCTTCGCGCTGTTCTCCCAGACGAAGCCGCCCGCGCCCACGCCCGCGTTGTTGAAGAGCAGATGCACGCCGCCGTATGCATCGAGCGCAGCGCGCGCGAGCGCATCGACTTGCGCCGCGTCGGAGACGTCCGTGCGCACGCCGAGCGCGTCGCCGCCTTGCGCGCGCACCGCATCGACGGTGGCGGCGAGCGCGGTGTCGTCGATATCGGCGAGCACCAGATTCATGCCGAGCGACGCAGCCTTGTACGCGAACTCGCGGCCGAAACCGCTGCCCGCGCCGGTGATGACGGCCACCTTGCCTTCGAAGCTGTCCACGCGAATTCCTTTGCTGTCGTCAGATCAGCTTCACGAGTTGCTTGCCGAAGTTCTTGCCGCGCAAGAGGCCGAGAAACGCTTCCGGCGCGCTTTCGATGCCTTCGGCAATCGTCTCGCGATACTTGAGCTTTCCGGACGCGACCGCAGCGCCGAGTTCTTTCAGCGCCTGCGGCCACACGTCCATGTGCTCGCTGACGATGAACCCTTGCAGCTTCAGCCGCTGCGTGAGCAAGAGCGCGGGCGCTTTCATCGGCAAGGGCTTGCCCTCGTAGCCGGAGATCATGCCGCACAGCGCGATGCGGCCGAACGCGTTCATGCGCGCGAGCACCGCGTCGAGCACTTCGCCGCCGACGTTCTCGAAGTAGCCATCGACACCGTTCGGCGCGGCCGCCTTCAGATCGTCGCGCAGGTTGCCGGCCTTGTAATCGACGCACGCGTCGAAGCCGAGCGTCTCCACCACATAGCGACACTTCTCCTCGCCGCCCGCGATGCCGACCGCGCGGCAGCCCGCCGCCTTCGCGAGCTGGCCGACCACACTGCCGACCGCCCCGCTCGCCGCCGATACGACGACCGTCTCGCCCGCCTTCGGCTCGATGATCCGGTTGAGGCCGTACCAAGCGGTGACGCCCGGCATGCCGACCGGCCCGAGATAAGCGGAAAGCGGCACGTGTGTCGTGTCGACGATCTGCATGCCTTTGCCATCGGACGTGCCGTATTCCTGCCAGCCGAACATGCCGACGACCTTGTCGCCCGTCTTGAACGCCGGATTGCGCGACTCGATCACTTCGCCGACGGTCCCGCCGATCATCACTTCGTTGAGCGGTTGCGGCGGCGCATACGATTTTGTGTCGTTCATCCGTCCGCGCATGTACGGGTCGAGCGAGAGAAAGTGATTGCGCACGCGCACCTGCCCTTCGCCGAGCGGCGCGAGCGGCGTCTCGACGAGCTTGAAATTGTCCGCCGACGCTTCGCCTTCTGGACGCGAAACGAGGAGGATCTGACGGTTGATCTGTGCGTCTGCCATGTGGAGTCTCCTTATCAGGCGTCGCTCGGGCCGGGCGTGGCTTCGGGATCGGAACGCAGTTTCTGGCGCACGACGTCGCGGCCTACCGCAAGCCGCTTCATGTATTTGAACGTGCCGAGCGCCTTCGCGACGAAATGGCCTTCGCTGTCGCGGATTTCGCCTTCGCAGTAGGCCATCGTCGTCGAGCGGTGCAGCACGCGCCCGTAGCCGCGCAACTCGCCGCGTCCCGGCTGCATGAAGTTCACCTTCATCTCGACCGTGACGACGCCGACGCCATCGCCCGCGACACTGCGCGCCGCAATGGCGAGCGCGGCGTCGAGCAGGGTCATCGTGACGCCGCCGTGCGCGATGCCCCACGTGTTCAGATGCGATTCACCGAGCGGCAGGCGCACTTCGCCTTCGCCATCGACGGCTTTCACGAGCTGCACGCCGAGCGCGTCGATGAACGGGCTTTCTATCGCGGCGCCGTGGTTCGCGGCGTTGTTGGACGTATCGTTCATCGCGGTCACACCTCGTAGTCGAGGCATTGACGCGCTTCGTGGACCGCTGTCACGAAGTCCTTCACGGCGAGATGCTTCGGGTGGACCTGATACGCGTGCAGCGAAGCGGCGTCGTCGAAGTCCGAGACGAGCACGACGTCATACGTGCAGTCGAAGCCCGGCTGCGCGATGCCGACTTCGAAGTGCCCTTGCCCTTTCACGAGGCTGCGGCAGGTTTCGAGCCTGGTCTTGAGCTTTTGCGCGTTTTCCGCGCGATCCGCGCCCTCGGCGGATTCCTTCAGCTTCCACATGACGATATGACGTAGCACGGCGGCTCCTGTTATGCGAATGAACGAACGAAGCGCCAAGCGTAGCAAAAATCGCGTTCAGCCTTGTCGCAGTACATCGTCCGACTGCACCCGCGCGACGCCCGCCGCGCGCATGTCGGACCACGCGCGTTCCAGCGAGCCGTTCAAGTCGATGGCGCGGCACGCATCTTCGATCACGCTGGCTTCGAAGCCCGCAGCGCGCGCATCGAGCGCGGACCACGCAACGCAATAGTCGGTCGCCAGACCCGCGAGCCACACGCGCTTCGCGCCCACTTCGCGCAGATAGCCGGCGAGACCGGTCGGCGTCGTGCGATCCGCCTCGACGAAAGCCGAATAGCTGTCGACGCGTTCGTGATGCCCCTTGCGCACGATCAGCCGCGCATGAGGCGCGTCGAGATCGCGATGCAGCGCCGCGCCCGGCGTGCCCTGGACGCAATGCGACGGCCAGAGGACCTGTTCTCCATAAGGCATCGCGATGGTTTCGAAGGGCGCGCGGCCCGCATGATTCGTGGCAAACGAAACATGCGATGCCGGATGCCAGTCCTGCGTCAGCACGACGTGCGAGAACGCCTTTGCGAGCCGGTTGATGACGGGCACCACTTCGTCGCCCCGCGCGACTGCGAGCGCGCCGCCGGGCATGAAGTCGTATTGCACATCGATAAGGAGCAGCACGTCTTCGGCTGGTTTCATGTCGGACTCATGCGTTGAAGCGGCCGTTCGCAGCCGCCAGTTCGGTTACGCGCGCCGCCGGTTGCCACGCTTCGCCGTTGCGCTTTTCTGCGTACTTGCGCATGGCGCGCTCCACGTTCGGCAGGCCGAGCGTGTCGGCGTAGAACATCGGGCCGCCGCGCCACAGCGGAAAGCCGTAGCCCGTCAGATACACGATGTCGATATCCGAGGCCTTCGCCGCGATGCCTTCCTCCAGAACCTTCGCGCCCTCGTTCACGAGCGAGAGCACGAGCCGCTCGACGATCTCGTCGTCGCCTATTTCGCGCCGCGTGATGCCCTGCTCCTTCGAATACGCGACGATCATGTCGTCCACCGCTTGCGACGGCTTCGCCTCACGCGAGCCCGCTTCGTAGTCGTACCAGCCCGCGCCTGTCTTCTGCCCGAAGCGGCCCGATTCGCATAACCGGTCCGCAACGCCCGAATAGCGCATGTCCGGCTGCTCGCGATAGCGGCGCTTGCGGATGGCCCAGCCGATGTCGTTGCCCGCGAGATCGCTCATGCGGAACGGACCCATCGCAAAGCCGAAGCGCTCGATCGCGCGGTCGATCTGCGCCGGCAGCGCGCCTTCTTCGAGCATGAAAAGCGCCTGCCGCACATATTGCTCGATCATGCGGTTGCCGATGAAGCCGTCGCAGACGCGCGCCACCACCGCCGTCTTGCCGATTTTTCTGGCAAGCTGCATGACGGTCGCGAGCACGTCTTTCCCGGTCTTCTCGCCGCGCACCACTTCGAGCAGCTTCATGACGTTGGCCGGACTGAAGAAGTGCATGCCGATGACATCTTCGGGACGCGCGGTGAATGCTGCGATCTTGTCGAGATCGAGCGTCGATGTATTCGACGTGAGGATCGCGCCCGGCTTCGCGATTGCGTCGAGTTGACGGAAGACCTGCGCTTTCACGTCGAGATCTTCGAACACGGCTTCGATGATCAGATCGGCTTGCGCGAGATCGGCGTAGTCGAGCGTCGGCTGGAGAAGCGCCGTGCGCGCTTCGAGCTGTTCCGGCTTCAGCTTGCCCTTTTGTACCTGCGCTTGGTAGTTGCGCCGTATCGTGGCGAGGCCGCGGTCGAGCGCGTCTTGTCTGCTTTCCAGCAGCACAACGGGCAAGCCCGCGTTGATGAAGTTCATCGCGATGCCGCCGCCCATCGTTCCCGCACCGACCACGCCGATGCGTTCGATCGTCCGAACCGGCGTATTCGACGGCACGTCCGCGATCTTGCTGGCCGCGCGCTCGGCGAAAAACGCATGGCGCAGCGCGCGGCTTTCCGGTGTCTGCACGAGGAAGAGAAAGCACTCGCGCTCGAAGGCAAGACCGCGATCGAAGCCTGCGTTCGCGCCCATCTCGATGGCATCGATGCACTTGTGCGGCGCGGGAAAGTGCTTGGCTTTCTCGGCAATCGCCTGGCGCGCGGACTCGAAGCAACGCGCGGCGTCGTCATGCGCGATTGGCCGATCGCGCACCTTCGGATGCGGGCCGCTTCTTTCGGCCACGCGGCGCGCGAAGGTAACGGCGGAATCGCGCAGATCGCCTTGCGCCATTTCGTCGAAGAGCGCGGTGTCGGCGAGCTTTTCCGAACGCACCGGCGTGCCGGACACGATCATGTCGAGCGCCCGCTCGAGCCCGACCACGCGCGGCAAACGCTGCGTGCCGCCCGCCCCGGGCAAAAGGCCGAGCTTCACTTCCGGCAGCGCGATCTGCGCGCCCGGCGACGCGATGCGATAGTGCGCGCCCAGCGCGAGTTCAAGCCCGCCGCCCATTGCGACTGCGTGAATCGCCGCGACGACCGGCTTCTCGCTGCCCTCGACGGCCTTGATGACGGTGGCGAGCGTCGGCTCCTGCGTCGCCTTCGGCGTGTTGAACTCGGTGATGTCCGCGCCGCCCGAGAACGCCTTTCCCGCGCCGATCAGCACGATCGCATGCACCGACGCATCGCTGCGCGCCCGCTCGATGCCTTCGACGATGCCAAGCCGCGTCGAATGTCCGAGGCCGTTGACCGGCGGATTGTCGAGCGTAATGACGGCAACGCCTTCACGGACCGTATAGTCGACTGCCATGAATGATTCCCCTCTCGCGTGATGGCTCATTGTGGGCGATCGGGAAAGAATATACAAAGGCGAACGGCCGTTCAATTCGGCTATGCCCGAACGCGATGCAAGCAGGCACGCGCCGCGGCGCAGGGCGTATCAGAGCGCTTTCTCTTCCGCGACAGGCAGCACATGATCGCGGTACTGCTCGCGCAGGCGCACCTTCTGGAGCTTGCCCGTGGCCGTGTGCGGCAGCTCGTCCGCGAAGACGACGTCGTCCGGAATCCACCACTTCGCGACCTTGCCTTCGTAGAACGCGAGCAGTTCATCGCGCGTGAGCGTCGCGCCCGGCCGCAGCACGGCGACGATCATCGGCCGCTCGGTCCACTTGGGATGCGAACACGCGATGCACGCGGCCTCCGCCACTTGCGGATGCGACATCGCGATGTTCTCCAGATCGATCGAGCTGATCCATTCGCCGCCCGATTTGATGACGTCCTTGCTGCGGTCAGTGATGTGCATGAATCCGTCAGCGTCGATGGTTGCGACGTCGCCGGTCGGGAACCAGCCGTCGACGAGCGGGGATTCGTCGCGGCGGTAATAGCGGTCGATGACCCACGGCCCGCGCACGTAGAGATCGCCGAACGACTGGCCGTCCCACGGCAGTTCCTGGCCGTCGTCGCCGACCACTTTCATGTCCACGCCGAAAAGCGCATGGCCCTGCTTTTCGCGCGACGCGCGCTGCTCCTCCGGCGTGCGCTGCTTCTGGCGGAATGACAGGCGCGCGAGCGTGCCGAGCGGCGACATCTCCGTCATGCCCCACGCATGAATCACTTCGACGCCGTATTCTTCTTCGAACGTGCGCAGCATCGCGGGCGGACACGCGGAGCCGCCGATCACGGTGCGCTTGAGCGTTGAAAAACGCTTGTCCGCCTGCTTCATGTAATTAAGGAGTCCGAGCCATACCGTCGGCACGCCCGCCGAATATGTGACGCCTTCGGCTTCCATCAATTCGTAGAGCGACTTGCCGTCGAGGTCTTTGCCCGGAAACACGAGCTTCGCGCCGACGAGCGGCCCCGCGTGCGGAATGCCCCATGCGTTGACGTGAAACATCGGCACGACGGGAAGAATCGCATCGCTCGACGAAGCGCCCATCGCATCGGGCAGCGCGGCGGCGTACGCATGCAAAACAGTCGAGCGATGCGAATACAGCGCGCCCTTCGGATTGCCGGTCGTGCCGGACGTATAGCAGAGAAACGAGGCTTGCCGTTCGTCGAGCACCGGCCATTCGAACACGCCGTCTTGCGCCGCGATGAGGCTTTCGTAGCTCAAGACGGGCACGCTCATGTCGCCAAGATGTTCGGCGATGCACGCGGCGTCGCCTAGCGCGATCCAGCCTTTCACGTTCGGGCAATGCGGCGCGATGCGTTCGACGAGCGGGCCGAACGTCATGTCGAAGAAGACGTACGAATCGTCGGCGTGGTCGATGATGAACGCGATCTGATCCGGAAAGAGCCGCGGATTGATGGTGTGGCACACGGCGCCCATGCCGCTCACGCCGTAATAGCACTCCAGATGCCGGTAGCCGTTCCACGCGAGCGTGCCGATGCGCTCGCCCTGTTCGACGCCGAGCGCGGCGAGCGCCTGCGCGACTTGCTTCGCGCGTTTCTCGCAGTCGCGATACGTGTAGCGATGGATATCGCCCTCGATGCGCTTCGACACGATCTCCGTATCGCCGAAG
The DNA here is from genome assembly GCF_031450785.1 of Caballeronia sp. LZ062. Taxonomy (NCBI): domain Bacteria; kingdom Pseudomonadati; phylum Pseudomonadota; class Betaproteobacteria; order Burkholderiales; family Burkholderiaceae; genus Caballeronia; species Caballeronia sp. LZ062. Next base: position 1,150,019 of record NZ_JARTWB010000002.1, read on the forward strand.
TGGCGCGCCGCATGCGAGAGCAATGATGACGCGAGCAGCGGGATGTCCATCATCTGACCGTAAAGCGGCGACGCCATGTGTGAAGTCCTCGACGAGTGGATGGTTCCGACAGATGGTCCGACAGCTGCCCGAGTGCCGCCCTGCAGGCCCGCGGGCGCGGAATTACAATATCGTTTAACTCTGAGGCGCTCAACATGTCGTTTTCCCCAAGCAATGCCGTGCGCGCATCGACCGGCGCAGCCGAGCCCGATCTTGGCGAGCAGTCGATGCCGCAGTCGATGGAAGCCGTTGCCGAGTCGATTCAAAGCAACCGTCCCGGTTCGTTCGCGTCGCTCGGTCCCGCGTTTTTCACCCGCCTTCCCGCCACGCCCGTTCCCGATCCGTATGTCGTCGCCGTGTCGCGCGAGGCGGCCGAACTGCTCGGCTTCGACGCGCGCATCGCGGAAGACGAACCAGCCGCGTTCGCCGCTTACTTCGCGGGCAACCCCACGCGCGAATGGCCGCCCGAAGCGCTGCCGTATGCGGCGGTCTATTCCGGGCATCAGTTCGGCGTGTGGGCCGGTCAACTGGGCGATGGCCGCGCGCTCACGCTCGGCGAAGTCGATCGCGCCGGCGCGCGCCTCGAAGTGCAGCTGAAAGGCGCGGGCCGCACGCCGTATTCGCGCATGGGCGATGGCCGCGCGGTGCTGCGCTCGTCCATCCGCGAATTTCTGTGTTCGGAAGCGATGCATCATCTCGGCATTCCGACGACGCGCGCGCTCGCCGTCATCGGCTCGGACTTGCCGGTGCGCCGCGAGACCATCGAGACGGCGGCGATCGCCACGCGCATCGCGCCGAGCTTCGTGCGCTTCGGCAACTTCGAGCATTTTTACGCGAACGAGCGCGTGGACGATCTCAAGACGCTGGCGGATCACGTCATCGAGCGTTTCTATCCGCAGTGCCGCGACGCCGACGATCCGTATCTCGCGCTGCTCGATGAAGTCGTGCGACGCACGGCGGAACTCATGGCGCAATGGCAAAGCGTGGGTTTCTGCCACGGCGTGATGAATACCGACAACATGTCGATTCTCGGCCTCACGATCGACTACGGTCCGTTCGGCTTCATGGACGGCTTCAACGCGCATCACATCTGCAATCACACGGATACGCAGGGCCGCTATGCGTATAGCCGGCAGCCGCAGGTCGGGTACTGGAACCTGTTCTGTCTCGCGCAGGCGCTCGTGCCGCTCTTCGGCGCGAATCTGCCGGAAGAAGGCCGCGCGGAACGCGTGGTGGAGGAAGCGCAGAAGGTGCTCGAACACTACAAGACCTATTTCGCGCCCGCGCTCGAAGACAAGATGCGCGCGAAGCTCGGTCTCGAGACCGCGCGCGAAGGCGACGACAAGCTCGCCAACGGTCTGCTCGAGATCATGCACGCCAATCGCGCGGACTTCACGCTGACGTTCCGCAATCTGTCGAAGATCGCGAAAGCAGACGCTTCGGCCGACGCGCCCGTGCGCGATCTCTTTCTCGACCGCGCGGCCTTCGACGCGTGGGCGGTGCAGTATCGCGAGCGCCTCGCGTATGAATCTCGCGACGATGCGGCCCGCGCGGCGGCGATGAATCGCGTGAATCCGAAGTACGTGCTGCGCAATCACCTCGCCGAGCAGGCCATCCGTCAGGCGAACGAGAAAGACTTCTCGGAAGTTGCGCGCTTGCTTGACGTGCTGCGCCGTCCATTCGACGAACAACCCGAGAACGAGGCATACGCCGGCCTGCCGCCGGACTGGGCGAGCGACCTGGAAGTCAGTTGTTCTTCCTGAGCCCGCCCCCAACTACACTGCCCAGAGCAACGAGAGCAACGAAAGGAAGACCATGAACCGAGACGACACCCCCGGCGCCACCGAGCATCCGCTGCAAAAGGACGACGCGGCCTATCGCCGTGAACTCAACGAGATGCAATACCAGGTCACGCGCCACGCGGCGACCGAACGGCCGTTCACTGGCGAATACTGGGATCATTTCGAGCGCGGCGTGTACGACTGCGTGTGTTGCGGCACCCCGCTTTTCGAATCCGACACCAAGTTCGACGCCGGCTGCGGCTGGCCGAGCTATTTCAAGCCGATCAACGGCGAAGTGATCAAAGAAAAGACCGACCGCTCGCACGGCATGCTGCGTATCGAAGTGCAGTGCAAGAACTGCGGCGCGCATCTCGGCCACGTGTTCGAGGACGGCCCCGCGCCGACGGGCCTCCGGTATTGCATCAACTCGGCTGCGCTACAATTCGAACCCAAGTAAGCGGGTTCAGCCTTGAGCGGACGCGGGCGAGCAGACTCGCTCGTGGCCGCCGCCCGACCCGCGCCCGCTCTTTTCGAGCGGGCGTTCGTTTAGCGTCATCGCGCCCCGCATCGCACCATTCGCCTCATCTCCGGACGCCAATGAAATTCCTGTTCGATCTGTTTCCGATCATCCTCTTTTTCGTCGCTTTCAAGATTTGGGGCATCTATACGGCGACAGCCGTCGCGATCGCGGCGACGCTCGTGCAGATCGCTTGGGTCGCGTTCCGGCACCGCAAGGTCGATCCGATGTTGTGGGTGAGCCTGGGCGTCGTCGTCGTGTTCGGCGGCGCAACGCTCGTCCTGCATAACGACACGTTCATCAAATGGAAGCCCACTGCCCTTTACTGGCTCTTCGCGTTCGCGCTGATCGTCGCGCAAGTCGGCTTCAGGAAGAACCTGATCGAAGCGATGATGGGCAAGCAGATCGTGCTGCCGCATCGCGTGTGGGGACAGTTGAATATCGCGTGGGCGGTGTTTTTCGCGCTGCTCGGCATCGTGAACCTCTTCGTCGCCTATCACTTCACGACCGACCAGTGGGTCAACTTCAAGCTCTTCGGCGCGACGGGCTGCCTCGTGCTCTTTATCGTCGCGCAGAGTTTCTGGCTCGCGAAATACATGAAGGAGGACAATCAGTGAACGCTGCCTTCGATTTCATGGCCGCCAGCGCGCAGGACAAGATTGCGCATCTTGAAGCGCGTCTCGAAGCGGCGCTGAGTCCGCAATCCGTCCATATCGAGGACGACAGCGCCGCGCACGCGGGCCACGCGGGCGCGGCGTCGGGCAGTCACTACACGGTGACGATCGTCGCGGAACGCTTCGCCGGCAAGGCGCGCGTGGCGCGGCATCGGCTGGTGTATGATGCGCTGGCCGAGGAAATGCGGCGCGGCGTGCACGCGCTTGCCATCCGGGCTTATACGCCGCAAGAGTTCGCAGAACAATTCGAATAAATCGCGGTTCGCTGGACTCTCTGCAGTCCGGCGCCTGGCTTCAATCTCGCTAAACCCGCCTTTGAGGCGTCTGTTTGTTCAGTTAGGAACCTCCGATGACTTTGAAAAAAACCCGCGTCTGGGTGTTGCTGGCTGCGTTCGCGGCGGCTCCCGCGTTCGCGCAGAACATCGCCGTCGTGAACGGCACGCCGATTCCCACGGCGCGCGCCGATGCGCTCGTGAAGCAACTCGTCCAGCAGGGTCAGCAGGATTCGCCGCAACTGCAACAGGCCGTGCGCGAAGAACTCATCAACCGCGAAATCCTGATGCAGGAAGCCGCCCGCGAAGGCGTGGCGAACCGCCCGGACGTGAAGGCGCAATTGGCCGTCGCGCAGCAGACCGTCGTGCTGCGCGCGATGATCGAAGACTTCGTCGCGAAGAACAAGCCGACCGATGCCGAAATCAAGGCGCGCTACGACCAGCTCGTGAAGCAGCAAGGCGGCGGCAAGGAACTGCATCTGCATCACATCCTCGTGGATAACGAGGCGCAGGCGAACGACCTGATCGCGAAGATCAAGGGCGGCGCGAGCTTCGAAGACCTCGCGAAGCAATATTCGAAGGACCCGGGATCGGGCAAGAACGGCGGCGACCTCGACTGGTCCGCGCCCTCGGCGTATGTGCCGGAGTTCGGCGCCGCGGCCGAGAAGCTGAAGAAGGGCGAAGTCACGCCCGCGCCGGTTAAGACGCAATTCGGCTGGCACATCATTCGTCTCGACGACAGCCGCGATATCGCGCCGCCGCCGTTCGAGCAGGTCAAGGCGCAAATTGCGCAGCAAATGCAGCAGGAAAAGCTGCAGGCGTTCGAAGAGAATCTGCGCAAGAAAGCGGTGATCAAGTAACTTTCCGCTTGCCGCGAACCTACGCTGCATATAACAAAGCCGCCCTCGGGCGGCTTTGTTGCTTTTGAGATCGCGTAGTTCAAGAAAAACGCCCCGAGACGCCGGGGCGTTCTTCGACGCTTACGCGCGATCAGCCGAGAAAGCGTCGCGCGTTCTGGAACACGCGCAGCCACGGGCTCGCGTCGGTGGTCCAGTCGGCGGGCGTCCAGCTCATCTGCACGTTGCGATGCACGCGCTCCATGTGCGGCATCAGCACCGTGAAGCGGCCATCCGGCGTCGTGACGGACGTGATGCCTTGCGGCGAACCGTTGGGATTGAACGGATACTGCTCAGTCGCGTTGCCGCGATGATCGACGAAACGCATCGCGACGAGCGCGCTCGCCGCATCGCCCTGTTGCGAGAAGTCCGCGAAGCCTTCGCCGTGCGCGACCGCCACCGGAATGCGCGAGCCTTCCATGCCGGCGAAGAAGATCGACGGCGAGCTTTGCACTTCCACGAGCGAATAGCGCGCCTCGAACTGCTCGGATTTGTTGCGCGTGAACTTCGGCCAGGCTTCGGCGCCCGGAATGATCGACGCGAGGCTCGACATCATCTGGCAGCCATTGCAGATGCCGAGCGCGAACGTGTCCTGGCGCGCGAAGAACGCCGCGAACATGTCCGCGAGGCGCGGATTGAAGCGGATGGTCTTCGCCCAGCCCTCGCCCGCGCCGAGCACGTCGCCGTAAGAGAAGCCGCCGCACGCCACCGCGCCCGCGAAATCGGCGAGCGTCGCGCGGCCTTCGAGCAGGTCGCTCATGTGGACGTCGTGCGCGTCGAAGCCGGCGCGGTCGAACGCGTAAGCCGTCTCCAGATGTGAGTTCACGCCCTGCTCGCGCAGAATCGCCACGCGCGGGCGCTTGTTCGTCGCGATGAGCGGCGCGGCCACGTCTTCCGCCGGATCGAACGTGAGCACGGGCGAAAGGCCCGGATCCGTCGCGTCGAGCAGCGCGTCGTATTCGGCGTCGGCGCACGCCGGGTTGTCGCGCAGACGCGCGATGCGCCAGCTCACCTCGCTCCAGGCGCGATGCAGTTCGACGCGCGGCGCATCGAAAATCTTCTTCGCGTCGCGATAGATCTCGACGGCATCGCGCTCGTTCGGCTTGCCGATCACGTGCGAGCACGCCGACAACCCGTGTTCGCGCAGCGCGGCGAGCACCGCGTCGCGGTCGGCTGCGCGCACCTGCACGACGGCGCCCAGTTCTTCGGCGAAGAGCGCGCGGATGGTGCGGTCGTCGCGGCGGCCGCTCGTCTGCTTCGCCCAGTCTTTGGCGTCGCCGTAGTCGGATTCGTGATTGGCGTCGAGCGTCAGCATGTCCACGTTCAGCGACACGCCCACGTGCCCGGCGAACGCCATTTCGCAGACCGTCGCCCAGAGACCGCCGTCCGAGCGGTCGTGGTACGCGAGCAGCTTGCCGTCTGCATTGAGCGACTGAATGGCGGCGAAAAAGCGCTTCAGGTCTTCCGCGTCGTCCACGTCGGGGACGGCATCGCCGACCTGCTGCGTGACTTGCGCGAGAATGCTGCCGCCGAGGCGATTGCGCCCGCGCCCGAGATCGATTGCAATGAGCACGGTGTTCGTATCGGCGACGAGCTGCGGCGTCAGATGCCGGCGCACGTCTTCGACCGGCGCGAACGCCGAGATGATCAGCGACACCGGCGACACCACTTCCTTCTGCGCGCCGCGCGCGTCCTGCCATTTCGTGCGCATGGACAGCGAATCCTTGCCGACCGGAATGCTGATGCCGAGCGCCGGGCACAGTTCCATGCCGATGGCCTTCACCGTCGCATAGAGCGCGGCGTCTTCGCCCGGGCTGCCGCACGCGGCCATCCAGTTGGCGGAGAGCTTGAGCTTGTTCAGCGATTCGATCGGCGCGGACGCAATGTTGGTCACCGCTTCGCCGACGGCCATGCGGCCGGAAGCCGGCGCGTCGATGACGGCGAGCGGCGTGCGCTCGGCCATCGTCATGGCTTCGCCGCGAAAGCCTGCGTAGTCCATCGTCGTGATCGCGCAGTCGGCGACGGGCACCTGCCACGGACCGACGAACTGGTCGCGCGCGGTCGTGCCGCCCACCGAGCGGTCGCCGATGGTGATCAGAAACGACTTGCTGGCGACCGTCGGGTGCTTGAGCACATCGACGGCGACTTCCGACAGCGCGAGGCCGGTGACATCGACCGGCTCGAAGTGCGCGTGTTCGCGCTTCACGTCGCGATGCATCTTCGGCGGCTTGCCGAGCAGCACGTCCATCGGCATGTCGACCGGCTGCTGTCCTTCGTTCTCGTCGTCGATCAGCTTGAGCTGGCGCTCTTCCGTCGCGACGCCGACGACCGCGACCGGGCAACGCTCGCGCGCGCAGATGGCTTCGAATGCGGACAGATCGGCGGGCGCAATTGCCAGCACGTAACGCTCTTGCGCCTCGTTCGACCAGATTTCACGCGGCGACAGGCCGGTTTCTTCGAGTTGCACCTTGCGCAGTTCGAAGCGCGCGCCCTTGCCCGCGCCGTCGACGAGTTCCGGGAACGCGTTCGAGATGCCGCCCGCGCCGACGTCGTGAATCGACAGAATCGGGTTGTGCTCGCCCAACTGCCAGCACGCATTGATGACTTCCTGCGCCCGGCGCTGAATTTCGGGATTGCCGCGCTGCACGGAATCGAAGTCGAGTTCGGCGGTGTTCGCGCCGGTGGCCATCGACGAAGCCGCGCCGCCGCCCATGCCGATGCGCATGCCCGGTCCGCCGATCTGAATCAGGAGCGTGCCGGCCGGCAAGTCTTGCTTGTGCGTGTGCTGGTCCGAGATATTGCCGATGCCGCCCGCAATCATGATCGGCTTGTGATAGCCGCGCACGCGGCCGCCGACGTTCTGCTCGTATGTACGGAAATAGCCGCCGAGATTCGGGCGGCCGAATTCGTTGTTGAACGCCGCCGCGCCGATGGGGCCGTCGATCATGATCTGCAACGGCGAGGCGATGCGGTCGGGGCGGCCATACGGCTCGTGTGCGTCGGCGGGATTGCGCGCGGACGGCGGCGTCGCGCTGTCGCGGGCGTTTTCCCACTTCTGACGCGCGTCGGGCAGGTCCAGATTCGACACGGTGAAACCCGCGAGACCCGCTTTCGGACGCGCGCCGCGGCCGGTCGCGCCTTCGTCGCGGATTTCGCCGCCCGAGCCGGTCGCCGCGCCCGCGAACGGCGAGATGGCGGTCGGGTGATTGTGCGTCTCGACCTTCATGAGCGTGTGCGTCAGTTCGACGTGCCGCTCGTAGTGCTCGCTCTCGCCGCGCGGGAACCAGCGTTCCGCCACGCCGCCCTGCATGATCGCGGAATTGTCCGAATACGCGACGATCGTCCCTTCGTGGTTCAGCTTTTCGGTGTTGCGGATCATCTGGAACAGCGACATGTCCTGCTTCTCGCCGTCGATGGTCCACTCGCCGTTGAAAATCTTGTGGCGGCAGTGCTCGCTGTTCGCCTGCGCGAACATCATCAATTCGACATCGGTCGGATTGCGCTTGAGGCTTTCAAAAGCGTTCACCAGATAGTCGATCTCGTCATCCGCCAGCGCGAGACCCAGTTCCACGTTCGCCGCTTCCAGCGCCGAGCGCCCGGTGCCGATGATATCGACCGTCTGCAGCGGCTTCGCGGGCAGTTCATCGAAAAGATGCAGCGCCTGATCGCGCGATGCCGTGACGCTTTCCGTCATGCGGTCGTGCAGCGCCGCCGCGACCTGCGCGCGCGCCTCGTCCGACAGCGCCTTCTTGCCGCCGAGCAATCCGCTTTTCATCACGACCGAATACTCGACGCCGCGCTCGATGCGCCGCACCTGCGTCAACCCACAGTGATGCGCGATGTCGGTCGCCTTGCTCGCCCACGGCGACACAGTGCCCAGGCGCGGCACGACCAGGAACTTCTCCACATGGCCGCGCTCTTTTTGTTCCTCGAACGGCGTGCCGTAGTGCATCAGCGCGTGAATGCGGTTCGTGTCTTCGTCGCTGAGCGGCTCGGACGCGTTGACGAAATGCAGAAATTGTCCGCGCACGCCGACGATGTTCGCGTCGATGCGGGCGAGCGTTTCGAGGAGACGAGTCTGACGGAAATCGGAGAGGGCCGAAGCGCCGGGGAAACACGAGAAGTGGGCCATTGTGACGGTGCGTCGATGACGTCTGTGAGCCGCTCGATGGCACTCGGCGCGCCGAGTGCGGGAAAGCGGCGTGAGGCGGAGTGAAGACCGCGATTATAACCCGGATGCGTCTCGAAATCGGCCGCGCCTGGGCGGATAGCGCCGTCGCGCTCCGCTTCGCGAAACGCGGGCATCGCGTTGCTTATCCTGAAATTGGCCGCTGGATTGCCAGGCTTCGCGGCGCGCCTATTTCGCGGTCGAGCGGTTCGGGAATACCCGTCCCTGGACGCCGCGTTTGGCGCTATCATGGCGCGCTTTCTTCGGGCGCGGCACGCCGCCGCGCTTGCCGTCTTACCGTCAGGACACGCGGCTTGCCGGGCGCTCGATGCGTCGCGCCGCGCGTGCGTTCTCCCGCCTTCGGGCACAAAAAGTCATGGATGTCATCGTCATCGGCGGAGGAATCGCCGGCATCGCCACCGCTTATCAGTTGCACGCGTCCGGGCATCGCGTCTGTGTGATCGAGCGCCACGCGACGGTCGCGCAAGGCGCAACGTATGGCCAGGGCGGCGCGCTTCTGCCCTCGCCGCTCGACGTCTGGTTCGGACCGACATTCATGGCGTCGAGCCGCGCGAAGCAAAGCGGCATGATCGTGAGAACCGGCTTCGACGGCGCCGCGCGCGATTTCCTCAAGCGGCTCGGCCAGTGGCGCGAACCGCAGGCATTTTCGGCGCAGTACGCGCTCTTGCAGCCGCTCGTCGAGTTGTCGCGGCGGGCACTCGCGGATATCGAAGCGCGGTTCGAACTTGAGTACGAACAGCGCGTCGGCATGCTGCACGTCTTCCGGCACGCCCGCGAACTCGACGACGCGCAAGCAGCCATCGAGCTTTTGAAGCGCTTCGGCGTGCCGCACCGGGTGCTCGATCCGGACGAATGCGTGCGGGCCGAGCCTTCCGTCCCGGACGACCCGGCGTTCGCGGGCGGCGTGTTGCTGCCCGACGAGCGCACGGCGAACTGCCCGCTGTTCACGAAGCAACTGAAGCAATTGCTCGAAGAAGCGGGCGTCGAGTTCCGCATGTGTTGCGAGGTCGCGTCGCTGCGGCTGGAAGAACGGCGCGCGGCGGTCGAACTCGCCCGCTCGAAGGACGACAAGAAACGCCATGCCGGCGCCGACGTGATATCCGCCGACGCGGTCGTCGTGGCAGCGGGGGCGGATACGCCCGCGCTCGTCGGCGGCTTCCGTTCCACGCCGTCGCTTTATCCGCTGCGCGTGCACACGCTGACGGCGCCCGTTGCCTACGAGGAACGCGCGCCGCACATCACGGTGGTGGATTCGGTGAAGCGCATCACGATGTCGCGGGTCAATCAACGGTTGCGCGTCGGTGGCGCGGGCGTTTTCCAGAGTTTCGCCAAAGCGGATAAACCGGCGCACGCCGGCCTCGCGCGCCGCGCCTTCGACGTGCTCGGCCAAGGCACGCACGACTGGATTCCGGGTGCCGCGCGCGTATCGGCTGCGCGTTCCTGGGACGGCTTGCGGATGCTTTCGGCGGACGGGCTGCCGGTAGTGGGCGCGACGCGGCATCCGCGCCTTTTCGTCAACGCGGCGCATGGTCCGGCGGGCTGGGGCCTCGCGTGCGGGTCTGCTAAAGTGGTCGCGGATCTCGTCTCCGGTCTCACGCCCGATCTCCCCGCCGAGACGCTCGCGGCCATCGGCGTCGAACGCTTCTGACGCGCTGTTGACGCGCTTTTGACGCGCGATTCAGCCACCCGACGCGGCGTGGCATGAACGGTGCGAGCCGGGACGCTTTCGCCTCCTCTGCCGACTCCTCGTTCGCGCCGCCATGACCGCATCCGCTTCCTATTTCACGCCCGACGACGACGCGCTCCCGCTCTTGACGCTCGCGGAACTGCGCAGTCTTGAAGCGCGCGCCGCCGCCGCCCTGCCGCCGCATACGCTCATGGCCCACGCGGGCGCGGCCGCCGCGCAGTATCTGCTCGATGCCCTCTCCCGCGATCCCGATGCACGCGCGCTGCCCGTGTGGATCGCGGCCGGTCCCGGCAACAACGGCGGCGATGCACTGATGGTCGCCGAGCATCTGCATCGAGCAGGCGTGGCCGTGCGGGTCTGCATGCCGATAGCGGTCAAGCCCGACGACGCGCGCTGGGCGCTCGACGCGGCGCAAGCGGCCGGCGTGCCGATAGACAGCGAGCCGCCCGCCTCCTTCGACGGTTTCGGCTGGCTCGTCGACGGCATGTTCGGCATCGGACTCACGCGTCCGCTCGATGGCGTCTTCGCCGCGCTCGCCGGGCGCATGTCGCGACGCGCGCAGCAGTCCGGCCGCGTGCTCGCGCTGGATGTGCCGAGCGGCCTCGACAGCGATACCGGCGCGCCCGTCGGCGGCGGCGAGGCGCTGCGCGCGAATGCGACGATTACCTTCATCGGCGCAAAGCCGGGCCTCATCACCGCGCTCGGCCGCGATCTGTGCGGCACGCTGCACGTCGCGACGCTCGATCTGGAGCCGCCCGCCGCGCCCTCGGTCGTGCTCAACGCGACATCGCTTTTCCGGGCGAGCCTGCCGCCGCGCGACTTCGCCACCAACAAGGGCACGTTCGGCACGCTGGCCGTCGTGGGCGGCGACACGGGCATGTGCGGCGCGCCGATCCTCGCGGCGCGCATGGCGCTCTATGCGGGCGCGGGCAAGGTCCACGTCGCGTTTCTGGGCGAAGGCGGCCCGCCCTACGACCCGCCGCATCCCGAACTGATGCTGCATCACGTCGACGGCTTCGCGCTCGACAAGACGGACGCGCTGTCCATCGGCTGCGGCATGGGGAAGACGGATCGCGCGAAACGCGTGCTCGCCGATGTGCTCAAGCTCGACATGCCGAAACTGCTCGATGCCGACGCGCTCAATCTGATCGCGACGGATGACGCGCTGGCGGGCGAAGTCGCGGCGCGCGGCCGCGCGGGCGACCCGTGCGTGCTGACGCCGCACCCGCTGGAGGCCGCGCGGCTTCTGCAATCCGACGCGAAAGCCGTGCAGGCGGACCGCATCTCCGCGGCGCGCCAGCTTTCGGCGCGCTACGCGGCTGTCGTCGTGCTGAAAGGATCGGGCACGGTGATCGCGTCGCCGGATGGCCGCGTCGCCGTGAATCCGACCGGCAACGCCGGACTCGCCACGGGCGGCACCGGCGACGTGCTCGGCGGCCTGATCGGCGCGTTGCTCGCGCAAAAGCTGCCGCAGTACGAAGCGGCGCTCGCGGGCGTCTATCTCCACGGACTCGCTGCGCAGACGCTGACCGGTCGCGGCATCGGACCGGCCGGCCTCACGGCGGGCGAACTCGCGCCCGAGGTGCGCGGTCTCATTAACCGCCTGTTTTATCCGCCGAACGGCTAATGCCGCCGCGCTTGTGACGGGTTGCAAGCATCCCTTCACGCATCGTCGCTATACTCCCTTTGATTCGTTGCTTCGATTCGGGCATCCGCGGCGGCACGCACCGCGTTCACGAACCTTCGATGGTCGCAGTACGCAGCCTCGGCAAACCGTATCCGCACGGACGTTTCCAACTGTCACTCTGGACTATCAGACCGCTATGACGCTCAAATCGCACCCTGCCTGGTCGGCGCTCCAATCGCACTACGATGCCATCTCCGGCGAGCGCCTGCGCGACTGGTTCGCGCCGCAAAACGACACGGCGCCGACGCGCGCCGAGCGCCTGACCTTCGAAGGCGGCGGCCTCACGATCGATTTCTCGAAGAACCGCATCACCGACGCCACGCTGGAACTGCTCGTCCAGCTCGCCGAAGAATCCGGCGTCACGAAGCGCCGCGACGCGATGTTCGCCGGCGAAACCGTCAACGTCACCGAAGGCCGCGCCGCGCTGCACACGGCGCTGCGCGCGCAGTCGCCCGATGCGCCGTTCCACGAACAGGTGCAAAAAGAGAAGGCGAAGATGGCTGCGTTCGCCGACAAGGTCCGCGACGGTTCGTGGACCGGCTATACCGGCAAGCGCATTCGCCATGTGGTGAACATCGGCATCGGCGGCTCGGATCTCGGGCCGAAGATGGTCGTGCATGCGCTGCATCATCTAGCGTCGAAGGAACTGGATACGCACTTCGTCTCCAACGTCGACGGCGCCGATCTTTACAGCGTGCTGCAACAGATCGACGCGGAAGAGACGCTCGCCATCGTCGTCTCGAAGACTTTCACCACGCTCGAAACCATGACCAACGCGCACTCCATGCGCGACTGGTTCCTGAGCCAGGGCTGCCCGGAAGACCAGCTGTCGAAGCACTTCGTCGGCGTGTCGGCGAACACGGCCGAGGTCGTGAAGTTCGGCATCGCGAAGGAGAACGTCTTCGAGATGTGGGACTGGGTCGGCGGGCGCTATTCGCTGTGGTCGGCGGTCGGGCTCTCGATCATGCTGTCGGTCGGGCCGCAGAACTTCGAGGCGCTGCTGCAAGGCGCCGACGCGATGGATCAGCACTTCCGCACCGCGCCGCTCGCGCAGAACCTGCCGGTGCTGATGGGCATGATCGGCATCTGGTATCGCAACTTCTTCGGCTCGCAAAGCGATCTCGTCGCGCCTTATTCGCAGGCGCTGCACTATCTGCCGTCGTATCTCCAGCAACTGGAGATGGAAAGCAACGGCAAGTCCGCGACGCTCGACGGCGGCATGGTCGACTACCCGACCGCCGCCGTGATCTGGGGCGAGCCGGGCACGAGCGGCCAGCACGCGTTCTTCCAGATGCTGCATCAAGGACCGACCATCATCCCGATCGACTTCATCGCGCTGCTGACGCCTGAGCACCCGCTCGTCGATCATCACGCAAAGCTGCTCGCCAACTGCTTCGCGCAGAGCGAGGCGCTGATGCTCGGCCGCACGCTCGAAGAGGCGAAGAAGGTGGCGGGTCCGGGCAAGGAAGAACTCGCGACGCACTTGAGTTTCCCCGGCAACCGGCCGACCACGACCATCCTGCTCGACGCGCTCACGCCGCAGTCGCTCGGCGCGCTGATCGCGCTTTACGAGCACAAGGTGCTGGTGCAGGGAACGGTGTGGGACATCAATTCGTTCGACCAGTGGGGCGTCGAATTGGGCAAGATTCTGGGCAAGGTCGTCGAGGCGGATATCACGGCAGCGAGCGCGGATCCGGCCAAGCACGATTCGTCGACGTCCGCGTTGATCGAGCGCGCGCGCAAGGCGCTGAAGCGCTGAATGCCGTTTGTGCTGACGCCCGCATCTTCGCCGATGCGGGCGTTTTCGCGTCTAGACGGCGAGGCCGTTGACGAGCCGCCCCGCTTCGATCGTGACCGTCGCGTCGCAGCGTTGCGCAAGTTCGGTGTCGTGCGTGACGAGCACGAGGGTCGCACCGTTGCGCTCGTTCATCTCGAACATCAGGTCGATGATCGCGTAGCCGGTCGCGGCGTCGAGGCTGCCCGTGGGTTCATCGGCGAAAAGAATCGCGGGATGCGTGGCGAAGGCGCGTGCGAGCGCGACGCGCTGTTGTTCGCCGCCGGAAAGCAGCTTCGGGTAATGCCCGGTGCGCTGCGAAAGTCCGACCTGGTCGAGCAGCGAGCGCGCACGCTGTGCAATCTGATCGTGCGGCATCTCGGCGCGCAACTCGAGCGGCAGCATGACATTCTCCAGCGCGGTCAGGTGCGGCATCAACTGGAACGACTGGAACACGAAGCCGACCGCGCCGCTTCTGAGCGCCGCGCGCTCGTCTTCGTTCAGTGCCGATAGCTCCTTGCCGAGCAGGCGAACCGAGCCGTCGCTCGCGCTGTCCAATCCCGCGAGCAAGCCGAGCAACGTCGACTTGCCCGACCCGGATGCCCCGACGATCGCCACGCTGCTGCCCTTCGCGATCGACAAGTCGATGTTGTCCAGAATCGTCAGCTCGCCCGTGGCGTCCTTCACCCGTTTGCTCAATCCCCGAACTTCGATGACCGGCTCGATATTGTTTTGCATGGACACCTTGAATAAGAACTGGAGCGCGCGTGATTTCGTGAAGGCTGCAATCGCGAGCGTGATGCTGACGGCGGCTGCTTTGTCGAATGCGCAAGCAGCCGATGCGCAAGCCAAGCCAGCCATCGTCGTGCTGGGCGACAGTCTCTCGGCGGAATACGGCCTGCCGCGCGATACCGGCTGGGTCAATCTGCTGCGCGAGCGGCTGGCGAAAGAGCGTCTCGATTATAGCGTCGCCAATTCGAGCATCAGCGGCGACACCACGAGCGGCGGACGCGCGCGGCTCACCACCGTGCTCGCGCGCATCAAGCCGGCAGTCGTTATCGTGGAACTCGGCGCCAACGATGCGCTGCGTGGCGTGCCGCTCACGACCACTGAAGCCAACCTTCGCGCCATCGTGGATGCATCGCAGGCCGCCCATGCGAAAGTGCTGCTCATCGGCATGTATGTGCCGCCGAACTACGGCCCGGACTATTCGCAAAAGTTCCACGCCGTGTATGAGCGCATCGCGAAGGACAAGAATGCAGCGCTCGTCCCGTTCCTGCTCGCGGGCATCGAAAACAAGCCGTCCATGTTCCAGGCCGACCAGATTCATCCGACGGTGCAGGCCCAGCCATTGCTTCTAGACAACGTCTGGCCGACGTTGAAACCCTTGCTGGGCGCGGGCGCGTCTCGGTAGCCGCGACGCAGCCGCCACAGCACTTCAAAACGCGAAACGCGGCCAGGATTCAGGTGTCTCAGACTCTCGCGTCACTCTTATAACCCGCTCGACATCGAGCGACTCTACAAGGAGGTCACGTGAAATACTTCCCCTTGCTCGCATTGACCGTTGCGATCTCTGCCTGTGCCGCACAGCCGCCTGCCGGCGTGCAGCAAGTCGGCACGAGCCAAAAGGCGCCGAAGGCAGTCGCACAATGCATCTCTCAGCAGTGGGCGACGAAGTCGCAGCAGCAGGTGATTTCGCAGGACACGCTGGCGAACGATCAGGCCGTCGACGTGTTCGTGCCGGGCCAGCAGCCGCCTAACGGCGCCGCGGCCGTGGTGCGTCCGTCGTGGTCCGGTCCGGGTACGTGGGTCGGCTTCCGCGCCTCGGGCGCAGCGGGCAGCGACGCAACCGGCGATATTCAGGGCTGCCTGTAATTGCGCTTCGGTTCCGCGATGTACCGAGACATCGCACTGAACTGATTTCGCGATACTGCAAAAACAAAGCCCCCGCGCCTTTCGGACGCGGGGGCTTTTTCGTTATCAGGCTGCTGTGCTTACTCGTTCGCCGAAGGCGCAGGCGCCGTACTGAGTTTCACCTTCGAGCGCGCCTTGAGCGAGTCGATATAGGCTTCCATCTCTGCCTGCGCATAGACTTGCGCCACTTGCTGCTGCGCGCCTGCGAGGCGATCCGCTGCGACCGGCGCGGACTTCTCGACTCCGTTCACGCGATAGATCGCGTAACCGTCCGCGCCGAGGTCGACGCCGACATACGCCGGCAGTTTGGATGCGTCCGCCTTGAAAATCGCGGCGAGCGCGGCAGGCGGCAAGCCTTGGGCTTCGTTGCGCGAGACCGTGACCGCCGAGGTGAAGCCGTCCGCCGATTTCGACTTCTGCAATTCGGCCAGCTTTGCCTCGCCTTCCTTGTGAGCGAGCGCCGCGGCTTGCTCCGCGACGACCTTCGTGCGCACGGCATCCTTGACGGCGTCGAACGCGGGTACGGTGGGCGCCTTGTAGTCCGTCACGCGGGCCGCGATCAGCGTGTTGTTGCCGACGTCGATAGCCTGCGTGTTGTAGTGCTGCTTCACCGAATCCGGTGCGAACACGGCCGCGAGGAGCTTTGCGTTGTTGAGCGGATTGTCCGGCGGCAACTGCGGGTTCGGCTTCGGTCCAACCGTGGCGGTCTGAATGGTCAGCTTGTACTTGTCGGCGGCGGGCTGCAGCGACTTCTCTTTCTCGTAGACGAGATCCGTGAAGCCCTGCGCGCTGTCCGTGAAGCCCTTCGTGCCTTGCTGCGCGGCATAGTCCTTCGCGACGGCGTCTTTCACTTCGTCGAAGGTCTTGGTGGCAGCCGGCTTTACATCCGTCGCCTGAATGATGTGATAGCCGAAGTCCGATTCCACGATGTTGCTCACTTCGCCCTTCTTCAGGCTGAACGCGGCGTCGTCGAATGCCTTGCCGCCTGCAATCTGGCCGGGCGCGAAGTAGCCCAGATCGCCGCCCTTTTCGGCCGAGCCCTGGTCATCCGAGTTCTTCTTGGCGATATCCGCGAATTGGTCCGGATGCGCCTTGACTTGCGCGAGCAGGCCTTCGGCCTTCTGCTTGGCTTTGGCCTTGTCGGCGGCGCTGGCGTCCTTCGGCGCGTTGATCAGAATGTGGCTCGCGCGCACTTCGCCCTGCGTCCGGTAACGCTGGATGTTGTCGTCGTAGAACTTCTTGAGATCGGCGTCGCTCGGCTTCGACGCCGCCGCGAGCGTAGCCGGCGACAGAACGAGATACTGGATCGTCGCCGTCTCGGGCGTCGCGAAAGCGTTGCGATGCGCGTCGTAGTAAGCATGCAGTTGCGCATCCGTCGGCTGCACTTTCGCGGTGTAGTCCACGGTGCGTAGCGACAGTCCCTGTACGGAGCGGCGCTGCTCCGCCAATTCAGTCAGGCTTTGCGCGAGCGATTTCGACGTGAACGCGCTCTGCTGGATGCTCGAAGGTATCTGGTCGTTCGCGATGGTGTAACGCATACGCTCGTCGTATTGCGCGGGCGTCATGCCCTGCATCGCGAGAAGCTGTTTGTAACGGTCGAGGTCGATGGTGCCGTCCGGCTTGCGCAGCGACGCGATGCCGGGATCCGACAGCAGCGCACGGCGCACGGCGTCGTCGGAAGCCGTGAGGTGCAGGCGCTGCGTCTCGTCGGCCATCACGCGTTGC
The DNA here is from genome assembly GCF_031450785.1 of Caballeronia sp. LZ062. NCBI lineage: Bacteria > Pseudomonadati > Pseudomonadota > Betaproteobacteria > Burkholderiales > Burkholderiaceae > Caballeronia > Caballeronia sp. LZ062. The sequence goes on from NZ_JARTWB010000002.1 coordinate 1,167,174, forward strand.
TGCACGAGGCTGTTGACCATCGCGCTGCGCGTCTCGGGCGAATCGAACATTTTGGGATCGAACTGCGCGCCGAGCATGGCGCGGGCGCGGTCGACCTGCTGCCTGAAGGCGCTTTCGTATTCGGCACGCGTGATCTTGTGGCCATTCACGCTGGCGACGTAGGCGCTTTCGTCGAAGAAGTTGCTGAAGCCCTGAATCCCGACGATACCCAGTCCGGGCACGATGATCAGGATCAGCAGAGCCATCATCAGGCGCTGGTGGTTGCGGAAGAAGTCGAGCATGCGTTGCGCTGCGAGGTTAGACAAAACGCTCGATATTACAACAGCGGGAGAGGAAAAGGCGAAAGCCGGCGGCGTTTTGCGCTTTTTGATGCGGCGATCTTCCGGTTATCCGACGCGCGATGTTTTATCGTCGCCCGAATTGTTGCACGACTTGCAACTTCACAAACCGTTAGGATACTTAACGAAAGCCGCCAAAATGCAAAATCCCGTAAGCGACAATGCTTACGGGATTCTTAGTCGTTCTTGGCGGAGCGGACGGGACTCGAACCCGCGACCCCCGGCGTGACAGGCCGGTATTCTAACCAACTGAACTACCGCTCCAAGATGCTGCTTTGTGCATACTGCTATGCCGCTGGAAGTGGTGGGTGCTGAGAGGCTCGAACTCCCGACCTACGCCTTGTAAGGGCGCCGCTCTACCAACTGAGCTAAGCACCCGGATTTCTGTCCGTTCGGAGCAGAAGGACCAGTGAAAAGCACCGTTCCCAGCGAGTCCGCTAGTTTAGCGCATCCTTCAGGGCTTTGCCAGCGCGGAACTTGGGAATTTTTGCCGCTTCGATGGTGATGGCTGCACCCGTGCGTGGATCGCGGCCCGTGCGCGCGGCGCGCTCACCTACCGCAAACGTCCCGAAGCCGACGAGCGTCAGCGAATCGCCCTTCTCGAGCGTCGCGCGCACGCCGCCGATGACCGCCTCTAGCGCACGTACCGCTGCGGCCTTCGAAATATCGGCTTCATGCGCGATGTGGTCGATCAGTTCCGTCTTGTTCATTGTGTTCCCGAATCCCTATTGGCACGTTGTAATCGATTTTCATATTCGCCGTCGTGACGAACCGCATCGCCTGGCTGCGATGCGCGGCCAGCAAACGCAGCCGAAACTGCCGTGTCAACGAGGGTTGCGCCCGATGCGACGCGCTTTCGAAACGCTTTAGAAGCGACAGTCGAAAAAAAACCCGCGGACGATGCCGCGGGTTCTCGTTGATGCCTTCAACGCGTCAGTGCTTCACGACGTCGCCCGTAGCGGGCTGGTCTTTCTGCGCTTCCGCTGCCACCGGGGTGGCTTTCGCTTCTTCTTCCGGCAACGGCTCCGGCAGACGTTCGAGCGCCAGTTCCAGCACGCGGTCGATCCAGCGCACCGGCACGATTTCGATGGCGTTCTTCACGTTGTCGGGAATGTCCGCCAGGTCCTTCGTGTTTTCTTCCGGAATCAGCACGAGCTTGATGCCGCCGCGATGCGCCGCCAGCAGCTTCTCCTTCAACCCGCCAATCGGCAGCACTTCGCCACGCAGCGTGATTTCGCCGGTCATCGCCACGTCCGCGCGCACCGGAATCCCGGTCAGCACGGACACAAGCGCCGTCGTCATCGCGATACCGGCGGACGGGCCGTCCTTCGGCGTCGCGCCTTCGGGCACGTGGATGTGGATGTCCTTCTTCTCGAACGACTCATCCGTGATGCCGAGACGCCGCGAGCGCGAGCGCACCACGGAGCGCGCGGCCTCCACCGACTCCTTCATCACGTCGCCGAGCGAACCCGTGCGGATCACGCCACCCTTGCCGGGCATGACCGCAGCTTCGATCGTGAGCAGATCGCCGCCCACCTCCGTCCACGCGAGACCCGTCACCTGACCGATCTGGTTTTCCTTCGCGGCCAGACCGAAGTCGTACTTGCGCACGCCGAGGAACGTGTCGAGATTCGAACCGTCCACCTTGACCGCGCCTTCCGCCTTCTTCAAGAGCAGCATCTTCACGACCTTGCGGCAGATCTTCGACACTTCGCGCTCGAGCGAACGCACGCCCGCTTCACGCGTGTAGTAGCGAATGATGTCGCGGATCGCTTGCTCTGCCACGTCGATCTCGCCTTCCTTCAGGCCGTTATTGCGCTTTTGCTTGGGCAACAGATAACGCTGCGCGATGCTGACCTTCTCGTCCTCGGTGTAACCCGAGAGGCGAATCACTTCCATCCGGTCGAGCAGCGGCGGCGGAATGTTCAGCGAGTTCGACGTCGCGACGAACATCACGTCCGACAGGTCGAAATCCACTTCGATGTAGTGGTCCGCGAACGTATGGTTCTGTTCCGGATCGAGGACTTCGAGCAGCGCGGAAGCCGGGTCGCCACGGAAATCCATGCCCATCTTGTCGACTTCGTCGAGCAAGAAGAGCGGATTGCGCACGCCGACCTTCGCCAGGCTTTGCAGAATCTTGCCCGGCATCGAGCCGATATACGTGCGACGGTGGCCGCGAATCTCCGACTCGTCATGCACGCCGCCGAGCGCCATGCGCACGAACTTGCGGTTCGTCGCGCGGGCGATGGACTGGCCGAGCGAGGTCTTGCCGACGCCCGGAGGCCCGACGAGGCACAAAATCGGCGCCTTCACCTTCTCGACGCGTTGCTGAACCGCGAGATATTCGAGAATGCGTTCCTTGACCTTTTCGAGGCCGAAGTGGTCTTCGTCCAGCACGCGTTCCGCATTCGAGAGGTCGTTGTTGACCTTGCTCTTCTTGCGCCACGGCAGGCCGATCAGCGTGTCGATGTAGTTGCGCACGACGGTCGCTTCCGCCGACATCGGCGACATCAGCTTCAGCTTCTTGAGCTCGGCGTCGGCCTTCTTCTTGGCTTCCTTCGGCATGCGCGCGGCGGCAATGCGCTTCTCGAGTTCTTCGAGATCCGCACCCTCTTCGCCTTCGCCCAATTCCTTCTGGATGGCCTTGACCTGTTCGTTCAGGTAGTACTCGCGCTGGCTCTTTTCCATCTGACGCTTCACGCGCCCACGGATACGCTTCTCGACCTGCAGAATGTCGATTTCCGCTTCGAGCTGCGCAAGCAGGTGCTCGAGCCGCTCGATGACCGGGAACATCTCGAGAATGTGCTGCTTCTGGTCGAGCTTGAGCGGCAGATGCGCGGCGATGGTGTCAGCCAGACGACCCGCCTCGTCGATACCGGACAGCGAGGTCAGGATCTCCGGCGGAATCTTCTTGTTGAGCTTCACGTACTGATCGAACTGCGACACGATCGCGCGGCGCAGGGCTTCGGTCTCGGCGCTGTCGGCGTGGTCCGGTTCGAGCGGCATCACGTCGCAGGAAAACTGGGTTTCCTGCTCTTCGATCGAGAGCGTCTTCGCGCGCTGCAAGCCTTCGACGAGCACTTTCACGGTGCCGTCCGGCAGCTTCAGCATTTGCAGGATGTTGGCGACACATCCCACTTCGTACATGTCTTTTTCGGTCGGCTCATCCTTCGCCGCCGTTTTCTGGGCGACGAGCATGATGTGCTTGCCGCCTTCCATCGCGGCTTCGAGTGCCTTGATCGACTTGGGCCGCCCAACGAAGAGCGGAATCACCATGTGCGGGAACACGACTACGTCGCGCAGCGGGAGCAGCGGCAACGTGATGCGTTCCTGCGGGAGGAGTTGGGTTCCTGACATTTCATTTCCCCATTAATGGAATCGGTTCGTTCGTAAGTAAGGCCGTTAAGAGCTATTGCAAGCCTTTATCGGAAGGGAAAAGTCGGTAGTCCAAGTTCGTCAGTAACGTCCACAAGATAAACCGAAAAATAAAAACAAAGGCCGTTCACGTCGCCATGAACGGCCTCTCGCCGACACACAGCCCGATTTAGTTCGACCCTGCTACTTTCGGCGCGTCTTCATAGATGAGCAACGGCTTGCCGTCCCCGTCGATGGTGTTGTCATCGACGATCACCTTCGAAACGCCCTTCATAGTCGGCAGTTCGTACATCACATCGAGCAACGCCTGTTCCAGAATCGAGCGCAGCCCGCGCGCGCCGGTCTTGCGGCGAATCGCCTTTTGCGCGATGGCCTGCAGCGCGGCCGGACGAATCTCCAGTTCCACGCGTTCCATGGCGAAGAGCTTGTGATACTGCTTCACCAGCGCGTTCTTCGGCTCGATCAGAATCTTCACGAGCGCGGCTTCGTCCAGCTTGCCGAGCGTCGCCACGACGGGCAGACGGCCGATCAGCTCCGGAATCAGGCCGAACTTGATCAGATCTTCCGGTTCGACTTCGCGCAGTACTTCGCCAGCGTCGCGATCCTGCTTGCTCTTCACGCTCGCGCCGAAACCGATGCCGGTCTTTTCCGTGCGGTCCGTGATGACCTTCTCGAGACCGTCGAACGCGCCGCCGCAGATGAACAGGATGTTCGTCGTATCGACCTGAATGAAGTCCTGGTTCGGATGCTTGCGCCCGCCCTGCGGCGGCACCGATGCCATGGTGCCTTCCACGAGCTTCAGCAGCGCCTGCTGCACGCCCTCGCCCGACACGTCGCGCGTGATCGACGGGTTGTCCGACTTGCGGCTGATCTTGTCGATTTCATCGATGTAAACGATGCCGCGCTGCGCCTTGTCGACTTCGTAGTTGCAGTTCTGCAGCAGCTTCTGAATGATGTTCTCGACGTCTTCGCCGACGTAACCCGCTTCGGTGAGCGTGGTGGCGTCCGCGATCACGAACGGCACGTTCAGCATGCGCGCAAGCGTCTGCGCGAGCAGCGTCTTGCCCGAACCGGTCGGCCCGATCAGCAAGATGTTGCTCTTCGACAGCTCGATGTCGTCCTTCTTGTCGAGGTGCTTGAGCCGCTTGTAATGGTTGTACACGGCCACCGCGAGAATCTTCTTCGCGCGTTCCTGGCCGATGACGTACTGATTCAGGATGTCGCTGATTTCCTGCGGGCTCGGCAGGTCGGACTTGGTCAGCCCGGCCTCTTCCGCCGCGCCGGCCGCTTCATCGCGAATGATCTCGTTGCAAAGGTCGATACATTCATCGCAGATGAACACCGACGGGCCGGCAATGAGCTTCTTCACCTCGTGCTGGCTCTTTCCGCAGAACGAGCAGTACAGCAGCTTTTCGCTGCTGGAACCTTTTTTGTCCGCCATAAATGTGTAAGCCTCCGGACACTCTTGTTACATGATACGCCCTTCGATTCGGCCACGCAGATTCGACTCCGCGCGCCTGCCACGAAGGGCGTTTTGGCGTTGCGCCGCATGCGCCATCCGCATCTGCCTGGCCTTTCCAAAGAGCCAGTGCGGCGCCGCTCCGGACGCCTTCAGGGACGCTTGTGCAGCACCTGGTCGACGATGCCGTAGGCCTGCGCGTCGTCGCCGGACATGAAATTGTCGCGATCCGTGTCGCGCGCAATGCGCTCGACCGGCTGACCCGTGTGATGCGACAGCAACTGGTTCAGACGCTCCTTCAGGTACAGGATTTCCCGCGCCTGAATTTCGATGTCGGACGCCTGGCCGCGCGCGCCGCCGAGCGGCTGGTGAATCATCACGCGGGCGTTGGGCAGCGCGACGCGCTTGCCCTTCGCGCCCGATGCCAGCAGGAACGCGCCCATGCTGGCAGCAAGCCCCATGCACAGCGTCGAGACGTCAGGCTTCACGAACTGCATCGTGTCGTAGATCGCCATGCCGGCTGAAACCGAGCCGCCCGGGCTGTTGATGTACAGGCTGATGTCCTTGTCGGGATTCTCGCTTTCCAGGAACAGCAACTGGGCCACGACGAGATTCGCCGACTGGTCGTTGACTTCGCCGACGAGGAACACCACACGCTCCTTCAGAAGACGGGAATAGATGTCATAGGCACGTTCGCCACGGCCGCTCGTTTCCACGACCATCGGGACGAGGCCGAGCGCCTGGGCTTCGAAGTCCCGGGGAGCGTGGGACGCCAACGTATCGAGCAATTCAGCGCGAAAGGTCATGCAATTTCCTTGTTCGGAATAGGGGTACTGAACGACGAAGGAACATCCAATGGAACGGCACGTCCATGCACAACTTTAATGCAAAAAAGGCGTGCGGGCCGCCGTCCGACGACCCCGCACGCCCCTTGGCCCTCCGCGTCAGGCTTGCGCCGTTGCGCTGGCCAGTTCCTCGAAGCTGACTTCCTTGTCGGTCACCTTGGCCTTGCCGAGCACGAATTCGACGACGTTGCTTTCCACGACGTACGCTTCCATTTCGGCGAGGCGCTGCTGATTCGAATAATACCAGCGGACGACTTCCTTCGGGTCTTCGTAGCTTTTCGCGAATTCGTCGACCTCAGCGCGGATCTGTTCGGGCTTTGCCTGCAGGTCGTTTGCCTTCACCAGTTCGGCCAGCACGAGGCCCAGCTTCACGCGGCGCTCGGCCTGCTCGGAGAACATTTCCGCCGGGATCGGCGCATCCGCTGCGTTCGGCACGCCGCGTTGCTGCAAGTCCTGACGGGCCATTTCCACCAGACGCTGCTGATCCTGCTCGATCAGCGCCTTGGGCACGTCCAGCTCCGAAATCTTCAGAAGCGCGTCCATGACCTGGTTCTTCACGATCTGCTGCGTGCGGCGCTTGGCTTCGCGTTCCAGGTTGTCCTTGATCTCGGCGCGCATCTTAGTGAGATCGCCGTCTTCGATGCCGAGCGACTTCGCGAATTCCGCGTCCACTGCAGGCATATGGGGCCATTCGATCTTTTTCACAGTGATCGTGAATTGCGCCGTCTTGCCCGCCACTTCCTTGCCGTGGTAGTCCTCCGGGAACTTCAGGTCGAATTCGCGCGATTCGCCGACCTTCAGGCCGGTCGCCGCCTGTTCGAACTCGGGCAGCATGCGGCCTTCGCCCAGCACGAACGCGAAGTCCTGCGCGCTGCCGCCTTCGAATTCCACGCCGTCCAGCTTGCCGACGAAGTCGAGCGTCACGCGGTCGCCGTTCTGCGCCGCCGTGTCCGCACCGCCGTCGCCGTGCTCGCCGCCTTCGCCGCGCGCGTGGAAATGCACGCGCTGCTTGCGCAGAATTTCGAGCGTGCGGTCGACTTCGGCTTCCGAAATGGTGGTGACGGTGCGCTCGATTTCAGCGGTGGCGACATCGCCCAGCTTCACTTCCGGATACACCTCGAAAGTCGCGTCGAACGCGTAGGCGTCAGCGGCCGGCTCGGCCTTCGGCGCGAAGCTCGGCTGGCCCGCGACGCGCAGGTTCTCGGCGCGCGTGACATCGAAGAACTCCTTGCCGACCTTGTCGCTCAGCACTTCGGCCTCGACCTGGCCGCCGTACTGCTGCGTCACCATCTTGAGCGGCACCTTGCCCGGGCGGAAGCCCGGCATGCGCACGTTCTTGGCCAACTGACGGATGCGCGAATCCACTTCCTTCTGCACGGAGTCTTTCGGCAGGGAAATGGTCAGGCGGCGTTCGAGCTTGCCGAGGTTTTCAACTACGTTAGCCATGGCTTCAATCGTCCTAGAGTAATTCGGTGTTCGTTCGGTGGTCGGTTCTTCCGCGGTTCTAAAGGCGCGGGTCCGATGAGCTTGCCGGCGCTCGCCACTTCGACGCCCGATTCGCGAAAGCGCATGAACAGCGCATTTCGGAGACGCTCGGACCGTCGCCGAGCGAGTCAGCCAACAGAGCCCAGCATTTTAGCAAACAAATGAGGGCGGCCTGCTTGCGAGAACGCGCATGGAGCGTTTCTCGGGCGTTTTGGCGGATTTAGGGCGCGGATACGGCGTAAATCCCCGTTTTCCGGACGGTCGCGCCCGCGCACAATTCCCGCTATCGCTCCCCGGCTATTTTGCCGTGCCGGGCGCACTGCTATGCTGGCCGCGCGTCGTCGCCCCAATCTGCGCGCAGCTTTCCGACGCCGTTTCCCAAACAGAACATTCGAGACACCATGCCTATCACGTCCGCCATGCCCGCTCCCGTCGTCGTCATCGCGCCCGATTCGTTCAAGGGATCGCTCTCTGCGGAAGGCGTCGCGAACGCGATCGCTGAAGGGATCAGGCGAGCGAAGCCCGACGCGGAAATCCGCATCCGGCCGATGGCCGACGGCGGCGAAGGCACGCTCGACGCAATGCTCGCGGCTGGCGGCGAGCGCCGCATGCTGAACGTGCGCGGCGCAGCGGCCGCGCGTCGCGACGCCGCGACGGGACTGCTCGCCGACGGCAGCGCGATGATCGAGACGGCGGAGGTCGTCGGGATCACGGACCCTGACGGCATGGCCGTGCCGGTCACCGAACGCAGCACGCTCGGCATGGGCGAGGCGATCCGCGCGCTGCTCGACTCCGGCGCGCGCCGGTTCTTCGTCGCGCTCGGCGGCAGCAGCACGAACGACGGCGGCGCGGGGCTGCTCGTCGGGCTCGGCGTGAAGCTCTTCGATGACAACGGCAACGAACTGACGCCCGTGCCGTCGTCGCTGCTCAAGATCGCGCGTATCGATGCAACGGGGCTCGATCCGCGCGTCAAGGAAGCCGAGTTCGTCGGCATGTCGGACGTGGACAATCCGCTCACCGGCGAGCACGGCGCGACCGCCATTTTCGGGCCGCAGAAAGGCGTGACGCCGGAGCAGATCGCGTCTGTCGACGCCGCCCTCGCCCATTTCGCGGACCGGCTTGAATCGGCCATGGGTCTCGCAAAACGAAACGAACCGGGTGCGGGCGCGGCGGGCGGTCTCGGCTTCGCGCTGCATATGCTCGGCGCGCGCTTCGAAACGGGGGCGGAAGTCGTCGCGCGGGAAATCGGTCTCGATGCCGCGCTGGAAGGCGCGAACTGGCTGATCACGGGCGAAGGCCGCTCCGACGTGCAGACGCTGCACGGCAAGGCGCCTTTCATTGCCTGCAAGCACGCGCGCGCGGCGGGCGTGCCCGCGACGCTGCTGTCCGGCGCCGTCGATCCCGCCGCGCTGCCGCGCCTGTCCGAAGTCTTCAGCGGCTGTTTCTCGCCCGCGCCCGGCCCGATCACGCTCGATGTCGCGATCCGCGACGCCGCGCGTCTGCTCGCCAACGAAGCCGAGCAGTTGACGCGCTTCAAGTTCGGCGTCGCATGAGAAAGAGGCGGCGCTAGATCTGCGCGTGTGACCGCGCCCCGATTCTCGCCCGCGCCCGGCCCGATTACGCTCGATGTCGCCATTCGCGACGCCGCGCGTCTGCTCGCCAACGAAGCCGAGCAGTTGACGCGCTTGAGATTCGGCGTCGCGTGAAGTCAGGCTTGCGCTCGTGAGCGCGCGCGGAATGCGAGGCGGTCCAGACACCAGACGATGAGCATCGTCAAGCCCATCAGCGGAAACACCACGCCGACGAGCGCGAGGCCGCTGCGCCACAAGCGCATCGGCGGGCGTCTTGCGGGCCGTGACGGCGCGCCGAGCGTGCGCGACGGACGGCGCTTGATCCACATCACGAAGCCCGTCACCGAAAGCGCGGCGAGCCCGAGCGAGATCGCCGAGCACACGAGCTGGTTCGCGAGGCCGAAGAAGCGTCCCATGTGCAGCGACGTTCCATACGAGATGACGCGCGCGACCGCGCCATACGTGCCGTACGAGATGTCGGACAGCAGACGCCCGCTGTACTGATCGATGTGCAGCGTGCGTTCGGAACGCGGATCGGCGGGGAAATACGATATGGTATAGACGCCGGTCGGCGATGTAGGCAGCGCGATGCCGTAGTCGCTCGTCACGCCCTCTTTCGCGGCGAGCACGATCACATCGTCGAGCGAGATGCGCGTCGCGGCCGACGCCTTCGCGGTCTGCGGCACGTCGGTCGCGCCGACGGCCCACGGCGTCTGATGCAGCGGCAGATCGTCCATCTTCATCGACATGCCGTGCATCGCATGATCGGCCGGCGCGGTCGAATGCACGTGCGCCTCGCCCCAAGCGCCCTTCGGATAACCGAGCGATGCCGACGTCGCCAGCGCCTTGAACTGCTTGCCCCACGATCCGGACCACGGCAGTCCGCTCAGCACAAAAAAGAGCGCGCCGATGGCAAGCCACACGCCGCCCACGGCGTGCAGATCACGCCACCAGGCGCGCCCTTTCAGCGTGAGACGCGGCAGCCACACGCCGCCCGCGCGACTGCCCGCGCTGCCCCACGGCCACCACAGCGCGACGCCAGTGCCGATCATCACGAGCGTCCAGCATCCGGCGAGTTCCATCGACAGTTCACCTGTCTTGCCGAGCATGAGCCCGCGATGCAGATTGCGAATCTGCTTCATCAGCCGATGTTCGACAGAGAGCGTGCCGAGCACCGCGCCGTCGTACGGATTCACGTACACGCTCTCGCTTTCGCCCGATGGCAGGCGAAAGACGAATTCGGCGCTGCGCGTGCGGCGGGTGTCGACTTGCGCGAGCGTCGGCACCGCGCCGCGCGGCTCGTGGGCGACGCCTTTGGCGAGCAGCGCATCGGTGGAAAGACGCGGGGCGTGCGTATCGGCGATGACCATGCGGTCGCGATACAACATTGGCTCGATCTGCGGCTGAAAGCAATACAGCGTGCCGGTGATGGCAAGCACGACAAGCAGCGGCATCACGAAGAGGCCGGCGTAAAAGTGCCAGCGCCACAGCGTGCGGCGCTCGGCGATGGCGTCGCCCTGCATCGGGGCGGGCGTGAAGGAAGGTGCGTGCATGACGTGTCCTTTGGAATCGAATAAATGGAGATCAGATGCCGATGCGTCCTTCGACATAGAACGTGCGTCCCGCATACGGATGGAACACGTAGTAGCGGCGGTCGAACAGGTTATCGACGCCGATGCCCAGTTCCGTGCGCTTCGTCGGCTTGTAGGAGAACTTGGCATCGACGACGGCGTAGGTGCTCGTGCCGCCATACGTGTCCGGATTGACGTCCGTGTTGGTGAGCGTGTTGTACTGGCGTCCCGAATAGCGCACCGCGAGCGTCGCCGCGGTTCTCGCGTTCGCGCGATACGTTGCGACCGCGTTCGCCCGCCACAGCGGAATGCGATAGAAGTACTTGCCAACCGACGCTGGGTTGCCGCTGTTCGCGATGATCTTCGACTGCGTGTACGCGACGTTCGCCGCGAGATCGAGCCCGCGCAGGATGACGTCCTCTCCTTCGTAGCTCGCCTCCGCGCCGCGCGAACGCACTTTGTCGATATTCTGAAAGTTCGTCACGTTCGGAATGACGGTCGTGTTGGTCTGACTGAGGATGGTGTTCTTGACGTCGTCCTGAAACAGCGTGAAGCGGTATAGGCCACTGCCGTGCTCCCATTGCGCGGTCAGTTCCTTCGAAAGATCGTCTTCCGGCTGCAGGTTCGGATTGCTGTTGACGATCGACACGCCGTTGATCTGCCCCTGGAACAGTTCGCCGACAGTCGGAAAGCGATACGCCCGCCCAATGGATGCGCGCAGCGTCCACTCGTTCGTGGCCTCGAAAGAGAGCGACGCCTTGGGCGACCAGTGGCTCTGGCTGGCATCGCTGTAATCGAGCGATGTCGCGCCGACCGCGCGCGTGCCGTCGTAGGCGTTCCAGTTCTCGTAACGCACGCCGTAGGTGAATGCCCAGCGCGGCAGGAAGCGCCAGGCGTCCTGCGCGTAGACCGCCTGCGTGCGGGTGCGGCCGCCGAACGCATTGGCGAAAGTGACGCCCGCCCCATCGCGCCATGCGGCAGTGTTCGAAGTCACGTTATCGAGAAAGTAGTTGTCGTAGTGATAGCCGAACGCGAGCGCATGCGCGGCGAGTCCCGAGCGCGCGGCGGGCGTCCAGCTCGTGCGCAGGTCGAGCGACTTCCACCCGGATCCGGAGCCGTCCGTGAGCGTGCCGGGGCCGTCGCCCGGCTCGCCCGCGTTGGCGGTGCGCGCGATGCTCTGCGTGATGTCGAAATACGATGCGACGGCTTCCGCGTTCCAGCCGGTGTCGTTGTGCGTGCGCAGCGACAGCCCGTAGAGAAAGTTCTCGCTCGATCCCATGCTCGGCGCGAACGTCGCCGCGGGGAGCGTGTATTCGAAGCCGCCGATGTTCACGCGCCCGCTATACACGGGCTTGCCGGCCGCGTCGCGCAGGAAGGTCGTCGTATCGCTGTTGTACTTTTGATGCCAGTAACCGAGCGTAAAGCCGGCCTGGAGCGTGTTCGTGATGTCGTAGGCGAGCTTCACGCGCAACTGGTCCTGAAACGTGCGCTCGATGCCCTCCGACGACGTGCCGAGCACCGCCGTGCGCGCGTTGTTCTGATCGTTATAAAAAGTCGCGCCGGTGACGAGCCGGTCGGCGGCGCTGGCGGGCGTTCGCGATTGTGCGAGCGTCGCGAATTGCAGCGGCTGCCCGGTGTTTTCCAGATGATCGACGCCGATCAGAAACGACAGCTTGCCGATGCGGTCGCCGACGGTCGCCGTCGTATTCGCACCGTTGAAGCTGCGGTTGATGCCGAAGAGATCGAAGTGCTGCGTGAACGCCTGCACCTTCGCGTCGGATTCGAACCGGGTCGGCATGCGCGTCGTGATCGCGACGGTCGCGCCGATCGAATTGCCCGGATAGAGCGCCGAGTACGGACCGTAGATGACGTCCGTGCGCGCGATGTCGTCGGCGAAGACCATCGACCAGCGCGGCGCGAACGTGAACGTGTTGCCGAGGAAATTGCTGAGCAGAAGGCCGTCGGCATACACGAGGCCGCGCGCCGTCTGCGCGTTGCTCGTGCCGCGCACGGCGATGGGCGCGTTCACGTCGCCGATGAAACGCTTGCGCACGGCCATGTTCGGCGCGTACTTCAACACGTCTTCGGGCGTGACGACGTTCCAGTATTGCGACTCGTCGGAGGTGACGGTCGCGACGCTCTCAGGCAGGTTCGGATCGAGCGGCGAGCGCGCGGGCGAAGACTGCGCGCTCACCATCACCGGCGCGAGCGTGGTTTCGGCGTCGGAAGCCGGCGCTGCGGCGGCGGTGGAAGTGGCGGACCACGCGGCGTGGGCGAACAAGGACAACGGCAATGCGGCGTGCAAGGACGCGACGGCACGACGGCGCGCGTGTCGGCGCGCTCGCGTGAGGAGCGTGAACATGATGAGTTCCTGAATGAGCTGACGAGCGAAACGCGCGCGTCGCCGGGCGCTCAGGCGCCGGGCGAAAATCGCTGCGATCGGACGGAGAACGGCTTCAGGAATCGACGGGCGGCGCGCGGGCAGACGCGGCGTTGTAGGACTTCGAGCACGCGGCGTCGACGACCGCGATGGGCGCCGCGCGCGTGACGCGCTCGATACGCGTGACGGCTTGCGAGGCCGCTGAAGCGACCGGCAAATGATGCGCGAGCAGCCCGCAATACGAGCAGGCGTCGAAATGCCCTGCGCCGTCGTGATGGCTTGCCTGCTCGTCGGCGTCAGCGTGCGAAGTATGGTGAGAAGCGTGCTCGCCGCTTTGCGCGAGCAGTCCGGCGAGCGTATCGACGGTACAGAGGGCGGCTTCGGGATCGAGCGCCTCGTTGCGCGCCGCGATGCTCTGGCTGATGACCGGCGCGACAATGGCGAGCCACATGGCGGCGATGCCGAGCCATGCGACAAAGCGATTGCGCGCGTTGCGGGTCATTGAAAAGCGGGCGAGCCGATCGGAGGGAGTTGTGCAAGATTCTAGGCAGACGACTGCCTTGCCGCAACGTGCGCGCACGGATGTGGTTCAAAGCGAGCGGCGTTATGTCGCGTCGTCCAGCGACCTCTGCCGCAGACACGCGAATTCACAGACATCGCCTGACGAATGCGTTAGAATGCGCGGCTTGGCACAGTGGACCGGTGCCGAACACGGGACGTATGAGCAGAAGCCAGCAGGAACAAACCCGCTGCCTCGCGAAGCGCCCGTGCTGCGAGGATGGCGAAATTGGTAGACGCACCAGGTTTAGGTCCTGACGCCCGCAAGGGTGTGGGGGTTCGAGTCCCCCTCCTCGCACCACTCCCCCAACCGCTCGTTCAGAGCGTCTACAGCGCGATCTCGCTGAGTTCGACCATCATCACTTCGCCTTTCTCCTGCGATCGTCCCGCGAAGTCCACGCCCGTTTGATTCATCAGCTTCCTGATCTCTTCCGGTACGCGATCGCTCGCGCGCGCGGCGGCGATCGGCCGGTCGAGGTTCGAAAGGAATTGGCGCACGCTCGACGGCGGCATATGCACGAACACGTTGAGCGGATACGACAGCTTCGCGTCCGCGTGACGCGCCGCCGTGATGTGCAGCCCGGGCGTCGGCGACACGCTCATCTGGCGCGGGCAGACGCGAAAATCGAAGCCCAGGCCGGTCGCGACGCTTCTCACGATAAGCGGCAGGCACTTGTCGCCAAACTGTTTGTTTTCCGTTTTGCTGAGCGGCATGGCGGTCTCCGTAGGTCTCGCGCTTGTACGTGTTTCGCGCAGTGTTGCGCGGGACGGGCGCGGCGTCGGTGGGTCGGCGCACACGCGAAGGCGGCGCGGCGCCGGCGGCTGCGAAACCCGCGCCGCGATAAAATGGGCGCCCGCCTCGCTCGACGCCTTGCGGCACCACCAGCACAGAACAGCCTGTCCGCCATCGACACCCACAAGCTCCGTCCGTGAATTTCGACGCTTACTGCCAGCAAAAGGCCGCCCCCGAAGGCTCCGGCACGTACTACGCGCTGCGCCGCGCCCCGGCTGCACGTCAGCCGCTTCTCACCGCCCTGTACGCGCTTTATCGCGAGCTGGAGGAAACGGTCAAGGAGACGAGCGATCCGACCATCGGCCGCACCAAGCATCTGTGGTGGCAGAGCGAACTGGAGCGGCTCTTCGCCGGCGAACCGACGCATCCGGTCACGAAGGCGCTCAAAGCTCACGCTGACGGAAGCGGCGTGCTCGACGAACAAGGCCGCGCGTCGCTGGCGACGCTCGTCGACGGTTTCGCGATGGATCTCGATCAGGCGCGCTATCTCGACTGGCCGGGCTTGCGGCGTTATCTGGAGCAGACGGGCGGCGCGTTCGGGACCACCGTCGCGCGTGCCACTGCGCGTGGCGACGTTTCGCCGTGGGCCGCGCCGCTCGGCTCGGCGCTGCTGCTCGCCGAACGCGTGCAGGAGATAGGCGACGACGCGCGCAACGGCCGCGTCTACGTGCCCATCGACGAATTGCAGCGGTTCAACGTCACGGCGGCGGACATCATCAACCGCAAGTACAGCGACGCGTTTACCGGACTCATGCGCTTTCAGACGGAGCGCGCGCGCCGGGCGCTCGACGATGCCCTTGCCGCGATTCCGCCCGCCGAGCGTGCCTCGCAGCGTGTTTTGCGGGCGCAGGCGGCGCTGTCGCTGGCGCGCTTCGATGAAATCGAGCGCGAAGGCTTCAAGGTGCTGCACCAGCGCATCTCGCTCACGCCGATCCGCAAGCTGTGGATCACGTGGCGCACGCGATAAGCCGAACGCTCAGGCGCGAATAAGCAGCAGCGGCTGGAACCGCCGCCCCGAAAAACTGGCGCACGCGCTGAGCGAGACCTCGGACGGGAATAAGCAGCAGCGGCACGAATCGCCGCCCCAAAACTGGCGCACGCGCTGAGCGACAACCTCAGGCGCGCAAGAGCGGCAGCGGCTCGAACGGCCGTCCGAGAATCGTTGCGGGGTCGACGTTCCAGCAACCATCGAGCGCCGTGGCGCACAGCCGCCTGAAATCGACGTCGGCCGTCAGCCCGCCTTCCGCGTCCAGTGCGTCCAGTCGCGGCGCTTCACCGAAGAGACCGCCGCGCACGGCGCCGCCCAATACGAACTGCGGCGCGGCGGCGCCATGCTCGGTACCGCGCGTGTCGTTCTCGCGCGCCGATCTTCCGAACTCCGAACGAGTCATGACCAGCGTGCTGCGCCAGTCGGCCGTCGCGAGCAACGCGCTGCGCAGCGAAGCGATGCCATCGGCGAATTGCGCAAGCAGCGATGCATGACGCGCCGCCTGATGCTCGTGCGTGTCGAAGCCATCGAGCGTGAGCCGTATCACCGTGACGCCCTTCTGCGCGCGATTTGCGACAATCGCGCTTGCCGCCGCCTTGCACGACGTGGTGAACGATCGCGTATCGAAAGGCGCACTCGCCGGATGAACCGGCGCCGTTTGCGACGCCTGAAAGCGCGCAAGCCACGCGTCACGCCGATATTCGTTTGCCTCCGACGCCGTGTGCCAGATCTGTTGCGCGCGGTAATGCGATCGGTTCGGCTGCGCGTAACCGACGCCCTGCACGATCGCGCATTCGCCCGCATGCCACGCGGCCATCAGCGGACGCAGCGCAGGATGCAATCCCGTGCGCTCGTCGATGCGAAGCGCCTGATCGCGGGGAATGGCGAGCGTGGGCCGCAGCGCGTGATATCGGGCGTCGGCGAAGGGAATCACGGTGTTGAGTCCGTCGTTGCCGCCGTTAAAGTCCACGAGCACGAGCGCCCTGATGGGTCGACGCGCTTCCGATGCGCGGCAGAGAGTCACGGGCTGAACGGCGACGACGCTTGCGACCGACAGGAACTCACGTCTGTTCATCGCGCTCGTCCCCGTGTCGATCAGCGTTTGTAGAGATCCCGCACGGCCTCTTCGATGTGCTGCCGCAGAAGGCGCCGCTCGTCGGCGGTCATCACGGTGTGGCGCGGCGGGCGCGCGGGCGGTGTGTCGTCGACCTGCTGCACGGGTTGCAGCGCAGCGGGCCTGGTGTCGCGATCGCGCTTGTTTGCGCCTTTACCCGTGCGTTCCTGCGCACGGATCATGCGTCCGTCGAAGCGGCTGGTGGGCGTGCGCACGGCGCGGTCGAACTCGATAGACGACGGAGACTGCGATTGATCGAGGCGGGAAGATTGCGCGTGAGCATGCTGCGCGCTCAGTACGGCGTACAGCGCACTTGCAATTAGCGTCCTTCTGAGATTGCGCTCGGTGCGCTCAGGTCCGCGCCGCCGCGCTCCCTTCATGTTGTTCCCTTCGTTGCTCGACAACCGGACAGCCTCATTCTTTTCACGCGACTCGCGCAACCTGGTCGTGCTGCGTAAGCCACTAGTCTAATGGAGTATCTACCGAATGGCGGGCTTAGGTAAAGCAGTGTACTGAGAGAACTCCAGCCCCGTGCCACAGCCTCCGTAAATTTTGTAACTAACTGTTACACTCGCTTTTGTTACAAACTCGGCGTTCGAACAAACGCGCTAAGATGCCGCCATGGAAACCAAAAATCCTTCGAAAATTCTGGTAGTCGACGACGATCCGCGCCTGCGCGATCTGCTTCGGCGTTATCTCGGCGAGCAGGGCTTCAACGTGTATGTCGCGGAAAACGCCCCGTCGATGAACAAGCTATGGGTGCGCGAGCGTTTCGATCTGCTCGTGCTGGACCTCATGCTTCCCGGCGAAGACGGCCTTTCCATCTGCCGGCGTCTGCGCGGCAGCAACGACCGCACGCCCATCATCATGCTCACGGCGAAGGGCGAAGACGTGGACCGCATCGTCGGCCTCGAAATGGGCGCGGACGACTATCTGCCGAAGCCCTTCAATCCACGAGAACTCGTCGCGCGCATTCACGCGGTGCTGCGCCGTCAAACGCCGTCGGAATTGCCCGGCGCGCCGTCCGAAACCACCGAAGTGTTCGAGTTCGGCGAATTCGCGTTGAATCTCGCCACGCGCACGCTGACCAAGAACGGCCAGGAGATTCCGCTCACTACCGGCGAATTCTCTGTGCTGAAGGTGTTCGCGCGTCATCCGCGCCAGCCGCTCTCGCGCGAAAAGCTGATGGAACTCGCACGCGGCCGCGAATACGAAGTGTTCGACCGCAGCCTCGACGTGCAGATTTCCCGCCTGCGCAAGCTGATCGAGCCGGATCCCAGCAGCCCGCGCTTCATTCAGACGGTGTGGGGCCTCGGCTACGTCTTCATCCCCGACGGCGCAGCTTGAAGCGCGTCGCGCCGCCCCGTCATATGCACTTGAAGCGAGCCCGATACGCTTTATCCCCTTCACCGAGCGGAACCCGATAGATCCATGCGCATCGACAGGCGGCTTCTGGCGCTTGCGTTCGGCGGCCTATTCTGGCGAACTTTCGCGCTGATCGCGCTACTCATCGCGGTCAGCCTCACCGCCTGGTTTCAGAGCTTTCGCGTGATCGAACGCGAGCCGCGCGCGCAGCGCGTGGCGCTTCAGCTCGTCGCTGTCGTCAAGCTCACGCGCACCGCCCTTCTCTATTCCGATCCCGATCTGCGCCGCGCGCTGCTCCAGGACCTGGAAAGCAACGAAGGCGTGCGCGTTTATCCGCGCGAGACCACGGACAAATACAAGCTCCAGCCGGACGAATCGCTGAATCGGCTGATCGAGCGCGACGTGCGCGGGCGGCTCGGCAACGACACGATCATCGCGCAGTCGGTGAATGACATACCGGGCGTCTGGATCAGCTTCAAGATCGACGACGACGACTACTGGGTCGCGCTCGACCGTGATCAGCTCGACACCGTGACGGGCCTGCAATGGGCCGGCTGGGGCGTCTTCGCGCTGGCGCTGTCGCTCTTCGGCGCGGCGTTCATCACGAGTCTCGTGAACCGGCCGTTCGCGCGGCTCGCGCTGGCGGCGCGCAAGGTCGGCTCGGGCCAGGCGCCGGAACCGCTGCCTGAACGCGGAATGGGCGTTGCGGCCGAAACGAACCGCAGCTTCAACCAGATGGTGCAGGATTTGGAGCAGCTCGAAGCGGACCGCGCGCTGATGCTCGCCGGCATCTCGCACGACCTGCGCACGCCGCTCGCGCGCCTGCGGCTCGAAACGGAGATGAGTCCGTCGGACGAGGCGACCAAGCTCGCGATGATCGACGACATCGAGCAGATGGACATGATCATCGGGCGCTTTCTGGACTACGCGCGGCCGATGCAGCGCATGCCCGAAGCCGTCGATCTCTCGATGATCGCAAGCGAACTCGCCGCACGCTTCCATGCGGACGAAGGCGTCGTGATGCGCACGGATCTGGCGCCCGGCGCGATCATCGAAGGCGATCCGACCGACGCGAGGCGCGTCGTCGGCAATCTGCTCGAAAACGCGCGCAAATACGGGCGCAGCGAACGCGACGACATCGCGCGCATCACGCTGCAAACGCGCGTCGCGCACGGGCGCGTCGAGCTGTCCGTGATGGACGAAGGCCTCGGCATCCCCGACGATCAGGTCGCGCTCATCACGCGACCGTTCTATCGCGTGGACGCGGCGCGCACGCAGGCGAACGGCACGGGCCTCGGCATGGCGATCGTGCAGCGGCTCGTCACGCGGCAGCGCGGCTCGCTCAGGCTGCGTAACCGCACGCCGCTGCCTGGCTTCGAAGTGACCATCGACTTCCCGCAAATGAAGGGCGCGCGCTTCGACGGCCCGCGCGACTGACGCAGGCGCGTGTCCCGCGACTCGGTCGCACGTTCGAAAAAAGCTATCTGTGTCATTGGGCAAACCTTTTGAACCGGTTCTGCCGCGGGGTTATCATGATCCGTTACGACGCGCGGCATTCACGGCCATGCTGTCATGCGCGCGTTACCGCTTTCCGGTAGTTTGGCTTGAGTTGTCCTTTCAACGAACACAGGAGCGTTGCATGAAGACCGTTGGCGATAAAGTCGAAGCATTCACCGTCACCGCTGCAAAACCCGGCTTCAACAACCACGAGGAAAACGGCCAGTCCGCCTTCGAGGAAATTACCGAGCAGTCGTTTCCGGGCAAGTGGAAGATCATCTACTTCTATCCGAAGGACTTCACGTTCGTGTGCCCGACCGAAATCGTCGAGTTCGGCAAGCTCGCGCAGGACTTCGAAGACCGCGACGCCGTGCTGATGGGCGGCAGTGTGGACAACGAATTCGTGAAGCTCGCATGGCGCCGCGAGCACAAGGACCTGAACAAGCTGAACCACTATTCGTTCGGCGACGTGAAGGGCGAACTCATCGACCAGCTCGGCGTGCGCGACAAGGAAGCGGGCGTCGCGTTGCGCGCCACGTTCATCGTCGATCCGGACAACGTCATTCAGCACGTGTCGGTAAACAACCTGAATGTGGGCCGCAATCCCGAAGAAGTGCTACGCATCTTGGACGGCCTGCAAACCGACGAACTGTGCCCGTGCAACCGCGCGGTCGGCGGCTCGACGCTCTAGGCCGAAGGCTCGAGCACATGCGTGAGCCCGCCGTCTTTCGAGTGAATGCTCGGAAGCCGGCGGGCTTTTTCAACGCCACCGAATAGGAGAAATCAATGGAATTTCTGTCTTCGATCAAGGAGCTGGTTCCCGACTACGCGAAAGACATTCGCCTGAACGTCGACGGCACGATCGCCCGTTCGTCGCTGGAAGGCAACGACGCGGTAGGCGTCGCGCTCGCTGCGGCTTACGCGGCCAAGGCGACGAAGCTCGTGTCGATCATCCGCAATGCCGGCGTGCTCTCGCCCGAAGAGACGAACGCGGCCCTCACCGCCGCCGCGCTGATGGGCATGAACAACGTCTGGTATCCGTATCTGGAGATGGCCGACAACGCCGACCTGAAGACGCAGCCAGCGGGACTACGCATGAACGCGTACGCGTCGCATGGCGGCGTGGACAAGCGGCGCTTCGAGATGTACGCGCTTGCGGCGTCGATCATCGGCAAGTGCCATTTCTGCGTGAAGTCGCACTACGAGAATCTCGTGACCGAAGGCATGTCGACGACGCAACTGCGCGATGTCGGCCGCATCGCTGCGGTGATCGGCGCGGTGGCGCTCACGATCGAAGCCGAAGGAAAGTAACGCGCCGCTCGACGCAGGCAGACGCCACGTCGTCGAACGTGGCGTCGCTCGTTCAGTGGTCGATCGACGTGCGCCGCAACAGCACGGCCGCCTGCGCCTCGATGCCTTCCTTGCGCCCGAGATAGCCGAGCTTCTCGTTGGTCTTCGCCTTCACGTTGACGCGATCGACGGGAAGATCGAGATCGGCGGCGATGTTCTCGCGCATCGCCTCGATATGCGGGCTCAGTTTCGGCGCCTGCGCGATCACGGTGCTGTCCACGTTCGCAATCGCAAAGCCCGCTTCCGACACGCGCTTGGCCGCCTCGCGCAGCAGCACGCGGCTGTTCGCGCCCGCGAACTCAGTCGCCGTATCCGGAAAATGCCGGCCGATATCACCGAGCGCCGCCGCGCCGAACAACGCGTCGGTGATGGCGTGCAGCAGCACGTCGGCATCCGAATGGCCGAGCAGGCCGCGTTCGTAGGGAATCGTCACGCCGCCGATGATGAGCTCGCGCCCTTCGACGAGCTGATGCACGTCGTACCCCTGTCCGATTCTGAAATCCATCGATGCCACCTAGCAGTAGAGAGTGAGCGGTCCGTCAGGCGCGCGCCGAGAGGATCGCGCTGGCGAGACCGAAGTCTTCCGGATAAGTCACCTTGAAGTTGCGCAGGCTGCCCTGCACGAGCTTCGGCGAGTGGCCGAGCCATTCGATGGCGCTGGCTTCGTCCGTGAGATCGTGGCCGTCACGGCGCGCACGATCGATCGCTCCGCGCAATATGCCGAGCCGGAACATCTGCGGCGTCTGCGCCTGCCACAAGCCGTCGCGCGATTCTGTCCGCGCGATGCGCGCGCCGCCCGCCGGCGCATCGGGCATGGTCGGTGCGACGCGCTTCAACGTATCCGCGACCGGCAGCGCGAGAATGCCGCCGACGGGATCGTCGCGCAATTCGGTGACGAGCTTGCGAATCAGTTCTGGCGTGATGCCGGGGCGCGCGGCGTCGTGTACGAGCACCCAGTCGTCGTCGCGCGCGCCGAATTCCGCCAGCGCGACGAGGCCGTTATAAACCGACGCCTGCCGCGACGCCCCGCCCCGGCGCTGCACCACGAAGCGCAGGCCGGCGAAGCGGCGCGCGTCGAAGTGATGATCGTCCGGTGCGAGCACGACGAGTGTCTGCGAGAATTCGGGGCACGCGTCGAATGCGGCGAGCGTGAAGCCGAGCATCGGCCGTCCCGCGACCGTCTGGTATTGCTTGGGCATCGGCGCGCCGGAGCGGCTGCCGGTTCCGGCGCAGGGAATGAGCGCGAAAAGACGCGCAGTGGTAGACGGGGCGGCGGGCGAAGTCACGAGAAAATCATGTGGCCAAGTCAAAGTGAAGCCCGGATTTTATAATAGGTCCTCCGCGACCACGTCCGGCGTGCGGCAATTCAGTCGCAGCGCACGGGCGGTTCAATGCACACCTTATGTCTTCGAAAGCCGTCAACGCGCAGTCCACTTCCCCCATCGCGCTCGTCAAGGCAGGTCAGCGTTTCGTCTTCGACGGCGCTTCCGGCTCCGCCGATGCGCTCGCCATCGCGCGCTATCTCGCCGCGCATCGCGAGGCGGTGCCGCTTCTGACGGTGGTGTGCGCGAGCGCCGTCGATGCGCAGCGCCTCGCGGCCGAGTTGCCCTACTTCGCGCCGGACGCCCGCGTGCGTCTCTTGCCCGACTGGGAAACGCTGCCGTACGACACGTTCTCGCCGCACCAGGATCTCGTCTCGGAGCGGCTCGCGACGCTGCACGATCTCGGCGAAGGACGCTGCGACGTTCTCATCGTGCCGGCGACGACCGCGCTGTATCGCATGCCGCCCGCTTCTTTTCTCGCGGCCTACACGTTCTCCTTCACGCAAGGCGAGCGTCTCGACGAAGCCAAGCTCAAGGCGCAATTGACGCTCGCCGGCTACGAGCACGTGAGCCAGGTCGTGCGGCCGGGCGAATATTGCGTGCGCGGTTCGCTGATCGACCTGTATCCGATGGGCTCGCCGCTGCCGTATCGCATCGACCTGTTCGACGATCAGGTGGATTCGATTCGCGCGTTCGATCCCGACACCCAGCGCAGCCTCTATCCGGTGCGCGACGTGCGTCTGCTGCCGGGCCGCGAATTTCCGTTCGACGAAGCCGCGCGCACCGCGTTTCGCAGCCGCTGGCGTGAAGTGTTCGAGGGCGATCCGAGCCGCTCGCAGATCTACAAAGACATCGGCAACGGCGTGCCGTCGGCGGGCATCGAATACTATCTGCCGCTCTTCTTCGATGAAACCGCGACGCTCTTTCACTATCTGCCGCAGGGCTCGCAACTCGCCTTCATCGGCGATCTCGACGCCGCGATCAAGCGCTTCACGAACGACACGAAACAGCGCTACGAATTCCTCTCGCACGACCGCGAGCGTCCGCTTCTGGAGCCGCGCCGACTTTTCCTGACCGACGACGACTTCTTCACGTTCGCCAAACCGTTCGCGCAGCTGAAGTTTCCGTCGACGCCCGAAGGCGGCTGGGCCGTGCCGCTGCCGGGCCTCGCCATCGACCGTCACGCGGACGAGCCGCTGCTCGCGCTGCGTCACTATCTGGAGCAGACGCCGAACCGCGTGATGCTCGTCGCGGAATCGGCGGGACGGCGCGAGACCATTCAGCAATTGCTCGCAGACAACGGCTTGCGCGGCGAATTGCACGATACATTCCAGGAATGGCTCACGAGCGAGGCGAAGTTCACGCTCGGCATCGCGCCGCTCGCGAGCGGTTTCGCGCTGACCGCCGAGCAGCTCGCGATCATCACGGAGACCGAACTGTACGGCCCGCTCGCGCGCCGCGCCGGCCGGCGGCGTCAGGAACAGGCGAGCAACGTCGATTCGATGGTGCGCGATCTGGCCGAACTGAAGGTCGGCGATCCGGTCGTGCACGCGCAGCATGGCATCGGCCGATACATGGGGCTCGTGTCGATGGACCTCGGCGAAGGCGAGACCGAGTTTCTGCACCTCGAATATCAGAACGAATCGAAGCTGTACGTGCCGGTCGCGCAGTTGCACGTGATCTCGCGCTACAGCGGCGCGGACCCGGAAAGCGCGCCGCTTCACACGCTCGGCTCCGGCCAGTGGGAGAAGGCGAAGCGCAAGGCCGCGCAGCAGATCCGCGATACCGCCGCCGAGTTGCTGAACCTCTATGCTCGCCGAGCGGCGCGCGAAGGGTTCGCGTTCAAGCTCGATCCGCGCGACTACACCAAGTTCGCGGAGAGCTTCGGCTTCGAGGAAACGCCGGATCAGGCGGCGGCGATTGCATCGGTCATCGCGGACATGACGAGCGGCAAACCGATGGACCGCCTCGTGTGCGGCGATGTCGGCTTCGGCAAGACGGAAGTCGCACTGCGAGCAGCGTTTATCGCGGTGATGGCGGGCAAACAGGTAGCGATTCTTTCGCCGACGACGCTGCTCGCCGAACAGCACACGCAGACTTTCACGGACCGCTTCGCGGACTGGCCGGTGCGCATTGCGGAGTTGTCGCGCTTCAAGAGTACGAAGGAAGTGTCGCAGTCGGTGCAGCAGATCAATGAAGGTTCCGTCGATATCGTGATCGGCACGCACAAGCTCTTGTCGAGCGATGTGAAGTTCAAGCGGCTCGGGCTCGTCATCATCGACGAGGAACACCGCTTCGGCGTGCGGCAGAAGGAGGCGCTCAAGGCGCTGCGCGCCGAGGTCGACGTCCTCACGCTGACCGCGACGCCTATTCCGCGAACGCTCGGCATGGCGCTCGAAGGTCTGCGCGATTTCTCGGTGATCGCGACCGCGCCGCAAAAGCGTCTCGCGATCAAGACGTTCGTGCGCCGCGAGGAAGACGGCGTGATCCGCGAGGCGATGCTGCGCGAACTCAAGCGCGGCGGCCAGGTGTACTTCCTGCACAACGAAGTGGAGACGATCGACAACCGCCGCGCGATGCTGGAAGCGCTCGTGCCCGAAGCGCGCATCGCGGTCGCGCACGGGCAGATGCACGAGCGCGAACTCGAACGTGTGATGCGCGATTTCGTCGGCCAGCGCGCGAACGTGCTGCTGTGCACGACGATCATCGAAACGGGCATCGACGTGCCGAGCGCGAACACGATCATCATGCATCGCGCGGACAAGTTCGGCCTTGCGCAATTGCATCAGTTGCGCGGGCGCGTCGGGCGCTCGCATCATCAGGCGTATGCGTATCTGCTCGTGCATGATCCGCAGTCGCTGACGAAGCAGGCGCAGCGTCGACTCGAAGCCATCCAGCAGATGGAGGAACTGGGCTCCGGCTTCTATCTCGCGATGCACGACCTCGAAATTCGCGGCACCGGCGAAGTGCTCGGCGACAAACAATCGGGCGAGATTCACGAAATCGGCTTCCAGCTTTACACCGACATGCTCAACGACGCGGTGCGCGCGCTGAAGGACGGTCGCGAGCCGGACCTGAACGCGCCGCTCGCCGCGACGACCGAAATCAATCTGCACGCGCCCGCGATCTTGCCCGCCGAATATTGCGGCGATGTGCAGGAGCGTCTGTCGCTCTACAAGCGGCTTGCGAACTGCGAATCGAGCGATGCGATCGACGGCATTCTCGAGGAGTTGGTCGACCGCTTTGGCAAGCTGCCGCCGCAGGCGCATGCGCTTGTGGAGACGCATCGGCTGCGTTTGGCCGCGAAGCCGCTTGGCATCTCCAAGATCGACGCGGCGGAGTTGTCCATCGCGTTGCAGTTCGTGCCTGATCCGCCTGTTGATGCGATGAAGATCATCGAGATGGTGCAGAAGAACAAGCACATCAAGCTCGCGGGGCAGGATAAATTGCGGATTGAGACGCGGAGTCCTGATCTTGCTGTGCGGATTGCTACTGTCAAGGAGACTTTGCGGGCGCTGGGGGGGCCGGTGAGGAAGCCGGTTGCTGCTGCCGGTGAGCGGTAGTGCCCTTCTCCCTGTTGTCGTGTCGGTTTTTTAGCGTTGCATTTACCGTGGACGGTGGTTACTTTCTGGCGCTGCCCGCTGAAACACCGGACACGGGCTCCTACCTTAAATAAAGGTACGATAAAACTGTATTCTGACTGATACCAGGCAGGAGTTGACACAAAGGGGTAACCGTGGCCGCGAGTGGGATACCTACCGCAGCCCGTCGTGAGCGATCGGATTCAAACGGCGTCGCTAATACCGTCCAACGGCCCCAATTGCCGACTCCGGGTCTAACGAGTGCAACGAGCAGGCAACATTGATTTTGTTTCACCCCTTCGTCACCGCACTGTTTGACTATCATCCCGCGTCCACCCTGGCAAGGCAAGCGACTAAGTTCGGTTCGACGTGACATTTTTGGAAGAACCGGAGGCTTGGACAGCACCGCCCGGGTGAGCCCTTCAAAGGCAAGAAACACCGTCAGTTTGATGAGAAACCAATCCGAAGATCTGCGGGGTTCGCATTCGGATCCCTGGCTGTCAATTGTCGCTTTCCACGAAGTGGCCGTTAGTCATCTTATACAACCGGGTCCGCTTAGCTCCTTCCCAATCTCTTGCCCATGAGACCGAAACGCTAGCCGGAGTGCCTACCCATCTGATCGATGCGTACGGGGAATCTGCCCCATTGTCCTCAAGTTCAATATTGTCAAGGCAGCTACTGACTTTAGTCGAAAGGCCTATCTTGGCGGTGCGGCCATCTTTTTCCAACACATAGAGTTCGTCCTCGGTGCCGGCGCCGCAATAGCTGAGCGGCCAGCTAGACGAAGCAAATTTCAGCACGACGAGTATCACATCGTGACCATCCAAACGACGCGACGACGATTCCGGGAAAACGATATCCGTTGAAGTTTGCAAGGCTCTTTGAAAAGAAAGTGACAACTTCAAATTCCGTTTGTCACCCGGTGCAGCGACGATAGCTTTCCCATCGCTTATTGTGACTTTCGCTCCATCAGACAGCATCACACTGCCTGGTAGTTGCTGTGCCGCAGACGAATCATTCGCCAGTACCGCGACGGCAAACAGACACAATAAATCACTCACTGCCTTCAACATGGTCGGCATAGCAACTCCGCTGTATTTCCAAGGATGGTCCGTTGTTTGACCCGCTCTCATCTTTCCGTATTCATCTCTATCTCGTTCGTGTAATTCGTCGGTGGATTTGTTCTGATTCGCAGGAACGCTCGTGTCCCATCCAGTATTCCTCGTCCGCGGATTGCAAAGCCTTTCCGGAGTGCGTATCCAAGTCTGCGTACGCTCGTTTGTAGAGCGCTGCGCCGCCACGGACGTTTGCTTTCCAATTTCACGCTTGCTCGTAAGTTGGCGAAGGGTGGGTTAGCTGCGTCATTCCGCACGTCTCGGACCGCTACAGGTTCGTTGAGCTCTTCCACTTGGTCTGCGCTCGGATTATTCGCAGATAATCACGGTTCGTCTGAACGGGTCGCTTCTCGGAGTCACCGTGACAGTGGGCTTCCCTCGACGAACTTAGAGTTGAAAGCAGATTCTCGGGATTTTGTCTTGCCAGCAGAAATTGAAAGACTCTCTATGGGATTCAGCCTCCTGGCCTGTGAGCGCGCCCCTTGAGCTCGCTGACTTGAGCGTTCCAACTAACGTTTCACTACGTTATAAGCGGGCCGCTCCGGACTTAGGCTCGAACAAAATCTCAGGAAAGCTGCTTTCTCGTGGATAGAATCTCTCGCCGGCGTCCGGTCTCATCCATTTGCCCGAGTCCTTCATCAGAACGACTTCACTAAGATTGAGAATCGCTTGCCATACTTCTTCCTTGATCGGCGGCGGCGCGGCGTAGAGTGACTATTGACGCCGCCGTAGTCGGGCGGCGTCATTGGCGCGGACTTAGTCTTACAAACAACGTATTGCGCTAAACATCGGTCTACGAATGCGGCGTCCCGAGGGAATGGAAGACCGACGGCGGCCCTTCGTGCGCTCAATGCAAACTGGCGTCGCTGAATACGTCGAACGGACTCGAATGCCCACTCTCGGTCTAACGATTGCAACGAGCGGCTATTAATTGAAGATTGATTAGCCGTTGTTTCGCGAAATTCAACTTCATCTCGCTACCGATCCAGCCTGGCAGGCGGTCTGCAACTTCAACAGTGTACTGTTCCATGCGCGATGCGTCCTCTAGATATTTTTTGGCCAGTTCAGCACATGGACCACCGTTCGTTCTCTGTAGGCTTGACAAGATGACACTGATCTTGTTTTCCACGTCGGCGACAGCTTCGTCATAGCACTGTTCGACTATCATCCCGCATCCTGCCTGGCACGCCGAGCGACTCTGTTCGGTTCGATGCATACATTTTTTGAAAATGTCAACATCTGATTCCTTCGCGAAAGCGGCGAAACATTCGGTTGCAATGAGAAGAAACAGAAGAATTCGAAGAAAGTAATTCATGAGATGTCCTTCATGCGGGCCTCGTCAAGTCGACCTCTACGGCAATTGTTTTAGGCGTTGTAATGGTTACTTTATTTGCTGGCGGCACCCAGTCCGTGAATACGTCCCTCGTGTACCAAGAGAAAGCGAACCTCTCGAAATATCCAAATGATCCACCGTTTACCAGTTTATTCACCTTGTCGATTGTTCTTTCTTGAATGCCGTCATCAGCCACCCTGCTGATGCTCCTCGCTCCGCTATGGTGCTTCCACACCCAATAAAAGCCGCCGCTGTCGCACCCTATCGCTGCATCGCTTGCAAGCAGATCAGGGTTGTACCTTGGTGCCCGTCTCTTGGGACTGCCGGTGACGCCGATGACCTTTCCCCGCCCATCTCGCTTGGTCGGGTCATCCCAATAGTGGAGGGAGGTTTGGGTAATCCTACTCTCCCCGAGATATTCACCTGAGATGTTAGGAATTGCTTTGAAGTCACCGTAAGCTTCATAGTTCGCAGCCCACGTAAGTTGCATGATCCCCCGGCCATAAAATGCAGCATAGTATCTGGCCATTGGGATGGCGTCGTTCGGCGCACCCTTTCCGTACTCTCGCAGCGTCTTCCAGCGATCAGTCTCAATGTATGTCTGCGCCAGAAAAGTGGCAATCCTGTCGGGCGAACTGTCTAGTGCGTATTTTCGAATAGTTTCATTGAGATTCCGCATGTACGGGGATAGGCGCCCGACAACCTGGCTCAGAGTCATCGAACTGGCTAGAGGTTTTCGAAGCGTCCCATCTTGTGTAAGCCACCCATGAGCCGGCATCATTTGCCCAACTTCCTGCCGCCCGATCCATTTGCACTTCCTGAAATGCCGAATGAAAGCGAGCGGATGAAAAAACCAGAACTTCTTCCCGCCAGCCAACTGCGGAACCTTGTCCAAAAACTGAAGCGTCTTGAGGAAGCTAATGAATTTGTCATAGCCGGCCGGGTCCGTTGCCTTTCGCTGGCCGAAATAGCCGTCAGGCTTGTTCAAATCTTGATACCGGGCCACGTTGTTGGCAGGGTCCCACTCGCTCATCGTGTGACATACAAACCCGGACATTGTGCTTCGCGCACCGTCGGTGCCTTGTACGTAGTTCGAGACTTGTCGATCAAGAGCCCTTGGATTGGACGCCCCAGACGCCGCGATTGCCGGCTGAGGTGTATCGTTGATAAGTCGGCAAAGCTTGTCGTAATCGAATAAGCCATCCGAGCCTACGGGTGCACTTGCGGAGTCGATCTTCTGCCAGCCCGTGAAAAACGGAAAGTCAGCATCCGACAGCTTGACGATCGATGTTTGAGCAAGATTCACGTAGCCCTGTCTGCCGTCGGCACAGAACGGCACCGCAACCCACGTCGCTGTATCGGCGGCGGAAGTTAGCGTGGGAGTTCGCGAAAGGATGCGCCCAAACCGTAGTAGCTCATAGCCGTCGCTCGCGCATTTTGGATAGAGGGCCATCGCGCGCTCATACAGTTTGTATTCGTAGTCGTCGTACCGGTCTTTGATTGGATCATGGGTGAGTAGCACGCAATTGCTATCACCATGTTCATCCAACCACGCACGTGTATAGCGTTGCCCCAAGTGAAAATATGCCTCGACGTAGAGCTTACTTCTGTCGTTCGGCAATCGACCGGCGGCCAACCTGGGGAACCAGGGATCGTCGTGTTGCGTCCCGGGGCGATCGACGAATTGAACTGACGCCGGAATGACGAAGTATGCATGTCCCCACCAATCGTCCGATGTCGGCTGTCTCGGGTTCTTCTCGCCCAACTGCACTTCGTGACCAGCTTTCTGAAACCAAGCGTTGAAATCTTCTTCGGTCATGAATATTTCGAAATGCAAGTGCCGCAGTCCTTGCGACTGCCCTTGATACCCGAGGATATCCTTTCGACACACCTTCTTTCCGTTTCCTGGCTTGACATTTTCCCCAGCCTCGAGCAGCCAAGACGAAAGCGCAGTCGGCGAGGTCTTTTCAGGCGGGTTCCCGACCTGCGATGAGATCAACGCATGCTGAGCCGTGAGATCGAGCAGGTGCATATATAGCGAGTAAAAGGTCAGATTGCGTTCTTCTCCCGTCTCGGTGACGTGGCGAAGAAGCACGAACCCCGTGTTCGTGTTCAGCACCTGGCGTCCTGTCGTTTGGTCAACGTGACCATCGGAAATCGGATTTTGACTGATACGGTAGGCGACGACCTCCCCGTCCGCGATGGCTCGAACGGGCTCTGACTGCGACGCAGGCACAAGATGGATGCCACAATGCCAGCGGCGGTCGACTGTCACCGGAAAGCAGCCGTGATATCCCGCCTCATATGCTTCGACTGCGGTCATCATTGCATCGGGATCGGCAGTGTTTCGGGCATTAAGCGCGGACTGCGGTAGAAAGGGGGGGCTGATAATCATGGCCTAGCGCGAATGATGATAGATGTCTGTTGTTCTCAAGTTGCCTTGGGGCATGGCTGGAGCCGGCTCCAGCTTCGTATCGGGCCCCGGCACGTCCCACGACGCCCCTTTTTCCAGAATCGCCCCCGGCGAGCCATTGATAATCCCGCTACCGTTGATCTGGACATACGATCCGCCTGCCCCAATCCACACCTCCTTCGACGCGGTAATCACGACTCTCCCGTCGGTGCTGCTGATCGTGACGTCCTTCAGCGCCGCGAGCGCCATCTGATCGCTTTGCGCCTGAATCTCGACCTTGCCTTTCGCCGCAATCAGCTTGAGCCCAAGCTGATACGCAAACATTGAGATCGCCCCGCGCACGGAAGCGAACAGTGAGCGCCCGAGCGACACGCTCATGTCCCGCCCGGCGGTGATGGCATGATCTGCGCTGCTCGCCTGATGGGTACTATCAGCCGCAGTCGTCGCAATCCCCGCGCTGCTCGCGAGCACGACGTCGGGTCGCGTCATCTCCGGCGACGGATTGTCGTGCGCCTTCGCGCCGCCCTTGATCGCCTCGTTTTGCGTTTTGATGGCTTGCGCCGCGTCGGCCTGGCTTAGCTCGGCGGTTTGCGCCAGATGCTGCTGCGCGAGCCGCCCCAGGTCCTCATGCTGCCCGCGCGCCTGCGTGAGCCGCGCCACGGTCTCGCCCATGTCCTTGACGGGCGACATCGCACCGGCCCGCGCTTCCGTTGTCATCAAGAGACCAGCGTTGGCCCGAAGGACAGCCACCGCTCTTGTCCTTGAAAGCAACTCTTGTCGCTACCAGCGAGCGCGGACGACGATGAGAGTGTGAGCGGAAACGCTGACGACGGTTGGCTGAAGCCGGTCGAACGCAAGTCATCTCTTTGCCCCAAGCGCCACCTTAAAGAATTATGTAGATCAGACACATCGGGGACGGGTTATCTAGGGCGGGTCCCAGGCAGGCTGCACTTGACGCAACTCGACCAAGGTTGCCTCGTCATCGGCCTCTATACGCGACGGGCTAAAGACGGGACGCCAGCATCGAGCGGCCAGTGCAGTGTCGGCTTGCTGGTAGCGCCCCTCCACGTGAGCCGTCTTCGCGCTAATGCCGTACTTGGCGACGCATGACGCATGGCGCGTCGATTTGGCACCTTCTTGGCCGGCGACTTCGCGCATACAAGCCGCAGTTCCATGACGTTCTTACCTAAGCAGGTCATGATCGACTCGGGGGCGAACCGTTCGTCGGAAGTGTTACCTATGTCCCGACATACCTGTTATCAATCTCTCCGGTCTACACGGCAGCAAGGAACGTGATCCGGGCTCGGATGGAAGAGAAACGTCATAGGCTGTACGAATCCAGGTGCCCCGTCGCAGCCGAAGGCAAAGCCCCCTCCCCCGCCCGACCAGCCCCATTCTTTTCCGCTATGATCAAACCCTACCCGCAGGAGAGAAAAAATGTCACAGGTCGCTGACCCGGCGCGTCATCAAAACGAAGCCGCAACAAGCCAGAGCACTCCGAAATCCCTGCCGTGGATCGAACGGCTTATTTCCTTCGATACGGTCAGCCGCCATCCCAACCTCGGCCTGATCGAAACCGTCCGCGACGAACTGCGCACGTCGGGCATCGAGGCCGTCATCACGACGGACCCGCGCGGTCAGTGGGCGAACCTCTTCGCGACCGTACCCGCGCACGACGGCGAAACGAACGGCGGCATCGTGCTGTCGGGTCATACCGATGTCGTGCCGGTCGACGGCCAGGACTGGACAAGCGATCCGTTCAAACCCGAAGTGCGCGACGGCCTGCTCTACGGCCGCGGCGCGTGCGACATGAAAGGCTTCATCGGCGCGGCGCTCGCGATGCTGCCCGTCATGCAGTCGACCAAGCTCGCCAAGCCCATCCACTTCGCGCTTTCCTATGACGAAGAAGTCGGCTGCGCAGGCGCGCCGCTCATGATCGAAGACCTCAAGAAGCGCGGCGTGCGTCCGGACGGCTGCATCGTCGGGGAGCCGACGTCCATGCGCCCGATCATCGCGCATAAGGGCATCAACGCTTTCCGCTGCTGCGTGCGGGGCGCGGCGGCGCATTCGTCGCTGACGCCGAAGGGCCTGAACGCGATCGAATACGCCGCGCGCCTCATCTGCTTCATTCGCGACGTCGCCGACGAATTTCGCGCGAAGGGCCCGTTTGACGAACTGTACGACGTGCCCTTCACCACTGCGCAGACAAGCACGATCAAGGGCGGCAACGCGCTCAACACCGTGCCCGCCGAATGCAGTTTCGACTTCGAATTCCGCAATCTTCCGACGATGAACCCGGAAGCTATCTTCGCGCGCATCGAGTCGTACACGCGCGAGACACTCGTTCCGAAGATGCAGAGGGAACATGCGAACGGCGCCATCGAGTTCTCGAAGATCGCGTCCGCGCCGGGGCTCGATGCCACCGAGCAGGCCGCCATCACGCAGCTCGTGCGCGCGCTGACGGGCAATCAGGAGAAGCGCAAGGTCGCCTACGGCACCGAGGCGGGACTTTTCGCGCTCGCGGGCGTGCCGAGCATCGTGTGCGGGCCGGGCAATATCGAGCAGGCGCACAAGGCGAACGAGTACGTGTCGATCGAGCAGCTCGCCGCCTGCGAAGCGTTCCTCGGCAAATTCATCCACAGCATGTCGGTCGACGCGCAGGCGCGCTGATCGTCAATCGAAAACGCATTCAACGCCATGTCCAGCGCCATACAGCCTACCGACAATACGATCGACGGCACGCCGATCCCGACGCTCGACGAAATCGCCGAACAGCATATGGCGCTCGCGCCATGGGTCGCGCGCACGCCCGTTTTCGAGCGGCACGACTTTCCGAAGCTCGAAGGCACGCCTGTCACGTTCAAGTTCGAGCTGCTGCAGGCAAGCGGCACGTTCAAGGCGCGCGGCGCGTTTTCCAACATCCTCGCGCTGACCGAGAGCGAGCGCGCGGCGGGTGTCACGTGCGTGTCGGCGGGCAATCATGCGGTCGCGGTCGCCTATGCGGCGCAGCGCGTGGGCGTCGGCGCGAAGGTCGTCATCATCAAGACGGCGAACCCGGCGCGCGTCGAGTTGTGCCGGCGCTTCGGGGCGGACATCGTGTTCGCGGAGAACGTCGCCGAAGCATTCGATGTCGTGCGGCGCGTGGAGGCGGAGGAAGGCCGCGTGTTCATTCATCCGTTCAACGGCTATCGCACGGTGCTCGGCACGGCGACGCTCGGCTACGAGTGGACGTCGCAGGCGCCCGATCTCGATGCGGTCATCGTGCCGATCGGTGGCGGCGGACTGGCGGCGGGCGTCTCGACCGCGATGCGCCTCGCGAATCCCGCGCTGCACGTGTACGGCGTGGAGCCGGAAGGATCGGATGCGATGAGCCGCAGCTTCTCGGCGAACCATACGGTGAAGATGGGCGCAATGCAAAGCATCGCCGATTCACTGATGGCGCCGCATACCGAGCAGTACAGCTACGAGTTGTGCCGACGTCATATTGACGCGGTCGTGACCGTGTCGGACAGCGAATTGCGCAACGGCATGCGGCAGTTGTTCAGCGAACTGAAGCTGGCGGTCGAGCCGGCGTGCGCGGCGGCTACTGCCGCCCTCCTCGGCCCGTTGCGCGAGACGTTGCAAGGCAAGCGCGTAGGCGTGCTGCTATGCGGGACGAACACCGACGCCGCGACTTTCGCAACGCACATGGCGACGCCTTGATAAGCGAGCGGCCCTTCCGGGGCCGCCATTCGCTGCGCAGCGCAAAAAGATCAACTCACCGCAGCAAGCCGCCGCCGCTCACTGCGCTGCATGAAGACATTCGCGGCGATCACGCCCACCGTCACCAGCGCGATAAAGAGCGTCGCCAGCGCATTCATCTCCGGATTCAGCCCCAGACGCACGCGCGAGAACACGACGAGCGGCAGCGTCGTCGATCCCGGTCCGGACAGAAATGCCGACAGCACGAGATCGTCGATGGACAGCGTGAACGACAGCAGCCACCCCGCGATGAGCGCCTGCGAAATCAGCGGCAGCGTGATCGAGAAGAACACGCGCAGCGGCGTCGCGCCGAGATCGAGTGCGGCTTCTTCCAGCGACGGATTCAATTCCCGCACGCGCGATTCCACGATGATCGCGACATACGAGATGCACAGCATCACGTGCCCGATCCAGATGGTGAACAGACCGCGCCCCGCAGGCCAGCCGATCAGCTTCGCCATTTCGACGAAAAGCAGCAGCAGCGAAATGCCCTGAATAACTTCGGGAATGACGAGCGGCGCGTTGATCATGCCGGTGTACAGCGTGAAGCCGCGAAAGCGCCCCATGCGCGCGAGCACGAAGCCCGCCCACGTGCCGATCACGACCGACGCGCATGCCGTCAGGAACGCGATGCGCAGAGAAAGCCATGCGGCGTTGATGAGTTCGTCATCGGACCAGAGCGCGCGATACCACTTCAGCGAAAATTCGGTCCACACGGTGACGAGCGGCGAGTCGTTGAACGAGTAAACGACGAGGCTGATGATCGGGATATACAGAAACGCGAACCCGATGCCCAGAAACGTGATTTGCAGTGAACGGCTCGGCTTGATCATCGCTTGTCCTCCAGTTGCTTCGCCTGGAAGTGCTGGAAAAGCGCCATCGGCACGAGCAGCAGCAGGACCATCGCACAGGTGACGGCGGAAGCCATCGGCCAGTCGGCGTTATCGAAGAACTCGTTCCACATCACGCGGCCGATCATCAGCGTATCCGCGCCGCCGAGCAGTTCGGGAATCACGTACTCGCCCACCGCCGGAATGAACACGAGCAGGCATCCCGCGATGATGCCGTTCTTCGACAGCGGCAGCGTGATCTGCACGAACGCCTTCCACGGCTTCGCGCCCAGGTCGTAGGCGGCTTCGAGCAAGGTCAGGTCCATCTTCACGAGATGCGCGTAGAGCGGCATCACGAGAAACGGCAGATACGAATACACCATGCCGATATAGACGGCGATATTCGTGTGGTAGAGCTCGATCGGCGTATGAATCAGGCCGATGGACATCAGAAAGTTATTCAGGAGTCCGTTGTTCTTGAGAATGCCGATCCACGCATACACGCGAATCAGGAAGGACGTCCAGAACGGCAGCATCACGGCCATCATCAGCAGATTGCGCGTGGCCGGATTCGAGCGCGCGATGTAATACGCCATCGGATAGCCGATCAGGAGGCACAGCACCGTGGAGACCGCCGCGACCAGCAGCGAATTCATATAGGTCGCGAAGTACAGACTGTCGGTCAACAGGAACGCGTAGTGCGAGAAATCCAGCGCGATGTTCATCACGCCGTCTTTCATCGCCACGAGTTGCGTGTACGGCGGAATCCCGAGTTCGCTGTCCGCAAAGCTGATCTTCACGACCAGCAGGAACGGCACGAAGAACAGCAGCAGAAGCCACAGATATGGCCCGGCGATGACCGCGGTGCGCCCGCTCACGCCGATACGCTTGAGCACGTTCATCATCATGACGTCAGCACCACGCCCGCTGACGCGCTCCATCGCACGTAGACTTCGTCGTCGAAAGTCGGCGATTCTATCTCGCCGATCGCAAGGCTCGACAGATTCGCGACCACCGTCTTGCCGCTGTCGAGCGTCACGTGATAAAGCGTGTAACCGCCCATATAAGCGATGTTGCTGATCTTGCCGTGTCCCCAGTTGAACACGCCCTCGGGCGGCTTGCGGGTGAGCGCGATGCGCTCGGGGCGCACCGAGATGGTGACCGGCATGCCGAGCGGCCCGGTGATGCCGTGGCTCACGTACAGGCGCACCGGCAACTCCGCCGATTCCACGAAAATGTGGTCCGGCTCGTCTTCGACGACCGTGCCGTCGAAGAGATTCGTCGAGCCGATGAACTGCGCCGAGAAACGCGTGTTCGGATATTCGTAGACCTCGTGCGGCGTGCCGAGCTGCACGATTCGCCCTTCGCTCATCACGGCAAGGCGATTGGCCATGGTCATCGCTTCTTCCTGATCGTGCGTGACCATGATGCAGGTGACGCCCACCTGATCGAGAATATTCACGAGTTCCATCTGCGTGCGCTGACGGATCTGCTTGTCGAGCGCGGACATGGGCTCGTCGAGCAGAAGCAGCTTCGGACGCTTGACGAGACTGCGCGCGAGCGCCACGCGCTGCTGCTGGCCGCCGGAAAGCTGGTGCGGCTTGCGCTTCGCGTACTGCGCCATCTGGACGAGTTGCAACGCGTCCTGCACGCGGTCCTTCAGTTCGGCGCCCTTCACGCCTTCCTGCTTGAGCCCGAACGCGACGTTCGACTCCACGCTCATGTGCGGAAAGAGCGCGTAGGACTGGAACATCATGTTGACCGGCCGGCGATACGGCGGCATCTTCGCGAGGTCTTCGCCGTCGATCAGAATCTGCCCTTCCGTCACGGATTCGAGGCCGGCGAGCATACGCAGCAGCGTCGACTTTCCGCATCCGGAACTGCCGAGCAGCGCGAAAAGCTCGCCCTTCTTCACCGACAGATCGACGCCCCGAACGGCCACCGTCTCGCCGAATTTCTTGACGACGTTCACGACCTGCACGAAGTTGTCGTTCGCGCCCGGCCCCGATACCGTACTTCCCGGCTGCGGCCGGCCCGATTGTGGCGCTGCCTTCAACGCGCTCGACTGCTCACTCATGATCGCCTGTTCAACTCCTGCGTCTATCGTTCGCGTCTCCGTTCACTCGGACGGATCACGAACAAAGCCCCCGGAGGTCCGAGGGCTTCGTCATTTCAATGAATAACCGGTTCTCTCGACTTAGCGGCCGGACTTAAATTCAGTCCAGAGCCGCGTCTGCAAACGCTGGATCTCCGGCGGCAGCGGCTTCAGCAGGAACAAGGTCTTGATGACGTCCTGCGGCGGATACACCGCCGGGTCGTTCGCCACGTCCTTGTCCACGTACTTGCGCGCTTCGACGTTCGCGCTCGGGTAGTACACCGCGTTCGTGATGGCGGCATGCACCTGCGGCGTCTCGATGTAGTTGATCCACTCGTGCGCCGCTTCCTTGTTCTTCGCGTCCTTCGGAATGGCCATCACGTCGAACCAGATCGGCGCGCCGCCCTTCGGAATGTAGTAGTCGATCTTGAACGGCTTCTTCGCCTCGACGGCGCGGTGCTTCGCGATCACGACGTCGCCCGACCAGCCGTAGGTGAAGCAAATGTCGCCGCCGACCATGTCGTTGATATAGCCCGACG
Organism: Caballeronia sp. LZ062; assembly: GCF_031450785.1. Classification (NCBI taxonomy): domain Bacteria; kingdom Pseudomonadati; phylum Pseudomonadota; class Betaproteobacteria; order Burkholderiales; family Burkholderiaceae; genus Caballeronia; species Caballeronia sp. LZ062. Next base: position 1,204,832 of record NZ_JARTWB010000002.1, read on the forward strand.
AATTGAACTGCGTGATGTACGGGCGAATCTTCTTGAGCATCGCGAGCGCTTCGCGATAGTCCGCCGGGTTCGTGCTCATCGGGTCTTTGCCGATGTAATGCAGCGCGGCGGCGAACATCTGGTCGGGCGCATCCAGCACGGACACGCCGCACGCCTTCAGCTTCGAGATGTTCTCCGGCTTGAAGAGAACGTCCCAGTTGTTGAGTTCGACGTTCGCGCCGAGAATCTGCTTCGCCTTGTCGACGTTATAGCCGAGCCCGGTCGTGCCGTACGCCCAGGGCACCGCGTACTTGTTGCCGGGGTCCGCGCCCGCGACGAGTTGCATCAACGTGGGATCGAGATATTTCAGGTTCTGCAGCTTCGACTTGTCGAGCGGCGAGAAGATATTCGCGGCGATCTGCTTGCCCGCGTAGTTGCTCGTCGGCACCACGATGTCGTAGCCCGAATTGCCCGTGAGGAGCTTCGCCTGCAGGGTGTCGTCGCTGTCGTAGTTGTCGTACTTCACCTTGACGCCGGTCTGCTTGGTGAAGTTCGGGATCGTGTCCTTGGCGATGTAATCCGACCAGTTGTACACGTTGAGCTGCGTGTCTTTCGCCGATGCCGCGAGCGGCAACAGCGTCGCGGCGCATCCGAGCGCGCCCGCGAGCTTCGCCAGTTTCTTGTTCATCTCGATTCTCCCTTGTTCCGACTTCTCGATGGCATCGCGCCACGCGGGTCCGCCTTGTCCGGTCGAACGACCCGCGACTCCCTGTAAAAACCCGAAAACTACCACTAAACCGAAGTGCGACAAAAAATAATGCGCCGCTTGTCGCGCAAAGCACACGGGGAAGAACGCCGACATTCACCGCCCGCCGCCGCCCGCAAAAGTGCGCGCATTTTAGCCCCTAATCGCCTGCGGCGGCACCTGATAAAACCATACGCGCGCAAGGACGCCGGGCCGAAAGCGTGCGGTAATGTCAATATTGATGGCAGTCGTTCCCCGCCACCTGGCGCTCGTTCGCAACGCCGGGAAGAGCGGCGCGTGCCGAGACGGCGGACACCGCCAGCCGCGGGGAACGGTCAGCGGAACAGTCGTTGCTTATCTCTCCCGCGTGCGTCGCGGAAAAGCGTCGCCGTCGTAACCGTCACGCACGCTGCCATGGCGGCCTCGGGAGCCGCCCGAGCGCGCCGTTGCACCGCACTCCGAGGCCACCGTCTGCATGAACACCAACCCGTCCGCGCTTGCCCAACTCTCCGCCTCGAAGTCCGACGCACCTTCCCGCCCCGACACGCGCGAGGTGCCGCCCCGGCGGCCGCGCGGCCGCTGGTACTCGTTCGCGGGTGCCGGCGCGCTCGTCGCCGTCGGCTACATGGACCCGGGCAACTGGGCGACGGCACTGTCGAGCGGCGCACGCTACGGCTATCAGTTGCTCTTCGTGGTGCTGCTCGCGAGCCTGATGGGCATGTTGCTCCAGTGGGTCGCTTCTCGCGTGGGCGTCGTGACCGGGCGCGATCTCGCGCAACTGTGCCGCGAACGCTACAGCCGCCGCACGACGCTCGTGCTGTGGGTTGCGTGCGAGGTCGCGATCATCGCGTGCGATGTCGCCGAAGTGGTCGGCAGCGCGGTCGCATTGCAGATGCTTTTGGGCGTCTCCCTGACGGCGGGCGTGCTGATCTCGGCGGTCGGCACCTTCGCGATGCTCGCGCTGCAAAGCCGCGGCAAACGCCCCCTGCAACGCGCCGTCACCGCGCTGATTTTGTTCGTGAGCTTGTGCTTCGTCATTCAGCTCGTGCTCGCGCATCCGGCGTGGCACGAAGCGCTTGCGGGCTTCGCACCGCCGCGCGCTCTCGTGCGCGATGCCGGCATGCTCTGGCTCGCCGCCGGCGTGCTCGGCGCCACCGTCATGCCGCACAACCTTTACCTGCACTCGTCGCTCGTGCGCGATCACGCGCCGTCGGGCGACGACGAAGCCATCGGCGATGCGCTCTCCGGCGTGAATATCGACACGTTTGCGTCGCTCGCCATCGCGTTCATCGTCAACGCGTCGCTGCTGATCGTGGCGGCAGCCGTTTTCCACGCGGCGGGCCACGCCGAAGTCGACGATCTCGCCGACGCGCATCGGCTCATCGCGCCGCTCGTCGGCAGTCACTGGGCCGGCATCACGTTCGCGGCCGCGCTGCTCGCGTGCGGCCTCAATGCGACGGTCACGGGCACGCTCGCCGGACAGGCCGTGATGGAAGGCTTCCTGAACCTGAAAGTGGCGCGCTGGGCGCGTGCGCTGCTCACGCGCGCCCTGGCGATCGGGCCCGCGCTCGTGGCGGTCGCGAGCTTCGGTCAGCACGGCTCGAACGCGCTGCTCGTCGCCACGCAGGTCGTGTTGAGCCTGCAACTGCCGCTCGCGGTGATCCCGCTCGTGCGTTTCGCCTCCGATGCGGGGCTGATGGGCCGCTGGCGCGTCGCGCGGGTGCCGCTCGCGCTGTCGTGGGGCTGCGCGGGCGCCATCGTCGCGCTCAATGCCGCGATGCTCTGGCAGGCGGCCACGGGCCATTGACGCTGGCCATGCGGGCAAGATCGGCGTCATCCAGTTAGGATCGAAGGTTCTTGCGCTTTGACGGACGCGGTCTGCGCGCCGTCCGGCGCTCCCTTTCCCCCTCTTAGCCGAACAGGATGCCGACTACATGGCTTCAGGCCCGCGATCGCTTGCAATCCGCATCAACGTCGAAACCCGCCGCCGCGCTCTGCGGTGGTCCTGCCTTGCGTCGGGTCTCCTGCTAGGCACCGCGGCGCACGCGACCGTTGCCGTGCTGCAACCGGCGCGCGAAGCGGCGGCGGCTCAGCCGCTCGAACTGACCCTGCTCTACACCGACGACGACAACAAGCCGCTCACCGTGGACGTGCCGAAGGAACTCACCGTGCGCCTGACCAACGGCGACCTGCCGCCCGCGCCGCTGACGCTTGCACGCGATCCGAAGACGCCCGATCGTCTGCGGCTCGCGCCGGGGCAATATCGGCGGGTGCGATTTTCGGCGGCGTGGCCCGATTCGGCTCGAGGCACGGTGAAGATCGATCCGGTCGGCTTCGATGCCTCGCCGATGCTCGTCACGCTGAATCGGGGAGCGGATCAAACGCAGGTGGCCGCGGCCGAGCAGCGCGAGACGCAAGCGGCGACGCCGGCGCAGCTTGCCAGCGCGACGGCCGTGGCGCACACGTCCGACGTGCCGACCACGACGAACGACACGATGCTCTCCGGCCGCTTCTCGACCTTCGAGCCGATTTACTTCGCCGACGGACGCAACGGCGACAACCTCGCGAAGTTCCAGTTCAGCTTCAAGTACCGGCTGCATTTGCCCGACGATCCGCGCTCACGCGGCTTTCTCGACAACCTGTATTTCGCGTACACGCAGACGTCGATCTGGAATCTTTCCGCGCCGTCCGCGCCTTTCCGCGATACGAGCTATCAGCCGCAGCTTTTCTATTACGTGCAGGACACCGGCTGGAAGAGCCCGCTCTTCACGCGCATGGGCGTCGCGGCGGGCATCGGGCATGAGTCGAACGGGCGAAGCGGCGCCGAGTCGCGCGCGATCAACATCGCGTTCGTGCGCCCGACGTGGGATTTCGGCGACGTGAACAGCAATCACCTGACGCTGTCGCCGAAGTTCTACTACTACCTGTCGAAAAGCGGCAACGAAGATATCGCGGATTATCGCGGCTACGTGGATTTCCTCGTGAAATACGGCAGCCCGGATAGCTGGCAACTCGCGACGACACTGCGCAAGGGCACGAAGCACTGGTACGGCAGCGTCGAGTCGCAACTGACGTATCCGCTTGCGAAACTGATCGGCAGTGCGTGGGGCGGCTATGTCTTCGCGAGCTATTTCAACGGCTACGGCGAGGACATTCTGGACTACAACCAGCGGCATCACTGGATTGCGCGGATAGGCTACAGTATTGCCCGTTGACTCTTTCCCCGACCATTCCGTTCATGTCTTCGATCCTTCACGACCTTCCCGACAGCCCTTGCATCGGCGTGTGCTCCACGCTTTTCGACGAAGTCTGCAAGGGGTGTGGCCGCACGGCAGGCGAAGTGTCGAACTGGGTATTTCTGAGCGACGAGGAGAAGCGCGCGATTTGGGAGCGGATCACGCGCGAGGGAACGGCAATGCGGTTCCGGAACGACAACCTGTGAGTGTTGGCCGGTTGGCCGAGTTGATTACGCGGCTGGCGCTGCTCAACATGCGATGGGCGGACCCAGAAAGCGGCATCCGCCTCCGTCATGGCGAAACCTGGGATGGGCTGCCGATGCGAGGTTTGCCGGTTACCTGACACAACAAAACCGGCGCCTGCAAACGAAAAAAGCCGCGAACGCGGCTTTTTTCTCTTCTGCGGCTGACCTCTCCGACTTACTGAATTCCCTGGCTCGCCAGGAAATCCTCGTAGTTCCCGCCGAAGTCCCGCAGCGTGCCATCCGTCTTTACTTCGATGATCCGGTTCGCCAGCCCGCTCACGAATTCGCGGTCATGCGACACGAAAACGAGCGTGCCCTCGTACTTGTCCAGCGCGATCTGCAGCGACTCGATCGACTCCATGTCCATGTGGTTGGTCGGCTCGTCCATCAAGAGCACGTTGTGGCGGCCCAGCATGAGCTTGCCCCAGATCATGCGGCCCTTTTCGCCGCCCGACAGCACCTTCACGTTCTTCTTGATGTCGTCCGCATTGAACAGCAGACGGCCGAGCGTGCCGCGCACCATTTGTTCGTCGTCGCCTTCCTGACGGTATTGGTCCACCCATTCGGTCAGCGTCTCGTCCTTCGGGAACTCTTCGTACGTGTCCTGCGGCATGTAGCCGACGTTCGCGTTCTCCGCCCACTTGATCGTGCCGCCGTCGAGTTGCAGCGCGCCCTTCAGCGCCTTGAGCAGCGTGGTCTTGCCCGCGCCGTTCTCGCCGATGATCGCAATGCGTTCGCCCGGCTGCACGCTCAAGTTGAAGTTCTGGAAGATGGTGCGGTCGTACTTCTTCGTGATGCCTTCGGCCACCACCGCGATGTTATGCAGCTTTTTCTCGAAGTCGAAGCGGATGAACGGGTTCTGCCGCGACGACGGCTTGAATTCCTCGATCTTGATCTTGTCGATCATCTTCAGGCGGCTGGTGGCCTGGCGCGCCTTCGACTTGTTGGCCGAGAAGCGGCGCACGAAATCCTGCAAGTCCGCCACGCGTTCCTTCGCCTTGGCGTTCGCGGCCTGCTGGCGCTCGCGGGCCTGCGTGCTCGCGAGCATGTAGTCGTCGTAGTTGCCCGGCCAGATCTTCAGCGTGCCGTAGTCCATGTCCGCCATGTGAGTGCAGACCTGGTTCAGGAAGTGCCGATCGTGCGAGATGATGATCATCGTCGAGTTGTACTGGTTGAGCACGTCTTCCAGCCAACGGATCGAGTTGATGTCCAGGTTGTTGGTCGGCTCGTCCAGCAGCAGCACGTCAGGCTTCGAGAAAAGCGCCTGCGCGAGCAGCACGCGCAGCTTCCAACCCGGCGCGATGTTGCTCATCGGCCCGTTGTGGTCGGCGATATTGATGCCGATACCGAGCAGCAGTTCGCCCGCGCGTGCTTCGGCGGTGTAGCCGTCGTATTCCGCGAACTTCGCTTCAAGTTCGGCGGCGCGCATGTAGTCGTCGTCGGTGGCGTCCGGGTTCGCGTAGATCGCGTCGCGCTCGGTCATGGCGGCCCACATCTCGGTGTGGCCCATCATGACGACGTCGAGCACGCGCATGTCTTCGTAGGCGAACTGGTCCTGACGCAGCTTGCCGAGACGCACGTTCGGCTCCAGCATGACGTTGCCGGACGAGGGTTCGAGATCGCCGCCCAGAATCTTCATGAACGTCGACTTGCCGCAGCCGTTCGCCCCGATCAGGCCATAGCGATTGCCTTCGCCGAACTTGACCGAGATGTTCTCGAAGAGGGGCTTGGGCCCGAATTGCATGGTGATATTGGCGGTAGACAGCACGGCGCGTCCTTTCGAATGGAGTACGGCGAAAAACCTGAGATTTTAGCAGCTTTTGACGGCTTTTTCGCCGTCTGACGCCTTTGTCCGGGCGGTTGTCCGGTCTGGCGACCGGCAAAAATGCCCGCGATGCGCGCGCCGAAAGCGCCGCGGGGGCGCGGCCCCCGTTCAGGCCGCGCCCCCGCGCGTCGTGTGGCTCCCGAAACTCAGGTCCGCTCGGCGATATAAGCCTTCACGACGGCCGCATCGGCAGGAACGATATCGAACCTTTGTGGCAGTTTTTCAAGTCCCACGAAGGCCGCCGGGCGCTCGGGCTCGCGTTCGAGCGCCTCGCGGATGGTTTCGCCGAATTTGATCGGCTGCGCCGTTTCGAGGACGATCATCGGCACGCCGGGCTTGAGATTCTCGCGGGCGACCTTCACGCCGTCCGCCGTGTGCGTGTCGATCATCGTGTCGTAACGCTCGAAGACATCGCGAATGGTCCGCACGCGGTCGTCGTGGCCGCTCTTGCCCGACACGAAGCCGAACTGCTTCACGCGCGCGAAGTCGCCACTCGCCGCGAGATCGAAGCCGCCCTGCTCTTCGACATCGCGGAAAAGCTGCACGACGCGCGCCGGATCGCGACCGAGCAGGTCGTACACGAAACGCTCGAAGTTCGACGCCTTCGAAATGTCCATGCTCGGCGACGTCGTGTGATACGTCTCCGCCGCCCCGCGCACGCGGTACACGCCGGTCCGGAAGAACTCGTCGAGCACGTCGTTTTCGTTCGTCGCGACGACGAGCTGATCGATCGGCAGGCCCATCATGCGCGCGATGTGCCCCGCGCACACATTGCCGAAGTTGCCGGACGGCACGGTGAAGGACACGCGCTCGTCATTGCTCTTCGTCGCGGCAAAATAGCCCTTGAAGTAGTAGACGACCTGCGCCACGACGCGCGCCCAGTTGATCGAATTGACCGTGCCGATCTTGTGCTTCGCCTTGAAGGCGTGATCGTTCGATACGGCTTTCACGATGTCCTGGCAGTGGTCGAAATTGCCTTCTACCGCCAGATTGAAGATGTTCGGATCTTGCAGCGAGAACATCTGCGCGGTCTGGAACGCGCTCATTTTCTTGTGCGGCGACAGCATGAAGACACGCACGCCGGTCTTGCCGCGCATCGCGTATTCGGCGGCGCTGCCGGTATCGCCCGACGTCGCGCCGAGGATGTTCAGTTCCTCGCCGTGCTTGGCCAATGCGTACTCGAACAGATTGCCGAGCAGTTGCATCGCCATGTCCTTGAACGCGAGCGTCGGACCGTTCGACAGCTCCAGCAACGAAAGCGGCGCGCCGTTTTCCACGCCGAGCGTCTTGAGCGGCGTGATCTGGGACGCGCTTTCCTCGTGACGCACGTTGCTGTAGACCTGCGCCGTGTACGTCTTGCGCGTGAGCGAGCGCAGGTCGTCGGCGGGAATGTCGTCGCTGAATTTCGACAGCACTTCGAACGCGAGATCCGCGTACGACAGCGTGCGCCAGCGCGCGAGTTCATCGGCCGATACGCGCGGATACTCCGCCGGCAGATACAGGCCGCCGTCCTTCGCGAGCCCGCCGAGCAGGATGTCGGAAAACGTGTGGCGCTCGCCGGTGCCAGCGCCGCGCGTCGAAATGTAGTTCATGTCGCTTTCCTGCGCTTAATTGAGGGCTGCGATGCGCAGCTTCGTCACGTTCGAGACCACCGTCGAGAGCGCCTCGATTTCCGCGATGGCCGCGTTCGCGTTCTTTTCCACGGTCTCGTGCGTGATGAGGATGATGTCCGTCTCGCCCGCCTGCGCGCCGTCGACCTGTTGCGATTCCTTTTGCAACAGCGCGTCGATGGAGATGCCCTTGTCCGCCAGAATGCGCGTGATGTCGGCGAGCACGCCCGTGACGTCCGCCACGCGCAGCCGCAGGTAATAGCCGCTCGTGACCTCTTCGATGGGCAGAATCGGCGTGTTCGAAAGACTGTCGGGCTGGAAAGCCAGATGCGGCACGCGATGCTCCGGATCGGCGGTATGGAGGCGCGTGACGTCCACGAGATCGGCGACCACGGCGGAGGCCGTCGGCTCCGCGCCCGCGCCCTTGCCGTAGTAAAGCGTCATGCCGACCGCGTCGCCGTGCACGACGACCGCATTCATCGCGCCTTCGACGTTCGCGAGCAGGCGCTTCTCCGGCACGAGCGTCGGATGCGTGCGCAGCTCGATGCCCTTCTCCGTGCGCCGCGCGATGCCCAGCAGCTTGATGCGATAGCCGAGGTCCTCGGCGTAGCGAATGTCGATGGCCGCGAGCTTGCTGATGCCCTCCACATACGCGCGGTCGAACTGCACCGGCACGCCGAACGCAATCGCGCTCATGATCGTGATCTTGTGCGCGGCGTCGACGCCTTCGATGTCGAAGGTCGGATCGGCTTCGGCGTAGCCCAACTCCTGCGCGGCCGAAAGCGCCGTCGCGAAGTCGATGCCGCGGTCGCGCATCTCGGAAAGAATGTAGTTCGTCGTGCCGTTGATGATGCCCGCAATGGCCTCGATCCGATTCGCGGTCAGCCCCTCTCGCAGCGCCTTGATGATCGGAATGCCGCCTGCCACCGCCGCCTCGAACGCGACCATCACACCCTTCGCGCGTGCCGCTTCGAAAATCTCCGTGCCGTGGACCGCGAGCAGCGCCTTGTTCGCCGTGACCACATGCTTGCCGTTGGCGATTGCGCGCAGCACCAGCTCCCGCGCGAAACCCGTTCCGCCGATCATTTCGCACACGATCGCGATGGAAGGATCGTCGACGACCGCATGGAAGTCGTCGGTGATGTCGACGCCTTCAGCGGCCTTCGCCTTGGCCGGCGTGCGGACCGCGATGCGCGCGATCTCGATGCCGCGGCCCGCGCGTCGTTTGATTTCTTCCTGATTGCGCCGCAGCACCGTGAAAGTGCCGCTGCCTACCGTGCCGAAGCCCAAGAGTCCTACTTTGATCGGTTCCATACTGCGCGAGTCTTATAAAGGGAAATTAAGCGGAGTGCCGTTTGCGATAGCCGTCGAGGAAGCGCGCGATGCGGTTGATCGAATCGGCCAGATCGTCGATGTTCGGCAGGAAGACCACGCGGAAATGGTCCGGCGTCGGCCAGTTGAAGCCGGTGCCTTGCACGAGCAGCACGCGTTCTTCGAGCAGCAGATCGGTGATGAACTGCTGGTCGTCGGCAATCGGGTACATCTTCGGGTCGAGCTTCGGGAACATGTAGAGCGCGGCCTGCGGCTTCACGCAGCTCACGCCCGGAATGGCCGTGAGCATGTCGTAGGCGAGATCGCGCTGCTTGAAAAGCCGCCCGCCCGGCACGATCAGGTCGTTGATGCTCTGGTAGCCGCCGAGCGCCGTCTGAATGGCGTACTGGCCGGGAACGTTCGGGCACAGGCGCATGGACGCGAGAATGCCGAGCCCTTCCAGATAATCTTTCGCGCGGCGACGGTTTTCTTCGATCAGCCCGGAAATCGCCATCCAGCCTGCCCGATAGCCGCACGAGCGATAGCTCTTCGAGAGGCTGTTGAACGTGACCGTGATCACGTCTTCGGAGAGCGCGGCCATCGACGTGTGCGTCTTGCCGTCGTAGATGATCTTGTCGTAGACCTCGTCAGCGAAAATGATGAGACCGTGCTCGCGCGCAATGCCGATCAGTTCGTGCAGCAGTTCGTCCGAGTACAGCGCGCCCGTCGGGTTGTTCGGATTGATGACGACGAGCGCCTTCGTGTTCGGCGTGATCTTCGCGCGGATATCGTCGAGATCCGGCATCCAGCCGTTGCCTTCCTCGCACATGTAATGGCGCGGCGTGCCCGCAGAGAGGCTCACGGCGGCCGTCCACAGCGGATAGTCGGGCGCGGGCAGCAGCACTTCGTCGCCGTCGTTCAGAAGCGCCTGCATGGCCATCACGATCAGTTCGGACGCGCCATTGCCGATAAAAATGTCGTCCAGTTCGACGCCCGCCACGCCCTTTTGCTGCGTGTAGTGCATGATCGCCTTGCGCGCCGCGAACACGCCCTTCGAGTCCGAATAGCCCGACGAGCCGGGCAGATTGCGGATCATGTCCTGAATGATCTCGTCGGGCGCCTCGAAGCCGAACGGCGCCAGATTCCCGATATTCAGCTTGATGATGCGATGCCCTTCTTCTTCGAGGCGCTTCGCGTGTTCGAGCACGGGCCCGCGAATGTCGTAGCAGACGTTTTGCAGCTTATTGGATTTAAGGATGGGTTTCACGGCTAGCGGCTCTTTTGTTGAACGGGCTGTCGGGTTCGCTTATTGTGCGGCTGCTGAAGCGGGCGATTTCGGCGGCTGCCGCGCCGTTCGACGCGCGGCACCGCTCGAAGTATCGACGAAACGGCGGCGAACAGGCAAAGCGGGGTGTTGCGGAGTCGTGCGGCCGACCCAGCCGCTTGATTATGCGCATGGCCGGCGCCGCGATTGACGCCGGGCCAGATAGGGCGAGGGCGCTGCCGGCCGGTTTGCGTGTCGAAGGCGGCTTGTGGCGGCACGCGAGCGCAACGGGCGCCGCAAGCGAACCCGGCGGCCGGAAAGTTATAATTTACTGATTATGGCTCAGTTCCGCAATGCACCATCGTGCACCATCGGCGGGAGCGTTCTGCCCCGCCGAAGGGCCGCGCCGGATCGGGCGCTGGGCGTCAGCCGGAACCGGGCCGCCCCCTCTTTCCTTGCCGGATCATCGTTTTGAAACTTCATCAGGAATCCAGCGGCGCGCTCAACACCATCACGAGCTACGGCGAAGGCTTCGTAGCCGTCAATCTTCAGCGCCACGAAGGCAGCGTGATCGTGGTGCCGGATGCGCCCGTGCAGGACTGGCCCGTCGCCGCGTTCGACGCCCTCACTCCCGAAAATTTCGATGCGCTGGTCGAGGCCGCGCCCGAGGTCGTGATTTTCGGCAGCGGCTCGAAATTGCGCTTCCCGCATCCGCGCCTGACCGCGAATCTGGCGAAGCATCACATCGGCGTCGAGACAATGGACTTCGGCGCGGCCTGCCGCACCTACAACATTCTGATGTCCGAGGGGCGGCGCGTGGCGGCGGCGCTGCTGATCGAAGCCTGAACGCGGATTAAGCGTCCGATAAGCCCGCGTGAGGCACACTCGCGCGGCTTCGACGGCCGGCGCGCACAGTGTCCGTGCGCCAAATTGACGAATCGCGGCTGCCCGTGCGATACACTCCCGCCCGGCGCGCGCCGCGCAGCCGGCTCCCGGGCGCGGCTCCCGGCACGCTTCGCCGTTGCAAGCGAACCCCCGTGCCTGAGCGTCCGGCGCATGAAGCCGCATGTACGGGCCTCGCCACGCGCCCAAGCCATTTCGTTTCACTAGCGCCGCAATTGCGGCATCGGACAGGTCGACTTCATGAACGATACGCCTTCGCGGCTACCGCTCACACGTCTTTCGCTCATTCTTCTCGTCCTCGCGCTCGCGATCATCTGGTTCGCGCCGCTCGGCTGGCGCCATCTGGTGCCGAGCGACGAAGGCCGCTACGCCGAAATGGCGCGCGAGATGTTCGTGACCGGCGACTGGATCACGCCGCGCTACAACGGCTACAAGTATTTCGAGAAGCCGCCGCTGCAAACATGGGCGAACGCGCTGACGTTCGCGTGGTTCGGCATCGGCGAATGGCAGGCGCGGCTCTATACCGCGCTCACCGGCTTCGCGGGCGTGCTGCTCGTCGGCTACACCGGCACGCGCGTGTTCAACGCGATGACCGGTTTCGCCGCCGCCGTGATCCTCGCGACGTGCCCGTACTGGAACCTGATGGGCCACTTCAACACGCTCGACATGGGCCTGTCGTTTTGGATGGAAGTGACGCTGTGCGCGCTGCTGCTCGCGCAGCGCCCCGGCCTGCCCACGCGGCAGGTGCGCCTGTGGATGTGGCTCTGCTGGGCCGCGATGGCCGCCGCCGTGCTCTCGAAGGGTCTGGTCGGGCTGATTCTGCCGGGCGCGGTGCTGGTGCTCTATTCGCTGGTTTCGCGCGACTGGGCGCTGTGGAAGCGGCTCTATATCGGCAGCGGCCTGATCGTGTTCCTCCTCGTCGCCGCGCCGTGGTTCGTGCTGGTGCAAATGAAGAATCCCGAATTCTTCGATTTCTTCTTCATCGTCCAGCAGTTCAAGCGCTATCTGACGCCCGAGCAGAACCGTCCCGGCGCGTTCTATTACTTCGTGCCGGTGCTGATCGTCGGGTTTCTGCCGTGGCTGTCCATTGCGTTTCAGAGCGTGCGCCACGGCATCAAGACGCCGCGCCAGCCGAACGGCTTCGCGCCGGTGACGATGCTGCTCGTCTGGTCCGCGTTCATTTTCGTGTTCTTCAGCGCATCGCATTCCAAGCTCATTTCCTACGTGCTGCCGATTGCGCCGGCCATCGCGCTCGTGTTCGGGCTGTATCTGCCGTCGCTCACGCGCAGCCAGTACCGCCGGCATCTGATCGGCTATGCGGTGCTCCTGATCGCCGCGGCGTTCGGCGCGATTTTCCTCGGCCGGGCCGGCAGTGGGAATACGCCGAACGGGCTGTATCGGGCGTTCCAGATGTGGGTTTACGCCGGACTCGCTGTAGCGTTTGTCGTGACCATCGTCGGGCTTTGGCTGAACCGCCGCAGCGTGCTAGCGGGCGCGGCGGGTCTCGGCGCTGCGTGGCTGCTGCTCGGCACGATCGCCGGAACCGGCCACGACGTCTTCGGCACCGACAGCTCGGGCGTGAAGCTCGTGCCCGCCGTGAAGGCCGCGATGGCCAAGCTGCCGCCCGACACGCCGTTCTATTCGATCGCCAAGCTCGATCACACGATGCCCTTCTACCTCGGCCATACGATGATCATGGTGAAGGAAGCCGACGAACTGAACTTCGGCGTCCATGCTGAACCGCAAAAGTGGCTGCCGACCCTCGACGACTGGATCAGGCAGTGGGACGCCGACCGTTACGCGCTTGCGCTGCTGCCGCCGTCGCGCTATGACGAAATGCTCGCGCGCCATGTGCCGATGCAGGTCATCGCCCGGGACGCGCGCCGCGTGATCGTCGAAAAGCCGCAGCCCTGAACACGCGCGGCGCCCCCGCCGAAGTGCCGCCGGCGCACGGCCGTGCGGCATCCGGCGGCGAACCGAGTATCCTTATTCTTCATCGATGAACCCGATTTCCTTCACTTGCATCGTCATCGGCGTATTGTTGAATGCTTGCGCCCAATTGCTGCTCAAGGCGGGCGTGAATGCCGTCGGCCATTTCGACATGACGCCGGCGAACATTCTGCCGGTCGGTTTCAGGATCGCGACGCAGTGGCCTATCATCGGCGGCCTCGCGTGTTACGTGGTGAGCGTGGTCGTGTGGATCGTCGGGCTATCGCGCGTGGACGTGTCGCTCGCTTATCCGATGCTCTCGCTCGGCTACGTCGTCAACGCCTTCGCGGCATGGTATTTGTTCGGCGAAGTACTGTCGGTGCAGCGGCTCGTGGGCATCGGCATCATTCTCGTCGGCGTGGCCGTGCTGGCGCGCGGCTGACCCCAATTCTCTTCACCCTCTTTAAGCAAACACTCCATGACTCAGACCTCGCGGCCGTTCCTGCCCTTCGTCAAGCCTGAGATCGACGAGGAGACCATTCAGGGCGTCGTCGACGTGCTGCGCTCCGGCTGGATCACCACCGGCCCTCAGAACCAGCAGTTCGAAGCGGAGCTGTCCGAGTATTTCGGCGGCCGCCCGGTGCGCGCGTTCAATTCCGGCACCTGCACGATGGAAATCGCGCTGCGGATCGCGGGCGTCGGCCCGGGCGACGAGGTCATCACCACGCCGATGACCTGGGTCTCGACCGCGAACGTGATTCTGGAAGTGGGCGCGACGCCGGTTTTCGTCGATATCGACCCGGTCACGCGCAACATGGACCTGAACTTGCTGGAACGCGCGATTACGCCGCGTACCAAGGCGCTCATGCCCGTCTATCTGGCGGGGCTGCCCGTTGACATGGACCGGCTCTACGGGATCGCGCGCGCACACAAGCTGCGCGTGATCGAAGACGCCGCACAGGCGGTCGGCGCGAGCTGGCGCGGCAAGCGCATCGGCTCGTTCGGCGATCTCGTGTCGATCAGCTTCCACGCGAACAAGAACGTGACGTCGATCGAAGGCGGCGCGCTCGTGATGAACAACGAAGAAGAAGCCGAACTCGCGCGCAAGTACCGGCTGCAGGGCATCACGCGCACGGGCTTCGACGGGATGGACTGCGACGTGCTGGGCGGCAAATACAATCTCACGGATGTCGCGGCGCGCGTCGGGCTGGGCTCGCTGCGCCGGATCGAGTCGATCACGGAAAGCCGCCGCGAACTGGCGCGTCTTTACTTCGACGCGTTCGAAGGCGGCGCGGCGGTGCGGCTCGGCGTCGGCCTGCCGGTGCAGAACTTCGCCGACAGCAACTGGCATATGTTCCAGATCGCGCTGCCGCTCGAAAACCTGCGTCTCACGCGAGCGGAGTTCATGGCGCAACTGAAGGAGCGCAACGTCGGCAGCGGCGTGCACTATCCGGCGCTGCATTTGTTCACGCTGTACCGTGAGCGCGGGTACAAAGAAGGCATGTTCCCGCACGCGGAACGTTTCGGCGCGAGCACCGTGACGTTGCCGCTCTTTCCCGGCATGAGCGCGGACGACGTCGCGCATGTCGTGAAGTCCGTCGATGAAATCTGCGAGCAGTATGGACACAATCGTTAAGGAAACGCACAGCCACATGAGTCATACGGATTTTCCGGCGAATTCGCCCGAGGTCTCGGTCATCATTCCGGTGTACAACGAGGAAGACGGTCTCGCCGCCCTCTTCCAGCGTCTGTACCCGGCGCTCGATGCGCTCGGCGCGTCGTATGAAGTCATCTTCATCAACGACGGCAGCCGCGACAAATCGGCCGCGCTCCTCGCGCAGCAGTTCCACGCGCGCCCCGACACCACGCGCGTCATTCTGCTCAACGGCAACTACGGCCAGCACATGGCAATTCTTGCGGGCTTCGAGCAGTCGCGCGGTGAGATCGTTGTGACGCTCGACGCCGACCTGCAGAACCCGCCGGAGGAAATCGGCAAGCTCGTGGCCAAGATGCGCGAGGGCTACGACTACGTCGGCACCATCCGCCAGCAGCGGCAGGACAGCCTGTGGCGCAAGAAAGCGTCGCGCGCGATGAACCGCCTGCGCGAGCGCATCACCAAGATTCGCATGACCGACCAGGGCTGCATGCTGCGCGCGTACAGCCGGCACATCATCGACACGATCAACCGCTGCGGCGAAATCAACACGTTCATTCCGGCGCTCGCGTACACGTTCGCGCAGAACCCGATCGAAGTGGACGTCGCGCACGAGGAACGCTTCGCGGGCGAATCGAAGTACTCGCTCTATAGCCTGATCCGCCTGAACTTCGACCTCGTCACCGGCTTTTCGGTGGTGCCGCTGCAATGGCTGTCGTTCATCGGCGTGATTCTGTCGGTCGGCTCGGCGGGCCTGTTCGTGCTGCTGCTGATTCGCCGCTTCATGTTCGGCGCGGAAGTTCAGGGCGTGTTCACGCTCTTCGCCATCACGTTCTTCATGCTCGGCGTGATCATCTTCGCGCTCGGGCTGCTCGGCGAATACATCGGCCGGATTTATCAGCAGGTGCGCGCGCGTCCGCGTTATCTCGTGCAGACCATTCTCGAACAACGCGACGGGCTGTCCATCGCTAATAAGCCGATGCAGGAAGCCGTGCAGCCGGTGGCGGCTGCCGTGATCGGCCGCGAGGAACCGGGCCGATGAAGCCGCGCGCTGTCGTCTTCGCGTATCACAACGTCGGCATGCGTTGTCTGCAAGTGCTGCTCGCGCGCGGCGTGGACGTCGCGCTCGTCGTCACGCACGAGGACAGCGCGAGCGAGAACATCTGGTTCGGCAGCGTCGCGCAGGTCGCGGCGGAGCGCGGCATCGAAGTGATCACGCCCGCCGATCCGAAAGCGCCGGACGTGCACGAAGCCGTGGCCCAAGCCGCGCCCGATTTCATTTTTTCGTTCTATTACCGGCACATGCTGCCCGTCGCGCTGCTCGCGCTCGCGAAGCGCGGCGCATACAACATGCACGGCTCGCTGCTGCCGAAGTATCGCGGCCGCGTGCCGACGAACTGGGCGGTGCTCAACGGCGAGACCGAAACCGGCGCGACGCTGCACGAAATGGCGGAAAAGCCCGACGCCGGCGCGATCCTCGCCCAAACGCCCGTGCCGATCCTGCCGGACGACACCGCCGCGCAGGTCTTCGATAAAACCGTGGTCGCCGCCGAGCAGACGCTCTGGCGCGTGCTGCCCGCCCTGCTCGCGGGCGAAGCGCCGCATCTGCCGAACGATCTCGCGGCGGGCAGCTACTACGGCGGCCGCAAGCCGGAAGACGGCCGCATCGACTGGACGCAGCCAGGGCAGCGCGTCTACAACCTGATTCGCGCGGTGGCGCCGCCTTATCCGGGCGCGTTCACCGATATCGGCGAGCATCGCTTCATCGTCGCGCGTGCGCGTCTCGTGCCCCAAACGGGCGCGCCCGGCATGCCGCCCGCGCGGCTCGCGGCAATGGCCAGTTTGCCGCCGGGCCTGACGGTGACGGATAATGCGCTGTTTGGCGTCTGCGGCGATGGCCGCGTGATCGCCGTGTACGAGCTGCGGCATCGGCTGCTCGATAGCGCGTCGCAACCTTTGGGCGAAGAACGCACCGTCGATTCCGCCGAATTCGGCCGACTCATTCAATCCTCTCGTCATTCATGAAAAAAGTTCTCATCCTGGGCGTCAACGGCTTTATCGGCCATCACCTGTCCAAGCGCATCCTCGAAACCACCGACTGGGAAGTCTTCGGGATGGACATGCAAACCGATCGTCTGGGCGACCTCGCGAATCACGAGCGGATGCACTTCTTCGAAGGCGACATCACGATCAACAAGGAGTGGGTCGAGTATCACGTGAAGAAGTGCGACGTGATCCTGCCGCTCGTTGCCATCGCCACACCCGCGACCTATGTGAAGCAGCCGCTGCGCGTGTTCGAACTGGACTTCGAGGCGAACCTGCCGATCGTGCGTTCGGCTGTGAAGTACGGCAAGCATCTGGTGTTTCCGTCGACGTCCGAGGTGTACGGCATGTGCACCGACGAGCAGTTCGACCCGGAGAACTCCGTGCTCTCCTACGGCCCCATCAACAAGCCGCGCTGGATCTATGCGTGCTCGAAGCAGCTGATGGACCGCGTGATCTGGGGCTACGGCATGGAGGGGCTCAACTTCACCCTCTTCCGCCCTTTCAACTGGATCGGCCCCGGCCTCGACTCCATCTACACGCCGAAGGAAGGTTCGTCGCGCGTGGTGACGCAGTTCCTCGGCCATATCGTGCGCGGCGAGAACATCAGCCTCGTGGATGGCGGCGCGCAGAAGCGCGCGTTCACGGATATCGACGACGGCATCGGCGCGCTGATGAAGATCATCGAGAACAAGGGCGGCGTGGCGACGGGCAAGATCTATAACATCGGCAATCCGAAGAACAACTTCTCGGTGCGTGAACTGGCGAACAAGATGCTCGCGCTCGCGGGTGAGTTCGCCGAGTACGCGGAGACGGCGAAGCAAGTGCAACTGGTCGAGACGTCGTCGGGCGCGTACTACGGCGCGGGCTATCAGGACGTGCAGAACCGCGTGCCGAAGATCGACAACACCATGCAGGAGCTCGGCTGGGCGCCGCAAGCCACCATGGACGACGCGCTGCGCAAGATTTTCGAGGCGTATCGCGGACAGGTGGGCGAAGCCCGCAAGCTCGTCGAACAGGCATAAGACCGCAGCGTGGCCCGCATCGTCCTCAAGATCGACGTCGATACGCTGCGCGGCACGCGCGAAGGCGTGCCGAACCTCGCGCGTCTGCTCGACAAGTACAACGCCCGCGCGACGTTCCTGTTCAGCCTCGGCCCGGATCACACCGGCTGGGCGCTGCGCCGCGTGTTCCGGCCCGGCTTCCTGCAAAAGGTGTCGCGCACGTCGGTGGTCGAGCACTACGGCATAAAAACGCTGATGTACGGCGTGCTCCTGCCGGGGCCGGACATCGGCCGGCGCGCGGTGTCGGAGATGCGCGCGATCCACGAAGCCGGCTTCGAATGCGGCATCCATACGTGGGATCACGTCTACTGGCAGGACAACGTGCGCTCGCGCGACCGCGCGTGGACCGTCGCGCAGATGCAGCAAAGTCACGCGCGCTTCGTCGAGATTTTCGGCGCGCCGCCCGTCACGCACGGCGCGGCCGGCTGGCAGATGAACGGCTACGCGTTCGAGCAGATCGACGCCTGGGGCATGCGCTATGCCTCCGATGGCCGGGGACACACGCCGTACATTCCGGTGCTGGATGGCCGCACGCTCGCGCACATTCAGATGCCGACCACGCTGCCCACGCTCGACGAAGTGCTCGGCGTGGACGGGGTCGACGAGAGCAACGTCGCGGCGCACGTCTTGCGGCATACGGCGAACAATCCGCACGATCAGGTGTTCACGCTGCACGCCGAGCTGGAAGGCCAGAAGCTCGCGCCGGTGTTCGAGCAGCTGCTCGCCGGCTGGCGCGCGCAGGGACACAGCTTCGCCACGATGGGCGACTATCATGCGACGCTCGACCGCGCGAGCTTGCCGTCTTATCCGGTGACCTGGGGTGAAATCCCGGGCCGCGCGGGCGAGCTGATCGTGCAGCCGGGCTGAGACTGCCGTTTCTACATCGGCGATTCATAGACAACACAAAAGTGAACAACAGGAGAAACCTTCGTGCCAGTCGCAGTCGACCAGCCCGTTCCCGACTTCACCGCGCCCGCCACGGGCGGCGAGTTCACACTTTCGAGCCTGCGCGGCCAGAAAGTCGTGCTCTTCTTCTATCCGAAGGACAACACGCCGGGCTGCACCACGGAGAGTCTGCAATTTCGCGACCACTACGACCAGTTCAAGGCGGCGGGCGCGGAAATCGTCGGCATCTCGCGTGACAGCGTGAAGTCGCACGACAACTTCAAGGCGAAGCTCGAACTGCCCTACACGCTCGTCTCGGACGCCGACGAAGCCATTTGCTCGCTGTTCGACGTCATCAAGATGAAGAAGATGTACGGCAAGGAAGTGCGCGGCATCGAGCGTTCGACGTTCCTGCTGGACGCACGAGGCGTGCTGCGGCGGGAGTTTCGCGGCATCAAGGTGCCGGGGCACGTAGAGGCCATCGTCGAGGCTGTACAAGCCATCTGAGGCACGCTATATTGGTTCGCAATGAGCGCCTGTCCACCCCATTCCTCAAGCCTTTGCGCGAGCCGCCGTGCGCCTTTCGGCGCGGTCGGCATGGACCCGGGCTACGTGGAAGGGGCACGGCGCAGGCGCTCTGAAAGAGAAGTCAGCCGCTGGTTCCGATAGCCGGAACGGCGGCTTTTTTATTGGTGTCGCGCGTTTTCCCCGCTTCTTTGGCGGGCGCGACGCGACGGACGCATCCTCAAGGAGCAGATCGAAACTTAGGCGAACCGGCGTTTTCGACAACGAAGCGCGCCACCGGGCGCAAACTGCGGCACACGTAGCTTACGGGCGGACGAGCAGGATGCGACAGGCGGCGCACGATACACGACCCGATTCCTTTCGAGGGAACACCATGCCTTTGCCTACCGCCCCGGCCAAGCTCGGCCATCTCCTTCCGGCCGAAGAGTACAAGGCCAAAGCCCGGCCTTCGAAGCAGCCGAAAAAACAGGCTGCGGCGAGCGACGACGACGCTGTCGGCTCGGTCGAGACCGTGACCGCCGAGCGCCCCGCAGCCGCCCATTCCGCGAACGCCGCCAACACGCTGCGCTCGATCGCCAGTGACGTGCTCGCGCAGGCGCCGCAAGACGCATCGACCGAAACACCCGCCGCTGCCGCGCCCGCTGCGCGCGGCCGTCGCACGAAGCAGACTGCCGCTCTCTTGCAACCGGTGCCGGCCGCTCGCGAAAAAGAGGAAACGAGCGAAGAAGCCCGCCCCGCCAAACGCGAGGCGCGCACGGACGCGCCCGCCGCGACGCCGACTCCGAGCGCCGCTCCCGCCAAGGACACGCGCACGCAGAACAAGCGCCGTCAGCGCGGCGCGGTCGAGGAGGAACTGAGCAAGCTCTTCGTGCTCGACACGAACGTGCTGATGCACGACCCAAGTTCGCTCTTTCGCTTCGAGGAACACGACGTCTATCTGCCGATGATGACGTTGGAAGAGCTCGACAACCACAAGAAAGGCATGTCGGAAGTGGCGCGCAACGCGCGTCAGGTGAGCCGCACGCTAGACGCACTCGTCGCGCACGCGGGCCAGATGTCGGAGGGCATTCCGCTTGCCGCGCAGGGCAACCGCGACGCGCTCGGCCGCCTGTACTTCCAGACGACGCTGACCGATATCGAGCCGGTCGAAGGCCTGCCTATCGGCAAGGCGGACAACCAGATTCTCGGCGTCGTGCGCGCGCTTCAGAAGGAGCGGCCGGATCGGCAGGTCGTGCTGGTGTCGAAAGACATCAACATGCGCATCAAGGCGCATGCGCTCGGCCTGCCCGCCGAGGACTACTTCAACGATCAGGTGCTGGAAGACAAGGACCTGCTCTATTCCGGCGTGCGCGCGCTGCCCCAGGATTTCTGGACGAAGCACGCGAAGGGCATGGAAAGCTGGCAGGACACCAAGACCGGCACCACGTACTACCGCGTGACTGGGCCGCTTTGCCCGTCCATGCTCGTCAACGAGTTCGTCTATCTGGAGCCGCAGAATGGCGAGCCGTCGTTCCATGCGGTCGTGCGCGAACTCAACGGAAAGACGGCGCTCTTGCAGACGCTGCGCGACTACGGGCATCACAAGAACAACGTGTGGGGTATCACGGCGCGCAATCGCGAGCAGAACTTTGCGCTGAATCTGCTGATGAATCCGGAGGTCGATTTCGTCACGCTGCTCGGTCAGGCGGGCACCGGCAAGACGCTGATGGCGCTTGCCGCCGGCCTCGCGCAAGTGCTCGACGACAAGCGCTACAACGAGATCATCGTGACGCGCGCGACGGTGCCGGTCGGCGAAGACATCGGCTTTTTGCCGGGCACCGAGGAAGAGAAGATGCAGCCGTGGATGGGCGCATTCGACGACAACCTCGAAGTCCTCCAGAAAACCGACGATGCCGCCGGCGAATGGGGCCGCGCAGCCACGCAGGAACTGATCCGCTCGCGGCTCAAGGTCAAGAGCATGAACTTCATGCGCGGGCGCACGTTCGTGGACAAGTACGTGATCATCGACGAAGCGCAGAATCTGACGCCCAAGCAGATGAAGACGCTCGTCACGCGCGCCGGTCCGGGCACGAAGATCGTGTGTCTCGGCAATATCGCGCAGATCGACACACCCTATCTGACCGAGGGTAGTTCCGGGCTGACCTACGTGGTCGACCGCTTCAAGGGCTGGACGCATAGCGGGCACGTGACGCTTGCGCGCGGCGAGCGGTCGCGGCTCGCGGACTACGCTTCGGACATTCTGTAAAGCACGCGCAGTCGGATGAGATGGCCCGGCGGAGCGATCCGCCGGGCTTTTTCTTTGTGCGCGCGTTCCGCTCCCGCAACACTTATCGCACCAAGTTAAAGTGGAACCTCACGATGTCTTGCCGCACGGCCGTGCGGCGGGCTAGTATCGGCGGACTGTCTTCTCTTCGGCGAGTGCGCTCGCTCGTCTTCAATGCGTCGAATCTGGCTACCGCTTCTCGTGTCCGTTCTGCTTGCCGCGTGCGGAAGCGCGCCGCAGCAAGCGGCGCGTAAGCCTGCGGTCTCGGCCAGCACGACGCCCCGCGCCTACAAGCCGCCGTCGGGCTTTCCTAACTTCGTCGATCACAGCGTGGGGCGCGAGGAAATCTCGATTCAGGCGATGTCGCTCGTCGGCGTGCCCTACCGCTGGGGCGGCAATACGCCAGAAGCAGGCTTCGATTGCAGCGGGCTCGTGCGCTATGTCGTGGATCGCGCGGCATCGGTGAATCTGCCGCGCACGACCGCCGAGATGAGCGGACGCGGAGAGTCTATCGACCCGGACGAAGTCGCGCCCGGCGACCTGATTTTCTTCAACACGACCGGGCGGCCGCATTCGCACGTCGGCATTTATGTCGGCAAGCTGCGTTTCGTGAATGCGCCGTCGACGGGCGGCACGGTGCGGCTGGATTACCTGACGAATCCCTATTGGGCGAAACGGTTCGACGGTATTCGGCGCGTCGCGCCGCCGAAGAGCGCGCCGACGCCGTTCGATGCGCCGACGTATCTGGCCGGGCCTCGGGACGCAGCGTCTTCGCGTCAGCCGGCGCCAGCAACCGCCAGCGCGATTGCGGTCGAGCGGCCGTCGATGTCGATTGGCGCAGCGCAGCCGCAAACGTCTACTTTATCGGCTTCTGCGGGGCGGGCGCCGGTCTCAGCCGCGACGGCCGGTGCTTCGGTCGCCATGGCCGAACCAGCGAGCG
This sequence comes from Caballeronia sp. LZ062, assembly GCF_031450785.1. Taxonomy (NCBI): domain Bacteria; kingdom Pseudomonadati; phylum Pseudomonadota; class Betaproteobacteria; order Burkholderiales; family Burkholderiaceae; genus Caballeronia; species Caballeronia sp. LZ062. The sequence goes on from NZ_JARTWB010000002.1 coordinate 1,227,253, forward strand.
CCGGGCAGCGTCAATCGTGGTCAGCAGGTTCGGCCTACGCCCGGCAAACGCCTGCCGCGACCGCCGGCACGGACGCTTTCGAGCCGCCGCCAGCGTCAATGAGCGTTGCGCAGCGTCAATCGTCGGCTGTGGCTTCGGTATACGCACGTCAAGCGCCCGGCAGAGCCGCCAGCGTCGATGCGTTCGAGCCGCCGCCAACATCGATGAACGCTGCGCAGCGTCAATCGTCGGCTGTGGCTTCGGTCTACGCGCGTCAAGCGCCTGGCGCAACTGCCAGCGTCGATGCGTCCAAACGTCCGCCAGCGTCGATGAACGCTGCGCAGCGTCAATCGTCGGCTGTGGCTTCCGTCTACGCGCGTGAAGCGCCTGGGACAGCCGCCAGCGTCGATGCATTCGAGCCGCCGCCATCATCGATGAACGCCGCGCAGCGTCAATCGTCAGCGGCGGTTTCCAGTTACGCGCGCAATGCGCCCACCGGAGCGGGCGCGGACGCCTTTGAACCTCCGCCCGCAACGTTGAACGCAGCACAGCGTCAATCGTCCGCCGCAGCTTCGGCCGACGCGCGCCGCGCCCGAGCGGCAACCGCAAGCGCGGACGCCTTCGAACCGCCGCCGACGACGTCGAGCGCCGCACAGCGCCAAGCACAAACGGCCGACGCAAGACTGCCCGCCTCCGCGAACGAAGCCGTGCCCGATCCGATCCAGGCCGCTGCCGACGCCTTCGAGCCCCCGCCGCCGTCATCCCGTGCCGCCCGGCTGCAAGCACAGGCCGCGCAATCAGCCACGCCGACCGCGCGCGCCGAGCCGCCCGTGCGGGTGATGCGTGCGTCCACGGGTTCGCTGACCGCGCCGCGCGCCGCTCCCAACGACGACCCGATCGCGCGGTTTGCCACCGGCGCCGACTGACGCGCCGCAAAGCGCGTGATGCGCCCGAGCGCCGCCTTGGTCGCGACGGCCGCGCGCCCGCTCTGCTATCGTGTCCGATACTTCCTCGACAGCGACATCAAAGAACGAAAGGAGCGCAAGACCATGGATCTGGGACTGGCCGGCAAAGTTGTGCTGATCACGGGCGGTAGCAAGGGAATCGGCTTCGCGTGTGCGAAAGCGTTTGCAAGCGAAGGCGCGAAAGTCGCGATCGTTTCCCGCGATGCCGCGAATCTCGCCCGTGCACGCGAACAACTCGCGGCCGACGGTCATCACGTTCATCTTGCTCGCGCGGACCTGCACGAGGCGCACAGCGCCGAGGACGTGGTCGAAGAAGCGAGCGCGGCGCTCGGCCCCATCGACATTCTCATCAACAGCGCAGGCGCCGCCCGCCGCTACGATCCCGATACGCTCGACGCCGCCGCCTACAAAGCCGCGATGGACGCGAAGTACTTCTCGTATGTCTATCCGCAGCAGGTCGTGCTGAAGCGCATGGCCGAGCGACTGCGCAACGATCCCGCGACGGAGCCGGGTGCGATCGTCAATATTGTCGGCATGGGCGGGAAAATCGCAACGGACATCCATATTGCGGGCGGCGCGGCCAACGCAGCGCTGATGCTCAACACCGTCGGCCTCGCGCATCATTACGCGAAGCTCGGCATTCGCATCAACGCGATCAATCCCGGCGCGACGCTCACCGAGCGCGTCGAGGAAGCGTTGCAACTGGAAGCGCAACGGCAAGGCGTCACGCGCGATCAGGTGCTCGCCGAGAGTCAGACCAAGGTGCCGCTCGGGCGATATGCGAAACCGGAGGAAATTGCCGACGTCGCCCTCTTTCTGGCAAGCCGCCGCGCGAGTTATGTGTCGGGCGCGATCATCCCGATGGACGGAGTGTCGTCGCCGATCATTTGATGCGCCGCGGCCCGCGCTGTAACGCGGGCCGCAGGCTGAGTCGACGTGCTACAGGAAGCGGTGTCCGAGCCACCAGCCCGCCGCGGCGAGCGCCGAGGAAGCCGGGATCGTCAGAATCCACGCCCACACGATATTGCCCGCGACGCCCCAGCGCACCGCGCTGAACTTCTGCGTCGCGCCCACGCCGACGATCGCGCCGGTGATGGTGTGCGTCGTGGAAACGGGAATGCCGAGGAAGGACGCGACGAAGAGCGTGATCGCCCCGCCCGTCTCCGCGCAGAAGCCGCCGACGGGCTTGAGCTTCGTGATCTTCTGGCCCATCGTGCGCACGATGCGCCAACCGCCGAACAGCGTGCCGAGTCCCATCGACAGATAACAGAGCCCGATGACCCAGATCGGCGGCGCGTCCGAGCCCACGGAGGCGTAGCCCGTCGCGATCAGCAGCATCCAGATGATGCCGATGGTCTTTTGCGCGTCGTTGCCGCCGTGCCCGAGCGAATACAGTCCAGCCGAAAGCAATTGGAGGCGCCGGAAACGCCGGTCCACCTTCGACGGCGGCGTGCGGAAATACAGCCACGACACCAGCAGCATGAAAAACGAGCCGAGCACGAAGCCGAGCAGCGGCGAAATGAAGATGAAGGCCACGGTCTTGAGCAGCCCGTCCCAGTTGAGCGAGCCCCAGCCCGACTTCGCGAGCGCCGCGCCCACCAGACCGCCGATCAGCGCATGGGACGAACTCGACGGAATGCCGTACACCCACGTGACGATGTTCCAGCCGATCGCGCCGACGAGCGCGCCGAATATGACGTAGTGATCGACGATATCCGGGTCGATCGTGCCCCTGCCGACGGTCGCGGCGACCTTCAGGTGGAAAATGAAATACGCGATGACATTGAACGCGGCCGCGAACGCGACGGCTTGCTGCGGCTTGAGCACGCCGGTCGAAACGACCGTCGCGATGGAGTTGGCGGCGTCGTGAAAGCCGTTCATGAAGTCGAACACGAGTGCGACTATGACGAGCGTAGCGACTGCCCAGATTGCGAGTTGAATCGAATGCATCAGTTGGTGTGGTATTGACCGGCGCTGTACTGACGGCCGGTCTGTGTCGTCATCGCCCGCCGCATGCGATGAGTCCTGCGCGAACGGGCTCGGGCGGCATGATCAGGCGTTTTCCAGCACGATGCCTTCGATGATGTTGGCGACATCCTCGCACTTGTCGGTGATCGTCTCCAGAAGCTCGTAGATCGCCTTGAGCTTGATGAGCGTCTTGACGTCGTCTTCCTCGCGGAAGAGCTTCGACATGGCCGAGCGCAGCACGCGGTCAGCGTCCGACTCCAGGCGGTCGATCTCTTCGCAGATCTTCAGGATTTCGCTCGCGCGTTTCATGTCTTCGAGCAGACCCACGGCCTGCTGCACGCGCAGGCACGTAGCCGTGCAGATGTGCGCGAGCTGGCTCGCTTCCGATGTCACCGCCCGCACGTCGTAAAGCGAAATGGCGGTGGCGACGTCCTCCATCAAGTCGAGGATGTCGTCCATCGTGGTGATGAGCTTGTGAATCTCGTCGCGGTCGAGCGGCGTGATGAACGTCTTGTGCAGCAGATCGATCGTTTCGTGCGTGAGCTTGTCGGCACGCTTTTCGTTCGTCTGGACGTTCTGCTTGTGAACCTCGGCTTCGTCGAGGTTATCGATCAGCAGTTCGAGCTCGCGGCTGGCATCCACCATGCATTTCGCGTGCGCGTTGAAAATCTCGAAGAATTTGCCCTCGGTGGGCATGAAACGACCGAACATGAAAGTCCCGATAGATGGGTCAATGAGGCTGACATCAAACCGACATATTGTACCTGCGCGCAGCACCCGGCGCACCGCGCTCGGACGTCGCGTGCATAGGGCTGTGATCGACGGCTTGACAGTCTTACGCGAACGAGGCTATTCGCCGCCGTAGAAGCTTTGAACGCCGGCGAAATTGTCGAACTTCGTGTATTGGCCGTGGAACGTCAGGCGAACCGGCCCGATGGGACCATTACGCTGCTTGCCGATGATGATTTCCGCGGTGCCTTTATCCGGACTGTCCGGGTTGTAGACTTCGTCGCGGTAAATGAAGAGGATCACGTCCGCGTCCTGCTCGATAGCGCCGGATTCGCGCAGGTCCGACATGATCGGACGCTTGTTGGGACGCTGCTCCAGACCGCGATTGAGCTGCGAAAGGGCGATCACCGGCACGTCCAGTTCCTTCGCGAGACCCTTCAGCGAACGCGAGATTTCCGAAATCTCGGTCGCGCGGTTCTCGCCGCCGCCGGAGCCCGACATCAGCTGCAAATAGTCGACGATGATGAGCCCGAGCTTGCCGCACTGGCGCGACAGGCGCCGCGCCCGCGAGCGCAGTTCCATCGGGTTCAGGCCGCCGGTTTCGTCGATGAAAAGCTGCGCCTCGCTCATTTTCTGCACCGCGTGCGTGAGCTTCGGCCAATCTTCGTCGGTGAGACGGCCCGTGCGCATACGGTGCTGATCAAGGCGTCCGACCGAGCCGAGCATACGCATGGTCAACTGCGTGCCCGGCATTTCCATCGAAAAGACCGCGACGGGCAAGCCGTACTCCACGGCCACGTATTCGCCGATGTTCATCGAGAACGCGGTCTTACCCATCGACGGACGCCCCGCCACGATGATCAGCTCGCCGCCGTGCATGCCCGAGGTCATACGGTCGAGGTCGACGAAGCCGGTCGGCGTGCCGGTGACATCGCTCGGATTGGCCGTGTGATAAAGCGTATCGATGCGCTCGACGACCTGCGTGAGCAGCGGTCCGATTTCGAGGAAGCCTTGCGTGCCGCGCGCACCGTCCTCGGCGATGGAGAACACCCGCGCTTCGGCTTCGTCCAGAATTTGCCGGACTTCCTTCCCTTGCGGATTGAACGCGTCGGCGGAGATTTCATCCGCCACGGACACGAGACGGCGCAGCACCGCGCGGTCGCGCACGATTTCGGCGTAACGGCGGATGTTCGCCGCGCTCGGCGTGTTCTGCGCGAGCGCGTTGAGATACGCCAGGCCACCCACTTCCTCGGCTTTGCCGGCCATCGTCAGCGCTTCGTAGACCGTGATGACGTCGGCCGGCCGCGTCGACGCGATCAGCTTGCCGATGTGCTCGTAAATGATGCGGTGGTCATAGCGATAAAAGTCGCTCTGCGACATGACGTCGGCGATGCGGTCCCATGCCGCGTTGTCCAGCAGCAAGCCGCCGATCACCGATTGCTCGGCTTCGATCGAGTGCGGCGGAACCTTCAGCGCGTCGAGTTGCGGATCTTTGGACGGTGCGTTCATGGGGTGGAATTATCGACGAAATCCGCCATGCGGTGTATTGATCGGACAAACAAAAAGGCAGGAACCCGCGAAGGTTCCTGCCCTTTCTTACTGCTCGCGAAGCCGAAGCCTCGCTTAAAACTTAGGCGTGTTCGCCGAGCACCGACACGGTCACGTCGACAATGACGTCCGTGTGCAGCGCTACTTGAACCGGATGGTCGCCAACCATCTTCAGCGGGCCTTGCGGCAGACGCACTTGCGCCTTTTCCACTTCAGCGAAGCCTTGCGACTTCAGCGCTTCGGCGATGTCCGCGTTCGTGACCGAACCGAACAGACGGCCGTCGACGCCAGCCTTTTGCGAGATCTGAACCGTGAAGCCGTTCAGCTTGTCGCCTTGTGCTTGCGCTGCAGCCAGCTTTTCAGCGGCGTTCTTTTCGAGTTCGGCGCGGCGAACTTCGAATTCGGCGATCGCGTCCTTGGTCGCGCGGCGAGCCTTCTTGCCGGGGATCAGGAAGTTACGTGCGTAGCCGTCCTTGACCTTGACGATGTCGCCCAGGTTGCCCAGGTTGACGACCTTTTCCAAAAGAATGATTTGCATTTTTGGCTATTCCTTATGCGTCGTCTGATTAGGCCTTGTGCAGGTCGGTGTACGGCAGGAGCGCGAGGAAACGCGCGCGCTTGATTGCCGTGTCGAGCTGGCGCTGATAGTGCGCCTTCGTGCCAGTCAGACGAGCCGGCGTGATCTTGCCGTTTTCGCCGATGAAGTCCTTCAGCGTTTCCGTGTCCTTGTAGTCGATGTACTCGACACCGGCTGCCGTGAAACGGCAGAACTTCTTGCGCTTGAAGAGCGGGTTTTGTTGCTGACGACGCTTGTCGAATTTCTTACCAGTCGGGCGGGGCATGTTCAGTCCTTTCCAATGTCCTGCAATTCTGTGATGTGAAACACCAGGGTTCGGGAGTTACGGCCTTTTTTCGCCAGAAAGCCCGTGAAGCGCGTTTCGACGCCCATCGGACAGCTTTCCAGCCTGCCGCTCGCTTCTCCGGCCGCGACCGCGGGCATTGTCAGTTCGATCTTCCGGGCGATGCCCGCTTCGACGACTTCTGCCGCGTGTTGCAACGTGCAGCTTGCGATTGGAATGCCGGCGGGCGTATATCGCACCGGTTCGCGTTCCACGACGCTCGCTGTCAGTTGCAGCCGGTTCACGAGTGAGTTTCGGTTCCCTGGTGGCTTGACAGTGTTGAACTGTCCTTAAGCCTGCGCTTCGGACGGCTGGCTGGCCGCCTTCTTGGCTTCTTCGCGCTGCACTTCCTTCATCATCGGCGACGGGCCGGTTTCGGCCTTCTTCATCTTGACGATGAGGTGGCGAAGAACGGCGTCGTTGAACTTGAACGCGTGTTCCAGTTCTTCGAGCGTCGCCTGGTCGCATTCGATGTTCATGCAGACGTAGTGAGCCTTCGCGAGTTTCTCGATCATGTAGGCCAGTTGGCGGCGGCCCCAGTCCTCGATACGGTGGATCTGGCCACCGTGCGACGTGATCGTGCTCTTGTAACGCTCGATCATCGCGGGCACTTGCTCGCTCTGATCGGGATGCACGATAAAGACGATTTCGTAATGACGCATATTCACTCCTTTTGGATTAAAGCCGCCCGAGCGTCGGACCGGTGCGGCAAGTGAGAAGCCAGCGAGTATATACCGTTTCGCCCTCAGGCAGCAAGCCAAACCGGAGTTTTCCGACTGACTTTCGCCGCTTTTTCAATCATTTAGCGCGCCCGCGTTCGCCTGCCGATGGGTTTCGCCGGGCGGCTCGACGCGGCGGCTCCAGTATCCCGGCTGGGCGTAGATTTCTCGCAAATAATCAATGAAGTACCGCACGCGCGCCGGCACGTAGCGTTGTTGCGGGTAGACAGCCAATATGTCGTAGTTCGGCAGCTCGTACTCGTCCAGCACGGTTTCCAGTTCGCCCGCTGCCAGTTGGCGCTGAATCTCCCAGGTAGAGCGCCACCCGAGCCCGAGTCCCTCCGACACCCAGCGATGCAGCAGTTCGCCGTCGTTGCAGTCGAGGTTGCCGCTCACGCGCACCGTCGCGAGCTTGCCGTTGCGCCGGAAATACCAGCCGCGGTTCTGCCCGCCTTGCAGGTTGAACGCGAGGCAGTTGTGATTCGGCAGATCGTCGAGCGATTTCGGCTTGCCGTGCTTGCGGAAATACGCGGGCGTGCCGCACACCACGCGCCGGTTGCTCGCCAGCTTCACCGCGACGAAGTTCGGATCGACCGTGCCGCCGATGCGAATCGACAGATCGTAGCCCTCGCGCACCAGATCCACGACGCGGTCGGTCAGGTTGAACGACATCTGCAATTCGGGCTTGTCCGCAAGGAACGCCGGCGCGTGCGGGGCGACGTGCATGCGCCCGAATGCCGCCGGCGCCGACACGATCAGATGCCCGCCGACCGCGCGCCGCCCCGCCGCGAGTTCGTTCTCCGCCTGATCCCACTCGGCGAGCAGATTCTTGCAGCGGTCGAGAAACGCCGCGCCCTCTTCGCTCACGACGAGCCGCCGCGTCGAGCGATACATCAGCTTGACGCCGAGGCGCTTTTCGAGCGCGTCGATGCGCCGTCCCAGAATAACCGGCGACACGCCCTCCTCCAGCGCCGCCGCCGCGAGGCTGCCGGCTTCCGCGACGCGCACGAACGTCTCGATCTGCTTGAAGCGGTCCATTTCCTTGTCTCCTGTGCCGAGCCGCGCCGCTGCATCATTCGAAACTTTTTGTTTGGGAAAAAGCGACTCTAACTCATCTTATCAAACCTTTTTCACAATCTTAAAGTGCAACGGAACCCTGCTTCGATGCAGACAGCGATAACGGAAAGAGACTGAAGGAAGGAGACATTCATGGCCAAGATGAGAGCCGTCGACGCAGCCGTCCTCGTGCTGGAAAAGGAAGGGATCGACACCGCGTTCGGCGTGCCGGGCGCCGCCATCAACCCGTTCTACTCGGCGTTGCGCAAGGCGGGCAGCATTAGTCACGTGCTCGCGCGCCACGTCGAAGGCGCATCGCACATGGCCGAAGGTTATACGCGCGCCGCGCCCGGCAACATCGGGGTATGCATCGGCACGTCGGGACCGGCGGGCACGGACATGATCACCGGCCTTTACTCGGCTCAGGCAGATTCGATTCCGATTCTCGCGATCACCGGTCAGGCGCCGCGTGCGCGCCTCTACAAGGAAGACTTCCAGGCGGTCGATATCGAATCGATCGCCAAGCCCGTCACGAAGTGGGCCGTCACCGTGCGCGAGCCGGCGCTCGTGCCGCGGGTGTTCCAGCAGGCGTTTCACCTGATGCGCTCGGGCCGCCCCGGCCCCGTGCTGGTCGATTTGCCGATCGACGTGCAACTCGCCGAGATCGAATTCGATATCGACACTTACGAGCCGCTGCCGGTCTACAAGCCGAAAGCGACGCGCGCGCAGATCGAGAAGGCGCTCGCGATGCTCAACGACGCCGAGAAGCCGCTTATCGTCTCCGGCGGCGGCGTGCTCAACGCGGCGGCGGAAGACCTGCTCGTGCAATTCGCGGAAACGCTTGGCGTGCCGGTCATCCCGACGCTGATGTCGTGGGGCGCCATTGCTGACGACCACCCGCTCATGGCCGGCATGGTCGGCTTGCAGACGTCACATCGTTACGGCAACGCGACGATGCTCGCATCGGACTTCGTGCTCGGCATCGGCAATCGCTGGGCGAATCGGCATACGGGCAGCGTCGAGGTCTATACGAAGGGCCGCAAGTTCGTTCACGTCGATATCGAGCCGACGCAGATTGGCCGCGTGTTCGGACCGGATCTCGGCATCGTCTCGGATGCGAAGGCGGCGCTCGAACTCTTCGTCGAAGTGGCGAAGGAGTGGAAGGCCGCGGGCAAGCTGAAGGACCGTAGCGCGTGGGTCGCGGACTGCCAACAGCGCAAGCGCACGATGCTGCGCAAGACGCACTTCGACAACGTGCCGATGAAGCCGCAGCGCGTCTACGAAGAGATGAACCTCGCGTTCGACCGCGACACGTGCTTTGTGACGACGATCGGTCTTTCGCAGATTGCCGGTGCGCAGTTCCTGCATGTGTTCAAGGCGCGCAACTGGATCAACTGCGGTCAGGCCGGCCCGCTCGGCTGGACCATTCCCGCTGCGCTCGGCGTGCGTGCGGCGGATCCGCAACGCAAGATCGTCGCGCTGTCGGGCGACTACGACTTCCAGTTCATGATCGAAGAGCTTGCGGTGGGCGCGCAGTTCAAGCTGCCGTACGTGCATGTCGTCGTGAACAACTCGTATCTCGGTCTCATTCGTCAGGCGCAGCGCGGCTTCGACATGGACTACTGCGTGCAACTCGCGTTCGACAACATCAACGCGCCGGAACTGGAAGGCTACGGCGTGGATCATGTCGCGGTCGCCGAAGGCCTCGGCTGCAAGGCACTGCGCGTGTTCAAGCCCGAGGACATCGCCGGTGCGCTGAAGCAAGCGCAAGCGCTCGCGGCGGAGCATCAGGTGCCGGTCGTCGTCGAGATGATTCTCGAACGCGTGACCAACATCGCAATGGGCACCGAGATCGACGCCATCAACGAGTTCGAGGAACTCGCCGAAAGTAAGGCCGACGCGCCGACCGCCGTCACGCCGCTCGACTGAAGCATCAACTGACGACCCACTGACCGACCATCAGGAAAAGAACAATGCCGAAATTCGCCGCGAATCTGACGATGCTCTTCAACGAAGTCCCGTTCCTCGACCGCTTTGCGGCGGCGGCGAACGCGGGCTTCAAGGCAGTCGAATTCCTGTTTCCGTATCCGTATTCGATCAGCGATCTGAAATCGCGCGTGAAGGACAGCGGCTTGCAGATCGTCTTGCACAACCTGCCCGCCGGTAACTGGGAAGCAGGCGAGCGCGGCATCGCGTGTCTGCCGGATCGCGTCGCCGAGTTTCGCGACGGCGTGCCGCGCGCCATCGAGTACGCGAAGGCGCTGAACGTGCCGCAACTGAACTGCCTCGTTGGTATTCCGACGGCGGGCGTCTCGGCGCAACAGGCGCGCGAAACGATCATCGAGAACCTACGTTTCGCCGCCGATGCGCTGAAGCAGGAAGGCATCCGTCTGCTCGTCGAGCCCTGCAATTCATACGACATTCCGGGCTTCGCGCTGAACCGTTCGCACGAAGGACTCGACGTCATTCGCTCGGTCGGCTCTGACAATCTCTTCCTGCAATACGACATCTATCACATGCAGCGCATGGAAGGCGAACTGGCCGCGACGATCAAGAAGAACCTGCCGTCGATCGCGCACATTCAGCTTGCCGACAACCCCGGCCGCAACGAACCCGGCACCGGCGAAATCAATTACGCGTTCCTATTCGATCTGCTCGATTCAATCGGCTACGACGGCTGGATCGGCTGCGAATACAAGCCGCTCGCGGGCACGGAAGCCGGGCTCGGCTGGCTGCGCTCGATCGCATCCAACAAGGCGCGCGCCGCTGCCTGAACCACGACACAAAGGAGGAGCACATAGTATGGCAACGATCGGTTTCATCGGCCTCGGCATCATGGGCGCGCATATGGCGCGCAACCTCATTAAGGGCGGTCACGCGCTCGTCGTGAACGGCAAGTATCCGGTGCCCGACGATATCCGCGCGCAAACGAAAGTCGTCGCGGACTCGACGGCCGTCGCGCAGGCAAGCGAGATCGTCATCACGATGGTGCCCGACACGCCCGATGTCGCCAACGTCCTGTTCGCCGATGACGGCGTGGCCAACGGCTTGAGCCACGGCAAGCTCGTGATCGACATGAGTTCCATCAACCCGCTCGACACGCAGGAGTTCGCGAAAAAGATCAACGCGCTCGGCTGCGACTATCTCGATGCGCCCGTGTCCGGCGGCGAAGTCGGCGCGCGCGAAGCAACGCTCACGATCATGGTCGGCGGCCCGGAGAAGTCGTTCAACATCGCCAAACCGCTCTTCGAATTGATGGGTAAGAACATTTCGCTTATCGGCGACAACGGCGCGGGCCAGACCTGCAAGGTGGCCAATCAGATCATCGTCGCGCTGAACATCGAAGCGGTCGCGGAGGCGCTGCTGTTCGCATCGCGCTCGGGCGCCGATCCCGAACGCGTGCGCAAGGCGCTGATGGGCGGCTTCGCGTCGTCGCGCATTCTCGAAGTGCATGGCGAGCGCATGACGAAGCGCACGTTCAATCCCGGCTTCAGAATTGAACTGCATCAGAAGGACTTGAATCTGGCGCTCGATGGCGCGCGCAAGATGGGCCTCGCCCTGCCGCACACCGCGAGCGCGCAGCAGTTGTTCAGCGTGTGCGCGGCTAATGGCGGCAAAGCGTGGGATCACTCGGCGCTCGTGCGCGCGCTCGAAATCATGTCGAACTTTCAGGTAGCGGACGAGCCGCAGCAAGCCAAGGCTGCTGCGTAATCACGCACCTGAACCGTGGGGCGTCCCGCGTATGGGCACGCGGGACAAATGTCGCTCTGGGCTGAGGGCGGCAAGTGGGGTCCGAGAGCGGCACCCGGCGGCGCGCCGGGTTAGCCTTGGTCGGTCAGACGGTTTGCCGTCGGGTGTCCGCGTCGGATTGCGTTCAGTAGGTATCGAAGAGGCGTTGCAGCGCCGCGGCGTCCTTCATGCCGGCCGATAGCGCCAGCATCAACAGCACGCGCGCCTTGTACGGATTCAGCGTGCCTGCGCAGACCGTGCCGAGCGCATCGTCGCAAGCGGCGCCATTGCGCATCACATGTCCCGAACCGACGCGCGATGCCCGCACCACGGCCACGCCCGCCTTTACGGCATCGCTGACGGCTTCCGTGATGCGTTCGTGCATCGAACCGTTCCCCGTCCCCGCGATGACGATGCCCTTCGCGCCCGCCGCGACGAGCGCATCGATGCCGATGCGCGAAACGCCCGCATAGCTCGCGACGATCTCGACCATCGGCCAGTTGTTTGGCACGGCGAACTCGCTTGCCGTCGTATGCGGCTTCGTGACCGCACGCTGAAATTCGACGCGTCCGTCCTGCACGCAACCGAGCACGCCGGTTTCGGGCGAGCGGAAAGCATCGACGGCATACGTGCTCGTCTTCGTCACATCGCGCGCGCTGTGAATCTGGTTGTTGAACGCGACGAGCACGCCCTGCCCCGATGCTTGTTTGGAAGCCGCGACCGTCACCGCGTTGAGGAGATTGAGCGGGCCGTCGGCGGATAGCGCAGTCGATGGCCGCATCGCGGCGGTCAGCACGACAGGCTTCGAAGTCTTCACCGTCAGATGCAGCAGATACGCCGTTTCTTCCAGCGTATCCGTGCCATGCGTGATGACGATACCGTCGATATCGTCCTGTGTGGCGAGCGCGTCGATGCGCGCGGCGAGCGTCGTCCAGAGCGCCGGGCTCATGTCCTTGCTGTCGATGCTCGCGATCTGTTCGGCATGAATTCGCGCGACGGAAGCGAGCGCAGGCACCGCGTCGAGCAGCTTGTCGACGCCTACGACGCCTGCCTTATAACCCGCCGTGGATGAAGCATCGCCGGCCTGTCCGGCAATCGTGCCGCCCGTTGCAAGGACGGCGATGCGAGGAAGAGTCTGTGTGTTCATGCCGGCGATTGTAAATCAGCCGGCATGCCTGTTTCAGGCCGCTTCGCGCAGTTGCGCGGCGATCTGCGCTTCGTCGAGTTGCGGCGCGAACATTTCGATCAGCCGGTACGCATACGCGCGCAGGAACGCGCCCTTGCGCAAGCCCACGCGCGTCGTGCTCGCTTCGAAAAGATGCTGCGTGTCGAGCGCGACGAGTTCGGTGTCGCGCTTGGCGTCATAAGCCATCGCAGCGACGATGCCGATTCCCATGCCCAGTTCCACATAGGTCTTGATCACGTCGGCATCGATGGCGGTGAGCACGATGTCGGGCATGGCGCCCGCGCTCGCGAACGCCTGATCGACGTGGGAACGCCCCGTGAAATCCTGATCGTAAGTGACGATCGGATATTCGGCGATCTGCTCCAGCGTAATGTCCTTGCGCCCGACCAGCGGATGGTCCTTCGGCACGACGACCGTGTGATGCCACGAATAGCAGGGAAACGTGACGATATCCGGATAGCGGTCGAGCGCTTCGGTCGAGATGCCGATATCCGCTTCGCCGTTCACGATCATCTGCGCGATCTGTTGCGGACTGCCCTGCCGCAGCGCCAGATGCACCTTCGGAAATACTTCGGTGAACTGACGGATTACTTTGGGCAGCGCATAGCGAGCCTGCGTGTGCGTCGTGGCGACCACGAGATGTCCGTTGTCCTGATCCGCGAACTGGCGCGCCACGCGCCGCAGATTCTCCGCATCCAGCAGCATGCGCTCGATCAGCTGATGCACCTGCTTGCCCGGCTCGGTCAGGCCGGTGAGCCGTTTGCCTCGCCGAATGAAGATATCGACGCCCAGTTCGTCTTCGAGATCCTTGATCTGCTTGGACACGCCCGACTGCGACGTGTACAGCACGTTCGCCACTTCCGTCAGATTCATGTTCTGACGCACGGCCTCGCGCACGAAGCGCAATTGCTGGAAGTTCATAGTCCGCCTCTCTTGTCTTGCTGCCGTTTTATGGATGTCTCATTGCGCCGGAAAGACGCGCAGCGCGCGCGGCACGGCGCGCACGCCATCGCCGATATCGAGCTTCAGCGCGCGCCACGCTTCACGATCCAGTTCCGCTTCGAGCACGCCGCCCGCGTCGCCTTCCAATTCCACACGCACCGAACCGCCGAGCGTCACGACGCGCCGCACGCCGACCACGATGCCGTCGCGATGCGCGAAGCCCTCGGCATCGTCGGCACGGTACAGCGCGAGATCGTGCGGACGCACATAAGCGAGCGCACGGCCGCTGAAATGCGCCTGGGCTGCGATGGCTTGCGCCGCGCCATCCGCGACGAAGCCGCCTGCATCGACATGTCCCTGAAGGCGGTTCGCCGCGCCGAGAAATTCATACACGAACGACGTCTGTGGATGATCGTACACATCCTGCGGGCTGCCGACCTGCTCCACGCGGCCATGATTCATCACGACGATGCGATCCGCCACTTCGAGCGCCTCTTCCTGATCATGCGTGACGAAAAGCGTGGAGATATGCAGGTCGTCATGCAGGCGGCGCAGCCAGCTTCGCAATTCCTTGCGCACTTTCGCGTCGAGCGCGCCGAAGGGCTCGTCGAGCAGCAGTACTTTCGGTTCGACAGCGAGCGCGCGCGCGAGCGCGATGCGTTGCCGCTGCCCGCCCGAAAGCTCCGAAGGAAACCGCTGCGCGAGCCAGTCGAGCTGCACGAGCTTGAGCAACTCATGCACTTTCTCGCGGATCACGGCTTCCGACGGACGCTCGCGGCGCGGTTTCACGCGCAGACCGAACGCGACGTTCTCGAACACCGTCATGTGTCTGAAGAGCGCGTAGTGCTGGAAGACGAAGCCCACTTGCCGGTCCCGTGCGCCCACTTGCGCGACGTCTTCGCCGTTCAGCACGACCTGACCGGCATCCGCATATTCGAGGCCCGCGATCACGCGCAGCAGCGTGGTCTTGCCGCATCCCGACGGTCCGAGCAGCGCGACGAGTTCGCCCGCGGGAAAGTCGAGCGTGACGTTGTCGAGCGCGGTGAAATCGCCGAAGCGCTTCTGCAGATTGCGAACAATGATGCTCATGATGTGTCCTTTGCCTTAGTTCGTCGCGCCGCTTTCCGCGAGCGATTGCGACATGCGGCGTTCCGCGACGAGCTTCAGCCCGAGCGTCACGAGCGCGAGCAACGCGAGGAGCGACGCTACGGCGAACGCGGCCGAGAAGTTGTATTCGTTGTAGAGAATCTCGACGTGCAGCGGCATGGTGTCGGTCTGTCCGCGAATGTGGCCCGATACCACCGAAACCGCGCCGAACTCGCCCATGGCGCGTGCATTGCAGAGAATCACGCCATACAGCAGGCCCCACTTCACGTTCGGCAGCGTCACGCGGCGAAAAATCTGCCAGCCCGAAGCGCCCAGCACATGTGCGGCTTCTTCCTCGTCGTTGCCTTGCGCCTGCATCAGCGGAATCAGTTCGCGCGCGACGAACGGAAACGTCACGAAGATCGTCGCGAGCACGATGCCCGGCACCGCGAAAATGATCTGCACGTCGTGCGCCGCGAGCCACGGACCGAACCAGCCCTGCGCGCCGAACATCAGCACGTAAATAAGGCCAGAAATTACGGGCGAAACGGAGAACGGCAAGTCGATGAGCGTGGTCAAGAGCGCCTTGCCGCGGAAGTCGAACTTCGCGATCGCCCACGATGCCGCAAGGCCAAACACGACGTTGAGCGGCACCGCAATAGCCGCAGTCGTCAAGGTGAGCTTGATGGCGGACCACGCGTCAGGATCTTTCAGCGACTCGAAGTAATAGTCGATGCCCTTCGCGAACGCCTGCGCGAACACCGCGACGAGCGGCACCACGAGAAAGAGCGCAAGAAACACGAGCGCGATGCCCGTGAGGAGCCAGCGCACCGCGCGCGATTCGGTGACGGGATCGAGCGTTCGCGTAGCGCGCGGTGCGGCGGTGTTCATCGCGATGGCTTTGGTGTCCGGCGTGCTCATGCTTGGCTCCCTTGCGCCGATAGTGCGTGCGCAGGGACAGCACCCGTGCGGCTCGTGCGCCGTTGCAGGAACCATTGCAGCGTGTTAATCAAAAGCAACATCAGAAAGGACACGCACAACATGACGACGGCGAGCGCGGTCGCGCCCGCATAGTCGTATTGTTCGAGCTTCGTGATGATGAGAAGCGACGTGATTTCCGACTTCATCGGCACATTGCCCGCGATAAAGATGACTGAGCCGTATTCGCCGAGCGCGCGCGCGAACGCGAGCGCAAAGCCCGTCAGAAGCGCCGGAAAGAGCGACGGCAGCACCACGCGGCGAAACGTCAGCCAGCGCGTCGCGCCGAGGCACGCGGCGGCTTCTTCCTGCTCGCGCTCGAAGTCCTCCAGCACCGGCTGCACGGTACGCACGACGAACGGCAAGCCGATGAACGTCAGCGCCACGAGCACGCCGAGCGGCGTGAACGCGACCTTGACGCCGAGCGGCGCGAGGAACTGACCGATCCAGCCGTTGCCCGCATAGACGGCCGCGAGCGATATACCCGCGACGGAGGTCGGCAGTGCGAACGGCAAATCGACGATGGCGTCCACGATGCGCTTCATCGGAAAGGTGTAGCGCACGAGCACCCACGCGACGAGAAAGCCGAAGACCGCGTTGATGAGCGCCCCGCCGAGCGCCGCGCCGAACGTGAGCCGATACGACGCCAGCACACGCGGCGATGTCACCGCGCGGACGAACTGCGCCCAGTCGAGCGTCGCCGTCTTCGCGAACGTGGCGGCGAGCGGGATCAGCACCACGAGGCTCAAGTACGCGAGCGTGATGCCGAGCGTCAGGCCGAAGCCCGGTAGCGCGCTCGGCTTGCGCCAAGTGAAAGTCGTCATCCTTGCTTTCGTCCTGTTCCAGTGCGCCGGGGAGCGCGTTCATCGAATGCTTGTGTGACCGGCGGCGTCATGGCGCGCCGCTTCGGTTTGCCTACGTATCGCGCGCTTACTGTGGCTGATAGATCGAGTCGAACACGCCGCCATCCGCGAAATGCGTCTTTTGCGCTTTCGCCCAGCCGCCGAAGGTGTCGTCGACGGTGTAGAGCTTGATCTTCGGGAACTGCTTCGTGAGTTCGGCAGGCACCTTGTCCGAGCGCGGGCGATAGAAGTTGCGCGCCGCGATCTGCTGGCCTTCGTCGCTATAGAGATACTTCAGATACGCCTCGGCGAGCTTGCACGTGCCGTGCTTGTCGACCACCTTGTCGACCACGGCGACGGGCGGCTCGGCAAGAATGCTCGCCGACGGCACCACGATCTCGAACTTCTCCGGCCCGAACTCCTTCAGCGACAGAAACGCCTCGTTCTCCCACGCGATCAGTACGTCGCCCTGGCCGCGCTGCACGAAGCTCGTCGTGGCGCCGCGCGCGCCCGAGTCGAGCACGCCCGCGTTCTTGTAAAGCTTGGCGACGAAGTCCTTCGCCGTCTGCTCGTTGCCGCCCGGCTTGTGCTGCGCGTAGGCCCATGCGGCGAGATAGTTCCAACGCGCCCCGCCCGAGGTCTTCGGATTCGGCGTCACGATCGAGATGCCGGGCTTCGCGAGGTCGTCCCAGTCCTTGATGTGCTTCGGATTGCCCTTGCGCACGAGAAACACGATCGTCGACGTGTACGGCGAAGCGTTATCCGGCAGGCGCTTTTGCCAGTCCGCGGCGACGAGCCCCTTGCCCGCGAGCGCGTCGATGTCGTAGGCGAGCGCGAGCGTCACGACGTCCGCCTGTAGGCCGTCGAGCACTGCACGCGCCTGTCCGCCCGAGCCGCCGTGCGACTGCTTGAACGTGACGGTTTCGCCGGTCTCGGCCTTCCACTTCTTGGCGAACGCCTGATTGAAGTCCTGATACAACTCGCGGGTCGGGTCGTACGACACGTTCAGGAACGACGTCTGAGCCTGTGCCTGCGCGCTCGTTCCGACAATCGCGCCGATGCCCGCCGTCGTCAGCGCAAGCGCCGTCAACGCGCGGCGTAAGTTGGTCCCTAATCCCGCTTTGATGCTTTGCATTCCCCGTTCTCCGTCTTATCCAATTGACGGAATCAGTCTATCGGCGGCCCTATATGAACAGAAATAATCGTTTTTCAGTCTTTTATATCGAAAGCTGCTAAAGCGGACGCGTACGCCCGACGGGCGCCATCGTCGTGGCTGCACGCGACGTTTCGAGCCGAACTTAAAGTAATGCTTGAAAAACGCGAAGTACTGTATAAAAATACAGTCATCTGTTGATCCATACAGTGCACGAGAGGCCCGAGCCAGTGACCAGATCCTCAAAACTTACCGCGCGCCAGCAGCAAGTGTTCGAACTGCTTCAGCGCGCAATCGAGCGCACCGGCTTTCCGCCTACACGCGCGGAGATTGCCGCCGAACTTGGCTTTAGCTCCGCTAATTCGGCGGAAGAGCATCTGCGCGCCCTGGCGCGCAAGGGCGTCATAGAGCTGGCGGCGGGTTCGTCGCGCGGCATCCGGCTCATTGGGGACGCGGCCCGTTCGGAAGACGTTCCACACCAGTTCACCCTGCCGCACGCGAGCATCATGCAGCTCTCGTTGCCGCTCGTCGGGCGTGTGGCGGCAGGTAGCCCGATCCTCGCTCAGGAGCACATCTCTCAGCACTATGCGTGCGACCCGGCGTTCTTCTCCAGCAAGCCCGACTATCTGCTGAAGGTGCGCGGCTTGTCCATGCGCGACGCGGGCATTCTGGATGGCGATCTGCTCGCCGTGCAGAAGCGGACCGAAGCGAAAGATGGGCAGATCGTCGTCGCGCGCCTCGGCGACGACGTCACGGTCAAGCGTTGGAAGCGCCGCCCGGACGGCGTAGAGCTCATCGCGGAGAACCCGGACTACGAGAACATCTTCGTGCGCTCCGGGAGCGGTGACTTCGCGCTCGAAGGCATTGCAGTCGGCCTGATCCGCTCGGGCGAATTCTAGTAGAAGGCGGCAGCGCTCAGAGCGCGTTGACCGCCCCTTCCACGCCTGTTCACGCCACGCAAGACGCGGCGCGTTTCGAGTACATCTAGCACGGACGGCAGCCGCTCGCGGCATGCCGTGGTGCGTCCTATCGTCTGGAGAGTCATGATGGAACGTTTTGCCCGTTTGCTGCCCTTTCGCCAGTTCGGCCGCCTGCGTCATCTGCGTGCGTTGATCTCCTGCGGCGGCGCTACGCCTGCGCGGGCCGAGGCTGCGCCGGATCTTTTCGATTCCATGCCCGCGCTTCCATCGCGCCAGCCCGCTTTTGCGCGCGTGTCGCTGACGCAGACGGTGCACGCGGAGCCGCAACGGCCCGCGCCCGTACGCGTGTATCGCAGCGAGTCGCGGCTCATTCTGGTCGGCAAGATCGGCGAAGTGTCGCGCATGATCGACCGCTGCATCGACGAAGAGCGCGCCGGCCTCTCAGGCGGAACGCTCGCCTGAGAACGCGTATGTTGGCGTTGCGGTCGCGGAATCATTCGATAGCGGCGTGGTCAATCGTGCAATGACCTTTTCGTAGACGCTTGCGCCACCGCATGTCCCGCACCGCTCGCTTCGTTGTCGCTGCACTCGCCGCCGTGTTGCTCGTTGCGGCGCTCGGTTTCGTGTACGCCTCGCCGTATATCGCGCTGGATCGCGTCAAGCGGGCCGCCGACGCGCGAGACGCCCAGACGGTAAGCGAATACGTCGATTTCCCGGCGTTGCGCGCAAGCCTGAAGGATCAGATAGCCGCGCTGCTCACGCGGCGCATCGATCTTCAAAGAGCGGCAACCCGCTGGCGATCATCGGCGCGATGATCGGGGCCGCGCTAGTCGGCCCGCTCGTGGATTCGTATGCGACGCCGGATGGTGTCGCGGCCATCCTGAACGGCATACCGCCGCGCGGCAATCCCGGCGAACGTCCGCCCGCGCCCGGCCAAACGAGTGCGAACGCGCCCACGCCGGCAAGCGCGCCTGCGCCGGAAGCGTCCCGGCAACCGCCGCAGACAACGGCCGGCTATCGCGGGATCAACACGTTCGTCGTGACGTACCGGCACGGCGCGGGCGATGCCCGGTATTCCGCCATCTTCCACCGCAGCGGTCTGGTGTCATGGAAGCTCGTCGCCGTCGAACTCAACGGCTGACGCGCTGACGCGCCCGCGCGATCAGTCGTCGGAAGCTCAGGCGCCCGCTTCGGCCTTCGCCGGCTTCGCGGCATACGCAGCCGCATCTTCCGCTTCAGCCGATTCGCCCGCCTGACAAACCGCAACCAGAATGCTGCACGACACGCGATCCAGCAAAGGCGTGTTGCCGGCGCCCATCCACCAGCGTGCGAGGCCGCTACGGCAGCGATGCCCGACCACGACGAGATCGACCTTGAGGCTGTCCGCCAGCGCAGCAATCTCGTCGATCGGATGGCCGAACGCGAAGTGTCCCTGCGCCGGCACACCGCGTTCGCGCAGCCAGTCGACACCTTCTTGCAGAATGTCGCGTGCCGCATCCTCGAAGCGCCCGCACGCCATGTCGGTCAGCAATCCGGCGCTCTGCGCGATGCTCGATCGCATATCCACGACCGCGAGCACGTGCGTTTCCGCGTTCAGGTCGAGCGCGAGATTCGCGCCCTGGCGCAGCGCCTTGCGGCCCTCTCGGGAGCCGTCGTAGCACAGCAGAATTTTTTTGTAGCTCGTCATCATGCCTCCCTGCCGCAACGCACATTGACTGCGGCGTAACTTCATAATCGTGTGCCGCGACAGCCGTGGCAACGATGGAAAACGCTAACAAAAGGCAAGCACACCGAAGGCGCCCGCAGTCCGAACGGTGACAAGCTGGACCCGTGCCAGATCCGCGCGATGCCCGCCGCGCAACGCCGGCGGCTTTCGCGGTGTCCGGAAGATGCGCCAGAAGCACCGCTCCGGCTCGTCCCGAGCGCCGCACTGGTGCATTCGATTACACTAGCTCGCTGGATTTCTCCAGCCAGGAAACGCATGACACAGCGCAACTCGCCGCAGCGCGCAGCTGATGCAGACGGCGCGCCCGCAATCGATTTCAGCGAAGTCATAAAACGCTACGGCGCAAAGAACGTCGTCGATGGCCTCTCGTTCGACGTGCGCCCCGGCGAATGCTTCGGGCTGCTCGGCCCGAACGGCGCAGGCAAGACGACGACGCTCAGAATGTTGCTCGGCATGACATCGCCCGATAGCGGGGCCATCCGGCTCGTCGGCGAACCGGTGCCGTCGCGCGCGCGTTTCGCCCGTGAACGCGTCGGCGTCGTGCCGCAGTTCGACAATCTCGATCCCGACTTCAGCGTACGGGAGAACCTCGTCGTTTTCGGCCGCTATTTCGGCATCGCGGGCGCGCGCATGGACGCGCTCGTGCCGTCGCTGCTCGAGTTCGCGCGGCTTGAGAACAAGGCGGATGCGCGCGTCGGCGAATTGTCCGGCGGCATGAAGCGGCGGCTGACGCTGGCGCGCGCCCTCGTCAACGATCCGGACGTGCTCATCATGGATGAACCCACGACCGGTCTCGATCCGCAGGCCCGCCATCTCATCTGGGAGCGTCTGCGCTCGCTGCTGGCGCGCGGCAAGACCATGCTGCTCACCACGCATTTCATGGAAGAAGCCGAGCGCCTGTGCGACCGCGTCTGCGTGATCGAAGAAGGCCGCAAGATTGCCGAGGGGCGGCCGCGCGATCTGATCGCGTCGGTGATCGGCTCGGACGTGATCGAAATTTACGGCCCCGATCCGCAGGCGCTGGCCGCCGAACTGGCGCCGCTTGTCGAGCGCATGGAAGTGAGCGGCGAAACGCTTTTCTGCTACGTCGACGATCCGCAAGCCGTTCATGCGCGCGTCAAAGGGCGCGAGGGCGTGCGTTATCTGCATCGTCCGGCGAATCTGGAAGATGTTTTTCTGCGCCTGACCGGCCGCGAAATGGTGGATTGAAAACGAGATGGAAACCTACGATCAGCCGCGCGTCGCAACGAAGAACCCCGACGAGACGCACTCGAACGACGTCGCGCCGTTCACGAACGCGCTGCCCGCGAACGCAACGCACTGGATGTCCGTCTGGCGGCGCAACTACCTCGTCTGGAAGAAGCTCGCGGTCGCCTCGATGATCGGCAATCTCGCGGACCCGATGATCTATCTGTTCGGCCTCGGACTCGGTCTCGGGCTGATGGTCGGGCATGTCGAGGGCGTGTCGTATATCGCGTTTCTGGCGGCGGGCACCGTGGCGTCGAGCGTCATGATGTCCGCAAGTTTCGAAGCGATGTACTCCGGTTTTTCGCGCATGCACGTTCAGCGCACGTGGGAAGCGATCATGCACACGCCGCTCACGCTCGGCGATATCGTGCTCGGCGAAGTCGTCTGGGCGGCGAGCAAGTCCGTGCTCTCGGGCGTCGCGATCATGCTGGTCGCGGGCGCGCTCGGCTACGCGAGTTTTCCGTCGATGCTGCTCGCGCTGCCCGTCATCGTGTTGACGGGGCTGGCGTTCGCGAGCACCGCGATGATCGTCACCGCCATTGCGCCGAGCTACGACTTCTTCATGTTCTATCAGACGCTCGCGCTCACGCCGATGCTGCTGCTCTCCGGCGTCTTCTTTCCGGTGGCGCAACTGCCCGCGCTCGCGCAGCACGTGACGCAGGCGCTGCCGCTCGTTCACGCAGTCGAACTGATACGCCCCGCGATGCTCGGCCGTCCGCTCGATGGCTTCGCGCTGCACGCGGGCGTGCTCACCGCGTATGCCGTGCTGCCGTTTTTCGCGTGCGCGTGGCTGTTCCGCCGTCGCATGATGAAATGAAAAACGGCGATGGACCGTAGCGGTCCATCGCCGTCTCACCGGAGCGCCGGGTGCGTCACTTCACCGGAAACTCCTTGTGGCCGCCGAAGCCGAAGCGCATCGCGGAGAGCATGCGCTCGGGGAACAGGTCGGCGTCGCGCGAGCGGAAGCGCGTGTACAGCGCCGCCGAGAGCACCTGCGCGGGCACGGCTTCCTCGATCGCCGCCTCGATCGTCCAGCGCCCTTCGCCGCTGTCCGCCACGATGGTCGAGAAGTGTTCGAGCGCGCCGTCGCTGGCGAGCGCGCCCGCCGTCAGGTCCAGCAGCCACGACGACACTACGCTACCGCGCCGCCACACTTCCGCGATATCCGCGAGGTCGAGCGAATAGCGTTCGTTCTCGGGAAGGTCCGTCGATTCCTTGTGCTTCAGAATGTGGAAGCCTTCCGCATACGCCTGCATCAGCCCGTACTCGATGCCGTTGTGCACCATCTTCACGAAGTGCCCCGACCCGACCGGCCCGCAATACATGTAGCCGTTCTCGACGCGCGGATCGCGTCCTTCGCGGCCGGGCGTCGCGGGAATGTCGCCGCGTCCCGGCGCGAGCGTCGCGAAGATCGGATCGAGCCGGCTCACGACCGCTTCGTCGCCGCCGATCATCATGCAGTAGCCGCGCTCCAGCCCCCAGATGCCGCCTGACGTGCCGACATCGACGTAATGCACGCCCTGCTCCCTGAACTGCGCGGCGCGACGGATATCGTCCTTGTAGAAGCTGTTGCCGCCGTCGATCACCACATCGTCCGCTTTCAGGATCTTGTGCAGATCCGAAAGCGTGTCCTCAGTGATCTTGCCGGCAGGCAGCATCAGCCAGATCACGCGCGGGGCGGCGAGCTTCGAGACGAGATCGCCCAGGTCCTGCGCGCCGGTCGCGCCTTCCCTCGCGAGCGCGTCGGTGGCTTGCGGATTGTGGTCGTAGACGACGCATTCGTGTCCGTCGCGCATCAGGCGGCGGCCGATGTTGCCGCCCATGCGCCCCAAACCTACGATGCCGATTTGCATATCGATCACTCCCCGGCTGTTTTGACGCGCTCGATCTGCTTTTTCGCCGCTTCGTAGACGCCTTCGAGCGTGAAGCCGAACTTCGTCTTCAGCGCCTTCAGCGGCGCCGACGCGCCGAACGTATGCATCACGATGGTCGCGCCGAAGCGGCCCACGTAGCGGTCCCAGCCGAGCGTCGCGGCCTGCTCGACGGCCACACGCGCATGAACGTCGGGCGGCAGCACCGAGTCTTTGTACGCGTCGTCCTGCTTCTCGAAGATGTCCCACGACGGCATCGACACGACGCGCGCCGCGATCCCCTCGCTCGTGAGCTTCTCCCATGCCTCGACGCACAGCGACACTTCGCTGCCCGTCGCGAGCAGCAGCACTTCCGGCTTCTTGCCGCCCTCGGCATCCGCGAGCACGTAGGCGCCGCGCCGCACGCCTTCAGCCGACCCGAACTTCGTGCGGTCGAACGTCGGCAGCGGCTGGCGCGTCACGACGATGCACGACGGCTCCTTCGAGAACGACAGCGCCACGCGCCACGCCTCGCTCACTTCGTTCGCATCGGCCGGACGCAGCGTGCAGAGTCCCGGCACGCCGCGCAGCGAAGCCAGTTGCTCGATCGGCTGATGCGTCGGGCCGTCCTCGCCCACGCCGATGGAATCGTGCGTGAACACGTAGATGACCGGCACTTCCATGATCGCGGAGAGCCGGATCGGCGGCTTCATGTAGTCGCTGAAAATCAGGAACGTGGACGCGAACGGTCGCATGTTCGAGAGCGCGAGCCCGTTGGCGACCGAGCCCATGCCGTGCTCGCGAATGCCGAAGTGCAGATTGCGCCCAGCGTAATTGTCGTGCTCGAAACTGCCCGCGCCTTCGAACTTTAGATTCGTCTTGGTCGACGGCGCGAGGTCCGCCGCGCCGCCGATCATCCACGGGATGCGCTTCGCGATGGCGTTCAGCACCTTGCCCGACGATTCGCGCGTCGCCATGCCCTTTGCGTCCGCGTCGAACGTCGGAATGTCGGCGTCCCAGTCGTCGGGGAGCTTCGATTCCAGCATCTGCCAGAGTTGCTTCGCCAGATCCGGGCTCTGCTTTTCGTAATCGTCGAAGCGCTGCTTCCACTCCGCATGCGCCGCCTTGCCGCGCGCGCCCATGCCTTCGGCGAAGTGCTGCATGACGCCGTCGGGCACGAGGAACTGCGCGTCTTCCGGCCAGCCGTAGAACTTCTTCGCGAGCTTGATTTCCTCGTCGCCGAGCGCCTCGCCGTGGGCCGCCGCCGTGTCCTGCTTGTTCGGCGCGCCCCAGCCGATGATGCTCTTCACGACGATCAGCGTCGGCTTGTCGGTCGTCGCCTTGGCTTCGTTGAGCGCGGCTTCGAGCGCGTTCGCGTCGTTGGCGTCGTCGACGTGCAGCGTGTTCCAGTTATAGCCGCGAAAGCGCGATTCCACGTCGTCGCTGTACGCGAGGTCGGTGTGGCCTTCGATCGTCACTCGGTTGCTGTCGTAGATCCAGATGAGATTCGAGAGCTTGAGGTGCCCGGCGATCGATGCGGCTTCATGCGAGATGCCTTCCATCATGTCGCCGTCGCCGCAGAGCGCGTAGACGCGGTAGTCGAAGAGCGGCGCGCCCGACTTGTTGAAGTGCGCTTCCTTCCAGCGCGCGGCCATCGCCATGCCGACGCTGTTGCCGAGACCCTGACCGAGCGGCCCGGTCGTCGTTTCGACGCCGGTTGTCATGCGAAATTCGGGGTGGCCGGGCGTCTTGCTGTCGAGCTGGCGGAACTGCTTGATATCGTCGAGCGACACGGCCGGGTTACCGGTCGGCTTACCGCTTTCATCGACTTCCTTCACGCCCGCCAGATGCAGCAGCGAGTACAGCAGCATCGACGCGTGCCCGACCGACAGCACGAAGCGGTCGCGGTTCGGCCAGAGCGGCGCGTCCGGGTCATAGCGCAGATGGTATTGCCAGAGGTGGAACGCGACGGGGGCGAGCGCCATCGGCGTGCCGGGGTGGCCGGAATTGGCCTTCTGCACGGCGTCCATCGACAGCGTGCGGATGGTGTCGATCGTGAGGCCATCCAGATCTTGGGACTGCGGCGTTGCTTGAGACATGAGCGACGACTCCTTTCGCGAAGAGCGCGCTGAGGCACGACGGGCGCCTCAGCGGCAACCAGGACCATCGAGCAAGCGCAGTGCCTTGCTAAAGGCACCGCGCCCGGATGCGGGCGGCCGCGCGCAGCCGTTTCATGCTGGCGCGGCGACTTTCGGCAGGACGCGAACGCGCGATATTCGGCTGCGCATTCGGTGTTTCAGCCGGGCGACGCGATGCAAAGAAGGCGCATCGCCCGGATAGTGCATGCGGCTTCTAAGCCGCTAAAGTGCCGGAACGTCAATGCTGACACATTCGCGGCGCAGTGGCCCGAATCATGGCTATGACTTACGGCGCGGGATTCGGCTGGCGCTCGTGCAGCGCTTCGATCTCGGCGAGGATTTCATCGGACAGTTCGATGTCCACGCTCGCGATATTCTCCTTCAACTGCGCCGTCGACGTCGCGCCGATGAGCGTGCTCGTCGTAAATGGCCGCGAGTTGACGAACGCGAGCGCCATCTGCGTCGGACTCAGGCCGTGGCGCTTCGCCAGTTCGACATAAGACGTCGTCGCGGCGATTGCCTGCGGCTTGCTGTAACGCTGGAACCGCTCGAAGAGCGTGATGCGCGCGCCGGCCGGACGCGCCCCGCCCTCGTACTTGCCCGAAAGCCAGCCGAACGCGAGCGGCGAGTACGCGAGCAGACCGATGCCTTCCTTGTGCGTGAATTCGGACAAGCCGAGTTCGAAGGTACGGTTCACGAGGCTGTACGGATTCTGAATACTGACGATGCGCGGCAGTCCGGCCTTCTCCGCTGCACGCAGGAATTGCGCGACGCCCCACGGCGTTTCGTTCGACACGCCGACGTAGCGAATCTTTCCCGCCTTCACGAGATCGCCGAGCGCGGCGAGCGTTTCCTCGATCGGCACCGTGTATTCATCGTCGATATACGGATACGCCGACCGGCCGAAGGTCATCGTGCTGCGGTCCGGCCAGTGCAACTGGTAAAGATCGACGTAATCCGTCTGCAGGCGCTTGAGGCTGCTGTCGATCGCCTCGTTGATGTTCTTGCGGTCGAACTGGTTGCCCGCGCCGCGAATGTGACGCGGATTGTGCGGCTGGCGCGCGGGCCCGGCGATCTTGGTGGCGAGCACGATGTCGCCGCGCTTGCCCGCGTTCTTCGCGAGCCACGTGCCGATGTACTCCTCAGTGCGGCCCTGCGTTTCGGGGCGCGGCGGGACCGGGTACATTTCGGCGGCGTCAATCAGGTTCACGCCTTGCGCGAGCGCATGGTCGATTTGCTCGTGCGCCTCGCTCTCGGTGTTCTGCTCGCCCCAGGTCATGGTGCCGAGCCCGATGAGGCTCACGTCGACGCCCGAATCGCCCAGTTTCCGATACTTCATCGCTTGGTTCCTTTTTGTTGACGCCTGCTGGCGAGTATCACGGCGGCATTGCCGACAACCGCAGAAACTACCATAGCCGCGCGAGGTTTGCTCCGCCGATAGAATGCAAGGCTCAACGATGCCCGCAACCGGTGCGCAGGCTTGCAATTGGCTTGATGCGCATGACGAAACTCGCTCTCAACGACGAAACCACGCAGCCGATGTCATCCTCCACGACGCCCAGCCAGTCCGACGACGCGAAGTCCGGTTCGTCGCTGATCGTTTCCCTCGTCGCCGCGACATTTTTCATGGAAAACTTGGACGGTACGATCATCGCGACCGCCATGCCGCAGATGGCGCACTCGTTCGGTGTGCATCCGGCGGACATGAGCCTCGGCATCACCGCGTATCTCCTGACGCTCGCCGTGTTCATCCCGATCAGCGGCTGGGCGGCCGACCGCTTCGGCCTGCGCACGGTCTTCGGCAGTGCGATTGCCGTGTTCACGGCGGCCTCCGTGCTGTGCGGCGCGACTTCCACATTGCCGGCGTTCGCGGCGGCGCGCGTGCTGCAAGGCATCGGCGGCGCGATGATGGTGCCGGTCGGCCGCCTGGCCGTGCTGCGTGCGACACCGAAAGACGGACTGATGCGCGCCATCGCGATCATCACGTGGCCCGGGCTCGTGGCGCCGGTCATCGGACCGCCGCTCGGCGGGTTCATCACGACGTACTCGTCATGGCGCTGGATCTTCTATCTGAACGTGCCGCTCGGCGTGATCGGTCTGCTCCTGACGCTGCGCCACATCGACAACGTGCGCGAAGACGCGAGCCGCCGCTTCGATTTTCCCGGCTTTGTGCTGTGCGGCGTCGCCTGCACGACGCTTCTTTACGCGATGGAACTCATCGGCCGCAGCGACGCGCCGTGGACGCTGGTCGGCGCGCTCGTGGCTGTTGGCGCGGCCGCGGGCTTCGCATCGTGGCGATACCTCGTGCGGGCGGAACAGCCGGTCGTCGACTTGTCCGCGCTGAAGGTGCACACCTTCGCGGTCGCGATGGGCGGCGGGTCGCTCTTTCGGATCGCGATCAGCGCCGCGCCGTTCCTCTTGCCGCTCATGTTTCAGGTCGGTTTCGGCATGAACGCGTTCGAGTCGGGCCTACTCACGCTCGCCGTCTTCGCGGGCAACCTCGCGATGAAACTCGTCACCACGCCCGTCATGCGGCGCTTCGGCTTTCGGCCGGTGCTGGTGGTCAACGGGCTGATCGCCGCGCTCTCGCTTGCCGCGATGAGCCTGCTCGCGCCTTCGACGCCCACGCTCGTCATCGTCGCCGTGTTGTTCGTGAGCGGCCTGTCGCGCTCGCTGCAATTCACCGCGCTCAACACGCTCAGTTTCGCCGACGTGCCAAAGACGCAGATGAGCGGCGCCTCCGCGCTATCCAGCACGCTGTTTCAGATGTCGATGGGCGTGGGTGTCGCGGTGGGCGCGATTGCGCTGCGTATCGGCGAATGGCTGCATGGGCATGACGCGCATTCGATCGGACCGGAGGACTTCGGCGTGGCGTTCGTGATCGTGGCGATCGTCGGGGCGCTGGGTGTCATCGATCTGCGCCGCCTTCCGAAGGATGCGGGCGCGCTGGTTTCGGGGCATGTCAAAGGCAAGGGTACGGAGCGCTAGGCACGCGAGAGACGCGCAGGCCGACCTCGCGGGCCTGAGACGCTGACGACGCTTCGGACGGTACCACGGCTGGGAAAAGCTGCTGGTTTTCCAATGCTTCAAACGGTCGCGAGGTCCCGAAACCTTTGGACCTTTGAACCTTTAGAACCTTTGGACCTTTGAACCTTTGGACCTTTGGACCTTTGAACCTTTAGAACCTTTGGAACCTTTGAAGTCTTTGAAGTCTTTGAAGTCTTTGAAGTCTTTGAAGTCTTTGAAGTCTTTGAAGTCTTTGAAGTCTTTGAAGTCTTTGAAGTCTTTGAAGTCTTTGAAGTCTTTGAAGTCTTTGAAGTCTTTGAAGTCTTTGAAGTCTTTAGAAGTCTTGGCAGCCTAGAAAGCCTCGAATGCCTCGGAAGCCTCGAATGCCTCGGAAGACTCGGATGCCTTGATTACATTCAAAGCCTTCGAAGTCCTTGAAGCCTTGGCAGCCTTGAATGCCTTGGAACCCTTGTATGAATTCGAAGCCTTTGAAGCCAACGAATCCCTCAATGGTTCGACCCGGTTAAAGGTTTGCGCGCCCGCGCCGTAAACCCGCGTATGAACCTGCAAAGTCTCGAATCCCTCGCCGCTTTGAGCGAAGCGGTCGCCGTCATCCGCCACGCGCGCGGGCTGAAGAACCCGGACGATCTGCCGACCGGCACGCCCGAATGGCAAGCCGCCACCGACGCCTTCGCCGACGACTTCCTGCGCGCCCTCGACGGCGAACCGAGCGTGCGCGCGTGGTGGGTGCTGTAGGCGTTAAGCGATCTTAGCGTCTCATCCAGTCGAGCCAGCCGAGCGCAATCGCCATATTCACGATGACGCCGGCCGCAGCCGCCAGCGCCGCGATCATCGTCCAGAACGCAGAACGGCGCGATGCGTCGGCGGATTCCCGGGCAAGCCGCGCGGCGTCGTTGGCCGACGACACCGACGCGAACATCGCCCGAAACTGCTCGTTCTGACGAGTGACGTCTTTCGCGTGCAGCCAGGCGCGCTTCGTGGCGGCTTCGGGATCGGAGTCGGCGGCTGCGTCGAGATCGGCGCGTATCGACGCTTCCCCCGCCGCTTCATAGCTTCGAAAACGCGCTTGCCGCGCGTCGGCGGCGTCTTCTTTGCGATCCTCGGTCATACCGCCTCGTCCGTCACGGCAGAGCGCCCTATCGATCGCTCGACATCGCCTTCAGGCGATCGTTGCCGGCATCGCGCGCGGCATCGGCCGTGGCAAAGTTGTCTTCCGAGACCATCGCGCGTTTCACCTCGCCCGCCGCGAAATCGACGAGCGTGATCACCCACACGAAGCCGCCCGCCTGTTCCGCCGTCTGCACGAATGCGCGCAGTTTGCCTTCATTCGACGATGCCATCTGATCCTCCACGTTCTTCCGAGTGCTTCGGGCACGACGCGCGCGGTGACTGCGACGATCGCTGACATCACGCCTCGAAGTCGAGACCGCCGAGCAGCACCGACGGCTCCGCTTGCGAGCGCGTCGGCACGTCCACTTCGCGGGCATCCTGCCAGGCGCGCAGCTTCTCGCCGAGCACGTCGAGATAACGCTGCAGACGCGCGTCGCCGCCGGGACGCAGCAATCGCTCGATCTCTTCGTCGTCCCATGTCAGGACCACGTTCATATCGAACGGATAACGACGCGTGCGCGCGCTCTGATCCGACGGCGGCGCGCTTACGCGCAGCCGCGCCGGTTCGTGCGCATTGCTGCCGGGAATGATTTCCACGCGTAGTTTTTGATCGACCACGCGAGCCACGCCCTCGGCAATGCGCGGCATGATTTCGGTTTCGAACCTGTGCGTCTGATCGCGATTCAACGCCTTCCTCTCAAACTGACTCAGACGGACGGCAAGTCTTCGAGCGATTTCTCGATCTGCCCTTCCTGCACGCGCGCCTCGATGCCGACGTGGCCGTTCGAGTACGGCAATGCCGTGACCTTCGGTCCGAGAAACGTTCGACCGCCGAGCGTGAAGAGCGTGCGAACTTCCTTGCCGCTCTTGATGGCGTCCACGACTTGATGGACGTCCACGATGGTGGTCGGCGCCGTCCACGCGTTCGTGGCGGAATCGAAGCTGCCCCAGCGCACATTGGTCACGCGGTCGTTGACCCAACGCACGCCGTCGATCGCCAAAGTAGCCATAGGTGCCTCCATGGTCGTCGTTCGGGGTGGTGGTCTGTTGATGCTAGCACGGTGGACGCTCAGTGCGGGCGCCCGGCGGGGAGCTGAAAAGCAAAAAGCCCAGTCGCGATGACTGGGCTTTTCGTATGAATTCTTTGGGGTGGCTGATGGGACTCGAACCCACGACGACAGGAATCACAATCCTGGACTCTACCAACTGAGCTACAGCCACCGCTGACACTGACTTGCTAAGAAATCAGCTCCTCGTACCGGCAAAATTGCCTGCCAATCGAGAAGCGAGATTATACGAACAAAGTTTTCGCTTGCCTAGCCCCGACGAGCATTCTTTTTCGATGCCGCCCGCGGTTACTGCGCGACCGCTTCGGCAGCTTCTCGGAAGTGGGAGCGTGCCTCGTCGAAGATGCTCAGGTCGCCCTTCCCCAGCCGGCGACTGTCCGAGAGCGTGCGCCGCCATCCGCGCGCGCCCGCGACACCGCGATACAGCCCCAACGCGTGCCGCGTGATCGCGCCGAGATACGTGCCGCGCGAAAGTTCGGTGCGCGCGTAGTCGATCAACTGCGCCTCGATCTCTTCGCGCGTCGGCATCGGCGTCGTCGCGCCGTAGAAACGCGTATCGACGCCCGCGAGCACGTAAGGATTGTGATACGCCTCGCGCCCGAGCATCACGCCATCGACATGCTTCAGATGCTCGTCCACTTCGTCGAGCGTCGTGATACCGCCGTTGATCGAAATCTCCAGATGCGGAAAGTCGCGCTTCAATTGGTACGCGTATTCGTACTTGAGCGGCGGAATCTCGCGGTTCTCCTTCGGGCTCAGGCCTTTCAGAATCGCGTTGCGCGCATGAACGATGAATACCTCGCAGCCCGCTTGCGCCACCGTGCCGACGAAATCGCGCACGAACGCGTACTCCTCGACGGCATCGACGCCGATGCGATGCTTGACCGTCACCGGAATCGACACCGCATCGCGCATGGCCTTGACGCAGTCCGCGACGAGTTGCGGCTCCTTCATCAGGCACGCGCCGAACGCGCCGCGCTGCACGCGCTCCGACGGGCAGCCGCAGTTCAGGTTGATCTCGTCATAGCCCCACTGTTCGCCGAGCTTGGCGCTCTTCGCGAGATCGGCCGGTTCGCTGCCGCCGAGTTGCAGCGCGACGGGCGCCTCGGCCGGCGTGAAGGCGAGGTGCCGCGCGACGTCGCCGTGTAGCAGCGCGCCCGTCGTCACCATTTCGGTATAAAGCCACGCATGACGCGACACCATCCGATGCAGCGAACGGCAGTGGCGGTCGGTCCAGTCCATCATCGGTGCGACGGATACGCGGCGGGGACTGGTCTTGAAAGCGGCGGGCATAGCAGGCGTGGGTTTGAGCTAATCCGCGATTTTACCGCAGCGCGCAACGGGCGTTTCGTCACACGCCGGTTCGAATCTTTCTCTGCCCCGGCTGTCACACGACCATGCGACGCCCGCGTGCGTCGAGCCTCGCGGAGACTCACATGACGAAGCAATCGATAACAGCCGCCTTGCTGCTAAGTGCGGCGCTGGCAGCACACGCACAGACCGCGCGCCCGGACGACGGCGCATCGATGGTCAAGCCGCCGGGTGCACCGGGTGCGCCCGCAGCGAGCGCGACGCGCCCCGACAATCCCGACAACATGCCGGTCAAGCGCCCCGCCCCGCCGCCGAACAGCGACCGCATGCTGCATCACAGTCCCGCAAGCGACGCCATCGCGAAGTAAGCGTCCACTCCGGCTGGCGGGCGAGCGCCACTATAATGGCGCTCGTCCCGATCATCGCGCGAACCGCGTTCTCGTCTGCCAGCGGTCCAGCCAATGCAAAAACTTATTCTGCCGTTCGTCTCCGGTTTTCTTGCCGCACTCTTCTTTCGCGAATCGACGCTCGCGCTCCTCCACGCTGCCGGAATGATCGACTCCGCCGGCTTTTCCACCGCGCCGTTCCTGCCGCTGGGCATCCCGGAATTTATCGCGAATGCGTTATGGAGCGCCGTGTTCGGCGTCGTCATGGCGTGGCTGCTGCGCGTCGCGCCCGAACATCGCGCACCGTGGATCGGCGCGCTCGTGTTCGGCGGCATTGTGCTGACGGCGGTCAGCGTGTTCGTCATCGATCCGGCGCGCGGCATCTGGCCGAGCGGCAACATGCTGCCGCGTCTCGCGCCTAGCTTTATCGCGAATGCGATCTGGGGCTGGGGCGCCCTCGTCTTCATGCGCGCGTTCATGGCGGGCAGCGAAGCGCGCTGAATCACGGCAAGGCGGCCACTGCGGGCCGCACGCCGGTCAGTCTTTGAGCGAGCGAAGCGGATGCGTCGCCGGCGTCCACGCGCTGTCGAACATGCGCTCCACCTGTTCGGTCTGCACGTCCTCTGCGCGCGCCACTTTCCATTGCGGCTGATTGTCCTTATCGACGATGCGCGCCCGAATGCCTTCCAGCACGTCGCCCCGTTCGAAAACCGAGCGCGTGAGATCGAGATCGCGGCGCAGCGTTTCGGCCATCGTCGAGAACCGCGCGCGATCCACTTGCTGAAGCGAGACATCCACCGAAAGCGGCGAGCGCTCGCGCAGCGCGGCGGCCGTATCGCGAATCCATGCGTTGCCGGACGCATCCGCCTCCCGCTCCAGCGACGCCAGAATGGCTGCGCCGTTGCCCGCGGCGAAATGTTTGTCAATGAGCATGCGCGCCTCGGCGAGCGCGCTCGTGTCCGGGATCGGCGAAACCTTGTATTTCGTGGTCTCGTTCTCGACGAAGCGCACGATGGCGACGCCATCGAGAAAACGTTGATGCCGCAGCGATTCGATCAGGCCGGGCAGCGCGCCGTCGTCGAGGTACGCGTCGGCCATGCGCGCATAGAGCGCGTCGGCTGGGCCGATGCTCGCGCCGGTCGCGGCGAGATAGCGGCCGATCGCGCCGGGCGCGCGCGCGAGGAACCAACTCACGCCGACATCGGGAAAGAGGCCGATGCGCGTCTCGGGCATCGCCATCTTCGTGGACTGCGTGACGATGCGCAGGCCGCCCGTATGATGCGCACCCTGCGAAATGCCCATGCCGCCGCCCATCACGACGCCGTTCACGACCGCGATATACGGCTTCGGAAACGTGAAGATAGCGTGATTGAGCTTGTATTCTTCCGTGAAGAACGCGTCGATGGCGTCGCGGTCGCCGGCCTTCGCGGCTTCGTAAAGGAAACGGATGTCACCGCCTGCGCAAAACGCGCGCACGTGCGGACTGTAGACGACGACGGCGCGAATCGCCTGATCGTGGCGCCACGCTCGCAGCGCTTCGCCGATCGCGTGCAGCATCGCGGGTGTCAGCGCGTTCAGCGCCTTCGGACGATCGAGCGCAATGAAGCCGATGCCGTTGGCTGTATCAATGCGAATGTCTTCGGTGGTCATCGTGTCGTGAGGTCGAAACGGTTCGTACGGTCACTTCACTCAGCAGGCGGCGAGCCACGCGGCGAGCGACAGCTCGACAAGCTCGGCCGCCGGGACGTCGGCACACGCCGCGCCGTTCAATTGTAGCGCGGTGATGCCGTGCAGGTTCGCCCAGAAAGCCCGCGCGCACGCGGCGGGCGCGGCGCTCGCCGGCAGTGTCGCAAGCCGGTTCGCCGCGCGCAGTTCCACGAACGCGTCCGCGATCAGCGAGAGCATTGCGGCGTTGTCATCGGGCGTT
The DNA here is from genome assembly GCF_031450785.1 of Caballeronia sp. LZ062. Lineage (NCBI taxonomy): Bacteria > Pseudomonadati > Pseudomonadota > Betaproteobacteria > Burkholderiales > Burkholderiaceae > Caballeronia > Caballeronia sp. LZ062. Next base: position 1,261,742 of record NZ_JARTWB010000002.1, read on the forward strand.
TCCGTGCTGTCCATGAACATCAGGCGGTAGGTTTCCGGCTCGCTCAGCCCGAACTCCACATAGGCGCGCGCAACCGCCCTGAGGCGATCGGCGGCATCCGCGATGCGCGTGTGCGCCGCGAAGGCGATGCGCAATTGCGCGTGTCCTTCCTTGCGCAACGCCTGCGCAATCTCGCCGCGACTTCGGAAATGCAAGTACAGCGCGGCCGGCGAATAATCGATCGCCTCGGCGAGCTTGCGCATGGAAAGCGACGCAAGCCCTTCCCTTTTGACGATGCCGCGCGAGACTTTGAGTATGCGCTCACGCAGCGCGTCGCGCTGCTGCTGTTTGTGCTGTCGTGACTGGCGCGTGCGCGCGGCGTCGAGACTCGTGCGAGGCATTGTCGGCACCGCTCATGGTGAAGTCGCTATTCGATGACAGTGGCGTGACCGTGACGCGCAGGTCCGCGCAGGTCCGCCTCCGTCAGACGATCATCTGGCCGTCGCGGCTGCCGTCACCTTCGCGGCGCGATGCCGACGCCGCGCGATAAAGCGGCTCGTCAGAGTCGCCGAGCACGACCGACGCGAAGACGATGCAGAAGCCGAGAATCAGTACACCGACAGCCGCCCAGATGAGCCAAAGTGCATTGGACTCGACAAGCGAGTGGAGAAAGGATTGAAGCATGACGACCCCGCGCGATTTTTATAATGGCTGCTCGTGTGAAGCGGACGCTTACGAGCAAGTAACATGCCGTGCGAATCGCATCGCATGCGGCAAGATGACGCAATGTTACCGCGTCGGTGCGCCGTGCGAAAGCGCGTTGGCGTGCCTATTTGGCGCGGGGCATGGCGGCCGGCTCCGACGATGAAGCTCTTACACGCTCATGCGCGTAAAAGACGCAGCGCTGTCATCCGGCGATCACGCGCCCCGGCGGAAAGTGGCCGCTCTTCAGCAGCACCGGCATGCCGTTCGTGACACGCAGATGTTCGCGCGCCACCGCTTCGATGCGCGTGCGGCCGGCATCGAATGCGTCGATCCAGCCGGCGCTGTCGTAGGTTTTCGCACCGAAGTGATCTTCGAGCGCTTCCACCGAGATCGCGCATGGCACGCGCCGGCCATCGACGAGCGCGGCGAATTCGATAGTGAGATTGGAACCGCGGTAATCCGGCGCGTCGGGAAGAAAACGAATGTTCATGAGACTCTCGTGGATCGGGCGCGGCGGGCGCTGCAGGGCCCCGCTCGCGATGAGGTTCAGACACTCGCTGCGAGTCGCGAGCGCCGCTTCACTGACGTGCGCATGATTCGATTCGCGGACTATGGTACTCGCGCTCGCGCCGCGTGGTCCAGCGGCGCTCGAATGGCAAACCTCAGGCGTCGAGCACATCCCCGCTCACCTCCACCACGAGCAGCGAACTCGCGAGCGGATCTCCGTAGTTGAAGTCGAGCGATCGCGTCATGTCCCGCACACGCTCGCAGACGCGTTCGCGCGCATCGCCCGGCAAATGCGGATACTCGCGCAACACCCGCGCGTCGAAACGGTAGTGCACACCCCAGCCAATATTGCCCGCATGATTCGCCACCCCACCCGTGCGCCAGCTCACGAACAGCGCGGGCGTGGCGTCGGCTCCGATCTCGATGATGTCCGCGCCGTTCGGAAAGAGGTCGACCAGGCAGTTCGCGATATCGTAGAGCACTGCGTGCCGAAGATGGAGGGGACGCATCATGTCGGTTGCAGCAATCGGTCGATGTAGTCGCGCGCCGCTTGTTCGACGTGCGCGAGCGCCTCGTCTTCGCTGGCGAAACGCTGCTCGGGTCCGAGATCGACGAGCGCCTCGAAGTGACGCGGCTCATCCGGGCCGTTCTCGGCGAGACTGACGGAACCGACATAAATGGGCGTGCCGGCCTCGCCGTCTTTTGCGTCGTGCGTGGGAACGAGCCGCGCCGATGCGCTGATGTAATACCCCCGATACGGGCCCGTCACTCTTTCGACCATTCCTGTTGCCTCCGTATGTATTCTGGCTGGCGCCATGCGTTCGACGGCAAGTTCAACCGATGCCTCAACAGCATAAGGCGCGCAAGCCGGCAAATAGTTCACGACCGCATCGCGATCATGCGTGTCGAACTCTCATGAATTTGCATCGCAAGGGCCGCGCCCGCGCCGCTCGTTGCAATCGGGGCGCATCAGCGTGGCGCGCGCCGCGTATGGGACAATGCTCATCCCAAAATACGGCGGAAGATTGTTCGATGCTGCCGCTGTCCCGTCTCACTCAGCCCGATTGCAACGAGGGAAAGATGAATAGAAACGATCGGCCGATGCGCCGACACTCGACGCGCGCAAGCGCGATTCCGAACGCGCTGCGCGCGGCGACCATCGGCGCGGCAGTGCTCGCGATCGCGAGCCTGGGCGCTTGCGCGTCGTCGAACGAAGCGTCGCTCATTCACTTGCCGGACGGCCAGACGGGATATGCCGTGAATTGCAGCGGCGCGGATGCCGGGTCGAGCTGGGCGAGCTGCTACGTGCTCGCGGGCAAGGCGTGCGGCGCGACGGGCTATGACATCGTCTCGAAAGACAACGAGGAAGGCGGACCGACGGGCGGCGGCATCACCAACGTAATCTCGGCCAATGTAAAGAACCGGTCGATGATCGTTCGGTGCAAGTAGACGCGCTGCTATACCGGGAACGATTCACGCGGCGCACTGAGGACGGGGTCAGGCGTTGCTGCAAACCCGCAACAGAGGCGTCATTACGGCGCCGACAGAAAAGCACATCGGCTCCCGTAGCCGTCAGACGCTCGACGCCGCGGGCACTGCACGGCGCAAGCGCGGCGCCGGAACCTCAACTATGGTCCAGCGACAGTTCGGCGAAGCTCTGGCCGAGCACGGCGCAGACCGCTTCGACGACCATTTGGTGATCGCTGCGCTGGGGCAGCCCCGACACCGTCACCGACCCGATCACGCCGACATTCGCGACGCGGATCGGAAAGCCACCGCCATGCGCGGCGTACTGCGCGGGATCGAGCCCGAACTTCTCGGCGAGCGTCGCGCCCGCCTGTTGCAGCGTCAGGCCGATGGCGTACGAACTGCGGCGAAAATGCTCGACTGTCCGGGATTTGCGCTCGGCCCAGCGGGCGTTGTCGGGCGTCGCGCCATCGAGCGCGGCGAAGAAGAGCCGATGACCGAACGTGCGCACGTCGATTGCCACGGCTGCGTCGCGCGCGAGCGCCATCTCGCGCAGCTGCGTGCCGAGCTGCCACGCGTGATCGGCGTGGAACTGCGGAAAGACGAGCGTGTTTTCCTGATGCGCGATGGTTTGCAGGTCGTGCGGAATGTCCATGAGCGACGCCTCTTCGTTAGCGTTGTGTCTGATGTCGAATGCTCGATTTTGACACGGGCGTGGACAGCGCGTCGTACGCGTGGCCGCTGTTGGCGGATTGAATAGGACTGCTGACGTTGAAAGAACCGAAGCGCTCTTTATGCTGTCTTTAGTCTGCTTCGATGACGGCCGAAAAACAGAAAGGGGTTACAGGCCGAAGCACTGTAACCCCTTGAATGTGGTTGCGGGGGTAGGATTTGAACCTACGACCTTCGGGTTATGAGCCCGACGAGCTGCCAGACTGCTCCACCCCGCGTCCGTCGAAGAAAAGATTATAGGTCATCGTTTATGGAAAAGCAATCCTTCATGTCAGTCCACATAAAATAACAGCGCGTCGCACTGCGTCGATTGGACTCGTCACCGTCGCACGCATCGTCAAAGCCGCGCTTCAGCGCATGGCATAATCGTTCGCTCTGCGGGTAACGGTTATCGGCTTCGAGCACACGGCATGCACTCCTTGCGGCGCGGCATCACGGGAAGAATTAGCAGCATGGCGGCGGTATGCGCGATGCTGCTTCTCTCGCTCGCACCCGTTGCGTCGCAGATGCTCAAGGCCGAACGGTTCGAAGCCTTGCTCGCTTCCCTGTGCGCGTCGGGCACAGATGCGCCCGACAGCCAGCTTCCGCGCCATGCCGGCCATCACGCGCTCAGTCATCTCGACGCCTGCGGCTATTGCGACCTCGTCGGTCACGCGCCTGCGCCGCCAACGCTTCCTCGCGCCACGCCATCGGCGCCATTGCCGCGCGAATCGTTCACTGCGGCCAGCATCGTCCGCGCGCCCGCTCATCGGCGATTCGCGGACGCCCAGCCGCGTGCACCGCCCGCCTTCGGCTAATTCGCCCATCGCCCGTACGCTTGACACGCCGCATTGAAGGCGAGTCCTGCGTCGCGACACCATGCTTTCCACAGGACACACCATGACGTTCCAATCCGCACGGCGCGGCGCGCTCGCGCTCGCGCTGACCGCTTGCGCACCCTTCGCGCTCGCTCACGCGTTGCCGAAGCTCCAGCAGCCCGGCCCCGGCGCCACAGTCAGCACGCCGCACGAAGTCTCGATCGAGTTCGGTGAACGGCTCGAGCCGACGTTCAGTTCGATGCTCGTCACCGACGCCCACGGCACGCAGGTCAACACCGAGAAGTCGGCCGTCGATAGCAACGACAAGAAGCACATGAGCGTCGCGCTCGGCAATCTCGCGCCGGGCGTCTATACGGTGCAGTGGACCGCGGTCGCAGCCGACGGTCACCGCACGCAAGGTCACTACAACTTCACGGTCAAGTGAGGCCGCAATGAAAAAAACCGTTCTACTCTTGAGCGTGCTCGCAGGCGCTGCGTTGGGCACGTTTCTCAGCACCGCGCACGCGGCCACGCTCGAAGCGCATGACTGCTGGGTCCGTGCGATGCCGCCGAACCTGCCGTCGTCGGGCTATTTCGTCGTTTCGAACAACGGCGACGCGCCCGCGACGCTCACCGCCGCGAACAGTCCCGCGTTCGGCATGACGATGATGCACAAGTCGGAAAACAAGGGCGGCACGGCGACCATGGCGCCCGTCGATAGCGCCGACGTGCCCGCGCACGGCACGCTGCAGTTCGCGCCGAAGGGCTATCACCTGATGATGGAACAGCCGGCCAAGCCGCTCAAGATCGGCTCCACGATTCCGCTTACCCTCACCTTCGCCGACAAGACCACGCTCAACGTGGACTGCGCCGTCAAGTCGGCCGCAACGGTCGGCAAGTAAGACGCCCTTCAGCAAAAAAAAACGCGCCGGCTACGGCGCGTTTTTTTCATGAAGCAGACCTGGAACCCGAAGCTGCGATCAGGGCCGGTTGAACATGTCCATGATCTGCTTGCGTTCGTCGGTCGTGACTTGCGGCACCGGCGGCGCCTGCATGCCCGCCGGGCCGACGCCGCCCGCGGTCGTCGAATCGCCCGCCATCGGGTTCGTATTGTCGAGGCCGATGCTCGCGACGAAACCCGCGCCCGGCGTGCGGTCCGCATAGAACAGTTCGCCGTCGATCGTCGTCACGCCTTCGGGCATCGCCATCTGCTGTTGAGGGATGCCGCGCAACGCGCGCCCCATGTACTCGACCCAGATCGGCAACGCGAGTTGCGCGCCGAACTCCTTCGTGCCGAGCGACTTCGGCTGGTCGTAGCCCATCCACGCCACCGCGACGAGTTGATGCTGATAGCCCGCGAACCAGCCGTCCTTCGCCTCGTTGGTCGTGCCGGTCTTGCCCTGCAAGTCGTTGCGCTTGAGCACATTCGTGCCAGAGCCCGTGCCCGAAGTCGCGACTGTATGCAGCAGGCTGTTCATCATGTACGCGTTGCGCGGTTCGAGCGTTTGCGGCGCATTCGCGCCCGCGGTCAGCGGGTCGGCGCGCGAAATCACGCTGCCGCGCGCGTCGGCGACCTGCGCAATCAGGTACGGATTGATGCGATACCCGCCGTTCGCGAACACCGAATACGCGCCGCTCAACTGCAACGGCGTGACGAGCCCCGCGCCGAGCGCGAGCGGCAGATACGGCGGCGTCTTGTCCTTGTCGAAGCCGAACTTCTGCGTGACGAAATCCTGCGCGTAACCGGTGCCGATGTATGACAGGATGCGGATCGACACCAGGTTTTTCGACTTCTGCAGGCCGGTGCGCATGGACATGGGGCCGTCGGGCTGATCGTCGTCCTTCGGTTCCCAGGGTTCGCCGCCTGCGGGCGCCGGGAAGTACAGCGGCGCGTCGTTGATGATGGTCGCCGGCCCGAGACCCTTGTCGAGCGCCGCCGAATAGATGAACGGCTTGAAGCTCGAACCCGGCTGACGCCACGCCTGCGTCACGTGATTGAACTTGTTCTTGTTGAAGTCGAATCCGCCGATGAGCGCGCGGATCGCGCCGTCCTGCGGCACCATCGAGACGAGCGCGCCTTCGACCTGCGGCAACTGCGTGATCTGCCAGTTGTCCTTCGCGTCCTTCGTCAGGCGGATGACCGAACCCGGCTTTATCGCGAGCGCCTTCGACGCATTGCTGCGCAGCGCCGCGGCCACGAAGCGCAGGCCTTCGCCCGAGATCGTCGCCGTTTCGCCGCCGACGAACTGCGCGCTCACCTGCTTCGGGCTCGCCGCCGTGACCACCGCCGCGACGAGGTCGCCATTGTCCGGATGATCGACCAGCGCGTCTTCGATGGCTTCCGCGCGGTCATCCGCCGCCGACGGCAGCGCGATGTTGCCCTCCGGCCCGCGATACCCGTGACGCCGCTCGTAGTCCATCACGCCTTTGCGCACGGCGCGGTAAGCGGCGTCCTGATCGGCGGAATCGATGGTCGTCGTCACCGTCAGGCCGCGCGTGTAGGTTTCCTCCTTGTACTGCGCGTACATCATCTGCCGCACCATTTCCGCGACGTATTCCGCATGCGTGCCGTACTCGGTGCCCGCCGACTTCGTGTGGATTTCCTCGGCGACGGCCTGAGCGTATTGCTCGCGCGTGATGAAGTTGAGGTCCAGCATGCGCTTCAGGATGTACTGCTGGCGCACCTTCGCGCGCTTCGGGTTCACGACCGGGTTATACGCGGACGGCGCCTTGGGCAGCCCCGCGAGCATCGCGGCTTCGGCGAGTGTGATGTCCTTCAGATCCTTGCCGAAGTACACCCGCGCCGCAGCGGAAAAGCCATACGCGCGCTCGCCCAGATAGATCTGGTTCATATACAGCTCGAGGATCTGGTCCTTCGTGAGCGCGCGCTCGATCTTGTACGCGAGCAACATCTCGTAGACCTTGCGCGTGTACGTCTTCTCGCTCGAAAGAAAGAAGTTGCGCGCGACCTGCATCGTGATCGTGCTTGCGCCCTGCGAAGCGCCGCCATGCATCAGATCGGTCACGCCCGCGCGCAGAATGCCGACGAAATCGACGCCGCCGTGATCGTAGAAACGGTAGTCCTCGATCGCGAGGACCGCCTTCTTCATCTGGTCCGGAATGTCCTGAAAGCGCACCAGGCTGCGCCGCTCTTCGCCGAATTCGCCAATCAGCACGTGATCCGCCGTGTAGACCCGCAGCGGCACCTTCGGCCGGTAATCGATGAGCGCATTGAGCGAAGGCAGGTTCGGCTCCATCACCACAAGCGCGTAGCCGACGATGAGCGCGCCGACCACCGCCGCCACCGCCGCGAGCGAAGCGAGCAATGACGCGATGCGCGCGAACACCGAGCGGCCGCCGTCGCGGTCATTGCCACTGTTCCGGCCATTGCCTGCGTTGCGGCCATTGCGGCCATTGCCGCCGTCTCGCCCGTTGCCGCCGCCGTCACGGCCTGCGCCCGAGTCGTTGCGTGAGTCGTTCCAGCGCGGCTCGCGATCGTGTCGCGATGAATTCGAAGAGTCGGGACGTTTGATGATAGGCATGACTGGGATGGTTCGGCGCCGTCTCTGCGGTTACTGTGCGGCGTATCGATAGAAGCGGATCAAAGCGCGCACGGAAGGATTCAGGCGCGGCAAGAACCGGCGAGCCAATGGACGAGCCAGTTCGAGCGAAGGGCAACGGCACATTTTAAAGAATTCGGGCGGGCCGCTACAAAACACGCGGGCCTTTTTTGTAAGCAAATGCCGCCCCGCGCACGTTGCGCCCTCCCTCTACAACGTTCGCTTACCCACAGAAAGTGTTGAGAGCCTTGTGGACAACCCTATGAGAAAATAGCCAAGCCATTGAACGGACGCGGTTTTTCGTGCACGCTCATACGCTAATCGAAGAAGCGCGAGTCGTCTGCCATGCGGGACAGCGAGCACGCACAGCAGCCCCGCGAACCGATATGATGGATGCGTGCATGACCCGGCTTTTTTGCCGGCGAACGACCTGCGGTAACGAATTGACGCGGTCCCTTCACCGGGACGCGTACGCGATGTTTGCAATCGCCTTACTGTCTGCGAGCCGCTCATGACGACCAAGCCTACCGAACGCATCGTTGTTTTCGTGACCCCCGCGCAGAAGCTCGCCATCAGCAAGACGGCGGACGACCTCGGCATCAGCGTGAGCGAACTCATGCGGCGGGCGGTGCTCAACTTCAACGCGACGAGCGAGCAGATCAAAGTGGCGGGAATCGTCGACCGTCTGCGCGCGCCGAAGGCCCCCGATCCGCTCAATGTCGCGCTGCGCAGCGTCGCCGCCAAAGCAGCGGCCCGCGAAGCGCGTGAAGCCGCGGCGAGCGCGGGCAAGAGCATCGCGCGAACGCAGGCAGCGGCTGCCGCCGTAGCGGCATCGACAGCGGCAACGGCAAGCGTCCCCGTGAGCCGCGATGAAGCCGAAAGCGCCGGCGAAGATGCATCGCTCACCGGAAACGGACAGCTCGGCGGCTAGCGCTAGCCCTCCTCTCTCCCGCCACGGCGCGCGCCCGTCGCGCCGTTACATTCCTTCACGTTGATTAAGTCCAGGTTAAGTCGCGACGTGCTCTAATAAACGGGTAAACCCGCGCATGAATGCAACGTCCGCTTCGCTTGCATTCCCGACGCGGCGCCTCACATTCGATGCGCGGCGCACCCGCCGCGGTCTTCTCCAGGGAGATTCAACAATGTCGCTTTTCGATTCCATCACGCGCACCGTCAAAGGCCTTCTGAACGATGCAGCCGACACCATGCAGGACCCTTCGCGCGATTCCCGCCAGATCGTGCGCGAACTCGACGACAGCATCGCGAAGGCAGAAAACGCGCTGATCGAGATCGAGGCGCAAGTCGCGACGCAGCAGAGCAAGCGCGACGCCGCCGCCGAAAAGGCGAAGAAGTACGAAGATGGCGCGAAACGCGCGCTGCAAAGCGGCGACGAAGGTCTCGCACGCGAGGCGCTCGCGGCGCAAGCCAACGCGGAAACGGAACGCGACGCGCTCGCGGCCGAACTGCAGACGCTCGTGCCTTCGGTCGATCATCTCAAGCAGCAGATCGCCGACATGCGCCAGCGCCGCAACGACCTCAACGCGCGCTCGAACATCCTTCAGGCGAAGCAGCAGATCGCGCAGGCGAAGGACACGGCGGCAACGGCGCTCGGCGGCATCGGCGGAAAGAATCTCTCTGAAGATTTCCAGAAGCTCGAGGACAAGGTCCAGCTGTCGAACGCCCGCTCCGACGCGCGCCTCAACTCGGCTGACCAGAAGTCCGGCAAGGCGCTCGACGACAAGCTCGCGGCGCTCAATCGCGGGCCGTCGGTCGAAGACCGTCTCGAAGCCCTGAAAAAGCAGTTGAACACGCCGGCGCAGTAATCACGGTCAGTGCCGACGGCGCACGCGCATAACGTATCGGGTATCCGCCTTGCGTCGTCTCGGCAATCACCGGTCGCAGTATCGAATGGAGACGGGCGCGCAACGCTCGGCCCGCACATGAAAAAGACTTTGACGGCTCTCGCCTTATCGATCTCCCTCGCGCTGTCGGTGGCTTCGCCGCTCGCGCTGGCCGCCGTGCCGACCGCGCAGCAGGTCGAGCAATCGATGACGCAGGGCAACTGGCAGAAAGCCGACGCGCAGTTGAGCGAAGTGCTCGGCGCGCATCCCGACAACGCGCACGCGCATTATCTCTACGCGCAGGTGCTCGACCGCGAAGGCCGCTACAGCGACGCGCTCTCGCACTTGCAGCAGGCTAAGTCGCTCGATCCGTCGCTCGGCTTTACCGACGCATCGCGGTTCGCGTCCACCGAGGCGCGCATCCGCAGCGATGCGAACCGCACGAACGCGACGACCAATCGCGGTTCCAACGGCTCGGTCGCGCTGAATCCGTTCAACCAGGGGCAAGCCGCCGCGCCGCAGAAGCACGGCCCGTCCATGGGCATGTGGATCGGCCTCGCGGTGCTGATTGCGGCGATCGCGCTCGTACTGCGCTGGGGACTGCGGCGCGCCCGCGCGCGTGACGACGGGCGCAGCGAAGACGACCGCCGCGCCCAACTGAAGCGCGCGACCGAATTGCTCAACGACGTGCGCACGCTGAAGCTCGACGTGAGGCTGTCGACCGCGCCCGGTCACGAGGCGCTGCTGCGCGACGTCGAAGGCACGGAAACACAGTTGCGCGAGATGGTCGAGGCGCTCTCGAACGCGAAGAATCCCGTGCCGCCCTATGCGATCGAGGACCTCGAGAATCAGGTCGCGAGCATCAGGGCTCGCGCCGAAGGCCGTCCCGATCCTGCTGCGGCAAATGCCGGCGCGCAAGGCCAGTCGCCGTTCGCGCAGGAAGCCGAACGCTTCGGGCGCGATCAGCAGCCGCATGGTCAGCAGGCGCCGTATCCGCAGCAGGGACCGTATCCGCAGGGACCGTATCCCCAGCAAGGACAGCAGCCGCCCGTCATCATCCAGCAGGGCGGCGGCGGGTTCGGCGGCGGCATGGGCGGTCTCTTGACCGGTGTGCTGCTCGGCGAAGCGATGTCGCACGGACGCGACCGTGTGATCGAGCGCGAAGTGCCTGTGGAACGCCGCGACGCCGGCAACGACAACGGCGGGCTCGACTTCGGCAACAGCAACGGCGGCGGCCTGGACTTCGGCAACGGATCGAACGACTGGGACGACGGCAGCGGCAGCGGCGGCGGTCTCGACCTCGGGAGCAACGACGACAACTGGCGCGACACCTGAGTCGCCGCGTCGGACAACAAGCAAGGCCCCGCTCGCGGGGCCTTTTTCATGGGCGCACGCTTCAGCCGCCGCCGAGGAAACGCAGCAGCGCCCACAAGAACTTGAAGAAGCCGATGATGAATTCCCAGATGCGTTCGAGCTGATCCCACGTCGCCACGCGCAAGAACGTGTGCAGGATCATGCGGAAGAGCTTGAAAAAGGCATCGTGGAAAGAAAAAAGGCGGCTCGCGCCGCCTTTGCGATTAAGAAAAATCGCATGATAACCAATCAGCCGACGCTCCCGCGTGATCGCGGGAGCGCAGGCGTCAACCGGCGGACGGTTTCTCGCCCTGCTCCGGCGGCACGTCGTCGGTCAGCGCTTCCTCCAGCCGCTCGAAAACGCGCCGCGTCGCGCCACGCGCCTGAAGCGCGAAAAGCAGCAGCGAACGGCCCGTGACCTGATAGACATCGCCCGAATCGAACTGCGGCAGTTCCTCGCGGACCGGCGCGTTGGTATCGATCAGACAACTCCACTGATCCGGCCCGGGAATGTCCGGCAGCGTGAAGTCGACGACATCATGGTACGCGTTGACGATCAGCAGGAGTGTCGCGTCCGAAGCCGGCTTGCGAATGCCCGTGGCCTGCGCGCGGCCGTCGATCACGAGACCGAAGCAGTGCATGCCGGGATCGCTCCATTGCTCGGGCGTGAGCGCGTCGCCGCTCGGGCTGAGCCACTTCACGTCGGCCACATCCATGTCCTCGCGGACTTCACCAGTCAGGAACCGCTGGCGTCGCAGCACCGGCAGCGTGTGCCGCAGCGTCGTCAGCTTGCGCACGAACTCGGTCAGCGCGCGGCCGTCGTCGTCGATGCCTTCCCAGTCGACCCAGCTGATCTCGTTGTCCTGACAATACGCATTGTTATTGCCGTGCTGCGTGCGGCCGAACTCGTCGCCCGCAAGGACCATCGGCGTGCCTTGCGAGAACAGCAGCGTCGCGAGCAGATTGCGCTTCTGGCGCTCGCGCAGCGCGCGGATTTCGGGGTCGTCGGTCGGACCTTCGACGCCACAGTTCCACGATTTGTTGTCCGAATGACCGTCCTTGTTGTCCTCGCCGTTCGCCTCGTTGTGCTTGTCGTTGTAGGAAACGAGATCGTTCAGCGTGAAGCCGTCGTGCGCCGTGATGAAGTTCACGCTCGCCCACGGACGGCGTCCGCGCTTGTTGAACTTGTCGCCCGAAGCGGTGATGCGCGTCGCCAGTTCCGCCGATTCGCCCTCGTCGCCCTTCCAGAACGCGCGCACCGTATCGCGATAGCGGTCGTTCCATTCCGCCCAGCCCGGGGGAAAGCCGCCCACTTGATAGCCGCCGGGACCGCAATCCCACGGTTCCGCGATCAATTTCACGCTGGAGAGAATCGGGTCTTGCCGGCAGCTGTCGAGGAAGCCGCCGCCTTCGTCGAAGCCGTACGGCTCGCGGCCGAGAATCGTCGCAAGATCGAAACGGAAGCCGTCGACATTCATCTCCGTCACCCAGTAGCGCAGGCTGTCGGTGACCATTTGCAGCACGCGCGGATGCGAGAGATTGAGCGTGTTGCCGGTGCCCGTGTCGTTGATGTAGTAGCGCGTCTGATCCGGCATCAACCGGTAGTACGACGCGTTGTCGATGCCGCGGAACGACAGCGTCGGCCCGCGCTCATTGCCTTCGGCGGTGTGGTTGTAGACCACGTCGAGGATCACTTCGAGGCCCGCTTCGTGCAACCGGTCGACCATCTCCTTGAATTCGGCGACCACGCCCGCGCCGCGCGAGAAATAGCGCGGATCGGCTGCGAAAAAGCCGATGGTGTTGTAGCCCCAGTAGTTCGTCAGGCCCTTGTCGAGCAGATAGCTGTCGTTCACGAAAGCGTGGATCGGCAGCAGTTCCACGGACGTGACGCCGAGACTCTTGATGTAATCGACCACTTCCTTCTGCCCGAGCCCCTCGAAAGTGCCGCGCATGTTTTCCGGGATCGCCGGGTGCCGCTTCGTGAAGCCGCGCACGTGCGTTTCGTAGAAGATCGTGTGTTCCCACGGCACGCGCACGCGCGTCGCATGAGTCCACGTGAAGCTCTGGTCGATGACCTGGCATTTCTGCATGAACGGCGCGCTGTCGCGTTCGTCGAAGGTCAGATCGTCGCCTTCCGCGTTGAGCGTGTAGCCGAAGAGCGCCGCGTCGAACTTCATCTCGCCGACGTGCGCCTTCGCGTACGGATCGAGCAGCAGCTTGTTCGGGTTGAAGCGGTGCCCGTTTTCCGGCTCGTAAGGGCCGTGCACGCGGTAGCCGTACACGGCGCCCGGCGCGAGGCCATGCAGGTAGACGTGCCAGACTTCGTCGGTGTACTCGGGCAATTCGATGCGATGCGTTTCTTTTTCGCCTTTCTCGTCGAAGAGGCAGAGTTCGACTTTCGTCGCGTTGGCGGAAAACAGGGCGAAGTTGACGCCGTTTCCGTCCCACGTCGCGCCAAGCGGAAACGGGGACCCTTCGGCAATGCGGAATTCGTTCGGCATGAGATGATCGGCAGAGAGTGACGCGAAGTGCGTCGGGATAGGGGCGCCGCATTGCACGGCATAAGCGGATTCGGATTGAGCAAGGGCTGTGCCCGGCGCCCGCCCGCACCGCGCCCGAAACAGCGCGCGAACTGCGGTATGCTGGCCTGTCATCGCACATGCAGCAATCGCCCGCCGAAGGAGATCCGCTTGTCCACGCGCTTAAGCTCCATCCCGACGCCCTCGCAAGCAAACGGCACCGCCGACGAAAGCCGCGCCGCCGGGCGCGCACTGCGCGACGCCGTCCCGTTCGAAGCCCACGCGAACTGGCAGCCCGAGCCGGACCGCCCTGATCCCGTCGAGCGCGTGCTGGCCGTGAACGCAGGGCGGCAGGAGCGGCTCGTGCCGCTGCGCATGTCACGCATGGCCGAATCGCCGTTCGCCTTCCTGCGAGGCGCTGCGACCGTCATGGCGTGGGATCTGGCCAGATCGCCGTCGATCGGGCACAACGTGATGATCGACGGCGACGCGCACATCAACAATTTCGGCCTCTTTCGCACGCCGCGTCAGGACGTCGTGTTCGATCTGAACGATTTCGACGAGACCATCGTGGCGCCGTGGGAATGGGACCTGAAGCGCCTGACCGCGAGCATCAACGTCGCAGCGCGCGAAAACGGCGTGGACGCCGAAGGCCGTGAGCGCGCGGTGCGTTCGGCTTGCGCCGCGTATCGCACGACGATGAACGATCTGCGCCAGGTGAGCCCGTACGATTTGTGGCAGATGCGTTCCTACGCGAGCGCGCTGCACATCGACGCCCCCACGCGCCTCACCGCCGACGAAAAAGCGACCATCGAACGCACGGTCGAGCGCGCGATGAAGCGCTCGCACGCAACGATGCTCGCCAAGGTCGCGGAGCCCGCCGGCACGAGCTGGCGCTTCAAGGTCGATCCGCCGATCCTGACGGAACTCGACGCCGCCGAGAAGAATCACGTCATCGACGGCTTCCGGGCGTATTTGCAGACCATCGCGGGCGAGTGGCGCATGATGCTCGAACGCTACGATGTGGTCGATGTCGCGCATCGCGTGGTGGGCGTCGGAAGCGTCGGCACGCGTGCGTATCTTGTTCTGCTGATCGGCCGCGCGCTCGGCGATCCCATCTTCATGCAGGTGAAGGAAGGCATCGTGCCGGCCGCCGCGCCGTTCGTGCCGCCGCTCGACGAACCGTTTCGGCATCAGGGCCGGCGCGTCGTGCATGGCCAGCGGTTGTTGCAAAGCTCATCGGATGCGCTGCTCGGCTGGACCACTATCTCAGGGCGCGATTTTTACGTGCGCCAGATGAAGCAGATTCGCGGCTCTGTTCCCGTCGACTGGCTGCACGGCGCGACGTTCGACTTCTACGCGTGGTGTCTCGGACTCCTGCTCGCCCGCGCGCACGCCCGCACCGGCGACCCGGCGCTCATCGCCGGCTATTGCGGCACGTCCGACAGGCTCGACGCCGCCTACGCGACCTGGGCCGAGCGGTACGGCGCGCAGACCGTGGCGGACCACGCGGCGTTCTGCGCGGCGATCAGCGTCGGGCGCGTGAAAGCAGCCTAGCGGGGCGTGTCGTCTGAACAGTCACGCCTCGCGCGGGATTGTCTATCATGGCCAGTGCACCCTTTCATGGGCTTCTCTCGCGCGCGTCGCGGCACGCAGTGCGATGGCGTTTCGCTGCACGCTCAGAACAATCGTTTCGGACTTGAAAAGGAGGAATCCCCGCATGAGCATGATCGGAGAATTCAAGAATTTCGCCCTCAAGGGCAACGTCATGGACCTCGCGGTCGGCGTCATCATCGGTGGCGCGTTTTCGACCATCGTGAACTCCGTCGTCAAGGATTTGATCATGCCGGTCGTCGGCCTCGCGACTGGCGGGCTCGATTTCTCGAATCTCTTCATCCGGCTCGGTCACATACCGCCGACCTTCAAAGGCAATCCCGATTCGTACAAAGATCTGCAGACTGCGGGCGTGGCGGTGTTCGGCTACGGATCGTTCATCACCGTGCTGATCAACTTCATCATCCTGGCATTCATCATCTTTCTGATGGTCAAGTTCATCAACAATCTGCGCAAGCCCACGGAAGCGGCGGCGCCCGCCGCGCCGCCCGAAGACGTGCTTCTGCTGCGCGAAATCCGCGACGAACTCAAGAAGACGCCGCGCGTCTAGCGCGAACACGCGCGCAGACCGGGCGCGAGCCCCGGTTTAGGGCACGGCATCCGCCTTTCGTTAGCATCGGCGCTTTTTTTCTTCGCGAAGGCTGTTCGCGCGGCTATGAGCAGGACTATTATTGAGACAGATGTCAGATAGATACCCATAGGGAATGCCGAGGGGATGCCAGCGGGCCGCCAACGGGTCATCGGCACGATTCGTGCGCTTCTGACGCCTGTCGGCAATTCGCCGATCGCGCGTTCCGGAGGCCCGAATCACCGTGACCCGATCACATCGATGCGCTATAAAAGATCGACGTGCGGCACGCAAGACGGGAGTGGCCGCATGAGGACGCTGCGTTTCTTGCAATTCTTTTTCAGGCGAGTTTTTATGTCCTTCCCGAAAAAGCGTAGACGCGTGAAGGCTGATGGCGACGAATCGTTTCTCGCCGTGCTGCGGCATTTCAAGCCGTTCGGCCAGCTTGACACCAAGATTGCACGCGCTCGCGCGCAGGACGAACCGGTGCTGTATGCACATGCGCTGCCAGGACTCGATGTCCTGCTATGCAGCGTGCGCGGCGCCCAGCCGCCCTACCCGGCCATCGACGAGCTGCACCGGCGCTGCGTCGAGTCCATCACGAATGCGCTGGAGCAGCCGCTCGACGGGCTCGAGAACGGCGGCTATTGGTACGAGGCGAACGGCTTCGGCTTCCTTGTCTTTGCAAGCCGCGCCCGCACGCAGATTCTCAGCGAATTCGGCGCCACCGTTTCGGCGCGCCGTCGCCGCGGCACGCGCCGTCAGGATGCGGGCGACGCCGCTTCGCGCCCGCTGCGTTGAATCCCGGTTTTTTGCATTCGATGTCTCTTGCGTGACACGGCGGCCGTCCCGAAGCGCCGTGGCGCGGACTTTGCTGCATCGCAGTCCGAGCACACCACAAGGAGAACAGCATGTCGGAACACGTCTATAAGCAGATCGAACTCACCGGCTCGTCGACTCAATCGAGCGACGACGCCGTGCGCGTGGCGCTTGCCAAGGCCTCCAAGACCCTGCGCAACATGCACTGGTTCGAAGTGACGGAAACGCGCGGGCATATCGAGAACGGCGAGGTGCTGCACTGGCAGGTGACGATCAAGGTGGGACTGCGGATCGAGGATTGAGATTCGGTAGATGTGGCGTTTTGCATGCCATAAGTGAAAACCGCGCCCTCGGGCAATGCCGTTCAGTCAGGTGACTGAGCGGCATTGTCGCTTTTCAAGACCACTTTTTCTGGAAGGCAGACTGTCCGGCTTGCCGTTGACACATCATTTCGACGCATCCGGCCTCGTCGCAGACAAATGGTCGGTACCCGTTCTGTAGCCCTTCGCATGTCGCCTCCGAGCGTGCGCGTCGCTGAGGACTCGCCTCTTCGTGCGACGAACAGTCGACCGTGCATGGCCCGTCATTGTCATCACCGCGTGCATTCAAAGTTGTTCGCAGCAGAATAAGATCGGTCCGATTGCCTTCCTTCCTTGCTTAGCTAGCGTGATGCGGCGTGCTCTACGCGCAAGAAGAGTGAAGGAACTCAAATGACAAAAAGACAAGTAGCAACTAGCCGTCCTGCTATTCGCACCCGTTCGCGCATCAAGTGCGGCGAGCCAACGGCAGAGCTAAAAGCTGAACGGCGGTCTCGCGAAATTCTGTCTAGCCGACACGCCGGCGTTGTCCGGTATCACAGCGGATCGGAGACAAGCCACGGGCGGATTTGCGGCCTCCGCCAACTCGGCAACGGGCGGAGCCATGCATATGCGTAAGGCACTCGTGGTGCAAGGCAGTCCCACCACTACGGGTGGGATAGTGATCGGCGGCTCAGCGACTCATATGACCGACCACGGTAAGCCGTTTGCGCTGTACGGCGACGAAGCCACATGCGGCAAGTGCGAAGGCGCGTTCAAGATCATCGGTACGGCGACACGGCGATGCTATCGGGGACGAGCGGGCGTTCTGGAGGGCGACTTGGTCTTGTGTCCGTGCGCTCAAAACCGGGTGATGGCAAGTCCCGATCCCAGCTGTTTCTATGATGACGGCGACGACGCGTGCCTTTCCACCCAAGCCGGGAATGCGGTGACCGCATCGCCCATTACCTGCGACGAGCAATATGTCTTGCGCGATGCCGCGACGGGACAACCGCATCCAGGCGTTAGTTACAAGATTAGTTCGTCGTCGGGCCAGATTTGGCGTGGCGTTACTGACGATAAAGGACAAACTCAACGACTAAGAACCAGCGGCCCTGCAACACTCCGCCTTGCAATAACAGAGGATAAGAATGTCTGACAACGATTATGTCATCGCTCACGAATCGGCGGCGACTAACGCAGTGCCGGGGTCGCAAGTGCATATCGATCTGGATATGACTCCAATATGCTCGAACATGAGCAACAAGGAGTTCAGGGAATCGATCTTCAAATCGCGCGCCGAAGGTCTCGACCTGATTCAAACCCGCATCACGGGTGTGTCAAAGTGGGACACACGCGAGCAGGCCCGCGTGAAGAAATGGTTAGGTCGCTCTGATGACGTTACGCGCACCGTCTTACAAGCAGGACTGCCAAAGCTGCTGAGCGCCATGGCCGACCTGAAGCCGGAAAATATCATTCGCTGGGACGCACAGAAACAACGAAATATCACGTGCACCATATTTCCAGATAATGGCAGTACAGATGCGGCTGTCTGCAAACCAGATACAGCCAGGCGCATGATCGCCATATATCCGCATTTCTGCCACTCGCCAAGGTCGCAACTATGGCATGGTTGCCAGGTGCTGACGCTAATACACGAATGTACCCATTTCACAGACGTGTTTAATTCCATCGACGCAATGTATGGCGTGAGCGTCGGTTTGTCATTCTGGGCGCAAGAGAACCCGGATGAGGCAATACGAAACGCCGACAGCCTGGCGTGTTATGTTGGAATCGAGGACTAGAAGTCATGGCCGAATCAATGCTCCGTGGCGCAATTCGTACAACGATCTTTCTCTTGGTGATGTGGTCCGCAGTCAATGCGAACGCATGCACGATCTCGGAAGATATGGAAGGCAGCCTGCCACTAAACTCGGTGGAAATCCCCAATTCCGCCCGGCTTCGAATCGCCGACATGGTATTTGCCGCGCGCCAGTGGCCGGATGTCGATATCCGGGGGATCGTCTACGCGGGCGGATATGTGAAAGAGCGCAATCCAAAGGCACTAGCCGACCAAAGAGCGTCTGCGCTTGAGTCCTATCTGCTTCAGCTTGGCATCAAAAAGGGAGACATCTGGCTAAACAAGCGAATCATTAGGAAACGAGATGCGGCAGATGACGGCAGTCGGACGCTCTATCAGATCGGTGTCACGTTGGTGCCGATATGTCACGATGGATGCGATCGGCTTTGCGACGATCCGCGGGTGACGCCTATGAGCAAGGCCGTCAAGTAAGGCGGATCCATTCCATCGTCACCGTCGCGCTTCAGTCGTTATATCGCACAGCAAAGCGCGATTCGTCGTAGTCCATCCACAGAAGGAAAAAGCCGCTCCGGTAGCAATCGGAGCGGCCTCTCAAGTCCGTCTGGGCAGCCTTGAAGCCGCCTCCGCCTCACTTCGGCAGCGACCCATCCACCCCTTCCACGTACCAGTTGATGCGTTGCAGTTCCGGATCGGTCAGCGTCTTGCCTGCCGGCACCTTCTCCTCACCGGATTGACCCTTGATCGGACCGCTGAAGACATCCCACTTGCCGGAGTGCAGTTCGTCACGCTTGGCGGCAACAGCCTGGACCGCCTTCGCCGGAATCGCGCCGGTGTTCAGGTCTTCCAGGTCCACCGCCTTCTGCGGAATGCCGAGCCAGACCGGATCGTTCTTCCACTTGCCGTCGAGCACCTTCTGGATCACGTCGTTGTAGTACACGCCCCAATGCGCGACCACCGAACCCAGATGCGCATCCGGGCCGAACTTCTTCATGTTCGAATCCCAGCCGAACGCGTGCACATGCTTTTCGTTCGCGGTGTTGAGCGTCGCGTTCGAGTCCGTGTTCTGCAACAGCACATCCGCGCCCTGTCCGATCAGCGTCTCGGCCGCCTGCTTTTCCTTGCCCGGATCGAACCAGCTATTGATCCAGATGACCTTCGTATGGATCTTCGGATTCACCGAACGCGCGCCCAGCGTGTACGCGTTGATATTGCGGACCACTTCGGGAATCGGCACGGAGGCGACGAAGCCCAGCGTGTTCGTTTTCGTGACGTAAGCAGCCGCGACACCCGCCAGATACGCGCCCTGATACATGCGCACGTCGTACGTGCCGAAGTTCTTCGCCTTCTTGAAGCCCGTCGCGGTCAGGAAGATCGTGTCGGGAAAGTCCTTCGCGACCTTCAACTGGAAGTCCTGATAGCCGAAGCTCGTGCCGAAGATGACCTTGTTGCCCTTGTTCGCCAGATCGCGGAACACGCGTTCCGAGTCCGCGGATTCCGGCACGTTTTCCACGCGCGTGATCTTGATCTTGTTGCCGAACTTCGCTTCGGCTTCCTTGCTGCCGGCATCGTGCGCGAAGGTCCAGCCGGCATCGCCCGGATTGCCGAGATAGACGAAGGCCACGCCCGGTGCGTCCGCGGCCCGCGCACTCGCAGCGGCGAGCGTCGCGGACAGCGCGACAGTGGCCGTGATCGCCTTCAGCCAGGTTTTCTGCATTGTGATTCTCCTCTTTGAATGTTGTATGCAAAACGGGAAACGCTTCGCCTGAAGTGTCATCGGCCAAAAATGGCGGCGGCACATCAGACGCACGCGGTGCTGTACCGGAACAACACGCCACGACCGCAAGAATTGCATGCGGCACTTTGCATGCGGTGCGCCGAATGCAAAATGCCGCCGCGCCGCGCGACTCAACTCGCCGCAAAAAACGGCTTGCCGAGTGATGCCGGCGCGTTGAGCTTGATCGTGTTCGGGTTGCGCGAGATCAGCACGAGCACGACGATGGTCGCGATATACGGCAGCATCGCGAGGAACTGCGTCGGCACCGGCACGCCGATGGCCTGCGCGTAGAACTGCAACGCCATCACCGCGCCGAAGAGCAGCGCGCCGATCAGAAGGCGCCCCGGGCGCCACGTCGCGAACACGACGAGTGCGAGCGCGATCCAGCCGCGGCCAGACGTCAACTGCTCCTGCCAGACGTGCAGATAGACGATCGAGTAATAGCCGCCCGCGATGCCCGCCATTCCGCCGCCAAAGAGCGTCGCGCAGTAGCGCACGCCCACCACCGGAAAGCCGACCGAATGCGCGACAGCCGGCGATTCGCCGACGGAGCGCAAGACGAGCCCCGCGCGCGTCTTGTAGAGGAACCAGCCGAGCAAGGCGAACATGACGAATGCAAGATAGCCGAGCGGCGTGAGCGAAAAGATCGCGGGCCCGAGGATGGGGATCGACGAGAGACCGGGAATCGGCATGACGTCGATGGTCGCGCGCACCGCCGCCGACGTGTACGGCTTGCCGACATACGCAGAGAATCCGATGCCGAAGATGGTCAGCGACAGGCCCGTGGCAACCTGATTCGCGAGCATCGTGATAGTGAGGAAGCCGAACAGCAGCGCCATCGCCAGCCCGGCGAAAACAGAGGCCGCAATGCCGAGCCATGGGCTGCCCGTGATCGACGTGACCGCGTAGCCCGTGACCGCGCCCATCAGCATCATGCCTTCGACGCCCAGATTGAGCACGCCGGACTTCTCCGCGACGAGTTCGCCCGCGCCCGCGTACATGAGCGGAATGGCCGCGATGACCGCGCTCGAGGCAAGATTGCTGGCTTGATTGATATCCATCGTTGATTTCTCTTATGCGCGCTTAAGCAACATGGTGCGCCGGCGTCCTGCGCCTGATACGGTAATTGACAAACAGATCGCAGCCGAGGAGACAAAACAGCAGCAGCCCCTGGAACACTCCCGCGAGCGCCTGCGGCAATTGCAGCGACGTCTGCACCGCCTCACCGCCGAGATAGAGCAGCGCCATCAGCAAACTGGCGAGCACGATCCCCACCGGATGCAGCCGCCCGACGAATACGACGATGATCGCGGTGAAGCCGTAGCCCGGCGACCAGCCTGCCTGAAGCTGCCCGATCGGCCCCGCCACTTCGCCCATGCCCGCGAGCCCTGCGAGTCCGCCCGAAAGCAAGAGCGACGTCCAGATCGTCTTTTTGTCCGAGAAGCCTGCGTAGCGCGCGGCGAGCGGCGCGAGACCGCCCACGTTCATCCGGAAGCCCGCGAAACTCTTGCGCATGAAGACCCAGACGAGCGGGATCGCGATCACCGTCAGAAACACCGATGCGTTGATGCGCGTGCCCTTCAGAAAGCTCCAGTGCCAGTCGCCGTAGAGACGCGGGAACAAGGCGTCGTCGACGAACATCGCGGAGATCGGGAAGTTCATGCCTTCCGGGTCGCGCCACGGGCCGCTCACCAGATAGATCAGTAGTTGCGTCGCAACGTAGGTGAGCATCAGGCTCGTGAGAATCTCGTTGGTGTTGAAGCGGCTCTTGAGCAGCGCGGGAATGGCGGCCCACAGCATGCCGCCCGCGATGCCGCCGATCATCATCAGCGGCAGCGTCCACCAGCCGGAGGCATCGCCGACGTGGATCGCGATGCCACCCGCCACGATGCCGCCGAGCAGCATCTGCCCTTCCGCGCCGATGTTCCACACGTTCGCGCGATACCCGACCGCGAGCCCCAACCCGATCAGGCACAGCGGCGACGCCTTCAGCACAAGCTCGGACCAGCCGTTTACGGTGGAGAGGGGCTCGACGAAGAACGCGTGCATCGCGCGTAACGGGTCCTGCCCGACGACGCTGAAAATCAGGAAGCCGATGACGAGCGTCGCGACGGCGGCCACCACGGGCACCGCAAGCTGCATGGTGCGCGAGGGCGTCGGGCGCGCTTCGAGTCGATAGGGAAAGATCATGCTTATTTGCTCAGAGAATCCAGTTCGGCTGCGGCCGCGCGCTTGCCTTCGAAAAGCCCGGCCATGAAGAGACCGATTTCCTCGGCGTTCGTCTCGCCCGTGGCACGCACCGGCGAGAGCTTGCCGCGCGCGAGCACCGCGAGCCGGTCGCAAATGTCGAACAGTTCTTCGAGCTCTTCTGAAATCACGAGAATGGCCACGCCGCGCGACGCGAGATCGAGCAATTGCTGGCGGATGAAACCGGCCGCGCCGACATCGACGCCCCAGGTCGGCTGCGCAACGACGAGCACCTTCGGCGCCTGCAGAATCTCGCGTCCGACGATGAACTTCTGCAAGTTGCCGCCCGACAGGCTCTGCGCAAGCGCGCCGCTGCCACCGCAGCGCACGTCGAACGCCTGAATGCAGCGATCCGCGAAGCTGCGCACCGCGCCCGCGCGAATCCAGCCGCCGCGCACCATGTGTTGCCGATGCGCGGTCAGCAGCCCGTTGTCCGCGAGCGACATGGCCGGGACCGCGCCCCGGCCGAGCCGCTCTTCCGGCACGAACGCGAAGCCGAGCCGCCGCCGCGCGCCTGCCGTGAGCCGCGCGGCGGGCGTACCGCAAATCGACACGGCATCGGCTGCCACGTGGCGGTCGCGAATCTCGCCCGAGAGCGCCGCAAGCAGTTCCGCCTGGCCATTACCCGACACGCCCGCGATGCCGAAGATTTCGCCCGCGCGCACCTCAAACGACACGTTCTGCAGCGACGTCCCGAACGGGTCCGGACTCGCCACCGAAACATTCCTGACCGCGAGCAGCGCATCGCCCGGCGTGTGGGCGCGGCGCGTGTAGTCAGGCAGCGAATGACCGACCATCAACTGCGCAAGCGACGCATGCGTTTCCTTGCGCGGATCGACGTTGCCGGTCACGCGGCCGCCGCGCATCACCGTGGCGTTTTCGCAGAGCGCCTGGATTTCGTCGAGTTTGTGGCTGATATAGAGAATGCTGCAGCCTTCGGCCGCGAGCCGGCGCAGCACCATGAAGAGCTTTTGCACGGCCTGCGGCGTGAGCACGGAAGTCGGCTCGTCCATGATAAGCAGCCGCGGGTTCTGCAAGAGGCATCGCACGATCTCCACGCGCTGCCGCTCGCCGACCGTCAGGCTATGAACGTGCCGCTGCGGATCGACGTCGAGTCCATAGTCCTTCGACACGTCGCGAATGCGCTTCGAAAGCGGCTTCATGTCGAACTTGTCGTCGAGCGCGAGCGCGATGTTTTCGGCGACCGTCAGGGTTTCGAACAGCGAGAAGTGCTGAAACACCATGCCGATGCCGAGCTTGCGCGCCGCCGCCGGACTGCCGATCTCGACGGTCTCGCCCTGCCAGCGGATCTCGCCCTCGTCCGGGCGCACCGCTCCGTAGATGATCTTCATCAGCGTGGACTTGCCCGCGCCGTTTTCGCCGAGCACCGCGTGAATCTCGCCCGGCATGACGACGAGATTCACGCCGTCGTTCGCCTTGACGGACGGGTACTGCTTGCTGATGCCGGACAACGCCAGGCGCGGTGGCGTTGTCGACTGTTGAATGGCGTCGCCCATTGAGCTCTAGATATGCGTCCGGCCACCGAGCAGGCCGGACTGGAAAGAATTACCGCGAGAGCGAGCGTAGGACACGGGTTGTCGCACGAACTCATATCGCGGCCAGAATTTACAGAATTCGAGACACTAAGTCGATCACTCAAAATTCAGGCGCGTCACGCGCCCGCCGTGCATTTGCGGGTAAGCCACACCTTGACGCAATTCCGTCGTCATATTAAAAACGATATGTCGCACCCCTCTATCGATCAGCCAGAACATATAGTGGAGATAACATGAGTCAGCAACGCGAGGCGATCGATACGTATCTATTGCGCGTCTTGCATACCTTGCTGATGGAACGCAGCGTCACCCGCGCGGCCGTCAAGCTCAATCAGTCCCAACCCGCCATCAGTGCCGCACTGCGCCGCCTGCGCGATATCACCGGCGATCCGCTGCTCGTGCGCGGCAAATCCGGCATGGTGCCGACCGAATACGGCCTGCGCCTGCTGGAACCGACGCAGAACGCGCTGCGCGAGATCGAGCGCATCAAGGTCCAGCAGCACAACTTCGATCCTTCGACATCCGTGCGGTGCTATCGCATCGGCTGTCCCGACTATCTGAACGTGCTCTTCGTGCCGACGGTCGTCGAGCGTTTCCGGCAGGCCGCGCCGAACGCGACGCTCGAATTTCACTCGCTCGGCCCCGCGTTCGATTACGAACTGGCGCTCGAAGACGGCAAGCTCGATATCGTCGTCGGCAACTGGCCGGAACCGCCCGAGCAACTGCATCTGTCGAATCTCTTCGTCGACAAGATCGTGTGTCTCGTCAGCAACACGCACCCGTTCGCCAAGCGCGGCGGGCTCACGCTCGATCAATACCTCAACGCGCCGCATCTGGCGCCTACGCCCTATTCCGTCGGTCAGCGCGGAGCAATCGACGTGCATCTCGCGCGCGAGCGCCTGAAGCGCCATGTCGTCGTCACGCTGCCGTACTTCAATCTCGCGCCTTACGTGCTCATCAAGTCGGATCTCGTCTTTACGACCACGCGCCTTTTCGCCGCCCATTACGCGAAGTTCCTGCCGCTGGCGGTAGTGCCCGCGCCGCTCGACTTCCCGCCCATGCAGTATTACCAGCTTTGGCATGAGCGGTGTCACTACTCCGACGAAGTGCGCTGGCTGCGCGGCCTCGTCGCGGAGGCGACGCGCTCGCTGATCGATCAGCCGTGACGCTAGCGAACGCCGCGCGCCTTCAGTGCGCCGCGTTCGCCAGTTCGCGCGCCAGCGCGTTTTGCGGCTCCACGACCGCGCGCAGGTCTACAGTCGTCAGGCGGCCTTCTTTCACGACCACTTTTCCGTCGATCACACTCGTCGCGACCTGCGACGCCGCGCGCCGTCACTGCGCGGCGTTCGCCAGTTCGCCCGCCAGCGCGTTATGCCGCTCGACGACCGCGCGCAAATCCACTGTCGTCAGCCGCCCTTCTTGCACGACCACTTTTCCGTCGATCACACTCGTCGCGACCTGCGACGCCGCGCGCCGTCACTGCGCTGCGTTCGCCAGTTCGCCCGCCAGCGCGTTATGCCGCTCGACGACCGCGCGCAAATCCACTGTCGTCAGGCGCCCTTCTTTCACGACCACTTTCCCGTCGATGACGCTCGTCGCGACCTGCGACGGCGCGCAGAACACGAGCGCCGCGACCGGATCGTGCAGCGCGCCCGCGAACGCCGGCTGCGACAGATCGAACGAGACGAAATCCGCCGCCATCCCGGGCGCGAGCGCGCCGATGTCGTCTCGATTCAGCACTTTCGCTCCGCCGAGCGTCGCAATTTCGAGGGCCTCGCGCGCGGTCATCGCGTCCGGTCCGAAGCCGACGCGCTGGAGCAAAAGCGCCTGCCGCACTTCGGCGACCATCTGCGCGCCGTCGTTCGATGCCGAGCCATCCACGCCCAGCCCGACCGGCACGCCTGCGTCGCGCATCGCGCGAATGGGCGCGATGCCGGACGCGAGCCGCATGTTCGAGCACGGACAGTGCGCCACGCCCGTGCCCGTGCGCGCGAAAAGGTCGATGCCCGGTTTGTCGAGCTGGACACAGTGCGCGTGCCATACGTCGTGGCCGACCCAGCCCAGATCCTCGGCATATTCGGCGGGCGTCATACCGAACTTCTCGCGGCTGTACGCGACATCGTTCACGTTTTCCGCCAGATGCGTGTGCAGCGAGACGCCGTACCGACGCGCGAGCGCGGCCGAATCGCGCATCAACTCGCGGCTCACCGAAAACGGCGAGCACGGCGCGACGACCACGCGCAGCATCGCGTAACGGCCTTCGTCGTGATACGTCTCGATGAGGCGCTGCGAGTCCTTCAGGATCGCGTCTTCCTTCTCGACGACCGAATCCGGCGGCAGCCCGCCGTCTTTCTGGCCGACGCTCATGCTGCCGCGCGCCGCGTGAAAGCGCATGCCGATCTCGCGCGCCGCCGCGATGCTGTCGTCGAGGCGGCTGCCGTTCGGATAGATATACAAGTGATCGCTCGACGTCGTGCAGCCGGAGAGCAGCAGTTCGGCCATCGCGGTCGTCGTGGAGACGGAGATCATCTCGGGCGTCAGATGCGCCCAGATCTTGTACAGGTTCGTGAGCCAGCCGAAAAGTTCGGCGTTCTGCGCGGCGGGAACGGCGCGCGTCAGGCTCTGATACATGTGGTGATGCGTGTTGACGAGGCCGGGAACGACGAGATGCCCGCGCATGTCGAGCACGTCGTCGGCGGTCTGCGGAAGCTCGCTCGTCGGCCCGACCGCGACGATGCGGTTGCCTTCGATAAAGAGGCCGCCATCGGCGATTTCGCGGCGATCTGCGTCCATCGTGACGAGCATGTGGGCGTTTTTGACGAGCAGGCTGCGGGGTGTCGCATTCATCGAATGTTCTCCGGGAACGGGTTGCGTCAGGGTAAGCGGACCAGTGAAAGCCCCGGTTACCCAGCGTTGAACGCCGTCTTCGGGACGCGGCTCGATTGCGCGCGGTGTCACTGTCGGCAGCCAAAAAGATGGCGGCAATCACGGGGCCGTCATAGTCGTATTCAGCCCGGCAATATATTCCCGAATTTTGGCGCAGGTAGCATCGCAGCGAAAGCCGTGCGAGTGGCCCGCGCGCCGTGGCTTCTCCTGCCCGGCGGCGCTCATGCGCCCGGCATTATCTTTCCTATCGCGGACGCACACGGCGTCTCAAATTTCTACAATGCTGTACACGGCGCGCATCTGAAACGCCGACGGGTATGTAGCCACTGACGTGGAGCCTCGATCCGCCGCCGCCGCACGGTTACACAGTGCGGATTTCGGATCGATGCGCGAGCCGGACATCGCACAACACAAGGAACATGCGAATGGGCAAGCTCACCACCCACGTCCTCGACACCGCGCACGGCCGCCCCGGCGCGAACATCCAAGTCGAGCTCTTCGCGCTATCCGGCGACACCCGGCGCGCAATCAAGACCACCCGAACCAACGACGACGGCCGCTGCGACGCGCCGCTTCTCGAAGGCGCGGAACTCGAAACCGGCGAATACGAACTCGTCTTTCACGCGGGCGATTACTTCGCCGGGCTCGGCGTGAAAGTGCCGGAGCCACGCTTTGTCGATCGCGTCGTGCTGCGCTTTGGCATTGCGGACAAAGCCGCGCACTATCACGTGCCGCTCCTCGTTTCACCGTGGGCGTACAGCACGTATCGCGGCAGCTAACCCGCGCCAAGCAATCGATCAGAGCACGCCGCACATCGACGGCGTGCGCATAACGAATCGGTAGTGGAGGAGTACATGGAAGGCTTTATCACCGACTGGCTCAATCTGGCCTTGCGCTGTCTGCACGTGATCGTCGCGATTGCGTGGATCGGCGAGTCGTTCTATTTCGTCGCGCTCGACAACAGCCTGAAACCGCCGCAGGACCCGACCGCGCGCCGGCGCGGCGTGTTCGGCGACTTCTGGCACGTTCACGGCGGCGGCTTCTATCACATGCAGAAGTATTCGGTTGCGCCGCAGGATATGCCGGAAAATCTGCACTGGTCGTTCTGGCCGTCCTACACCACGTGGATGTCTGGCTTCGGCCTCTTCTTCGTGTTGTATCTGCTCTCGCCGAGCACGTATCTGATCGACAAAAATGTGGTCGACATGGGACCGGTCGTCGCGGTGTCGGCGGCGCTCGGTTTTCTGATGGCCGGCTGGATCGTCTACGACACGCTGTGCCGCCTGCTAGGTAGCAACGACAAGCTGCTCGGCATTTGCGTCGGCATCTACGTGCTGATCGCGGCGTTCGTCGCGTGTCACGTGTTCTCGGGCCGCGCGGCGTATCTCATCACCGGCGCCATGCTCGCGACGATCATGTCGGCGAACGTGTTCTTCGTCATCATTCCGGGACAGCGCAAGATGGTCGCGGCGATGCTCAAGGGCGAAACGCCGAACGCCATCTACGGCAAGCGCGGCAAGCAACGTTCCGTGCACAACACGTACTTCACGCTGCCGGTCGTCTTCGCGATGCTGTCCAACCACTACGCGATGACCTACACGCACAAGTACAACTGGGTGATCCTCGTGCTCATCATGCTGGCGGGCGCGCTGATCCGTCAGTTCTTCGTGATGCGTCACCGTGGGCAGGTGCTGTGGTACATGCCCGTCGCGGGTCTCCTGCTGGTGCTCGGTGCGTTCGCGTGGACGATGCCCGCGCCGGCGGTGCCGGCAGCGCAAGCGGCGGGCGCGCCGACGATCAAGGTCGCCGATATCCAGCCGATCATCCAGCAGCGTTGCGCGGTATGTCACTCCGCGCATCCGACGATGATGGGCAGCGCCCCGGCAGGCGTCCTGCTCGACACGCCCGCCGAGATTCGCCAGAACGCGCAGCGCGTGCATCAGCAGGCGGTGACGTTGAAAGCGATGCCCCTCGGCAACGTCACGCAAATGACGGATGCCGAGCGTCAGAAGATTGCCGCGTGGTTTGACGGAGGCGCGGTGCAGTAAGCGTCGCGCTTAACGAGAGACGGCCCGAATCGGCTTCTGCCGCTCGGGCCGTTTCTCATTGCGCGGCGAAGTAGGCTTTGACCGCTTGAATGACCGTATCGATACCCTCGCGCGACACATCGCGATGCGTCACGAAGCGCGATGCGTACAGCATCTGCGTGAGAATGCCGCGCTCTTTCAGCCACGCTTCGAGCGGCGCGCAATGCTTCTCAGGAATCTGCGCGAACACCATGTTCGTCGCCTGCGACTGGATCACGATTCCGTCGATTCCGGCAAGCCCCGCCGCGAGCCGCGCCGCGTTGTCGTGATCCTGCGCAAGCCCATCAACGTGATGATCGAGCGCATGAAGGCACGCCGCCGCGAGCACGCCCGCCTGCCGCATGCCGCCGCCGAGCACCTTGCGCCAGCGGTGCGCAATATCCACGAGCGCCTTGCTGCCGACGAGCACCGAACCGACCGGCGCGCCGAGCCCTTTGGAAAAGCAGATGGAGACGGTATCGAACGGCGCGCACAGCTCGCTCACCGGCCGCTCCGACGCCACGACCGCGTTGAAGATGCGCGCGCCGTCCAGATGCGTCGAGAGTCCGCGATCGCGGGCTAGCTTCGTCGCTTGCGCCACGTACTGCGCCGGCAGCACTTTCCCGCCGATGGTGTTCTCCAGCGCGAGCAGGCGCGAACGCGCGAAGTGATCGTCGATGGGCTTGATCGCCGCCGCGATCTTCTCCAGCGGCAGCGAGCCGTCCGGCGCGTTTTCGATAGGCTGCGGCTGAATGCTGCCGAGCACCGCCGCCCCGCCGCCCTCGTACTTGTACGTGTGCGCCGCCTGTCCGACGATGTACTCGTCGCCGCGCGCGCAGTGCGCCATGAGCGCGGCGAGGTTGCTTTGCGTGCCGCTCGGAAAGAACAGGCCCGCTTCCTTGCCGGTGCGCTCCGCGAGCCTGGCCTGAAGCTTGAGAACCGTGGGATCGTCGCCCCAGACGTCGTCGCCGACTTCGGCGGCTGACATGGCGGCGAGCATCGCTTGGCTCGGGCGGGTGACGGTATCGCTGCGTAGGTCGATCTGGCGTGCTGGCATCATGAGTCGCTTGGTCGGAGTGAGCGGGATAGTGTAGCGCGCAATAAAAAAGACCGGCCATGCTGCGCCGGTCTTTGCGTGACTGCTGCGGGCGATCCGCGCGATGTCTCAGCGCAACGCCTCTTGTGTCAGCCACAACGACTCTCTCAGGTCCTGCTCGTTCAGATTCAGTCCTTCCCCGCCGCGATCGACGACGATGAAATCGCTGACCTTATCGAGCGCAATCAGCGGATGATGCCAGACGCCTTTCGCGTAGTTCACGCCCTGCCAGCCGCGCGTGACGAACGCGCGAATCTGGGATTCGTCGAGGTCTCCCGCCGGCGCGACGACGACGAGATACGGCCGCTCGTCGAGCGGAATGAACGCCTGGGAGCCGAGCGGATGACGCTCCATCATCTTCACTTCGAACGGCAGCACGCGCGGCTGTCCGCGAAAGAGATTCACGAGCGTGCGGCCGCCCTCGTCCGTCACGTCGACGTTGCAGAGATCGTGAAAGCGGATCGTCGTGCCGAGGTTGATCGGAATCTGCTTTGCGCCGTCGAGTTCGATCACATCGCCGAAAGGCTCGAACCCCGCGCGCGTCAACGGTTCGATCGCGAGCGTCTTCATCATGCAAGCGTTCCGAAAAGACGCAGGCGCGAGACGCCGCCGTCCGGGTAGATATTGAAGCGCACGTGCGTGACGGGGCCGAGCGCCGCGAGTTCGGACTCGAAGAAGTGCTGCTTGTCCATCTGGAGCTTCTGCTCGGACAACAGCACCGGCCAGAACATGGCCTGCGTGACGAGCGAGCTGTCCGTGCCGCCCTTCACATACGCCGCCTGCAGCGAGCAGCGGTCCGGGAAATTACCCTTGAAGTGCGCGGTATCCACTTCGACCTTCTTGATGATGCCCGGCTGCGCGAGCGCGACGATACACCAGTCGTTGCCAGGCTCTCGGCGGCGGCGCGTTTCCCAGCCGTCGCCCATGTTGACGCCGC
Source organism: Caballeronia sp. LZ062 (assembly GCF_031450785.1). NCBI lineage: Bacteria > Pseudomonadati > Pseudomonadota > Betaproteobacteria > Burkholderiales > Burkholderiaceae > Caballeronia > Caballeronia sp. LZ062. The sequence continues at coordinate 1,292,883 of NZ_JARTWB010000002.1, forward strand.
GGCCCGGCATCAAAAGCGTGGACGCGAGGCCGAAGTGCTGGTTGTTGGTGCCGACCATGTACGCGCCGTTTTCCATCGCGGCGAGATCGAAGAGTTCGTTGCGATCCGCGTTGCGCCAGTCGAGCTGCGGCTGACCGTACACTCGCAACCGCGCGATGCCGCCGTCCGGATAGATGTTCACGCGCAAGTGCGTGAACGGCTCGGCGGATGCGACATCCAGATAATGATGGCTATTGCCCTGCAACGTGGTGGACGGCACGACTTCCGTCCATTGCGTGGACTGGCTCGGCGCGCCGTCGGCGACATGCGCGCCCTCGATCGACGCCGCCGGCGGGAAGTTGCCCGTGAAGTGGCTCGTATCCAGATCGATGCCCTTGATCACGCCCGGCCGCGCCAGCTTGACGATGCACCAGTCGTAACCGGTCGTGCGCTTGCGGCGCGTTTCCCAGCCGTCCATCCACTTGCCGTGCTCGTCGTATTTGCCGGGAATGAACACGGCCGGCTCGGGGTTCAGCATGCGTTCCTTCGGCGCGAAGAAATCGTCGCTCGCCTCGAGTGCCTGCGCGCCCAGACGCGGGTCCGCGAGATTCACATAGCGGCGCGTGAAGTCGGGCGCGTTGGGATCGAGTGTCGGAATTGCCATTGTCTTCGTCCTGTTGTCGTTGCAAGGAAGGATCAGGCGCGGATCAGGTCGTCGAGCCTGAAGCGCGCGATCCGGTAAATCTGGTCGAGACTCGTGCGCAGCTCTTCATCGCGGTCGTGATTCACGCGCGCCTCGAAGTTCGCGATGATGCCGTGACGGTCATAGCCGCGCACCGCGAGAATGAACGGAAAGCCGAACTTCTCGCGATACGCCGTGTTGAGCGACTGGAGCTTGTCGAATTCTTCCTGCGTGCAGAGGTTGAGGCCCGCGCCGCTCTGCTCGCGTGTCGATTCGGCTGTCAGTTCGCCGCGCACCGCTGCCTTGCCCGCGAGTTCCGGGTGAGCGTTGATCAGCGCGAGCTGCTTCTCTTCGCCCGCTGTCTCCACCGCTTGAGACATCGTCGCGTGCAGTTCGTCGATGCTCGAAAACGGGCGCTTCTCAGCCGCGATCTGCGCGACCCACGGCGAATGCTCGAAGATGCCGGCGAGCACGGTCACGAACGCGTCGGCGGGCATGGTGTTGAGTTGGTCGAGTGTGGTTTGCATCGCCTTCATGCCGCCGTCCCGTTGTCTGCCTGCGTTTGGTCGTAAGGGTGATGCTCGCGCCAGTGCCGCGCGATATCCACGCGCCGCGTCACCCACACGCGGTCATGCTTTTCGATGTGATCGAGAAACCTCTGCAAGCCGCGGAAGCGCCCCGGCCGGCCAAGGAGCCGGCAGTGCATGCCGATGGACAGCATCTTCGGCGCTTCGTCGCCTTCTTCGTAGAGCACGTCGAAGGCGTCGCGCAGGTACGTGAAAAAGTGGTCGCCCGTATTGAAGCCTTGCGGCGTGGCGAAGCGCATGTCGTTGGTGTCGAGCGTGTACGGCACGATCAACTGCGGCACGGTCTTGCCGTTGCTCGTATCGACGTCCATCCAGAACGGCAGGTCGTCGCCGTAATAGTCGGAGTCGTACAGGAAGCCGCCGTATTCCGCCACCAGCCGATGCGTGTTCGGACTGTCGCGGCCCGTGTACCAGCCGAGCGGCCGCACGCCCGTCACGCGCTCGATGGCTTCCATGCCGAGGCGCATATGCTCCGCTTCGCGTTCCGGCGACATGTCCTGATAGTGAATCCAGCGATAACCGTGGCACGCAATCTCATGCCCCAGCTCCACGAACGCGCGCGATAGCTCCGGATGCCGCTCCATCGCCATGCCGACGCCGAACACGGTCAGCGGCAAGCCGCGCTTCTCGAACTCGCGCAAGATGCGCCAGACGCCTGCGCGCGAGCCGTATTCGTAGATGGACTCCATGCTCATGTGACGCGCCGGATACGACGACGCGCCGACGATCTCCGACAAGAACTGCTCGGAGCCGGGATCGCCGTGCAGCACGCAGTTTTCGCCGCCTTCTTCGTAATTGAGCACGAATTGCACGGCGACGCGCGCACGCCCCGGCCAGTTCGCCTGCACGGGATGGCGGCCGTAGCCGATCAGGTCGCGTGGATAGTTCGGATCTAGAGACATGGCTGGGTCAGGAACGGGGCGTTGAACTACGGAATATCGACGATTCAGTGTAGCGAAAACGCCCGGACGCGCCCATACAGCGGCGCAGATATTGCGGGTCACGTCACCGGTATGTGTCGATCGTTCCGGGCGTTCAGCGCGGGCCGAAATCGGAGAGCACGCCGTCGTAGCGTTTCGCCAGCGGCCGCGCGAAGTCGCCACGTTTCGCCGTATGCAGCCTGAGCGCGACGAGCGCCTCGGCCCATTTGACGGCCGCCGTCACGCCTTCCACGACCGGCGCGCCGATGGCGTCCTCAACTTCGCGGCAGAATTCCGCCATGCCCGCGCAGCCGAGCACGATGGCGTCCGAGCCGTCCTCGTCGAGCGCGCGCCGGCATTCCTCGATGATCGTCTGCCGCGCCGCCGAGCCGGGCTCGTCGAGTTCGAGCACCGCGACGTCCGTCGCACGCACGTTCTTGCAGAAGCGCGTCATGCCGTAGCGCTCGGCCAGATGCCACGCCATGCCGCAAGTGCGCCGCAGCGTCGTCACGACCGAGAAGCCCGGCGCGATGACGCTCGCCGCGTGCATCGCCGCCTCCGCGATGCCGATCACCGGCCCGCGCGCCAGTTCGCGCGCCGCGTAGAGCGCCGGGTCGCCGAAACACGCAATCACGTAGCCGTCGAAGCCCTGCCGCTCGCCCGCCTCCACTTCGGCCAGCAGCCCGAGCGACGCGACGGCTTCGTCGTAATAGCCTTCGATGGAAGGCGGACCCATCGTCGGGCTGACCGCGACGATTTCCGTGCCGGGTGCCGCGACTTCACGCGCGCAGCGCGCCATCGAATCGGTCATGCGCTGCGTGGTGTTCGGGTTGATCAGTTTGATGCGCATTGCTGTCTCCTGCTTATTGCGTCTTCCGTCCGCCGCGACGTATCGCGGGCGGCTCGGGTTTCCTTCACTTCAGGCCACGTGCTTGCGATCCGCCAGCATCCAGTAAAACAACGCACCGAGCCCCGCGCCGATGAACCACGAGAAGTTCGCGGCGCCTTCGAGCGAAGGCAGCATCACGCACAGGACCGCGATGACTGCGGCGGGCAAGAGCGCCATGACCGCGCGGCGATTCACGCCCTTCGTGTACCAGTACTTGCCGGTGTCGGAGGTCGTGTAGAGGTCGTTCACCGCGAGCTTGCCGCGCTTGAGGAGATAGAAGTCGAGAATCAGCACGCCGTACAAGGGTCCGATGAAGCTGCCCAGAATGTCCAGCGTGTAGTGAATCACGGCGGGATTGTTGAAGAGGTTCCACGGCGTGATGAAAATCGACGCGGTCGCGGCCATCATCCCGCCCATGCGCCAGCTGATGAGACGCGGCGCCACGTTGGAAAAGTCGAACGCCGGCGACACGAAGTTCGCCACGATATTGATGCCGATCGTTGCAATGGTGAACGTTAGCGCGCCGAGAATGACTGCCGTCGGATGATCGATGCGGCCCACCGTTTCGACCGGATCGGTAATCAGTTGTCCGAACACCGGCAACGTGGCTGCCGTGGTGATGACCGTCACGAGCGAGAACGCGAGGAAGTTGACCGGCAAGCCCCAGAAATTGCCGCGCTTCACGCTGCGAAAGCTCTTGCAGTATCGCGAAAAGTCGCCGAAGTTCAGCATCGGCCCGGAGAAATACGACACGACGAGCGAGATCGCGGTGATCATCACCGGCACGACTTCCATGCCGTGATACTTCACGCCGCCGAGGTTCAGCCCGATGTTGTGGATGCCCGCGCGCCACACCATGTATCCGGCCAGCCCGAACATCACGACATAGACGGCGGGTCCGGCGAAGTCGATGAACTTCTTGATCATCTCCATGCCGCGCCAGAACACCACCGCCTGCAACACCCACAGCAGCATGAAGCCCGCCCAGCCGAGCGCCGACAGCCCGACGAAGCCGTAGCGATGCACGTCCGCATAAGGCATCAGCGACGGCACGAACTTGAGCACGACGATCACCAGCGCGCTCGACGCGAGATACGTCTGAATGCCGTACCACGCCACCGCGATCAGCCCGCGAATAACGGCGGGAATGTTCGCGCCGAGCACGCCGAACGTCGCGCGGCACGCGACGGGATACGGCACGCCCGCCACCTGACTGGGCTTCGCGATGAGATTGCACAGCAGATTCACGAGCCCGATGCCGATCAGAAGCGACACGAGCACCTGCCAGCTCGTCAGCCCGAGCGCGAAGAGACTGCCCGCGAACACGTATCCGCCGACGCTATGCACGTCCGACATCCAGAACGCGAAGATGTTGTACGCGCCCCACGTCTGATTCTTGAGCGGCGCGAGATCTTCGTTGTACAGACGATCGCTGTAGCCGGCGGGCAAGCCGGTTTCGTGCTCGGAAGGTTCGTACGGGGTTTCATACGGCGGCAGTGCTGAACTGCCGGGCGTTGCACTGAACTGAGCCATGACCTCTCCTTGGATGGGCGGCTTGCGTCATGAAAAAGCGGCAATTGCTTGGGATCAAGCGTCGTCGGATACCTTCGCGAACGGGCTCGTCGCCACGCTCGCGCGGTACTCTTCGGATTTGCTCCATCGCCTGCGGCGTAGTGCCGAGAGCGAGCGGGCTTCGGCCCATCTCGCTCGCCGTCAGGCGTTTTTCATTGCACGCTCATCGAAGAGCGTCTCGTTCAGTGCGGCGCATGCTGCGAACGGGGTCGCGCGCGCGTCGTGCCACGCGCCCGGTGCATCTGCGGGGGCGCGATACTGACTTTTCCTTGCTAATGCCTGGCTACGCGCCGAACGCCTTCTCCCGTTCGCCCGGCCTTGCGAATACTTCCCTCAGATCGACCGCGCCACGGGCGGGCCGCTCCAGCATCTTCAATTCGACATCGCGCAGATGTTGCGCCATCAGGTCCGCGGCTTTCGCGGCGTCGCCGGCATCGAGCGCGGCGAGAATCGCTTCGTGATCTTCGAACGAACACGAACTCTTGCCGAGCGATTCGTACAGCGCCGAGATCAGCGTCGAGCGCGCGACGAGCCCGGACAAGCAATCGCACAACACGGCGTTTCCGGTCAGCGCGGCCAGTTCTGTATGGAACTCGCCCGACAGACGGATCCACGCGGAAAAGTCGCGGTTCTCGAACGCGCGCCTTTCGCGCCCGATGGTCGCGCCGATCGACTTCAGCCGCCGCGTGCCATGCCCTTTGCAGATGCGCTCGACGACGGCCAGTTCGACGATGCGTCGCATCTCGAAAACGTCGTGCACTTCCTGCAGCGACGGGCTGGCGACGAACGCCCCGCGATTCGGTTCGAGATCGACGAGCCGCTCGCTGGCCAACTGCGAGAGCGCCTGGCGCACTGCGCTGCGCTTCACATCGAACACTTCGCACAACTGCGCTTCGGTCAGCTTCGCGCCGGGAGCAAGCCGGTGTTCGAGGATCGCGGCGCGGATGTTCTCGGCGATCGACTCGGGGCTCGCTGCCACGGCCCCGTTCAAAGAAGCGGCGGGAGCGTTCGGTGCAGCACTCGATTTACGGTCGGACATGATGTGCTCGCTTGCATGTTGACCATCTTAGAATCGACATAAAGATTGTCAACAATTCAAAATAAAAAACGTGTCGGAGGAAGGCGTCGCGCGAGGACACCTTTGCCCGAAAGCTAATGCTGACGGCCCTTTCAGGCGATTACGCTACTTTTTGTCGTCACTGCCTGGCCGATTTTGTCGACAATCTTCAGTGCTCGGATGGTGCATCGCAATCCAACGTGAGGCATAGAAAAGACCGTTAGTTGCGTCAGAAGTCGAACAAAAAGGCACTCGCAACAAGTGCCTCTCCCCGCGAGCTCAAGCCAGATGCGGATAGTCCGATAACGCCAGCGTGAACCCACGCTCGTTTGCGACCAGATGCGCAGTCGCACCAAAAGGCAGCGTCAGCAGGTTATCCACGTGCCCGAACTGCAAGCCAGTCACGAACGGCACGCCCGTCACTGCCCTCACCTGCTCGATCATGGCGTCGAGCGAATAGCCGTTGTCGTAGTCGGACAGCCGCCCGCCCGAGAACTCGCCCATCACGACCGCCTGCTGCCGCCCGAGCACGCCCGCCTGATGAAGCTGATAAATCATCCGTTCGATGCGAAACGGATGCTCGTTCACGTCCTCGATGAACAGGATGCCGCCATCGACAGGCGGCAGATACGGCGTGCCAACGAGCGCGGACAGCATCGCGAGATTGCCGCCCCACAGCATGCCGCTGACGTCGACGGACTGGCGCTGCGGCGTCTGGCTCTTCACGGTGAAGCTCGGATGCGAGATCGCGTGCCAGAAGTTGTGCATCGTGAAGGCGCTGACGTGCTCCGCGCCGAAATCGCCGGCGAACATCGGCCCGCCGAAACTCTTGACCGCGGAACGCGCGTACAGCGCACACTGGATCGCCGTGAAATCGCTGTGGCCGACGAGCGCGACCGGCTGTTCGGCCAGGCGCCGCAGGCCGTCGTAGTCGAGGCCGTGCAGAATGCGCGACGCGCCATAGCCGCCGCGCACCGCCAGCACGATGTCCGGCAGCGGCCGCGACGGATCGGCGAGCCGGTTCAGATCGGCGGCGCGTTCGCTGTCGGTCCCGCCGAATCGCTGATAACGCCGGCGCGTCGCATCGAGATTTTCCAGCCGATGACCCTGCGCCCGCAATCGCCCGATGCCCCGCTCGACGGCGGCGGGATCGTGCGGATAGCCGGACGGCGCAATGAGGTCGATGGTGCGTGATTTCACGATGTTCAGTTCGTTTTGGTGAAGGAATCGGCTGTGAGGCGCGCCTGCGCTTGCGCTTCACGTGCCGCACGCTCCTCGCGCGCCAGCCGCCGGCGCTCGGCGAAGAAGTTCTTGAGCGCGTGGCCGCATTCGTCGGCGAGCACGCCGCCCGTCACGGCCGTGTGATGATTCAGCCGCTCGTTCGCGAACATATCGACGACACTGCCGCACGCGCCCGTCTTCGGATCGGCCGCACCGTACACGACCCGCGCGATGCGCGCGTGCATGATCGCGCCCGCGCACATCAGGCACGGCTCCAGCGTGACATACAGTTCGCAGCCCGGCAGCCGATAGTTTTGCAGCGCCTGCGCGGCGGCCCGGAGCGCGACCATTTCCGCGTGCGCCGACGGATCGTGCCCGCGAATCGGATGATTGAAACCCGTGGCGATGACTTCATCGCCCAGCACGACGACCGCGCCCACCGGCACTTCGCCCGTGCGGCGCGCTTCGTCGGCGGCGCGTTGCGCGAGCGCCATGAAGCGGCGATCACGCTCGCTGACGGCAGCGCTGTTCTCGGATGATTCGGGGATAGCGCCGGGCGGCGGCTCGGTAAGCGTCAAGGCTGTTCCGGCTCCGTATCGCCGCGCGCCGCGACGCGCTCGGAGAGCCGCTCGGCGATGCGGCGGCGGTATTCATGCGGCACGCAGCCGCCGCCGCGCAGCGATTCGAGCGCCATGTCGAGCGCGAGCATCTTTACCTGAATGCGGCAACGGGCGGCGGGATCGGTCACTTTGTCGAGTTCGTCCTGCAGGCCACGCAGCGCGCGAAGCTGCTCGACGGCGGGCGGAACGAAACCCGCATTCTTGAGAATTCGATTGGCGACGCGCACTTCCTCGGGCACGAGGAGATCGTCGTCAAACTGGAGCGGCGCGCCTGCGCCGGGCAAGTTGTTCAGCTCGCCGCGAGACACGGCTTCGTTGATCCGCTGTTCGACCAGAGCATCTAGCAATTTCATCGGGGATTACGACCGGCTTTCGAATGACGCCGAAGCGGTCTGTCACGATATGCGGGGTTAGCGTGAGGTCGGAGCGAGCCGGAAAACGCGCTCGCGCGTGGTTCGGCTGATCTCGACAATTCATCTCGTATTCTATCAGCGGCGGCACTGCGCCATCTGAGCGGCGTACGGCCGTTCGCAGCCATCGCGTGTATAGGCGAGATATGCGGGATTTTCGCCACATCGGTTGCCGCTCGGTGCGCGTTTGTGCTTACAGGTTCAGCGGCTCGCGTGTGTAGCCTTGCGTCGCGAGCAGAAGGCGTCGCGTGTACTCGTGCTGCACGTCGTGCGCCCTCACCGCTTCGACGCCGAGTTCTTCGACCACTTCGCCGTTGCGCATGACGGCCACGCGCTGACACAGGAAGCCGACGACCGCGAGATTGTGGCTCACGAGGATCATCGTCAGCCTGCGCTCACGATGCAGACGCCGCAGCAAGTTGAGGATTTCCGCCTGCACGGAGACATCGAGCGCGGACGTCGGCTCATCGAGCAGAAGCACGCGCGGCTCGACGATCAGCGCCCGCGCGATCGACACGCGTTGCCGCTGCCCGCCCGACAACTGGTGTGGATAGCGAAAGCGGAACGCGGCCCCGAGCCCGACTTCGGCGAGCGCATCTAGAATGCGCGCGTCCTGATTGCCGATGCCGTTGATCGCGAGTGGCTCGCGCAATGTCCTGTCGACGGTGAAGCGCGGATGCAGCGAGCCGTAGGGGTCCTGAAACACCATCTGCACGTCGCGCTGCGGGCGGTGAGCGGCGTCTTGCCCGTCGATACGCATCGCGCCGCCGGCGAGCGGCACGAGGTCCGCGAGCGCGCGCAGCAGCGTCGACTTGCCGCTGCCTGACTCGCCGACGAGGCCGAATACTTCGCCATCCTCAACGCGCAAGGACACGTCGCGCACGGCATCGACATGACCGGTTTTCGTCTGGAAGCGAATGTGCGCGCGGTCGATTTCTATCATTGGGCGGTGTCCTCGATCGTTTCCGCGAGCCACGACGGATCGCGGCGCAGCGTCGGCAATTCGTCGGGCGGATTGGTCAGCGGCGGGCTGGCCGCGAGCAGTCCGCGCGTGTACGGGTGCCGCGCGTTGGCGAGTTCACGAGCGGCGCACGTCTCCACGACGCGCCCGCCGTACATGACCGCGACGCGATCGCAGAACGACATGACGAGCGGCAAGTCGTGGCTGATAAACACGAGCCCCGTGCGATGGCGTTCGATCATTTCGTCGAGCACGGCGAGCACCTGCATCGACACGAGCACGTCGAGCGCGCTCGTCGGTTCGTCGGCGATCAGGAGGCGCGGACCGGCGCTCACCATCATCGCGATCATCACGCGCTGGCCCATGCCGCCGGACAACTCGTGTGGATACGCGTCCGCCACACGCTCCGGATCGCGGATGTGCACGGCCGCGAGCGCCTCCACGATGCGCGCGCGCATCGCGCGCCGGCTCAAGCCGCCGTCCTGACGCTCGATGGTTTCGCGCATCTGCTGCGCGACGGTCATGACCGGATTGAGCGAGTACTTCGGGTCTTGCAGGATCATGCTCATCTGCGTGCCGCAGAGGCGCCGGCGCGCGCCCGGCTTCATCGCGAGCAGGTCGTGGCCGTCGAAGCGCAAAGCCTTCGCGGACCATCGCGCTTCGGGCGGCAAGAGGCCGAGCAGCGCGCGGCCGGTCAGCGACTTGCCCGAACCCGATTCGCCGACGATGCCGAGCCGCTCGCCGCGCCGCACCGTCAGCGAGACGCCGCGCACGGCGGGCATCGGGACGCCGTCGTGGCCCGAAAACGCGACTTCCAGACCGTCGATTTCAGCGAGCGCATCTTCCATGTCAGCCTCCATGACGCGGATCGAAAACGTCGCGCAGACCGTCGCCGAGCAGATTAAACGCGAGGCTCACCGCGAGAATCGCGAGGCCGGGAATGGTCGCGACCCACCAGGCGTCGAGCAGCACGTTGCGTCCCGAGGCGACCATGTAGCCCCATTCCGGGCTCGGCGGCTGCGCACCGAGTCCGAGAAAGCCGAGCCCCGCGACCGCGAGAATGATGCCGGCCATATCGAGCGTCGCGCGCACGATCACCGATGACGAGCACAGCGGCACGATATAGCGCAGCAAAATGCGCGTGTGCGATGCGCCCGCGAGCCGCGCCGCGTGAATGAAATCCGCCTGCGCGAGCCGCAGCGATTCGGCCCGCGCGAGCCGCGCATAAGGCGGCCACGCGGTGATGGAAATGGCGATAACCGCGTTCAGCACGCCCGGCCCGAGCGCCGCGGCGAACGCGAGCGCCAGCACGATCTTCGGGAACGCGAGCGCGACATCGGTCACGCGCATGAGCGCCGTGTCGATAAAGCCGCCGCAATAGCCCGCCAGCGTGCCGATCAAAAGCCCGACCGGCACGACGAGCACGACGACGAGCATCGCGATGGATAGCGTAAGACGCGAGCCGTGCACGAGTCTCGACAGGATGTCGCGACCCAGTTGATCGGTGCCGAACCAGTGCGCGGCGCCCGGCGGCGTCAGGCGGTCGGCGAGGACTTGGCGCAGCGGGTCCTGCGTCACCAAAAGCGGCCCGATTGCCGCCGCGACAACGAGCAGCACCAGAATCGCAAGACCGAACATGCTGAGCGGATTGCCCGAAAACCGCCGCCAGCGCCGGTACGCGCGCCCGAGCGCGGCCTGTCGCGGAGACGCGGGCGTGTCGGTCAGGAGCCACGCGCGCCACGTGTCCGGCGCGGGTTTCATCGGCGTGCGCTTGGCGGGCGAATGCATGCGGCAAAGTCTCCGTTCTCAGCGAGCGCGCGGATCGAATACGCGGTAGAGCGCATCCGTCAGCAGATTGAGCGCGATGAACGTCGCGCCGATCACGAGCGTGCTGCCGAGCACGGCGTTCATGTCGGCGTTCAGGAGCGCGCCCGTCAAATACGAGCCGATGCCCGGCCACGCGAACACGATCTCGGTCAGCACCGAGCCTTCCAGCAAATAGCTGTAGGCGAGCGCGATGACCGTGAGCAACGGCACCGCGATATTGCCGAACGCATGACGCCAGATCACGCGGCGCTCGGCGAGGCCTTTCGCGCGCGCCGTGGTCACGTATTCCTGGCTCAGTTGTTCGAGCATGAACGAACGCGTCATCCGCGACAGATACGCGATCGAATAGAACGCGAGCACGCCCGCCGGCAGCGCGATATGCGAGAACGCGTTGACGAACACGTCCCACTCGCGGGCGATGAGCGCATCGATGAGAAGACTGCCGGTGCGCGTATCGACCATGCCGTCGTACAGCGGATCGATGCGGCCCGGTCCCGACACCCAGTGCAGCCGCGCGTAGAACAGCAGCAGCCCCATTAGCGCGAGCCAGAACACCGGCACCGAACTGCCCGCGAGGCCGATCACGCGCGCCACATGATCCACGATGCGATTGTGGCGCACCGCCGCGATCACGCCGAGCGGCACGCCAATCATCACGCCGATGAACGTCGAGAGCGTCGCCAGTTCGAGCGTCGCGGGAAAGACGCGCCGTATATCGTCGATGACAGGATTCGCCGTCAGCAGCGACACGCCGAGATTGCCGTGCAGCACGTCGCGCGCGTAGATCAGGAATTGATCGACGAGCGGCTTGTCCAGTCCTAGCTGCACGCGCGCCGCCGCATACGCGCTCGCCGACGCGCGGTCGCCGAGAATCGCGAGCACGGGGTCGATCGGGATCTTGCGGCCGATGAAGAACGTGATCGCGAGCAAGCCGGTGAACGTGACGGCGAGCATCGCGATCCAGCGCAAAAGCGCGAGCGCGATCCGCGCGCCGCCGCGGTTCGCGTTCGCGGCGCGCAGGCGGTCGAGCACGGTCGGCTGCGGCGTCATCGCGTCACTGCTTCTTGATGTTTCGATAGGAAACGAGATCGTTGATCGGCCCGACTTCGAGGCCGGTCAAGCCCGGACGCGCCGCCACCTGCGACACCTTCTGGAACATGATGACGAACGGCGACTTGGCGAGCACTTCGCGCTGCATCTTTTCGTACATCTGCGCGCGTTTCTGGGTCGAGCCTTCCGCGAGCGCCGCGTTGGTTTCCTTCGTCAGATCGGGAATGTTCCACGCGTTGCGCCAGGCTAGCATCTTGAAGCTCGACGCGTCCGAGTTGTCCGGATTCCACACGAAGCCCTGCGCGTTGCTGTGCGGATCGATATAGTCCGCCGACCATTCGCCGATGTAGATGTCATGCGCGCGCGCCCGGTACCGGCCGAGCGTCTGCTTGTTGTCGCTCGGAATGAGCTGCACGTTGATGTTCGCGAGCGCGAGATTCGCCTGCACCGCCTGCGCAATCTCGCTGTATGGATAGTCGTTGCGCACGTCCATCTTCACGGTAAAGCCGTCCGCGAGCCCGGCTTTGGCGAGCAGCGCCTTCGCCTTCGCGACGTCCTGGTGATACGGATTCCCGTTGAGCGCGCCGAGGAAGCCTTCGGGCAGGAACGTCTCGTGGACCTTGTACGTCGTGCGGATCACGTTCTTCTGGATGCCCTGATAGTCGATCAGCCACTTCATCGCTTCCCAGACTTCCGGCTTCGCCAGATACTGATTCTTGTTGTTCAGGCCGAGATACATGAGCGTCGCCTGCGGAACGGCCGTCGCCTTGATGACGCCGTTCTTCGAGAGCGTGTCGAGGTCGTCGGGGCTCAGATCGCGCGCAACGTCGATATCGCCGTTCTGGATCATCAGACGCTGGCTCGCGGCTTCGGTCACGTGGCGCAGCACGATGCGCTTCATCGCGAGCGGCAGACGATACCCGTCAAAACGTTGCAGCACGATGCTGTCGTTCGCCGTCCATTTGACGAGCTTGTACGCGCCCGAGCCGGCCTCGTTGGTCTTCAGCCAGTCGTTGCCGTAGTCGTTACCTTTGACATGCGTCTCCAGCAGCTTGCGATCCAACACCGACGCCGGCCACGCGCCGAGCACGTTGAGCACGAAAGTCGGCGCATAGCGTTGATCGGTCGTGACGGACACCGTGCTGTCGTCGATCTTCTTCACGTTCGCGAGCGCGTTGGCCTTCGTGATGCCGATGCCCGCGAGCACCGCCGCCGCACCTTTGTCGAGCAACGCCGTGCGCTGGATGGACCACGCGACGTCATCAGCCGTGAGCGGATTGCCAGAATGGAACTTGAGGCCGGAGCGGATCTTGAACGTGAACGTGAGCCCGTCCGGGCTGACGGTCCACGACTGCGCGACGTCGCCGTTGAACTTCGACGGGTCCTTCAGATCGACGCGCACGAGCCGGTCGTACGTGTTCGCGACGTATTCCTCCGGCACCAGTTCGTAGACCTCGCCGGGATCGAGCGTGGTGAATTCGTCGAGCAGCGTCGCCATGACGAACATGTCTTTCGGCGTGGCCGCGTGCGTCGCGGAGGTGAAGCTCAACGCCAGCGTGATCGCAACAAGTGCCTTTCGTGCGCTCAGTCTCATGGTCGTGTATCCCGTTCACATCAGCCGCAAGGGGCCGCTTTCTTCGTTGTCGATAAGCGCGAGTTCCCGCGATCCCGGCAGTTCGTAGTGCCACCATTCGCTCGGAATATGCGTGAAGCCCGCGCCGTGCATCACGCCGAGCAACAGCGTGCGATTGCGCTGCACGTGAGCCGGCAAACCCGCGTGGAAGTGGCCGGACTCCGGCACCATCGCGTCGAAGCCGGTGCCCATGTCGAATTCGATGCCGTCGCTATCCACGAGCGTCAGGTCCACCGCCGTCCCACGGCTGTGATTCGAGCCGCGGCCGAGATCGGCGATAAACGTGGGATCGGGCAGGAAGTTCCACAGCACTTCCTGCGCTTGGGGCGGACGGTAGGCGTCGAAGATCTTCAGCGTCGCGCCGAAACTCTGAGCGATGCTCACCGCCTTGCGCAGCGCCGCTTCGGCCGGTTCGAGCAGCAGGCAATGCTGCGTCTTGTAGATGGGCTTGCCGGTGAGATTGCGATCGGTCGCGTAGACGAGGTCGATCTGGACGTGATGCGTTTCGGGCGTGACTGGCAGCAGACGGGATCGAGTCATGTAATCGGAATCCTTGGGTCGAACCCTTCAACCATAACCCGGACGAAAAATCCGCGAAACAGTTTATTCCGAATGTGCGGTGTCTTATGCGCCGAGCGGCCAGCGTTCGATGACCTGATGCTCCGAACGCCCGAGCAGACTGCGCACGAGCGCGAACTCGCGCACGGTCCATGTGATCGGCTCGACGGCGTGTCGCGAGACGCGGTGCTCGTCGTAAAGCAGCGTCACATGCGGGATGAAGCGCGGGTGCGATTTGACGAAGATGCCGGCGGATTGCAGCGCTTTGTCGAGTCGATCGACGAAGGCGGAGAACGCGTCGTCTGGCTCGCCGGCTATGACGAGCGGCCGCTTGGGACGGCGCGTGGCGAAGGTTTCGACGCGGTCGAGCGTCACGTCGAACGACGGCATGTGGACCGATGACGCCGCGGCGAGCGCTGCGGCGGGCGTATCGGCCGGCACGCCCGCGAACGCGCCGAGATAATGCAGCGTGATGTGCAGGCGGTCGGCGGGAATGGGCCGTGCCTTTAGCGGGTGTTCGGTGCGAAGCCGCAGTGCGTGCTCCCCGATGCGCGCCGCAGCGGCGGCATCGGGGTAGACGGCGAAGAACAGCGAGTCGGTGGACCGGTTAGCGGTAGGGGTGTCCAAAGTGACCGGCTCCGTTTCAGCGCTGGGCGACCGTCCTCACTCCCACTCAATCGTCGCAGGCGGCTTGCCCGAGATGTCATACACGACCCGATTAATCCCGCGCACTTCGTTGATGATGCGGTTGCTCACATGCCCGAGCAGTTCATGCGGCAGATGCGCCCAGTGCGCGGTCATGAAATCCATCGTCTGCACGGCGCGCAGCGCGACGACGTAATCGTAGGTCCGGCCATCGCCCATCACGCCGACGCTCTTCACCGGCAGAAACACCGCAAACGCCTGACTGGTCAGCTCGTACCATGACTTACCGGTTTCCTTGTCGATGGTGTTGCGCAGCGTCTCGATGAAAATGGCGTCCGCGCGGCGCAGCAGATCGGCGAACTCGCGCTTCACTTCGCCGAGAATCCGCACGCCGAGGCCCGGACCGGGGAACGGATGGCGATACACCATCGCGGGCGGCAAGCCGAGCTTCACGCCCAATTCGCGCACTTCGTCCTTGAACAGTTCGCGTAGCGGTTCGAGCAGTTTCAGCTTCAGCGTCTCGGGCAGGCCGCCCACATTGTGGTGACTCTTGATGGTGTGCGCGCCCTTCTTGCCCTTGCCCGCCGATTCGATCACGTCCGGATAAATGGTGCCCTGCGCAAGCCACTTTGCGTCGGTGAGCTTGTGCGATTCGGCGTCGAACACTTCGATGAACTCCGCGCCGATGATCTTGCGCTTCGCCTCCGGATCGGTCACGCCGGCGAGCTTCTCGAGGAACGCTTCGCTTGCATCGACATGAATGACCTTCACGCCGAGATGATCCGCGAACGTCGACATGACCTGCTCGGCTTCGTTCTCGCGCAAGAGGCCGTGATCGACGAACACGCACGTCAGTTGATTGCCGATCGCGCGATGCAGAAGCGCCGCCGCCACCGACGAATCCACGCCGCCGGACAAGCCGAGAATGACGTGCTCGTCGCCGACCTGCGCGCGAATCTTCGCCACGGCTTCGTCGATGTAATGGCCCATCTCCCAGTCGGCCTTCGCGCCGCACAGTCCGAGCACGAAGCGGTCGAGCATCGCGCGGCCCTGCACCGTGTGCGTGACTTCCGGGTGCCACTGCACGCCATAGAAGCGGCGGTCGTCGTCGGCCATCGCGGCGATCGGGCACGCCGGCGTCGAGGCCATCAGCTTGAAGCCGGCCGGCATGTCGGCCACCTTGTCGCCGTGGCTCATCCAGACCTTGAGCATCGACTCGCCTTCAGCGGTCTTGAAGTCTTCGATGCCTTCCAGAAAGCCCGTGTGGTTCAGCGCCTGCACTTCCGCGTAGCCGAACTCGCGCACCTTGCCGAGCTCGACCTTGCCGCCGAGCTGGTCGGCCATGGTCTGCATGCCGTAGCAGATGCCGAGCACCGGCACGCCCAGGTCGAACACGATCTGCGGGGCGCGCGGCGACTTCGCTTCGGTAACCGAATTCGGGCCGCCCGACAGGATGATGCCCTTCGGCGCGAACTCGCGGATGAACGTCTCGTCGACGTCGTACGGATGAATTTCCGAGTAGACGTGCGACTCGCGGATGCGCCGGGCGATCAGCTGGGTGACTTGGGAGCCGAAATCGAGAATCAGGATTTTGTCGTGCATGGCTGCGGCCAAAGGCTAAGTGAACGAATGGTGTGGGCGGCCGGTCCCGGTGCTGCTGGCCCCGGCTGCCAATAAATCGACGGCCGGCGCGAAGGCCGACCGTCCTTGTGTTTCCTTGCTGCGCGCGCCGCCGCGCTCATTTTGCGCACTAGCGGCGCCTCAGCGGGGCGCACCGCTCGCCGGGTCCGGCGCCACGCGGCCCGTCAGCGGGTCCACGCGCCGGCCGGTCGCCGGATCGATATCGCTGCCGATCACCGGGTCGATGCGCCTGCCCGTGGCCGGATCGATCTCGCGGCCCGTCTGCGCATCGAGCGTGCGGCCCGTCACCGGATCGACGACGCCGGTTTGGACTCGTGTCCGGGCGGCAGGCGACGCGCTATCGAGCGGCCGGCCTGCGGGATCGACCGCGTGGCCGGTGACGGGATCGATGGCCGTCGCTTGTGGCGCATGTGCCGTCGGACGAACCGCGGTAGCGGGCGTCGGTGTTTCGTCGCGCTTTTGCGCCGCCTGCTTTTGCGCCGCCTTCTTCTCCGCGCGCTCGGCCGAAGCCGCGCCGGCCCGCGCCGCGCGTTCCCGCCGCCGGACCGCGCCCGCGAGCCTCACGCTGCCGAGCCCCAGCACCAGCAGCACGATGCCGAGGAGCGCCGCGCCGACCTGCCCGAAACCATCGACTTCCGGCGTGCGCAGTCCGAGCAGCCAGACCAGCACGACGATGCCCGACAGCCATTCGACATGCCCCGACGCCCGCGCGGCAGCGGTGGTCAGCGCGCCGTCGATGGCGGCGTGCAACGACAGCCACGCGAAACCGATCAGTGCGATGCCGAGCAACTGCCCGGCGAACGCCGGTTCCACCTGCATCGCGTCGAGTTGAAGCGCGTCGTAGAGTCCCGCCCACGGTGTCAGCAGAAACAGCACGCCGAACACCAGAAAGATGAAGGCATTGACGACCAGCACGACGCGCAGCAACGGTTTCATGATCGGTCCACGAGGTTATCGGCGCAAAAGTAAAGAAGCGGCGCAGGCGAGCGGTCAGTCGACGTGATAGTTCGGCGCTTCCTTCGTGATCTGCACGTCATGCACATGCGATTCGCGCATGCCCGCCGCCGTGATCTGCACGAATTCCGCCTTGTCGTGCAATTCAGCGATGGTGCGGCAGCCGCAATAGCCCATGCTCGCGCGCACGCCGCCGACGACCTGGAACAGGATGGCGTTGACCGAGCCCTTGTAGGCCACGCGGCCTTCGATGCCTTCCGGCACGAGCTTGTCGATATTCGCCGAGTTGTCCTGGAAGTAGCGATCCGCCGCGCCGTCTTTCATCGCGCCGACCGAGCCCATGCCGCGATACGCCTTGTACTGGCGGCCCTGGAACAGGAACACGTCGCCCGGCGACTCTTCGGTGCCCGCGAGCATGCTACCCATCATGACGACGTTCGCGCCGGCTGCGAGCGCCTTCGCGACATCGCCCGAGAAGCGCACGCCGCCGTCCGCGATGACCGGCACGCCGCTGCCGCGCAGCGCCTCTGATACGTTCGCGATAGCGGTGATCTGCGGCACGCCCACGCCCGCGACGATACGCGTCGTGCAGATGGAGCCGGGGCCGATGCCGACCTTCACGGCGTCCGCGCCGTACTCGACGAGCGCTTTCGCTGCCGCCGCCGTCGCGATGTTGCCGCCGATCACCTGCACGCGCGGATAATTCTGCTTGACCCAGCGCACGCGCTCCAGCACGCCCTGGCTATGACCGTGCGCGGTATCCACGACGATGACGTCGACACCCGCCTGCGCCAGCAGATCGACGCGCTCTTCGTTATCCGGTCCCACGCCGACCGCCGCGCCCACACGCAGCTTGCCGTCTTCGTCCTTGCAGGCGTCCGGATTCTCCGTCTGCTTGGTGATGTCCTTCACCGTCATGAGGCCGCGCAACTCGAACGCGTCGTTCACCACCAGCACGCGCTCCAGACGATGGCTGTGCATCAGCGCCTTCGCTTCGGCGAGCGACGTGCCTTCCTTGACCGTCACGAGACGCTCGCGCGGCGTCATGATGTTGCGCACCGGTTCGTCCAGCCGCTCTTCGAAACGCAGATCGCGGTTGGTGACGATGCCGATGAGTTGCGCGCCTTCCACCACCGGGAAGCCCGAGATGCCGTGCTGCTGCGTGAGCGCGATTACGTCGCGCACGCGCATTTGCGGCGGCACGGTGATCGGGTCGCGCACGACGCCGGACTCGAAGCGCTTCACTTTCGCGACTTCGCGCGCCTGTTCCTTCGCGGTGAGATTCTTGTGGACGATGCCGATGCCGCCCATCTGCGCCATCGCGATGGCGAGCCGGCCTTCGGTGACCGTGTCCATGGCGGCGGACACGAGGGGCATATTCAGGGAGATATTGCGAGTCAGCTGTGATTTCAGGCTGGTATCGCGCGGAAGAACGCTGGAGAACGCAGGCACGAGGAGCACGTCATCGAACGTGAGTGCTTTCTGGATCAGACGCATGGCAAATCCTATGGGCGCAAAAGCAGATTATACCGATAGTTCCCCGCATTTTCACTGCCCGAACAGCAGGTTACGGCGTCTCGCTGCAAAATCCGGACCTCTCGGCGGCGCGCTTCGCGGTGCAGCTTTGAACAAGACGCGCTCGGCGGGCCGCGCTACGCTCTCGCGTCATTCGAATGCAAGTTGGGAGTCGGGCAATGCAGCGCGGTGTGATGTACGGAATGTTTGCGGGAGCGATCTGGGGCTTTATTTTTCTCGCGCCGCGTCTGCTGCCGGATTTTTCGCCACTCACGCTGAGCATCGGGCGCTATGTCATGTATGGCGTCGTGTCGCTCGCCGTGGGACTGCCATTCGCGCGACGGCTCGCCGCGAAGCTCACGCGCGCCGATGTGATCGCGCTCGTGAAGCTCGCGCTCGTCGGCAACCTGCTTTACTACATGCTGCTCGCAAGCGCAGTGCAACTCGTCGGCGTCGCGCCGTCCTCGCTCATCGTCGGCATCTTGCCCGTGACCGTGACGCTCGCGGGCCGGCGCGATCACGGTGCAGTCGAGCTGAAGCGCCTCGCTGCACCGCTCTTGCTGGTGCTGGCGGGTATCGCCTGCATCAATTTGGACGTTTTCAGCGACGTGCTCACGCATCATGGCGACGCGTCCACCGGCAGCGTGCTCGCGCGCATCGCCGGGCTCGCGTGCGCGGTCGGCGCGCTGGCTGCGTGGACGTGGTACGCGGTCGTCAACGCGCGCTATCTTCAAGCCAACCACCATTTCGACGGCAACGAGTGGTCCGTGCTGTGGGGCATCGTGACGGGCTTGCTCGGCGCGGCGCTCGGGGCGATCGTCTGGATGCTTCCGCCCGGAATCCTGCAGCCGAGTGTGCCGGATGCGCGCTGGCACCTCTTCTGGATCGTGTGCTTCGCGCTCGCGACGGGCGGCTCGTGGCTAGGCAACATGCTCTGGAACGCGGCGGCGAAGCGCCTGCCGCTGACGCTTTCCGGCCAGATGATCGCGTTTGAAACCCTCTTCGCCCTGCTCTATGCGTTCGTGTACGACGGCCGCTGGCCGCGCGTGCCGGAGATGCTGGCTATCGTGCTGCTGCTGGCGGGCGTGAGCTGGTCGGTGCGGCAACATACCGTCGAGCCGGCGGCGGCATCGAAGGAAGCGCCCGCGCATTGATGCGCTCGGTGGTCAGCGCGAATCCTTCGACTGCCACTTGCGCCCTTCGATGGACCCCGCCTTGCGCGCCTTGTCCACGCGGCGCTGGCGCGCAGTCTTCGGATCGACCTTCAGCGGCCGATAGATCTCCACCCGGTCGAAATCGGCGAGCGCGGCATCGAGCGGTTGCAGTTTGCCGAAGATACCCACCTTCTGCGTCGCCAGATCGATTTCCGGATGCGCTGTGAGCACGCCGCTCGCCTCGATGGCCTCGCGCACGGTCGCGCCGTCGCTCAGATCGACGCGCGCCAGAAAGCTCTTGCCGTCCGGCAGGCCGTAGCAGACATCGATATGCAGATTCATTTCTTGCCGTACCGCTGATCCGCGCGCTTCACAAACGAATCGACGAACGTGTTCGCGATATGGCTGAACACCGGCCCAATGATCTTCTCGAGAATCAGGTTCGAGAACTCGTAGTGCAGCGCGAATTCGATCTTGCACGCGTCGGCGCGCAGCGGCGTGAAGCGCCAGTAGCCCGTGAACTTCTTGAAAGGGCCGCTCAGGAACTCCATATCGATGTTCGTCGGGCGCTTTTGCACATTGCGCGTCGCGAAATGCTGCTTGATGCCCTTGAAATTGATGTCGATCTTCGCTTCCATGCCGGTCTCGTCCTGGCGGCCGATCTCGACGCCGCCGCACCACGGCAGGAAATTGGGGTAATCGGCGACGTCGGTGACGAGGTCGAACATTTCTTCCGCCGAATGGCGGATCAATACGGTTTTCTGGACGTCGGCCATAAGGGCGCAGCGGGTGGCTTGATCGGGTGGCGGCGCGCGCGGCTTAGACAGTGAGCTTCGTCTGCCCATCGTCTGCCAAGCGGCGCGCTGCTAAAATCGTGATTTTAAACGAGTTGGGCACTTTCCATTCATGAGCATCATTGACAACAGAAAAGCCTTCTTCGATTACTTCATCGAAGAACGCTACGAGGCCGGTCTCGTGCTCGAAGGCTGGGAAGTCAAGGCGCTGCGCGAAGGCCGCGGGCAGATCAAGGAAGGCTATGTCGTGATCAAGAACGGCGAACTGTTCCTGATCGGCACACACATCAGCCCGCTGCCCGAGGCATCGAAATTCGCCAATCTGGACCCGGTGCGCACGCGCAAGCTGCTCTTGCATCGCGAGCAGATCGACAAACTCATCGGCAAAGTGGAACAGCGCGGCCATACGCTCGTGCCGCTCAACTTCCATTACAAGGAAGGCCGCGTGAAGTGCGAAATCGGGCTGGCGAAGGGCAAGAAGCTGCACGACAAGCGCGAGACCGAGAAGAAGCGCGACTGGGAACGCGAGCGCGCCCGTTTGATGCGCACGTCCGCGCGCTAACCGTTCGTCGTTACACACAAAAAGGGGCGCTCTAAAGCGCCCCTTTCTACATCAACTTTTTCGGATGACGCCGCCGCCCTCGCCCTTCACGATGGCGAGCGCCGACGCGATCATCGAACTCATGTCCGACATATTGCCCGGCACGATGAGCGTGTTGCCCGTCTTCGCGATGTTCGCGAAGGCGCCGACGTACTGCTCCGCGACCTTGAGGTTCACGGCGTCCATGCCGCCCGCCGACTGAATCGCGGCGCCGATCTTCTCGATCGCCTGCGCGTTCGCCTCGGCCACCGCGAGAATCGCCGATGCCTCGCCCTGCGCCTGGTTGATGGCCGCCTGACGCTCGCCCTCGGACTTCTGGATGGCCGCTTCGCGTGCGCCCGAGGCCAGATTAATCTGCTCCTGCTTGCGCCCTTCCGACGCCGCGATCAGCGCGCGCTTCTCGCGCTCGGCGGTGATCTGCGCCTGCATCGCGTGGAGAATCTCCTTCGGCGGCGTCAGGTCCTTGATTTCATAGCGCAGCACTTTCACGCCCCAGTTGGACGCGGCTTCGTCGAGCGCATTCACGATGCTGTGATTGATGTACTCGCGCTCCTCGAAGGTCTTGTCGAGTTCCAGTTTGCCGATGACCGAGCGCAGCGTCGTCTGCGAAAGCTGGGTAATGGCGAGCACGAAGTTGCTCGACCCATACGACGCCTTCATCGGGTCGGTGACCTGAAAATACAGCACGCCGTCCACCTGAAGCTGCGTGTTGTCGCGCGTGATACAGACCTGGCTCGGCACGTCGAGCGGGATTTCCTTGAGCACGTGCTTGTAAGCGATTCGATCGACGAACGGCAACACGATGTTCAGGCCCGGCGTGAGCGTCGCGTGATAGCGGCCGAGGCGTTCCAGCACCCACGCGTGCTGTTGCGGAACGATCTTGACCGTGTTGACCACGATCACGATTGCGATGACGAGCAAAACGGCAGCGAAAATCATGTGCGACTCCTTGAGTTCTTGTGCGGCAAGCGTGCGTGCTTAGCGTTTGGCGGCGACGACGAGCCGGCTTCCGTCGAGCGCGGTGATGCGATACCACCGCGCGCGCTCCGATTCGCCCGGCGCCAGCTCGACGTCCCACTCCGCGCCGCGATACATCGCGCGGGCCCGGCCGTCGTGCCATTCGGCCACTTCCAGCGTCGCGCCGATGTCGAGGTTCACGGCGGCATCGCGCGAAGCGTCGCGCCGCTTCCAACTTCCGAAGCGCGACCGGCGCAACGCGGCGACGGCAACCAGCGCAACGAGCGCCGCGACGCCCAGTTGCACATGCAACGCGAGCCCGACGGCGAACGCGATGCCGCCCGCTAGCACCCCAAGCGCGATCATCAACAGATAGAACGTGCCGGTGAAAAGCTCCGTGACGATCAGCGCGCCGGCTGCCATCCACCAGATGAGTTCATGGGTCGCCATGCCAGTCTCCAAACGAAAACACCCCGGAAGGTCCGGGGTGTTTTTATAGCACGCAGCGCCTTCCCGAAAGCATCCGGAAAGGCGTGACCGACTTATTTTGACAAAGTGGTCGCGAGCTTCTGCCACGTGTCGATGATCGTGTCCGGGTTCAGCGACATCGACTCGATGCCCTGCTTCGCCAGCCACTCGGCGAGGTCCGGATGATCCGACGGCCCTTGACCGCAAATGCCCACGTACTTGTTCAGTCTCAGACACGTTTCGATGGCGCGCTTCAGCATGAACTGCACGGCTTCGTCGCGCTCGTCGAAGTCTGCGGCGAGCAGTTCCATGCCGGAGTCACGGTCGAGACCGAGCGTCAGCTGCGTCAAGTCGTTGGAGCCGATGGAGAAACCGTCGAAGAACTCGAGAAACTGTTCCGCGAGAATCGCGTTGCTCGGCACTTCGCACATCATCACGAGCTTGAGGCCGTTCACGCCGCGCTTCAGGCCAAACTTCTCGAGCAGCCCGACGACGCGCTCCGCCTGCTTCAGCGTGCGCACGAACGGCACCATGATCTCGACGTTGTCCAGACCCATTTCCTCGCGCACCTTCTTCAGCGCGATGCATTCCATGTGGAACGCCTCGGCGAAGTCTTCCGCGATATATCGAGACGCGCCGCGGAAACCGAGCATCGGATTCTCTTCGTCCGGCTCGTAGCGCGAACCGCCGATCAGCTTCTTGTACTCGTTCGACTTGAAGTCCGACAGGCGCACGATCACAGGCTTCGGATAGAACGCCGCCGCGATCGTGGCGATGCCTTCCGTCAGCTTGTCAACGTAGAACGCACGCGGCGACGCATGACCGCGCGCGACGCTTTCGACCGCTTTCTTGAGATCGGCGTCGACGTTCGGGTACTCCAGAATCGCCTTCGGGTGCACGCCGATGTTGTTGTTGATGATGAACTCGAGCCGCGCGAGGCCGACGCCTGCGTTCGGCAGTTGCGCGAAGTCGAACGCGAGCTGCGGATTGCCGACGTTCATCATGATCTTGACCGGAATCTTCGGCAGTTCGCCGCGCTGCACTTCGGTCACTTCGGTTTCGAGCAGGCCGTCGTAGATCTTGCCTTCGTCGCCTTCCGCGCAGGACACGGTAACGAGCGCGCCGTCCTTCAGCAGGTCGGTCGCGTCGCCGCAGCCGACCACCGCCGGCACGCCCAGTTCACGCGCGATGATCGCCGCGTGGCAGGTGCGCCCGCCGCGATTCGTGACGATGGCCGATGCGCGCTTCATCACCGGCTCCCAGTTCGGATCGGTCATGTCGGCGACGAGCACGTCGCCCGGCTGCACGCGTTCCATTTCCGACGGATCGTAGATCACGCGCACGGGACCCGCGCCGATCTTTTGGCCGATCGCGCGCCCCGTGGCGATCACGTTCGACTGGCCCTTGAGCTTGAAGCGCATCTCGGCCTTGCCCGCCGCCTGGCTCTTCACCGTTTCAGGACGCGCCTGAAGGATGAACAGCTTGCCGTCGCGGCCGTCCTTGCCCCACTCGATGTCCATCGGACGCTGATAGTGCTTCTCAATGATGACCGCGTACTTCGCGAGCTCGATCACGTCTTCGTCGGAAATCGAGAAACGGTTGCGCTGCTCGTGCGGCACGTCGACGGTCTTCACGCGGCCCGGTTCGCCCGGCTGGGTGAACTCCATCTTGATGAGCTTGGAGCCGATGGAGCGGCGGATGATCGGATACTTGTTCTGCGCGAGCGTGGTCTTGAAGACGTGGAATTCGTCCGGATTGACGGCGCCCTGCACCACCGTTTCGCCGAGGCCGTAGCTCGACGTGATGAAGACCGTGTCCTTGAAGCCGGACTCGGTGTCGATGGTGAACATCACGCCCGCGGCGCCGACGTCCGAGCGCACCATGCGCTGCACGCCAGCCGACAGCGCGACTTCGGCGTGCGTGAAGCCCTTGTGGACGCGATAGGAAATGGCGCGGTCGTTATAGAGCGACGCGAACACGTGCTTCATGCGATCGAGCACGTCTTCGATGCCGACCACATTGAGATAGCTTTCCTGCTGGCCCGCGAACGATGCGTCGGGCAGGTCTTCCGCCGTGGCGGACGAACGTACGGCGAACGAAAGCTCTTCGGGCGAGCCCTTTTGCAGAACTTCGAATTGACGGCGGATTTCGTCTTCGAGACGCGGTTGCAGCGGCGCGTCGACGATCCACTGACGGATTTCCTTGCCCGCCTCGGCAAGCGCCTTCACGTCGTCGACGTCGAGCGTCTCGAGACGTTTGGCGATGCGCTCCGTCAGTTCGTTATGGTGAAGGAAGTCGCGGAATGCGAGCGCGGTCGTGGCGAAGCCCGTCGGCACGCTGACGCCGGCTTCGGAAAGCTGGCTGATCATTTCGCCGAGCGACGCATTCTTGCCACCGACGATTTCCACGTCGGTCATTCGCAACTGCTCGAATTGAACTACATACGCCTGATCCTTTGCGACATCGTTCGCAACATTGACTGCGTTAGTCATACAAGCCCCTAAGGTGGATGGAATTCACGATCGCACGAGTGGGCTCGCATGCAGCGGCGCTCATTGGAAGCACCGGCGCATCTCGTACAACCTGTTTGATAAGCCTTCGCGGCAATGGAGCAACCGCACTCCGGTTTGCGATAACCGTGCATTTTTGCGGCGAAAACGCACGAACTACCGGTCAATTGAGGAAGAACAGACTCAATCTCGACGCAATTGCTTATCGAACAGGTTGCCGCTATTCTACCGTGCCGATTCTCGCATTTGTCCGGGCACGGCCAGTAAATCCACGGCAAAATCGAGGTGTTTCACGCCTCTTGGTGCGCCTGCGCACACGTTTGGGCCGCTCAATGTAACACACGCTCAGGCGAGGCCGCCTGACTGCGCACGCTCTGGTTCGAGCGTGCTGTTTTCAACTCGTTCCCACTGGTTCACCGCCGATGCCGCCTTCCGTATTCATCGTTTCCGACGGTACCGGGATCACCGCCGAAACGTTCGCACATTCGATCCTCGCCCAGTTCGACCAGAAATTCCGGCTCGTGCGCGTGCCGTTCGTCGATTCCATCGACAAGGCGCATGCCACCGTCGAGAAGATCAACGAAGCCGTATCGCTCGACGGCCGCCGTCCGATCGTCTTCACGACGCTCGTGGACAGCGCGTCGAACGAGATCGTCAAGCGCTGCAACGCGCTCGTGCTCGACATGTTCCAGACGTTCATCGAACCGCTCGAACACGAACTGGAAATCAAGTCGACGCACGCCATGGGCCGCGTGCACCAGAACGCGGATACCGAGGAGTACAAGAACCGTATCGAGGCGATCAACTTCTCGCTCGCGCACGACGACGGCCAATCCAACCGCAATCTGACCGAAGCAGACGTGATTCTGGTCGGCGTGTCGCGCAGCGGAAAGACGCCGACGAGCCTCTATCTGGCGATGCAATACGGCGTGAAGGCAGCGAACTATCCGCTGATTCCGGAAGACTTCGAGCGCGGCAAGCTGCCGACGCCGCTTCTGGAACATCGCGACAAGATGTTCGGTCTGTCGATCGACCCGCAGCGGCTCGCGGAGATTCGCAACGAGCGCAGGCCGGGAAGCAAGTACGCCGCGCTCGAAAATTGCCGCTACGAGATCAACGAAGCGGAAAGCATGATGAAGCGCGAAGGCATCAAGTGGCTGTCCTCGACGCACAAGTCCATCGAGGAGATCGCCACGACGATCCTTCAGGAAATCAAGCCCGAACGGCCTTCGTATTATTGATTCAGCGCTGCTGGCGGCACTGCTCGAAGAGACAGATCGCCGCCGCGGCTGCGACGTTTAGCGATTCCATGCCGCCCGGCTGCGGAATGGTCACGCGATGCGTCACGGCATCGCGCCAGACCTGCGACACGCCCGCGCCCTCATTGCCGAAGACCCACGCGAGTGGCGACGACAGATCGCAATCGTAGATGGCGACGGCGCCGTGCGAATCCGTGATCGTCACCGGCACGTCGAGCCGCGCGATGAGTCCGGACGGCTCGACGTCCTCGAAAATATCCAGCAGAAAGTGCGCGCCCATGCCCGAGCGGAGTACTTTGGACGACCACGCGTAGGCCGTGCCCGGCGCGCAGAACACGCGGCCGACGCCCGCCGCCGCCGCGCTGCGCAAAATCGAACCGACATTGCCCGCGTCCTGAATGCCGTCGAGAATCACGCACGTCTCGCTCACGCGTTCGGGCAACGCCGCGTCGATCTTGTCGACGAGCAGCAACATGCCCACGCCGTGCACGACACTCGATAGCTGTCCGAAAAGCGCATCCGGCAACACGATCACGCGTTTCTCTTCGATGCGCGAGACGATCTCGCGCGCTTCCGCGTGCGTCAGCGCGCCCTCGGTGACGACGCACGTCTCCGGCTGACCGGCGGTATCGAGATAAGCGGCGGCGAGGTGCAGACCTTCGAGCAGCACGTGACCGCTGCGCCGCTGCTGCGCCGTCGAGCCGGCGAGCGCCTTCAGGCGCTTGTAGAGCGGGTTGTCCCGCGAAGTGACGGATTTCACGTTGTAATGGAACGGCGGGGCCGCTCAGAACGGATGCGCTTCGGAATCAGCGTCGAGCGCGGCGGTGGCCTGGATGATCTCCGGCGCGATGTCGGGCAGCACCGAGCCGAAGCGAAGATGCGCCTCACGCACCGGCGCGAACGAACGCCGATGATGTTCGCAAGGCCCGTGCTCGCGGAGCGCGGCCAGATGCTGTGGCGTGCCGTAGCCGGCGTGGACATTGAAGCCGTACATTGGATGCGCCTCGTGCAACTCGCAAAGCAGACGATCGCGCGTGACTTTCGCGAGGATCGAGGCCGCGGAGATTTGCTTCACGAGCGCATCGCCGCCGATCACGGCTTCCGCGCGTATCGACAGCACCGGGCAGCGATTGCCGTCGACTTTCACGAGCGTCGGCGCAACCGACAGCCCTTCGACCGCGCGCTTCATCGCCAGCATCGACGCGTGCAGGATGTTGATCGTGTCGATTTCCTCGACGCTCGCCGACGCGATGCAATACGCGAGCGCGCGATCCACGATCTTCTCGTAGAGTTCCTCGCGCTTCTTCGCCGACAAGGCTTTGGAATCGTCCAGCCCGTTGATGCGCGGTTTCGCCGGATCGAAGATGACCGCGGCCGCCACGACCGGTCCGGCAAGCGGACCGCGCCCGGCTTCATCGACGCCGCAGACGATGTCGAACGGCGAGCTGAAATCGAGTCCGCGTTGCGCCGACCGGTTCGCAGCCTTCATTGCGGTCTCCGCGTGTCGAGCACCCGCGCCACGGCTTCGGCCGCCCGCTGCGACGTGTTCTGGCGCAGCGCGATGTGCATCTCGGTAAAAATCTCGGTCAGAGTACGGCGGTTCGCGTCGTCGTTCAACTGTTTCAGCGTGGCATCGGCGAGGGCTTCGGGCGTCGCGAAATGCTGAAGGATCTCCGGCACGACGAAGCGCCCCGCCAAAATGTTCGGCAAGCCCACGTACGGCAGATAGCCCTGCCGCTTCATGATCTGGCCCGTGAGCCAGGGCACCTTGTATGAGATGACCATCGGCTTCTTCAGGAGCGCGGCTTCCAGCGTGACCGTGCCGCTTTTCACGAGAATGGCGTCGGCGGCGGTCATCGCGGTTTGCGCGCGCCCGTCCGTGATGGTCAGCGACAGATGCGGATGCGCCTCAACGAGCGGCTGCAGCAACTCGCGCAGCGCCGCGTTCGCGGCCGGCATCAGAAAGCGCACGCCCGGCTCGCGAAGCTGCATCAGCTCCATGGCGTCAAAAAACGTCGGGCCGATCAGCGCGATCTCCGAACGGCGGCTGCCGGGAAGCACCGCGATGACTGGTCCGCCTTCCGCGATGCCCAGCTCGCGCCGCGCGCCCGCCGTATCGGGCTCCAGCGGAATTTCATCGGCGAGCGGATGGCCGACATAGCTCGCCGAGACGCCTGATTTCGCCAGCAACGCGGTTTCGAAGGGGAACACGCACAGCATGTGATCGACCGCTTTGACGATCTTCTTGATGCGCCCGCCGCGCCACGCCCAGATCGACGGACACACGAAATGCACGGTTGGAATGCCGGCCTCGCGCAACGGCTGTTCGAGTCCGAAGTTGAAGTCCGGCGCATCGACGCCGATGAACACCGACGGCGGATCGGCCAGCAACTGCCGCTTCAGCTCGTTGCGAATACCGAGAATTTCGGGAATATGCCGCAGCGCCTCGACATAGCCGCGCACGGTGAGCTTGTCCATCGGCCAGTGCGCTTCGAAGCCTGCGGACGTCATGCGCGGGCCGCCGATGCCGCTATAGCGCGTGGCCGCCGGCAGGCGTTCCTGCAAGCCCTGGAGCAGCGAGGCCGCGAGCAGGTCGCCGGACGGCTCGCCCGCGACCATCGCGACGCGCGGTGCAGTGGTGATCAGCGTCATCGGGTGCGCGATCAGCGGATGATGCCGCGCTGCGACGCCGCGATGAAATCGGTGAACGCTTTGACCGGCACGTCGCCGTCGCCGCCCGCCGCGCCCAGTTCCTTCAGTTGCGCCTTGGCTTCTTCGAGCGACAGACCGCTCTTGTAGACGATGCGATATGCCTGGCGCAGCGCCGAAATGGCGTCCGGCGTGAATCCGCGACGGCGCAGACCTTCGACGTTGATGCCGTGCGGCTCCGCCTTGTTGCCGGCGGCGATCACGAACGGCGGCACGTCCTGCACGAGCGCCGACGCGCCGCCGAGCATCGAATGCGCGCCGATACGCACGAACTGATGCACGCCCGACATGCCGCCGACGATGGCGTGATCGCCGACCGTCACGTGCCCGGCGAGTTGTGCGTTGCTCGACATGATGACGTGGTTGCCCAGCCGGCAGTCGTGGCCGACGTGCACGTAGGCCATGATCCAGCAATCGTCGCCGATGGAGGTCACGCCCTGGTCCTGCACCGTTCCCGTGTGCAGCGTGGTGAATTCGCGAATGGTGTTGCGGTCGCCGATTTCGAGACGCGTCGGCTCGTCGCGATACTTCATGTCCTGCGGCCGTCCGCCGATGGACGCGTAGTGGCCAATGCGGTTTTCGCGGCCGATGGTCGTGTGACCTTCGATCACGCTATGCGAGCCGATGGTCGTGCCCGCGCCGATGACGACATGCGCGCCGACGACCGCGTACGGCCCGACTTCGACGGAATCGTCCAGTTGCGCGCCCGGCTCGATGATCGCGGTGGGGTGAATGATGGTCATGCGCCTCGCCTCTGTATGCTGTGTTTCTGCCGTTATGCGCTGGCGTCCGTGTTCTTCACGGTGCACATGAGTTCGGCTTCGGCGGCCGTCACGCCGTCCACTTCGGCGCGCGCCTTGAACTTCCAGATGCCGCGCATGTACCGCTCGAAGTTGACGTTCAGAATCAGCTGATCGCCCGGTTCCACCACGCGCTTGAAGCGCGCACCGTCGATGCCGACGAAGTAGTACAGCGTGCTCGTCGGATCATGCGGCTCTTCGGCGAACGTCAGTAGCGCGGCGGTTTGCGCGAGCGCCTCGAGAATGAGAACGCCGGGCATCACGGGCCGCGTCGGGAAATGTCCCTGGAAATACGGCTCGTTGATCGACACGTTCTTCAGCGCCTTGATGCTCTTGTGCGGCTCCAGTTCCAGCACGCGGTCCACGAGCAGGATCGGATACCGATGCGGCAGCAGCGTGAGGATCTTATGGATGTCGAGGTTGATTTTTTCTGTGCTCATGGTGGTTCTGCTCGCGCGCATGTCCTGCGCGGAAATTGACTGCGGGCGTCCTGCGCCCGCTCGTGAATCTGCTGTGTTGCCGGCGTTCGCTCGAGCGCCCGTCCGGCAGCCGTGCTTATGCTTCGTCGCCCTGCTTCGCGCCCTTTTCCTTCTGCTCGCCTAGAGCGGCTTCGAGCGCCTTGATGCGATCGCGGAGTTTGTCCAGATTGCGCACGAGCGCGGCGCTCTTGTTCCAGTCGGCATGGCTCACGGCCGGGAACGCGCTCGTGTACATGCCGGGCCGCGTGAGCGATTTCGAGACGCCCGACTGCGCCGTGACAATCACATGGTCCGCCAGCGTCACGTGTCCCGCGATACCCACCGCGCCGCCGATCATGCAATGCCGCCCGATATTCGTGCTGCCCGCGATGCCCGCGCAGCCGGCAATCACCGTGTACCCGCCGATGCGGCAGTTGTGGCCGATCTGCACGAGATTGTCGATCTTCACGCACTCTTCGATGACCGTATCGGCCATGGCGCCGCGGTCGATGGTGGTGTTCGCACCGATCTCCACGTCGTCACCGATCACCACCGCGCCGACCTGCGGAATCTTCACCCAGCTTCCGGTGCGCGCCTCGCCCTCGCCGACGAAATCCGGCGCGAAGCCGAAACCGTCCGCGCCGATCACCGCGCCCGCGTGCACGATCACGCGCGCGCCGAGCCTGCATTCATGATAGACGGTGACGTTCGGATACAGATGGACGTCGTCGCCGAGCGTGACGCCGCGCCCGATCGACACGCCCGCGTCCAGGCGCACCCGCTCGCCGACGACCGTCCCCGCTTCCACCGTGACGTGCGGGCCGATGACGGCGCTCGCGGCCACTTTCGCGGCCGGATCGATAAACGCGCTGGGATGCACGCCGGGCGTCGCTTTCGCCGATGCCAGTTCGATGAACGCCTGCGCAACGCGGGCGAAGTAAGCGTAAGGATTCGGCGTGACGATGAAATTGCTGCCTTCGCGCGGCGCGGAGAGCTTGTCGAGATCCGCGCGCGAAATCAGCACCGCGCCGGCGCGCGTCGTCTCGACCTGCGGCAGGTACTTCTGGTTCGCGAGGAACGAAAGCTGTCCGGGGCCCGCCTTGTCGAGCGGCGCGAGGCCTTCGACGCGATGCGTGCCCTGGCCGACCACTTCGCCGCCAAAGCGCCTGACCAGTTCGTCCAGCGTGATCGCCATGCCTGATGCCATGCCTGTGAAAACTCCTCGTCAGTTCGGGCTCGTGCCGCCGTTCTGGCTCGTCGCTGCGAGCGCCTTGAGCACCTGATCGGTAATGTCGATACGCGGGCTCACGTACACCGCTTCCTGCACGATCAGGTCGTAGTGCTGCTGCTCGGCGATCTGCTTGATGACCTTGTTCGCGCGATCCAGCACCGCCGCGAGTTCTTCGTTGCGGCGCTGATTCAGGTCTTCCCGGAATTCGCGCTGTTTGCGCTGAAAGTCCGCGTCGAGCTGGGCGAGATCGCGCTGGCGCGCGGCTCGGTCGAGCGGCGACATGGACGCGCCGTTCTTGTCGATGTTGTCCGACATGGACTTGAGCCGCTGCGCCATGTCCTGCAGCGCCTTGTCGCGCTTGGAGAACTCCTGCTCCAGCTTCGACTGCGCCGCCTTCGCCGCCGACGATTCGCGCAGGATGCGGTCCGAGTTGACCGCTGCGATGCGCGCTTCCTGAGCGTCCGCTTTCGCGACGGCGCCAAGGCCTACGACCATAGACAACGTCAGCGCCAGCGCCGCATGTTTCGAAAGCTTACCGGTTCGCAAAGTGTTCCTCACGTCACGTCTATTTGAATGAAGTCCGCGTTCGTTCACGTCGGGCCGTCTTTTAGAAGGCCGTACCGATCTGGAACTGGAACTTCTGGTACTGGTCGCCCGTGTGCTTCTGCAGCGGGAAGCCGAGGCTCAGCTTGAGCGGGCCGATCGGCGAAATCCAGGCGAGACCCACACCGTAGCCGTAGCGCAGCCCGTTCGCGCCGTCGCTCGTACCGCCCTGATTCGGGTCGCCCCACACGTTACCGGCATCGAGGAACGTGAACACGCGCAACGTGCGGTCGTAGCCCGTGCCCGGCAGCGGGAACGTCAGCTCGATATTGCCGACCGCCATGCGCGAGCCGCCGATCGGATCGTTCGTCTTCGCGTCGCGCGGACCCAGCGAGCTCGGCGAATAGCCACGCACCGAACCGATACCACCCGCGTAGTAGTTCTTGAAGATCGGGTACGTCTGGCCCTGGAAGCCCTTGCCGTAGCCGCCTTGCAGGTTGAAGCCGAGCACGAAGCCGCGTGCGAACGAGTAGTAATACTGGAACTGCGCGTCGAACTTGGCGTACGTTGTGTTGCCCAGCGGCGTGCCGTATTCCGCGTTCGACTGGATGTAGTAGCCGCGGCTCGGCACCAGCGCGCTGTCGCGGTTATCGCGCGACCAGCCGACCGTCACCGGATAGTTGTTCACCACGCGGCCGAAGTCCTGCACGTACTTCTGATAGGACGCCGGTGTGTTGCTGTCCACGTCCATGGTGTTCTGCTCGGCGCCGAGGCCGAAGAACACGGTGTCCTGCTCGGAGAACGGGATGCCGAACTTCGTGTCCGCGCCCATCGTCACGATCTTGAAGCTCGAATCGGTCGAGTAGTACAGCGGCTCGTAGGTACGGTAGTAGGCGTCCGTAATGCGCTTGATACCGTCGATGGTGAAGTACGGATCGACCTGCGTAACCGTCAGCGTGCGATACGTCTTCGCCGTGTTGACGTTGACCGAGAGGCTCGTACCCGAACCGAACACGTTGTCCTGCGAAACGCCCGCCGACAGTACCACCTTGTCGGTCGACGAGAAACCCGCGCCCAGCGTGATGGCGCCGGTCGGCTTTTCGGCCACCTTGACGTCGACATCCACCTGGTCGTTGGTGCCTTCCACCGGCGTCGTGGTGACGTCCACGTCCGTGAAATAGCCGAGACGATTGACACGGTCCTTGGAGAGCGCGAGCCGGCTCGAATCGAACCACGAGCTTTCGAGCTGGCGCATTTCGCGGCGCACCACTTCGTCGCGCGTGCGCGTATTGCCGACGATGTTCACGCGGCGCACATAGACGCGGCGGCTCGGATCGACTTGCAGCGTGAGCGCGACCGTGTGATGCGCCTGATCGATCTCCGGCTGCGCATTCACCTGCGCGAACGCGTAGCCATACTGTCCGAGCTTGTCGACGATCGCCTTGGTGGTCGCCTGCAGCTTCTCTGCCGAGAAAAGCTGACCCGGCTTCACGGTGATGAGCTTGTTGAGTTCGGGCTCGCGGTCGAGCAGATTGCCGGCGAGCTTGACGCTCGCGACCTTGTACGGCTCGCCTTCATGCACCGCGATGGTCAGGTACATGTCCTTCTTGTCCGGCGAGATCGACACCTGCGTGGAGTCGATGCTGAACTCGAGGTAACCGTGATTCAGGTAGTACGAACGCACGTTCTCGAGGTCGCCCGTCAGCTTTTCCTTCGCGTACAGGTCGCTCTTCGTGTACCACGAGAACCAGTTCGGCGTGGACAGTTGCATTTCGCTCAACAGCGTGCCGCTGCTGACTGCCTTGTTACCGACGAAGTTGATCTGGCGAATCTTTGCGCTCGGGCCTTCCGCCACCGAGAACAGGATCGAGACGCGATTGCGGTCCACCGGCGTCACGGTCGTCGTGACTTCGGCCGCATAGTAGCCGCGCGTCAGGTACTGGCGCTTCAGTTCCTGCTCGGCCTTGTCGAGCAGCGACTTGTCGTATGAGCGGCCCTGCGACAGGCCGACAGAGCGCAGCGCCTTGTTGATCGTGTCCTTGTCGAACTCGTGCAGACCGGTGAATTCGATATTCGAAATGGCCGGCCGCTCCTGCACCTGCACGACCACCACGTTGCCTTCGGTTGCAATCTGTACGTCGTTGAAAAAGCCGGTTGCATACAGCGCGCGAATCGCTTCGGAGGCCTTGTCGTCGGTGAACGTGTCGCCTTGCTTGATCGGCAGATAAGCGAACACGGAACCCGGCTCAATGCGTTGGAGCCCTTCGATCCGGATATCCTGCACGACGAAAGGCGTGGTGGCGTGTGCCGCCATGCCCGTTGCGGCGAGCGCCGCGGCCACAGCCGACTTAGGAACAAAGCGATGAGGTTTGAACAACGTGCTTCCCCAGTATTTAAAGCTGCATTCGTTCCGGCGGTCGCGTGAGGAGCGCCGCCAGACATTATCAAAGTGGATCAGAAACGGATCAGGCGAGTCAGGTCGTTGAAGAGCGCGATCATCGACAGAGCGACGATGCAGACCAGCCCCGCCCGCTGCAGAACCAGCTGCCAGCGATCGGACACGGCTTTGCCGGTAACGGCTTCAACCAAATAATATAACAGATGCCCACCGTCCAAAACCGGAATCGGTAACAAGTTCAACACACCGAGGCTAATGCTGACGAGCGCCAGGAAAGACACGAACGCGGTCAGACCGAGCCGCGCGCTCTTGCCCGCGTAATCCGCGATGGTGACCGGGCCGGACAGGTTCTTCAGCGACGCCTGCCCCACGATCATGCGGCCGAACATGCGCAGCGAATACACGCTGATGTCCCACGTGCGATTCACGCCGAGACGCAGGCTTTCGAGCGGACCGTAACGGACGTCGACGGTGGGCAACTGGTTCGCGAGCGCCGCGCCGATGCGGCCGACGTCCTTGCCCGTCGCGGCGTCGCGCTTCACATTGGGCACGATCTGCACGGACGCGCGCTTTGCATCGCCGCCCGTGCCGCGTTCGATCACGAGCGTCACCGGCTTGCCGCCGTGCGCTTTCACGTAATCGATGAAGCTCGTCGCGTTGTCGACCGGGCGGCCGTCGATGGCGCGCAGCCGGTCGCCAGCGGCAAGGCCACTCTTCTGCGCCGCGCTGCCCGGCTCGACGCCCGCGACCGTCAGCGTGCCGCCGCCCGGCGTGAAGCCGAGCTTGTCCATGAAATCCTGTTCGGCGTCCGCGTCCGTGATGCCCGCGACGTTCACCGGAAAGTCGAAGGTGCCGTCGTGCGTCTTCGCCATCAGCACGACGCGCCGGTGATCGAAGGACGCGTCGAGCAGCTTCCAGCGCAGGTCGGACCACGAGCGGATCGGCTCCGTCTGGCCGCCTTGCGCGTCGCGCATCGACATGATCTTCTCGCCGCCCTCGAAGCCGGCGCGTGCGGCGGCCGTCGCGGGCGCGGGCGTCGACACGATCGCCTGCGGTTCGGTCACGCCGCCCGCGAACACGGCGGAGAAGAGCGCAATCGCCAGCAGAAAATTCGCCACCGGCCCGGCCGCGACGATCGCAATGCGCTTGATGACCGGCTGCCGGTTGAAGGCGCGCGGCAAATCCTCGGACGGGATGCTGTCCTCGGTCTCGCGTTCGTCCAGCATCTTCACGTAGCCGCCGAGCGGCAGCGCCGAGATGGTCCACTCGACGCCGGTCTTCTTGCTGACCCAGCGCACGAGCGGCTTGCCGAAGCCGACCGAGAACCGCAAGACCTTGACGCCGCACAGTCGCGCGACGCTGTAGTGACCGAATTCGTGGACGACGACGAGCACGCCAATCGCGACGACGAAGGCGACGATTTCGGTCAGGAAGTTCATGACGGCCTCAATGGGCGATGGGTTCCGCGCCTGGCGCGCTCGCAGTGAGCTCTGCGACGAAACGGGACGCGAGACGGCGCGCGCTGGCATCGGCGGCGAGCACGTCGTCGAGCGATGCGGCGCTCGTGTTGGGCAACGCGTTCAGCACGCGCTCGACCACGCCGCCGATGGACATGAAGCCGATCCGGCGCGCGAGAAACGCTTCGACCGCAATCTCGTTCGCCGCGTTCAGCGCCGCGCTCGCGATGCCCCCGGCTTCGAGCGCGTCGATGGCGAGCGCGAGACAAGGAAAGCGCGCGAAGTCCGGCTTCTCGAACGTCAGCGACGCGATCTGCGCGAGATCCAGCGGCGCGACGCCCGAATCCACGCGATCCGGAAACGCCAGCGCGTGGGCGATAGGCGTGCGCATGTCCGGATTGCCGAGTTGCGCGAGCACCGAGCCGTCGGCGTACGACACCATCGAGTGAATCACGCTTTGCGGATGGATCAGCACTTCGATGCGCGAGCCCGGCAGATCGAAGAGCCAGTGCGCCTCGATGACTTCGAGGCCCTTGTTCATCATCGTCGCGGAATCGACGGAAATCTTGCGGCCCATCGCCCAGTTAGGATGCTTGCAGGCCTCGTCGGGCGTGACGTCGACGAGCGTCGAAGGCTCGCGCGTGCGGAACGGCCCGCCGGACGCCGTCAGAATGATCTTGGACACGCCGCCGTGGAGCCGCGCCTCGTTGTCCGCGCAGGGCGGCAGGCACTGGAACACGGCGTTGTGCTCGCTGTCGACCGGCAGCAGCACGGCGCCGTTGTCGCGCACTGCGTCCATGAAGATCTGGCCGGACATGACCAGCGCTTCCTTGTTGGCGAGCAGAATGCGCTTGCCGGCGCGCGCGGCGGCCAGCGTCGGCGCAAGGCCCGCTGCACCGACAATCGCCGCGACCACGGTATCGCACTGGGCGGCGCGGGCCACCTCGACGAGCGCGTCCGGGCCGTGCGTCACTTCGGTCTTGCTGCCTGCGGCGCGCAAGGCCGCGGCCACGCGCGCGGCAGTTTCAGCGTCGCCCACGACCGCCACTTCGGGCTGAAAGCGCAGACATTGCGCGACGAGTTTGTCGCCGTTGCGGTGGGCGGTGAGCGCGTAGACCGAGAACCGGTCCGGATGCCGCTCCACGACGTCGAGCGTACTGTCGCCGATCGAGCCCGTGGAGCCGAGCAATGTAAGACGTTTTTGCATGAAATCTTCTCTGGCCGATCTATGCGAGCATGAGCAATGCGATCGGCAATACAGGCAACAATGCGTCGATGCGGTCGAGCACGCCGCCGTGGCCCGGCAGCAGACCGCTCGAGTCCTTGACGCCGGCCTGGCGTTTCAGGAGCGATTCGAACAAATCGCCGACCACGCTGAACGCCACCAGCACGGTGAGCGCGACGAGCGCGCGCGCCCAGCCGAGATGTCCGACGAAAGCGGAGAACACGGTCGGCGCATAGGCGCCCGTGGCCGCCGCCAGCGAGCCGGTCACCATGACGGCCAGCCAGCCGCCGATGGCGCCTTCCCACGTCTTGCCCGGACTGATGGACGGCGCGAGCTTGTGGCGGCCCAATGCTTTTCCGGCGAAGTATGCGCCTATGTCAGCCAGCCAGACGACTAGTAGAAGCGATAGCACGAATGCCACGCCGACGGTGCGCGCCGCGACGACCGCATGCCAGCACGCGACGAACACGATAATACCGGCGAAAAGCAGGAAGGCGCGCCACGCGCCGCCTGCCAGAACCGGCTTGCGCAAGAGCGCGTACGGTCCCGCGAGCACCCAGAAGATCGCCGCCATCTGGAAGAGCGCCTTGGGCGCGACGCCGAGGTACGTGCTGAAAATGAGGGCGAGTCCCGCGACCAACGCGTAGGCCACCGGCCCTGCGCCGTTGAGCTTCAGCAGGCGTCCCCACTCCCACGCGGCGAACACGACGACAAAGCCGATCAGTGCGCCGAATGCGCCGATCGGCGCGAATAGCGTGACCGGCACAAGAACTGCCAGCAGCACGATTGCCGTGATGACACGGGTCTTTAGCATGAAAGGGTGTCGGCCTTCTGCGATTGCGAAGCGAGTTGCGCGCTGGTGCGCCCGAAACGGCGCTCACGGCCGCCATACGACGCGATCGCGCGGTCGAGCGCGTCGGCGTCGAAATCGGGCCAGTAGGTATCGGTAAAGTAAAACTCGGTGTACGCGAGCTGCCACAGCAGGAAATTGCTGATGCGCTGCTCGCCGCCCGTCCGGATGAAAAGGTCGGGCTCCGGCGCGTAGGCCATGGCGAGATGCTCCGCGAACGACTCGTCGTCCACGCGGGCGGGCGCGCCCTGTTCAAGCGATTGCGCGATGAGCTTTTTCGTCGCCTGCATGATGTCCCAGCGCCCGCCGTAATTGGCCGCGATGGTCAGCGTGAGGCGCGTGTTGCGCGCGGTCTTGGTTTCGGCTCGCTGGATGAGCGCGCGGATGCGGTCGTCGAACATGGAGACGTCGCCGACCACACGCAGGCGAATGCCGTTGGCGTGCAGCTTGCCGATCTCGCGTTCGAGCGCGGTCACGAACAGGCGCATCAAAAACGATACTTCGTCCGTCGGACGACGCCAGTTTTCGGAACTGAACGCGAACAGCGTGACGAACTCGACGCCGCGCTTCGCGCAGCTTTCGACGGTCGCGCGCACCGCATCCACGCCGCGCGTATGACCGGCGACACGCGGCAAACGCCGCTCGGTCGCCCAACGGCCGTTGCCGTCCATGATGATCGCGACGTGGCGCGGGACAGCCGCGACATCGGGCACGCGAACGGTAGAGCTGGTATAGGTCATGGCCGCTGAGTCTTGTAATCGACGGGAAGTGAAAAGCCAGCCTCGGGTTTTTCGTTACGCGAGGCTGGCAGGACCGGCTTTCGGCCTCACACCGTCATGATTTCGGCTTCTTTCGTCTGAACGAGCTTGTCGATTTCCGCCACGAACTTGTCGGTGAGCTTCTGAACGTCGTCGCTTGCGCGGCGCTCGTCGTCTTCCGAGATTTCCTTGTCTTTCACGAGCTTCTTCAATTGCTCGTTGGCGTCGCGACGCAGATTGCGCACCGCGATCTTCGCCGTTTCGCCTTCGCTCTTCACGACCTTCGTGAGTTCGCGGCGGCGCTCTTCGGTGAGCGCAGGCATCGGCACGCGAATCAGATCGCCTTGCGTGGCCGGATTGAGGCCGAGATCCGATTCGCGGATCGCCTTTTCGACGACGGCGACCATCTTCTTTTCCCACGGCTGCACGCCGATCGTGCGGGCGTCGACAAGCGTCATGTTCGCCACTTGCGAGATGGGCACATTGGAGCCGTAGTAATCAACCTGGATGTGATCCAGCAGACCGGTGTGCGCGCGGCCCGTGCGGATCTTGGCGAGATCGGCCTTAAATGCCTCGATCGATCGCTGCATCTTCTGATCGACGCCCTTTTTAATGTCAGCCACACTCATTTGAACCTCCAAAACCTGGGTTTACTGGCGATGCGAGCGCCCGCTTCGCCCTCTTCCGGCGCGGTTCACGCCGGGTGCGCGCGGCGCCCGATTACGCGAGAGTTTACACGTGGACGAGCGTCCCTTCGTCGTCGCCTTGCACGATGCGCTTAAGCGCGCCGGCCTTGGTGATCGAGAACACGCGGATCGGCAGTTTCTGGTCGCGGCACAGAGCGAAAGCCGTGGCGTCCATC
The DNA here is from genome assembly GCF_031450785.1 of Caballeronia sp. LZ062. NCBI lineage: Bacteria > Pseudomonadati > Pseudomonadota > Betaproteobacteria > Burkholderiales > Burkholderiaceae > Caballeronia > Caballeronia sp. LZ062. Next base: position 1,332,638 of record NZ_JARTWB010000002.1, read on the forward strand.
ACCTGCAGATTGCGGCCGATCGCTTCGTCGAAGCTGATCGTGCTGTAGCGCGTCGCGCTCGGATCTTTCTTCGGGTCGGCGGAGTATACGCCATCGACCTTCGTCGCCTTCAACACCACTTCGGCGCCGACTTCCGAGCCGCGCAGCGCAGCAGCGGTGTCCGTCGTGAAGAACGGATTGCCCGTGCCGGCCGCGAAAATCACGACCTTGCCCTCTTCGAGCTGGCGAATGGCTCGCGGGCGAATGTACGGCTCGACCACCTGATCCATGCGCAGCGCCGACTGCACGCGCGCCTCGATGCCTGCGTGGCGCATGGCGTCCTGCAGCGCGAGCGCGTTCATCATCGTGGCGAGCATGCCCATGTAATCGGCCGTCGCACGGTCCATGCCGGCCGCGCCGCCTGCCACGCCACGGAAGATGTTGCCGCCGCCGATCACGACGGCCAGCTGTGTTCCCATCCGCACCACTTCAGCGACGTCCGCCACCATCCTTTCGATTGTTGCGCGATTGATGCCGAAGGCATCGTCGCCCATGAGGGCTTCGCCGGAGAGTTTGAGGAGTACGCGTTTGTAGGCTGTGGGCATATGAGGTTCCGATCGCGCCGAGGAGGGTTGCAACAACGTAGAACTGTAGGGGTGAAACAATATTTACCGCAAGCGGCCCGGATCGGAACGACGGGCGCGGCATGCGCGGGTTAACCCGAACCTACCGCGCCCGCCACGTGATGCGAACCGGAACGCCTTGATGCTTGCGGCAGATGCGTGCTGCGATCCGCCGCGGATGTTCGCTTCGACGCGGCGCCGCGCCATTCAGCGCACGCGCCGCGGGTACGGCTTACGACTGCTTGGCCGCCGCGACTTGCGCCGCCACTTCTGCCGCGAAATCGTCCTGGCGCTTCTCGATGCCCTCGCCCACCACGAAGAGCGCAAACTTCTGCACCGAGGCGTTGGCTGCCTTCAGCATCTGTTCGATCGTCTGCTTGTCGTTCTTCACGAACGGCTGGTTCAGCAGCGAGACTTCCTTCAGATACTTCTGGACGCTGCCGTCGACCATCTTCGCGACGATCTCAGCCGGCTTGCCCGATTCAGCAGCCTTCTGCTCGGCGATGCTGCGTTCCTTCGCGATCAGATCGGCCGGCACTTCGTCCGCCGACAGCGAAACCGGCTTCATCGCGGCGATGTGCATCGCCACGTCCTTGCCGACTTGCTCGTCCGCGCCGGTGAACTCGACCAGCACGCCGATGCGCGTGCCGTGCAGATACGACGCGAGCTTGTTCGACGTTTCGAAGCGCACGAAGCGGCGGATCGACAGGTTTTCACCGATCTTGCCGACGAGCGCGAGACGCACGGCGTCGACCGTGTTGCTTTCGTACGGCATGGCCGACAGCGCGGCCACGTCAGCCGGGTTGCTCTTCGCGACCAGCGCCGCGATGCCCTTGCCGAAGGTCATAAAGTCGTCGTTCTTCGCGACGAAGTCGGTTTCGCAGTTCAGCTCGACGAGCGCGCCCACGCCGCCTTCGACGTGCGCCACGACGATGCCTTCGGCCGTCACGCGCGATGCCGCCTTGCTCGCCTTGTTGCCGAGCTTCACGCGCAGCAGCTCTTCAGCGCGCGCCATGTCGCCGTCGGCTTCGGTCAGCGCCTTCTTGCATTCCATCATCGGCGCATCGGTCTTCGCGCGCAGTTCTGCCACCATGCTTGCGGTAATTGCCGCCATCATTCGCTCCTTGAGTCTGTTTGATACGTGCCGCCGGCGCGTCTGCGCCCACGGCAAAGATTGGTTCAACCATCGCGCCGACTAAAAAAAAGGGGCCTTTCGCAAAGCCCCCTTTTTTGCCGGCCACAGGGCTCGATTACGCCTCTGCGTTGACCTCGACGAACTCGTCGCCTTCGCCGTTGCGCACGGCCTGAACGACGTCGTTCACGGCGTTCGCGCGGCCTTCGAGTATCGCGTCCGCAACGCCTTCGGCGTACAGGGCGACGGCCTTCGACGCGTCGTCGTTACCCGGGATCACGTAGTCGATGCCTTCCGGCGAGTGGTTCGTGTCGACCACGGCGATGACCGGAATGCCGAGCTTCTTCGCTTCGGTGACGGCGATCTTGTGGTAGCCGACGTCGATCACGAAGATCGCGTCCGGAATGCCGCCCATGTCCTTCACGCCGCCGATCGACTTTTGCAGCTTGGCGATTTCGCGTTCGAACAGAAGGGCTTCCTTCTTGCTCATGCGCTCGGTTTCACCCGACTCGACCGCTGCTTCCATGTCCTTCAGGCGCTTGATGGACACTTTCAGCGTCTTGAAGTTCGTCAGCATGCCGCCGAGCCAGCGGGCGTTGACGAACGGCATGCCTGCGCGCTGCGCTTCCTGCGCAATGGTGTCGCGCGACTGACGCTTCGTGCCGACGAAAAGAATCGTGCCGCGATTCGCTGCCAACTGGCGCACGTACTTCAGCGCGTCGTTGTAGAGCGGCAGCGTCTTTTCGAGGTTGATGATGTGAATCTTGTTGCGATGACCGAAGATGTACGGGGCCATCTTGGGGTTCCAGAAGCGCGTTTGGTGACCGAAGTGGACACCGGCTTCCAGCATTTGACGCATCGTGACTGCCATGAAATTCTCCGCGAGGGTTAGGTCTTAAGCCGGCTGCCGCATCCTGCGCCCGGTTTCAGCGACATCTCTCGCTGCCCGGACGCCGGACACCCTGGGTGCGCCGGCTTGAGTTTCGAAATAGCGCTGCCTTGTGAACCGCGAACGCTTCTAAGTCCAGCCACACCGAGTGGACTAAGACTTAGCCCATGAGTATAGCATGTGACGATTACACGGCTCAAGCTGCACGATGGCCGCAAAACCAGCGCCGAAACCGGCGCAAGCGCCGGGCGCGCAGCAGAATCGCGCTGCGGCGCCTTTCCTAAGGTGCGATAATGCCCGCTTTCGCGGCTCACGCCCGCCTTCCCGCCACACCGCGCATTCAGAGCCAGTCATGTCCATTACGCTGAAAAACGATCACGATATCGCGCAGATGCGCGTCGCCTGCCGGCTCGCCAGCGAAGTGCTCGATTTCATCACGCCGCATATCGTTCCCGGCGTGACCACCGAAGAACTCGACCGCCTTTGCCACGAATACATGGTGAAGGAACAGGGCACGGTGCCCGCACCGCTCAATTACCAGCCGCCCGGCTATCCGCCGTACCCGAAGGCCACTTGCATCTCGGTCAACGACGTCATTTGCCACGGCATTCCCGGCGAGAAGGTGCTGAAAAGCGGCGACGCGCTGAACATCGACATCACGGTGATCAAGGACGGCTATTTCGGCGACACGAGCCGCATGTTCATCGTCGGCGAGGGTTCGATTCTCGCCAAGCGCCTGGTGCAGACGACGTTCGACTGCATGTGGCTCGGCATCGATCAAGTGCGCCCGGGCGCGCATCTGGGCGACATCGGCCACGCTATTCAGAAGCACGCCGAGGCGCAAGGCTACAGCGTCGTGCGCGAGTACTGCGGCCACGGCATCGGCAAGGTGTTCCACGAAGAGCCGCAGGTGCTGCACTACGGGCGGCCGGGCACGGGCATCGAGTTGCAACCGGGCATGATCTTCACCGTCGAGCCGATGATCAATGCCGGCCGGCGCGACATCCGCACGATGCCCGACCAGTGGACCGTCAAGACGCGCGACCGCAGTCTGTCCGCACAATGGGAGCACACGGTGCTCGTGACGCCGACCGGCTACGAAGTGCTGACCGTGTCCGCCGGCACGCAAGCGCCCTCGCAACTGATCGCGGCGACCGCGTAAGAAACGTTCGACACGCTGCGCGCGCCGCGCGCAGCCGCCTTCCTGATCCGTCTTCCGCCGTTCCCGCCAACTCACGCCGACCCGTCCCATGAGCGTCACTGCCGCCGTCGCCTCGCCTTGCGAAACGCTGCGCGCCGCCTACAAGGCAGCGAAAGCCGCACTCATCGAACGCTTCGAGACGGCGTCGAACGTCGAATCGCTGATGCAAGCGCTGGCCCGCATCACCGACGACGCCCTGAAAGGCGCCTGGTCCGCGTCCGGCATGCCCGCGAGCGCGACGCTCGTCGCGGTCGGCGGTTACGGGCGCGGCGAGCTTGCGCCCTATTCCGACGTCGATATTCTCGTCTTGCTGCCGGACGCCGTGGCGCAGGCTGAAGAGGCCGACGTCAACGAACGCGTCGAGCGTTTCATCGGCATGGCGTGGGATCTGGGGCTCGATATCGGCAGCAGCGTGCGCTCGGTCGATCAATGCATCGCGGAAGCGAGCAACGACGTCACGGTGCTGACATCGCTGCTGGAAGCGCGGCGCATCGGCGGCGACGCGGCGCTCTTCGCCCGCTTCACGGAACGCTATCGCGAGACGCTCGACCCGCGTTCCTTCTTTCAGGCGAAAGTGCTGGAAATGCGCCAGCGTCACGCCAAATTCCAGGACACGCCGTACAGCCTCGAGCCGAACATCAAGGAAAGCCCGGGCGGCTTGCGCGACCTGCAACTGATTCTGTGGATCACGCGGGCGGCGGGATTCGGCTCGAGCTGGCGCGAACTGGACGCGCGCGAACTGATCACTGAGCGGGAAGCGCGCGAACTGCGCCGCAACGAAGGTTTCCTGAAGACGCTGCGCGCCCGCCTGCATGTGATCGCCAAGCGCCGGCAGGACATCCTCGTTTTCGACTTGCAGACGCCGCTCGCCGAGAGCTTCGGCTTCAAGGCGACCGCCGCCAAGCGCGCGAGCGAGCAGCTGATGCGGCGCTATTACTGGGCGGCCAAGGCCGTCACGCAACTCGCGACCATTCTGATTCAGAACGTTGAAGCGCAGCTGTTTCCGTCGACGTCGGGCATCACGCGCGTGCTGTCGGAGCGGTTCGTCGAGAAGCAAGGCATGCTGGAAATCGCCAGCGACGACGTGTTCGAGCGGGAACCGCACGCCATCCTCGAAGCGTTCCTGCTGTATGAGCAGACGCGCGGCGTCAAGGGACTCTCCGCGCGGACTCTGCGGGCGATCTACAACGCCCGCGAAATCATGGACCGCAACTGGCGGCGCGACCCGGAGAACCGTCGTCTTTTCATGGAGATCCTGAAGCAGCCCGAAGGCATCACGCATGCGCTGCGACTGATGAACCAGACGAGCGTGCTCGGGCGCTATCTGCTGAATTTCCGGCGCATCGTCGGGCAGATGCAGCACGACCTCTACCACGTCTATACGGTCGATCAGCACATCCTGATGGTGCTGCGCAATCTGCGCCGCTTCGCGATTGCCGAGCACGCGCACGAGTATCCGTTCTGCAGCCAGCTGATGGGCAACTTCGAGCGGCCGTGGGTGCTCTACGTGGCGGCGCTCTTCCACGATATCGCGAAGGGACGCGGCGGTGATCATTCGACGCTCGGCATGGCCGACGCCCGCCGCTTCTGCCGCGAACACGAGATCGGCGCCGACGACACGGAACTCGTCGTGTGGCTGGTGCAGCAGCATCTGACCATGAGCCACGTCGCGCAGAAGCAGGACACGAGCGATCCCGAAGTCATCAAGCAGTTCGCGTCGGTCGTGAAAACGGAGCGGCGCCTGACGGCGCTCTATCTGCTGACCGTGGCGGACATTCGCGGCACGAGCCCGAAGGTCTGGAACAACTGGAAAGGCAAGCTGCTGGAAGACCTGTTCCGCGCGACGCTCGCCGTGCTCGGCGGCGCGCGCCCCGACACGAACTCCGAGCTCAAGTCCCGGCGCGAGGCCGCGCTCGCGCTGCTGCGCCTCGAAACCGTGCCGGAAGGCGCGGAAAAGCGCCTGTGGGATCAGCTCGACGTCGGCTATTTCCTGCGTCACGATCCGGCGGATATCGCGTGGCAGACGCGCGTGCTGTGCCGGCATGTGGAAAGCGAGTCGCCCATCGTGCGCGCGCGGCCCTCGCCGATCGGCGCGGCGTTGCAGGTGCTCGTCTATCTGCGCGACCGGCCGGACCTCTTCGCGGGCATTTGCGCGTATTTCGACAAGAACGGCTTGTCCGTGCTCGATGCACGCATCACCACCACGCGCCACGGCTACGCGCTAGACAACTTCCTCGTGGCGCATCCGGATCACGACGGGAGTTATCGTGATATCGCCAATCTCGTCGAGCAACAATTGAGCGCGCGCCTGACGGACGAAAGCATTCTGCCGGAGCCCTCGAAGGGCCGCGTTTCGCGGCTCGTGCGCACTTTTCCGGTCACGCCGCGCGTGGATTTGCGCCCCGACGAGCGTGGCCAGTATTACATCCTGTCCGTGTCGGCGAACGATCGGCAGGGCCTTCTTTATTCGATCGCGCGCGTGCTGGCGCAACACCGGATCGGCGTGCAGGCGGCCCGAATCAACACGCTCGGTGAACGCGTCGAAGACGTGTTCCTGCTCGATGGCAAGAGCCTGTCGTCGAACCGCACGCAGATCCAGGTCGAAACCGAACTGCTGCGCGCGATCGCAGCCTGAGACTTTATGCGCGTCAAACTGACAGCCAAACATCCGCGTCCCACGTCGGGGACGCGATCGCCGGTTCGCTCCGGAACTATCACCGGGCGCAAGCCTGCGCGCGAAACGGCGCCTGACAAGGCGCTGGTCAAGCGCGGAAAGCCTGCGGAGGCGCGGGCGGCTTCGACCGGACGCGGCGACGCACCGGGAGAGCGGCGTGCGCTTAAACCGCGCGGCGATGATTCGCGTGCTGCGTTCGGGGAACGTCGGGCAGCGGAAGGACGCGGTGAGCGCGATCCGCGCGGCGACCTACGGCGTGCGTTCAAACCGCGTGTTGATGATTCGCGCCCTGCCTTCGGGGAGCGCGGTCCGCGTCGTGCCGTTGAAGGACGCGGTGAGCGCGGTTCGCGTAGTGACGGGCGGCGTGCGTTCAAACCGCGTGGTGATGATTCGCGCCCTGCCTTCGGGGAGCGCGGTCCTCGTCGTGCGGCCGAGGGACGCGGTGAGCGCGATTCGCGTAGTGACGAGCGGCGTGCGTTCACACCGCGTGGTGATGATCCGCGCGATTCGTTCGGAGAGCGTGGGCCGCGTCGTGCGGCCGAAGGACGCGGTGAGCGCGATTCGCGCGGCGGCGAGCGGCGTGCGTTCACACCGCGTGGTGATGATTCGCGCCCTGCGTTCGGGGAGCGTCGAGCGACTGAAGGACGCGGTGAGCGCGATTCGCGCAGTGACGAGCGGCGCGCGTTCAAACCGCGTGGCGACGACTCGCGCTCTTCGTTGGGCGATCGCGGTCCGCGTCGGTCGTCCGAAGGACGCGGCGACCGCGACTCGCGTAGTAACGAACGGCGGCCCTTCAACCCGCGCCACGACGACGCACGCCCGGCGTTCGGCGAACGCGGTCCGCGTCGCGCAACCGAAGGACGCGGCGAGCGCGATTCGCGTACTGACGAGCGGCGCGCGTTCAAACCGCGGCACGACGACTCGCGCCCGGCGTCCGGCGAACGCGGCCCGCGTCGGTCGACGGAAGGACGCGGCGAGCGCGATGCTCGCGGCAACGAGCGGCGTACGTTCGAACCACGCGGCGATGCATCGCGCTCTCCGTTCGCCGATGGCGGTCCGCGTCGCGCAACCGAAGGACGCGGCCAGCGCGAGTCGCGTGGCGACGACCGCCGTCCGATGAATCCACGCGGCGACGACTCGCGCCCTGCGTTCGCCGAACGCGGTCCGCGCCGGTCCACCGGAGCACGCGGCGAGCGCACCTCTCGTGGCGACGACCGCCGTCCGGTCCGATCAGGCAGCGATGCGCCGCGCATCGCGTCGAATGACCGCGCGCTACGCAAGCCACTCGACGACCGCTCCGCTCAGGGCAAGGCCCGCAAGCCCGAGCACGCCGCGGATCGTGCAGAACGCGACCGCGCCTCAGCGAGCACCGACACGCCCAGAAAGCCGCACGCCCACGCCGACAACCTCGTGCGCCTATCCAAGGTCATGTCCGAACTCGGCCTGTGCTCACGCCGTGAAGCCGACGAGTGGATCGAAAAGGGCTGGGTGCTCGTCGATGGCGAAGTGATCGACACGCTCGGGTCCCGCATCCGCCCGGACCAGAACATCGAGATCCTGCCCGCCGCGCGCTCGGCACAGTCGCAGCTCGTCACGATCCTGCTGCACAAGCCGGTAGGCTACGTGTCGGGGCAGGCAGAAGACGGGTACGAACCCGCCGTCACGCTGATCAACCCGGCGAATCACTGGGACGAAGACCGCTCCGGAATCCGCTTCTCGCCGGGCCACCTGCGCACGCTCGCGCCCGCGGGCCGTCTCGATATCGATTCCACGGGCCTGCTCGTCTTGACGCAGGACGGCCGCATCGCGAAGCAACTCATCGGCGGGCATTCCGAAGTGGACAAGGAGTACCTTGTGCGCGTGCGCTACGGCGAGCATACCGTCGATGTCGATCAGCACTTGCCCGAAGAGAAGCTCGCGCTTCTGCGTCACGGTCTGGAGCTCGACGGCGTGCCGCTCAAGACCGCCCAGGTGAGCTGGCAGAACGGCGAGCAGCTTCGCTTCGTGCTGCGCGAAGGCAAGAAGCGCCAGATCCGCCGCATGTGTGAACTCGTCGGCCTCGAAGTCGTCGGGCTGAAGCGTATTCGCATGGGACGCGTCACGCTCGGCGCCCTACCGCCCGGACAATGGCGCTATCTGGCTCCTGACGAGACCTTCTGATTCGGCAGCATCGTCGCGGAAACGCGACATTCGAAGCAAAGAACGGCGCGATCGCTCATGCGATCGCGCCGTTTTATTTTGTCCGCATTTAGGCTAAAGAAAATCGGTCAAATATCCGTTAGACACGGAATGTCCGAGAACTTTTGACAGCCCCGTCGTGTCGGGGACGGGCATTGGAATAACGGCAATCAGCATCAACGCTTCGAGGAGAAATGTCCATGTCAGTTGAGATCATCGTTCGTGCGACGGAAACCGGTCTTGAAATCGTGAGCGGCCGACGACGGCTCGAAGCGTTGCTCGCCCTGCGCGATGAAGTCGTCGTGACGAGCCCCGGCATCGGCGAAATGGTGTTCGCGCGTCTGCCCGACGGACGTTTGCAAGGCTCGGCGAATCCGGCGCATGTCGCGCTGTTCCGCCAGCCCAATGCGACGCGCGATTCACAAACGCTGGCCTGAAAAAAGGAACCCGCTTGGCTACAAGCGGGTTTTTTCTTTACGGTCAGCCAGCGGTTCGATTCAGTCGTCGCCCGCCGGATCGAGCCCAGGAAAGAGCACTTCAGTAAAGCCGAACTTCGAAAAGTCGGTGATGCGCATCGGATAGAGCTTGCCGATCAGGTGGTCGCACTCGTGCTGCACGACGCGCGCATGAAACCCTTCCGCGAGCCGCTCGATGGCGTTGCCGTACTGATCGAAGCCCTGGTAGCGGATCATCGAGAATCGCTGGACCGCGCCGCGCAGTCCCGGTACGGAAAGACATCCCTCCCATCCCTCCTCCATGTCATGCCCGTTGGGCGTGATAATCGGATTGATCAGCACCGTCTCCGGCACGGGCGGCGCGTCCGGATAACGCTCGTTGTGCCGGAAGCCGAAGATGACCACCTGCAGATCGACGCCGATTTGCGGCGCGGCGAGTCCCGCGCCGTTCGCGTCGCGCATGGTGTCGAACATGTCCTGCACGAGCGTGTGCAGTTCCGGCGTGTCGAAATGTTCGACAGGCTGGGCGATGCGCAAGAGACGCGGATCGCCCATCTTAAGAATTTCCCGGATCATGGCGTGACTCCTTCCAAAAGCTTCTTCATGCCGTCTTCGTCGACGACGGGAACCCCGAGTTCCTCCGCCTTTGCGAGTTTGCTGCCCGCTTCGGCGCCCGCCACCACGTAGTCGGTCTTTTTCGAGACGGAACCGGCCACTTTCGCGCCAGCCGCCTCCAGCATTTCTTTCGCTTCCTCGCGCGAGAGCGTCGGCAACGTTCCCGTCAGCACCACGGTCTTGCCGGCCAGCACGCCCTGCGGCGCTTTCGGCGCAGGCGGCCCTTCAGGCCACGACACCTTCGCCCGCAACTGCTCGATCACGTGCTGGTTGTGCGCTTCGCTGAAGAAGTTGTGAATAGCCTCGGCGACGACCGGTCCGACGTCGTTGACTTCCAGCAGTTCTTCGACGGATGCCGCCATGATCGGGTCGAGCGAGCCGAAATGCTTCGCGAGATCTTTGGCGGTGGATTCCCCAACGTGACGGATGCCGAGCGCATAGATGAAACGCGGCAGCGTCGTACGACGCGCCTTCTCGAGCGAATCCAGCAGGTTCTGCGCTGATTTGTCGGCGAAGCGGTCGAGCGCCGCAAGCGTCGAGAAGCCGAGGCTAAACAGATCGGCGGGCGTGCGCACGAGATTCTGCTCCACCAACTGGTCGATGATCTTCTCACCGAGACCGTCGATGTCGAGTGCGCGGCGTTGCGCAAAGTGCCACAGCGCCTGTTTGCGTTGCGCCGGGCAAAAGAGCCCGCCTGTGCAGCGGGCCACGGCCTCATCCGGCAGCCGCTCGATCTTCGAGCCGCACACGGGGCACTCCGTCGGCATGACGAACTCGCGGGCGTCGGCAGGACGCCGTTCCAGGATCGCGCCGACGACTTCGGGAATCACGTCGCCCGCGCGGCGCACGGTCACCGTATCGCCGATGCGAATGTCCTTGCGGCGCACTTCGTCTTCGTTATGCAGCGTCGCGTTGGTCACCGTCGCGCCGCCGACGAACACCGGCGAGAGCCGCGCAACCGGCGTGATCGCGCCCGTTCTGCCGACCTGCACGTCGATGGCCACGAGTTGCGTCAGCGCCTCCTGCGCCGGAAACTTGTGCGCCAGTGCGAACCGCGGCGCACGGGAAACGAAGCCGAGCTTCTCCTGCTCGTCGCGCCGGTTGACCTTGTAGACGACGCCGTCGATGTCGTACGGCAGCTTCTCACGCTTCTCGCCCGTCTTCCGAAAGAACCCGAGCAAACCCTCCGCGCCTTCGACCACACCGCGCTCCGCGTTCACCGGCAGGCCCATTTCGTGATACCAGTCGAGCAGCGCCGCGTGCGTGTCGGGCATATCTGCGCCGTCCAGCACGCCGATGCCGTAGGCAAAGAACGACAACGGCCGCTGCGCCGTCATTTTCGGATCGAGCTGCCGCAGGCTGCCCGCCGCGGCGTTGCGCGGATTCGCGAATTCTCGCTGGCCGGCGTCGCGCTGGCGCGCGTTCAGCCGCTCGAAGTCGCGCTTGAACATGAGCACTTCGCCGCGCACGTCGAGACGCTTGGGCACATGCGCGCCTTTGAGCGTGAGCGGAATCGAGCGGATGGTCCGCACGTTGGCCGTCACGTCCTCGCCGGTGGCGCCGTCGCCGCGAGTCGAGGCCTGCACGAAGCGGCCGTCGTCGTAGCGCAGCGAGATCGCCAGGCCGTCGAACTTGAGCTCGCACGCGTACTGCACAGGCGCATAGCCGAGCGCGTCGGACACGCGTTTGTCGAACGCCGCAATGTCTTCGTCCGCGAAGCCGTTGTTGAGCGAAAGCATCGGCACGTCATGGACGACCGGCGCAAAGCCTTCGGCAACCTGCCCGCCCACGCGCTGCGTCGGCGAATCCGGCGTGACCAGTTCGGGATGCGCAGCTTCGATTCCCTGCAACTCCTTGAACAGCGTGTCGTATTCGGCGTCGGGCAAATCCGGCTGGTCGAGCACGTAGTACGCGTAGTTCGCGCGTTCGAGTTCCGTGCGCAGCCATGCGGCGCGTTCCTCCGGCCGGTCGGCGCTTGGCACGGGCGCGAGCGACTTGGCGGTGGCGGCGGATTCGGCTTTCGTTTTTGCGGACATGCGGCTTTCGAGGAATGAGATGAGTCAGTTCAACCGACCGTTCGATTGTCTCAGAAGATCAGTCATCGCGGCATCGGCCAAACGGTCTAGGCAAAATGCACGTGTGGCGGCGCGCACCAACGGAAAGCGCCCCGGCAAGGGGCGCGATCGAAACACTAAACAGAACCTACAGACGAAGCGTTACTGGCTGAACAGCCTTCGCGTGGCAGCCGAGCCGGCCGGCATACCTGCCTGCTCCAGCTTCGCGTAGAGCGTCATCAATTGCTTCTCGATGGCGAGCAGTGCCGATTCCGGCAGCGGCCGGCGCTGATCGTCGACCACGCGCGCCCCGATGCGCTCCGACAGCGACTTCGCGTAATCGCACATCAGGCGGAACGGCAGGATGTCTTCATCGGCGACGGGCACGTCCAGCACCAGCGTGATCATCTGGCCGCCTTTATACGTGAGGTCGTCGCGCAGGAAATTCGTGTCGCCGAACTGGAGCATGAACACCGGGTTCTGCTTCGCGTCCAGCTTGACAAAGCGCGTGCCGTCGCGCGAGAGCAGCAAGCCGTCCTGCGAGGCCACCGCCTGCACGTAGTTGGCGGACCACGGCGCGCCGTCGGAGAGAATGTTGATGGACAGTTGCGCATCGCACTGCGCGGCGAAACCGTCCAGCTCGCGCGCCATGCCCACGGTTTCCATCATGTCGGGGAATTCGGGTGCGCCGTCGATGGCGTCCGCCAGACGCTGCACGCCCGTCACGAATTCCGAGAATTCCAGTTCGTTCAGCGGACCGCTGCGGTTCGCAAGTTGCGCCGCCGCGCGCAGTTCCTCGTAGCGCACGCCGTGGCGCAACAGTTCCCACGTGCTCTCGCCTTCCGCCTTGCCTTCGATGGTCACGGGTTTCGTGCCGGCGCGACGCAGCCGCTGCGCGAGCGGAATCACGCGATCGCCGGGCACCGGAGCCGCGAGCCGAATCGGCACCACGCAGTCGATGCGCCGGTCGACGACAGCCGGCGGCGCCGAAGAAATGGTCGTGGCAGCGGGCATGACCGGCTCACTGCGTTCGTCTTCCTCGATGAGCGCGGGTTCTTCGGCCACGCCGTTAGCGGACGTCGCTTCCGCCTGCAAATCGACAGGCGTGTCCGCCGGCGCGACGGCAGGCGTGACCGCCGCAGCCTCGGTCGATACAGGGACGCCGCCGAAACTCGGTTCGACGCGCGCGTCCTGCTGCGCATCTTCCGCGACCGGCTCGCGCCGCGCGGGGCGCACCGGCTCGATGAACGGCTGCTCCTCGTCGGTTTCCTGGCGCGCGAGCGCGTCGGCGGCCTCGTCGGGCATCGGGCGCGGCATCCTGCGCCGCACTTTCGCGCTCTGCCACGCGTTGTACACCACCACGCCGCCGACCACCACCGCTCCCGCTCCGATCAATCCGAGTGTCAACTCGTCCATGCACGCTCCATCATTCTTTTGGGTTACGAAGCGCCGCGCGATCTGTCGCGCGCATCCGATGCGCCGGCCTTTGCCGCCGCCTCGCCGATGCGCGCCACTCCGCGCCTGCGCGCCTGGCCGGCTCCACGTCCGGCCGTTATTCATAAAACCGGGTCAGCCGTTCTGCGCGAATCCTGCGGCGGATTCCATATCCACCGCGACGATGCGCGACACGCCCTGCTCCTGCATGGTGACGCCGATCAGCTGCTGCGCCATCTCCATCGCGATCTTGTTGTGCGAGATGAAGAGGAACTGGGTCTTGCTCGACATGGCCCGCACGAGGTTGGCGAAGCGTTCCGTGTTCGCGTCGTCGAGCGGCGCGTCCACTTCATCCAGCAGACAGAACGGCGCGGGATTCAACTGGAACATCGCGAAGACGAGCGCCGTCGCGGTGAGCGCCTTTTCGCCGCCCGACAGCAGGTGAATCGTCGAATTCTTCTTGCCGGGCGGCTGCGCCATGACCTGCACGCCGGCATCGAGAATTTCGTCGCCCGTCATGATGAGCTTCGCCTGCCCGCCGCCGAAAAGACGCGGGAACAGATCGCCGAAATGGCGATTCACTTCGTCGAACGTGCCTTGCAACAGGGCGCGCGTTTCCTGGTCGATCTTCTGGATTGCGTCTTCCAGCGTGCCGATGGCGTCGTTCAGATCGGCCGACTGCGCGTCGAGGAAGTGCTTGCGCTCGGTCGCCGCCGCGAGTTCTTCGAGCGCGGCCATGTTGACCGGCCCGAGCGCGATCACGGCGTTGTTCAGGCGCGTAACTTCCCCTTGCAGATACGACGGCTTCATGTCGGGCGTGAGCTTCGCCTGCAATTCCGCTTCGTCGACGCCCGCGGCCTGCAACTGCTCGACGTACTGCTCGCCGCTGATGCGCGCCGCCTGTTCCTTCAACTGCAATTCGTTGATCTTGTCGCGCAGCGGCTGGAGCGACCGCTCGGTCTGAAGGCGCTGCTCGTCGGCCTGACGCAGCCGCGCGGTGAGATCGTCCAGTTCGATGCGCGCCGCGTGCAGCGCCTCTTCGCGTGCCGCGCGTACTTCGAGCGCGTCCTGCAAACCCGTCTGCGCAGTCTGCGCGTTGATGGTTTCGAGTTCGGCCCGCGCGTCTTCCAGCGCGCCCTCGACGCGTTCGCTCTGCTCGTGCGCCGTGTCGATGCTGCGCCTGTATTCCTCGATCTTCGCTGCGAGACCGCGCGCCGCGAAGTTCGCGTCGCTGGCCGCGCGTTCCAGTTCGCGCAATTCATGGCGCGCGTTCGTGAGCGCCTCGTCGAGCGATTCGAACGCGAGCTGGTTGTCTTCGAAACGCGCCTGCAATTGCGCGATTTCGGCGTCGTGCTGCTCGAACGCAGCTTCGGATTCAGCTCGCAGCGCACGCTGTTCCTCGATCTGCGCGGCGATTTCTTCCAGTTCCTCGCCGATCTGCGTGCTGCGCTGCGTGTAGCGCTCGTGCGCCTGCGTGAGCTTGAGCACGTCCATCTGCAACGCGTGGACGCGCTGCGTCGCGCGCTCGGCGGCGGAACGCGCGTCGGCGAGAACTTGCGATGCCTGCGTGTGAGCGGCGTCGGCGCGCACGGCGTTGGCCTTCGCTTCATCCGCGAGCAGCGCCTGGGCGCGCACTTGCCGCGCGAGATTTTCGATTTCCTGCGCGCGGGCCAACATGCCCGACTGCTCGGAATCCGACGCGTAAAGCTGCACGCCCACGCGCGTGACCGTATGCCCCGCCTTCACGACGAACGCGCCGCCTTCCGGCAATTGATTGCGCATGGCGAGCGCCTGCGCGATGTCGTCGGCGATGAACGTATTGCCGAGCCATTCGTTGAGCACCGCGCGAATGCCCGGATCATCGATGCGAAGAAGCGCGGTCAACGGCCGCAAACCCTGCGGCGCGTCGAGCGGCTTGCCGGCGACGGGCGGCGCGAAGAACGCGAGCTTCGCGGGCGGCGCGTCGCTCGCGAACGCCTTGATCCAGTCGAGATTCGACACTTCGAGCGCGGCGAGACGCTCGCGCAGCACGGCTTCGAGCGCCGGTTCCCAGCCCGCTTCGACGTGCAGCTTCTTCCACAGACGCGGCAGCGCGCCGAGTTCGTGCTTGTCGAGCCACGGCTGGATCTTGCCTTCTGTCTGCACGCTCTCCTGCAACGCTTTCAGCGCGGCAAGGCGTGCTTCTAGCTGATGAATCTGTGCGCTTTCCGCCTGCACGCGCTCTTGCGCGGCGCGGCGCTCGGCGTCGAGGCGCGGCACGGTTTCCTGCGCATCGGCAAGACGCGCCTGCGCTTCGGCCAGAATCTCTTCGTTCTCGGCAAGCTGCATGCGCAGTTCTTCGAGTTGCGCTTCGTCGGGGGCGTCGAGGCCGCCCGCTTCGTTCTTCAGGCGTTCCTGACGCTGCTGCAATTGCTGAAGCTGCTGATCCGCGTTGCGCTGATGCGCCGCTTCGAGCTTGAGCGCCTGCTCGGCCCGCGCGATGCCCGCGCGTTCTTCGTTCAGCTTCGCCTGAGCGTCGCGCCAGCGGGCTTCGAGCGCGGGCAGCGCGTCATGCTTCGCAGCGGCGTTCTCTTGCGCGATCGCGGCCTTCTCTTCGCCTTCGGCCAATGCTTCGGACGCCGTTTCGATTTCGTCGCGCGCCTTTTGCGCCTGCATCTGCCATTGCTCGCGCTGCGCGGCGAGCGCGGCAATCTGCGCCTGAACGCGATTGCGCGACTCGACGATGAAGCGGATCTCCGCTTCCAGCCGGCTCACTTCGGCATTCGCCTCGTAGAGCGCGCCCTGCGCGCCCTGCATGGCGTCGCTCGCGCTGTAGTGCGCGACGCGCAGCGTTTCCAGTTGCGCTTCCACTTCGCGCAGACGCGCCGTCTGCGCTTCGAGTTCGATCTGTGCGTCGCGGATGGCGCGCTGCTGGCGCTCGGCTTCGTTGCCCGCTTCGTTCTTGCGCAGAAGCCACAGCAGACGCTGCTTCTCTTCGCCTTCAGCCTGCAATGCCTTGTATTTCGTCGCGACGATGGCCTGCGCTTCCAGCTTCTCCAGATTAGCCGTCAGCTCGCGCACGATATCTTCCACGCGCGTCAGATTTTCGCGCGTATCGTGCAGACGATTTTCCGTCTCCCGCCGACGCTCCTTGTATTTCGACACGCCCGCGGCTTCTTCGAGGAACACGCGCAGGTCTTCGGGCTTCGCCTCGATGATCCGCGCGATCATGCCCTGCCCGATGATCGCGTAGGCGCGCGGACCGAGACCCGTGCCGAGAAAGATGTCCTGTATGTCGCGGCGTCGCGCGGGCAGGTTGTTGATGTAGTAGCTGGAGGTGCCGTCGCGCGTGAGGACGCGCTTGACGGCGATCTCGCCGTAGGCGCTCCATTGACCGGCGGCGCGGCCGTCGGCGTTATCGAAGATCAGTTCGACGCTCGCGCGGCTGCCCGGCTTGCGCGCGGTCGATCCGTTGAAGATGACGTCCTGCATCGACTCGCCGCGCAATTCGGATGCGCGCGATTCGCCGAGCACCCAGCGCACGGCGTCGATGATGTTGGACTTGCCGCAGCCATTCGGCCCGACGACGCCGACCAGCTGGCCGGGGACCTGGAAATGCGTGGGATCGACGAAGGACTTGAAACCAGCGAGTTTGATCGAAGTCAGACGCACGGCGATATCGCTGTTTGAAGTGAATGACGGAGGATGAACGGCAGACAAGCCGCAGCGCGGCCGGTCGCGGATGTGTCCCATGCGCGCCGGACGCCGCCTGCTGCGGCGCGAGCGGACACCATCATACCATCGCGCGTGTCGATTTCTTTTCGGGCTCGGCCGCGTCCGGCGGGCTTGGCGATACCTCGCGGCCCTGCCTGTGCGCCCATGCCGAAAGCACGCACGCGGCCACGATGCACGCGCCGCCCGCCCATTCGCGCGGCCCCGGCACTTCGCTCGCGATGAGCCACGACGACAGCGCCGTCACCACCAGTTCGAACAGCATGATGATGGACGCGCGATTGGCCGGCACGCGCGCGAGCCCGATCTGCACAATGACGTTGTTGACCGCGAGCACGACGCCGAGCGCGATCACGACGAACACGACCGCGCCCATCTGCGATGCGGCGGGCGGCGCGGGCATCGGCTCGAAAAAGGTAGCGAGCGTTGCGACGACGGCCGCGCCGCCGAAGATCACGGCCGTGCGCATCTCGGGCTTCATGGCGGGCATGACACGCGTGATCTTGACGACGAGCACGTTGCTCATTGCGAAGCCCATGCCGCCCATGAGTCCGGCCCACTCTGCGAGATTCGCGGGCAGCGGCACACCGAGTTCGGGCGACCAGAGCATCGTGACCGCGCCCGCGAGCGACAAGAGCGACAGCGCGGCATCGGCGCGCGTCAAGCGGTCGCGCAGGATGAAATGCGCGAACACGGCGGTCCACGCGGGCGTCAGATAGAAAAGGAGCAGCACGCGCATGACCTGCCCGTGGATCGCGCCCCAGACGAAGCCGACGCTCGTCACGCCCGCCGCCACGCCGAGGCACGCGAGCAGCCAGTGCCACGACACCGTGCGAATGGAGCGGCGCTTGAGCAGCAGCACGAAGAGGCACGCTGCGCCGCTCGTCGTCGCGCTGGCGGCGGTGCCGGTGAGTCCCATCGATGCGAGCAGGCGCATCGGATACCAGACGAAGCCCCAGACCGACGCGCCGATCATGATGGCGAGCGTGGGGAGCGCGTCGTGCAGGCGGCGCGTCATTGCGGCGCTCCGGCGCGCGTTGGTTTCAATACGGTTTTGCTACGTGTCATGCCTCTGTCGTCCTTGCCGCCGCGCGCCGTGAAGCGCAATAGCGCGCGGTATAATCGCCCGTTCTCTGATGTCTTTCTCATGCCGCCGCGCAAAGTCGCTGCGGCCGCATGGCGCTTGGCCGCCACCCGACGTTCATCGCTCAATCGACACGCCGTGAATCCACTTCTTCAGAAACTCCAGCCCTATCCCTTCGAAAAGCTGCGCGTGCTGTTCAAGGGCATCGAGCCGCGCGCCGGATTCACGCCGATCAGCTTCGGCATCGGCGAGCCGAAGCATGCGACGCCCGCGCTGATCCGCGACGCCGTGATCGACGCGCTCGGCGGCCTCGCCGCCTACCCGGCAACGCTCGGCAGCGAGCCGCTGCGCGAAGCCATCGCCGCGTGGGTGAAGGCGCGCTACGGACTCGCTTCGATCGACGCGGCCACCGAAGTGCTGCCCGTCGCGGGCTCGCGCGAAGCCTTGTTCGCGCTCGCGCAGACGGTGATCGACAGCCGCAGCACCGCCGAACTCGCGGGCGGGAAACCGCCGATCGTACTCTGCCCGAACCCGTTCTACCAAATCTACGAAGGTGCGGCGCTGCTCGCGGGCGCGGAACCCTACTTCGTCAACAGCGACCCCGCGCGCAACTTCGCATGCGATTACTCGGCCGTGCCCGACGACATCTGGGCGCGCACGCAACTGCTCTATGTCTGCTCGCCCGGCAACCCGACGGGCGCGGTCCTCACGCTCGACAACTGGCGCGAACTCTTCGCGCTTTCGGACAAGCACGGCTTCGTGATCGCCTCCGACGAATGCTATTCCGAGATCTACTTCGACGAAGCGCAGCCGCCGCTCGGCGGTCTCGAAGCCGCGCGTCTTCTGGGCCGCGGCTTCGAGCGCCTCGTGATGCTGTCGAGCCTCTCGAAGCGATCGAACGTGCCGGGCATGCGCTCGGGCTTCGTCGCCGGCGACGCTTCGGTGCTCAAGAGCTTCCTCTTGTATCGCACGTATCACGGCGCGGCGCTTTCGACCGTATTCCAGCGCGCGAGCATCGCCGCATGGCAGGACGAAGCGCACGTGCGCGAGAACCGCGCGCTCTACGTGAGCAAATTTCGCACGGTCACGCCGATGCTTGCAGAGGTGCTCGACGTGCGTCTGCCCGACGCCGCGTTCTATCTCTGGGCGAACGTTTCGCGCACCGGACTCACGGATACCGAGTTCGCCGCGCGCCTGTACGCCGACTATAATGTGACGGTTCTGCCGGGCTCCTTCCTCGCTCGTCCCGCGCACGGCACGAATCCCGGCGAAGGGTTCGTGCGCATCGCGCTCGTTGCCGGGACCGAGGAATGTATCGAAGGCGCCCGCCGCATCGTCGAATTCTGCCGCACGCTGAAGTCCTGAACGGTCCCGAACGCGCTGCCGGTCCCTCTCTCCATCCTTGATATCACTATGTCGGAACAACTTCAGAGCATCATCGACAACGCCTGGGAAAACCGCGCCGAGCTGTCGGCGAAAGCCGCGCCCGCGGAAGTGCGCGAAGCGGTCTCGCACGCCATCGAGCAACTGGACCGCGGCGCGCTGCGCGTCGCGGAAAAACGCGACGGCGACTGGGTCGTGAACCAGTGGCTCAAGAAAGCCGTGCTGCTGTCGTTCCGCCTCGAAGACAACGTGCCGATGCCTGCTGGCGGCTACAGCCAGTTCTACGACAAGGTGCCCTCGAAGTTCGCCAACTACACCGCCGATGACTTCGCAGCGGGCGGCTTTCGCGTGGTGCCGCCGGCCATCGCGCGCCGTGGCTCGTTCATCGCGAAGAACGTGGTGCTGATGCCGTCGTACACCAACATCGGCGCTTACGTCGACGAAGGCACGATGGTCGATACGTGGGCCACCGTCGGCTCGTGCGCGCAGATCGGCAAGAACGTGCACCTGTCGGGCGGCGTGGGCATCGGCGGCGTGCTGGAGCCGCTGCAGGCAAACCCGGTCATCATCGAGGACAACTGCTTCATCGGCGCGCGTTCGGAAGTGGTGGAAGGCGTGATCGTCGAGGAGAACTCGGTTATTTCGATGGGCGTCTACCTCGGCCAGAGCACGAAGATTTATGACCGCGAAACCGGTCAGGTGAGCTACGGCCGCATTCCGGCGGGCTCGGTCGTCGTGGCGGGCAATCTGCCCTCGAAGGACGGCTCGCACAGCCTGTACTGCGCGGTGATCGTGAAAAAGGTCGATGCCAAGACCCGCGCGAAGGTCGGCCTGAACGAACTGCTGCGAGGCGACTGATCGTGGCGCGCGGCTCCCATGCCACGACCGTCGTGTACGGCATCCCCAACTGCGACAGCGTGAAGAAAGCGCGCGTGTGGCTGGAAGAGCACGGCGTGCCGTTCGAGTTCCACGACTTCAAGAAGGCCGGCGTCAACGAGAAGCTGGTTCAGGACTGGCTGAAGGACGTGTCGCTCGACCAGCTCATCAACAAGCGCGGCACGACGTGGCGCGGCCTCTCGGACGTGCACAAGGCCGAAGCCGACACGACCTCCGGCGCGATCGCGCTGATGATCCACAAGCCGTCGATCATCAAGCGGCCGGTCGTCGTGGTGAACGGCCGCGTGAAGACGCTCGGCTTCTCGGCCGAGCAGTACGAGACGCTCTTCGCGTGATCTGCGTGCGATGGCTCTGAACATCACGCCGTCGCACCACACCGAACCGCCTGCCGGCCCCGCGCCGGCATTTTTTATCGCTGTCGAAAAGAATGCAGGTTGAACCATGTCCGGCACCTTGTCCCTTACCGAAGCGCTGATCGAGCGCGCATCCATCACGCCCGACGACCGCCATTGCCAGGCGCTGATGATCGAGCGTCTGTCGGCTGTCGGCTTCGAATGCGAAACCATCGAGTCGGGCGGCGTCACGAATCTGTGGGCGGTCAAGCGCGGAACGGAAGGCGCGTCGGGCAAGCTGCTCGCGTTCGCCGGACACACCGACGTAGTGCCGACCGGCCCGCTCGATGAATGGACGTCGCCGCCCTTCACGCCGACGCATCGCGATGGCAAGCTCTACGGGCGCGGCGCGGCCGACATGAAAACGTCGCTCGCGGCGTTCGTCGTGTCGAGCGAAGAGTTCATCGCGAAGTGTCCGCAGCATCGCGGCTCGCTGGCATTGCTCATCACGAGCGACGAAGAGGGCCCCGCCACCGACGGCACCGTGAAAGTGGTCGAAGCGTTGAAGGCGCGCGGCGAGCGGCTCGACTACTGCATCGTTGGCGAGCCGACGTCCAACGAAACGCTCGGCGACATGGTCAAGAACGGGCGGCGCGGCTCGATGTCCGGCAAGCTCGTCGTCAAGGGCGTGCAGGGGCATATCGCCTATCCGCATCTCGCGCGCAACCCGATTCACCTGCTCGCGCCCGCGCTCGCGGAACTCGTGGCGCAACGCTGGGATGACGGCAACGAATATTTCCCGCCGACGACCTGGCAAGTGTCCAACCTGCGCTCGGGCACCGGCGCGACCAACGTGATTCCGGGCCACGCCGAGCTGATGTTCAACTTCCGCTTCTCGACGGCGAGCACGGTGGAGGGCCTGCAAAGCCGCGTCCACGCGATTCTCGACAAACACGCGCTCGACTACGATCTCACGTGGACAGTGAGCGGCCTGCCGTTCCTGACGCCGCGCGGCGCACTGTCGAACGCGCTCGAACAAGCCATTCACGACGAAACCGGCGTGCGTCCGGAACTGTCTACCACGGGCGGCACGTCGGACGGACGCTTTATCGCGCGCATCTGCGAGCAGGTCGTCGAATTCGGTCCGCCGAACGGCAGCATCCATAAGATCGACGAACATGTCGACGTGCGCTTCATCGAGCCGCTGAAAAACGTGTACCGGCGCGTGCTCGAAGCACTCATCGCGTAAATTTCCATCCGTAAAAGAACAAGGAGCCTTCGATGGCGCTACCCTTCACCACCGTTCGCGACCTGCTGCGCTTCGGCGTCTCGCGTTTTACCGAAGCGGGCCTGTCCTTCGGTCATGGCTCGACCAACGCCTATGACGAAGCGGCGTATCTGATCCTGCATACGCTGCACCTGCCGCTCGACACGCTGGAGCCATTTCTCGACGCGCGGCTGCTCGACACCGAAATCGATGCCGTGATGCAGGTCATCGAGCGCCGCGCGAAGGAACGCGTGCCGGCGGCATACATCACGCAGGAAGCGTGGATGCACGGCCGCCGTTTCTACGTGGACGAGCGTGTGATCGTGCCGCGCTCGTTTATCGGCGAATTGTTGCAGGACGGCCTGCAGCCCTACGTGCCCGATCCGGACCACGTCACGCACGTGCTCGAACTGTGCACCGGCTCCGGGTGCCTGGCGATTCTCGCCGCGCAAGCGTTCGAAAACGCGGATGTCGATGCCGTCGACATCTCCGCCGATGCGCTCGCGGTCGCGCGCCGCAATGTCGACGACTACGGTCTGCAGGACCGCATCACGCTCCACGAAGGCGACCTGTACGCGCCGCTGCCGGCGGCCCGCTACGAAGTCATCATCACCAACCCGCCCTACGTGAACGCCGCCGCCATGCAGGCGTTGCCCGAAGAGTACCGTCACGAGCCCGAACTCGCGCTCGCGGGCGGCCCAGACGGCATGGACGTGGTGCGGCGCATCGTGCGCGATGCAGGCAAGTGGCTGACAGAAGACGGCGTGCTCGTCGTCGAGATCGGCAACGAGCGGGCGAACGTCGAGGCCGCGCTCGGCGGGCTTGATCTCGTATGGCTCTCGACCAGCGCCGGCGATGACAACGTGTTCCTGATCCAGGCGGCGGACCTTCCCGCCTGAGCGGCATTCGCCCAGCAAGTCACCTTCGGTAATATGACGCATCGCCGCCGCGGCTCGCGGCGGCGTTCGCCGTCCGGCTTCGCGTGGCAATCCGCGCGCACGAAGCTCCGAACCGAACGCACCCTATGCAAGCAGCAGACTGGCTCCACGTCGGCACCCTCGTGATGGCCGCGCATGTGCTCGGCGTGATCGCGGCCGTCCACGCGATCATCAACACACGCACCTCGCAGGGCGCGGTCGCGTGGGCGGTATCGCTCGTCGCGATGCCCTATCTCACGCTTATCCCGTACCTCTTCCTCGGCCGCAGCAAGTTCGCCGGTTATATCGACGAGCGCCGGCTGGAAATCGAAATCCTGCGCAACCGCTCGAAGCCGATCGAATGGGATTCGCCCGTCCGCACCGATGCATCGCCGGACAACAGCGCGCTCGTCGACGCCTCCGGCGCGCGCGGCGAACTCGACACAGGACCCGCGCGTTACCTCGGCAATCCGACCATCCGCACGCTGCAACGGCTCTCCGGCATGCCGTTTCTGCGCGGCAATGCCGTGCGCGTGCTGGTCAACGGCGAAGCGACGTTCTCCGCCATTCTCGAAGCCGTCGCAGCGGCCGAACAGTACGTGGTCGTGCAGTTCTTCATCGTGCGCGCCGACGCGCTCGGCGAGATGCTGAAGGACGCGCTCATCGCCAAAGCGAAAGCCGGCGTGCGCGTCTATTTCCTCTACGACAGCATCGGCAGCTTCGACCTGCCGCATCGCTACGTGCATGCGCTGCGCGCGGGCGGCGTCGAAGCGCATCCGTTCGCGACCAAGCGCAAGTTCGTGCACCGCTTCCAGATCAACTTCCGCAATCATCGGAAGATCGTGATCGTGGACGGCAAGCGGGCATTCGTCGGCGGGCACAACGTGGGCGTCGAGTATCTCGGCGGTAATCCGCGGCTTTCGCCGTGGCGCGACACACATGTCGAAGTGCGCGGGCCAGCGATCGCCAGCATCCAGTTCGTCTTCACCGAAGACTGGTACTGGGCGACGCAGCGCCTGCCCGAACTCGGCCCCGCGACTCACAGCGACGAGAACATGCATTGCATGGTGCTCTCGAGCGGCCCCGCCGACAAACAGGAGACGTGCTCGCTTTTCTTCGTCGAAGCGATCAACGCGGCGCGCGAGCGGATCTGGATCACCTCGCCGTATCTGATTCCCGACGAAGCCGTGTTCTCGGCGCTCCGGCTCGCGGTGATGCGCGGCGTGGACGTGCGCATTCTCATTCCGAGCCGGCGCGATCACCGCGTGGTGTTCGCCGCCTCGAAGCTGTACGCCTACGACCTGGTGCAAGCGGGCGTGCGCATCTTTCGCTACAAGCCGGGCTTTCTGCATCAGAAGGTGGTGCTCGTCGACGACATCGCCGCGTCGGTCGGCAGCGCGAATCTCGATAACCGCTCGTTCCGGCTGAACTTCGAAATCACGGTGCTGACCGTGGATCACGACTTCGCCCGCGACGTCGAAACCATGCTGCAAGCGGACTTCGCCCATTCATACGAAATCGACGGCGACGATTATCGCGGCGCCGCGTTCTGGCGGCGCATGGCGATGCACGTCGCCCGGCTGTTTTCCCCGATTCTCTGAGCGCGTCAGAGCAGCTTTTCGATGTCGTCCGCGATGGACTCGGGCTTCGTGATCGGCGCGTAGCGTTTCACGATGTTCCCGTCGCGGTCGATCAGGAACTTCGTGAAGTTCCATTTGATCGCCTCCAGCCCGAGCACGCCCGGCTCCTTCTCGGTCAGATACTTGAAGAGCGGATGCGCGTTCGGCCCGTTGACGTCGATCTTCGCGAACATCGGAAACGTGACGCCGTAGTTCGACTCGCAGAAGCTGCCGATCTGCGCCGCGTCGCCCGGCTCCTGCTTGCCGAACTGGTTGCACGGAAAGCCGAGCACCTCGAAGCCGCGCCCCGCGTACAGCGTGTACAGCTCTTGCAGGCCCCTGTACTGCGGCGTGAAACCGCATTCGCTCGCGGTGTTCACGATCAGCAGCACCTTGGCGCGGTACGCGTCGAGACTCGTGGTCGTGCCGTCGAGCCGCTGTGCCGTGAAGCCGTAGATGCTGTCGGTGGTCGAATTCATGCCGTGCTCCGCGCGTTGAAATAGTGAAAGTCAGGCGATGCTACTCCCCTGCGCGTTCGGCCGCCATTAGCCGAACGGACGACCCCTTGCGGGATACGCGCCCGGTCTAAAATAGCGGTTTCCTTCAGTCCGCGCTCTTCGCCGCCCTCCGACGTGATCCGCTTCAAACAGTTCAGCCTGTCCCGCGGCACAAAGCCGCTTTTCGAAGACACGAGCTTCACGCTCAATCCGGGCGAGAAAGCCGGTCTCGTCGGCGCGAACGGCGCGGGCAAATCCACGCTCTTTTCCGTGCTGCGCGGCGAGTTGCACGCGGACGGCGGCGATTTCTCGATGCCGCCGTCGTCGCGCATCGCGCATGTCGCGCAGGAAACGCCCGCCGTGGATCGCACCGCGCTCGACTACACGCTCGACGGCGACACGCAGTTGCGCACCATCGAAGCGCGGATCGCGGCGGCGTCCGCCGCGCACGACGGCGCGGCCGAAGCCGAAGCCCACGCCGCTTTCGCCGATGCCGACGGCTACACCGCGCCCGCCCGCGCGGAAACGCTGCTGCTCGGGCTCGGCTTCACGCTCGAACAGACGCGCGAGCCGGTGGCGAGCTTCTCGGGCGGCTGGCGCATGCGTCTGAACCTCGCGCAGGCGCTGATGTGTCCGTCCGACCTGCTGCTGCTCGACGAACCGACGAACCACCTGGACCTCGACGCGATCGTCTGGCTGGAAGACTGGCTCGGCCGTTATCCGGGCACGCTCGTCGTGATCTCGCACGACCGCGAGTTTCTCGATGCGGTGTGCAACGTCACGCTGCATCTGGAGAACCGGCAGGTCAAGCGTTACGGCGGCAACTACAGCCAGTTCGAAGTGCTGCGCGCGCAACAGCTCGCGTTGCAGCAAAGCGCCTACGAGAAGCAGCAGAAGACGGTGCAGCATTTGCAGAGCTTCATCAACCGCTTCAAGGCCAAGGCCACCAAGGCGAAGCAGGCGCAAAGCCGCGTGAAGGCGCTTGAAAAAATGGAACTGATCGCGCCCGCGCACGCCAGTTCGCCGTTCACGTTCGAATTCCGCACGCCGGATGCCGCGCCGAATCCGATGATGGTGATGGAAGACGTGCGCTGCGGTTATCGCAGCGACGAAAGCGTCGAGATTCCGATTGTCGAAGGCGTGACGCTGTCGATCCAGAACGGGCAGCGCATCGGTCTGCTCGGCGCCAACGGTCAGGGCAAGTCCACGCTCATCAAAACGCTCGCCGGCACGCTAGACGCCCTCTCGGGTCACGTGCGGCAAGGCAAGGGCTTGCAGATCGGCTATTTCGCGCAGCATCAACTCGAAACCCTGCGCCCGGACGACTCCGCGCTCGCCCATCT
The DNA here is from genome assembly GCF_031450785.1 of Caballeronia sp. LZ062. NCBI lineage: Bacteria > Pseudomonadati > Pseudomonadota > Betaproteobacteria > Burkholderiales > Burkholderiaceae > Caballeronia > Caballeronia sp. LZ062. The sequence goes on from NZ_JARTWB010000002.1 coordinate 1,358,922, forward strand.
CGCGCGCCTCGCGCCCGACACGCGCGAGCAGGAACTGCGCGACTTTCTCGGCAGCTTCAACTTTTCGGGCGACATGGCCACCGCGAAAATCGCGCCGTTTTCCGGCGGCGAGAAGGCCCGGCTCGCGCTCGCCCTCATCATCTGGCAGAAGCCCAATCTGCTGCTGCTCGACGAACCGACGAACCACCTCGATCTCGAAACGCGTCACGCGCTGACCATGGCGCTTGCGCAATTCGAGGGCACGCTCATTCTCGTGTCGCACGACCGCCATCTGCTGCGCGCCACCACCGACACGTTCATGCTGGTGGCGAAGCACCGGCTGAGTCCGTTCGACGGCGATCTCGATGATTATCGCGACTGGCTTCTGCAACATGCCGCCCAAACGCGCGCCGCCGCAAAGGAAGCGAACGGCGCGGCATCGGACTCCGGCAACGCGCAGGACAACGCGCTCAACCGGAAGGAGCAGCGCAGGCAGGAAGCGCAGGAGCGGCAGAAGCTCTCGCATTTGCGCAAGCCGCTGCAGTCGCGCATCGCGAAGATCGAGAAGGAAATGGACGCGCTCAATGCAGAGAAATCGACGCTCGATGCGTTCGTCGCCGATCCGGCGAGCTACGACGCCGCGATGAAGGCGAAGCTGACCGACACGATTCGCCGCCAGGGGGAAGTCAACGCGCGGCTCGAGACGCTCGAACTGGAGTGGCTCGAGGCGCACGAGGAACTCGAACAACTGAGCTCGTAATCCTCCACGGAGACCGACGACTTGACGACCTCTCCCGCTCTCGCCGGTCTTCGCGTGCTCGATCTGACGCGGCTTCTGCCCGGTCCGGTCGCTACGCTGCGCCTAGCCGAACTCGGCGCCGACGTGCTCAAGATCGAACCGCCGGGCGAAGGCGACTACGCCCGCTCGATGCTGCAAAGCGACGCCGACCGCGCGAGCGGCGCGCCGAGCGCGTTCTATCGGATCGTCAATCGCGGCAAGCGGTCGATGACGCTCGATCTGAAGACCGAAGCCGGTCGCGCGAGATTGATCGACCTCGCGCGCGATGCGGACGTGCTCGTCGAGAGCTTCCGGCCATCGGTCATGCAGCGGCTCGGCGTCGGTTACGACGTGCTGCGGCAAGCGAATCCGAGGCTCGTCTATTGCGCGATCACGGGCTTCGGCAGCAAAAGCGCGTTCGCCGACAAGGCGGGGCACGATCTCAACTACATCGCGTATGCAGGCGTGCTGGATCAGCTTGCCGAAGCGGACGGCGCGCCCATCGTGCCGAATTTCCAGCTGGCGGACCTGCTCGGCGGCGCACTCACGGCCGTCATGGAGATGCTTGCTGCGCTGTGGCACGTCGCGCGCGGCGGCGAAGGCCGCTTTCTCGACGTTTCCATGACGCACGCCGTCCATGCTAACAACGTGATGGCGCATGTCGCGCTCGCCAATTCCGACGAAGCCAGCACGCGCGCGGGCGCGGGACTGCTCAACGGCGGCGTGCCTTGCTACAACGTGTATCGCACGAAAGACGACAAGTTCATGGCGGTCGGCGCGCTCGAACTCAAGTTCTGGCAGACGCTATGCGGCGCGCTCGGCCGCCCGGACTGGGCCGCGCGGCACTGGAGTCTCGGGCAGGCCATCGGCGGCGCGGATGCGAAGGAACTCGCAGCACACGTGGCCGCGTGCTTTCGCGAGCGCACACGCGACGAATGGATCGCGCGACTCGAACCGCTCTATTGCTGCGTCGCGCCGGTGCTCACGCCGGCGGAAGCGGCGGTGCATCCGCTCTTTCGCGGCCGCGAAGACTAGCGTCGCGGCAAGGTCTGGCGCGGCTGCCGTTCGTCGTCGACGAGAACGTGCTTGCGGCCTGTGACATGACGGCGGATGGTGGCGACGACTTCGGCCTCGGTCACATCCGCGGACACGACGCGCCGCGAAATCTGCCCTTCACCGTCGATCCATTCGACGATCCGGCATCCGCTGCCGAACGGCTGTTGCAAGGGCGCCGAGACGCGGCAGCCGCGCAGGTGAAACGCAGGCGCGGGCCGGGCTGTTTTGACATGTTTCAAAGCGTGGTCCTCTCGATCCTTCCAGTCACTTCGGCGCGGCGGCGCGTAGTGGCTTCATCCGCCGGTCCTTGGTCCCGAAAGGATAGGGAAACCGCGCCCGCACTAGGTTACAGCCGCGCGCGAGTTTCTTACGGCCCGTTACCGAGGGTCCGATCCGTTCATTCGAGATCCCGCACGCGGTCGATCGCTTCTTCGATGCGATCGACCGCGATCACCTTGAGACCGTCCACAGCTTGCTTCGGCGCATTGGCCTTCGGAATCAGCGCGACGGAGAAGCCGAGCTTGGCCGCTTCTTTCAGGCGATCCTGCCCGCGCGGCGACGGGCGAATTTCCCCGGCGAGCCCCACTTCGCCGAAGGTAATCAAGCCCTTCGGCAGCGGTTTGTTGCGCATCGACGAGTGAATCGCGAGCAGCACAGCGAGATCGGCGGCAGGTTCGGTGATCTTCACGCCGCCTACCGCGTTCAGAAACACGTCCTGATCGAAACATGCGATGCCTGCGTGCCGATGCAGCACCGCGAGGAGCAACGCGAGCCGGTTCTGTTCGAGACCGACCGCGAGCCGACGGGGATTCGGCACATGCGCAGTATCGACGAGCGCCTGCACTTCCACGAGCAGCGGCCGCGAGCCCTCCTGCGTCACGAGCACACACGACCCCGCGACGCTCTGCTCGTGCTGCGACAGGAACAGTGCCGACGGATTCGCGACTCCGCGCAGACCCTTCTCGGTCATCGCGAACACGCCGAGTTCGTTCACCGCGCCGAAGCGGTTCTTAAACGCGCGCACGAGCCGGAACGAGGAGTGGGTGTCGCCCTCGAAGTACAACACCGTATCGACGATATGCTCCAGCACGCGCGGCCCGGCGAGGCTGCCTTCCTTCGTCACGTGGCCGACCATGATGATGGCCGTACCCGTCTGCTTCGCGATGCGCGTCAACTGCGCTGCGCATTCGCGGACCTGCGCGACGGAACCCGGCGCGGACGTCAGCGCTTCGGAATAGACGGTCTGGATCGAATCGATGACGGCGACTTCGGGACGCTGCTCGTCGATAGCCGCCTGAATCTTTTCGAGCTGAATTTCGGCGAGCAGCGCGAGGTCCGCCGCCGCGCTCGCCGTGCCGCCGAGCAGCCCGAGCCGCTGCGCCCGCAGTGCGATCTGCGCGCCTGACTCTTCGCCGCTCACATACAGCGACGGCCGCTCGCGCGCGATTTCGGCGAGCGATTGCAGCAAAAGCGTCGACTTGCCGATGCCCGGATCGCCGCCGATCAGCACCACGCCGCCCGGCACCAGGCCGCCGCCCAGCACGCGGTCGAATTCACCGACGCCGGTCGTGAAGCGCGGCACGTCCGCCGCTTCGATGTCGGCGAGGCGCTGCACCGGCGAAATCTTCGCGAGCGCCTGAAAGCGATGCGCCGAGGGCGCCTGCTCCACCGATTCCACGAGCGTGTTCCACGCCCCGCATGCCGCGCACTGTCCGGTCCACTTCGGCGCTTGTCCGCCGCATTCGCTACAGATGTAAAGCGTCTTTGCCTTCGCTGCTTTTGCCACGTATTGCCTTTAGAGATTCATTGCTTATAACGCGATGCGCCCGCGCTCATTCCGCGCGGACCGGCACGCGTTGCGCGATCGCGCACATCAGCTCGTAGCCGATGGTGCCGCACGAGGCCGCCACGTCGTCGATCGGCAGGTTCGCGCCCCACAATTCGACGCGCGAGCCGATGCCCGCGTTCGGGCACGGTGTCAGATCGACGGTGAGCATGTCCATCGAAACGCGGCCGACAAGCGCCGTCCTCACGCCATCGACGATGACCGGCGTGCCTTCCGGCGCGATGCGCGGATAGCCGTCCGCGTAGCCGCACGCGACCACGCCGATGCGCATCGGCCGGCCCGCCGTGTAGGTCGAGCCGTAGCCGATGCTGTCGCCCGGCCGCACCGTCTGCACGGCGATCAGCTCGGACGAGAGCGTCATCGCGGGTTTCAGGCCCACATCGGCGATATCGGCCGTTACGCCCGACGGCGACGCCCCGTACAGGATGATGCCCGGGCGCACCCAGTCGAAGTGCGCGTCCGGATGCCATAGCACCGCCGCCGAGTTCGAGAGACTGCGCGCGCCCGCGATGCCTTCCGCGCCGCGCTCGAACGCCTCGAGCTGATGCGCGATGCCGCGTTCGCTGTCGGCGTCGGAAAAATGGGTCATGAGCGTGATCTGCCCGATGCCCTGACAGGCGCGCGCCCGCTCCCACGCCGCGCGAAACCGCTCGGGCGTGTAGCCGAGCCGGTTCATGCCGCTGTTCATCTTCAACTGCACGTTGACGGGCTTCGAGAGCCGCGCCATTTCCAGCATGCGCAGTTGCTCGTCGCAGTGAATCGCCGTGGTGAGGCTATAACGGTCGATCACGTCGATGTCGGTCGGACGGAAAAAGCCTTCGAGCAGCAAAATGGGCCCCGCCCAGCCGAGTTCGCGCAACTTCGCCGCTTCTTCGAGGTCCAGAAGACCGAAACCGTCCGTTGCGCGAAGTCCGGGGAACGCTCGCGCGAGTCCGTGGCCATACGCATTGGCCTTCACGACGGCCCATATCTTGGATTTCGGCGCGTACTTGCGCGCAATGGCAAGGTTGTTGGCGAGAGCGGCGGTATGAATGGTTGCGGAAAGGGGGCGCGGCATGAGTTTTGGTCGGAAATGCGGTTCGGGCGGAAAGGCAAGCATACGCCACTGGCGCGAGCGGCCCGTTCGCCGGTCGAGACACCTTGAGAATCAGTACCTTATGACAAATGGCGCTTGCGGAGGGCTGGTCTCGCGCGTCATCGAGATTACTGCTAGTCAGAATGTGCCTATTTTCGTGTTATAAAGCCGTGCGCACAACCCATTTCGAACGGCATAAGCCCGAACGCGTGACCGGCCGCAGCGGCGGCAGCGAGGGCGGATTCCCGGCAGTGAGGAAAGCTTCGGATCAGATGAAAAAAGGTTTTTACACCATCATGGCCGCGCAGTTTTTCTCGTCGCTGGCCGATAACGCTCTACTGATCGCTGCCATTGCACTGCTGAAAGACCTTCACGCGCCGAACTGGATGACGCCGCTGCTCAAGCTGTTCTTCGTGCTCTCCTATGTGGTTCTCGCAGCGTTCGTCGGTGCTTTCGCGGATTCCAGGCCCAAAGGCCGCGTGATGTTCGTGACCAATTCCATCAAGGTAGTCGGCTGCGTGACCATGCTCATCGGCGCGCATCCGCTGCTCGCATACGGCATCGTCGGCTTCGGCGCGGCGGCGTATTCGCCCGCGAAGTACGGCATTCTCACCGAGCTGCTGCCGCCCGACAGGCTCGTCGCGGCCAACGGTTGGATCGAGGGCACGACGGTCGGCTCCATCATTCTCGGCACCGTGATGGGCGGCGCGCTCATCAGCCCGCATATCGCGAGTCATCTGCTGACGCTGCACATACCGCGCATCAACACGCCCGCCGAAGCCGCGATGCTCGTCATCATGCTGATGTACGTGGTCGCCGCGATCTTTAATCTGCGCATTCCCGACACCGGCGCGCGTTATCCGAAGCAGGAACATCGGCCCATCAAGCTCATCACCGATTTCGCGGACTGCTTTCTCACGCTCTGGCGCGACAAGCTCGGCCAGATTTCGCTCGCCGTCACGACGCTTTTCTGGGGCGCGGGCGCGACGCTGCAGTTCATCGTGCTCAAGTGGGCCGAAGTGTCGCTCGGCATGACGCTTTCGCAGGCGGCCATTCTGCAGGCCGTGATCGCAGTGGGCGTGGCGGTCGGCGCGGTGCTCGCGGCGGCGCGCGTGCCGCTCAAGCGCTCGCTGTCGGTGCTGCCGGTGGGTATCGCAATGGGGCTCGCCGTCATGCTGATGGCGTTCTACACGCGGCACCTCTTTCCCGCGCATTGGGGCGTCTACTTCGGCAAGATGCACTTTCCGGGTTATCTGCTGATCGCGTATCTGTTCCTGATGATCGTGGGCGGTCTTTCGGGCTTTTTCGTCGTGCCGATGAACGCGCTCTTGCAGCATCGCGGGCACGTGCTGCTTTCTGCCGGACACTCCATCGCCGTGCAGAACTTCAACGAGAATCTGTCCGTGCTCATCATGCTGTGCCTCTACGCCGTGCTCGTGTGGCTCGACATGCCCATCCAGTTCGTCATCGTGATGTTCGGATCCTTCGTGTGTCTGATGATGTACTTCGTCATGCGCCGCCATCAGGCGAATCAGCGCGCGTTCGATTCGGTCGCGCTGATCGGAGAAGCGCGGCACTGACACCGCTGCGCTGGCTGCCGGTTTCACTGCGCGCATCGGCCGATCGGGCTAATCTTTCTTCATCATGCTTGCTGCCGATCTCTTCTCATTCGTCACGCGCGTGCGCGAGCGCGCGCCGCTCGTTCACTGCCTGACGAACCTCGTCGTCACGAATTTCACGGCCAACGTGCTGCTCGCCATCGGCGGGGCGCCGGCGATGGTCGTCGCGCGCGAGGAAGCCGCGCAGTTCGCGCCGCTGGCCAATGCGCTTCTGGTCAACCTCGGCACGCTCGACGTGCCGCAGATGCGCGCGATGCGCGCCGCCGTCGATGCCGCCAACAGCGCGGGCACGCCCTGGGTGCTCGATCCGGTCGCTGTCGGCCCGCTCACGTTTCGCACCGAATTCGCGCTCGAATTGCTCGACGCGAAACCGGCCGTGATTCGCGGCAACGCGTCGGAGATCATCAGCCTGTCGGGCGGCGAAGCGAGCGGACGCGGCGTCGACAGCACCGCCGCCACCGACGCCGCGCTCGACGCCGCGCAAATTCTGGCGCTGAAAACGCAGGCCGTCGTCGCCGTCACCGGCGCGACCGATTGCATCACCGATGGCCGCCGCGTGATCGCGCTCTCGAACGGCTCGCCGCTGATGACGCGCGTGACGGGCGTCGGCTGCGCGCTCTCGGCGACGGTCGCGGCGTTCGTCGGCGCGGCGCAGTCTCGCGATGAACACTGGGCGGCGACGATCGCCGCCATCGCCTATTCGACCGTCGCCGGGGAGCTCGCCGCCCGTGAAGCCGCGTTGCCCGGCAGCTTCGCCGTCGCGTATCTGGACCGGCTCGCCTCGGTCGATTCGCAAGCATTCGACGCGACGCTCGTGCTCCGCGAGGTGACCGTATCGTGACCATGCGGCGCGCGTTCGATCTTTCGCTCTATCTCGTGCTCGATCCCGTGCAGTGCGGCGGTCATGACGCGGCGCTTTCCGTCGCCCGCGGCGCGCTCGACGGCGGCGCGACGCTGCTGCAACTGCGCGCGCCCCAGTGGCACAAGCGCGCGTGGCTGGCGCTCGCGCTCGACCTGTTGCCGATGACGCGCGCCTGCGGCGTTCCGCTCGTCATCAACGATCACGTCGATGTCGCGCTTGCGGCCGGCGCGGACGGCGTGCACGTCGGCCAGCGTGATCTGCCGGCGGAGCTCGCGCGGCGGCTGCTCGGGCCCGATGCGCTGATCGGTCTGTCGGTGTCGAATCTCGCGGAAGTCGCCGACGCGAACCGGCTCGCGGGCGTGATCGACTATGTCGGCGCGGGACCGGTCTACGCGACGCCGACCAAAACCGACGCCTCGGCGCCGTGCGGTATCGACGGTCTCGCCGCTCTGTGCGCGAGAGCGCGCTTCCCGACCGTGGCCATAGGCGGCATTCAGGCGCACAACGCCGCCGACGTCATGCGCGCGAAACCCGCGGGGCTCGCGGTCGTCTCGGCGATCTGCAAGGCCGAAAATCCGCGCGATGCCGCAGCCGCCCTGCGCGAGACGATCACCCGCGTTCAATCCTGACTTTTCTCATGTCTTCGACGAAACCCATTTTCAACGCGCTCACGATCGCCGGTTCCGACTCCGGCGGCGGCGCGGGCATTCAGGCCGATCTCAAGGCGTTCTCTGCGCTCGGTGCTTACGGCGCGAGCGTCATCACGGCGCTGACCGCGCAGAACACGCGCGGCGTCACGGCCGTCCACGCGCCGGACCCGGCATTCGTCACGGCACAGCTCGACGCCGTGTTCGACGACATCCGCATCGACGCGGTCAAGATCGGGATGCTGGCGAACGCGGGCATCGTGCGCGCGGTCGCGGATGCGCTGAGGCGCCATCGCCCGGCGCATGTCGTGCTCGATACGGTGATGATTTCGAAGAGCAATCACGCGCTGCTCGCGCCCGAAGCGGTGGCGGCGCTGCGCGACGAACTGCTGCCGCTCGCCACGCTCGTCACGCCGAATCTGCCCGAAGCGGCGGCGCTGCTCGGCACGCAACCCGCCGCCGATGAAGACGCCATGGTGCGCCAGGGCGAGGCGCTGCTTGCCTCGGGCGCGCGCGCGGTGCTGATGAAAGGCGGGCATCTGGCGTCGCCGGACAGTCCCGACTGGCTCATCCAGACCACGGGCGCGTTGCGGCTTTCGGGCGCGCGCGTCGCGTTGAAGAACACGCATGGCACGGGCTGCACGCTGTCGGCGGCGATTGCCGCGCTGATCCCGCAGACCGGCGACCTCGCGAGCGCCACTGCCGAAGCCAAGCGGTATCTCACCGGCGCGATTGAGGCAAGCGCTCGCCTGGAAGTGGGCCACGGCGTGGGGCCGGTGCATCACTTCTATCGGTGGTGGTGACGGAGTAGCTGTAGGAAGCGGCGGACGCTTCGCCCCGCGACGTCGTTCGTCCGGAGAGGTGAATTCGCGGATTCCTCCGGCGAGCGCCACCGCCGAATCACCAGCGCGATCCAGCCGAGCGCACGGCCGCGCGTCAGTCACGGCGTCGGGCCGGTGCATCACTTCTTCCGGTGGTGGTGACGGAGCAGTTGCAGGAAACGGCGAACGCTTAGCCGGACGACGTTGTTCGTCCGGAAAGATGAAGCTGCGCGATTCCTCCGGTCAGCGCCACCGCCGAAGCCAAGCGGTATCTCACCGGCGCGATCGAGGCGGGCGCGCGCCTGGAAGTGGGCCACGGCGTCGGGGCGGTGCATCACTTTTATCGATGGTGGTGATTGAACAACTGTAGGAAGCGGCGAACGCTTAGCCGGACGACGTTGTTCGTCCGGAGAGATGAAGCCGCGGATTCCTCCGGCGAGCGCCACGGCCGAAGCGAAGCGCTACCCAGCGGCGCGATCAAGGCGAGCGCGCGGCCGAGGGTCGGCCTCGCGTCGGATAGTCACGCGGGCGCGGGAAGCCCGAAAGCAGCGAACGCCCTTGCGCGTCCGGGCCAGTCGTCCGGAACGACGAAGCCGCGCGATTCCTCGCCCCAGCCGCCCGCTTCGTCGCGCACGTAGCCGGCGATCATCGTCGGCGCAGTGATGGCGGCGAGATACGCGTGAATGGCGGCGGCTTCGGTTATCAGCGATTCGGCATCGGAGGCGCTCAGGCGGCGCGGCGCGAGCCACGCGAGACGCGGCTGCACGACCCACACGCGATTTTCATGCCGTCCGGCCTGCCCGTGTCGATGGCGCCACTCCGTCGCCGTCAGCCACCAGCCGCGCACATGCGCTTCGCCCACTTCCGGCGCGGGCGCGATGCCTTCGTCGTGATAGAACAGCCGGCCCTTGATGAACATTTCTGGCCGCCACTGCCCGGCCAGCCCGAGCGCGGCGAACTCCGCACGCGACGTCAAGCCGAGCTGATGCGTCAAGAGCCGCGCGTGCTTAAGATCGAAGCGATCCTGCAGATTCGGCCCGACATAGTCCGACAGACGCGCCGCCCGCGCCCCGCCGTCGCCGATATGCAAATAGAACTTCACCGCCAGTTCCCAATGCAGCCGCGCGCCGGTCGCGCTCTCCAGCAGAAAATCGCACTCTCCGATGGTCCGGCGCTGACGCCGCAGCGGCACGTTCGCCGCGATGAGCCGCGCGGCGGGCCCGTGCGCGAGAAAAAATTCGAGCAGGCTTTCGGCGTAGATGCCGAGGCGCGTCGATTTGGGATTACGTGAGCGCACGTGCAGTGCGTCTGGCGCGGCATCGAGCGCGGCGAGCCAGGCAAGCGTGGCGTCGCGCGTTCCGGCCGATTCGAACGGCTCCGCGAGCGGCGCGCCCGCCGCGCTCTCGCGCAGAAGGTCAGGCGAGAAAAGCAGCCACGCCAGATCGCGCACCGTCGCGTCCTCGAAACGATCGACGAGGCGCGACAGGCCGGTCATCCGCGTGCGCCCTTCCCGCTTGCGGCTCCGGGTTGCACGCCGAGCGCGGCGAGCGCGTCGGCGTGTGTCTTGCGGGCAAGGCACAAGTCAGCCCAGGCTTTCGCCTTGTCCGGCAAGCTGCGCAACAGATACGCCGGGTGATACGTGACGACGACGGGCACGCCGCGATACTCGTGCACGCGCCCGCGCAACGACGCGATGCTCGCTTCGCTCTTCAAGAGACTCTGCGCGGCGAAGCGCCCGAGCGCGACGATGATCTTCGGCTTCACGAGTTCGACCTGACGCTGCAAATACGGCTCGCAACGCGCGACTTCGTCGAGTTCCGGATTGCGGTTGCCGGGCGGCCGGCACTTGATGACGTTCGCGATATAGACGTTCGATTCACGCGAGAGGCCGAGCGCGTGCAGCATGTTGTCGAGCAGCTTGCCCGCCTGCCCGACGAACGGCTCGCCCTCTTTGTCCTCGTTCTCGCCGGGCGCTTCGCCAATCAGCATCCAGTCGGCTTCGCGATCGCCGACGCCGAATACCGCGTTCGTTCGGCGCTCGCACAGCCGGCACAGCTCGCAGCCCGCGACGCGATCGGCAAGCGTCGTCCAGTCGAGCGTGCGGACGTCGTCGGGAACGGCTGGCGCCGTGGGCGGTGCCGGCGATGGCGCCTCGTCGGTCCACGGGAGATCGTCGTAGGCGTCGAACGGCGGGGTGTCGAAGCGCTGCGGGTCGGGGTCTGCTCGGTCCGAACGGGCTGCCACGGGCGAGGGAACACGAACGTCGACCGGCGGCGTCGATGTCCGCGGCCGGCTCGCAGAGAATGCCGGATCGGCGTTGGGCGCCGCCGCGTGAGAGGCGTCGAGGGGCGTCGGAGAATGTGGGCGCCTTGCGGCGTAGGCCGGGGCTGCGTCCGGTGCCGTATGCGTGGCATCCGGTGCCGCTGTGCGAGAAGCGTCAAAGGGCGGCATCGGTGCGTGGATGCTGCTCGCGCCGGCTGCCGGCTCCGCGTGTGGTGCGGCAGCTGCCGCATTCGCGGCATCAGGCGCCGCTGTGCGAGAGGCGTCGAACGGCGGCATCGGTCTTTGCCAGTTCCTCGCGCCGGCTGCCGGTTGCGCCTGTTGTGCCGCATTCGCTGCATCCGGCGCCCCCACGCGCGACGCGCTGAGCGGTGGAGCCGCTGCCGACGGAGTGCTTGCGGCAAGTGCCGTCGCCTCCACCGCATCCGGCTCCGGCGCGCCCGCCTTTCTCCTCACCCACAGGAGCCCAAGCCCCAGTTCCTCGATCAGCGATTCATCGAGCGCCATGCGCACTCTCCTTGAACGACAGACGCATGACGATTGCGTCCTCGCGCGACCGATGCCGCGCGGGGTAATAGTTCTTGCGACGCCCGATGGCCGTGAACCCGAACCGCTCGTAAAGCTGGATGGCGCGCGGATTGGACGGCCGCACTTCGAGCAGCATGCCTTCGAGCTTTTCCGCACGCGCCACGCGCACCGCTTCGCGCAGCAGCGTCAGCCCCGCGCCCGCGCGCTGGGCTGACGGCGCGACGCACAGATTCAGCAGATGCATCTCATCGACGACCGGCATCAGCACGCAGTAGCCGATCAGCGTGCCCGTCACGTGACGCAGGCACACGCCGTAATAACCGTTGCGCAGCGAATCCTGGAAATTGCCGCGGCTCCACGGAAACTCGTAGGCGAGCTTCTCGACGGCGGCGACTTCGTCGAGGTCGGCTTCGGTCATCGGCGTCAGATACCGATCCGCGAGCAATACGCCGCTCACCGAAGCGCCTCCGCGCTAGCCGAGTCTGCGCCGGACCTGGCCGCCGCTGCGCGTGCTTCGGTGCGCTCGGCCGTGGTCTGCGCGACCTTGTTGCGCACGTAATCCGGCGCGGCGAGTTCCGGCGCGAGCGCGCGCCCCGCCCGCAGCGCGCGCAAGCCGAGCAGCGCGACGGGCAACGCATGCGGCAGCGCGTCCCGGTCGACGCGCGTAGCAGCCGCAAGCGCAGGCAGGCGGTCGCCGAATGCCGCTGCCGCGTTGCCCGCGAGCGCGAACGGCGCCGACGGAAGCGGCAGCGCGGCGGGGGCATCGAGCGATGCGGCGTGCAGTTCCCGCCAGTCGCCGCCGAGCGCCGGGTCGTGTTCGTACTCCGCCCAGTAGACTTCGTCCATGCGCGCATCGAGCGCGACGAGCACGCGGGCCGGCAGCGACGCATCATTGAGCCGCGCCGCTTCCGCGCACGCGAGCAGCGTGCTCACCGGCACCACCGGCACGTTCAGGCCGAACGCGAGTCCTTGCGCGACGCCCGTTGCCGTGCGCAAACCGGTGAAGGAGCCCGGCCCCGCGCCGAACGCGATGGCGTTGCAGTCCGCGAGTGCGAGCCCGGCTTCGCCGAGCAGTTCGCGCACCGCCGGCAAAAGACGTGTGCTCGACACCGCGCCCGTCGCTTCGTGACGGAACCAGACGGACGTGTCGCCGCTCGCGTAAGCAGGCGCGGCAGCGGAGGACGGCCTTGGCGCGGAATCGTCGAGCAGAAGCGCGACGGAGCAGAATTCCGTCGAGGTGTCGAGAGCGAGCAGTACGGTGCGTGTCATAGCCGGTATTGTAATGCGGGACGGCACAGGCTTTCGCGGCTGGCGTGACATCGGGCGTTCGCTGACGGACTTTCCTGCGCGCACGAAGCGCCAGTCTGCGAGGCAGTCCAATTGGAAGAATGCCTCCACCGGCGGCCTCCGTGCGCTTGCTAAGATCGTCCGCATCTCATGATTCCAAAAGGACGCCCCGCATGACCGACCTCGACCAGCAATTCGCCCGCGCTCAAAGCGACGTTACGCAACTGCCCGAGCGCCCCGGCAATCTCACGCTCTTGCGGCTTTACGCGCTTTACAAGCAGGCAAGCGTCGGCGACGTGCAAGGCGACGCGCCCGGGTTCACGGATATCGCCGGCAAATACAAGCACGAAGCGTGGGCCGCGCTGAAAGGCACGCCGGCCGATACGGCCAAGGAGCGTTACGTCGAACTCGTCGAGTCGCTCAAGCGCGGCGAAGCGGGCTAACCGATTCGGGCTCCCCATACGGCTGCCCCGCGCCGTCGATGCCCTCCGATGGCGCGTCAATGCGTCAAACTGTGGCGCGGTGCAGCAAATTCCGATATAATGCACAGCATGCTTGATCGCGAGATGCACGCCGCAAGGCCGCGCGTCTAGTGTCAAAGCGCTTCGTAGCGTTTCGCTCCAATCCAGTTTAGAAACTGTCCCTTCCCTGCCAGGCCGTAGCGCATCGTTTGTGCGCTGTTCATTTCGCGGCCCGTCATGCACCAGGCTGACGTTAGTGCTCAAAGCGCTGACGTATCCGATACAGCTTCTAACAACGATGCTCGCCGTCTGTTGCGCGAGTTGCCCCCGTTTTTCGATTTGCTCGCTGTTTCTTCGCTCGCTGAATCCAACGACTTGGGTATGCCGATTGGCGCCGACGCCTTATTTCCCGTTTCAAGGATCGACATGACTTCGAGCTTCACCCCCAGCCCGTTGGACAACATCGCAACACAAACGCTTGGCATTTCCCCGGCCGCCGACACGGCCGCTGCCGCTGCCTCGGCCGCTGCCTCAGTGGAAACGGCTCCCGCAGCGCCCGCCGGCCCTACTTTCGAATCGCTCGGCCTTTCCGCCGATATCGTCTCCGCATTGACCGACGCCGGCTACCAGTCGCCGACGCCCGTGCAGCAGCGCGCCATTCCCGCTGCGCTCGCCGGCCGCGATCTGCTCGTTTCGAGCCCGACCGGCTCCGGCAAGACGGCGGCGTTCATGCTGCCGGCCATCGAAAAATTCGCGCAACTCGAAAAGTTGCAAGCGCAGCAGCCGCGCCAGCCGCGTGACCCGAACGCACGTCCCGGCCGCCGCCCGCAACCGATCGCGCGCCCGCAGTTGCTCGTGCTCACGCCGACGCGCGAACTCGCGATGCAAGTGTCCGCTGCCGCGACCACGTACGGTCGCCATTTGCGCCGCCTGCGCACGGTCAGCATTCTCGGTGGCGTGGCGTATGGCCAGCAATTGATGCTGCTCGCGAAGAACCCCGAAATCCTCGTCGCGACGCCGGGCCGCCTGATCGACCATCTGGAACGCGGCCGCATCGACCTGTCGAACCTCAACATGCTCGTGCTCGACGAAGCCGACCGCATGCTCGACATGGGCTTCATCGAAGATATCGAGACGATCGTCGCGGCGACGCCGGCCACGCGTCAGACGCTGCTCTTCTCGGCCACCATCGACGGCAAGATCGCGTCGCTGACCGGCCGCCTGCTGAAGGACCCGGAGCGCATCGAGATCGTGCAGAAGCTGGAAGCGCGCAGCAACATCGCGCAGACGGTGCATTACGTCGATGACCGCGATCACAAGGATCGCCTGCTCGATCACCTGCTGCGCGATACCGACCTGGATCAGGCCATCGTGTTCACGGCGACGAAGAGCGACGCCGATCTGATCGCGAATCGTCTGGCGGATGCGGGCTTCGAATCCGCGGCGCTGCATGGCGACCTGCCGCAAGGCGCACGCAACCGTACGATCCGCGCGCTGCGCGAGCGCCGTGTGCGCGTGCTGGTGGCCACGGATGTCGCGGCGCGCGGTATCGATATTCCGGGTATCACGCACGTGTTCAACTACGATCTGCCGAAGTTCGCCGAAGACTACGTGCACCGCATCGGCCGCACGGGCCGCGCGGGACGCAGCGGCACGGCGGTGAGCCTCGTGCATCACGCCGAAATGGGCGCGCTCAAGCGCATCGAGCGTTTCGTGCACGCGCCGCTGCCGGTGAATGTCGTCGCGGGCTTCGAGCCGCGCAAGGCGCCGCCCAAGGGCGGCTTCGGTGGCCGCGGCCGTCCGGGCGGCGGTAATGGCGGCCGGCGCTTCGGCAGCGGCAATGGCGGCGGACGCGGCTACGGCGCGGCCAACGCCAGCGGCTACGGCAACAAGTCGAACGCCGGTTCGCGCGAAGGCGGCTATCGCGAAGGCGGTTATCGCGGCGGCAACGCCGGTAGCGGCGATCGTGAAGGCGGTTATCGCGGCGGCAACCGCGACGGCGGTTTCGGCCAGCGCGACGGATACAGCGCACGCCGCAACGACGGCCCGCGCGCACCGCGCCGCGGCAATTGATGTAAGCGAGTGACGGCGCAATAGCGCCGCCGTCCGCCAGCAGGAAAAAAACCGATGCCTCGCGCATCGGTTTTTTTTCGCCGCTCGCGTCATTTCATAATGCGCAACGATTTTTTGCGTCGCAAAAGCGTTGCTGCGCGGCACAACGAACGCGATTGCGGCATGGGAAAGAACATTTCACCATATGAAACGCCGAACATAAGCTATTGATAACTCGGTATATTTTCATCGCCTAAAACTCCTTGCAGCGGCTTTTACTCGCCAACTGACGCGCCTACACTCTTATATAAGAGTTGGAGCAAACAAAGCAGCACTGCTCAGAAAGCGATCAAGCATCGACCACGGTTCGTCTTACAGCCCAATCTCAAGGAGAAACGCCATGACGTCACGTCAACAACAAGCCCAGCAACTCCATCAGCAATGGGAAACCGATCCGCGCTGGAAAGGCATCAAGCGCGGCTACTCGGCGGAGGACGTCGTGCGCCTGCGCGGCTCGGTGCCGGTCGAGCACACGCTCGCGCGACGCGGCGCGGAGAAATTGTGGTCGCTGATCCAGGAAGAGCCGTTCGTCAACGCGCTCGGCGCGCTGACCGGCAATCAGGCGATGCAGCAGGTCAAGGCGGGCCTCAAGGCCATTTACCTGTCCGGCTGGCAAGTGGCCGGCGACGCCAATATCGCAGGCGAAATGTATCCGGACCAGTCGCTGTACCCGGCGAACTCGGTGCCGCTCGTCGTCAAGCGCATCAACAACACGTTCACGCGCGCCGATCAAATCCAGTGGTCCGAAGGCAAGAATCCGGGCGATGAAGGCTATATCGACTACTTCGCGCCGATCGTCGCGGACGCGGAAGCCGGATTCGGCGGCGTGCTCAATGCATTCGAACTGATGAAGGCGATGATCGAAGCCGGCGCGGCGGGCGTTCACTTCGAAGACCAGCTGGCCTCCGTGAAGAAGTGCGGTCACATGGGCGGCAAGGTCCTGGTGCCGACGCGCGAGAACGTCGCGAAACTGGTCGCCGCGCGCCTCGCCGCCGACGTCTGCGGCACGCCGACGCTGCTCGTCGCACGCACCGACGCCGAAGCCGCCGATCTCGTGACCTCCGACATCGACGAAAACGACAAGCCGTTCTTGACCGGCGAGCGCACCGTCGAGGGCTTCTATCGCACGCGGCCAGGTCTGGAACAGGCCGTGTCGCGCGGTCTCGCCTATGCGCCCTACGCCGATCTCGTCTGGTGCGAAACGGGCAAGCCGGATCTCGAATACGCGAAGAAATTCGCCGAGGCCATTCACAAGCAGTTCCCCGGCAAGCTGCTGTCGTACAACTGCTCGCCGTCGTTCAACTGGAAGAAGAATCTCGACGACGCGACCATCGCCAAATTCCAGCGCGAATTGGGCGCGATGGGCTACAAGTTCCAGTTCATCACGCTCGCGGGCTTCCACGCGCTCAACTACTCGATGTTCAACCTCGCGCACGGCTATGCGCGCACGCAGATGAGCGCGTTCGTCGAGTTGCAGCAGGCCGAGTTCGCCGCCGCCGACAAGGGCTTCACGGCGGTCAAGCATCAGCGCGAAGTGGGCACCGGCTATTTCGATGCCGTCACGCAGACGGTCGAGCGCGAAGCATCGACGACCGCGCTGCACGGATCGACCGAAGACGAGCAGTTCTTCGACAAGAAAGTCGCGTAAAGAAATGCCCGATGGCAGGCTGAATCAGGGAGAGCGCTGAAAAGAGCGCGGCGGCCGTGGCGTGCATTGAAAGCGCGTCGCGGTCGCCGCGATCTCAGCGATAAACGATGACCGGAATACGCGTGTGCGTCAGCACGCGCTGCGTTTCGCTGCCGATAAGCAGGCTTCCGAGCCCGCGACGGCCGTGCGACGCCATCAGAATGACGTCGCATCCGTTCTGCTCCGCCGCGTCGATGATGCCGATATACGGCGCCGCTTCGATGCTCGTCACGCTGTCGCACGGTACGCCGGCCGCTTCGGCGGCGCGTTGCACGGCCCGCAGATGGTCGCGCGCCTCGCGCTCGGCGCGGGCGTGGAAGTCATCGGGTGGCTCGACGGCGACATCCGCGAACGGCGAGTACGGATACTGCGGCAGACACGCATACGCGGTGATCCGCGCGCCGACGGACTGCGCAAGGTCGATGGCGCCGTCTATGGCTTTCTGCGACAGCTCGGAGCCGTCGGTGGGTACCAGAATGTGCTTGAACATGGCGTCCTCCTTCGAACGGCGGGCACGCCTTCATTGTAGTCAGTGCGCGGGCGGCGAACCGGGCAATCCGCTTTCGAGCCGATCAGTAGGATTCCATATCGAGTGTCGTCAACGAACGAGAGCCTCCCAGTATCCCGGAGCGGTATAGGTATGCTTGAGCAGATCGAGAAACAGCCGCACGCGCAACGGCAAGTGACGGCGCTGCGGGAACACCGCGTGAATGCCGATGGGCGGCGCCGCGTAGTCGTCGAGCACACTCACGAGCCGTCCGGCGCCGATATCCGCGCCCACTTCCCACCACGATCGCCACGCGAGTCCGCGTCCTTCGAGACACCATTCGTGAAGCACGGCGCCATCCGAGCATTCCATCGTGCCGGAGACCTTGATCGTCACGACCTTGCCGTCCTGCTGAAACACCCAGCCGCGCTGCTGATTGGCGGACGCGCCGAGCGCGAGACAGTTGTGATCGGCGAGCGCGGAAAGCGTCGCCGGTTTGCCGCGCTTTTCCAGATACCCGGGCGACGCCACGCACACGCGCCGGTTCTCGCCGAGCTTGAGCGACACCAGCGACGAATCCGGCAACTCGCCGAGGCGCACGGCGCAATCGAAACCTTCGTTGACGAGATCGACCATGCGGTCCGTGAGATCGAGACTCACGGACACGTCCGGGTGCAGCGTCGTGAATCTAGGCACGAGCGGCGCGACATGACGCCGGCCGAAGCCCGCCGGCGCCGACACGCGCAAATGCCCGCTCGCCTTCACGCCGCCCGCCGACACGCTCGCCTCCGCGTTCTGCATGTCGTTGATGATGCGCTGACAGTCTTCGAGAAACGCCGAGCCTTCGAACGTGAGCGTGATCTTGCGCGTCGTGCGCACGAGCAGCTTCACGCCGAGGCGCTCCTCGAGCGCGTCCAACCTTCTGCCGATGACCGCCGGCGCGATGCCCTCGGCCTGTGCCGCCGCCGAAAGACTGCCTTTCGCCGCCACGGAGGCGAACGTCTCTATTTGTTTGAACCGATCCATGCGCGTTGCTCGTCAATACCGGGAACCGGCGCACAGATTAGGTATTAAAAAGTAAAAGATCAAGTGATCCAGCGGCGCTTTTTCCATCAATTCGATCACCAATAGAATCTATCCCGACCTCTACATGGAGCGCACGGCTATGTCGGCCATAACGACACACGCATCGTCCACCGCCTCGCTTGTTGTTCCCCGCGCAGTCATTTTCGACGCTTACGGCACGCTGTTCGACGTCCATTCGGTCGTCGCCGCAGCCGAGCAGCTTTTTCCCGGCGACGGCCAGGCGCTGTCGCAGCTCTGGCGTCAGAAGCAGATCGAATACACGCAGTTGCGCACGCTCGCCGATCCGTCCGGCTGCCACTACACGCCGTTCTGGGATATCACGATCGACGCACTCCGATACGCAGCCGCGCGGCTCGGTCTCACGGACGCGCTGACAGCGGCCGCCGAGAAGCGTCTGATGGACGAATACGCCTGCCTCTCCGCATTCCCCGACACGCTGCCCACGCTAAAAGCACTGCGCGAGCGCTTCGGCGTGCCGCTCGCGATTCTCTCGAACGGCAATCCGCCGATGCTCGATATCGCCGTCAAGAGCGCCGGCATGACCGGCCTCTTCGACCACGTGCTGTCCGTCGATGCCGTGCGCGCGTACAAGCCGGCTGCCGCCGCCTACGCACTCGGTCCGCAAGCGTTCGGCACAGCGGCGCGCGAGATGGTGTTCGTGTCGTCGAACGGCTGGGACATCGCGGGCGCGACGTGGTTCGGCTACACGACGTTCTGGCTGGATCGCGCGAGCCTGCCGCTCGAGGAACTCGGCGTCACGCCACGCGCCATGGGACGCGGCATGAGCGAACTCGTCGCGTTCATCGAAGGGGGATGCGCGCAGCAGCCTATTGCACTGTCCACTCATCGCGCAGGCCCGCGAAAGCGCCCGTCATCGCAAAAACAGTAGCGCCCAAAAGCAAAACCGTCTGACCGACCAAGGAGAAACCACATGACGCACCCTTCGACCACGCTCGCGCTGCCTGAAGGCATGGCCATTTCGGCCGAGATCAAGCCCGGCTTCGAAGCCATTCTGACGCCCGAGGCGCTGGCTTTCGTGGCCACGCTGCATCGCCGGTTCGAGTCGCGCCGTCAGGAACTGCTCGCCGCGCGCGTCGAGCGCACCAAGCGCCTGGACGCGGGCGAGCGGCCCGGCTTCCTCGAAGAAACGAAGGCCATCCGCGAAGGCGACTGGACCGTCGCGCCGCTGCCGAAGGATCTGCAGTGCCGGCGCGTGGAGATCACCGGCCCGGTCGAGCGCAAGATGATCATCAACGCGCTCAACTCCGGCGCGGATTCCTACATGACCGACTTCGAGGATTCGAACGCGCCCGCGTGGGACAACCAGATCGTCGGCCAGATCAATCTCAAGGAAGCCGTGCGCCGGACGATCTCGCTCGAGCAGAACGGCAAGTCGTACACGCTCAACGACGAGACGGCGACGCTGATCGTGCGTCCGCGCGGCTGGCATCTCGACGAGAAGCACGTGACCGTCGACGGGCAGCGCGTGTCCGGCGGCATCTTCGATTTCGCGCTTTATCTCTTTCATAACGCGAAGGAACTGATCGCGCGCGGCAGCGGCCCCTACTTCTATCTGCCGAAGATGGAAAGCCATCTCGAAGCGCGTCTCTGGAACGACATCTTCGTCGCGGCGCAGGAAGGCGTCGGCATTGCGCGCGGCACGATTCGCGCGACCGTGCTCGTCGAAACGATTCTCGCCGCGTTCGAGATGGACGAGATTCTGTACGAACTGCGCGAACATAGCTCCGGGCTGAATGCGGGCCGCTGGGACTACATCTTCTCCGCGATCAAGAAGTTCAAGAACAATCCCGATTTCTGCCTCGCCGACCGTGCGCAGATCACGATGACCGTGCCGTTCATGCGCGCCTATGCGCTGGAATTGCTCAAGACGTGCCACAGGCGCAACGCGCCCGCCATCGGCGGCATGTCCGCGCTGATTCCGATCAAGAACGATCCCGCCGCGAACGAGAAAGCAATGGGCGGCGTGCGCTCCGACAAGGCGCGCGACGCGACCGACGGCTACGACGGCGGCTGGGTCGCGCATCCCGGGCTCGTGCCGGTCGCGATGGAAGAGTTCGTCAAGGTGCTCGGCGACAAGCCGAATCAGATCGAGAAGCAGCGGCCCGATGTGCAAGTGACCGCGCACGACCTGCTCGACTTCCGTCCGGAAGCGCCGATCACGGAGGCGGGTCTGCGCAATAACGTGAACGTCGGCATCCATTACCTCGGATCGTGGCTCGCGGGCAATGGCTGCGTGCCGATTCACAACCTCATGGAAGACGCCGCCACCGCCGAGATTTCGCGCTCGCAAGTCTGGCAATGGATTCGTTCGCCGAAGGGCAAGCTCGAAGACGGCCGCAAGGTCACGGCGGCGATGGTGCGCGAGATCATCATCGACGAGCTGGAGAAGGTGAAGCAGAGCGTTGGCGGTGCGGGCAGCGATACGAAGCCGTATGAACGCGCCGCGAAGATATTCGAAACGATGTCGACGTCGGCGGAATTCACCGAATTCCTCACGCTTCCGCTTTACGAAGAGATCTGAAACGCCCGTCGTCGATTGCGGGTGAAGAACGGCTCGCGGGCTCATGGCCGCGGGCCGTTCGTGCTTGTGGAGCGCGTCGCGGGGAACGCATGGCGTGTGCTACATTGCGCATCGTCTTTTTCAACGATTCAACCGTGGAGCGCACTCGCGTGCGAACGACAGCATGAGCAATATTCAACTGGATATCGAATGGACCGACGCGGCATCGCGCAAGATCGAGAAACTAATGCCGCGCAACGCCAACAAGGACGCGTTCCTGGCGCTGCCGCCGGTCGAATGTCTGCCGATGGAAGGCGACGTGCTGTTTCTCGGACCGGCGGGCAAGCAACAGCCGTTTATCGTGGCGGAACGTCAGTATCACCATGACGGCGAAGCGGACTGGACCATCATCCTGATTCTGGATGTCCCGCACGAAACGCATTGACGGCCGGCTTCAGAGCAGTTTGCTTGCAACGCGCACTTCGCCGTGCTCGCACAATTCCGGCGACTTCGCGCGGAACGCCTGGATGTGCGCCGTCTTGCCGTGCTCCTCGAGCGCGGCTTCGCTTTCCCAACGTTCGACGAAGATAAAGCGGCGCGGCTCCTTGATGTCGCGATGCAGATCGTACTGAAGCGCGCCGCGTTCCTGGCGCGTCGGTTCCACGTTCGCTTCCAGCACTTGCCGCAATTCTTCTTCCTTGCCCGGCTTTGCGACGAAAATGGCGACAACGGCGACTTCTGACATACGCGTATTCTCCTCATTCAATAAACGATTAAAACCGAAGGATAAACGCGCGCCGTAAATCCCGCCGAAAACGATTTAATCGAACAAAGAAAAAGCCCGCGCTCCGGGTGGAACGCGGGCAAAAGCCGTCGCCCTACGAGGATAGGCGACGGGGCCATCGGGGCTCGCCTGCCGCGAGCCGTTATCGGTTGTCTTGTGCGGGTGCTTTGCTGCTCTGTGCAGAGCGGCGCGGCGCGTCAATCACGCCATGGACGCAATGTACTGTCCCCCGGCATTTTTTTATAAGCTATTGCGCACATTGCGCGATGAAAAGAATCCTCTGCGCAATATAAGCACGTACTTCGCACGCAATTCGTCTGGCGTCGCACTATTCGTGACGATGGCCAAAGCTCGCGCCCTGCGATAAACAGGCGAAAAAAAACCGCCCCGTGAAGAGGCGGTTTGCATGGCGTGCAACCTGTCGCGCTTCGAACGCCGATTCAGCCGATCTGACCCGCCAGCAGCGCCATGATTTGCCGCGCTTGCGGAGAGGAATCGACCTGGCCTTTGTCGTCGACGATCGCGACGCGCGTCTCGCCTTCGGTGATTGCGCGCACGTTGACCTGATACTGCTTGACCTCGATTTCCTTGCGGCCGTGGAAGACCTGGCTCCAGAAGCCCTGCTCGCGCGCCGATTTGTCGTTCGGGTCGACATAACGCACGAAGTAGACGCCGCGCGCCCGGTCCCGATCGTCCACCGTGAAATTCGCGCGGTCCAGCGCGATTCCCACGCGCAGCCACGCGCGGTCGTATGCCTCGGGCAACGTCAATTGCGCGGAATCCGCCTGAGGCACCGTCTCGTTGCGGATCGGGCTGTTGGCGGCGTTCGCCACGTTTTGCGCGGCGGCGGCCGCAGCCTTGCTGTCGCCGCCCTTCGCGGGCTGCGCGCTCGCGGACGCGGCGGTATCGGCGGTATTGGCCGAGCCGGCGACGCCCGCCGTCTGACGCGAATCCGACAGCGCGAGCGAGGACATCAGCCGCTTCAGATATTCGTTCTCGAGCGCCGGATCGTTCGGGCGCGCCTGCCACTGGCTCGTGTCGTTGTTCACGCCGGTCAGCGCCTCGCGCATGCCCTTCTGGCTGATGAACACATACGTGCCGCCGTTTGATGCCGTTTCGAGCCGTGTACGGTACTTGTTGCGCTCGGCCGTCACATAGGAGTTGCCGGTGGCCTTGGCGAGCGTGTCGCGGATCAGGCCGTCGGAAATTTGCGGATGCGTTTCGTTCCAGTCGGTTTCCATCACGCCCTTGTCGCGCGAATCCACGACAAGCAGAAAGCCCTGCTCCTGCCAGAAGCGGCGGATTTGCGGCCAGACCTGATCGGGCGATTTGTTGTCGATGACGAGCCAACGCTCCGCGCCGTCGCGCTGAATATGCATGCCGGCAACCGGCGGCACCACGGTGGGCGCACTCGGCGCGACTTTTTGAACCTGCTGGAGATCCGAGAGCGATGCTTGTCCGCCTTGCGGCGGCAGCGACCGCTGGTCGACCGCCTCGTCGAGAAGGTTCGGCGGAACGGCGAGCGACGATTGCTTCGAGCGTTGGTCGCTCTTGTAGTTGATCGCGGTGGGCGAAGAAGTGCCGCAACCCGCCACGATTCCGGCCACCGCGAAAAGCGCAGCCATCCGCTTGGTTACACGAAAATCTGTCATGTCTGGAAAGTCCTTCCGCTACGCCACGGGGTCGTCCGTGGATCAACCCGGCATTTTACCGGTCCCGCGCGACGCCGTGCAAAAAGAGGGGGTCGGCGGCGAGCCGGGCCACCGCGAACGGCGCAAACGCGCGCTCGAGCTCACAGACTTCCTTTCTCGACTCGCGGCGGCAAGCGCGCGACGGGCGCCATGAACATTAGACGGCTTAGGCCGACATTTGACAATTTATGACATCCACCGAAATCGTCAATGTGTGGTTCGGATTCTCGCAACGTCTTGTTTTTGCGGGTCTATTGGCTATCTTTCGACGCGGAGCCGCGCGGCACCGCCCCGTATCGCCCGGCTTCGTATTCATCTTAGAATCCGATCTCAAAAATAGGAGTACTCCTAGAACAGTCGGAGAGAACGATGCGAACCATAAGACATCCTCTGCAGCTCGCCACCGCGATACTTCTCGCGCTCGGCGTCAGCACGCTTTGCCACGCGCAGCTCGGCGCCACGAAACGCGCGTCGAATGGTGCGGACGGCGCGGTGATGCATCGGGCGCAAAGCGGGCTCGTGAGCTACCGCGAGAGCACCGATGCGCATGGGATCGTCGTGCGCGAATACGTCGATTCGGCGGGCACCGTGTACGCGGTGTCGTGGCGCGGCCCGGCGATGCCCAACGTCGAAGCGCTGCTCGGCGCGTACTTCTCGCGCTTTCGGGACGGCGCGAGCGCAACGGCTGGCGATGCCGGACTGCACGCGGCCCGCGTCTCGAACGGGAACCTCATGGTCGAGAACCGCACCCAGCTGCGCGAATTCAGCGGGCGCGCATGGCTCGCGAGTGCGTTGCCGGCGGGCGTATCGGCTGCGGATATCGAATAAGGCGCGAAGAGACCAGTCATGACCATCCGCACGCTTTCTCATCTGCCCGTCACCGCTGTCTGCGTGCTGCTTCATGCATGCGGCGGGGGCGGCTCGAGCAACACCGCCGCTTCGACGCCCGCACCGTCGGCGGGCAGCGCGCCCGCGCAGGCCAGCGCCCCCGCCGCCGCGAGCACGCCGGCAGCGGCGAGCGCTCCGCTCGCCGCCAGTTCCCCGAGCGCGGCGAGCAACGTCGTCGTTCAGTCCTCGACGCCCAATGTGCAGCCGATCCAGGTCACGCGAACCGCGACCGGCACGCGCAACATGCTGCAAACGAGCGTCACGCTGTGCATTCCCGGCACGAACACGTGCCAGACCATCGACAACATTCAGGTCGATACCGGATCGCAAGGGCTGCGGGTGCTGGCGTCCGCGCTTGCTCCGTCGATTGCACTGCCGCTCGTGGCGGGAAGCGCGGGCAGCGCGGGCAGTTCGGTCGTCGCGGAGTGCGCCGTGTTTGGCTCCGGCTACACGTGGGGCGCGGTTCGGCAGGCCGACGTGCGTCTCGCCGGCCAGCTGGCGAGCGCGACATCCGTCCAGTTGATCGCGGATTCCGCCGTGCCCGCCGCCGCCACGGATTGCAGCCAGTCCGGCCTGCCTATGCTCACCGCGTCGAACCTGCGCGGCAACGGGATCTTAGGCGTCGGCCCGTTCACCGCCGATTGCGGCGGCGGCTGCGCAGTGTCGGCGATGCCGCGCTGGTACTACAACTGCACGGCGGGTGCGTGTTCGGCGAGCACGCTCGCAGTCGCGCAGCAAGTGACGAATCCGATCGCGCGCTTTGCGACCGACAACAACGGCGTGCTGATCGAATTGCCGGCCGTGCCGCCCGAAGGCGCGTCTGCGGTCGCGGGAACGATGACCTTCGGGATCGGCTCGCAGGCGAATAACGGCCTCGGCTCGGCCACGGTCCTGAAGTCGAACTCGATCACCGGCTACGTCTCGACGAACTTCGGCGGCAGCGACTACGGCTCCAGCTTCATCGACAGCGGCTCCAACGGCCTCTTCTTCCCGTCCACCACGCTCACGTCCTGCGGCGTGTGGTACTGCCCGGCCACGACGCAGACGCTCAGCGCGACGCTGAGTTCGCCGACGGGCGCGACGGCGGGCGTGTCGTTTTCCGTCGGCAAATCGACGACGCTTTTGTCGAGCGGCAATTACGCGTTCAGCAATCTGGCCGGGCCCGCGAGCGGCTTCTTCGACTGGGGCTTGCCGTTCTTCTATGGCCGGCGCGTCTTCACCGCGCTGGAAGGACGCCCGACCCCGGCGGGCGACGGGCCGTACTACGCGTTCTGAATTTTCTCAGCGCCGCACGCGCCGCATCACGAGCGATTACTGCCCGCCCGAGCGCGCTTCCTCCTCGAAGATCTTCTGCGCGAGGTGGAATGCCGAGTTCGCCGCGGGCACGCCGCAATACACCGCGGTCTGCATCAGCACTTCCTTGATCTCGTCCTGCGTCACGCCGTTGTTTTTCGCGGCGCGCAGGTGCAGCGCGAGTTCTTCGCTGCGGTTGAGCGCCACCATCATCGCAATCGTGATGAGACTGCGCGTATGGCGCGGCAAGCCTTCGCGCGTCCAGATCTCGCCCCATGCGTAGCGCGTGATGAAGTTCTGGAATTCGCTCGTGAGGTCCGTGCGGTTCGCAAGCGAGCGGTCCACGTGCGCATCGGACAGCACTGCGCGGCGCACCTTCATGCCTGCTTCGTAGCGTTCGTCGTCGGTCATTGCTGTTCTCCGAGAAAGTCGAGGACGGCGTGCGTGTAGGCGTCGTGCTTCTCGATGTTCGCGAGATGCGCGGCATCCAGTTCGACGTAACGCGATCCGCCGATCGCGCCCGCGAGTTCGCGGCCCTGCTCGGCGGTCGTCGAAAGATCGTGGGTTCCCGCGATGACGAGCACCGGCAGCGCGATGGTCTTCGCTTCCTCGCGAAGGTCGGCGTCACGGATGGCTTCGCAATTCGACGCGTAGCCGTCGCCCGACGTGTGGCGGAACACGTCGCGGATATTCGCGAGCACGAGCCGCTCCCGCTCGATGAACGGCGCAGTGAACCAGCGGGCGATGACGCTGTCGGTGAGCGCGGCCATGCCGCCGCTCTCGCGCGCTTTCGCGGCGCGCGGCGTCCAGACGGCGTCCGAGCCGATCTTCGCGGCCGTGTTCGACAGCACGACGCGCGAGAACCGCTCGGGATGACGCGCGGCGAGGCCGATTCCGGTCAGCCCGCCCATCGACAGACCGCAGTAATTCGCGCGTTCGATACCGACGTGATCCATCAGCGCGATCACGTCGCCGATCAATTGATCGACGGTGTACGGGCCCGGCGGCACGTCGGAATGGCCGTGACCGCGCGTGTCGTAGCGCAGGACGCGGTAATGCGGCGCGAACGCCTCGATTTGCGGCGTCCACATCGACACGTCCGCGCCCAGCGAATTCGAGAGCACGAGCCACGGCGCGTCGTTGCCCGCGGTGGCGTCGATCCGGTAGTGAATCCGGGTCTGGTTGATATCGGCAAAAGGCATGCTGTTATTGCTCCGTATCTTGATACTGGCGATGCTGCGAGAGCGCCGCATCGACGAACGCCTGAGCCTGACCGACGTAGTTCGCCGGATCGAGCAATTCTTTGAGGCGCTCTTGCGAGAGATGCGCGCTGACGGTTTCATTCGCGGCGAGCACGTCGAAGAGCGGCTGACCGCTCGCGACCGCCGCCTTCGACGCGCCTTCGACCAACCTATGCGCATCCAGCCGCCCGATGGCGTCGCCGAGCGCCAGCATCACCGCCTCGCCGAGCACGAGGCCGTTCGTCGCGTTGAGATTCGCCGCGAGCCGCCCGACGTTCACTTCGAGCCCCGGCACCATGTTCTTCACGTTGGCGAGCGCGCCCGCCGTCAGCCGCGCCAGGTCCGGCAGCGCTTCCCATTCTGCCTGCCAGCCGCCGAGTGCGCGTTCGTGCTCCTGCACCATGCCCGCGAAGATCGTCGCGACGAGATTGGGCGCGCGCGTGGCCGCCGTGAGTACGGCCGCGCAGCCGACCGGATTGCGCTTGTGCGGCATCGTCGAGGAGCCGCCCTTGCCCGCCGCCGACGGCTCCGCCACTTCGCCGACTTCCGTCTGCATCATGAGCGAGATGTCCCGCGCGATCTTGCCGAGCGTGCCGGTCAGCATGCCGAAGAACGACGCCGCTTCCGCGATCCGATCACGCTGCGTATGCGACGGCAGGGCGGGCAGCGTGAGACGCAGATCGTCGGCGAGTGCGCGCGCGGTCGCAAGCGCCTTGTCACGCAGGCTCGCGAGCGTGCCCGCCGCGCCGCCGAACTGAAGCACGAGCGCGCGTGCGCGCAAGTCGGCAAGGCGCTCGCGGTGACGCGTCACCGCATCGAGCCATTGCGCGAACTTCAGCCCGAGCGTGATCGGCAGCGCTTGTTGCAGCCACGTGCGGCCGATCATCGGCGTCGCGCGATGCTTTTCGGCCTGATCCGCGAGCGCATCGGCGAGCGTGCGCAGATCCGCGTCGAGCAGATCGAGCGCCGCGCGCAGTTGCAGCACGACGCCCGTGTCGATGATGTCCTGACTCGTCGCGCCCCAATGCACGTACTTGGCGGCTTCCGCGTCGCGCGCCTTGACGACGGCGGTGAGCTGCTTGACGAGCGGAATCGCGAGATTGCCGCCCGCGGCCGCGCCGGACATGAGCGCGGCGGCGTCGATGTTGTCGGCGTCGCAGGCGGCGACGATCGCATCGACGGCGCTCGCCGGGATCACGCCCGCTTGCGCCGACGCACGCGCGAGCGCGGCTTCGACATCGAGCATGGCCTGCACGGTCGCGCGCGGCGACCAGACGGCGTTTGCCGCCTCGCTGCCGCAAATCAGGTCGGTCAGGCGTCCGGTGGAGTCGAACATGTCGTCAGACGCGCTCGATGATCATCGCGATGCCCTGCCCCACGCCGATGCACATGGTGCAGAGCGCGAAGCGGCCGCCGGTGCGTTCGAGCTGATACGTCGCCGCCGTGACGAGCCGCGCGCCGCTCGCGCCGAGCGGATGGCCGAGCGCAATGGCGCCGCCGTTCGGATTGACGCGCGGATCGTCGTCGCCGACGCCGAGCATGCGCAGCACCGCGAGCCCTTGCGAGGCGAAGGCTTCGTTCAGTTCGATGACGTCCATCTGGTCGATGGTCATGCCAAGGCGCGCCAACAGCTTTTGCGACGCCGGGCCGGGTCCGATGCCCATCACGCGCGGCGGCACGCCTGCGGTCGCCATGCCGAGAATGCGCGCGCGCGGCGTGAGGCCGTGGCGCTTCGCGCTGTCCTCGTCGGCGATCAGAAGCGCGCAGGCGCCGTCGTTCACGCCCGACGCGTTACCCGCCGTCACGCTGCCGTCCGGGCGCACGACGCCCTTGAGCTTCGCGAGCGCTTCGAGGCTCGTCTCGCGCGGATGCTCGTCGCGATCCACGACGATGGCATCGCCCTTTTTCTGCGGGATCGTGACCGGCGTGATTTCCTGCGCGAGCGAGCCGTCCTTTTGCGCGCGCGCCGCCTTCTGCTGACTGCGCAACGCGAACGCGTCCTGATCTTCGCGGCTCACCTTGTAGTCGTCCGCGACGTTTTCGGCGGTCTCGGGCATCGAATCGACGCCGTACTGCTTTTTCATCAGCGGATTCACGAAGCGCCAGCCGATGGTCGTATCGTAAATATCGGCCTGACGCGAGAACGCGCTCGTCGCCTTGCCCATGACGAACGGCGCGCGGCTCATGCTTTCGACCCCGCCCGCGACGAGCAGCCCGGCTTCGCCCGACTTGATGGCGCGCGCCGCGATGCCGATGGCGTCCATGCCGGAACCACACAGGCGATTCACCGTCGAGCCCGGCACACCGACCGGCAGTCCCGCGAGCAGCGCGGACATGCGCGCGACGTTGCGGTTGTCTTCGCCCGCCTGATTCGCGCAGCCGTAGATGACTTCCTCGACCGCTTCCCAGTCCACTTCCTTGTTGCGTTCCATCAGCGCGCGCAGCGGCACGGCGCCCAGATCGTCCGCGCGCACCGACGACAGCGAGCCGGCATAGCGGCCAAACGGCGTGCGGATCGCGTCACATACGAATGCATTTTTCATCGATTGCTCCAATCTGTGTTGTCTCTCAGGCTGCCTCGGAAATGGGCGCGTACTGGAGCGGCACGTTGGCCAGCTTCTGCAGTTCCGCGAACGACAGGCCGTCGACGATTTCGCGCACGACGAAGCCGTCCGGCGTCACGTCGAACACGGCGAGGTCCGTGTACACCCGGTCCACGCACTGCACACCCGTTACCGGATACGAACACTCGGCAACCAGCTTGCTTTCGCCCTGCTTCGTGAGCAGTTCCATCATCACGTAGACCTGCTTGGCGCCGATGGCGAGGTCCATCGCGCCGCCGACAGCCGGAATCGCGTCGGGCGCGCCGGTGTGCCAGTTCGCGAGATCGCCTTTCGCCGAGACCTGAAACGCGCCCAGCACGCAGAAGTCGAGATGGCCCCCGCGCATCATCGCGAACGAATCCGCGTGATGGAAGAACGCGCCGCCCGTGAGCAGCGTCACGTGCTGCTTGCCGGCGTTGATGAGTTCGTCGTCCTCTTCGCCTTTGGCGGGCGCCGGGCCCATGCCGAGCAGACCGTTTTCGCTGTGCAGGAAGATCTCGCGGTCAGCCGCGAGATGATTGGCGACGAGCGTCGGCACGCCGATGCCCAGATTCACATATGCGCCTTCGGGAATGTCCGCGGCCACGCGCTTGGCCATTTCGTCACGAGTCAGTTTCTTCATGGCATCTATCCTTATGCAGCTTCGGCGGCGAGTTCGGCTTGATGAACCGCTTGCGGCACTTCCACGACGCGCTGCACGAAGATGCCCGGCGTCACAATGTTTTCGGGGTCCAGTTCGCCGAGCGGCACGACCTTCGACACCTGCACGATGGCCGTCTTCGCGGCGCTCGCCATGATCGGCCCAAAGTTGCGCGCTGTTTTACGATAGACCAGATTGCCCCAGCGGTCGCCCTTGAACGCTTTGATCAACGCGAAGTCCGCGTGCAGCGGCGATTCGAGCACGTAGTGCTTGCCGTCGATTTCGCGCGTTTCCTTGCCTTCCGCGAGCTTCGTGCCGTAGCCCGTCGGCGTGAAGAAGCCGCCGATGCCCGCGCCCGCCGCGCGGATGCGCTCGGCGAGATTGCCCTGCGGCACCAGTTCCAGTTCGATCTCGCCAGCGCGGTAGAGCGCGTCGAAGACATGCGAATCCGTCTGCCGCGGAAACGAGCAGATGATCTTGCGCACGCGCTTGGCCTTCAGGAGCGCAGCCAGCCCGGTATCGCCGTTGCCCGCATTGTTGTTCACGATGGTGAGCTCGCGCGCGCCCTGCTCGATGAGCGCGTCGATCAGTTCGGACGGCATGCCCGCCGTGCCGAATCCGCCGATCATGATGGTCGCTCCGTCATGAACATCCGCGACTGCGGACGCGAGCGATTCGAAAATCTTGTTGATCATTGCCGTTCTTCTCCGGTCCCGTTCCGGGCGGGCGAACACTGCGCCTGCTTTGGAACATCGGGTTTACCTGCGCCTCAGCGACGCTTGCGTGAGCATGTTCGATATGCGAACATGGATTCGTTTAGCGAACAACTGAATGGTAGTCCCGCGTTCGTTGCAGTGTCAACGAAACCTGTGCGATTCGCGGGTTTGTACGGAGCCTGCGCCGTCGAGAATGTCATGAACAAGCATCCAACGCCCTCTTTTGATACCGACGTGCAGGACGCGCCGTCGCGTCCCGGCGATGCGTACGTGCAGTCGTTCGCGCGCGGCCTGGCCGTCATTCGTTCGTTCGATGTCAACCGCCCTGCGCAAACGCTCACCGATGTCGCCGCCGCCACGGGCCTCACGCGCGCTGGCGCGCGGCGCATTCTGCTTACGTTGCAGTCGCTCGGTTACGTGGAAGCCGATGGCCGGCTCTTCCAACTGACGCCGAAAATTCTCGATCTCGGGTTCGCCTATCTCACCTCCATGCCGTTCTGGAATCTGGCCGAGCCCGTCATGGAGGATCTCGTCGAGCAGGTTCACGAGAGCTGTTCGGCGGCCGTGCTGAACGGCGCGGAAATCGTCTATGTGCTGCGCGTGCCGACGCACAAGATCATCACGCAGAATCTGTCTATCGGCAGCCGTCTGCCCGCGTTCTGCACGTCGATGGGCCGCGTGCTGCTTTCGGCGCTCGACGACGCGCGGCTCGACGCGGTGCTCGACGCCAGCCACATCGTCGCGAGAACACCGCACACGATCACCGACCGCAATGCGTTGAAAGACGCGATCGCGCTGGTGCGCCGTCAGGGCTGGGCGATCGTCGATCAGGAACTGGAGGAAGGGCTGATTTCGATGTCCGCGCCGATCCGCGACCGGCAAGGCCGCGTGATCGCGGCGCTCAATATCAGCGGCAACGCGCAGCGCAAGAACGCGAAGCAAATGGTGAAGGCGTTTCTCGACCCGCTGCAAACCGCGGCGCAGCGCGTGTCCGAACTGGTCGCGCGACGCGGCTGACGGCGGCCTGCCGTCCACAACCATGAACGACCTCGACCTGAACCTGATCCCGTTTCTCGTCGCCATCGAGGAGACGCGCAACGTGAGCCGAGCGGCCGAGCGGCTCGGCGTGAGTCAGCCGCGCGTATCGACGGCGCTCGGGCGGTTACGCGAGTACTTCAACGATCCGCTTTTCGTGCGCACGTCGCGCGGCATGGAACCGACGCCGCGCGCGCTCGCGCTCGTGCCCGCGGCGCGCGAGGCGCTGAGCCGCATCGAGCGCGGCCTGCTCGACACGCAGCACTTCGATCCTTCTTCGAGCACCGACACGTTCGCCATCGCGCTCTCGGATGTCGGCGAGATCGTGTTTCTGCCGCGTCTGTTGCAGGCGTTCGCGAAGGAAGCGCCGCACGCGAATTTGCGCTCGGTGTCGGCATCGCACGGGGAAGTCGAGCGCGGGTTGGCGTCCGGTGACATCGATCTCGCCGTCGGTTATTTCCCCGATCTGCACGGCAACAATTTCTTCCAGCAGCGGCTGTTTTCGCACCGCTTCATTTGTCTCATGCGGCGCGATCATCCGTTTGCGAATGCGCCGCTCACGCTGGAACGCTTCGTCGAATGCGGACACGCGGTCGTGCGCGCCG
Organism: Caballeronia sp. LZ062; assembly: GCF_031450785.1. NCBI lineage: Bacteria > Pseudomonadati > Pseudomonadota > Betaproteobacteria > Burkholderiales > Burkholderiaceae > Caballeronia > Caballeronia sp. LZ062. Next base: position 1,391,550 of record NZ_JARTWB010000002.1, read on the forward strand.
AAGGACGCAGCCAGGAAATCCTTGAGAATTATCTCGACAAGGAGCGCGTGCGGCGGCGCGCCGTGCTGGAGACGCCGCACTTCATGAGCCTGCCGTTCATCCTCTCGCGCACCGATCTCATTGCGACGGTGCCGCATGCGATCGGCTTCGCTTACGTGGCCGAACATGCGTCGATCACGCTCGCCGAGCCGCCGCTCGCGCTGCCGCGCTTCGATCTCAAGCAGCACTGGCATCGCAAGTATCACAACGATCCGCGCACGACGTGGCTGCGCGGCGTCGTCGCCTCGCTTTTCAACGACGCGCTCGATGAATGGCCGAAGTGATCCGGCTAACATCACGGCTTTGCTTTCCCACGGAATCTGACCGATGGATGCGCTCACCAGCCTGCGCGTGTTTCGCGAAGTGGTCGAAGCCGGCAGCTTCGTGAAGGCGGCCGAGCGCCTCGATCTCTCGACGGCGATGACGAGCAAGCACGTCGCCAACCTCGAACGTCAACTCGGCGTGCGCCTGCTCAACCGTACGACACGGCACCTGAGTCTGACCGAAGCCGGCAGTGTGTATTACGAGCAGTGCCGCGAGGCGCTCGACATTTTGCAGGCGGCCGAAGCGGCGGTCGGTGCGCAGACCGCGAAGCCGCAGGGCGTGTTGAAGGTGACGGCGCCGGGCTGGTTCGCGAATCGCCGGTTCGCGGATCTGCTCGTCGCGTATCAGGCGCGTTATCCGGGCGTGCTCGTCGACTTGCGGCTGGAGAATCGCTTCGTCGATCTTGTCGAAGAAGGCTACGACATGGCGTTGCGCGTGACCTCGGAACCATCGCCTTCGTTGATCGTGCGGCCGCTATGCACAATGCCCTTCGTGCTGGCCGGCTCGCGCGCTTACCTGGCGCGTCACGGTGAGCCTCGCCATCCGGACGATATTGCGCGGCATCGCATGGTCTTGCCGACATACACCAACATCGAATCGGTGACGCTCACGGGACCGGACGGCGCAGTCACCGTCAAAAATCAAGCCGTGTTGAAAACAAACGACACTTCGATGGCGCTTCAACTCGTGAAGGCGGGTATCGGCCTCGCGTATTTTCCTTCCTGGATCGTGGAACCGGAACTCGCGTCGGGCGCGCTCGTGCGCGTGCTGCCGGGCTACGCGGCCTTTGCGCCAGCGGTCTACGCGGTCTACACGAGCCGGAAGTACATGACGACGAAGGTGCGCACGTTCATCGATTTCCTCTCCGAGTCGCTTGCGGACCGGCCAAACTGATTAGGAATACTCTTATTCAAGGGGAACGGGGCTGCGTGTGAAGATCGCGCCGGCGTCCGGTAGGCGGACTGCCGATTTCTTCAGCGCATGAGGCCATCCGCACATGGACTTTCCCTGGATTCCTTTGTTTTTCAACCTGTTATTGCTCGGCGTCGTGCTCTTCGCGTGCCGCACGGCCAATGCTGCCAACAAAACACTGAACTGGAACGGCGCATTGATCTACTTCGTCTTCTGCCTCTTGGCCATGGTGCTCGACTTCACACTGACGATGGTGTTTGCGTCGGCGAGCTTTCATGCGCATACGCAGTATGAAAGCGTGGGATCGCGCGGCGCATGGAGCACGCGCGTGGCGTGCTATCTCGTTCCTTGCGCGGTGTCGCTGGTGCTGGCGCTGCGGTTCCGGCAGCGGCAACGGGTTGCCAAACCGCGCGCCGCCGCGGTGGACGTGCCGATCAGTGACGGGTCGACCGCCGCAGCGTCGTGATGCATAGCCGCAGAAGTGGTTTCTTCGACGTTTGCCGCAAAAATCGCCGAAGCGGTTCTACTATTCGATTCGCTCTGATATACTTTCGCTCTTTCGGGGCGTAGCGCAGCCTGGTAGCGTACCTGCATGGGGTGCAGGTGGTCGGAGGTTCAAATCCTCTCGCCCCGACCAAATTTCAAAAGGCTCTCCGGCTTCTGGCCGGAGAGCCTTTTGTTCAATTCGGCTCCGGTCTCCGGCATTCGGCTAAGACTACGTTCTGCGTCGAGCACGTGTCTCCAAACTGTTGCGGCGCGCGAATTCGCTTGCTTAACAGCCACTTAAGCTCTAATGTTCAACTGACACATAAGGAGCGGCACCGCAATGCCTCTGTCCGCTTGCGCGCCTGTGGATCACAGGCGCGCCCAGCCCGATTACATCCCATCCTCGTTGCGAAGTGAGATCGCCGGACGGTTCGACGCGAGAAGTGCTGCGCGCGTGACGCGCTTCGGCCGCATCTATCCCGGCGGAAGCCGCTACGTTTGCGTCAGTGCGCCCGATAAGGAACGCGGCGGCTTCTACGCGCTCTACTTCTTCCACCATGGCGCGAACGACTGGCGCATTTATCCACCGCGCGGTATCGGGCCCAGCATCGTCTATTGGTCGGTCGCAGGCTCGGAAAAAAGCGTCAAGGCTGCCCCGGGCTAACGCCGCTTATCCTTTAGCGGCAAGCAGCACTTGTCCCGTGATCGGTTCGTCGATCGTGCGCTTATACGCTCTCGCCACGTCGACAGCGGGAATGCCGGCCGACGGATCCTTTCCCATGGACTGAAGCGTCTCGGCCACCCATCGCGGGCTTACCACGTTGACGCGCATCTTTCCCTGCAACTCCAGCGCCGCCGCGCGCGCGAATCCCTCAACACCCGCATTGACGATACTGACAGCTGCGCTGCCGACCATCGGCTGTTGCGCGAGCGTGCCGCTCGTCAACGTGATACAGCCGCCCTCGTCCACATGGCCGATTGCGCAGCGCACGAGGTTGACCTGGCCCATTAGCTTGTTGGCGAGACTAAACGCATAGTCGTCGTCGGAAAGCGCGTCGAGCGGCGCGAACTTCGCGGTCCCGCCGACGCACAGCACCGCGCCCACGTTGCCCACCTTCGAGTACATCGCCGCGATGCTCGCCTTGTCGGACAAATCGACAGGGACGTCCGAACCCTTGCGGCTCGCCGCGATGACTTCGTGCTCCGGTCCCAGAATCCGCGCGATCTCCGTACCCAGCAACCCGGTTGCGCCAACGATCAACACTCGCATAAGCCCTCCTGGAGAGGTCGAGAAAGAGACGCGACTATCGTACAGCCGACGTTGCATGCACGCTCGATACAAACGAAAAAGCCGCGATACGCGATCGCGGCTTTTTTTTTGTCCGGCGTGGCGCTCACCCGCCGAGCAAATCGATCACCTGCATGATCTCCTTGCGAAGCTGATCGACATCGACCGCCGGCTGCTGCGCTTGCGCGGCGCCGGGTGAATCCGCCGACATGGCATCGTCGCCGTTGGAGCGCCCTTGCGCATCCAGCCGATTGCGCGCGCCGTTGATCGTGAAGCCTTGCTCGTACAGCAGCTCCCGAATCCGCCGGATCAGCAAGACTTCGTGATGCTGATAATACCGGCGGTTACCGCGCCGCTTGACGGGCCTGAGCTGCGTAAACTCCTGTTCCCAATAGCGCAGCACGTGCGGCTTCACACCGCACAGTTCGCTGACTTCGCCAATCGTGAAATAACGCTTGGCCGGGATCGGAGGCAAGACGACTTTTTCCATCGTCGATCAACCATCGTGGTGAGTGATGTCGATGAAGCGCGGCGGTCGAACAGCGGGATGCGCCTGTCGGCGCGGGATGAACGTCAGCGAGTCAGACTCGTCTCCGCTCCCGTCTCGACCAGCGCCTTCAGCTTTTGACTCGCATGAAAAGTGACCACGCGCCGCGCCGCGATAGGAATGGCTTCGCCAGTCTTCGGGTTGCGCCCCGGACGCTGCGGCTTGTCGCGCAACTGGAAGTTGCCAAAGCCAGACAGCTTGACGCTGTCGCCGCTTTCCAGCGCGTCGCGGATGACCTCGAAGAACGCTTCGACCATGTCCTTCGCTTCGCGCTTGTTCAGACCGACGTGGTCGAACAGCATTTCGGCCAGTTCGGCTTTGGTGAGCGTTGGCGTGTCATTCGACAACGCGCCCGAAGTGGTGTTGTCGCGGGTCATGGCGCTACGCTGCGCCGAAAGAAGGGCTTCGAAATCACTCGAGTTCATTTGGTTCATATCGGTAAAACGGCCAATGCGATTGAGACGGAGGGGCCAACTGCAGGCTATCCGCGCAACCGCGCGCCGTGTACTCGAGCCAGGCGATCCACCAGCGTTTTGATGGCCGTGTCGACCGTTTCGTCCTGAAGCGTGCCGCCAGTATCTTGCAACGTTACACGGAAGGCAAGACTTTTCTCGTGCGCTCCCAAACCGCCGGAAGTGTTTGATTTTGGACGGAATTCGTCGAAAAGCGCAACCCTCGTGACGTGCTTGCACGCCGGCTCCGAACGGGCATTTTCAAGCTCGTCGAGAAGCGACTGCACGGGCACGTTCTGGTCCACGACGATGGCGATATCACGGCGCACGGGCGGGAATTTCGATACCTCGGACGGCGTCGGCAGCGCGCGTTCCATCAGCGCGTCGGCGTCGACTTCAAAGAGAATCGGCGCGTGCGGCAAGTCATACTTCTGCATCCAGCGCGGATGCAGTTCGCCGATCCAGCCGACCGCGCGCCCCGCGACCTCGATGCGCGCGCTGCGTCCCGGATGCAGCGCCGGATGCTCGGCCTTGACGAAGCGCGGCACGACCGGCGCGAAGAGCGCCTCGACATCGCCCTTCACGTCGAAGAAGTCGACTTGGCGCGACGCCACGCCCCACTGCTCTTCGAGCGCGGGACCATACGCGAGACCGCCGATGCGCTTCGGCTGCGCGAAGCCTTCCACGGTCAGTTCGCCCGCCTTCACCGACGGATCGCGCAGGAACACGCGCCCCGCTTCGAACACGCGGATACGCTCCGCACGCCGGTTCAGGTTGTAGCGCAGCACCTCGATCAGGCTGCCGAACAGCGTCGTGCGCATGACCGAAAGCTGGCTCGCGATCGGGTTGATGAGCCGCACCGGGTTGTCGTTGCCGGCCAAGTCCTTCTCCCACTCGGCGTCCACGAAACTGAAGTTGACCGTCTCCGAATAGTCACGCGCGGCAACTGCATCGCGCAGCACGTGAATCGAGCGGCGCGTTTCGTTCGTGCGCCGCATCTCGCTCGCGGCCACCGGCGGGCGAGCCGGGATTTTCTCGAAGCCGTAGATGCGCGCGACTTCCTCGATCAAGTCTTCCTCGATTTCGATATCGAAGCGATACGGCGGCGGCGTGACCTTGAAACTGTCGCCGTCACGCTCGAACGCGAGGTTCAGGCGCGTGAAGATTTGCGCAATCTCCTCCGCGCCGATCTCCACGCCGATGATGCGATGCGCGCGCTCGACGCGCATCCTCACCGGGCGACGCTCGGGCACGTTGAGGATCTGGTCGTCGACCGGACCGGCTTCGCCGCCGCAGATGTCGAGAATCAACTGCGAGATGCGTTCGATATGCTCGACGGTCGTCGAATAATCGACGCCGCGCTCGAAGCGGTGCGCCGCGTCCGTCGAGAAGTTGTACTTCCGCGCGCGGCCGCGAATGGCGTCCGGCCACCAGAAGGCGGCTTCAAGATAGATGTTCGTCGTATCCAGCGAGACGGCCGTGCTGTCGCCGCCCATGATGCCCGCGAGACTTTCCACTTGACGATCGTCCGCGATCACGCCGACGGTTTCATCCAGCTCGACGGTGTTGCCGTTCAGCAGCTTGAGCGATTCGCCCTTCTTGCCCCAACGCACTTCGATGCCGCCGTGAATCTTGTCGAGGTCGAACACGTGCGTCGGACGGCCGAGTTCGAGCATCACATAGTTCGAGATGTCGACGAGCGCGGAAATGCTGCGCTGGCCCGCGCGTTCGAGCCGCTCGACCATCCATTGCGGCGTCTTCGCGTGCGCGTTCACGCCACGGATCACGCGGCCGGAGAAGCGGCCGCACAAGTCGGGCGCCAGCACCTTGACTGGCAGCTTTTCGTCGAGCGTCGTCTTGACGGGCGGCATGTCGAGCGTCTTCAGCGGCGCGCCGGTGATGGCGGCGGTTTCGCGCGCGACGCCGAACACCGAGAGGCAATCCGCCTTGTTCGGCGTGAGCTTGATTTCGAAGACGGTGTCGTCAAGGTTAAGCGCTTCGCGGATGTCCTCGCCGACCTTCGCGTCCGCCGGAAGAATCAGCAAACCGCTATGGTCTTCAGACAGCTTCAGTTCGCGCGCCGAGCACAGCATGCCCTGGCTGTCGATGCCGCGCAGCTTCGTCGGCTTGATCGCGAACGGCTCGCCGCCTGCTTCGACGGGCGGCAACACCGCGCCGATCAGCGCGACCGGCACTTTGATGCCCGGCGACACATTCGGCGCGCCGCACACGATGTTCAACTGCTCGCCCGTGCCGGCATCGACCTGGCAGACGTTGAGCTTGTCCGCGTTCGGATGCTTCGCCACTTCCAGCACTTGCCCGACGACGATCTTCGCGGTCGGCGGCGCGACCGGGCGCAGGTCTTCGACTTCGAGACCGGCCATTGTCAGCGCGTGAGCGAGTTCGTCGGTCGAGAGCTTGGGATCGACGAAGCTACGGAGCCATGATTCGGGGAATTGCATGTGTGTCTACGTTCGAATGAGGTGGTGTCTCACGCCCGATCCACTGAAAAGACCGGGCGTCGCGGGCTGTGCGGCTTCAGGCGAACTGGCGCAGGAAACGCAGGTCGTTTTCGAAGAAGAGGCGCAGGTCCTGCACGCCGTAACGCAGCATGGTCAGACGCTCGAGGCCGCTACCGAACGCAAAACCGATATAGCGCTCCGGGTCCAGACCCATGTTGCGGATGACGGTCGGATGCACCTGACCCGAGCCGGAGATTTCAAGCCACTTGCCCGCGTTCTTGCCGTGCTCGAACATCATGTCGATTTCGGCGGACGGCTCCGTGAACGGGAAATACGACGGGCGGAAGCGCACGAGGATGTCGTCACGCTCGAAGAATTTCTTGAGGAAATCGGTGTAGACGCCTTTCAGGTCCGCGAAGCTGATGTTCTCCTCGATCCACAAGCCTTCAACCTGATTGAACATCGGCGAGTGCGTGGCGTCGCTGTCCACGCGATACGTGCGGCCCGGAACGATCACCTTGATCGGCGGCTTGTTCATGCGCGCGTAGCGCACCTGCATCGGGCTGGTGTGCGTGCGAAGCAAGAGCGGGCGCCCTTCGGCGTCCTTGCCATCGACGTAGAAGGTATCCTGCATCGAGCGCGCCGGATGATTCTCCGGGCTATTCAGCGCCGTGAAGTTGTACCAGTCGGTCTCGATCTCGGGACCATCGGCCACGTCGAAGCCGATCGAACCGAAAATTTGCTCGACGCGTTCCCACGTGCGCATGACCGGGTGCAGCGTGCCCGCGCCCGCGCCGCGCCCGGGGAGCGTGACGTCGATCGCTTCGGCGGCGAGCCGCTGGTTGAGCAGTGCATCGGCCAGCGCCTGACGGCGCGCGTTGAGCGCGGCCTCGACCTGCTGCTTGGCGAGATTGATGCGCGCGCCTTCGGTTTTCTTCGCTTCGGGATCGAGCTTGCCCAGGCCCTTCAGCAGTTCGGTGAGCGCGCCGGATTTGCCGAGAAAGCGGGCCTTCTCGTTTTCGAGCGTCGTGGCATCGGTGGCGTTGTTAAAGGCGCTTTTCGCGTCGGCGACAATCTGGTCCAGATCCATTGATCCCATCTTTTCAACGTCGAAAGTTCTAGTCTGATTACGGTTTTGCGCATGTCCTGCGGACAATCCAAGTCATGCGCAAAACCGTCCGGCCAACAAAAACGGGGCTCGGTGAGAGCCCCGTTTTCTGCCTTCGCGCAACCGTCTACGACACGGCGACGCTCAGGCAAACCACGCAGTACTAATTTCGCAATTAGGCTGCAACGGCGGCTTTCACCTGCTTGACGATCGCAGCAAAAGCAGCCTTGTCGAACACAGCCATGTCAGCCAGCACCTTGCGGTCGAGTTCGATCGAAGCCTTCTTCAGGCCGTTGATGAACACGCTGTAGGTCATGTCGTGCTGACGCACCGCCGCGTTGATACGCGTGATCCACAGTGCGCGGAACACACGCTTCTTGTTGCGGCGATCGCGATAGGCGTACTGCCCTGCGCGCATGACCGCCTGCTTGGCGATGCGATAGACGTTATTGCGACGGCCGCGGTAACCCTTGGCCAGACGAATGATCTTCTTGTGACGGGCCCGTGCGGTAACCCCACGTTTTACTCGAGGCATGTTGCTCTCCTTAAGTTAGATGAGGTTAGGCGAACGGCAGCATTGCGCGGACGGAGTTCAGATCGGAATCATGAACGGCCGTGGCGCCACGCAGATGGCGTTTGTTCTTGGTGGTTTTCTTGGTAAGAATGTGGCGCTTGAAGGCCTGACCGCGCTTGACGGTACCGCCCGGACGCACCACGAAGCGCTTTGCAGCACTCTTCTTGGTCTTCATCTTCGGCATGAAACTACTCCAGTTTATTAGATGGTCATGGGTGTGCGGCTGATCTTCACGTACCGGCTAAGATCCCTTCCCGCCCTTCGAAACCCACGCGCCACTTGTATGCGAACGATCTCGTTGGTAGACCGCCGCTCTTCATGAACCGCGCCACTGAACCGGCACGTTTCTGAAACCGCTCGCGATGCCGCGCTGGCCGCCCTTTTTACTGTCGGGCGCCGCGCGATCCATCGCTTACTACTTTGCTTACTTCGCCTTCTTCTTCGGCGCCAGCACCATGATCATCTGCCGGCCTTCCATCTTCGGCATCTGCTCGACCTGGCCGACTTCGTCCAGATCCGCCTTCAGGCGTTCGAGCATACGCATGCCGATTTCCTGGTGCGCCATTTCGCGACCGCGGAAACGCAACGTGATTTTCGTCTTGTCGCCGTCTTCGAGGAAGCGCGTGAGGTTGCGCAGCTTGACGTTGTAGTCACCGTCATCCGTGCCGGGGCGGAATTTGACTTCCTTCACCTGCACGATCTTCTGCTTCAGCTTTGCCTCGTGCTGCTTCTTCGCTTCCGAATACTTGAACTTGCCGTAATCCATCAAACGGCAGACAGGCGGCGAAGCCTGCGGCGCGATTTCGACGAGATCCACGTCGAGCTGTTCCGATTGACGGAACGCCTCGGCCAGTTTCACGATTCCGAGCGGCTCGTTGTCCACTCCGACCAAGCGCACTTCCGGTGCGGTAATTTCACCGTTGATGCGATGTGACGACTTATCAGTAGCGATGTTACGTTTCCTCTAAAAATGAAAAAACAAGCCGCGCTGCGAGTGACTTACTTGAACGCCCGCACTTCCTGCTGCAGACGTTCGAGGAATGCGTCGACCGGCATGACGCCGAGATCGACACCGCCACGAGCACGCACGGCCACGGTTTGCGCTTCACGCTCCTTGTCCCCGACAACCAGCAAATACGGGACCTTTTGCAGCGTGTGCTCGCGTATTTTATAGCTAATCTTCTCGTTGCGCAAATCGGCCTCCACTCTAAGCCCTTGTTTTTGCAACGATTGGACAAGAGATGCAGCGTATTCGGCCTGACTTTCGGCAATATTGAGCACCACTGCCTGCACGGGCGCGAGCCACGGCGGCATTGCACCGGCATGGTGCTCGATCAGGATGCCGAGGAATCGCTCCATCGACCCGACGATTGCGCGGTGAAGCATGACCGGGCGGCGGCGGCTGTTGTCTTCCGCGACGTACTCCGCGCCGAGACGCTCCGGCAGCACCATGTCGAGCTGCAGCGTGCCGCACTGCCAGGACCGGCCGAGCGCATCCTTGATGTGGTATTCGATCTTCGGTCCGTAGAACGCGCCCTCGCCCGCCAGCTCTTCCCACTTCAGACCGCACGCGGTCAGTGCTTCACGCAGACCTTGCTCCGCGCGGTCCCAGGTCTCGTCGGTGCCCGCGCGCTGCTCCGGCCGCAGCGACAGTTTGATGTCGATGTGCTCGAAGCCGAAGTCCTTATAGACGCTCATGGCGAGCGTGTTAAAGGCGATCGACTCGTTGATGAACTGGTCTTCGGTGCAGAAGATGTGCGCGTCGTCCTGCACGAAACCGCGCACGCGCATGAGACCGTGCAGCGCGCCCGACGGCTCGTTGCGGTGGCACGAGCCGAATTCCGCGTAGCGCAGCGGCAGATCGCGATACGAACGCAGACCGTGGTTGAACACCTGCACGTGGCCCGGGCAGTTCATCGGCTTGATCGCGTAGTCGCGCTTTTCCGACTCGGTCGTGAACATGTTTTCACGATAGTTCTGCCAGTGACCCGACGCTTCCCACAGCGAACGGTCCATGACCATCGGAGTCTTGATCTCCAGATAGCCGGCCTCGTTCACGCGACGGCGCATGTACTGTTCAACTTGCTGCCACAGCGACCAGCCCTTCGGATGCCAGAACACCATGCCGGGCGCCTCGTCCTGCAGGTGGAACAGGTCGAGCTGCTTGCCGAGCTTGCGATGGTCGCGCTTTTCCGCCTCCTCAAGCATGTGGAGATACTGGTCCTGGTCTTCCTTCTTGGTCCAGGCGGTACCGTAAATGCGCTGCAACTGCTCGTTTTTCGAATCGCCGCGCCAATACGCGCCAGCGACCTTCATCAGCTTGAAAACCTTCAGCTTGCCGGTGGACGGCACGTGCGGACCCCGGCACAGGTCGATGAAGTTGCCGTGCGAGTAGAGGCGAATCTCGTCGGATTCCGGAATCGACGAAATGATTTCGGCCTTGTACTGCTCGCCGATGGTCTTGAAGTACTCCACCGCTTCGTCGCGCGAGACGACGCGGCGCGACACCGGCTCGTCCTTCTTCGCGATTTCCTGCATGCGCTTCTCGATCTTCTCGAGATCTTCGGGCGTGAAGGGACGGCTGTACGAAAAGTCGTAGTAAAAGCCGTTGTCGATGACCGGCCCGATGGTCACCTGCGCTTCCGGGAACAGATCCTTCACCGCGTAGGCAAGCAAGTGCGCCGTGGAGTGACGAACGACATCGACGCCTTCCGGGTCTTTGTCGGTGACGATGGCGAGCGACGAATCGTGGTCGATCACGAACGACGTATCGACGAGCTCGCCGTTCAGCTTGCCGGCGAGCGCCGCCTTGGCGAGGCCCGCGCCGATCGATGCCGCGACTTCCGCGACGGTCACCGGGTGGTCGTATTGGCGGACCGACCCATCAGGCAAACGTACCGAAACCATTTCGTTCTCCAGGACGCCGGCGCAGGCCGAGCGAGTTCGAATAAGCACTGACCCGCGGCATCGGGAAACAGGAACCGAGGGACAAAAAAAATGCGGCCCCGCTATCGAGGGGCCGCATTCACTTTTCACACATACCGCGAAACAAAAAGGGCAGAAGGCGAAAGAGGTCCTCGACTAGCGTCGCTCCGAATATGTTTCGGTCAACGTTCGAAGTGCCATTTCTATGTTCGCCTTTTGCGCCTTCGCGCTTCTTGCGGAGTGAAACTCCGTGAACCGATGATTCGCCGAAGTCTCGTTTTCGTTGGTAGGCTCGATTGGACTCGAACCAACGACCCCCACCATGTCAAGGTGGTGCTCTAACCAGCTGAGCTACGAGCCTGAAAGAAGTGAGATTATATGGAGCGTTTCCGATCTTGGCAAGTGTTTCTGTACATGAATCGCGAAAATATTCGCCAATCCGTGCGCGCCAACGTTCAGGCGCGCCGCGAAGCGCGAATGACGCCCGCTACCTCGCCGAGCAGCGTGCACGCGCGCTGAATCTGCGCCGCGTTCGACACCTCCACGGTGAACTGCATGAACGCGACATTTCGCCGACTCTGGCTCTTGACGCCGATCACGTTGATCTTCTCGCGCGCGAACACTTCGGAGATATCGCGCAGCAGTCCCTGCCTGTCCGCCGACTCCACCGCCAGATCCACCGGATACACCGACGATCCGCGCCCGTTCATGACCTCCGCAGACCAAGTCGTATGCAGCACGCGCTCAGGGGAACGGTGCGCCATGCGCTGGAACGTCGCGCAGTCGGTGCGATGAATCGACATGCCCTTGCCGCGCGTGACGAAACCCGCGATCGGATCGGGCGGCGCGGGACGGCAGCAGCGCGCGAGCTGCGTGAGCAAGGCGTCGACGCCGACGACCAGCACGCCCGTCGACGCGCCGTGCGCCACGCTTTGCCCGCTGCTGCGCTTTTCGAACTGCGCAGGCGCTTCCGGCTCCGGCTCGGGCGGCGGCGCGTCGGACAGCGCCTGCTCGATGTTCCGAAGGCTGAACTCGTCTTTGGCGACGACGGCGTATAGCTCCTCGGGCGCCTTGAAGCCCAGCTTGGCCGCGAGCTGATCCAGGTTGACCGATGTCTTCCCCTCGCGCTGCAACGTCTTCTCGACGATCGCGCGGCCTTGCGCGACGTTCTCGGCCGCGTCGATCGCGTTGAACCACGCGCGCACCTTCTGCCGCGCGCGCGGACTATGCAGATAACCGAGCTGCGGATTGAGCCAGTCGCGGGACGGCCCGCCCTCCTTCACCGCTATGATTTCGACTGTCTGCCCATTCTGTAGCGGCGTGTTGAGCGGCACCATCGCGCCATCGACACGCGCGCCCCGGCAGCGATGCCCGAGCTCGCTGTGCAGGTGATACGCGAAGTCGACGGCCGTCGAACCGTGCGGCAGCGCGATCACGCGCGCCTGCGGCGTCAGCACGTAAATGTGATCGTCGTCGAGCGTGGCGTCGCGCAGATGCTGCCAGCCGGGACGGTCGCCTTCCACGTCGTCTTTCCAGGCGAGAAGCTGGCGCAGCCACGCGATCTTCTCGTCGTACTTCTCGCTCGCCGTCACCTGGCCCGCGTAGCCGCGCGCGCCGGCCTCCTTGTAACGCCAGTGCGCCGCCACGCCGTACTCGGCGAACTGATGCATTTCGTGCGTGCGGATCTGCACTTCGAATGCGCGACCGTCGTCGCCGACGACCACCGTGTGCAGCGATTTATAGCCGTTCGGCTTGGGCCGCGAGATGTAGTCGTCGAATTCGCGCGGCACCGGCTGCCAGAGGTTATGCACGATGCCGAGCACCGTGTAGCAATCCTTGATATCGCCGACGATCACGCGAAACGCCCGCACGTCGTTCAGTTCTGAGAAGTCGAGATGCTTGCCGCGCATCTTCTTCCAGATGCTGTAGATGTGCTTCGGCCGGCCGCTCACTTCGGCCTTGATGTGCGCGGTGTCGAGTTCCTTTTGCAGCCGCGCGATGGCCTCGGTCACATACGATTCGCGCTCGATGCGCTTTTCGTCGAGCAGCTTGGCGATGCGCTTGTACGTCACGGGGTCTTCGAAGCGGAACGACAGATCTTCGAGTTCCCACTTCAGTTGCCAGATGCCGAGGCGGTTGGCGAGCGGCGCGTAGATGTCGAGTGTCTCGCGCGGCACCTCGGACGTCGGTTCGAGCTTGTTCGCGGCGTAGTAGCGCAGCGTCTGCAGGCGCGAAGCGAGCCGGATGAGCACCACGCGAATGTCCTGCGCGAACGCGAGCAGCATTTTGCGCAGAGATTCGACCTGAGCGCGCCGCGCGGCCTGCGCATCGCGCGTGTTGTCGGGCAACGCGGCGAGCGTCGCGCGCGAACTGACCGAGCCGAGACGCAGCAGCTTGCGCACGTCGCTCACGAGCCGCTGCACCTCGGCCCCGAAGCGTTCCGCGATCAACGTCTCGGGATCGTCCAGATGTGGCGCCAGCGCGAACAACGCCGCGGCGGCGACCGCGTGCGGATCGACGTTGAGCGTCTGCATGATGCGCGCCGTACCCGCCGCGTGGTCCGCGAGCAATTCGCCCGTCGAGAGCCGCGCGTCCTTCGCGTGCTCGCGCACGAACGCGAGCGCGTCGTCGAACGACGGCTCCGGCAGCGTGTCAGCGAGGACGGTGGTCTCGGTCATGCGGTAAAGCCACTACGGTCGCGCAGTCGCCGATCAACTGCGCTGGGCGGCCACCACGACCACTTCGACGAGGCAAGCCGGATTCGCGAGTTTCGCTTCGACCGTGGCGCGCGGCGGCGTGTGGCCCGGCGCGACCCAAGCGTCCCACACGGCGTTCATGCCGGCGAAGTGCACCATGTCCGAGATGAAGATCTGCACGGACAGCAGGTGCGACTTGTCGCTGTTCGCCTCTTCGAGCAGACGGTCGATATGGCCCAGCACTTCGCGCGTCTGGCCGGTAATGTCTTGCTCGGTGTCTTCCGCAATCTGGCCGGCGAGATACACGGTGCCATTGTGGATGGCGATCTCGGAAAGGCGCGCGCCGACGTGATGACGAGTAACTGCCATGTGCTTATTCAGTCCTGTAAAGGGTTCAAAAACGAGACAGAGCGTCACGTGCTCAGCCCATTATTATGCCCCGCTGGCCTGGTTTTCGAGAAAGAAGCGCCGCGCGACGGCGATCTGGTCGCTGTCGAGAAAAGCGGGCGCATGGCCGGCGTTCGGCACTTCTACGCTCGATACCGCCTGTCCCTTTTCCACCATCTGCGTCACCGTCTCACGCGACAGCAGGTCGGAGCTTTCGCCGCGCACGACCAGCACCGGCGTGGCAATCGACGCGAACGAATGCCACAGGAACGCTTCGCCCGCGGCGTTCTGCTCGTCCGTGGCCTCGGAAAACGGCGCGGCGATGCCCGGGTCATAGCGGAACGTCCACGCGCCGTCGCGCTCACGCAAAAGCGGTGCGTTGATGCTTGCCCATTCTTCGTCCGTGAGCGGCCCGAACGACGCCGCGAGCGCCGCCGCGTGCCGGATGCCTTCATCGAGCGATGCAAAGCGCGCGGGCTTGCCCAGGTAGCTGCGAATGCGCTCCAGCGCCACCGGCTCGATATGCGGCCCGACATCGTTCAACAGCAGCTTGCGGATCGGCGTGTTCTTCAATCCGCCGAGCACCATGCCGATCAGCCCGCCCATCGACGTGCCGAACCAGTCGACCGTTTCCACATTGAGCCGCGCGATCAGCGTCACCATGTCCGCGACGTACTGCGCAAGACCGTAGTAGCGCGAATCGGCGAGCCAGTCCGATAAGCCGCGACCGACAACATCCGGACACACCACGCGATAGTCACTCGCGAACGCCTGCGCGACTTTGTCGAAATCGCGGCCGGAGCGGGTCAGGCCATGCACGCACAGCAGCACGCGCGGATTCGCGGGATCGCCCCATTCGGTGTAAGCCATGCGATGCAGCCCCGCCGGACTCGCACACTGCACGAAACGCTGGCGCGGCGCGGTAAGCGTGGGATGCGAAGCCTCTACGACGATGGATGCGCTCATGAAAATTCCTCGTGGAAGACGTCCGAACGATTCTAAAGCGTCCGGCGCGCGGCCGAAGGCCGTTAGCCGAACGGACGATGCCTTGAGCGCCCCAAATGCAAAGCGGGCGAAGCCTTCCGCCCCGCCCGCTTCCGAACCGCGTTCTCCTGCGAACTTACTTCACGCTGCCGACGTCGAGCGGCGCGCCGGTCTTGCGCTGAATCTCTTCGACGCTCACGCCGTCAGCCAGTTCAACGAGCTTGAGGCCGCTATCGGTCACGTCGATCACGCCGAGATCCGTGATGATGCGGTCCACGACGCCCACGCCCGTCAGCGGCAGCGTGCATTCTTCGAGAATCTTGTGCTGATCGCCCTTCGCCACATGTTCCATCAGCACGACGACGCGCTTCACGCCCGCGACGAGGTCCATGGCGCCGCCCATGCCCTTGATCATCTTGCCTGGGATCATCCAGTTGGCGAGGTCGCCCGTCTTGCTGATCTGCATCGCGCCGAGAATCGCGAGGTTGATGTGGCCGCCGCGAATCATCGCGAACGAATCCGCCGACGAAAAGATCGACGAACCCGGCAGCGTCGTCACCGTCTGCTTGCCCGCGTTGATGAGATCGGCGTCGACTTCTTCCTCGGTCGGCGACGGCCCGATGCCGAGCAGCCCGTTTTCCGATTGCAGCCACACTTCGACGCCCGCCGGCACGTGGTTCGCGACGAGCGTCGGCAAGCCGATGCCCAGATTCACGTAGAAGCCGTCCTGCAATTCCTTCGCCGCACGCGCGGCCATCTGGTCACGAGTCCAAGCCATGGTCATTCTCCTTTCGCGCGGACGATGCGTTGTTCAATGCGCTTTTCCGGATGCGCATTCAGGACGAGCCGTTGCACGAAAATGCCCGGCGTGTGGATCGCGTCCGGATCGAGTTCGCCGACTTCTACGATCTCTTCCACTTCGGCGACCGTGATCTTGCCGGCCATCGCGCACATCGGATTGAAGTTGCGCGCGGTGCGGCGATAGATCAGATTGCCCGATTTGTCCGCCTTCCACGCCTTGACGAGCCCGACGTCCGCGGTCAACGAATGCTCCAGCACGTAGTGATTCTCGCCGAACTGACGCGTTTCCTTGCCTTCCGCGATGATCGTGCCGTAGCCGGTGTTCGTGAAAAACGCCGGAATGCCCGCGCCGCCCGCGCGCAGCTTTTCGGCGAGCGTGCCTTGCGGCGTAAATTCCAGTTCGAGTTCGCCGGCCAGATATTGCCGCTCGAATTCCTTGTTTTCGCCCACGTACGACGAAATCATCTTCTTGATCTGGCGTGTCTCCAGCAGCAGGCCGAGGCCGAAGCCATCGACGCCCGCGTTGTTGCTGATGCACGTGATGCCCTTCACGCCCGAATCGCGCAGCGCGGCGATCAGCGCCTCCGGAATGCCGCACAAGCCGAATCCGCCGACGGCGAACGTCTGGCCGTCCTTGACGATGTCATCGAGCGCCGCTTTCGCGCTGGGATAGACCTTGTTCATCTGTTTGTCCCTTCCATGTTGAACCCGACTGAGAACCGGTTTTTGCGCCGCCAGACAGCGCGCGGCGGCGTTTTCATCTGGCCGAAAGGGTACGCCGCGCGATCCATCCTGCACAATACGCAAAAATACATAAGTCATTGCCCGCGCTCGTCGTTGCTCGCGACGCCCGGCCGGGCGCCTGAATCGCCATGCGTGAACTGGACTATCAAACCGCGTTTCATCTCGCGCCCGTCGGGCTGGTGCTGTCGCGAGAGCGCACCATCGAAGACTGCAACGACGAGGTCTGCGCAATTTTCGGCGCGACGCGCGAGACGCTTATCGGCTGCTCGTTCGAGGTGCTCTATCCGACGCCGGACGAATTCGCGCGCATCGGCGAGCGCATCGCGGCGCATATCAGCGGGCGCGGCACCTATAGCGACGACCGCATCATGAAACGCTCGAACGGCGAGCTATTTTGGTGCCACGTGACCGGCCGCGCGCTCGACCGCGCCGCGCCGCACGCGGCGGGCGTCTGGACATTCGAGGACTTGAGCGCGACGCGGCGGGTCGCGATCGAACTGACACCGCGCGAGCGAGAAATCGCCGCGCAGCTCGTCACGGGAAAAACCAGCAAGCAGATCGGCCGCGTGCTCGACATCAGCCCGCGCACCGTGGATATCTACCGTGCGCGGCTCATGCGCAAATACGACACCGGCAACGCGACCGAGCTTCTGCAGCGGCTGCTCGGCAATTGACCCGCGCGCTCAGGATGCGACGGGCGCCGCCGTTTCGATCATCTGACGCAGCAGATCGGGAATCGGCACCGACTTGCCCGCCGCGTAGTCCACCCACACGATCTTCGCCGCGCCCCGCGCGTACAGCGTGCCCGGCGCGTCGGCGCGATACAGCTCGAAGCGCGTATCGAAGCTGCTGCGCCCCGGCTTGCCGACGGCCATCCGCGCGATCACGTCGCCGGGATAGTGAAGCTGCTTGAGGAACTCCATCGACGCATTGACGATGACCGGCCCCTGGCCCTCGCCATTGCCGCCCGCCGCGCCGATCTGCTCGAACCACGAGATGCGGACCTGCTCCATGTAACGGAAGTAGACCGTGTTGTTGACGTGCCCGAAGGCGTCCATGTCGCCCCAGCGGATCGGCATGGACATTTCGAAGACCGTGTGGAACTCGGGGTCCGCGTTCGTGGGCGTATTGCTGTTGCTCATTAAACCTTCCAGTAGCTGAAAACGTCGCACCGCGCGCGGCACAGCGCCGTGCACGCGATGCTCACAGTGAAAAACCGTCGTCCGCCGAAATGACCGAGCCGTTCATGAACTGCGATTCGTCGGCCGCGAGCAGCAGCAGGAGGCCGTCGAGATCTTCCGGCGCGCCGACGCGCCGCCTCGGCAGCATCGACACGAGTTTCTGGCCCTGCTCGGTCTTCCAGTGGTGATGATTGATTTCGGTATCGATATAACCCGGGCAGATCGCGTTCACGTTGATGCCGTGACGGCCCCATTCCATTGCCATGGCCTTGGTCATCTGCACGACGGCGGCCTTGCTCATGGAGTAGAGGCCGATTTGCGGAAACACGCGCAGGCCGGCCACGGACGCGATGTTGATGATGCGGTAAGCCGGCTTCGCCGCGCCGTTGCCGCGCATGATCATGCGCTTGGCCACTTCCTGCGCCACGAAAAAGGCGCCGCGCACATTGGTGCCGAAGACGAACTCGAAGTCGGCAGGCGTCACGTCGGTCAGCTTTTGCGTGGTGGAGACGCCCGAGTTATTGACGAGAATGTCGATGGTACCGGCTTCCGTCTCCGCGTGCGCCACCGCCGCCTTGACGCTCAGGTAGTCGGTCACGTCGAGCGAGACGACATGCGCGGCGCCGCCCGACGCCTCGATTTCGGCGCGCAATTCCTTCAGGCGCTCGACGCGGCGGCTCGCGAGCACCACTTTCGCGCCCGCCTGCGACAGCACCTGCGCGAAACGCTTTCCAAGTCCACTGGACGCGCCGGTAATCAGCGCGACCTTGCCTTCCAGGTTGATCGAACGGCCCATTGTGCTTCCTTCTTGTACGGTTGATTCGGCCTTGCGAGGGACGCGGGCCGCGCGAGGCGCTCGGGACGCGCACTCGGCGTAGACACCGATACCGAGGCGTCACGAAAAATAGTACGATCGTGCGGATCGAGACACCTTCGGTTGCAGCCCGCCTGACGTTCGCTGACAATACGCGATCTTAGAAGGCCATTCTAACGGTAGAGAGGAGCATTGATGACCCCGGCGAGCCTTATCGAGCAATACGGTCCCCGCGAATCGATGGAATACGACGTCGTGATCGTCGGCGGCGGGCCAGCCGGTTTGTCGGCCGCGATCCGCCTGAAGCAACTGGCGGCGGAAAAAGGCGCGGAAATCGGCGTCTGCGTGCTAGAAAAAGGCTCCGAGATCGGCGCGCACATCCTCTCGGGCGCGGTGATGGACCCGCGCGGCCTCACCGAACTCATTCCCGACTGGAAGGAACAAGGCGCGCCGCTCGACGTGGAAGTGACGGAAGACCGCTTTCTGTTTCTTTCGCCGACGGGCGCGAAGCAGGTGCCGAACTGGCTGCTTCCCGACAACTTCAAGAATCACGGCAACTACGTCGTCAGCCTCGGCAACGTCACGCGCTGGCTCGGGCAGCAGGCCGAGGCGCTCGGCGTCGAGATCTTCCCCGGCTTTCCGGCAGCGGAAGTGCTATACGCCGAGGACGGCTCCGTGCGCGGTGTCGTGACGGGGAACATGGGCGTCGGCAAAGACGGGCAACCGACCGAAAACTTCCAGCTCGGCATGGAACTGCACGCCAAGTACACGCTTTTCTGCGAGGGCGCACGCGGGCATCTCGGGCGCCAGTTGATCGACAAATTCAAGCTGAACCGGAATGCCGATCCGCAGGTGTACGGCATCGGCATCAAGGAATTGTGGGAAATCGATCCGGTCAAGCACAAGCCCGGCCTCGTCATCCACACGGCCGGCTGGCCGCTGGAACCCGATACTTACGGCGGGTCGTTCCTCTACCACATGGACAACAACCAGGTCGTGGTCGGCTTCGTGGTCGGGCTCGGGTATTCGAATCCGTACCTGTCGCCGTTCGAGGAATTCCAGCGCTACAAGACGCATCCGTCGATCCGCGGGTTTCTCGAAGGCGGCAAGCGCCTGTCCTACGGCGCTCGCGCGATCACGGCGGGCGGCCTGATGTCGCTGCCGAAGCTCACGTTTCCGGGCGGCGCGCTCGTGGGCGATGACGCCGGCTTTCTGAACGCCTCGCGCATCAAGGGTAGCCACGCGGCGATCAAGACCGGCAAGATGGCCGCCGAAGCGGCGTTCGACGCCGTGCAGGCCGGACGTCAGAGCGACGAACTGACGGCCTACCCGGAAGCGTTCGAAAACTCCTGGCTCAAGACCGAGCTTTACCGCGCGCGCAATTTCAAGCAATGGATGAGCAAAGGCCTGTACCTCGGCTCGTTCATGGTCGGGCTGGAGCAGAAAGTGATGGGCGGCAACGTGCCGTGGACGCTGCATCATCAGCATTGGGATCATGAGATGCTGAAGCCGGCGTCGCAGTGCAAGCCGATCGTGTATCCGAAGCCCGACGGCAAGCTCACGTTCGACCGCCTTTCGTCCGTCTTCATCTCGAACACGAATCACGAAGAGAATCAGCCAGCGCATCTGACGCTGAAAGACGCGAGCGTGCCGGTCAACGTGAATCTGCGAACGTATGCCGGCCCGGAAGGTCGCTACTGCCCCGCCGCCGTCTACGAATTCGTGAAATCGGAAGACGGCAGCGACCGCCTGCAGATCAACGCGCAGAACTGCGTTCACTGCAAGACGTGCGATATCAAGGATCCGACGCAGAACATTGTCTGGGTGACGCCGGAGGGCGGCGGCGGACCGAACTATCCGAACATGTAACGAGAGCGCCGGTTCCCAGGACCGGCGCTTCTTTTTCAAGCGGCGTTATTTGCCCGGTACGTGCGCGGGAATCTTCGGCGTGGCGACGGCCACATCGCCGCATTGCGCGCGGTGCCGCAGCGCGTGGTCCATGAGCACGAGCGCGAGCAGCGCCTCCGCGATGGGCGTCGCACGAATGCCGACGCACGGATCATGGCGCCCGAAGGTCTCGACGGTAGCCGGCGCGCCCGACTTGTCGACGGACTGACGCGGCGTGCGGATGCTAGAGGTCGGCTTGATCGCGATGGACACGGTGATGTCCTGACCGCTCGAAATGCCGCCCAGGATGCCGCCCGCGTGATTGGTGGCGAAGCCTTCCGGCGTCATCTCGTCGCCGTGCTGCGAGCCGCGTTG
The DNA here is from genome assembly GCF_031450785.1 of Caballeronia sp. LZ062. Classification (NCBI taxonomy): domain Bacteria; kingdom Pseudomonadati; phylum Pseudomonadota; class Betaproteobacteria; order Burkholderiales; family Burkholderiaceae; genus Caballeronia; species Caballeronia sp. LZ062. The sequence continues at coordinate 1,412,536 of NZ_JARTWB010000002.1, forward strand.
CGCGACGCTCGCGAAGCCCGCGCCGATCTCCACGCCCTTCACGGCGTTGATGCCCATCATCGCGTGCGCGATGTCGGCATCGAGCCGGTCGTACAGCGGTTCGCCGAGTCCGACCGGCACGCCGCTCGCCACCACGTCGATGCGCGCGCCGACCGAATCGCCGTCGCGGCGCAGTGCGTCCATGTAGGCCTCGAGTTGCGGCACGACCTCCGAGTTCGGCGCGAAGAACGGATTCTCGCGCACGTGCTTCCAGTCGACGAACGGGATCGGAATCTCGCCCAGCGCGCTCATGTATCCGCGCGTCTCGATGCCGAACTTCTCGCGCAGCCACTTCTTCGCGACCGCGCCCGCCGCGACCGTCGGCGCAGTCAGGCGGGCGGACGACCGGCCGCCGCCGCGATAATCGCGCACGCCGTACTTTTGCCAGTAGGTGTAGTCCGCGTGACCCGGACGGAACGTCTCGGCGATGTTGCCGTAGTCCTTGCTGCGCTGATCCGTGTTGCGGATGAGCAGCGCGATGGGCGTGCCCGTGGTGACGCCTTCGAACACGCCCGACAAAATCTCTACCTGATCCGCTTCCTGCCGCTGCGTCACGTGACGCGACGTGCCCGGACGGCGCCGATCCAGTTCCGACTGAATGTCGGCTTCCGTCAGCGCCATGCCCGGCGGGCAGCCGTCGATCACGCAGCCGATCGCCGGTCCGTGCGATTCGCCAAAATTCGTGACGGTGAAGAGCGTGCCAAGGGTGTTGCCGGACATGAGCGTCGACCTGAGAAGAGTGTCGGGGAAGACCGCTATTATGCCAGCGCCGCCTGGCGTCGACCGCTATAGTCGCGCGCCGCGCAGCGCCGTCACGCGGTCCTGCAAGTGCTGCGGCGTCGCATCTTCCGGCGCGATCGCTTCGCCTACTGCGAGCGTCAGGCGCGTCATCACGCCCCGCCGAATAGGACGCGGCCACTGCGCGCCCTCATCGCGCGAGAAAACGCTGCCCCACAACCCGCGCAGCGCCATCGGCACGACGGGCGCCGGATGCCGCCGCAGTATCTCCGAGATTCCGTGCCTGAACGGGTTCATTTCCCCGGTACGCGTAAGTTTTCCCTCGGGAAAGATGCAGATCAGATCGCCGTCTTCGAGCGCGCGTTGGCATGACTCATACGCGCGTTCGAGCAGTTCCGCGTCCTCGTGCGCGGGCGCAATCGGGATCGCCTTCACATGACGGAACAGCCAGCCGATGAACGGCGTGCGGAAGATGCGATGATCCATGACGAAGCGAATCGGGCGCGGACTCTCGGCCATGATGACGACCGCATCGACGTAACTGACGTGATTGCACACGAGCACCGCCGCGCCGTGCGAAGGAATGTGCGCCGCATCCACGAGACGAATGCGATAGAACGTGTGCACCAGCATCCACGCGATGAACCGCAGCAGAAACTCCGGCACGAGCGAGTAGATATAAATGGCGACGAGCACGTTCAGCAGCGCCGTCACGAGGAAGAGGCCGGGAATGCCGACGCCCATCGACGTGAGCGCGAGCGCCATCAGCGCCGAAACGATCATGAAGAACGAATTGAGGATGTTGTTCGCGGCGATGATGCGTGCGCGGTGCGTCGGCTGACTGCGCGCCTGAATCAGCGCGTAGAGCGGCACGCTGTAGAAGCCGCCGAACATGGCGAGCAGAAACAGATCGGCGAGAATGCGCCAGTGCGGCAGCACGAGCAGAAATTCACTCACATTCAGCAGATGTGAAGCGGGCGCGATGCGGTGGCTCGCGAAGAAAAGATCGATCGCGAATACGCTGATGCCGATGGACCCGAGCGGCACCAGTCCAATTTCAACGCGGCGCTTCGAGAGCCGCTCGCACAGCAGCGAGCCAGTGCCGATGCCCAGCGAAAATGTCGCGAGCAGGATAGTGACGACATCCGGATTCGCGGAAAGCACGTCCTTCGCGAAGTTGAAAAAGGAAGTGAGAAACGTCGCGCCCACGAACCACAGCCACGAAATGCCGAGCAAACTCAAGAACACGGTGCGATCCGACCGCGCGAGCTTGAGATTGCGCCACGTCTCGGACACCGGATTCCAGTTGATGCGCAAGTCGCGCTGAGACGCCTCCGACTTCGGCACGAACGCCGACACAACACGTCCCACGACCGCGAACGCGAGACACGCCGCCGCGAGCAACAGCGCGCCGTGCTCGGACGCGCCAGCCGCCGCCCCGCCGATGATGGTGCCGATGAGAATGGCGACGAACGTGCCCATTTCCACGAGGCCGTTGCCGCCGACGAGTTCCGTGCCGTTCAGGTGCTGCGGCAGATAAGCGTATTTGACGGGACCGAAGACGGTGGAATGCACGCCCATCAGGAAGGTGCAGAGGTACAGCAAGGGCGCGCTGTGCAGCAGGAACCCCGCGCCGCCGATCAGCATCACGACGATCTCGAAGCTCTTCACGAGACGCGCGAGCACGGCCTTGTCGTACTTGTCGGCGATCTGCCCGGAAGTCGCCGAGAACAGCACGAACGGCAGGATGAAGATGGCGGAAATCAGAAACGCCGCCGTCTTCGGATCGACGCCGGAGAAGCGCGCGGCCTGGAACGTCACGAGCGACGTGAAACCGACCTTGAAGACGTTGTCGTTCATTGCGCCGAGAAACTGCGTCCAGAAGAACGGTGCAAAGCGGCGCTCGCGCAGCAGGCGAAACTGGCTTTCCTCCGCGGCATGCGAGCCGCGGGAAGCGCGCGCGCCGGCGTCATGCTTTGCGCGCAGTGGATTGTCACTCATGAGTTATCGACCGGTTTGTGTCTTTGTGTGCTCGAACGCCGGGCGAAAAAAAAACGCGCCCTTCGGCGCGCTGCGATGTTTCGGTTTCGGCTTCGGCAATGCCGTTGCGGTGGCTGCAGCGTGCCGCGCGACGACGACAACGACGCGCCCGGCGTGACGCTGGCTAAACTTCAACGGACGTTCTGCTGCTCCTGCTGGCCCTGCTCTTCCGGCCAGTCGCGGATATACGCTTTCAGCATGCGATTTTCAAAACCTTGCTCCTCGACCACAGCCTTCGCCACGTCGTAAAACGAGATGACGCCCATCAGCGCGCGGTTTTCCATGACCGGCAGATAGCGCACGTGATGCTCCAGCATCATGCGGCGAATCTCGTTCACGTCCGTTTCCGGCGTGCAGGTGAGCGGGTGGTCGTCCATGACCTTGCGGATGGTCGTGGTGCCGACGCCGCCGCCGTTGTCGCGCAACGTCAGAATGATTTCGCGGAAAGTCAGCATGCCGACCAGATCGCCGTATTCCATGACGACGAGCGAGCCGATATCGTGCGCCGCCATGACGTTGATCGCGTCGGAGAGCGGCGTATCGGGCGTAACGGTGAATAGCGCGTTGCCCTTCACCTTCAGAATGTCGCTGACTCGCATGACTTTCTCCTTGCGAAATGCCTGTTCAGATGCCGAAGCGTTTGTGAAACCATGGGTCGATGCTATCGGAAAGGCCCGCAAAAGGAAAGCGAACGACGCCCGCGTTAGCCTTTCGGATAAGGCTCTGCGGCAGAACCGCAGGCGTTCGCCCTAGGTTTGCGCGCGCCGCCGCGATGATAGGATGACCGACCGACATTTCCGCCGGACGCATGCCGCGCCGGCCGCCGACGATGCCAGCCAACCGCTTCGACACGCTCGCGCTGCACGCGGGCGCCGCGCCCGATCCCGCCACCGGCGCCCGCGCGACGCCCATCTATCAGACCACGTCATTCTCTTTTCGCGATACCGACCACGCCGCCGCGCTCTTCAACATGGAACGCTCCGGGCACGTGTACTCGCGCATCTCGAATCCGACGGTCGCGGTGTTCGAGGAACGCGTCGCCGCGCTGGAAAACGGCGTCGGGGCGATCGGCACGGCGAGCGGTCAGGCCGCGCTGCATCTGGCCATCGCCACGCTGATGGGCGCGGGTTCGCATATCGTCGCGTCGGCCGCGCTGTATGGAGGCTCCCACAATCTGCTGCATTACACGCTGCGGCGTTTCGGCATCGAGACGACCTTCGTGCCGCCGCACGATCTCGACGCGTGGCGCGCCGCCGCCCGGCCGAACACGCGCCTTTTCTTCGGCGAAACGCTCGGCAATCCGGGGCTCGACGTGCTCGATATCGCGAGCGTCGCGCAAATTGCCCATACGCACGGCGCGCCGCTGCTCGTCGACTCCACCTTCACGACGCCCTACCTGCTGCGGCCGTTCGAGCACGGCGCGGATCTGGTCTATCACTCCGCCACGAAGTTTCTCGGCGGCCACGGCACGACCATCGGCGGCGTGCTGGTGGACGGCGGCACGTTCGACTTCACCGCGAGCGGCCGTTTCCCCGAGTTCACCGAGCCTTACGAGGGCTTTCACGGCATGGTCTTCGCCGAAGAAAGCACGGTCGCGCCGTTCCTGCTGCGCGCCCGGCGCGAGGGCTTGCGCGATTTCGGCGCGTGTTTGCATCCGCAGGCCGCTTGGCAACTGCTGCAAGGCATCGAAACCTTGCCGTTGCGCATGGACCGGCACGTCGCGAATACGCGCAAGGTCATCCAGTTTCTGCTGAGTTCGCCGGCGGTCGAAGGCGTGGCCTATCCCGAACTGCCGACGCATCGCGATCATGCGCTTGCAGAGCGACTGCTTCCGCGCGGCGCGGGCGCGGTGTTCAGCTTCGATCTGCGCGGCGGCGTGCCGGCGGCGCGCCGGTTCATCGAATCGCTGACGCTGTTCTCGCATCTGGCGAACGTCGGCGACGCGCGCTCGCTCGTGATCCATCCCGCCTCCACGACGCATTTCCGCATGGATGCGGCCGCGCTCATCGCAGCGGGCATCGGACCGGGACGGATACGCCTGTCGATCGGCCTGGAAGATCCCGACGATCTGATCGACGACCTGAAACGCGGCCTGAAAGCCGCGCAGAAGGCCGCCGAGAGCGGCGACGGCGCCACCGCGACGACGCCCGGGAGCCGCGCATGATCCTCGACCTGGACGGCCACAGCGCCTACGCGTACACGGGCGGCAAGCCTTTCGACCCGGCGCGCCCGGCCGTCGTCTTCATTCACGGCGCGCAGCACGACCACAGCGTCTGGGCGCTGCAAACGCGCTACTTCGCGCATCACGGCTTCGGCGTGCTGGCGCTCGATCTGCCCGGCCATGGCCGCAGCGACGGTCCCGCGCGGCACGACATCGCCGGACTCGCCGACTGGGTGATGCGCGTGCTCGACGGCGCCCGGGTGCGCCGGGCGACGCTCGTCGGTCACAGCATGGGCTCGCTGATCGCGCTCGATGCAGCCGCGCGCTATCCGGACCGCGCCGCCGGCCTCGCGCTGATCTCGACCGCCGCGCCGATGACCGTCTCCGACGCGCTGCTCGACGCCGCCCGCGATCACGAGCCGCAGGCCATCGGCATGGTGAATCAATGGTCGCACTCGACCATCGCGGCGAAACCATCGAGCCCCGCGCCCGGCTTCTGGCTGCAAGGCATGAATCAGCGGCTGATGGAACGCGTCAGCGCATTGGGCGAAGCGCAGCTCTTCCACACCGATTTCAGCGCCTGCAACGGTTACACGGAGGCGCTCGACCGTGCCGCGTCGGTGCGCTGTCCCGTCTGCGTGCTATACGGCAAGCGCGACGTGATGACACCTCCGCGCGCGGCCCGCGCACTCGTCGATGCGTTCCGCCATGCCGGCGCGCGCGTGCGCACGGCCGAGCTGGGCGGCGGGCACGCGCTGATGGCGGAAGAGCCGGATGCCGTGCTCGATACGCTTTTTTCGTTCGCGCTGGAGTGCGCGGCGAGCCGCTGAAGCGCCGCTTGCACGCACGAGCCGCCGGTCGCAGAATGAACCTTGCTGGCGGATCATCAGACAAGATATCCGCCACGCAGCGACCGTTCGACACGGAGGCCATGATGGCGCAGACGGCACACGGAGAACACTTCGCGAGTTTCGCCGAGTTCTATCCGTACTATCTCGAAGAGCACCGCAACCTGGTCTCGCGCAGGCTGCATTTCATCGGCTCGCTAGGCGTGATCGGCTGTCTCGCGATGGCGCTCGCCACCGGCGACTGGCTGTGGCTTCCGGCGGCGGTCGTCTGCGGATACGGCTTCGCGTGGATCGGGCACTTCTTCTTCGAGAAGAACCGCCCCGCCACCTTCCGCCATCCGCTCTACAGCCTGATGGGCGACTGGGTGATGTTCAAGGACATCTGCATCGGCAGAATCTCGCTTTGAGTCGCGCTCATGCGGTTTGTCGCGGCATCGGCGAATGCGCGGGCTCGCGCACCGGCGCATTCGCCAGTGCTTGCGTGCGCGCCGCGATCAGCGCGCCGAGCGTCACTTCCAGTTTGTCGTTATCCAGCGCGCGCATCAGCGCATCGCGCTCGATGCGCGTTGCATCGAGCCCCAGCTGATATTCCAGTTCTTCGCGGTCCACCACGAATTCCTGAAACAGCATGGTGAGCGTGATCTGGTTCGGATTGGCAATCAGCACGTAGCGCGGCATACGCGCGTCCTCGAGCCTGCCGATCCAGCCGAGCGTATCGAGCCGCGTGATGATGCGCGTGGACGTATCGAGATCGCAGCGCACCATCTTCGACAACTCGAGTGCGGTGTAGCCGGGCTTGCCTTCGTCGCGTGCCTCGACGAGCCGCGCGAGCAGTTCGAGCGCATCGAGCAGATCGCTGCCCGGAAACGCGCGCCGATGAAATTGCCCGATACGAATGGCCGGCAGCGCGGAGGTCAGCATCGCGCCGACGAGCGCGATCATCCAGCATAGATACACCCACAGCAGAAACACGGGCAGCGACGCGAACGCGCCGTAGACGGCGGTATATGTCGGAATGCTGCGCACGTAGAGCCCGAAGCCGCGCTTGCCGATTTCGAAAGCGACCGCCGCGATCAGCCCGCCGACCACCGCATCGCGCCACTCCACTTTGCAGTTGGGCATATAGACGTACGTGATCGTGAAGCCGAACACCGTGAGCGGCAACGAAACGCCGGTGAGCAGCCATTCGACGACGGGCGGCATCAGATTATGCGAGCCCGCGTATGCGACGGAATGCGCGAAGACGTAGGAAGAAATGGACAGGCTGCAGCCGAAGAGAATCGGCCCGAGCGTGATGATGGACCAGTAGACGAGCACCCGCTGCGCGATCGGACGCGCCTTCTTCACGCGCCAGATGACGTTGAACGCGGACTCGACGGTCATCATCGTCATGACGGACGTAACGAGCAGGATGATCATCCCGACGGTCGTGAGCCCTTTGGCCTTCGACGCGAATTCGTTCAGGTACCCGAGAATCTGACTATTGATCTGCGCGGGCATCAGATGGTCCGCGAGAAAGTCCTGGAGCGAAGCCTGAAACGAGCCGAAGATTGGGAACGCCGTAAACAGCGCGAAAGCGACTGTTGCAAGCGGCACGAGCGAGAGCACGCTCGTGAACGTGAGACTGCCCGCGACTTGCGCGACGCGATCCTCACCGATGCGCCGCGCGACGAAGCCGGCAAGGCGCTTGACTGCTGCGAGATCGATTGAAAGGCGCTGCAAACGTTTTCTCCTGTCGACGGGACTTGGGGCTTTAGCCCCTAGTCCCGTCCCATGCTTCGCGGTCGACCAGAGTTAGGGCTTCAGCCCTTACTCTGGTCCCATGCTGTGCGGTCGACGGGACTTACGGCTTCAGCCCTTAGTCCCGTCCCATGCTTCGCGGTCGACCAGAGTTAGGGTTTTAGCCCTTACTCTGGTCCCATGCTGTGCGGTCGACGCGACTTAGGGCTTTAGCCCTTGGCCCAGAGTCCCATGCGCTGCGGTCGACGAGACTCAGCGCTTTCGCCCTTACTCTCATCCCATGCTCGCGGTCGACTCGAGTAATGCTTGAGCCATACTCTGGTTCCATATTTCGCCGTCGACCCAGACCACGTGCTTTGGCCATTACTCTGGTCCGAGTCTCGCGGTCGGCGGGACTAAGGGTTTCGCCCGTCCCATGCTTCGAATTCGACCAGAGCCAGGACTTCAGCCCTTACCCCGGTCCTATGCTGTCGCCAATACTTTGGCTTCAGCCCTTAATTCCGCCGAAAGCTGTGCGGTCGACAGGACTCAGACTCGCCCCGCAAGTCCCGGCCTAGCTACCATCCAGCCCACCGCCGCGCGTTCGAAATTAGCCAACCTGCCAGCCCACTACCTTTCCGCAAGAATCTCCCACCGCGAACACCCAGCAACGACCAGACCGCCCGCCACGGACGCCGACCCAATCCCTATAATAGCCGTTCAACAAAAAGCTCATATGAACGACATCCTCGTGCTTTACTACAGCCGCCACGGTGCCACGCGCGAGCTTGCGCTCGCCATCGCGCAGGGCGTCGACAGCGTGTCCGGCATGCAGGCTCGCGTGCGTACCGTACCGCCCGTCTCCACCGTCTGCGAAGCCACGCAGCCCGAGATTCCCGCTGACGGCCCGCCTTACGCAGAGTTGCGCGACCTCGAAGAATGCGCGGGCCTCGCGCTCGGCTCGCCGACGCGCTTCGGCAACATGGCGGCGCCGCTCAAATATTTCCTCGACGGCACCACGCCGCAATGGCTCTCCGGCGCGCTCGCCGGCAAGCCCGCGAGCGTGTTCACATCGACCGGCAGTCTCCACGGCGGCCAGGAAACCACCCTGCTTTCGATGATGCTGCCGCTCCTGCACCACGGCATGATGATCCTCGGCATTCCGTACACGGAGTCGCGCCTCACCACGACGCAAACCGGCGGCACGCCCTACGGCGCGTCGCATCATGCGCGCACCGGCGACGAGGCCGCGCGGCAAGGCATCTCGGCCGACGAAAAGGCGCTCGCCATTGCGCTCGGCGCACGGCTTGCGCGCGCCGCCCGCGATCTCGCACGCGGCGCACAGGCGAACTGAATCGGCCATGCAATCGCCTTCAGCCGACGAAACCCGAAACCGCGGCGCATTCGCAGTCGGCGCCACCGCGAGTCTCGGCGCGCTCATCGTCCTCGCCCTGCTCTGGGAGCTATGGCTCGCGCCGTTGCGCCCCGGCGCTTGGACGCTCGCATTAAAGGCGCTGCCGCTCGCGTGCGCGCTGCCTGGCGTCGCGAAGCGCAATGTTTACACGCTGCAATGGTCGTCCATGCTCGTACTGCTCTATCTCGCCGAAGGCGTCGTGCGCGGCATGACCGACGCGGGCATGTCCGCGCGGCTTGCACGGCTCGAAGCGCTGCTTTCCCTCGCATTCTTCGGCTGCGCGATCGCCTATGTCGCGCGGTTCAAGCGCGCCGCCCGCTCCGGGGCGCGTGCAAGGAAACGCTAGGCATGACCGCTGTCGCGCCGCTTTGTGCCATCGCCGTGATGCTTTGTAGCACGAAATTCGGCGCAAAGTGCATTCGACGCGCGTGCCTATGCCATTCGGCCGATGGTTCGCACATCGCCGGCCTGCGCGATACTGTCGCTTCGTCCCAGCCCATCTTTCTTCGCCCATGACCGCTTCTGCCGCAACCTTCATCGACGCCTGCGTTCAACTGATCGGCGCGTCGCACGTCCTCACCGATGAGCACGACACCGAGCCGTATGTCGTCGACTGGCGCAAGCGGTATCGCGGCAACGCGTGTGCCGTGCTGCTGCCCGCCAACACCGAACAGGTCGCCGGCATCGTGCGGCTCGCGCGCGAACATCGCGTGGCCATCGTGCCGCAGGGCGGCAACACGGGGCTCGCCGGCGGTGCGACGCCGGATGCGAGCGGCGTGCAGGCTGTCGTCAGCCTGAAGCGGCTGAACCGCATTCGCGATGTCGATGCGCATAACAACACGATCACCGTCGAAGCGGGCGTCGTGCTCGCCGAGATGCAGGCGCGCGCCGCAAGCGCGCAGCGTCTCTTCCCGCTGAGTCTCGCGGCGGAAGGCAGTTGCACGATCGGCGGCAATCTTTCGACGAACGCGGGCGGCACAGGCGTGCTGCGCTACGGCAACACGCGCGAGCTGTGTCTCGGCCTGGAAGTCGTGACGGCGCACGGCGAAATCTGGGACGGGCTGCGCGGGTTGCGCAAGGACAATACCGGCTACGACGTGCGCGATCTTTTCATCGGGGCGGAAGGCACGCTCGGCATCATCACGGCGGCCGTGATGAAGCTGCATCCCGCGCCCGTCGCCAAGGTCACCGCGCTCGCCGGCCTGGCGTCGCCGCATGCCGCGCTCGACTTCCTCGCCATGGCGCAGCAGCACACGGGTCCGCTTCTGACCGGCTTCGAACTGATGTCCGACTTTTCGATGCGTCTCGTCGGACGGCACTTTCCGCAACTGCGCTACCCGTTCGGCGAGCCGCACGCGCAGACCGTTCTGCTCGAACTGTCCGACAGCGAAAGCGACGAGCACGCCCGCGCCCTTTTCGAACGCCTGATGGAACAGGCGATCGAAGACGGCATCGTCGAAGACGCTGTGGTGGCGGAGAATCTCGCGCAGTCGCAGGCGTTCTGGGACTTGCGCGAACACATTCCGCTCGCGCAGGCGCAGGAAGGGCTGAACATCAAGCACGACATCGCGGTGCCCATTTCCAGCATCGGCCGCTTCATCGACGAAACCGATGCGATCATTGCGAAAGCCGTGCCCGGCGCGCGCATGGTCACGTTCGGGCATCTCGGCGACGGCAACCTGCATTACAACGTGCAGGCGCCCGAAGGCGTCGATCAGAAGGCGTTCCTGATCGAGTTCCAGACGCCGATCAACGCGCTCGTCTACGAGCAGGTGCACAAGCATCGCGGCAGCATCAGCGCGGAACACGGGCTCGGACAACTGAAGGTGGACGAAGCCATGCGCCTGAAGTCATCAGTGGAAGTACGGCTCATGCAGACCATCAAGGCGGCGCTCGATCCCGACAATCTGATGAACCCCGGCAAGGTCGTGCGCTGGAACGCCTGAGCTGGTAAGGAGAACACCGCATGAAGATTCGTGTGCTGTCGGACCTGCATCTGGAATGCGACGAGCCGCTCGCCATTCCTTACGCTGACGCCGATCTCGTCGTGCTCGCGGGCGATATTCACAATCACGCCGAAGGCTTGCGCTGGGCGGCGGAAAACTTCGACAACGGCGTGCCGGTCGTCTACGTGCCGGGCAACCACGAGTATTACGACGGCGAATTCGGCGCGATGGAAGCCGCCATGCACGACGCCGCGCGCAGCGTCGACAACGTGCACTATCTGAACAACGCGGCGCTGGTCGACCGCAAAGGCGCGTGGCGGGTGCTCGGCACCACACTCTGGACCGACTTCGCGCTCTTCGGCGCGGGCGAGAACGAAATCGAAAAGGCAAAGGAAGCGTGCACGAACGTCATGCTGGATTATCGCGGCTTGATCCAGCTCGCCTGGCCCGAGCCCGACGGCGAGCCGCACGCTTTCACGCCCGACGATTCGCTTGCGCTGCACGTGCAGGCGCGCGCGTGGCTGGAAAGCGAACTGGCGAAGCCGTTCGCGGGACAGACTGTCGTGGTCACGCATCATGCGCCGCTGCGCGAGAGTCTCGCGCCGCGCTACGCGGAAGACATCGTGTCGGCGGGCTTCATCAACCACTTGCCGGCGCTCGCCCGCGCGCCCGTCGCGCTGTGGATTCATGGCCATACGCATACCGCGTTCGACTACACCGTCAACGACACGCGCGTCGTCTGCAATCCGCGCGGCTACTTCGACAAACGCACGCAGCGATGGGAGAACCCCGAGTTCGCGTGGGACAAGGTTGTGGAAATCTGACGTCGACGCGGAGGGACGCCATGTGCGGCCGAATCAGCCAGTACCGACTGCCGATGCACTATGCACAGCGTCTGCATCTGAAAAACGCGTTCGTGCTCGTGGATGCCGCCGACCGCCGCCCCGGCTACAACCTGTCGCCCGGCACGCATCCGCTCGCGGTGTATCCCGATGAAACCATCCGCGCGGTGCATTGGGGCTACTGCCCGCCGTGGGCGAGAGAACAGAAACTGCCGCACACCATCAACGCGCGCGTCGAGACCGCATCGACCAGTGCGTATTTCCGTGACTTGTGGCGCAATGCGCGCATTCTCGTGCCCGCGGACGGCTGGTTCGAATGGCGCGTCGAACCGCGCCCGGGCGATCGCGCGGGCGAGCCGTTCCAGCAGCCGTATTTCATCCGCCGCGCGGACGGCGAACCGATGTTCCTCGCGGCGCTCACGAGCATCATCCGCGACGAGGACGCCGCCACGCCGGGCGCGGGCTTCGTGCTCGTGACTTCGAAGGCGGACGAAGGCTTAGTCGACGTGCACGACCGCCGTCCGCTCGTCTTCTCGCCTTCAACGGGCAGACGCTGGCTCGACACGGCGGCGACGCCAGCGGACCTGCATTCGCTCGTGAAGACGGACGGCGTGCCCGCCGCGCATTTCGTCTGGCATCGCGTGACGACGGACGTCAACCGCACGCTGAACGACGAGCCGCGGCTCATCGAGCCGCTGGAAGCGGCTTAGCGGCGGTAACGGTCGCGCTCGTCGTCGATCCGAACGGGCACGAGGCGCCGCTTCGCCTCACGCTCGGACTGTGCGCGCATTGCCTGAAAAAGATCGCGCGAGGCCGGCACGGCGATCAACACCAGAAGCGCGGCAAGGGCAAAGAGAAGAGGCGTGCTCATTCGACTTATTCCCGAAAAGCTGCGTTGAGGGAAGCTCAGACCTTATCAAGCTGCGGTCGGATCGGGAGTAAGCAAGTGTTGCACCGCGCTTTATTCCGTAACTGAAAAGCGCGTCAAACGCCCATCACGTCGCCACGAATTCCTTGAGCGACTCTTCATCGGCGGCGAGCGTCGCGGGCAGCGCCTCGCGCAGGAACTCGACCCACGTGCGGATCTTCGCATCCAGATACTGACGCGACGGATACAGTGCATACACGATCAGCTCCTGCATCGTATATTGCGGGAGCACTCGCACCAGCGTGCCGGCGCGCAATGCGGGTAGCGCCGAGGACGTCGGCAGCACGCCGATGCCCATGCCCTCGCGAATCGCGACGACCATTGCCTCCGCGACGTTCACCGTGAAGGTCGACGGCCCGAGCGTCACGGTCTCCTGTCCGCTGGGGCCGTCGAAGACCCAGCGGCCGGGCGGAAACACCGGCGTGACCAGGTGCAGACACGTGTGGTGCACGAGATCGGACAAGACGTGCGGCGCGCCGTGTTTTTCGATGTACGCAGGCGACGCACACGCAATGCTGAACACCGTGCCGAGCCGAGCGGACACGAGTCCCGAGTCCGGCAGTTCGGAAGCAAGCACGAGCGACACGTCGTAGCCTTCGTCCAGCAAATCCGGCATGCGCTGCGCAAGCGTCAGATCGACCTGCACGGACGGATGCCGCTCCTGATAACGCGAAATCATCGGCACGACATAGTGCTGGCCGAAGCTCGTCATCGAATGCACTTTGAGCCGGCCGGCCGGGCGCGCGTGGGCGTCGCTGGCTTCGGCTTCGGCCTGATCCACATACGCCAGAATCTGCTCGCAGCGTTGCAGATAACGCTCGCCCGCCTCGGTCAGCGCAATGCGGCGCGTCGTGCGATTCAAAAGGCGCGTGCGCAGATGCGCTTCCAGATCCGATACGGCCCGCGACGCGTAAGCCGTCGTCGTATTCAGATGCTGCGCCGCGCCAGTGAAGCTCCCGGCTTCGACCACGCGCACGAAAACGCGCATGTTTTGGAGCGTGTCCATAACCTCTTCGACCCTGATCTGTCTTTCTGCCCATGCATTTTTGCACGAGCTGCAAGATTCGACTTTCTCATGGATTGCAAGAATCCTTTGCGACAGCGCCGGTTATTCGCGGATCGTTGCAAAAATATAATCGCCGCTTGATCGACTCGAGGGTTGGGAGCGGAACGTGCAAGGCCGGGGGTTCAGAATCGCGAGTTGCGCCGCGTTGCTTACAACAATACTAACGATGGCGGGGTGCGCAAGCACCGGCAAGATCGCGCCGCAAGACTCGCTGAAAGACGCTTCGACGCTCGATGCCGGCCGCTCGATCGAAGCCGCCATGCGCGCCGCGAACGCCGACGCCGCCTGGCCGGACGCGCAATGGTGGCGCGCCTATCGCGACCCGCAACTGGACGCATGGATCGCGCGCGCGACGGCCGGCAATCCGTCGCTCGCCATCGCCGCAGCGCGCGTGCGCGAAGCGCGGGAACAAGCGGGCGTCGCGCGCTCCGCGCTGCTTCCGCATGTCGACGGCACCATGAGCGTCACGCGCAAGGCGTGGCCGGACAACGCGTTCTACGGTCCCGGCCCCTACGCCGACGCCACAACGTGGGACAACACCGCCGGCCTCTCGCTTTCCTACGATCTCGACCTCTGGGGCCGCGACGAACACGCCGCCGAGCGCGCGCTCGATGTCGCCCATGTGCGTGCCGCCGACGCGCGGGCCGCGCAACTCGAACTTGAAACGAACGTCGTGCGCGCCTACATCGGCTTTTCGCAGTCGTTCGCGCTGCTCGACATCGCGCAGCAAACGTTCGAGCAGCAGGAGCGTATAGCCGAACTCGCGCGTCGGCGGCTCAAAGGCGGGCTCGGCACGCAACTCGAAGTGAGTCAGGCCGAAGCGCCGCTGCCGGAGTACGAACGCCAGATCGATCTGTACAAGGAAGCGATACAGCTCGCGCGTCATCAACTGGCGGCGCTCGCCGGTGAAGGCCCCGGCGCGGGCGAAGCCCTGACGCGCCCGGCGCTGTCGCTCGCGACGCCGCTGCCGCTTCCCTCTTCCTTGCCGGCGGAACTGGTCGGGCATCGGCCGGATATGGTCGCGGCGCGCTGGATGGTGGCGGCACAGGCGCGCGGCATCGACGTCGCGAAGGCGCAGTTTTATCCGAACATCAATCTGGCGGCGTCCCTTACGCAGATGTTCGCGGGCGGCGCACTGCTCAGTTTCCTGACGAGCAAAGCGACCGGTTATGCCTTCGGGCCGGCAATCTCACTGCCGATCTTTGAAGGCGGACGGCTGCGCGCGCAGCTCGGCGCGGCGTCGGCGCAATACGATCAGGCGGTGGATCACTACAACGCGACGCTCGTCGCGGCGCTCAAGGATATCGCCGATCAGGTCGTGCGCGTGCAATCGCTGGATACGCAACTGGACGCGTCCGGCCGCTCGGTCGCCGCCGCGCGCAAGAACTACGACCTCGCCAACGAAGGCTACAAGCGCGGCCTGACCGATTACGTCAACGTGCTGATTGCGCAATCGCAACTTCTGCGCGCGCAGGACGGCCAGGCGCGCGTACGGGCGCAACGGCTCGGCGCTTACGCGACGCTCACGGCGGCGCTCGGCGGCGGCATCGACGATCCCGCGAACGGGCCGGACGAAGCGACGCTCGCGCCGTCGAAGCACATCGGGCGGTTCGCCCGCGCCGGCGGCGAGAAGTAGAGGCAACGCGCATGTCATCCTCCACAGCCAAGCCCGCGCGCATCACGCCGATGGCCGCGTTCGCCGACTGGGCACGCACCGACGGCCTCGCGTGGGTCTACATCTTCAAGGCCGTGCTCGCGGCGCTGCTCGCGCTCTGGATCGCCATGCGCCTCGACATGCAGCAGCCGCGCACCGCCATGACCACGGTCTTCGTCGTGATGCAGCCGCAAAGCGGCATGGTGCTCGCAAAGAGTTTCTATCGTTTCTGCGGCACGATGGTCGGGCTCGTCGTGATGCTCGCGCTGATCGGCCTTTTCGCGCAGCAGCCCGTCCTTTTCTTGTCGGCGACGGCGCTGTGGGTCGGCATCTGCACGGCGGGCGCGGCGCGCAACCGCAATTTCCGCTCTTACGGCTTCGTGCTCGCGGGCTATACGGCGGCGCTCATCGGCATTCCGGCCGCGCAGCACGCGGACGGCGCGTATCTGTCGGCGCTCACGCGCGTGGGCGAAGTGACGCTCGGCATCGTCTGCGCGGGCGCGGTGAGCGCGCTCGTGTTTCCGCAGCACGCGGGCGAGCAGATTCGCGCGACCGTGCGCCGCCGCTTCACGCAGTTCGTCGATTACGTGTGTCGCGCGATGTCCGGCCACATGGAGCGCGCGCAGATCGAGCGGGCGAATCTCGGCTTCGTCGCGGATATCGTCGGCTTCGAGGCGGCGCGCACTGTCGCCATGTTCGAGCACCCGGAATCGCGGCGTCGCGGCGGGCGGCTCGCGCGCCTCAATAGCGAATTCATGACGGCGTCGACGCGCTTCCACGCACTGCATCAGTTGATGAACCGCCTGCGCGACAGCGCGTCCGCGACGACCATCGCGGCGCTGACGCCGTTCATCCACGAAGTGCCGCCGCTTTTGCTCGACGCAGGCGTGCCCGTGCGCAACGCCGCAGAAGCCGCGCACGCCGCCGCGCGATTGCGCGACTTCAAGGCCGCGCTTCCGAAGCGCGTGCGTTCGGCGCGCGAGACGCGCACGAGCGATCCGGCGTTCGCGCCGCTCGAATTCGATACCGCGACCGAACTGCTGTATCGCTTCGTCGACGACATGCTGGCCTATGCGGAGACCTACGCATCGCTGGCTTCGCCGTCGCATGAACGGGAACGCTCGGCCGCGCGCTACGTGCCGAAGACCAACCTCGTCGCGGCTGCCATTGCCGGCGTGCGCGGCGCCATCGTGATGTTCGTGCTGAGCGCGTTCTGGATCGCGACCGCGTGGCCGAGCGGCGGCACCATGGTGCTGAACGCGGCGGCCGTCTGCGCGCTCGCGTCGTCGTCGGCGCGCCCGACGCTCATGTCGGCGCAAATGGCCATCGGCACCGCACTCGCCGCCGCGGTCGGCATGATCGTGGTGTTCGGCGTGTTTCCGCACATGGACGGCTTCGTGCTGATGTGCGTCGCGCTCGTGCCCGCGCTGCTGCTCGGCACGTTCCTGAGCACGCGGCGTCCGGTGGCCGGCGTGGGCATCGGCTATTGCATCTTTTTCTGTTTTCTCGCAGGACCGGACAACCTCGTTCACTACGATCCGACCGGCTTCATGAACGACGCCATTGCGCTCGTGCTGTCGATGATCGTGTCGGCCGTCGCGTTCGCGATCTTCCTGCCCACCGATGCGCCGTGGCTGCGGCGTCTCTTGCTCGCGGACCTGCGCCGCGAAGTCGTGCTCGCGCGACGCGGCCGGCTCGCGAGCGTGGCGACGCGCTTCGAAAGCCGCACGCGCGATGTTCTTTCGCAGATCGACGCGCTCGCCGCCGGACGGCCCGCGCTGCAACGCGAAGCGCTGCAGTGGCTTTTCGCGGTGCTGGAGGTTGGGCGCGCGGTGATCGATTTGCGGCGTGAAATCGCGGCGCTGTCGGATGCGCCGGATCACAGCGCCTCGCTGCCGTGGCGACGCGAGATCGACGCCACGCTCGATGCCGTCGCGCGCCTCTTCGACCGGCCCGGTGCCGCGCGCTTCGACGCCGCGCTCAAACAAGCCGGCACGGCCATCGCGCAAGTGCAGCGTCTCATCGCCGCGTCGGAGCATCCGCGCGAAGAGCGGCATCGGCTGCAACGCATGCTCAGTCATCTGCATTTCATTCGCACGGCGCTGCTCGACCGCGAGTCGCCGTTCGCCACGCTCGAACCCGATTCACCCCAAGGAGCGCCCCATGCCGCGTGACACCGCGATTCTCGAAGCCTATGTGCCGACGCTGCTCGTCCTCTTTGCCGCGGGCGCGCTCATCACCTGGGTGATCGACCGCGCGCTCGGGCTGACGGGCATCTATCGCGTGGTCTGGCATCCGGCGCTGTTTCGCGCGAGCCTGCTCGTCTGCATTTGCGGCGCGCTCGGGCTCGCGGTGTATCGCTGAAACGCAGGCATTCGCTCACACACGTTTAGAAGAGTTGCATCATGGTTCTCAGGAAAATCATCGGCTTCGTCATGACGATCGTCATTTTCGCGGCCGCGCTCGTCATCGGTCGCATGCTGTGGGTGCATTACATGGACGAGCCGTGGACGCGCGATGGCCGCGTGCGCGCCGATGTCGTCAATGTCGCGCCGGACGTGTCGGGCGCGGTCGTGCAGATGCCCGTGCGCGACAACCAGTTCGTTGCGAAAGGCGATTTGCTGATGGAGATCGATCCGTCGCATTACCGGATCGCGGTCGAACAGGCCGAGGCGAACGTCGCGGCGCGCGCCGCCGAGTTGCGTATGCGCCGCTCGGACGCGGCGCGACGCGCGGACATGGACAGCCTCGTCGTCTCGAAGGAAGCGCAGGAAAACGCGATGCAGACGGCATCGACGGCGGCTGCGCAGCTTCAGCAGGCGCAGGCCGCGCTCGATGCGGCGAAGCTGAATCTGGAGCGTACGAAGGTCTATTCGCCGGTGGACGGCTATGTGACGAACCTGAACGTGTATCGCGGCGACTACGCGACGGCGGGCACGCCGAAGCTCGCCATCGTCGATAGTCATTCGTTCTGGGTCTACGGCTACTTCGAGGAAACGAAGCTGCCACATGTGCGCGTCGGCGACCGCGCGCAGATTCGCCTGATGAGCGGCGGCGAGCTGACCGGACATGTCGAGAGCATCTCGCGCGGCATCTATGACCGCGACAATCCGCAAAGCCGCGAACTGCTTGCCGATGTGAACCCGACGTTCAATTGGGTGCGGCTCGCGCAGCGCGTGCCGGTGCGCGTGAGAATCGACGACGTGCCGCAAGGCGTCATGCTCGCGGCGGGGACGACGTGCACGGTGGTGATTGCGCCGTCGATGTGAGCGAAGGGAACATGCAAAAAAGCCCGCCCCGCCCAAAACCGAAGCGGGCTTTCCCAACTCACGCCCTTACTTCAACACCACCTTCACATCGAAGTACTTCGCGGCGAGCCGGTCGAGCGAGCCGTCGTCCTTCAGTTCCTTCAGCGCGCGGTTGAGCGCATCCTTCAGTGCGTGGTCGTTCTTGCGCACGCCGAAGCCCACACCCGAGCCGAGCAGCTTGTCATCCGTCACTGCCGGACCCGCGAACGCAAACCCCGCGCCCTGCGGCTGCTTCAGGAAACCCTTCGACGCCGCCTCGGCATCCTGAAACGCCGCATCCAGACGCCCGGAGCCGAGATCCGCGTAGATCTGATCCTGCGCCTGATACGACTCCACATCGATGCCCGCGGGCGCCCACTTGGCCTTCGCGTAGGTCTCCTGAATCGAACCCTGCAGCACGCCGACGCGCTTGCCCTTCAGTCCATCGACCGTCGGCAGGATCGCGCTGCCCTTCTTCGCGATCAACTGATTCGGAATCGTGTAGATGGGATCGGTGAAGTCGATCGCGACCTTGCGCTTGTCGGTGATCGTCATATCCGAATTGATGCCGTCGAACTTACGCGCCTGCAAAGCCGGAATCAGCCCGTCGAACGAGTTTTCGACCCACACGCACTTCATCTTGAGCTTCGCGCAAACCGCGTTGCCGATGTCGATGTCGAAGCCCGTCAGTTCGCCTGCCGGCGTCTTCGACTCGAACGGCGCATACGACGCCTCGACGCCAAAGCGCAGTTCCTTCATGTTGTCGGCGGCGTGCGCGGTAAGCGACGCGGCGCCCGCTGCGGTCACGGCGCCGAGCACGGCGAACGCCGCGAGCTTGCGGTTGATCCATTGCGATTTCATCTGCTGCCATCTCCTTCCAGTTGTTTCGTGATCTGTCGTCCGATGCGGCACAAGGCCGGCTACTTCAGCATCGCGGCGTCAATAAAAACGCTCAAACGACGCACAGACTTTTGATGCACCGCATCAAGCACAGGGTCGCGATTGTAGCGCGCGTGCGCCGCGGCCCGAAGGCGGCGGCCCGTGGCCTTCGCTAGAAAAGAGTGGAATGAAAAGAGGCAAACGGATGTCGCGCTCATGCAAGTTCGAGCGCGACGTGGAGACCTTATTGGAGCGAGGCGAGCGTCGCGTCCGTGGTATCGACGACCATGAGGCCGGCGCGCAGCCCGGGCTTCACCTTCGGATTCGGAAACACGATGCGCTCTTCATCGTGCGTCACGCGATAGGTGTAATCGCCGTCGCGCGCGAGTTCGGTGCCTTTCGGGAAGGCCGTGAAATTCGGCACGTCGGCGGCGACATTCAGCACAAATGCTTCGCTCTGCTTGTCGATCTGCGCGACGACGGAAAACACGCGCAGCGGCGTCTCTTCAACCGGCGCGCTGCCCGCGACGAGCCGCCGCAAAGCCGCATCCGATGCCGCGAAGCGCGCGAGATCGTTCTGACCGAACGGCCGCACCTTGCCCAGTTCCAGCGTGCAGGCGAGCGCGCCACACTGCTCGGCGGTGAAGTGCGTAAACGTGTTGCCCTTCTCCCGATGCAGCAGCACCGCTTCCAGACGCGCATCGCGCAGCCAGTCGAACATCGCGCGGGAAAGCGGCGCGCCGGTGTGCGGCAACAGCGCGAACTGCTCGAAGACGGACGCGCGAATGGCCGTGTGCATGTCGATATGCCACCTGGCGTGCGCGACGCCATCGAAGAAGCTGCGCGCCGCGCGTTCGAGTTCGGCTGCGCGCGGCGCTTCGACGCTCGAAGGCAAGCTCGCATGACGGCCGCCGAACAGGCGATTGAGGTCGTCGTCGGCATAGCGCACGCCCGCACGCATCGCGCCGATGTTGCCGAGAATCACCAGCACGCGCGCCGCCAGCGCCGCCGTTCCGGTCGCGATATCGGCGACAAGGCGCGACAGCATTTCGATCGGCGCGGTTTCGTCGCCGTGAATGCCGGCAGACGCGACCACACTATGCGTCGCGGGTTGAGCGGCCGGTTCCAGCAGCAAGGCGCCTTCGCCCTGCCACGTCCAGCGCACGCCGGATGCCGCCGTGCCGGACCGCGTCGAAGGCTCCTTGCCCGCGAGACAGAACGCGAGAAAGTCGTCGAGAAGCTCAGTGCTGGAAGTCATAGATCGCGCCCAGTCCGAGAAGTGTCGTCAGTTCGTCGAGTGCCGTGCGCGATTGATCCAGCAATTGCGGATCGGCGAGATCGGCAGGCGCGAGTCGATCGCGATAATGCGTGTCG
Organism: Caballeronia sp. LZ062; assembly: GCF_031450785.1. NCBI lineage: Bacteria > Pseudomonadati > Pseudomonadota > Betaproteobacteria > Burkholderiales > Burkholderiaceae > Caballeronia > Caballeronia sp. LZ062. Next base: position 1,433,471 of record NZ_JARTWB010000002.1, read on the forward strand.
ATCCACGCGTCGAGGCGGGCGAAAAGCGCGTCGTTCATCCACACGCCCGGGTTCACGGCCGCGCGCTCGGCACCGTTGAGCACGACGCGCAGCCGCAGGCACGCCGGGCCGCCGCCGTTTTTCATGCTCTCGCGCAGGTCGAAGACGAGCACTTCGTCGATAGGCGTTGCACGATTGGCGAGCGAATCCAGATACGCCGCCACGCGCTCGTTCTCGCGGCATTCCTGCGGCACGACGAGCACTTGCGTGCCGTCCGCGCGCGACAGCAACTGGCTGTTGAACAGATACGACGACACCGCATCCGCCACGCTCACTTCGCTCTGCGGCACTTCGAGCGCCGTGAACGCCGCGCCGTGCTGGGCGAGTTTCGCGGCGAGTTCGTCGTAGACCTTGTGCTGATCGACGAACGCGCGCTCGTGGCAGAAGAGCGTCGTGCGATTGCCGACCGCGATGACGTCGTTGTGGAACACGCCGGCGTCGATCACATCGGGGGATTGCTGTGCGAACACAGTCGATGCGTCCGACAGCCCGTGCAGGCGCGCGACCGCGCGGCTCGCCTCCAGCGTCTGCCGCGCGGGGAAGCGCTGCGGCTGCGGCCCCTGGCCGTATTCGCTGCGGCCATACACGAAGAACTCGACGCCCTTCTCGCCGTATTCCCGCGCGAACCGCGTGTGATTGGCGGCGCCTTCGTCGCCGAGCGCGGGCGTGCCCGGCAGCGCATGATGGATGCGAAAGCGCGCTTCGTCCGCGAAGATCGCTGAGAGCGAACGGCGCGTTTCGCCGTGCTCGATCGCGCGATGGAGCTTCGCCGCGAGATTCGCGGGCGTGAAGTGGACGCGCCCATCCGCCGTATCGGCCGACGGGCTCACGGTCGCAGCGTTGGCGGTCCACATCGCGGAGGCCGAACTCGCGGCGGCGAGCAGCTCCGGCGCTTCGCGGGCGGCGCGCTCGATCACGGCGGCGTCCGTTCCGCCGAAGCCGAGACTCTTCAAGAGCCGGATCGACGGACGTTCGAGCGGCGGCAGCACGCCCTGATGAAAGCCCAGGTCCGCAAGCCGCTTCATCTTGCGCAAGCCCTGCTTCGCGGCGGCCTTCGGATTCGCGACGGATTTCTCGTTATTGCGCGACGCCACGTTGCCGAACGAGAGCCCCGCATAGTTGTGCGTCGGGCCGACGAGCCCGTCGAAATTCGCTTCGCTCGCCGCGCGCGCGTCCTGGGTCAGATTGGCTTGCTGTGCCTGCATGTCGGATTCCGGTGCTTAGAACGTGAGACCCGGCGATACGCTCGCGGGCATCTGCAATTGCGCGCTTTCCACGGACGCCATCGGATACGAACAGTAATCCGCCGCGTAGTACGCGCTCGGCCGATGATTGCCCGAGCGCCCGACGCCGCCGAACGGCGCCGCCGACGACGCGCCGTTTGTCGGCCGGTTCCAGTTGACGATGCCCGCGCGAATCGTGCGCTGGAAGTGCCTCCACGCGGTTTCGTCGTCGGCGAGCAGGCCGGCGGAAAGGCCGAAGGCCGTATCGTTCGCGCGCTCGATGGCTTCATCGAAACTCTTGTAGCGCGTGAGTTGCACCATCGGGCCGAAGTGCTCTTCGTCGGGAACGTCGCGGGCGCCGGTCACATCCAGAATGGCGGGCGTGACGAAACCGAGGTTCGCCGCGCGCTGCTGCATCACAAGCAAGGGCCGTGCGCCGGCCTCGATCAGTTGCGTCTGCGCCGCGACGAGCCGCGCCGCCGCCCGCGCCGAGATGACCGCACCCATGAACGGCTGCGGCTCGTCGTCGTAGGCGCCGGTGCGAATGCCCGCGCTCACTTCCGTGAAGCGTTGCAGGAAGCGCTCGCCGAACGCATCGTCCGGAACGAAAAGACGGCGCGCGCACGTGCAACGCTGGCCCGCCGAAAGAAACGCGGATTGAATCGTGTGATGCACGGCCGCGTCGATATCCGCGACCGGCGCGACGACGAGCGGATTGTTGCCGCCCATTTCCAGCGCCAGCACGATTTCGGGCCGCCCGCCGAACTGGCGATGCAACAGCGTGCCGGTATCCGAACTGCCGGTGAAGAAGAGCCCGTCGATCTGCCGATGATTGGCGAGCGCGATGCCCGTATCCTTTTCGCCCTGCACGAGATTGAGCACGCCCGCGGGCAGCCCGGCCTCGATCCACAGCGCGACGGTCGCCGCCGCGACGCCCGGCGCCAGTTCCGAAGGCTTGAACACGACCGCGTTGCCCGCGATCAGCGCCGGCACGATATGGCCGTTCGGCAAGTGCCCCGGAAAGTTGTACGGCCCGAACACGGCGACCACGCCATGCGGCCGGTGCCGCAGCACCGCGACGCCATCGGCCATCGGCGCGCGCTTTTCGCCGGTGCGCTCGTGATACGCCTGCACGGATATGTCGACCTTCGCGGCCATCGACGCGACTTCGGTGCGCGCTTCCCACAGCGGCTTGCCGGTTTCGCGGCCGATGGCGTGCGCGAGCCATTCCTTGTTCTCGTTCAGCAGCGACGCGAAGCGCTTTGCGACGGCAACGCGCTCGTCGAAGCTCAAGGCGGACCACGACGCGAACGCGCGCCGCGCCGACGACACCGCGCGATCCACGTCGTCGGCGGATGCACTCGCGCCTTGCCACACGGTTGCATCGCTTGCCGGATTGCGCGATGCGAACGCCGGGCCCCGCCCGTCCTGCCACTCACCGCCGATATACAACTGGTTTCGAATATCCATGACGTCTCTCAGTTATTTCGCGCGCTGCGAGGTCAGCACGCGCACGGTGTCGCCGTTCTGCACGCGCAATGCGGCGGCTTCGTCAGCGGTCAGCAGGAACGTGCCGTCTTCGACAGCGCAGGTGGTTGCGCCGCAGCGGAAGTCGTCGAGCGAGGTGTTCGACACGAGGCTCTTCGCATCGCTCTGCGCGTCGTCGCGCTCGCCGACGCGCACCGTCGCGAGCACGCTTTCGCGCACCGTGCGCAAGTCCGCGATGTGGCATTCGAGCACCGGACCGGCGTCGAAAATATCGACGTGGTTCTCATAGCGCAGGCCTTCTGCTTCGAGCATCTTGCGCGCGGGCGCGGTGTCGCGGTGCGTGACGCCGACCGTCTGCTGCGCGGACTCCGGCAGCAAGTCCAGATACACCGGGTAACGCGGCATCAGTTCCGCGAGGAACGACTTCTTGCCGTGCGAGCTCAGGTAATCGGCTTCGTTGAAGTCGATCTGATAGAAGTGCGAGCCGACCGCGTTCCAGAACGGCGATTCGCCGTTGTCGTCGAAATGACCGCGCAATTCCGCGCACAGCCGCTGCGGAAAGCGTTCCCGGAACTGCGCGATGAACATGAACCGCGAGCGCGACAACAACCCGCCCACGCCCGCCGTGCGATAACGCGGGCTCAGGAACAGCGAGCAGACTTCGGCATAGCCCGTGAGATCGTGCGAGATGTTGAGCAGCGACATGCGCGTCCACACGCCCATGTCCTTGCTCGCATGCACGACCGTCGACACGCGATAGTTGTAGAACGGCTGTTCCAGGCCGACTTCCGTTTCGATGCCGCACACGCCCGCGACATCGCCCGTCGCGGTGTCTTCCATCACGAAGAAGTAGCCCGCTTCGAACGGCTCGGCGCCGCCCGCGAGCGTGCGGCGCGCGCGCTCGACGCGTGCCGCCAGCGCGGCGCGATCCGGCTTGAACGTGGTGAGCCCCGGGCCCGTTTCCAGTGCCAGCGCGACGAGCGCGTCGACATCTCCCGGCTGCACGCAGCGCACGACGATCATTGCAATTCTCCCGAGGCTTGATGCAGCGGCACGCAGCGCACCGTGTCTTTTTCCGCGACGCCGAGCGCGCCGCACGCATCGGCGCTCAACGCCGCGCCGTCCGAGCGCGTGCCCGTCAGTTCCGCGACGATGCAGCGGAACTCGTGCGCCCCGCCCGCCGCGACGAGATACGCCGCGCCTTTCGTGTCCGTGCCTTCGCGCACCGCGCGCAGTTCGCCGGAACTCGCGGATGCGCTCTTGTCCACGGCGAGCGTCAGCACCGGTCCGGCGTCGAAAATATCGACGAAACGGTCCGGCTCGAAGCCTTCTTCGAGGTGAATGTCGTAGGCGAGCAGCGTACTTGCGTTCGGCTCGCCGAGCACGCGCTGCGCCTCGCCGGGCAGAAGCGGCACGTAGAGCGGATACGTCGGCATGACTTCCGCGATGAACGTGCGGCTGCGCCCGCCCGACTCCAGTTCAACCTGCTCGAAGTCGCGGCCGAAGAACTTGCGGCCGACGGCTTCCCAGAACGGCGACACGCCGGCGTTATCGGTGACGCCGAGCATCAGCGAGAACACTTCGCTCGAAAAGCGCTTGCGGTTCGCCGCGATGTACATCATGCGGGCGCGCGAAAGCAGATGCGCGGTCGCTTCGCCCTCGGGCGTGCGCAGCGACGGATCGATATAGAAGCCGGTGAGCCGGCTCTTGCCCGTCAGTTCGTGCGACATGGTGAGCGCGTGAATCTTGCGGTTCACCTTGAGTTCGCGCGATGCGTGGATCAGCGCGTCGTTGCGAAACGTGTAGAACGGCTCGGAATAGCCCGCCGACGCGACGATGCTCGACGTGCCGTAGAGCTTGCCCGTGCGCGCGTCTTCCAGCACGAAGAGATAGAACTCTTCGCCGGGAAAATCGACTTCGGCGCGAAACGAATCCTCGGAGAGCGCGACGCGCGTTTCCAGCGCGCGCCGGTCGCGCGGCAACGAGTGCAGCACGGGCGCGGCCGAGCGCGCCATGCGCTCCAGCTCGTCGAGATCGGAGAGTCTTGCCGGACGAACGAATAGCATCGCCGTTTCCTGTAAAGCGGTGGTCAACGATGAATCAGCGTGCGACGGCCGTCGCGCCCACGACCTGCTCGATCGCCTTCTCGATGCGCGCGAAGCCTTCGTCGAGATCGGCCATCGGCATGATGAGCGACGGTGCGAAGCGCAGCACGTTCGGCCCGGCGATCAGCATGATGACGCCGTTGGCCGCCGCCGCGTTGAGCACGTCCTTGGCGCGGTCCTTGTAAGCGTCGGCGAGTTCCGCGCCGATCAAAAGACCGCGGCCGCGAATGTCCTTGAACAGGCCGAACCGCTCGTTGATGCGCGCGAGATGCGCCTTGATTGCTTCGCTGCGCACGCCGACGCCTTCGAGCAGTTTCGGATCGCTGATCAACTCGACCACTTTCTCCGCGATGGACGCGCCGAGCGGATTGCCGCCGTACGTCGTGCCGTGAACCCCGACCTTGAAGTGCTGCGCGATGGCATCGGTAGTCAGCATCGCGCCGATGGGAAAGCCGTTGCCGAGCGCCTTCGCGGTCGTGAGAATGTCGGGCGTGACGCCGTATTGCATGTACGCGTAGAAGGTGCCGGTGCGGCCGACGCCGGTTTGCACTTCGTCGAAAATCAACAAAGCGCCGTGCTTGTCGCACGCTTCGCGCAGGCCCTTCAGAAACGCGGGATCGGCGGGCAGCACGCCGCCTTCGCCCTGCACCGGCTCGACGATCACCGCGCACGTCTTGTCGCCGATGGCGGCGAGCGCCTGCGCAAGATCGTTATACGGCAGATGGCGAATGCCTTGCGGCTGCGGCCCGAAGCCTTCCGCATACTTCGGCTGGCCGCCGACGCTCACCGTGAAGAACGTGCGGCCGTGAAACGACTGCGTGAACGAGATGATCTCGATCTTCTCGGGACCGAACTTGTCGATGGCATAGCGGCGCGCGAGCTTCAACGCCGCTTCGTTCGCCTCCGCGCCCGAGTTCGCGAAGAACGCGCGATCCGCGAAAGTCAGGTCCGTCAGGCGTTTCGCGAGACGCAATACCGGCGCGTTCGTATAGCCGTTGCCGATGTGCCAGAGCTTCTCGCCCTGCTCGTGCAGCACCTTCAGCAGTTCGGGATGGGCGTGGCCCAGCGCTGTGACCGCGATGCCGCCGGCGAAGTCGATGTAATCGCGGCCTTCGGTGTCCCATACGCGCGAGCCGCGGCCTCTGTCCGGCACGAAACTGGCGGGCGAAAACACCGGAACCATTACTTCGTCGAACGTACCGCGATTCACATTGATGTCGGTCATGAGCCACTCCTCTACGGGTTCTTGCTGCAGTCGTATTGCAATGCTTTCGATATTAGGCGCTTGCGTGCGTTCCGTCTTGCGCGTTCGCGACATGCTTTCATGCGCTTTCACGCTACGTTTCAGCGCGCCGCCTCAACGCGATTCGGGCGGCTCGATCAACGCCCCGCCGCGCGGTTCGTCGAGCGCGCCGCGCTGCTTTTCAATCCAATTGCGCCGCTCCTCTCGCGGCGTCACGCCGAAGCGGTCACGATACGCATTGGAAAAATGCGCCGCCGAAGAAAACCCGCACGCGAGACTGATCTGCACCACGGACTTGCTCGTGCGCTGCAATTGCGTGCGCGCCTTCGTCAGACGCAGATTGAGGTAATACTTCGAGGGCATCGCGCCGAGATACTGACGGAAGAGCCGCTCCAATTGCCTGCGCGAGATACCGACGAGATTCGCGATGTCGTCCGTCGACAGCGGGTCTTCGATATTCGCTTCCATGAGTTGCAGCGCGTCGTTCAGGCGCGGATGCCGCTCGCCCGGCGCGGTCACGAACGGTATGCGCTGGCGCTCGGTGCCCGCTCGCAACGCGCCGACGCCGAGCGAATCCGCGATGCGCTCCGCCAGATCCTGACCGTGATCGCGAGCAATCATCGCGAGCATGAAGTCGATGCTCGCCTGACCGCCGGCGCAGGTCGCGCGGTCGCGGTCGATTTCGAAAATCTGCTGCGAGACGATCGCGCGCTCGAACTGCTCGGTGAACTGCTGGTACGTCTCCCAGTTCACGGCCACGCGATATTGCGCGAGTTGCCCGGCCATCGCGAGCCACCAGACGCCGTGATGGATGCCGGAGACGAGCGGCGTGCGCGGCGCGACGCGCGCGAGGCTCGCGAGAAAGAGCCGGTAGTCGGCGAACTGCTGGTAGCGCTCGGAGATAACGATCAGCCAGTCGCAATGAACGGCGTCGTTAAACGCGCAGTCGGCGGGAAGCTGCGCGCCGCCTGAAAGCGGCACCGGACGGCCGTCCCACGAACAGACGCGCCAGTCGTAGAGACGATGCCCGTCGATTTCGTTGGCGAGCGTGAGACTGTCGATGATCGGCGCGATGCCGCTCATCGACACTGGCGGCAGCGCCACGATCGCCACTTGCAGCGGCCCGCGCGCCGCGCCTGAAGCACTCGCCACGTTACTTGAGACTGCCCGACAGGAACTGCTTGAGGCGCTCGCTCTTCGGCGCGCTCAACACCTCGGACGGCGCGCCTTCTTCTTCCGTGCGCCCCTGATGCAGGAACATCACGTGATTCGACACGTTGCGCGCAAAGCCCATTTCGTGCGTCACGACGATCATCGTGCGGCCTTCTTCAGCCAGCCGCTGCATCACCTTCAGCACTTCGCCGACGAGTTCGGGATCGAGCGCGGACGTGGGTTCGTCGAAGAGCATGACGTCGGGATGCATCGCGAGCGCGCGTGCAATCGCGACGCGCTGCTGCTGCCCGCCCGAAAGATGCGACGGATACTGCTTTTCCACGCGCGGCGGCAGACCGACTTTCTCCAGATACTCGCGCGCGCGTTCCTCGGCTTCCTTCTTCGAGATGCCGAGCACGTGAATGGGCGCTTCCATCACGTTCTCGATGGCCGTCATGTGCGACCACAGATTGAAGTGCTGAAACACCATCGCGAGCTTCGTGCGCACGCGCTGAAGCTGCTTTTGATCGGCCACTTCGAGATTGCCGTTGCGGTCGGTCTTCCTGCGCACGGCTTCGCCATCCACGACGATCTGCCCCGCGTTCGGCTTTTCCAGAAAGTTGATGCAGCGCAGAAACGTGCTCTTGCCCGAGCCGCTCGCGCCGATGATGCTGATGACATCGCCCGCGCGCGCCGAGAGCGACACGCCCTTCAGCACTTCGTTGTCGCCGTAGCGTTTGTGGATGTCCTCGGCGACGAGCTTCGTCGCGACGTCTTTGGCTTTCGGCTCCAACGCAATCTCCTCGGGTGATGACATGATTCTCCGCACGGCTTGGAATTTTACCGCTCGTCAGGCGCGCGACGGGCTCAGGTACGCGAGCCAGCGCCGTTCCGCGCGTCGAAACGCCGCGACGAGCGCGAACGAAATCGCCAGATACAGCAGCGCCGCGATGCCGAACGAGCCGAACGATTCATACGTGGCGGAATTCGCGTCGCGCGCAACCTTCAGAATGTCCGGCACCGTCGCCGTGAACGCGACGGTGGTCGCGTGCAGCATCAGGATCACTTCGTTGCTGTACAAAGGCAAGGCGCGGCGCAGCGCGGACGGCAGGATCACACGGCGATACATCGTGAACGTGCCCATGCCGTAGGCGCGCGCGGCTTCCACTTCGCCGTGCGGAATCGCGCGGATGGCGCCGGCGAAGATTTCGGTCGTGTAGGCGCATGTGTTCAGCGCGAACGCGAGCACCGCGCAGTTGAAGCCGCTGCGAAAGAACGCTTCGAGCAACGAATGCGTGCGCACGAATTCGAGGCTGTACATGCCCGTGTAAAGCAGCAGCAACTGTACGTAGAGCGGCGTTCCGCGAAACACATAGGTGTAGAGGCGCACGGGTGTGGAGAGCCAGCGGCGCTTCGAAACTCGCGCGCAGGCGAGCGGCACGGCCGCGCAGAAGCCGATGACAATGGACGCCGCGAGCAGCCACAGCGTCACGACGAGGCCCGAGGCGCGCATGCCATCGGAATACAGAAACGGACGCCAGTATTCGGCGAAGATCGAGATCATGTTCGGCTCCTGCTCAAAGATCGGCGTGACGCACGCCCGTCGAATAGCGTTGCTCCAGCGCCATCAGCACGAAGTTCGACGCCGTGGTGATCGCGAGATAGATGAGCGCGGCGATCAGAATGAAGAAGAACATGTTGAAGGTGCTCTTGCCCGCGTCTTGCGCGGCCTTGACGACATCCGCGAGGCCGATGATCGACACGAGCGCCGTCGCCTTCACGAGCACTTGCCAGTTGTTGCCGATGCCCGGCAGCGCGAAACGCATCATCTGCGGAAACAAAATGCGGCCGAACACGCGCATGCCGCTCATGCCGTACGCAATGCCCGCCTCGAGCTGGCCGCGCGGTACTGCGAGAAACGCGCCGCGAAACGTCTCGGTGAAGTACGCGCCGTAGATGAAGCCGAGCGTGAGGACGCCCGCCGTGAACGGATCGATATCGAACTGCTCCCAGCCGAAGCTGTCGGTGACGTGGTTGATCGCGATCTGGATGCTGTAGAAGAGCAGCAGCATCAGCACGAGATCGGGCACCGAGCGGATGAGCGTGGTGTATGCGGTCGCGATGCCGCGCAAGAAGCCGTGCCGCGAGAGCTTCGCCGACGCGCCGATGAGCCCGAGCACCACCGACACCGCGAGCGAAAGCAGCGCGAGCGCGAGCGTCTCTTTTGCGCCCGCCCAGAGCAGCGGACCGAAACCGTACAGCGACATGAGCGCCTCCCTTCGTCGATGAGAGGCGCCCGTCCTGCCGCTGCGTGCGCCTCTGAATTGGCGCGGATAGTCGCAAGCGAAAAATAATCGCTCAAAGAAGATGCGTCATTTTGCTGCGACGCAACATTCTGCACGCGGGCGCGGCGTGCTGTTCGTGCGCCCGCGCGGCAACGTCGCTGCTGTGCGACAGCCGTGAAAACCCGCATCGGTGTGACGTGCGGAATTCGTGCTTTTGCGTCGCTTTTTCGATAGCGGCGATGCGCCGGCCGGCTATCTTAGGCCGAAGCCACGCCGCGCACAATCTGCACGACATGGCCGTTGGCTACCGCGATGTCGGCGCTTTCCTGCAAGAGCGGCAGGAAGCGCTCGGCGAAGGCGGCGTCGCGCGTCTCGGCGCGGAACATCGCGATGACCGCCTTCGCATGACCGACGCGCGCGTCGGACGTGGCTTCCTCGTCGTCCAGCACGTCGTCGAGGGCGGCGATGAGCGTCGACAGCGGCGAGAGCCAGCGATACGCGCTGCCGTTGATCACGATCTGCAGGAATTCGCCGGGCGACACGGGTCCGGACTCGGACTCGTGCGCGTGACGAAGGTGCGCGAGCACCGCGCGATGCAGCGCGAGCAGCGGATGCCGCACGTCGCGGAGAAAGGAAACGGCGGTTTGATCGTCCATGTAGGTGTCCAGTTGGGCTAAACGGTGGCGGCTCAGCGGGCGCGCGTGCTGCCCGCGTAGCGGATGAATTCGGCGGCCGTGAGCGGCGGCGAAAAGAGCCAGCCTTGCCCGAACTGCGCGCCGCGTGCATGCAGATACGCCGCCTGCGCTTCGCGCTCGATGCCTTCGGCGATCACTTGGACGCCGAGCGTCGCGGCCATCTCGATGATATGCGAAGCGACACTGCTCGATGCCGCGTCCTGCCCCACCGTGTCGACGAAAGACTTGTCGATCTTCAGGCCGTCCACGCGAAACGTCTGCAAATGCGACAGGCTCGAATAGCCCGTGCCGAAGTCGTCGAGATAGACCGCGTGGCCCGCCGCGCGAAACGCGCTGATGACGTCCTTCGCGGCATCGGCGTCGAGAAAGCCGCGTTCGGTCGCCTCGATGCGTATCTGCTGCGGCCGCACGCCCTGCCGCGCGAGCGCCGGTTCCAGCACGCCGACAAAGCGATGCGTGGTCAGGTCCGGCGCGGACACATTCACGGAGATGTAATAGTCGGTGTAGCGGCGGAGAAAGTCGCCGAGTTCGAGCAGCACGGTATCGAGCACCTGATCGGTGATCGCCTGAATCAGGCCGCGATGCTCCGCGAGCGGAATGAAGTGGTCCGGCCGCACGATGCGGTCGTGGTGCTTCCAGCGCACCAGCGCCTCCGCGCCGACGCAGCGGCGCGTGGCGAGATCGACGATCGGCTGATACGCGACGATGAATTGATGGCGGCGCACGGCATCGCTCAACTGTCCGCGCGGCGACAGCCTGCGCACGATGAGATGCGCCGCCCAGCCCGCACACAAGAGGCCGGTCGCGATGCCCGTGAGCAGCCACGCCCACGGCAGCGTGCGAGCGCGCCTGCGCCACGTCTCGCGCGGCGTGCTGACGACGACTGCGAGCGGCATCGTCGCCGAGCGGCGCACGGCTACCGACGCGCAATCCAGCACCGACGGCGACGCCCGAAAGGCGGCGAGGACCGCGGACGCATCCGTGGCGGGCGTGCCGGCGATCACGCGCCGCGCTTCGGTGTTGATGACGGCGACATCGCCTGCCCGCGCGATGCGCGCGTCGATGCCGCCCACGTAAAGCGACGGATCGGCGGCGATGTAGACACCGTCCCGACCCATGACGAGCGAGTCCTTGCCGCCGGGCAGCCGCGCGAGGCCGTACCACGCGCTGACGCCATCGCGCGAGCGCCAGTCGGGCGGCGGCAACGTGAGGCCGTCGGCCGCACCCGTCGACACCGCGCCGAGGAGCGACGAGCACTGCCACCGGCCGTTGCCGTCGTACGCACCGGCGTCGCGCAGTGGCGCACGCGCGAGCGAAATCTGGCGCAGCGCGCGCAGATACGACGTCGAACAAGGCGCGTCGCTCACCCTGACGATCTCGCCGAGCGCGCCTGAGAGACGGCGCGTCACCTCTTCGGCGCGGACGAGCGCGGCATCGGCTGTGCGGCCCAAACGCTCGACGCGCGCCTGCCGCTCGCTGCGAGCCGCCAGCGTCAAGCCGATTCCCGCCGGCGCGAGCGCCGCAATCATCACGATGACGATCAGGAGCGCCGCCAGCGCCCCGCGTTGGAGTGTGTTCATTCCGTGTTGTGGTCGCGCGCCGCGAGGCAGGAGGCTCGGGCACGATGTTGCGCCAGGTTGCGCCGCGCATGGTGCTGACGCGGCTGCGTTGCGACGGCTGGCCGGAAGCGCGGCGAACCGGACCGTGAGAAGCAGCCTTGGCGCGTGCTGCCGCGAAACGGCGCGCGAACGCCGGCTCCTTCGACAGGCGCCTTAGTGTAGAGGGCGGCCATGACACGACTCAATGCTTATTTAGTCGAAAAGTCGCCGCTAGAGTGGGCTGACGCACGGGCCGCACGCAATTTCTCCGGCGTGGCGCGGCGTGCGAGAATTCCCGCTTCGAAGCGCGCGCGCTTCCCACCGCCGCCCACCGGAAACCGCCATGACATCGAGCCGCGCGCCAGCGCCTTTCATCCGCGACGCAGTTCCCGGCGACTTCGACGCCATTGTGCGCATTTATTCGCACTACGTGCTTCAGGCGCTCGCGACCTTCGAGGAAACGCCGCCCACGGTCGACGACATGCGCGCGCGCCACGCCGCGATTTCGGCGGCGGGCTTGCCCTATCTCGTGGCGGAACTGAACGGCGAGGTCGCGGGCTACGCGTATGCTTCGGTGTACCGCACGCGCTCGGCGTATCGCCATACGATCGAAGATTCCGTTTATGTCGCCGACGGCTCCGGCGGACGCGGCATCGGACTCGCGCTGCTTTCGGCGCTCGTCGAGCGATGCGAGCGCGGCCCGTGGCGGCAGATGATCGCGGTGATCGGCGACAGTGGCAACGCCGGGTCCATCGCCCTCCATGCGCGGCTCGGCTTCGAGCATGTCGGCGTGCTGCGCGACGTCGGCTTCAAGTTCGGCCGATGGGTAGATACCGTGCTCATGCAGCGCGCGCTGCGCACCGCCGCCTGATTTTCTCTTTGTTTTTGTAGACGCTGCCTGCCTTGCCCACTTACACGCTCGCCTCCTCCGTCAGCGCCGAAATCGACGTGCGCAAGAGCCGCTTCATCGCGCTCGCGATCCCGGTACCCGACCGCGACGCCGCCATGCACGAACTCGAACGCCTGCGCGCCGAGCATCCGGCAGCCACGCACGTGTGCTGGGCATTGCTCGCGGGCGGCCAGTCGGGCATGTCCGACGACGGCGAACCTTCCGGCACGGCGGGGCGTCCAATTCTGGAAGTGCTGCGCCATCACGAAGTGGACGGCGTGCTCGCGGCGGTCGTGCGCTACTACGGCGGCATCAAGTTGGGCGCGGGCGGACTCGTGCGCGCGTACACCGACGCGATCGCCACCGCGATGCAGTCGGCCGAGCGCGTGGAGCGCATCGAGCGTGGCCTGCTCGGCATCGAGATCGACTACGCCGACGAAGCGCGCGTGCGCCGCTGGATCGAACAGCACGAAGCCGAGCTTGTCGACAGCGTGTACGGAATGACGGTGCGGCTCGTCGTGCGCATGGCCGCCGCCGCACGCGGACCGGCGACCGCCGAATTGCGCGATCTCACGCACGGTCGCGCGAACGTGGAGGTGCGCACGTGAGCGAACCGCGCGCTTACAGGATGACGGTCGAGCCGGCCGGCGATACCGTCGACGTTCAGCCGGGCGCGACGCTGCTCGAAGCGGCGTGGCGCGCGGGACTCTCGCTGCCCCGCTCGTGCCGCAACGGAACCTGCCGGACCTGCATGTGCCGGTTGACGTCCGGCGAGGTGGGTTATCGCGTCGAGTGGCCGGGGCTCACGGCCGAAGAAAAAGCCGACGGCTGGATTCTGCCGTGCGTGGCCCTCGCGCGCTCCGACGTGAAGATCCATCAACCGGAGGCGGCGCCACGCGAGCCGGAAGCCAGTCCGCGCCGCTCTCGCGGCTTCTGAGCGAAAACGAGGCCGGGTTAGTCAGGATTTGTCGTCTCGATTCAACGACCTACGATGTGAGTCCCGAGCCGTGTCGCATGAATCCCAGTGCAAAGAGGATGCAGCGCGCCGCTCAAAAAGTGTACAATTGCGCTTTGCCCCAAATTCTGGCAGGGCCAGATCAACCGAGATTTCAATGACTAAAGTACTGTTGAAAGAGAACGAGCCTTTCGACGTCGCCATGCGACGTTTTCGCCGTACCGTCGAACGCACGGGCCTGATTCAAGAACTCAAGTCGCGCATGGCATACGAAAAGCCGACGACCGAGCGCAAGCGCAAGAAAGCTGCTGCTGTCGCCCGTCTTCGCAAGCAGATCCGCCGCGCGCAACTGCCGAAGAAGTTTTATTGATCGATGCGCGCGGCCATCGACGCTGGGTTCGATGCCCGCGTCTGCTGGTATAGCGTGTTCGGTCGGACGGTCGAGGTCGAACGGGTCGCGGTTTCGCTGAATTGGCGGTAAGCACGCCAGGCGCGAAAGCTCGCGGATAGCACGTCTAGCGCGTGCGCCCGGTCGGCCAGCAGCCGAGAGATTCGCAGAAAGCCTGCATGAGTGAATGCTCATGCAGGCTTTTCGTGTTTGGGATTGGGCTCGTGCGCTGCGCCGGGGAAGTAGGGGGTGACTTTTTGCGGTGACGGCGAAGCGATGTGCCATCGTCATGGTCGACCTCGATCGCTTCAAGCAAGTCAACGACACGTTCGGTCATCCCACGGGCGACGACATCCTCGTGCGCATCGCGCAGCGATTGCAGGCGATCGACGGCGAAGAGCGTGAGCTTTGGAACGCGGGCGTGGCCAGTTTTGTCGACAAATGCGTTGAAACTCGACTGCTAGGCGCTTTGCAGCTGCGCTGTGGGTACTGCGCTGCTTTCCCCGTCGTCAGCTTGGCCATGACGCTGACAAAATGGATTTTGACGGCCAGTGTTTTGCGTGCAAAGAACAGGTTGGAAATTGCGTCCGAAATCAGCGCTGCCTTCGAGCAACCGACGATATGCAGAGCGCGTCAGGCCGCACCGAACAGTCACTCCGTGCGGTTAGCGCGCGGGTGGCATGGCGCAGGCACCTAGGCCGAGCGATTCGACGGTGCTTGCGGCACGAAGAGTGTCTGCGACGTTTGTGCGCTCGGCAGTGACCTCAGTCAGCCCGCACCAGACGTCATGGCTAACGCGATAGCAGCGCGGTACCTCCGACGCCTAGCGAGCCATCGCGCCGCTCTTCTGCGACATGCACTCACGTGCCGGAGCGGCGCTGCATCGCTTGCTGATAGACGACAGCGACCGCGGCGCAGCCAAGCACGCGAAGGCGCAATTCGACGCGCTCACGACGGAAATGGACAACTGAGTCAGGCCATCGCCGAACTTGGCATGGCTCCCGCGCTCATCGAGCGGTTCAAGCGCACGCGAGGCGTTACAACGAAGCTTGGCAAACAGGAGAATAGGTAACGAACACTACGCGAAGAGTGCGCAGCGCGTGCGTCGGAGAACCGCTGAACTGAAGGAGGTGCTAGCTGGACAATCAGGAGGAATCCGGCGAACTATCGCCACCCTGTTCGGGTCATCACCGTAGTCAAATGTGATGGGCTTATTACGCTAGCTTCTGCGACATTCCCGAGCGGCTAATAGCGTCAACCGCCGGGAATGTGCAACTGAATGTGGTTGCGGGGGTAGGATTTGAACCTACGACCTTCGGGTTATGAGCCCGACGAGCTGCCAGACTGCTCCACCCCGCGTCTGAAGAAAAAGATTATAGACCGTACCGCTTCGCGCAGTCAAACATTGTTTTTGCTTACGATACCGAAACCGGCTGCATCCGCTCGGCATCATCCACCTTCGCACCCGCCCTCGCCGCGCGATGATGCGCCCGCGACAGCTTGCCCAGCAGCGGCAACAGCACCAGCGCGATCACCGCGCCGCCTGTGGCCAGCCAGCCGAGCGACACGAAAAGATGCGTGTACAGCGGCAAGGACTGCATCGGATCGAGATGGCCGGGCGGCACGCGCGCATAGTTCGCCACGACCGTGCCGAGATATTGCGACACCCCTGTCGCCACGAAGTACGCGCCCATCATGAAGCCGCTCATGCGCGCCGGCACGTAGCGCGCGATCATCGCGAGGCCGAGTCCGGAAACCAGCAGTTCGCCGAGCGAATAGAGGCCGTAGCCCGCCACCATGAACCACGACGACACACGCCCCTCCACCGCGTAGCGTCCGCTCACGCCGAACACGAAGAAGCCCACCGCCACCACCACGAAACCGAGCGCGTATTTCGCCGCCACCGAGACATCGCGGCCGCGGCGTGCGAGCCCCGCGTATCCGACGGCAAGGACCGGACTCAGAATCATGATCCAGATCGGGTTGAGCGCCTGAAACTGCGCCGCGCTCCACGAGAAGAGCCGCACGCCTGCAATCGAAAACGCGGGATCGACATTGCGCAGCGCGAAGAGCGTGAGCGACGTCGACATCTGCTGATAAAAGACGAAGAACAGGATGACCTGCAGCGTCAGAATCAGCGCCGCCAGAAGGCCCGCGCGCTCGCTGCGATCGCATCGGGCGAGCATGTAGCCGAAGATCGCCAGAATGCCAAGCGCGGCGGCCCAGACGCAGCCTCTGGCCACCGTCTGGTGCTGAAGGATGAACACTGTCGCCGCCGCGAATGCCGCGCCGCCCGCCGCGACCGCGAGCAAGCGGCCCCAGCGGATCGGCTGCTCGTCCGGCGCCGAGCCGACATGCGCGAGCGTGCGGCGCATGATCGCGAAATTCAGCATACCGAGCAACATGCCGCCGCAGCACACGGCGAACGCCGCATGCCAGCCCCAATGGTCTTTGATCCACGGCGTCGCGAGCATCGAGAATGTCGACCCGATATTCACCGCCATGTAATAGATCGTGAATGCGCTGTCGATTCGGGCGTCATCGCCTTCGTAAATGCGCCGTACGAGATTCGCCGCGTTCGATTTGAAAAGCCCGTTGCCCACCACGATCACGCCGAGCGACGCATACATGAAGCCGAGCGCATCGCAGGGAAGCGCCAGCATGAAGTAACCGAGCGACAGCACGAGCGAGCCGAATGCCATCGTGCGCCGCGCGCCGAGGATCTTGTCGCCGATCCAGCCGCCAATCGACGGCGCCGAGAAAACGAGCGCGGAAAATGCGCCCCACGTGAGATTAGCGTAGTCGTCGGCGAAACCGGCTTTGTCGATCATAAACAGCACGAGCAGCGCGGCCATGCCGTAATAACCGAAACGCTCCCACATTTCGATCAGGAAGACGGTCGCAAACGCGCGCGTCTGCGACGTGGCGGGCGATTGATTATTCATGGAAAATCCTTCAACCACAAAAGCGATACAGCGCTTTCTGAAACGGGTAGAGATTGAAACGAACTCGTCCTAAAAAGGACGGCGACTGTGCGAAAAGCACGTGATTATCGCTTATCGACGGTCGACAAGGCGTGCATAAGCCGCAACGACTTATTCCGAATCAAAGCGCGAGCCGTTTCGCGCACGAGTGCGGCCACAGGAAAGTGCAAAAGACGCGCGCGTGTCAGGCCGCCGGACGCCGCACAAGAGCGAGCATCACGCCGAAGCCGATCATCAGCGCCCCGCTCACGCGATTGAACCACGTGAAGCCGCGCGCGCCGCGCGAAAGCGACCGGAGCCGCGCGCCGAGCGCCGCGTAGATCACGATCGCGATCAATTCGAACAACAGAAAAATGGCGCCGAGCAAAGCGAAGCTCGTCGCATAGGCGCTGCGGTCGACGAATTGCGGAAAGAAAGCGGTGAAAACGAGAATCGCCTTCGGATTGCCGGCCGCGACGAAAAACTCCTGCTTCGTCAGCTGCGCGAGTCCGGCAGGCGCCGCGCCCGACTCGCCCGTCACGAATTGCGGTCCCGAGCGAATCAGCTTGATGCCGATCCACACGAGATAAGCGGCACCCACGAGCTTGATCGCTGTGAAGAGCGTCTGCGAGGCGAGCAGCAACGCGCCCAGTCCGAGCCCGGCAATCGCAATCATCACGGCGAACGCGGCGAGCCGCCCGAACGACGCGAGCACCGACGCCCGCACGCCTTGTCGCGCGCCGTTCGACAGCGAAAGCATGTTGTTGGGGCCGAACGCCATATTGATGGCGAAGCACGCGGGCACGAACACCGCAAAAGTCTGAATGGACATGGGACACCTTCTAGGCAAGCGACCAGAATATCGCCAAATCACCAGGCTCAGAAGCGGTGGCGAATGCCCGTCGTGAGCATCAACTGATTGCGGCCGCTCGACGGATCGTTCGTGTTGATGATCGCCGGCGCGTCCGACGAGGCGCGCTGGTAGATGGATTCGACGTACACGTCGGTCCGCTTGCCCAGCAGATAATCGACCTGCAACGCGCCTTCGTGCCAGTGCGCGCCGCCGCCGTTGGTGTACACATACATGCCCGCGAGCACGATGGCGGGCGTCAGCTTGTAGATGCCGTTGATTTCGTAGTTGTTGAGCGCGAGCGATGGCAGCGCATCGCCGGTATCGGCGGCGCTCGCGCCGCTGCTGATCGAGCGGGAGAACGCGCCGGCAAGCTGAAAATCGCCGATGCCGTAGCTCATCGCGACACCGAACGTGTTTTGCCGCTGCACATTGGCCGCGATCACCGCGCCTGCCGCGTTGCCGGGCAGCGCGAGGGCGTCGTAGGCGCCGCCCGTCGTGTTACCGCGTCCGTTGTTATGCAGATAGGCCGCGCCCGCGCTGAACGAGCCCAACGTATAGTTCGCGCCGAAGCTGTACGCGCGATTGTCGGCGAACCCGCCCGCCTCGTTCGAAAACGCGTAGAGGCCGCCGAAGCTGAAGCCGCCGTACGTCGCGCTCGTGTATTTCACGGAATTCGCCGCGAGGAACGAGTTGTTCGCGTTGTCGTTGTCGAGCACGTGCGCGAACGCCGTGCCGCCCATGCCGCCCGTCAGCGTGAAGGGGGCGAAATAGTCATGGATGGAGTCGTACTGGCGGCCGAGCGTGATCGTGCCGAGTTCGTCGGTGCCGAGGCCGACGTACATCGGATGATCGTTGAGGCCTTGCCCCGTCGACACCGCATAGCCGCGTTCGAGCCGGAAGATGGCCCGCGCGCCGCCGCCGAGGTCCTCGCTGCCTTGCAGACCCCAGTAACTGCCGTCGATGGTGCCGGTCGTCAGCCGGTACTGCGAATGGCCGCCGACATTGCTGACATACGCGACGCCGGCATCGAGTTCGCCGTACAGCTGCACGGAGCTTTGCGCCCACGCCGCGCCCGGCACGCCGATAAAGGCGATGCACGCCGCGAGCGCCGCCGCGACGTTCGGCCGGGCAGCTCTGTGCGTGGCGGCGTGCGTGGCCAGGTGCGTGGCATCGGCGGCGGACGGCGCGAGCTTGAGTGCGGTTGGACGGACGGACATAGGGAGACTCCAGATTCGATTTCGCGGCTGACGATTGTCGATTCTGCTGGCCATCTTGTCAGTTAAAAAAGCGGCCGGCGCGCGTGTGTGACCCAATACCAACGAATATCGGCGGATGCGCGCCAGCCCCTTCCCAAGTGACGAATTCGGCGCTATTGAGGCGCGGCACGCGTCGCGCGGCGCCTGCCGCTAGAATCGGACCACACCGACTCCTTCGCTCCCGGACCTTCCCATGTCACAGAAGACTCTCGCCATCGTCACCGGCCACACGCGCGGCCTCGGTGCAGCGCTGGCCGACGCGCTGCTTTCGCGCGGCGCCGACATTCTCGCGATCTCGCGCAAACGCAACGCCGGGCTCGCGGCGAGCTGTTCCGGCCGCCTGCACGAAGTCGAACTCGATCTCGCCGATCTGCCCGCGCTCGACGCGTGGCTCGCCGACGGCGCGCTCGGCCGATTTATCGCCGGCGCGGACCGGGTGCTGCTCGTCAACAATGCGGGGATGCTCGCGCCGGTCGGGCCGCTGGCGCATCAGGACGCGAGTGCGGTTGCGCGCGCCGTGAGCGTGAACGTCGCGGCTCCGCTGATGCTGACCGCGGCCTTCGCCGCCGCGAGCGCGGACGCGGCGGACCGGCGCGTCGTCCACATCTCCAGCGGCGCGGCGCGCAACGCATATCCCGGTTGGAGCATTTACTGCGCGACGAAGGCCGCGCTCGATCATCACGCGCGGGCCGTCGCGCTCGACGATAACGGCGGCTTGCGAATCTGCAGCGTCGCGCCGGGCGTCGTCGATACGGACATGCAGGCCGAAATTCGCGGCACCGGGCTGGACCGCTTCCCGTTGCGCGAGCGTTTCGACGCGCTCAAGCGCGAAGGTCAACTCGCGACGCCGGAGCAGTCGGCACGCAAGCTCGTCGATTATGTGCTGAGCGACGCATTCGGCAGCGCGCCGACTGCGGATATCCGCGAACTCGGCTGACCCTCAGGCCGCCGATACCGCGCAGTCCGGCGCCGCCGCCACGGCGAGCGCCTGGCGGGAGAGCCGGTCGGCGTGCGCATTGCGGGCGCGCGGAATCCATTGCAGCCGGACCTCGCCGATTTGCGCGATCAGCTCGCGCACCCGCGCCGCGTGGTGCGCGAGCGCGCGGATGCAGGCGCCATCGGCCGCGTGAACGTCGTCGATGACGACGCGGCTGTCGCCATGAACCGTCAGACTGGAAGCGCCTTCGCGCTGCGCTGCCTCGAGAAGCGCAGTGAGGGCGAGATACTCGGCGGCGCTGCTGTCGCCGTGTCCGGCGCTCGCGGTGATCTCGAGCGTTGCGCCGTTGGGGCTTTTGAGGACCGCGCCGATGCCGATGCGCCCCGGATTCGGCAGCGCGGAGCCGTCGAACCAGCCGATCCACGCGTGCGGGTGCTCCGCACGAGGCTCCGACGGCGGGCGCTGCGCCGGCCGGTTCGCACGCTGGAGCTTGCGCACGCGCTCGGCATCGGCGGCTCTCGCGTGCGCGGCGCGCCGTGCATCGACCAATTCCCGCAGGGACTGCCCGCCCGCCGCTTTCTCCAGCGTTCTAACCAGCGCCGCATGCTCGGAAAACGCCGCGCTCCTCACGAGCCGGCGGCTTTGCATGCGTTCCTTCTTGTACGCGACAGCGAGCAATTCATCGAATTCGATCATGGCGGCGTGCGGGATGAACGAGCCCGCAGCTTAGCAGAAGCACGTCCGCTCACGGGTACGGGTCTTGCTCGACCCCAAGCGCCCCGACAAGAAGAACAAATCAGGCACTCATGCGCAGTCTGCCGATCAGTCAGCCAGCAGACGCCTGTAACCATCAAGGAGCAGATCATGAACCGACCGATGGAGTCATCTTCCGGTGGCGCGAACATCATCGGCAAGGGTGCCGCGACGGCTGCGGGCCCGGGCCCCGACGTCATGGCGGCAAGCACGCTGGATGGCAATTCGGTGCTGAGCAGCGACGGACACGACGTCGGCTCGCTCAAGGAAATCATGCTGGATGTGACGAGCGGCCGCGTGGCGTATGCGGTGTTGTCGAGCGGCGGGTTTCTCGGCATCGGCGACAAGCTGCTGGCCGTGCCGTGGAGCGCGCTGACGCTCGACACCGACAACCGGTGTTTTCGCCTCGCCGCGACGGCCGATCAGGTGCGCAATTCGCCGGGGTTCGGCAAGGACGCGTGGCCGTCCATGGCCGATCCCGTCTGGGCCACCTCGGTGCACCAGCACTACGGCCGCGAGCCGTACTGGTCGAACGCCCCGGCGACGAGCGACGTCAGCGCGACCGGCGCGATTCCGCCCGGCGGCGTCGACGCCCCGGAAGCGGGCGGCGTAAAGCTGTAGCAAACGGGCGCCGCACGCGCCCGTGCAGCGGAGATCAGTCGAGCGGGCGCTCGCCGAGCGGCACGTCGACGTCTTGTGCGTCGTCGCCCATGAGGACGCGAAGGACATCGGTCGCGAACTCTTCGACGGCGAAATGCCATTCGAGCGAGCCGACCGGAAAGTCGTTCGGACTGCACTTGCCCTGCGCGCGACGAATCGCGCCGACGGACAGGCTCAGCGCGCGTGCGTGCTGGAAGTGCGGATCATCCGAATCGAGAAACGGCAGTTGTTCTTTATCCATGACACCCTTCTGGCCCCGGCCGCTGGTATATGACAACGATATCGGCCGGGACCGGACAATCTTTAGTACCGGCTATGTTAAAAATTTTGCCGCCCGCCCCAGCGGCAGGAGCGTGCGGAGAAACGTTGATGCAGACCTATCGAAACGTCGCAGGAAATTCCGGCGTGTCGGCGTTCGAGATCCTGCGCGATGGCATTCGCGTGCGCTTCGCGGACGGGCGGACGTATCTCTACAACTATCGCCAATCCGGGCGCGCACACGTCGAGCAAATCAAACAGCGCGCCCGCGCCGGCCGCGGGCTCAGCAGCTACATTTCGCAGACTCGCGTCCCATACGCCGACAAGCAGGACCCGAGGGACGACTGACGAACGATCCGACGGCGCCAAGTCACCTCGGCATCCGCCCCGCCCTTCGTCCTCAACGCGCCGATGGCAGATGCGGCACGTTTTCGTTGCTGGTCGCGGTGAGCTGGTGCATTTGTCGTTGCAACTTGTTCAGTTGCGCCTGCGCGGCGACGCGACGCGACTCCAGTTGCGCGAGATCCTTGCGCACCTCCTGCCTGAGGGCCACTTCCTGGTCCTGCGCACTGCCGCGTTGCAGATCGACGCGGGACCGCTCCACCTGCGCCTCGGACTCGGCAATCAGCCGTGCGAACTGCTCGTTCTGCGCCTGCAAGTGCGCGCGCCGCAACTCGGCTTCGGCGAGCCGCGCCGCCTGCTCGACGAAATGGCGGAACGCGGGTTCTGCCGCATCGACATCACCTGCTTTCAGCACGCGCCATACCGCGTCTTCGTGGTAAAGCACGGCATAGTAAGTGAGATCGCGCGGATAGAAAAGCAGGCTCGCACTATACGCGAAACTCTGAAAAGTACGGAAAACGGCGAGCGCGGATTGCTGGATCAGCCACTCCACTTCCGCGATCTGCGCCGCCTGCAAAGCGTTTGCGGCGGATTGCGTCGACGCGCTCATTGGACGCAGCGGCGTGACGCGCGTCGCGGGCGCCGCAGTCGTGCGGGGCTCGGAATCCTCTGAGGATTCCTGCTCGTCGGGTTTGTTTTGGGCAGCGAAGCGAACCGGAGCATTCGCCTTCTGGCGGAGAAGAAACGACGGCGCGTTTTCCAGCAATGTACCCCGTCTGCTCAGCAGGCTTTTCACGATGCCTCCATATTGATTTACGGCTACGCCTGTTTCCGAAACGAGTCAGCGCCGCGTTATTCGCAATCGTTTTCTTGAATTCC
This sequence comes from Caballeronia sp. LZ062, assembly GCF_031450785.1. Lineage (NCBI taxonomy): Bacteria > Pseudomonadati > Pseudomonadota > Betaproteobacteria > Burkholderiales > Burkholderiaceae > Caballeronia > Caballeronia sp. LZ062. The sequence continues at coordinate 1,456,432 of NZ_JARTWB010000002.1, forward strand.
CGCTTCGATTATTCTGCATGCCGAAGGAGCGGCTATCCGTATCGAGCGAAATTTCGGCTGACGAATTTGAGTATAGGCGAGCGATTTTTAGATGCAATCGCGGCGGTGAAGCGATCGAAACGCGCGGCGCGTCAAATGGGCGAATTCTGCTTCGCCGGGATCATTTGCTTCGCGCACCACAAATATTTACATATGGCGATAGACCGCCTGTAAACCGCTCAGTCTTAGATGGGCGAGTTGCGCGGAACGGGCTTTCGACATCAGCGCTACCATCCTCATGATTCGAATACCCTGAATGCCGCACGGAATGCCGGGTGTATCGGCGAGCCGCGTTTCGAGGTTTCGCATCCGTCCATAAAGGTCGACGATGGGCTCGCCGGGCGTCAGGCGCACGCTCGTGTAGACCGCCTCGCCGTTCGGGAGCGCCGGCGTCAGCAGCCGCTCCGGACCTGCTTGCCCGTCGACGGACGAATCGGCGAGAATCTCGGGCGCTTCGAAATGTAAGCGCCCTTCATTGCGATCCAGAAAATATTCATATACGGCTTCCAGATGCGCGGCAGAAGTTTGTTCGACGCGACGCGCCGTTGCCGCACAGCGATGCAGCTTCCAGTTTTCTCGCTGACTGACGGACGCAATCAGATCGGCAATGCCCGATCTCAGTTCTGCTTGGCGTTTCTCGATGAGTGCATCGAGCATTTTCGCTTCGTCGCTATTGCGATTCGGCAGGCTCTCGCTCCATGCCAATAAATCGTTCAGTGTGATCGACATGAAACACTCCGTTGCATTGGGCCCATTGAATCGAATCCGGGCGGCTCAAGTTCGTTTGGAGCGCGAATTGTAATGAATCGGCAACCGATTCGGTGCGCGCGTATTTATCGTAGTCTGTTTTGAGACACAAGCGGCATTTCGTCTGGAGAGCACGGCATAGCCGATGCTACATCGTGTGCAGCGGCGCAACTCGCGCCCGATACCAGGAGACAGCCATGAAAGCGACCGCAGCGATTGCAGGCGCCGTTCTCGCGCTTGCCAGCACCGCCCCTTTCGCGCAGGAAATGACGCGCGATCAGATGAATCAACGCCCGCAGACGCAGGAACAAAGCGCGTCGCCCGGTGGCTCGAACGATGCCTCGCAGGGCGGCGCACCGTCGGGAACGTCCGGCAGCGGCACGCTGATGCAAAAGCGCGAGCAAGGCATGTCGCCGGATACGTCGCAAGCGCCGGCGCATGGTTCCAAGTCGACCGGAACGATGAAGCAGTAAGTTGGCGCCTGACGAGGCCGCGATGCCGTGCCGGGTGGAGGTCCGGCGCGGCATCGCGCGTCTCGCAATCAAAGCCGAATCTCTGACACATCGACGGAAAACGTAAAGGATCGTTGCCGACGGCGCGAATAGGAAAAGTCCTGCTGCATTTTGTTGGGCCACCCGATTAAATGCCGCATTGTCCTATTCACCGAGGCTCATCCATGAAAGACCTGCACATTTCCGTCGACGCAAACGGCCGCGCAACGATGTCGCATTCCATGCACATCAAAGAGCATTGCCTGAACCGCGCGCGCCTGTTGACGTCGCTCGTCAACATCGTGGCCGCGCCTGGCGGCTTCGAACATTTCTCGTCGTATCCCGAGTCCATGCGCCGCGACATTCTCAGCCTTCTGCACTCGGTCGCCGAGGAACAAATTCCGCTGATTTCAGCGCTGGAAGAGCACACCGCGCGGGCGTCGTACGATCGCGGCGTGCAGGCCGCGCGCGAATTCCTCGTGCAGGAACAGGCGGCCAATTCGGCGCTGCATTTCGACGCCGAAACGCCCCAGCCGGAACAATTGGTCATCGCGCACTGAGCGACGCTCTCGTCCCTTGCATCGGTAAGGCGCGACGCCGCAGTGGCGAGGCGCGTGAGACGTTCACAGCCTCGCCGCCTGACCTTTGCATCTCGCGCTCAAGAACTCAAGACAAGAAGAATCTCATGCTCGTAAGAATGGCCCGCTTTGCAATTCCGCTCTCCTTCGCGTTCCTGACGCTGACCACGCCCGCCTTCGCAAAGTACACCGAAGAATGGCTTGGGGGCGGGAATGTCACGCGCGCGCAGACGATTCCGCACGCAAGCGAAAAGGCGAACGCGGTGGCGAGCCCCACGGTCACGCATGCGCCTCCGCAGCCGAGACATGAGTCGCTGAGCAACTCCCCGTTCGACAAGGACCCGATTGCCGCTTTCGCCGACGATCCGATCGCCCAATTCGCACGTCGTCAGCCCAAGCGGAACCGTCTCTGATCTTTCGCCGAAGCGCGCTGCGATAAGAAAACGCGAATCGTCCGATTCCTCGAAGCGCCGCACCGGGCTATTCTGACGCCCTGTCGCAGGAGGCGGTTCGCAATCACTTCGCCCTGCCATGTGCGCGCTGTATCGCGCATTATCAGAGGCGCGGTTCTGCGGATACGCGCTCCTCTTGCGACGCCCTCTTTCGCGCCGCCGTCTCTTCACACCCTTGCGCGCAAATGAAAAAGCCCGCGACCAGCAATGACATGCTGGTCGCGGGCTTTGCGTTCGTACAGAGACGCTTAGCCGATCAGATCGCCGGGCAGCTTGCCGCCGTTTGCGGCGAGTGCCTGCATCAGTTGCTTGTGCAACCAGATGTTCATCGACGCCGAGTCGTTCATGTCGCCGCCGTACTTGAGTTCCGTGGCGAGTTGCTTGCGGTGTTCGAGACTGCTGTCCACACCGAGCAGCTTCATCATGTCGACAATGGAGACGCGCCAGTTCAGTTGCTGGCTGCTTTCGCTCGCCAGTTGGTCCATTACGGCGGTCACGTCAATGTCGGACAGCGGCGCGGGTGCGGCCGCAGCCACGTCTACCGCAGCGGCCGGTGCCGGGTCCGGCTCGGCGACCGGTGCCGGCTCGGCGGGTTTAGCCTTGTGGAAGATCTTGCCCACGATGTCACCGAAGATGCTCATACTTCTGTCCTTTTGAGTTGACTACGGAAGGTGCAGGCTCGCCGATCTGGTCAGCGACAGAAGCGGCGATAAGCCGCCGGACTTTAACGCCAAGTCGGCCGGGGATCGGTCGCATCGGACAAAACGAGGCGGATTTCGATGAATATTTGCAGTGGTGGTTAGGAGTCCGGTGCCTCGCGGGGTAGACTGTCGCTTCTGGCAGACGTGGCCGTCGCGCGTTGGCGACTAAGGCCGAGGCAACGCGTCGATGAGCACATGAGCGTGGCCGCGCCGCTCGCTGGAATGATGAACCAAAACAAAAATCCCGCAAGCCGGCGGCGGCTTTGCGGGATTCTGAGGATGGTTCTGGCGGAGAGAGGGGGATTCGAACCCCCGATAGGTTTTACCCTATACACGCTTTCCAGGCGTGCGACTTAAACCACTCATCCATCTCTCCGGAAGACAGCGATTATACCAAGTTCCCGCCGCCCGCCTAGTCCCTACGGGTGACGAATGTAGTCGACGAGTGCGCGCGTGTAATCGTCCGGCTTGCGATCGAGAAGGCTGACCGCGATCGCAACCACGAATCCCGCCGGGACGCCGAATACGCCAGAACTGATCGGCTCGATGCCGAACCACCGCCGCCCGTCGAAGCCCGTGAGATGCGTGAAGAACGGATACGTCGACACGATGTAGTACACGCACACGATCAGCCCCGCGATCATTCCCGCCACGACGCCCCGCTGCGTCGTGCGCTTCCAGAACACGCCGAGCACCAGCGCCGGAAAGAGGCTCGACGCCGCGAGCGAAAACGCCGCACCCACCAGAAAGAGAATGTTGCCCGCATTGAGCGACGCCACATATGACGCGAGCAGCGCAACGCCGAGCAGCAGTATTTTCGAAATCGTGACGCGGCGCTGGCTCGTCGCGCGGCGATCCACCATGCAGTAGTAGACGTCGTGCGACAACGCGTTCGCGATGGTCAGCAAGAGACCATCGGCCGTCGAAAGCGCCGCGGCCAGCGCGCCCGCCGCAATCAGCCCGGAAATCACGTACGGCAAACCCGCGATCTCCGGCGCCGCGAGCACCACCATGTCCGGCTGCATCTGAATGCCGGCCCAGCGCACGACGCCATCGCCGTTGATATCGCCGATTCGGATCAGATACGGCTCGATGTGCCGCCATTGCGTCACCCACTGCGGCAGCTCGGAAAAGCGATGCCCGACGATCCCCGTCAGAATCTCATGCTTGATCAGCACCGCGAGCACCGGCACCGTCAGATAGAACAGCGCGACGAAGAAGAGCGTCCAGCCGACGGACCGCCGCGCCGAGGCCACCGAGGTCGTCGTGTTATAGCGCGTGAGAATGTGCGGCAGGCTCGCCGTCCCGATCGACAAACAAAGAATCAGCGAGAGAAAGTTCAGCCGATGCGCGCCCGCGTTTCCAGCCTCCGCGACGTCGGGCGCTAACGCGTCGGTCATCGGCACGGGGGCGGCGACGCGCTCGCTCAACGCATCGCGTTCGCGTGACCATCTCGCCTGCGCATCGGCGGGATCGCGTGGGAACGACGCGAGTTCGCGCTCGCGTTCGCTGATCTCGCGTAGCGGCCCGTTATGCCGCCGCAAATCGGCGATTTCGGCAACCAGACGCGCGTGTTCATCGAAGAACGACTGCGGCAGCGCATCGATGCGTTGCTGCGCGCGCCCCGCCTGCCGCGCGAGATCGGCGCGGGCGCGCGCTTCGTCGGGCGAGACGGCGAGCGCCCGTTCGAGCGTCTCCACACGCTGCATCACGCGGCCATAGTTGAACTGCGGGAACCAGCCGAGCCCTTCACGATGGGCGATCATCGACACCGGAATCAGCATCGCGCTGATCAGGATGATGTACTGCGCAACCTGCGTCCACGTCACCGCGCGCATGCCGCCGAGAAACGAGCACACGAGGATGCCCGCGAGCCCGCAGAAGATGCCGATTGAAAACTCGATGCCGATGAAGCGCGAAGCAATCAGCCCGATGCCCTGAATCTGCGCGACCAGATAGACGAACGAGCACAGAATCGCCGCGACGGCGGCGAGTCCGCGCACGAGGTTGCTCGAGAAGCGCGTGCCGAGAAAATCCGGAATGGTGTAGCGCGCGAGCTTGCGCACATAAGGCGCGAGCAGAAACGCGACGAGGCAATAGCCGCCGGTCCAGCCCATCATGTAAGCAAGGCCGTCGTAGCCGCTCGCGTAGATGGACCCCGCGAGTCCGATGAACGACGCCGCCGACAGCCAGTCCGCCGCCGTCGCCATGCCGTTGAATGCGGACGGCACGCGCCGCCCGGCCACGTAATATTCGACGAGATCCGACGTGCGCGAAAGCAGCCCGATCACCGCATAGACCGCAATCGGCACGAACAGGAACACGTAGCCGACCCACATGCCCGCGCCGGCCGTGCGCTCGATGCGCTCCATCACGAAGATGAAGAGCAGGAAGCCGAGCGTATAGAGCGCGTAGGTGACGATCAGCCGATTGGTGAGCTTCATCGTTGGCCGTCGTCACTCGCTTGGGCGTCTCCGACGGCGCGCACGAGCCGCGCATCGGCGATCTGCATCAACACGATATAGACGGCGATCAGCGTCACATAGACGAGAATCGCGCCCTGCGCGCCGAAGAAGAAAGGCAGCGGAAAGCCGGCGATGCGCACGTGCTGCAGGCGCTCCGCGAAGAGCGGCACGCCGAACGAGACCACGAACCCGACCGCTAGCAGCACCGCGATCAGCGCGACATTGAAGCGCCAGTACGCGCGATGCGCACGCGCCGCTGCCGCCGAGACGCGCGGCGGCGAGGCAAGCGTGGAAGCAGGTGGATCGGCAGGCGTGACCATGCGGTTATGTACCAAAACCGCGTGGCATCGGCAATCGGGATCGACCGCCGCTTATCGGGCGGCGGTCGCTTAGAACAGCTTCAGCGCGCTTCGCCCAGTTGATCGAGAATCGCGGGATTCTCCAGCGTGGACACGTCCTGCGTGATCTCCTCGCCCTTCGCGAGCGAGCGCAACAGACGCCGCATGATCTTGCCCGAGCGCGTCTTGGGCAGGTTCTCGCCGAAGCGAATATCCTTTGGCTTCGCGATCGGCCCGATCTCCTTCGCGACCCACGAGCGCAGTTCGTTGGCGACCTGCTTCGCTTCGTCGCCTTCCGGACGCGCGCGCTTGAGCACGACGAACGCGACGACCGCTTCGCCCGTCGTGTCGTCGGGACGTCCGACCACGGCTGCTTCCGCGACGATCGGATTCGCGACGAGCGCCGACTCAATCTCCATCGTGCCCAGACGATGGCCCGAGACGTTGAGCACGTCGTCGATGCGGCCCATGATCGTGAAATAGCCGGTCTCCTTGTCGCGCACCGCGCCATCGCCGGCGAGATACAGCTTGCCGCCGAGTTCTTCCGGGAAGTAGCTCGTCCTGTAGCGGTTCGGATCGCCCCACACGTTGCGCAGCATCGACGGCCACGGGCGCTTCACGACCAGAATGCCGCCCTGCCCGTTCGGCACGTCCTGGCCGGTTTCATCGACGATTGCGGCCATGATGCCCGGCAGCGGCAGCGTGCACGAACCCGGCACGAGCGGCGTGGCGCCCGGCAGCGGCGTGATCATGTGGCCGCCGGTTTCCGTTTGCCACCACGTATCGACAATCGGACACTGCCCGCCGCCGACGTTCTCGTGGTACCACATCCACGCTTCCGGATTGATCGGCTCGCCGACCGTGCCGAGAATGCGCAGCGTCGAGAGGTCGTAGCTCTTCGGATGCACCTTCGCGTCCGCTTCCGATGCCTTGATGAGCGAGCGGATGGCCGTCGGCGCGGTATAGAAGATGGTAACCTTGTGACGCTGGATCATGTCCCAGAAGCGGCCCGCGTTCGGGTACGTCGGCACGCCTTCGAACATGATCTGCGTTGCGCCGATGGCAAGCGGCCCGTACGCGATATAGCTGTGCCCCGTGATCCAGCCGATGTCGGCGGTACACCAGAAGATGTCGCCCGCCTTCATGTCGAAGGTCCACTTCATCGTCTGCGCGGCCCACAGCAGAATGCCCGCCGTACTGTGCTGCACGCCCTTTGGCTTGCCCGTCGAGCCGGACGTGTACAGGATGAAAAGCGGATGCTCCGCGCTCACCCATTCGGGCTCGCACTGCGCCGCTTCGTTCTCGACGATCTCGTGCAGCCACACGTCGCGCCCTTCGTTCCACGCGATCTTGCCGCCCGTGCGGCGATACACGATGACGTCCTTCACCGCGTCGCAGCCGCCGGCCGCGAGCGCTTCGTCGGCGATGCTCTTGAGCGGCAGCGCCTTGCCGCCGCGCATCTGCTCGTCGGCAGTGATGAGCGCGACTGCGCCGACATCGACGAGCCGCTCGTTCAGCGACTTCGACGAGAAGCCGCCGAACACGACCGAATGCGTCGCGCCGATGCGCGCGCACGCCTGCATCGCGACGACGCCTTCGACGGACATCGGCAGATAGATCACGACGCGGTCGCCCTTCTTCACGCCGCGCTTCTTGAGCGCGTTGGCGAGGCGGCAGACGCGTTCGAGCAGGTCCTGATACGTGACGTTGGTCACGGTGCCGTCGTCGGCTTCGAAGATGATTGCGTTCTCGTTGCCGCGCACCGCTTCCACGTGCCGGTCGAGGCAGTTATACGACGCGTTCAGCTCGCCGTCCGCGAACCACGTATAGAACGGCGCGTTGCTTTCATCGAGCACGTTCGAGAACGGCTTGTGCCACGCGAGCGTCTCGCGCGCGAGCCGCGCCCAGAAGCCTTCGTAGTCGCGCTCCGCTTCGGCGGCGAGCGCCTTGTACGCGTCCATGCCCGAAATCGCCGCGCCGGACGACGCCCTGGCTGACGGCGGAAACACGCGTTTTTCATGAAGAACCGATTCGATCGCAGACATCGACAACCCCCTCCGATGGTGATTCTAAAAGCCGGCGGCGCACTCGACGCTTGAGGCGGGCACGCCGCATGTTGTTGAGGTTCGAAAGCGTCACGCGCACGGGCGTTCTCGCCGAACCCTGTCTCCTGTCGACCGGCTCCGCCGTCTGGCGGATTGCCGGCCGCTTGCAACCTTGCCAGCGCGCTTCGTTTGCGAAACGCGCTTGCCGACTCATTGCAGCCTGCATGAAGATCAAGATAGGCCGCGCAACTTACCCGCTTCTTACGCGACCGCGTGCTGCGGCACGGGGTATACACGGAGTCTGCGCGGCTTCTACAATGCGTCCCCACAATCCTAACTGAACTCGCCGCGCGCTTGTCATGCGCTCGCCGCCGAAATCACAGCTTGAATCGCTACGCCCTCTATCTCATCGCGTCGATGCTGCTCGTCGGAAGCAATGTCGGCATCGGCAAGTCGATCGTCGCGTTCGTGCCGGTGCCGCTGTTCGCGCTGCTGCGCTTCGTCATCGCGCTGGCGGTGCTCTGGCCGCTGCTGCGTCCGTCGAAGATGAAGCGCGTGGCGCGCGCCGAGTGGATCAACCTCTTCCTGCAAGCGCTTTTCGGCACGTTCGGCTTCACGCTGCTGATGTTGAACGGCGTCGCGCGCACGAGCGCGGTCGCGGCGGGCGTCATCACGAGCACGATGCCCGCCGTCGTTGCGCTGTTCGCGTGGATCTTCCTCAAAGAGAAGCCGGGCGGACGGGCGTTCGCTTCGATCGCGCTGGCAGTGGTCGGCGTCGTGGTGATCAACGTCGCGCAAACGGGCGGTGGCGGCGGCAGCGGCGGCGGCGGCTCGCTCGCGGGCAATCTGATGGTGGTCGGCGCGGTGTGCTGCGAATCGCTCTACGTGATTCTGTCGCGGCGTCTGACGCAGACATTGCCCGCCATCGACATCTGCGCGTACACGCACGGCTTAGGCTTTCTGCTGATGCTGCCGCTCGGCCTGCCGACCGCGCTCGCGTTCGACTGGCGCGGCGTCGGCTGGGCCACGTGGGCGCTCGTCGGATGGTATGCGCTGTCGGCGAGCGTCTTCTCGTTCTGGCTCTGGATGAAGGGCATCCGCCACGTGGCCGGCAGCCTCGCGGGCGTGTTCTCGGCCGTCTTGCCGATTGCCGCGGCGTTCTACGGCATCGCTTTCCTCGGGGAGCGGCCGACGCTCGCGCATGGCGTCGCGCTCGCGTGCGTGATGGCGGGCATCGTCCTGGCGAGCCTGAGGCGCCGCACGCCCGTGGCACGCGACGAGCGCGGGAACCGCGAAAGCGGCGCGTAGCTGCGCATTCCATTCAATTGGCACAAAAGTGCTTGTCGCTGCGTTCAGGCAGGCTCGCGCGGCGACACGCTACAATATCGGGCTTTCCCGTCCGGGCACGGTTTCCGCGCCCGCCAGACGCCGCGCACAGTCCGTTCCGCGCTTTTGACGCATTTCTCCGCCGACCGTCCGACCCGACACGCCGCCCATGCCCGCTCCGAAGCACTTCCCCGATTCGCCCGTGCAATCCGGCCCGATGAAGGCGCTGCCTAGATTGATCTTCATGAGTCGCTGGCTGCAGGTGCCGCTTTATCTGGGACTGATCGTCGCTCAGGGCGTGTATGTGGTGCTGTTCCTAAAGGAAGTCTGGCACCTCGTCACGCACGCGATGACGCTCGACGAAACCAACGTCATGCTGGTCGTGCTCGGCCTGATCGACGTGGTGATGATCTCGAACCTGCTCATCATGGTGATCGTCGGCGGATACGAAACGTTCGTGTCGCGTCTCGGCGTGGAAGGCCATCCCGACGAGCCCGAGTGGCTCGATCACGTCAACGCGGGCGTGCTGAAAGTGAAGCTCTCGATGGCGCTCATCAGCATCTCGTCGATTCATCTGTTGAAGACGTTCATCAATCCGGATCAGCACACGTTTCATACCGTGCTGTGGCAAGTCGTGATCCACGTGGCGTTTCTCGTGTCCGCGCTCGTCATGGCGTATGTCGACCGGCTGACCACGCACACGCATCCGCGGCACTTTCACAGCGAGACAGCAACACCCCGAAGCGCACTCGACTAGAGCGTCACAGAGAACGCACGCAGTCTTTCGTCCCCCAGAGCCCAAGCCATGACCGTCATCAAGCAAGAAGACCTGATTCAGAGCATCGCCGATTCTCTGCAGTACATCAGCTACTACCATCCGCTCGACTATATTCAGGCGCTCGGCCGCGCCTACGAGCTGGAGGAAAGCCCCGCTGCGAAAGACGCCATCGCGCAGATCCTGACCAACAGCCGCATGTGCGCCGAAGGCAAGCGGCCGATCTGTCAGGACACGGGAATCGTGACGGTGTTCGTGAAGGTGGGCATGGATGTGCGTTGGGACGGCGCGACGATGTCCGTCACCGACATGATCAACGAAGGCGTGCGCCGCGGCTATCTGAATCCGGACAACGTGCTGCGCGCCTCGATCGTGAGCCCGCCCGAAGGCGCGCGCAAGAACACGAAGGACAACACGCCGGCCGTGATCCATTACGAGATCGTGCCCGGCGACAAGGTCGACGTGCAGGTCGCGGCAAAGGGCGGCGGCTCGGAGAACAAGTCGAAGTTCGCGATGCTCAATCCGTCGGATTCGATCGTCGACTGGGTGCTGAAGACCGTGCCGACGATGGGCGCCGGGTGGTGCCCGCCGGGTATGCTCGGCATCGGCATCGGCGGCACGGCCGAAAAGGCGATGGTGATGGCGAAGGAATCGCTGATGGACCCCATCGACATTCAGGACATCATCGCGCGCGGGCCGCAGGACTGGATCGAGGAATTGCGCGTCGAACTGCATGAGAAGGTCAACGCGCTCGGCATCGGCGCGCAGGGTCTCGGCGGCTTGTCGACCGTGCTCGACGTCAAGATCATGGCCGCGCCGACGCACGCGGCTTCGAAGCCCATTGCGATCATCCCGAACTGCGCGGCGACCCGCCACGCGCACTTCACGCTCGACGGCTCGGGCGCCGCCAAGCTCGACGCGCCGCCGCTCGACGCATGGCCGAAGGTCACGTGGCAGCCGAACACGGAGACGAGCAAGCGCGTCGATCTGAACACGCTGACGCCGGAAGAAGTCGCCTCGTGGAAGCCGGGCCAGACGCTCTTGCTCTCGGGCAAGATGCTGACGGGGCGCGACGCCGCGCACAAGCGCATCGCCGACATGCTCGCCAAGGGCGAAAAGCTGCCGGTCGATTTCACGAATCGCGTGATTTACTACGTCGGCCCGGTCGATCCGGTGCGCGACGAAGCCGTCGGCCCGGCAGGCCCGACCACGGCCACACGCATGGACAAGTTCACCGAGACGATGCTCGCGCAAACCGGCCTCATCTCGATGATCGGCAAGGCCGAGCGCGGCCCCGTCGCCATCGAGGCGATCAAGAAGCACAAGGCCGCGTATCTGATGGCAGTCGGCGGCGCGGCGTATCTCGTCTCGAAGGCGATCCGCGAGGCGAAGGTGCTCGCGTTCGAAGACCTCGGCATGGAAGCCATCTACGAGTTCGACGTGAAGGACATGCCCGTCACGGTGGCCGTCGATCCGAACGGCACCTCGGTTCACAAGACCGGCCCCGCCGAATGGCAGGCGAAGATCGGCAAGATTCCGGTCGCGACGGCGTAAGCATCAGACGCGGAGCGCATCGCGCATGACCTGCGCGGCGCGGCCGGAAGGCCGGGCCGCGCGCCCGGTTTTTTCTATGCAAGCCGCATCGCCGATAAAGTGTTCCATTCTCATCTTCGGCCGCGACAAAAATTTCCTTCTCAACCTTGGCAGGCCCCAGTCCCAAGGTTTATCTTTTCCCCCATGCTCACACGCCCGGAACAAGGACACCTATGCAAGGCGACGCGAAAGTCATCGAATATCTGAACGCGCAGTTGAAGAACGAGCTGACTGCGATCAATCAATACTTCCTGCACGCCCGGATGTACAAGCACTGGGGCCTCGAACAACTGAACAAGCACGAATACGACGAGTCCATCGGAGAAATGAAGCACGCCGACTGGCTGATTCAGCGCGTGTTCATGCTCGACGGCCTGCCGAATCTGCAAGACCTGCACAAGCTGCTGATCGGCGAAGAGACCAAGGAAATCATCGAGTGCGATCTGAAGCTCGAACAGATTTCGCAGTCCACGTGCAAGGAAGCCATCGCGTATTGCGAGTCGGTGCGCGATTACGTTTCCCGCGACATCTTCGACAAGATTCTGAACGACACTGAAGAACACATCGACTGGCTGGAAACGCAACTGGATCTGATCGACAAGGTCGGCATTCAGAACTACCAGCAAAGCATGATGGGCGAGCAATAAGCCAGTAGGCGATCATGTCGGCTGTTGTCGCATCTTTCGGGCAGTCGGGCGCGCGCGCGCCCGTCGGAATTTTCGATTCCGGTCTGGGCGGGCTCTCCGTGCTGCGCGCGGTCCGCGCCGTGCTGCCGCACGAGCGGCTGATCTACGTGGCGGACTCGCTGCACGCGCCCTATGGCGAGCGCGATGACGCGTTCATCACCGGGCGCACCATAGCCATCGGCGAATGGCTCGTCGCGCAGGGAGCGAAGGCGCTCGTCGTCGCGTGCAACACGGCGACGGCGCAGTCCATTGCTCACGTGCGCGAGCGGCTGGCTATCCCGCTTGTCGGCGTCGAGCCCGGCGTGAAGCCGGCGGCGGCGGTGTCGAAGACCGGCGTGGTCGGCGTGCTGGCCACGCAGGCGACGCTGCGCAGCGCGCGCTTTCAGTCCCTGCTCGACCGTTACGCCGGTAATTGCCGCTTTATCTGCCAGCCGGGGCACGGCCTGGTTCAGGCGGTGGAACGGTGCGACACCTCGTCGCCCGAACTCATGGCGCTGCTCGAAGGCTATCTGAAGCCGATGCTCGACGCCGGCGCGGACACGCTCGTGCTCGGCTGCACGCACTACCCTTTTCTCGACCGCGCGATCCGCGAGATCGCGGGCGAACGCCTGCGTATCGTCGACACGAGCGTCGCCGTGGCGCGGCAGCTCGAGCGTCTGCTCGACGCAAGCGGTTTGCGCAACACGGACGCATCGGTGGAACCCACGCCGCGCTTTTACTCGACCGCTGACGGCGAATCGCAGCGCCAGCTCGCGGCGTCGCTGCTGCGAATCGAAGCCAACGTACACCACGTCGATATTCCGACGGCGCATTCGCGCACTGCCGAGAACCCCAGCGCATAAAGGGCTCTCCCCCGAACGGCGACACGCGCCGCTTCCCCCCTCGCCTGACCCCAGCACCCTGTTACAAAAAACTCCAGCCCTCGCTTGCAAACCTCGCGGCAGTGAATGATAATAATTCGCATTAACAGAAGCTATCGCGAACCATCATGATCGTCTGTGTCTGCAAGTCAGTGTCCGACCGGAAGATTCGCGCCGCCATCGCGGACGGCGTCGACACCTTTGATGAACTTCAGTTCGAACTCGGCGTCGCCATGTGCTGCGGGAAGTGCGAAGAAAGCGTGCGTGACGTGATGGCGCAAAGCGGCGTCTGCGCCTCGCGTTGCGGCGTGCAGGCGGCGCCCGTCACGTTCTACGAGCGGCAAGCGGCCTGACGCATTGGCGCCAGTCGGCCGCGCCGCGTCGCCAATCAGCCGCAGTACCTTCTGCAAGCCTTTCAGCCGCGCTCAAAGGAGAAGAAATGGAATTGCTGATTGGTTTCGTGGCTACCCTTTTTATTTCGCTGCTGATATTTCGTAGGTGACTTTGCTTTGTCACTGTCGTAAGCCAGCTTTTGGTCGGGATGTCAGTGACATTGGCCGTCAGGCAAGCAGAGTTCAGAATAACTTCAAGCATGCAGTCCTCGACCCCGTCTCCCGCCGCTTTTCAGTCAGCGCCGTCATCGAGCGTCCATCCTCGGCTACTCGCCGCGTGCGCTCTTGTCCTCGCGATACATGCGGCGCTGCTCGGCGTCGCGCTGACGATGCGTCATGAAGCACCGCCGCGCCCCGTCGAAGCGAAAGCCATCACCGCGCAATTGATCAGCGAGACGCCCCAACCCGCGCCGCAGCCGGTTGCCGTCCAGTCACCGCCCACGCCTCAGCCGCCGAAACCCGTTCCGAAGCCGCAGCCCAAGCCGCAGCCGAAGCCGAAGGTCACACCCAAGGTCGAGCCGAAACCCGCGCCGATGCCGGTCGCGCAAGCACCGTCGCAAATTGCCGCGCCCGCGCCCGAGCCGACGCCCCCTGCTCCGCCCGCCCCGCCGCCGGCCGCGCCTGCGCCCGCCGCGCCCGCCATCGGAAAGCCGACGATGGACCTCGCCGCGCCGAAGAACGTCGCGCACCTGTCGTGCAATATCGCGCAGCCGGACTATCCGGCGATGTCACGCCGCCGTGGGGAAACCGGTACGGCGCTGGTCAAGCTGACGGTCGGCCTCACGGGCAAGATCGACACCGTGACGCTGCAAAAAAGTAGCGGCTCCTCGCGCCTCGACGACGCCGCGCTCGACGCCGTTAGGTCGAGCACCTGCACGCCGTACAAGGAGAATGGCGAGGCGATCCGCGCCACGGCCACCGTCCCGTTCGTATTCAGCCTGAACGACTAGCCGGTTTTTTGGAAACAAGGAAACAGCAATGCAAAACTACGGAATTGCGCACGTCTGGGCGCAAGGCGATTTCGTGACGCGCGGCATCGCGCTCGCGCTCGTCATCATGTCGGTGCTTTCTTGGACGGTGATCGTCGTGAAAGCGTGGAACGTCGTGCGGCTCAAGCGCTTGACGAAGAACGCGGAACAGGCGTTCTGGCATTCCGACGACTTCAACGACGGCATCAACAAGCTGGGCGGCCAGTCGTCGAGCGCGGCGGACAACCCGTTTCTCGCGCTCGCGCTCGCCGGGCAGGAAGCCGCGGACCATCATCACCAGACGCAGCCGCATCTGCACGACCGCATGGATGTCTCGGACTGGATCACGCGCTGCCTGAAAGACGTCATGGACGAAAGCGTCGGCCGTATGCAGGCGGGGCTTGCGGTGCTGGCGTCGATCGGCAGTACGGCGCCGTTCGTCGGACTCTTCGGCACCGTGTGGGGCATCTATCACGCGCTCCTGACCATCGGCGCGACGGGCCAGACTTCGATCGATCAGGTCGCGGGTCCGGTCGGCGAGTCGCTCATCATGACCGCGTTCGGCCTCTTTGTCGCGATTCCGGCGGTGCTCGGCTACAACGCGCTGACTCGCGGGAACAAGAGCATCGTGACGAAGCTCAACCGCTTCGCGCACGGCCTGCACGCATTTTTCGTCACCGGGTCAAAACTGTCGTCGAGCAAGCGCGCGACCAATGCGCAATCCGACAGCCTGCGTCTTGCGACGCGCGCCAGCTAAGCGGAGGTTCGCATGGCCATGAGCCCATTCGCCGGCGATGAAGACGACGGCATGATGAGCGAAATCAACATGACGCCGCTCGTCGACGTCATGCTCGTTCTCCTGATCATTTTTCTGGTGACGATTCCCGCGATGCATCACGCGGTGAAGATCGATTTGCCGCACGCGAGCAGTCAGCCGCAGGACGAAAAGCCCGCGCACGTGGACGTCGCGATTCAGGCCGACGGCACCATTCTCTGGAACGACCAGAAGATCGACGATGCGGCGCTCGACGCGCGCATCGCGCAGGCCTCGCAGGAGTCGCCGCAGCCGGAACTGCACTTGCGTGCGGATCGCAAGGTGCCGTATGAGCGCGTGGCCGACGTGATGTCGGCGGCGCAGGCAGGCGGTTTGTCGAAGATCGGTTTCGTGACGCAGCCGAAGGCAGGGAAATAGGCGTCGAAGAAGAGCGGCAAAGTAAAAGGCCTTCATCGTCGGATGAAGGCCTTTTTTCTTGCGCGCTCGGCGCATTCGGGCGAGGCGATTACTTGGGGCTCGAATAGCCTGAGCCGCCAGAACCGTCACATGCAGCAGCCGTGGTCGACACGGACAGCGCGATCAGCCCTATCAGGCTAACTATCAGAGTAGCCGTCAATTTCCGCATAAGAAGCTCCTTAGCGAAAGAGACTTCAATATAGACCTGCCGATTTTCCCGTACAAGATTCGCGCGATTGAATCTGTCCATCGCAAATGCACGCTTCAATGTCTGAAGCGATGCCCCGCTCGCGCTCGCAGGCGGTCAGACCGTTTCCTGCTCGGGATGCTCGATCACGGGACATTCGCCCGGAAAGCGTTTGCCACCGTCGATGCACTCTACGAGAAAGTCGACGAACGCGCGAATGGCCGGCACCATGCCCTGCCGCGACAGGAACACTGCGTAGAGCTGCGGCGTCGGGAACGTCCAGCCGGGCATGACCGGCGACAACTGCCCGCTTCGAAGCGGCGCGCCGTACATCATTTCGGGCAACGCGGCAATGCCGACGCCGCGCATCACGGCTTCGCGAATCATCGAGAGATCGGCGGTGACGAGCCGCGGCTCGTGCTCGAACTCATAGCGCGTGCCATCGGGCGCGATCAGCCGATACACGTGCCGGCCATCCGCCGACGGCGTGTCGAGCGTGTCGTATTGCGCGAGATCGGCGACGGTCATCGGCGGCGCGTTCGGCTTCAGCAGCGAAGGCGCGGCGACGAGCATTTGCTGCGTGCGCCATAGCGGCCGCGCGACGACGTTGGAACTGGCGGGCGGCTCGGAGCGCACGCGCAGCGCGACGTCGATCGCGTCCTCGAACAGGTCCACGACGCGGTTCGTCACCCGCAGCACGACGCGCACTTCCGGATAGCGATGCATGAAGTCGGGCATCACGGCCGCGAGAAACGTCTGCGCGATGGTCACGGGCACGCTTACGCGCACCGTGCCGCGCGGCGAATCACGCAGGCTCTGCACCACGTTGACGGCGGCCTGCGCCTCGGCGAGCATCGCCTGGCAATGCTGGTAGAACAGTTGCCCCGCCTCGGTCAGGGCGAGCTTGCGCGTGGAGCGCTGCAACAGCCGCACGCCGAGCGATGCCTCCAATTCCGACACTCGCCGCGACAGCCGCGACTTCGAGATGCCCAGCACGCGCTCGGCGGCGGAAAAGCCGCCGTGTTCGACGACGTGCGAGAAGTACATCAGGTCGTTGAGATCGTGCGAGTCGGCTGTCATGTCGTGTCCGGATTGGCCGTTGTCCCCGGCGCGCGGCCGGTTTGTTTATCGCAGCAGGACAATCCATTGCGCTGCCGCGTCTATTACCCTCAAATACGGCCCATATAATAGCTTCGTGTTCTACATTTATCGCTATTCCCCTAATGGCGACGCGAGGCAAACCATCATGAGCCGGACCATTTCGAGCATCATTCCCGCCATGCGCACTGTCGAAGGTGGCGGATTCGTCGTGCATCGCCCGTTTCCGACGCGTCTTCTGATGGACTTCGATCCGTTCCTGCTGCTGGACGAAATGGGCCCGGTCGACTACGCGCCCGGCGAGGCGAAAGGCGCGCCGGATCATCCGCATCGCGGTTTCGAAACGGTCACGTACGTCCTGGAGGGCGAATTCGGCCACAAGGATTCCGCTGGGCACTCCGGCACCATGCGCCCGGGCGACGTCCAGTGGATGACGGCCGGCGCGGGCGTCGTGCATAGCGAAATGCCGGGCGAGGCCTTTACGCAGCGCGGCGGGCGCGTTCACGGCATCCAGTTGTGGGTGAACCTGCCGAAGCGCGACAAGATGATCGCGCCGCATTATCAGGAGATTCCATCGGAGCGGATTCCCGTCGCGACGAGCGAAGACGGCAAGGTGCGCGTGAAGGTGATCGCGGGCGAGGCTCTCGGCGTGAAGGCCGCGATCGAAACACGTACGCCGATTCTCTATCAGCACTTCTCGCTGCAGCCGGGCGGGATGATCGAGCAACGCGTGCCGCGTGATTTTCGCGTGTTCGCCTACAGCTTGTCGGGCACCGCGCTGTACGGTCCGCAGAGCCAGCCCGTCCGCGCGCAACAGATGGTCATCTTCCGCGACGATGCCGACACCATCACACTCGCCGCCGGCGATGAACCGGCCGAGATCCTGCTGTTGGGCGGCGTGCCGCTGAAGGAACCGGTCGTGCGCTATGGTCCCTTCGTGATGAACACGGAAGACGAGATCCGCCAGGCCGTCATCGACTATCAGGCGGGACGCATGGGCGCGATCACGCACTGAGCGGTTGATTCGTCAGTTCGAAACAAGCGAAACGGCGCGGCAAGAACGGGGACATTGCGTCACAATGACCGTTCGGCCGGCGCCGTTTTTCGCGTCCGTCCGCCGTTACGTTATCTCTCGTCATCGACCGAACCGAGGAAACGCGCATGTCCGCTCCTGTCGTGACCGCCACCATCGGCGGCGCCGATTATCAGACTCGCCTCGAAGACGGCACCCATACATGGTTTGCCGACGAGCCAGCCAGCCTCGGCGGCGCGGACTCGGCGCCGCAGCCGTCTGCGTTGCTGCTGTCGAGCCTCGGCGCCTGCACGTCCATCACGCTGCGAATGTACGCGAAACGCAAGGGCTGGCCGCTGGAAGCACTGCGAGTCGAACTGTCGATGCAAACCACGGCGGACGGCACCCTGATCGATCGCCGTATCTCGCTTGACGGTCCGCTCGACGACGAGCAACGGGAACGCCTTTTGCAAATTGCCAATGCCTGCCCGATGCACAAAGTTCTGGCCGGTGCCATCCGCATCGAATCGGGGCTCGTTCCCGCCGAACCGTTGTGACCGGGCGTCACGAACGTCCAAGGAAACGTCGTTTTGAATTTCGAACATCTGATCCAAATCAACGATCCGCAGAACCCGCTCGTCGACTCGCTCACGCGCGAGCAGTTGTGGGAGGGCCTCGTCCTGCGCGCGGAACAGCCGCAGCTTTTCGTGCTGGGGCTCGATAGCTGCGCCATTCTCTCTCGCGAAGGCGACGTGATGGAGCGCGAGCTTCACTACGGCCAGGCCGTCGTGCGCGATCGCGTGACGCTCGATCCGAACAACAGCGTGCGCTACGACATTCTGCCGACCGCAGAGCACGTGGGCGGCTCGCTGACGATGGCCATCGAGCAGCCCGACGCCATGCAGCTCTTTCTGCGCTTCACCTACAGCACGACGCTGCCGGAAACCGATGACTCCACGCCTGACGAACGGCAGACGCGGGAAATCGTGAAGTCGGCGTATCGCGAATCGGATATCGACACCGTGCGGCTGATTCGTCAGTACGCGCATGGGCGCACCGGCGAAAGTCCGCTGCACTGAGACCGTGGGAGATGAAGCGCGGCTATCGGAAGCTGCGTCTTCATCGGAACGTCTTAGTTGCAAATAGGAATAATTATCATTACGATAGAACCATCGAATCAACGACGGCACTCACCGACCGACATGTCCGACACGCTGCGATCCTCCACGCTCAGGCTGCGCCGCCCGGTTGTCCGCGACGCGGCTATCACCCGCCCGAAGGCTTCGGCCGAGGCAATAAAAACGGAGCGCGTGTCGGCGAGCGATGCCAACGGCGAACGCAGCGTGCGCAGCGACGCGCTGCTGCAAGGCCGCAGCCACGTCGCCATCGTGCATAACGGGGAGACCTATCAGTTGCGCGCGACGCGTCTGGGTAAGCTGATCCTGACGAAGTAGCGCGAAAGAACAGCAGTAGTACCGTGTATTGTGGGGACCACCTCGCCAAGAGGTGTTTGGCCTTAGCCAGCAAGGACGACTTGCACGCGAGAATTTAGACCCCTTCGTGCAAACACCAGCCAGTCGTCGGTAGCCAGCGAAGCCGTTTTTTTGCCGCACACCTACGCTCAAACAAACGGCGCGATCTCTGGCGAGACCGCGCCGTTTTTCTATCTGCGACTGCCCGCCGACTCAGACGTTTTCGATTCCCAGCGCGGCGATGCCTGCGCGCGCGATCTGCGCATCCTGATCCGATTTCACGCCCGACACGCCCACCGCCCCGACGATATCCGTGCCGACGAAGATCGGCACGCCGCCTTCGAGCATCGCGGTCATGGGCGCGGACAGAAACGCGGTGCGCCCTTGCTTGATGGTGTCTTCGTAGACCTTCGTCTCGCGGCGCCCCAGCACGGCCGTGCGCGCCTTGCCCGTGGCCATTTCCACCGTGCTCGCGCCCGCGCCTTCCAGCCGATGCAAATGCAGCAGATGCCCGCCGTCATCGACGATGGCGATGGTCACGTTCCAGTTGTGGTTCTTCGCGTGCGCCTCGGCGGCGGCGGCCATGGCTAACACGTCATCGTCGGTCAGTGCGGGTTTCGTTCTCACTTGGCGCTCGCTCGTGTGCTGACGTTATCGGGAAAAGCCCCAGAACATCAGGTACCAGGCGCTGTCCACCACGGCCAGCGCAGCGATCAACCATAGCATCGAAATGAGCCGGGGACCAAGCGCCGACGCATAGCGTCCGGTCACGCGCCACGCGAGCCAGGCGCTCCACACGTTGGCAATTGCCAGCAGCGCGATGCGCAGGTCCGCGACCCACCACAGCGCCACGTGCTCGGCGCGCAGCAGCGAAACCGTCGTCGCCGAAAGTCCGAGGAACACGCCGACGCCCGCAATCGGAATCAGCGCGAGCGTGAGGTGATGCACGCGCGTCGCGCTCAATCTTCCGAGCATACGCGCGCCCATTGCGATCAGCGCGAGCAGCGTCGTGCCGTAGACCAGCGCCGTCGCGAGGATATAGCCGACGACCATTGTGCCGTCGAGCCACGAGAAGACGTCGTTCTGCTCCGGATAATGCGTGAACAGGAACCACGGCGCGTTGGTATCGAGCGGCCAGAGAATGTTGTGATCGATCAGCCAGCCCGCGAAAAACTGCTTGAGATCGACGAACCACGTGCTGACCGTCCAGTGAAACGCGCCGATAGCGATGCCGAGCAGGCCGTAGAGAATCAGCGCCGTGTCCCACGGATTCGCCGCCTTGTCGCCGAGCTTCACGACTTCCTCTGCGGGCGAGCGCCAGCTCAGCGCGATCGCGTCGCGGTGACCGCTGCAGCGCCCGCACATGTGGCAGTCCGCCGCGCCCTTCATGTTGCGCAGCGGCACGAGTGGCGCGCAGTTGATCGGAATGACGCGATGTCCGTGCTCGCCCTGCTTGTACGACCGGCGCCACGCGTCTTCGCTGACCTTGTAGTGAAACGGCGCGAGACGCGCGAGCAGCGAGAACACGCCGTTGACCGGGCACAGGTACTTGCACCACACGCGCTTTTCGCGGCCGTACAGCAGGCCGATGATCATCGCCGCGACGGTCGAGCCGCCGAGCACCAGCAGCACCGCCTTCGGATACTGATAGACGCTGACCATCTGGCCGTAGATGGTCGTCAAACCGAACGCGACGAACGGCCAGCCGCCCCAGCGCATCCAGCGCGGAATGGCGCGCCCGCGCCCGAAGCGGCTCGCGAACTCGGTCAGCGCGCCTTCCGGACACAGCACGCCGCACCAGACGCGGCCGAGCATGACCATCGACAGCAGCACGAACGGCCACCAGATGCCCCAGAACACGAACTGCGCCGCGAGCGTCAGGTTGTTCCAGAGATGCGCGGACCCGTCGGGCAGCGGCAGCACCGCAGGAACGATGATCAGAAACGCATACACGGCAACGACGACCCATTGAATCCCGCGGATCGTGCTGCCGTGCCGTTGCATCCAGTGACCGGCTTGCTGAAGCCGGCTCTGGCCTTGCATGCGTGGTTGCACGCTGTCTTGCATCGAGGAGCTCATGCTGGGCGCCCGGCCGCCTTCTGTTTCTGCGCCATCTGGCTATTCGAACGGCGCAACAAGAGATAGATCACGATCCAGTACACCGCATAGGCGACGAGATTCATCCCCGCCGGATGCGCGCGATACCCCGTCAGCGTCGCGACGAGCGAGCCGAAGGTGCTGGAGTCGTCGAGGATCGCGGACGTGCTCCACACCTGATTCACGATGACGGGCAGCACTTCCATGTCGATTAGCTTGTCGACGCCCGTCTCGAAAAGTCCCGCCGCGAGAAACAGCAGCATGATTTCGGTCACGCGGAAGAACGCGCGCCACGAGAACACCTTGCCGCCGAGCTGGAGCACGTAAAAGGTCAGGAGCGCGAGCCCGAAGCCGATGATGATCGCCGCGTACTGCGAAGCCGCGACGTGCCCGGACTGCCCGAAGCCGACGCCATACAGGAAGACGGCCGTTTCGCTGCCTTCACGCGCAATCGCGAGCGCGACCAGCAGCGCGATGCCCCACCAATGGCCGTCCTGCGTGGTCTTTTTGAGCGAAGTCTCCATGTCGCGCTTGAGCGTGCGGCCGTGGCGCTTCATCCACAGCACCATCTGCACGATCAGCAGGCACGCGACGAGCACCATCGCCGTCTGGAAGTAATCCTGTGCATTGCCGGACAGGACTTCGGTGAAGCCGATGAGGGCGGCGCCGAGGCCGACGGCCGCGAGCAAGCCCGCCGCCACGCCGAACCACAGATAAGGCAGGCCGCGACGCGCCTGATGATCGCCGTTCTTGAGCCACGCATGCAGAATGCCGACGACCAGAAGCGCCTCGACGCTTTCCCGCCAAACGATGAAAAGTACCTGCCCCATTATCGAACTCCCTGCCCGTTCTGCTGTATCGGCCGCGCTTCGCCCGTGAACGCGCCGCGCGGCTCAAACATCACTTTGCGACGATCACGCCCTGCGCCGTCTGGTGAAAATCGTCGAAGAACTTGTACTCGCCCGGATCGAGCGGCGCGATCACCACGAACGAATCGGCGCCCGGCGCGAGCACCTTCTCCTTGCGCAACTGCACGCTTTCGAATTCCGCCGCGCCCTTGCCAACGTTATGCACTTCGATCTTGATGCGCTGCCCCGCCGGCACTTCGATGCGCGCCGGATTCAGCTTGCCGTCGTTCATTTCGAGCTTGAACGTCGGCAGATCGGCTGCGCTCGCCGTAGCGACAAACATCGCGGACACCATGAGCGCAAGCACCTGAATTTTCGATTTCATTCGTCCTTTCCGAAGATGCACGCGCCCGCCAGCCGATGAAACTCCGGGCGCGCAAATCAAGCGACCTGCTTAGTAGCCGCCCTTCTTGCCGATGCCCGCGAACGGGAAGTCGTACTCGATGGTGAACGGCTTGAACCACGCACCGACGCCCGTTTCCTTGTCCGTGTGACGGCCGAACGCCATGTGGCCCATTTCCGACGGCGGCGAGACATGCAGCTTCAGGTGATACTTGCCCGGGCCGAAGAGCTTGACGTTGTCGCCGTAGTGCGGGCCGTCGCTGGCCACCATCGGCATCAGATCGCCCTTGATAGTCTGCGTCGTGCCGACCTTGCTCAACTCGTACGTGACGTTGAGGTAAGGCATCCAGTCGCCTTCGGCGAAACCGGTCGGATTGTTCTTGACCGCGTGAATATCCGCTTCCAGGTGGATGTCCGAATCCGACGCCTTGCGCATCATGCCTTCAGGCGCCATCGTGATCGGCTGAAGGTAGACGGCCCCCGTTTCCATGCCGCCTTCGATATGCTGTTTGCCGATCGGATATTCGGCAGCCGAGGCCGCCATCATCGCCGTGAGACCAGCGGCGGCGACGAGGCCGCGCATCAACGTTGAAACCATCAAACACACTCCTTCTTGTTATCGGTCGGCGCGTGCGGCGTTGCTTCGCGCTGCCATGCCACGAGACAGTCGCATCGGCGTTTTCCGTGAACCCGCTGGGTCACGGCGTAACGTTAATGCGAACCATTCTCAATGTTTGTCAGTTTAGCATCGTTTGATGCGGCGAACAATTTGACGGAGTGAATGGGACTAACGCTGGTAAGGGTTTTCGGCTGTCGGGCGGCTTTCACGGACGGTGATGAACGGCGGCGACTTTCCCGTCCGCCGCCTTCCGCACGGTCACTTGCCGCCGATTCCGCTCACCTGATCGCTTACGCTCGCGCCGAACACGCGCTGGCGAAGGAGCGCCAATTGGTCGCGGGTCTGCGCCGCCTTTTCGAATTCGAGATTCTTGGCGTGGTCCATCATCTGCTTTTCGAGGCGCTTGATTTCCTTCGCGATCTGCTTCTCGCTCATGTCCTCGAACTTGGCGCGCGCCTGCGCTTCCTTCAGCTCGGCGCGCGCTTCGTCGGCGCTGTAGACGCCGTCGATGATGTCCTTGATGCGCTTTTCCACGCCGCGCGGCGTGATGCCCATCGCCTGGTTATGCGCGATCTGCTTCGCGCGCCGCCGCTCGGTTTCGTCGATGGCGCGCTTCATCGAATCGGTCATGTTGTCGGCATAAAGAATCGCCTTGCCGTTCACATTGCGCGCCGCCCGGCCGATGGTCTGGATCAGCGAACGCTCGGCCCGCAGGAAACCTTCCTTGTCGGCGTCGAGAATCGCGACGAGTGACACTTCCGGGATATCCAGGCCTTCGCGCAGCAAGTTGATGCCGACGAGCACGTCGAACGTGCCGAGGCGCAAGTCGCGGATGATTTCGACGCGCTCGACCGTATCGATATCGCTGTGCAAATAGCGCACCTTCACGCCGTGATCCGAGAGGAATTCGGTGAGCTGCTCTGCCATGCGCTTGGTCAGCACGGTGACGAGCACGCGCTCCTGTGCGGCCACGCGCGCGTTGATTTCCGAGAGCACGTCGTCCACCTGCGAGCGCGCGGGACGCACTTCGATTTCCGGATCGACGAGACCGGTCGGGCGCACGAGCTGTTCGGCGACCTGCCCTGCTTTCTTTTGCTCGTAATCGGCGGGCGTCGCGGACACGAAGATCGCCTGACGCATCTTGCGCTCGAACTCGTTGAACTTGAGCGGCCGGTTGTCGAGCGCCGACGGCATGCGAAAGCCGTAATCGACGAGATTTTCCTTGCGCGCGCGGTCGCCGTTGTACATGCCGTTCAACTGGCCGATCAGCACGTGCGATTCGTCGAGCAGCATCAGCGCGTCGGGCGGCAAGTAATCGACGAGCGTCGGCGGCGGCTCGCCGGGCGCCGCGCCCGAAAAGTGCCGCGAGTAGTTCTCGATGCCCTTGCAGAAGCCGAGTTCCTGCAGCATTTCCAGGTCGAAACGCGTGCGCTGCTCCAGGCGCTGCGCCTCGACCAGCTTGCCCTCACTATGAAAGAACTCGAGGCGGTCGCGCAGTTCTCCCTTGATCGTCTCGATGGCGCGCATGACGGTGTCGCGCGGCGTCACGTAATGCGACGACGGATACACGGTGAAGCGCGGAATCTTATTGCGCACGCGTCCGGTGAGCGGATCGAAGAGTTGCATCGCCTCGATCTCGTCGTCGAAAAGCTCGACGCGCACCGCCATCTCGGCATGTTCCGCCGGAAAGATGTCGATGGTGTCGCCGCGCACGCGGAACGTGCCGCGCTGGAAGTCCGCTTCGTTACGGTTGTACTGCATCGCGATCAGCCGCGCGATGATGTCGCGCTGGCCGAGCTTGTCGCCCGTGCGCAGCGTCAGAATCATCTTGTGATACTCCGACGGATTGCCGATACCGTAGATCGCCGACACGGTCGCCACGATCACCACGTCGCGCCGCTCCAAGAGGCTCTTCGTGGCCGAAAGCCGCATCTGCTCGATGTGCTCGTTGATCGACGAATCCTTCTCGATGAACAGATCGCGCTGCGGCACGTACGCTTCCGGCTGGTAGTAGTCGTAGTACGAGACGAAGTACTCGACCGCGTTACGCGGAAAGAACTCGCGGAATTCGGCGTAAAGCTGCGCGGCGAGCGTCTTGTTCGGCGCAAAGACGATGGCCGGCCGGCCGAGCCGCGCGATGACGTTGGCCATCGTGAACGTCTTGCCGGAGCCCGTGACGCCGAGCAGCGTCTGGAACGACAAACCGTCCTCGACGCCTTCGACGAGCGTCGCGATCGCGCCCGGCTGGTCGCCTGCGGGCGGATACGGTTGATAGAGCTGAAACGGCGAGCCGTCGAAGGTGACGAACTTCGACTCGTCCAGTGCGTCGGGCGCTTCGATGAGGGTATCGGACATGGGAAACGGAGTCTTCGCCGGGACAAACACTTATTCTAGCGGCTGCCGGAAAACCGGCGCTGCGCCCGGACGGGTGCGGAATCGGGCGTCGGGATGACGCGCATGGAAAAACACATTGGGTTCGCGCGGCCTATCTCAAGCGCCATTTGCGGCGCAGTCGCCGTCCCTCTCAGGCGAACCGGTAAAAAGCACGCGCGTGCAAGCAATGGCGTGTGATCGCACGCCGAAAAAATGCGACGGATTCGATACAATGTGCGACTGGGCCGAACGCCACGCGAGGGTTTCAATCCACGCCGCGCCATCGAAGCCCGCGCGCCGCGCCGCTTTTCGTCACCGGGGCGCGACCAAGCTCCGCACGTTAGCCGTCCGCTTTTGCCGCAGCCTGTCCTTTCAACACTGCCGATAGATCATGTCCCTATTCTCTGCCGTCGAACTCGCCCCCCGCGACCCGATTCTGGGCCTCAACGAAGCCTTCAACGCCGATCCGCGCCCGACCAAGGTCAATCTCGGCGTCGGCGTCTACACGAATGAAGAAGGCAAGATTCCGCTGCTGCGCGCCGTGCGCGAAGCGGAAAAAGCTCGCGTTGAGGCTGCGCTGCCGCGTGGTTATCTGCCGATCGACGGCATCGCCGCCTATGACGCCGCCGTGCAGTCGCTCCTGCTCGGCAAGGAATCGCCGCTCGTGGCCGCCGGCCGCGTCGTCACGGCGCAGGCGCTCGGCGGCACGGGCGCGCTCAAGATCGGCGCGGACTTCCTGAAGCGCGTGAACCCGAACGCGGTCGTCGCGATCAGCGATCCGAGCTGGGAAAACCATCGCGCGCTGTTCGAAGGCGCGGGCTTCGAGGTCGTCAACTATCCGTACTACGATGCCGCGACGCACGGTGTGAATTTCGAAGGCATGCTGGCCGCGCTGAACGGCTACGCGGCGGGCACGGTCGTCGTCCTGCACGCGTGCTGTCACAACCCGACCGGCGTGGACCTGACGGATGCGCAATGGGCGCAGGTCGTCGAAGTCGTGAAATCGCGCAACCTGGTGCCGTTCCTCGACATCGCCTATCAGGGTTTCGGCGAGAGCATCGAGGCCGACGCCGCTGCCGTGCGCCTTTTCGCCGCGGCCGATCTGAACGTGTTCGTGTCGTCGTCGTTCTCGAAGTCGTTTTCGCTCTACGGCGAGCGCGTCGGCGCATTGACGATCATCACGGCGAGCAAGGAAGAGTCGGCGCGCGTACTGTCGCAACTCAAGCGCGTGATCCGCACGAATTACTCGAACCCGCCGACGCACGGTGGCTCGATCGTCGCAGCGGTGCTGGCGTCGCCCGAATTGCGCGCGACGTGGGAGCAGGAACTCGGCGAAATGCGCGACCGCATCCGCGCGATGCGCAATGGCCTCGTGCAGCGTCTGAAGTCAGCGGGCGTCGACCGTGATTTCTCTTTCGTCGACAAGCAGCGCGGCATGTTCTCCTACTCGGGCCTGACCGCCGCTCAGGTCGACCGCCTGCGTGAAGAGTTCGGCATCTATGCGGTGAGCACGGGCCGTATCTGCGTGGCTGCGCTCAACACGCGCAATCTGGATGTCGTGGCAAATGCTGTCGCGAGCGTGCTGAAGTAAGCGTAAGACGTACTCGCGCGCATCTCTGCAAATGAAAATGGCGTCTTTCGGCTGAAAGACGCCATTTTTCTTGTGCGCAAGTTTGCTGCTGCGGACGACTACAGCGCGCGGGACGCGGTTCCCACGACAGGCGCGCCCTCGTCCGATTCGACGAGACCATAGGAAATCGCACGCGCCAATTCGGCGCTCACGCTCGCGACGCCCGTCTCTTTATGACGGACGGCAGCGGATTCTCGCTCCTTCGCATGCATGCAGAAGGTCAGCGCGGCCAGCAGTAGGACCGCGAGAGGCCAGTAGGTCGATATTTTGTTTCTCATGGGACTACCTTCGTTGGACGCCGGAGCAAGCGGATCGCCCACTTGTCGACACTCGGGATGTTACGGAATCGGCCATCTCTTAAAAAGCCGCCTGCAAGCGAAAGTCCGTTGCGCAGAGAACAACAAGCAAGGCGCCGGCCTGACTCAAACGCCGACTGAAATTGTGACGGCGGTCATAAAACCTTACAAACTTCTTGGGGACATTGACGTCAAGCTGATGTCTCATGAAACATGCTTGCAACGAAACGCCCAACTGTCATGAAAGTCGCTGGATTGCTCGTTTTCTCCTCTGCGTTGCTGCTCGGCGGCTGCGCAGCCTATCCCGATGGACCCGCATACGGCGGCTATCCCGCGCCCTACGGCGAACCTGGTTACGACGCTTATGGCTATGGCGGTCCGGTGATGCAGCCGGGCGTCGTGATCCAGGGCGGCTACTACGGCGGCGGCGGATACTACCCCGGTCCTGGGCGTTACTGGGACGATGGTCCCGGCTGGCGCCACGCGCCTCCTCGCGGATGGAACGAGGGCCGCCGCGGCGGACCTCCGCCCGGTCATGACGGAGACGGTGGCCGGCCGCAGCATGGCGGAGGGGGAAATCCGCAGGCCGGCGGCCCGCCGCACGGCGGTGGCGGCGGACCGCTGCCACAAGCGGTCGGCGGCGCGCGGCCGCGGCCGCCACAGGCGGCGCCTGCGGGCGGCCACGGCGAAGGCGGTCACGGGGGCGATCAACGGGGCTTTCTCGGGCGCACCGGCGGTTAACGCGCACGCATTCGAATCACGCTGTATCGAAAAGGCCGCGCCGGATCACGCGATCCGGCGCGGCCTTTTTTCGTTTCGCAGGCGATCGATCAGCCGATGTGCGACTGCTGCGCCTTATACAGTTCCCGGAACGTGCGCCCAACCGGCGCCGGCATATCGCGCGTGGCGGTCCATCCCGAGCCGAACGGTAGCCGCGAGATCGCTTTCCGATCGCCGCCCGCCCGCTCCAGCACCCGCACCGCCAGCTTGGTCAACAGCGCGTAGGCTGCGGGCCGCATCGCCAGATAGCCCCAGGCGGCGAGCGCCGCCCGCTCCGTCCAAGGCCGCAGGCGCCGCTCCATTTGCTTCTCTCGCAGCTTCCGAAGCAGGTCGGAAATGGGAATCCCGACTGGGCAGACGCTGTTGCATTCGCCGCAGAGCGTCGCGGCCTGCGGCAGATCGAGCGCCTTGTCGATACCGACATACGCCGGCGTGAGCACCGATCCCATCGGTCCTGGGTACACCCAGCCGTACGCATGTCCGCCGATCTTCTGATAGACGGGGCAATGATTCATGCACGCGCCGCAGCGGATGCAGCGCAGCATCTCCTGAAAGTCGCCGCCGATCAGCCCGGTTCGCCCGCCATCGACGAGCACGAAGTACATGTGTTCCGGCCCGTCCGTCTCGCCGGGCGCACGCGGGCCGGTGAGCAGCGAGAAATAGTTCGAGATGGTCTGGCCGGTCGCGGAACGCGGCAGAAGGCGCATGGCGGTGGCGAGATCCTCCAGCGTGGGCAGGATCTTTTCGATGCCCGTCACCGCCACGTGCACGCGCGGCATGACGGTGCACATGCCTTCGTTGCCTTCGTTCGTCACGACGGCGACCGATCCCGTCTCCGCGATCAGGAAGTTGCCGCCCGTCACGCCCATGTCCGCGGTCATGAAGTGCGGACGCAGGACTTCGCGGGCTTCACGCGTCATCGCGGGAATCTCAGTCAGGCGCGGCTTGCCGTGCGTCTTCGCGAACAGGTCGGCGATCTCGTCCTTATCCTTGTGCACCACCGGCGCGATGATGTGGCTCGGCGGCTCGTTGTCGTTGATTTGCAGAATGTATTCGCCGAGATCCGTCTCGATGGACTGCACGCCCATCTCGCCGAGCACGCGGTTCAACTGCATTTCCTCCGAGACCATCGACTTCGTCTTGATGACCTTCTTCACGCCGTGCTCACGCGCAATCTCGGCGACCAGGCGCGCCGCGTCCTGCGTCGATTCGGCGTAGAGGACGGTCGCACCGCGCCGCGCCGCCTCGCGCTCGAAGGTTTCGAGCCACACGTCGAGGTTCTCCAGCGCGCGGTTGCGCCGTTCCTTGAGCGCCGCTCGCGTGGCGTCGAAGTCGATGTCGCGCACCGCGCTCGCCCGCGCGCTGACGAACTTCGTCGAGAGCTTGGTGAGGTTCTGCTGGAGCCGCTCGTCGGCGAGCTTGCTGCCGGCGCGCGCCTTGAAGTGCATCGTCTGGACTTGCATGGCTTCGTCTCGTGGTTGCGTCGCGTGCGGATCAGGTGCGGCGCTGCGAATCGCCAGCGAGCACCTGCGCGATATGCAGCACGCGCGTCGTCGTGTCGCCTGTGCGGCGCAGACGCCCTTCGATATTCAACATGCAGCCGAGATCGCCGAGCACGACCGCGTTCGCGCCGCTCGCCTTGATATTCGCGCATTTCTCGTCGACGATCGCCGTCGAAATAACGCCGTACTTCACCGCGAACGTGCCGCCAAAGCCGCAACAATGCTCGCAGCCGGGCATCTCCGTGACCGGCACGCCCGCCTGCGCGAGCAGTTCGCGCGGCTGCGACTTCACGCCCAGTTCGCGCAGGCCCGAGCAGGCGTCGTGGTAGGTGACGAGACCGTCGAACACGCCGGGTTCCATGCGCGCTTTCGCGACGGTGACGAGAAAATCGGTCAGTTCGAAGACGCGCGGCTGCATGCGCGAATAGCGGTTCATGAGTTCGGGATCGTCGCGAAACAGATCGCCGTAATGGGCGCGGATCGTGCCGCCGCACGAACCCGACGGCACGACGACATAGTCGAACTGCTCGAATTCACGCAGTGTTTTCTCGGCAAGATCGCGTGCGAGCCGCCGGTCGCCGGAGTTGTACGCAGGCTGGCCGCAGCACGTCTGGGCAGGCGGCACGCTCACCTGAAAGCCGGCGCGTTCGATCAGCTTGATGACCGAGAAGCCGATCTCCGGTCGCATCGTGTCGATGAGACACGTGACAAATAAGCCGACTCGCATGGCGTTCCCTCGTTGTTGTTTGTGCGGAGCGCGTCGATTATCCGCCAAAGCGGAGCCGTTTCGAATGCGCCGGCTTTTCACATTATGAGATACAATCGCCATTCCGCTGTTTGACGCATCAACCGATTCAGACGATGAGCGATACGAACCCGGAATCAAAGACATCCATTCAGGTCATCGAGCGCATGATGAGTCTGCTCGACGCCCTCGCCGATCACACCGATCCGGTCAGCCTGAAAGAACTCTCGCACAATACCGGTCTGCACCCTTCCACCGCGCACCGCATCCTGAACGACATGGTGCTGTGCCGCCTCGTGGATCGCTCGGACCCGGGCACGTACCGGCTCGGTATGCGTCTACTCGAACTCGGCAATCTCGTGAAAGCGCGGCTGTCGGTGCGAGAAGCGGCAATGTCGCCGATGCGCGAGTTGCACCGCCAGACCGGGCAGACGGTGAATCTTTCCGTCCGTCAGGGCGATGAAATCGTGTATATCGAGCGCGCCTATTCGGAACGCTCGGGCATGCAGGTCGTGCGGGCCATCGGCGGGCGCGCGCCGCTGCATCTCACATCGGTCGGCAAATTGTTTCTCGCCGCCGACGAAGCGGCCCGCGTGCGCGCCTACGCCATGCGGACGGGTCTCTCGGGCCACACGCAGAACAGCATCACCGATCTCGCCAAGCTCGAACGGGAGCTGGCGTTCGTGCGCCAGCAGTCGTGCGCCCGTGACAACGAGGAACTGGAGTTGGGCGTGCGCTGCATCGCGGCAGGCATTTACGACGACACCGGGCGGCTCGTCGCGGGTCTGTCGCTTTCCGCGCCGGCCGACCGGCTGCAGGACGCCTGGCTCAAGCAATTGAGCCATACCGCGCTGGAGATTTCGCGTTCGCTCGGCTATCACGAAGAACAGCCGAACGGGGCGCATTAGCCGCAACGTTGAGGGCGCAAAACGAAAAAGCCGGATTCGTCGCTCGACGAATCCGGCTTTTGCTTGCCGGCAACTTCGGGAAGGCGGTTACGGGTTCGCGCCGCCGCCCATGTCGGCGCTCATGATGCGCGGCTCGCCGAGCGTATCGAGATACGTGCGCAGGCGGGTTGCATCCGCGAAACGCGAGTACTTCCCGTACGAATCCAGCAGCACGATGATGACCGGCCGGCCATGCACGTTCGCCTGCATCACGAGGCATTCGCCCGCTTCGTTGATGAAACCCGTCTTTTGCAAGCCGATATCCCACGATGCGTTGCGCACCAGCGCATTCGTGCTGTTGTAGGCGAGCGTGCGCTTGCCCGTGAACACGTCGTAGCTGCGGTCGGTGGAGAACTTGCGGATCAGCGGATACTGATACGCCGCGTTCACCATCTTCACGAGATCACGCGCGCTCGACACGTTGAGGCTCGTGAGTCCGGTCGAATTCTCGAAGTGCGTGTCGGTCATGCCGAGCGCCTTCGCCTTCGCATTCATCGCGGCGATGAACGCGGGGCGGCCGCCGGGGTAATAGCGCGACAGCGCGGCCGCGGCGCGGTTCTCCGATGCCATCAGCGCGATATGCAGCATGTCTTCGCGATTCAGCACCGAGCCGACGGAGAGGCGCGAGCCCGTGTACTTCTCGTAGTCGCGGTCTTCGTCCGTCACCGCGATTTCATCGGTGAGCGGCATGTGCGAGTCGAGCACGACCATGGCCGTCATCAGCTTCGTGATGGACGCGATCGGCACGACGGCGCGCGAATTCTTGTCGAAGAGCGTCTCGGACGTGTCCTGATCGACCACATACGCGACGCTCGAACGCAGCGCGAGGCTGTCCGCGGTCTCATGCAGGCCGAACGCCTGACCGACCGATGTGGCGCGCGGCTGATACGCCACCGCGTGCACCGCCGCGCGACGCGCGTGCGGATCCATCCGGTAGTTCACTCGACGCTTACGCGACGCCTTCGGTGCGTCTTCGTCGTCGGCGGCTGCGGCCACTTTGGCCGGGCGAGCCGCTTTGCCGGCCTTCGCGACGCGAGCAGGCCTGGCGCTCTTCTCTTCGGTATCGGACTTCTTGGCGTGTTTGGTGACGGTGGCGGTTTTGGCAAGGGCTTCAGCCGGAGCCGCTGCAAACGACGTCGCTACAGCCAGTGATACGGCGAAGGACAAAGCCGAGCGCAATGCCACGCCGTGCACCAGCTTTAGCGACGAAAACATTTCGGTTTTCATTAGTGTTCTATTGGGCGGCTGGAGTACCGCCAAGTGTAGTGAAGCTACGAAATTTAAGCAATATTAAGCACTTATCGGCGCTCGTTAAACCGAGTTGTAAGCGTCGATTGGTTGTTTCTGACATGCTGTGCGCAACGATCGGAAAAAACGATCGCTTTTCCGCAGACGGAACGCCGCCGACGGCGCGCTTTTGTACGACACGACTCACGCGTTGTCGGCAAAAAGTTCTGGAACTTAAGTGCTGACTGAAAAAGAGCGAACGTGGCAGTCGCCGCATCGGCCGGGAAAACCGCCGAGCGTCGCGGCGCTGATTGAGTGTGCGTCGGATCAACAGTCGAAATGTTAACGGTTCTTCAACAATTTGGTGTACGGCGATGTCCGAAAAATAGGACGGCCGCAAGAATCGTCCTAATGCGTCACAGTCCGAACGCAGCTTCTTGCGGGCCGCACCATGACTGGACTGCGCTAAACGTCGCGATCCACACCGGTGCAAAGCAACTCATCCCAATGCTTGGGACCGATGCGCTCGATTACTTAAGCCCATGATTAATCGAGCTTTCCAGTTCATTGTGCAATGCACAAAAACTGCTTGACATCACTAAGAATCTCTCTAAAATGGGCTTCATGTTGCGACGCACCAATAGAAGTAGCACCAACTAGCAGCACTTCGCTGCATCAACCAAGCCACGACCCGCCATGATGGGTCGGCAATCAGGAGCCTGAGATGACCCTACTGACCCCCGAACAAATCGCCGCTGCACAGAAAGCCAACTTCGACACGCTGTTCGGTCTGACGAACAAGGCGTTCGAAGGCGTGGAAAAGCTCGTTGAGCTGAACCTGCAAGTCGTCAAGTCGACGCTCGCCGAAGGCCAGGAAAACGCCCAGCGCGCACTGTCCGTGAAGGACGCGCAGGAACTGCTCGCGCTGCAAGCCAGCCTGACGCAGCCGGTCGCGGAAAAGGTGCTGTCGTACGGCCGTCATCTGTATGAAATCGCGTCGGCCACGCAAGCCGAGTTCGCCCGTGTCGCCGAAGTGCAATACGAAGAGCAGAACCGCAAGGTGCAGGCACTCGTCGACAACGTCGCGAAGAACGCGCCCGCTGGTTCGGAAACGGCCGTCGCCGTGATGAAGTCGGCCATCACCGCCGCCAACACGACGTACGAGACGGTTCACAAGGCAACGAAGCAAGCTGTCGAAATCGCGGAAAGCAACTTCAACGCCGCCGCCACGGCCGCGACGAAGGCTGCCACGCAAGCGACGGAACAGGCTGCCCGCGCCACGAAGCGCCCGACGGTCGCCTAAGTCTGAATCGACTGTCCTAAGCTGTACGCGTTGTGCGAAAGCCCGGCTGCGGCCGGGTTTTTCTTTGCGCTCGCTGCGGCCGCGCTTCTCTTCGCTGGCTCGCCGCGCCATGAAAAAAGGCGCGTTTCCCTTGCGGGAAACGCGCCTTTCTCACATCTGCCGCCAGACTGCTTACTTCTTGCGCTGCGGCGGCAGGTCCGTGCAGACCCCTTCGTACAACTCAGCCGCCATACCGATTGACTCGCCGAGCGTCGGGTGCGGGTGGATCGTGCGGCCGATGTCGGTCGCGTCCGCGCCCATCTCGATTGCGAGACACACTTCGCTGATCAGGTCACCCGCATTCAAGCCGACGATACCGCCGCCGATCACGCGGTGCGTTTCTTCGTCGAAGATTAGCTTGGTGAAGCCTTCGTCACGGCCATTGGCGATTGCGCGGCCCGACGCGGCCCAAGGGAACACCGCCTTCCCATACTTGATGCCTTCGGCCTTGCACTGGTCTTCGGTCTTGCCGGCCCACGCGACTTCCGGATCGGTGTACGCCACCGACGGAATCTGCATCGCGTCGAAGTACGCCTTCTCGCCGTGCGCCGCTTCCGCCGCGACGTGGCCTTCGTGCACGGCCTTGTGCGCGAGCATCGGCTGGCCGACGAGATCGCCGATGGCGAAGATGTGCTCGACGTTCGTGCGCATCTGCTTGTCGACGTTGATGAAGCCGCGCTCCGTCACCGCGACGCCCGCCTTGTCCGCGCCGATCTTGCCGCCGTTCGGCGTGCGGCCGACCGACAACAGCACGAGGTCGTAACGTTGCGGTTCCGCCGGCGCCTTTTCGCCTTCGAAGGTCACATAGATGCCGTCTTCCTTCGCTTCGGCCTTCGTGGTCTTCGTCTTTAGCATGACGTTGGCGAAGCGCTTGGCGTTGAACTTCTCCCACGCCTTTACCAAATCGCGGTCCGCGCCCATCATCAGGCCGTCGAGCATTTCGACGACATCGATTTCCGCGCCGAGCGTCGAATAGACGGTCGCCATTTCCAGACCGATGATGCCGCCGCCGACCACCAGCATGCGCTTGGGCAACTGGCGCAACTCGAGCGCGCCGGTGGAATCGACGACGCGCGGGTCAGTCGGGAAGAACGGCAGCTTCACCGCCTGCGAGCCGGCCGCGATGATCGCCTTCTGGAACTTGACGACCTTCTTGCCATCCGCGCCCTGCACTTCCATGTGATGCGGATCGACAAACGTTCCGACGCCCGTCACCACCTGCACCTTGCGCGCCTTCGCCATGCCCGCGAGGCCGCCCGTCAGCTTCTTGACGACGCCTTCCTTGAAGCCGCGCAGCTTGTCGAGATCGATAGTCGGCTTGCCGAAGCTGATGCCGTGTTCGGCCAGCTCGTGCGTTTCATCCATCACGAGCGCCGTATGCAGAAGCGCCTTCGACGGAATGCAGCCGACGTTCAGGCACACGCCGCCAAGCGTCGAATACCGTTCGACGAGCACCGTCTTCATGCCGAGGTCGGCGGAACGGAACGCCGCCGAGTAGCCGCCGGGGCCGGCCCCGAGCACGAGCATCTCGCACTCAATATCGGCCGAGCCGGAATAGCTGCCCGCTTGCGGCGCCGGTGCGGCAGTCGCTTTCTCGGCGGGCTGCGGCGCGGCGGCCGCCGGATTCGTCGGCACATAGGTCGTGCCGCCGCCCTGGCCTTCGAGCGTCAGAATCAGCGTGCCTTCGGAGACGTTGTCGCCGACCTTGACCTTCAATTCCTTGACGGTGCCGGCTGCGGGCGAAGGCACGTCCATCGTGGCCTTGTCGGATTCCAGCGTGATGAGCGACTGTTCCTTTTCGACCGTATCGCCCGCCTTCACGTGAATCTCGATGATCGGGATGTCTGTGAAGTCGCCGATATCCGGCACCTTCACGTCCTGCGTGCCGCCGCCCGACGCAGCGGGCGCTGCTGCAGCGGGTTGCGAAGTGGACGCTTCCTTCGGTGCACCGCTCGGAGGCGCGCCCGAAGCCGCCGCCGCGCCTTCCGTTTCGATCATCGCGATGACCGATCCTTGCGAGACCTTGTCGCCCTGCTTGACCTTCACTTCCTTGATGGTGCCTGCCACATCGGCGGGCACTTCCATCGTCGCCTTGTCGGTTTCGAGCGTGATGACGCCCTGTTCCCTTTCGATGACGTCGCCGGGCTGGATATTGACTTCGATGACATCGACATCGGAGAAGTCGCCGATGTCGGGTACTTTTAGTTCGACGAGACTCATGGTGTCCCCTAAGAGAAGAGCGGATGGAACCGCCGCGCATCACGGCGCGCGCGGCTCCGCCGTCGGCTGGGCTGCGCGTTCGGACTCGCAAGCCCGAACGCGCGCCTCGATCAAAGAATCACGCGACGGAAATCCGCCAGAATCGCCGACAGATAAGCGTTGAAGCGCGCGGCCTCCGCGCCGTCGATCACGCGATGGTCGTACGACAGCGACAGCGGCAGCGTGAGACGCGGCACGAACTGCTTGCCGTCCCACACGGGCTTCTGCTGGCCGCGCGACAACCCCAGGATCGCCACTTCCGGCGCGTTGATGATCGGCGTGAAATGCGTGCCGCCGATGCCGCCCAGCGACGAAATCGAGAAGCAGCCGCCCTGCATCTGGTCCGGCTTCAGCTTGCCTTCGCGCGCGAGCTTCGACAGCTCGGACATTTCCTTCGCGATATCGACGAGGCCCTTCTTGTCCGCATCGCGGATCACGGGAACGACGAGGCCGTTCGGCGTGTCGGCCGCGAAACCGATGTGGTAGTACTTCTTGAAGACGAGGTTGTCGCCGTCGAGGCTCGCGTTGAAGGTCGGGAACTTCTTCAGCGCCGCGACCACGGCCTTGATGACGAACGCGAGCATCGTGAACTTCACGCCCGCTTTCTCGTGCTCCTTGTTCAGCTTGACGCGCAGCTCTTCCAGTTCCGTGATGTCCGCTTCGTCGTTGTTCGTGACGTGCGGGATCATGACCCAGTTGCGGTGCAGGTTAGCGCCCGAGATCTTCTTGATGCGCGAGAGCGGCTTGGGATCGACCGGACCGAACTTCGTGAAATCGACCTTCGGCCACGGCAGCAGTCCCAGCTCGCCGCCGCCACCGCCCGCCGGCGCGGCTGCCGCGGCGGGCGCCTTGGCCTGCCCCGTCATCACGCCCTTCACGAACGCGGTGACGTCCTGCTGCGTGATGCGTCCCTTCGGACCGGTGCCGTTCACGCGCGTCACGTCGACGCCGAGTTCACGCGCGAACTTGCGCACCGAAGGCGATGCGTGGCTCGACGTGCGCGTGCCGTCGCCGGCCGGCATCACCGGCGCCTGCGCGAGCGCGGACGGCGCTTCCTTCGCGGGCGCGGGCTTCGCGGGCGCATCGGGCGGCGCGGCGGTCGGCGACGGCGCTTCCTGCTTCGGCGCCGCTGCCGCTGGCGCTGCGGCAGCACCGCCTTCGCCGCCTTCCAGAATCAGAATCAGCGATCCTTCGGACACCGTATCGCCGATCTTCACCTTCAGTTCCTTGACTGTGCCGGCCGCCGGGCTCGGCACGTCCATGGTCGCCTTGTCGGATTCGAGCGTGACGAGCGACTGTTCCTTTTCGACCTTGTCCCCGACCTTGACGGCGATCTCGATGATCGGAATGTCCGTGAAGTCGCCGATATCCGGCACCTTCACCTCCACCGATCCGCCGCCGCCCGAAGCCTGCGCGGGCTGCGAGTGCGTCTGCGTCTGCGCGGGCGCTTCCTGCTTGGCAGGCGCAGCGGGCGCCGACGGCGCAGCGGCCGCCCCGCCGCCTTCCAGCACGACGATCAGCGTGCCTTCGGAGACGTTGTCGCCCACCTTGACCTTGACTTCTTTCACCGTGCCCGCCGACGAACTCGGCACGTCCATCGTGGCCTTGTCGGATTCCAGCGTGACGAGGGACTGTTCCTGCTCGACGACATCGCCCGGTTTGACCAGCACTTCGATCACCGGAATGTCCTTGAAATCGCCGATGTCCGGCACTTTGACTTCGATCGCTTGACTCATTATTAGTGTCTCCTGGGTTGCACGCGGCCTCTTCCCGCTTCGGAAAGAGGCCGCGTCACAACGCTCGGGGGCGATGCCTTTAGACGGTCATCGGATTGGGTTTGGACGGGTCGAGGTTGTACTTCTTGATCGCCTCAGCGACGACGTTACGCTCGATCGTGCCTTCGTCGGCGAGCGCGTTGAGCGCCGCCAGCGTGACCCAGTAGCGGTCGACTTCGAAGAAGTGGCGCAGCGCTTCACGCGTATCCGAGCGGCCGTAGCCGTCGGTGCCGAGCACCACGAACTTGTTCGGCACGTAGCCGCGAATCTGGTCGACGAGCGCGCGGATGTAGTCCGTCGACGCGATCACCGGACCTTGCGCACCCTTGAGCAGGTTCGTCACGTGCGGCACGCGCTTCTCTTCGGTCGGATGCAGCAGGTTGTAGCGCTCGCACGCCTGACCTTCGCGGGCCAGTTCGGTGAAGCTCGGCACGCTCCAAAGGTCGGCGGACACGCCCCAGTCGTTCTTCAGCAGATCGGCGGCGGCGATGACTTCGTTGAAAATCGTGCCCGCGCCCATCAGCTGGACGTGCGCCTTGCCTGCGCTCTCGGCCTTGTTGAACGCGTACATGCCCTTGATGATGTCGGCCGCAACCGACTCACCTTGCGGAATCGCCGGATGCTCGTAGTTCTCGTTCATCACGGTGATGTAGTAGTACACGTCCTCCTGCTCCTGCACCATGCGGCGCAGGCCGTCTTGCATGATGACGGCGAGTTCGTAGCCGAAGGTCGGGTCGTAGCTCACGCAGTTCGGAATCGACGCCGCCCACAGCAGCGAGTGGCCGTCTTCGTGCTGAAGCCCTTCACCGTTCAGCGTCGTGCGGCCCGCAGTGCCGCCCAGCAGGAAGCCGCGCGAACGCATGTCGCCCGCGGCCCACGCGAGGTCGCCGATGCGCTGGAAGCCGAACATCGAGTAGAAGATGTAGAACGGGATCATGATCTCGCCGTGCGTCGAGTACGACGTCGCGGCCGCGATCCAGTCACACATGCCACCGGCTTCGTTGATGCCTTCCTGCAGGATCTGACCCGTCTCCGATTCCTTGTAGAACATCAGCTGGTCGGAGTCTTCCGGAATGTACTTCTGGCCGTCCTGATTCCAGATGCCGATCTGGCGGAAGAGGCCTTCCATGCCGAAGGTACGCGACTCGTCCGGCACGATCGGCACGACGCGCTTGCCGATGGCCTTGTCCTTCAGCAGGATGTTCAGCACGCGCACGAACGCCATCGTCGTGGAGATTTCGCGGCCTTCGCCCGTGCCCTTCAGCAACGGCTCGAACGCGGACAGCGCCGGCACCGGCAGCGATTCCGCCTTTTCGCGGCGCGCCGGCAGATAGCCGCCCAGATCCATGCGCTTCTGGCGCATGTACTCGAGT
Source organism: Caballeronia sp. LZ062 (assembly GCF_031450785.1). Classification (NCBI taxonomy): domain Bacteria; kingdom Pseudomonadati; phylum Pseudomonadota; class Betaproteobacteria; order Burkholderiales; family Burkholderiaceae; genus Caballeronia; species Caballeronia sp. LZ062. The sequence continues at coordinate 1,496,103 of NZ_JARTWB010000002.1, forward strand.
TCCTTCGAGCCTTCCTCGAACGTCAGGTACGGCACGTCGACGATCTGTTCATCGGTGATCGGCAGGCGGAACTGGTCGCGGAATTTCTTCAGCGTCTCGATCGGCAGCTTCTTCTGCTGGTGCGTGATGTTCATGGCCTGACCGTGCTCGCCCATGCCATAGCCCTTGATGGTCTTGGCGAGGATGACGGTCGGCGCGCCCTTCGTCTTCGTGGCGGCGTCGAACGCGGCGTAGATCTTGTGCGGGTCGTGGCCGCCGCGGTTCAGGTTCCAGATGTCTTCATCGGACCAGTCGGCGACGAGCGCCTTGAGTTCCGGCGTATTGAAGAAGTGCTCGCGCACGAACGCGCCCGACTCGGACTTGTACGTCTGATATTCGCCGTCCACCACTTCCATCATGCGGCGCATCAGCGCGCCGGTCTTGTCGCGGGCGAAAAGCGCGTCCCAGCGGCTGCCCCAGATGACCTTGATGACGTTCCAGCCCGCGCCGCGGAACTCGCTTTCCAGTTCCTGGATGATCTTGCCGTTGCCGCGCACCGGGCCGTCCAGGCGCTGCAGGTTGCAGTTGATGACGAACACGAGGTTGTCCAGACGCTCGCGGCCGGCCATGCCGATCGCGCCGAGCGATTCCGGCTCATCCGTTTCGCCGTCGCCGAGGAACGCCCAGACCTTGCGGCCCTCCGTCTTCGCGATGCCGCGCGCCTGCATGTACTTCATGAAGCGCGCCTGGTAGATCGCCATGATCGGGCCGAGACCCATCGAGACGGTCGGGAACTGCCAGAAGTCCGGCATCAGCCACGGATGCGGATACGACGAAATGCCCTCGCCGCCCACTTCCTGGCGGAAGTTGTTCAGTTGCTTCTCGGTCAGGCGCCCGAGCAGGAACGCGCGCGAGTACACGCCCGGCGACGAGTGGCCCTGCACGAACACGAGATCGCCGCCATGCTCTTTCGAGGGCGCGTGCCAGAAGTGGTTGAAGCCGACGTCATAGAGCGTCGCGGCCGACGCGAACGAGGCGATGTGCCCGCCGACGTTCGTGTCCTTGCCCGCGCGCAGCACCATGGCGATGGCGTTCCAGCGCGTGTACGAACGGATGCGGTGCTCGATGTCCTGGTCGCCCGGAATCTTCGCCTGCGACGCGACCGGGATCGTATTGATGTACGGGGTGTTCGCCGAAAACGGCAGATGCTCGCCGTGCACGCGAGCGAACTCGATCTGTTTTTCGATCAGGTAATGCGCGCGGTCAGGTCCGACCGCGGAAATCACGCCATCCAGTGCTTCGAGCCATTCGGCGGTTTCCTGCGGATCGTCGTCCTTGGCATTGGCGACATATTTGAGAACTTCGTCGGGTACAGCGGACATGCTCGTCTCCTGATGTGAGGAACGCTCTAAGAACAGCCGAAAACACACGCCCGCACGGATTCGGGCACTGGCCGCGTGCCGGCATTCTAAAGAGGGTCCAGACCTAGTAGCAAGGGATTTTTCGAATCATGGGAGTTCATCTCATGATGTGAAAAAATGCTGCAATGCACCGTCCGGTATCGTTTTTCTCTCAAACGTTTTGCCTCCTTTTCCCGCAAATGAGCCGTCTTTACCGTCTTTTTACGCCAATTAACAATCGGGCGCTGCGTTACAATCGCTTCCATGTTGACTGACCGGCTGATCAAACGCTCGGCGCGAGTCGGTAAGAAACCGACCGACTCTTCGCCCTCCCGCTGGCACCACGGCCCGTGGTGGTCGAACTCCTATTTACTGACGCCGCTCATCTCGATCATCGTGTTTCTGGTGGTCATGAGTCTGATTCTCTGGAGCCTCAACCGGCGCGAGCAGCAGCAGCAGGAAGACACGCTGTATCGCAACGTGGCGTGGGCGCAGCAGCAAATCCGTCTCTCCATGACGGGTGCGCAAGAACAAATCCAGGCCCTTGCGCGCGACATCGCGGGCGGCCACGGCGACTCGCAGAACTTCCAGACCGCGTCCACCGACATCATGCAGGGGCATCCCGAGATCCTCTACATGAACTGGTACACGAGCGAGCACAAGCCGCGCTGGCCCAATTCGCCGCTGCCGGTGCTCGGCTCCCGTCTCGCGAAGCCGAACGACACGCAAATGGACGAAGCCGTACAGGCCGCGTTCGACGAAGCGCGCACCACGCGCCGCCAGGTCTACTCCCCTCTTCTCTACGACGATCTCGGCAACGGTTACATCACGCTGCAAACGCCGGTCTTCCGCGACCGCGAATTCCTCGGCTCGATCGCGGCGGTGTTTTCGATCGAAGGCATTCTGAAGCGCGACATTCCGAGCGAACTGTCGGCGAAGTACAAGATCTCGATTACCGATCTGAACAATCGCGAACTCGCCACCACGTCGAGTCGCCCGCGCCTTCCGCGCGACATGTTCTACGACCTTCCGCTCGATCCGCCCGGGCAGGGGCTGTCGGTGCGCGTCTATTCCTATCCGCAGCTCACGAATTTCACCAATAACACGCTGGTGTGGCTCGTCGCGGGCTTGTCCTGCTTCGTGCTGTGGAGCCTCTGGAGTCTGTGGAAGCACACGCGCCAGCGCTTCGAGGCGCAGCAGGCGCTCTACGCCGAAGCGTTCTTCCGCCGCGCGATGGAAAACTCGGTGCTCATCGGCATGCGCGTGCTCGACATGCACGGCCGCATCACGCACGTGAATCCGGCGTTTTGCCGCATGACGGGCTGGGACGAGAGCGATCTCGTCGGCAAGAACGCGCCGTTTCCGTACTGGCCGCGCGACGCGTATCCGGAAATGCAGCGCCAGCTCGACATGACTTTGCGCGGCAAGGCGCCCTCGTCCGGCTTCGAATTGCGCGTGCGCCGCAAGGACGGCTCGTTCTTCCACGCGCGGCTATATGTTTCGCCGCTCATCGACAGTTCGGGCCGCCAGACGGGCTGGATGTCGTCGATGACTGACATCACGGAGCCGAAGCGCGCCCGCGAGGAACTCGCCGCCGCGCACGAACGCTTCACGACCGTCCTCGAAAGCCTCGACGCGGCCGTGTCCGTGCTCGCCGCCGACGAAGCGGAACTGCTCTTCGCGAACCGCTATTACCGGCATCTCTTCGGCATCCGCCCGGACGGGCATCTGCAACTCGCGGGCGCGGCCTTCGACGGCAACGCGCAGAGTTCGTCCGACACGCTCGACATGATCGACACCTACGCGGGCCTGCCGACCGCCGCGCTCACCGAAAGCTCGGCGGACGCGCAGGAGGTCTACGTCGAAGGCATCCAGAAGTGGTTCGAAGTGCGCCGCCAGTACATTCAGTGGGTGGACGGCCACCTCGCGCAAATGCAGATCGCGACCGACATCACGCAGCGCAAGCAGGCGCAGGAACTCGCGCATCAGCAGGAAGAGAAGCTTCAGTTCACGAGCCGCCTGATGACCATGGGCGAGATGGCCTCGTCGCTCGCGCACGAACTGAATCAGCCGCTCGCGGCCATCAATAACTATTGCTCCGGCTGCGTCGCGCTCGTGAAGTCGGGACGCATGACGCAGGAAACGCTGCTTCCGGTGCTCGAAAAGACCGCTCAGCAGGCCGTGCGCGCGGGCATGATCATCAAGCGCATTCGCGAGTTCGTGAAACGCAGCGAACCCAAGCGTCAGGCCACGCGCGTGGCGGATATCGTCGCCGACGCGGTCGGTCTCGCCGAGATCGAAGCGCGCAAGCGCAAGATCCGCATCGTCACCGAAATCCGTTCGCGCATGCCGGTGATCTACGTCGATCCGGTTTTGATCGAACAAGTGTTGGTCAACCTGTTGAAAAACGCCGCCGAAGCAATGCATGATGCAAAGCCGAACGCCGTCGATCCGGTGATTCGCGTGGTCGTGCAGCGAAACGATGGCGGGTTCGTGTGCATCAGCGTCGTGGATCAGGGTCCGGGCGTCGACGAAGCCACGGCCGAGCGTCTTTTCGAGCCCTTCTACAGCACGAAATCCGACGGCATGGGCATGGGCCTGAACATTTGCCGCTCGATCATCGAATCGCATCGCGGTCGGCTGTGGGTGGTGAACAACGTCGAGGCGGACGGCCACGTGACCGGTGCGACCTTCCACTGCAGCCTGCCTATCGGCGAAGCGGACGGATCGACGGGACCGGGCGCCGACGCGCGCGACGAACATACCAATACGAGACAACATACCGTTACGGGAGAACTATGAGCAGTCCAGTCACCACTCAGGAAACCGTCTTTGTCGTCGACGATGACGAGGCCGTGCGTGATTCTTTGCGCTGGCTGCTCGAAGCGAACGGCTATCGCGTGCAGTGCTTCTCCAGCGCGGAGTCGTTCCTCGACGTTTATCTGCCCATCGCGCATTCCGGCGCCATCGCGTGCCTGATTCTCGACGTGCGCATGGCCGGCATGACCGGCCTCGAATTGCAGGAAAAGCTGATCGCGGACAACTCGGTGCTGCCGATCATCTTCGTCACGGGTCACGGCGACGTGCCGATGGCAGTCTCGACCATGAAGAAAGGCGCGATGGACTTCATCGAGAAGCCGTTCGACGAAGCCGAATTGCGCAAGCTGGTCGAGCGCATGCTGGAAAAGGCGCGCAGCGAGAGCACGAGCGTCCAGCAGCAGCGCGCGGCGGCCGAGCGGCTCGGCAAGTTGACGGCGCGCGAGCATCAAGTGCTCGAGCGCATCATCGCGGGGCGGCTCAACAAGCAGATCGCGGATGACCTCGGCATCAGCATCAAGACGGTCGAAGCGCATCGCGCGAACATCATGGAAAAGCTTTCGGTCAATACCGTCGCCGACCTGCTGCGCCTCGCGCTGTCCAACAAGCCGCAGCAGTAACACGTCTTCGCTGCTTCGTTGCGTGGCCGGCTCTCGTGCCGGCCACGTTCGCATGGACTGCCCGAACGCGCACCGGCCGGTCGAATCGACAAGTGCGAAACGTGAAATTTCGTGTTTCGCGTTGACACCAAAGAGCGCCCGCCCGTAACTTGATCGTGCCCTAACAACGGAGTCGATCATGCGCGACAAGGCAACCGGTGCACGCCCAGGCAAACGTTTCCACAACCACCTCAGACGCGCGCGAACGTCTTCATCCTTTGCCGCTTCGGCCGGCAACGCCGCTTTCTTCCGCAGTTCCTTTTGCACTTCTTCTTGCAGTTCCACGCCCCCGCCTGACTTCTCCGCTTTGCATCCGTCCACTTGGCGATGGGTGACGAAAACGCCGGACACACGCCTCGCGCCTCCAGTTGCAGGCTCCGCGTTGACTCAAACGCTATGCCTGTCGCTCGTCGAGCGCCTGCATGCAATGCGCGTTCTGCTCCTTGCCACCATGCTCGCTGCGCCGCTCGCCGTGCTTCACGCGCCGCCCGCAATCGCTCAGGCGCAGCCTGCCGCAGCCGCCGGCCAGAAGCTCTCGAACCAGCAGATCGATGCACTCGTCGCGCCGGTCGCGCTCTATCCCGATGCACTGCTCGCGCAGGTGCTGATGGCTTCGACGTATCCGCAGGACATTCAGGCGGCCGCGCAGTGGTCGAAGGCGAATCCGAACATCAAGGGCGACGACGCGGTGAAGGCCGTTCAGTCAGAACCGTGGGATCCGAGCGTGCAATCGCTGGTGGCGTTCCCGCAGGCATTGGCGACGATGGCCTCCAAGCCGGACTGGGTCACGCAACTCGGCAACGCATTCATCGCGCAATCCGGCGACGTGATGGATTCCGTGCAGCGGCTGCGGCGCGCGGCACAAAGCGCGGGCAATCTGCAGACGACCGAACAGCAGAAGGTAGTCGTCGAGCAAAGCACTATTCAGATCGTGCCTGCCAATCCGCAAGTGGTGTATGTGCCGACCTATAACCCGACCGTGGTCTACGGCGCGTGGCCGTATCCGGCGTATCCGCCGGTGTACGTGCCGCCGCAGCCCGGTTATGCAATCGCGTCGGGTTTCGCGGCCGGGCTCGCGTTCGGCACGGGCGTCGCGGTCGCCAACGCGCTGTGGGGCAATTGCGACTGGGGCCGCCACGACGTCAACGTCAACGTGAACCGCTACAACAACATCAACGTCAACAACCGCATCAACGCGAACAGCAACAGCGTACGCTGGAATCGCAACGACCCGCAGTTCAACCGGAACAACGTGGCGAACCGGCAGAACTTTGGAAACCAGAATCTCGGCGCGGCGAACCGCGACCAGTTCCGCGGACGCGATCAGGCGCGGGCGCAGGCAGCGCAAACGCTGCAGCAGCGCACGGGGCAGAACCTCAATCAGTCGGCGAGTCAGCGCGTGCAGAACATCCGGCAAGGCGGCGAAGCGCGCGGCGTCGGCAACAACGACTTACATCAGCGCGCGCAGAGCGTGAACCGTGACAACGCGCTGCGCGGCGCAGGCGACGGCAATGCCGCGCGGCAGGACATCCAGCGCGGGCAGGCGAGCCGCGAGTCATTCGCGAGCGCGCATCCGAATGCGGGCGGCGGCGTGCAACGGCAAGGCGGCGGCCTCGGCAGCGGAGGTGGCGGCATTCAGCGCAGCGGCGGGTTCCAAGGCGGCGCGGGCGGCGGGTTCCATAGCGGCGGAGGCGGCTTTCATCGCCGCTGAGCCGCTCAATGCGCAAGCCCATGTCCATTCCATGCCCACGATTCAGGAGTCCGATATGACCTGCAAGAAAACACTCGCCTCGTCCCCCCGCTCGTTCCTTCGCGCGGTCATCGCCAGCGCGTCGCTCTGTCTCGCCGCTCCGCTCGCGCACGCGCAGGCTCTTTACTCGACGCCGGAAGCCGCAGCGCAAGCCCTCACCGACGCCATCGCCTCGAACGACGAAGCCGCGCTCTCTAAGGTGCTCGGCAAGGACCACGCACGCTATGTTCCGACCGACAACATCGGCGCAGAAGACGTCTACGAATACCTCGGCTCGTGGGCGAAGGGACACCGGATCGTCGAGGAGACCGGCGCCGCCGGCGGCCCGAAGCGCGCGCACATCGAAACCGGCGACAGCGGCTGGACCCTGCCGATTCCGCTCGTCGAGACGGGCAAAGGCTGGCGCTTCGACATGCCAGCCGCACGCGACGAAGTGCTGACACGGCACATCGGCCGCAACGAGCGTTCGGTGATGCGCGTCGCGCTCGCCTACGCGGATGCGCAAAACGATTATCGCAAGCTCACGAACCGCTACGCGGACCGCTTCGTGAGCACGCCCGGCAAGCACGACGGCCTCTACTGGGACAGTGCGCCCGGAGAGCCGGAGAGTCCACTCGGCCCGCTCGCGGCGGCCATGCCCAACAAGGCGACAGCGTCGGGCGGCTACTACGGCTATCACTACCGCATCCTCACCGCGCAAGGTCCGCACGCTAAAGGCGGCGCGAAGAATTACATGGCAGGCGGCGCGCTGAAGGACGGCTTCGGCTTGATCGCGTGGCCGGCAAAATACGGCGAAACCGGCGTCATGTCCTTCATGATCGATCAGGACGGGCAGCTTTATCAGAAGAACCTGGGGCCGGCGTCGGCGCGCGTGGCAGCGTCGATCAAGACGTTCGATCCCGATTCGTCCTGGCAGTCGGTCTCGCCGTAGATCAAGCACGAGGAGCACCGTGGCGCAGCGCGCCGCCGGACGCCCGAAAGCGCCCGGCGGTATAATTTCGCCCTTCTTCGAGGGCGCTTCGCGCGCCCTGGCACGCCCGGCAGCAACACGTCTCGCCTGCGCGCCGTCCTCGCCACACCGCCCATTCTCGATTCCGATTCGCCATGACTGCCCAACTCATCGACGGTAACGCCCTTTCCAAGACCCTTCGCGCCGATGTCGCCGCCCGCGCGGCCGCGCTCACCGCTCGCGGACACAAGCCGGGCCTGGCCGTGGTGCTCGTCGGCGACAATCCGGCGAGCGAAGTCTATGTGCGCAACAAGGTGAAGGCGTGCCAGGACAACGGGCTGCATTCGGTATTCGACCGTTTTCCCGCGACGTTCGCCGAAAGCGAACTGCTCGCGCACATCGAGAAGCTCAACGCCGATCCGGCTATCCACGGCATTCTGGTGCAACTGCCGCTGCCCGCGCATATCGACAGCCACAAGGTGATCGAAGCCATCGCGCCGGAGAAAGACGTGGACGGCTTTCATGTCGCGAACGCGGGCGCGTTGATGACGGGCAAGCCGCTCTTTCGCCCATGCACGCCGTATGGCGTGATGAAGATGTTCGAGGCGCACGACATCGACCTTACGGGCGCGAACGCGGTGGTGATCGGCCGCTCGAACATCGTCGGCAAACCGATGGCGCTCCTGCTGCTCGAAGCCGGCGCGACCGTCACGATCTGTCACAGCAAGACGCGCGATATCGCGCGCTATACACGCGACGCGGATGTCGTCGTCGCGGCGACCGGCCGCCGTAACATTCTGACGGCGGACATGGTGAAGCCGGGCGCGACGGTGATCGACGTCGGCATGAATCGCGATGAAGCGGGCAAGCTGTGCGGCGACGTCGACTTCGCGGGCGTGAAGGAAGTCGCGGGCTACATCACGCCGGTGCCGGGCGGCGTCGGCCCGATGACAATCACCATGCTGCTCGTCAATACCATCGAAGCCGCCGAGCGCGCGGCACAGGCGTAAGCCGCCGGGGACGCGCCTGATCGTCCCCTTAGAAACAATCCATTGGATTTTGGCCCTGCCGCCCCAATAATGCTCCAATAGCATTCGCACACGAGCGGCGCGGCCCGGCATGACCGGCCCGTTCCGCGCTTCATTGATCAGAGAACCGGGAGAGTCATGAGCGATACCACCGCAGCCACGCCGACCACGGCAGCATCCAACCCGCTGCTCGATTTTTCCGACCTGCCGCGCTTCGGCGAAATCAAGCCCGAGCACGTCACGCCGGCGCTCGACGTGCTGCTGGCGGCGGCCAAAAGCGCCGTCGATCGCGCGAGTGCGCCCGAGACGCCTGCCACGTGGCAAGACATCGTGGAAACGGTGGAGCGTGAATCGGAGAAGCTCTCGCGTGCGTGGGGCATCGTCGGGCATCTGAACGCCGTGGCAGACACGCCGGAATTGCGCGCCGCCCATGCCGAAAACCTGCCGCGCGTCACCGAGTTTTCGGCAAGCGTCGGCCAGAATCTCGCGCTGTACGAGAAGTACAAAGCGATCGCCGCAGGCGACGAGTTCGCCGGGCTTTCCGCCGAGCGCAAGAAGATTCTGGAAAACGCGCTGCGCGACTTCCGTTTGTCCGGCGCTGAGTTGCCCGAAGACCGCAAGCCGCGCTTCGCGCAGTTGCAGGAAGAACAAGCCGCGCTTGCAAAGGCCTTTTCGGATCACGTGCTGGATGCGACCAACGCGTACTCGTACATCGTCACGCAGCAAAGCGACCTCGCCGGACTTCCCGACGACGTGATCGAAGCCGCCCGCGAAGCCGCGCAAAAAGAAGGCAAGGACGGCTGGAAGTTTACGCTGCACTTCCCTTCGTATTTCCCTGTGCTGCAATACGCACAGCATCGCCCGATGCGCGAGGCCATGTATCGCGCGTACGTCACGCGTGCGTCGGAACTCGGCGAGACCTACGGGCACGGCAAGGCCGAATGGGACAACACCCAGAATATCGTCGAGCAACTGAAGCTGCGTCAGGAAGAAGCGCGCACGCTCGGCTATCAGAACTTCGCGGAAGTCTCGCTTGCGCCGAAGATGGCGGAGTCGCCCGCTCAGGTCATCGCGTTTCTCGAAGACCTCGCGAAGCGCGCGCGCCCCTATGCTGAAAACGACTGGATGGAACTGCGCGCGTTTGCTGCCACCGAACTCGGCATGCCCGAACTTCAGCCGTGGGACATCGCCTACGCGGCCGAAAAGCTGCGCCAGAAACGCTATTCGTTCTCCGAAAACGAAGTGAAGCAATACTTCCCGCAGGAAGCGGTGTTGAAGGGCCTTTTCAAGGTGACCGAAACGTTGTTCAACGTCTCCATTCGCCGCGACGAAGCCGCCGTGTGGAATCCGGACGTGCGCTTCTTCCGCGTCGAGAACAAGGACGGTTCGCTCGTCGCGCAGTTCTATCTGGACCTGTACGCGCGCGAAGGCAAGCGCGGCGGCGCCTGGATGGACGACGCCCGCGCCCGCCACAAGCGCACGCAAGGCGACGTGCAGACGCCGGTCGCGTATCTCACGTGCAATTTCTCCGCGCCGGTCGGCGGCAAGCCGGCGTGCTTCACGCACGACGAAGTCATCACGCTGTTCCACGAGTTCGGGCACGGCCTGCATCACATGCTCACGCGCGTCGAGGAACTCGGCGTGTCGGGCATCAACGGCGTCGAATGGGATGCGGTGGAACTGCCATCGCAATTCATGGAGAACTTCTGCTGGGAGTGGGACGTGCTAACCGACATGTCTGCGCACGTCGAAACGGGCCAGCCGCTGCCGCGCGAACTGTTCGACAAGATGCTCGCCGCGAAGAACTTCCAGAGTGGTTTGGGGACGCTGCGCCAGATCGTTTTCTCGATGTTCGATATGGTGCTGCACACGTCCTACGATCCGGCCAACGGCACGCAGAACGTGAACGATCTCGCCCGCGAGATCAACGAGAAGTTTCACGTCATTCCGCAAACGCCGTTCTCGCGCTGGCCGAATACGTTCAGCCACATATTCGCGGGCGGTTATGCGGCGGGCTACTACAGCTACAAGTGGGCCGAAGTGCTGTCCGCCGATGCCTACGCCGCGTTCGAAGAAGCCGCGAAGGCCGCCAACGGCTCGGTGCTGGATGCGCAAACGGGCATCCGCTATCGCCGCGAGATTCTGGAGGTGGGCGGGAGCCGCCCGGCGATGGACTCGTTCAAAGCGTTTCGTGGACGCGAGCCGAGCATCGACGCGCTATTGCGCCACAACGGCATGAGCGAGCACACACAGACGGTGCACTAATCCACTGATCCGACACCCCGGCCGCCGAGCCGGGGTTTTTATTGTCAGCGCTTGATTCTGAAGTCCACCTCCGCAGGCCGTCCTTCGAGCGCCAGCGTCGCGCGCACGGCCGGGCTGCGGCTCACCACCTTCCCTCTTCTGATCACCGCCGTGCGCGCCGCGCGCAGACGGATCGCTTCGATCGGATCGCGAGCATCGAGCACGACGCAATCCGCATGGCAGCCCACTTCCACGCCGTAGCCTTCGAGCCCGAGAATGCGCGCGGGCGTTGCCGTGACCGCATCGAAGCACGCGCGCATCGCGTCCACGCCGGTCATTTGCGCGACGTGCAGGCCCATATGCGCGACTTCCAGCATGTCGCCGGAACCGAGGCTATACCACGGGTCCATCACGCAGTCGTGGCCGAACGCGACGTCGATGCCCGCCGCCATCAGTTCGGGCACGCGCGTCATTCCGCGCCGCTTCGGGTACGTGTCCGATCGTCCCTGCAGCGTGATATTGATGAGCGGATTCGCAATCGCGGAAACGCCCGCTTCGCGCATCAGCGGAATGAGCTTGCTCACGTAGTAGTTGTCCATCGAATGCATGGACGTGAGATGCGAGCCGGTCACGCGTCCATGCAGTCCCAGCCGATGCGTCTCCGCCGCAAGCGTTTCGATGTGCCGCGACAGCGGATCGTCGGATTCGTCGCAGTGCATGTCCACGCGCAAGCCCTGCTCTGCAGCGTATTCGCACAGCAGGGTGATCGATGCCGCGCCGTCGGCCATGGTGCGCTCGAAGTGCGGAATGCCGCCGACGACATCGACGCCGAGCGCAATCGCACGCTTCAGGTTCTCGAACGCGCCCGCGCTGCGCAATACGCCGTCCTGCGGGAACGCGACAAGTTGCAGGTCGAGATAAGGCTTCACGCGGCGCTTGACCTCGACCAGCGCCTCGACGGCGAGCAACCGCGGATCGCAGACATCGACGTGCGAGCGGATCGCCAGCAGCCCGCGCGCGACGGCCCAGTCGCAATACTGCAGCGCGCGCTCGACGATGGCTTCCTGCGTCAGTTCGGGCTTCAGTTCGCCCCACAACGCAATCCCTTCGAGCAGCGTCCCCGACGCGTTCACGCGCGGCAGCCCGTACGAGAGCGTCGCGTCCATGTGAAAGTGCGCATCGACGAAAGGCGCGGTGACGAGCGAACCGTTGGCATCGATTTCCTCGCGCGCGCTTGCGTTCAGATGCGGCTCGATGGCGACGATGCGGCCCGCTTCCATGCCGATATCGACAAGCTCAGTGGAACGCACGAGCGCGGCGCGACGAATGATGAGATCCATGTGCAAACCCTCGTACTTAAGGCATTCCGACGATTGTAGCGAGTCATAAAAGCGCCGCGCGGTAGGCGCCATACTTATCAAATTGATCAGCAATTGGGAAGAAACGTTTGCTTATCGACAATGGCGGATGCGTCGGCACATTTGGCGGCGTCGCATTAAACGCATCCTTACAATCGGTTGCAACTCAAGCAAAAGATACGGAGACCCCACTTGCTGACCGCAAATCTTGCCTGGCGAAAGAACCTTATGTTGTCTCGGAGGCTTCGGGAATTGGCCGGACGGTTAGTGCGCGGCAGGATTCGACAGAACCGCCAGACCCAGCCGCAGGTCGCCTTGCCGAGCGCCGAGGTGCTGGCCCTCGCACTTGCTGCGGAAGGCGGTTTGCGCCGGCACGCATCGTCGCATTGGGGTGAACGCGGGGCGAGCAACTACTATGATCTCGCCGTCTTCGAGATCGTCGTGGATCAAACGTCTCGCGGCGCTGCACAGGCGAGCGCCACGCGCGGCAAGATCGTCATCGCCGCGACGTCGGAAGCGGGCGCGCTGAGCGTACTGCGCGCGCAACTGCGGGGCGACGCCCGCTGCTATGCGTTCCACTGGAACGGCCGGACCATTCCCGTGCACTATCTGCTCGGCGCATCGGGGCTTTATCTGTAGTCATCTCGCGGGACGGTCTCCAGCCGTCTTCGCGTCCGTCGGGCCTCTAACGCTGCACTGCGGCGTTCGACCCAGGTCCCTGTCGTACCGCTCTATTCAATCTGCCTTCGAAGATGAACGTGACTGGCGTCGCATCGTTGCGCCTCGCTCACGTGCTCATGACGCGCATGAGCCGGCATCGGAAGGACTCCGACGCATCAATCGTTTGCGTCTCGCGGCGCGCTCGCCTGCACGATCCGTAGGTTGGAGCCGTCCGCTGCATTCCCGCGTCGCATAGAAGAAAAACGACTGACAAACCATGCAGAGACCCAACGATGCTTTCCTTCCGAAACCAATTTTCGGTCCGGCGCCTGATCAGCCTCGGGCTCGTGCTGAACCTGTTCGTGATGCGGCCGTCCGCGCTCGGCGAACGCTATACGGCCATCGGCGTGCTGATCGCGCCGCTTCTCACCTGCCTGTATCTGTTCCATACGCATCGCGAGGTTCGCTATACGACGCCGCGCCTGCGCGCGGAAACCGCGTGCCTGCTCGTTCTGATGGCCGTGTACTGGCTCTATGTCGCGCCGATTTCCATCGTGAACGAACGCTCGCAGCTCGAATGGACGCTGTATGAACTCGTGACCACTGGCGTCATCGGCTTGTCGTACAGCGCGTTCCTGCTGGACGTCAACGCGAACCGTGTCTTCTTCCGGCAGCTTTGCACGGCCGTCGCGCTGCTGAGCCTGTCGAGCGTCGTCACCGAGCTGCTGACTGTGTGGCTTGGAAACAAGGACGGCCTCTATCTTTTTAGTCTGCCCGTGAAAGGCTATGCCGATTACACCGACGACCCGCGCGCCGCGACGGGCGCGATCTACTTTCCGTTCTCCATGCTGTACAGCGACTTCGCGTCGGGCACCGTGAAGTTCGACCGCTACTGCGCCTTCTTTCGGGAGGCCGGCATCTATCAGGCGGTGGCGTGCTTCTGCCTGATCTACGAGGCGCTCACGCGGCGCTCGAAGTTCCTGCTCGCGTGCATGGTGGGCGGCATTCTGTGCGCCTTTTCGACACTCGGCGTCGCGCTGCTCGCCATGTCGCTCGGACTCGTGTTCCTGCTCTCCGGCCGCTCGCGCCGCTTGTTCATGCCGCGTTTGCTCGTCACCTGCGCGATCGTGCTGATGGCGTGGCCCATTGCGCTTTATACGCCGTACATCGGGCTCAAGGACAAAGCGCGCACGCACGGCGAATCCATCAGCGACCGCGCGCGCTCCATCGACCGTGGTCTCGCGAACTTCGCCATGCGCCCGCTCGGCGTCGGGCTTTTCAGCGGCAAGGAGCACAACGACGGCATCTCTCTCCTGGCGCAGATCGGCATGATCGGGCTCTTCGGCTTCGCTTGTCAGGTGGTCATGCTGTCTGCATGGCGGCCGGGAACGAAAGCGAACTGGCCGAAGATCGGCGCATGTGCGCCCTTGCTGATCACCGCGCTTTTCGCGCAGCCGATCGCCGGTGCGCCGACCATCTACGTCATTCTGCTGGCCTATTTGCCGCGTCTGCGGCATGCGCCGCGTGCGCTCCCGCCCGCACGCGCTCCCGATCTCGCGCAGCCGTTTGCTCCAGCCGCGATGTCAGCGTCAACGTCAGCCGACGAGGTTCCCCGCCTGCAGACTGTCGCGCGAAACGCGTAGCGGCACGCCGCACGCCGAGATGACGTTGCCCTGCACGAGACAGCGCGACACGACCGTGATGCCCTCGGCGAAGCGGTGAATCGCGTTGTTCGCGATGACGGCATCGACCGTCTCGACATCGGGAATCAGGATACCGGCGCTGTCCTTCGAAGCGCCGCTTCCTTCGATGTGATTCGCGCTGATGACCACTTTGCGTTTTTGCGGCGCGTCGCCGCTCACGCTCGCCCGCGTGCCGACCTGAATGCCGTTGTTGCGCGCGAGCACGCTCACGACATTCCCGTCGATGGTAATCGCGCCGGCCGCGTCTTCGACATGCAGCGTACCGTTGGCGCTGGACACGTTCGACGCCACGGTGTTGCCGGCGACCGCGATATCCGTCACATGCGCGATGTTGAGCGGCAAATCCATGGCAAGGCTGCGTGCGGTGATCGTGTTGCCCTGCACGACCACGTTCGAGCACGCGATATGCGGTGTGTTCACGCCGATGCTCGCGTCGATACACACGTTGCCCGCGATATGAATATGCGACGAGGCGCGTCCGAGCGGCGCGCGCCGCACGTCGCCCGTCATGCCGCGCTGGTTGTTGATCTGCACGCCGTACGAGCAGGACTCGAACTGGTTGTTCAGCACGAAGAGGCCGGTTACGCCCGTGCCCATGAACCACGCGCCGAAAATGTTCGACTGACGCGGCGTCGCGCCGATGGTTCGTCCGACGATGCAGTTGTTCTCGAAACGCTGATTGCGCGCGTCGTCGACGGCGTTGAGCACGCCGTGCATATCCGCCTTGCTCGTGTTCGACAGGTCGAAGGTCACGTCGCGCACGAAGGTGCCGCTGCCGCCCCATTCGAACGCCGCGCCGCCGCGCGCGCCGTCCAGCGTCGCGATGAGCGTCGCGCCCTCGCCGTTCGTCGATATGCCGCGCGCATAGACGCCGCGCGTCACGCGATACGTCGCGCCGCAGAGCGATACCGCCAATATGCGCTGCTGGCGCGCGTGTTCATAGGCGGCGTTGAGGGCGGCGGTGTCGTCGGCGCGGCCATCGCCTTTTGCGCCGAACGCAAACGGAGTCAGGGCGTCGCCATTCGAACGGGTCGCCGGGAATGCCATGCGCGGATACGCATACACGTGCAACGCGCCCAGTCCGAGCGCGGCATCGACAAGAAAGCGTCGGCGGCTGAAGGAGGAAGTCATGCGAGCAAATCTACCGCCCCCGCGCGTTCCCGACCGTGCGATCGCGCATGAATGCCCTACATGCGCTCGCTCTACTCGATTTCCGGCGGCGCTTCATCCGCCGGCAGCGTGAACCAGAAGCGCGCGCCGCATACGCGCCCTTGCGCGTCGACGCGATTCTCCACGCCGATGCGCCCGCCATGCGCCTCCACGATCGCGCGGCAAATCGCCAGCCCGAGCCCGATGCCCGGCTGCGCCGATTCCTTCTCGCCGCGCGTGAACTTCTCGAACAGGCGCGTCTCCATGCCGGCGGGCACGCCCGGCCCTTCATCGTCGATGACGACGCGCACATCGCCCGATGTCTCTTTTTCTGCCGCGATGGTGATCGGCGTTAGCGCGGGCGTGTACTTGGCCGCGTTCTCCAGCAGGTTCGCGAAGAGGCGCTCCATCAGCACGGCGTCGAGGCGCAGCAGCGGCAGGTCATGCGGCACGCGCACGTGTACCGGACGGCCCGCGAGCGTGCGCCGGAGCGTCGCGAGCGCCGCGCCGACGGTTTCTTCGAGCATCGACCATTGCCGGTTCAGGCGGATCGCGCCCGCCTGCAAGCGCGCCATGTCGAGCAGATTCGTCACGAGCCCGCTCATGCGCAGCGCTTCCTCGTGGATCGCGTGCACCAGTTCCTGCGATTCGCCCGGCAGACCGCCGATGCCCCGCGCGTTCTCTTCCAGCACCGACGCGAAGCCGACAATCGACGTCAACGGCGTGCGCAAGTCATGCGATATCGCGGAGAGCAGCGAATTGCGCAGCCGCTCGGACTCCATGTTGACGAGCGCGTCTTGCGCGATATCCACGTAATGCACGCGTTCGAGCGCCAGCGCGATCTGCGCCGCGAAGGTTTCGATCATGCGCCGCTGCTCCGGCACGGCCAGCTCCGCCTCGCGCTCGACGAGGATCGCGAGCACGCCGCGCGTGCGCATCGGCGCGCGCAGCGGCAAGTAGAGCGCGTCGGCGGCGGGCAGCGTGTCGGTGCCGCGGCCCGCGGGTTTCTGCTGCTCGTAGACCCACTGCGCGATATCCAGGTCGATGCGCGCCGTATCCAGCATCGCGTCCGCGTTCGGCTCGTCCACTTTCTGGCGCACGCGTTCGCTCGCATCGGGCAGCAGCATCGCGACTTTTGCGTGGAAGACTTCCGCTACGTGCCGCGTGCCGATCTCGATGATCTGCCCGGTCATCAGCGCGGCGGCGAGTTCCTTGGTCATCGCGTACATGGCGCTGGTGCGCCGCTCCCGCTGCGACGCGATGCGCGCCTCGCGGCGCAGGCTGGACGTGAGATGGCTGATCGTGAGCGACGTCAACAGCATCACGACGAACGTGAGCACGTATTGCGTGTCGGTGACGGAAAACGACAGCGCGGGCGGCACGAAGAAAAAGTCGAACGCCGCGACCGACACGAACGACAGCAGCACGCCCGGCCCGCGCCCGAGCCGCGCGGCGGTAAAGATCACGCCGAGCAGATACAGCATCACGAGATTGGTGAGCGCGATATGCCGCGCCGCCAGCAGATCCGCGACCAGCGTGATCGCTGCGCCTATGCCGATCGCGTAGCAGTAAGCACGTGCCGGCGAATGCTCGCCGTCGGGCCACGCCCCGGCTATCGATGCCCGCCGCGCTCGCGACTCGTCGCGCGAGTTGGCGGAAACGAGCGTGACGTCGATATCCGCCGCATGCCGGATGATGCGTTCCGCGACCGGCTTTCGGACCATACGCCGCCAGCTTCGCGCGCCCGGCGCGCCCGCGACGAGCTTCGACACGTTGCGCATCCGCGCGTAGTCGATGAGCGTCGCGGCGGCATCGGCGCCGTCCAGCGTCACGGTTTCCGCGCCGAGTTCCGAGGCGAGCTTAAGCGCATCGAGCGTGCGGCGGCGGTCATCGTCGGAGAGGCGCTGGAGCTTCGGCGTTTCGACATAAACCGCGAGCCAGTCCGCCTTCAGCGCCGCCGCCAGCCGCGCCGCCGCGCGCACCAGCACCGCGCCTTCCGGTCCCGGCCCGACGCACACGATCAACCGCTCGCGCGCTTGCCAGATGCGCTCGATCGACTGATCGGCGCGGTACTCGCGCATCTGCGCATCCACGCGGTCGGCGGTGCGGCGCAGCGCGAGTTCGCGCAGCGCGATCAGATTGCCCTTGCGAAAGAAGTTGCGCACCGCGTGCTCGGCCTGCTGCGGCAGATAGACCTTGCCTTCGCGCAGACGGTCGAGCAGTTCCTCGGGCGGCAGATCGACGAGCGTCACTTCATCGGCGAGATCGAACACGCGGTCGGGCACCGTCTCCCACACGCGAATGCCGGTGATGCGCCCGACGATATCGTTGAGGCTTTCCAGATGCTGCACGTTGACGGTCGTGTACACGTCGATGCCCGCGTCGAGCAGTTCGTGCACGTCCTGCCAGCGTTTGAGGTGGCGCGAGCCCTGCACATTCGAATGCGCGAGCTCATCCACGACGATGAGTTGCGGCTTGCGCGCGAGCGCGCCGTCGAGATCGAATTCCGCGAGCGTGCGGCCGCGATAGTCGATCTGCGCGGGCGGCAGCGTCGCCAGGCCCGCGCATAGCGCGAGCGTCTCCTTGCGGCCATGCGTTTCGACGACGCCGATCACCACATCGACCCCTTCTTCGCGGCGGCGTCGCGCAGCTTGCAGCATGGCAAGCGTCTTGCCGACGCCCGCCGACGCGCCGAAGAACACCTTCAGCCTGCCGCGCTGGCGCTTTGCTTCCTCGCGTTGCAGCTTGTCGAGGAGTTCATCGGGGGTCGGGCGCATGGGCTCCTGTGCGGGGTCTCGTCATGTTGCGCTTGGGGAATGGCGGCGCTCAGCGAACGCTCGCCCGGTCCAGCGCGAGATTCAATTTAAGCACATTCACCGCAGGTTCCCCGATGACGCCGAACGCGCGCGCGGACGTCGCCTGGACGACGAGCGCATTGACTTGCGCGACGGACAGCCCACGGGCCCGCGCCACGCGTGCGATCTGATACGCGGCCGCCGCCGGGCTGATGTCGGGATCGAGCCCGCTGCCCGATGAGGTCACGAGATCGACGGGCACGGCGGCGTCGTTCGAAGGATCGGCGGCATGGAGCGCGGCGATGCGCGCTTTGACGGCATCGGCGAGCGCGGGATTGGTCGGGCCGAGGTTCGATCCGCCGGAGCTGCCCGCGTTATAGGGATTCGGCGTCGTAGCCGACGGGCGGCCCCAGAAATAACGCGGCGCGTCGAACTGCTGCCCGATCAGTTCGGAGCCGACGATTTTCCCGTCAAGCTCGACGAGGCTGCCGTTCGCCTGATGCCTGAACACCGTCTGCGAGACCGCCGTGACGACAAGCGGATACAGCAGACCGGTCACAAGCGTCAGTGCAACGAACAATACAACGGCGGGACGCAATGCATTCTTCACGTTAGGTTCCTCTAGTTCCAGCCGAGCGCGGTGATGGTCATGTCGATGACCTTGATAACCGGAAACGGCAGCACGATGCCGCCGAGCCCATAGACGAGCAGATTGCGCCGCAGCAACGAAGCCGCCCCGAGCGCGCGATACTTCACGCCCTTCAGCGCGAGCGGAATCAGGAACACGATGATGAGCGCGTTGAAGATGACCGCCGAGAGAATGGCCGACGACGGCGACGCGAGATGCATCACGTCGAGCACGCGCAATTGCGGATACGTGGTGGCGAAGGCGGCAGGAATGATCGCGAAGTACTTGGCAACGTCGTTGGCGATGGAGAACGTCGTGAGCGAGCCGCGCGTCATCAGCATCTGCTTGCCGATCTCCACAATCTCGATGAGCTTGGTCGGGTTCGAATCGAGATCGACCATGTTGCCCGCTTCCTTCGCGGCCTGCGTGCCGGTGTTCATCGCGACCGCGACGTCGGCCTGCGCGAGCGCGGGTGCGTCGTTGGTGCCGTCGCCGGTCATCGCGACGAGCCGCCCTTCGGCCTGATGCGCGCGGATGGTCGAGAGCTTCGCCTCGGGCGTCGCTTCGGCGAGGAAGTCGTCCACGCCCGCTTCCGCCGCGATGGCCGCCGCCGTCAGCCGGTTGTCGCCCGTGACCATCACGGTCTTGATGCCCATCTTGCGCAGCTCGGCGAAGCGTTCCTTGATGCCGCCCTTCACGATGTCCTTCAGTTCGATCACGCCGAGCGCGCGCGCCTTGCCCGCGACGCATTCGGCGACGACCAGCGGCGTGCTGCCGCGCCGCGCGATCTCGTCGACGCCGTGCTGCACTTCCTGCGCGAAGCGCCCGCCGCGTTCTTCGACGTACTTCCTCACCGCATCGGCCGCGCCCTTGCGAATCTCGCGATCCGGCACATCGACGCCGCTCATGCGCGTCTGCGCGGTGAACCCGATGAACGTTGCGCCGAGCGTCGCCATATCGCGTTCGCGGATGTCGAAGCGCTGCTTCGCCAGCACGACGATGCTGCGGCCTTCCGGCGTTTCGTCGGCGAGCGACGCGAGCTGCGCGGCGTCGGCGAGCTCGCGTTCGCTCACGCCCGGCGCAGGCACGAACGACGACGCCTGCCGGTTGCCGAGCGTGATGGTGCCGGTCTTGTCGAGCAGCAGCACGTCCACGTCGCCGGCGGCTTCCACCGCGCGGCCCGAAGTCGCGATCACGTTCGCCTGCATCATCCGGCTCATGCCCGCGACGCCGATGGCCGACAACAGCCCCCCGATGGTCGTCGGAATCAGGCAGACGAGCAGCGCGACGAGCGCGGTGATCGTGACGACGTGCCCGGCTTTCGCGGCTTCGACCGAGAACATGGAGAACGGCAGCAAGGTCGCGGTCGCGAACAGCAGCACGAGCGTCAGCGCGACGAGCAGGATGGTGAGCGCGACTTCGTTCGGCGTCTTTTGGCGCTTCGCGCCTTCGACCATCGCGATCATGCGGTCGAGAAACGCCTCGCCGGGATCGGCCGTCACGCGCACGACGATCCAGTCCGACAGCACGCGCGTGCCGCCCGTCACCGACGAGAAATCGCCGCCCGACTCGCGGATGACGGGCGCGGATTCGCCCGTGATCGCGGATTCATCGACGGACGCGACGCCATCGATCACTTCGCCATCGGCGGGCACCGCGTCGCCGGCTTCGATCAGCACGACATCGCCCTTGCGCAGATCACTCGACGCGACGATGCGTATCGGCGACTTCGGATGCGGCTCGTTGAGCTTCTTCGCCATCACGTTGTGCTTGGCGCTGCGCAACGATGCTGCCTGCGCCTTCGAGCGGCCTTCCGCGAGCGCCTCGGCGAAATTCGCGAAGAGCACGGTGAACCACAGCCACAGCGCGACGGCAAGGATGAAGCCCGCAGGCGCTTCCGCCTGGCCCGCGAGCGCGGCGATCCAGAGCACCGTCGTCAGAATGCTGCCGACGTACACGCAGAACATCACCGGATTGCGCAACTGCGTGCGCGGCGCGAGCTTCGCGAAGGAATCGGCAATCGCGGGTTTCAGGAGCGCGGGATCGAACATCGAACGCGCCGCCGTGCGCGCTTGCCCGAGATTCTCCGGGCGATGCAGCGGCGCTTGATTCAGTTGAGTCATCTGTTCCTCGAAATCAGTGGGCGGCGATCATCGTCAGATGCTCGACGACAGGCCCGAGCGCGAGCGCCGGCACATACGTCAGCGCGCCGACGAGCAAAAGCGTGCCGAGCAGCAGCACCACGAAAAGCGGTCCGTGCGTCGGCAAGGTCCCGGCGGTGACGGCGAGGCGCTTCTTCGCGGCGAGCGAGCCGGCAATCGCCAGCACGGGCACGATCGAGCCGAAGCGGCCGAGCCACATCGCAATGCCGAGCATCACGTTGTAGAACGGCGTGTTCACGGAGAGACCCGCGAACGCGCTGCCGTTGTTGTTGGCCGCCGAGCTGAACGCGTACAGCACTTCCGAGAAACCGTGAGCGCCGGGATTGGCGATGCCCGCCGTGCCCGATGCCGTCAGCACGGCCACCGATGCGCCCGCGAGCACGAGCAGCGGCGTAAGCAGAATGGCGATGGCGACCATCTTCATCTCGAACGATTCGATCTTCTTGCCGGCGTATTCGGGCGTGCGGCCGATCATCAGCCCCGCGACGAACACCGCGAGCAGCGCGAAGACGAGCATGCCGTACAAGCCCGAGCCGACGCCGCCGAAGATCACTTCGCCTAGCTGGATCAGGAGCATTGGAATGAGGCCGCCCAATGGCGTCAGCGAGTCGTGCATGGTGTTCACCGCGCCGCAGGACGCGGCTGTCGTCGCCACCGTGAAGAGGCCCGACTGCGCGATGCCGAAGCGCGTCTCCTTGCCTTCCATGTTGCCGCCCGCTTGCAGCGCGCTCGCCGCCGTATCGACATGTAGCGACGCGAAAAGCGGATTGCCCGCCTGCTCCGCCGATACCTCGCCGACGCACGCCGCCGCGAACGCGACGGTCATCGCCGCGAGCACGGCGTAGCCCTGCCGCCTGTCGCCGATCATGCGGCCGAAGACGACGCACAGCGCAGCCGGAATGAGCAGCATCGCGATCATCTGCATGAAGTTGGAGAACGGCGTCGGGTTCTCGAACGGATGCGCCGAATTCGCGTTGAAGAAGCCGCCGCCGTTCGTGCCGAGCATCTTGATCGCTTCCTGCGACGCGACCGGGCCCATCGGCAGCGACTGCTTGTCGGCTTTCATGTCACGCATGACCGGGTTGCCGTGGGCATCCTTCACGGCGGTGCCTTGCGCATCGGTCTGCGGTGCTTGGTACGTCGTTACTTGCAGCGTCGACACGTCCTGATACGGCTTGAAGTTCTGAATCACGCCCTGGCTCACGAAGACGAGCGCGAAGACGACGGCGAGCGGCGCGAGCACGTAGAGCGTCGTGCGCGTGAGATCGACCCAGAAGTTGCCGATGGTCTGCGCGCTATGCCGCTTGAAGCCGCGAATCAGCGCGATGACGACCGCCATGCCCGTCGCCGCCGACAAGAAGTTCTGCACCGTGAGCCCGAGCATCTGCGCGAGATAACCGAGCGTGCTTTCGCCGCCGTAGTCCTGCCAGTTCGTGTTGGTGACGAAGCTCACCGCCGTGTTGAACGCGGCGTCCGGCGTCATCGCGGCCATGCCTTGCGGGTTGGCGGGCAAGACCTGTTGCAGGCGCAACAGCGCGTACAGCGCGAGCGCGCCGAGCGCGTTGAAGAGCAGCACCGCGAGCGCGTAATGCTTCCACGACATTTCGGCATCGGCATCGACGCCTGCGATGCGATACAACGCGCCTTCGAAACGCCGCATCCTGCGCACGACGACCGACGAGCCGTCGAGCACGTTCGTGATGTATCGCCCCAGAGGAATCGCAAGCGCGATCAGGACGACGATGAACAGGGCCGTCTGCGTGAACGTGTTGGCGTTCATTCGAGGTCCTCCGCGCGCAGAAGCGCGTACACGAGGTAGGCGAAAAGCAGCAGCGTCGATGCGGCCGCGAGCCAGATCATCCATGCAGTCATGCGCGCGCTCCCGGCAGACGGCGGCGCAAACGCTCGCAGCCCACGGTCAGCGCCGCGCACAGCCCCCAGAACAGGGCGATGCCGGCGACGTAAAGCAGGTCCATTGTTGGCTTCTCCTCTTGTGCATTGGACGCCTGCAAGAGTAGAAGGACCGGGATAAAGGGCGCGGCAAGAGTTCGCGCGGCGGCGTAAAAATCGCGTAAATGAGCGAGCGACGGTGCGCAGGCGTCGTGGCGTTATCATTCCGGCTTCGATCGCTAATCAAGAAGCCGCAGGCATTCGCCGTCACATGAAAATTGCCACCTGGAACGTCAACTCTCTCAAGGTCCGTCTTCAGCACGTCACCGACTGGCTCCAACTCTCGCAAGTCGACGTGCTGTGCCTTCAGGAACTGAAGCTGCCCGACGAGAAATTCCCCCGCGCCGAACTCGAAGCCGCCGGATACAGAAGCTGGTTCGCGGGACAGAAGACGTATAACGGCGTCGGCATTCTGGTGCGCGAAGGCATCGAGGTGCACGACGCCACCGTCGTGCGCAATATTCCCGGCTTCGAGGACCTGCAGCAGCGCGTGATCGCCGCGACGGTCAACGGCGTGCGCGTGGTGTCGGCGTATTTTCCGAACGGGCAGGCGCCCGGCTCCGAGAAGTTCGCGTACAAGATGCGCTGGCTGGACGCGCTGCGCGAATGGCTGCGCGAAGAGATGATGCAGTATTCGAAGCTCGCGCTGCTCGGCGATTACAACATCGCGCCGGAAGACCGCGACGTGCACGACCCCAAGGCGTGGGAAGGCCAGAATCTGGTCTCGCCGGAAGAGCGCGCACATTTCATGCAGCTCGTCGGACTCGGCCTGACGGATGCCTTCCGCAAGTTCGAGCAGCCCGAGAAGCTCTTCACGTGGTGGGACTACCGCATGATGGCGTTCCGGCGTAACGCGGGCCTGCGCATCGATCACATTCTGCTGTCGTCGGAACTGTCGGCGCTCTGCACGTCATGCGAGATCGACAAGGTGCCGCGCAAGTGGGATCAGCCGTCCGACCACGCGCCTGTCGTGGCGACGGTCGGCTGCTGATCCGTCTCATGGCATCACGCGTCGAGATGCAGTTCCTGAATTTTGCGCGTGATCGTATTGCGGCCGATGCCTAAGCGCTCCGCCGCTTCGACCTTGCGCCCGCGCGTGAAGTCGAGCGCCTCGCGAATCACGGCGGCTTCGAAGCGGCGCGCGAGTTCGTCCATGACATCGGCGGAATTCTCGCGCAACAGGCGCGCGACTTCCGTGCGCAAGCCGCTCTCCCAGATGCTGACCGGCACGCCTGCTGGCGCCGACGATACCGGCGCGGCGGCGTGCGCGGCCGAGCCGTTCGTTGCGACCGCGCCGTCGGTCGAGACTGCCATGCTTTCCGGCGCGGCGTCCTGCCGGGGCGTGAGATCCGGCGGCAAGTCCTTCTGCTCGATCACCTGCGCGGGCGCCATCACGGTGAGCCAGTTGCAGAGGTTTTCGAGCTGGCGCACGTTGCCGGGAAACGGCAGCGACGCGAGATACGCGAGCGCGCTGTCGGACACGCGCTTGGGCTCCACGCCCAGATCGCGCGCGCTCTTTTGCAGGAAGTGGCGCGTGAGCAGCGGGATATCCTCGCTGCGTTCGCGCAGCGCCGGCAGACGCAGCCGGATCACATTCAGGCGATGGTACAAGTCCTCGCGAAACAGGCCCTGCCGCACGCGCGATTCCAGATTCTGATGCGTCGCCGCGATCACGCGCACATTAGCGCGCAGCGGATTGTGCCCGCCCACGCGATAGAACTGCCCGTCGGACAACACGCGCAAGAGCCGCGTTTGCAGATCGAACGGCATGTCGCCGATTTCATCGAGAAAGAGCGTGCCGTTCTCGGCCTGTTCGAAGCGGCCCTGCCGCATCGCCTGCGCACCCGTGAACGCGCCGCGCTCGTGACCGAATAGTTCGGACTCCAGCAGATCTTTCGGAATCGCCGCGGTATTGAGCGCGATGAACGGCCCGTTCGCCCGCGGGCTATGTCGGTGCAACGCGCGCGCGACAAGCTCCTTTCCGGTGCCTGATTCTCCCGTGATGAGCACGGTCGCCGCCGAATGCGACAGCCGGCCGATTGCGCGGAACATGTCCTGCATGGCGGGCGCCTGGCCCAACATCTCGGGCGTCTCGGTCACGCGCTCGTCGTAAGCGGCCTCGCCGCGCATACTCTCGTCGACGGCGCGGCGGATCAGCTCCACCGCCTTGTCGATATCGAACGGCTTGGCGAGATATTCGAACGCGCCGCCCTGAAACGCGGCGACCGCGCTATCGAGATCGGAGAACGCCGTCATGATGATGACGGGCAGTCCCGGCAGCCTGTCGCGCACCGTTTGCAGCAGTTCGAGGCCCGAGCCGCCAGGCATACGGATATCGGAGACCAGCACTTGCGGGCTTTCGGTTTCGAGCGCGGCGAGCGCGTCGCGCACGCCCGAGAAACTGCGCGTCGTGAAGTTCTCTCGTGCGAGGGCTTTTTCGAGCACCCAACGGATGGATTGGTCGTCGTCTACTATCCAGATCGGCTTCATATCGTTCGGCGAGAAGTCTTCGTGTGGTTCGGTGTATGCCCGTCGAAACGGTCAGGCTTCGTGGCTTCGCGCGAGTTTCGCGGCCCGCAGTCTGGTGAATGTCGATGTTGGTCGATTCGCGTGTCAGTTCCCGGTGTCAATTCCCGAAAGGCAGCAAGATGGCGAACTCCGTGCAGCCCGGCTTGCTCTCCACTTCGATCAGTCCATCGTGCTGCTGCACGAACGACTGCGCGAGCGTGAGGCCGAGGCCACTTCCGTCTTCCCTGCCTGACACGAGCGGAAAGAAGATGCGGTCGCGGATGTCGCTCGGAATGCCGGGACCGTTGTCAGTGATATGCAAGTCCAGTGCCAGTTTGTGCAGGCGCTTGCCGATCGTGACCTTGCGCGCGATACGCGTGCGCAGCTCGATCTTCGCGTCGCCTTGCGAGATGCGCTCCTTGAGCGCCTCCGCCGCGTTGCGCACGATGTTGAGCAGCGCCTGAATCAGTTGTTCCTTGTCGCCGCGCAGGTCGGGCACGCTCACGTCGTAGTCGCGCTCGATGGTGAGGCCGCGCGGAAACTCCGCGAGAATCACCGCGCGCACGCGCTCGCAGACTTCGTGAATGTTGACGTCGCCGACGATATGCGGATGCCGGTGCGGCTCCAGCAAGCGATCGACGAGCGTCTGCAGACGGTCCGATTCCTTGATGATGACCTGCGTGTATTCGCGCAATTCGTCGCGTTGGCGCGCGCCGAGCTCGAATTCCAGTAGTTGCGCCGCGCCGCGAATACCGCCGAGCGGGTTCTTGATCTCGTGCGCGAGATTGCGGATCAGTTGCTTGTTCACCGCCGTCAGATCGTGAATGCGCTCTTCGCGATCCGTGCGCAAATGGCGCTCGTTCTCGAAGAGTTCGAGCAGCACGTAGTCGGGCGCGGCTTCGAGATACGCGACGATCGCGTGCACGTGAAGCAGTTCGCGCCCCGCGCGCTCCAGCGCCGCGTCGAGCCGCGTCGCGTTGAAGCGGTTCTCCGCGATGGACGCGATGGTCGTCGCCAATTCTTCCGCGTTCGCGAAGAGTCCGGACCAGTGCGTCTGCATCAGTTGCTTGCGCGACATCTCCAGCATCGACTCCGCCGACGGGTTCGCATACGCGATCCTCAGACTGCGTTTGTCGAGCACGAGCACGACGGTCGGCAACGCTTCGAGGCCGGGCAAGAGGCCGGTCGCGGCGAGTTGCGTATCGTCGGAGAGCGTGTCGGCGTGGCCCTTTCGCGCCTTGATCAGATTCTTGAGCACCATCGTGCAGTGATTGAGGTCGTTCGTGCTACCGATCTTCTTCTCGTTGCGTGAGACCGCGAGCGATTAAAAAAGGGACGGCGCGCCGTCCCTTTTCGTCGTTCTTCATTGCAGGGCAAGAAGCGCGCGCTTCATCGAACCGAGATCAATGAAACGCGCAGCCGTCATGCCTTACAGCGAGTAGTACATTTCGAACTCGATCGGATGCACCGCCTGACGATAACGCTGCAGCTCGTTCGTCTTCAGTTCGATGTACGCGTCGAGCATCGAATCCGTGAACACGCCGCCGCGCGTCAGGAACTCGCGGTCGCCGTCCAGTGCGTCGAGCGCCTGATCCAGGCCCGCGCAAACGGTCGGAATCTTCGCGTCTTCTTCCGGCGGCAGGTCGTACAGATTCTTGTCCGCGGCTTCGCCCGGATGAATCTTGTTCTGCACGCCGTCGAGACCCGCCATCATCAGCGCGGAGAAGCACAGGTACGGATTCGCGAGCGGATCCGGGAAGCGCGTTTCGATACGGCGGCCCTTCGGGTTCGACACGTGCGGAATGCGAATCGACGCCGAGCGGTTGCGAGCGGAGTAAGCCAGCTTCACGGGCGCTTCGAAGTGCGGCACGAGACGCTTGTACGAGTTCGTACCCGGGTTCGTGATCGCGTTCAGCGCGCGCGCATGCTTGATGATGCCGCCGATGTAAAACAGCGCGAATTCCGACAGACCTGCATAGCCGTTGCCCGCGAACAGGTTCTGGCCGTCCTTCCAGATGGACTGGTGAACGTGCATGCCCGAGCCGTTATCGCCGACGATGGGCTTCGGCATGAACGTCGCCGTCTTGCCGTACGTGTGCGCGACGTTGTGGATGATGTACTTCATCTGCTGCAGCCAGTCCGCGCGCTGAACCAGCGTCGAGAACTTCGTGCCGATTTCGTTCTGGCCCTGGCCCGCCACTTCGTGGTGATGCACTTCGACCGGAATGCCGATCTGTTCGAGCAGCAGACACATTTCCGAGCGGATGTCCTGGAACGTGTCGACAGGAGCCACCGGGAAGTAGCCGCCCTTCGTGCCCGGACGGTGACCGGTGTTGCCGCCTTCGAATTCCTTCGCCGACGACCACGGCGCTTCTTCCGAGCCGATCTTCACGAACGTGCCCGACTGGTCCGTGTTCCACTGCACCGAGTCGAAAATGAAGAATTCCGGCTCCGGACCGAAGAACGCGGTGTCGCCGAGGCCCGAGCTCTTCAGATACGCTTCCGCGCGCTTCGCGAGCGAACGCGGGTCGCGCTCGTAGCCCTTGCCGTCGGCCGGCTCAACCACGTCGCAGGTCAGAACCAGCGTGGATTCTTCATAGAACGGGTCGATGAACGCGGTGTCCGCATCCGGCACGAGCAGCATGTCCGACGCTTCGATACCCTTCCAGCCGGCGATGGACGAACCGTCGAAAGCGTGGCCGCTTTCAAATTTGTCTTCGTCGAATGCCGAGACCGGCACGGAAACGTGTTGTTCTTTGCCGCGCGTGTCGGTGAAGCGAAAATCGACAAACTTGACGTCCTCGTCCTTGACGAGTTGCATGACGTCGGCCACGGATTTACTCATTACCTATCTCCTGATTAACAAAAGTCGGCGAATCGCTTCGCCGCCTCGACCAATTCTGCACTGCCGTTTCAATCGAGGGTGGGAAAAGCAGCTTCTATGCCATCTGCACCAAGCACGCCCTAAAGCACTGACGCGGCGTGCTTTTTTGCTTCGTCTTTGCGCGAGACCGGTTCAGGCGAAACAGACGGCACGGTCGGGAAAGCACCAAACATGTGCGTGCGTCCTAGCATCGGTTTCGTCGCGCACTGCTTCTGTGCCTGCGCGCCGATTTGCACCATTCTCGTGCTTCCACTATCTCGGAACCTCGTGCCCGAGGCCACGCTAAAATCACTTTTTCACGCGAACGGAGACACGCCGCCATGAGCACGCTCGAACAACTGTACGGCAAAGCCTCGAGCCGCGCCGCCGAAAACAGTCTCTTTTATGCGGGCGCCCTGCTGCCCGCCGAAGCCTTCGAATTTCTCCAGCTCGAACCGCGCGCCCGGCTCGTCGATGTCCGCACCCGCGCCGAACTGGATTGGGTCGGCCGGCCGGCAATTAACGGCGAACAGTACGCGCATATCGAATGGATCCGCTATCCCGGCTCCGTGCCGAACGCTGAGTTTATCGAACAATTAAGACAAATCGCCACTCCCGATACGCCGGTCCTGTTCCTGTGCCGCAGCGCCGCGCGCTCGAAGCTGGCCGCCGTCGCCGCGCAGAACCATGGGTTCAGCAACGCCTACGACCTGCTGGAAGGCTTCGAAGGCGACAAGGACGGCCAAGGACATCGCAAGACGGTGTCGGGATGGTGTTATCGCGGATTGCCGTGGATCGGGGCGTGACGCCGCTTCTCGCGCGCTAGCGGTCGAGCAGCGCCCGCGCGCGGGCGACCGCGGCCTCGTCCACCAGCGCGAGTCCCTTGCCGCCGACTCGCACGCCCGAGCCGAAGTGCACCGCTCGCACGCCCGTCGCAGCGACGAAGGGCGCGAGCGCATCCACGGTCAGCCCGGCACCCGCGAGCACGGTGCAGCGCGTGCCTTCCGAGCGCTCGACGAGCGACGCGATCTGCGTTTGCGCCTGCAACACGGACGGCGCGCCGCCGGACGTCAGAACGTTCGTGACGGCGTCGAAGCCGAGCAGCGTGTCGAATGCGGCGGCCAGATCGCGCGCCTCGTCGATTGCGCGGTGGAACGTGAGCGGCAAACCGCCGGCGGCGTCGATCACGCGTGCGAGCCCTTCCGTATCGATATCGCCGTTTTCGCGCAGCATGCCCACGACGATCGCATTGGCACGCGTCTTCGCGATGGCACGCACGTCGCGCAGCATGACGGCATAGTCGTCGGCATCGTAGACAAACGACCGGCTATGAGGCCGCACGATCACGTTCACCGGAATGCCGACGGCTTCCACGACCGCCTCGATCAGCCCGATGCTCGGCGTCAGGCCGCCCTCGCCCATCGCGGTGATCAGTTCGATGCGGTTCGCCCCGCCGCGCTCGGCGGCGCGCGCGTCCGCAACAGTCGTCGCGATGACTTCGAGCAGAATCAACGCCCGTCCTCCGGCGGCACTTCGACGACCTCGCCGCCCAGCGCCGCCACGCCTTCGCGCAGCGCCTCGAACGCTGCGTTCGCGCGCTCGGGATCGCCCTTCACGCCCAGATCGATGTGCGGCCGCGCGTAGAGCGCACCGCGCGCCGCGTCGCCGACGCTCGGCAGACTGAAAGCGCGCACGCCCGCGAAATCGCGCTCGATGGCGACCATGAGCGGCGTGATGCGCGATTCCGGCAAGCCAAAGACGAGAAGCGAACGCTCGACGTAGGGCGTCGCGTGATGCAGATGCGCGTACTTCGTATCGAGCACCCATTCGATCATCGGCCAGGCCATCACCGGAAAGCCCGGCACGAAATGATGATCGCCGACAGAAAAGCCCGGAATCTTGTTGTAGCTGTTCGGAATGATCGCAGCGCCCTTCGGAAACATGCCCATGTTCAGCCGATGCAGGTTTTCCGGCGAGTCGAGATCCGCAGGCTGGTCGCCCGCCATGTCGCGAATGCGCGTGCGGATCAACTCTGCCGCTTCGGGCTGCAATTCCAGCGGCACGCCGAGCGCCTTGGCCGCGGATTGCCGCGTGTGGTCGTCCGGCGTCGCGCCGATGCCGCCCGTCGAGAAGACGATATCGCCCGATGCGAACGTGCGCGCGAGCGTCGCGGTGATGCGTGCGGGATCGTCGCCGACGTATTCCGCCCAATCCAGCGCCAATCCCCGCGCGCCCAACAGTTCGATGACTTTCGGCAGATGCTTATCCGTGCGACGCCCGGACAGAATTTCATCGCCGATGATGATGACGCCAATGCCCATGAGTGCCTCTTCCTTTTGTGCTGACCGCTTTCAGGATTGCGCCGTGATGGCCGGGTAGCGCGGCTCGTTCGCGCGCAGGCGCTCCAGCGCATGCAGGCAGTAATGCGCGAACCACAGCGCCGAAAACACGAGGATGAACGCATACGCCCAGATCGTCGCCGCCGCCACGACCGGAAACAGTGGCAATAACCAGACCGACCACGCCCATAGGAGCGTCGGAACGGAACTCAAAAGCCCGCTCACGATGCCGATGGCGAGCAGCGGCCAGCGCGATTCGCGCACGATCGCGCGCCGTTCGTCGGGGCTCGCGTGCACGGCGAGCGCGTCGTAGGTCATCACGCGATACGTGAGCCAGCCCCACAGGAGCGGCGGAATCAGCGCGAAGAAAGGCGGGATCAGCCAGAGCGGCAAGGTCACGACGAGCGCGACGAGGCACACGATGGTCGTCACGATCGAATGCCCGAGGCTGCCGTACCACGAGCCGCCGCGCCGCGCTTCGAGCGCCGCGTAATGCCCCTTAGGGCGGCGCGTCAGCAGTTTGATAACGCCCGGCATCGAAAGCGTGGCGATCAGAAGGAGAACCGTCACGACGATCAGCGGAATCGTCATGATGACGACGAGAAACGGCGCGATGACCGCGTGCAGCGACGAAAAGCCGACAGCGTCGAACAGGCGGTACATCGCTGAAGTCAGCGCCCAGCCGTCGAGCCAGCCGTTGGCGGCGCCGGTCAGCGTCTGCCAGAAGAACCAGAGGATTGCGCCCCAAACGGCGGTGGCGACCGCGAACGGCATCAGCGTGAGCCAGAGCATGCGCGGATGGAAGACGTTCGCCAGCGCGCGCACGAACGAACGCAGCAGATCATTCATGCGTGATTCGGTGAAGGAGGAGTAAGCGACAGGATAAACCAGCGCGCGTTCGGCGCGCTGGCGAGCACAAAAAGGGAAGGGAAGGTCTAGAGCGCGGCCGACCGCTTGCCGGAATCCGCCGCGCGCCGCGCCGCGAGACGCGCGCCGATGCGCTTGAACGCGAGCCAATGCTGCTCGAAGAAGCCGTCGCCGTAACTGACGGGCGCGGTGCCGGGCGCGCCGATCTGATCGCGGATGCCGGTCGGCTCGACGGTGCGGTCGAACGACGCCGAGCGGAACAGAATGTCCCAGAACGAAAACAGCACGCCGAAGTTGCAGCCGTACGCCGTGCCTTCGTGACCATAGCCGATGGCGTGATGACGCCGATGGAACGCCGGACTCACAATCAGGCGATCGCCGAGCCAGCCGAAATGCAGGCGGATGTTCGCGTGCTGCACGCTTTGCATCAGGTTCGTGATGGCGACGAGCACGACGAATTGCGACGGTTCCACGCCAATCACGAGCGCAACTGCTGCGAAGAAGCTGGCCTGGAGAATGTCGTCGAGCAAGTGATTGCGGTCGTCGGACCAGAGCGACATCTTCTGCTGGCTGTGATGAACCGCGTGCAATTCCCACCAGATGCCGAAGCGATGCTCCAGCCGGTGATACCAATACCCGGCGAGATCAAGCAGAATCAGATAGATAACGAACGTGACGAGCGGCTGCGTGGTCACGCCCGGCCACAGATTGTCGATTTCCAGCGTCGGCACGCTATGAATGCGCAGCCAGCTTTGCACGGAATCGAAGATCGGCTGAAACGTGAAGAAGAAGAACAGATTCAGGATGCCGAGCTTCACGATCCACGTATAGAGCACGTCCACGCGCACGCCCTTGCGGTCCTGCCACGTTTCGGCCGGGCGCAGCGCTTCCAGCGGACGCAGGATCGCGTACATCGCGATGACTTCCAGCACGCCGACGATGACCCAGTACAGCGCGTCGTACGTGTCTTCGTCGTAACCCATCATGCCGAGCTTGAACAGCAGCGGCTGCACGACGTCCACGTACAACGCGGTCTGCACCGAAGAAACGAAGCTGTCGAGAGACGAGAGGATGACGTGAAACATGGTGCTCCGTGGAACTCGAAACCGGTCGCGAGGAACGGACAGAAGCGGTCCGTGACTCAATCGTAGTACAGGGCGCCCGCGAGCGCCCTTCACTTACCGTTTGCCGCGTTCAGGCGCCGTTGGGCGCGGTGACCGGCGCGCGGTCGAGGAAATAGATGCCGTGCGGCGAACGTCCCACCGCGATGGTCTGGATGAGCTTGCGGTTTGCAAGGTCGATCACGCCGACATGCTTCGCGAAGCGGAACGTCACCCAGAGATACTTTTTATCGGCGGAAAGTTCCATGTCGTCCGGTCCCGGCAACAGGCCGGTGATGTCGCCGACGTTCGTGAGCGTGTCTTCGTCGATGATGCTGATGGTGTTCGCCACCCGGTTCGACACCAGAACGTGCTTGCCGTCCACCATCGACCGGAAGTTGTGCGCGCCCTTGCCGGTCGTGATGGTCTTCACGACCTTCTGGTTGCGCCAGTCCACCACGGCGACGTAGTCGGCGCCCGTCATGCCGACGAGCAGGAATTTGTCGCCCGGCGTGAGCCAGACGCCCGCCGGCACCTTGCCGACCTTCATCTTCCACTTCACCGTCTGCGTCGCCAGGTCGATGGCCGCGATCTCGCCCGAGACCTGAAGCGAGATGAACGCCGTAGCGCTGTCGTTCGAGAACGCGATATGGCTCGGCATGGTCGCGAGCGGCAGGCGCTTCGCGAGGCTCAGATTCTTGCCGTCGAAATGATAGATATCGAGGCGGTCGAGGCGCAGGCCGGTCGAGACGAACCACTTGCGGTCCGGCGAGAAACCGATCTGATACGGATCTTCGATGTCCTGCACCCAGCGCTGCACCGTGCCCGTTTTCGGATCGACGAACATGAGGTTGTTCGACACCGAATTCGCGACAATCAGCGACGCATTGTCGGGCGTCGGCATCAGGTGATGCGGCTCCTTGCCGGTCGGCACGGTGCCGACGACCTGATGCGTGTTTTCGTCGATGAGGCTCAGCGTGGCTTCCGCCGAATTGAGCACGATGACGTTGTTGGCGAATGCCGCGGTGGCGGCGAACGCGGCGACTGCCGGAACCGCGAAGCGCGCGGCGCGGGCGGCGGCCGCGCGCAGGCGGCCGGAGAAGAATGTGGAGCGCATGAATGTACACGTCGGAAAGCAGGCGTCATTGTAGAACGTTTGCATGCTCCGACGCGTTGACGACGCGGCTCTTTTTGCGCAATTCGGTGCGCGTGCGCAAGAAATGCCGCCTGTTCGCGCGGCTTTCCGCCACGTTCGCGCGAGAACGCGGCACGCGTCACCGCTGCATGGATTCCCAGACCTTGTGGAGGCGTTTCACGGAAATGGGCATCGGCGTGCGCAATTCCTGCGCGAAGAGCGACACGCGCAGTTCTTCCAGCAGCCAGCGATACTCCGAGAGCCGCGCATCCGCGACGCCGCCGCGCTGCGACAACGTCCGCTGATACTGCTGCGCGAGCGGCAGCAACTCCGCCATCAGGCGTGCGTCGCGGGCGGCGTCGGCCTTCAGCTTGTCGATGCGCAGCGCGATGCCCTTCAGATAACGCGGGAAATGCGCGAGTTGCGCATACGGCGTATCGATCACGAAGCGTTTGCCGATCAATCCGTTCAACTGCGCCTGCATGTCGGCGTAGGCGGTGGCGAAGGGCTTCGCCTGCGCGAGCTTCTTCGTCAGCGCGGCATATTCCGCGAGGATCGTCCCGGCGAGGCGCGCGATTTCGTTCGCGAGCAGCGTAAGGCGCCCTTTCGCGGCGTCGCGGCGTGCGTGAAAGCTCGCGTCGTCGTCGGGCAGCGGGTCTTGCAGACACGCGCGGTCGAGCGCCGTCTCCACGATCTGGTCGCGCAGTTCGTCGGCGGTGCCGAGCGCCATGTATTGCATCGACATTTCGCGCAGGCCCGGCAGGTTCTTCTCCAGATAGCGGATCGGCTCGCGCAATTGCAGCGCGAACAGCCGCCGCAAGCCCGCGCGATGAATGCGCGCCGCTTCCTCGGGCGAATCGAAGACTTCGACGTCGCAGTGCGTGATGCGATCCACGAGCGCCGGATAGCCGAAAAGCGTCTGCCCGCGCCGGCGAATTTCGAGCAACTCGGGCAGCTTGCCGAAGTTCCACGTCGTCAGGTTTTCGTAGAGCGCGGTGCTTTCAGCGGGCGCGGCTTGCGCGGCGGGTGCGCTCGAATCGCCTGAATCGCCTGAAAGCGCGTCGAGCGCAACGCTCGCCGCTTGCGCCGTCAGTTTCTGAAAGTGCTGCTGCGCCTGTCCGCCGAGTTCCCCGCGCAGTTGCGCGAGATTGCGGCCCATCGCGAGTTGCCGGCCGTGCTCGTCGATCACCTTGAAGTTCATGAACAGGTGCGCAGGCAGCGTTTCGAGCTTGAAATCCGCGCCTTTCACGGCGATTTGCGTCTGTTCGCGTATATCCGCAATCAGCGCGTCGATGAGCGCGCCCGCGCCGAACTTTGGCCCCGCGTGACGCTCGGCGAAGGCGGCCGCGTAGTCGGGGAGCGGCACGACATGCCGGCGCAGCTTTTGCGGCAGCGACTTCAGGAGCAGTTGCGTCTTCTCCTTGATCATGCCCGGCACGAGCCACTCGACGCGGCGCGCGTCGATCTGATTCAGCCCGTAGAGCGGCACCGTGAGCGTCACGCCGTCGCGCGGCGCGCCCGGCTCGAAGTGGTACGACAGCGTCA
Organism: Caballeronia sp. LZ062; assembly: GCF_031450785.1. Lineage (NCBI taxonomy): Bacteria > Pseudomonadati > Pseudomonadota > Betaproteobacteria > Burkholderiales > Burkholderiaceae > Caballeronia > Caballeronia sp. LZ062. Next base: position 1,531,691 of record NZ_JARTWB010000002.1, read on the forward strand.
TTTCGATGCCCGACATCGTCATGCGCTTCGGGAACAAGTCAGTCGTGACGCCGGCTGCTTCATGACGCATGAGGTCGTCGCGGGACAGGAAGAGCAGTTGCTGCCTGCCCTCTTTCTTCTGTTCCTCGCGATACCACCGCTCGAACGCCGCGCTCGTCCAGATGCCTTCGGGCACGAGCGAGTCGTAGAACGCGTAGATCAGTTCGTCGTCGACCAGCACGTCCTGGCGGCGCGACTTGTGTTCCAGTTGCTCGATGTCGGCGACCAGCTTGCGGTTATGCGCGAAAAACGGCAGGCGCGTGTCGAATTCGCCTTCGACCAGCGCGCCGCGAATGAAAAGCTCCCGCGCGTATTTCGGGTCCTGCTTGCCGAAGCTCACGCGCCGCCGCGCGTACACGGTGAGCCCGTAAAGCGTCGCGCGTTCGAACGCGACGACCTGCGCCGCCTTCTTCTCCCAATGCGCGTCCGAAAGCGACTTCTTCAGCAGATGCGCGCCCACCGTTTCGAGCCATTCCGGTTCGATCTTCGCGATGGTCCGCGCGTAAAGCCGGCTCGTCTCGACAAGCTCGCCCGCCATCACCCAGCGCCCTGCTTTTTTCAGCAGCGCCGAACCCGGCCACAGATGGAACTTGATGCCGCGCGCGCCGAGATAATGCGGCTCGTCGTCGGCTTTCACGCCGATGTTGCCGAGCAAGCCCGTCAGCAGCGACAGATGCACTTGCTCGAAGGTCGCATCGGATTCGTTCAGGCGCCAGCCGTGCTCGCGCACGACGGTCAGCAGTTGCGAATGCACGTCGCGCCATTCGCGCAGCCGCACGTGCGACAGGAAGTTGGCGCGGCAGGCATCGGCGAGCTGCTTGTTCGATTTCTTGTGCGCGACGGCTTCCTCGAACCACTTCCAGATGCGCGTCCATTGCAGGAATTCGGAGCGCTCGTCCACGAACTGTCGATGCTTCTCGTCGGCCTGTTCCTGCGCTTCGATCGGCCGGTCGCGCGGGTCCTGCACCGAAAGCGCGGACGCAATCACGAGCACTTCGGTCAGCGCGTGATGATCGCGCGCGGCGAGAATCATGCGCCCGACGCGCGGGTCGAGCGGAAGGCGCGCAAGCTCGCGGCCGAGCGGCGTCAACGCGTTGTCGTCATCGACCGCGCCGAGTTCGTTCAGCAACTGATAGCCGTCCGCGATCGCGCGGCCCGGCGGCGGCTCGATGAACGGGAAGGTCTCGATGTCCGTCAGATGCAGCGACTTCATGCGCAGAATCACCGCCGCGAGCGACGAGCGCAGAATCTCCGGATCGGTGAAACGCGGGCGCGACTGGAAGTCGGCTTCGTCGTAAAGCCGGATGCAGACGCCGTCCGCCACGCGCCCGCAGCGGCCCGCGCGCTGGTTCGCGGCCGCCTGCGACACCGGCTCGACCTGCAACTGCTCGACCTTATTGCGGTACGAATAGCGCTTCACGCGCGCCGTGCCCGTATCGACGACATAGCGGATGCCCGGCACCGTCAGCGACGTCTCCGCGACATTCGTCGCCAGCACGATACGCCGCGCGTTCGACGGCTTGAACACGCGCTCCTGTTCCTGCGCCGAGAGACGTGCGAAGAGTGGCAGGATTTCCGTGTGCGGCGGATGGTGCTTGCGCAACGCCTCTGCGGCGTCGCGAATCTCGCGCTCGCCGGGCAGGAACACGAGCACGTCGCCGGGACCTTCGCGGCAGAGTTCATCGACGGCATCGACGATGCCTTCCATCAGATCGCGGTCGGTCTTGCGGTCGCTTCGTTTCGCCGACGTGCCTTGCGCGTTTTTGATCGCCTCGCTTTCCTCTTCGATCGGGCGATAGCGGATTTCGACCGGATACAGCCGCCCGCTCACTTCGATCACCGGCGCGGGCTTCTCTTCACTGCCGAAGTGGCGCGCGAAACGCCCGGCGTCGATGGTCGCGGAGGTGACGATCAGCTTTAGATCCGGGCGTCTGGGCAGTATCTCTTTGAGATAGCCGAGCAGAAAGTCGATGTTTAGGCTGCGCTCGTGCGCCTCGTCGATGATGATCGTGTCGTAGGCCTCGAGCAGCGGATCGGTCTGCGTTTCCGCGAGCAGAATGCCGTCGGTCATCAGCTTGACGGACGCGCCGGGCGCGAGATTGTCCGTGAAGCGCACCTTGTACCCGACGACTTCGCCGAACGGCGTGCCGAGTTCTTCCGCGATGCGCCGTCCTGTCGCCGATGCCGCGATCCGGCGCGGCTGTGTATGACCGATCAAGCCTGCGCCGCCTGCGCCCAGGCCGCGTCCGAGCGCGAGACAGATTTTCGGAAGCTGCGTGGTTTTGCCGGAGCCGGTTTCGCCGCTGACGATGACAACCTGATTCGACTGAATCGCACGCGCGATCTCTTCGCGGCGGCCAGAGACGGGCAGCGCCTCGGGGAACGTGATCGGCGGGACGGGATTTGGCGTGACGGTGCGGGGGCTGTGCCGATTTCGATCGCTGCGGGGCGCGGTGTCGGCGCGGCGCGGATCGCGCTGGGCCGGCGTTGCGCTTTGCGTCCCGGTGCGGTCGTCGCGGGCGGGGGCGGAGGTATGCGCGTGCCCGTCCGCTTTCGCGCGGCGCGCGTTGCGCTCGGATGCGCCGCCGTCCGCACGCGGCGCGGCGCTGGCTTCGCCGCCCAGCGACACCGACTTCTTGGCTGCGCTTTCCGCTTCCGTGCGGCCGTCTTGTGTGACGGTAGCCGTGTGCATGCGCCGGTCCGGTTTCGCGTGGCGCTCGTCACGCTCGGATGCGCCGCCTTCCGCACGCGGCGCGGCGTTCCCGTCGCCGCGCGGCGATGCCGACTTCTTGGTCGCGCTTTCCGCTTCCGTGCGGCCGTCTTGTGTGACGGTGGCCGTGTGCATGCGCCCGTCCGACCTCGCGCGGCGCTCGTCGTGCTCGGATGCGCCGCCGTCCGCACCCGGCGCGGCGTTCCCTTCGCCGTGCGGCGATGCCGACTTCTTGCTTGGGTTCAGCGCTTCCGTGCGGCCGCCTTGTGTGACGGTGGCCGTGTGCATGCGCCCGTCCGGTTTCGCGCGGCGCTCGTCTCGCTCAGATGCGCCGCCGTCCTCACGCGGCGCGGCGCTCGCTTCGCCGCCGGACGACAGCGGTGCGCCTTCTTGCAAATGAGCGGACGCCGCATCGCCGCCTCCGCGCCGCGGCTCTTGCTGGTGCGATTGTCCGCGTCTCACCGGATCATCTGCCCGCGGAACAGCGGCCGTTCGTTCCGCGCGATGCGGCTTTGGCGCGCCCGACGCGTGTCGGTTCGACTGCGCCGGCATCGCGCCATCACCTGCTTTCGTCACCGGAGCAGGCAAATCCGTACGAGTTGGCTTCGCCGCGCCCGGTCCGCGCTGAGTCGATTGTTCGGGCTTCGCGGCGGCGTCTCTGTTGGATGCGGCAGCAGCCTGTTCCGCCCGATGCGGCTTTCCAGCCGCCGCGCGCCGTTGCGGTTGCGCCGCGTTCGCGGCGTTTTCGGCGCCTCGATCAACCGGCGACTGCGTCGCGCGGTCAGGCTTCCCCGCTTCCGATCCACGTGGGCTCGGCCGTGCGGGGTGTACTGCGTTTCCCGCGCCCGAGTGCGTCCCGCGGTGCCGTTCCGCCGCGTCCGACCTGCGCTCGCCGCTCGCGACTTGCTTTCCTGGACTCCCGTCGCCAGACGGCTTCGTCGCGCGCGCTTGATGCGCGTCACGCGATGTCTGCGTTTGCTTCGATTCACCACGAGGACCCGCCGCTTCCTGCGCCCCAGCAAACCGCCGCGCCGCCAACTCCTTCTTGCTGAGCCCGGCTGATTCGCCCGGCGCCTCGCTCGGCCGCGCGTCGCGCAGCAAGTTATCGCGCAGTTTCTTCAACTGCTCCTGAGCGGTGAGGGTCTTATCGGCGGATTGCGGCTGGCCCGGCTGAACGGGGCGTCTGGAAACATTCGGCATAGCGTCGCATTATAATCCCGGCATGAATTCCCAAACCGACCTCACCCTCGCGTCGCAGCCGGCCGCAAGCGAAGCCGACGCGCCGACTTCCCTCGGCCAGTTCGTCGACTGGATGCGCTCCGTGGCGCCCTATATTCACGCGTTCCGGAACAAGACGTTCGTCGTCGCGTTCGGTGGGGAACTCGTGCAGGAAGGACGGCTGAACGCGCTGGTGCAGGACGTCGGTCTGCTGCATGCCATGGGCATCCAGATCGTGCTCGTGCACGGTTCGCGTCCGCAGCTGGACGAACAGTTGAGCCTGCACGGCGTCGAGTCGTCGTTCTCGCATGGACTGCGCATAACGGATGCCCGCGCGCTCGAATCCGCGAAGGAAGCCGCTGGCGAAGTACGTCTCGACATCGAGGCCGCCATCAGCCAGGGCCTGCCGAACACGCCGATGGCGCACGCGCACATCAGCGTCGTGTCCGGCAACTTCGTGACGGCGCGGCCGGTCGGCATTCTGGATGGCGTCGATTTCCAGCACACGGGCGTCGTGCGCAAGATCGACGGCGACTCGGTGCGCCAGTCGCTCGCCAGCAACAAGATCGTGCTGCTGTCGTCGCTCGGCTTCTCGCCGACGGGCGAAGCCTTCAATCTGTCGATGGAAGACGTCGCGTCCGCCGCCGCCATCGCGCTGCGCGCCGACAAGATCATCTTCGTGACCGAGATTCCGGGCCTCGTCGATCAGGAAGGCGCACTGGTCCGCGAAATGTCGCTCGACGACGCGTACCGGCTGCACGAATCCGGCGAGTTGCAGGGCGACACCGCGTTCTATCTGAAGCACGCGATTCGCGCGTGCCGCGGCGGCGTGGCGCGCGCGCACATCATTCCGTACACGCTCGACGGCAGCGTGCTGCTCGAACTCTTCCTGCACGACGGCGTCGGCACGATGATCTCCTACGAGAACCTCGAAAGCCTGCGCGAGGCCACGCCTGACGACGTCGGCGGCATTCTCACGCTGATCGAGCCGCTCGAAGCCGACGGCACCCTCGTGCGACGCGGGCGTCACCAGATCGAGCGGGACATCGATCACTTTTCGGTCATCGAGCACGACGGCGTGCTCTTCGGCTGCGCGGCGCTGTATCCGTACACGCAGGAGCGCATCGGCGAGATGGCCTGCCTTACGGTCGCGCCTGAAGCGCAAGGTTCCGGGGACGGCGAGCGGCTTCTGAAGCGCATCGAGCAGCGCGCCCGCGCACGCGGTCTCACGCGCATTTTCGTGCTGACGACGCGCACGGAGCACTGGTTTCTGAAGCGCGGCTTCGTGAAGGTGACTGTGGACGACCTGCCGGAAGACCGCCGCCGCCTTTACAACTGGCAGCGCAAATCGCTCGTCTTGATGAAACAGCTTTGAACTGACAACGGACGCGCGCCGCGCTTCCAAAATCGGAAATCATGGAACCGGAAGGCGAAGCCGACACCGGTCGATACAGGAGAAACAGATGGCCCGAATGATTCAATGCGCAAAGCTCGGCAAGGAAGCCGAGGGACTGGACTTCCCGCCGCTGCCCGGCGAACTTGGCAAGCGCATCTACGAGACGGTCTCGAAGGAAGCGTGGCAAGGCTGGCTCAAGCAGCAGACGATGCTCATCAACGAAAATCGCCTGAACATGGCCGACCCGCGTGCGCGCCAGTATTTGATCAAGCAGACCGAAAAGTACTTTTTCGGCGAAGGCGCCGATACGGCGTCGGGCTACGTGCCGCCGCAAAGCTGATTCCTCGCTTGCGATCATCGAAAAACCGACCCTTCGCGGTCGGTTTTTTAATGCCCGGACGTACCGTTTAGAACATCCAAGACGTCGGACAAGACTAGGCGCAATCCTAAGCCCAGTAAGGGATAGCGCCGCTCCCGGGCCGGCTCGATCTTGGGTCCGTTTGCAGATCGTCTGTCATCGTGTTATCATCTTGCTCGTTATCAACAGCACTTCACCATCATTCACGCGCGGCTTGCCCGGCGCACCGTTCATCGGGTAACGCGTGGTAGTGACAGTTTTTATACAAAGAGGCTTGTCGGTTTAGCAGTACGCCGGCCTTTTTCGTCCCAAGCCTTGGTTTTTCGCCGACGTTGCGGTTCCACCCGCGGCAGCCTCCCGGCTCGCCGTCCGCGCGTCAAATTCGTTTGTTTTATCCGAGTGCAATTTCGCGACTTTCGCCGCGAGGCACCGGCACCGCCCTTTTCTTCCGATCGTCGGCTTCGGGCGTTTTAGTCCGACGCCCGGCGAAGCCATTCGCTCGCGTTCCCACGTGGCGAACGGCTGGCGGCGCCGTCGCGAAACTGCACTATCCGGCATTCGACACGGAGTCTTCAACACATGACCGCCATGAACGACGGCCTTTGGCGCAAGCGCCACTCATCGAATCAAACTACCGGCCTTTCCCTCGACGACATCACCATCGTCGATCAATCGCTGCTCAAGCGCGCAGTCGGCGCCATGGCCATCGGCAACGCGATGGAATGGTTCGACTTCGGCGTGTACAGCTACATCGCCGTGACGCTCGGCAAGGTGTTCTTCCCCTCGTCCAGCCCGACTGCGCAGTTGCTCGCGACCTTCGGCACGTTCGCGGCCGCGTTTCTCGTGCGCCCCCTCGGCGGCATGGTGTTCGGCCCGCTCGGCGACCGCATCGGCCGCAAGCGCGTGCTCGCGATGACCATGATCATGATGGCCATCGGCACGTTCTGCATCGGCCTGATTCCGAGCTATGGAAGCATCGGCGTGATGGCACCGGTGCTGCTGCTCGTCGCGCGCCTCGTGCAGGGTTTCTCGACCGGCGGCGAGTACGGCGGCGCGGCGACGTTCATCGCCGAATTCTCGCCGGACAAGAAACGCGGGTTCATGGCGAGCTTTCTGGAATTCGGCACGCTCGTCGGCTACGTGCTGGGCGCGGGCGTCGTCGCGGTGCTGACAGGCGCGCTCTCGCAAGACGCGCTGTTGAGCTGGGGCTGGCGCATTCCGTTTCTCGTCGCCGGGCCGCTCGGGCTGATCGGTCTTTATATCCGCATGAAGCTCGAAGAGACGCCCGCGTTTCAGCGCGAAGCCGACAAGATGGAAGCGACCGCGCACGAAACGACCAAGGCGCAGTTCCGCGAAACGCTGCTCGCGCAATGGAAGCCGCTGCTGCAATGCGTGGGTCTCGTGCTGATCTTCAACGTGACGGACTACATGGCGCTTTCGTATCTGCCGAGCTACCTGTCCGCCACGCTCAAGTTCAACGAGACGCATGGGCTTTTCATCGTGCTCGTGGTGATGGTGCTGATGATGCCGCTCACGCTCCTGGCCGGACGCCTCTCCGACAAGATCGGCCGCAAGCCGGTGATGCTCGCGGGCTGTGTCGGGCTGCTGGTGCTGTCGATTCCGGCGCTCTCGCTGATCCGCATGGGCACGGTGCCGTCCATCTTCGCCGGCATGATGATTCTCGGCGCGCTGTTGTCTACGTTCACAGGCGTGATGCCGTCGTCGCTGCCGGCGCTCTTCCCCACGAAGATCCGCTACGGCGCGCTCGCCATCGGCTTCAACGTGTCGGTGTCGCTCTTCGGCGGCACGACGCCGCTCGTCACGGCATGGCTCGTCGACAAGACCGGCAATCTGATGATGCCCGCGTACTATCTGATGGGCGCGTCGGTGATCGGCATCGTCTCCGTGCTCGCGCTGCACGAAACCGCCAAGAAGCCGCTGAAGGGCTCGCCGCCCGCGGTCGCGACGCACTCGGAAGCGCACGCAATCCTGCGCGGCCATCGCGAAGCGGCCGACATGGATGACGGCTTCCCCGAAGGCACGGTGCGCGCGTAAGCGACTGCCTTGATGTGAGCCGCGAAAGGCCGGCGTCCGCAACGGACGCCGGCTTTTTTATGCGACGAGCGTGACGATGCGCGCTTCGATGCTCGCGTTCGCACCGATGTCGAGCAAGCCGACACTGATCGGCAGCTTGAAGCGGCGCCGCCCCGCGCTGCCCGGATTCACGAAGAGCACGCCGCCGCGCCGCGCGATGACCGGTTTGTGCGAGTGCCCGGTCACGACGACATCGACGCCATCGAGCTGCGCGGGCACATCGGCGATATCGTGCACGACGTGGATCGTCGCGCCGGCCAGCTCGATGCGTGCGTGCTCCGGCAAATGCGCGACGCTTTCGGCGACATCGTTGTTGCCGCGCACGACGGTCAGCGGCGCGAGTTGCGCGAGCGCGTCGAGCACTTCGCGCTTGCAGATATCGCCTGCATGAATGATATGGGCGCAGTCGCGCAGCGCATAGAGCGCCTCGGGGCGCACCAGATTGTGCGTGTCGGAGATGAGGCCGATGCGCGTTGTCATCGATTCAATGCCCTTCGCTCGCGAGCATGCGCTCGATGCGCCGGTCGGGCACGAGCCACACGGCGGCGACGAGCGTATAGATGAGCGCCGCGACCCACGGCTGCCAGAACGACACGGCAATCGCCAGCAGATACAGCAGCACGGACAGCTTGCCCTTGCGGTCAGCGCCGACCGCGCGTTCGAGCGGCGAGTTCTCGCCGTGCATGGCGATGAGCACGCGCGTGAGGATGTACCACGCGACCGCTGTCATGAAGAGTACGAAGCCGTAGCAGGCGGTCGGCACGGCGCTGATGTGGCTTTCACCCATCCAGTTGGTCGTGAACGGAAAGAGCGAGAGCCAGAAAAGCAGATGCAGATTCGCCCACAGCGCGGACCCGTTGACGCGCCCGATGGCGTGCAGCAGATGATGGTGATTGCTCCAGTAGATGCCCACGTAGATAAAGCTCAGCACATACGCGGCCAGCACGGGCACGAGCGGCGCGAGCGCGGACAGGTCGTGGCCGTGCGGCACCTTGAGTTCCAGCACCATGATCGTGATGATGATGGCGATGACGCCATCGCTGAACGCTTCGAGCCGGTTTTTGCCCATCCTGTGTCCTTGCGTGATCGACGGCCTGCCGTTGCGCGCGTTCTCTGGCGCGCCGGTCCGTCGGCGATTATGCGTGAGGCGTGCGGGGTTGTCGAATGGCTTTCAATAGACGCGCGTGTGCGGCGGATCGCGCGTCGAGGCGGTTTTGGCGCGCCCCGGCGCAATGGTAGAATCGCGTCCGCCCTGCCGGGGTGATGAAATTGGTAAACATAGCGGACTTAAAATCCGCCGCCTAACGGCTTGCCGGTTCGAGTCCGGTCCCCGGCACCACTGTGCCAATAAGCCTTGTTGGGCTCACGGCGGTGACGCGTCAAAATGGCAGTGTGTATTTTTTGTGCCAGAGTCAATTCTGACGACACTCCTGGAGCCATCCATGTCGAGGCATCCGCGTGTCTGCGGCGGGCCGAGAACAGCACAGATGAACCGCGTGCGTAGCATCCGGCGTTACATGGCGCAATATCTTATGGAAGACTGAAGCGATAGCAGACGCCGCACTACTTGGAACCATTGCTGGTGGCGTCATCGGCTTCCTCAGCGCGGCCGGAAAGGACCTACTGGACAAACAACGGAAGTCGCGCGCTCTCGCACTGTCGTTTCGAGGCGCCATCGACTCGCTCGTTGCAATCGTGGATCGTCGACAGTTTCCGGAAATGATCGAGGCCTACGCCGCAGCCGTAGAAGCGGGTCACCAAAAGCAGATTTTCAAGGTAAAGGCGTCTGCGGACGATCAGGAGATCTACAACAAGAACGTCGGGAGACTGGGGCTCTTGCGCGGCCGACTGCCGGAATCGATACCAGCGTTCTACACGGTCACTAACTCGATGTTGGCGGACTTCGAATGTTTTTACGACGCTGTTTGGGACAAGGAGCCTAACGAGTTCTCATTCGGCTCTACCGGGACAGGGGCGGCCTCCCGAGGACGCTCGCGAATGCGCCGACGAGATAAATGCGCAAGTTAGCGAGCACTGCAGTTCTTCTTCACTGCTAGCTCGTGAGCGAGCAGTTGCCGCTTCGTTTCAACAGAATCGTCAGGGGAGACCGTGATCGGTTTCACCCAGTCGCACGCCGCGCACACTTCTAACTGCTGATGTGGCCTCGGCAAAGCGTTTCGCCCGGCCCCGCCGGGCTTTTACTATTCTCCTGTGCCACCAATGCGCACGCACGCCCACAGGTGATGCGCGTTCTGGGTGCGGGCGATTGCGGCGGATGATGAGGATGATGGGAATGCGCCGCCTCGCCTAACAATTGCGGTCAGACCGGGTGAAATCGCGCTTTCATCGCCTCGATGATTGGGCGGACGCTCAACCGGCCGAAGACGCTCGACGACCGCATCGGCTTGAAGACCGGAGCCGATGACTCGAAAAACGACGTGTTTCTCGCGTAGTTCGACAAATCGAAGATGTCTCCATGGGTTATCTTTCAAACTCGATGGGATACGCTCCCGCGTGTCCGTTTGCAGTGTCGAATTGGAATACGAAGATCAGCGATAAAAAGTTGCTGGCCAATTTCAGTTCTCTCACGCATTTCTTGTCTGATTTCTGAAGGAGGGAGCTTGGATCCTTGGGTGTTTTCGGGACTTAAGCCAGATGACGTGGCCAGCCATCTCGATGAATTGAGTGAATGCTATGCTGAGCATGGACTCGTCGTGATGCCGGGCCTACTCGCCGGCAATGAGGACTTTGTTCGTTACCTTGACGCAATTCGGTTCATGTTCGGCCAAATCTTCGCGCGATATGGCGAGCGTATTGCGCAAGGTGAGGATATTGGTGACATCCTTGTCAGGCTAAAACGGATTGCGCCGCTGGACGGTCGCATTGTCGCCGATATGGGGACACAGCCGAACAAGTTCGCGGCGGGGAATCGAATTAAATTCGCCGACTTCGTCACTCGATTGCTGGAAAAAATCTTTGGCAACGATGCGGTGATTGCAACACCCCAAGCGGGCGACACGTTGCATCTCTTCATGCCGGGGGAAGAGTTCCACCGATATAATCTGCCGATTCACCAAGACTATCAATACCTGATGCAATCTCCGCGACAAGCGACGCTTTATCTCGGGCTATCTCGTCCGTACGGAGATGCGGGGGGACTCGAGTACTGGCCGGGATCGCACAAACTTGGCGTACTGCCTTGCGAACGAAACGAAAACGGAGCGTTCCGGGTAATGAATGGCGACGAGTTGATGAAGCAGTTCCGACACGAACGCTACTTGTGGGAAGTCGGAGACGTATCCTTATTCGATAGTCTGATGTGTCATCGCTCCATACCGAACACCTCGGCCGATCGGGGCAGGTCAGTCCAGATCTTTCGATTCTCAGATTTGAACAATGTGGTCGGCGAGAAGTACGACTGGCGGTCAACCATATACGAACGTCGAGGAGCGCGGTTCGAAGCTGAACACGCGGAACTCTTCAAGGAATAGCTGTCCCGACCGTCGGCCATGATTTGGCCGATTCCTCTCGCCTGTATTGGCCTTGCTAGCCGTTCCCGGCTTCGCTCGGTTGCACCCGCAGCGCCGGTGCCGTATGAGTGCATGTCGAACGGCTTACCGCTCGCCGTCACTCTCCCGGCCACTTGCCGTGCGCAATCGTCCATACCACACCGGCCACTGTGAGCAACGGAGCCAAGGCCATGGCTGTGCTTCAAAGGGAGCGCGCGGTGCGCGCGAAGAACGTCGCGCTTTGCCTTGCCCGGTTGCATATGCCGACGAGCGCCCAAGTGTTCGTCTCGATGCGTCGAGACCGCTCATCGGCCGCCTTCGTCAGCGCTGTGCTCTCTTCGATCGACTCGTGGACACCGGCAAATCGGCTGTCGATCTGTGCCTGCATATCCTCGCATCTCTGATCGTTCTTGGCGAAGCGCTCATCAATGTCGAGTTGTCGTTCTACATGCTCAGGTGGATTCAAAAAGTGGCTTCGGCAATAGAAACCCCGTACAAGGCGGGGTTTGGAGACGGATGACCGGTAATCTATTGCCATCCACCCTGCCCGCATGATCTGGTCGCGATACGCGTACCAATCACGCAGATGGGAAGAGCGTTAGCCGATCGAACTGGCGATGCAATTCGCCGACGTTTGAGAAGTGTTGAGAAAGCCCGCTCCGGGCGAGCAGCCATGGCTCGGTCGATCAGGCAGTTAGAATGGCAAACCGCGCAGTATTTCTCAAGTAGCAGCAAGAAACCCTGCTGCATAGGTCGGCAAGCCGCGTAGCATGCACTCAGCACATTGCACTCAATGCAACAATCAAATCAAACGAGTAGGAACCGTTCGTACGCATGGGTCGCATTCTTGGCGGCTCTGGCTTCCATTCTGACGCTTCTCTATGTGCTCCCCCGCGCCCCATCCGGAAATCTGACGGTCGTTGTACTGCATGATCGATCAGCACACCTGCCAAAGCTAACCATCAACCTTGATGCAGGACACGGATTCAGGCCACGCCTTGCCTTCCCTTTTCCCTCGGGTCAGACTAGCAACATGGTCGATCTACCAGGTGCCAAGGTCGACCAGATTACCTTTGACACCGCCCCGACGAGAATCTGGCAGATAGCGAATGGCGATCCAACCTCCATCCGGTTGGTCGAATTTGATAGCGGAGCCAGGCCAAGTGCCCATGTCAAGGAAGGCGATACAGGCACAATTGTTCAAGCTACTGCCGCTCCAGAAAACCCATCCGGTGGAACAGCGCGCCTATTCTTCATCGCTATAAAGACGGTGACGGGCGTACGCGCCGGCTGGTCACGCGCCTACCTTCAGATTCCGTCCTGGCAGGCGCCAACCCACTCCGTGCGACGTATTGCCTTCCCAGATTTGCAGGGGCACAAGTTAGACGTTTTCCGTCTTGCGCCTGATTCCGGGGCTTTCCTTCCGCTCGCAGAGACCGAGACTGGGGTCTACAAGTATTCATCGATTGCCGAACCTGATAGCCGGGCGGAAATCGCCCGCAAGCTCAGCACGGCAATCATGGCAGGCTGTATTGTGCTGCTTGCTCTCCCGCTCATTAAGATCAAGCAGTTGGCCAATTCCATTTTCAAGCACGCGCAGGGAGCCGCGGTCACTTCTGTCTTCTGCATTGCTGCAATCTGGTCTGCCTTCATGCTGCTATTTTCTTGGCCGACCGTTCTCGGTTGGGATGCATTTTCTCCCGTAGTACAGCATGGAAGCCCTGGAATGTCTCTCTGGTATGGCCTGGGGTATCCCCTCATCACATCGGCATCAATAAACCTAGGCGGACTAGAGGTCGCCCTTGTTCTACGCATGGTCGTTTTCTTCATTGTCCTGATATGGGTCGCCTTGACGGCGATGAAGAGCGGTTCGTCGCCTTCCATCATCGCTGCCTGGATCTTGCTCTGTGCTGGCCTGACATCTACGTCCATAGTCGTAGTTACCGAACTACGGGACTCGGTCAACGCAATCCTGCTCACCGCCTACAGTGTACTGGCGTACACGACCATGAGAGGCGCGCCAAAGCCTTCGTTTGCGAGCACGTTGGGGCTGGTTCTGGGAGGTTTCGCCCTTGCTTTACTGCGTGTGGACAATATTCCCTTCGTATTCGTATTGCTGGTGGGATTGGTGACACTTCAGCGTTCGTCGCGCAGCCTCCTATGCGCGCTGGCTACAGCTATGGCGTGCTTGGCAGCTAATCCGGCGTTGGAATACTACCTGTTCCGGGGGGACAGTTATGTGCAAGGCGAAAAGCGTCTCTATGAGGAAGCGGCACTGATCAACCCTCTTGTCGGATACCTGAATGCGAATTCGGTGAGCGACACCGACAAGGACGAGCTGACTCAGGTTCTAGACAATGTCATTGACGTGCCATACGCCAAAGAGCACTGGAATCCATTTGGAATTGTCTACTGGCATGAGAAAAACAAGGGGGCTCCGTCACCACAGTCCTTGTCGCAACTCAAATCAGTCTACCTCCGCATGCTGCTTCGGTATCCCGCGACATACTTGAAAATGCGAGGCGCCACCATGCTGATGCTGCTGAATGAGGAGCGTGCAGCGTTACGGCTCACCGGCGGCTTCAAGTCCGCGATGCCTACTGAAAACTACAATTTCCGCGATCACCTCTTCAGCACGAGACCTGATCATGTGCTTCTTCGCGAACTCTCGGGCCTGTCGCGCCTCGATCATCTATCGCAGAGCGCAACGAAGCGGATCATCGATTTGTACGCGTCGATCGCGACTCACCTGCCTCCGCTCATTCTGGCCGGCATCCTGGCAATGATGACGCGCCGAATCCCGGCTACGGGAATATTGGCGCTCGCAGCTGTAACGCGCGCCGGCGTGTTCTTTCTGCTCGCGCCAGCTACCATGTTCGCGTACCTGTCAGAACTGCAACTGTTCATGATCCTGCTGCCCCTCCTGGCAATCGCAGAATGGAGGTCCCGCAACGCGCCAAACTCAATCAGCCGATCGACACAGGTTTATCCGTCCAGGCGATCGGAAATGCGTTGATGTCAACACTATTTACCGACACCGTATCGCTTCCAGGCAAGCAGGGCTCGAAAGAAGAGCCACCCGAAGGTGACTCAAACAAAAAGCCGCCCGAAGGCGGCTTATCGCACTAACCAAGCGACACCGGATAGGCCCGCGTCGAAACTCAGGCCTATTTGGATGGCAGGATCTCGCCTGCCATTTTCTGTGCTACATATCGCGCCCCTGCCAAAGAGAGGTGGCCGAAATCAATCGCGGTCAGGTCAGTCGCTTGTGAGCCGACTCTAGTCAAGCAGCCGGACTGATTGCAGAGCAAGTCGAGCAGAGAAATGTACTCAACGCCGCTCGCTTTGACAGCCTCGCGAAGAAGTGGATCAAGCTCTTGCGGGCGCGGGATTCTTCCGTAGAGCATATATTGCGGAGGCGCTGGATGGCCCGGCGTATCCGTGTAGTACTTGAGCATTACGTCCTGGAGCCTGCCGTTCCACATTGGAGCCGGTCCCACGACCACAATCTTGGTGTTTGGCAGAGTCGCTTTGACCGCTCCAAGCGTTTCACCGACCTTCTCGACAATCGCCGGATACTCCATCCAATAGTCACCATGCGTCCACGCAGAAACCATAACGAGCACCTGCGGCTGCAGCTCCTTGAGCGACTCGAGCACCGATTTATTGATGTCGGCGCAGTTCTTTCGGTATTCGAAGCTGACATTCAACAACGGCGGGCACGCCGACTGAGTGAGTTGTGCAACCCCGAAGCTGTGATTCTCCTGGAGCGAATGAAGACCTTGATAGAACGCGCCGCCGAAAGAATCGCCCCACAGCGCTACGAGAGGCCGCTGCTTCTCGATGCAGTAGGAAGGACGTGTGCTGACGCTGACTTCCTGAATAAAGCACGTACCCGATCGAACGTCCGCCTGCCATTGAAAGTCGATCGGCGTCGCGAATGGCCTCAGGTCCGCCGGCAATCTGACGAGAAATCCGTTGGACATCACCGCTGCTCCGCTGATCGAAGCCATAACCATCATAGACGCGGCGAGACCAGACACCGCATAGCGGGGCCGGATAGAAAACCGGAGTGGCCGCTCGACGACCTTGAATGTGAGCCAAGCGAGGATGACCGCCACGACCAGTGCGCCGCCTCGCAACCTCCAATCGGCATCAAATGTCGGAATGCGCCGCCCTAAAACAAGAAGCGGCCAGTGCCACAGATACAGCGGATAACTGATCGAGCCGATCCATACCATCGGTCGGGATCCGAGCACAAATCGGTTCAGCAACGCTTGCGGACCCGCTGCAATAACAAGGCATGCACCGACGGTTGGAAGCAACGCCCAATATCCCGGAAACGCCCTGTGCTCGTCTAGAACAACGAAACCGACTGTGAACAGAACCAGTCCAGTCGCCCCGACAACAGTGCCGAATCGCTCTACGAGTCGGCGAGCCGAGTGCACGCTCGTCGAGGACATGAAGAACGAGAGGAGCGCCCCGATCATCAATTCCCAGAATCTTGAGACGGGCGAATAGAATCCCGCAACCGGATCATGCATGGTAAGGGCGACACACGCGACGAATGAGAACACCGTCGCCACGACCGCCATAACGGCGAGTCGTCGATTCCACTTCCAGACTAAGAATAAAGCCACCGGCCATACCACGTAGAACTGCTCTTCGATCGCCAACGACCAAAGGTGCAGGAACGGCTTCGTGACAGATGCAGCATCGAAGTATCCTGCTTGGTGCCACAGAACGAAGTTCGATACAAAGGCCGCTCCAGCCAGCATCTCTGTGCCGAACTGAATAAAGTCCTGCGGCAACAGCATGGTCCAAGCAGCAACGAAGCTAGCCAGGAAAACAACAATGAGAGCCGGAAAGATTCGGCGGATTCGACGCGAATAGAATTCCGTGATACTGAAGCGGTTCAATTCCAATGACCCGACGAGGATTGTCGTAATCAGGAACCCCGAGATCACAAAGAAGATATCGACGCCGATGAATCCACCGGGTAACAAGCTGGGGAAAGCATGAAAAAGCAACACTGAGGCAACGGCGATAGCACGCAACCCGTCAATGTCCTTTCGATACGCCGGATGGCCGTCGTTCAAAAGCGGACGGCTTAACTTCTTGATCTCGTTCTTCATTTCGCGTCAAGCCGGAGCTAAGGGTGATATCGAACGCGCCATTATAGGCGCTCTCGCATAAGCCCCCCGAACGACATCAGCTTACTTAGTGCACCAGTTTCGCAATCGGGGTGCGGCTCTTTTACCTTTGCCGACGGGCGCGTCCGGCACTCAGCACCGCCCGCCTTAGGTACTGTTTCCATTGCTCTGAAAGCACCACTTTCGAGCGGTAGCCTCACCGATATCTATTGCGTCTCGCAGCGGAGCAATCACCGCACGCCTGGGCGAGTACCACGTTACGCGTCGCGGTGTTCTCCGCGAGCACTGCGGTCGCAGACTTCGGAGGCTCAATGCACTCCAAGAATGACGTTCCGTCGTAGACCATTCCTGCGACTACGTTGTCGTCGCATTGAACCAGCGACTGGCGGAACTCTCCGGTGAAGCGCCCTTCGATAGGAACCTCGTTCCGGTCATCGCCCAGCATCGGCTCGATGATCTCCATGAGCCGGTCTTCATTCAGATACCGTGTAAGCCCAGCGCAACAACTGTTCATGCATAGAGTGCGTTGAGACCGAAAATCCGCCGCCTAACGGCTTGCCGGTTCGAGTCCGGTCCCCGGCACCAGGTGTGAACCGCGTATTCGTTGCACGAACTCTTCACGGCGGCATCAGCACAGACTGCGGCGCTCATCGAGCAGTCCGCACGCGGCGGCGAGTTATTTAGCATCCCTCATGCTTGGATGCACGCCAAAGTCCCTGCCCGCATCAAGCGCTACAGCCCATGCTCCACTATCCGCGACATGTAACGCCGGCCCACGCCTCGCCATGCACGAGCGCTTTAGCCACCGTCGCGAAGGGACCGTGGTCGCCCTTCATCTCGCCTGAATCCGTCGCGCGCGTCGAACTGTGGAGCGGCCGCACATCGGCGCTCGTCACGTGCACGCGCACCGCATAGCCTTCGCCGGGCGCATCCGCTCGGGCATCAGCGGGCATCAGCGGGCGGCGGTGAGGGAGTCGTGTCCAGCGTGAGCACGTAAATCCCTGCTTCGACTTCCTTTTGCATGGCGGACGCCTCCGTAATCAGCGCCTCTGCCGATTGTGCTACCGTGCCGACCCGCCCGACAAGCGGCCGCGAGCGCAGGCGGTGCGTCGTCATCCGCTTGCCGCCGCGCATGTTATAAAGCTTCGCCGCACACTTACATCACGCTCCGATGCGCGCGCCGCGTCGGACATCGACCGATTTCTTCGATGAACATCCGCTCTCGTCTGCTTCTCGTTTTCTCGCTTCCGCTCGTGTTCGCGACGGGCTGCACGTCCTATTACCGCAATACCGAAGCGTGCAAGGACAAGGTGCGCGCCGATTATCCGGACGCGGCGAGCGCGCCGCTCAAGATCACCGGCTCGAACGCCGCTTTCCACGGTTCGCGCGTCGTCGTGCGGGGCGTCATCGCGACACCGCCGAAGCCGCCCGCGACAAAAACAGCAGAGGTGCCCGCCGCAGCCGAATGCACGTTCAGCGACGCGACGCTCACCGGCTTCCAATGGCTCGCGCCCGCGAACCTCGCACCCAAGCCGCCGGCGGACGACGATGAGTGACGCGCGCCGTGCCGACGGTGCGCTCGGCAGACGTCGCGCGTCTCCAGTATGATCGGCGGCTGGCCGCACGCCGCCTTCCCGCCGTCCGACGGAACGATCTCATGTCCGCGCAATCGCAACCATCGCATCAGCCGCATTCCTCCTCGTCGCACACGCACACGCCTGAACCGCATCCGCCCGAACCACATCCGCATTATTCGCGCGCCACGCTCTGGCTGCTTGCGACCATCGCGGGCGTCTCGGTCGCCAATATCTATTTCAATCAGCCGCTGCTCGGCGACTTCCGGGCGTCCTTTCCGCAGCACGCGTATCTGATCGGCGCCGTGCCCACCGCGACGCAGTTGGGCTACGCGCTGGGCATGCTCGTGCTCGCGCCGCTCGGCGACCGGTTCGACCGGCGCATGCTGATCCTGCTGCAGCTTGCCGCGCTCGGCGTATCGCTCGTCGCCGCGAGCGCCGCGCCGACGCTCGCGGTGCTGATCGCGGCGAGCCTCGCGATCGGCGTCGTATCGACGATCGCCCAGCAGGCCGTGCCTTTCTCCGCCGAACTCGCGCCGGCGGCCGAGCGCGGTCACGCAGTCGGCACCGTGATGAGCGGCCTGTTGCTCGGCATTTTGCTCGCGCGCACGGTGTCGGGCTTCGTCGCGCAGTACTTCGGCTGGCGCGCGGTGTTCGGCGCATCGGTGGCGGCGACCATCGCGCTCGCCATCGTCGTGATGATGCGGCTGCCGAAAAGCCGCCCGACGTCCACGCTGTCCTACGGCAAGCTGCTCGTCTCGATGTGGCATCTCACCGTCGAGAACCCCGGTCTGCGCGAGGCCGCGCTGACGGGCGGCGCGCTCTTCGCCGGATTCAGCGCGTTCTGGTCCATGCTCACGCTCCTGCTCGCGGGCGAGCCGTTTCACATGGGGCCGCAGGCGGCGGGACTCTTCGGCATTGTCGGTGCGGCGGGGGCGCTCGCCGCGCCGCTCGCGGGAAAGTCGGCGGACAAGCGCGGACCGCGCGCGGTGATCTCGCTGTCGATTGCGCTCGTCGCACTGTCGTTCGTCGTCTTCGCGCTGTCCGCACGCAGCATCGCGGGGCTCGTGGTAGGCGTGATCGTGCTGGACATCGGCGTGCAGGCCGCGCAGATCTCGAATCAGTCGCGCATCTACGCGCTTAAGCCCGACGCGCGCAGCCGCGTCAATACGGTGTACATGGTGGCGTATTTCATCGGCGGCGCGGCGGGCTCGGCGCTCGCGTCAGTCGCATGGCACGCGATGGGGTGGACGGGCGTCTGCCTCGTCGGTCTCGCGTCGACAGGACTCGCCGGCTTCAGTCACTGGCGGGGCCGCGAGCGGCGGCTGGTATCGCGTCAGGTTCGCGAGGAGTGAGGAAAGCCGCATACGTTCGCGTGGATTCGAGCGGCGGTGCATCGCGAATGACGTCCGCGACAAGTGAGTCAAGCCGCATGTGCACGCTCGCATCTGCGTCGAACTGCGGCTGATTCACGGTCGGACCCGCCGAGTCCTGAAAGCGCAGCGGCCACGCGTCCGCTCAAGCCGCAGCTGCTCGAAGATGAGGTCCGCGAGAAGCGCGACGAGCGTTACATCGACGCAAGCCCGAACCCTTTCCTCGCGAATCAGACGGCCCGCGCCCTGCTTCAGCGCGATGACCGCCTGCGGCAACTGACGCACGGGAACGGCTGCAACTCGCGCGCACGTCGCACGAGCGCCTGAAGCGATTCCGCCCGCTGGGCATGACCACAACGCGGCCGCGAGCGCATCGGAGAGCGGATGCCCGTCCGGAAGCGCGTGGTTCCGCGCGAATCAGACGGCCCGCGCCCTGCTTCAGCGCGATGACCGCCTGCGGCAACTGATGCACGGCGAACGGGATGCAACTCGCGCGCACGTCGCACGAGCGCCTGAAGCGATTCCGCCCGCTGGGCATGTGACCACAACGCGGCCGCGAGCGACTCGAAGAGCGGATGCCCGTCCGGAATCGCGTGGAAGCGAAGTCGGTCAACGCGTTTCCGCCAGCCTGCGGCAGCGATCTCACCGCGTACGGCTTTCGTGTCTACGAGCAGAGCAACGCGATGTTCGTGCCGGGCGATTTTGCTTGCGGCGTCGTCGCGCGAATCGAAAGCGAGCTAAACCGAAACGGTACGCGTAGACCGGCGGTCGATCGCCTATACGCACCCCGACGAATCAGCCAACCCGCCGCAGGCACGACGCCACACGCTCACGCACGTTCCCGCGCATAGTCGTCCAACGCGTCGAGCACGCGGTCGAACTCGAGCGACTTGTCGAAGAAATGCCGCGCGCCATACTGCAAACACCGCTCGCGATACGCCGGCAACGCGTGATTGGTCAACACGACGACGAAAGCGCCCTTCGCCGCGCTCGACTCGTCGGCGTTCCTGAGCCACGCGAGGACATCGATACCCGAGCCGCGCTTGAGCTGCAGATCGACGATGACCGCATCGAACCGCTGCGACGACAAGAGCGCGATGGCCTCCTCGGGTGCATCGGCGAAAGCGGTTACGCGCCACGGACCGAGCGCCTCGATCGCTTCGGTGAGACTGCGACGAATCAGCGGCGAATCCTCGATCAGGAGCACCGCGAGCGGCCCGCCGCGCGGCTCGTGTTGCTCGTTCGAATGGTCGGTGATGATGTGGTCGCCCACGGCGGCATCCTCCGCAAGCACTATTCGATCAAGCCGTTCTTGATCGCGTAATAGGTCAGATCGGCGTTGTTCGAGAGTCGCATTTTCTCCAGCACACGCGCCCGATACGTGCTCACCGTCTTCACCGAAAGATGCAGTTCCTGCGCGATCTCCGTCGGAATGCGGCCGCCCGCGAGCTTGCAGAAAATCTGGAATTCGCGCTCCGAGAGCAACTCGTGCGGGCGCTCGGCTGCAGGCTTGTCGAGCTTGTCGGCGAGCGCATCCGCAATGAATTCCGACAGATAGCGATGCCCGCGCGCGACCGTGCGAATGGCGCGCACGATCTCGTCCGGCGCGGCGTCCTTGTTCAGGTAGCCGTTCGCGCCCGCCTTCAGCAGGTTGATCGCGTACTGACTCTCCGGAAAGCCCGACAGCATGAGCACGCCCTGCTGCGGCCGTATCTGCTTGATGACGCGCAAGGTGTCCACGCCGTTTTTATCCGGCATGGCGATGTCGAGCAGCACCACGTCGAAGGCGTTTTCGCGCACGAGCGCGATGGTTTCATCGCCAGTCGATGCTTCCGCCGCCACTTCCATGTCCGGCTCGTCCGCGACGAACTGCCTGAACCCGCTGCGCACGATCGCATGGTCGTCGGCTATCAAGACTCGAATCATTCACGCCGTCCGCACTGCTGTAATAAGTGAACGGTGATTGTACCGAGGCGGCGTCCGGCCGATGCGCGGTGCAGCACGCACCGCGCTTTCAAGCCCGGGACGCTCAGCCGTTGCGGCCTTCCAGCAGGTCGGCCATGTCATCCGCGTGCTCTTCCTCGACGGCGAGAATCTCTTCGAAGATGCGGCGCGTCGTGACATCCTTGTCGCCGAGATAGCGAATGATTTCGCGGTACGTGTCGATCGCGATGCGCTCGGCGATCAGGTTCTCGCGAATCATGTCGATCAGGTCGGCGCCTTCCTTGTACTCCGAATGCGAGCGCGACTTGAGGCTGTCCGGCGCAAAGTCCGGCGAGCCGCCCAGTTGCACGATGCGCTCGGCGAGCATGTCGGCGTGTTCCTGCTCTTCGGTCGCGTGCTCGGCGAACTCCTTCGCCACCGCTTCCGAATGGATACCCTTCGCCATGAAGTAATGGCGCTTGTAACGCAGCGTGCAGACCCATTCGGTCGCAAGCGCGTCGTTCAGCAGTTTGAGTACGGTCTCGCGGTCGGCGGAATAGGTCGACGTGACCGGGCCCTCGTCCATGTGCTGCCGCGCGTCGTTCCGGATTTTTTCCACATCGAGGACGAAAGCGTCCGTGGACTGGCCCGGCGCACTCGATACAGCAGACGAATTGGACATGTGTTTGCTCCTGTTAAATGGGGATTGGACGGACGCTTCGAGCGAGTCCGCCAGGTGGCGTCATAGCGTTCCGCTATTCGATCGTCGTCTCCGATGCACGGGGCGTGCCCGCTCGCTGCGCGCTCGTGCGCGACTCGAGCGAGCAAAGGCACGACGCAAAGGCGACGTTACGTCCTGAAGACGCCGAGCAGCAGCGTCACGACGAATACGACGAGGAAAATATAGAACAGGATCTTGGCGATTTCAGCGGCGCCGGCCGCGATGCCCGTGAACCCGAACACCGCCGCGATGATCGCGATGACGAAGAAAACGGCTGCGTAGTGAAGCATGGGACCCTCCTCGTGATTGTTCTCAGGTCGGGCCGGGCATGGCGGCAACCGCCATCCCGGCGTGGCGAGCGTGCGTTGCAGTCAGACGCCGCTAATCGACCGCTTTCTTGGTGATGACGAACCCGAGCACCAGAAACACGACGCACAGAATCAGGAACAGCACGAACAGGAACTTGGCGATGGTCGCGGCGCCCGCGGCAATGCCCGTGAAGCCCAGCAACCCGGCGATCACAGCGACGATCGCGAAAAACAAAGCCCATCTCAGCATGATCGCTCCCCGCAGAATGAATGACGCACTCATGCTAGCCGCTCGTCTTCCCCCGCGCATTCGGGCTGGCTCCTTTTTTGCTGTGAGAATCCACCGACATTCGCTTTCAAATCGGCTGCGCGATGCGGCCATCTGCCTCGTCGTTGCCAAAGAACCACGCCATGAGCCACTCGCCCAACGCCGCGCTGCCCGGCATCACGCCGGACCACCCGCCGCCCGCACCGGAGACGAGCCCGTCGAAACGCGCGGGCATCACGCGCTTTAACGAATGGATGCATCGCTATAGTTGGGCCGTCGCGATGACGGTCGCTATCGTCATTACTGTCGGCGGGCTCGTGATTCTGGAATCCGGGCGCATGCGCATCGCTGCCGAATACGAGACGGCGCTCGACGCGAAGAGCGCGACCGCGCAGCTTTCCGCGCTGGCGGCGGACATCGCGACGCTTTCCGCGCAGGGACAAGCCCTCGCGCTGAAACCGGACGCCGCCTACAAGGCGCAGTTCGATGGAACCGCAGCGCACGTGAAGCGCGCGCTCGCCACGCTCGACGCCTACTACCGCCGTATCGGCGACGACACGGCGCTCGCGAGCTTCGCGCAGATCCGCGCGGCGGCGAACGAGGCGATCGAGCGAAACGCGTCGCCGTCGTCGCAAACGTCCGCCGATGCATCCGCCGGTAACGACACGACGCTCGATGCCGCGCTCTCGCTCCTGCGCCTGAACGAAGACCAGCGCGCGCAGCACGCGCTCGACGCAAGCCGCGCCGACCAGCGAATCTCGACGCTGTGCGTCGCCGCGTTGTGCGCGCTCAACATCGTGTTGTTTCTGCTGCTGTTTCGTAATCTCGGCATTCAACTCGATAAACAGGACCGCGTGCAGAAGGAACTCATCACGCAGCAGGAAGAACTGGATCGGCTCGTTTTCGAACGCACGCGTCAACTGGAGGCGCTTGCCTGGCATCTGCAATCCGTCAGCGAAGACGAGAAAACGCAGCTCGCGCGCGAACTGCATGACGAACTCGGCTCGATTCTGACGGCGAGCAAGATGGACGTCGCGTGGGTGCGCGGCAAGCTGCGTGAATCGGAACCGGCGATGGCCGAGAAACTGTCGCGCGCCATCGGCAATCTGGATCAGGGCATAGCGCTCAAGCGCCGCATCATCGAGGACATGCGGCCGACCGTGCTCGCGAACTTCGGTCTCGTGACCGCGCTGCGTTCGCTCGCCGACGAAGCCGCGCAGCGCAACGGCTGGACGCTCGAAGCCAGGCTGCCGGAGGACGACGTCAAGCTCGGCGAAGCCGTCGAGATCGCCCTCTTTCGCGTCGCGCAAGAAACGCTCACCAACGCCGCGAAGTACGCGCGTGCGAGTCGCATCTGTATTGCGTTGACGCTCGATTCGGCGAATGTGGCGCTCGATATCTCCGATGACGGCGTTGGCATCCGCCCGCAGGATTTGAAGCGCACGCAGACGCACGGACTCGTCGGCATGCGGCAGCGCGTGTCGGCGCGCGGCGGGCGCTTCGAGATAGAGCGCGCGACGCCGCACGGCACGCGCATTCGCGTGTCGATGCCGCGCGATCGCGTACACGGCGACACAGCGGCAGCGCCGACGCGCGCCGCCGCGTAGGACGATGCTGACGTCAAATGCGGAGTCCGCCGACAAAAAAAACACATCAGTGCCTACAGCGCGCGCTCGGGCGCTTTTTTAAGATTATTCACACCGGTGAGGCCCATCGAACATGCAGCGGCCAATCCAGACACTTCACTTCAAGGGGATTGAACATGACTCGAATCATCGCTTTGCTGCTGATCGCGGGCACCGCTGCGCTGGCAGGTTGCAACACCATCTCGGGCGCAGGTCAGGACCTTTCGAAGGGCGGCCAGGCTATCTCGAACTCGGCGGAAGAGCATAAGTAAGCCGACGGGTTCACAAGAAAGAAGCGTAGTCTCCTGTCTCCCGCCGCGATTCGCGGCGGGATTTTTTCGTGCGTGCGAAAAGAAGAAACCCGCCCGATAGCTCGGGCGGGTTTCTTTTCGGCTCGACGAAATGTTTCTTACTGCGTGTCCGGCAACTCCAGCGCCGGCGTTTGCGTGTTGCCGCCTTGCGCGACCAGCACGCGAATCTTGTCGGGCACAACCTGCGACAGCGCATTGCCCGAAGGCAGCGTCGTCACGAGCCAGTCCGCATTGTTGCCGAGATCGAACGAAGCGGACTTGTACACCGGCGTCTTCGAACCCGGCAGCGTCGCGATCAATTGATACGTGCCGCCCGAGACGTAGATCGAGTCCTGCGTGCTCGCCGGCACCGCGCTCTTGAACGCGACGCCCGCCATCGTCGGGCTGACGGCCGTGATGTCCGTGCCCGGCGCAACCAGATACAAGTCGAGATTCTGCGCGTTCGCCGATGCGTTGAAGCCGCGCACGCGCGCGCTCGTCGAGAGCAGGCCCTTGTCGAAAGGATCGTCGATGACGGCGATCGACGGCACAAGGCCCGCGTCCGGCAATGCGACCACCGTATATTCGTGGCCTTTCGCCGCGTTGCTGATGCTCGAATCCGAGGCGAGCGTGGTGGTCGTGTTCACGGCCGCATACGCGAAGTTGTGCTGGCCCGTGCCGATGTTCGCGAAGTTGGTCACGGTCTTGTAGCCGAGGTTCGGTTGCAAAACGTTGCCGTTGTCATAGAAGTCGACGTTCGGACCGCTCGGAATCGCGTGGATGAAATGAACCTGTGCTTGCGTGAGGCCGAGTTCCTTGCCGACGTCGTCCGAACTTCCGCCGCAAGCGGACAGGATCGAAGCAACAGCGGCGAGTGCCGTAACGGTGCGGATGGGCTTCATGTGCCACCTTCCTTTTTCTGATCGTTGATGGTGTGAAGAAGGTCGCGGGCGTCGGGCGTGTCCCTGTGGCGCCGCTTCCTCGCCGCGCGTCACGCGTCTTTGTTTCATCGGAATGACGCGTGCGCGGGTGGCGGGAAAAGAGCAACGCCTGTGCCCTGTCGCGGTGCATGAGCGGCGTTGGCGGGACGCGAAGCCTTGCCGCGCAAGGCGCAAGCTTTCGTTAGAGGAATTGCTCGGGATGAGTGGGAAGACATGTGCGAACGATGCTCGCACCGCGACGTGGGCGCGTTTCCTACAAACGGCAGGAACGCGAGGCGCTCAGACCAGCCCCCGCCGCCGATAATCGAACCAGAAAGAAAGCCCCACGCTCAAGAGAATGACGACCGTTGCAATCACGGTCCAGCGCGTGATCGCCTCACCGAGCAGCAACGCGCCGAGCAAAACAGCCACGACCGGATTCACGTACATGCAGCTGCTCGCGATAATCGGGCTCGTATGCCGGATCAGAAAGCCATACGCGACATACGCGGCCATCGTCCCGATCAGCATCAGATACAAGAACGACAGCCCCGGCACGAAGCCGATGCTCGCTAGCCGCTCGCCCGAGAGCAACGCGACCGCCGTCGAAATGGAACCGCCGAGGCCGATTTGCAGCGCCGTCGACAGGAAGAGATCCGACGGCAGCTTCACGCGGCTCGCAAGATGCGCCCCGCCCGCCCAGAAAATCGCGCCGCACAGAATGGCGATGCTGCCCGCCGTCGAGCCGGACGCCGAATCGCCGTGGTTGAGCAACACGATGCCGACGAGCCCGAGCCCGACCGCGACCCACTCGCCCTTCGCGATGCGCCGGCCCGTGAGCGCGGCGATGATCGTCGCGAAAAGCGGCACGGTGGCGACCATCACGGCGGCGGTCCCGGTCTCGACGGTGCGCATGCCGTAAGCGAGCATCCCGCTCGACAAGCCGACGAGCAGCGTGCCGACGAGCGCGGCGTTGCGCACTTCGGCCAGCGTCGGCCAGACGGGTTTGCGGCGCGCCGCCAAAACAAAGAGCCCGATGCCCGCGAACAGATTGCGCAAGCCGGAAAGCAGAAGCGGCGGAAACGACGCGAGCGAGAGATGCACGGCGAGGTACGTCGATCCCCACACCAGATACACGACCGCCAGCGCGAGCGCGACTTGTCCCTTGTGCGAACGCGGCGCGCGGAACGGAAAGCGATCGGGAAGCGTGACGGGGAGACGCGGCGGCTTGAGCGGCGGATTGGACATGCGTTATCCGGCGACCGCGCAAGACTGAGCCGTGCTTTCTGCCCGACAGACGGCAATTAAACGGGCGGAAGCTCCGGCGCGACAAACGAAACAGGACGACATGGCGAAACGGTTGGAGTGCGAACGCGTGCGCAGGGAAGAACAGCGGACGACGCGGGGCGTCGATTGCGGCCGCGAAGCGGTCAGGGAAAACACGCAGGCCGCGGCGAGCGACATTATGCAGTAAGCGCCCCGCGCGATCGACGAATCGCCGGACGAATTTTCTGATGGTTGCCAACACGCCACGGTGCGGTGTAATGTGGCGGCTGCTAACGCGGGGGTCCTGCGTTGCACATCGCGATTGCGGCCGGTTTCATCGTGCGTAATCGCCTCGTGCGGCGCGGGTGAGAAATACCCTTTGAACCTGATCTGGATAATGCCAGCGCAGGGAAGCGTTCGAGTTCGACGGTCGCGCCGCATCAGACCACTTCTTCCGGACTCGTACCTTTCCGTCTCGTTCCTCCCTGTTTAGCTCCTGAGTCAGCCGAGCGCGGCAACGCTCGCATGTCAAAACGTCCCACAGGAGAGACAGCACATGAATGCCAATCCCAAGTTTCTGTCGGAAAACGCCGTCGTCGACGCCGCCGCCATCGCGCCGCTGCCGAACTCGCGCAAGGTCTACGTGACCGGTTCGACGCCGGACATTCGCGTGCCGATGCGCGAAATCACGCAGTCGGATACGCCCGACGGCTTCGGCGGCGAGAAGAATCCCCCCGTGTACGTGTACGACACGTCCGGTCCGTACACCGACCCGGACGCAAAGATCGACATCCGCTCGGGACTGCCCGCGCTGCGCGCCGGCTGGATCGAGAAACGCGGCGACACGGAAGAACTGGCGGGCCTGTCGAGCGAATTCGGCCGCGAGCGCGCCGCCGACCCGAAGACGGCAGAACTGCGCTTTCCCGGCCTGCACCGCAAGCCGCGCCGCGCCGTCGCGGGCAAGAACGTCACGCAGATGCACTACGCGCGCGCGGGCATCGTCACGCCGGAGATGGAATACATCGCGATTCGCGAGAACCAGCGCCGCGCCGAATATCTCGAAAGCCTGCGCAAGAGCGGCCCGAATGGCGAAAAGCTCGCGCAGATGATGGGCCGCCAGCATCCCGGACAGGCGTTCGGCGCGGCGGCGTTCGGCAAGGACGCGCTGAAGGAAATCACGCCCGAGTTCGTGCGCGAGGAAGTGGCGCGCGGCCGCGCGATCATTCCCGCGAACATCAATCACCCGGAAAGCGAGCCGATGATCATCGGCCGCAATTTCCTCGTGAAGATCAACGCGAACATCGGCAATTCGGCGGTCAGCTCGTCCATCGGCGAGGAAGTCGACAAGATGACCTGGGCGATCCGCTGGGGCGGCGACACGGTGATGGACCTGTCCACCGGCAAGCATATCCACGAGACGCGCGAGTGGATCATCCGCAATTCGCCGGTGCCGATCGGCACGGTGCCCATCTATCAGGCGCTGGAAAAGGTGAACGGCAAGGCCGAAGACCTCACGTGGGAAATCTTCCGCGACACGCTGATCGAGCAGGCGGAGCAAGGCGTCGATTACTTCACCATTCACGCGGGCGTGCGCCTGCAATACGTGCCGCTGACGGCGAACCGCATGACCGGCATCGTGTCGCGCGGCGGCTCGATCATGGCGAAGTGGTGCCTCGCGCATCACAAGGAGAGCTTCATCTACGAGCACTTCGAGGACATCTGCGAAATCATGAAGCAATACGATGTCTCGTTCTCGCTCGGCGACGGCCTGCGCCCCGGCTCCATCTACGACGCGAACGACGAAGCCCAGCTCGGCGAGCTGAAGACGCTCGGCGAACTCACGCAAGTCGCATGGAAGCACGACGTCCAGGTGATGATCGAGGGCCCGGGCCACGTGCCGATGCAGCTCATCAAGGAGAACATGGACCTGCAGCTGCAATGGTGCGACGAGGCGCCCTTCTACACGCTCGGGCCGCTCACCACCGACATCGCGCCGGGCTACGACCACATCACCTCGGGCATCGGCGCCGCGATGATCGGCTGGTTCGGCACTGCGATGCTCTGCTATGTCACGCCGAAGGAGCACCTCGGCTTGCCGAACAAGGACGACGTGAAGGAAGGCATCATCACGTACAAGCTCGCGGCGCACGCGGCGGATCTGGCCAAAGGCCATCCCGGCGCGCAGGTTCGGGACAACGCGCTTTCGAAAGCGCGCTTCGAATTCCGCTGGGAAGACCAGTTCAATCTCGGCCTCGACCCGGACAAGGCGCGCGAATTCCACGACGAGACGCTGCCGAAAGACTCCGCCAAAGTCGCGCATTTCTGTTCGATGTGCGGTCCGCACTTCTGCTCGATGAAGATCACGCAGGACGTGCGCGACTTCGCGGCGAAGCAAGGCGTGAGCGAAACCGACGCGCTCACGCACGGCATGCAGACCAAGGCGATCGAGTTCGTGAAGAAGGGCGCGGAGATTTATCAGCCGACGTGATGCGCCGTCTCTGACGCACTGAAAGCCTGACCCGAAACGGCCTGTCGCGCGGCGAGTGCGACAGGCCGTTTTCGAGTGCGCCGCTCCCCCCCAGTGTTACGTGGCAAGGCTGTGAGCTCATTCAGACGATTCGGGCATCTTTCCTGCTGGTCTTTGGACGAACCGGCGAAAAAAGCGCGGCATGCGCGCCGGACCGTCGTTTCGTCCGGAGTCACGCCGCAGCCGATTCATTCCATCATCACTGGAGAGTCGACATGAAAAACATCAAACAAATCGGCGCCGCAGCAATGCTCGTAGCTCTTTTCGCCGGAATGACCGGCTGCGACAACATGAGCACGCGTCAGCGCGATACCGCCATCGGCGCGGGCGTCGGCGCAGCGGGCGGGGCTGTGATCGGCGGCAGCGCACTGTCGACGCTGGGCGGCGCGGCGGTCGGCGGCGTGATCGGCAACCAGGTCGGCAAGTGACGCAGTAGCCCATCGGCGTGCGGCAGTCGACAGTCGGCGCCGCGCGTTGTTTCATGTCTGTTACAGGAAGCGACTCCGGCCATCGTTCCACACAGGGCGCCGCGACGCCCGTCACGCATCGATCGACTAAGCTACTCTTTAACGGACCGGTTCTCTCGAAATAATCGAACCCGAAGAGTCCAGAAGGTCATGCCAAGGAGCAGCATCATGATTTCCGCACGCAAGATGCCCGCACGGAGCGCCGTTGCCGCGCTGGCCACGGGGCTCATCGTCAGCGGATGTTATTACCCGCCTTATCCGGACTATCCCGCTGCGTCTTACCCGACTGTGAGCGCCGTCTATGCGCAGCGTGAATTCGCGTTGCCGGCGCAGGGTGCGTCGGGCGCATCGGGCGCATCGGCGGTCCCGGGGACCGGCACCGTCTATACGACAGAACAGGTGCCCTACTCCGCCGTGTCGCCATACGCCGAGTACTACGGCGCTTATCCGGCCTACGGCTATCCCTATCCTTATCCCCCGTACTACGCATATGGCTATCCGGCGATTTCCGTCGGTTTC
The DNA here is from genome assembly GCF_031450785.1 of Caballeronia sp. LZ062. NCBI lineage: Bacteria > Pseudomonadati > Pseudomonadota > Betaproteobacteria > Burkholderiales > Burkholderiaceae > Caballeronia > Caballeronia sp. LZ062. The sequence goes on from NZ_JARTWB010000002.1 coordinate 1,561,949, forward strand.
GGCTACTGGGGCGGCGGGTGCTGCTGGGGCCACGGCTGGCATGGCGGAGGCTGGCACCACGGCGGTGGCTGGCACGGCGGCGGTGGCTGGCACGGCGGCGGTGGCTGGCACGGCGGCGGCACGTGGCAAGGCGGCTACGGCGGCGGCTGGCACGGAGGAGGCGGTCACGGAGGCGGACGCGGCCGCTGACTCACGCGGCATCTGTTCGTCCGCGTTACGAAAATCGGCGCTCCGTAGCCGTTCATTCGGCGTCCCGTAACGAACCTGAAACATTTTCCGATGCCGCGCGCCGCCTCAGGCACTGCGTTCGTCGCGTGCGATCCCTCACTTTCCTTTTCCGACAAGGCTTTGGCGGAATTGGACAGACAATTGGCACGATTCTGGCTATCTACCGTCCCTAAATGCCGCGATGCGACGGCGCGCAGCCGTCGCCCACTTCGTTCTCGGGGAACAGGACATGATGGCCTTCGTATTTTTTCTGCTCTGGATGCTCGCATCGATTGCGCTTCTGACCGTTTGGGTATTCCGCGGGCAAACGCCGCCTGCGAACCGCGACAGCGGCGCGACGGCGGCGGCAACCGCCGCGGCCGTCGAAGGTTGATCCACGGCTGACGGCCCGCGCCGACGCGCAGGTACGCGGGCTTTCACCGCTTGACGCGGTTCATCTGTCACATATTCTTAGTGGGCGTGTTACGCCGGCGCTTAAGACGGCGCACGTCGCCTGCGTCCGCGACTGAAACATCGAACTCCGCGCGCATGGCGGCAGCGGCCGCCGCTTCGCCACCACAGAAAAAAAAGGAGACGCGATGTTTCATCAGCTACTCACCCCGATTGCCAATTCACTGGCGCTGTCGTTCATCGTCGCGGCGCTGCCGATCATCATCGTGCTCGTGCTGCTCGGCTGGGCGCGCCGCCCGGCGTGGCAGGCGTCGCTGGCGGGGCTGATCGCCGCGCTCGTCATCGCGATCGCCGGCTGGCACTTTCCCGTCGGGCTCGCGCTGAACTCGGTCGCGGCAGGCGCGGTCTTCGCGCTGTGGCCGGTCATGTGGATCGTGTTCGCGGCGATTCTGCTCTATAACGTCGCGCAGCGTTCCGGGCGCTTCGAAGCCTTTCGCCTGTGGATGGTCGATAACCTGCCGAACGACCGGCGCATCGTGCTTGTCGTGATCGGCTTTTCGTTCGGCGCGCTGCTCGAAGGCATCTCGGGCTTCGGCACGCCGATCGCCATCACCAGTTCGCTTCTGATCCTGCTCGGCTTTCCGACGCTCGAAGCCCTGACCTTCACGCTGATCTTCAACACGGCGCCGGTGGCGTTCGGCGCGCTGGGCGTGCCGATCACCGTGCTCGGCGCGGTCACGCATCTGCCGACGGACGCACTCGCGAAAATGGTCGGCCGCCAGTTGCCGCTCTTCGCGTTCTTTCTGCCGTTCTACGTGATCGCCGTGTACGCGGGCTTTCGCAACATGATGCGCGTGTGGCCCGTGCTGCTCGTTTCGGGCGGCGCATTCGCGCTCACGCAGTTCGTCACGTCGAACTACATCAGCTATGCGCTGACGGACGTGCTCTCGTCGCTGATCTCGCTGATTTTGACGATTGCGTTCCTGTGCGTCTGGAAACCCGCGCCCGACGAACGCTTCGCGGTGAACGTCGACCGTGCGGGCGACACGCGCGCGGCGCTCTCGGGCGGGCAAGGATGGCTGCCGTGGATCGTGGTCTCGGTGGTCGTGATCGTGTGGACGGTGGCGAAGATTTTCCTGATCGGCGACGTCAAGGTCGCCTGGCCGGGGCTCGACAAGGCCGTCTACATCACGCTCTACAACCAGCCTTACGGCGCGATCTGGGACTTCCAGCCGCTTGCCACGGGCACGGCGATTCTGGTCGCGGCGATCATCACGGCCGCGCTCGTGAAACTGCCGGCGCGTGAATTCGGCGCGGCGATCGTCGATACGTGGGTGCAGACGCGCATCGCTATCTTGACGGTGGCGACCATCGTCGGGCTCGCCTATCTGATGAACTACTCGGGCATGAACTACACGCTTGGTCTCGGCGTGGCGTCGGTCGGGCCGCTGTTTCCGCTCGTGTCGGCGTTTCTCGGCTGGGTCGCGGTCTTCCTCTCGGGCAGCGACACGTCGGGCAATGCGCTCTTCGGCAATCTGCAAGTGGTGGCCGCGCATCAGCTCAATCTGAATCCGGTGCTGATGGCGGGGACCAACTCGTCCGGCGGCGTCATGGGCAAGATGATCTCGCCGCAGAACATCTCGACGGGCGTGGCGACGACCGAACTCAAGGGCAAGGAAGGCCTCGTCTTCGCGCGCACCTTCAAGCATTCGATCCTTCTCACCATCATTCTCGGCGTGCTCGTCTGGCTGCAACAGAATGTGCTCACGTGGATGATTCCCCCGCACTAACGACGCCCGCGCCCCCGGTCGGTGCCGGGGCGCACTCCTGCTTCTTGCGGTCTCGTTGGGCAATCGCTGCGCGGCGCGCGGCACGGTGTAACATGCGCGGACTTTCACAAGCAGGCTCGAAGTCCGCAATCGTCATGTCCATCGTCAATTTGTTTCAATTAGTCATCCTTGCCGCCATGTGGGGCGCGTCGTTCCTGTTCATCCGCGTGGGTGTCGCCGAGTTCGGCGTCGCGCCGCTGATGGCCGTGCGCGTGGGCATCGGCGCGCTCTTTCTCGTCGCGATGCTGCTCGCGCGGCGCCCGTGGGCCGGCACGCTCACGACGATGCGCAAGCGCGCCGTGCCGCTTTTCGTCGTCGGCATTCTGAATTCGGCCGCGCCGTTCTGCCTCTTCGCCTTCGCCGAACTCACGCTGTCGGCGGGCGCCACGTCCGTCATCAACGCGACGACGCCGCTCTGGGGCGCGCTCGTCGCCTACATGTGGCTCAAGGACCGCCTGACGACGATGCGCACCATCGGCATGGCGATCGGCTTCGCGGGCGTGCTGCTGCTCGTGTGGAACCAGATCGCGACGCAGGGCGCACACGACGCGGGCGCGACGGCGTTGCCCGCGCGCGGGCTGCTGGCGGCGGCCGCGGCGCTGGCGGCATCGGCGCTGTACGGCGTCGCGGGCAACTTCGCGAAGAAGTACCTGATGGACGTCGACGCGACCACGAACGCCGCCGGCAGCATGATCGGCGCGACCGTGGCGCTTGCGCCGCTCGCCGCAATGACATGGCCCGCGACGCCCGTCTCCGCCCACGCGTGGGAGGCCGTGATCGCGCTCGGCGTGTGCTGCACGGGCATCGCCTATTTTCTGTACTTCAAGCTCGTGGCATCCGCCGGCCCCGCCCGCGCGATGACGGTCACTTTCGTCATCCCGCTCTTCGGCATTCTGTGGGGCGCGCTGTTTCTCGACGAGCATGTCTCGCTCGTCATGCTGGAAGGATGCGCTGTCGTGCTCGCAGGAACGGCGCTGGCGACGGGCGTCGTGAAACGCGTGCCGTTCGTCGCGCGGAAGTCGCTTGCGCGGTAGCTGCCCTTGCCCCTCCGACTGGTCCGGCTCTGCTCCGTTCGTCCTACTCGTCCCTCACGCGCCCGCGCCCTGCCTTCACAGCGCCGCGCTTCACTTTCCCTTCCACCCGGCGCACCTGCGATGCACGCGTGGGCTTTGTCGCGATGCGCTTGCGGCGGGTGACGCTCACGCTGCGAATCAGTTCGTCGAGACGCGCGAGCGCCGCCGCACGATTCATGTCCTGCGTGCGATGCTCCTGCGCCTTGATGACGATCACGCCGTCGCGCGTGACGCGGCTATCGGCGAGCGCGAGCAGACGCGCCTTGATGTGCTCCGGCAGCGATGACGCGCGGATATCGAAGCGCAGATGAATGGCGCTCGACACCTTGTTGACGTTCTGCCCGCCCGCGCCCTGCGCGCGAACGGCCGTCAACTCGATTTCGCCCGGCGCAATCGCGAGGGTATCGATCATGAAAGTGACTCCTTCGAACACACACGCCGTCTACGCTGCGCCGCCCGCGCGCATCAACCGCATCATTCTCGCCGCGAGGCCGGAGTCGCGGCGCGTCGGCGCAGTCACCGCCTGCGCGAAAATCTCCGCGGAGCCGATCACCTCGACTCGGCGCTTCGCCCGCGTGATGGCCGTGTACACCAGTTCGCGCGACAGCACGCGCACGAAAGTCCCCGGCAACACCAGCGCCGCGTGCTCGAACTCCGAGCCCTGCGACTTGTGGACCGTGAGCGCAAAAGCCGTGTCGTGCGGCGGAAGCGCAGCGGGCGAGACGTAGCGGAGCGACCCGTCGGCCATGCGGAACGCGACGCGCAGCGCGCCGTCCGCGCCCGGCAGCGCAATGCCGATATCGCCATTGAATAGCCCGAGCGCGTAGTCGTTGCGCGTGACGATGATCGGTCGCCCGGCGAACCATTGAGCACCGAGCGCAAGCGGGATGCCCGCGTGCTCGCGCACTTTCGCCGCCATGCGCGCGTTCACCTCGTCGACGCCGCGCGGACCCTTGCGCATCGCGCAGAGCACGCGGAAGCGGTTCAGCGCGTCGAAGAGACGCGTTTCGTCGGATTGCATCCCGCTCAACGCCGCGCGCCGCGCTTCGAGAACGGACGAGAGCGCGTCCGCGTAGGGTGCGAATCCCTTCGCCAGATGCGCGAGCGTGCGGTCGGACAGCGCGGCGTGCGCGTCGTCTAGAAGCACGGCGGCGCGGGCGTCGAGAGCGGCGGCGCCGTTCGCTGCGGGCGATTGCCTGATTTCGAGCGCATCCAGCGCGGCTTGGGCATGGCCGTCGCGGATCGCAATCGACAAGCGGCCAATCGCCGAATCCAGCCCGAAGCGATAGTTGCGCGCGAGCCAGACGACGCTGTCGGTGAGCGGGACGTCGGTTCGCCCGAGGGGGTGGTGCTGTTGGTGCGCGTGGTGCGCGTTCGGGTACTGGATGCGCTGGTTTCGCAGGTTGTGCCGGTTCTGCTCGTCGGCTTGATCCGGCTCGTTGTCGTGATTTCGCTCTTGTTGCGAGTTACGCTCGTCGCGCTGATTGGCCTGGTCGCGCCGGCTACGCTCGTCATGCTGCCTACGCTCGCCTTGTCCGCCCTGCTCCATGCGCGCGTCCAGCGCGTCCCGCTTGCCGCGATCGTCGTTCTTGTTGTCCAGCGCAATGCCGCTGCCTTCGTCTTCCGGATACCACTCCGTGTCGATGGTCGCGAAAAGGTCGGCGTAACCCTCGTCATCGAATACTGCTTGCGTTCGTGACGCCGATGCCGCGCGCAACGGCGCAGCGCTCCGGTTCGACACAACCGGAACCTCGGGTTCATCGCGTCGCACGTCTCCCGACGCAGACAGAGCGCCCTCGCCTGCGCTTTGCGTCGCCTCAGGCGCCATGTCGAATGCTTCGTCTTCCAGGTCGTCGTCCGTTGAGTAATCCGAACGAGAACCGTGCGGCAGCGCCGCCCGCAGACGCGCGTAGTCCACGCCGAGCGACTCGGCGATCCGCCGCGCGCCCGCCTCGCTGAACGACGGCTGCGCGCTCAGTTCCGCGAACACCGCGCCCGCTTCGACCGCCGATAGCTGATCCTTGTCGCCGAGCATCACGAGCCGGCTCGTCGGTGCGACCGCTTCGAGCAAATGCGCTGCGAGCGCGACGTCGATCATCGACGCTTCGTCGACGACGATCACGTCGTACGGCAACGGATTGTCGCGATGATGCCGAAAGCCGCCGTCCGGCAACACGCCGAGAAGGCGCTGCAACGTGAACGACGTGCGCGGCAAGCGTTGCGCGAGTTCGGGAGGCAGCTTGTCCGCGCGCTCGATCAACGCCTCCTGCATCCGCTGTGCGGCCTTGCCGGTAGGCGCGGCGAGCGCGATCCGCAGATTCGGATCCGCATCGAGCAGACAGGCGAGCACGCCGACCACCGTCGTCGTTTTGCCCGTGCCCGGACCGCCGCTCACGATGGTCAGTCTTCCCGCCAGCGCGACGAGCGCCGCGACGCGCTGCCAGTCGATCTCATCGCCCGCGCCCGGCCCGAAATAACGGGCGACGCGTGCAGCATGGGCCGCAAGCTCACGTCCGGATACCGGCACGCGCGCCGCGTTCGCCCGCTCGACGAGCGCGCCCGCGAGCCGCCGCTCGTAGTCGAAGTAGCGCGCGAGATACAGGCGGCCGTCTTCATCGATGACAAGCGGCAGCAAATCCGCCGCCTGCATGGCCGGCTGCGTGCGGGCGAGACAGGCGACGCCGCTTGCGAGCAGCGCCTTGCGTGCGTCGCTCGGGCGTTCGCCGTGGCGGCGCGCGAGCGCGGCGAGCGGCATACACACGTGCCCGAGCGCCGTCGCACGGCTGATCGCGACTGCCGCGCGTTCGGCCCAGGCCACCGCGTTCGCGCTTGCGCCCGAACGCCGCGACAGTTCGCCCATGCGCCGCGCGAAACCTTCGGCGAGCGCCGCGCTTTCGTCCGCGACGCGCGATGCCGGAGGATTGACGACCATCGTGCTCATGCCGCGCCTCCGGACATCAGCCGGTCGAGCGCCGCGCTTTCCGCCGCGACGCGCGATGCCTGCACATTCATGTTGCTCGTGCTCATGCCACGCCTGCGCGCATCAGCCGGTCCGGCGCGGCTTTCGTCCGCGAAGCGCGATGCCGGCGAATCCAACTCCTTCGTGCTCATGCGGCGCCTCCGGACATCAGCCCGTCGAGCGCCGTGCTTTCGTCCGCGAAGCGCGATACCGGCACATCTACGTGCATCGTGCTCATGCCACGCCCGCGCACATCAGCCGGTCGAGCGCGGCTTTCGTCCGCGATCCGCGATGCGTGAACGCCCACGTTAATCGTCCTCATGCCGCGCCTCCGGACATCACCCGATCAAGCGCCTCGACCAGCGCGAGCGGCGGGCGTCCGCTATGCACGCCGCTCGGCCCGTCGCCGTCGCGCCAGTCAGGGCGCACGCCGCGCACGAACAAATACAGATAGCCGCCGACGTGTGTCTCGTAGTCGTAAGCCGCAAGCCGTGCGCGCAGATACCGGTGCAATGCGACGACATACACGAGCGCCTGAAGGTGATACGCGTGGTGCGCCATCGCGTCGGCGAGCGGCGCGGCGCTGTAGTCCGCGGGGCGCTCGCCCAGATGATTCGACTTCCAGTCGATGATCCAGTAGCGCCCCTCGTGCTCCACGATCATGTCGATGAACCCCTTGATAAAGCCGCGCAACGCGCCCGCTTCGAGCGCGACGTCCGGATAGCCGTGCGCGGCGAGAATCCGCCGCAGTCCCGCAAAATCCAGCGACGGCGCGGGAAACAGAAACTCCAGTTCATTCATGCGCCGTGTCGGCGGAATTTGCGAAAGACGCAAGCCCGGCGCGATTTCAGTCGAGACGGTGTCCGCGAGCAGGCGCTGCATCATCGGCTTCAGGCGCCTGGCAAGCGGCTCGGGCGCGGGCGTCGGATGCTCCCGCAGCGCGCGATCGATGGCGCCGGGCCACGTCGCCGGCTGCGTGAAGTCGGCGAGTTCGTACATGCGATGCAGACATTCCCCCGCCGCCGCCCCGCGCGGAAACGCGAGAATGTCGTCGTCGGCGAGCGCGGTTTCGTCTCGCGGCGCGGCTTCCGGCGCGAGCGGCACGTTCAGATCCGCGAGTTCGTCGTGATCGGGCCGCGCTTCGACCGGCTGCGGCTGGTTGGCTTCGTCGCGGGCGCCGGCTGCGATCAGCGAACTGAAGCTCGCCATGCGCCAGCGGTCCCGCAACAAACGCTGATTGGTGCGCGCGGTCATCTCATGCGTGCCGGCAGCATCGGCGGCAAGCGGCTCTCGCGTGCCGATGACGGGCAACGGCGACACGCCGATTGCGCCATCGGCCTGCGCTTCCAGCGCGTGCCACGCGGCGACGATGCCCGCTTCGTCGGGCGGCTCCTCGCAGAACGCGTCAAAGTCCTGCCCGGCGCCCGCCACGAGCCAGTTGAGCACGCTTCGTCGCGATTCCTTCGTCGACTTGTTCGAGACGTTCGACATATACACGCCCGCGACCACGTAGCAGCGATAGACCGCCCGCGTCAGCGCGACATAGACGAGGCGCGCGCGTTCCGCCGCCTGCTCGCGGGCGATGGCAGCGCTCACCTCCTTCGACTCGTCCTCGTCGATGCCATAGTGCAGCACCGCTTCGCCCGCCTCGTCGTGGTACTCCTTCGCGTCGGGCAAGCCGGATTTCGCCGCGTCGCGCGATGCGCCGTCGTTGAGAAACGGGCAGAACACGACCGCGTACTCCAGCCCTTTCGACTTGTGGACCGTCACGATCTGCACGAGATTGCGGTCCGACTCCAGCCGCAGTTGCGCGTCCTCGCCGCCGCCCTGCTGCGCGCGCTGTGCGGCGAGCCAGCGCAGCGTCGGCGCGATGCCGGGCTGCTCGACCGAGCGCGCCTGCAACAGTTCCGCGAGATGATTGATGTTCGTAAGCCTGCGCTCACCATCCGGACGCGTGACGAGGCGCGCCGCAATGGATAGCTCGCGCGTGAGCGTGCGCCACATCACCGCGAAGCCGCGCTCGTGCCAGATCGTGCGATAGCGTGAGAAACGCTCGACCCAGCTCGTCGAGTCGTTCGCGTTGTCGTTTGGATCGTCGTGCGCATCCGCTATGGAAACCGCATGTTCGAGACGCCAGAGCGCGGCCGCATCGAGCCCGAACCAGTCGGTCGCGAGCGCGGCGCGCAAGCGGCGCAAGTCGCCCGGCGTGTCGATGGCCGCGAGCACGCGCTCGATCTGCTCGGCGTCGAGCGAGCCGAAGACCGACGCCTGCGCCAGCTCCACGCTGCCGACGCCCCACGCCGCGAGCACGCGCTTCACCATGCTGCCCTGCCGGTGCGTCTGCACGAGCACGGCTATATCGCCCGCACAAAGCGGCGCGTCGCCGATGCGCACTTCGCCACGCTGCGCGCCGCGCAGAAGCCGCGCGATTTCGGCGGCGCACGCCTCGGCCGCGTCGCGCTGCGCGTTTGTCTTCGAGAGCGCCTCTTCGCCGTGCGGCAACATCCACACGCAGAAATCCGCAGTATCCGAATACGCGGCGGCAGGCGTCGCGTCGACGAACGGACCGCGCGAGCGCGTGCCCGCGCGCACCGGCTGATAGTCGAGCCCGTCGAGGATGAACGCCGACGGATTCGCGCCGAACACGCGGTTGCACGCCTCGATGATCCGCGCCGTCGAGCGCTGGTTCACCGCGAGCGTATAGCGCGCGCTCGCGCCGTCGCGCGCCGCGAGATACGTGTGCAGGTCGGCCGCGCGAAAACTGTAGATGGCCTGCTTCGGATCGCCCACGAGGAAGAGCGGCCCGTGCGGCGCGAACACACGGTTGAAGATGGCGTACTGCAGCGGGTCGGTGTCCTGGAACTCGTCGATGAGCGCCGCCGGATAACGCTCGCGCAGCGCCTGCGCGAGCCACGCATGTTTGACGAGCGCGTGATGCAGGTTCGAGAGCAGATCGTCGAAGGACACGACGCGCCGCGCGCGCTTTCTGGCTGACAACTCCGCCGGCGCGTATTCAAGCCATTCCCGCACGATATCGAGCCACAGCGCGCGCTGCGTGGCCTCCGCGGCAGCCGCCGCCGCAGCAAGCGTCTCGGCATGCTCGAAGAACGGATGCGCGGGCGGCGTGTGCTTGACCTTGGTGCCCTTCGCGAGCGCCGACGCGGTGATCTTCAGCGCGTCTTTCGGCGGCGGCGCGTGACAGTCGGCATCGGCGAAATACTCGGCCCACGCGTCGATGGCGGCTTCGATCATCGACCGCTTGTGCGACGTCTGCTTAAGCATGGCTTCGGCGTCGAAGAGCAGCCTGGCGATCGCGTCGCGCTCCGCATGCCATAGGGCGCAAGCTTCGTCGAAAAGCGCCTGCGCGTCTGCGCTTTCTGCGGCTTGTGCAGAAACCAAGTCGCCCCAGCGCAGCGCCGCGAGCGGCTTTTTCAGACGGCGCGCAAGCTGCGCATCGAGCGATGCCGGCCCCGCGCCCTTAGCGACGAGCCACGCCGCGAACGATGGCACGCGCGCCGCCGCCGGCTCGACGCGCTCGCGCCAGAAGTCCGCAGCAAGTTCGAAGCGCAGCGTGCTGTCGTCGGCTTCCATGTCGAACGCGAACGGCATCGCGGCGGCGAACGGCGCTTCCTGCAGCGCGCGCTGGCAGAACGCGTGGATCGTGTGGATAGCGGCCTGATCGAAGCTATGCAGCGCGATGCGGATGCGTTGCAGCGCCTCGTCCTGGTCCATCTGTTCGAGCGTGGTTTCGAAGAGCCGCTCGATGAACGGATCGCCCGCCGCGTCGCCGTTTTCGATGGCATGCGCGACGCCTGCGAGCCGCGTGCGGATGCGCTCGTGCAGCTCGGCGGTCGCGGCCTTCGTGAACGTGACGACGAGAATGCGCTCGACGCTCAACTGTTTTTCCAGCAGCAGGCGCACGTACAGCGCGCAGATGTTCCACGTCTTGCCCGTTCCGGCGGACGCCTCGATCTGGTTGACGCCATCGAGTTCACAGGCGAAGACGTCGAGTTCCTGCACGGTTTCGTTGTTCACAACGTCAGTCATGGTGGTCATGCGCCGCTCCGCAAATGCTGCCGAAGCGGTTCGAATACGATGCGCGCGAGCGCGGCGAAACGTTCGTCGAGCGACAGAGATTCACCGCGAAAGGCAATGCGATACGCCGGATCGTCGGACTCGGCCCGCGTGCGATCGGACTCCCAAGCGGCGTGCGCTTTGGCATCGCCTTCGGCCAGCTTGAGCCACGCGCTCTTTGGAAAGAAGCGCAGCGGCATGCGTCGTCCGGCGCGATACAGCGCCGCAAGGGTGCCGAGATGCGCAAGCGGATCGGCAACGGGCGCCAGTTCGAAATCCGCCGACTGCCCGCCGCGCCCGTGCCAGACCGTGCGGCGCGGACCGTCCGGCAGCGCCGCGCAATACGCCAGGTGCGTGAGCCACGCCGAGAGATAGTCGCGGGCGCGCGGCTGGTCGTAGCGGTAGATCACCTGCCCTTGCGGCGTCAGGCGATTCAGCGTGCCGGCGAGCGTGAACGGCCGCTCGTCGATGAGCGTGTCGTCGTGTGCGGCGAAGAGCGCCACGCCATCGCTGTCAGGCCAGCGCGGCGCGATATCGAGCGCGAACGGCAGCCGCGTCACGCCTTCTGCCACCGACACGCGGATGCGGTCCGCCAGATGCGCGAGCGCGTGCATCTCCCGCGCCTGCCAGACCGCGCCGGTCGCGCCGCCGGGCATTTCAGGGCTCGTGCGCGCGACGTGGCGGGCGCGTTCGCGCACGCGCGCTGCCGTCTCGTCCGCCGCATCGAGCAGCGACGGCAGCACGCGCGCCGCCAGCGCATCGCGGCCTGCGAAGCCCAGTTCGAACGGCTCGGTGATGTCGAGTTCGGCGTCGGCATCCACGAGCGCAATGCCCAAACGGTCGCGCAGCAGCGCGCGCGCCGGGTGCCGCCAGAAACGCACGAAATCGTCGAACGCGACGATGTCTTCATCTTCTTCGGGCGGCAGCGGCGTGGCGAAGAACGGCGGACTGCCGTGCGTGCGCCCCGCCGCGAGCGCGCGCGCCAGTTCTGCCCGCTCGGGCTCGTAGGTGAAAAGCCGGCCGCCCGGCTCGAAATACTCTGGCGCGAACGGCTGAAGCGGATGCTCGTGAACGAACAACGCGCGCGCCGCCCGCAGCGCCTCGGGCGCGGCATGCTTGCCCGCCACGGCCTGCCCCAGATAATCGAGCAGTTCGTCGATCAGCGCGGCGGGCGGCAGCACGGCGTTGTCGCGAATGCTGCGGCCCGTGTACGCGATCATCAGCCGGTCGCGCGCGGCAAGCAGCAAGTCGAGAAAGAGATTGCGCTCGTCGTCGCGCCGCTGGCGGTCGCCGAGCTTGCCGAAGCTCGCCATGAGGTCGAATTCGTCGGCGCGCGTGAGACTCGGCAGCATGCCGTCGTCCATGCCGAGCAGGCACACGACGCGATACGGCAAGCCGCGCAGGCTCGTGAGCGACGAGAACGTGACGCCGCCCCACGGCACGCCGCCGCGCGCGGGATCGTCGAGCGTGTCGGTGAGCGCGGTGCGGATCACGGCGGCCGGCACCTCGGTGTCGCGCGCCCCTTCGTCGATGGCGACGACGAGCGCGTCGATGGCGTGGCGCACGTCGCCGATGGTGTCGTTGAACGCGACGCCGCTATCGAAGAAACGCGCGAGCGCATCCTGCAGCAGATCGCCCCACGCACGCGCTGTGCGCGGCGCTTCGATTTCCTTCGCGAAGGCGTCGATATCGTCGATGAAGTGCGTGAGGCGCCCGAGCAGTTCCGCCTCCGAGCCTTGCGCGCCTTCCACCGGCAACCAGTCCGCGACGGGCGCGCCGCCGCCGGGCAGCGCATAGCCGAGAAAGAGGCGCGTGAGCGCATCGGCGAAGGTGTGGCGCGCGGCGGGCACGTGCTCGCTCGTCACTTCGTCGGGCCGCAGCCCGCGCCGCGCGCCTGCCTGCGCGAGCCATTCCTGCGCCGTTTCGAGCGATGCGGCGTCGATGCCGTAGCGCGCGGCGATCGCATCGACGCGCAGCCACTCGATCAGCTCGGGCGCGCCGACGCCGCGCTCGGCGAGCGCGAGCCAGTCGAGCATGGCACGCGCGACGGAATTCGCCTGCGACGGCGGCAAGCCCGTGATGCGATACGGAATGCGCCGCCGCTCGTTGCTCGCGCCCGCCGGCGCCGTGCCGAAGATGCCGTCGATCAGCGGGCCGGCCACCGCCAGGTCCGGAAACGCGACGAGCACGTCGGACGGCTCCAGCCCTTCTATCGAGTCGAACCAGTCGAGCAGGCGGTCGTGCAGCACTTCGAGTTGCCGCGAGAGGCTATGGCAGACGTGCACTTCCACGCCCGTATCGACGATCTCTTCCGGCTGCGGCCAAGCGTTGTCCTCGTCCAGCGTGAGAATGCCGTTCTGCACGCGCGCGAGCCACGTCGGCGCGGGGTTCTCCTCGAACAGTTCGCGTTCGCTGGACGCGGCGCTCTCCGTCAGCTCGTTGAGCATGTGAAGCTGCGCCTGCGTTTGACGCCCCCACTCCGCGAGCAGCGGATGCCCGACTTCCTGAAAGTCCGCCTCGCCCTTCAACTGCAATTGCTCGACGCGCGCCTCGCTCACGATGTCGAACCAGAACTCGCGGCACGGATTGAGCGCGTAGATGCGCACGTCGATCCAGCGCGACAGTTCGCGCAGCAGCGCGATGTGCAGCGGCGGCATCGTCGGCAAAGCGAACACGCTGATGCGGCGCGGCCACTCGGCGCGCATCACGGTATCGAGATCGAATCGCGGCACTTCCGCGAGAAAGCGGTACGCGGGCGGCGTCGGATCATGATCTGCATCCGGCGATGCGAGGTCTTGCAGCAGCGCGCGCCACAGCGCCGCCTGCCAGTGTTCGTCCTGGCGCTGGATGTCGCTCGCGCCGGGCAGATGCGGCCCGCGCGCCTCGGTTTGCGCGCCGCCGCCCGCGAGAATCGAGCCGCCCGCCTGCCAGTGCGTGAGCCATTCCGGGCGATAAGTCAGATAGTGATCGAACACAGTGGCGATGCGGCGCGCGAGTTCGTAGCGCATGGAATCGTCGGCGGCGTTCAGATACGTCGACAGACGCGGCGCTTGCCGGAACGCGGGTTCGTCGAACAGGCGATAGCAGCGCCACGCGAGCCGGTCCGGCGCGAACGGCGAGTGCGCAGGCACCGGCAGCACGCGGCCGATCTGCGCCCACAGCCACTGCGCGAGATAGCAGAACTGCACGTTGGCGCAGATGCCGAAACGCTCGGCCATGTCGAGTTCCAGCCGGCGGCGCACGGCCGCGCTCGGCACGATCACGGCCTCGCTCGCGAAGGGATCGCTCTCGCGCATGGCGAAGGCGTCAAGGTCTTCGAAGAGCGCGGCAGCAAGCGTTTCGTGGCGATTCGAGTAGAAGAGTTCGAGCATGGAAGGCGGTCGGGATGCGCTCAGAAAGCCGCGAAAGGCAAAGCTTTGTCAAATCAAGCGCCAGCATAACAAAGGGGCGTGCGTGCCGAGAACTCGGCCATTCGGCCGAGGTCCGAAGGCTCGGTGAGTTGGGTTAGACTCGACAACGCCCTTGCCCGCCCCCGAGCATCCAGACAGGAAGTCGATGCGTTATTCGTTCGAAATCAGGAAGTTCATTTACAGCCAGTACTTCTTTGGCGGCTTGCGCTGCGCGCTCGGCATCTCGCTGCCCGCGGTGCTCATGCTCACGGTGTTCCACAACCGCGAGCTCGGCTTCACCATCGCGACGGGCGCGCTCGGCGCATGCGTCGTCGACATGCCCGGCCCGCTCAAGCACAAGCACAACGAGATGCTGGCGTGCACGTTCATCGGCTTCTTCTCGGCCCTTGCCACCGGCATCGCGACGGCGAATCCGCTCACGCTCTGGCTGACCGTGGTGCCGCTCACGTTCGTGCTCTCGCTGATCGTGGTCTACGGCAACCGCTGGCCGCAGATCAGCTTCGCCACGCTCTTCATGATGATCGTGACGCTGGAAGAGCATTTCACGCCGATGCAGGCGCTCATCAATGCGTCGTGGATTCTGCTAGGCGGGCTCTGGTACACGTACTGGGCCACGCTCGTGTCGCATTTGCTCGTCTATCGGATCGAGCGGCAGGCGCTCGCGCAGAGCATCTTCAGCTGCGCCGAATACCTTCAGGCGCGCGCCGAGTTTTATGACAGCGACGCCGATCTCGACGAGTGCTACAGAAAGCTGATCGAAAAGCAGATTGCGGCGGTCGAGCAGCAGGAAGGCGCGCGCGAGATCGTGCTGCGCAATCTGCCGAAGGTGAAAACCGGCAAGCTGGATGCGCGGCGCGCGCGGCTTTTCAACCTCTTCATCAACGTCGTCGATCTTCACGAGTTTTTTGTCGGCGCGCATACGGACTATCCGCTCGTGCGCAAGACGTTCGCGGGCTCGGACGTGCTCGTGTTCTATCGCGACCTGATGCGCAAGGCGGGCGAAGACTTGCAGGAGATCGGGCTCGCGGTGCTGCAGAATCGTCCCGCGCCCAAGCAGATCAGCACGAAGGCCGAGTTGCGCGCGATCGAATACGAACTCGAACTCATGCGCAAGCACGCGCTGCCGGAAAAGAATCCGGAGGCGTATGCGGCGGCGGCGGCGGTGTTCCGGCGGCTCTGGAGCGCGACGCGTCTCATCGACAAAATGCGCCGCCGCACACGCGACGACGCGAGTCTGACCGAAACCGAATTGCAGATCGACCACGCGCTCTCGCGTTTCATTTCGAGCCGCCGCGTGCCGTTCAGGCAGATTTTCTCGAACCTCACCATGGCATCGCCCAGCTTTCGCCATGCGCTGCGCGTGACGATCGCGGTGGGTGTCGGCTTCTGGCTCGGCAGGCTCTTGCCGCTCACCAACGCGTACTGGATCGTGATGACCACGGTCATCATCCTGAAACCCGGCTATTCGCTCACCAAGCAGCGCAACACGCAGCGGATCATCGGCACGGCAATCGGCTGCGCGGTCACCATCGCGCTGATTCTGCTCGTGAAAGATCCGCATATTCTGCTCGTCGCCATGTTCGCGTCCATGGTGATGAGTTACAGCCTGCTGCTGTTCAACTACGCGGGCAGCGTCGTGTTCACGTCCAGCTATGTGCTCCTGATGTTCCACCTGCTCGCGCCCGGCAGCTTGCGGCTGATCGGCGAGCGGGCCATCGACACGGTCGTCGGCTGTGCGATCGCCATTGCGGCGAGCCACCTGTTCCCGTACTGGGAATATCGGCTGATGGGCAAGCTCGTGAAGGACTTGCTCGCCGCGACGCGCAATTATCTCGAAGCAAGCTGGCGCTGGAAGGCGAAGACGGCGGCGGGCGCGGCGCGGACGGCGGCGACCGCAACCACGGCGGCCTCGGCGGCCACCGCGGCAAACGCAGCCACGATCGGCGTGCCGAACGCCGTCTTTGCCGACGGCCAGGCGCGCGCCGCCTTTGCCTCGGCGATGCAGGCGGTGTCCGCCGCCGACGCGGCCAGCGAAGCATCCGCAGCGGCGCCGAGGCAGGCCGAAGCCGAAGCCCACGCCGTCGCGGCAAACGCCATCAAGGCCGCGAGCGTCACAGCCGAGCGGCTATCGCCTGCGGGCATCGGAGAGAGCACGGCGGCGACCGCGAGCAAGGGCGCATCCGCTGCCGCGACCGTCGTCGCTACCGCGCTCGACCGGGACTACGGCTACCGCCTCGCGCGCAAGAACGTGCATGTGGCGTTCGCCAATCTCGCGCAGGCGTTCCAGCGCATGATGCTCGAACCGAAGGCGCAGCAAAGGTACGTCGCCGAACTCAACGATCTGCTCGTGCAGAGTCACGTGCTCGCCTCGCAGATCACGGCGGCAGCACCGCTCTTGCAGGCGCTCAACGACGCGGACGGTCAATCGTTCGAGCCGGTGCAGCGCGCGTTCGGCATCGTGCGCGACAACTTGTCGGAAGCGCAGGCGGTGGTGTCGGAGGAAGACGGCGCGGCGTCGTTCGATGCGATCAAGGCGCTGCGCCGCGATCTGGATTCCATGGTCGCCGCAGCGGAACGCGCTCAAAGTCTGCCTGCGGATGCGATACAGGATCTGAAGCTGCTCGCGCATCAATGCAAGCAGATGCTGACTGCGTCGGCGCTCATCCGCAAGGACGCGACGCAGATCCACCTGCCCGCGTGATACCGAGCGCGTTACTGTGAGGCGCCGGTGGCCGGCAGTGCCGGACGCGCATCGCTCGCGGCGGCGGGCGGCGCGTTGTGCTCGTCGAACTCGCGCTTGTCGCGGATCGCGTTGAAGAGCAGCGTAAAAATCACCAGCAGCACCACGACCACGATGAACACGGTAATGCCCAAGGTCGGATTCTTCTTGCGCGGCAGGTTCGGGCGATCTTGGCGAGGGTTGTCGGTCATGGCGGCGCAGCGGCTCGTTGCGAATTTCGAGATAAAGCCAGCATCGTACCCGCACTGGTTTTCAGTTGGATTGCGCCCGGCTGCGGCCGTTTCGCCACGCGAACGAAGCCCGCGAAATTCTCTGCTGCATCGCCCGGCTTGAACGCGGTGCGCCTCATTGGCCATACTCAACGCGATTCCATGCGCGTCCGATTCCGGCGAGGGCTGCAAGGGGCAAGACCGGAATACCTAGTGACCGGACGTGTTGCGCCGCCCTCCCCGGGCGGCTTTTCTTTATCTTGCGCGTCTCGATGCAAGGTCAGGCGTCGGCGGCGGGCCGCACCGGCAGCGCCGTCGAGTACTTGATCTGCTCCATCGCGAAGCTGGAACTGACGTCGTAGAGCGGCACCGCGCGAATGAGCTGCTTGTAGACGCGGTCGTAGTCGTCGATGTCGGACACCACGACGCGCAGCAGATAGTCGGTCTCGCCGCTCATCCGGTAGACCTCGACCACTTCCGGAATGTCGCGCACGGCGCGCGTGAACTCGTCGGCCCAGCTTTGCGTGTGCTGATTCGTGCGCACCGCCACGAAAACCGTAGTGCCGACGCCGAGTTTCTTCGGATCACAAAGCGCCACTTGCGCGCGAATCACGCCGGTTTCCTTGAGCCGCTGCACACGCTTCCAGCACGGCGTTTGCGACAGATTCACCCGCGAAGCCAGCTCGGCGATAGGCATTGTCACGTCGCTTTGCAGGAGTTCCAAGAGCTTGCGGTCGATGAGGTCCATTCCCATACTGCATCCCCGATAGGAAAATTTTCTATTTTTGCTTCTCCGAGCGGAATTATATGGAAACCATTTTCGGATGCAAGCCGGTATAAATTCATGATCGAAATCACCGGCGCGCACGCAACATGGAACTCGAACTGGCCACCCAACGCAACATGCCATTCCCGGCTGACCCGAATGTTGCCGTCAGCCGCCTGTGTCACGAAATCAACGCCGCGCTCGATGCGGCGCAAGCCGATGGCGGCATGTCGTTCGGCATCCGCGTGCATGCGGCGCTTTCCCGCGTGATCGCCGATCCGGGGCTTTCGCGTGCCGACCAGCGCTCGGGCAGCCAGCAGGGCTACCAGCGTCATCTGCTCGCCGCCGATCCCCTCGGCCTCGGCCGTTTCGCGATTGCCGCGCTCGTCTGGGAGCCGGGGCAGTTCAGCCCCGTCCATGCGCATCGGACCTGGTGCGGCTATGCGGTCATCGAGGGCGCGCTCGCCGAGACGCTGTATCGCTGGGACGTGGATGCGTGTCGCGCCGTCGAAACACGACGTCACTCACGCGAAGCGGGCGCGGTGTCATATGCCGATGCGGGACGCGGCGCCATTCATCGGCTCGGCAATCTCGCGGATGCGACAGCGCGCGCCGTATCGATCCATGTCTATGGCGTGGCAAGCGAGCACATCGCCACGCACGTCAACGATCTTCTCGTCGCCTGAGCAAAGCGGTCCGGTCAACTCTTGCCGGGCTCGGGCGCGGTCGTGATCTGCGGCGGAATCGGCACCGAAAGATCCGTGGCGGGCGGTGCCGGGCGCGGCTCGTGCGAGACATCCACGGCCTTCGCCATTGCCGCCGGCTCGGGCTCGTCGTCGGCGAGCGGCGGCGCTTCGTCGACCCAAATGCGCTTCGTCTTCGCAGCGTGGGCCGCATCGTCCGGGCTACTCACGCCGCCTTTTGACATTTGCACGTGCATTTGCGGCACCGGAATCTCCATGCCGGCTTCGTCCATCTTGCGTTTGATGCGCAAGTTGAACGCGCGGGCGACGCTCCATTGCAAGAGCGGCCGCGTCTTGATCTGTCCTTTCACCACCATCCAGTTGGGATCGAAGCGGTCCAGCCCCCACACCTCGACGGGGCCCAGCATTTCGCGCCGGTGACGCACGTCGTCCATGAGCTCGGCGCCCACTTCGCGGATCATTTCCGTCACCTCGTCCACGTCTGCCGAGAACGGCACGCGCACTTCGAACACCGCGTAGGCGAAATCGCGCGACAGGTTCTTCACCGTCTTGATCTGCGAGAACGGAATGGCGTGGATCGCGCCCTGCCCGTCGCGCAGACGCACCGTGCGTATCGTCAGGCTCTCGACGATGCCCGCGTGCCCGCCTTCCACCTCGATCGAATCGCCGACCGAAATGGTGTCCTCGATGATGATGAAAAGCCCAGTGATCAGATCCGCCACCAGCGATTGCGCGCCGAAACCGACCGCGAGACCGATCACGCCTGCGCCCGCGAGCAGCGGCGTCACGTTCAGGCCAAGGTTGGCCGCCGTCACGATCCCGGCGATCAGCAACAGCATGACGAACACCACGTTGCGCACGAGCGGCAGCATCGTGCGCGCGCGCATACTCGGGCCGCGCCCGCTGCGCCGCGCCGAATCGGGCTTGAGCGCCTCCTGAATGCCCGTGTCGATCAGAATCCACACGAGCCACACTACGAAGAACGTCAGCACGATCATGCTGACCGCGTGCGCGATGCCGCGCGCCGTCACGCTGCGCTCGACCATGTCCGCGAGCGAAAAGCCCCAGAAACGCGACGAGAGTTCGAGAAACCCGAGCCATATGGCGACCACGATCATCGTGCCGACGAACTTCACGAGCCGCCGCACGTACGCGGATTGCCGGCGCGGCTTGCGCGACTTCGGCCGCGTGATGCGGATGACGATGGCGGAGAGAAAGAACGCGACGACGAGCAGGCCCGCCGTGGCAATGGCCATTTGCAGCACGTTCTCGGATGTGCCGATGCCCGCGAGCGTCGCCACCACCGAAGCGGATGCCAGCAGCAAGAGCGGCAATTGCCACAGCGACGCGACGACTTCGAACGTTTCGGTCGCGGCCTTGCGCGTGTTGCGCTGCTCGTAGGTGCGGCTTCGGATCAGATGCGCGACGGGCCTCTGAAACGCCAGCGCGAAGTAAGCGGTGAGTCCGGCCGCGCCCATGTTCGCGCACGTCGAGATAAGGGCGGACAGATTCGTGCCGAGTTGCTGCGCGACATCGTAATTGGCGGCGGCATCGCCGAGCGCGCCGAACGTGCCGATGGCGAACAGGAGCCGCCGCGCGTGGAGGATGAGCACGTTGACCGCAACGCGCCGGTGCGCCGAGCCGAACAACGAGAACATGATGAGGCAGATGGCCGAGAACACCGCGCCCGCGACGATGGCGTAAGCGGTGACCATCGCGAGCGTGCGGCCGAGCGACTGCGGCATCATGTGCACGAAGGTGAGCGCAGCGACGAACGCGAAGACATACGGCGCCACGCGCCGCATGGTGAAGACGAACAGTTCGCGCGTCGTCGGATTCGAATGCAGGCCGGCTTCTATGCCGTAGCGCCTGTGCATGCGCCGCTGCAAGCTCACGAGCACGAAGGCGCACGCGCCCCAGCCTGCGAGCGTCGCGAAATAGTTGAAGAGCGTGTGGCCGAACGGCTCGCGGCTCTGGCTCGTGACAATGGTGAACAACTCGTTGCCCGCCGCGTTGAAGCGCCCGCCCCAATAGGCGAGCGGCGTTTTGCCGCGCTTCACGTCCGCTTCGATGCTCGTCAGAGCCGACGCGATCGCGCCGAGCAAACCCGCGTTCTGCGCGATCGCCGCCACCACGGATGAGGCGGCGGTCGCCGTTGCGGTCGGCGGCGGCGCGGCAGCCTCCGTCGATGCCGGCTGAGCGGCCGCCGCGGTCGATGGCGCGGGCGCGGCGGCTTCGGCCGCGCGCTTGGCGTCGCGCAGCTTCTTCAGTTGCGAAACGAGCGCGCTGCGCTGGCGGTCGCTGTCGAGCGTCGAAATGACGGTGTCGAGCGAGCGCAGCATGTCGGCATCGGATGGACCGGGCGCGGACGCACCCGACGCCGCATCCGGCGAGGACGCTGCGGGCGCGGGCGGCGGCGCGATCAATTCCTGCAGCGAAGGGAGATTGAGCGCCTGGGCGGCATGCGCCGGCGGGCTCGTCAGCGAGAAAAGCGCGGTCAGGACGAGCGTCGTCAGGAACGCTATCGCACGGATTGCCGGGATGGCCGCCGGCTGAAGGCCGCGCCGACGCGCGCGAGCGGAGATCCGGGATATCGCGACGAACGCCAGCGCGCCGCGATGCGCGAGCTTGCGTGGTTTCATAACGGTCTCGATTTCCGAAAGACCGCCAGTTTAGCGGCTGGCCTGCGCGCGCCGCGCATTGTCCAGGTAACCGATTGTTAAGCGCGTCATAGGAAACGCGTGCTTACTTGTCCATGTCGGTGCGCGTGTCGGCGGAATCGCTTGCCGAGCCCGATCCCGATGCCTGCGCACCCGACGCGCCGCCCTCTTTCGCCGACCACTGCTGCAACTTGCGGCCCGCCGTCTGCAAGCCTGCGCCGGTTGCGCTCGCGGCGTCCGCAATGGCGGCATTGGTCGCGCTCGCCGCGCTCTGCAGGTTCGCACGCGCCGACGCGGCGACGTCGCTCGCCGACAAATCCGGCATCGAGCCGGCGTGATCGAAGCTTTGCTGTGCCGACTGTTTCGCCGCATCGACCTTCTGGCCGACGTAGCTCGCCGCCTGATCGAACTTCTGCGTCGTCTGACTGGCCAGATTGTTATAGGCGCTCGCGGCCTGACCGGCGGCGGCATCGTGCTTCTCGCATGCGGCGAGCACGCCGAGCACCGTGAGTGCGACTGCGATGCGAGCGATCGGGGTCATCGATTGGATATGCATGGTCCTGCCTCCTGCTTCTTGCGTGTTGCGGGTTACGTGATGCTTGCGTGCGCTTTCGCATCCATGAACGCGCAGCCATCATACGCCGCGCGGCGGCTCCCAAAGCTTGCATCACAAGCGAACTGCGACGACTCCAGCACGAGGCTCGCGACGTCCGCGACAGCCAATAGAAGGTTTCCTCTACATTTCGGAGAGTTCTGGTTTTGGCTTCGTCCGGGCGGGACTATAGTCGCCGCAGTCTCGCCCTCCTACCGAAGTCCCACCATGATTTACATGAATCTCGCCGTCGCCCTCGTCGCAGGGTTGATGCTCTTCGAGCCGTTTACCCGCCCGCCCGTCTCCCGCTTCACCACTCACCGCATGCGCCGCATATTGGCGAAACGCTCGTACTATCAGGCGGCCGGCGCGTTCTTCGCCGCGCTCGTCGTGGCGACAAGCCAGCCTGCGCCGGAACGCGTTTCGCCGGTTTTCGTGTTCGGCGTCGCGCTCGCGTTGCTGGCGGCGAGTCTGTATTGGATCGTGCGCGGCAAAGTGCTGCTCAGGCATCGGCGCGTCTTTACGGAACTGCATTGAATCCCCGCACCGCTAGTCCGCTGATTTCAGTAAACGCTGCATGTGATTCAGGCGTATATTCGCCCAAAGCGAAGCAGAATCGTTGAGCAAAAAAAAGGCGCTACGTATCCGTAGCGCCTTAAAAGTTCTAGCCATTCCGAGGGCCGTGCTAGAACCTGAGAGCCTGTGTTCGAAAGCTGAAGCGGAAAGCGGTCGCGCACGTCGTCCAGCCCTTTCGAAATCGGGTTCCATTTTTTCCGGGATCACTGCCCAAGTCAAGCAAAATTTCAGCGCCCGGGCATCTGCCCAACGGCCGGTCACAAAACAGACGCGCGTCAAAGCGCTATGGCTGGCACAGCTTATCATCGGGGCTTGCATCGCTTGCAAGCTTCAGGCATCGCCTGACTGCAATCGCCCACTCAGCATTCGAAACGACGTTTCACAAAACAATGCCTACGATGAGCGACCGGTTGCCGAGCCGGGACAAATCCAGAGAAAAAGACAGCGAAGAAGTCACGGCACTCGCGCGCGGACTCGACGTCTTGCGCCGCATTGCCGCCGCCGATGCGCCGGTGAGCAATCGCGAATTGACGGAATGGACCGGCATTCCCAAGCCGACGGTCTCGCGAATCACCGCAACGCTCGTCGGCGCCGGGCTGCTGCTGCGTCTGCCTGACAGCGAGCGTTTCGTGCTCACCGCCTCCGTGCTCGAACTCAGCAACGGCTTTCTACGCAATTTCGACATTCGCGCGCGGGCTCGTCCGTTCCTGATCGCGCTCGCTGAAACGACGGGACTGAGCGTGCATCTGGCCGTGCGCGACCGGCTCGAGATGGTGGTCATCGACGCTATCCGGCCGCGGTCCGCCGTGCTCGTTTCGCGGCTCGAAGTCGGCGGCAGGATGGACCTGAGCCGCACGGCGGTCGGGCGCGCGTATCTCTCGGTACTGTCGGACGCGGATCGCCACGCGCTGATCCGCAGCCTGCAGACCGCATCGGGCGATGACTGGCCGACTATCTCCGACGGCTTGCAGCGCAGTCTCGAAGACGCACGCCGCCGGGGCTTCGCGATTTCGCTCGGCGAATGGCACCACGGCCTGAACGCGGTGGCGGCGGGCTTCGTCGGGCCGTCGGAAGAACGCTACTCCGTCAACTGCGGCGGCGCGGCGCACCAGTGTCCGCACGAGACGCTCATCACGACGGTCGTTCCCGCGCTGCTCGAATGCGTCGCTCACATTGCGCGGGAAATCGGCGGCACCGCAGGCGGCGCCGCGCCGTCCGGCGCAAACAAGTAGACTTACGCCCTCTACGACTGCCCTCACGCGCCCGTGCGGCTCGCGTGTAACACTCGTAATCATCCGAAAGAATGCCTGGTGGACGGGCATGGGCGCGGGACGTAGCATCATGCTTCGCGCGCACCGGGGCCGCGCGGCGCTCGTGGCCGGCAGGCTGTCCAGCCTCGGCTTCGACGTCCCGAATGGACGGCTACGGCCGCCGCCACACGACCCGGCCCCGCCGACTGCATCGCGAGATGCCGCCCATCCGCGCCCCGTACGACAGACTTGGAAAGACCCAGCCACCACACGATGGACGACCGAAAGAATCCTCCCGCCGAGCCGCGCCCGACGCCCGCGCGCCCCGCCGATCCCGCTCCGCCCGTCACCGCCGCACCGGCGCGCCGCCGCAGTCTCGTGCCGCTCGTCGTGGCCGTGTTGATCGTCGCAGGGGCCGTCGCGTGGTGGCATCCGTGGAATCGCGGCGGGACAGCGGGTTCGCCGCAGCAGGCGCAACAGGGCGGACGGCGCGGCGGCGCGAATGCGATGAACCAGCCTCAGCCCGTGCATGTGGCGACCGTGTCGCAGGGCGAGATGCCGGTCGTCATCAATGCGCTCGGCACGGTCACGCCGCTCGCGAACGTAACGGTCAAGACGCAGCTCAACGGCACGCTGATGGAAGTGGCGTTTCGCGAAGGCCAGATGGTCAAGAAGGGCGATATGCTCGCGCAAATCGACCCGCGTCCTTACGAAATTTCGCTGCGTAATGCGCAGGGCACGCTGGCCCGCGACCAAGCGCTGCTGCAAACCGCGCGGCTCGACTTGCAGCGGTATCAGACGCTGCTTTCGCAGGACTCCATCGCGAAGCAGCAGGTGGATACGCAGGCGTCGCTCGTCAAGCAATACGAAGGCGCGGTCAAATCCGATCAGGCCAACGTCGATACGTACAAGCTCGACCTCGCCTACGCGCGCATCACCGCGCCCGTGTCCGGGCGTGTGGGCTTGCGTCAGGTCGATCCGGGCAACTACGTGACGACGGGCGACACCAACGGCGTCGTCGTCATCACGCAGCTGCAGCCGATCAGCGTGATCTTCACGACCTCCGAAGACAATCTCGCGGCGATCATGAAACCGCTGCGCGCGGGCGTGAAAATGTCGGCGACGGCGTATGACCGCGCGAACACCACCGCGCTCGAATCCGGCTATCTGGAAACGGTCGACAACCAGATCGACACCGCAACGGGCACGGTCAAGCTGCGCGCCACTTTCGACAACAAGGAAAGCCGGCTCTTCCCGAATCAGTTCGTGAACACGAAGCTGCTCGTCGACGTCATTAAGAACGCGGTCATCGTGCCGACGTCGGCAGTGCTTAACGGGTCATCGGGTTCGTTCGTGTACGTCGTGAAACCGGACAACACGGTGACGGTGCGCAATGTGAAAACCGGCCCGGTGGATGGCGAGCGCACGAGCATCAAGTCCGGCCTGCAAGCGGGCGAGCGCGTGGTCATCGACGGCTCTGACCGCCTGAAAGAAGGCGCGAAGATCACGATTCCGGCCGAACGCGCGAAGGGGGCGTCGGGGGCTTCCGGTGCGTCGGCCGCGTCGGGTGCAGCGGCGGCCTCAGGTGCATCGGGTGCGCAGCACGGCGGGCATCGTCACCGTCAGCAACAGCAGCAGTGATCTTTAAGCCTCGCGCATGAATCCCTCCCGCTTATTTATTCTGCGTCCGGTCGGCACGGCGCTTCTGATGGCGGCGATCATGCTCGTCGGCCTCGTCGCGCTGCGCTTTCTGCCGCTGTCCGCGCTGCCCGCCGTCGATTACCCGACTATTCAGGTGCAGACCTTCTACCCCGGCGCCTCGCCGGATGTGATGACTTCCAGCGTGACCGCGCCACTCGAGAAGCAGTTCGGGCAGATGGCGAGCCTGAACCAGATGTCGTCGCAGAGTTCGGCGGGGGCATCGGTCATCACGTTGCAGTTCAGCCTCGACTTGCCGCTCGATATCGCCGAGCAGGAAGTGCAGGCCGCCATCAACGCGGCGGGCAACCTGCTGCCGTCCGACCTGCCCGCCCCGCCGATCTACGCGAAGGTCAACCCCGCCGACGCGCCGATCATGACGCTCGCCGTCAGTTCGAAGACGCTGCCGCTCACGCAGGTACAGGATCTCGCGGACACGCGGCTCGGGCAGAAGATTTCGCAGGTCGCGGGCGTGGGCCTCGTGTCGGTGAGCGGCGGCAACCGCCCGGCGGTGCGCATTCAGGCCAATACGCGCGCGCTCGCCTCCTACGGGCTCAATATCGACGATCTGCGCACCACGATTTCAAACCTCAACGTCAACACGCCGAAGGGCAATTTCGACGGCCCGACGCGCGCCTACACCATCAACGCGAACGATCAGCTCACCGACGCGAACGCGTACAAGAGCGCGGTCGTCGCGTATCGCAACGGGCGGCCGGTGATGCTGACGGACGTCGCGACCATCGTGCAGGGACCGGAGAACACGAAGCTCGGCGCGTGGGTCGATTCCACGCCCGCCATTATCCTGAACGTGCAGCGTCAGCCGGGCGCGAACGTCATTCAGGTGGTGGACGGCATCAAGAAGCTGCTGCCGCAGTTGCAGCAGTCGCTGCCGGCCGCGCTCGACGTGCGCGTGGTCACGGACCGCACCACGACCATTCGCGCGTCGGTTCGCGACGTGCAGTTCGAGCTGGCGTTGTCCGTCGTGCTGGTCGTGCTCGTCATTTATCTCTTCCTCGCCAACGTCTACGCGACCATCATTCCGAGCTTGTCCGTGCCGCTCTCGCTCGTCGGCACGCTCGCGGTCATGTACCTGTGCGGCTTCTCGCTCGACAATCTCTCGCTGATGGCGCTCACCATCGCGACAGGCTTCGTCGTCGACGACGCCATCGTGATGATCGAGAACATCGCGCGTTACGTGGAGGAAGGCGAATCTCCGCTCGAAGCCGCGCTGAAAGGCTCGCGGCAGATCGGCTTCACGATCATTTCGCTCACGGTGTCGCTCATCGCGGTGCTGATTCCGCTGCTCTTCATGGGCGATGTCGTCGGGCGGCTCTTCCACGAATTCGCGATCACGCTCGCCGTGACCATCGTCATTTCGGCGATCGTGTCGCTCACGCTCGTGCCGATGATGTGCGCGAAGCTGCTGCGCCACACGCCGCCCAAGGACAGCAAGCGTTTCGAGGCGCGCGCGCATCGGTTCATCGATTACGTCATCGGCCGTTACGCGGTGGCGCTGGAATGGGTGCTCGACCGGCAGCGTTCGACGCTCGTGGTCGCGCTGCTCACGCTCGTGCTCACGGGCGTGCTGTACGTGTTCATTCCGAAGGGCTTCTTTCCGACGCAGGACACGGGCGTGATCCAGGCGATCACGCAGGCGCCGCAGGCCGCGTCGTATCAGGCGGTCGCGGAGCAGCAGCAGGCGCTCGCGGCGAAGATTCTGCAGAATCCGGACGTCGAAAGTCTCACGTCGTTCATTGGCGTGGACGGCACGAACATCACGCTCAACAGCGGCCGCATGCTCATCAACCTGAAGCCGCGCGACGACCGCAGCAATACGTCGAGCGAAATCATCCGTTCGATCCAGAACGAAGTCGCGGACATTCCGGGCATCAAGCTCTACATGCAGCCGGTGCAGGATTTGACGATCGACTCCACGGTCAGCCCGACGCAGTATCAGTTCATGCTGACGGACCCGAATCCGTCCGAGTTCGCGCAATGGGTGCCGAAGCTCGTCGACCGGCTGCAACATACGTCGATCCTGACGGACGTCGCGACCGACCTTCAGCAGAACGGCCAATCGGTGTACGTGGAAATCGACCGCGAAACGGCGGCGCGCTTCGGCATCACGCCCGCGACCGTGGACAACGCGCTTTACGACGCGTTCGGCCAGCGCATCATTTCGACCATCTTCACGCAGTCGAATCAGTACCGCGTGATTCTGGAGAGCGAGCCGACCGACGCGCACTACAGCGAGACGCTCAACGGCATCTACCTGCCCTCTTCCACCGCGACGAACGGACAGGTGCCGCTCTCGGCCATCGCCAAGTTCCACGAGCGCGCCGCGCCCTTGCTCGTCACGCATCTCGGGCAGTTTCCGGCGACCACCGTCTCCTTCAACCTCGCGAAGGGCGCGTCGCTCGGCGCGGCCGTCAAGGCCATCGAAGAGGCGAAGAACGAGATCGGCTTGCCGGCGTCGTTCCAGATCCGCTATCAGGGCGCGGCGCTCGCGTTCCAGGCGTCGCTCTCGAACGAACTGTTCCTGATTCTTGCGGCCATCGTCACGATGTATATCGTGCTCGGCGTGTTGTACGAGAGCTTCATCCATCCGATCACCATTCTGTCTACGCTGCCCTCGGCGGGCGTCGGCGCGCTGCTTTCGCTGATGATCACCGGGCACGATCTCGACATCATCGGGATCATCGGCATCGTGCTTTTGATCGGCATCGTCAAGAAGAACGCGATCATGATGATCGACTTCGCGCTCGAAGCCGAACGCGAGCAAGGCAAGCCGCCGCGCGAGGCGATTTTTCAGGCGTGTCTGTTGCGCTTTCGCCCGATTCTCATGACGACGATGGCCGCGCTGCTCGGCGCGCTGCCGCTGATGCTCGGCTGGGGCGCGGGTTCGGAGCTGCGCCATCCGCTCGGGATTGCGATTGTCGGCGGGTTGATCGTGTCGCAGTTGCTCACGCTCTTCACGACGCCCGTGATCTACCTCGGCTTCGATTCGCTCGGGCGCAAGCTGCGCGCGCGCTTCGGCGGCGATGGCATGAGCGCGCCGCGTCCGGCGGGCGACGTGGAGTAAGGCATGAACCTGTCGCGCCTATTCATCGACCGGCCGGTGGCCACGACGCTGCTCGCCGTCGGCATTGCGCTCGCCGGCATGTTCGCGTTCGTGAAGCTGCCCGTCGCGCCGCTGCCGCAAGTCGATTTCCCGACCATCTCCGTGCAGGCGTCGCTGCCGGGCGCGAGCCCGGAGACCGTGGCGACAAGCGTCGCGAGTCCGCTGGAGCGGCATCTGGGCAGCATCGCGGACGTGAGCGAAATGACGTCGATGAGTTCCGTGGGCAGCACGCGCATCACGCTGCAATTCGGCCTGAATCGCGACATCGACGGCGCCGCGCGCGACGTGCAGGCCGCGATCAACGCCGCGCGCGCCGATCTGCCTACTTCGCTGCGCAGCAATCCGACGTACCACAAGGTCAATCCCGCCGACGCGCCCATTCTCGTGCTAGCGCTGTCGTCGCCCACGCGCACGGCGGGCTCGCTCTACGATTCCGCCGCGACCGTGTTGCAACAGACGCTTTCGACGGTGCCGGGCGTCGGCGAAGTGGACGTGAGCGGCTCGGCGAACCCGGCGGTGCGCGTTGAACTGGAGCCGGGCGCGCTCTTCCACTACGGCATCGGGCTGGAGGACGTGCGGGCGGCGCTCGCGTCGGCGAACGCGAACAGCCCGAAAGGCGCAATCGAGTTTCAGGGCACGCACGTCCAGCTCTACACCAACGATCAGGCGAGCAAGGCCGCGCAGTACAAGGACCTCGTGGTCGCATACCGCAACGGTTCGGCGGTGAAGCTCTCGGATGTGGGCGAAGTGGTCGATTCGGTCGAGGACCTGCGCAATCTCGGCCTCATCAACAACAAGCACGCCGTGCTGGTCATTCTGTACCGGCAACCGGGCGCGAACATCATCGAGACCATCGACCGCGTGAAGGCGATGGTGCCGCAACTGCAGGCCGCCCTGCCCGCCGACGTGGAGATCACGCCGACGGCGGACCGCTCGACCACCATCCGTTCGTCGCTGCACGACACCGAACTCACGCTCGTGATCGCGGTCGCACTGGTCGTGATGGTCGTGTTCCTGTTCCTGCGCAACTGGCGCGCGACGCTCATTCCGAGCGTCGCCGTGCCGATCTCGATCATCGGCACTTTCGCCGCGATGTACCTGCTCGGCTTCTCGCTCGACAACCTCTCGCTAATGGCGCTCACCATCGCGACGGGCTTCGTGGTGGACGACGCCATCGTCGTGCTCGAAAACATCGCGCGTCATGTCGAAAAAGGCGTGCCGCGCATGCAGGCGGCGATCATCGGCGCGCGGGAAGTCGGC
The DNA here is from genome assembly GCF_031450785.1 of Caballeronia sp. LZ062. Lineage (NCBI taxonomy): Bacteria > Pseudomonadati > Pseudomonadota > Betaproteobacteria > Burkholderiales > Burkholderiaceae > Caballeronia > Caballeronia sp. LZ062. The sequence goes on from NZ_JARTWB010000002.1 coordinate 1,591,491, forward strand.
TTCACGGTGCTGTCCATCAGCGTGTCGCTCGTTGCCGTGTTCCTGCCGATTCTGCTGATGGGCGGCATCGTCGGGCGGCTGTTCCGCGAATTCGCGCTGACGCTCTCGCTCGCCATCGCGGTGTCGCTCGTCGTGTCGCTCACCGTCACGCCGATGATGTGCTCGCGCCTGCTCGAAGAAGCGCACGAGAAGCGCGAGGAAGGACGCGTCGCGCGCTGGCTCGAACGGCAATTCGAGCGCATGCAGCGCGGTTATGCGCGCACGCTTGGCTGGGCGCTCGGACATCCGCGCACCATCCTGCTGATTCTGATCGCGACCATCGGCCTCAACTTCTATCTGTACGTGATCGTGCCGAAGGGCTTTTTCCCGCAGCAGGACACGGGGCGCATCATCGGCGGCATTCAGGCGGACCAGAGCACGTCGTTTCAGGCCATGAAGGTGAAATTCTCGGAGATGATGCGCATCGTCGAGGCCGATCCCGCCGTGGATAGCGTCGCGGGTTTCACGGGCGGCCGCTCGACCAATTCGGGCTTCATGTTCATTTCGCTCAAGCCGAAGAGTGAGCGCAAGATTTCGGCGGATCAGGTCATCAACCGCCTGCGCCGCCCGCTTGCGAATGTCGCGGGCGCGCGCACCTTCCTTCAGGCTGTGCAGGACATTCGCGTGGGCGGGCGGCAGTCGAACGCGCAGTATCAGTTCACGCTGCTCTCGGACACGACCTCCGACCTCTACACGTGGGCGCCGAAGATCACCGAGGCGCTGCAACACCGGGCCGAGCTGACCGATGTAAACTCGGATCAGCAACAAGGCGGCCTCGAAGCGATGGTGACGTTCGACCGCGCGACCGCCGCGCGCCTGAACATCAAGCCCGCGCAGATCGACAACACGCTCTACGACGCGTTCGGCCAGCGGCAGGTCTCGACCATCTACAACCCGCTGTCGCAGTATCACGTCGTCATGGAAGTCGCGCCGAAGTACTGGCAAGACCCGGAAATGCTGAAGCAGATCTACATCAGCACGTCGGGCGGCACGGCGAGCGGCGCGGCATCGACCAATTCCACGACCACATCCAGCGCGACGAGCACGGCATCGACGTCCGCGACGGGTTCGACCGGCGCGGGCGGATCGTCGACCAGCACGGCCGACACGACGGCCGCGCTCGCGCTCGAATCCGTGCGCAATTCCGCGACCAACGCGATCGCGGCGAGCGGCAAGTCGGGATCGTCGTCCGGCGCGGCAGTGTCCACGTCGAAGGAAACGATGGTACCGCTTTCGGCCATCGCGAAATTCGGCCCGGGCAACACGCCGCTTTCCGTGAATCACCAGAGTCAGTTCGTCGCCTCGACCATCTCGTTCAACTTGCCGCCGGGCAAGTCGCTCTCGGAGGCGACCGCCGCCATCTACGAAACCATGGCCGAACTGGGCGTGCCGCAGACCATCCACGGCAGCTTTCAGGGCACGGCGCAGGCGTTTCAGCAATCGCTCAACGACCAGCCGCTGCTGATTCTCGCGGCGCTCGCGGCGGTGTACATCGTGCTCGGCATTCTGTACGAGAGCTATATCCACCCGATCACGATTCTTTCCACGCTGCCGTCGGCTGGCATCGGCGCGTTGCTGGCGCTGCTGCTCTTTCATACGGAGTTCAGCATCATCGCGCTGATCGCGGTGATTCTGCTGATCGGGATCGTCAAGAAGAACGCGATCATGATGGTGGACTTCGCCATCGACGCGACGCGCAACGGCGGGAAGAGCTCGCGCGATGCCATCGAGGAAGCGTGCCTGCTGCGCTTTCGCCCGATCATGATGACGACCGCCGCCGCGCTGCTCGGCGCGCTGCCGCTCGCGTTCGGCACGGGCGAAGGCTCGGAGATGCGCGCGCCGCTCGGCATCGCGATTGTCGGCGGCCTGATCGTGAGTCAGATGCTGACGCTCTACACCACGCCTGTCGTCTATCTGTACATGGACCGCATCCGCGTGCGCGGGGAAGCGCGGCGGGCGCGCCGCAAGGGCGGCGCGCGTCCTGCAAGCGCGGTCGAATGACGTTACGCTGGCATGGGCCGCGAAAATGGCCTACGGTGTTCTGACCGTCCACGCAAGGAGCGTCTCGAATGAAGGCGATGAAAGTCCTGCTGATCGGCGCGCACGGCCGCACGGGCCGTCATGTCGCGCGGCGCTTGCATGAAGAAGGCATTCCGTTTCGCGCGCTGTTGCGCAAGTCGGCGCACAAGAGCGAGTTCGCGGCGCTCGGCGCGGAAATCTTGCTCGGCGACCTGACGCACGACTTCTCGCACGCGCTGGACGACATCACGCACGTCGTGTACGCGGCGGGTTCCGCCGAATCGGAAGGCGTGAACGAGGAGCGCGACATCGACCGCGATGCCGTCATGCGCACCGCCGATTACGCGAAACGCCGCCGCGTGCGGCAACTGGTCGTGGTGAGCGCGTTGTCCGCCTATCAGCCGCAGCGCAGTCCGCTCGCGCTGCGCCACTATTCACGCATGAAGCGCGACGCCGACGACTACGTTGCGCGCCGCGGCGTGCCCTTCGCGGTTCTGCGGCCCGGCCCGCTCTCGGATGCGCCGGGGCGCGGGACCATCGCGCTCGCCGACGAACGCGTCGAACAGATGCCGGCGGTGTCGCGGGAAGACGTCGCGGAAGTGGCGGTGCGATGCCTGCTGCTCGGCGTGACGAATCGCACCATCGGCTTCGTCGGCGGCGACGAGCCTATCGACGATGCGCTCGTTGCGCCCGCTGCTGCAACGGCGTAAGCGCAATCAGCCCACACCGACCAGCCGATAGCCGACGCCGGTTTCCGTGACGATATGCTCGGGCTGCGCGGCATCGCGTTCGAGCTTCTGCCGCAGATGCGCCATGTAGATGCGCAGGTAATGCGGACTCTCGACATGCGACGGTCCCCAGACTTCGCGCAGCAAATGCCGATGCGTCAGCACCCGGCCCGCATCGCGCACGAGCGTCGCGAGCAGGCGGTATTCGATGGGCGTCAGATGAACGCTCTCGCCGTTTCGCGTGACGCGCCGTAGCGCGAGATCGACCGTGACATCGCCGAAGCTGACCACGGGCGTTTCGCTCGCCGCCGTCTGATTGCGCCGTCGCAAGTGCGCGCGGATACGCGCCATCAATTCGGAGACGCCGAAGGGCTTGGTCAGATAATCGTCCGCGCCCGCATCGAGCGCGGCGACTTTCTCTTCTTCCTGCGTGCGCGCCGAGAGCACGATCACCGGCACTTCGGTCCAAGTTCGCAATTCGCGAATCACGTCGATGCCGTCCGTGTCCGGCAAGCCGAGATCGACGATCACGAGATCGGGCTGGCGCGTGGCCGCCGCGATCAGCCCTTGCTGACCGGTCTCGGCCTCGAATACGGTCATCTGCTGCGCTTCGAGCGACACGCGCACGAAGCGCCGGATCTGCTTTTCGTCTTCGATCAGGACGACGGTGAAGGACGGCTCGCTCATCGTTTGTTATGGGGTTATGGAGTCGAGCCGGCCGCGCGGCGTTCTCGCGCTCAAGGCAAAAGAATGGTCGAGCCGGTCGTCTTGCGCGCTTCGAGTTCTTCGTGCGCGCGCGCCGCGTCCGCGAGCGGATAGCGCTGGCGCACGTTCGTCTTCACCTTGCCGGACGACACGACGTCGAACAGTTCGGCGGCCATCGTGTCCAGGTCGCTGCGCTTGGCGATATAGCTGAAAAGTGTCGGACGCGTGAAATAGAGCGAGCCGCGCCCGGCGAGTTCCGACGAATCGATGGGCGGCAGCGGCCCGGACGAATTGCCGAAGCTCACGAAGAACCCGAGCGGCGCGAGGCAATCGAGCGACGCCACGTAGGTGTCCTTGCCGATGGAATCGTAGACGACCGGCACGCCCGCGCCGTTCGTGATCTCGCGCACGCGCTGCGTGAAGTTCTCGCGCGTATAGACGATCGGGTAGTCGCAGCCGTGCTCTTTTGCAAGCGCCGCCTTTTCGTCCGATCCGACCGTGCCGATGACCGTCGCGCCGAGCGCCTTCGCCCACTGGCATGCGAGCATGCCGACGCCGCCTGCCGCCGCGTGGATCAGCACCGTGTCGCCCGCCTTCACGCGGTACGTGCGACGCAGCAAATACTGCGCCGTCAGCCCTTGCAGCATGATCGACGCGGCGTCTTCATAGCCGATCGCCTCCGGCAGCTTGACGACGTAATCCGCCGCCATCACGCGCTCTTGCGCATACGCGCCCGGCGGACGCGACGCATACGCCACGCGGTCGCCCGGCTTGAACTGCGTGACGCCCTCGCCTACGGCCGTTACCTCGCCCGCGCCTTCCATGCCGAGGCCGCCGGGCAGCGGCATCGGATAAAGGCCGGTGCGGAAATACACGTCGATGAAATTGAGCCCCACCGCATGATGCTTCACGCGGATTTCGCCCTTGCCCGGCTCGCCCACGTTCACATCGACCCATTTCATCACTTCGGGGCCGCCAGTCTTGTCGAATCGGATTGCCTTGGTCATCGCTCGAACGCCTCCTTCGTTTCGTGGATGCTTCAGCGCGCCCGCGTGAGCCGGCCGCGCAACTCGTCGAGAATCATGCGCGCGGTCGACACGTTGGTCGCGCACGGCACGTTATGCACGTCGCAGGCGCGCACCAGCGCGTTGATGTCAGGCTCGTGCGGCTGCGGCGTCATCGGGTCGCGCAGAAAGATCACGACGTCGACGCGCCCTTCCGCCAGTTCGCCGCCGATCTGCAAGTCGCCGCCATGCGGGCCGGACAGCTTGCGCTCGACATCCAGCCCGTGCGCCGCCGCGATGCGCGCGCCCGTGGTGCCGGTCGCGACGAGTTGGCATTGCGCGAGCGTGTCGACATACTCGCCCGCGAGCGCGACGATGTCGTCCTTTTTCATGTCGTGCGCAATCAGCGCGACGCGTGTGCTCATGTGCTGCCTTCTCCCCTCTTGTCGTGTCGCCGGTCAGTAGGTGCCAGGATAAGCGCCGCCGTCGATCAATATGTTCTGGCCGATGATATAGCCGGCGTGGACGCTGCACAGAAACGCGCAGGTTCTGCCGAACTCGTCCGGATTGCCGAAGCGCCCGGCCGGAAGACTCTGCGCGCGACGCGCACGCGCCTCTTCGATCGAGATGTTCTGCGCCTTCGCCTGCGCCTCGAAGGTGACGGCCACGCGGTCGGTGTCGAAGGTGCCCGGCAGCAGATTGTTGATGGTGACGCCCGTGGCCGCCACTTTGCGCGCCACGCCCGCGACGAAGCCCGTGAGCCCCGAACGCGCGCCGTTCGACAGGCCGAGCACGTCGATAGGCGCCTTCACCGACGAACTCGTGATATTGACGATGCGACCGAAGCCGCGATCGATCATGCCGTCGATGGTCCGCTTGATGAGCTCGATGGGCGTCAGCATGTTCGCTTCGAGCGCCTTGATCCACATCTCATGCGTGAAGTTGCGGAAGTCGCCCGGCGGCGGGCCGCCCGCGTTGTTCACGAGAATGTCCGGCTCCGGGCAGGCCGCGAGCGCGGCGTTGTGGCCTTCGGGCGTCGTGATGTCGCAAGCGACGGCCTGTACGGTGACGCCGTACTGCGCGCGGATGCTCGCCGCGGTCGCTTCGAGCGTTTCGGCGGTGCGCGCCGTAATGACGAGATTCACGCCCTCGGCGGCCAGCGCCTCCGCACAGCCGCGCCCGAGTCCCTTGCTCGCCGCGCAGACGAGCGCGGTGCGCCCCGCGATTCCCATATCCATCGTCCGTCCTCCATGATCGTCGTTTAGTGTTCGAATCGGTCCGACGCGTCGAAGCGTGGCAACGTTGCACGCGTCGCAACCCTCTCGCGCATTCTAGAAGAATCGGGGCGGCAACGTCGGCGCCTGCATGGCCGAATCCCGGGCGAATATTCTTAGGTCATGGCGGCCTTTTCGGTAAACTGTCGCCACTGTCGGCCGGCGCTTGCGAACGCGCGCCGCGCGACCGCCCACGGCAGGACCATCACCCGAGCAGGACGCGCATTGCGCGAGACCCATGAAACAAGACAGCCGCTTTCCCAATCTCTTCATCCTCAATCACCCGCTGATCCAGCACAAGCTCACCCACATGCGGGACAAGGACACGTCGACGCGCACGTTCCGCGAGCTGCTGCGGGAAATCACGCTGCTGATGGGCTACGAAATCACGCGCAACCTGCCACTGACGACCAAACGCGTGGAAACGCCGCTCGTCAAAATCGACGCGCCGGTGATCGCCGGAAAGAAGCTCGCCATCGTCCCGGTACTGCGCGCGGGCATCGGCATGTCGGACGGCCTGCTCGATCTCGTGCCGTCGGCGCGCGTCGGGCATATCGGCGTGTATCGCGCGGACGATCATCGGCCGGTGGAATATCTCGTGCGCCTGCCGCCCGATCTCGAGGAGCGCGTTTTCATTCTCTGCGATCCGATGGTCGCGACCGGGTACTCCGCCGTGCACGCCGTCGACGTGATGAAGCGGCGCAACGTGCAGGACGAAAACATCATTTTCGTGGCGCTGGTCGCCGCGCCCGAGGGCGTGAAGGTATTCCAGGACGCGCATCCGAACGTGAAGCTCTACGTGGCGTCGCTGGATTCGCATCTGAACGAACACGCGTATATCGTCCCCGGTCTCGGCGATGCCGGCGACCGCCTGTTCGGCACGAAGAACTGACCGCTCGTCCGCTTATTGCGGCCCCTACCGCCGCCCGACCGCTGCCCGACCGCCGCGCCCTCGCGCGGCGGTTTCGTTTTCACGGCCCGCCGGCGCGCCCGCCCGCTGTCCGGGTGTTGCGCCATGCTAAAATTTTGGTCTGTTTCCGATCCGGAATCGACGCGCGTTTGAGCATCGCGCCGCGTCGCCGGGCGGACCCGGCAGCCGCTTCAAGCACGAGCGAGGCAGCGCGCAGGCCGGTCGATAATCACGCATCACAGCACACTAGGCGCACGAATCACGCGGCGCGCGACGGAGAAAGGTAATGGCGGGTCATTCGAAATGGGCCAACATCAAGCATAAGAAAGCAGCGGCCGACGCGAAGAAAGGCAAGATCTGGACGCGCCTCATCAAGGAAATCCAGGTCGCGGCCCGCATGGGCGGCGGCGACATCGACTCGAACCCGCGCCTGCGGCTCGCCGTCGACAAGGCCTACGACGCGAACATGCCGAAGGACAACGTCAATCGCGCGATTCAGCGCGGCGTCGGCGGCGTCGATGGCGCGAACTACGAAGAAATCCGCTACGAAGGCTACGGCATCGGCGGCGCGGCGATCATCGTCGACACGATGACGGACAACCGCACGCGCACGGTCGCGGAAGTGCGCCACGCATTCTCGAAGTTCGGCGGGAACATGGGCACGGACGGCTCCGTGTCGTTCATGTTCGACCACGTCGGCCAGTTCCTGTTCGCGCCGGGCACGCCCGAAGACAAGCTGATGGACGCGGCGCTCGAAGCCGGCGCCGACGACGTCGTGACGAACGAAGACGGCAGTATCGAAGTGCTCTGCCCGCCGAACGACTTCCAGAAGGTGAAGGACGCGCTCGAAGCCGCGGGCTTCAAGGCCGAACTCGCCGAAGTGACCATGAAGCCGCAGACGGAAGTCGAATTCAGCGGCGACGACGCAGTGAAAATGCAAAAGCTGCTCGACGCGCTCGAAAATCTCGACGACGTCCAGGAAGTCTATACAAACGCCGCAATCAACGACGAGTAAGGCAGAGCAAGCAGCCGCCGCGCCCGGTGCGTCCGCCGCACCGTGACTGGAACGGCTTTCGCTTCAGTTCGACGAATGAAAGGCGCGTGACGCAGCCGATGTCCGCGCGAGCCGCCTTTCGACCGTTTTGGCTGCGCCGCAACCGGGCGCGCGTGCGTGCGCGGCCTCAGTTTTTCATTCAGGCTTTTCGGGGATTCAAATGAAGTTACTCGTCGTCGGTTCGGGCGGTCGGGAGCATGCGCTGGCATGGAAGCTCGCGCAGTCGCCGCGCGTGCAGATCGTCTATGTGGCGCCCGGCAACGGCGGCACGGCGCAGGACGAGCGCCTGCGCAACGTCGATATCACGGACCCGGAGGCGCTCGCCGATTTCGTCGAGAAAGAGCACGTTTCGCTGACTGTCGTCGGTCCGGAAACGCCGCTCGCGGCAGGCATCGTGAATCTGTTCCGCTCGCGCGGGCTGAAGATTTTCGGGCCGACCAAGGAAGCCGCGCAGCTCGAAAGCTCTAAGGACTTCGCGAAGGCGTTCATGAAGCGCCACAACATCCCGACCGCGGAATACGAAACCTTCACGGACGCCGCCGCCGCGCACGCCTACATCGACGCAAAAGGCGCGCCGATCGTCGTGAAAGCGGACGGACTCGCCGCCGGCAAGGGCGTGGTCGTCGCGATGAACGCGGAAGAAGCCCACGCCGCCGTCGATTCCATGCTCGCCGACAACCAGTTCGGCGATGCGGGCGCGCGCGTGGTCATCGAAGAGTTCCTGACGGGCGAGGAAGCGAGCTTCATTGTGATGGTGGACGGCAAGCACGTGCTGGCGCTGGCTTCGAGCCAGGACCACAAGCGCCTGCTCGACGGCGACAAGGGCCCGAACACCGGCGGGATGGGCGCCTATTCGCCCGCGCCGATCGTCACGCCGCAGCTGCACGCCCGCGTGATGCGCGAAATCATCCTGCCGACCGTGCGCGGCATGGAGAACGAAGGCATCCGCTATACCGGTTTTCTGTACGCGGGCCTGATGATCGACACGAACGGCAATCCGAAGACGCTCGAATTCAACTGTCGAATGGGCGACCCGGAAACGCAGCCGATCATGGCGCGTCTGAAGGGCGACTTCTCGAAAGTCGTGGAAATGGCCATCGACGGCAAGCTCGACGGCGCCGAACTGGAGTGGGATCGGCGCACGGCGCTCGGCGTCGTGCTGGCCGCGCACAACTACCCGGATGCGCCGCGCAAGGGCGACCGCATCAACGGCATTCCGGCCGAAACGGACAACGCCGTGACGTTCCATGCGGGCACGGCGCTGGCTGACGGCAAGCTGACGACCTCGGGCGGACGCGTGCTGTGCGTCGTCGGGCTGGCGGATTCCGTGCGCGGCGCGCAATCCGTGGTCTACGATACAGTGAATCAGATTTCGTTCGACGGCATGCAGTACCGCCGCGACATCGGCCACCGGGCGGTGAGCCGCAAGCAGGCCCACCGCCACGGCTGACGCGGGACGGAAGTTCCGCCACGCCGAACCCGCGCTGCCGGACCTCGTGTCCGGCAGCGCGCTTTGAAGAGAACCACGACTTAACGCGCCAGCCGACTGGCGCACTGCATCCATCGATGAGTGAACCGACACGCAGCGCGGACCGCGAGGCACAACCAGACACATCGCACGATATCGCAGCGGTGCGCGACTATCTGACCGGCTTGCAAACGCGCATCGCCGATGCGCTCGGCGCGTTCGACGGCACGTCCTTCGCCACCGACGCCTGGACCCGCGAGCCGGGCGCGCATCTGCGCGGCGGCGGCGTGACGCGCATTCTCGAAGGCGGCGGCTTTTTCGAGCGGGCCGGCATCGGTTTCTCGGACGTCGCGGGCGACGCCCTGCCGCCCTCGGCGAGCGCGGCGCGTCCGCAGCTCGCGGGGCGCGGCTTCGAGGCGCTCGGCGTCTCGCTCGTTATGCATCCGCGCAATCCGCACTGCCCGACCGTGCATATGAACGTGCGCATGTTGACGGCTGTTGCGCCCGGCGAAGCGCCGATCTTCTGGTTCGGCGGCGGGATGGATCTCACGCCCATCTACGGCTACGAGGAAGACGCGGTGCATTTTCATCGCGTATGCCGGGAGGCGCTGCAACCGTTCGGCGCGGACCTGTATCCGCGTTTCAAGACGTGGTGCGACGAGTACTTCTACCTGAAGCATCGAAACGAACAGCGCGGCATCGGCGGGATCTTTTTCGATGATTTCTCCGAGCCCGGCTTCGAGCGTTCGTTCGCGATGATGCGAAGCGTCGGCGATGCATTTCTCGACGCGTATCTGCCGATCATCGAGCGGCGGCGCGACACGCCGTACACCGAGCGCGAGCGCGAATTCCAGTCCTACCGGCGCGGGCGCTACGTCGAGTTCAACCTTGTGTGGGATCGCGGCACGCATTTCGGTCTGCAAAGCGGTGGACGCACCGAGTCCATTCTCATGTCGATGCCGCCGCTCGCGAGCTGGCGCTACGACTGGCAACCGGAACCCGGCACGCCGGAGGCGCGGCTCTACCGGGACTTTCTGGTGCGCCGGGAATGGCTGTGACGCGCGCCGCCGCTCCGGGCGCGCCGTGCGAGAAGCGCGTCGGCCTGCTCGGCGGCACGTTCGATCCGATTCACAACGGACATCTCGCGCTCGCTCGCCGCTTCGCCGCGCTTTTGCAGCTGACCGAACTCGTGCTGCTGCCTGCGGGCCAGCCGTGGCAGAAGGCGGGCGTATCGGCGCCGCATCATCGGCTCGCGATGACACGCGCGGCGGCGCAATCGCTCGATCTGGGCGGCGCGAAGATCACCGTCGCGACCGATGAAATCGAGCGCGACGGCCCCACTTATACCGTCGACACGCTCGCTCAGTGGCGCGAGCGAGAAGGCGCGGAGGCTTCGCTCGCGCTGCTGATCGGCGCCGACCAGTTGGTCAAGCTCGACTCGTGGCACGACTGGAAACGTCTCTTCGACTACGCGCACATTTGCGTCGAGACGCGGCCGGGCTTCGATCTGCGCGCGCTGTCCGATGAAGTCGCGAAGGAAGTGGCCGCGCGCCGGACGTCGGCGGACGTGTTGTGCGCAACCACGCACGGTCACGTGCTGATCGACGAATCGCTTCTGCTCGACGTATCCGCCACGGCAATCCGCGAGCACGCCCGCACGCAGGACGGCACGCGGGATTTCCAGGCTCAGGTCCCCTCCGCCGTATGGGACTATATTGTTCAACATCACCTGTACCGGACACGGTAAAGACACAGCAACCATGGAACTTCAAAAGCTGCAACGCGCGATCATCGACGGTCTGGAAGACGTCAAGGCGCAAGACATCAAGGTGTTCAACACGAGCCACCTGACGTCGCTGTTCGACCGCGTGGTCGTGGCGAGCGGGACGTCGAACCGGCAGACCAAGGCGCTCGCCAACAGCGTGCGCGAAAAGGTCAAGGAAGCGGGTGGCGACATCATCAGCACGGAAGGCGAAGAGATCGGCGAATGGGTGCTGGTCGACTGCGGCGACGCGGTCGTTCATATCCTGCAACCGGCGCTGCGCCAGTACTACAACCTCGAGGAAGTCTGGGGCGACAAGCCCGTGCGCGTGAAGCTGCAAAAGCCGAACATGTTCGGCGGCGCAAGCGTGTCCGACGACGAAGACGAGGACGAGGACGACGCACCTGCGGTCAAACGCCCGGCGCGCAAAACCGCGCGCAAGCAGGCCTGAAGGCTCGCGCCTTCATGAAGCTCTACATTTTGGCCGTCGGACACAAGATGCCCGACTGGATCGAAAACGGGTTCGACGAGTACGCGAAGCGCATGCCGCCGGAGCTGCGCATCGAACTCAAGGAAATCAAGCCCGAGCAACGCTCGTCCGGACGCAATGCCGAGAGCGTGATGACCGCCGAGCGGCAGCGAATCGAAGCCGCCTTGCCGAAGAACGCGCGCGTCGTCGCGCTCGATGAACGCGGTCGCGACTGGACCACGATGCAACTCGCGAACGCCCTGCCCGGCTGGCAGCAGGACGGGCGCGATGTCGCGTTCGTGATCGGCGGCGCGGACGGCCTCGCGCCCGAAGTGAAGGCCCGCGCCGAACTGATGTTGCGCGTCTCCAGCCTCACGCTGCCTCACGGCATGGTTCGCGTGCTGCTGGCCGAACAGCTTTACCGCGCGTGGAGCATCACGCAGAATCACCCCTACCATCGCGCGTGAATTCGGGCCGCTGGGCTTCCCGCTCAGGTCTCCATCGAGGCTTGCTGTGCGGTCCGACCGCGCGCGCACTTCTTCGAGACCTTTTCGCCCATGCCCGCTGACTCCTCCGCTTACTCCTTCGTTTATCTGGCTTCGCAAAGCCCGCGCCGTCAGGAGTTGCTGCGGCAACTGGGCGTGCGATACGAACTGCTGCTGCCCCGCCCCGACGAAGACGCCGAAGCCCTCGAAGCCGAGCTTCCGGGCGAAGCCGCGGACGCCTACGTCGTGCGCGTCTGCGCGTTGAAGGCGAAGGCGGCCCGCGCGCGGTTGGTTGCCGGCGGACATGCACCCGCGCCGATTCTTGTCGCCGATACAACCGTCACCATCGACGGCCTGATTCTCGGCAAGCCTTTGCATGAAGCCGATGCCGTCGCGATGCTCGAACGCCTCGCCGGCCGCGAGCACGAAGTGCTGACCGCGCTTGCCGTCGTGGATGCCGAAGGCACGCTGCTCGAAGTCGCGGTGTCGCGTTCGACGGTGCGCTTCGCCGCGGTCGACCGTGCTGCGCTGCAACGCTACGCCGCGACCGGCGAGCCGCTCGGCAAGGCGGGCGCGTATGGCATTCAGGGCCGCGCGGCGGCGTTCATCGAGCGAATCGAGGGGTCCTATTCGGGTATCATGGGTCTGCCCCTTTTCGAAACCGCAGCACTCTTGCGCGTGGCGCGCGTCGAATTCTAAACAGGCCATGAACGAAGAAATCCTGATCAACGTCACACCGCAGGAAACCCGCGTCGCACTGGTTCAGCAAGGCGCCGTTCAGGAGCTTCACGTCGAGCGCACGCTTTCGCGCGGGCGCGTCGGCAATGTGTATCTCGGCAAGGTCGTGCGCGTGTTGCCGGGCATGCAGTCCGCGTTCATCGACATCGGTCTGGAACGCGCCGCGTTTCTTCATGTGGCCGATATCTGGCATCCGCGCATCGCGGGAGAAGCGCATGGATCGGCGGCGCATGTGCCCATCGAAAAGATCGTGTTCGAAGGTCAGGCGCTGATGGTGCAGGTCGTGAAGGACCCCATCGGCACCAAGGGCGCTCGCCTGTCGACGCAGGTGAGCATCGCGGGGCGCACGCTCGTGTATCTGCCGCAGGAGCCGCATATCGGCATCTCGCAGAAGATCGAGAGCGAGGCGGAACGCGAGGCCGTCCGCGCGCGCCTCACCGCCGTCTTGCCCGCCGACGAGAAAGGCGGTTATATCGTGCGCACCATCGCGGAAGATTCGTCGAGCGAAGAGCTTGCCGCCGATGTCGCCTATCTGCGCAAGACGTGGGCAACCATCGTGACGCAGGCGCAGCGCGTGCCGGCGACCACGCTGCTCTATCAGGATCTGAACCTCGCGCAGCGCGTGTTGCGCGACTTCGTGAACGACGAGACCACGCGCATTCAGGTCGATTCGCGCGAGACATATCAGATGCTCGCGGACTTCGCGGCCGAATTCACGCCCGCGGTGGCGTCGCGCGTGCATCACTACACAGGCGAGCGGCCGCTTTTCGACTTGTACAACATCGAAGCGGAGATTCAGCGGGCGCTCTCGCGGCGCGTTGATCTGAAGTCGGGCGGCTATCTCATGATCGACCAGACCGAGGCGATGACGACCATCGACGTGAATACGGGCGGTTACGTGGGCGCGCGCAATTTCGACGACACCATCTTCAAGACGAATCTCGAAGCGGCGCATACCATTGCGCGGCAACTGCGTTTGAGGAATCTCGGCGGGATCATCATCATCGATTTCATCGACATGGAGAATGTCGAGCATCGCGATCAGGTGCTGGGCGAGCTGAAGAAGGCTTTGTCACGCGACAGGACGCGCGTGACGGTCAACGGCTTCTCGCAACTGGGGCTGGTGGAGATGACGCGCAAGCGCACGCGCGAGTCGCTCGCGCACGTGCTGTGCGAGCCGTGCCCGACTTGTCAGGGCAAGGGGCAAGTGAAGACGCCGCGAACCGTCTGCTACGACGTGCTGCGCGAGATCATGCGCGAATCGCGGCAGTTCAACCCGCGCGAGTTTCGGGTGGTGGCGTCGCAGCAGGTCATCGACCTGTTTCTCGAGGAAGAGTCGCAGCACCTCGCGATGCTGATGGACTTCATCGGGAAGCCGGTTTCGTTGCAGGTGGAGTCGAATTTGAGTCAGGAGCAGTACGACATCGTGCTGATGTAACCACACGCGCTACGCCCCAACCCGCTGGCGTCGCGGCGCCGCGCTAATCAATATGCCGACGAGGAAGATGAACAGATTCCCCTCGGTGAAGTTCAGCAGCAGCGAATTGGCGAAACAGCCGAAAACGAAGGCGAAAAGGTAACCATTTGCCACATCGCGCGCGGGCTGGACAAGGCGCTGACACTCCTTGGCGACAGCGATCAGGAACCACACGAAGAGCGCGACGCCGATCAATCCGAGTTGCACGCCCATCAAGAAGAATTCGTTGTGCGGATTGCCCGCCATGGCCGCGCGCGCGCCGGTCTGCGTGCTGGCGAGCCGCTCGAACTGAACGCGCACGCTTCCCACGCCATAGCCCGCGATGGGCCTGTGCGCCATCAATTCGATGCTGCGCCGATAGAACTCCAACCGCACGCCCATCGACGTGTTCTTGTTCTGCGTTTCGAACTGCGTGATCTCCTGCGCCGTATCGGCAAGGCGCGAGTCTTTCGAGTACAGCACGAACGCGGCGACGCACGCACACACCGTCACCGCGCCGAGCGCCACCATCCAGCGCGTCCGCTTGTCGTACTGGCGAAACCGCGTCGCGTGCACGACCAGGAAAATGGCGATGTACGCAATCGCCACCACTTGTCCCGTGCGCCCTTGCAGCACGAAAAGCACGTTGATCATCGCGGCCAGCGCGACGAAATAGAGCACCTTGCCGCCTGCGCGCTTCGTCGCCCTGGCGAGCGAAAACGACAGGCACACGAGAAACGCCATCATGAGGCCGCCCGAGATGTGGTCCTTGAACACCCACGGTCTCGTCACGGCGTCCGTGCCGTGCATCGGGCCGAGCGCCGTCCAGCCGAAGTAGTTCGTGTAGGTGAGCACCATCGTCAGGACGAGCGTGCCCAAGAGCCCCCACATCGCCGCCCATGCCCAGGCGGTCGCTTTCTCGTCGGCGAAAACGAGATAAAGCAGCGGGATGAACAGCAGCTTGCGGTACTTCATCAGGAAGTCGAGGGCTTCGTGTACGCCGGGCGAGCTATACGAGAGACTCAACGTCAGCGCGAAAAAGAGCACGAGGGCGGCGAAGCCGGCTGGCGAGCGCATGCGCAGCGTCGGCGCGCGGCGCCACACTTCCGGGGAGGCGAGCGCCAGCAATGCGAACGCGCCGGAGGCGAGATTCACGCCTGCGGTGGAAATCGGTACGAGCCAAAGCGTGACGACGGCGAACCATCTCGCCAGGACCAACTGGTAGGACTCGGTGCCCGCCCGGCCCAGCCTTGAAATCATGTTGACTTGCATTATGTCGTTCCGCTACCCCGTTTCTCGGGCGTCATCTGCTGCGCCTCGAGTCTGTCGTTCAGCGCGCGCCGCGCAAATAGAAGTCCGCGCGGCGTCGTAGGGCTTCGTTCGAATACAGAACTTCCACCGTGCGCCGTGCCCGTTCCCCGATCGACGCGCGCAACGCCGGATCGGCGAGCAAGGTGTCGACGAGGCGGCGGGCTTCGTCGGTCGTATCGAACAGAAAGCCATTCTCGCCGTGCCGCACCCAGTCGGCATAGCCGCCGCGCCGGTGACACACGACCGGCAGCCCGCATGCCATCGCTTCCAGCACCACGCGTCCGAAGGTTTCCACGTGCGCGCCCGTCCGATAATAAAAGACATCGATGCCTCGCAGGAACTCGGCTGCGGGAATCGCGCCTTCGGGCACGATTTCCACATGCGGTGTCCCCGTGAGCGCGTCGCCGGCCGCCGCGCGCAGGCTCGTCGCGCCCTGTAGCCGTATGTCCGCGCCCGCTTCGGCCCACGCACGGTAGAGCGATACGTCTTCGAGATCGTGCTTGTCGAGCGTATCGCGGCTCAGGCGTCCGATAATCGGCCGCGATGCGCGAACCTGCTGCGGCGCGGGCGAAAACTGCGTGATGTCGATAGGCGAAGGCTGCACCTCGCCTTCCACGCCGAGCAGGTTCTTCTGGAACTCGGAGATGAAGACGTACTCGGTCTTCGGCCAGCGCAGCATGAAAGGGTGGGTCGCGGTGAGCGCGAGAATCTTCGCGTGAAACGTGTTGAAGACGTAGATCAGACGCTGCGGCGCGCGGCCCAGGTACGGCCACAGCCGGTTGCGCCAGTGCGCGCCGACGAACACGAACGTGCCGCCGTCCGGACGATGCCCCGCGCCGATACCGGCACCGATGCGACGAATGCCGTGCCGGCGCGCGAGTTCCGCGGAGCAGCGCGATGAAGGCGACCACAGCGTCAGTTCGCTGCGGTCCCGCAGCAGACGGGCGAGATGCAGGGCCTCTTGCTCGCTGCCGCCGTATTCATTCATGAATCCGTTGATGATGTGAATGACCGGTTTCGGCACTGAGTTGGGCATCTCGATTGGGCAATGTAAAGAACGATGACTGAACGCCTCAGTCCACGAGCGCCGCCGCAGCCCGGCGATACACCGCCTCGTTGGCCGCGACGAAGCTGTCGCTCGAGAACTCGCGCACGGCTTCCTCGTGCGCACGGCCGCCGATCTGCGGCACACACGCGCGATCGGCGACGATCTTTCGCAGTAACGCGCCGATGCCGCTCACGTCGCGCGGCTCCACGATCCAGCCGTCGATGCCGTCGTCGATGTTTTCAGGCAGGCCCGCGTAACGCGTGACCATGACGGGCTTGCCCATCGCCATCATCTCGCGGCAGGCGAAGGACACCGTTTCGACCGCGTACGACAGCACGAAACCGATATCGAACGTGGCGATGTAGTGGGGCACATTTTCCACGAATCCGACCACATGCACACCGTCTTGCATGGAAAGCGCCTCGACCGCGCGCCGCTGCGCCTCGCTCGGCTCCGTGCCGACGACGACCACAATCACCTGTTCGTGATGCGCGTCCGGCAGCGCCGCTACGGCCGCGATCATGTCCATCGTCCCCTTGTACGAATCGAAGCCCGTGACGGTGCCGAGCACGAGGCGCCGGGAGGGGTCAGGACCAAGCATCGACAGGCGCATGGCCGCGGCGCTCGCGGCATCGCGCGGCGCATACTTCGCCATATCGATGCCGTTTTTCACGACCGTCAGCGGACAGTGGCCGTACACGGACTGCCGCACGAGTTGCGCCGTCGAGTCCGACACCGCGATCACTTCGTCGGTTGCACGCCGGGCGCGCAGACGCGTCAGCAGATCGCCCTTGATGGCGATCGAGTTGTGCTTGGTGAAGACGATGCGCGGCCGCGGACCCTTCCACCACAACATGACGAGCAGCAGCAAGCGGTGATCGGGCGAGCCATTGACGTGGATCACGTCGAACTTCTCGCGCTTGAGCAACGCGCGCATCGCACGCCAGGCCGCGTACATGCGCGGGACGTCCTTCAACTTCGCGGGAAAATCCATCGCGAGTGCCTTGACGCCCGGCACCGTGCAGGCATGGACAAAGAGACGGCTGCATGCGGGCGCCCCGATGAAAACCTGATGACGCGCAGACAGCCCGCGTGCGAGGCCGACGATATACGTGTCGTGACCGCCTCCGCGGCCAGCATGGAAGTTGACAAACAGAACCTTCAAATTTCTTGTCTCACAGAACTCATGGCTGAAAGCACCTGATCGACCGACGGCGGATTGCCGCTGTCGCCGACCGAGACGGAAACGCCCGGCACATTCACGCCGAAGTGCGGCCGGGACGTCGCACTGAAAATCATCACGGTCGGACGGCGCAGCTCGCTCGCGAGATGCACGAGCCCCGTGTCCGTGCCCACGACGAGCGCCGCCATCGCAATGTGCTGCGCGATCTCTTCGATGCTGAGCTTCGGCAGCACGCGCGCGCCCGGCACGCCCTCGGCGATCGCCTGAGCGTCGAGGCGTTCCGCATCGGAGCCCCACGGCAGGAGCGGCGTCACACCTCGCTCGACGAGGGCCTTCGCCACCGCGACCCAGTTCTGCACCGGCCACTTCTTCTCCGGCTTCGACGTGGCGTGAAAGAGCAGCGCGAACGGCATGTCGCTCGTGACCGCGAGCGGCTTCGCCGGCTTCGGAATGGCGAAGACGCTGGGCGGCGCGGCCTCGATGGAATAGCCGAGCGTGTCCGCGAGCGTCTGGCGCATGCCCTGCCACGCGTTCGCATCGTGGCGCGGCGCGAAGCGATGCGTGTACGCGAACGCGGCGCCGCGCTCGCCGAGATTTACGTTCGCATAGCCGAAGCGCCGCCGGGACCGCGCGAGGAAAGAAATGATCGCGCTTTTGTAGACGCCGTGCAGGTCGAAAATCGCGTCATAGCGTTCGCGACGCAAGTCGAGAATCGACGACCAGATGGCCTTCAGATCGCCCACGTTGCGCGCCTTCTTGAAGCGGCGCAACGGCGCACACAACACGCGCGCGACGCCCGGATTCCAGCGCGGGATATCGGCGAAATTCTCGTCCACCGCCCAATCCACCTTCACGCCCGGAAACGCACGATGCAAGTCCCCGACGACGGCTTGCGCCTGGATCACGTCGCCCAACGAACTGACCTTCACTATCAGAACCCGCTTCATTCTGCGATCGCTTGCATGTTGTGGAACCGCTCGTTCGACTCAGGGCGGGTTTCAAGGATGACCGCGCGAGCGATCACGCGGCCTGCTGCTGATACTGGATGCGATGAAGATGCGCGTAGAGACCGTTGTGGCGCAGCAATTCCGCGTGGCTGCCCTGCTCCGCGATCTTGCCCGCTTCCAGCACGAGAATACGGTCGGCGCGCTCGATGGTCGAAAGCCGGTGCGCGATGACGAGCGTGGTGCGCCCCTTCATCAGCGTTTCCAGGGCCGACTGCACGTGCCGCTCGGATTCCGAATCGAGCGCGGACGTGGCTTCGTCGAGAATCAGGATCGGCGCGTTCTTGTAGATGGCGCGCGCGATGGCAAGACGCTGACGCTGGCCACCTGACAGACGCATACCGTTGCCGCCGATCAAGGTATCGATGCCGTCGGGCATGGACGCGACGACATCCGCCAGATTGGCGGCGGCCAGCGCGGCGAGCACGCGGTCGCGGTCGGGCACCGTGCCGTATGCGACGTTTGCAGCGATGCTGTCGTTGAAGAGAACCACGTCCTGACTGACCATCGCCATTTGCGAACGCAAATCGGCCAATGCGTATTCAGTGAGCGGCACGCCGTCGACGAGCACCTCGCCCTCGGCCGGATCGAAGAAACGCGGCAACAGATTGACGAGCGTGGTCTTGCCGCTGCCCGACGGCCCCGCGAGCGCGACCATTTCGCCGGGCGCGACCTTGAAGGACACGTGATCCAGCGTGGCGCGCTCCTGCGTGCCGTAGTTGAACGACACGTTGCGGAACTCGATGCTGCCTTGCGCGCGATCGAGCCGCCGCCCGCCGCCCACTGGCTCTGGCGGCTCGTCGATGAGGCCGAAGATCAGTTCCGCCGCCGTCATGCCCCGCTGCAGCGGTTGATTGACGTCGATCAGATGCTTGAGCGGCGAGATCACGAGCAGCATTGACGTGACGAATGCGACGAAGCCGCCGACGGTGGTCTGGTCGCTCGCCGACTGCAGCACGGCAATGGTGATCACGATGGCGAGCGCGATGGATGCCAAAAACTGCGTGAGCGGTTGGGCAAGACCGCCGGACACCTGCATGCGCATGGCGTAACCGCGCAGGCGGCTGCTCATTTCGGTGAAACGGCTCATTTCGTACGGCTCGCCGTTATGCACCTTGACGACTTTGTAGCCGCCCACCGTCTCCTCGACGATATACGAGAGGTCGTTCGTGAGCATCTGATGCTCGCGGTTCAGACGCCGCAAGCGCCGGTTGATCTTCGAGACCAGCCAGCCGATGCCCGGCAGAATGAGCGCGACGATCAGCGTGAGGCGCCAGTTGAGAATGAAGAGATAGCCGAGCAGAAACACGACCGTGAGCGAATCGCGCACGAGCGTGACGACGACGCTCGACAGCACCTGAAGGATCTGGTTGACCTCGAACACGATGGCGTTGATCACCGTGCTGGCGGTCTCGCGCTGAAAGAAGCCGGCGCTCGTGTGGATCATCCGATCGAACATCTGCAGCCGCAGTTGCAGCAGGATCTTGTTCGACACGTAGGAGAGCAGATACCCCGATGCGTATTGCGCGACGCCGCGCACAAGCGCAAGCCCGATCACCGCGACGGGCACGACCCACTTCGCTTTCTCGCTGCCTCGCGTGCCGAAGCCGTGGTCGAGCAGCGGCTTGAGCAGCATCGGAATGCCCGCTTCGCTGGCCGCGACGAAACCCATCGCCACGAGTCCGAGAAGCGCGATACCCATGAGCGGCCGAAGGTACGGCCATAGCCGCTTCATGACGGCTGCGGGCGAGGTGGTATTGCCCTCGCCGATGGTCTTTCTCAGTGTCTGCTTCTCGCTCGAATTCTCGCTCAAATCGTCCTCTGCGTTGCGATGCCCCGGCAGCCGTATTCGCCAGCCAGGAAAAAGGCCGCGCCGACGCAAAACCGCCGGACGCCACAACAATCCGCCATTGTAGACCGCCCGGCTTGTCCGATTCAGATGGCGCGCTTGCGGCCGGTCGATGGCTCTACAATACGCGCCACAAGCAACCCAGCCGCTACGGCCCGACGATATGACACACGAGAGCCTCGGCATCGCCATCATCACGCACAACGCAGCGGCGCGGCTCGCGCAATGTCTCGCATCCGTGTCGTTCGCCGACGATATCGTCGTGATCGACGGCGGCAGCACCGACGCAACCGCCGACATCGCGCGACAGCACGGGGCGCGCGTGATCAGCGCGCCGGACTGGCCCGGCTTCGGGCCGCAGAAGAACCGCGCGCTCGACGCGCTTTCGACTGACTGGGTGCTCTCTATCGACGCCGACGAAGTCGTGACGCCCGAGCTCGGCACAGCAATCCGGCGCGTGATCGCCCAACCGGCTGCCGATGTGTACGCGGTAGACCGACTCTCGAGCTTCTGCGGCGACTGGATCACGCACAGCGGCTGGTACCCCGACTGGATTCCCCGGCTCTTCAGGCGCGGCACCGCGCGCTTCTCCGACGATCTCGTGCACGAACGGCTCGTCGTGCCGCCGGGTGCGGCCGTGGCGCGGCTCGAAGGCAAATTGCTGCACTACTCTTACGAAGACTTCGAGACCGTCTTGCGCAAGCTCGACGCCTACTCGACGGCCGGCGCGCGGCAACGCCACGCCGCCGGCAAGCGCGCCAGCCTCGGCATGGCCGTGACGCGCGGCGCGTGGGCTTTCGTCAGGACCTACATTCTGCGGCGCGGGTTTCTCGACGGGCGATCAGGCTTCATGATCGCCGTCTTTAATGCCCAAACGGTGTACTACCGCTTCGTCAAACTGGCGTATCTGAGCCGGCGCCCGCCTCAATAAACAATCTCGATTTCACTTCCCGCGAACTCCCCGCGCAGCGCGCTGATGAGATCGTCGGTGGGCTTGACACGCCACGCGTCGCCCAGACGCACTTCGCCTTCCGCGTGCTCGCTGCGATAAACGATGCTCACGTTCAGCCCGTTCGGGATCGGCGCGGCGCTCTGACGCTGACGGCCGTTCTCCCTGACCGGCATCGGCGGCGGCGCGGCCTGTTCGCGTGCTGCATGCGCTTCCAGCACGCGGCGCAGCCGCAAGGCGTCGGCGTTGCCGTTCATCTCCACCTTCACCGACTGCGCGTAACGGCTGCGCGCGCGTTCGAGGTCCATCGCGGTATCGACGGTAAAGCGGATGCCGCCCGTGAACGCGTCGTTGCGCGCCTGGCCCTGCACGACGAGCAGTTCGTCTTCCTTGAAAAGCGCCTTGTTCGCTTCGAACTGCTCGTTGAAGACGGTCACTTCGCACTGGCCGGTGCCGTCGTCGAGATTGACGATCAGCATCTTGCCGCGTTGCGTCATCTGCGTGCGCATCGACGAAATCACGCCTGCGACCAGCTTGTCGCGTCCTTCCTTCAGCTCGCCGATCTTCTGGCGCACGAAGCGGCGCACTTCGCCCTTGTAGGCGTCGAAAAGATGACCGGACAGATAGAAGCCGAGCGCCGTCTTCTCTTCTTGAAGCCGCTTTTTGTCCGACCACGCGGGCTCGTCGACGAGTTCATGCTTCTGCAGCGGCGTGTCGCCCACGTCGAAGAGGCCCGCCTGCATGGCGTTGGCGGCGGCCTGTTCGGCGGCTTCCATCGCGAGCGGCACGGAAGCCAGCAGTTGCGCGCGATTGGCATGAAGCGCGTCGAACGCGCCCGCGCGAATCAGCGCCTCCACCGTGCGCCGGTTCACGACGCGCCGGTCGATGCGTTCGCAGAAATCGAACAGATCGGTGAACGCGCCGTCTTCGCGCGCCCGCAGAATCTCCTCGATTGCGTTCTGCCCGCTGCCCTTCACCGCGCCGAGGCCATAACGAATGATCTTCGAACGCTTCCCGTCCGCGTCAGCGACCGGCTCGAAGCGATACGCCGACTGGTTGATGTCCGGCGGCAGCACGGTCATGCCGTTCGCGATGCAGTCCTCGAAGAGAATCTTCACCTTGTCGGTGTCGTCCATGGCAAGCGACATGTTGGCCGCCATGAATTCCGCCGGATGATGCGCCTTGAGCCACGCCGTGTAATACGCGAGCAGCGCATACGCCGCCGCGTGCGACTTGTTGAAACCGTAGCCCGCGAACTTCTCCATCAAGTCGAAGATCTCGTCGGACTTCTCGCGCGTGAGACCGTTCTTGGCCGCGCCTTCCGCGAAAATCTCGCGGTGCTTGGCCATTTCCTCGGGCTTCTTCTTGCCCATCGCGCGACGCAGCAAGTCCGCGCCGCCGAGCGAGTAGCCGCCGATGATCTGCGCCATCTGCATCACCTGCTCCTGATAGACCATGATGCCGTAGGTCTCTTTCAGAACAGGTTCGACGCGCGGGTCCGGATACTCGACGATCTCGCGCCCGTGCTTGCGCGCGCAGAAGCTCGGAATCAGGTCCATCGGGCCCGGACGATACAGCGCGACGAGCGCGATGATGTCCTCGAAGCGGTCCGGCCGCGCGTCCTTCAGCATGCCCTGCATGCCGCGGCTTTCCAGCTGGAACACGGCGACGGTGTTCGCCTTCTTGAGAATGGTGAACGAAGCCGGATCGTCCAGCGGAACCTGCGCGAGGCTCCAGTCCTTCTTCGACGGATCGAGGCGGCGAATATAGCGCTCCGCCCAATCCAGAATCGTGAGCGTGGTCAGGCCCAGAAAGTCGAACTTCACGAGGCCGACGGCTTCCACGTCGTCCTTGTCGTACTGGCTGACGACGCCGCCGTCCTCGCCCTGCGTATAAAGCGGGCAGAAATCCGTGAGCTTGCCGGGCGCGATCAGCACGCCGCCCGCGTGCATGCCCACATTTCGCGTGAGGCCCTCGACGCGCTGCGCCAGTTCCAGCAACTGATGCACTTCGTCTTCGGTGTCGAAACGCTCCTGAAGCGCCGGCTCTTCCTTCATCGCGTCCGCGATGGTCACGTGCTTGCCCGGCTTGAACGGAATCAGCTTCGCGATGCCGTCCGTGAACATGTAGCCGAGATCGAGCACGCGGCCGATGTCGCGCACCGCCGCCTTCGCCGCCATCGTGCCGAAGGTCGCGATCTGCGAGACGGCGTCCGCGCCGTACTTGCCCTTCACGTACTGAATGACGCGGTCGCGCCCTTCCTGGCAGAAGTCGATATCGAAGTCCGGCATCGACACGCGTTCCGGGTTCAGGAAGCGTTCGAACAGCAGGTTATAGCGCAGCGGGTCGAGATCCGTGATGCCGAGCGCATACGCGACGAGCGATCCCGCGCCCGAGCCGCGCCCCGGGCCGACCGGCACGCCATTGTTCTTCGCCCACATGATGAAGTCGGCGACGATCAGGAAGTAGCCCGGAAAGCCCATCTTGATGATGGTCCCGCACTCGAAGTCGAGCCGCTTGTAATACGTCTCGCGCTGTGCGTCGCGTTCCGACTCGTCGGGGAAAAGCTGCGCGAGCCGCACTTCGAGGCCTTCCTTCGACAACTGCACGAGGTAGTCGTCGAGCGACATGCCGTCGGGCGTCGGGAACAGCGGGAGCTTCGGCTTGCCCAATTCGAGCGTGAGATTGCAGCGTTTGGCGATCTCCACCGTGTTCGCGAGCGCCGACGGAATGTCCGCGAAGAGCGCGCACATTTCGTCCTGCGTGCGGAAATACTGCTCGGTCGTGAACCGCTTCTGGCGGCGCGGATTGGCGAGAATGTCGCCCTCTGAAATACACACGCGCGCTTCGTGCGCGGTGTAGTCGTCCGGGGTCATGAACTGCAGCGGGTGCGTGGCGACCACCGGCAGGCCCAACTTGGCGGCGAGCGCCACGGCTTCCTGAATGTACGCCTGCTCGCCCGGCTGGCCGGCGCGCTGCAGTTCGATGTAGAACGCGTTCGGGAAAAGTTTCGCCCAACGCTCGGCGTGACGCTCCGCGCTCGCGGTATTGCCCGCCGCGAATGCCATGCCGATGTCGCCGGTCTGCGCGCCCGATAGCGCGAGTAGACCTTCTGCAAGGCCCTCTTCCAGCCATTCGACCATCACTTCCGCCCGGCCGCGATACTGGTTCGTGAGCCACGCGCGGCTCAACAGTTCGCAGAGATTCAGGTAGCCGGTCTTGTCGCGCACGAGCAGCAACAGGCGCGAGGGCTTGTCGCGGTCGGCCGCGTTCGTGATCCAGACGTCGCACCCGGCGATGGGCTTAACGCCCCTGCCGCGCGCTTCCTTGTAGAAGCGCACGAGGCCGAACGCATTGGCAAGATCGGTCAGCGCAAGCGCGCCTTGGCCGTCTTCGGCTGCCGATTTGACGACGTCGTCCAGCCGCACGATGCCGTCGGCAATCGAGAATTCGGAGTGGACGCGGAGATGAACGAAGCGGGGATCTGACATGCCGATATTGTACATGCGGTCAGTCGCGACATTGCCCGCGAGCGCCGCGTTGGCCGAACGGATAAGGGGCTCACGGCTCCCGAAATTGAGCACGCGCAAGAGTTTGCGGGACGACGCGCGGACCGGGCCGGGCGCGCCCGCCGTTTGCGGGATAATAGCGGTTTGCGCGGCGCAACCGTGCCGCGCTGATCCCGTTTTTACGCGTTTTACCGTATCGATCATGAGCATATTGAACCTTTCCGCCTACAAATTCGTCACCATCGAGGACGGCGCCGCGTGGCGGCCGCTCGTCACCGAACGCTGCAAGGCGCTCGGCCTCAAGGGCACGATCCTGCTGGCGCCGGAGGGCATCAATCTGTTCATCGCGGGGCCGGTTCCCGAAGTGCGCGAATTCATCGACTACATTCGCACCGATGCGCTCTTCGGCGGACGTTTCGCCGACCTGCAGTTCAAGGAGAGCTTCTCCGAGACGCAGCCGTTTCGCCGCATGCTGGTCCGGCTCAAGCGCGAAATCATCACGATGAAAAAGCCCGCGATCAAGCCGGAACTCGGCCGTGCGCCGTCCGTGGATGCGCCCACGCTCAAAACCTGGCTCGACCGCGGTCACGACGACGCCGGCCGGCCCGTCGTGATGCTCGACACGCGTAACGCGTTCGAAGTGGATGTCGGCACGTTCGAGAACGCGCTCGACTATCGCATCGCCAAGTTCAGCGAGTTTCCCGAAGTGATCGCGCAGAACCGCGCGGACCTGGAAGGTAAGACGGTGGTGTCGTTCTGCACCGGCGGTATTCGCTGCGAAAAAGCAGCGATCCACATGAAGGAAGTGGGCATCGACCACGTTTATCAGCTCGAAGGCGGCATTCTGAAATACTTCGAGCAAGTCGGCGGCGCGCATTACAACGGCGACTGCTTCGTGTTCGATTACCGGACCGCGCTCGATCCGAATCTCCAGCCGACGGCCACCGCGCAGTGCTTCGGCTGCCGCGCGGTCGTGAGCGTCGAGGACCAGAAGTCGCCCTACTACAAGCCGGGCGAGACGTGCCCCGCGTGTCACCCGGACGCAAAAGTCGGCCAGGCGGCCTAAGCCTCGTCACATGCGCTATCGCGGCCGCTTCGCGCCTTCGCCGACGGGCCCGCTGCACGCCGGATCGCTCGTCAGCGCGCTCGCGAGTTTTCTCGATGCCCGCGCGCACGGCGGAACGTGGATCGTGCGAATCGAAGACGTCGACGCGCCGCGCACGGTGCCCGGCGCCGCCGACGACATTCTCGCGACGCTCGCGCATCTCGGCATGACGTCCGACGAGCCGCCCGTCTGGCAAAGCCAGCGCGACGACGCCTACACTCACGCCTTCGAGCAGTTGCAAGCCGGCGGCCTAGTCTATCCATGCGGTTGCACGCGGCGCGAAATCGCCGACTCGCTCGTGCATGCGCACGCGCGTCACGCGACGCTCGCGTATCCCGGAACGTGCCGCAACGGCCTCAACGGCCGCGCCGCGCGTGCATGGCGGCTGCGCGTGCCGGACGGCGACGCGGCGCGCATTACATTCGTTGATCGCTGGCAAGGGGCGCAGTCGCAAGATCTCGCCGCAGAAGTGGGCGATTTCGCGCTCAAGCGCGCGGACGGCTTGTGGGCGTATCAACTCGCGGTCGTCGTCGATGACGCCGACGCGGGCATCACTCACATCGTGCGCGGCGCGGACCTGCTCGATTCCACCGCCCGGCAAATCTATCTCCAGCAGTGCCTCGGTGTGCCGACGCCCGCTTATCTGCACGTGCCGGTCGTCACCAACGAAACCGGCGAGAAGCTGAGCAAGCAGACCGGCGCAACGCCGCTGGATACGACCGCTCCGCTCGGCGCGCTCATAGAGGCGGCGCGGCATCTCGGCATCGATGCGTCGGCCGCGCGCTCGCTCGATGCGTTCTATGCACGAGCCATCGCTGACTGGGCGCAGCGATTCGCGTCCTGAAACGAAAAACGGCAGCCGCGAGAGGCTGCCGTTTCTGTTCGACGCTCGTGAACGCTCAGGACGTCTTACGCGGCATACCCAAACCGCCGAGAAGCGCCGCCAGCGGCTGCTTCGACGCAGTCTTCCGCTCGGGCTCGACCGTCTCTTCTTGCCGCTTCATCGCCGCGGGCGACGGTTCGTACGGCTTCAGGAAGAACTCGTCCACCGGCTGCTGACGGCCACGCGGCCGATCGTACGAACCGGACGTGCGACGGCGCGCGCCCGCTTCCTCTCGCGCGCCATGCCGATGTTCCGAACGTTCGCCGCGCGCCGGCCGCTCGTCACGGCGCGATGCGTCGCGGCGCACGGGCGTCGCGACTTGCAGCGTCTCGACATCGAGCGGGCGTTTGATGAGCTTTTCGATATCAGCTAGCTGCTTGCGCTCGTTCGGGCTGCACAGCGAAAGCGCGTCTCCGGAAGCGCCCGCGCGACCCGTCCGGCCGATGCGGTGCACATAATCTTCCGCGTTGAACGGCAGGTCGAAGTTGATGACCGCCGGCAGTTCGGCGATGTCGAGACCGCGCGCCGCGACATCCGTGGCCACGAGCGCCTCGATTTCGCCGCGCTTGAACGCGTCGAGTGCCTGCATGCGCTCGCTCTGCGAACGGTCGCCGTGAATCGCGGTCGCCACGATGCCGTCGCGCTCCAGCACGCGCGCGAGCCGGCTCGCGCCGATCTTGCTGTTGCAGAACACGATCACTTGCTTGAGCCCGCGCTCCCGAATGATCTGCGCGACCGCGCCCGACTTGTCGCTCTCGTGCACTTCGTAGACGATCTGGCGCACGTTCGTCGCCGTCGAGTTGCTGCGCGCCACTTCGATGGTTTGCGGGTTGCGCAGGTACGTCGCCGCCAGTTTCTTGATTTCCGGCGAAAACGTGGCCGAGAAAAGCAGCGTCTGGCGTTCCTTCGGCAACAGATTCAGGATGCGTTGCAGGTCCGGCAGGAAGCCCATGTCCAGCATGCGGTCGGCTTCGTCGAGCACCAGCATCTGCACTTGGCCAAGGTTGAGCGTCTTCTGCTGCACGTGGTCGAGCAGGCGGCCCGGCGTCGCGATCAGGATTTCGACGCCGCGGCGCAACGCCTCCGACTGCGGGTTCATGTCGACGCCGCCGAAAACGACCGTGCTGCGCAGCGGCGTGTGCTTCGAGTAGGTCTGGACGTTCGCGGCGACCTGGTCGGCGAGTTCGCGCGTCGGCGTCAGCATGAGCGCGCGCACCGGATGGCGTGCAGGCGATGCGCTCGTGTTGGCGTTCGGCAGCAGACGCTGGATGATCGGCAGCGAGAAACTCGCCGTCTTGCCCGTGCCGGTTTGCGCCGCGCCCATGACGTCGCGGCCCGACAGCACGACGGGAATGGCTTTCGCCTGAATGGGCGTAGGCGTCGTGTAGCCCGACTCGCGCACCGCCTTGAGGATCTCGGGGGACAAGCCGAACTGGTCGAAGGTCGGTGCGGCCGTGGCTTCTTCGTTGGACGTGTTCGGTGCGACGGAATCAGACATGGTGACTATCTTGGCTTTCGCTAAAAAACCGCTCGATGCGGCGCGCGTGAACGATCGTGAACGATTTCGCCGATCACGCGTGTGTGTTTCGGTGACGCGGAATGACCCGCGACGCACTTGCAAGAGGTTGCGCGCTATTCGTGCGCATGATGCGTGCCTTGGCGCGCGGCTCGCAACGCAGCCGGCCATCGGGCGTGGGCGGCTGACGCCTGCGTCCCGCCGCCTTCCAGCCGAACGCGACTCATACCTGGATGGAACACAGCTTCAATGACGCTTCAACGACACGGCGCGCAAAGAAGTTCGCCGGCAGCGGCGCTGCGCGGCCGCCCTGGCGCAAGCGAAGCGCCGTCGCGGCGGCGGCACTTTCGCTGCGGGAAAGCCGCACATTGTAGCACCGCATGCCAAAGGGCCCGGACGCAAGTCTCTACGTCCACGCAGCCGCGTCCGCCGTCCCGCTTCCGCCCTACTTCTCGCGCGCCTGGCAGTCCGCGAGCAGCGGCGGTGAATCTTTCGCGGCCATCTCGTCGTAGAGGTTGGCTTGCTTGCCCTTGGTCCACCAGACGTACTGATCGGCGGCGTATTTTGCGCCCGACCCAGCGATCACGTTGACGAAGAGCAGCTTGCGCCCGTCGACAGTCAGCGCCGCGAAGCTCTGCCGGTTGCGCGTGTTCGTGTACTGGACCGTGATGCTCTTGCCGTCGCGGCAGTCGTAGCGCGTGGTGTGCGTCGATGCCGCCTGGATTTGCGGAACGGTTAGCGGCATCGCGTGCGCGGACGGCGTAGCCAACGCCCACATTGCAAGTAGCGTAGTGGCGAAGAATGCGAGGAGCTTGTTCATCGTTACGTTGTTCATTGTCTGATGCTGGCGGCGCTAGCCGGTCAAGGGTCGATGACATCGGCACACGCGTCGGTCGGCGCTGCGGCGACATGGCCGACGACCGGCACGATTTTCAAGCCCGCCGATGCGATCCGGCACGGCGCGGCAGCGAGCCCGCAGCCAGAAAGCCCGACGCATCCCGCGACCAGCGCGACAAACAATAAGCGTTTCAATGTCTTGCTCCTGTTACCTGCGCCAAGCGCGAGGCGCGTCTCAGTTCGTCGAAACCGGCCGTACCTTCGACGCCGCCAGCTTCGCCCGTTCGCGCGCCTCGTCCGTATCGGCGCCCGTCGCCACCGCGACTCCCATCCGGCGCTTCGCGAAGCTCTCCGGCTTGCCGAAAAGCCGCAGGTCTGCGCCCGGCACGGCAAGCGCCTCGCGGACGCCTTCGAACGCGATCCCGGCTTCGTCGAGACCGCCGTAAATGACCGCCGACGCGCCCGGCGTGCTCAGCGACGTATCCACCGGCAAGCCGAGAATGGCGCGCGCGTGAAGCTCGAATTCGGAGAAACGCTGCGTCGCGAGCGTGACGAGACCCGTGTCATGCGGACGCGGGCTGACTTCGGAAAACCATACGTCGTCGCCGCGCACGAAGAGTTCCACGCCGAAGAGGCCGCGCCCGCCGAGCGCCGTCGTCACCTTCGCGGCGACGTCGCGGGCTTTCGCGAGCGCGGCGGCGCTCATGGCTTGCGGCTGCCACGACTCGACGTAATCTCCCGCCACCTGAACGTGGCCGATCGGCTCGCAAAAGTAAGTCTGCGTCGCGCCGGTCTCGGGATCGGCCGCACGCACCGTGAGCTGCGTGATTTCGTACTCGAAGTCGATGAAGCCTTCCACGATCACCCGGCCGTGATTGACGCGCCCGCCGGCCAGCGCGTACGTCCACGCCGGCTCAATGTCCGCGTCGCTGCGCAATACCGACTGCCCTTTCCCCGACGACGACATGACGGGCTTCACGACGCACGGAAAGCCGATCTTCGCGATCGCTGCCTTCATCTCGTCGAGCGATTGCGCGAACGCATAAGGCGATGTGGGCAAACCGAGCGTCTCGGCGGCCAGCCGGCGAATGCCTTCGCGATTCATCGTGAGTTGCGTGGCGCGCGCTGTCGGAATGACGGTCGCCATGCCGGACGCCTCGATTTCGGCGAGGGCATCGGTGGCGATCGCCTCGATCTCAGGCACGATCAGATGCGGCTTCTCGCTTTCAACGAGCGCGCGTAACGCGGCCGGGTCGGTCATGTCGATCACATGCGCGCGGTGCGCGACCGGATGCCCAGGCGCGTTCGCGTAACGGTCGACCGCGATGACCTCGACGCCCAGCCGCTGAAGCGCAATGATCACTTCCTTGCCGAGTTCGCCCGCGCCGAGCAGCATGACGCGCGTGGCGCCGGAAGAAAGCGGCGTGCCGATGCGCGAGGCGATGTCCTGCGCTGCGTTCGCGCCGGGTTGGTCAGTCTGCATGCGTGCTCCAGAATCGATTCGGTTGTGCGTCGGCCTGGCGCCTTTCACGCGCTAAAAACCGATTGATTGCAATGATTGGCGGCGATGTTAACACGCAGCGCCGGGCGTGAACGCTCTGCCGTTCGGCATATTGACAAGCGATATGGACTCGTGCCCGGGCGGCAAATTCCCGCGCTTCTTTCGAGCCTTCCGCGCGGCGAATGATTTGTTGCATCTCAACGCTGGACAAACCGTACGACGCCTGCGGTACCCTTACGGCTTTCGCCAGTTCCGGATCGATCGATGTCTTCGCTTCTTCGTCGCGCTTCTTCTTTACGCTCGCGGGCAGGCCTCGCACTGTGCGCGAGCGTCGCAGTTTCGGTAGCCAGTGTCATCAGCGGGTGTGCCATGCCGAAGCATTCGGACGCGAGCGCGCCGCCCACCGATCCTTACAATCCTGCCGCAACGCAGTTGCTCGACGACACGCATTGGGAACTGACGAACTGGACGGAGGCGAACGGCCAGCCGCACGCCCTGCCGGGCCGCGCGGTGGCCAGTCAGCCGATCACGCTCGATCTTTCGACAGAGAGCGGCCGCCGGCGTGCGAGCGGGTTTTCGGGCTGCAACCGGTACACCAGCACGTATGACCTCAAGGACGGCAAGCTGAGCTTCGGCTCGCTCGCCGGCACGCGCATGGCCTGTCCATCGAGTGTAGGCGGCGCCGCGGAGCAGCCTTATCTCGACGCGCTGGCTCATGTGTCGAAGAGCGGCGTGCAGATGAATCCGCCGCAAACGCTCGAGTTGACGCTCGATAACGGCGCCGTGCTCGTCTTCGCGCAGCGCGCTGAATGACACGCCGTTGCCGCGCCCGGCTCGCGCGGGACACATCGAACGCGAAGTGTTGCGCGCTTACGCCATGCGCGTCGGGTTTAGCCGTCACCCGTTAAACTGCTCGATCCATATGCCCGGCACCTGCGCGGCACACGCGCTGGGCGGCCAATTCATCCGTCTCATCCAACCTTGGTTCGATCCCTAGCATGCACACGGTAGTTCTCGGCTGGTTCGGTGCATCAGTCGTCTGGTTTCTCGCTCTCTTCTGGCGCGTCGTCAAATCGGCGCTGCCGGGCGGCGCGGGGCTGCGCGGTCCCGGCACGATCCGGCTGTGGCTCGGTTTCTTTTGCGTACTGCTGTCGAGCGCGACGCTGGAAGGCGCGCTCGCCGGCGCGGTGGAGGCGCAGGACAACGTCAATCGCTGCGGCCGCGCGCTCGCGGGGGCGCTCGCCGGACTCGCGCATGCGCCCGGGGCCATCGCCATCGCGGCCCTGATGTTTGCGATCAGTCTGCCGTGGCTCATCGAATTCAGCTGGCGTTCGGTGCTCGCGTGGGCTGACGAAGCGTTCGGCTTCGGACTGCCGCAAAGCTGGCTCACGCCGCGCGAAGACGCCGAACGGGATTCGCGCTCGCGGGAGCCTGCGCGGGCCAAGTCGGGCGCGAAGCGAAGTGCAAAGCCGAGCGAAGAGCCGAGCGGAATGCGTTGGCGCAAGCGTCGCACGCGAGACACGCCGGCCGCCGAAGTGCCGATGCGAGGCATTCGGGGCGAACGGTTCGATGCGATGGCGTCCCGCACGTCGCCGGACGAGCCGACGCTCGGCATGCCTACCGGCCAGCGCAGCGGACGTTATCAGCGACCGACGCCGTGGCGTCCGCCTGCAACGACCGGGCGCGTCGCCAAGGGCGCGGAGGCTTCGGCCGCGAGCATCGCGGCGACCGCGGAAGCGTACTCGCGACGCCCGGCGTTCGAGCGCGCGGGCACGCCTGTTTCCACTTTCGTCGAGCCCGTTGCGCCGGACGGATGGTTGAACTCGCTTTCGACGGCAGCGGCGGCGTTGGGATCGACGACTTCGGCCGTGAGGACCGCTCCCGGCGCTTCGCCACGCAGTGAAGCCGCCACGACAGCCCAACGGTCACATGCACGGTCGCCGTCGCCGTCCCCGGCCCCGGCTTCCACGGCTACGAACAGCGCGGGCCAGCGGTCGTCGGCCATGCCGGCGCGCGCTGCCGTGTCCGCGAGCGGTTCGGCTTCTGCGCCGGCGAACGGCATCGCGCCGAGCAGACCGGCTCCGGTCTCCGTTTCGACGTCGATTCAGACATCGCGCCCTCCAGTGAGGCGCCCGTTGCCGACGGAGATGACCGGCGATGGCCGCTCGTCCGCCTTTGCGCCGCCAGCGTTCTCGCGTCCGCCTTCGCCGCCCGTCCCGCCACCGGCACCCGACGCCATTCAGGCGACGCTGCGCTCCATCGAGGAGAAAGCGGCGCTCTGGACGTCGCTTGCCGGCGCGAGTCTCGCACGCCATCACGAGGCGCAGGCTTCGCCCGCGAACGATGGGGCTTCGGCGGCCGCGGCGGCTTCGGAGCGCGTTAGCGCGGAGTCCGCGACTTCGGCCGCGAATCCGTGGCTCGCAGGCGATCGCGAGCGTCATTCAGTCCGGCCCGAGGCCGTGGCGCCCCCGGGATTCGCCGCCGTGCCAATGCCCGACGCCGTTGAACCGACCCTTGCTCCCGCCGAAGACAGCGCGCGGTCGAACGCACCTGTCGAAACATCGCCGGATGCTTCCGGAACGGGCCTGCAACAAGTCGCGACGGCGCGAATCGATGCCATGCCGGGTACGGCTTCGGCCTCGCCGCAAGACGAGCTTGTACAGGCACCGAACGCGTCGCTGCTAACCCCGGACGCGGGTGCGAACGTTCAACGCCGGGCGGAATCGGACGCAGCGTCGGCGCCGCGCGCCGACGCACTCTCGGCAATAGGTTCGCGCGCGCAGCAAGCCGAAGCGCTGAGTACCGATGATGCATCAGGTGCGACTTCGGAGGCTGGCGAAGACGCCCTACTCCAAGCGAGCACGGTGCCGCACACGGGTTCCGTGGATACCCATGTGTCGATGCCGGTGACGCCGGAAGAAGGCGCGAATGGTCAGCGTGAACCAGGCACGCACACGGACGTTGTGTCGACTTCCGGCGCCTTTCCCGCAGACCTTCAGCCGATGCCGCAGACGGTACCGCTAGGTACACAAGACGCAACGCAGTCAGGCCCGGAGGATCGCGAGGAGGCGTCCGCAGAGTCCAATACCGACTCGACCCCGGCGTTGGCCTCGCGTCTGCCACAAACGGAGCCTGCTAGCACGGTTGAGGCTCCGCCCGCTGGCTGGGAACCCGCCGCAGACAGTCAACGCGTCACCCATGTAGACGCATTGCAAGCTGACGAGGCACACGCTGAGGCCCTGCCGCGCGGCGTCGCCGCGTCGCCGATAGAACACGCGATTACATCGCAGAAAGACGTCGACGCTGTCGCTGCGACCGCTGTAACGAGCGAGTCAGACGCAGCAACCGAGCGTCTGGCGGCACACGGTCCGATGTCTGGGGGGATCGCGGCCAGCACGATCATGAACGTCGCGCAGGTGCAGGCTGAACCGCAAGCTTCGACCGGCGCGCAAAGCCAGAACTGGCAGGCCACGTCTGCAACGGGCGACGTCCCTGAGACGGCGGCAACGCCCGAAACGCACGTTTACGTCGAACGTGAGCCGCTCCCCCAATCGTCCTCGATGAAGGAAACGCCGGCAAACGACCCCGCGCTTCCCGGCATGGACACAATTGCAACACCTGGCACGGACGCAAGCACACAACACAGCGAGTCCGCGTTCAACCTAGGAGCGTCAAGAGACGACTGGCGGCTCACGCCGCCAACGACTACGAGCGCACAACCCGTCCAACCGGAACCGCGCAGCGCAATCGACCTGCCGGCCTATCCGTTCGATGCCGCCCCGATCCTCCCTCCGCCGTTGCCGCGCGCGCTCTCGGAGCCGGCCACACACGCGCCGGCCTCGGAGGACACACCGCCCTGGCTCGACCACGAGCCGCCGGCCTTGCGTGCGTTCGACACGCCGCCCGCGTTCGACACGCCGCCCCCGTTCGACGCGCACCCGGCGCGCGCACCCATCGACGAGCCCCGCCCCGCCGCAGCCCCCGCTCCAGCCGCCGCGGCTACTCCGTCCGCCGCGCCCGCTCCAGCCGTCGCGCCCGAGCCGCGACAACCGCTGCGCGGCTTCACGCCGACCGAGTTCGAATTTCACGCGCCGCAGGCGTCGGCGGTGGAGTTGCCGACGCTCGATCTGCTCGAACCCGCGTCCGACGAAGTGGAGCCCGTCTCCGAGGAACGCCTCGCCGACACCGGACAGCTGATCGAGCAGCGCCTGCAGGAGTTCAAGGTGCCGGTAACGGTGGTCGGCGCGTCGGCGGGTCCGGTCATCACGCGCTTCGAAGTGGAACCGGCGCTCGGCGTGCGCGGCAGCCAGATCGTCGGCCTGATGAAAGACCTGTCGCGCGGGCTCGGGCTCACGTCGATACGCGTGGTCGAGACGATTCCCGGCAAAACCTGCATGGGCCTCGAACTGCCCAACGCCCGCCGGCAGATGATCCGCCTCTCCGAGATTCTCGAAGACGACGTGTATCGCGCGTCGAAGTCGAACCTGACGATTGCGATGGGCAAGGACATCGTCGGCAATCCGGTGGTGACCGATCTCGCGAAAGCGCCGCACATGCTCGTCGCGGGCACGACCGGCTCGGGCAAATCCGTCGCCATCAACGCGATGATCCTCTCGCTGCTCTTCAAGGCCAAGCCGGAGGACGTGCGCCTCATCATGATCGACCCGAAGATGCTGGAGCTGTCCGTCTACGAGGGCATTCCGCATCTGCTGGCGCCGGTCGTGACCGACATGAAGCTGGCATCGAACGCGCTGAACTGGTGCGTCGGCGAGATGGAGAAGCGTTATCGGCTGATGTCGGCGGTGGGCGTGCGCAATCTGCAAGGCTTCAATCAGAAGGTGCGCAACACCGAAGCCGCGGGCAAGAAGCTCACGAACCCGTTCTCGCTGACGCCGGACGCGCCGGAGCCGCTCTCGACGCTGCCGCTGATCGTCGTCGTCATCGACGAACTGGCGGATCTGATGATGGTTGCCGGCAAGCAGATCGAGCAGTTGATCGCGCGGCTCGCGCAAAAGGCGCGCGCCGCCGGCATCCACCTGATTCTCGCCACGCAGCGGCCGTCGGTGGACGTCATCACCGGCCTCATCAAGGCGAACATCCCGACGCGCGTGGCGTTCCAGGTCTCTTCGAAGATCGATTCGCGCACGATTCTCGACCAGATGGGCGCGGAATCGCTGCTCGGCGCGGGCGACATGCTGTTTCTCCCGCCCGGGACCGGCTATCCGCAGCGCGTGCACGGCGCGTTCGTGGCCGACGACGAAGTGCATCGCGTGGTCGAGTATCTGAAGCAATTCGGGGAGCCGGAGTACGAGGAAGGCATTCTGTCCGGGCCGACGCCCGAGGGCGGCTCGCAGGATCTCTTCGGCGAAACGCCCGACGCGGAAGCCGATCCGCTTTACGACGAAGCCGTGGCGTTCGTCGTGCGCACGCGGCGCGCGTCCATTTCGTCGGTTCAGCGGCAGTTGCGCATCGGCTATAACCGCGCCGCGCGCCTCGTCGAGCAAATGGAAGCGGCCGGGCTCGTCTCGCCGATGGGCAGCAACGGCAACCGCGAAGTGCTCGCGCCGCCCGGCCCGGCCGACTGAGCATTCAGCTCACCGCCTCACCATACGCGCAGCTTGCGCAAGAGGAAGATCGTGATGGCGGCGCAGCCCGCCATCACGCCGATGACAATCCAGAAGGAGTCGGGATTGTGCGTGCCCGGCAAGCCCGCCACGTTCATGCCGAAGATGCCGGTGAGGAGCGTCGCGGGCATCAGCAGCGCGGACATGATCGCAAGCCACAACAGCTTGCGGTTGATGTCTTCCGAGAGCAGCGCGGCGATTTCGTCCTGTAACAGCTTGGCGCGCTCGTAAAGCCCTTCGAGTCCGGCGCCCAGACCGTTCAGCACCTGAATGGCCTGCACGAGCGCCTCCATCGAACGCGGCTCGGCCCATTCCAGTCGACGCGTGACGAGTTGCGTCAGCGCGTTGCGCTCCGGGTCGATGAAACGCTTGACCTCGACCAGCCTGCGTCGCACGTCGCCCAGATGCGCGCGCCAGTTGCCTTGGCCGTTTTCGAGCACGCCCTCCTCCACGTCGTCGAGCCGGTCGCCGATATCGTCGATGCGATCCGCGAAGGTTTCGTTGAGCGCGCGGATCAGGCCCGCGAAGAGATCGACGGTATCGCGAAACGTCGCTCCTTCGAGCACGGCGTGGCGCAGACGGTCGGTCGATTGCAGCGGCCGCGCCCGCACCGTGATCATGCGGTGGCGGTCCACATAAAAGCGCAGCGCGCTCGTCGCGCGATTGACCTCGCGCACGCCGGGCAGCGCGGCCTCCGGTGCGGCGGCCACCAGTTCGAGATCGGCGACGACGCCGTACACGAAGTTCGCGCCCATGTGCACGCGCGGCCGCTTGTCCTCGCCGTTCAGGAACTCGCGGGCGACATCCGGCATCGACGTGACGCCTTCGAGCCAGCTTTCGACCGTGTCGTCGTTTGCCGAGAGATGCAGCCAGGTGAATCCGTCGCCCGCCACGGCCCGCCGCGCTTCTTCCCATGAAAGCCGCAGCGCGTCGCCGCCGGCGAAGTCGAACGCGCTGATGAATCCCGGCGGCGCCGGTTCGTCATGACCGGTGCGCGTGCGCCCGGCCGGGTCTTGTGTGCGGGTCGTATCCAATGTTGCGTTCCTGGTGTTGCGACAATTTGCTGCCTTACGATTTCATCGGGACACCTTTCGATTCCCGATCGACGAATCATGGCGGCACGCCCGAAGCAAGCCGCCCGTCAATCGTACTAGAACTCGTAGCGTCCCAAGAAGAAGGCGACGTCGCCGTCGTTCAGGCCGGGCAGGCGCGGAATCAGCGTGCCCATCAACGAAACGCGCTTGTAGCGGATCGAACCGATGGGAAAGGCAAGCGGCAACGGGAAATAATGCGCGACGTCGCTGCGCGCGGTGAAGCCCGCGAAAAAGCCGCCGCCGACTTGCAAGCCGCCCAGTACAGGCTTCGTGAACCACTGCCGCGCATAGCCGGCGATCGGCTCGAAGTTGTGATGCGAGTCGGAGAATGCGAAGGCGAAGAGCGCGTCCTCGTTACCGTCGGCATCGGTCCAGTGCTTGCCCGCGCCGCCGCCGTACGACCACGGATTCAGTTCCTTGCGATCCGTATAGCCGTCGATGTGCCAGCCGTAGCCCGTGATGTACAGATCCCAAGTGCCGTCGTGCGCGACGCGCATCACACGCTCGCACGCCGACGACATCCAGTCCCGCTTGAAATCGCATTGCCCCTCGTCCGCGTACGCCGCGAACGGAGTGGTGAAACAGACGCTTAGCAACCAAATCTTGACCGCCCTGACCGCTCTTTTTTTTTGTCATTGTCGATGGACTGCGTGTCGCTGTGAAGGTGAGACGCCGCGGCGCCGTGCGACGAAGGCCGCGCGGCGCTTCGTCATGACGTCACGAAGGCGAGACGAACTTGAAATCGACCGGGGATCCGATCGACAACTCCTTGGGATCGGACGCCAGCTCGCCCGTCGCCGGATCGCGGCGGAAGAAATACGCGCTGTCGCTCTCCTGATTGCCGACGACGAGCCAGCGCCCGGTCGGGTCGATGGCAAACTCGCGCGGCGTCTTGCCGAGCGTCGGATAGCGTTTGAGCAGCTTCAGATGACCGTTCGCGGGATCGACGGCAAAGGCGACCAGCTGGTTTGCGTCGCCGCGATTGGTCGCGTACAGGAAGCGCCCGTCCGGCGACAAATGCAGCGCGCCGCCGCCTATCTTGCCCTTGGCGCCCGGCGCGGTCATCGGCACGGATTGGGCTTCGGTGAGCTTGCCGTCCGCGTAGTTGAAGACGAGCACGGACGCGTTCAGTTCGGTCGTCGCATAGGCATGCTTGCCGCTTGAGTCGAAGATCAGATGGCGCGGGCCGGAACCCGGCTTGACCTGGGTGTAGCGCGCCTCGGTCGGGCCGAAGAGACCGCGGCTGCCGTCTGGCGTATAGCGATAGCTGAACAGCTTGTCCACGCCCAGGTCCTGCGCGAAAAGATACTTGCCGTCCGGCGAGAAGACCGTCGAATGCACATGCGAGTTGTCCTGCCTGCCCTTCACCGGCCCGCTGCCTTCGTGATGCACGGTGAGCACGGACGTGCCGACGTGTCCATCGGCCGAAAGCGGAAAGACCGCGAAGCTGCCGCCGGGATTCGCCGCGACCGAATAGTTGGCGGTGAGCAGATATTTCCCGTCGGGTGAGATAGCGAGATAGCACGGATCGTTGCCGTCCGACGACACGCGGTTCAGAAAGCTCAATTGTCCGCTCGCGCGATCGAAGCGAAACGCGCTCACGCCGCCGCGCTGCGACGCCGGGCCGTTGTCGCCGGGCAGCTCGTTCACCGCGTAGACGTAGTTGCGATCGCCGCTGACGACGAGATACGACGGATTCACCGTCTGCGCCGACGCGATGCGCGTCAGCTCGCCGTTGCCGGCATCGAAACGGTAGACGTAGATGCCTTCACTTTTGCCGCTGCCGGTGTACGTGCCGATAAGCAGATCGAAGACATCGCCCGGCTTCGCGCTCGTCGCTGCCGTACCGCTCGCGGCGGTGGCGGGCGGCGTGGCGTTTCCGGGCGTCTGCGCGAACGACTGCGCGGCGGCAAGCGACAGCATCAGCGCGACGCGTCTCGCCCAGCGCGCCGGCTGCGCGCGCGTCGGTTCGATGATGCGCGCGGGCCACGGGCGAGAGAGCTGGCGCGGCGTTTGCAACGGCGCACGCATCGCGGCGCGGGAACGGCTCGATTGCATGAGACCTCCTCATCGACTGTTTGCTGCGTGTTATGGATGCGACGCGCGTTGGCGTCGCGTGACCGGCGTGTGCGGCAGCAAGTTGCGGACCGTCGCACGAAGCCTCGCATCGCTTCCGCACGCGCCCGTCTGGCCACAGAACTCTAACCAACAAAAGGAGCTGATGCGATGGACATCCACGTAAGCCTCGGGCCGCTCGTCTCGCTGATTGCGGGCATTCTTATTCTCGTCGTGCCGCGCCTTCTGAACTTCATCGTCGCGATCTACCTGATCGTCATTGGATTGATCGGGCTGTTCGGGATGGGCACGACACACTTGTGACGCCGATGCGCGTCCACGGTTCCGTTCGCCACGTTAGCCAAACGCGAAAAGCGCACCCGCGGGCAGAGCCGCGAAAGTGCGCATCGGAATGTGAAGGTGAAGCCTGCGCGCCATCGCGATGCGCGATGACGCGATGAGGCGATGACGTTCAGCCGTTTGCAAGCTGATCGAGTCGCAAGCGTCCTTGCAGCGAGAGCGCGCCGACCGACAGGCCGCTCATGTCGAAGCTATAGCGGCTGAAACAACCGCGTTCGGTGAGAAAGGCCGCCGCTGTGTCCATTGCATTGCGGGAGAGGCCGAGGCGTTTGTGATCGAGAGGAAGCAAGCTGTCGCTGTCGCGCACGCGGCTCGCAGCGGAAAGAATGGCGATGCAGTCTGCTTTCGACGGATTGAGCATGATTATGTGTGTCCTCGAAACGCAAAACGACAAAGGGTGCCGGCCGCCCCGCAAAGCCGACGCAGGAAACGAAACCGACAGCGCGCGAGCTGCGCCCGGCTTGCGTTTAGCTTCCATTCTAAACATCAGCCGAAACTC
Source organism: Caballeronia sp. LZ062 (assembly GCF_031450785.1). NCBI lineage: Bacteria > Pseudomonadati > Pseudomonadota > Betaproteobacteria > Burkholderiales > Burkholderiaceae > Caballeronia > Caballeronia sp. LZ062. Next base: position 1,631,929 of record NZ_JARTWB010000002.1, read on the forward strand.
AGTTCAACGGTTTCATCGGCGCTTGAATAGTGCTTTTCCGCCAACGCGGTGCGGCGCGCGGTCGCATCGCGTGAAGGCCGCATCGCGCGACGTTCGCCATGTGCGGGCCATGCGCCCGCTTTTCTGCTCGCCGGGAACGAATGCGGCAGAATGCGACGACATGGACGGGGCCGATCGAGCAGCCATGCCTTTCGACGACCGTCATGTCAACCGCGGCGCGCGAGCCGCCAGCACACCACGCCACTTATGCCCGCTCTGATTGAAGACTACGCCATGATCGGCGACGGCCACACCGCCGCCCTCGTTTCCCGCGACGGCTCCGTCGACTGGCTTTGCTGGCCGCGCTTCGATTCCGGCGCGTGTTTCGCCGCCTTGCTCGGCACGCCCGAGCATGGCCGATGGCTGCTCGCTCCGTCCACGGCGGACGGCGAAGCGCCTGTCGTGCGACGTCGTTATCGCGACGACACACTGATCCTCGAAACGGATTTCGAAACGCCACAGGGCGCGGTGACGGTGGTCGATTTCATGCCATCGCGTAACGGTCATTCGGAACTGGTGCGTATCGTCATTGGGCGGCGTGGCGTCGTGCGCATGAAGATGGAACTGGTGCTGCGCTTCGATTACGGATCGGTGGTGCCGTGGGTCAGCCGCCTGCCGAACGATAGCGGCATCCGCGCCATCGCCGGCCCGGATCTCGCGGTGCTGCGCACGCCGGTGCAGTTGATCGGCGAGAACATGCGAACGACTGCCTGCTTCGACGTGACCGAAGGCGAGCGCGTGCCCTTCTCGCTCTGCTATTCGCAGTCGCATTTGCGGCTGCCGCCCGCGCACGATCCGCACACGCAACTCGCGCGCACCGAAAATCACTGGCGCGAGTGGTCCGGCAAAAGCCAGCTCGCGGGCCGCTGGGCGAGCGCGATCCGCCGCTCGCTCATCACGCTGAAGGCGCTCGCGTACGAGCCGACGGGCGGCATCGTCGCGGCCCCGACCACGTCGCTGCCCGAGCAGCTGGGCGGCGCGCGCAACTGGGACTATCGATACTGCTGGCTGCGCGACGCCACCATCACGCTGCTCGCGCTGATGCGCGGCGGCTACTACGATGAAGCCCGCGCGTGGCGCGCATGGCTCGGCCGCGCGATGGCCGGCGCGCCGTCGCAGGTGCAGATCATGTACGGCATCGCGGGGGAACGGCGGCTCGCGGAGTGGGAGATTCCGTGGCTGCCGGGCTACGAAGGGTCGCAGCCGGTGCGCGTGGGCAACGGCGCGGTCGAACAGTTGCAGCTCGATGTCTATGGCGAAGTCATGAACGCGCTGCATCTCGCCCGCGTCGGCGGCTTGCAGAGCGACGAAACCGCGTGGTCCATCCAGTGCACGATGCTCCAGCATCTCGAAACCATTTGGGATCAGCCTGACGAAGGCATCTGGGAAGTGCGGGGCGGCCGCCAACACTTCACGTTCTCGAAGGTCATGGCGTGGGTCGCGTATGACAGGGCGATCCGTTCGGCGGAACAGTTTGCGCTGCCCGGTCCGGTCGACCATTGGCGCGACATGCGCGCCCGCATCCACGCCGACGTCTGCGCGAAAGGCTGGAACCCGACGCTCAATGCGTTCACGCAGATTTATCACGGCGATGCCCTCGACGCGAGCCTGCTGCTGATCCCGCTGCTCGGCTTTCTGCCGCCGGACGATCCGCGCGTGACCGGCACCGTCCATGCGATCGAAACGAATCTGACGCACGACGGACTCGTCAAGCGGTATCACACGACGGAAACGGCCGACGGTCTGCCCCCGGGGGAAGGCACGTTTCTGGCTTGTAGCTTCTGGCTGGTCGACAACCTGGCGTTGCAGGGCCGGATCGACGAGGCGCACGCGATGTTCGAGCGACTCGTTGGTCTCGCAAACGACGTCGGGCTGCTGGCTGAGGAATACGACACCGCTGCGAAGCGCATGGTCGGCAATTTTCCGCAGGCGTTCACGCACGTCGCGCTCGTGCATACGGGGATGAACCTGATGCGCCACGAGCAGGCGATGGCGAAGGCGACCGGACAGCCGTCTCATGCGAACGGGGACGCGGCCAGCGCGGAGCCTGCGGTCGGCATCAGCGAAGAGAGTTGAAGAGCATCGGTTTTGTTTGGCGTGCGCGCAAGCCGACGCTAGAATGGTGCAATGCAACACGCCGGATCGCTGCCCAAGAGCCGGGAGTTTTAACCGAACGATTGTATTGCGCACACAGAAAGCGGAAAATGTTGCTCTGTATCAATTTTTTGCACGGCCAGCCGTTATTCGCGTCAAGGCCCGTCCATGCGTGATTCGCATCGCGTAGCACGAACATAGCAGCCTCGCAGCGGGGTCGAGCCGCCCCACGAGGATTTTCCATTGCCGTTGAATTGGTTCGCTGGAATCAACGGGCATCACCGGTTTGTACCGAAGTCACTGGGGCCACCATGCTCTATCAAATCCACGAATTTCAGCGGGCCCTGTTGTCTCCTCTCACGGCATGGGCCCAGGCCGCCTCGAAGTCGTTCGTGAATCCGGCCAGCCCCCTCGCCTACGTTCCCGGCTCCACGCGCCTCGCCGCCGGATACGAGCTGCTCTACCGGCTGGGGAAGGACTACGAGAAACCGGAGTTCAACATCCATCAGATCGTCAAGGACGGCCACAACATTCCGATCGTCGAGCAGACGGTGATCGAGAAGCCGTTTTGCCGGCTGCTGCGCTTCAAACGCTTCGCCGATGACAGCGCGACCGTCACGAAGCTGAAGGACGAGCCGATCGTGCTCGTGTGCGCGCCGCTCTCCGGGCATCACTCGACGCTTTTGCGCGACACCGTCGGCACGCTGTTGCAGGACCACAAGGTCTATATCACCGACTGGCTGGACGCGCGCATGGTGCCGGTCGATAACGGCGCGTTCCATCTGGACGATTACATCGAATATATTCAGGAGTTCATCCGCCATATCGGCGCGAAAGACCTGCACGTGATTTCGGTATGTCAGCCGACGGTGCCGGTGCTCGCCGCCATTTCACTCATGGCGAGCCGCGGCGAAGACACGCCCCGCACGATGACCATGATGGGCGGCCCGATCGACGCACGTCGTAGTCCGACATCGGTGAATTCGCTTGCGAGCGAGCACTCGTATGAATGGTTCGAGAACAACGTCATCTACACGGTGCCGGCGAATTATCCCGGCGTCGGGCGCAAGGTGTACCCGGGCTTTCTGCAGCATGCGGGCTTCGTCGCGATGAACCCGGAGCGGCATCTCACGGCCCATTGGGACTTCTATCAAAACCTGCTGCGCGGTGACGACGACGATGCCGAGCAGCATCGCCGCTTCTACGACGAGTACAACGCCGTGCTCGACATGGCCGCCGAGTATTACCTCGAGACCATTCGCATCGTGTTTCAGGAGTTTCGACTTGCCGAAGGCACGTGGGACGTGAACGGCGAGCGCGTGCGCCCGCAGGACATCACGCATACGGCGCTCTTCACCATCGAAGGCGAGCTCGACGATATTTCCGGCGACGGCCAGACGCGCGCCGCTCATGACCTGTGCACGGGCATTCCGCAGAAACACAAGCGCCATTTTACGGCCGAGAAAGCCGGACACTACGGCATTTTCTCGGGTCGCCGCTGGCGCACGATGGTGTATCCGCAACTGCGCGAGTTCATCCTCGAACACGACAAGTCGCCGAAGACGGAAGCGGTTCCCGCCTGAGTCGATTCACGCGGCGCAGCGTTTCATTCTGCGCTTCGGTACCGATTCCATTCGCAAAAGAAAAACGTCGCGCCCCTCACAAGGCGCGACGTTTTTTCGTCAGACGACGTCGCTTTTCAGCGGCGCGTCAAATAGGCAAGCAGCAGCTCTGTATTCATCTTCACCATTTGTTCACGCTGCACGGGTTCGCTGAAGTCGACGCCGAAGCTCACCTGAAGCGTGAAACGATTCGATACGATGTAATAACCCAGGCCCGACAGCGTGATATAAAACTTCAGGGGATCGACGTCGGTGCGAAACAGTCCGGCCTTCTGTCCGCGTTCCAGTATGTTCGTGAGCGTCGCAACCACCGGCGAAATCACCTCGCGCATGTGTTTCGATCCCTTGATATATCTCGCCTCGTGCAGATTTTCGTTATTGATCAACCGCAGCAATTCGGGGTGGTCACGGTAGTAATCCCAAACGAAATGCGCGAGGCGCGTCATGGCCTCGATAGGGGCGAGGCCTTCGAGATCGAGCGTGCCCTCTGCCTCGACGAGTGCTGAGAGCGCATGTTCGAGCACCGCTGTAAAAAGCTGCTCTTTACTACCGAAGTAGTAGTACAGCATGCGCTCATTGGTCTCTGCCCGCCGGGCGATTTGATCCACACGTGCGCCAAACAGGCCGCCGGCTGCGAATTCTTCCGCGGCGGCAAGCAGGATACGGCGGCGTGTCCCTTCAGGATCTCTTTTGATTTTCGGCTGATTCATGATGGCATGAGTCGGGAGCCGCGTTGTCCGGATATGCGTCACGCGGCCCGCATTGGGGTACATGACGTGAACGGGCGCTGCCCATGGTTATGGGGGAACACCGTCCTGCGGTCAAACGATAAAGCGGTTCGATTATGCGCACATCGCCTCGGCATTGGCAATTAGGATAAGGATCACCTGCGGCGGCCGTCGCGCACATCGGCGATAATCACGTCTGCTGCAATTGATCATGCGGTTGCTGCCGCGTTTGGCGTCATTCCGTCTTGAACGCAGCGCTGCCCGCCGTCTTGCTGCTTTCTGCCCGCCTTATTTGCCACCGCGCAACCTCACGTGACCGTAACCGTTTCAAAGACGCTCGCCGAGCGCATCGAAGACCTGCTGCCGCAAACGCAATGCACGAAGTGCGGCTATCCGGCCTGCCGCCCCTACGCCGACGCCATCGCCGCGGGCGAGGCCGGCTATAACCAGTGCCCGCCGGGCGGCCAGGAAGGCGTCGCGCGGCTGGCGGCGCTGCTAGGCAAGCCGGAGATTGCGCTCGATACGACGCACGGTGTCGAGCGGCCACGGCCGCTCGCGGTCATCGACGAGAACCTGTGCATCGGCTGCACGCTGTGCATGCAGGCGTGTCCGGTCGATGCCATCGCGGGCGCGGCCAAGCAGATGCATACGGTCATCGACGCGCTGTGCACGGGATGCGACTTGTGCGTGCCGCCCTGCCCCGTCGATTGCATCACGATGATTCCCGTCACGGGCGATGCCACCGGCTGGGACGCGTGGAGCCAGCAGCAGGCCGATGCAGCGCGCACGCGGCACGACCGGCGCGTCGCGCGCCTCGCGCAGGAGCGGCGTCAAGCCGAAGCGAAAGCGTCCGCGCGGCAGGCGTCGCGCGCGGCGCAGGCAAACGTCGCAGAAGCGGCCACCGCCCCGACTGCATCGACTGACGACCCCGAAGCGAAGAAGCGCGCCATCATCCAGGCCGCGCTCGAACGTGCGCGCAAGAAGAAGGAAGAGATGACGAAGCTCGGCGCAGGCCCGAAAAACACCGAACGCGTCAGCCCCGCCGTGCAGGCGCAGATCGACGCCGCCGAAGCGCGGCGCAAGCGCCTCGGTCTCGTGCCGGATCAAGGCGACGAGAACGGCCATTCGAACGTTAGCGATTCGGACACGACACGATGAACGCGAAGAAGCGCCGCGCGATCTTCGAGACGCTGCAAAGCATCGATCCGCATCCGAAGACCGAACTCGAATACACGACTCCGTTCGAACTGCTGATTGCCGTGATGCTATCGGCGCAGGCCACCGATGTATCCGTCAACAAGGCCATGCGCAAGATGTTTCCGGTGGCGAATACGCCCGAGAAAGTGCTCGCGCTCGGCGAAGAAGGCGTCACCGATTACATTCGCACGATCGGGCTTTACAGGACGAAGGCGAAGAACGTGATCGCGACGTGCCGGATGCTCGTCGAGCAATACGGCGGCACGGTGCCTGACAATCGCGAGGCGCTCGAAGGCCTGCCCGGTGTCGGACGGAAGACAGCGAACGTCGTGCTGAACGTTGCGTTCGGGCAACCGACCATTGCGGTCGACACGCATATCTTCCGCGTCGCGAACCGCACGGGCATCGCGCAGGGCAAGGACGTGCGCGCCGTGGAAGCGGCGCTCGAGAAGAACGTGCCAAAAGAATTCCTTCAGGACGCGCATCACTGGCTGATTCTGCACGGCCGGTATGTCTGCAAGGCGCGCGTGCCGGAATGCTGGCATTGCGCGATCGAGCCGCTGTGCGAGTATCGTCCGAAGACGCCGCCGCCTGCGGAATGACCGTCGCCTGCGCGCCGAGCACCGACCTGCCGCCGCATCTACAATAATGAATTCCCGAGCCGAATCAACCTTTCATGTTCAACCCTAGCCGCGACGAAGTCCGCCAGTTTTTCACCGAGACGTGGCGCAAGGAAAGCGCCGGCGAGATCCTGACGCCGCTCGAAAGCATGGCCGCTGACTGGATCCGCGAGCATCCCGAATATCAGGCGGAACTCGCCGACCCCGACGCTCGGCAGGCCGACTATTCGCCGGATGCGGGCCGCACCAATCCGTTCCTGCATCTGTCGATGCACCTCGCCATCAGCGAGCAGTTGTCGATCGATCAGCCACCCGGCATTCGCCGCGCGCACGATCGCCTGGTTGCGCGGCTCGGCTCGCCGCACGACGCGCAGCACGCGATCATGGAATGCCTCGGTCAGGTGATCTGGGAAGCGCAGCGCAGCAACACGCCGCCGGACACGGACGCGTATCTCGCGCTCATCGAGCGCCGCGCGTCGCGCGACTGACGCTCAAAACACCCGGCTCCGAAACGAAACACCCCGCGCAAGCGGGGTGTTTGTCATTTCGGACGCTACAGCGACGCGCTTACTTCTTGAGCACGAGACTGCCATCCAGTGATTCGATATACGCGGCGATGTCCTTCAGATCGCTCTGCGACAGGTTCTGCACCTGCGCGGCCATGATCGCGTTGTTGCGCCCGAAGTTCTGGTTGCCGTTGCCCATCTGATACTGACGCAGCGCCCAGTAAATGTAGGTCGCGTGCTGGCCCGCTAGCTTCGGATATTCGCCGCTCACCGGCTTGTTGAGACCGGGACCGTGGCAAGCCGCGCAGTTATGGCTTTCGGAAAGCACCTTGCCGTTGCCCGCATCCGCTGCGTGCGCCGTGCTAAACGCCGCCGAGCCGACGAGCGCGGCGGCGGCGCATGCGGCCTTGAAACTGAATCGAAGTGCGTGAGACGGTGCCTGAGACTGTGCCTGAGAGGGCTTCATGAATTCTCCTGTCGACCGGTGTTCGAGCTGCGGCGCCTGAACCCGGTCCCATGCAAGATGATGGCTGCCTGCGTTGTCGGATTGCCGTATCAACGGCGGCCGGCGCTTTGGCCGGCCTGGTCGCGGCAACGTGGATTACTTGTCGGGATTGTTCTTCGACTGCGGCGTCTGCGCGGCGTAATACGCGGCGATATCCGCGATATCCTGATCCGACAGCGTCACAGCGATGGCACGCATGGTGTCGAAGTGGCGGTCGCCCTTCTTGTAGGCGTGCAGTGCGTTCGCAATGTACTGCGCATTCTGGCCGCCCAGCATCGGCACCTCGTAGACCTCGGGGTAAGCCGTGCGATAGCCGGGAATGCCGTGACAGCCGATGCACATCGCGACCTTGCCCTCTGCGGCCTTTGCATTGCCCACGACGTCGGCGGACGCCTGGGTCGCGAAGCCGGCAAGACCGGACAGCACTGCAATCACGGCAAGTTTGCCGACGAAATAGTTCATAGCTTGTAACCTAGCATGAGGGGAAATCCGGCGCTCGAAAGCCGCGGCCCGCGCCGAGCGCATCACAACCGCATCACAACCTTCTCGGGACTGTTTGCTGCCTTCCACCGCTTCAAAGGCGGTGCATGCGCACGACAATGCGGCCGCCTGGCCGCGCAGGCCAAAAAAATCGGGCTAATTGTACCGCGCGGCCACACGACCGTCCAATCTCCGAGATAGCCCGAAGCCGCTTCTGGCAATGGGAACCGGCTGAAAGACGCATCGCCTGCCTGCGACAATTCGCCTCTATCCATGCGCCGCGTCGCGCGTCGTTGCCTGTTCTCAGCAAGCGCCATGCAGCGCTTCCGACTTGCGTTCCAAGGCCGTCGCAGGCGCGGTTGCGGGCGGCTGCAACGATACCGGCGAGGCGTCCATCGCAACAGGGCTTCTGACTTATACTGGGATTTTTTTCCTCACCGGAATCTTCGTCATGCGCTTCGAAGGCTCATCGCAGTACGTCGCAACCGACGACCTCAAGCTCGCGGTGAACGCCGCGATGACGCTAGCGCGGCCCTTGCTCATCAAGGGCGAGCCCGGCACCGGCAAGACCATGCTCGCGGAGGAAGTGGCCGGCGCGCTCGGCATGCCGCTCTTGCAGTGGCATATCAAGTCGACGACGAAAGCCCAGCAAGGTCTTTACGAATACGACGCCGTCTCACGCCTGCGCGATTCGCAGCTTGGCGACGAGCGCGTGAAAGACATCCGCAATTACATCGTGAAGGGCGTGCTCTGGCAGGCGTTCGAGTCGGACCGTCAAACGGTGCTCTTGATCGACGAAATCGACAAGGCCGACATCGAGTTTCCGAACGACCTGCTGCGCGAACTCGACCGCATGGAGTTCTACGTCTACGAGACGCGCGAACTCGTGAAGGCGAAGCATCGGCCGCTCGTCATCATCACGTCGAACAACGAGAAGGAGCTGCCGGACGCGTTCCTGCGCCGCTGCTTCTTCCACTACATCAAGTTCCCCGATGCCTCGACAATGAAGGAAATCGTCGAAGTGCATTTCCCCGGCATCAAGCAGGACTTGCTCGCCGCCGCCATGCAGAGCTTCTTCGAACTGCGCAACGTCTCGGGGCTCAAGAAGAAGCCTTCGACGTCCGAACTGCTCGACTGGCTGAAGCTGCTGCTCGCCGAAGACATTCCGCCCGAGGCGTTGCAGTCGTCGGATCAGAAGCAGATCGTGCCGCCGCTGCACGGCGCGCTGCTCAAGAACGAACAGGACGTCGCCCTCTTCGAGCGGCTCTTGTACATGAACCGCCATAACCGCTAATCCGCTGATCAGCACGCCACAGAAAGGAAAACACGCATGAGCCGCTGGATCGAACCCGTCACGCTCGAAGGCGAGCACGTCAGGCTGGTGCCGTTGACCGTCGAGCACGAACAGGCGCTCGCCGTCGCCTCCGCCGATGGCGAGCTCTGGAAGCTCTGGTACACGAGCGTGCCTTCGCCCGGCACCGCGCGCGCCTATATCGACGCGGCCATCGACATGCGCGACCGGCTCGGTGCGCATCCGTTCGCGGTCATCGATGCCAAGACGGGCGACGTCGTCGGCTCCACGCGCTATTTCAACGTGGAAGCGGCGCACCGGCGGCTGGAAATCGGGCATACGTGGTACGCAAAGCGCGTGCAGCGCACCGCGCTCAATACCGAAGCGAAACTGCTGCTGCTCGGGCACGCGTTCGAACAACTGAAGGCCATTGCCGTGGAGTTCCGGACGCATTTCATGAACCACCAGTCGCGGGCTGCCATCGCGCGGCTGGGCGCCAAGCAGGACGGCATTCTGCGCAATCACCAGATCGGGCGGGACGGCGCGTATCGCGATACCGTCGTGTTCTCGATCATCGAATCGGAATGGCCGGCCGTGCGTGCGCATCTCAAGCACCGGCTCGACCGCTGATTCACGTCACGAAGGAGAGCGCGTCATGCTGATCGATTTCTTCTACTCGCTGCGCGACGCGAAGCTGCCCGTGTCGGTGAAGGAATATCTGACGCTGCTCGAAGCGTTGAAGGCGCAAGTCATCTCGCCGTCGCTCGACGAGTTCTACTTCCTCGCGCGCATGACGCTCGTGAAGGACGAGAAGTACTTCGACAAGTTCGACCGCGCGTTCGGCGCGTACTTTCATGGCGTCTCGCAGTTGCCCGACGAAGCCTTCGACATTCCGCTCGACTGGCTCAGGAAGCGGCTCGACCGCGAGTTCACGCCCGAGGAGAAAAAGCGCATCGAGGCGCTCGGCGGGCTCGACAAGCTCATGGCGCGCCTCAAAGAGCTGATGGACGAGCAGAAGGAACGGCACGAAGGCGGCAACAAGTGGATCGGCACCGGCGGCACGTCGCCGTTCGGGCATGGCGGCTACAACCCGGAAGGCATCCGCATCGGCGGGGAATCGGCGGGCAATCGCACGGCGGTGAAGGTGTGGGACGAGCGCGCGTTTCGCGATTACGACGATCAGGTGGAAATCGGCACGCGCAACATCAAGGTCGCGCTGCGGCGCTTGCGGCGCTTCGCGCGCGAAGGCGCGGCCGAAGAGCTGGACTTGCCCGACACCATCCGCAGCACCGCGGCGAACGCGGGCTGGCTCGATCTCAAGATGGTGCCCGAGCGACACAACAACGTGAAAGTGCTGATGCTGCTCGATGTCGGCGGCTCCATGGACGATCACATCAAGCGCGTGGAAGAACTCTTCTCCGCCGCGAAGGCCGAGTTCAAGCATCTGGAGTTCTACTACTTCCACAACTGCGTCTACGACTATTTGTGGAAGAACAATCGCCGCCGACACACCGAGCGCACGCCGACCTTCGACGTGCTGCACAAGTTCACGCCGGACTACAAGTTGATCTTCGTCGGCGACGCGACGATGAGTCCCTACGAAGTGCTCCAGCCGGGCGGCTCCGTCGAATACAACAATGCCGAAGCCGGCGCCGTGTGGCTACGGCGGCTCGCCGATCAATTCCCGCATCACGCGTGGCTCAATCCCGAGCCCGAGCGGCTATGGGAATATCGGCAGTCCATTTCCGCGATTCGCCATGTGCTTGGCAACCGCATGTATGCGCTGACCCTGTCCGGCCTGGAAAGCGCCATGCGCGCGCTGTCCAAATAACACGCCAGAAAGAAGCAGAACCCGCATGAAAGCTACGCCGTCTGTCGCGCACGCCCCGCTGCGCCCTTTTGCCGATACATCGGTGTCCGCGGTCATCGCGGGATTCGTCGCGATGATGACCGGCTACACGAGCTCGCTCGTGCTGATGTTTCAGGCGGGACAGGCCGCGCATCTGTCGGACGCACAGATTTCGTCGTGGATCTGGGCGCTTTCCGTCGGCATGGCGTTGTGCACGATCGGGCTCTCGCTGCGTTTTCGCGCGCCGATTGTCGTCGCCTGGTCGACGCCCGGCGCGGCGCTGCTCGTCACGTCGCTGCCGAACGTGCCATATGCGCAAGCCATCGGCGCGTTCGTCGTCTGCGCGGTGTTGCTGACGGCGGTCGGCGTCACCGGCTGGTTCGACGCGCTCATGAAGCGCATTCCGTCGGGCATCGCGGCGGCGCTGCTCGCGGGCATCCTGTTCGAGATCGGCATCGAAATTTTCCGCGCGGCCGAGCATCAGACGGCGCTGGTGCTTGCAATGTTCTTCACGTACCTGATCGTCAAGCGCGCGACGCCGCGCTACGCCATTCCGGCCACGCTCGCGGCGGGCGTGGCGGTCGCGGGCGCGCTCGGCCTGCTCGACTTTTCGCGCTTTCACGTGGCGTTGGCGCATCCCGTTTTCACGATGCCTGCGTTCTCGCTTTCCGCCATCGTGAGCATCGGCGTGCCGCTTTTCGTCGTCGCGATGGCATCGCAGAACGTGCCCGGCATCGCCGTGCTCCGCGCCGACCGCTACACGACGCCCTCCGCGCCGCTCATCGCGACGACGGGTATCGCTTCGCTCGTGCTCGCGCCGTTCGGCTCGCACGGCGTGAATCTCGCGGCGATCACGGCCGCGATCTGCACCGGCCCCGAAGCGCACGAACGCCACGACCGGCGCTACACGGCGGCGGTGTGGTGCGGCGTCTTCTACCTGATCGCGGGCGTCTTCGGCGCGACCATCGCGGCGCTCTTCGCGGCGTTTCCGAAGGCGCTCGTGGTGTCGGTCGCGGCGCTCGCGCTGTTCGGCTCGATCATGAGCGGCCTCACCAACGCCATGCAGGACGTCCGCCAGCGCGAACCCGCGCTCGTCACGTTCATGGTGACGGCTTCCGGCCTCACGCTGCTTTCCATCGGGCCGGCGTTCTGGGGATTGATCGCGGGCGTCGTGACGCACGTCATTCTGAACGCCCGGCGCGGCTGACGCGGCCTACAATGCGGGAATCGGGCGGACGTTCTCCGCGTCGATGAATTACGACCGCATTTCCGAATCACGAAGATGGCTTTACTCGACAAACTGCTGGCGCGCACAGCGCCGCCCGGCGCCCAGAAGCGCAAGACGATCGTCCGCGTGCTGCTCGACGACGCCGGCCACGTTCAGGACGTCGTCCTGAAGATGAGCTGCGGCGATCCCGAAAAAGACGCGCACGCGCTGGACGAAGTCCGCAAGATGCGCTTTGCGCGCGGTCAATTGGGCTCCGGCACGGTGCGGCGCTGGCACGAACTCGCCTACGCCATCGACTGACGCATGACGCCCGGCCGGCGACGGAACGCCACGCCGCGCTTCCGGTCGAACCAGCGCCGCGCACGCCGCAAGCGCGAAGCGCACGCGCAGGACTAGAATGAGACATTGGCAGTAGGGGCGAGCCCTGCGCCGTCAAGGCGCTTTGCGGCATCGCGATCATGGACACCCCGCGGGTTACCGCAATTTGACAAGGCGCATGGCGCCGACGACTCGACATGACATCCGCTCTCGACCAGCTTAAGCAATACACCACCGTCGTTGCCGATACGGGCGACTTCCAGCAATTCGTTCAGTTCAAGCCGGAGGACGCGACTACCAATCCGTCGCTGATCCTGAAGGCCGTCCAGAAGGACGACTACAAGCCGCTGCTCGAGAAAACCGTCAAGGAGCACGCCGGCAAGCCGATGGGCCAGATCATCGACCATCTGCTGATCGCCTTTGGCACCGAAATCCTGAAGATCGTCCCGGGGCGCGTCTCGACCGAGGTCGACGCACGCTTTTCGTTCGACACGAAGGCGTCCATCGACAAGGGTCGCGAAATCATCAAGCTGTACGAAGGCGCGGGCATCAAGCGCGAGCGCGTGCTGATCAAGCTCGCGTCGACGTGGGAAGGCATCCGCGCGGCCGAAGTGCTGCAGAAGGAAGGCATCCGCTGCAACATGACCCTGCTCTTCTCGCTCGCACAGGCCGCGGCGTGCGCCGAAGCGGGCGCGCAGCTCATTTCGCCGTTCGTCGGCCGCATCTACGACTGGTACAAGAAGTCGGCCGGCGCCGAATGGGACGAAGTCAAGAACGGCGGCGCGAACGATCCGGGCGTGCAGTCGGTGCGCCGCATCTACTCGTACTACAAGAAATTCGGCTACAAGACTGAAGTCATGGGCGCGAGCTTCCGCACCGTGAGCCAGATCACCGAACTTGCCGGCTGCGACCTGCTGACGATCAGCCCGGACCTGCTGAAGAAACTGGCGGACAGCGACGAGAAGGTCGAACGCAAGCTGTCGCCGGAGCAGGCGGACAACGAGAGCATCGAGAAGATCAGCGTCGACGAGCCGACGTTCCGCTTCGCGCTCAACGAAGACGCCATGGCGACGGAAAAGCTCTCGGAAGGCATCCGCGCGTTCGCCGCCGACGCCATCAAGCTCGAAAAGCTGATCGCCGCGTTGCAGTAAGCGACGGCCGGGGCGCGCGCTGCGCGCCTCCGCGATGGTCTGCCGCGACGACATTCGGACGAATACGGTCTTGCGGGATTTTTGACGTAAATTGACTTTCTCCGAGTTGGCGCGGCATCCGGTTGCAATAGACTTTCGTGCTTTGGCGGGAGCGCCGCCTAGGCTCGGAGAAGCAGTCAATGCAACTGGATACGTATCTTTTCTTCAACGGAGAATGCGCGGACGCCCTCGCGCTTTATCAAGCCGCGTTCGGCGCGCAAATTGAAACGCTCATTCGTTTCCGCGACACGCCGGACGCCGCGAACGTGCCCGCCGAATGGCACGACAAAGTCATGCACGCGCTCTTCAGCGTGGGCGGCACGGCAATCATGGTGTCGGACGGCCAGTTCGGTCAGCCGCAGCGTGACTACCACGGTTTCACGCTGTCTATCGGCGCCGAAGACGCCGCGTCCGGCGAGCGCACGTTCAATGCATTGAGCGAAGGCGGCACGGTGCTCACGCCATGGCAGTCCACGTTCTTCACGGCGGGCTTCGGCATGCTCAAAGACCGCTTCGGTGTGCCTTGGCTCATTAACGTCGTCAACGCGGTGGAATCGGCCGGAGCGCCGCAATCGCCGCAACCGCCGCAGCCGCAGCAAAACGCGGCGCCGCAGGCCTGAGCGCCCGGCGCGTCAGCCGCGAAGCGGCCGCGCGCCCTCGATGTTCCACTGACGCTCGATCTCACTCAGACGCAGCCGCAAGCGATCCACCTGCTCCGCGAAACGCATCGCGAGCCAGTGCATGCCCTGCGTCGATTCATCGCCCTCTTCTGCTTTCGCGCTCGTGTTCGCATGGGCGTCCGCGCGCATGTACAGCAAGCCGACGCGCCCGAAGCGCAGCGCGCGCGCCATTTTCAGCAGCTTCTGCCGCGCCTCCTGCTCGCGCGCCGTGCAATCGGGCGCAAAACCGCGCGACGCCTGCGACATGTCCGGCATCGACGTCACCAGCATTTCCAGCGCGGCGAGAATCGAGCGATGCAGCCGCTGAATTTCTTCGAGCCGTGTCAGCGGCACATGCGTTTCCTTCGCGACGGACTCCATCAGCGCGCGCGACTGCACGAGACGCTGACTCATCGCGAAGAAGCGGCGCGCGGTTTCCTCCGCCATCAAAGGCTTGCCATCGAGCAATGCGCCGTAGAGACGCGCACATTCGCGCAGATTGTCGGCGAGCCGATAGCGCCACGAATACGTCGCGTACTGCGGCAGCACGAAAGAAAACGCCAACGCGATGGCAATGCCGATGAGCACATTCGCCGTCCGCCACAAGCCGACATCGAACGGCGAATCACCGTGGCCCGCGACGATGACCATCGTAATCGCCGTGAGCAGCGCGACATAGCCCGCCTTGCCGATGGCGTAGTACGCGCACGCCCCCGCGATGGCCGACATGAGAATGAAGAACAGCGCGGGCGAACCGAAGAGCGTCTCGACCAGAATCAGCACCAGTCCGATGCCCGCGCCGAGCGCCGTGCCGAGCGCGCGTTCCGCCGCCTTCTTGCGGATATTGCCGTAGTGCTGCAAACCGCCGACCACAACGAGTAGCGATACCGACGCCCAGCTGCCGTGCGGAATATTGATGCCCGTTGTGACGAGAAAGGACGTCGCCATGCCGAGCGCGACGCGCACGGCGTGGATCATCTTCGCGTGCCGATAGCGGAAGAACGGTGAGGCCAGGCCGTGGAACAGCCGCATCGCGCGGCTTTTGCCCGCTGACGCCGATGTCGATGAAAACATGAGTCGCTCGCGTCGGTATGCCGTGTGTCGATCAGCGGGCGTCAAACAAAACGCCCGCAACGGCCGGAGGCTCCGGCAGATTACGGGCGTTAGCGTATCAGACACGCCGCCGCGTCATGCGACGCGGCGCCGGCTTCAGCTTTCCACGACGTCCAGATAGTCCTCGGGCCGCGTGCGGTCGTCAGACCGCTTCAGCCCGATGGCGCGCACCAGCACGCTCACGCCGACCGACACGATCAGGTTGACGATCAGCGCCCACACCGCCGCATAGCCCGGCACCGCGTAGCCGAACATGTGCACCGTGAAAATCGACCCCTTCAGCTGGAGCGAGACGGCCATCCACGTGCCGACGGCGATACCGACGGCCCAGCCGATCAAGAGACCGCGATGATCCAGCACGCGCGTATAGAGACCGAGCACGAGCGCGGGCAGCGTCTGAATGATCCAGATGCCGCCGAGCAACTGAAGCTGAATCGCGTAGGTGAGCGGCAGCGCCAGAATGAACACGACCGCGCCGACCTTCACGATCAGCGACACGAGCTTGGCGACGTTGGTTTCCTGCTCGGGCGTCATCGAGCGGTTGAGAAACTCGCGGTGCACGTTGCGCGTGTAGAGATTGGCCGCTGCGATCGACATGATCGCGGCCGGCACCAGCGCGCCGATGCCGATGGCCGCGAAGGCCACGCCCACGAACCACGACGGGAAGTAGTGCAGGAAGAGCGCCGGCACCGCGAAGTTCGCGCCGTAAGCCTTGAAGTACGACGCGTACTCCGGCATGTCCTTCACGCCGGAGGCGAGCGCCATGTAGCCGAGCAACGCCAGCAGCCCGAGCACCAGCGAATACGCGGGCAAGAGCGCCATGTTGCGGCGGATGGTGTTGCCCGAGTTCGACGAGAGAATGGCCGTCACCGAATGCGGATACAGGAAGAGCGCGAGCGCCGAGCCGACCGCGAGCGTCGCGTAGGCGCTGTAGCCGTTCAGACTCGCGGCGTCGGGCGCCTTCAGCAGCAGCTTCGCGGGCGGCACGTTACCGAAAATATGCCCGAAGCCGCCGAGTTGCGCGGGAATCACGATCATCGCCGCGATGATGGTGATGTAGATCAGCACGTCCTTGACGACGGCGATCATCGCGGGCGCGCGCAGGCCGGACGTGTACGTGTACGCCGCGAGAATCGCGAAGGCGATGATGAGCGGCAGGTCGCCCACGAAGCCCTGTGTGCTGAAACCGAGCGCGCCGATCACCACTTCGATGCCGACGAGTTGCAGCGCGATATACGGCATGGTCGCGACGATGCCCGTCAGCGCGATGGCGAGCGCGAGCATCCGGCTGTTGTAGCGCGCGTGCACGAAGTCGGCGGCGGTCACGTAGCCGTGGCGCTTCGCGATGCTCCAGAGCTTCGGGAACACCACGAACGCGAACGGATAAATCAGGATGGTGTACGGCAGCGCGAAGAAGCCCGTCGCGCCTGCGCCGAACACGAGCGCCGGCACCGCGACGAAGGTGTACGCCGTGTAGAGATCGCCGCCGAGCAGGAACCACGTCACGATGGTGCCGAAGCGCCGGCCGCCGAGGCCCCATTCGTCGAGTTGGCCGAGATCGGCCTTGCGCCAGTGCGCCGCGATGAAACCGAGAATCGTCACTCCGACGAAAAACAGAACGAATACGAAAGTTGCGGTGACGTTCATCATCGCGCGCCTCCTTGGCCTTGCCCCGCGCGGCCGGACGACAGCGCCTTGGTTTTCTTGTAGACGACGGCCGTGATGACCGCGCTCACCAGCACCCAGAGAAGCTGATACCAGTAGAAGAACGGGAAGCCCCACAGCACGGGTTCGATCTTGTTGTAAAACGGCACCCACACCACGCCGATCCACGGAAGGATCAGAAGCCAGAGCCAATGCTTGTTGCGCGGTTGTCCAGTGCGGCCCGGATCTTGAGCCATGATGGTCTCCAGTTTGTTTTTGAGCATTTGCTTCGAGCCGTGGCCCGCGGAGCCGTCCGGTGCGGCGCTCGCGCAGACGACACGCTGCAGAAAGCGCCCCGAAATAACAGGAGGAGTATAGGGACCGCCAAAACACGGTCAAGCAGGGAGAATCCCGAGCATTCCCCAGATGTGAAAGGCGCTGAAAAGCGTCAGCGCCCTGCCCGATTCGCTTGCTTTCAGATGGAGAAGGAGCCGCTCAACGGCAACTCCGCGCTTTCGGCAAGCCCCTTCACCCATTTGCGCGCGGGCAAGCCCACTTGCGTTTCGATGAGCTTCGCGCGTTCGCCGAGCGCGGCGAAGGGCACGTCGAGCGCGGGACCGGCGAACGCAATCGCCACGCGATTGCCGTCGTGAACTTCGGGCAGCGCGATCACGCGATGATCGAATGCTTCGTTCAGATGGCGCATGTTGCGCACGAAGCTCGGGTGATCGCCGAAGAGGTTGATCGTCACCACGCCCGCTTGCGGCGTCAGACACGCGCGGCACGCGCGATAGAACGACACGCTGTCGAGCACCGGACCGCGCGCGGTGGCATCGTAAATGTCGATCTGCAACGCGCCGATGGTCCCGTGATTCGCGCGATCGTTGACGAACTCCCACGCGTCGCGCTCGGTCACCGTGAGGCGCGCGTCGTCGTAAGGCAGTTCGAACATCGCGCGGGCGGCGATGACGACTGCCGGATTCAGCTCGACCGCTTCGACCTTCGCGCGCTTCAGATACCGATAGCAGAACTTCGTGAGCGCCGCCGCGCCGAGCCCCAGTTGCACGATGCGCTCGGGCGTCTCGATGAACAGCAGCCACGCCATCATCTGCTGCGCGTATTCCAGTTCGATGTGATCGGGCTTTCTGAGGCGCATCGCGCCTTGCACCCATTCGGTGCCGAAATGCAGATAGCGCACGCCACCTTCTTCGGAAAACGTCACGGGCGCGAAGCGCGGTTTGCGCGGCGCGTCGATGCGCGGCGCGTTGGCGAGATCGTCCTCGTCGTGTCGATGCTTGCTGCCTTTCTTGCGGCTGAACGCACGCGCTTCGGCCGATGCGCGCTTGATGAGAGTCGTCATTGTGTGCTGAGAATGTCGCGCCAGATGCGCAATTTTTGATCGAACGAGAGGATAGCATTGGCGGGACTGGACGACGGCAGCACGAGCGTGGCGTAACCCGCCGCAGCAATCACGGGCGCGAACTTGCCCGATGTCTTGCCGTTGAAGCACACCTTGCGTAGCTTCGGAAAGCGTTCGCGGAACACGACGAAATCGTTCGGCGATGCATTGCGGATCGCGCTATCGAGGCTGCCTTCGCGGTCGCATGCGGCGAGCACGTCCCACAAGCCGATGCCGTGCTTCATCACGCGCGCGAGCCGTTCTTCATAAGCGAGTTCGTGCAACGGTTCGCCGATGACCGCGCCGACCAGGCGCCAGAACTGATTGCGCGGATGTGCGTAGTACTGCGTCGACGCGAGCGACGCGACGCCCGGGAAACTGCCGAGAATGAGCGTATGCGTATGCGCGTCGCCGACTGGGGGGAAGCCCGCGAGTTTCATCGCGCTTCGCCGTGCGCGACGCGCTTCGCATACGAACTCAAATGCTCGTATGCCCGCGCATGTTCCCGATGCGCAGCATGCGCTGCATCGCGCGATGCGAGCGCGCGCCAGAGCGCATCGAGAAAGCATTCGGTGACCATCAGGGGCGCGCCGTGTCGCAGGAACACCGACCGCCTCGCGACGAGCGTGTGGCTCGCCTGAGCCTGCATCGCCGCGAGCCGGTACAGCGGATGCCACGCTGTGAGCACGCGGCTCGCGAGCAGCGAACGCGACACGCCGCTGTCGCTATATAGAAGCTCGGCGAGCGGGCGCGTGCGCAAGCGGCGCATGGACTGCCACACCCCCGTGCTGTGCGACAGCGCGACGATGCTGTGCGCCGCGACGAACGGCACGCCATCCACCTTCAGCACGACTTCGCGCGTCCAGACCGGCGTGCGCGGCGTCCCGCCGAGCGCGCGCCATTCGTCGCGCCACGGTTTATCGACGGCTTCGCGCGTGACCTCGACCGTCACGGCGCCGAGCGTGCGCAAGTGGGCAGTCAACGAGCCGCCACGCGTAAGCCAGTCTTTCTGATCGTCACTGCAAACAGGATGCGGCGCGATGCGCCAGTGGGCATCGACGGGATCGTTGGGAATCAGCATGGCGGCCATTATAAAACCGGCCTCCGGTTCGGATGAATCGTATGGCGGGCGGGGCCCGGGCGGGGGAGACTATCGAATCCGCGCGCCGTCGAGCGCCGGCATAGCAAGAAACGTTGAGGACATCATAATGACGAAAAACACGAAGCAAACCTCGCCTAAGGTCGCGCATCTCGCCGCCGCAAAACTGCACGATCCGAAGGCTTCCGCTATCGCGAACGAATTGGCGGGCTCCGCACTCGCGCAAGCGCATTCCTCGAAGCAGACGAGCGCCCGGATGGAGCACAAGGCGAGCGAAGTGCTGCACAGCGCGAAGTATTCGCAAGAGACCAAGACGCTCGCCGCATCGGTGCTCGCGCAATCGACGAAGGAACGCAAGGCCAAATAAAAAGGCGCTGCCGGCTCACCCGGCAGCGCGTTCTTCCCTGCGCGTTTCAATAACGCTTAATGCGCCAGCAACAACGCATTCGTCCGCTTCACGAAGCTCGCCGGATCTTCCAGCATCCCGCCTTCGGCCAGCAGCGCCTGATCGAAGAGCAGATGGCACCAGTCCGCGAAATTCGCGCTATCGGCATTCAGCGCTTTGACGAGCGGATGGTCAGGATTCACTTCGAGAATCGGCTCCGCTTGCGGCGCCTTCTGCCCCGCCGCCTTCAACATGCGCTGCAGATAGCCGCTCATGTCGCCTTCGTCGGCAACGAGACAGCTCGGCGAATCGGTCAGGCGGAAGGTGAGACGCACGTCTTTCGCCTTGCCTTCCAGCGCCTCCTTCATCTTCTCGACGAGCGGCTTCATCTCCTCGCCGACCTTCTCCTGCTGCTGCTTTTCCTCGTCGTTGAGCGCGCCCAGGTCGAGGTCGCCGCGCGCCACGCTCGCAAGCGGCTTGCCGTCGAACTCGTTCAGAAACGACAGCATCCACTCGTCGACGCGATCCGTCAGCAGCAGCACTTCGACGCCCTTCTTGCGAAACACTTCGAGGTGCGGGCTGTTCTTCGCGGCCTGCCAGTTGTCGGCGGTGACGTAGTAGATCTTCGTCTGCTCGGGCTTCATGCGCGCGACGTAGTCGGCGAGCGACACGTTCTGCACGTCGCTGTCGTTTTGCGTCGATGCAAAGCGCACCAGCTTCGCGATGCGCTCGCGATTGCTGAAATCCTCGCCGATGCCTTCCTTCAGCACCTGGCCGAACTCGCGCCAGAAAGTCGCGTACTTTTCCTTATCGGCGTCTTCGGTTGCTTCGGCGGAAGACGTCGCTATTTCTTCGAGCATCGAGAGCACGCGCTTGGTCACGCCTTCGCGGATCGCCTTCACGTCGCGGCTTTCCTGCAGGATTTCGCGCGAGACGTTGAGCGGTAGATCCGCCGAATCGACCACGCCCTTCACGAAGCGCAGATACGCGGGCAGCAGTTGCTCGGCGTCGTCCATGATGAACACGCGCTTCACGTAGAGCTTCAGGCCGCCGCGATGTTCGCGGTTCCACAGATCGAACGGCGCGTGCTTCGGCACGTACAGCAGTTGCGTGTACTCGCTGCGGCCTTCGACGCGGTTGTGCGTCCACGCGAGCGGTTCGTCGTGATCGTGCGAGATGTGTTGATAGAACTGCTTGTACTGCTCGTCGGTGATCTCGCTTTTCGGGCGCGTCCAGAGCGCGCTTGCCTGATTGACGGTCTCGTCCTCGTCTTTCACGACCATCTCGCTCGTCTCGGCGTCCCATTCTTCCTTCTTCATCAGAATGGGCAGCGCGACGTGATCCGAGTACTTCTGGATGATCGATTTCAGCCGATGCGACGACAGCAGATCGTCCTCGTCGGCACGCAGATGCAGCGTGATGGTCGTGCCGCGTTGCGCGCGCTCGATGTCCTCGACTTCGAAATCGCCCTCGCCCGCGCTCGTCCAGCGCACGCCCTGGCTCGCCGGCAGACCGGCGCGGCGCGTTTCGACCGTCATCTTGTCCGCGACGATGAAGCCCGAGTAAAAGCCCACGCCGAACTGGCCGATGAGCGCGGCGTCCTTCTGCTGGTCGCCGGAGAGCTTCGAGAAGAATTCCTTGGTGCCGGACCGCGCGATCGTGCCCAAGTGCGAAATGGCTTCGTCGCGGCTCATGCCGATGCCGTTGTCGTCGATGGTGATCGTGCGCGCGGCTTTATCGAAGGAAACGCGGATGCGCAGATCGGGATCGCTCTCGTACAGCGCGCTGTTTTCGATGGCTTCGAAGCGCAGCTTGTCCGCCGCGTCCGACGCGTTCGATATCAGTTCGCGCAGGAAAATTTCCTTGTTGCTGTACAGCGAATGGATCATCAGGTGCAGAAGCTGCTTCACTTCCGCCTGAAAGCTCATGGTTTCTTGCGCCATGGTCGGGTCCTCTGGTTGATGTCGTCAAATGCTGTCGGGCCGCCGGCCGATGCCGCGTCTTTCGGCGCGCCGTCCGGCGAATTCGTGCGATATGAGGCCGGCCCGCGCGATTTCAAGAGCGTCGAGCGTTGCATTCGATAAGATGCGCCTGCGCCACTTCCAAGCCCGCCGAACGACATGCTCACGCCCGACCGCCGCTCCCGCCCGCTCACGCCCGGCGAAATCGCGATGGCGCGCCTCGTCTTTCGCGATGCCATCGACTATTCGACCGTCCGCGTTCACGCGCGAGCGTACCTGCCCTTCGGTTTGCAGCCGCCGCACACCGCGATGGCGCCGAACGGCAGCCTCTACTTTCCGCGCGCCTGCCATCGCGACGACTTCTCGGCGTGCGGCATCGGCGACCATATGTGGTTCATCCACGAGATGACGCACGTGTGGCAGTTCCAGCTCGGCTATTGGGTGCGCGTGCGCGGCGCGATTCGAATCGGGCTCGGTTACGGGTATGCGCTCGGCGCCGAGAAGCGCCTGTCCGACTTCAACATGGAAGCGCAAGGCAATCTGCTCGCGGACTATTTCGCGCTCAAGTTCTGCGATGCGCCCGGCGCGCTCTACGAACATCGCTACCGGCACGCGCCCGATGCCCTCGCGTGCTATGAAACCGTGCTCGCGGATTTCCTCGACGCGCCGTTTTCACGACGCCATCTGCCGGGCGGCCGCTAGACCGAGCGCCGCGCAACCTTCTCCAGATGGCCCGCGATCAGCGCGGGCAGCGCCGGATCGCCGCAATTGGCGACGTTGAAACGCATCCACGTCGTCGGCGACTGCTGCGGCGAAAACAGGCTGCCGGGAGTCAGCAGAAATCCGGCTTCGTGACCCGCCGCGGCTAGACCATCCGAATCGACGCCCGCGTCGGCCCACAGGAACATGCCCGCCTCGGGCGTCGTGAAAAGCCGCAGCCCAGTGCTTTCCAGCATACGCGCGGTCTTGTCGCGCACGGTGTCGAGCCGCGCGCGCAGCCGCTCGACATGCCGCCGGTAGTGGCCTTCGGTCAGCACCTTGTAGACGACGCGTTCGTTCAGCTCCGGACTTGTCATGCCGACGAGCATCTTCTGGTCGGCGAGCGCGTTGGCCACGTCCACGGAGGCCGCGACGTAGCCCACGCGCAGATTCGCGGCGAGCGTCTTCGAGAAGCTGCCGAGAAAGATCACGCGCTTCAACTGATCGAGCGACGCGAGGCGCGTGGCGGCGAAGCCCGTCGGGCAAAGGTCGCCGTAGACGTCGTCCTCCACGACGATGAAGTCGTACTCCTGCGCGAGCTGCAGAATGCGAAACGCCTGCGCCGCCGTCAGCGACGTGCCGGTCGGGTTGTGCAGCACCGAATTGACGATGAGCATCTTCGGCCGCCACGTGGCGACGAGCGTTTCCAGCGCCTCGAGATCGGGGCCTTGCGGCGTGTACGGCATGCCGACGAGCCGCGCGCCCTGCGACGCGAAGCGGCCGAACATCTGAAACCACGCGGGATCGCCGACGATCACCGCATCGCCCGGCTTCACGTAGATGCGCGCGATCAGGTCGATGGCCTGCGTGATGCCCGAGGTCAGCACGATCTGCTGCTCCGACGCACCAATCTCGAGTTCCGCGAGCCGCGTCTGCAATTGCTGGCGCAACGGCAGGAAACCGTGCGGTGTGCCGAGGCCGAGCATTTGCGCGCCGGCGAGACGGCTCATGGAGCGCAGCGCGTTGGTGATGAGTTCGCCATCCAGCCAGCGCGACGGCAGATACCCGAGCCCCGGCCCCTTCTCCGGACTCGCCGTGTGCAGCATGTTGCGCAAGAGCCAGACGACGTCGATGGTGCTCTGCACCGGCTCTCGTTGCGAGGCGGCCAGCGCCCCCGGCGACGCCGGCGTGATGCGGTCGCGCACGTAGAAGCCCGAGCCGCGCCGCGAATCCAGATAGCCGTGCGCGACGAGGCGCTCGTATGCCTCGACCACGGTGAAGCGCGACACGCCCTTGTCGATGGCGAGCTTGCGGATGGACGGCATGCGCATCCCGGGCCGGAACACGCGCTCGTCGATGCGGCGTCGGCCCCACTGCACGAGTTGATCGACGAGCGTGAGCTGCTCGGCGTCGTGCGGGGCGGGAATCTGGTCGAGCGGAACGGACATGCGGACCTCGGCGGACGGATCAGCGTACGGATGGGCGAAAACTGTACCGAATGGGATCAGGCCGATTGTACCGTTACTGTTCTGGTGATTACCGCTACATTTTGCTTTCCCGCGACCGGTACGGACGTCAGACGGGGTTATGCTGTCGCCCCCCGATTACTGCCTCACGCAAGCCATGACCGCTCATCCGCTGAAACTCGACCATCTCGTGATCGCCGCGCGCACGCTCGAAGAAGGCGCGCAGTTCGTCGCCGCCAGGTTCGGCGTCGAGACATCGCCCGGCGGCGCGCATGGGCAGATGGGCACGCACAACCGGCTTCTGAATCTGTGGGGCGGCGCGTATCTCGAAGTGATCGCCGTCGATCCGGGTGCGCCGCCGCGCCAAGCGCCGCGCGCACGCCTCTTCGCGCTCGATGACCCGGCGATGCAGGCGCGCCTCGCCGACGGTCCGCAGCTCGTGCACTGGGTCGCGCGCGTCGAGCGTCCGAAGTCGCTTGCGCGCTGGCAGGAGCAGTATCCGCAACGCATTGCGCCGGTCGTCGCGATGTCGCGCGGCGGCAATACGTGGGGCCTCACTGTTCCCGACGACGGGGCGTTCCCCGCTTGGCAAGGCGCCGGAGACGGCCTGCTGCCCTCGCTGATTCAGTGGGATACGCCGCGGCATCCGAGCGGCGTGCTGCCGGAAACCGGCATCCTGCTGCGCTCGCTGACGGGCTATCACCCGAACGCCGAGGCGGTCGCCGAGCAGCTCGCGTGGCTGGGCGCGGCGCATTTGATGCGCGTCGAAGCGACGGCGGGCGCACCCGTGCTCGTCGCGGAATTCGAGTTGCCGGACGGCTCCGTCGTGACGCTCGGCGAAACCGCCGAATCGTCGGATGCGGCCCGGCGCGCGCAGGAAGAAACGCAGCAGGCGTCGAACAAACGCCGCCGCGCGAAAGCCCGCAAAGCGGACGAAGACGCGCCGCAGCCCGAACTGCCGCTTTCTCCCGAAACACTCGACACACCCGAATGAAGCACAAGAAAGGAGACGCCCCACGATGAGAACCCGCGAAACCGAAGGCATGCTGCTCGGCCTGATCGGCGTCGTCATCTTCAGCCTGACGCTGCCGATGACGCGCATCGTGGTGCAGGAAGTGCATCCGCTTTTGAACGGCCTCGGGCGCGCGCTCGTCGCGGCCATTCCGGCGGCACTGCTGCTCGCGTGGCGGCGTGAAAAGCGCCCGACGTGGCCGCAGGTCAAGAGCCTCGCGGTCGTCTCGCTCGGCGTGATCATCGCGTTCCCGGTGTTCTCCGCCTGGGCGATGAAAACCGTGCCCGCGTCGCACGGTGCGGTCGTGAACGGCTTGCAGCCGCTGTGCGTGGCGATCTACGCGGCGTGGCTGTCGCACGAACGGCCGTCGAAGGCGTTCTGGGCGAGCGCGGTGGCGGGCAGCGCGATCGTCGTCGCGTTTGCGCTGCAGGCGGGCGGCGGCGGCTTGCAGGCGGGCGATCTGTTGATGCTCGTCGCGGTCGGCATCGGCGCGCTCGGCTATGCGGAAGGCGCGCGGCTCGCGCGTCAGATGGGCGGCTGGCAGGTCATCTGCTGGGCGCTCGTGCTGTCCGCGCCGTTCCTCCTGCTGCCGGTGGGCTGGCTCGCGTGGGCGCATCACGCAGCGCACCCGGAGCCGCTCGCGCTGCGCACGTGGCTCGCGTTCGGCTACGTCACGCTCTTTTCGCAGTTCATCGGCTTCTTCGCGTGGTACGCCGGACTCGCGATGGGCGGCATCGCCCGCGTCGGACAAGTGCAACTGCTGCAGATTTTCTTCACGATGGCGTTTTCCGCGCTCTTCTTCGGCGAGCACGTGAGCGGATCGACGTGGCTCTACGCAGCCGCGGTGATCGTCACGGTGGTGATCGGCCGCAAGACTGCGGTGCGCGCCGCGCCGGCTGCGGTCAGCAGCGTCGGTACGAGCACGACGCCCGTCGCCGCTCACACCGGCCACGCAAAATAACGCACGCGCGCGATAATCGCAGTTTCCGCGGCTTCCTTGCCCACGCGAACGCAACAACCGAAACCAGAGACAACCGAGACATTTCATGAATCAAGCCGATCTCCGCGCCACGCCGTGGCAACTCTCCGAACGCGCCCGCAAGCTCACCAGCTCGGCGATTCGCGAAATCCTGAAGGTGACGGAGCGGCCCGAAGTCATTTCGTTTGCGGGCGGACTGCCCTCGCCGGCCACGTTTCCGGTCGAAGAGATGCGCGAAGCGTCCGAGCGCATCCTGCGCGATCAACCGTCGGCAGCGTTGCAGTACAGCGCGACCGAAGGCTTCATGCCGCTGCGCGAATGGGTGGCCGCGCGCTATTCGGTGAACGGCGTCACCATCCGCCCGACGCAGGTGCTGATCACGACCGGCTCGCAACAGGCGCTCGATCTGCTCGGCAAGGTGCTGATCGATCCGGGCAGCCGCGTGCTCGTCGAAACGCCGACGTATCTCGGCGCGCTGCAGTCGTTCTCGCTGTTCGAGCCGAACTACGTTCAGGTGCCGACGGACGAGTCCGGCCTGATTCCCGAAGGACTCGATGCCGCGCTCGTCGCGAATGCGCGCCTTCTCTACGCGCAGCCGAACTTCCAGAATCCGACCGGCCGCCGCCTGCCGCTCGAACGCCGCCGCGCGCTCGCGGCGTTCGCGCAGAAAGCCGCGTTCCCCGTGATCGAAGACGATCCGTACGGCGCGCTCGACTACGCCGGCGCGCCGTTGCCGACACTGCTCTCGATGGCGCCCGATCACATCGTGCATCTCGGTTCGTTCTCGAAGGTGCTCGCGCCGGGCCTGCGCGTGGGCTACATCATCGCGCCCGAGGAATTGCACTTCAAGCTCGTGCAATCAAAGCAGGCCACCGACCTGCACACGCCGAGCCTCACGCAGCGCATCGTGTATGAAGTGGTGAAGAACGGCTTTCTCGATACGCACGTGCCGACCATCCGCGCGCTGTATCGCGATCAGTGCGCTGCGATGCTCGCCGCGCTGGAACGCCACATGCCCGCGGGCGTCGAATGGAACCGGCCTGAAGGCGGCATGTTCGTGTGGGTGAAGCTGCCGAAGCATATCGATTCGATGAAGCTGCTGGAGCAGTCCATCGCGCAGAATGTGGCCTTCGTGCCGGGCGGCCCGTTCTTCGCGAATGAGGCCGAGCACAATACGATGCGCCTTTCGTTCGTCACGGTTCCGCCCGCGACGATCGACGAAGGCGTCGCGAAGCTCGGCGCGTTGATTCGCGCGAGCCTCTGACCGCATCTGACCGGGCGCGGCGCGCCCACCACTCTTTCACAGGAGCAACGATGGCATCCAACGTGTACGACAAGCTGAAGGAACTCGGCATCGACCTGCCCAGCGCGGGCGCGCCGGCCGCCGCCTACGTGATGAGCGCGCAAAGCGGCAACACCGTGTATCTGTCGGGCCATATCGCGAAGAAGGACGGCAAGCCCTACGTCGGCAAGCTCGGCGACACGCTCACGACAGAAGAAGGCAAGGCCGCCGCGCGCAATGTCGCCATCGACCTCATCGCGACGCTGCACGCGCACACGGGCGATCTGACCCGCGTGAAGCGCATCGTCAAGGTGATGAGCCTCGTGAACTCGACCTTCGATTTCACCGAACAGCACATCGTGACCAACGGCGCGTCGGAACTCATCGCGGACGTCTTCGGCGATGCGGGCAAGCACGCGCGCTCGGCCTTCGGCGTCGCGCAGATTCCGCTCGGCGCGTGCGTCGAAATCGAGCTGATCGCCGAAGTCGGCTGATCGCGACCGTTGTTGCGCAGTTCCGCAAACCCGGCCGCGCGAGCGTGCCGGGTTTTTTTGTCACCCTTTCACTTTCCAACCATGTCCGCCCGCACCGTGCGCTTCAGTCAGGTCGATGTTTTCACGTCCGTCGCGTTCGAAGGCAATCCGCTCGCGGTGATCTTCGACGCCGACGATCTTTCCACCGAGCGCATGCAGGCCATCGCGCGCTGGACGAATCTCTCGGAGACCGCGTTCCTCTTGCGGCCGACCGATCCGCGCGCCGACTATCGCGTGCGCATCTTCACCACGGCGACCGAGCTTCCGTTCGCCGGCCACCCGACGCTCGGCACGGCGCACGCGCTGCGGGCGAGCGGCTACGTGCCGAAAGAACCGGGGACGCTCGTGCAGGAATGCGGCGTGGGGCTCGTGACGCTGCGCCAGCGCGATGACGAACGCTGGGCATTCGCCGCGCCGCCCGCGCGCATCGTCCCGCTCGACGATGCGCAGCGCGACCGTCTCGCCGCCGCGCTCGCGCCTGTGGAGATCGATTTCAGCGCCCCGCCGTGCGCCGTGGACAACGGTGCGCCGTGGCTGATCGTACGTTTGCGCGATGCAGCGCAGTGCCTCGCGATGGCGCTTCTCGGCGGAGCGCGGCAGGCGCTGACGGCGCTCGTCGGCGAAGTCGGCACCCACGGACTGGTGGTGTACGGTCCGCACGAAAACGGCGTGCCGGCGACGTTCGAATTGCGCGCGCTGCTGCTCGGCGCGGAGAACGTCGAAGATCCGGTGACGGGCAGTGCGAACGCGGCGCTCGCCGCCTTGCTCACGGCCCAAGGCAAGCGCCCCGGCGACGCGTACACGGTGCGCCAGGGCACGGCGCTCGATCGCGACGGACGCGTGTTCGTCACCTACGACGACCGCGCCGACGGCTCACCGGTCTGGATCGGTGGCGACTCCGTGACAGTCATCGACGGCACAATCCGCTTTTGAAACAATGACCTGCGCGCGGCTAGCCGTAAACCCCGAGCGGCCATGCTTTCGCTTTCTTAATCGCCGCGTCTTCAGTACTATCCGAACAAACGGGAACGGAACAAAGGCGCGGCATCCGTTCCCGCACCCTGCGGCGTCGCGCGGCACGGTTTGCATCTCGCTCGCCCGCCAGCTTCGTCACCGCGCAAACGGTTGCCCCAGACGGCCAACGCTCGACTAGCGGTATATTGAACGCCCTTTGGCCGAACCTCTCGACACATGCATCGCCACTTCCACCACGCGCGCTTCTTTAGCTGGCACGCGCTTCGCGGCATCGCCGCGCTGGGCGCTCCATGAAGCGTGCGCGCTCCCACGCGGCGGGCGATTCGCGCCTTAACGCGCCGTCAGCGCGGCGTCGGCGCGCGCTGCTGGCGATTCCGGTGCTGGGCAGCCTGCTGCTCGTGCTGCTGTGGGCGGTGATTTACGCGCGGCTTTCGGTGGAACACGAAGCGACCACCCATGAATCGATGGCCTCTGCCGCGATTCTCTCTTCCGCGCTGGAACAGCACACGATCAAGGCGATTCATCAGGTCGATCAGATCACGCGCTTCGTCAAATACGAGTACGAGAAAGCGCCCGAGCATTTCAATCTGATCGCGACGGTCGAAAAAGGCGTGGTGCAGAGCGACACGCTCGTTCAGGTTTCGCTGATCGACGCAGACGGCATCCTGATCGCCAATACGTCGGACCCGCGTCCGAAGCCGATCGACCTGTCGGACCGCGAGCACTTCAAAGTGCACCTGCGTTCCAACGACGATCTGCTCTATATCAGCCGCCCGGTGCGCGGACGCGTCTCGAACCTGTGGACGTTGCAGATCACGCGACGGCTCAATCATCCGGACGGCTCGTTCGCGGGCGTGGTGGTCGTCTCGGAAGACCCGGCCTACTTCACGAGCGACTTCAATAACGTCGCGTCCATCGGGCGCGAAGGCGTCATCGCCGTGGTGTCGGACAACGGCTCGGTGCTTGCGCGCAGCACGGGCATCGCGCTCGCGGAGAACCCGGCCGGCAACGCGGGGCCGGCGCTCGGCGCACCCAAACCGTCCGTGCCCGCGCGTCCAGCCTTCAGCGCGAGCGGCGTCTATCCGACGTCCGAGCACGCGTCGGGCATCTATGTCGACCCCATCGACCGCGTGAAGCGCATCGTCTCGTACCGCCATATCGACGGTTATCCGCTCGGCGTGCTCGTCGGTCTCTCGGAGCGCGAGGAGTTCACCGACTACGACCACACGCGCAACGTCTATCAGCTGATGGCGGGCTTCATTTCGTTCGCGATGCTCGGCTTCTTCGCGGTCGCAACGGGGCTGATCGGCAAGCTGCTCGGACGCGAGCGCGAGATGACGCATCTGGTCGAATACGACCTGCTCACCGGCTTGCGTAACCGCTATTCGACGCTGCGCGCACTGCGGGCCGACGTCGCGCAGACGGACAACATCGGGCGGCTCGCGCTCCTCTTCATCGATCTCGACAACTTCAAGACGGTGAACGACACGCTCGGCCACAACGCGGGCGATATCGTGCTGCAAATGACTGCGTCGCGGCTCGCGGAAACGGTGGGCCATAGCGGGACGCTCGCGCGCATCGGCGGCGACGAGTTCGTCGTGATCGTCAAGGGCGAGGACGTGGAGAAGCGCGCGGTCACGCTCGCCAACGACATCGTGACCATGTTCGCCACGCCCTTCGACGTGCGCGGCAGCGCGTTCGTGCTGCACGCGAGCATCGGCATTGCGCTGTATTCGGTGTCGAACGAAAGCGAAATCGACTTGCTGAAGAAGGCCGATCTCGCGATGTACAGCGCCAAGGACGCAGGCAAGAACTGCTACCAGTTCTATTCGCCGCAGTTGTCGCACCGCGCGGACCATCTGATGAAGTGGGAGCAGCAGCTACGCATCGCGCTGACCGAGCGGCAGCTCTTTCTCGTGTACCAGCCGAAGATCGATCTGGCGCGCCGCTGCATCACCGGGTTCGAGGCGCTCGTGCGATGGAATCATCCGCAGCATGGGCTCATTCCCGCCAACGAGTTCATTCCGGTGGCGGAATCGACGGGCCTGATCGTCGCGGTCGGCGACTTCGTGATTCATACCGCCTGCGCGCAGCTCGCGCAGTGGCAGCGCGACGGCTACACGGGTCTGTCGCTCGCGGTCAATATCTCGGCCGTGCAGTTCTGGCGCGGCGACTTGCTGGAGACCGTCGCGCGCGCGATCGAATCGTCCGGTATTCCGCCCGCCAAGCTCGAACTCGAAATCACCGAGACCGTGATGGTCGAATATCCGGAACTCGTGCAGGAGAAAATCGTGGCGCTCAAGCGCCTGGGCGTGCGCATCGCGCTCGATGACTTCGGCACCGGCTATTCGTCGCTTTCGTATCTGAACCGCTTTTCGGTGGATACGCTCAAGGTGGACCGCTCGTTCATTCAGGCGATTCCCGAAGACCGCAGCGTCTGCGTGATGGTCTCCGCGATCATCAACCTCGCGCGCTCGCTCGGGCTGACCGTGGTGGT
This sequence comes from Caballeronia sp. LZ062, assembly GCF_031450785.1. Lineage (NCBI taxonomy): Bacteria > Pseudomonadati > Pseudomonadota > Betaproteobacteria > Burkholderiales > Burkholderiaceae > Caballeronia > Caballeronia sp. LZ062. The sequence goes on from NZ_JARTWB010000002.1 coordinate 1,663,299, forward strand.
CGAAGGCACGGAGCGCGAGGAACAGATCGCCTGGCTCGCGGCGCTCGGTCCGGTGGAAGCGCAAGGCTTCCTGTTCTCGCGGCCCGTTCCCGCCGATGGCGTGCAGGCTCTTCTGGACCGCTTCGGCGTATGCGGCTGGGCGGTAACACGCGGCGCGCCCGGGGTCGGCGCGCTGGGTCACGAGCCGTCGAACACCGCGCTGAGCGACGAACGCGGCAGTTGATTCGTTGCCGGGCTTGGATGCCGCGCTCAGATGCCGCGCGACAGCACGGCGGTGCCGATCGTCACGATGCCCAGCACGAGATTGACGACGACGAGCCTTCGGACCGTGCCGACCGCCCGCGCGCCATCCGGCCAGTTCTGCGCCTGCACCGCACGGCGGATGCGCGGGAACACGGCAAAGCGAATATGCCCGAAGATCAGCATCATCACGATGCCCAAGCCGGCCATTGCGTGAAGCGGCCAAGCGGCGTGCGCGCCGCCGTATTGCGTGAGCAGGAAGCCGCCCGTCAGCAGAATCACGAGCACGGCGCCCGCGACCCAGTTGAAGAAGCGCGCGAACACGGCTTCCCACAGCGGCAGGCGCAATTGCGGCGCGAGGTCGCCGAGCGCGGGGCGCAGGCAGAAATGCGCGAACACCATTCCGCCTATCCACACGGCCACGCCGAGCAAGTGAAGGAAGAGCGCGGCTTCGATGGCTTTCGTCATGGGTGTCGGGGGCAGAAGGCAAGTGAAATTGGCCGTTCGACTGAAGCGCGGCGCGTCAGTTCCGGAACGTCGGGCGTGAAGCCAAAAAGAAAACGCCTCGCTGTGGGATAGCAGCGAGGCGCTTGTCTACGCTCTGACGCGAAGTCAGCCTTCGAACACCGGCCGCATTTCGCTGACCTTCAGCGAGGTATCCGGCGTGCGGCCTTTCCTTGCCCGCTTGCCGAGATGCGCTTGCAGTTGCGCGCCCGAGAGCTTCTCGTCGCGAATCTTGCCGCCGCGTCCCGCGCCGGTCAGCACGACGCCGCGCGCGTCGATGGCGAGCGCCTGACGCAGCGTTTCGTTGGGATCGAGCGTCATCAGCGTGACGCCGCGTCCGCCGCCCGAGAGCGTCTTCATCTCGTCCATGCCGAAGACGAGCAGGCGGCCCGTATTCGACAGACACGCGACGTAGAGCGCCCCCGGCAACACCGGCATCGGCGCGAGCGGCGCCGCGCCTTCGTCGATGGTCATGAACGACTTGCCCGCCTTGTTGCGGCTCACCATGTCGCCCAGCTTCGCGATGAAGCCGAAGCCGTTGCTCGACGCGAGCAGCAACGGCTGCTCCGCCGACGCCGCGAAGTAATGCAGCAGATGCGTGCCCGATTCCAGTTCGATCAGCGACGTGACCGGCACGCCGTCGCCGCGCCCGCCCGGCAGCGCGGCCACCGCCACCGAGTACACGCGGCCGTTGCTGCCCCACGCGATGAGCGTGTCCGGCGTGCGCGCCTGGAACACGGCGTACAGCGAGTCGCCGGCCTTGAACGTGAAGCCGGCCGGATCGAGCCCGTGGCCCTTCAGCGCGCGCACCCAGCCCTTCTGCGAGACGACGACCGTCACCGGCTCGTCGACGACGCGCACTTCGAACGTCGCGCGCTTTTCCTGCTGAATCAGCGTGCGGCGGTCGTCGCCATACTGCTTCGCGTCCGCTTCGATTTCCTTGATGAGCAGGCGCTTCATCGCGGCGTCGCTGTTCAGCAGTTCTTCGAGCTTTTTCTTCTCGTCGCGCAAGTCGGAGAGTTCCTGCTCGATCTTGATCGCTTCGAGCCGCGCGAGTTGCCGGAGACGAATCTCGAGAATGTCCTCGGCCTGACGGTCGGAAAGCTTGAAGCGCGCGATCAGCGCCTGCTTCGGCTCCTCCGCCTCGCGGATGATGCGAATGACTTCGTCGATATTCAGGAAGACGATCATCCGCCCTTCGAGAATATGGATGCGGTCGTTCACCTTGCCCAGGCGATGCTGCGTGCGGCGCGTGACGGTGACGAACCGGAAGCCGACCCACTCGTGCAGGATTTCGACGATGCCCTTCTGCCTCGGCCGGCCGTCCGCGCCGATCATCACGAGGTTGATCGCGGCGTTCGATTCGAGGCTCGTATGCGCGAGCAGCGTGTTGACGAACTCCGTCTGGTCGATGCGGCTCGACTTCGGCTCGAACACGAGGCGCACGGGCGCGTCCTTGCCGGACTCGTCGCGCACGGTGTCGAGCAGCGCCAGCAGCGTTTGCTTGGTCTGCAACTGATCCGGCGTCAGCGTCTTCTTGCCGAGCTTGATCTTCGGGTTCGTGAGCTCCTCGATCTCTTCGAGCACCTTCTGGCCCGACGTGTTCGGCGGCAATTCGTTGATGACGAGCTGCCACTGGCCGCGCGCGAGGTCTTCGATCTTCCAGCGCGCGCGCACCTTCAGACTGCCGCGCCCGGTTTCGTACGCCGCCGAGATTTCCGCTTGCGACGAGATAATCTGTCCGCCGCCCGGAAAGTCTGGCCCGTTCAGCTTTTCCATCACGCCCGCGTGATCGAGCTTCGGATCGCGAATCATCGCGACGGCGGCTTGCGCGACTTCGCGCAGATTGTGCGACGGCACTTCCGTTGCGAGTCCGACCGCGATGCCCGATGCGCCGTTCAGCAGCAAGAACGGCAGCCGCGCGGGCAAGAGCTTCGGCTCTTCGAACGAGCCGTCGTAGTTCGGCATGAAGTCGACCGTGCCCTGGTCGATTTCATCGAGCAGCAAGCGCGCGATCGGCGTGAGGCGCGCTTCGGTGTACCGCATGGCCGCGGCGCCGTCGCCGTCGCGCGAGCCGAAATTGCCCTGACCGTCGATGAGCGGATAGCGCATCGAAAAGTCCTGCGCGAGACGAACGAGCGCGTCGTACGCGGACTGGTCGCCGTGCGGGTGATACTTGCCGAGCACGTCGCCCACGACGCGCGCCGACTTCACGGGCTTCGCGGTGCTCGCGAGACCCATCTCGTTCATCGCGTAGAGAATTCGGCGCTGCACGGGCTTTTGCCCGTCCGATACGTCGGGCAGCGCGCGGCCCTTGACCACGCTTACCGCGTAGTCGAGATACGCGCGTTCGGCGTAATCGCCGAGCGTCAGGTGTTCTCCGTCGGGCGCCGCTTGCTGTTCGGCGAAAAGATCGTCAGTGATTCCCATCGAATATCCGTTATGCGTTTTCCGAAGCCGGCATCAGATGTCCGCTTCCACTTCGTTGCCCTTCTCTTCGAGCCAGCTTCGGCGCGACGCCGCTTCGCCCTTGCCCATCAGCATGGTCATGCGCGAGACGGTGAGATCGAAGCCGAGATCGCCCAGACGAACCGGCAAGAGACGCCGCGTGTCGGGGTTCATCGTCGTGTCCCAGAGCTGTTCGGCGCTCATTTCGCCGAGACCCTTGAAGCGGCTGATGCTCCATTGCGTTTCGCGCACGCCGTCCTTGCGCAGCTTGTCGAGAATCGCTTCGAGTTCGCCTTCGTCGAGCGCGTAGAGCTTCTGTGCGGGCTTCTTGCCGCGCGCGGGCGCATCGACGCGAAAGAGCGGCGGACGCGCGACGCACACGTGACCGCGTTCGATCAACTGCGGGAAATGCTTGAAGAAGAGCGTGAGCAGCAGCACCTGAATGTGCGCGCCGTCCACGTCCGCGTCCGACAGAATGCAGATCTTGCCGTAGCGCAGATTAGAGAGATCGATCTGATCGTCGGGACCGTGCGGATCGACGCCGATCGCCACCGCGATGTCATGCACTTCGTTGTTCGCGAAGAGCCGGTCGCGTTCGGTTTCCCACGTGTTCAGCACCTTGCCGCGCAACGGCAGAATGGCCTGGAACTCCTTGTCACGGCCCATTTTCGCGGAGCCGCCCGCCGAATCGCCCTCGACGAGAAAGAGCTCGTTGCGCGTGATATCGGTCGATTCGCAGTCTGTGAGCTTGCCCGGCAGCACGGCCACGCCCGAGCTCTTGCGCTTTTCGACCTTCTGCCCGGCGCGCGTGCGCGCCTGCGCCTGGCGAATCACGAGTTCGGCGAGCTTCCTGCCGTATTCGACGTGCTGATTGAGCCACAACTCCAGCGCCGGCCGCGAGAACGACGACACGAGCTTCACGGCGTCGCGGCTATTGAGACGCTCCTTGATTTGCCCCTGGAATTGCGGGTCAAGCACCTTCGCGGACAACACGAACGACACGCGCGCGAACACGTCTTCCGCCAGCAGCTTCACGCCCTTCGGCTGCAGGTTGTGAATCTCCACGAAGTTCTTGACCGCCTGAAAGAGCCCGTCGCGCAAGCCGGATTCATGCGTGCCGCCAGCGGGCGTCGGAATCAGGTTCACGTACGATTCGCGCAGCAGCGGCCCTTCCTCACTCCACGCGACGACCCACGACGCGCCCTCGCCTTCCGCGAAGGTGTCCTCCGTCGTGCGCGCGTTGTCCGCGAAACGCTCGCCTTCGAAAAGCGGAATCAGCAGTTCGCTGCCGCCCATGCCTTCCAGCAGATAACCGCGCAGACCGTCTTCGTACTTCCACGTCTGACGCTCGCCCGTCTTTTCGATGACAAGCACCACTTCGACGCCCGGCAGCAGCACGGCCTTCGAGCGCAGCAGGCGCTGCAGTTCGCCAAGCGGCAGATTGGGGGAATCGAAATACTTCGCGTTCGGCCAGGCGCGTACGCGCGTGCCGCTCTTCTTCTCGCCGCGTTCCGGCGAGCGAGTCGTGAGCGGCTCGATGACGTCGCCATTGGCAAACGCCAGATGCGCGACCTTGTTGTCGCGCCAGACGGTGACTTCGAGGCGCGTGGCGAGCGCGTTCGTCACCGAGACTCCGACGCCGTGCAGGCCGCCCGAGAACGTGTACGCGCCGCCCGCGGCCTTGTCGAACTTGCCGCCCGCGTGCAGCCGCGTGAACACGATCTCGACGACCGGCACGCCTTCCTCGGGATGCAGGCCGAACGGAATGCCGCGGCCGTCGTCTTCAACCGAGACGGAGTTGTCCGCGTGCACCGTCACGGTGATCTGCTTGCCGTAGCCGCCGAGGGCTTCGTCCGACGCGTTGTCGATGACTTCCTGCACGATATGCAGCGGATTCTCGGTGCGCGTGTACATGCCGGGCCGCTGCTTGACCGGCTCGAGGCCTTTCAGCACCTTGATCGATGCTTCGCTGTAGCCGGCCGCCTTCGCGCTCACGGCGCGCGGCTTCGCGCGTTCGGCGCGCTGTTCGTTGGCTGCTTCGGCCGCACTGGATTTTTTCGTGGACATAGTTGAACGTTGGTCCGGCTCGCGACCACGCGCGGGAATGGTCACCGCACGACGCCGCGATGCCGGCAAATGCTTTATCGAATGCCTTGTCGAATGCTCAAGATTGCCTCACCGGATCAGCCTGACGGAGACTTTGCCCGTCCGCCGATCCGGCCGCGCTAGGAGAATAGCGGTTTTCGCCCGCCGCGCCCACCTCGACGGCGCCAAACGAAGGCTACCCGCGCTTCGCTTCGAGCTCTTCCCAGCGTTCCAGCGCGACGAGCAATTCCTCTTCGATGGCCGCGTGACGCTCGGACAGGCGTGCGCCTTCTTTTGCGTCGGTGGCGAAGATTGAGCCGTCTTCGAGCTGCGCGCCGATGCGCTTCTGCTCCTCTTCCAGCTCCGCGATGCGCGCGGGCAGCGCCTCCAGTTCGCGCTGCTCCTTGAACGAGAGCTTGACGGTGCGCTGCGCGTTGCGGCCCGCCGTGCTTTCCTTGGGCGCTTCTTCGCGCGGCGCTTCCTTCGCGCTCTGGCGCGCCGCTTCCTCCGCGATGCGGTCCGAACGTTCGCGCTGAACCTGCCAGTCCGAGAAGCCGCCGACATACTCGCGCCACTTGCCGCCGCCTTCCGCCGCGAAGACAGAGGTCACGACGTTGTCGAGAAACGCGCGGTCGTGGCTCACGAGCAGCACGGTGCCGTCGTAGTCCGCGAGCAGTTCTTCGAGCAGTTCCAGCGTGGGAATGTCGAGGTCGTTGGTCGGCTCGTCGAGCACCAGCACGTTCGCCGGACGCGCGAAGAGGCGCGCCAGCAGCAGGCGATTGCGCTCACCGCCCGAGAGCGACCGCACGGGCGAGCGCGCGCGCTCCGGCGCGAACAGGAAGTCGCCGAGATAGCTCATCACGTGCTTCTTCACGCCGTTCACTTCGACCCATTCGCTGCCGGGACTGATGGTGTCCGCGAGCGATTTGTCGAGGTCGAGCTGCGCGCGCATCTGATCGAAATACGCGGTCTGGATGTTGGTGCCGGTGCGCACACGGCCTTCGTCGGGCTGCAGTTCGCCGAGAATCAGCTTGAGCAGCGTGGTCTTGCCCGCGCCGTTCGGCCCGACGAGACCGATCTTGTCGCCGCGCATGACGGTGGCCGTGAAGCTGTCCACGATGGTGCGCGCGCCGTAACGCTTCGTCACGTCCGTCAGTTCCGCGACGATCTTGCCGGACTTTTCGCCCTGCCCGACATCGAGCCTCACGTTGCCCTGCACGTTGCGGCGCTCGGCGCGCTCCTTGCGCATTTCGACGAGCCGCGCAATGCGCCCGACGCTGCGCGTTCGCCGCGCCTCGACGCCCTTGCGAATCCACACTTCTTCCTGCGCGAGCAGCTTGTCGAACTTGGCCTGTTCCACTTGCTCGATTTCGAGCTGCTGCGCCTTTCGGATCTGATACGCGCTGAAGTTGCCCGGATACGACAGCAAGCGCCCGCGATCCAGTTCCACGATGCGCGTGGCCACGCGATCCAGAAACGCGCGGTCGTGGGTGATGAAAAGCAGTCCCGTGCGCAGCGTGACGAGCAGTTCTTCGAGCCAGCGAATGCCTTCGAAGTCGAGGTGATTGGTCGGCTCGTCGAGCAGCAGCACGTCCGGCTGCACCACGAGCGCCCGCGCCAGCGCGACGCGCTTTCGCATGCCGCCGGAAAGCGAGCCCGCGCGGGCGTCGCCGTCGAGCCCTATCTGCGCGAGCGTCGTCGCGACGCGCGTGCGCCAATTCCAGGCATCGCGCATATCCAGCGCCGATTGCAGCGTGTTCATGCGCGCGAGCAACGCGTCGTGCTCCGCGCCTTCGGGCGTGTCCGCGAGCCGGTGCGCGACGCTATCGTATTCGTCGAGCAGCGTGCGCGCTTCGACGAGGCCGGAGGCGACGACATCGAACACGGAGGCGTCCAGATCGAATTCCGGCTCCTGCGGCACATAGACGGTCGTGAGTTCGCTCTGACGCGTCACGAGGCCGTCGTCAGGCGCGGCGAGTCCCGCGACGATCTTGAGCAGCGACGACTTGCCCGCGCCGTTGCGCCCGATCAGCCCGACGCGTTCGCCCGCTTCGAGCGAGAAGTCGGCGTGATCCAGCAACGCGACGTGGCCGAACGCGAGTTGTGCGTCCGAAATGGAATAAAGCGACATGGGGATGAATGCGAACGAAGGCGATACCGAGGAAGCGGTCATTGTACCGATGTTCCCTCGCGCCGAAGGTCGCATCGGCCGAACGGACGAGGCGCGCGCGGCTGGCGGCGCCCCTTTCGCCTACTTGACGTGAACCTTGATCGTCTGCGCCATCTCCGGCCCGTACGAGCGATGCGCGCCGTCGCCCAACTGCATCGTCAGCGTGTGGTCGCCGGGCGGCAGTTTCACATCGGCTTCGGTCTGCGCCTTGCCGTAATGCAGCGAGGTGTCGCTCGCCGGGATCACGGTCCCCTTCGGCAACGGGCCGCTGTCGATCAGCAGATGGTGATGCCCCGTGCCTTCGGTCATCGTGCCGGCGGGCGCGAGCGTCATGCCCTCCATGCCGAATTTCACGTGAACCGGACTCGTGACGGTGGCCCCGTCCTTCGGTTCGACGAAGTACACGCGCGACTGCGCGTGCGCGGGGCCTGCGATGGCCGCCGCGAGCGTGATCGCGCCGGCTAGAACGGTCTTGGTCAGCATGGTCTTCTCCTTTTTGGTGGAGCGAGCGTCGCTCTGGAAAGCAACGGCGACTCAGCATACACCGGCCTTACGGCCAATCGCATCGGACGCGCCTTTTTGCGACGGCGCTTCGGGTAAGATGCCGGCTCGCAATTTCCATCTCAACCCTAGAGTCTGTCGTGAGCGAAGTCATCGAATATAAAAGCTGGGTGTGCCTGATTTGCGGCTGGGTCTATCACGAGCAGGACGGCCTGCCTGCCGAAGGCATCGCGCCGGGCACCCGTTTCGCCGATATTCCCGCTAACTGGCGCTGCCCGGAATGCGACGTCGGCAAGGAAGATTTCGTCGTCGTCGAGTTCTGAAGCAATACGGCGCGGCATTCTCGGCGTCTTTTAGCGCGCCACCGCGATCAACTCGCGGCTCGTCTCGTTCACTGGCGCGCGATTCCAGTCCCCATACCAGTCGATCTGCGCGAAGCCCGCGCGGTTCAGCAGCAGCGTCAGCTCGTCGCGGCTTCGGAAGCGCAGTTCGCTTTCAGCGCGCAGCGTTTCGGCCTCGCCGTCGAAGCGCGCGTGAGTCGTGAACGCGACGCGCCCGGTCGCGAGCGGATCGGGGCTCGCGTGCCGCTCTTGCCACACATCGACGGCCCGTCCATCGGCGCTTTGCACGCGTCGCAATGAGCGTTCGGGCGTCCAGTTCTCCCAAGCCCGCGCCGCGGGATTGCGGCTCTCGAACGCGATGCGCCCGCCGGGACGCAGCGCGCGGCGCGCGGCGCCGAGCGCAGCTAACAGCGATGCATCGTCGAGAAACACTTGCGCGACGTGACCGGTCATCACGAGCAAGTCCGCCGCGCCGACGAACGGCAGCGCGGACGAATCGCCTTCGATCCATGTGACGCGATCGCCGAACGGACGCCCGCGCGCGACCTTCAGCATCTGCGGCGACGGATCGACGCCCGTCACGCGATAGCCGCGTTCAGCGAGCTCGCAGGCGAGCAGCCCGGTGCCGCATCCGAGGTCGATCACATGCACCGCCGACTCGGCGAGCGCCACGTAGAACGCCGTGTCGGGACCGGCTGGATTGAGCGTGTCGTAGAGCGCGACGAGGCGCGGGTCGGCGTAAAGACTCATTAGCATTAGCGGCTTTGATAGGCGAGCGCCTCGCGCATCGGCTGGCTATGAACCATGATCGGTCCGGTGAACGGCGTATCGAGATCGAGAATAACGAGCACGGCGGAAGCAATGGATAGCGCGCCGAGCATGATCGTCACGAGTGAAAGCGCGTTGCGCGGCGCGATCAGCCCGAAGCACAGAAAGATGATGAGCAGCCAGCCGACGAGAATGCGGTCGAACGGATAGGAAATGGTGCCGTGCGCTTCCTCGATCAGCTTCCAGCGCAGTGCAATGAGCTGGTTGAAGCGCGTGGCTGCGTCGTCGGCCAGCTTGCGGTGATAGGCGTCGGCCGGCTGAAGCAGCCGCACCTGACGCTGCCCGCGCGTGAGCAGTTCGCCGAGCGCGCGGCTCTCCAGCTTGCCGCTCGCGTGCGGCGACGGTTCCACTTGCGGATAGTAGCCGCCCGGCGGATGCGGTTCCGCGGGCCACGTGCTCGCGATAGCTGCCGCCGTATAGCTGCGCAAAACGGCGCGCGTGGCATCGAGGTCCGCGCCGTAGTCGCGCATGGCGTCGTCGAGTTCGATGAGCGCGGCGGCGTAGGCACGCACGTCGTTATCGGTGGTATCGAACACGGTTTTCGCCGACGCCGTGAGCAAGCCCAGCACGAGCGCCGCGAACGTCACGAGCATACCGACGACGAGTTGCACGAGCTGCACCGTCTCCTGCGCCTTGTGCTCCTCCGGCAAGAGCGGGCGGATAATCGCGCCGATGCCGGTGCTGGCGAGCAGCAGGAGGAACACGAGCACCGCGGATTCGATTTCCGTCATGAGCGCATGGGCCGCGAGCGAGATTGGGTGCTCGCATTATCGGGCGGAAACGGCTTGCGGTCCAATGCCGGCGTGTCGGATCGATCAGACACACGATGGCGTGAAGCGACGCTTGCGGCCGGCGCTGCTTTCAAGGACGCCGGTTCAAAACACCACGCCTTCGCGCGCTGCTCGACTTCTTCGCGGCATGCTTCGCCGAGCGGACGGCGCTCGCTCACATACCGTCGTCCCAGGGCGGTTCATCGCCAAATGCATCTGCGAGGTAATCCACGAATCGCCGCACCTTCAACGGAATGCGCCGCGCGCCGGGATACACCGCCTGTATCAACAGTTCGTTGGCACGGTAAGCCGGCAGCAGCGCCACGAGTTCGCCACGCCGCACGTGCCCGCCGAACACGAAGCTCGGACCGTAGGCGATGCCCGCGCCGGCTAGCGCGGCGGACAGCAACATCTGCATGTTGTTCGCGCAGATCCGCGAAGGTCCGTCGATCACATACGCTCGATCGTTCGCGTCGAACAAGGTCCAGTCTCCCGCCGATACGGCCTCGCTGAAAACAAGCCTCGGCGCTTCTCGCAGATCCTCTGGCCGATGCGGCGTGCCGTGCCGCGCGAGATAGGCGGGCGATGCGCACACGACCATACGGCATGGCGCGATCCGGCGCGTGACGAGTGCGGGATCATCGAGACGACCGATGCGTATCGCCACATCGATGCCCGCGTCGAAGAGGTCGACGTACCGGTCACCGAGATCCACTTCGACATTCACTTGCGGATGATCTCCCGCATAGCGTGCGATGACTTCGCCCATATGCAGTGCGCCGAAGGTGACGGGCGCGGCGACCCGCAGCACGCCACGCGCCGTCGCTTGCGAATCGCTGACCTCGCGGTTCGCTTCATCGAATGCGTCGAGAATCTGCTTGCTGCGCTCGTAGTAGGCGTGGCCTGCATCGGTCAAGCTCAGGCGTCGGGTCGTGCGTTGCAGCAGCCGCGCATTCAGCCGCGTCTCGATTTCGCTGACATGCTTGCCGGCCATCGCGGGCGACAGTCCGAAGCGACGCGCGGACGCAGCAAGGCTCCCCTCCTCCACCGCGGCGACGAAGACAGCAAGACTCGTCAGTCGGTCCATGGCACTCCCCGATTCGATCGCGGCATTATCGACTGTCGCCACCGAACGGGCAATTATCGAATGTGCGCTGCATGCCTACGATTCACGTATTCAACGAACGGGAGCGAATGCATGAAGATCGAAACGAACGGCACGCGGATTCATGTGACCGAGCGCGGCAAAGGCGACATGGCGCTCGTGTTCCTGCACTACTACGGCGGTTCGTCGCGGACATGGGACCGGATAGCGGACGCGCTGTGCGACCGGTATCGGATAGTCGCCACCGACCATCGCGGCTGGGGCGAGTCGGACGCGCCCGCCGACGGCTACCGTATCGCCGATCTGGCAGACGATGCACAGGGCGTGATCGAGTCGCTCGGTTTGCGGCGCTACGTGCTCGTCGGGCACTCCATGGGCGGCAAAGTCGCGCAATTCATCGCATCGCGCCGGCCGAGCGGGCTGCAAGGTCTCGTGCTCGTGGCGCCCTCGCCTCCGTCGCCGACGCTTCTCCCGGAGCCGCAGCACACGACGTTATCGAACGCTTATCGGTCGCGAGAATCGGTGGAGTTCGTGATGGATCACGTGCTCACCGCCAAACCGCTCGACGCCGCGTGCCGCGAGCAGGTCATCGCGGACAGCATGAAGGGCGCGCCTCAGGCGAAGGCGGCGTGGCCCGAGATCGCGATGCGCGAAGACATCACGGCTGCGGTGCAGGCCATCGACGTGCCGACCATCGTGATCTGCGGAGAACTGGACCAGGTCGACCGCATCGATACCTTGCAGGCGGAACTGCTCACGTACGTGCCGCACGCGGCGATGACCATCCTGCCTGGCGTCGGACATCTGTCGCCGCTCGAGGCGCCGGCCGAGGTCGCGCGAATCATCGGCCGCTTTATCGGCGCATTGGAAGACGGCCTCACGGGTTGCACGACGCCCGACGAAGTGCCGCGTGCATTCGATGCGGCGATGAACGCGGGCGATCTGGACGGTGTGCTCCGCGCATTCAGCAACGATGCGACGATGCGCTTGACCAACGGCGTGCTCATCGAACAGCGCCCTGCGGAACTACGCGAGGCGATGGCGCAATTACTCGCGATGAAACCGCGCATCCGCAACACGGTGCGCCGCGTGCTGTCGAGCGGAGACCTTGCACTAGTCTTGACGGACTGGACGCTGAGTGTGGCGTCGCCCGACGGAGAGCCGCATGTCGAGTCCGGTACCGCGACTCAGGTCGTGCAGAAAGGCCGGGACGGCGCCTGGCGGTTGAAAATCTCGAATCCGCTGGGGCTTGAGTAGGAAGAAGTGGTCAGCACCGCGATTACATCGGATGTCATTGCGCGTAGCGGCCGAAATTCGATAGGCTCGGACGCATGGACCGCAGTCACGGCTCGCCCCGACACATGAGGAAGACCATGAGCATATCGCCGCTTCACCAACGGGCCTCCACCGAATTAGGCGGGCTGCTCCGTCACTGGCGGGAAGTGCGCGGGGTCAGCCAGCTCGAACTCTCGCTAATTGCGGGCATTTCGCAGCGCCAGATCAGCTTTATCGAGAGCGGGCGCAGCGTGCCAGGACGGCAAACGCTGCTGACTATCGCGCAGTCGCTGGATGTTCCGCTGCGTGAGCGCAACGCGCTCTTGCTGTCCGCCGGTTACGCGCCGATGTATTCCGACGCAAAATGGAACGACAATGAAATGTCCGTGGTGATGAGTGCCGCCAAGCGCATGCTTCAGCAGCACGAGCCATTCCCCGCTATCGTCATGGACCGATATTGGAATGTACTCCTGACGAATCGCGCTGCGCCGGATTTCTTCAACTGTTTCATCGATATGGCGGCACGCACGGGACCGCGCAATATGCTGCATCTTATGTTCGAGCCCGAAGGCATGCGCCCGCATATCGCCGACTGGGAGACCGTGGCGCTCAATCTGATTCAGCGCGTGCATCGTGAAGCGGTCGGGCGCGTCATCGATATCGATACGCAGCGACTGCTCGATGCGCTCTTCGCTTATCCCGGCGTGCGCCCGGAATGGCGCTCACACGCCATGGCGTCGTCCTCGTCCACGCTGCCGGTAGTCCCCATGGGCTTCGTCAGGCATGGCACGGTGCTGAACTACTTCTCGATGATCACCACTGTCGAAACGCCGTCGACGATTGCCGCGCAGGAAGTGCGGATCGAGTGCATGTTTCCCGCCGACGAGGAAACCGAAGCGCGGCATGTCGAGTTGCTGAAAGCAGCGCGCCAATGAGTGTGGACTCTGATGACATGCCATGTAATTGGCGAGCCGCATGAGCATCGCTAAGCTGACTCTGTCGCTCGAATCTCTTGCGCGACTCGTCAACTTTCAGGGACTTCACATGACTCGCTATCCCATTCATACGCTCGACTCCGCGCCCGCAGAATCGAAGCCCGCGCTTAGTGCGCTAGCCGAGGCGTTCGGCATGGTGCCCAATATCGCGGGCGCCATGGCCGGTTCGCCGAAGCTGATCAACGGGCTCGCCGGTGTGTTCCAGCAAGTTCACGGCGGCAGCTTCACGGAAGCGCACATCCAGACCTTGCTGCTCACGAATGCCGTGACGAACGGATCGGCGTGGCCGGTAGCGTTCCACTCGTTCCTCGCGTTGAAGGCAGGGCTGGCCGACGCCGACGTGCACGCTATTCGCGAACGCCGCCTGCCGGAGGACGCTCAACTTGCAGCGCTTTCTCGTCTGGCACGCGCATTGATCGAACGGCGTGGCCGCGTGGACGAACACGATATCGCGTCGTTCACCGCGGCGGGCTTCGATCAGGCACTCGTGCTCGAAGTCATTCTGGTCGTGGCTGCGTCGACGATGACCAATAACACCGCGAGCGTCACTCAGCCGCCGCTCGAAGCTGTGTTTCAGCCGCACGCATGGACGGCCTGAGCGATTTGGCCAAGCCACGGCGACGCGATCACGAAGCGCCCCTTCAACTGTCCGTGCCGGGGTTATGCAGCGCCTGCGATATCGCCGCCCGCAGTTCGATCGCCTGATACGGTTTGTGCAGTACCGGAAACTCGGTGCCGTCGATATCGTTTCTGGCAATGGACGTGTCGGCGTATCCGGTCGTCAGCAGGACGCGAAGCTGCGGCTTTCGCCGCTTCGCTTCCTGAGCGAGCATCACACCGTTCATGCCGCCCGGCATGATCAGGTCCGTGAAGAGCAGTTCGATCTCAGGATGGCGGCCGAGCAGTTCGAGCGCGTCATGCGCGCCGTGTGCGACGCGCGTCTTGTATCCGCCCTGATGCAGAATCATCGCCGCCACTTCCGCTACGTCGGGCCGGTCATCGACGACCAGGATCGTCTCGTTGTGCGCCGACTCGGCGGGACGTCTTTGTCGTTGGTCCGTGGAAGGTTCGGCCGCGACTGCCGGAAAGTACAGCCGGACGGTCGTGCCGTGGCCCGGCTCCGAGTAAATGTCCACAGCGCCGCCCGATTGCCTGGCGAAACCATAGACCATCGACAGCCCAAGGCCGGTTCCCTTGCCCTCTTCCTTCGTGGTGAAGAAAGGGTCCATCACGTGCGCGAGAATATGCGCGGGAATGCCGGCGCCATTGTCGCTCACGGAAACCCAAACGTACTCGCCGGGCGTGAGTTGCGCGAAACCGATGGGCCGGCGGTCCGTGAGCGACAGATTGCCGGTACGCACCGTGACTTGAGGATTGCCCTTGCCGTGCAGCGCGTCGCGCGCGTTCAAAAGAAGGTTGAGCACGGCCACTTCGAGTTGCGAAGCGTCGAGCTGGCAGTTGCGCAGCGCCGGGTCGGGGACGAAATGCAACGCGCCGCTGTCGCCGAAAGTGTTTTCCGCCAGTTCTCTGATATCGGCGAGCCGCGCGTTGAGATTGATGATCCGGCCGCGCAACTCCTGCTTCCTCGCGAACGCGAGCAGTTGCTGCGTAAGAGTCGACGCCCGCGTGATCGCATCGCGCATCCGCTCCACAGGCATGACGAACCGGCTCAGATCGAATCTCTCTTCGATGCCCAGCTTCATCACATCGACATAGCCGCTCATCACTTGCAGCAGGTTGTTGAAGTCGTGCGCGATGCCGCCGGTCAACTGGCCCAGCGCTTCCATCTTCTGCGATTGCCGCAGCGCCTCTTCGGCATCGCGACGGCGGCTGATATCCAGTTGAGATGCGAAGAAGTACACGATCTCGCCGGCTTCATTCCTGACCGGCGAAATGAAGAGCGCATTCCAGAACGTCGACCCGTCCTTGCGATAGTTCAGCACCTCGATATTGATTTCGCGGCCCTGCGCGACGGCGTCGCGGATCTCGGACACGGTTGCACGACTGGTCTCCGGCCCTTGAAGAAGCCGACAGTTGTTGCCGATCAGTTCCTCGACGGTAAATCCCGTCAGGTTGAGGAACGCGGCGTTGACGAACACGATCGGGTTGTCGGGCTGGTTCGGATCGGTGACGAGCATGGGCATGCGTGTCGTCGAAACAGCCGCGAAAAAGATGTCGTTCGAATGGTCGCTGAAAGAAGGCCTGACGTTGCTTACGGTGGGGCGCTCGATGTTCAATTTTTGTCCTCGTTGGAGCCGCAGCCGCCGTCTGACGGCACTCGAGGACCGCCGGAACGCGGTTATTTTTCGAACGTGATTCTAGCCTGCGGCGCCTGACGATGTCGTAAGCCGTCGGCGTCGATGCGTGCTCGTGCACCGTATGCACCATGTCCCGCGCGGTGCGGCCTCAGGGCCTTTGGCCCAACTGTTCCTCGATCGTCCTTGTGAGCGGCGATTGCACATCCCCGGTGTGCTTCGTTTCGACAGGCTCGATCAGAACGATCCAGCATTCTTCGTCGGCAACAGGGTTATGCAGCGTGCCGCGCGGCACCACATGCATCGATCCTGCGGGCAGCTCGACAGTTCGGCCTCCTTCATATTGGATCTTCAGATGACCACTAACGACGAAGAACAGCTCGTCTTCGTTCGCATGGTCGTGCCAGGCGAGCTGGCCGCGCACTTTGGCGACCTTCACGTACTGATCGTTGACCTGCGCGACGACTTTCGGCGACCAGTGTTCATGGACACCGCTGAAAGCGGCTTCGAGGTCGAACGATTCGGCGAATTGAAGGACAGACATGGTCGTCTCCAGTGAGAGGAATTCAGGCGAGAAGCGAATCGGACTTTAGCGCAGAAGCCGCGGAAACGCCGGGATCAGCGGTCATTCGACCAGCGCTGCGAGTTCTTCCGCGGTGCCCAAGGGAAACGCTGACTTGATGTGATCGAGAAAAGCGGAAACACGCGTGCTCAGCAAACGTCTCGAGGGATACAGCGCCCAAAGCGCGATTTCCGGGCCGTCCACGTCGCCCCAGTACGCGAGCGTTCCAGAAGCGATGTCCCGGCTCACGAGCGATAAC
This sequence comes from Caballeronia sp. LZ062, assembly GCF_031450785.1. NCBI lineage: Bacteria > Pseudomonadati > Pseudomonadota > Betaproteobacteria > Burkholderiales > Burkholderiaceae > Caballeronia > Caballeronia sp. LZ062. The sequence goes on from NZ_JARTWB010000002.1 coordinate 1,679,637, forward strand.
GGCAGACAGGCGGCACCCGCGCCGAGACGGACCGTGTCACGCACCATGACCAGCGACGACAACTGGGCGACCGGCTCGACGAAGATGCGCGTTTTCCGGCGAGCGTCGACGACATCCCAGAACGCATTCTGATCGGGCGATGAGCGAACGACAGCCCGAACGCTGGCTTTCGCGGTCGGTCGCCTGAGCGCCGGGTCGGCCACCACGACGAGCCGGTCGCGCAGGAAGATCCGCCCGATCAGACCTTCGTTCGCTTCGGGGTTCACGCGGATCACGAGGTCGTACCCTTCCTCGATCATGTTGACGGGGCGATCTTCCGTCGTGACTTCCACTCGAACGTCCGGGTACTTCAGGACGAACGAAGCGACCAGCTTTCCCATTGCAATCTGCGAGAAGAGCGCAGGCGCGCTGATCCTCAACCGGCCGCGAGGCTCGTCGCTGCCCGATGCGATGGCTGCGGCGCTCTCGGTGAGTTCGGCGAGCAGCGCGCCCGTCCGCTCGTACAGCGCGCGCCCTTCCTGAGTCAGCGTCACCCCGCGCGGTCCACGCTCGAACAGGCGGATGCGCAAGTCGTTTTCCAGTTCGGTGACTCTGCGCGACAGCGTCGCTTTCGGCCGCTCCGACTCACGCGCCGCCTCTCCGAAGCTGCCGTGACGAGCGACGAGATTGAAGTCAGCAAGAGCAAGAAGGTCCATGTCGATTCCGGTCTGCGTTCCACATTTGAGACGCCGCGTCTCATTATAGCATCTTCCGGACCGCCAGTGGATCACTTACCTTGAATGCACCGCAACCCACAAAGGAGTCCCATCATGACTATTCTCGTTACCGGTGCCACGGGCCGCGTCGGTCGCCAGGTCGTCGATCAACTCGTCAGTCGTCGTGCCGACGTGCGCGTGCTCGTGCGCGATCCGTCGAAAGCGCGTTTCCCGAGCGAGGTGGCCGTCGTGCAAGGCGATATGCTCGATATCGATTCGCTTCGCCGCGCACTCGCCGGTGTGCGCACGCTGTTCCTTCTCAACGCGGTTGCAGGCGATGAATTCACGCAGGCGCTGATCGCGCTCAACATCGCCCGCGAGTGCGGGGTCGAGCGCGTGGTGTACCTCTCGGTGATGCACGCCGAGCGATTCGTCAACGTGCCGCATTTCGCCGTGAAGTCCGGCGCGGAACGCATGATCGAGCAGATGGGCTTCAGCGCCACCATCCTGCGCCCCGCTTACTTCATCGACAATAAACTGATGATCAAGGATGTCGTCGTGAACCACGGCGTTTATCCGATGCCCATCGGAAGCAAGGGCGTTGCGATGGTCGACACGCGCGATATCGCGGAGGTCGCGGCTATCGAACTGATACGCCGCAATGAGGCTGCGGAAAGGCTTCCTGTCGAGACGATCAACCTCGTCGGTCCGCACACGCTGACGGGTCCCGAACTCGCGTCCATCTGGTCCGACGTGCTCGGCCGTCCGGTTGGCTACGGCGGCGACGATCCCGGCGCCTTCGAGCAGAACCTCTCGGGTTCCATGCCGAAGTGGATGGCTTACGAGATGCGCCTGATGGCCGAGCGCTATGTGAGCGACGGCATGGTGCCGGAAGCGGGCGACGTCGAGCGTCTCGTCGGCATGTTGGGCCGTCCGCTGCACGCTTACCGTGACTTCGTTGCGGAAGTGGCGGGTTGAACGCTGGGCGCCGTGTGCTGGTCTGCCCGTGTGACCGCGCCGGGCCGAGCGGAGTTGCATCCGATGTTTTGCGTGACTTCACGCACTCGGCTGACTTTCAACGCGCGGTGCATGACGCCCAAGCGTGAGCTTACTGCCGAGTCCGAGAATGAGCGTTCACCGTTCCATCGAAGCCTTGCAACGGAGAATCGTTCGACAAGCGCGCGTTAGAGCGGCTGTCACCATGAGAGAAGCGGCGCAAGGGGGGAAGCTATCGTGGTCCCCCCGGCAGGAATCGAACCTGCATCTAGCGCTTAGGAGGCACTCGTTCTATCCATTGAACTACGGGGAGCGGACCGCACGTCCCGCCGAGAACCGAAGCGGCGTCCGGCTGGCGAGAGCGCAGAGTATAGCAAACGGTATCGACGGCCATGCGGACGCCGCGCAAAAATGAATTAGCGCAAAGGTTTGGCGAGAAAACCGCGGGTTTGTCCCTATCAAGTTCCGGACAAGCGCGCCGCCATCGGACACATCGACCCCATTTCCGATCTCAAGCTCCAGGGCGCGTTTTCGGCGTTGCTGGCAGACCAGGACCTTGCGCACCTTCAGAAGGTGTTGCGCCGTTCGTTGTCGTGCGATCTCGGCGGTCCGTTGCTGCCGCCCTCGTACTGGCGCGGGCGGATTGCAGCCATCACGCGCCAGGCACATCTGTCTCCCACGCAGATTCAGACCGTTCACCGGCTGTATCTGTATATCGATGCGTTCGAAGCGGCATCGGCCACGCCTGACGGCGAACGCGCCGTGCCCGGCGAACCGCTCGCGGCGGCAGGCAGTTAGCGGCGCGCCGCTGCGCTTCTCTCAATGCCGGTGCTTGAGCCACCAGTCGCGCAATGAATGGCTCGGCGCGGCTTCGTGCATTGCCGCGCCCGCCCGATGCGCCCGCCGCTCGCAATATTCATCGCGCCAGTCATGTGCGAGCAACACGAGGCCGAGCGCGGCGAGCGCCGCCACGCCGATGAGAACGTCGGAAAGTTCGAGCATGGCGACCTCCTGCTTGCCGCTGCCGTCATGTCTCCATGATAGGCCGCGTTTCGCGCGAGTTCGCGTCGGCTTTCGACGTCGGCTTTCGCTCTACGAAGCGTCGCGGGCGCGCTGCTGCTGCGCGTGCGCCGCGAGCCGCACCGCCGCGTTGGCCGCGCCGTAGCCGTCGTAGCCGCCGCGCCGCTCGATCACTTCCAGAAAGAACCGCTGATCGAGCTGCTCCGTGTAAGCGTGAAAGAACTCGCCGCCGCGTTCGTCGCGGTCGTAGAGGATGTTGTGTTCGCGCATCGCGTCGATCTGCTCGTCCGGCAGGCCGTAGCGCGCCACGAGGTCGTCGTAGTAATTGCGCGGGATGCGCAGGAACCGGACGCCGTCCGCGGCGAGACGCGGAATAGCGTCGAAGATGTCAGGCGTGCTGAACGCGACATGGTTGAGCCCCGAGCCGCGATACGTCGAAAGCGATTCGGCGACCGCCGTATAGCGATCCATCGACGCGTTGAGCGCAATGCGCACCGAGCCGTCGCGGCTTCGCACGGCGCGGCTGCGCACGAGGCCGTAGGGGTCCGGCACGAGCACGCTCGCTTCCGTCTCGAAGCCGAACGCGCTGCGGAAAAACAGCACCCACGTATCGAGCGCTTCGGCGGGCAGCGAAAGGCATACGTGGTCGATGCGCGCGAGCGGCCCGACTTCATACGGCCCGTCGATATCCGTCAGCACGAAATCCGATTCCCACAGCGTCGGCGCGCCGGGGGCTTCATCGACGAAATAGTCGAGGCTGCCGTCAGGCGACTGCACGCCCGGCACCACGCGCTCGTTCGGTCCCACGCGCCCCGAAAACGGCTTGGAGCCGTAAGCGGCGGCGCGCTCGAATGCGCACTTCGCGTCATCGACATGAAACGCCGACGCGCACAGTGACAAGCCATGCTGCTGAAAAAACGCACTCGCGAACGAATCCGCTTCGGCGTTCAGCACGATCGATCCTGCGCCGTGCCGGTACAGCGTCACGTCCTTTGACCGGTGCTTCCCCGCGAGCCGGAAGCCCAGCTTGCGCAGCCAGCCGGCGACGTGTTCGCGCGTGGTGTCGTCCACGGCGAATTCGAGGAACTGGAAGCCGATGTGCGCGGGCGGCGCGGGCGGATCGAAGAGTTCGGCGGGCGCGCGCTCGCCCATGACCGCGCGCGTCTGCTCTTCGAGAAAGCGCAACGAGCGATGCCCGTCCGCCGCGGTGATCGCGGTCGGCGCGGCGCGAAAGCCGTCGTTGAAGATTTCGAGCGAAAGCGGCCCCGTGTAGCCCGCTTCGAGCACGCGCGCCGTGAAGCCCGCGACGTCGAACGCGCCCTGCCCCGGAAAACAGCGATAGTGGCGGCTCCATTCGAGCACGTCCATCGAGAGCACGGGCGCATCGGCGATCTGCACGAACGCGATGCGATCGCCCGGAATCGCGGCAATCTCGTCGACCGAATCGACAATGGAAAGCGTATGGAAACTGTCGAGCACGAGGCCGAGATTCGGGTGATTCACCGCATCGACAAGCCGCCATGCGTGCTTGTACGAGCTGACGTGACGGCCCCACGCGAGCGCCTCATAGCCGACGATCATGCCCGCTTCCCCGGCGAGGCGCGCGAACACGCCAAGTTGATCGACGATCAGCGCGTCGTTCGCAATGGTGTCCGGCGACACGTTGCTGCACGCGAGCATGCGGTTCGTGCCGAGTTCGTGCATCAGCTCGAACTTGCGCTTCGCGCGCTCGATGTTCTTCGCAAGCCGCTCGGGACTCACGCCTTCAAAGTCGCGGAACGGCTGGAACAGATAAATGGCGAGGCCCAGATCTTCGCAGAGACGCCGCACATCGGCGGGCGTGCCGTCGAAGTAAAGCAGGTCGTTCTCGAAGATCTCGACGCCGTCGAAGCCCGCCGCGCGGATCGCCTTCAGCTTTTCGACGAGCGTCCCGCTGATGGATACCGTCGCGATGGATGTCGGGATGGAACGCGGCATCGCTGCCTCCTCGTTGCATTCGTGCGTTTCGTTACGGGGTGGACCGTTAGAGTGTAGGCGCTCTGCACGCAATCCACGTCATTATGTGCGAGGATAACAAACTAACCAGATGGTACAAAATACGTGAAAATACCGAACGACACGACTCGCGCACGCGCGCACACTGCGCATCTATCGCCGCACTGCAACATCGCGCCCTCTTTCACTGCTGTACGCTAGGTGCGAGCGTCTAGCCTCTTCTCGCGGGAGCACTCGCATGACCAGCAAAACTTCGTATCTGATCGGACTGATCGGCTCGGGCATCGCCGGATCGTTGACGCCCGCCATGCACGAACAGGAAGGCCGCGTGCTCGGGCTGAATTACGTGTATCGGCGCATCGACCTGCAGGCGCTGAACCTCGATCCGTCCGCGCTTCCCGACCTGTTGATCGCCGCCGAACGCATGGGCTACGACGGCCTGAACATCACGTATCCTTGCAAGCAAAGCGTGATCCCATTGCTCGACGAACTGGACCCAGACGCCCGCGCGCTCGGCGCGGTGAACACAGTCGTGCTGAAGGACGGCAAGCGCATCGGCTACAACACGGACTGGTCGGGCTTTGCGCGCGCGTTCCAGCGCGGTTTGCCGAATGCGCCGCTCGGCCGCGTCGTGCAACTGGGCGCGGGCGGCGCGGGCGCGGCGGTCGCCCATGCGGCGCTCGTCATGGGGGCGAACGCGCTCACGCTCTTCGATTCCGATGAAGCCCGCGCATCGTCGCTCGCAGCGGAACTGGCGGCGCGCTTTCCGGATCGCGAAGTGACGAGCGGCGGCGACCTGCGCGAGACATTGCGCGCGGCGAACGGCCTCATTCACGCGACGCCGACCGGCATGGCGAAGCTGCCCGGCATGCCGTTGCCCGCCGAGTATCTGCACAAGGACTTGTGGGTCGCGGAGATCGTCTACTTCCCGCTCGAGACCGAATTGCTGAAGACGGCGAAGGCGCTGGGCTGCCGCACAGTGAGTGGCGGCGGCATGGCGGTGTGTCAGGCGGTGGATGCGCTGCGCATTTTCACGGGACGCGAGCCGGACGCCGAGCGCATGTTCGCGCACTTCCAGACTCTGCTGAACGCGGACGCCTAGCCGCACGCGCTCATGAAAAAACGGCGGCCTCGCAAAAGAGCCGCCGTTTTAATTAGTCTTCGCGCCGCATGTAGCAGAGCACCGCCTCGACGATCATCTCGCGATGCCGCGCCCGCGAACGCGGCCCCGACGGATCGCGCCCGAACGCCGCGCTCCACGTATGGCGATTCGCCACGCGATGAAAGCAGAACGCGCTGATCATCAGATGCAGGTCGAGCGGATCGACGTCATCGCGAAAGCGGCCTGCCGCGACGCCACGCGCGATGAGATCTTCGATGGTCTTGACGACCGTGGCATTGCGCGACTTGAAGGTCTTCGACTGCTCGATGTACTTCGCGCCGTGCACGTTCTCGATGGTCACGAGGCGCACGAAATCGCGATGTTTGTCGTGGTAATCGAACGTGAAGCCCACGAACTCGCGCAGCGCCTGTTCGGGGTCCATCTCCGCGAGGTTCAGTTCCTGTTCCAGCGCGCGAATGTCGCCGTAGACCTGTTCCAGCACCGCCTCGTACAGCCCTTCCTTGCTGCCGAAGTAGTAGTACAGCATGCGCTTCGTGGTGTTGGTACGCTCGGCGATGGCATCGACACGCGCGCCCGTGAGACCCATCGCCGAGAACTCCTGCGTGGCGATGTCCAGAATGTTGCGCTTCGTCTCAAGAGGATCGTACTTGCGCCGCCCTTCGGGCGCCGCCGGCGCGGACGCAGCACTGGCGGCCTTGTTCGCATCGCTGGCGGCCTTGCTTGCTTTTTTCATTTTTGCGTCTGAGAACGGCGTTGGGAAACGATTCTAGCATGGGGGTCAGCGCGTTCTTTGCTCAGGAAAGCCCTGCTTTGAACGGCTTCATCTATACTTTTCCGATGCCCTATTTCCCCTGTTCCCTCAGCCGATTGCTTTCATCGCGCGTGCCGCATTTGCGCCTTCGCGCCGCGTCTCTCGCCTTCTTTTGCGTGGCCGCGTCGGCGCAAGCGCAGCTTCCGCCCGGTCATCCATCGAGGCCGCAACTGCTCGCTGCCGAAGGCGTCATGACGAGCGCGAACATCGCGCGCGGCGCGGCGGATATCTGTCATATCGATGCGGCCAAAGTCGCGCGGTTCAAGGACGCCGCGCGGGCCAACTTCGCCGATGCGCCGGACTTCGACGCCGAGTGGACGCTCGGCTACCGCCAGGCGCAGGCAACCGTGGACCGCTTCGACAAGCTGAAGGCGAGCAATCCCGCGGAGTACAAGAAGGAAATCGACGAGGCTTGTCCCGCGCTCACCCGCGGTATCGACGAAGTCACAGCGCCGCAGTAGCGCGATGCCGCTGCCTCACGCGTCTTCGCCCGACCCCTGCGCATACTGCCGGCGCTTGTCGGCGTACATCGCCGCGTCGGCGCGTTGCAGCATCGCTTCGAGACGCTCGCCGTCCTGCATGGTGGCCGCGCCCATCGCGAAGCTCAACGGCATGCCCGAGTAGAACTGGTTGTTCACTTCGAGCAACTGGCGAATGCTGTCCATGACCGTGTCGCCGCCGCGCTCGTCGGTGCCGGGCAGCAGCACCATGAATTCGTCGCCGCCAATGCGCGCCGCGTGATACGGCTTCTCTATCGCCTTGCCGAGCACTTCGCCCGCGCGCCGCAAGAGCGCGTCGCCCGCCGCGTGACCCAGCTGATCGTTCACGCCCTTGAGTCCGTTCACATCCACGGCGATGGCCGTCACCGGAAACGGCCCTTTGCGCTCCAGCCGGTTGATTTCGTCGTCATAGAACGAGCGGTTCTTCAGTTTCGTGAGCACGTCGTGCTTGCCGAGAAACTCCAGGTACGCTTCGGCTTTCTTGCGCGCGGTGATGTCCGTCAGCGCGACGAGCACCAGATCCCACCCTGCCTCGTGGCCGGGAAAGACGGAGAACTGGAGATGCACGTGCACCTCGTTGCCGTCGAGCGAATAGTTGACCACTTCGCGCTGATGAAAGAGCTTGTGCTCCCACAGGTCGATAAGCTGCTCCTGAAAGTGCTGCCGCATGTCGTCGCGGAAGATTTCGGGCAAGCGCGCGAGCAGCGTCGCCTTGTCGGGCGCGGCGAACATGCGCAACGTGTGCTGGTTCACGTCGAGAACGTGAATCTCCTGCATGCAGCGTTCGACGAATTCCGGATGCACGCTCACGAAGGTGCGGAAGTCGACAATGCCGCGCTCGCGCACGTCGTCCAGGAGCGTCTTCACCGCACTGAAGTTCTCCACCCACAGCGACACCGGCGAATGCTCGAAGAGACCGCGTGCGTAGCGCTCGCTCTGCGTGGCCTTGCGGCGCACGGTCTCGAGTTCGGTGATGTCCTCGATGGTCACAAGCACGCGGCTCCACGTGTCCTCGTGACCCGGCAGAATCACGGCTTTGAGCAGCACGTCGAGGCGCCGGCCGTCGAGCGTGTAATTGACAGTCTGGCTCACGAAGCGCTGCTTGCCCGACCAGAGTTGTTCGAGTTCGTCGACGTGCGTGGTGAGCATGTCGTCGCGAAACACGCGCCCGAGGTTCTGCACGAGATGGTCGATCTCGCGCGCGCCGAAGAGCGACAGCGTGCGCTGATTCACCTTCACGACGCGGATGAGCGACGAGCACTCGGCGATGCGCGAGGCGTCTTTCGCGAGAAACGCGCGCAGATCGGTGACGCCCGCCTCGCGCCAGCGGTCGAACTGTTCGCGCACGCCGCTAAAGTCTTCGAGCCAGAGCGAAACGGGCGCAAGATCGAACATGTCGGCGGCGTCTTCGTGCGTGGGTGCCGGCGTGAACTGTCCAGCGGCGCGGCGCGGGTCGTTTGGCATCGTTTTCCTCTCGGCTCGCGCCGTCGTCATGGCGCTTTCTCGGGCTGCGAGTCTATCTCAATATCGCAGCGCGCCATATTTCCGCGCCTGGCGCGCGGACCTTGGAATGCGCCGGTGGAATTCGGGGGCGGATGCTACACTCAACGCGCTCCCCCGCGCGTGCGTCGGGCTCCCGCTGCGCTCTGTGGCTCCCTCGAGCTTCCATCGCGGGCACATTCGCTGCGACGCTTCGCGCATCGAACGAGCGCCGCGCGATGCGGGGCACGCTCCATCGCTTACAAGGAGGCACGATTCTCATGGCTGATTTCCGTATCTGGTCCGACGAATTTCCGGCGAACGGTTTCATGACCCGCGCGCAGGAACTCGACATGCAGGCGTTCGGCACGGCCGGCGACAACCTCTCTCCCGCGCTCCAATGGGAAGACCCGCCCGCCGACACCAAGAGCTTCGCGCTCACCGTCTACGACCCCGACGCGCCCACGGGCAGCGGCTTCTGGCACTGGGTCGTCGTCAACATCCCGGCCGATGTCCGCGCACTGCCGCGCAACGCGGGCAAGGCGGACGGCAGCCTGCTGCCCGCGGGCGCTCTGCAGCTTCGCAACGACTACGGCACGGTTGGCTTCGGCGGGGCGGCGCCGCCGCGCGGCGACAAGCCGCATCGCTATATCTTTCGCATTCACGCGCTGCAGGCCGAAAAGCTGCCGCTCGATCCGAACGCGACCAACGCGGTCGCGCGCTTCATGACGCATCTGAACGAGATCGATTCGGCGACGTACACGGGTCTCTACGAACTGAAGTAACGCGCGGGTGGCGGGCGAGCCGGGCCGCGCAAGGCGCGCGGCCGCCGCATCCGCCACAAGCGAATTGAAAACGGCGCGTCATACAATGCGCCGCCTCGCCACTGAACGTCCATTGATGGATTCCGACCAAGGCCTTCCGCTTCCCCAACGCTACTGGGCGATTGCCGTCGTCGCGCTCGGCATCACGCTCGCGGTGCTCGACGGCGCCATCGCCAACGTCGCGCTGCCGACCATCGCGCGCAATCTGTCCGCGACGCCCGCATCGTCCATCTGGGTCGTCAACGCGTACCAGCTCGCCGTCACCATCTCTCTCTTGCCGCTCGCCTCGCTCGGCGACCGGATCGGCTACCGGCGCGTCTATCTCGGCGGCCTCGCCCTCTTCACCATCTCGTCGCTCGGTTGCGCGCTGTCCGGTTCGCTCGTCGCGCTCACGATCACGCGCGTCGTCCAGGGCTTCGGCGCGGCGGGAATCATGAGCGTGAATACGGCCATCGTCCGCATGATTTATCCGCAGAAGCAGCTCGGGCGCGGCGTGAGCATCAACGCCACCGTCGTCGCGATTTCGTCGGTGATCGGTCCGACCGTCGCTTCGGGCGTGCTGTCCGTCGCGTCGTGGCCGTGGCTTTTCGCGATCAATGTGCCCATCGGTGTCGTTGCGCTCGCCATCGGCATGAAGGCGCTGCCGCGCACGCCCGGGCACCGGCAGCCGTACGACTACGTGAGCGCGGTGCTCAACGCGCTGTTCTTCGGCATCGCGATCGTCGCGGTGGACGGTCTCGGGCACGGCGAGCATCGCCCGTTCGTGATCGGCGAGTTCATCGTGACGGGCGTCATCGGCTACATCTTCGTGCGGCGGCAACTGACGCAAAGCGCGCCGCTCTTGCCCGTCGATCTGCTGCGCATTCCGGTGTTCGCGTTGTCCATCGGCACGTCGGTGTGTTCGTTCTGCGCGCAGATGCTCGCCTTCGTTTCGCTGCCTTTCCTGCTTCAGGACACCTTCGGCATGAGTCAGGTCCAGACCGGCTTTCTGATGACGCCGTGGCCGCTCGTGATCGTGTTCGTCGCGCCGCTCGCCGGCATGCTCTCCGACCGCTATCCGGCCGGATTGCTGGGCGGCATCGGGCTCGCGGTGCTGACCGTGGGCCTCGTGCTGCTCGCCACCGTCGGCGCGCATCCGGGCGCGTTCGATATCTCCTGGCGCATGGCCGTGTGCGGGCTCGGCTTCGGCCTGTTTCAGTCGCCGAACAATCGGCAGATGCTCTCGTCCGCGCCGCGTCATCGCAGCGGCGGCGCGAGCGGCATGCTCGGCACTGCGCGCCTGACCGGACAAACGCTCGGCGCCGCGCTCGTGGCGCTGATCTTCGGCGTGGAGCCGCATCGCGGGCCGCTGATTGCGCTCGCGGTCGCGGCGGCGTTTTCGGCGGCGGCGGCCGTCGTCAGCATGCTGCGGCTTGCCGGCAAGCGCAGCGTCGAAGCCGCGTGAGAAGCGGAAATAGAAGCGGCCCGGCCGCCGCTCATCACGCCGGCTTCTGCATTCATCCGAGGCAATAAGCCGACCAACTGGGCACATCCCTTGCTCTTCGTTTCGGACGTGAATCCGCGCATGTGTCCAATGCGCGACCATCCGAAAACGAGCAACGAAAGGAGTGTGTTCATGGCGATTTCCCTCAACGGCTTCAAGGTAGCGATCCTCGCCGTCGACGGTTTCGAGCAGGCCGAGCTCGTCGAGCCGCAGCGCGCGCTGAAGGAAGCCGGCGCCCAGGTCGACGTCATTTCGCAGAAGCCCGGCCAGATCCAGGGTTTCAAGCACGTCGACAAGGGCGACGCAGTGGAGGTGGACCGCACGCTCGACGAAGCGACCGCCGCCGACTACGACGGCGTCGTGCTGCCAGGCGGCGTGGTGAACGGTGACGCCATCCGCCTCGACGCGAAAGCGCAGGCCTTCGTCAAGGAAGCCGATCAGGCGAAGAAGCCGCTCGCCGTCATCTGCCACGGCGGCTGGCTGCCGATCTCGGCGGGCATCGTCGCGGGCCGCACCATGACGAGCTGGCCGAGCCTTCAGGACGATGTGCGCAACGCGGGCGGCACGTGGGTCGATCAGGAAGTGCAGATCGACGGCAATCTCATCACGAGCCGCAAGCCGGACGACCTGCCTGCCTTCAATCAGGCGCTGATCGAGGCGCTCGCAAAGGCGCGCGCTGCCTGAATGCGCCGGCTCGACATGCGAACCGGAGCGACGCCGATGCCACGCGCCAGCCGTTTCATCGCCCTTCTACTCGCGGCCTGCGCCACGTTCGCGCAAGCCCAGACCGAAGACGCCGCGAGCGCCGGCACGCCTGCGAACGCGCCGCAATCGCAAAAGCTGTCCGCGACCGACCAGCAGTTCATTCAGGACGCCGGAACCGCGGGCGCGACCGAGATCGCGGCGAGCAAGCTGGCGCTCACGCGCTCGGGCGACAAGCAGGTGAAGGACTTCGCACAGCGAATGATCGCGGACCACGCGAAGCTCGCGCGCAATCTCGATGTGATCGCGAAGCGTCACGGCATTACGTCGCCGCCGAGCGCGGATTCGTCCGTCACCGGCAGTCTGCAAAATCTCCAGGGGGCCGAGTTCGACAAGGCCTATATTGAGAAAGTCGCGCTGGCCGCGCATCAGAAGGCGGTCGAGCTGTTCGCGAACGAGAGCGAAAAAGGCAACGATGCCGCGTTGAAGGCGGCGGCGGCGAAGGCACTGCCGATCCTCCGTCACCACTACGCAATGGCACAACAACTAGCCAAGGCGAAGGCGTCATGAGCGCCGGGCACCTTCTCGACCGCGCGGACGCCCTGTTCGTTCGCGCGTCCGCCGGCCCCCGTCCGGCTTATGAGGACTCGACCATGCACATCACGTTTTCCGACGATCCCCCCGTCTTCAACGGCGACGATCTGGCGATCCACTTCACCGCGCTCGTCGATGGCGAAGCGGTCGTCTGCTCCATCAGCGCGGAGGCGCTCGAAGACCATTTCGGCGCCAAGTCGCCTCGCGAAGAAGACCTGCTGCCCGCGTTCGAAAGCGGCGCGGCGCGCATTCGCGCCGTGTGCGCGGAGGCGCTCGACGACAACGGCGGACAGTCGGTCGTGCTGCGCAGCGGGCTTTTCCGCGTCGCGGGCATGGAACCGGAATGACTCCGTTTGCGTCCCTCAACGGCTTCGCGCTCTGCGAGCCGCATCCGACCAACCGACACTAAAAAGGAGGAAACATGTCCCTGATCATCGCGGGCCGGTTCCAGACTTTTCCTGCCGCCGAAACGGCCGCCCAGCGGCTCTTCGCGAACGGCTTCGTTGAAGAGGACGTGACGCTCTTCTTCGTCACCCCGAGCGGACAGCACGCGCGCTTCCCGATAGGCGGCGACGTGCACACGGACAAAGGCGCGGGCGCCGCGCCGAAGGGCGCCGGCAAGGGCGTGACCATCGGCGCGGTCATCGGCGCGATCATCGGCGCGGCGATCTTCGCGGTCTTCAAGGCGCCGCTGCTCGTATCGGTCGTCGCCGCCGGCGTCGGCGCGTATATCGGCTCGCTCGCGGGCGCCATGTCGCATACGAAGAAGAAGCCCGGTTCGACCGAGCAGGCCGAGGAGCCGACGCGCCACTCCGGCGTGCTGGTCGCCGTGCACGTGTCGCCGGAGACGTACGACCGCGCCGCGTCGATTCTCCGCGAAGCCGGCGGCCTCGATATCGAACGCGCGTCGGGCCGCTGGAAGCAAGGCCGCTGGAGCGACTTCGATCCGCTCAAGCCGCCGCAACCGGTGGATCAGTACGCGCGGCCTCGCGCCTAGCTAGCGTCGCGGTCGAAGAGCAGAAGACACAGCGCCCGGTTCTCGCCGGGCGCTTTTTCGTTCTACCGAGCGACGCGCGGCTTCAAACCCACGGCCGCGCGATGCGCACCGCCGGCGCGTGCGCGCGCACGTCGCAATCGGCGGGACGCAGACGCGCTCGCGGCGAACCGTGCGCGCACGGCTCGCACAGAGCCGTGACGGGCGCGAGGACGGTCGCGGAACGGACGACGCTCCGTTCGCGCACGTGCAGCGTGATCGCCGATGCCACGATTGCAACGAATACGAGAAGCTCGCGATACGCGAGCGCGCGGGACGGTTTCATCGATTCTCCTGGTGCCTTGTCGTTGCGCGGCTTCGTTGGCCGTGCTTAGGACGAATGCCGCAAGCAGAGCAAGGCCTGTGCCGATGTGCCGCGCCGCGGTTGCCGTCAAGTCGAGCACCGGACGGCGCGCAGTGGCATCGTAGATATCGATCTGCAACGCGACGATGGTCCCGTGAATCGCGCGCTCGATGACGGAGAGGCGCGCGTCGTCGTAAGACAGTTCGAACATCGCGCGCGCAGCGATGACGACACCGGGATTTAGTTCGACCGCTTCGACCTTCGCGCGCTTCAGATACCGATGACAGAACCCGTCCGGGCACGCCGCGTGCAATAGGGATTGCGGCAAGCGCGTCCCCCGATATCGGGACCGCGCTTTGGCAACTTCACTAAAAGGAGGTGTATATGAGCACGAACGTCGTATCGGTACTGAACGATCTCGTCGAAACGTCGAAGGATGGCGAGAAGGGTTTCCTCAAGGCTGCCGAAGACACGCGTGACCCGAGCCTCAAGCTGTTGTTCCAGAACCGCGCGGAAGCGTGCGCGCAAGGCGCGATCGAACTGCAGAATCTCGTGCAGCGTCTGGGCGGCAAGCCGGAAACCGGCGGCTCGATCTCCGGCGCGCTGCATCGCGGCTGGGTGGACGTGAAGTCCGCTGTGACGAACCAGACCGATCACGCGATTTTGGCCGAATGCGAGCGCGGTGAAGACGCTGCTAAGAAGAACTATCGCCAGGCGCTCGACAAGGATCTGCCGGCCGATATCCGCGCCGTGGTGGAACGCCAGTATCAGGGCGTGATCGAAAATCACGATCGCATCCGCGATCTGCGCGATCAATACGCGGCCGCGAAGTCCTAAAGCGCGAATCGCTGTCATAAGCCATCGCCGCTTTCATGCGGCGATGGAAAACAAAACGGCCACTCGCGTGGCCGTTTTGTCGAGCGCGAACCGCTGCGGATTAGTGCGGCTGGCCCTTGTCGTTCGTGCCGAGCGACGAAGCAGCAGCCGCCGCCGATGCGCCCTTCAGCTTGTGGCTCTTGTTCTGCTGATGCAGATACGTGCCTTTCTTGCCGTGCGTGCTGGATGCCGCGTCCGTCGTCGCGGCGCTGTCCGATGCCTGCGCGAACGCGGCCGTCGAGAATGCGAGCGCCAGTGCGCCGACCAATGCCATCTTCTTCGTCTTCATCAAGAGCTCCTTTTGCCGGGGCCTTCGAGCGCCGCAGTACGACGCTTCATGGCCGCCTCTAGTGACGCCTGAACGGACGTCCTGTTTTTAGGGTGTCAACGATGCTGCGAGGTGATGCATCTTCTGCTTCGAGCCGCAAGGCATGATCGCTCATGCGCGAACCCGCGCCCGGAACCCGATGCATGACCGCTTTCGGTCACGTATCGGACTCCTGCGCGGGTCCGGTTGCTCGCGCCCTGACCCGCCGAGGCAGGCCGGGCATACGAACTATGCCATCACTTTCGTGTTAGTCGGCAGCAATTTTGAGATGGTTCTTCACGGATGCAACACCCGAGACTTCCTTGACAACCTGCTCGGCATTCGTCTTGTCTTCCGCCGACGGCACGGTGCCGGTCAGCGAGACGACGCCGCCGCGCGTCTTCACGTGGATGTGCGTCGACTTGACGTTCTTGGCGCTGAGCAGTTCGGCCTTGACCTTCGTCGTGACGGCGCCGTCATCGACCTTCTTGCCGACCTGATCCATTTTCTGGCCAACGGACGAATCCGAGCCCGAGGAGGACGACGTCGAGTTGGTCTGAGCGCCTGCGCTGAGCGCGAACATCACGCATGCAATACCACCGGCTGCTTTGAGGAATTGAGTCGTCTTCATGGCAATACTCCTTGTTTTCAGTTTTGGTCTTGCGCCCCCGTCTTGTCCGCGAAGCTCGCGTGACATGGATGAGGCGCCCCGTTTTTGCTGCTTGTCGGCGCGTTGCCTGACTTCGCGGCCGGCGTCGCCGCGCCGGTCGCCGTCAATGTCACGCAACTTGCGTGCCGGGTCAGGCGAATCGAACTCGCGTTCGCCAGCGCACGCCGCGTTGTGGGCGGCGCCGGAGGCCCGAGCGAGTGCTCGTGGCAACGCGCGGCGGTGACCGCAAACCGCCGCGAAACGCCCGTCCGCCAAGCCTGTCCCCGCGCGGTGCTTTTGTCTGAGCCCGTGTAAAAAGTGCGTGAAAGAGGCCTGCCGCACGCATCGTTGGACTGCGTGCCGGAGGAAAAAAGCTAAGCTCAGCATGACTTTAGCGATCGATGGCATGGCTGTTGCTTAACTGGTCCGCACACACATCGACCCCGTCAAGACATCGAGGATTAGCAAGCAATGCCGCCTTCACTCGAACTCCGCACCAAGCAAAGCCTCGCGCTTACGCCGCGCCTTCAGCAATCCGTTCGACTGCTGCAGCTTTCGTCGCTCGAATTTCAGCAGGAGCTGCGTAACGCGCTCGATACGAACCCCTTCCTCGAATACGACGAGTCGCAAACAGAAGACAACGCGCTCGGCGCGGACAACGGCAACTCGATGAGCGATACCGCGCTCTCGCCCGCCGCCGACAGCCCCGCCGAAGCGCCGCTCGCCTCGGAAAGCAGCATGGACGGTGATTCCGGCGCGGATAGCGGTTCGCGCGACGACTCCATCAGCGAGTTCTCGTCCGACCCGTTCGGGCGCAGTGCGTCGCGCAACAACGGCGACGGCGAAGGCTCCGATCCCGCCGACTGGGTCCGCATCGAACCGTCGCTGCACGAAACGCTGCACGACGCACTGCGTCTCTATCAGCTCAACGAACGCGACCGCGCGGTCGCGCAGCTCATCATCGAGGCGCTCGACGACGACGGCTATCTCCGTCAGGAACTGAGCGAACTGGCCGACGTCGTCGATATCGAGCCGGCCATCAACGAAGACGAACTCAACATCGCGCTCAAGCTCGTGCAGTCGCTCGACAAGCCGGGCGTGGGCGCGCGCAATCTGTCCGAATGCCTCACGCTGCAACTCGACGCGATGCCCGAAGGCACGCCGGGCCGCAATGTCGCACGCGAAATCGTCGCGCATCATCTGGAACGGCTCGCGCGCCGCGAGCAGGCGGAGTTGCAGAAGAAGATCGGCTGCAGCGCCGAGGAACTGCGCATCGCGTGCGCACTCGTGCGCCGTCTCGATCCGAAGCCCGGCGAGAACTACGGCCAGAGCGAAGACAACTACGTGGTGCCGGACGTGATCGTGCGTCAGGTCAAGAAGCAGTGGGTCGTGACGATCAATCCGGCGGTGCTGCCGCGTGCGCGCATTCACCGTATGTACGCGGAACTCTTTGCGCAGTCGGCCGGCGCGAGCCGTTCGCCGCTCGCGCAGCAGTTGCAGGAAGCGCGCTGGCTGATCCGCAATGCGCAGCAGCGTTTCACGACGATTCAGCGCGTGGCCGAGTGCATCGTCTCGCATCAGAAGGCGTTCTTCGACTACGGCGAGATCGCGCTCAAGCCGCTCGTCCTGCGCGATGTCGCCGACGAACTGGGTCTGCACGAATCGACCATCTCGCGCGCAACGGGCAACAAGTACATGTCGACGCCGCGCGGCATCTTCGAGTTCAAGCACTTCTTCCCGCGCGAACTCAGCACGGAAAGCGGCGGCACGTGCTCGGCCGCAGCCGTTCGCGCGCTCCTGAAGGAGATGATCGCGAAGGAAAACTCGCGCGATCCGCTCTCGGACGTGAGTCTTGCGAAGATGCTCGCGGATCAGGGCGTGATCGTCGCGCGCCGCACGGTGGCGAAGTATCGGCATCTGATGAAGGTGCCGCCTGCGGAACTGCGCAGGCAGGCTTGACAGTTTCCGCGCTCCCTGCACTCAGCGAAGACCCGGTCAAGCGAATCGCAGAGCAGCACAGCAGGAAGCGCCATGTCGGGCCGCCCTATCGGGCGGCCTTTTTTTTCGTCAGCGCCAGCCGGACTCGCGATGCGTGCGCTTGCGCGCCGCCGTCGCGGAAAGCTCCGCGCCCAGCAGAAAGACCGCTGCCGAGTAGTAGAGCCACAAAAGGATGACGGCGAGCGATCCCGCCGCGCCGAACATGTTCGCCGTGCCCGCATGTTGAACGTAAAGCGCGAAGAGCCGCTTGCCGCCCTCGAACAGAAGCGCGGCGGCGGCAGCGCCGAGGGCGGCGTCGCGCCAGCGCATGCGCGTCGTCGGCAGAAACTTGAGCAGAACGGAGAACGCGAGCATCAGCATCGCGAGCGAAATGGCGTGGCGCGTGAGGCTCGATAGCACGACGAACGGATTCCCGTCGCCGAGCGCCCAGTGACCGAGCACTTCGACGAGGGCGTCCAGAAGAAGCAGCGCGACGACGAGCAGCCCCGCGCCGACCACCAGCGCGAACGACATGACCCGCACGCGCAACAGCCCGACGATGCTCTCGCGCGTGCTGACGACAGGCGTCGGCCAGATCACGTTGAGCGCGCTGTGCAGCGACGAAAAAGTGGCGGACGCGCCCAGCAGCACGCCTACGATGGACAGCACGGCGGTGCTGCGCGCCATGTCGGCGTGCCACGCGTTCGCGACGATCGCTTCGAGCGTATGCGCCGCGTCCGCGCCGACGATGCCGCTGATCTCATCGAATAGTCGCCCCTGCACGGCGTCGGCGCCGAAGAAGATGCTCGCCACCGCGATCACGATGACGAGCGTCGGCGCGAGCGAAAACGCCGCAAAAAACGAGATCGCCGCCGAGAACATCAGGCAGTGGTCCTGAATCCACTGCGCGACGGGATCGGCGACCCACGAGAACCAGCCGAAGCGCTTGGTGCGGCCTTCGGCGAGGTGGGTCGTCTGATCGTGATTCATCGGCAAGTGGCGGGCGCGAGCGTGCCTTCGGTGGTCCAGCCGCCGATGTTAGCGTCCCTCGCGCGACGCGTGCAAAAAAGGCGCGCACGGAAACATCCGCACGCGCCCTTGTCCTGCGGCCGGTCAGCCGGAACCGTCAGGGACGTTCGTCGTCCGCGTCCGGATCGACGGCTTCGTCGTCGGCCATGTCGCTGATCTCGGTTTCGTCCTCTACGCCGTCGGGCATGATGTCGGCGTTAGCGAAGAGGTTGTTGTCGCCGTCGGCCGACGCGTCTTCGCCGGTGCCGGACCGGTCGCTGTCGCTGTCGAGCTGCGCATCCGACAGGCCGAGCGCGTGGGCGTCGAGTTCGTCTTCGATATCGCCCGGACGGCGCATCTCGCCCTGCACGTCAGAGCCGGAGTCCGAAGAATCGCTCGGGCCGAGCGCGCCCGTGCCGTGTCCCTTGCCCCATTCCGTGCCGCCCTCTTCCGGCGGATTCAGTGTGCTTCCAGTCATCATCGATCTCCTTCGAATGTGTCGCAGAAGGATTCGCAAGGACCGTTCCGCGCCTGGCACCGCCCAATGAAAAGCCCCGCGCTTCTCGCGAAGCGCGGGGCCGAAGCGATTCGATCGCCGAAGGATTACGCCCGAGCGGGGCGTTTGGCCTCGGATGCGCCCTGCTTCACCGTCTTGACCGTTTTGGCCGTGACCGACGTCGCAGTCGCGACGCTGCGCAGATCGGAGAGAAAGGAATCGCGCCAGACGGAGAGGTTGTTCTTGCGCAGCGGCACCATCATGTCGGCGTGGCGCGCCTGGCGTTCGGCGAGCGGCATCGAGAGCGCGCGCTCCAGCGCCTCGGACATCTGCGAGAGATCGAACGGATTGACGACGAGCGCGCCCGGCAGCTGATCCGCGGCGCCCGCGAATTGCGAGAGCACGAGCGCGCCTGGATCTTCCGGGTCCTGCGATGCGACGTACTCCTTCGCGACCAGATTCATGCCGTCGCGCAACGGCGTCACATAGCCGACCTGCGACAGTCGGAAGAGCGCCATCAGCAGATTGCGCTCGTATTTGCGGTTGAGGTACTGAATGGGCGTCCAGTCGAGCTGCGCGAACCGTCCGTTGATGCGTCCCGCCTCGCCTTCCAGATTCTGGCGGATGCGCTGATACGTCTGCACGTCGGCGCGCGTCGGTGGTGCGATCTGCACGAGCGACACGCGGCCGTGCCAGCCAGGCGCGTTCAGCAGAAGCCGCTCGAACGCCTGAAAACGCTCGACGAGACCTTTCGAATAATCGAGCCGGTCCACGCTCATGATGAGCTTGCGGCCACGCATGGAGTCGCGCAGGCTCTTGACCTGCTTGCGAGTCGAATACTGCTCGGCGGCCTTCGCAATGGCGTCCGGATAGATGCCGATGGGATACGCGCCCACTTTCAGCATGCGCCCGAAGGCTTGCAACATGCCGTCGTCGCTGAAATGGCCGCGGCCGCTGCGCTCGATGTAGTCGATGAACGACTGCTTGTCGCTCTCCGTCTGGAAACCGACGACGTCGTACTGGCACAGCGCCGTCATCAGTTCCTCGTGCGGCGGCACCGTGCGCATGACTTCGGGCACCGGAAACGGAATGTGCAGGAAAAAGCCGATGGGGTTCGTGACGCCGATCTTGCGTAGCTCCTGCGCGAACGCGAGCAGATGGTAGTCGTGAACCCAGATGATGTCGTCCGGCTGCAGCAGCGTCTTCAGTTTCGCGGCGAGCGTCGCGTTCACGCGCAT
The DNA here is from genome assembly GCF_031450785.1 of Caballeronia sp. LZ062. Taxonomy (NCBI): domain Bacteria; kingdom Pseudomonadati; phylum Pseudomonadota; class Betaproteobacteria; order Burkholderiales; family Burkholderiaceae; genus Caballeronia; species Caballeronia sp. LZ062. Next base: position 1,699,747 of record NZ_JARTWB010000002.1, read on the forward strand.
GTAGCCCGCGTACTCTTCGCGGTCGAAGCGCGAAAGGTCGTTGCGATAGTGGAAGGTCGGCCACAGCGTCGCGTTGGAGAAACCGCGGTAGTACTGGTCGTAGTCGCGCCGCGTGAGCCCGACGGTGGCATAGGTCACGTTGCCGTTCTTTTCGACGACGGGCGCGGCCGCTTCGCCGACGATCTCGCCGCTCCAGCCGAACCACACGCCACCCGTCTCCTTGAGCGCGTCCAGCACGCCGATCGCGAGCCCGCCCGCGCTGGGCTTGCCTTCTTGAACCGGCGCGACGCGATTCGATACCACGATCAATCTGCTCATTACAGCGTCACTCCATCAGTTGTCGTTGCTGCTCGAATTGGCGACGGGAAACATGCAAGTCCTATGCCGATCTGCTTTGGTTTCACTCCCCTAGCGAGTGGAAAATTCGTATCCAGATGTTACCGACGACCGAAATCGCGCGGAGATACCGGGCCGCGTAGAAGTTTATGCTCATGGTCGTTGCGCCGGCGATGGCAGCGCTTCACGCGTCCTGCTCGGAACCAAGGTCGCGCTGATAGTCGATGCCCTCGGAGCGCACGCCGCCCTGGTTATGCTCGCCATCGGGCGGAACGCCAGGCGCGGGGCGGTTCTGGCCGGCCGGATCGTGATCGGCGGGCAGCGTGGACGAGCCCGGCGCGGCGCCGTTCTTGGCGGCTTCGGCGCGTGCTTCGCGTTTGGATGAATGACGCGCGGAGCGTCGAAGTGCGGGATGCCTCATTGATGCCTCCAAGAGAGAAGGCCGTCGCGAATGGACCTCGGCGGCGTCGGACCGATGCGCTGTCACGCGTTCCGGCAGCGCGGTTCCGGAAGAAAGACCGGAGGCACAGCGCGCCGCCGGTCATTCGTACTTGGTTCGTTGTAATCCCTACGCTCGGGATGGAAGATTATTCAAGACTTGCACGAATTCAGTGAATCGGTCGTCCGGCGCTTGCTCCGGCACTAGCGCACGTGCGGCGTCTCGTTCGGTCCCGGCGGCGGATCGCCGATTGGCTGCGTCGGCGGTTCGGGCGGATCGCGCGTCGGGTCCGGGTTCGTGTCGGGCGGAATCGGAGTCGGCGGCGGCTGATCGGGCGGCGTCACCGGCGGGTCCGGCGGCTGGGGCGTCTGCGCAGTCATCGGCACGCGGCCGAGGGCGATATCGGACATGACGGGCTCCTTGCGGTCTTGTGATCGTGGATGCATCCCTGTCCGGAACGCGGCGTGCCACTCATTGCTTTGCACGCAGAGAAGGGATGTCGCATGGAACGGCAGCAAGGGTTATGCCCCTCCTTTCTCCTCGGCCCGCGTCCATGCATCCCATTATCGTTGCTGAAAGCGCGGCTGCCAACAAAAACGCCCGCGCTTTTGCAAGCAGCGGGCGTGGTTTTCGTGTGAAGATAGCCGACGTTCAGCGATTTTCGCTTTCCGACTCGCTCACGTCTCCACCTTCGCCGACGGCTGCCTTGTTGGCATCCTCGCCGTACTCCACGAGCCGGTTGTAAAGCGTTTTCAAGCTGATGCCGAGGATTTCCGCCGCCCGCGTCTTCACGCCGCCGCACTGCTCGAGCGTCGCGAGAATCAGTTGCCGATCCGCTTGTGCGAGCGACGTGCCGAACGGAATCGTCACCGCCGTGCCCGACGAGGGGCGCGAGAGCGAAATCTGGAGCGGCACGGTCGCCGTGCTGTCGGAATCCGAGCCCGACATGATGTACGCGCGCTGTACGTAGTTCTTCAGTTCGCGCACATTGCCCGGCCAGTTGTACGACGCCAGCATCTCGCGCACGGCGGGCGGGAAGTCCTTCTTCGTGTTGTACCGTGCGTTCAGCTCGTCGAGGAACGCCTGTCCGAGCAACTCGACATCCTTGCCGCGCTCGCGCAGCGGCGGCAGGTTGATCGGGAACACGTTGAGCCGGTGATACAGGTCGAGGCGCAGCTTGCCTTCGAGCACGGCCTGCTCCGGGTCGCGGTTGGTCGCCGCGATCAGGCGCACGTCGGTCTCGATTTCCTTTGTCGTGCCGACGCGCATGAACATGCCCGTCTCCAGCACGCGAAGCAGCTTGACCTGCAACTCGATCGGCATTTCGGTGATTTCGTCGAGGAACAGCGTGCCGCCGTTCGCGCGCTCGAAATAGCCTTTGTGCTGGCGATCCGCGCCGGTGAACGAGCCGCGCTCGTGGCCGAACATTTCGGATTCGATCAGATTCGGCGAGATCGCCCCGCAGTTCACCGCGATGAACGAATGCTTGCGCCGCAGGCTCAGCTCGTGCAGCGTCTGCGCGGCGACTTCCTTGCCCGTGCCCGACTCGCCGATCAGCAGCACCGAAGCCGCCGTCGGCGCGACGCGGCCGATCTGGTCGTAGACCGTCTGCATCGCGGGCGAATTGCCGAGCATCAGCCCGAAGCGGCCCATGCGGCGCAATTCGCCGCGCAGCGTGCCGATTTCCGCCTTCAGGTCGCCGGCGCGCGGCAGGCGCGAAAGAATCGCCTTGACGCGCTGCATATTGATGGGCTTCACGAGGTAGTCGGCCGCGCCCATCTTGAGGGCGCTCACGGCCGATTCCACCGTCGCGTGACCAGTGATGACGATGAATTCCACGCCGGAGCGCGGATCGAGATCTTCGAACAGGTCGACGCCCGTTCCGTCGGGCAGTTTGAGGTCGGTGAAAACGACGTCCGGCGTCTGCCGCACGAGCTGGATGCGCGCTTCGCGCAGATCGCTGGCGGTGGCCGTGGTCAGTCCGTCTTCGCCGATGATCGCGGCTAGCGCCTCGCGGGTACTGGGATCGTCATCGACAATCAATACGTGTGGCATTGCGTCTCGAATTCTTCCAAAGCGTTTCAGGGTCACACGCCGCGTGGCGGCGTGGTCTTCTCCGGGCGGCTTGAGCCGTCCGGGCCGGTGCGTCTAACGGGCCAGGCGCCGATATCGGCTAAAGCCCGGCCGCAAAGCGCAGAAAAGAAAATAATTTCCGAAAGTTCCGCACGCTTGGGGCCGTCCGCCGTAAGTTTTTCCAAATGCTCACTTATGGCAGAGGTTCAATGATTATAAGGGCTTATTAAGATAAAAACGCACGCCGCTCGGGCGTGCGTTCTCATGCGGGAAGCGCTGGGCTTCGGACGGAGCTTCGCGACGCTCCGCTATCGTGGCGTCGCTGAGAGATGCAGATCAGCTTTTCGGGAAATGCCACGCGTCCGGTGTGCCGCCGACGACGTACTTCCCGCGCGTGCGGGAACGGCCGCCTTGCCAGCGGTTCGGCCCGCCGACGGCACGCCGCCCGTTTGCATCCTGCGACTGCATCCACTTCCAGGCGAGGACGCCGCCGACTGCGAAAAGCGCCCCGAATACTCCAATCGATGACCGTGCCATTGTTGTTCTCTCCCGTGTCGTTGAACCCGATGCCGATCGCCCGGCGAAACGGGCGATGGGTTGACCAGCCGTGCGTTTAGCGCGAAATCACCGCCGCGAGCAGGAACCCGGCGGCAGCCGCCATGCCGAGCGATTCCCACGGTTTCTCGCGCACGTACCGCTCGGTGCAGTCGATAGTCGACCGGTAGCGGCTTTGCGCGCTCGCCTGTGCGTCTTCGAGCGCGGCGCGGGCCGTGTCGACGTGATCGCGCAGACGCGAGCGCAGCGCCTCGACGCCCTCGCCCGGCAGCGCCGACGACAGCCGCAGCAGCTCTTCCGAGTCGTTCAGCAGCACCTTGATGTCTTCGATGATCTTCTGCTTGCCCAACGCAAGCTGGACAGTCGTTTGACTCATGAAATCAGTCCTCGCCAAGGGGGTCTTCCGCATGATCGCGGGTCATTGCCGATCCGTGCGGCTCTTGCTTCGCCACGGTTACTGCGCTTTCGGCACCGTGACGGTCAACGGGGAACGCCCGCCGCTCGACGTCAGGCGGGTTCGCAAACGCCGGACGATGCCGCTTGCCGTCAGCGCGCCGCCTGCCACGCCGAACACGAGGCTCGTCACGTTGGCAGCGCGAGCGAGTGCGGGCGTGCCGGCCGCATAGCCGAGCACGGCGCACATCAGCGCCGTCACGAGCGCAACCGCCGCCCAGTGATAGATGTCGATCGGCTCGCCTGCCCCGGGTTCCTGCCGATCGTTCGCCGTCCGCGCACCCCTGCCGCGAGCCGGCCGCACCGCCGTCGCGCGTTCCCGTCGCTCGTCTGCGGCCACGTCGAAATCGAAAAATTCTTCCATGATGTGTTCGACCTCTCTCATTGCCCGTTTCTTCGCCTTTCCGTCGCGGGCATTCGAATAAGGATGACCTCATCGAGCAGCTTTCATGCCAATGGCGTAAATAAGGGCGCGCGTGCGCAAATCGCCGATTCTCCGGGTAAGACTTACGCCGTCGCCTTGTAATTTCGCGGTGCGCGCGGAGAACCTTTCCGGATGACCGGCGCGACGCGAAACTCAATCAGACAAAATGCCGTCCGACTGACGGCGCGCATTGCCGCAATATCGTCGCGAATGGTTAAATAGCGTTTATGAGATAGAGTCGCAATCGCGAATCAACCGATTCGCGTTGCGGCTTTCGGACTGACGCTTTCGAGGGACCGGCCAATCGCCATCGAGCGCGACAGCAGCGCCTGTGCCGCAGGTGACGGCGCGCGTCGACGCCCGGGCCCGCCGGGCCGCACCGCATGTTCAGCCGATCGAGCGCAGCCGCGCTTTGCCCGCTGGGCCCGGCGCGATCAGCCGTCGGCTGCGCTCGCTGCCCGCCCCACCACATTCGCAGAACTCAGGAACTATCAGGACCTATGGCGTCAACCGATCTTGACCCGCCGCTCGTGGCAGGCGAAACACCCGCGCAGAAAAAGCGCAATGCGGGAGACGTGCCGGGTTTGAAGTCTTACGGACTACTGTACGGCTCGTCGCCCGTCATGCTGGAGCTGTACGCACAGATCGATCGCGTCGCCGCCACCGACGCGACCGCGCTGATCATCGGCGAATCGGGGACGGGCAAGGAGCTCGTCGCCCGCACGATTCACGATCACAGCGCGCGCAAGAACGCGCCGTTCATCGCCGTGAACTGCGGCGCGATCCCGGACAACCTGATCGAAGCCGAGCTGTTCGGCCACGAGAAAGGCAGCTTCACGGGCGCGGTGCAGGGACGCATCGGCTATTTCGAACATGCGAACGGCGGCACGCTGTTCCTCGACGAAGTGACGGAGATGTCGCCGGTGCGCCAGGTGAAGCTGCTGCGCGCGCTGGAAACGGGCACGTTCTTTCGCGTGGGCGGCAATGATCTGATCAGTTCGGACGTCCGCGTGATCGCCGCGACCAACCGCGACCCGGTTGCGGCGGTCAAGGAAAACGGCCTGCGCGAAGACCTGATGTATCGCCTCGCCGTCTTTCCGTTGCGCGCCCCGCCCTTGCGCGAGCGCGACGCGGACCGCGAGCTGCTCGCCCAGCACTTCCTCTCCGAAATGAACGCGCAAGAAGGTACGAATAAAGCCTTCAGCAAGCGAGCGCTCGACGTGCTGCGCACCTATTCGTGGCCCGGCAACGTGCGGGAGCTGAAGAACACGGTGTATCGCGCGTTCATTCTTGCGGAGAAGACGGTGGAGATCGCGCATCCGCATCTCGCCTCGCGTGTGAAGAAACCGATCACGCAAGGCGACGCGATGAACGTCTGGGTCGGCACGCCGCTCGCCGACGCGCAAAAGCAGATTATCCTCGGCACGCTCAAGCACTGCGGCGGTGACAAGCGGCGCGCGGCGAAGGCGCTCGGCGTGAGCCTCAAGACGCTGTATAACCGTCTGGGCGCCTACGAGAACGAAGACACCGACGCGAGCGACACGTCGTCCTCCAGCGAAAGCTGATCCGACCGATCGGCAGCACAGGCGGCAACTTACCGCTGCTGCCGTCCTTCGTCCGCGCGGTTGTTACCGAATGCGCAACGCGTTCCCGGCGCTTGCAAATTCTTGCAATTTTCCCGAAGCGGTAATTAGAAGCTTGCTTCAAAATGCGCGAAGCCCGCGACAGGACTTGGCGTCAAGCGCTTGGCTCGCGGGGACGTCGGCTGCGGTCCCGGATGGATCGCGGTGAGAAAAACGGCAGACGAAGGAAACAGCAACATGCAGATTTGTGTCCCCCGGCGCGGCAAACGCGCCGCCGCGCTGGCCGCGATCACGAGCGGCGTCATTGCGTGTCTGACGCTCAGCGGATGCAACTCCCTCTATAGCGAAGGCGCCACGGCGGGCGCGGGTATCGCCGGCGCCGCGGTTGCGGCCAAAGTGACGAACAACGCCGCAGTGGCGACCGGCATCGGCTTGGGCGCGGTAGCGGCGGCGCGCGCGGGCGTGCAGTACACGCAGCGCATCGTCCATACGGATACGCAGGACAAGATCGCCGCCGTGGCGGGCCCGCTCACAGTCGGAGCGGTCGCTCCGTGGGTCGCGACGCACTCGGTCCCGCTCGAAGAAGACGAGAAAGGCCGCGTGACCGTCAGCCGCACCATCAGCAGCGGCGCGCTCGACTGCAAGGAGATCGTGTTTTCCGTCGATCGCGACGCCACCAAGGACCGCCCCGCTGACAGCGCGTTCTACGTCGCGTCCGTCTGCCGCGACGGAGCCAAGTGGAAATGGGCGTCGGCCGAGCCTGCCACGCCGCGTTGGGGTTCGCTGCAATGACGGTGCGGCTCGCAGTTCAACCCGCGCTGCGCTTCTCGCTTGCCGTGGCGGTCGCAGCCGCCTGCGCGACGATGAGCGGATGCGCGTCCATCGGCGCGGCGACGGGCGCGGTCGCGGGCGTGGCGACCGGCGCGGTCACGACGAATCCGGCCATCGGCATCGGCGTCGGCATCGCGGTGCAGGCCGCCACCGACGAAGCGGTGAAGCGCGTGTCGAAGTCGCTCCATACGGACCAGCAAGTCGCCATCGCGGCGGCGGCGGGCATGTCGGCGGTCGGCGAGACACGCCCGTGGAAGGTCAAGCACACGCTGCCGATCGAAAACGGCCACGGCGACGTGCGCGTGCTGCGCGAAGTCGACAACGCGCTTGCAAGCTGCAAGGAGTTCGCGTTCTCCGTCGTCGACGGCGACGATGCGAACGCGCACGCCGACTGGTTCGTGGCGAGCGCCTGCAAGCAGACCGAAGGCTGGAAGTGGGCGTCGGCGGAGCCTGCGGTCGAGCGTTGGGGCAATCTGCAGTAAGCAACAGGCGCGGCGTACGCAAAAAAGCGCGGCTTCCGTTTCCGGGAGCCGCGCTTTTTATTCGGGCGCAATCTGCCTGGGCGTCTACTCGCGTTTCTCCGTCGTGGATGACGACAATGCAAAAGCCCGCGTCACAAAAAAAGCGCGGTTCCGTTCCCCGAAACCGCGCCTTTGTTCGAGCGAGAAACGGCGAGATCAGGCCTCGACGTCCTCCAGGCTCAGCATCTCCGTCTGATCGTTATACGAGAAAATCTCGCCGTAACGTCCCCAGTCGATAACCGCATCGAGCGTCTCCTGGGCGGCTTTATCGGAGAGGAAGTCTTCGAGTTCCTGCTCGAAGCGCACGCGCGGCGCACGATGCCCCGGCCGCTCGTTGAGCACCTTCTTGATGCGCGCGGCGAGCGGCACGTGCCGCAGCAGATGCTCGGCGAACATCATCTTGCGCTCCTGCGTGCCGAATTCGGCGAACACGCGCGCCTGCGGCGTCAGGTAGATATCGCCCTCGCGCACGTCCGCGAAGCCCAGATGTTGCAGCACTTCCGCAATCGGAAAGAGGTCGTCCACTTCCAGATGCAGCGTCCGCGCAATTTCCGGCATGTCCGCGCGGCCGTGGTACGGCTCGGCGGCGAGCGTTTCGATCAGACCCGCCATCAGATTGGTCGACACGGACGGCAGCCAGCTCCCCAACTCCAGCCCCTTCTTCTTCGCGTCGTCGAGCTGGCGCGCGGTCATCTTCGCGTAGATGTCGTCCACGAGCCGCCGGAACGCCGGGTCCAGCCGGTTGCGCGGATGCTTGAACGGCACCTTGATCTCGGCCATCACGCGGCCGGGATTCGACGACAGCACGAGAATGCGGTCGCACATGAACACCGCTTCTTCGATGTTGTGCGTCACGATCAGCACGGACTTGATCGGCAGACGTCCCTGCGTCCACAAGTCGAGCAGATCGGTGCGCAGGTTTTCGGCGGTCAGCACGTCGAGCGCGGAGAACGGCTCGTCCATCAAGAGCAGCGTGGGATCGACGACCAGCGCCCGCGCAAAGCCCACGCGCTGGCGCATGCCGCCCGACAGTTCGCGCGGATAAGCGTTCTCGAAGCCGTCCAGACCGATCAGGTCGATGGCCGCGAGCGCACGCTCGCGCCGTTCCCGCGCGGCGACGCCCTGCGCTTCCAGACCGGCTTCCACGTTTTGCAACACGGTCAGCCACGGAAAGAGCGCGAAGGTCTGAAACACCATCGCGACGCCCTTCGCCGGGCCGCGCAACGGCTCGTTGAGATAGGTGACTTCGCCGTCGGTCGGCTCGATCAGACCGGCGATGATGCGCAGAAGCGTCGACTTGCCCGAGCCCGAGCGCCCGAGCAAACCGACGATCTCGCCTTCGCGCAGCGAAAGGTTGGCGTCGTCCAGCACGAGCAGTTCGCCCTGCGTCTTGTTGAAGCCGCGGCTCACGTTCTGAACGCGCAGAATCTCCGCGCCTAAGCGCGGCGGCTTGTTCTGCGCGCCCGGCGGCGCCCCGGCCGGCGTGCCGGTTGTGCCGGGCGTGCGCACCGCTGCCTGCTGGGCGGGCGCCTGGGAATTTTTAAGGTTCTGCATCGGAAGTCGTCCTCAATCCAGTCGAAGCCGCGCTTCGGCGTAGGCGTACAGCGGGCGCCACAACAGGCGGTTGAACAGCGTCACGAAGAGCGACATCACGGCGATGCCGAGAATGATCTTCGGATAGTCGCCGTCCGCCGTGTTTTGCGCGATATACGCGCCCAGTCCGTGAGCGACGACATTGGTTTTGCCCCACGACACCGCTTCCGCGACGATGCTCGCGTTCCACGCGCCGCCCGAAGCGGTGATCGCGCCGGTGATGTAGTACGGGAAAATGCCCGGCAGCATGGCCTTCTTCCACCACTGCCAGCCGCGAATCTGGAAGTTCGTCGCGGCTTCGCGGTAATCGTTCGGATAAGCCGACGCGCCCGCGATCACGTTGAACAGGATATACCACTGCGTCCCGAGCACGATGAGCGGCGACAGCCAGATATCCGGGTTCAGATGCCAGCGCACGATCACGACGACGAACACCGGAAAGAGCAGATTCGCCGGAAACGCCGCGAGGAACTGCGCGAGCGGCTGGAACTTCTCCGCGAGCGCCGGGCGCAGGCCGATCAGCACGCCGATCGGCACCCAGACCACCGACGCGATCGCGATCAGCACCACCACGCGCAGCAGCGTGATGAAGCCGAGCACGAACACGTGGCCCACTTCGCTCCAGGTGACGCCCGTCGCGACGAACGACACCACCTTCCAGACGACGAACGCCGTGACGACGAGCACGGCCGCGCCCCACGCGATATCGCCGGCACGCGTTGAAGACACCGGCGCGCGCAGCGGCAGCTTCACGCCTTGCAGCGACGGCAGCTTGATCGGCACGCGCGCGGCCTTCGCGAGAATCCATCCGGCCGGCACGAGCAGGCGGTGAATCAGGCGCGTGCGGCGAATCAGGTCGAGCAGCCACGACTCGGGCGCATTGCCCGAACTCGTGTTCTCCATGCGGAACTTGTCCGCCCACGCGACGAGCGGGCGGAACATCAACTGGTCGTAGGCCAGGATCACGATCGTCATCGCGAGGATCACCCAGCCGATCGCGCCGAGATTGCGCTCGCCGATGGCCGCCGCGAGATACGCGCCGATGCCCGGCAGCACGATGCTGCGATTGCCGACCGTAATGGCTTCGGACGCCACGACGAAGAACCAGCCGCCCGACATCGACATCATCATGTTCCAGATGAGGCCGGGCATGGAGAACGGCACTTCGAGCTTCCAGAAGCGTTGCCAGTTGGTCAGGTGAAAGCCGCGCGAGACTTCGTCCAGGTCGCGCGGCACCGTGCGCAGCGACTGGTAGAAGCTGAACGTCATGTTCCACGCCTGGCTCGTGAAAATGGCGAAGATGGCCGCGCACTCCGCGCCGATCACGCGCCCCGGGAAAAGCGCGAGAAAAAACGTGACCGTGAACGAGATGTAGCCGAGCACCGGCACTGACTGGAGAATGTCGAGAATCGGCACGAGCACGACGGACGCGCGCCGGCTCTTCGCCGCGAGCGTGCCGTAGGCGAGCGTGAAGACGAGCGACGCGACCATCGCGGCCAGCATGCGCAAGGTCGTGCGCAACGCGTATTCGGGGAGATTCGCGGGGTCGAGCGAGATCGCCTGCGTCTGCAGTGTCGAAATGGGCGCGAGCGTCTCGTGAAAGCCGACGGCGGCGAGCGCGATGATGCAGATGATCATCGGGAACGCCACGAAGTCCCAGCGGTTGGGCAGGAGCCGCCAGGCGGACGCGTTCGCCGTGCGATTCAGATTGAAACCAAATTCCATTCAAGGCCCTCCCCGTAAGGCTGTGTTACGACCGCGCAAATGCGCGGATGATGCTCGAGACGGCCGATGCCGTCGTCCGGGCGAGCCCCCTCACTGTCCTTGCCGCGACGGCGCGCGACGGCGCACAACGGTTCAACGCGTCCGGCCGCCCGGCGGACGACATGCGCTCGCGCTGAACCGAGCGACACTACACCACTCACGATGACAGGCACAACCTTCCCGCCGAACTTTGGCTCGCGGCGTGCGGCTTGTGTTGCTCATCGGCACGACGGAGCCGAACTGAAGTGCCGGCGCAGACCGGCGCGCACCGCTTCATCCTTGCAGGGCGCTTTCGGCCCGCCATCGCGCCCAATGCACGCACAAGCGGGCTGCGGCGGCAAGCGAACCGCGTGGTTGAGAACCAATGTGTTGGGCGAACGCCGTTCGCAGCAATAAGGCGCTTGATAGACGACAGAAAACATCGTCCAATCTGGGCTTATCAGAAACAATAAATGAGCGCCGATGCAATGCGAGACGCCAAGACCGAGTCGGAAGGCCGTCCGACAGACGCGAGACACCCCGCTTTCCGCACGCACGAGCCTCGCGCGCATGCCACAACCGCCGCTCCCGCGCCCCTGCAACGCAATGAACGCGCCCGGGCTGACCGGCTGAACGTTCGTCTCAGGGCGGCGATTATCGCGTTTTTGGCCGGCTGCGGCGAGTCCCCGCGCACGCCGCCGATGCGCAGCCCACGCGCCCTGGCGCGCGCACGGCGCACGCGCGCCGAATGCCCGACGGTCGCGGCGTGACGCCGGCGCACGGGCCCGACCGATGAACAAGCTCCTTCTGCACCGCGCGATCGCGACGCTTTGCCTCGCGTTGCTCGCGCTCGGGTGCTGGGTCGCCGCCGGCTTGCTGTCGGACCGCATGGTACAGCAGGAGATGACCGCGACCGTGCGCACCGAGCGCCAGATGGCGGCGTCCATCGTCGACAACATGGCGCAGATCATTGCGAGCGACCTCGCCATGTCGCGCGCCATTCCCGCGACGCTCGCGCAGATGGACCTCACGCAGCGCGCGCTGTCCCAATCGCGGCGTTACACGTCGAACCTCAAGACGACCGAATCGGCACGGCGCGAGCAATGGATGGCACAGCCCGGACTGGATCAGGTGAACCGTTTCCTGCACGACGCGCAGGGCTTCGCCGGACTCGACTCCATCTGGCTCGTGAACGACCAGGGCTACTGCATTGCATCGAGCAACGCCAGCGACGAGAACAGCTTCATCGGCTACGACATGAGCGGGCGCGGCTACGTGGCTCGCGCGCTGCTCGGCGGTTTCGTGGAAATGTACGGCGTCGGCCGGCTCTCCGCCGAGCCGGGCATCTTCATCGCCGCGCCGGTGTACGAGGACGGGCTTCTGGTCGGCGCGGTGATCGCAAAGGTGAGCATCGACCGCTTGCGGCACTGGGTTTCGCGCCCGGGCACCTTCGTCACCGACGAAAACGGCGTCGTGGTCATGGCGCACGACGGCCGGCTCGAATATCAGGCGCTGCCCTTTGCGCCCGTCGCACGCATGACGGTTCGCGAGCGCCTCGAACACTATCGCCGCGACGCGTTCGCCCCGCTGCGGCTCGAAAGCGTCGGCGAGCAGATGCGGCAATCGGCACCCTGGCTCGCGCCCGCGCTCGCGAAAAACTTCTATGCCGCCAACGGCGACTCCGTGCCCTCGCTGTACGACGAACGCACCGGCCTCAACTCCGGCTTGTCGGCGCATATCGTCCATCCGCTTACGAGCTGGCCGGAGATCACGCGCAATCACAGCCGCGACCGCCTGCTCGTGTTTCTGACGATGCTCGGCGTCGTGACGCTCGCCGTCGTGATCGCGACGTCGTATTCGCGCGAACGCCGCCTGCATCGCGCGACGCGCGATCTCGCGGAGCAGTTGCAATCGGCCAATACGCTGTTGTCGGCGGAAGCGCGCCACGACGCGCTCACGGGCGCGCTGTCGCGGCGCTACTTCCTCGACACGCTGCGGCACGAGGTCGAACTGGCGCGCTCCGCGGGCACGCCGCTTTCGGTCGCCATCGCGGATCTCGACCATTTCAAGCAGATCAACGACCGTTACGGGCACGCGTGCGGCGACCGCGCGCTCGAGCACTTCGCGGAGGTCTGCCGCGAGCAGCTTCGTCCGAGCGATGCGATCGGGCGGCTCGGCGGCGAGGAGTTCGGCATCCTGCTGCCGCAAACGTCGCTCGCCGACGCGCAAGCCGTGCTGGAGCGGCTGCGCAAGCGCTTCCATCACGAACATTGCGCGCATCTGCCCGACGATGCGGTGCTTTCGGTCAGTATCGGCATCACGGAACAGGCGAGCGACGACGCGCTCGAATGGATTCTCTCGCGCGCCGATCTCGCGCTCTACGAGGCGAAGTCGCGCGGGCGCGACCGCAGCGAAGTGCGCCCCGCCGACCCGCCGCCCGCGCGGCATACCGAAGACTCGCTCGCGGGCAAGTAGCGCCGCCGCCTTTCCCCTCGTCGCCACACGGACATGTCCGCGCAGGTATCATCGACCTTGGGTTTCGACTGCGTTGCCGTTATCGGGAGGATTGCATGAAGGGAAATCTGGTCATCGTGTGCCGCGATCAGGACGCTGAAACGTTCGACCAATTGCTCGCGGAGTACGGGTCGTTCCAGACGCGGCTGTCGTCCACCGCGTGGTATCTGAAGATCGACCTGGCGCCGGAAGTGATTCAGGAGGAAATCCTGTCGCGCCTCGGCAAGTACACGACGCATTACATCTTCGAAGCGTCGACGGTGACGTATAACACCGTGGACAGCGAGGCGGCCTCGGCGCTGGAGACGCTCTTCGACTGAGCCGCGTCGAAAAAGCGCGCGTAGTCAGACCGCGCGCTCCGCCTGTTGCGGTCCGGCGCGGCGCTCCGTGACCGCGCGGGTGGCGACATCGAACGGAAAGGTCATCACGACCTGCAGGCCGCCATCCACCTGATTGCCGATTTCGCACTCTCCGCCCGCGCGCCGCGCGAGCCGCTCGACGATGGCGAGTCCCAGTCCGCTATGCCCGCTGCCGCCGCGCGCCGGGTCGAGCCGCACGAACGGCCGGCTCGCCTTGATCAGATCGTCCGGCGCAATACCCTTGCCGTGATCCGACACGCACAGCACCCAGCCCTTCGCCTCCCGCCGCGTCTCGATGACGATAGGCGGCGCGCCGTACGCATGGGCGTTGTCCAGCAGGTTCGAGAGCAGGCGGTCGAGCGTCGCCGCCGGCAGCACGAACGACGGGCCGGCTTCCAGCTGCAGACGCACGGTATCCGCACCCGGCGCCACCGCGCGATAAGCCCGCGCGATGCGCTCGCACTGTTGATCCACCGCGACCGGCTCGCTGCCGTCCGGGCGGTCGTGCGCGAACACGAGGAATTGATCGACGATATGCGCCATTGAATCGACGTCGCGCACGACGCCGTCGCGGGTTTTCTCGTCGTCCATCATTTCGGCGCGCAGGCGCAGGCGCGCAAGCGGCGTCTTGAGGTCGTGCGCGACGCCCGCGAGCATCACGGCGCGGTCGTTTTCGCTTTGCGAGACTTCGCGCACCATCTGATTGAAGCCGTGCGTGAGCTGGCGCAACTCGCGCGGGCCGCGCTCCGGCACGGGCGGCGTAGGCTGGCCGCGTCCGAAGCGCGCCACCGCTTGCGCGAGCGAGCGCAGCGGCGACTGCAACTGCCACGCGGCGAAGAGCGCGGCGAGCACCGCCGCCGAGAAAATGATGGCGAGCCACACGAGCATGCGGTCGCGCGAGCGCGGCGGGCGCAGCGGCTGCACCGGCACGACGATCCAGCCCGCGTCCTTTGCGCCGTGCACCCAGACGCTCGGCGGCGCGCCGGGCGGGCCCGGGCGCACGTCGGTGCCGTCGGGCAGGCGGTCCTTCATGTCTTCGACAAAGCGCGACAGCGGAGGCGGAAGCTCGTCGCCGCTCGCGGGCTGCGGGACGTCCGCGGCCTCGAGCGGCACGATGCGCACGCGCGAAGGCAACGGCTGATCCGGACTATTGGCGATGTGCTGCCGCACCGCTTCAACGAGGAACGCGGCTTCCTCGACGGCATAACGCGTCTGCGAGTTGTCGCGCTCCAGGCGGATCACGGCGAACCACGCGAGGTGCGAGAGCACCAGCACGCCGATCACGAGGACGACGAGCCGGCCGAACAGCGAATCAATGGGCCGACGCATTTTGCTCGCCGTCGGGCACGAACACGTAGCCACGTCCTCGCACCGTTTGGATGAAGCGCGGCGCGGACGGATCGCTTTCCAGAATGCGCCGCAGGCGCCACACCTGCACGTCGATGCCGCGGTCCGTGCCGTCGTATTCCGGGCCGTGCAGCAGTTCGAGCAGACGCTCGCGCGTGAGCGTGCGCATCGGGTGATTCACGAAGATCTTGAGCAGCGCGAATTCGCTGCCGGACAGCGTGATCGGCTTTTCGTCGTGTTGCAGCGTGCGCGACTGGAAGTCCAGCCGGAAGCGGCCGAACGAATATGGCTCGCGTTGCTCGGGCGCGGCGGACGGAATCGTGCGGCGGCGGCGCAGCACCGCCTGCACGCGCGCCAGCAGTTCGCGCGGATTGAACGGCTTGCCGAGGTAATCGTCCGCGCCCAGTTCCAGCCCGACGATGCGGTCCACATCGTCCGCGCGGGCGGTCAGCATGATCACGGGGATGTCGTCGCCCGATGCGCGCAGCTTGCGCAGCGCGGTCAGGCCGTCGACGCCCGGCATCATCAGATCGAGAACGATGAGATCGGGACGCTCGCGCTCCAGACGGCGTTCGAGCGAACCGGCGTCGTGCAGCACCGAGACCTCGATGCCCTGCCGGACCAGATAGTCGCGCAAGAGGTCGCGCAGTTCGGCGTCGTCGTCGACGACAAGAATTTGTGTAGTCATGAAATGAAGTGTATCGCGTGAGTCGGGGCGGCTTCGCGGCGTACACGCGGCAAAGGGTTACGGCGTGTTACCGCGAAAGCAGCGCGTAAACCAGCGTAATACGAAAAGCCGGCGCGGTAACACGCTCGCCGGCACGACCCTCTACGCTGTGTCTCACCGACCCAGCGCGGACCTCGACGAATCCGCGCATTCGGCTCCGTCACAATCAAGGGAGTCTCACGATGTTCAAGCAAAAGAATCGCATTCTCGCCGCCACGGCTGCCGCACTTGCCCTGACCTTCGGCGCGGCGCACGCCGCCACCAACGACGCACCCAACGCCCCGCCGCCCGGCGCGCCGGGCATGATGGGCGGCCCCGGCGGTCATCATATGGAAATGCGCATGCAGAAGCAGCTCGACCAGTTGCACGGCCAGCTGAAGCTGAATACGGATCAGGAAAGGCTGTGGCAGACGGCCATCGACACGATGAAGCAAAACCACGCCGCCATGCGCGAGAGTCATCGCCAGATGCACGAGCAGTTCCAGTCGATGCAGAACCAGCCGATTCTGGATCTGAATGCGATGAACGCGGCGCATCAGAAGCTCGAGCAGCAGCAGATGCAGCTGCATGAGCAGACAGCGACCGCCTGGCTCAACTTCTATAACTCGCTGAACGACCAGCAGAAGACGACCGTGAGCGCCGCGCTCAAGAAGCACTTCGCCCGCATGCACGAGCATGAGCAAAAGATGCACGAACGCTGGGGCAAGCATCGCGGCGGGCCGGACGCCGCTCAGGGCGCACCGGGCGCACCGGGCGCTTCGGCGACTGCGAAACCGTAAGCGGTTCTCGCAGGCGAAAAAAAAACCGCGGGCGAGAGCCCGCGGTTTTCAAATCAAAGGCCGGTCAAGCCAGATCGAACAACAGCACTTCCGCCTGCTCGCCGCCGTCGATCGTCACCTTGGCGATGTCCTCCATCTTCACGGCATCGCCTGCGCCGAGCGCCTCGCCGTTCACCGACACCTTGCCGCGCGCCACATGCACGTACACGCGGCGGCCCGCCGGCACGTCGAAGTCGGCACGCTCATCGCCGTCGAACAGGCCCGCGAAGATTCGCGCGTCGGCGCCGATCTTCACCGAGCCGTCCGTGCCTCCGGGCGATGCGATCACGCGCAGCCGGCCGCGCTTTTCGTCGTCGGTGAAACGCTTTTCCTCATAGCCCGGCGCGCCGCCCGGCGCATCCGGAATGATCCAGATTTGCAGGAAGTGCGCGGTCTCGGTGGGCGATCCGTTGAACTCGCTGTGCCGCACGCCGGTCCCTGCGCTCATGCGCTGCACGTCGCCGGGGCGGATGGTCGATCCGTTGCCCATGCTGTCGCGATGCGCGAGCGCGCCTTCCAGCACGTAGCTCACGATTTCCATGTCGCGATGACCGTGCGTGCCGAAGCCCTGCCCGCCTGCGACGCGGTCTTCGTTGATCACGCGCAGCGCGCCGAAGTGGACGTGCTCCGGATCGTGGTAATCGGCGAACGAGAAGGTGTGATACGAGTCCAGCCAGCCGTGGTTAGCGTGACCGCGTTCGTTGCTGCGGCGAATCTCGAACATGTTGTGCTCCCGGTGTAGACGTTGAACTGCGATGGAGACAATGTAAGGGCGGCCGCCTGCCCGAACAACGCGCGCAACGGCACTACACCGTCCCGCCGATGGATGTAATCGGACTTCTCCTGCTATCGCCGCGCGCAAGCCGGGTTCGGGTAAAATACCGCGCTTTTCGGGTGGCGGCGGCGCTGCGGCGTCTTTGGAAACACCGGCGGGCGGCATCCTCGATATTGGCGGGGGTTCGCGGGGGATTGCGGCTTAGAGCGTGCTCGCCAATTTTGGCCACCTACAATACGGACCGCCGGCGCGCGAGCCACTCGCGGCGCCGAAAATAAGCGAGACAATCCGCGCGGGGATTCATCCGGCAGACGCCGGGCGGCATGACGCGGCGCGATTGGCGAGCGATGGCAACGACTGACGGCGGCGAGCCGCTTCGTGCGCGAATGGCAATGGCGCACCTTATCAAGGAATCACCATGTTGCAAGGCTACGGCCCGCTGATCCTCGCGGGCACCTGGCAGACCGTCAAGCTCGCGGTGCTGTCGCTGGCGTTCGCCTTCGTGATCGGCCTCATCGGCGCGGCGGCGAAGCTCTCGAAGAGCCGCATCGCGTCGGGCATCGGCACGGTCTACACGACGCTCATTCGCGGCGTACCCGATCTCGTGCTGATGCTGCTGCTCTTCTACAGCATCCAGATCTGGCTGAACCTGCTGACCGATCAACTCGGCTGGGACCAGATCGACATCGATCCGTTCCTCGCGGGCATTCTCGTGCTCGGCTTCATCTACGGCGCGTATTTCACCGAGACGTTCCGCGGCGCGTTCCTTTCGGTGCCGCGCGGTCAGCTCGAAGCAGGCGCCGCCTACGGCATGACGCCGTGGCAGACCTTCTCGCGCATCATGTTTCCGCAGATGATGCGTTTCGCGCTGCCGGGCATCGGCAACAACTGGCAGGTGATGGTGAAGGCGACGGCGCTAGTGTCGATCATCGGCCTCGCGGACGTGGTGAAAGCGGCGCAGGACGCCGGCAAGGGCACGCAGCGTTTCTTCTTCTTCACGCTGCTCGCAGGTGTCGTTTATCTCGCCATCACCACGATCTCGAACTTCGTGCTGATCTGGCTGGAGCGGCGCTATTCCATCGGCGTGCGCAAGGCGGACCTGTAACCAGCGTTAAACAGCGGCGGACTTCATGATCGAAATCATCCAGGAATTCTGGAAGAACTACCTTTTCACCGACGGCTACCGGATCACCGGTCTCGCCATCACGATGTGGCTGCTCGTCGTTTCCATCGGCCTCGGATTCTGCCTTTCGGTGCCGCTCGCCGTGGCGCGGGTTTCAAAGAACAAGCTGCTCTCGCGCAGCGTCTGGCTGTACACGTACGTGTTTCGCGGCACGCCGCTCTACGTTCAGCTTCTGCTCTGCTATACGGGCCTCTACAGCCTGCAGGTCGTGCGCGATCACATGCTGCTTTCCCAGTTCTTTCGCAGCGGCATGAACTGCACGCTGCTCGCGTTCACACTCAACACCTGCGCCTATACGACCGAAATCTTCGCCGGCGCGATCAAGGCGACGCCCTACGGCGAGATCGAAGCGGCGCGCGCCTACGGCATGTCGAGCTTCACGCTGTACTGGCGCGTGATCCTGCCTTCGGCGCTGCGCCGCGCGCTGCCGTACTACAGCAACGAAGTCATTCTGATGCTGCACGCGACGACCGTCGCGTTCACGGCGACTGTGCCGGACATATTGAAGATCGCGCGCGACGTGAATTCCGCGACGTATCAGTCGTTCCAGGCGTTCGGCATCGCCGCCCTGCTCTACCTCGTCATTTCGTTCGCGCTCGTGTGGCTGTTCCGCCGCGCCGAGCATCGCTGGCTCGCGTACCTGCGGCCTCAAGGCAAATAAGTCAGGCAATCGGCCCTACAGGACCGCACATGAATTCTCAGAAGCACAAGCTTTTCGTCGACGACATTCACAAGCAGTACGGCAGCAACGAAGTGCTCAAAGGCGTCTCGCTGAAGGCCAAGGCCGGCGACGTCATCAGCATCATCGGATCGTCGGGCTCCGGCAAGAGCACGATGCTGCGCTGTATCAACTTCCTCGAACAGCCGAACCGCGGGCGCATTTTCGTCGACGGCGCCGAAGTCCGCACGATGATGGACAAGACCGGCGCGCTGAAGGTCGCCGACGCGAAGCAGCTACGCCAGGTCCGCTCGAAACTCTCGATGGTGTTCCAGCACTTCAATCTCTGGTCGCACATGAACGTGCTGGAGAACGTGACGGAAGCGCCCGTGAACGTGCTCGGACTGCCGAAGAAGGAAGCGGAAGAACGCGCCCGCACGTATCTGGAAAAGGTCGGGCTCGCGCCGCGGCTGGAGAAGCAGTATCCGTCCCATTTGTCGGGCGGTCAGCAGCAGCGCGTGGCGATCGCCCGGGCACTCGCCATGCACCCGGATGTGATGCTCTTCGATGAACCCACGTCCGCGCTCGATCCCGAACTCGTCGGCGAAGTGCTGAAGGTGATGCAGACGCTCGCCGAGGAAGGCCGCACGATGATTGTCGTCACGCACGAGATGGCGTTCGCGCGCAATGTGTCGAACCATGTCGTGTTTCTGCATCAGGGGCGTATCGAAGAGGAAGGCTGTCCGAACGAGGTGTTCGCTCAACCGAAGAGTGAGCGGCTCAAGCAGTTTCTCTCCGGTAGTCTCAAGTAGGTTCCGCACAGTCCCTGCGAAAAAAGCGCCCTCGAGGCGCTTTTTTTTTGCGTCCGCGCCGTACCGCACAACGCTTCCCGCCCGATTCGGCCATCTAGCGCCGCGACGTGCCCGCGTCAATAGGCGTGAAACCTGACCCCGAAAGTTGCCCGGTCGCAAACCCTTGCTGCATAAGGCTTTGCGGGCCATTTCCCATGCTTTGGGTCGCGTGCATACCACAGCGGCTTTGCGTTTTTGACACACCGCCCCGCCGAGCGTCAAATTTCTTTGGCGAGTGTGACGTAATTTGTTAAATTGGTAACTAAAGTACCAAAACGAAGTGCACAAAAAGTAGTTTTACTTCAAAACAAAGTGAGGAGACGCCCGTCGACGGACCGGCGTCGGATTCGTGCCCACGATGCGCGAATCGTCACGAGCACTCTCGTTTAAGCGTGTGTCGTTCCTCGAAAAACAATTTCCGGTTGGATGCGCCCGCATCGAACCGCACACGGCAGCACTTGGTTCTATTTCTTGACAGGGTTGGAGGAGATGATGAAAAAAGCTTTGCTCGCGGCAGCAGCACTGCTGACGTTCAGCGCGGTGGCTCAGGCTCAAAGCAGCGTGACGCTGTATGGCCGCCTGGACGCCGGCCTGGAGTACATGAACGGCGTGCCGACCGGCGTCGGCGCCAACGGCGCGGCTACCGGCTCGTCGCACCGCTTCCGTGCGGAAAGCGGCGACTGGGGTACGAGCCTTTGGGGCTTGAAGGGCGTCGAAGACCTGGGCGGCGGTTATCGCGCCGTGTTCCAGTTGGAAGGCAGCTTCAACACCATGACGGGTCAGGGCCCGGGCAACAACGGCCTCTTCAATCGCTGGGCGACGGTCGGTGTCGCCAACAACAACTTCGGTACGCTGCTGTTGGGCCGCGAACTGTTCATCGCTAACGGCGTGTGGGACTTCGATCCGTTCGGTCAGTCGAACTGGTCGTCCGCCTCGCTGGTGCGTGGCCGCAACTGGCCGCAATCGAGCAACAACATTTCGTACCAGTCGCCGAAGTTCGCGGGCTTCGACTTCTACGGTCAGTACTCGCTCTCGAACGCGACGAACTGGAACGGCAACGGCACGACGGCGCAAGGTCGTGAAGGTGGCGCGTACATCACGTACACCACGCCGCTCTTCCAGATTCGCGGCATGTACGACGAGATTCGCAACCCGGGCAACGGTTTGCTCGGCGGCGCATACAACGCGGTCAACGGCGGCACGACCGCCGCGAACAACGCAAACGGCAACGGCGTCTATGCGTACTCGCGTGAGTACACGGCGATGTTCAACCTGTTCCTCGGCCAGTTCAAGGTTCAGGGCGCTTACCAGGCGATCCGTTCTTCCGGCATGGTGGGCCAGTTGCCCGGCCAGCCGACGACGCTCGACCACGAATGGGGCGGCGTGACGTGGCAAGCAACGCCGGCGGCGGCTCTGATCGGCGCGGTCTACCACGTGAACGGCAACAACGGCGCGGGTAACGCGACCATCTACACGGTCGGCGGCTCGTACAACCTGTCCAAGCGCACGCTGTTCGACCTGCAAGTCGCCACGGTGCAGAACAGCAAGAGCGCCAACTACGGCCTGAACGCCAACAACTTCGGCACGGCCGCCGCGACGGACAACCCGTTCGCTGGCCACAGCCAGACGGGCGTGTACGCCGGCATTCAGCACTCGTTCTAATCGGCGAGTCTGAAGTACGAATAGTTCTATAAGGTTTTCACGCTGCTGCGAGAGGCGCGTATCGGTGCGGTGCCCGAAAGGGTGTCGCACCGTTTTTTATTTGGCGCGGCGTTTCGTCGAGCGCGACCGCCCTGTGTTGCAGCGTTTGTCAAATTGAATCATAAGTACAGGAGACGCCTTCCGAACATGTAGTTCTCCTTCAAAATCTCCGCGGCACTTGTTTCACTTTTGACAGGAGTTGGAGGAGATGATGAAGAAGGCTTTGCTCGCAGCGGCTGCGCTGCTGACGTTCGGCGCGGCGGCACACGCCCAGAGCAGCGTGACCTTATACGGCCGTCTGGACGCGGGACTCGAATACATGAACGGTGTGCCGACCGGGGCGGCTTCGAACGTCACGGCGAGTCGCATTCGCGCGGAGAGCGGCGACTGGGGCACGAGCCTCTGGGGCCTGAAAGGCGCGGAAGATCTGGGCGGCGGCAACCGCGCCGTGTTCCAGCTCGAAGGCAGCTTCAACACCATGACGGGTCAGGGCCCGGGCGGCGGCGGTCTCTTCAATCGCTGGGCGACCGTCGGTATTGCAAACAACAGCTTCGGTACCGTGCTGTTGGGCCGCGAACTGTTCGTGTCGAACGGCGTGTGGGACTTCGATCCTTTCGGCCAGTCGAACTGGTCGTCCGCTTCGCTGGTGCGTGGTCGCAACTGGCCGCAATCGAGCAACAATATCTCGTACCAGTCGCCGAAGTTCGCAGGCTTCGATTTCTACGGGCAATATGCGTTGTCCAACGCGACGAGCTGGAACGGTAATGGCAGCACGAAGCAAGGCCGCGAGGCAGGCGCCTACGTCACCTATACGTCGCCCTACTTCCAGATCCGCGGCATGTACGACGAGATTCGCAATCCGTCCAACGGCACGCTCGGCGGCGCGTATAACGCAATCAATGGCGGGATCACCGGCGCGGGCAACGCCAACGGCAACGGCGTCTACGCCTATTCCCGCGAATGCTCCGCAATGGCGAACGTGTTCCTCGGCCAGTTCAAGGTCCAGGCGGGCTATCAGGCCATCCGCTCGTCCGGCATGACCGGCCAGTTGCCCGGCGAGCCGACCACGCTCGACCACGAATGGGGCGGCGTGACGTGGCAGGCCTCGCCGGCTGCGGCGCTGACCGCCGCCGTCTATCACGTGAACGGCAACAACGGCGCGGGCAACGCGACCATGTACACCGTCGGCGGCTCGTACAACCTGTCGAAGCGCACGTTGTTCGATCTGCAAGTGGCAACCGTCCAAAACAGCAAGACGGCGAATTACGGCCTCAACGCGAACAACTTCGGTTCGGCCGCTTCCACGGACAATCCGTTCCCCGGCCGCAGTCAGACCGGCGTGTACGCGGGCATTCAACACTCGTTCTAAGCAGCGCGTGCAATGCTCGCAGCGGCGCGGCTCCCGGAAGGGGACGCGCCGTTTCTCTTGCCGACGACAAAAAGGGGCCGCCGATTCGCATCGGCGGCCCCTTTTCCTTTAGCGCGGCTCGGGCGCTATTCCTTCGCCACGCCCGACGCGCCGTGGCTCAGCCAGTCGAGGACAGCGGCGGCTTCATCGTCGCTGGATTCGCGGATCTGCGCGACCGCTTCGCTGATCTTCGCGCTCGGCTGCGGCGCCGCACGGCGGATCGCCACGCCGACCGCGAGGATGTCGATGATCACGAGATGCAAGATGCGCGAGATCATCGACAACTGCGACTCGCGAATTTCGATGTGATCCGTCTCCAGCGCCACCGTCGCGCGCTTGGCGAGCGGCGTGTTGCTCGACGTGATCGCGATGACGGTCGCGCCCTGCTGCATCGCCACTTCGAGCACGCGCAATAGTTCCGGCGCGCGCCCCGACTTCGACACCGCCACGATCACGTCGCCCTTGCCGAGCAACGCCGCGGACGCCGCCTGCATGTACAGATCGCCGTACGCAATCGTCGGGATGCCGAAGCGGAAGAACTTGTAATGCGCGTCTTGCGCGACGATGTTCGAATTCCCGAGGCCATAGAACTCGATGCGCCGTGCGCCGTTCAGAATGTCGATTGCGCGCTCGACGTTATCGAAGTTCAGGTGCTCGCGTAGCTGCAGAATCGCGGACACGGTGTTATCCAGCACTTTCGCGCCGAAATCCGTGGCCGTATCGCCGAGATGCACCTGACTATGGCTGACCGGAATGGTGCCAGTCAGACCCGTCGCGAGCTTCAGCTTGAAGTCGGAGAGGCCCTGACAGCCGAGCGAGCGGCAGAAGCGAATCACCGTCGGCTGGCTCACGTCCGCCTTGCGCGCAATGTCGATGATCGGATCGTTGATGATCGAGCGCGGATGATTCAGCGCGAGATCGGCCACGCGGCGCTCGGCGGGGGTGAGCGCGTCGCGCATTTGCCGGATGCGCTCGAACACCGCCGACGAACCGCTGTTCGCGCGATTCGACAGTTGCTCGGCCAGAATCGCGGAGACGCCGAGGAACGCCGGATATTCCGCCGTGATGACGTAAGTCGGAATGCCGGACAAATACTGCTGGAAGCGCCCTTTCGACTCGAATCGCTCGCGAAACGGCGACTTGTGGAACAACTCGCCCAACTTGAGCACGATGCCGCCGCCGATATAGATGCCGCCCAGCGCGCCGAGCGTGACCGCGATATTGCCGGCGAACGTGCCGAGGATTGCGCAGAAGCAGTTCACCGTTTCGAGCGCGAGCGCCTCGCCTTCCAGCGCGCGCGTGGTGACGTCGGCGGCGGTGAAGGTGTCGGCGACCGCGACGTTGTCGCGCTCCGCGAACGCCCGGTAGATCAGCTCCAGACCCTGCCCCGCGCACACGCGCTCGAACGACACGTGCGGGTACTTGCGGCGCGCATAGCGCGTGACGAGGTCTTCGCTCTCATTGAACGGCGAAAAGGTCGCGTGGCCGCCTTCGCTGCCGAGCGCGATCCAGCGGTCGTCGGCGGGGATCAGACCCGACACGCCCAGGCCTGTGCCCGGACCCAGCAAGCCGATCACGCTGTTCTGCCGCCGCGCGCCGCCGCCGATCTGCACGCGCTGCGCATCGGTAAGCCCGGGCAGCGCCATGGCGAGCGCGGTGAAGTCGTTGACCACGAGCAGCGTATCGAAGCCGAGCGCGCGGCGCGTCGCTTCGATCGAAAAACTCCAGTCGTGATTGGTCATCTTCACGTGATCGCCATCCACCGGATTGGCGATCGCGATCGCCGCGTGGTTCACGCGGCCGACCTTCGTGTCCTTCAGATATTGCTGCATGACTTCCGCGATGCCGGGGTAATCGGAACCCGGATACACGCGAATTTGCCCGATTTCGCCGGGCGCCGTCTCCAGCGCGAAGCGCGCGTTCGTGCCGCCGATGTCGGCGAGCAGCCTCGGTCCATCGGCGTGGCTCGCCGCCGGCGCGGCCTTATGCACACCAGTAGACATCGAGCTTCACTCCTTCATCGTTGGCCAAAGTCGAGATGGCATTCTTCTGGCGCGCGGCAAGCGCCGCGTTCAGTACGTCGAGTTTCTTCTGGCCGGAGATGAAGAGGAAAAGCTGCTTCACCTGCTTCAGCGCGGACATCGACAGGCTCACGCGCGCGTGCGGCGCGCTGCCCGGATGCACGGCGACGAAGCGGTCCTGCGTGGAGATGGCGAAGTCCCATTCGGGCGCATCTGCGAAGATGGACGCCGTGTGGCCGTCCTCGCCCATGCCGAGCACGGCGACATCCGGCAGACGGCGGCGCGCGTCGGCGTTGAGCGCGGCGACGTGCGCGTCGAGCGTGGCAGACGTATCGACGAGCGGCAGGAAGTACGCGGCCGCGCCCGCGTCTTGCAGAAGCGTCTCGCGCACGAGGCGCGCGTTGCTCGCGGAATCGGTTTCAGGCACCCAGCGGTCGTCGACGAGCGTCACGTCGATATGCGCCCACGCGAGCGGCTCGTGCGAGAGCGTTTGCAAAAACGGACGCGGGCTCGTGCCGCCGGATACGGCGAGCGTGGCATGAGCGGATTGTCCTGACGCGGCTGCGCTGGCATCGGCCGATGCGGCGCCTCTGGCCGCGAGCGACGCGGCAAGCGCGTCGCTGACGGCCTTCGCCAGCGCGTCCGAGTGGGCGCGCGGGTCGTCGAAAGTGCGAAGCTCGATCACTGCTCCTCCATCCTGCTTGTCTTGGTTTATCGACCCGCCTTATGCCGCGAAACCGCGAACGGCCCGCGAAGCGGTCTTGTGTGCTGGCGTCGCGGCGGCGTCTCTCTTGATGGAGCCGTCAGCGCGACGCCCTCAATTCTCTTCTTCCAGCCAGCACGTGCCATGCTGCGCGAGCATCGCGCTCGACGCCGCCGGTCCCCACGTGCCCGCCGCATACGGCTTGGGCTTGTTCGTCGACGCCGCCCACGCGTTCAGAATCGGCTCGACCCAGCGCCACGCGGCTTCCTGCTCGTCGCGACGCACGAAGAGCGCGAGCCGCCCGTGGATCACGTCCAGCAACAGCCGCTGGTACGCCTCCATCTGCCCTTCCTTGAAGAATTGGTCGAACGCGAGGTCCAGATGGACGCTTGCGAGATTCATGCCCTCGCCCGGCTGCTTCGCGAGGCAGTAGAGGCGAATGGTCTCGTTTGGCTGCAGGCGGATCACGAGGCGGTTCGCGCCCGCGCGGAGCGCATTGGCGCCGAGCGCGGAATGCGGCACCGGCCGGAAGTTCACGACGATCTCCGCCACGCGATCCGCGAGGCGCTTGCCGGTGCGCAGGAAAAACGGCACGCCCGCCCAGCGCCAGTTTTCGATTTCGACTTTCAGCGCGACGAAGGTTTCGGTGTTGCTGTCCGCGCGCACGCCGGCTTCCGTCGCGTAAGCCGGCACGGATGCGCCGCGAATCACGCCCGCGTGATACTGCCCGCGTACGGCGACGCGGCTGATGTCGCGCTCGTCGATCGGCTTCAGCGCGCGCAGAACGCGCAGCTTTTCGTCGCGCACGGAGTCGGAATCCATCGAGTGCGGCGGCTCCATCGTCACGATGGAAAGCAGTTGCAGCAAGTGATTCTGAACCATGTCGCGCAACGCGCCGGTGTTGTCGTAGAAGTCGCCGCGCGCTTCCACGCCGAGTTCTTCCGCGATGGTGACCTGAATGCTTTCGACCCATTCGCGCCGCCACAGCGGCTCGAAGAGCGCATTGCCGAAGCGCAGCGCCAAGAGGTTCTGCACCGGCTCCTTACCGAGGTAATGGTCGATGCGGTAGATCTGCTCTTCCTGAAAGATCTCGCCGACTGCGTCGTTGATGGCGTTCGACGACTTCAGGTCATAGCCGAGCGGCTTTTCCAGCACGATGCGTGCGTTCTGGTTCAGAGCGACTTCCGACAGCGCACGGCAAATGGGCACGAAGAGCGACGGCCCGGTCGCGAGATAGAAGACGCGCGTGCCGTCGTATTTAGCGAGCGCGTCGCGCAGCACCACGAAGTCTTCCGCGCGGCCCAGGTCGAGCTGCACGTATTCGATGCGCTCCAAAAAGCTGCGCCACGCCGTTTCGTCCGGGCCCTTCTTCGACACGTGCGGCTTCACGTGCTCCTCGACCCATGCGAGGTATTCGCCGGGCGCCTGGGCGCCGCGCGCCACGGCAACGATCTTGCCCGACGCGGCCAGCATGCCCGCCCGGTGCGCTTCGAAAAGCGCCGGAAGAATCTTGCGCATCGACAAATCGCCGGTCCCGCCGAAGAGCACGAAGATGAAATTCGAGTCGCTTTGCATGGGTCTCTGAGGCCGCCTGTGAAGTCGGTGGGACGTCGAACGAAACGCTACCGTAGTTCGACAAAATTTTTTTTGACACTGAATTGTAGTTTAACTACAATCCAAATCAAGAGGAAATGTCACCCGGGAAAAAAATCGCTTGTCAATCAGAAGATGAGTGTTTTCCCTAAGGCGGCTCTCGTACTCATGTTAACGAAGTCCGGAAATCGCTGCTTTCATGCACCGGGCTACGTGCCACAGGCGTACAGCCTCGCGCCTGCGCCCTGTCGTCCGCGTTCCAACCGCGGCTCGTATGCGCAGGTAAAAAGCAAAAGCAATCACTAGCATGGGCCGGCACAGGCATGACGCCATCGGCTCACAGAGGAGACAGTCGTTGCGATTTGACCTACTCATCTCTTGAGAGCCGTGCGGCCGACCATCGGTTTGCCGGCTTCGCACGCGCGCATGCATTGCCCGCTGTGGCGCGCTTCTCTGCCGACACTCCGATTCCGGCCACCCCAAGCATTGCCGTTGTAACCACCGTTTTTTCAACGCTTCCTGGCGACATCAGGGGCCACTCGTTACTTGTTCAGGTGCTGGAGGAGATAAACAATGAAAGTCCGTAAGCTCATGGGCGCGCTCTGCGCCGCAGGTCTTCTGTGCGGCGCGACGGCGTCGGCGGTGCAGGCTGCCGAGGCTGTTTCCGTGTTGCACTGGTGGACCTCGGGCGGGGAATCGAAAGCGGTCGGCGTGCTCAAGGACGACATGACCAAGCAGGGCTATCAGTGGAAGGACTTCGCGGTTGCGGGCGGCGCGGGCGCGGCTGCCATGACCGCACTGAAGACGCAGGTGATCTCGGGCAACGCGCCGTCGGCGGCTCAGATCAAGGGTCCGCTGATCCAGGAATGGTCGGAGCAAGGCGTGCTCGTGCCGATCGACTCTGTCGCCGGCGACTGGAAGAAGAATCTGCCGCCGGAAATCGACAAGGTCATCCATGCTGACGGCCACTACGTCGCAGCGCCGTTCTCGGTGCACCGCGTGAACTGGCTGTACATCAACAAGGCCGCGCTCGACAAGGCAGGCGGCAAGGTGCCGACGACCTGGGCCGAATTCTTCCAGGTGGCCGACAAGATGAAGGCCGCCGGCATCATGCCGATCGCGATGGGCGGCCAGCCGTGGCAAGACCTGACGCTGTGGGAAGACGTCGTGCTGTCGCAGGGCGCGGACTTCTATAAGAAGGCCATCGTCGATCTGGACCAGAAGACGCTGACGTCCGACAAGATGGTGTCGGTGTTCGACACCGTCCGCAAGATCCAGGGTTACTTCGATAGCGGCCGCACCGGCCGCGACTGGAACCTCGCCACGGCCATGGTCATCAACGGCAAGGCCGGCATGCAGTTCATGGGCGACTGGGCGAAGGGCGAATTCGCCGGCGCGAACAAGAAGGCCGGCACGGACTACGTCTGCGCCGCGGTGCCGGGCACGGAAAAGGCCTACACCTTCAACGTCGACTCGTTCGTGTTCTTCCAGCAGAAGGGCCAGAAGACGGCTACGCCGGGCCAGCTCGCGCTCGCGAAGACCATCATGTCGCCGGACTTCCAGGAACAGTTCAGCCTGAACAAGGGCTCGATCCCGGTGCGTCTCGGCGTGAAGATGGACAAGTTCGACGACTGCGCGAAGAAGTCCTACGCTGATGAACAGACGGCGATCAAATCGGGCGGTTATGTTCCGTCGCTCGCGCACGGCATGGCTCAGGGCGACGCTGTCGCGGGCGCCATGACCGACGTCGTGACCAAGTTCATGAATTCGTCGCAGGATTCGAAGAGCGCGGTGCAGGCGCTCGCGAACGCCGCCAAGACGAAGTAAGGACGTAGCAGGGTAACGGGCGGCAGGCGGCGCAACACGGCCGCCCGCCGCCCGGCTGTCAACGAGCCATAGAAGCGTCGCATAACGGTTGTATCAAGCGCCGGTCGTGCCGAAGTCAGCCGGTTAAAGCACACCTTCGCACCGCGCGCGCAAGTCAGCGTCATTCAAGCGCGTCTAGGCGCACCCAAGCGCCGGCGCATCTTCCAGGAGTCGAGTTGTGACTGCCTCCCTCAGCGGTACCGCGGAAAAAACTCCGCACCAGCCCCGCCGCGCTTCACCTACGGCGGCGCTTGCCGATCGCTGGATTCCCAAGCTGGTGCTCGCTCCCAGCATCGTGATCGCGCTCGTGTTCGTGTATGGCTTCATTGCCGTCACAGGGTATCTGTCGCTGTCCGAATCGCGACTGATGCCGCGCTACGAGTTCGCCGGTTTCGACCGATACCGGCAACTCTTCGCCAACGACGTCTGGTGGACGTCCGCCGCCAACCTCGGCTGGTTCGGCATTCCGTTCATCGCCATTTGCGTCGGTCTCGGCCTCTTCCTCGCGATTCTGCTCGACCAGAAAATCCGCAACGAAGGCGCGCTGCGCGCGGTCTTTCTCTACCCGATGGCGCTTTCGTTCATCGTGACCGGCACCGCGTGGCAATGGATTCTGAACCCCAGCCTCGGCATCGAGAAGGTGTTCCACGACTGGGGCTGGACGAGTTTCACCTTCAACTGGCTCGGCGACCCGGACAAGGCGATCTTCTGCGTCGTGATCGCGGCGGTCTGGCAATCGAGCGGCTTCGTGATGGCGCTCTTCCTCGCCGGCCTGCGCGGCGTGGACGGCGAAATCTTCAAGGCCGCGCAAGTGGACGGCGCGACGCTGCCGACCATCTACCGCAAGATCGTGATTCCGAGCATGCGCCCGGTGTTCTTCTCCGTGCTCTTGATTCTCTGCCACATCACGATCAAGACCTTCGACCTCGTCGTCGCGTTGACGGCGGGCGGACCGGGCACGTCGTCGTCGCTGCCGGCCATCTTCATGTACACGTTCTCGTTCAACCGGGGACAACTGGGCGTCGGCGCCGCTTCGTCGATGATGATGCTCGCCACGGTCGTCGCGGTTCTCGTGCCGCTCATGTATCTGGAATCGAGGAGCACCCGCAATGCAGCCTAAGATGACGATCAGCCGCGCCGTCATTTACGCGGTGCTGATCCTTTTCGCGCTCTACTTCCTGTTCCCGATCTACGTGATGCTGTCCACGTCGTTCAAGGATCTGGACCAGCTTCGCACCGGCAATCTGCTTACGCCGCCCACGCACTTCACGCTCGCGCCGTGGGTCAAGGCGTGGCAGGAAGCGTGTACCGGCGTGCGCTGCGACGGCATGGAGCCGTTCTTCATGAACTCGGTGCGCATGGTGATTCCGGCCGTGCTGATCTCGTCGATCGTCGGCGCGTTCAACGGCTATGTGCTCACGCACTGGCGCTTCCGCGGCGCGGACGCGTTCTTCACCATGCTGCTCGTCGGCTGTTTCATCCCGTTTCAGGCGATTCTCCTGCCGATGGCGCGGCTGCAAGGCTTCCTCGGACTGTCGAACACGACGAGCGGCCTCGTGCTCGTGCACGTGATCTACGGCATCGCGTTCACGACCATGTTCTTCCGCAACTTCTACGTGAGCATTCCGGCCGAACTCGTGAAGGCGGCGCGCATCGACGGCGCGGGCTTCTTCACGATCTTCACGAAGATTCTCTTGCCCGTGTCGCTGCCGATCTTCATGGTCTGCCTGATCTGGCAGTTCACGCAAATCTGGAACGACTTCCTGTTCGGTATCGTGTTCTCGGGCGTGGATTCCATGCCGATCACAGTGGCGCTGAACAACCTCGTCAATACGTCGACGGGTGTGAAGGAATACAACGTGGACATGGCGGGCGCGATCATCGCGGCCTTGCCGACGATTCTCGTCTACATGATCGCAGGACGTTACTTCGTGCGCGGCCTCACGGCGGGCGCGGTGAAGGGTTGAGCGCACTTTAGACGCGCTTCCCGCTGAAGAGACAACATAGAGGATTCAAGCATGGCAAGCCTTTCCATCCGTGACGTGTACAAGACCTACCCGAACGGGGTGCCGGTTCTCAAGGGCGTCAACATCGACATCGAGGACGGACAGTTCCTGATCCTCGTCGGCGGCTCGGGCTGCGGCAAGTCCACGCTGCTCAACATGATCGCGGGGCTGGAGACCGTCACCAAGGGCGACATCCAGATCGACGGCAAGACGGTCAACAACCTCTCGCCGAAGGACCGCGATATCGCGATGGTGTTCCAGTCCTACGCGCTCTACCCTTCCATGAGCGTGCGCGACAACATCTCGTTCGGCCTCAACATCCGCAAGGTGCCGAAGGACGAACAGAAGAAGATCGTCGATCGCGTGTCGGAGACGCTGCAGATCGGCCATCTGCTCGACCGCAAGCCGGGGCAGCTGTCGGGCGGTCAGCGTCAGCGTGTCGCCATGGGCCGCGCGCTCGCGCGTGATCCGGTCATGTTCCTCTTCGACGAACCGCTCTCGAACCTCGACGCCAAGCTGCGTATCGAGATGCGCTCGGAGATCAAGCTGCTGCATCAGCGCCTCGGCACGACCATCGTCTACGTGACGCACGATCAGATCGAAGCCATGACGCTCGGCGACCGCATCGCGGTGATGAAAGACGGCATCGTGCAGCAGTTCGGCGCGCCGCAGGAAATCTACGATTCGCCGTCGAACCTCTTCGTCGCGGGCTTCATCGGCGCGCCGCCGATGAACTTCATCAGCGGCAAGCTGGTCGAGGCCGGCGCGGGCGTCGGCCTGCAACTGGACACGGGCGTCGCGCGTAACGTGCTGAAGCTGCCGTTCGATGCCGCGAAGCTGCGCGGCAAGGTCGGTCAGGACGTCGTGCTCGGCCTGCGCCCGGAGCGCATCACGGACGCTCGCAGCGCGCACAACGTCGAAGACGCGAGCCTGCAGCCGATGGAAGTGCGCGTCGACGTAATCGAGCCGACCGGCCCGGACACGCTCGTGTTCGCGCAGGTGAACGGCAAGCGCATCGTGTCGCGCGTGCACCCGGCGAGCAATCCGCAGCCGTTGTCGAACATGACGCTGTTGTTCGATGTGTCGAAGGCAGTGCTGTTCGATCCGAAGACGGAAGAGCGGCTGGCGTAAGCGCCGTCGTCGCTCATGTGCTTCCAAGCCGCGCCTCGTGCGCGGCTTTTTCTTTGATGGCGCGACCGCGCCGATGCGGCACAATCAGCGTTTCGCTTTGGAATTGCGCCGCGCCATGTCCCTTCTCTCCGACCACCCCTCGCTCCTCTGGCCGCAAGCCGACAACCCTGATCCCTTCATCGGCCTCGAATCACTCGACGACGCCCGCGTGCAAACCTGGGTCGATGCGCAGAATCGCCGCACCGAAGCCGCATTCGGCAACACGCCCGACGCGCGCGCGCTCGCCGCGCGGCTCGCGAAGGCGTACACGTCGCAGGATCGCATCGTCACGTGCTCGCGCTATGGCGACTGGGCCTACAACACGTGGCAGGACGACGCGCATCCGCTCGGCATCGTGCGCCGCACGCCGTGGAGCGCGTGGCTCGCCGGTACGCCCGAGTGGGAGATCGTGCTCGATGTGGACGCCCTCGACCTCAACACGAACCGCGACGATACGCGCTGGGCGCTCGCCGACTTCGACATGCTCTACCCCGGCTACGACCGCGCGCTGGTCTCGCTGTCGCCGGGCGGATCGGATGCGTGCATCGTGCGCGAGTTCGATATCGAGCAACGTCGCTTCATCGACGACGGCTTCGCGCTGCCGGACGTGGGCAAGCACGACATGTCGTGGATCGACCGCGATACCGTGTACGTCGGCTGGGACGACAGCAAGACGAGCGATCGGCCCGCGCTGACGACCTCGGGCTTTCCGCGTCAGGCGCGGCGCTGGAAGCGCGGCACACCGCTCGCGGATGCGCCCGTCGTGTTCGAAGGCGCGCGCCGCGACGTATCGGCGGGCGCGGACTACGATCCGCTCGAAAAGCTGCATCTGGCTTCGCGCGCGGTCACGTTTTACGACACGCTGCACTT
Organism: Caballeronia sp. LZ062; assembly: GCF_031450785.1. Lineage (NCBI taxonomy): Bacteria > Pseudomonadati > Pseudomonadota > Betaproteobacteria > Burkholderiales > Burkholderiaceae > Caballeronia > Caballeronia sp. LZ062. The sequence continues at coordinate 1,732,868 of NZ_JARTWB010000002.1, forward strand.
CTGGCTCGACGAAACCACGAACGAATGGCGTCAGTACGACCTGCCTCAGCACGTGGAAATCGAGCACTGGAACGGCTGGCTCTTCGTCACGCCGCGCAAGCAATGGAACGTGGGTGGCCGGCGTCACGCGGCAGGCGCGCTGACCGTGATCCGGCGCGACGCGTTCCTTGCCGGCTCGCGTCATTTCACCGCACTCTTCACACCGGGCGAGCGGCGCGTGCTGGCGGGCATCGACTTCACGAAGCAATGGCTGATCGTTTCGCAAATGGACGACGGCACGCCGCGCGTCACCCTCTGGCGTCCGCCCGCCAATGAAGACGGCGCGTGGGAATCGCGCGAATTCGCGTTGCCGGAGGCGAGCCAGAGCTATGTCGATTCCATCGACAGCGAGCGCGACGACACGGTGCTGATTCACGTCGAACACTTTCTGACGCCGCCGTCGCTCTATCACGCCGATCTCGCGAGCGACGCGCCGTGGACCCTGCTTGCGCGTCTGCCCGCACGATTCGACGCCACAGGCCTCGCCGCCGTGCGCCGCCATGCCATCGCGCCGGACGGCGAGCGCATTCCGTACTGGCTGATCGGCCGCGGCGTCGATGCGCAAGCGCCGCAGCAAGCGCGCCCGTGCCTGCTCTACGGCTACGGCGGCTTCGAAGTCGCGCTCGACCCGCATTACGACGCGACGACCGGCATCGCGTGGCTGGAACGCGGCGGTCTGTACGCGGTGGCGAACATTCGCGGCGGCGGCGAGTTCGGCCCGCAATGGCATCAGGCGGCGCTGCGGGAGAACCGGCAAGTCTCCTTCGACGATTTCGTCGCGGTCGCGCAGGCGCTCGTCGAAGGCGGCGTCACGACGGCAAAGCAACTCGCGATTCGCGGCGCGAGCAACGGCGGCCTGCTCACCGCCGTGTGCATGGTGCAGCGGCCCGAGTGCTTCGGCGCAGTGCTGTCGGAGGTGCCGCTTGCCGACATGGCGCGGTTTCATACGCTCTTGCAGGGCGCTTCGTGGATCGACGAATACGGCGATCCGGACGACGCCGCCGACTTGCGTCATCTGATGGCGTACTCGCCTTATCAGAACGTGAAGGCGGACGCCGCGTATCCGCCGGCGCTCTTCACGTCTTCGACGAGCGACGACCGCGTGCATCCCGGCCACGCGCGCAAGATGGTCGCGAAAATGCAGGCGCAAGGCCACGCGGACGTCTGGTATCAGGAAACGGGCGAAGGCGGCCACGGCGCGGGCGTCGAGCCCGAAGCGGTCGCGCAGGCCGAAGCGGCGGCGTTCACGTTTCTCGCGTCGATGGTCGGACCGCTGCCGCCGCATCAGGGATGAGATACAGCGAAACAGCGCGTTTCGGTGAAAAAGCGTCGCTCTCTTACGATTCGAATTCGTTCGATATAGGGGAGCTTACGGCGATCCTATAGTGCAACCATTCCTTGTTGATTCGGCGATACGCCTTCCTCGACAGAAGGTTCGAGGCAACGGGAATGGTTTGACTGACATTTCGACCGAAACGAATCGCTCGGGAACACCTTTGACCCAGGCCCGCGATTCCCGACAGGAGGAGACGCCTATCGCCAAAACCGAACCGAGCGAGTATTCACCTTTGACCCGGACGAATACTGCCCACGAAAGACGGCTCGACCGCACTGCCTTCTGACCCAGGGCCAGCGTGAGTCGAGCTGGAAACACCTCTGACCAGGTTGAACCTCGCCGCCGTGCGAGGTTTTTTTTTTGCTCGCGCGCGGCGGCTGCCCGCCTCAGACCCGCACCGGCGCGGCGTGCGAGCGCATTACCAGCGTGCGCCCGGCGAACGTGAGGACGCCGCACACGCCGATCACCATACCCATGCCGTGCGGCGAGACATCGTGAAAAAGGCCGACCGCGAGACTCGCGAGCGCGCCCAGCGCGAGTTGCATGGCGCCGAACACGGCGGCCGCCGCACCCGCGTTGCGCGGATAACGGTGCATGAGTTCGGTCGTGCAATTGGCCGACAGCAGCCCGACCACGCCGACCACGAAGAACAAGCCAGCGACGATCGACCACAAGCCGCCCCAGCCCGTCAGCGAGACGAGCGCCACCGCGATGGCCGCCACGACGCTCACGAACGCCGCGCCGGAGATCATCTTCATTGCGCCCACGCGCCCGACGAGCTTCGTATTGAGCACGTTGCCGCCGATGATCCCGACGATGTTGAGTCCGAACAGGAGCCCGTAGTGCTGCGGCTTCACGTGAAAATAGTCGATGTAGACGAAGGGCGTCGCGGTGATATACGCGAACATCGACGCGAACGCCATGCCGCCGCAGAGCACATGACCCCAGGTGACCGAATCGGTCAGCAAATGACCGTAGGCCGCGAACGAATTGCCGAGCGCCGCGCCCGCGCGCTTTTCCTTCGGCCACGTTTCCGGCACGCGCAGGAACGCAGCCAGTGCGCACAGCGTGCCGAAGAGCGTGAGCGCCACGAACACGACCCGCCAGCCGCCGAGCAGCAGCAATTGCCCGCCGATCAAGGGCGCGAGCAGCGGTCCGATGGACGTGACGATGGAGAGCATCGAGAGGACGCGGGCGGCATCGGCCGGAGCGTGGGCGTCGCGGGCGATGGCGCGCGCCAGCACCGAGGCCGCGCCCGCGCCGAGCGCCTGCAGGAAGCGCACGAGGACGAGCGCGTCGATGGAAAACGCCGTCGCGCAGCCTACGCTCGCGAGCGCGTACAGCGCGATGCCGCCGAGCAGAATCGGCCGTCTGCCGTAGGCGTCGGATAGTGGACCGTAGAGCAGCATGCCGAACGAGAAGCCGAACATGAAGCTCGTGAGCGTGCCCTGCGCGGCGGCGGGACTCGCGCCGAACGCGGCGGCAAGCGACGGCAGGCTCGGCAGATACATGTCGATGGACAGCGGACCGCATGCGGCAAGCGCGCCGAGCAACAGGATCAGCCGGCCATCGGGCCGGCGGCGGGTGGTGTCTGACATCGAGTGTGCAAGGAAGAGGACGGGCGCTTCGCGGACTGTGCTAGTTCGCTGCCACGGCGCAGCCTTCGAAGCGAGCGCCCATTGTACGCGACGCCCTGATTCGGCCCGGTACGCTAAGCTCACCGCTTCTGCCCTTCGCGCCTTGCCCTTCACGATGACCGCCTTCCTGCTGATCTGGAGCCCGAAGAAGTGGCCGTGGCCCGAACTGCCCGACATTGCGCGCCGCGTGGCTGCAGGCGAAGCCGTCGCCGACGTCTGGGGCTGCGGCACCGCGCGCGGCCTCATGCCGGGCGATCGCGTCTTCGTGCATCGCGTGGCGCAGGAGCCGAAAGGCGTGTTCGCCTCGGGCTACGTGACGCGCGCGCCGTACGAAGTGCCCGATCCGCAGTCGAAGCGCGGCTATCGGTTATGCATCGACTTCGTGTATGACTGGCTCGTCGATGCACACGAGCATGTCGTCGTCACACGCGACGAGTTGCGCGCGCATCCGCTTTCCGTGCAGACGTGGGATGCGCAAAGTTCCGGCACGCTCATCAAGCCGATGGCCGAGGGCACGCTGGAAAAGCTGTGGACGGAGCGCACTGGCCGGCGCGGACGTCCTCCCGCCGCGACCGCTTTTCCCGTGCGCGCGACGCCCTCCAAAGCCAGCGCCCGCGCCGCGCGCGAGGCTCGTGCAGCCGACGACCCGCCGCCGCGTAAGCCGTCGCGGGCGCGTCAGCCGTAACCGGCCTCCCGCCAACGAGTCCGGTACAATTTGAGCAACATTTGTCGCACCGGACGCCCTTGCTCAACGTGCTTTCAGCGCGCCGGTCGCACGTCTCGCATCCACTTTCAGCGCAGGCCTTCTCCATGTCCAAGAACCAAGCCCTTTTCGAACGCGCTCAGCGAACCATCCCCGGCGGCGTGAATTCGCCGGTGCGGGCGTTTCGCTCGGTCGGCGGCACGCCCCGCTTCATCGAGCGCGCGCAAGGCCCGTACTTCTGGGATGCCGAAGGCAAACGCTATATCGACTACATCGGCTCGTGGGGACCGATGATCGTCGGCCACGTGCACCCGGAAGTGCTCGAAGCGGTGCAGCGCGTGCTCGCCGACGGCTTCTCGTTCGGCGCGCCGACGGAAGCGGAAATCGAGATCGCGGAGGAAATCTGCAAGCTCGTGCCGTCGATCGAACAGGTGCGCATGGTGTCCTCCGGCACGGAAGCGACGATGAGCGCGCTGCGTCTCGCGCGCGGCTTCACGAACCGCAGCCGCATCGTGAAGTTCGAGGGCTGCTATCACGGCCACGCGGACAGCCTGCTCGTGAAAGCGGGTTCGGGTCTCCTGACTTTCGGCAATCCGACATCGGCGGGCGTGCCAGCGGATATCGCCAAGCACACGACGGTGCTCGAATACAACAATGTCGAGCAGCTCAACGAAGCGTTCGCGGCGTTCGGCGCGGAAATCGCGTCGGTGATCGTGGAGCCGGTCGCGGGCAACATGAACCTCGTGCGCGCGACGCCGGAGTTCCTCAACGCGCTGCGTGATCGCTGCAACGAGTATGGCTCGGTGCTGATTTTCGACGAAGTGATGTGCGGTTTTCGCGTCGCGCTCGGCGGCGCGCAGCAGGTCTACGGCATCAAGCCGGACCTCACGTGCCTCGGCAAGGTCATCGGCGGCGGCATGCCGGCGGCGGCGTTCGGCGGGCGACGCGACATCATGGCGCATCTCGCGCCGCTCGGCGGCGTCTATCAGGCGGGCACGTTGTCCGGCAATCCCATCGCCGTCGCGGCGGGCCTGAAGACGCTGCAGATCATCCAGCGCGAAGGCTTTTACGACGACCTCGCGAAGAAGACGCGCAAGCTGGTCGACGGCCTCACCTCTGCCGCGCGCGAAGCGAAAGTGCCCTTCTGCGCCGATTCGATCGGCGGCATGTTCGGCCTCTACTTCATGGAGACCGTGCCGGGCAGCTTCGCGCAGATCCAGCAAGGCGACACGAAACGCTTCAACACGTTCTTCCACGCGATGCTCGATGCCGGCGTGTACTTCGCGCCGTCCGCGTTCGAAGCGGGGTTCGTCTCCAGCGCCCACGACGACGCCGTGCTCGACGCGACCCTCGACGCTGCGCGCGGCGCGTTCGCGTCGCTCGCAGTTTAAGGCCGCGCCGCGCAACGGGCCGCCGCGATGTTCTCGCAAACCGATTTCACCTACATGGAGCGCGCGCTCGCGCTCGCCTCGCGCGGCATGTACACGACGACGCCGAATCCGCGCGTCGGCTGCGTGCTCGTCAAGAACGGCGAAGTGATCGGCATGGGCTTCACGCAGCCGGCCGGTCAGGACCACGCCGAAGTGCGCGCGCTGAAAGACGCCCGCTCGCGCGGCAAGGACCCGCGCGGCGCGACCGCCTACGTGACGCTCGAACCGTGCAGCCACTTCGGGCGCACGCCGCCCTGCGCGCATGCGCTGATCGACGCGCGCGTCGAGAAAGTCATCGCGGCGATGGAAGACCCGAATCCGACCGTGTCCGGCCGTGGCCTCGCGATGTTGCGCGACGCGGGCATCGACGTGCGCTGCGGGCTGCTCGCGAACGAAGCGCACGAGATGAACATCGGCTTCGTCTCGCGCATGACGCGGCGTCGCCCGTGGGTGCGCATGAAAGTGGCGGCGACGCTCGACGGACGCACGGGCCTGCCCTCGGGCGAAAGCCAGTGGATCACCGGCGAAGACGCGCGCGCCGACGGTCACGCGTGGCGCGCCCGCGCCTGCGCGATCCTGACGGGCATCGGCACCGTGCGCGAGGACGATCCGCAACTCACCGTGCGCGCGGTCGATACGCCGCGCCAGCCGCAGCGCGTTCTGATCGACAGCCGGCTGGACGTGCCGCTGGACGCGCGCATTCTCGACGGCGCGCCGCCGTGGATCTTCCATTCCGCGAGTGCCGACGAGCAGCGCGCCGACATGCTGCGCGAAAAGGGCGCTGAACTCGTCGAGTTGTCGAACGAACACGGCAAAGTGGATCTTCCCGCCATGCTTACCGCGCTTGCGGACCGCGGCATCAACGAGTTGCACGTCGAGGCGGGCCACAAGCTGAACGGCTCGCTGCTGCGCGAAGGCTGCGTCGATGAACTGCTGGTCTACCTCGCGCCGAGTCTGCTCGGCAGCGCGCCCGGCATGTTCGACTTCGCGCCGCCCGCCACGCTCGACGCGCGGCCGCATCTCAAGTTTCATCGCATCGACCGGCTCGGCGACGATCTGCGCATTCTGGCGCGCTTCGCCGATGCGCACGTCGCCGGCCCGTTGCTCTAAACACGCTTCGATACAAAGGAACGCGCTTCATGTTTACAGGAATCGTCACGGCGGTCGGCCGCATCGAAAAAGTCACGCCGCTCGGCGCCGAGCCGGAAGCTGGCGTGCGTCTCAGAGTGGCGGCGGGCGGACTCGATCTCGCGGACGTCGAACTGGGCGACAGCATCGCGATTCAGGGCGCGTGCATGACGGTGATCGAGAAGTCGCCGGACGCCTTCGATGTGGACGTCTCCCGCGAAAGCCTGAACAAGACCGCCGGCCTGGGCGATGCCGGCGCGGAAGTCAATCTGGAAAAGGCCCTGCGCGCGCACGACCGGCTGGGCGGGCATCTGGTTTCCGGCCATGTCGATGGGCTCGGCACGGTGTCGCGCTTCGAGCGCGTGGGCGAATCGCATGAATTGCGCATCGTCGCGCCGAAGGACATCGGCAAGTATCTGGCTTACAAGGGCTCGGTGACGGTGAACGGCGTGAGTCTCACGGTGAACGCCGTGGAGGATCGCCCGGACGGCTGCGAGTTCTCCATCAATCTCATTCCGCATACGGTCGAAGTGACGACGCTCAAGGCGCTTCGTGCGGGCGCGAAGGTGAATCTTGAGATCGATCTCATCGCGCGGTATGTGGAGCGGATGATGTCGGCGGCGTCGCCCGCGCAAGGCGCGTAGTCTGCAGGCCGCACCATTTTTTGGCGATCGCAGACTGCTGCCGCATGTGGATTACAACCCGCATGAATCCCCACATCGAGACGGCTAACACGCGGCATGCGACGACCGACTCCGTTCGGCACCGGCGTACAAACAACGGTTTGCGACGGAGCACGCACACGTCGCTGAATCGCAAGCCTTGCGAGTTGTCGCGCTCCGGCGCCGCGCCGGCGCCTGCAGCAGCCTTTCACCGCCCTGCGCGCAACCCTGGCGAAAGCAGCGCTCAATTGCGTTGCTAGCCAGACCATACGCCGCCCCGCGCCCTCACGCGTATTCCCGGCGACTGTCCATCGGCCGTGGCGTAAAATACAGGCCTTTGCCAATCAGCCCTGTCGGGAACGCCACCATGTCGATCGCTTCCACTCCAGAAATCATCGCCGAGCTCAAGGCCGGCCGCATGGTGATCCTCGTCGACGAAGAAGATCGCGAGAACGAAGGCGACCTGATCGTCGCCGCCGACTTCATCACGCCCGAAGCCATCAACTTCATGGCGCGCTACGGCCGCGGCCTGATCTGCCTCACGCTCACGCAGGAACGCTGCAAGCTGCTCAACCTGCCGCTCATGACCCAGCGCAACGGCACGCAATACGGCACGGCGTTCACCGTCAGCATCGAAGCCGCCGAGGGCGTGACCACCGGCATTTCCGCCGCCGACCGCTCGCGCACCATCGCCACGGCGGTCGCCGCGAATGCGCGCGCCGAAGACATCGTTCAGCCGGGCCACGTGTTCCCGATCATGGCGCAACCGGGGGGCGTGCTCGTGCGCGCGGGCCACACGGAAGCCGGCTGCGACCTCGCCGCGCTCGCGGGCCTCACGCCCGCCGCCGTTATCTGCGAAGTGATCCGCGACGACGGCGAAATGGCGCGCCTGCCCGATCTCATCGAATTCGGCGAGCAGCACGGCATCAAGATCGGCACGATCGCGGACCTGATCCACTATCGCAGCCGCACGGAATCCATCATCGAAAAGGTCAGCGAGCGCACCATGCAGACCGCGCACGGCACGTTCCGCGCGGTGCTGTATCGCGACGAACCGACCGGCTCGCCGCATATCGCGCTCGTGCGCGGCACGCCGTCGCCGGATCGCGAGACGCCCGTGCGCGTGCACGAACCGCTGTCGGTGCTGGACCTGCTTGAAATCGACGCATCGACGCACTCCTGGACCATCGACGCCGCCATGAAGGAGATCGCCGCGCGCGATCTCGGCGCCATCGTCATGCTCAATTGCGGCGACAGCCGCGAGCATCTGGTCGACACGTTCCGCGCGCTCGACGAAAGCGACAAGACCGCCAAGCCGCAGCGCCGCCCGATCGACTTCAAGACCTACGGCATCGGCGCGCAGATTCTTCGCGATCTCGGCGTCGGCAAGATGCAGGTGCTCGCCAATCCGCGGCGCCTGGGCAGCATGTCGGGCTACGGGCTCGAAGTGACCGGCTTCATTCCGATGCCCGGCTGCCCCGCGACGGCGGCGAGCGCAACCGACGGCACCGTCGCGCATCTGCGTTCGGCCTGAGCGCATCCAACTTATTCCAAACCAACGGACCTCTACATGGAAATCGGACAATACCAGCCGAACCTCGACGGTGACGGCCTGCGCATCGGCATCGTGCAGTCGCGCTTCAACGAACCGGTGTGCAACGGCCTCGCGGATGCATGCATCGAGGAGCTGGAGCGCCTCGGCGTGATCGGCGAGGACGTGCTGCTCGTGACCGTGCCGGGCGCGCTCGAAATTCCGCTCGCGCTGCAAAAGCTCGCCGAATCCGGCCAGTTCGACGCCCTGATCGCGCTCGGCGCGGTCGTGCGCGGCGAGACGTACCACTTCGAACTCGTGTCGAACGAAAGCGGCTCGGGCATTTCGCGCATCGCGCTCGATTTCGGCATTCCGGTGGCGAATGCCGTGCTCACGACCGAAAACGACGAACAAGCCGTCGCACGCATGACGGAAAAAGGCCGCGACGCCGCGCGCGTGGCAGTCGAGATGGCTAACCTGTCGGTGGCGCTGGAGCAACTCGGCGGCGACGAAGAAGATGACGAAGACGAAGACGAGGACCGCGCATGAAGAGCGCACGACGCCGCTCGCGTGAACTCGCGACGCAAGGGCTTTACCAATGGCTGCTGTCGGGCGCGCCCGGCGGCGAGATCGACGCGCAGTTGCGCAACGCGCAGGGTTTCGACAAGGCCGACCGCGAACATCTGGACGCGATCCTGCACGGCGTGATCAAGGAAGCGGATGCGCTTTCCGCCGAACTGCAACCGTGCCTCGACCGTCCGATCGACCAGTTGTCGCCGGTCGAGCGCGCAGTGCTGCTCGTGGCCGCGTTCGAATTCAAGCATCACATCGACATTCCGTATCGCGTGGTCATCAACGAGGCAGTGGAACTAACGAAGACCTTCGGCGGCTCGGACGGCTACAAGTACGTGAACGGCGTGCTCGACAAGCTCGCCGTCGCGATGCGTCCCGCCGAAGCGCAGGCGCGCGGACGCGGCTAACGGGATATGGGATCGACGGCATGAATACCGCTTCGGAGCCGCTCATGCGGCTCGCCTCCCGCGTCGACGCCATCGAGCCGTTCTACGTGATGGAGTTGATGAAGGACGCCCAGGCGCTGGAGCGCGCCGGACGCGACATCATCCACATGGGAATCGGCGAGCCGGACTTCACCGCGCCCGCGCCGGTCACGCGCGCCGCCGCAGACGCGCTGGCCCGCGGGGTCACGCAGTACACGAATGCGCTGGGCGTCACCGCGCTGCGCGAGGCGATCGCCGCGCATTACCGCGACGCGTTCGGCTTGACCGTCGATCCCGCGCGCATCGTGGTGACGGCGGGCGCGTCCGCCGCGCTCTTGCTCGCGTGCATGGCGCTCGTCGACAACGGCGACGAAGTGTTGATGCCCGATCCGTGCTATCCGTGCAACCGGCACTTCGTGTCGGCGGCGGACGGCAAGCCGGTGCTGATCGCGAGCGGCCCGGCCGAGCGCTTCCAGCTCACCGCCGAACAGGTCGAAGCGCACTGGACGAGCGCGACGCGCGGCGTGCTGCTCGCGTCGCCTTCGAACCCGACCGGCACGTCCATCGAGCCGGAGGAGTTGCGGCGGATCGTCGGCAAGGTGCGGGAGCGCGGCGGCTTCACCATCGTCGACGAGATCTATCAGGGCTTGAGCTACGACGCGAAGCCCGTGTCGGCGCTCTCGTTCGGCGACGACGTGGTGACGGTCAACAGCTTCTCGAAGTACTTCAACATGACCGGCTGGCGGCTCGGCTGGCTCGTCGTGCCGCACGCGATGATCGGCGCGGTCGAGAAGCTCTCGCAGAATCTGTTCATTTGCGCATCGGCGCTCGCGCAACATGCGGCGCTCGCCTGCTTCGAGCCGGAGACGCTCGCCATCTACGAAGCGCGCCGGCTGGAGTTCAAGCGCCGGCGCGACTACATCGTGCCGGCGCTGCGTTCGCTCGGCTTCGGCGTGCCGGTCGTGCCGGACGGCGCGTTCTACGTCTACGCCGATACGACAAGCGTGCCGCACCCCGCTGCCGGCGACAGCGAAAGGCTCACGCGTTCCATGCTGCATGACGCGGGCGTGGTCCTCGTGCCGGGCGCGGATTTCGGCTTTCATGCGCCCGATCGATATATCCGGCTCTCGTATGCAACGGCGTACTCGAAGCTGGAAGAAGCCGTCGCGCGGCTCGGGGACTTTTTCAGCCGCTGAACGTCATTCGCCGACAAACAAAAAGGGCACCCGCATGTGGTGCCCTTTTTGTTTTGTCTGACTGTGTTCGCCGACGATCAGGCGCCCAGTTCGGCCGAAGCGCCATGCTTCGAATCGCCGGAATCGCTTTCGTCTTGCGAGTCGGCCTTCTTCGCGCCGTCGATCGTCACGTGGACGCGCTTGGCCGTATCCACCGAGGCGGACGCCAGCACTTGTTTCGGCGCGGCCTGGACGGGCGCCTGCGGCGCGTTGATCGGCACGTTGCGGCCACGCGCGACATCGCGCAGACGCGCCCGCTCGGCCAGCACCTTCGCGCCGTAGCCGCCGTCGTCCTGCGACGTCGAACCGACGTAGTAGCGCAGACCGCCCGCCACGGAACCGCCGCGCGCAATGCAGTCCTTCAGCACCAGCGCGCCGACCTTGATGTTCGCGAGCGGATCGAGCGCCGCGTGCGAGCCGCCGAAGTACTCGAACTTGTCCGAATGGACCTTCGACATGACCTGCATCAGCCCTTTCGCGCCGACGCCGCTTTCCGCATACGGATTAAAGCCCGATTCGATGGCCATGACCGACAGCAGCAGCAGCGGATCGAGACCGACTTCGCGGCCCGTGTCGAACGCGGCGCGCACGAGGTCGCTTACCGGCTCTTCGGCCACGCGGTAGCGCCGCGCGATGAAGTTCGCAACCAGCTTCTGTTCGCGCGTGGAGACGAGCACGCGGTCGTCGCGCGCATCGGCGACGATACGTTGCGCGGGAATGGCGCTCGCCAGCAAGCTGACGGACGGCATCGTGCGGGGATCGAGCCCGTTGGGCGACACGGCGAGACTGATGCCGCCGGTCAGCTGGCGCGTGCTGTCGTCATCGGTCGCGGCCGCGCCGAGCGACGGAACTTGCGCCGGCGGCGCCGCCGACACGTCCGGGTTCGCGGCCAGGCTGATGGGCGCGGCATCAGCAGGCGGGCGATGCACGGCCGAGAACGGCGGAAGCGGCTGGCCGGCCAGAAGCCGCGCCGGACCGGCTTGGACCGCCGCGGACACGAACGGCATGATCCGTGCGGCAAAGGTCGTGCGCCAGGACGGCAAGAGCCATAGCGCGAGCGCCGTGACGATGGCCGCGCAACCGACCAGGCTAAAAAGATAGTGACTCATACGGCTTCCACGACGCAGCGCGGTGCGCAAACCTTGCGCGACGCGAGTGTCCGGACGCCACGATAACCAAGCGTTCATCGATGCTCCCAATGTTGCATGATTCAAGCTGATGAATACCAATCAACCGGCATTCGAAAGCGCAAATCAGACACCGCTCGCTCTTGGCAAGGCGTAAGCGGCATCGGGGAAACGGCATGCGCCGTCTGGAAAGCCGATCCGGCAACAGCGGCCGGAGTGCGCGGCACGAACAACATGCCCTTGGTGCGCAGGTGGCTTTCCACGCGAAAAACCGGCGCATGAAAACGCCGGCAGTGACAACCAACAGCCATGAATCGCCGGGCAGGTGCGGCGCAGGCGACGCATAGCGTCTGAGAAAAGACCTGAGGCTAAGGTAAAAAGTTTCAAAACCTGCAATGGATGCGAAGCGATTCTAGCAGGGTTTAATGATCCGTCAATGCTATGCCTTTCCGTTTCAATTACTTACAGTAATAATGAACACCGTTTAGGAGCGCAAACGCACGTCCGCCACGCAGTTTTCCGGGGAATTTGCTGAGTGTCTCCCAGCGCACGGACTGCTGCACAGGTAAAATCGACAATCGCCTAGCGCGCAGCCGTCCCACCCCGCCCGCTTCCCGTAGCGGCCTCGAGTCCTCGTCCGACCATCGATGAAATATAAAGATCTGCGCGACTTCACCGCCCGCCTGGAGGCGCTCGGCGAACTGCGCCGCATCCGGCAGCCTGTTTCACCCGTCCTCGAAATGACCGAACTCGCCGACCGCGTGTTGCGCGCGGGCGGCCCGGCGCTGCTTTTCGAAGCGCCGACCGGTCACAGCATGCCGGTGTTGGCGAACCTGTTCGGCACGACGCGGCGCGTGGCGCTTGGCATGGGCATCGAAACGGAATCGCAAATCGGCGCCAATGCGACGCTAGGCAGCGACACCGCCGCGCTGAGTTCGCTGCGCGATATCGGCCGGCTGCTGTCCGCGCTCAAAGAACCGGAGCCGCCGCGCGGCCTGAAGGACGCCGGCAAGCTGCTGTCGCTCGCCAAGGCGGTCTGGGACATGGCGCCGAAGTCGGTGAGCGCACCGCCTTGTCAGGAGATCGTGTGGGAAGGCAACGACGTGGACCTCGCGCGCCTGCCGATCCAGACCTGCTGGCCCGGCGATGCCGGACCGCTCTTGACGTGGGGCCTGACCGTCACACGCGGGCCGAACAAGACGCGCCAGAACCTCGGCATCTATCGGCAGCAGCTGATCGGGCGCAACAAGCTCATCATGCGCTGGCTCGCGCATCGCGGCGGCGCGCTCGATTTCCGCGAGTTCGCGCTCGCCAATCCCGGCAAGCCGTATCCGGTGGCGGTGGTGCTGGGCGCCGATCCGGCCACGATTCTCGGCGCGGTCACGCCTGTTCCCGACACGCTGTCCGAGTACCAGTTCGCGGGTCTGCTGCGCGGTTCACGTACCGAACTGGCGAAGTGTCTGACGCCGGGCGTCGATACCCTGCAGGTGCCGGCGCGCGCGGAGATCGTGCTTGAAGGCTTCATCTATCCGCAGGAAGGCGCTCTGCCCCCGGCACCAGAAGGCGCGCCGCCGCGTCCGTCGGCGAGTGCCGCCGCGAAATATGAACACGCGCTGGAAGGCCCCTACGGCGATCACACCGGCTACTACAACGAACAGGAGTGGTTTCCGGTCTTTACGGTCGAGAAAATCACCCTGCGCCGCGACGCCCTCTTCCACTCCACCTACACCGGCAAGCCGCCCGACGAACCGGCCGTGCTCGGCGTGGCGCTCAATGAAGTCTTCGTGCCGCTCTTGCAAAAGCAGTTTCCCGAGATCACGGACTTCTATCTGCCGCCGGAAGGGTGCAGCTACCGCATGGCAATCGTGCAGATGAAGAAGAGCTACGCCGGTCACGCTAAGCGCGTCATGCTCGGCGTCTGGAGTTTCCTGCGGCAGTTCATGTATACGAAGTTCATCGTCGTGGTGGATGAAGACGTGAACGTGCGCGACTGGAAGGAAGTGATCTGGGCGATCACGACGCGCGTCGATCCCACGCGCGACACCGTGATGATCGACAACACGCCGATCGACTACCTCGACTTCGCCTCGCCGGTCGCGGGTCTCGGCTCGAAGATGGGGCTCGACGCGACGAACAAGTGGCCGGGTGAGACGAACCGCGAATGGGGCCGCCCGATCACGATGGACGCGGCCGTCAAGCGCCGTGTCGATGCGCTGTGGACCGAAATCGGACTGGACAACGCGGGGAGGAACGCATGATCGCAGCGACGCTGTATCGCGGGGAGGCAGTCGAGAACACGCACGCGGCGCACGTCGCCGTGGTCGATGCGCAAGGCGGTCTGCTGCATTCGTTCGGCGACCCGCATCGCGTGACGCTGCCGCGCTCGGCCGCGAAGCCGGCGCAGGCGCTCGCCGTGATTGAGACGGGCGCGCTGGAACGCTTCGGCTTCGACGAAGCCGATCTCGCGCTCATGTGCGGCTCGCACAGCAGCGAGCCCCGCCACGTCGAACGCGCTCGCGCGATGCTGGGGAAGTCCGGCGCGAGCGAGAGCGACCTGCGTTGCGGCGGCCATCCGCCGATATCGGATACCGTCTACAAAGACTGGATTCGCCGCGACTTCTCGCCGACGCCCGTGTGCAGCAACTGTTCGGGCAAGCACGCCGGCATGTTGGCAGGCGCGCGGGCGATGAACGCGCCGCTCGACGGCTATCACCTGCCGGAGCATCCGCTGCAGGCGCGCGTGAAACGCACGATGGCGGATGCCGTCGATCTGCCTTTCGAGGACGTGCTCTGGGCCATCGACGGATGCAATCTGCCGACGCCCGCTTTCCCGCTCGACCGTCTCGCACGCCTCTATATGAAGATTGCCGACGCGCCGGACGGCTCGCCGCTCGCGCGCATTCACCGCGCGATGACGTCGCATCCCGAACTCGTCGCGGGCGAAGGACGCTTCTGCACGCGTCTGATGCGCGCGTTCGGCGGCGCGCTCGTCGGCAAGACCGGCGCGGACGCGAGCTATGCGATCGGCCTGAAGCGGCCGGGAGGCGCGCTCGGCATTGCGGTGAAGGTCGAAGACGGCAACACGAACGTGCTGCACGCGATCGTTGCGCACGTGCTGGAGCTGCTCGACATCGGCACGCGCGAGCAGCGCGCGGCGCTCGACGACTTCCGTCATCCGCCGATGGTGAACACGATGGGCGTGCCGACCGGCCATCTCGACGTGACGCTCGCGCTCACGAGACACGCATGACGCACTCGTGGTCGTTGATGTCGGACGGCTTCTTCTTGTCGCTGTCGCTGTGTCTGGATATCGGGATCGCCAACGTCGCAATCATTTCGCTTGCGCTGTCGCACGGCTTCAAGCCGGGGCTCGTGCTCGGCCTCGGCACGTGTTTCGGCGACCTGTTTTACGCGGCGCTGGCGCTAGCGGGCATGTCCGCGCTGCTGCAGTTTCCTGCGGTGCGCTGGGTTGTCTGGATCGGCGGAGCCATCGTGCTGCTGTTTCTCACGTGGAAGATGGCGCGCGAGGCGATGAACCCCGCGTCCGCGCCGCCCGTCGAGGGCGAAGCGGATACACGCACGCCGCGTCAGAGCCATCTGAAGAGTTTCTTGCGCGGATGCCTGCTCGCGGTTTCATCGCCGAGCGCGATTCTGTGGTTCGCGGCGGTCGGCGGCGCGCTGATTGCGAAAGCCGGCGCGACGAGCCCGATGAGCGCGTCGGTGTTTCTGCTCGGCTTCTTTTGCGGCGGACTCGGCTGGACGCTCTTCGTCTGCACGCTCGCCGCCCATGGCCGCAAACGCGCCGGCACGCGCCTCTTGCGCGCGTGCCACGTGCTATCCGCCGTGCTCTTCGCTTACTTTTCGTACAGCGTGATCGTCAACGGGTACCGCGATCTGATCGTCCACGCGGCGTCGTGACGGCCCGCTTCACGCGATGAACTGCGCGAAGCGCGCCAGATCGACGTTGCCGCCGCTCACGATCACGCCCACGCGCTTGCCTTCCACCGGCACCACTTTCTGAAGCACCGCCGCAGCGGCGAGGCAGCCGGTCGGCTCGACGACCATCTTCATGCGCTCGGCGAAGAAGCGCAGCGTGTCGACGAGCTGCGCGTCGCTCACCGTGACGATGCGGTCCACGTGCTTCTGGATGATCGGAAAGTTGTATTCGCCGACATGCGTGGACGCCGCGCCGTCCGCGATGGTGCGCGGCACCTCGATATGCGCGATCTCGCCCCGCGCGAGCGACTGTTGCGCGTCGTTGCCCGCTTCCGGTTCCACGCCGATCACCTTGCACGACGGCGAGAGCGCCGCCGCCGCGAGCGCGCAGCCCGCGATCAGTCCGCCGCCGCCGAGGCACACGAAGAGGTAATCGAGCGGGCCGGTCTCCTCGATTAGTTCCTTCGCCGCCGTGCCCTGCCCGGCGATCACGTGCGGATGGTCGTACGGCGGAATCAGCGTCATGCCGCGCTCTTCGGCGAGCACCCGGCCAATCTCTTCGCGATTCTGCGTGTAGCGGTCATACGTGACGACTTCGCCGCCGTAGCCGCGCGTCGCCGCGATTTTCGCGGCCGGGGCGTCTTCCGGCATGATGATCGTCGCGCGGATGCCGGCGAGTTTCGCCGACAGCGCAATGGCCTGCGCGTGGTTGCCGGACGAATACGTGATGACGCCGGCGGCGCGCTGCGCGTCGTCGAAATGGGAAAGCGCGTTATAGGCGCCGCGAAACTTGAAAGCGCCCATGCGCTGGAAGTTTTCGCATTTGAAAAAGAGCGACGCGCCGGCGATTTCGTCCGCCGTGCGGGACGTGAGAACCGGCGTGCGATGCGCAACGCCGTCTATGCGGCGGGCGGCATCGGCGACGTCATCGAAAGTCGGGGCAGGAAGTGGCATCGGATGAGAAGTGGCGTCGGGAAAACGCCATTCTCGCCAGTTCCGAAGCGAATCGGAATAGCCTTTTCGTGGATGTGCAAAAAAATCGAGCCCCTCGCGGGGCTCCGTTTTTAATTAGTGCCAGTGGCCGTGACCGTAGCCACGACCATATGGATGGCCATAATACCCGTGGCGCCAATAAGGACGTCCGTAATATCCATAGCCATACCCGCCGACGACGACTGCGGGCGGCGGCGCATACACGACAGGCGGAGGCGGCGCGACATAAACCGGCTGAGGCGGAGCGACATAGACCGGCTGCGGCGGAGCGACATAAACCGGCGCGGGCGGCGCCTGATAAACCGGATACGCCGGCACGCCGATACCGACACCTACCGACACATGCGCTTGAGCGACACCCGCCACACCCGCGACCCCCAGGCCGAGGGCGCCAGCGACCAACAAACTACCGAGCTTTTTCACTTTGGTTCTCCTCGCCGCTTGGGGTCGACCGGTCCATCCGGTCGCGCGGCTGCGTAGTTTAAATTTAGCGAAAAAGGCGCGAGGTCGCTCAGACCATTTGTTGCAAATTGCAAGGTTCTGGATGACCAGGTCGGATGGTCGGGGCGGCGTGATCCGTCGGATATCCCGAACGGCAAGGTAACGCGCCCTCCGTTCGTCCAAGGCGTCGGCAATCAAGTCGGACAGGAGTAACGTCTCTTTACAAATAAAATGAAAAACCCCGCCGAACGGACCGTTCGACGGGGCTTTGCATACAGTCAAGACACTTTCAGGGGATTCAACCCACCTTCACATAGGCGAATTCGCGCGTGACATTCGGCGGGACATACGCGGCGCCGATTACGACGCGCGGCGTCAATCGCTTCTTCTGGTCCCACCAGCGACGCCTCTGGGCCTGGCTCAAGAAACGCAAATGCTTTCGATAAGAGAAAATGCTCATGCGACCTCCGAACGTAGCGTTTTAAAACGTCGAGGAAAGCGGCCGCTCAAGCGGGCCATGCATTTCCGTTAATCACTCTTGTCTTTTAGTATTAGCGCCCGGTTCGTTCATCAATGTTCGCAAAAGAACCAAAACACGCGAGCCGCGTGCGGTGAACCACATTTCAGCAGAAAACATGCCATGGATTAACCGGCGAGCGGCTCGCCCAATTGTTCACGGCTTCTGATTCAATCGTTTTCTGTGATCCTATCCTGCCATCTTTGCGTGAAATGCGCTCGGAGAAAGCGTCGCGAGCCGGCAACATCAGGGTTTGCGGCAATGCGCCCCTGCATGCGCTATGCTTGCATCCGGCTTTCATTCGTTCTCAAAGACAATCGCTCGTCCCTGTTGGACAACGCGCCCAAGCCGCGCCGAAGCCATGTTAAGGTGACGTCCGGCGCCCCACCGGCATTGGCGGTGGGCGGGGAATGCAAGGCGCCATCTGCTAGAAGAGAAGAGATCGCGGCGTTCGCCGGCTCCGGCCCGAGCGCGGCGGCTTCGGAAGACATTCAGTCCAGAGAACAAACAATGATCAAGGTCACTCATTACGGCTTGCGCCACGCGGCTTGCGCGTTCGCCTCGCCACGGCAGCGTCAGTCCCGGCGGCCTCGCAGCGGCTGCTAGCTTCATCGCCTGTTCGCTTCGCTTTTCCCGACCCCGGCGCGGCCCTCCCGCCGCCACGTTTCCCAAGAGGACCCGAGATGTTCGGCGATATCGCCCGTTTTCTGCTTAATACCGTCTTCACCCTGTTCGGCGCGGCGCTGATCCTGCGTGCGTGGATGCAAGTGGTCCGCATGCCGCCGTACAACCCGGTTTCGAATGCCGTCATGCAGGCGACCAACTGGATCGTCCTGCCGCTCCGCAAGATCCTGCCCGGCGGCAAAATCGACTGGGCAAGCATTGTGGCCGCCTACATTGCGGCGCTGGTCTATGTGACGTTGATGGTGTATCTCGCCGGCGTCGATCCGACGGTGATGCTGCCGATGCTCCTGCTCGTCGCGGTTCTGACCGTCGTCAAGTGGGCGCTCAACCTCATCATCTGGATGACGATTCTCATGGCGCTGCTTTCGTGGCTGAACCCGCAGTCGCCGGCCATGCCGCTGCTCTATCAGATCACCGCGCCGTTTCTCGATCCGCTGCGCCGGATCCTGCCGCGTTTGGGCGGCATCGATTTGTCGCCGATTCTGCTTTTCGTGATCGTGCAGGTGCTCTTGATGGTGGTGACGCGCGTCGCGGTATCGATGACGCTCTTCGGCATCTAGTCCTTGCCGCGCCGCCCGCGATTGCGCGGCGGCGCGCGTTGCGCTTACAATAGTCGGCTCACGCGGGCGTCGTATAATGGCTATTACCGTAGCTTCCCAAGCTACTGACGTGGGTTCGATTCCCATCGCCCGCTCCAGCATCACGAGCAAAGACCAGCAACACATAAGCGAAAGCCGCCTTCCATACAGCGAGGCGGCTTTTTAGTTTCCGCGCGACGCTTCCCCGCTTCCGATTCCGCCATGAACGACCAATCCCACGATCCCCACGGCGACGACGCTCATGCCGCCGGTCAGCGCGCCAACAGCGAGACATCGCAGCCGCTGCATCATCGGCGCATTCGCAGCTTCGTGACGCGTGCGGGCCGGGTCTCGCCGGGACAGCAGCGCGCGATGGAGGAACTAGGCCCGCGCTTTGTCCTGCCCTACGCGCCGGAACTCGCGGACTGGGACGCGCTCTTCGGCAGGCAGGCGCCGCGCGTGCTCGAAATCGGCTTCGGCATGGGCGCGACGACGGCGGAAATCGCGGCGGCCCGCCCGGGCGACGACTTTATCGGCGTGGAAGTGCACGAACCGGGCGTGGGCGCGCTGCTGAAGCTTATCGGCGAGCAGCAGCTCGGC
The DNA here is from genome assembly GCF_031450785.1 of Caballeronia sp. LZ062. Lineage (NCBI taxonomy): Bacteria > Pseudomonadati > Pseudomonadota > Betaproteobacteria > Burkholderiales > Burkholderiaceae > Caballeronia > Caballeronia sp. LZ062. The sequence continues at coordinate 1,752,443 of NZ_JARTWB010000002.1, forward strand.
AACATCCGCATTCTTCAGCACGACGCCGTGGAGGTGCTCGAGCACATGATCGCGCCCGCGAGTCTGGACGGCGTGCACATCTATTTTCCCGATCCGTGGCACAAGGCGCGGCATCACAAGCGTCGGCTCATTCAACCGAAGTTCGTGGCGCTCCTGAGCTCGCGCGTGAAGCCGGGCGGCTATCTGCATCTCGCGACCGACTGGCAGAACTACGCGGAACAGATGCTCGACGTGCTCTCAGCGGAACCGATGCTCGAAAACACCGCCGACGGCTACGCGCCGCGTCCGGATTATCGGCCGGTGACGAAGTTCGAACGCCGCGGCTTACGGCTCGGACACGGCGTCTGGGATCTGCTGTTTCGCCGCAAGTAAGCCGCACCTAAAAACGCAAACGCCACGGCTAGCCGTGGCGTTTGCGTTTTTAAGACAGTCCTACCGAATCAGTCCGCCCAGCTCAGACCGCCGCTATACCCGACGATCAGGATCAGCAGCCCGAAGCCGATGCGATACCACGCGAATGCAGTGAAATCATGCGAGGCGACGTAACGGAGCAGCCAACGCACACAGATGAACGCGCTCACGAACGCGGACACGAGCCCGATGGCGAAGAGCCCGAGGTCGTTCACCGTGAGCGCGCGCCAGTATTTGGCCATTTCGTAGAGCGTCGCGCCGAAGATGATGGGAATGGCGAGGAAGAACGAGAATTCGGTGGCCGCGCGGCGCTCCAGCCCGAACAGCATGCCGCCGATGATCGTCGCGCCCGAGCGCGATGTGCCCGGAATCAGCGCAAGGCACTGCGCAAGACCGACCTTCAGCGCATCGGCGAAGGAAAGGTCATCGACCGAATGCACGCGCGGCGGCGCGCCGCGATCGCGCTGTCGCGCTTCCGCCCACAGAATCACGATCCCGCCGACGATCAGCGCCACGGACACCGGCACCGGCGAGAACAGCACCGACTTGATCTTCTTCTCCAGCAGCAGGCCGAGCACAATGGCCGGGATCGTCGCGATGATGACGTTGATCGCAAAGCGCCGCGCGTCCGGACGGCTGCCGAGGCCGCCCACTACCGAGCCGATTTTCGCGCGATATTCCCAGCAGATCGCGAGAATGGCGCCGAACTGAATGACGACATCGAATGTCTTGGCCTGCGCGTCGGTGAAATTGAGCAAACTGCCCGCGACGATCAAATGCCCCGTGCTCGACACCGGCAGGAACTCCGTCAAGCCTTCCACGACGCCCAGCACGAGCGCCTTTACCATCAGAATCCAGTCCATCCGTCAGCCCTTGTTCGCTTTTTTGCCGTTGGTGTGCAGCGTGGCGCGCCAGGATTTCGATTCACTTCTCGACAATCTGCACGCGTATGCCGTTTGTAAGGACTGTGATTGTACCGGGTTCGTAAGACACGCCCGCAAACTGAAGTTCTTCGGGCTTGAACGTGTAGATGGGATAGCGGTCGAGCAGTTGCGCCGCTAGCAGCGCGCCGGCCGCCGCGATTTGTTGGTTGTACTGCGCAGCGTCGCCGGCGAGCTGCGAATCGTCGACCGTCGGCGAAACGAGCACGACCGAGCGGCTCGGGGCGTCATAGGCGAGTTGCGTCGACAACGTGAACGCGCCGTTCACCGGGTTCGGCATGAAAGGCGTGGATAGCCGCGCGTCCACGCGCACCGTGACGCGATTGCGGTCCGCCGCCATGCCGACGACCGGATTGCTCAGCACGACGTCGAAGATTTGCCGCGCGGTACGTTCCAGCGGGAATTTGCGCGCAACCGCTTCCTGCACCTGTTTTTGCGAAAATGTGTAGTGATCCGGAATAAACGGAAAAATGGACGCGGCATGCGCCGCTGGTGCGAGCGCGAATGCGGGCAACGCGGCGAGCGCGCCCAGCAGCAACCGGCGCCTGAGCGGCGCGGCGGGTCGTGGCATGCGGGAATCTCCTCTACTTGATCTCGTGACCGTGCTTGGACAGACGAAGTTCATTGCGGTTGCGTGTCGATCTCGAGCCGTGTAAGCCATCGAACGGCATGCTCGCGCGTCTCTCCGCACATGTCGGCGGACGGTTGCAAACCGCTGCAGCACGCGGGCCGGCGCGGGTCGCCGAAAATCTTGCAGCGCAAATCATCGTCGAGCTGAATGCACGGCTCGCCCGCGCGCTTGCCGTTGGGCATACCCGGAATCGGACTCGTGATGGACGGCGCGATGCAGCACGCGCCGCATCCTTCGCGGCAGGCATGAGGTGACGAAGACGGGATAGACATGGCAAAAGCAGTCGAAACAGCGGCTAAGGCGCCATTGTCCCATGCCAGCCAAGCGCACCCCGGAAAGCGGCTGCGACGTTATCACGCAAGGCGCGCGCGCAGGCGCCCGCGTAAGATCGGCGCAACCCAAAGGCTGCCCATGACCCTCGCCGACACCCTCTTTCGGCCGGACCTGCTCGCGCGCTACGACGCGCACGGCCCGCGCTACACGTCCTACCCGACCGCCGTCCAGTTTTCGGAATCGTTCGACCCCGCGCATTACTTCAAAGCCGCAAGCGAAGGCGGCGCGTCGGCGGACCTGTCGCTGTACTTCCACATTCCGTTTTGCGACACCGTCTGCTTCTATTGCGGCTGCAACAAGGTCGCGACGAAAAACCGCGCGCACGCAAGGCCGTATCTGGACCGCATGAAACGCGAACTCGCGATGCAGGCCGCGTGCTTCGATACGCGACGCCCCGTCACGCAGCTTCACTGGGGCGGCGGCACGCCGACATTCCTCTCGCACGACGAAATGGCCGAACTCATGGCCGCCACCGCCGAGCATTTCAACCTCGTGGCCGATGCAAGCGCGGAATACTCGATCGAAGTCGACCCGCGCGAAGCGTCCGCCGAAACGATCGCGGTGTTGCGCGAACTCGGCTTCAACCGGCTGAGCCTCGGCGTGCAGGACTTCGACGAACGCGTGCAGCGGGCCGTCAACCGCATTCAGCCGCGCGCCATGACCGAAAACGTGATGCGCGCGGCGCGTGAGCACGGCTTCGAGTCGGTGAGCGTCGATCTGATCTATGGCTTGCCGCATCAGAGCGTCGAGAGCTTCACGCGCACGCTCGATGCGATCATCGCGCTCGCGCCGGACCGCGTCTCCGTATTCGGCTATGCGCACATGCCCGCGCTGTTCAAGATGCAGCGTCAGATCGACGAAAGCGCGCTGCCTTCGTCTGCCATGCGGCTCGCCATTCTGAAGCGCGTGATCGAGCGGATGAGCGATGCGGGCTATGTCTACATCGGCATGGATCATTTCGCGCTGCCCGGCGACGAACTCGCCCGCGCGTACGAAGCCGGCACGCTCCAGCGCAATTTCCAGGGCTACAGCACGCACGCGGACTGCGATCTGATCGGCATCGGCGCGTCGTCGATCGGCAAGGTCGGCGACGTCTACGCCCAGAACGCGCGCGATCTCGCCGACTACGCAGCCGCCATCGACGCGGGCCGCTTTGCGATTCAGCGCGGCGTGCGCCTTTCCGCCGACGACCTTCTGCGCCGCGACGTCATCATGCGGCTTATGTGCGGCGGCGTGCTGCGGTTTGCGGACGTCGAGCGCGAACACGGCATCGTCTTCGGCGACGCGTTCGCCGATGAACTCGCGCGCCTCGCGCCGATGGCCGACGACGGCCTCGTCGACATCACGCCGGACGCCATTCGCGTGCTGCCCGCCGGACGCATGCTCGTGCGCAACGTCGCGTCGGTATTCGACCGCTATATGGGACAGGCGAGCCTGCGGCGCTTCTCGCGGACCATCTGAATACACGACTCATCGCACCGTTGATGGTGTCGTCGCGTATTTCTTACTGCGCTGGCATAGAATGACAGCCACCTTGGGCGTCCGGCCGCAGTCCGCCGACGACCGCCCGCCCTTTCACCGCCGATGCGACGCGCCGCCGCGCGCACCGGACCGCCGCCGGCACGCGATGAACGAAGCCCGCCGCACGCTTCGCCCGCGCCGCCGCCGGCAACGCCACTGCTCGATGCCATGCCGACCACTTCGCCGCAGTTCGCCCCGCTAGCCCTCCTCGCCGCCGAATTGAAGTGCGGCCGCACGACGAGCCGCGCGCTCGTCGAGACCGCGCTGGAACGTATCGCCGATCCGAACGGGCAAGGCTCGACCGTTTTCCTTCAGGTCGATGCCGAGCACGCCCGCGCCGCCGCCGACGCCCACGACGCGCTGCGCCGCGCGGGCACGGTGCTTTCGCCGCTCGCGGGCATTCCCGTGTCGGTGAAAGATTTGTTCGATGTCGAAGGCCAGGTGACGCGCGCGGGATCGCGCGTGCTGGCGAACGCGGAGCCCGCCCGCGCCGACGCCGTCACGGTCGCGCGCCTGCGCCGCGCGGGCGCGGTCATCGTCGGACGCACGAACATGAGCGAGTTCGCGTTTTCGGGGCTCGGGCTCAATCCGCACTATGGGACGCCGCGCTCACCATACCGGGCGAACGTGCCGGACGACACGCGCATTGCGGGCGGATCGTCGTCGGGCGCGGCGGCATCGGTTGCGGACGGCATGGCCGCCGTCGCGCTCGGCACCGATACGGGCGGGTCGCTGCGCATTCCCGCCGCGTTCTGCGGCCTGACCGGCTTCAAGCCGACCGCGAGCCGCATTCCGAAGCAAGGCGGCGTGCCGCTTTCCAAGACGCTCGATTCGTTCGGGCCGATCGGCGCGACGGTCGCTTGCTGCGCGCTCGTCGACCGCATTCTCGCGGGGCGCGAGCCGGAGGTGCCCGCCACGCGCCCGCTCGACGGCGTGCGTCTCGGCGTGCTCACGAATTACGTCACGGACGGTGTGGAAGCGCCCGTCGCGCAAGCCGTGCAAGCGGCGGTCGATCATCTTGCGGCGGCGGGCGCGCTGGTGGAGGACGTGCGCTTCGCGCCGCTCGACCGTCTGCCGGAAATCAACCGTTTCGGGCTCGTGGCCATCGAAGCCTACGCGTGGCATCGCAAGCTGATTGCCGAGCACGCCGGCCAATACGATCCGCGCGTGCTCGCGCGTCTGATGCGCGCGGAAACCGCAAGCGCCGCAGACTACATCGAACTGTGCGAAGCCCGCGCCGCGATGATCGACGCCGCGCGCACGACACTCTGGCAACGCTTTGACGCAATCCTCTGCCCGACGGTGCCCGTGCTGCCGCCGCGCATCGCCGAACTCCAGGCCGACGACGATCATTTCGCGCGCACGAACGCGCTCGTGCTGCGCAATCCGACGACCTTCAATTTTCTCGATGCCTGTGCGCTGTCGCTGCCGTGTCATCGGCGCGGCGAGGCGCCGGTCGGCCTGATGCTCGCGGGCGCGCCGAACGCCGACGACACGCTGCTCTCCATCGGCCGCGCGGTCGAAGCCGTGCTGGAAACGACGCGCTGAAGCGCCGCATCCTTCACGAAAACGCGGCTGTGTCTCGCGCCGGGCGATCGCGCTAGAATTCCTGCGCGACGCCCGCCGAATCAGGCGCTTCCTTCTCGAATCGTTGCGAAATAATGAACAACCATCTACATCAATTCACGATGCACGAGGACGACCGCGCGCTGCGCCGCGAACGGCGGCTCTTGACGCTGCTGGGCTTCGTCTGCCTCGCGCTCGTCGGCGGAGCGCTGTATCTGCAATTCTTCCGCGGTGAAGACCCGTGTCCGCTGTGCATCATCCAGCGTTATTTTTTCGTGCTGATCGCCGTGTTCGCGTTTCTCGGCGCAGGCTTCAACGGCTGGCGCGGCGTCGGGCTGCTGGAGGCGCTCGTCGCGCTTTCGGCGCTGGGCGGCCTGGCCACGGCCGCGCGGCACGTCTACATTCAGGCGAACCCCGGATTCAGCTGCGGCTTCGATGCGTTGCAGCCGGTCGTCGACAGCCTGCCGCCCGCGCGCTGGATGCCGCAAGTCTTCAAGGTGGCGGGGCTTTGTGAGACAGCTTATCCGCCGATTTTCGGGCTTTCGCTGCCGCAGTGGTCGCTCGTCGCGTTTGCGGTGATTTTCGTGCTCGTCGCCTTCAGCATTCGGTCGCGGCGCAAGGCGCGCGCGGCGGCGCTGTGAGCTTGCTTTCGGCGCGGGCGCTCACGCCCCGCGCCTCGCGCTGTTTCTCTCGCATTTCACTTCCCCGCATCACCGCTTCCGCATAATCTGAATACGGTCCCGACAATATTTTCGGGATATTGCGGTGCTATGGTCGAGGCTGGATGGCGATCTACGTGCGCGCAGTCCGCTTACATGCCCGATTTTCGGGATGCAGGCGGAAACCGCGTAACGCGCGCCTGGTCCGCAATGTCCCTGCCCGGCTCATGACAACGCACACCATCCGCTTCCTGCACCGCGGCGCCGTCCGCGAAATCGCCGGCGCGCCCGCCACGCGCACCGTGCTTCAACATCTGCGCGCGAACGACTGCACCGGCACCAAAGAAGGCTGCGCCGAAGGCGACTGCGGCGCCTGCACGGTCGTCGTCGGCGAACTCGATTCAGCCGGCGAACTCGCGCTAAAGGCCGTCAACGCGTGCATCCAGCTGCTGCCGACGCTCGATTCGCGCGCGCTCTTCACCGTCGAAGACCTGCGCGGCGCGGACGGCGCGCTGCACCCGGTGCAACAGGCGCTCGTCGATTGTCACGGCTCGCAATGCGGCTTCTGCACGCCGGGCTTCGTCATGTCGCTGTGGGCGCTGTATCACGCCCATCCGCGCGATGCCGGTCCGCCCTCGCGCGATGAAATCGCCGCCGCCATTTCCGGGAACCTGTGCCGCTGCACCGGCTACCGGCCGATCATCGATGCCGCCGAGCGCATGTTCGACTACCCGCCGCCGGCTTTCGACCGCGATGCGATCCGCGACACGCTCGCCGGCTTGCGCCGCACGCAGACATTCGAGTACCGCGCGCCGGACGCACGCGGCGAAGCCTTCGGCACGCCCGCCTTCCACGCGCCCGTCAGCCGCGCCGAATTCGCCCGCCTTCGCGCAGCGAATCCGGACGCGCGGCTACTTGCCGGCAGCACGGACATCGGCCTGTGGATCACCAAGCAGTTTCGCGATCTCGGCGACATTCTCTTTATCGGCAATGTCGAGGAACTGAAGCGCATCGAGCACGACGCGCAGACGCTGACGATCGGCGCGGCCGCATCGCTCGAAGACGCGTACGCCGCGCTCACCGCCGATTATCCCGAACTCGCCGAACTCTGGACGCGTTTCGCGTCGCGGCCCATCCGGAACGCGGGCACGCTCGGCGGCAACATCGCGAACGGCTCGCCAATCGGGGATTCGATGCCCGCGCTTATCGCGCTGAACGCGGAACTCGTGCTGCAAAGAGGCGACGCGACGCGCACCATGCCGCTCGACGCGTTCTACCTCGCGTATCAGAAAACCGCGTTGCAGGCGGGCGAATTCGTCGCGGCGATCCGCGTGCCGCGCCCTGCCGCAGACTTGCGGTTCCGGACCTACAAAGTGGCCAAGCGCTACGATCAGGACATCTCCGCCGTCTGCGCGGCCTTCGCAATCCGCCTTGACGACACGCATCGTGTGACGAGCGCGCGCATCGCGTTCGGCGGCATGGCGGCGACGCCCAGGCGCGCGGCCCAAGCCGAAGCGGCGCTAACCGGCGCGCATTGGACCGACGACACCGCGCGCGTCGCGATGAGCGCGCTCGACGCCGACTATCAGCCGCTCACCGACATGCGCGCATCGAGCGCGTATCGGGCGAAGGTGGCGCGCAACCTGCTGCGGCGCTTTCATCTGGAAACGCGCGCCGACGCGCCGCTCGCGCTCGCCACAGTCAACGCGTTCGCCTACGCCGCCCATGCGTCGGTCTCCGAGGAGCAGCCATGAACAAGGCCAGCGAACCTATCGCGCTCGACGCCGCGGCCCGCCCCGCTGACGTCGACGCAGCCGGCGCCGCGCTGCCGCACGAATCGGCGGCGCTGCATGTGAGCGGCGAGGCTGTCTACACCGACGACATTCGCGAATTGCGCGGCACGCTGCACGCGGCGCTCGGGTTGTCGCGATACGCGCACGCGCGCATCGTCTCGATGAATCTCGATGCCGTGCGTGCCGCGCCCGGCGTGGTCGCCGTGCTGACCGCCGCCGATATTCGCGGCGAGAACAACTGCGGCCCCGTTATCCACGACGATCCGATCCTCGCCGCCGACGAAGTGCAGTACCTCGGGCAGCCGGTGTTCGCGGTCATCGCGAAAACGCACGATCTGGCGCGCCGCGCCGCCGCGCTCGCCAAAAGCGACGACGTCGTGCGCTACGAGCCGCTCGAAACCGTGCTCACGCCGCGCGAAGCCAAGGCGCGCAAGCAGTTCGTGCTTCCGCCGCTGCATCTGAAACGCGGCGATCCCGACGCGCGCATCGCGGGCGCGAAGCATCGCATTGCCGGGGAATTCGAGGTCGGCGGGCAGGAGCAGTTTTATCTGGAAGGCCAGGTGGCGTACGCCGTCCCGAAAGAATCGGACGGCATGCTCGTCTACAGCTCGACGCAGCACCCGAGCGAAATGCAGCAGGTCGTCGCGCACATGCTCGACTGGCCGACGCACGCGGTCGTCTGCGAATGCCGGCGCATGGGCGGCGGGTTCGGCGGCAAGGAATCGCAATCGGCGCTCTTCGCGTGCGTCGCGGCGCTCGCGGCGCACGTGCTGAAACGTCCCGTGAAGCTGCGCGCCGATCGCGACGACGACTTCATGATCACCGGCAAGCGCCACGACGCCGTCTACGAATACGAAGCGGGTTTCGACGAAGACGGGCGCATCGTCGGGGCGCGCGTCGAGATCGCGCTGAGGGCCGGCTATTCGGCGGACTTGTCGGGCGCGGTGGCGACGCGCGCCGTCTGCCACTTCGACAACGCGTATTTCTTGAGCGATGTCGATATCCGCGCGTTCTGCTGCAAGACGAACACACAGTCGAACACGGCGTTTCGCGGCTTCGGCGGGCCGCAAGGCGCGCTCGTGATGGAAGTGATGCTCGATGAAATCGCGCATCGGCTGAAGCGCGATCCGCTCGACGTGCGGCGCGCGAACTACTACCGCATCGGCGAGCGCAACGTCACGCCGTACGGTCAGACCGTCGCGGACAACGTGCTCACGCCGCTCACCGACGACCTGATCGCCTCCAGCGACTACCACGCGCGCCGCGAAGCGATCGCCGCGTTCAACGCGACGAACGACGTGCTCAAGCGCGGCATCGCGTTCACGCCGGTCAAGTTCGGCATCTCCTTCAACGTGCCGTTTCTGAATCAGGCCGGCGCGCTCGTGCATGTCTACAAGGACGGCTCGGTGCTCGTCAATCACGGCGGCACCGAAATGGGCCAGGGGCTCAACACGAAAGTCGCGCAAGTGGTGGCGAGCGTGCTCGGCATCGGACTCGCGCGCGTGCGCGTGACGGCCACCGATACGTCGAAGGTCGCGAATACGTCGGCGACGGCGGCATCGACCGGAAGCGATCTGAACGGCAAGGCGGCGGAAGCGGCGGCGCTGACCATCCGCGAGCGCCTCGCGGAACTGGCCGCGAGGCAACTCGGCGGCGCGGCGGCGGACGTGCGCTTTCACGGCGGCGTGGTCGAGGCGAACGGCGGGCAGATGCCCTTCGATCAACTGGTCGCGGCGGCGTATCTGGCGCGCGTGCAGTTGTGGTCCGACGGCTTCTACGCAACACCCAAGGTCCATTGGGACGCGAAGACGCTGACCGGCCATCCGTTCTACTACTTCGCGTACGGCGCGGCGGTATCGGAGGTCGTCGTCGATACGCTCACCGGCGAATGGAAGCTGCTGCGCGCCGACGTGCTGCACGACGCGGGGCGCTCGATCAACCCGGCCATCGACCTGGGACAAGTGGAAGGCGGCTTCATTCAGGGCATGGGCTGGCTCACGACAGAAGAGCTGTGGTGGAACCGCGACGGGCGCCTGATGACGCACGCGCCTTCCACCTACAAGATTCCCGCCGTCAACGACACGCCCGCCGCGTTCAACGTCGCGCTCTTTCGCGGCGCGGGCAACGAGAACGCCGAGCCGACCATCTTCCGCTCGAAGGCGGTCGGCGAGCCGCCGCTCCTGCTGGCGTTTTCGGTGCTGCTCGCCATTCGTGCGGCCATCGCGGGCACGGCGCCCGACGCGCCCGAAGCGCCCAAGCTGCGCGCGCCCGCCACGCCCGAAGCGATTCTCGATGCGCTCGCTTCTCTCGCCGCCGAGGCTCAGTCCGCCGCCCCGGTAAACTAGCGCCTGCGACGACGCAATAACCCGATCCTCTCCCGGAGCCTCATCCATGCAAGTTTGGCTGAACGACCTGCAACACCTGCTCGCGCACGGCGACGCCGTCGTGCTCGTGACGGTCGCGCGTGTCGAAGGCTCCGCGCCGCGCGAGCCGGGCACGAAGATGATCGTCACGCGCGAGGACGCCCGCTACACCATCGGCGGCGGCCATCTCGAATGGAAGGCGATCGAAACCGCCCGGCAAGTGCTGAAGGACGGCATGCGCAGCCCGCGCATGAGGCGGCTCGAGCGTTTCGCGCTCGGCCCGAGCCTCGGCCAGTGCTGCGGCGGCGCGGTCGTGCTCGCGTTCGAGCGGCTCGACGTATCGGACCTCAACTGGGTGACTTCGCTCGCCAAACGCACGGCAGCCGGGCTTTCGACGGTGCGCAGCGTCTCCTTCGCGCCGATGCCCGACGCCGTGATGCTGTCCGATCCCGAGCCGGGCGCCGACACCACCGACTGCCTGTTGTGGGACGGCGCGGGCTTCGACGAGAGCGGCGCGCTGCTCACCGAAACCATCGCGCCGCGCGACTTTCAGGTCGTGCTGTTCGGCGCGGGTCACGTGGGCGCGGCGCTCGTGCGCGTGCTCGCCACGCTGCCCTGTCACGTACGATGGGTCGATGAGCGCGACGCCGCGTTCCCGGCCCCGCAGTTCGTGCCGGACAACGTGACGATCGAGCCGAACGACGCGCCCGACGAGGCCGTCGACAACGCGCCGCCGGGCACGTACTTCATCGTGATGACGCACAACCATGCGGTGGATCTCGTCCTGGCCGAACGCATTCTCGCGCGCGGCGACTTCGCGTTCTTCGGCATGATCGGCTCGCACACGAAGCGCCGGCAGTTCGAGCACCGGCTCGCCGCGCGCGGCATCGACCCGGCGCGCATCGCGAAGATGGTGTGTCCGATCGGCATCGACGGCATCGTCGATAAAGCGCCCGAAGTCATTGCCGTCGCGGCAGCCGCCCAGCTGCTGCAGGCCGTGGAAGCGCGTGCCGAGCTTTCCACGTCGTCGCAACAGACCGCTTGACCCCGAGCGGAAGCCCCTAGCATCGACATAAGAACCCCAAGCCCATGAATCCCACACTCGCCGACAAGATCGCGCGCGCGCCGAAGGCGGAGCTGCACATTCACATAGAAGGCTCACTCGAGCCGGAACTGATCTTCGCGCTTGCCGAACGCAACGGCGTGAAGCTCGCATATGACTCCATCGACGCGCTGCGCGCCGCGTACGCGTTCACCGACCTGCAGTCGTTCCTCGACATTTACTACGCGGGCGCGAGCGTCTTGCTGCATGAAGCCGATTTCTACGACATGACGATGGCCTACGTCGAGCGCGCGCTCGCCGACCACGTCACGCACGCGGAAATCTTCTTCGATCCGCAAACGCATACGGAGCGCGGCGTCGCCATCGAAACGGTCGTCGCGGGCATCGAGCGCGCGCTTGCCGAAGGCGAGAAGCGCGGCCTCACGTCGAAACTGATTCTCTGCTTCCTGCGTCATCTCTCCGAGGAAGACGCGCTCGCCACGTACGAAAGCGCGCTGCCGCTCTTCGACCAGTACGCGCACCGGCTGATCGGCGTCGGGCTGGATTCGTCGGAACGCGGGCATCCGCCGTCGAAATTCGAGCGCGTCTTCGCCAAGGCGCGTGAGCGCGGGCTGAAGCTCGTCGCCCATGCGGGCGAGGAAGGCCCGCCCGCGTATGTCTACGAGGCGCTGGATGTGCTCAAGGTGGATCGCGTCGATCACGGTGTGCGCAGCATCGAGGACGCCGCGCTCGTCGCACGTCTCGCGGATGCGCGCATCGCGCTGACCGTGTGCCCGCTCTCGAACATCAAGCTCTGCGTGTTCGACGACATGACCAAGCACACGCTGAAAGACCTGCTGGATCAGGGCGTCGCGGTGATGATCAATTCCGACGATCCCGCGTATTTCGGCGGCTACGTCAACGCGAACTACTTCGCTATCGTCGATGCGCTGAAGCTGTCGGACAAGGAGGTCTACACGCTGTTGAAGAACAGCCTGGAAGCCTCGTTCGTCACCGACGACGAACGCGCCACAATGGTCGCGCGCCTCGATGCGTACTGGAAGCAGTAAAGCCAAGCACTAACCGTACTAAACGCAATAAAGATGGATACCACAGCAACAACCCAACGCGACACCACCGCCCTCGAACGATTCTTCGGCATTCGCGCGGCGGGCTCGCGCACGAAGACCGAAATCGTCGCGGGCATCACCACGTTCCTCACGGCGATGTACATCATCGTCGTCAATCCCGGCATTCTTTCGCAGGCCGGCGTGCCGTTTCCGGCGGCGCTCACGGCAACCGTCATCGTCAGCTTTCTCGGCAGCTGCGCGATGGGCCTCTACGCGCGCAATCCCGTGCTGGTCGCGCCCGGCATGGGCATGAACGCGCTCTTCGCCTTCGTGATGGTCCACGGCGGCAAGATGCCGTGGCAGACGGCGCTCGGCTGCGTGTTCTGGGCCGGCGTGATCTTCGCGGTGCTCGCGGTGTTCAACGCGCGCAAGCTCGTCGTGGATGCGATTCCCGCGAACCTGCGCCATGCGGTGTCGTGCGGCATCGGCTTGTTTATTAGCCTGATCGGGCTCGTGAACGCGAAGTTCGTCGTCGGCGATCCGGTGACCATCGTGCACTCGGCATCGCTCAATCCGGTCGTCATCACGTTCCTGATCGGCCTTGCCGTCACGACGATCCTGGTCGCGCGCAAGGTGACCGGCGCGCTGATGCTCGGCATCGTGTTCACGACGATCATCGCCATTCCGATCGGCCGCGTCTGGGGCGACGGCACCGCGTACTGGCCCGCCGCCATCGCCACGAAAACGCTGGTGAACTGGAACGGCCTGTTCTCCGCGCCGGACTTCTCGGGCATCTGGCAACTGGACCTCACGGGCGCGCTGAAAGTGGTTTACTGGCCGTTCATCTTCGTGATGCTCTTCACGTCGTTCTTCGACGCGCTTTCCACTTTCATGGCGATCTCGGAGGCCGGCAAGCTCTTCGACGCGAACGGCAACCCGCGCAACATTCGCCAGTCGATGATGGTGGACGCGTTCTCCGCGCTGGTTTCCGCGCCGCTCGGCACGAGTCCCGCGAACGCCTATATCGAATCGGCAGCGGGCATTTCGGCGGGCGGGCGCACCGGGCTCGTCGCCGTCGTCGCGGGCCTGTGCTTCCTGCCGTTCCTGTTTCTCTCGCCGCTCCTCTCGCTCGTTCCGGCAATCGCGACCGCGCCCGCGCTCGTGCTCGTCGGCGTGTTCATGATGGAAGCGATCACGCAGATCGAATGGCATCGCTTCGATGAAGCCATTCCCGCGTTCCTCGCGATGATCCTGATCCCGCTGACCTACTCGATCACCGACGGCGTCGCGTACGGCTTTCTCGCGTTCGTCGTGCTCAAGTCGGCGACGGGGCGCTTCAAGGAGATCAAGCCGGCGATGTGGATCATCGCGGCCTTCTCGCTCGTATTGCTTTCGCAGCTGTAGACATCACTAGAAATCGGAGACGTTGCACCATGACTCAGACCGCCTACCGCGCCCAGTTGCTCACCTTCCGCGAAGACCCCGCGCTTGCCGCCGACGGCGCGGTGTACGAGGCCGACGGCCTTCTGATCGTCGAGGACGGCAAAGTGGTCGCGGCGGGCGCGTATGCGTCGCTGCGCGACACGCTCGGCGCGGACGCGATCGTTCACACCATGCGCGACAAGCTGATCGTGCCGGGCTTCATCGACTCGCATATTCACTTTCCGCAGACGGACATGATCGCGTCGCCCGCGCCGGGTCTTCTGCCGTGGCTCGACACGTACACGTTTCCGACCGAGCGCGGCTTCGAGAACCCGGCCGTCGCGCGCGAGACGGCGAGCTTTTTCCTCGATGAACTGCTCGCGTGCGGCACGACCACGGCGCTCGTCTACTGCACCGTGCACAAGCAATCCGCCGATGCGTTCTTTACCGAGAGCGAGGCGCGCAATCTGCGCATGGTGGCGGGCAAGGTGCTGATGGACCGCAACTGCCCCGAATTCCTGCGCGACACGGCGCAATCGGGATATGACGACAGCGCCGAGCTCATCGCGCGCTGGCATGGCCGCGGGCGTCAGCATTACGCGCTGACGCCGCGCTTCGCGCCGACATCGACCGAAGCGCAGTTGGAAGCGTGCGGCGCGCTCGCGCAGCAGCATCACGACGTGTTCATTCAGACGCACGTCGCGGAGAACACCGACGAGATCAAGTGGGTCGAGAGCCTTTTTCCGGGGCATCGCAGCTATCTCGACGTCTACGATCACTACGGCCTCCTGCGGCGGCGCGCGGTGTATGGCCACTGCATCCATCTCGACGATACCGACCGGCAGCGCATGGCCGAAACGGGCGCGGTGGCGTCGCATTGTCCGACGTCGAACCTGTTTCTCGGCAGCGGTTTGTTCGATTTCGAGAAAGCTGGCGCGTCGAAGATGCCCGTGGCGCTCGCGACGGACGTCGGCGGCGGCACGTCGTTTTCCATGCTCCAGACGATGAACGAAGCGCACAAGGTTGCGCGTCTGACGGGGCATCACTTAAGCGCGACACGCATGTTCTGGCTCGCGACGACGGGCGCGGCGCAAGTGCTCGAACTCGACGACAAGATCGGCACGCTCGCGCCCGGCAGCGAAGCGGATTTCGTCGTGCTCGACCCGGCCGCGACGCCGCTGCTCGCGCGGCGCACGGCGCGTGTGGAGTCGCTTGAAGAACTGCTGTTCGCGTTTGCGCTGCTCGGCGACGACCGCGCCGTGTTCGAAACCTACGCGGCAGGCAAGCGTGTGCACGAGCGCGAGCGGCGCAACCCGGCGGCGCTGGAACTGGCGGCCTGAGTGTCGATTAAGCGCCCTTCCGACGAAGGGCGTTTTTCTTTGCGATGTGGATCGAGCGCGCTCATCCGAGCACAATTTTTGCGCGCTCGCTAAAGTGCAAGCTTTCGTCCGTCACCGTGAAGACTCCCTATGAAGGCCGACGCGCTTCTATTACGCCTAGCCGCATCACTCGCACTCGCCGCGCTGGCCACGCCGTCACATGCGCGCGCAATCGAAGCGCAGCTCGATTGCCGCTCCACCGCGCACGATTTCATCGCGCCGCTTCAGCAAGACGGGTTGATCGAGAAGAAGCCGATGCGCGTGGAGCCGAACTCGGTCAACGCGTTCAAGGCGGTCAAAGGCGCGGTGCTGACCGCGTACGGTTTCAAGGTGTATGCGGTCGTCGGCTACCAGAAGGACGATCCGATCTTCAAACAGGGCAACGGTGAGCCGATTGCGGATTCGGCTTACGGCGTGGTCGTCTGGGCCAGCGACGACGCCGTGCAGGAGAAGGTCGACGCAGCGGGCAGCGACGCGGACGTGCACCACGTCGCGCCCTTCATCACGGCGATTTTCTGCAAAGGTCCTTGAGGCTTACGCTTAACGCAGCAGTTCCGCGACGGACGCAACGAGGCGGTCCATGTCGCTGGCGTCGAGCGCGCCCATCGTCGAGATGCGGAAGAGCGTCTTGGACAAGCCGCCCTGCCCCGCGTAGATCACGAAGCCCTTGGCCTTCAACGCATCGTGCAGCGTTTCGTAGCTGATGCCCGCCGGCAGCCGATACGCGCGCAACACGACCGACGATTCGTCCGCCGGCAATGCGCTTTCGATGCCGAGCGCCGCAAAGCCCGCGCGCACTTGCTCCGCGAGCGCCGCATAACGCGCGTGACGCTTACGCCAGCCGCCTTCGTCCTCGAATTCGCGCAACGCCTCGACGAGCGCGTAGTACGCATGCACGGACGGCGTGAACGGCGTGTTGCGCGCGTCCTGCAGCTTGGCAAGCCGCGCGATGCCGAGGTAGTACGTGCGGCTCGCGGCCTTCGCCAGCGCGTCGCGCCGCACGATCACGAATGCCGCGCCCGGCACGCCGTGCAGGCACTTGTTGGCGGTCGCCGCGACTGCGACGATGCCGCCGCCGTCGAAGTCGATTGCTTCCGCGCCGAAGCTGCTCACGCCATCGACCAGCAAGCCGACGCCGCGTTCGGCGCACGCCCGCGAGAGCGCGTACAGCGGATTCAGGCGGCCGGTCGTCGTCTCGTGATGGATGATCGCGACGTGCGAGAACGCTTTCTCGTCGATCAATTTGACGATCGCGTCGGTGTTCGGCGCCTGCATCCATTCGTACTTCAGCACTTCATGCTCGATGCCGTATTGCGTCGCGATCTGCGCGATGCGGTCGCCATACACGCCGTTTTCCACGACGAGCAGCCGCCCGCCTTCCGGCACGAGGCCCGCGATCATGCTTTCGACGGCAGCCGTGCCGGAGCCGGTCATCAGCACCGCTGTCCACTTCGCGGGATCGAGCGCGTAGGCGGCGACGAGCCGCGCTCTCGCTTCGTCCTGCAAGTCGAAGAACTCCGGCTCGCGATGGCACATGTCTGTCTGCAACAGGCTGTTGCGCACGCGTTCGGTGAGCGTGACGGGACCGGGATTGAGCAGCAGCATCAGCGTTCTCCGATGTGTCGTTGCAGGCGCGCGCGCACGTCTTCCGGCGTGATCTTCGGGCGCGGCAGGTCGGCGGGCGTGCCGGTGCGGATCGACAGGCGCGCGAAGCGTGCGCCTTCGGGCGCTTGCGCATCGATGAGGCGGTCGATCACGCCGATGTCGTCGCCGTCGAGCGCGAGCGCGTAGCCGCACGCCGCCGCGATCGACGCGAAATCGACGCCGCGCGACACGGTCGCCTGTCCGCCGGTCGATTCGTGCGCGCCGTTGTCGAGCAACAGGTGGATCAGATTGGACGGGCCGTACGCGCCGAGCGTCGAAAACGCGCCCATGCGCATGAGCGCGGCGCCGTCGCCGTCGAGCGCGACGACGGTCAGGTCCGGTCGCGACAGCGCGAGGCCGAGCGCCATCGGCGTCACGCAGCCCATGGAGCCGACGAGATACAGCTGATTCTCGCGGTCGTCGATAGCGTACAGTTCGCGGCCACAGAAGCCGGTCGATGCCAGGACGACCGTCGAATCCTTCGGCGTGCGTGCGATCACGCGCTCCAGCGCGGCATGACGTGTCACGCGCTCGCCTTCGAATCGGTCGACCGGCGCGGCGGCTTCGGCGGAGCGCACGCCCGACAGCCCGGTCTTCTTCAGCTCGTATGGCGCAACGCTGCCCTTCTGCATGACGAGCGCATACGGACGGCCCGTGCGGTCCATGTAGTCGGTCGCGCGATCAAGCGCCGGGCCGATGGCGTCCGCTTCCGTCGGGAAAAGCTCCCACGGAATCTCCATCGTGTCGAGCATCTGCGGCGTGATCGGGCCCATCAGCGCGTGCTGCGGCTCGTCTGCGACGCCCGGCTGGCCGCGCCACGTCACGATCAGAAGCTGCGGCAGGCGAAACGTCCACGTGAGCGAGGTCAGCGGGCTCACCGCGTTGCCGAGCCCGGAGTTTTGCATCATCGCGATGCCGCGACGTTTGCGCTCGCTGTTCCGCGTGCCGCTTCCTGCACCAAGCGCGACGCCCGCAATCAGCGCGACCGCATCGCCTTCGTTCGCCGCCGACACGTAGTGCAGCGATTCGTCCTGCAGCACGTAGTTGATGAACGGCGTGAGAAAGGAGCACGGCACGCCCGCGTACCAGTCGAAGCCGCGCGCGCGCGCCGCCTCGACGAACTGGGCGGCCTCAATCACGCGCGTTCTCCAGACCTTCGGAGCCGATCGGCGTTTGACCGTGCGCGAAGTCGCCCGCGCGGCGGAAGTCGTCCAGGTCGTTCACGCCGCGCCAGTGGCCGTGCACGTACTGCACTTCGATCTTTTCGCCCGCCGCGACGAGCGCGTTCAGGAGCGCTGCCATGTCGAGCGTGTCGAAGTCGGGGCGCTGCTGAAGCTGCGCGAGCACCGCGAGCAGGCGATCACGTGCACTGCTGCGCACATTGATGAGACCCATCCAGCGGCCCTGCGGCGCGCGGCCTTCGGTCAGACCGTGTCCCGCGCCGACCACGCTTTCCAGCCACACTTTCTGGCCGAAGAGCGCGCGGTCATCCGGTTGCGAGCAGTAAGCGAAGTCGGTCGCGGACGCGCCCGATTGCGGCGTCTGCGACGAATCGACGACGACGCAGAAGTCGCTCGGCGATTCGACGAGATCGCGCAGGATGTAGCTGCGGAACAGCAAATCGCCGTAGGAGAGCACCGTGTCGCCGGTGATGTGCTTCGCGGCGCACGCGAGCGATGCCAGTTCGCCCGTCGACGCGTGCTTGTCGTTGACGACGAGCCGCACGCCCGACGTATCGATCGCATCGGCACGGTAGCCACCGACCACGGTGATGTCGTTGATGCCTTCCTTTTTGAACGCCTCGACGAGATGGCGCAAAAGCGGCTTGCCCGCGACCGGCAGCATCACTTTCGGACGATCCGCCGTCACGGCTTCGAGACCCGCGCCGCGGCTCGCCGCCAGCACGACCGCGCTGCGCTTTTCGTTGGCCGCCGTCAGATAGATGTTCTCTGCCGCCGAGTATTCGTCGGCGTCTTGCAGGCGGAAAATCTCGTTCACCGTCGCGATGCGGTCTTCAACATTGACGAGCGTTTCGCTGTCGTGGATTTCCTTCGCGATGGCCTGCATCGCCGACACCGCGCCGCGAATCAGATGGTTCGCCCAGATCACGCAGCTGATGCCCGCCTGACGGAACGCGTCGGTCGGCGTGCTGTAGTACTTCGTCGGCACGATCACGAGCGGACCGCGCCCGGCCCATTCGCGCGCGAAGGTCAGGATTTCGTCGGGCTTCGAGAGCTTGCTGTGGATCAGGATCGCGTCTGCGCCCGCCTGGCGATATGCCTCGGCGCGCTTGAGCGCCTCTTCCATGCCCCAACCGGCGATCAGCGCCTCGACGCGCGCCACGATCGAAAAGTTAGGATCGCTCTGCGAATCCTTGCCTGCCTTGATCTTTCCGCAGAACTCGTCCATGTCGGCGAGCGGCTGCGCTTCGCCGTTGATGAAGCTGTTGGTCTTCGGGAACTGCTTGTCCTCGATGCACACGCCCGCGATGCCGCGCTGCTCCAGCTTCTTCACGAGCCGGCGCACGTTGTTGAAGTTGCCGTAGCCGGTGTCGCCGTCGAGCAGAATGGGCAAGTCACTCGCGTCGGCCATGAATTCGAGGTTATCGACGACCTGCGTCCAGCTTGCTTCGTTGTTGTCGCGCACGCCGAACTGCGCGGAGATCGACAGGCCCGAGCCCCAGATCGCCTTGAAACCGGCTTCCTTCGCGATGCGCGCGGAGATGCCGTTGTGCGCTTCCATCAGGAATTCGAGGCGGTTGCTTTGCAGCATCTCGCGCAGACGCATGGTGCGCGAGTAGCCGACGGGAATGGTTCCGGGTGCGTTCATTGTTGGGATGCTCCTGCAAACTCACGTAGCGGTTGCAACTGCGGCAGCACTTCGTCGGCTGCGCGCGTTACATCGTTCTGAAAGTCGATTTCGATCCACGGCGCGCCGGTGACATCGGCGATATCGAACACGTGGGCTTTTTCCAACAGCAGGTCGCGCACCGCTTCTTCATGCGGCATCTTCGCGCGGCCCGTCTCGACGTAATGCGCGACGATCTCGGCAAGACGCGCGGCCGTCTTCTCGTCGAAGCGGAAGAAGCCGACCGATTCGCCGATGGTGTCGTACGTGAGGCCCGCCGCGACCTGCTTGCGCAGTTCCACCGGCACGCCGTTCTCGACGCACAGCTTCACCGGCTCGTCGCCGGCTTCGAAGTCGCGGTCGATAAGCAGGCGGTTCACGGCGCCGCCAGCGACCAGCGGTTCGATGATGCGCTCATCGTAGAGCACGTCGGCATCCATCAGCAGCACGTCGCCGCCGCGCGTCATGGCTTCGCGCGCCGTGTGAACCGACAACACGCTGCCGAGCGTGAATTCCTCGTTCACGACGATTTCCGTCTTCGGCTTCCAGTCGATCGACGCCAGTTCCGCCTCGATCTGTTCGTGCTTGAAGCCGGTCACGAAGACGATTTCATCGACGCCCGCGCCCTTCAGATAATGAAGATGGCGTTCGAGAAGCGACGCGTCGCCGAAGCGCAGCAGGCACTTCGGCTTTTGCTGGCCCTCGGGCTGAACGAGACGAAGTCCCATCCCGGCCGCAAGAATGATTGCGCGCATGGTTGTTGTTCCCTTCGAGGGTGAATCAGTCGATATCCGGCACGCGCGCAAGACGGCGGCGCTGCCAGCCTTTTTCAACGAAATGCAGATAGACGATGCCCGGCACGCCCAGCAAGAGCTCGCGGGCACGCTTGGCCAGCGAGAGCGCCAGCGCCGTTTCGGGCGGCAGGCCGACGAGGCGCGCGAGCAGCAGATAACCGCCCTCCTGCACGCCGAGCGAGCCGGGAATGGCGAACGCCGCGCCGCGAATGGCCTGACCCAGGCTTTCGAGCAGCAGCGCCTCCGTCCAGCCGACCGGATGCCCGAGCAGATCGAGCACGATCCAGACTTCGCCCGTGCCGACGATCCAGCCAAGCATGCTCAGGCCGAAACTCGCCGCCACCTTGCCGCGCTCGCGATACAGCGCGTGAACCGCCGTATCGACCGCCTCGGCGCGCGTGACGAGCGACGACCAGTCGCGCTTCTTCGAAAAGCGCGCTGCGATGCCGGATGCGAAGCGCATCGCGCGGCCGAACAAACCGCGCCGCTGCGCGAGATAGAACCCGAAGATCATCGCCCCGATGACGCCGACGACCGCCAGCACCGCAATCGACACGACCGTCGACGAGCCGCCCGCCGCGTAGCCCGTCAAGAGGACGACGCCGACGAGCGCGAACAGCAGTTGCGCGACGGTCTGCATCGTCGTGCTGACGGTGATGACGGCGGCGGCGTCGCGCGCGCGCATGCCGCGCTGCGAGAGATGCCGGACCATCAGCATCGGCCCGCCGATCTGCCCGGCGGGCATCAGACTATTGACCGATTCGCCTGCCCAGCGCGCGAGCAGCGCGTCGCGCAGCGTGACGTCGCGTTCGTTGCGGGAAAAGAGCACGCTGATCGCGCCGGCGTCGAGCACGAGCGGCGCAAAGTGGAACGCGGCCACGGCGAAGAGGCCCCAGCCTGCGGCGGCGAGCGTCGTAGCGACGGAGCCGAAGCCTTGCCAGCCGAGCAGCGCGATGAACAACACCACGCCGATCGACAGCAGAAACGTCCCGGCGCGACTCATGCCTGCCCGTTCTTGCCGCCTTTGCGGCGAAAGACCTGCTTGAACCCGAAGTACGCGATCGAGTCCTTCATGTTCGAAATGAAACGCTGGAACGGCCGCATTTCCGGGTTCGTGACGTACTCGAACGTGAGGGACACGCGCATCTCGTTCTCGCCGAGCGGCGTCACGCGATGCCGGAGCTTGTCGCCGTCGAAGAACACCAGCGCGCCCGGCGGATACTGCACGGAGCCGGGTTGCGGCGGCACGTTTGGCGTGCGCGTATGCAGTTCGTAGTCGAGACGGCACGACGAATCGTCGATCACGCCGAGCAGCATGGTGTAGCGCCGGCCGTTGTAGTACGACGTGTCGTAATGCCAGCCGATGTGATCGCCGGGGCGGGTATAGAAATACAGCGCGTAGGCGTGAGGATCGTCTTCGGGCGAGAGTTGCAGCTTGTCGCCGCTTACCGCCTCCAGCCACTTGATGAGCGCCTCGGAGCGGTACAAGTCCGCGATGAACGGCGCGAGCTTGTCGAGCGTGTGACGGCTCACGCTGCCGCCCGCCTTGTGCCCCGGCAAGTAGTTGCGGTTAACGGCCGGCATCACGTCGTGGACGGCGGCGATCAGGCGTTCGGTATAGTCGCGCGGAAGGAAGTCGTCGAGATAAAGGAAGGAGCCTTGCTTCTCGTAGTCGGCGTGCAGCCTGGGCGTGGACAATGTCGCCAGACGCGCGTTGAGCGTCGCGTCGATGTCGCGCGGTGACGGGCGGCTCGCGCGGTCTACCTGTGACTGTCCCGGATGCTGGTTGACCGGAGTTGCCGTATCGCTCATCTCACCGCCTGAAAATCGTTGCCGTCCTTGCGCGCAGGGTGCGCCGCCTTCGCCGCCTTCGCCGCCGTGCACACCGTCGCTTCAGCCCGCACGCGCCGTATGACCCGCCGATAATCCACCGCGACGTACACGGCGAACAACGGCGCGCCGATGGCTGCGGCAATCAGAAACGGCGTCATGCCGTTGAGCACCGTAACGAGCGGCAGCAGGTACAGCACGTCCTCGGTCTCGAAGCCGCCCGCCGAAGCCTGCTTGGTTCCGGATTTGCCGACCATCGACTCGATGCGCATACGCAGGAAGAAAATCAGCGCGACCGCGACGCCCGCGACGCCGCCGAGCCACTGCGCGGCGACCGCGTACGAAGGATGATGCGCCGCGACATAGAAACCGATGCCCGCGAAGAGCAGCACGGTCACGAGCGCGTCGCACGCAAGGTCGTAAAAGTGTCCGATCTTACTCGACTGACCGCTGATGCGCGCAAGCTCGCCATCGGTGTGATCGACGAAATTTGACAGCGCAATCAAGAGCGCGCCCAGCGAGCACAACCAGAAGTCGCCGAGCGAGAGGCAGTACGCGCCGCCGAGCCCGATGGCGAGGCGAACGGTCGTCAGATGATTCGGCGTGACGGGCGTGCCGACGAGCGGCGTGACGAGGCGGCGGGCGAGCCGCGCGTCCCACGTGGTGGGCTCGGGAACGGCTTTCGGATGGGGCGGACACGGTTTTGTCATGACCGCGAATATATCGCTTATTGACCGCCGCTGCATATATTGCGGCGGGTTTCCCGCGCGCCCGAACGCTTTGTCCGCGTGCCTTTCGGCGTGACGCAGGCGCGTTCGGCGCACGCTCTCATTCCACCGTTTTCATTCCACCGTTTTCGGCGCGGCCGCGGGCGCCGGCGCGGTCCCGCTCGCCGCCGTATCGAGCGATGCGGCCGTCTCGTTGCCGATGCCGCCGCTCTTGTCCACCGGCAGCGTCACCGTGCGCACCGTGCCGTTGCCGAGCGGGAAACCGGCGAGCGCGCTGCGGGCAAGATACGGCATCGCGCGATACAGCGAAGAGTCGTCGGTTGAATTGACCGCCGTCACCTTGTAGACCTCGCGTCCCGTCGAACGGTCCGTCATGCGGATCTGCAGCGCGTGGATATAGACCGGGTAACTCTGATCCACATAGCCGGTCGGGCCCCACGGCCCGTAGGGGCCGAAGCCGCCCCACGGACCCCAGAACGGACGTCCGTAATAGCCGTACCACGGCCACGGGTCGTAGTAGACGGGCTGGCGCACGGTCACGAGATCGCCGCGCACCGAAAACGCGAGCGCGACCTGATAGCGCGCGCTCGCCTCCGGCACCTGTCTGAACGCGAGCTTCGCCAGTTCGTTCGCGACGAGTGTTTCGTATGTCCTCTGCTCGATGCTGTTCTGCTGCGCGTCCTGGCGCGCGAAGGCATAAGTGCGCGTGGCGTCGCTGCCGGTCCAGTCGGAGAACGCGGTCACTTGCGTCTGCACATAGGTCGTGCAGCCCGCGAGCCACAGTGCGCCGGCCACGCACGCGGCGCGCATCAGTCGAGATGTCGAGCGACTCATGGTCATCCTCACTTGGTTCACTGCGCTTTCCAGGTCGAACGGCGCCGACTCACGACAGCCCACCGTTTTGTACAATGGTTCGACCTGCCGAGCCCGCATTCGTGCCTGACGTCTTGCCGCACGTAAGCGTACGGGCCGCCACTCTCACCGAGAAGATCTTGCCATGTCCAACACGCCCGCACCGACCGCGTCCGCTGTGATCCGCCGCGAGGACTATACGCCGCCCGCATTCCTGATCGATTCGGTCGCGCTGGAATTCGACCTCGTGCCGTCGCGCACCGTCGTGAAGAACACCATGCGCCTGCGCCGCAACCCCGACGCGCCCGGCCATGCGGCGCGCCTGGAACTGATCGGCGAGCAACTGGAGTTCGTGCGCGCCGCGATCAACGGCGCCGCGCACGCAGATGTCCAGATCAACGAGCACGGTCTGTCGATCGGCGATCTTCCCGGCGACGCGTTCGAACTGACCATTGAAAGCATCTGCAATCCGGAACAGAACACGACGCTCTCCGGACTTTACGTGTCGAGCGGCAACTTCTTCACGCAATGCGAGGCGGAAGGCTTCCGGCGCATCACGTACTTCCTCGACCGTCCGGACGTGATGTCCACCTACACCGTCACGCTGCGCGCCGACAAGGCCGCGTATCCGGTGCTTCTGTCGAACGGCAATCTGATCGAAGAAGGCGATCTGTCCGATGGCCGCCACTTCGCCAAGTGGGAAGACCCGTTCAAGAAGCCGAGCTATCTGTTCGCGCTCGTCGCGGGCAAGCTCGTGGTGCTGGAAGAGCGCATCAAGAGCGGCTCGGGCAAGGAAAAGCTGTTGCAAGTGTGGGTCGAAGAACACGATCTCGACAAGACGCGCCACGCCATGAATTCGCTGATTCACTCGATCCGCTGGGACGAGAAGCGCTTCGGGCTGGAGCTGGATCTTGACCGCTTCATGATCGTCGCGGTGAGCGACTTCAACATGGGCGCGATGGAGAACAAGGGCCTCAACATCTTTAACACGAAGTACGTGCTCGCCAACCCGGAAACGGCAACGGACACGGACTTTTCGAACATCGAGGCCGTGGTCGGCCACGAGTACTTCCATAACTGGACCGGCAACCGCGTGACGTGCCGCGACTGGTTCCAGCTGAGCCTGAAGGAAGGGCTGACGGTGTTCCGCGATCAGGAATTCTCCGCCGACATGGCCGCGGGCGACGCCGATGGCGCGGCGAGCGCCGCCGCCCGCGCAACGAAGCGCATCGAAGACGTGCGCGTGCTGCGGCAAATGCAGTTCGCCGAGGACGCCGGCCCGATGGCGCATCCGGTGCGCCCGGAGAGCTACGTCGAGATCAACAATTTTTACACGATGACCGTCTACGAGAAAGGCTCGGAAGTCGTGCGGATGTATCAGACGCTCTTCGGCCGCGACGGCTTCCGGCGCGGCATGGACCTCTACTTCCAGCGCCACGACGGCCAGGCCGTGACCTGCGACGACTTCCGTCAGGCCATGGCCGACGCCAATCATCGCGACCTCGCGCAGTACGAACGCTGGTACAGCCAGGCGGGCACGCCGCGCGTGAACGTCCGCGCGTTTTACGACGCCGCGAACAAGACATACACGCTGACGCTCACGCAAGGCTACGGCGAGACGTCCGAAGCCGCCCGCGCGACGCAGAAAGGGCCGCTCTTGATTCCGTTCTCGGTCGGTCTGATCGGCGCGAACGGCGCGGATTTGCCGCTGCGTCTGGAAGGCGAAAAAGAGCCGAGCGGCACGACGCGTGTGCTTGAATTCACGGAACGCGAGCAGTCGTTCACGTTCGTCGATGTCGACGAGGCGCCCCTGCCCTCGCTGCTGCGCAATTTTTCGGCGCCGGTGATCGTCGAATTCGATTACACGAATGAACAGCTCGCGTTCCTGCTCGCGCACGACAGCGATCCGTTCAACCGCTGGGAAGCCGGCCAACGCCTGGCCACGCGCGAGTTGCTCGCGCTCGCCGGGCGCGCGGCCAAGGGGGAAACGCTTTCGATTGGCGACGAAGTGATCGCGGCGTTCGCTCAAGTGCTCGACGACACGTCGCTCACGCCCGCCTTCCGTGAACTCGCGCTGATGCTGCCGTCGGAAAGCTATCTGGCGGAGCAAATGAGCGTATCGGACCCTGCCGCCGTGCATGCAGCGCGCGTGTTCCTGAGCCGCCGGCTCGCGACGCAGTTGCGCGACAAGTGGCTCGCCGTCTACGAGGCGAATCAGACGCCGGGCGAGTATCGTCCGACGCCGGAAGACGCCGGCAAGCGCGCGCTCAAAAATCTGGCGCTCGCGTATCTCAGCCAGCTCGACGATCCGAGCGACGCCGTGCGTCTCGCGCAAAAGCAATACGACGACGCGAACAACATGACGGACCGCTCCGCCGCCCTTTCCGCGCTGCTGGCGAGCGCGACGGCAGGCGCCGACGCGAGCGTCGCGGACGCGGCGCTGGCGGACTTCTATCGCCGCTTCGAGAAGGAGGCGCTGGTCATCGACAAGTGGTTCGCGCTTCAGGCGACGCAGCGCGGCGGCGACGAGCGCAAGGTGATCGAGATCGTGCGGCAGCTGATGCAGCATCCGGCGTTCACGCTCAAGAATCCGAACCGCGCGCGTTCGCTGATTTTCAGCTTCTGCAGCGGCAATCCGGCGCAGTTCCACGCCGTCGACGGCTCCGGCTATGCGTTCTGGGCCGAACAGGTGATCGCGCTCGACGCGCTGAATCCGCAAGTCGCGGCGCGGCTCGCGCGCGGACTCGAAATGTGGCGGCGCTTCACGCCGGCGCTGCGCGAGAAGATGCACGCGGCGTTGAGCGAAGTCGCGTCGAAGGCTAAGTCGCGCGACGTGCGCGAAGTCGTGGAGAAGGCGCTGGCCGCGTAAGAGCGTTTCAGCCGTTCGATGGCCGTCGCGCGTTGTTTCGCGCGACGGCCATTCTTGTTTATGGCGGCGACGGCCGGTGCTGTCACATCGGCGAGCAGGATCGAGCGGTTAGAATCGTGAATATTCGTCTAACGCTCACCGGAGCCCAGCATGTCCTCCATTTCCAGCCGTACCACGCTTACGAAGTACCTGATCGAGCAGCAGCGCGAACACCAGAATCTGCCGGCCGACTTGCGTCTTCTGATCGAAGTCGTCGCGCGTGCCTGCAAGCAGATCGGCTATCAGGTGAGCAAAGGCGCGCTCGGCGATGCGCTCGGCTCCGCCGGCAGCGAAAACGTTCAGGGCGAAGTGCAGAAGAAGCTCGATGTGCTCTCGAACGAAATCCTGCTAGAAGCCAATGAATGGGGCGGAAACCTGGCCGCGATGGCCTCGGAAGAAATGGAAAAGATCTTCCCGATTCCGAACCGCTACCCGAAAGGCAACTATCTGCTGACGTTCGATCCGCTCGACGGCTCGTCGAACATCGACGTCAACGTGTCGATCGGCACCATATTCTCGGTGCTGCGCTGCCCGGATGGCGCCGATCCCTCGGAAGCGGCGTTCATGCAGCCGGGAAGCGCGCAGGTGGCTGCGGGCTATGCGGTGTACGGCCCGCAGACGGTGCTCGTGCTGACCGTCGGACATGGCGTCAACTGCTTCACGCTCGACCGCGAGCTCGGCTCGTGGGTGCTGACGCAGCGCGACATGCAGGTGCCGACCGAAACGCGCGAATACGCGATCAACGCGTCGAACAGCCGCCACTGGTACGAGCCGGTGCAGCGTTACGTCAACGAACTGAACGAAGGCAAGGACGGCCCGCGCAAGGAAGACTTCAACATGCGCTGGATTGCGTCAATGGTCGCGGACGTGCATCGCATCCTGAATCGCGGCGGCATCTTCATGTATCCGGCCGACAAGCGCACGCCCGACCGTCCCGGCAAGCTGCGCCTCATGTACGAAGCGAATCCGATGGCGTTCATCGTCGAGCAGGCGGGCGGCGCGGCGACGGACGGCGAACGGCGCATTCTCGATATCGTCCCGACGAGCCTGCATCAGCGCGTGCCGGTGTTCCTCGGCTCGAAGAACGAAGTGGATCGCGTGACCCGCTACCATCAGACAAAGAAAATTTGATTCAGGCTATTGCCAAATCGAGAATGTGGTCGCTATAATCTTGTTTCTCTGATGCCGGAATAGCTCAGACGGTAGAGCAGCGCATTCGTAATGCGAAGGTCGGGGGTTCGATTCCTCTTTCCGGCACCACAAGATTCAGCAGTAATCAAAACCCCGCGTTCATGCAAATGGCGCGGGGTTTTGCTTTTGGTCTTGACCAAGCGCGTCAGGACGTCTCCGCTCTCTCGTGCGTCTTTTTGCAACGCACATCCCCACGATCTCCCGATTCGCATTTCTTGGCGCAATTGCGCACAAGCGTTTCGCATTCGGGCACTCGACTTCGCTAATTCCAGCGTTATGTGCGCTTTCGTACAACGACGCGTCGTTTTCCGCTTCGCACCATGCAGCGTCAACGACGGTTTCCCGGTATCGTTATATCCATAGAGGAAAGGCGAAAAATTCTGCGCGCGGAATCGGCGGCAGCCGCAACGCCAAGCGCGACGGGCCTTTCCGCCGTGCCGACCATTTGGACGACCGCGCAGTTTTTGCTAAAACTGAAGTGCGCGAGCGGAGTCGGAGAGGCGGAAATTACCGGCCGCCGTGCGAACGGTCATACGCTCGACTAAAGCGCTCGATTCACGCTCAAGCTGAAGCCACGCCGATCCGATAACGCATAAACAGAGGAACAGCTAATCGGCTGTTGCGGTCGTTCGTAAAAGGTGCGGCGACCGGATTGGCCAGCAATCGAATGTCGATGTCACCCCGAGGAGAGAACCATGGACGCCAAACCGACGAAAATCCCGACGCCCGACAAGGTGCACTGTCCGGACCCGGAGCCGGTAGCGGTGGAGTTTCTCGCGACTGAACTGCCTGCGCACGTGCGCGCGTTCTTCGACGAGCAGCGCAAGCTGACTTCGGTCAAGTAGGCGGCCGAGCTGAATCATCACGCCGCCGTCGTGAGTTCGACGCCCGGTGCGCGCGGCGCGCACGGACTTCGCTGTCCGGTTCGCAGTCCGCATATGGCAGACGCCAGGACGCGTCACGCCCTGTTCTTCTGAACGGAGTCGGGCGCGCGCCTGGCTTTGTTCGTCCGATCCCCGCCTGCGTTCTCTCGCGCCTGCGCTATGCTGGCGCTTTTGTGCGGACCGCCCAGACGATGCACGCTCGATCGGCCCTTACTTTCCTATCTCGCCTGACCGTCGCTTGCGCGCTGCTGTTCGCGGCCGCCGCGCCCGCGCCTGCGCACGCTGACGGCGACGATACCGCGTTCACCAACCTCATCGCGCTGGTTTCGCAGCGTCTCGCGCTCGCCGAACCGGTCGCGCGCTGGAAGTGGGCGCGCCACGAACCGATCACCGACGCGCCGCGCGAAGCCGCGCTGCTCAAGCAAGTCGAGGAACGAGCGCGCGCCGCGGACCTCGATCCGGAATTCGCGCAGCAGTTCTTTCGCGACCAGATCGACGCAAGCAAGGACGTGCAGAACGCACTGTTCGCGAACTGGCGCGCGTTGCGAGCCGCGCCCGAAGGCTCGCCGCCGGATCTTGCCAGCGACACGCGCCCGAAGTTGGATCGCCTGACGACCGCACTCTTGAGCGCCCTTTCGCGCGTCGAGCCGATGCGTCATGCCGACGATTGCCCGCTTCGCCTCGCCGACAGCGTCGCGCGCTGGAAGCATGTCACGCGCTATGACTCGTCGATGAACGCGCCGCTTGCGCGTGCGCTGTCGCATGTGTGCGCGGGCGGCGTCGGCGCTGTCGGCTGAGGTGACGAGACGGCGGCCGCGAGCGCGTCCTGCCGCAGCGGCGTGACCGCGAGACCGCGCGACAGGCGCTCGCCGAGGATGCGGTAGATCGCCAGATCGAACGACGCAGGCTGGCCGTTCGCGCGCAGTTCGCGGGCTTGCGGCAGCGCGTCTGCGGTACCGAAGTATTGCCAGTTGTCGATGACGTGCCACGCGCGCTGCCCCGTCGCCGCGTCGCGTTCCTCGATCGCAATGGCGCCTGCATAAGGCCACGGCATGCTGCGGGCATCGCCGGCTCGCGATTTCGGCGCACGGTTCAGCGAAGGCCGCAGTGTCGCGATCATCTTCGCTTCGGCGAGCATCGCGCCGATTTCACCGCCAGTCGCTTTCCATTCGACACGACGCACTAGCGCCGCGAGTCGCAAATCCTTCGCCGAGCGGCGCGGCCCCGTGAGATGCGAACGCACGCGCTGACGCAGCCGCACGCTTCGGCCGACGTAGAGCGGTGCGTCGTCGTCGCCGAAAAATGTGTACACGCCGCAGCCCGCCGGAATGCGCTCGATGGTGTCCTCGTCGATCTGCGCCGCGAGCCGGAACCGGCGCGTCACGCGCTCCACATGCGCGCGCAGAATCTCCGGGGCGTGCGCACGATGCAGATGCTGCCAGAACTGCCACAGAAGATCGGCATCGGCGAGCGCGCGGTGGCGCGCCGCGGGCACGAGCGCGTGCCGTTCGACGAGCGCGTCCAGACCGTGCCGCGTTTCCGCCGGATATACCGCGCGCGAGAGCTGAACCGTGCATAGCACGTCCGGCATGAAGCGCATGCCGATGCGTTTGAACTCGCCCTTCAGAAAGCTATGGTCGAAGTGCGCGTTGTGCGCCACGAAGAGCCGCCCGTCCATTCGCTCCAGCAGGCCGGCGGCGAGTTCGGCGAACGTGGGCGCATGGCGCACCATGGCATCGTCGATACCGGTCAACTGCTGGACGAACGCCGGAATGGACCGTTCGGGGTTGACGAGCGATGTCCACTGCGACACGCCGTGCGGCCCGACCTCGACAATCCCGATCTCCGTAATGCGATCGACACCGAACGTCCCGCCTGTCGTTTCCAGATCGACGAAAATCAGCGGAGCGGACGGCAGCGTGAAGTCGGGAGGCGGTGGAAGATGCATCGTGATGGAAGGCAGTGCGGCTAAATCGGGCCGTGCGGTACAGTTTCGGATTGCTCATTCTAACGCACGGGTACTTCGGCACGCCGGCGGCGACGCGAAGCCCGGCTGTATCGGCATTTGCGTGAAAAACTTGAGCGCGTTCGGACGTAAGTAGTATTACCGATTTACGTGACTATTATGGAGCCGCACTAGCGATCCGACTTTTTCGCGCACCTCCCATGGTATGTGCGAGTTTGCAATTCCGGGGAAACCCGGAATCCGGACGTTACCGCTCGAATACTTTTTCGATTTTCGGTGTGGTATGGCTTGCCAGCACCGTCGTCCCGCGCCCTCGCCCGCGCGCCTCTGCGCCCCGTAGCGCCTGCCGCAGCGCCGCGCGACCGCAAAGCGCAGATCAGACCGCATTAATGCGCTTAATAGTCGGGGCAATTAAGCTTTGCGTTCGCCTTTTATTTTATCTGCCAATGGACCCTTATTCTTTTAACCGCTCTCATCCACCCGCGTTACTTGAATGCCGATCTTTTCTCAGCGCAAAGCGTGTTAATCCAATTCTAGGCAGTAAGTGTTAACTCGCCTTGCCCGATTCTCCGCGCGCGCGCATCATCGAATACAGCTAGTCATGTAATGAGAGGAGGTTAAACGATGAACCACTTAACGCGTCTTGCGCAATGGTGCAAATCGTTCGCCAATTCGTCGACTATTCCAGGCGAATCGTCCTTATCTTCCATTGCATTCGAACCAGCATGGCATGGCGATCATTGGCAGAACCTGCTTTCATCGCCGATGGATGCCCGCCGCTACGTGATGGAAGACTGGGCGACGCCGCTGGACGACGACCTCGTGCCGGCTCAAACGACCGACCTGGAAGCGCTCTGACGGCACCGCGCAGGCGGCAAACGGCGAAAAAAAAGCGCGACCGCAAGGCCGCGCTGACAAAGTTTGGAGATCTTTTCCGTCAACGAAAAAGTCTGCTTCGGAAAGCAGAAATGACAGTATAGCCAGCCACGTCGCAACTATTACCCTTACTCGGCGCAAACTTCTGTTTCCGTTTCATCAACAATCGATTTTCAGGGCTTTCCGATTCCCTCGCATTGCAAATGCGTGTCGCACATCCGCAACGCAGTTTATGTTGACACTTAGGTCCTTACGACTTTATTCGGCTTTAAAGCACTGAATATAAAAGAAAAAACGCCCGCTTTCGATCATTGCTGATCGGAGAATGATTTATTGCGGAAACTGGAACGCCCTCGCCTGTAACACCGTCTTTACACTTCGTCTGGTCCGGAAACAGATGCGTCGCTCTGCGCGATACATCGCTCCTCCGATCGTGCCTCTCGCAGCCGGTCGCAGCGAGGTTTCCTCAAAGCCTGGGTTCCTTAGGCCCAAACTGCTCTCGGAGTGACAAAGATGAAAAAGACTCTCATGGTCGCAGCCCTCACGGGCGTCTTCGCAACCGCTGCTCATGCGCAAAGCAGCGTCACGCTGTACGGCCTGATCGATGCGGGCATCACCTACACGAACAACCAGAACGGCCACAGCAACTGGAAGGCGACGAGCGGCTCGGTCAACGGCAGCCGTTGGGGCCTGCGCGGTTCGGAAGACCTGGGCGGCGGCCTGAAGGCGATCTTCACGTTGGAGAACGGCTTCAACATCATGAACGGCACGAACGGCCAGGGTGGTCGTGAGTTCGGCCGTCAAGCATACGTCGGTCTGTCGAGCAACCAGTTCGGCGCCGTCACCCTCGGTCGTCAATACGACTCCGTGGTCGACTTCCTCGGGCCTCTCGCTCTGACGGGTACGCAATACGGCGGCACGCAGTTCGCCCACCCGTTCGATAACGACAACCTCGACAACACGTTCCGCGTCAACAATTCGGTCAAGTACACGAGCGCGAACTACGCTGGCCTGAAGTTCGGCGCGCAGTACGGCTTCTCGAACGCAGCCGGCGGCTTCTCGAACAACCGCGAGTACAGCGCGGGCGTGTCGTACAACTACGGTCCGTTGAACATTGCCGGTGCTTACCTGCAACTGAACAACACGCAGACGACGGGCGCATTGGCAAACGCCGCCGGCGCAGTCGCAGGCGACGCTCCGTTCTCGGCAGGCCGTCAGCGCATCTTCGGCGGCGGCATCAGCTACGCGTTCGGCCCGGCTACCGTCGGTTTCGTGTTCACGCAGACGATGCTCGACAACGCGATCTCGATCAACCCGAACGGCACGCAGAACGGCACGACGGTCAACCTGACCAACGGCCACGTCCGCTTCACGAACTACGAAGTGAACGGCCGTTACAACCTGACGCCGGCTCTGTCGCTCGCAGCGAACTACACGTACACGAACAGCCGCATCGACGGCGTGGCGCCGAAGTGGCACCAGGTCGACCTGCAGACGGCGTATGCGCTGTCGAAGCGCACCGACGTGTACCTGCAAGGCGAGTACCAACACGTTTCGGGCACGGGCGATTCGGGTCTGGGCGCAACGATCAACGGCGTGGGCGTTTCCTCGACGCCGAACCAAGTTTCGGCAACGGTTGGCGTTCGTCACCGCTTCTAAGCCGCAACAGCTGTTCTGCTTGTCAAAAAGCCGCTCTTCGGAGCGGCTTTTTTTCGTCCCTACACAGCGCGACGCCCGCCCTAGCGCGGATACCGGACGTCCAGAATATCGATCTGCTGCACGCCAAGAGGCGTATGCAGCGGCACCGTATCGCCGATTCTCGCCTTCAGGAGCGCACGCGCGACCGGCGAGACCCAGCTTACGTGCCCGCGATCCAGATCCACCTCGTCGACGCCGACGATAGTGACCGTATGCACGATGCCGTCATCGCCGGCGTAGTCCACCGTCGCGCCGAAGAAGACCTGATCGACGTTCTCCTGCTTGCGCGCATCCACCACCTCCGCGAGATCGAGACGCTTGGTGAGAAAGCGGATGCGCCGGTCGATCTCGCGCAGCCGGCGCTTGCCGTAGATGTAGTCGCCGTTTTCCGAGCGATCGCCGTTCGACGCCGCCCACGACACGAGCTTGACCACTTCCGGGCGCTCGTTATCGAGCAATTGCAGAAGTTCGTCGCGCAGCCGCTGATGCCCCGCCGGCGTGATGTAGTTCTTCGCGCCCGCCGGCACATCCGGCTGGGCCAGCTCGAGATCGTCGTCGCTCTCGTCCGATTCTTTGACAAATGCCTTGTTCATGATGCAAAACGATTCCAGATTTCCGCGCATCGCGCGCTGAGTGAGTAGAGGCGTGTACTCGTCAACTTACCACGGCGCGTGCCAGCGTCAGCCATTTTTCGGTCAACGCCTCTTCCTTTTTCAAACAGGCTTGGCTATAATTCCGCTTCTGCGTGCGGCTGTAGCTCAGTTGGATAGAGTACTTGGCTACGAACCAAGGGGTCGTGGGTTCGAATCCTGCCAGCCGCGCCACTTATTCCGGTGTTTTGCCTCGAAGCCGAACATTAGCGCTTAACCAAAAGCGCGTTGAAGTCACAAGCAGTAACGTTAGTACCGTTTCGCGTGCGGCTGTAGCTCAGTTGGATAGAGTACTTGGCTACGAACCAAGGGGTCGTGGGTTCGAATCCTGCCAGCCGCGCCACTTTTAAAGGGCCTTCCATCCGGAGGGCCCTTTTTGTTTTGGCCGCGCCATCGCTATGCTGATCGTCAGGGCCGTGGCGGCGACTTGATATCGCCAATGCGCGCGTTGGGCGCGGGTACGTCCTCCGCCGAATAGAAGGCTGTCGGCTCGCTGATCGCTTCGGCACGCGTGCCGAGCAAGGTCTGCGGATGCCGCAAATAGACGTCCTCGACGCTATCGCCGAACGAATGCCGCACGAACGCACGCAGCAGCGCGATCCGCAACGACGGCCCCTTCGCCTGCACCGGCTCGCCATCCTTGCCGAACGTCGCCGTGCATTCCACTTCGCCGCGCCCGATATCGCTCATTTCCAGCCGGCAGGCGCGCTCCAGCACGACAGACGCCGCTTCCCACGACGTCGACGGCAGAAAGCGCCCGTCCCACGCCTTGCCGCGGTCGTTGCCGCGGATCGAGAGCGTCTCGCCGCTGTCGGTAAAGTGAATTTCCCTGATGAAGTCGTGAAGGCCGCGCGCCACCCAGTAATCGAGCGTGGGGCCTTCGAGGTCGGATGTATTCATACGGCGCTCTCCATGCTTTCGGTCGACTGACAGCCGCATGCACGCCGCGTTCCCGCGCCGGATCAGTAGTCGGCGCGTTCCCGGTCGATGCGCATGCCGCCGTCCTGATTGCGATGATGCGGCTCGTCGCTCGGACGCTCGCGCGCAATGCGCATCACGTCGAGGTTCGTGCGCACGCGACGCATCACGTTCGCAAGATGCACGCGGTCGCTCACCTGAATCACGAAGCGCAGCAGCTTCGCTTCCTGCGAAACGTCCTCGTCCATCGCGATATGAACGATGTTCGCGTCAGCCGACGTGATATCCGCCGCCACGCGCGCGAACACGCCCTTCGTGTTCTTCACGAGCACCTTCACGGCGACGTCGAAGAGACGCCCCGGCTGCGGCGCCCACGCCACGTCGATCCAGCGGCCGGGATCGCGCCGGTGGATGCGCTGCGCGACACGGCATTCGGTCGTGTGGATCGCCATGCCGAGCCCGATGCCGATATAGCCCATGATGTCGTCGCCGGGAATCGGGCGGCAACACGGCGACAGTTGCACCGACATGCCTTCCGTTCCCGTGATGACCACGGGCGGCGCGGTATTGGTGTTGTGGTGCTCGCGATGCGGATGATCCTCGTCGTCCGCGATGCCGTTCATCAACACTTCGATGCGCTTTGCCATGACCGCCGCCACGCGCCGGCCGAGACCGATATCCGCGAAAATTTCCTGGCGCGTCTTGTTGCCGGTCCACTGCACGAGCTTTTCCCAGACCTCCGGCGTCACGTCCGACAGCGCGAGGCCGTAGCCCTTGAGACTTTGATCGACGAGCCGCTCGCCCAGCTGCACGGATTCGTTCAGGCGCATCGTCTTCAGGTAGTGACGGATGGCCGAGCGCGCCTTGCCGGTGCGCACGAACCCGAGCCACGCGGGATTGGGCTTCGAGTACGGGGCGGTGATCACTTCGACGATATCGCCGCTCTTCAGCTCCGTGCGCAGCGGCAGCAGTTCGTTGTTTATCTTCACCGCGACGCACTGATTGCCGAGGTCGCTGTGAATCGAATACGCGAAGTCGAGCGCCGTCGCGCCACGCGGCAGCGGCATGATCTTGGAC
This sequence comes from Caballeronia sp. LZ062, assembly GCF_031450785.1. NCBI lineage: Bacteria > Pseudomonadati > Pseudomonadota > Betaproteobacteria > Burkholderiales > Burkholderiaceae > Caballeronia > Caballeronia sp. LZ062. Next base: position 1,788,437 of record NZ_JARTWB010000002.1, read on the forward strand.
TTCGGCGTGAACACATAGACCGCGTCCGGGAAAAGATCGATCTTGACGTGTTCGAGGAATTCGCTGGAATCGCCCGCTTCGCTCTGAATGTCGAGCAGCGACTTGAGCCACTGATGCGCGCGCTTCTGTACGTCGTTCAGATCCGCGCCGCCGTTCTTGTAGAGCCAATGCGCCGCGACGCCTGCCTCGGCGATCTCGTGCATCTTGCGCGTGCGAATCTGGAACTCGATGGGCGCGCCGAACGGCCCGACGAGCGTGGTATGCAACGACTGATAGCCGTTGACCTTGGGAATCGCGATGTAATCCTTGAACTTGCCCGGCACGGGCTTGTAGAGCGCATGCAGCGCGCCGATGCACGTATAGCACTCGAGCGCGCTTTCCACGACCACGCGAAAGCCGTACACATCCAGCACTTGCGAGAACGACAACTGCTTGTCGCGCATCTTCTTGTAGATGCTGTAGATGGTCTTTTCGCGGCCGGTCACTTCCGCGCTGATCTTCGCGTCCGCAATCGTGCGCTGCACTGCTTCGAGAATCTTGCCGACCACTTCGCGCCGGTTGCCGCGCGCCGCCTTCACCGCTTTTTCGAGCGTGGCGTAACGGTTCGGATTGAAGTTCGCGAAGCTCAGGTCCTGCAGCTCGCGATACGTGTTGTTGAGGCCGAGCCGATGCGCAATCGGCGCGTAGATATCGAGCGTTTCGCGCGCGACGCGCCGGCGTTTCTCCGGCGGCACCGCGCCCAACGTGCGCATGTTGTGCAGCCGGTCGGCGAGCTTCACCAGAATGACGCGCACGTCGCGCGCCATCGCGAGCAGCATCTTGCGGAAGTTTTCCGCTTGCGCTTCCTCGCGGTTGCGGAACTCCATCTTGTCCAGCTTGGACAAGCCGTCGACCAATTCCGCGACCTTCGCGCCGAACCGCTCGGCGATTTCCGTCTTGGTCACGCCCTGATCTTCGATCACGTCGTGCAGGAGCGCGGCCATGATCGATTGCGCGTCAAGCTTCCAGCCCGCGCAGATTTCCGCGACCGCGACCGGATGCGTGATGTACGGCTCGCCGCTCTGGCGATACTGCCCGAGATGCGCTTCGTCGCTGAAGTGGAAAGCCGACTTCACTTCCTTGATCTCGTCGGCGGAGATGTAGCTTGCCAGCGCGTTCGTCAGATTCGCGATGGAAACGACGTCGTGCTTGCGTGGCTGCTCCGGCGTGGCGGTCGGCCCGAACAGATGGCGAAACGACTGTTCGAGAACCGCGTCGATGTATTTGCGCGCCGCGTGCGGCTTGTCGGCATCGAGAAGCGAATCCTGATCGATCTCGATGTCCGGATCCACTGAAGCGGAGACGGGCAGCGGTGTCTGACTCATGTTCGCCTCCGTGTTCGTCTGACGCGCCGCTTGTCCATCAGTTGCGCCGGTTGCAAGAAGTAAAACGGATGAAACGGATAAAAGACTTAGAAAAAGCCAGCCGTCAGACGGGCACTTTCTTCAGCATTTCGACGCCCACCTGCCCCGCCGCGATTTCGCGCAGCGCGACGACGGTCGGCTTGTCGCGGCTTTCGATCTTCGGGGTGTGACCTTGCGCGAGCTGACGCGCGCGATACGTTGCCGCGAGCGCGAGCTCGAAGCGGTTCGGAATTTGTTTCAGGCAGTCTTCGACAGTGATGCGGGCCATGTTTGTATCCTTCTCGATGTGTGTTTTATTCTACCTTATGTGACCGATACGACTCGGCCACCGCTCGCGTCATTGCGGGTGCGTGGGATGAATGCCGAGCTCGACGAAAAGCTGCGTGTGACGCGCGTATTGCGAGGTGAAGCGCAGGCGCGTCGCGGCGACGAGGCATCGCAGTTCGGTGAGCGCGCGATCGAAATTCTCGTTGATGACGACATACTCCGCTTCCGACGCATGCGCCATCTCGCTGCCCGCCGCGAGCAGCCGCCGCACGATCACGTTCGGCGCGTCCTGGCCGCGCTTCTTCAGTCGGTCTTCGAGCGCATCCAGCGAAGGCGGCAGAATGAAAATCTCGACCGCGTTGCGAAAGCGCTTCTTGACCTGCTGCGCGCCCTGCCAGTCGATTTCGAGCAGCACGTCGTGCCCCATCTTCATCTGGTCTTCGATCCACAGACGCGACGTCGCATAGTAGTTGCCGTGCACTTCCGCACTTTCGAGGAACTCGCCCTTGTCGTGCCGCTCCATGAATTCGTCGACGGACACGAAGTGATACTGCACGCCGTTGGTCTCGGCCGGGCGCGGATCGCGCGTCGTGTAGGAAACGGACAGGCGGATGGCCGGGTCCTGCGCGAGCAGCGCATTCACGAGCGTGGACTTGCCCGCACCCGACGGCGCGACGACCATGAACAGGTTGCCGGGATAGATGCCCGTGTACGTGCTATGCGAGCGGTGCGTGGTGTTCGGCATGATCGAGCGTTACTCCAGATTCTGTACTTGTTCGCGCATCTGTTCGATGAGCAGCTTCAGCGTCATCGACGCATCCGCGAGTTCCTTGGCAGCCGCCTTCGAGCCGAGCGTGTTCGCTTCGCGATTGAGCTCCTGCATCATGAAATCGAGCCGCTTGCCGACCTTGCCGCCCTTTTGCAGCACGTGGCGCGTTTCGGTGAGATGCGCGCTCAGGCGCTGCAACTCTTCCGCGATGTCGATGCGGATGCCGTACATCGTCACTTCCTGACGGATGCGCTCGGCGATTTCATCGCGCGGCACGCTCGTCGTCGCGCCGTTTTCCGACGTTGCGATGCCGAGTGCGTCCTGCAGGCGCTCGACGATCTTCTGCTGATGCTTCGCGATCAGTTCGGGCACGAGCGGCGTGATGCGCGCGACGATCGCTTCCATCTCCGTCACGTTATTGATGAGCACGTTGGCGAGCGCCGCGCCTTCGCGTGCGCGCACGTCGATGAGATCCGCAATCGCCTGCTTGGCGCACGCGAGCACCGCTTCCCGCAGCGTGTCCTGCGAGACCGAGCTTTCCGCGAGCACGCCCGGCCAGCGCAGAATTTCGCCGGTGCGCATGCGTTCGGCATCCGGGAAGATATCGAGCACCGCGCGCTCGAGCGTGGCGAGTTGCGTGAGTGCGTCGCGATTGAGCGCGCCCGCATTGGCCGTCTGCTCGACGCGATTCAGGTTGATGCGGATATCGACCTTGCCGCGCGAGAGCTTCGTCATCAGCATTTCGCGCATTTGCGGCTCGGTGGCGCGCACGTCTTCGGGCATACGGAAGTTCAGGTCGAGAAAGCGCGAATTCACCGTGCGCAATTCCACCGAAACGCCGACACCTGCGCCGCCCGCGCCGTCGGCGACCACTTCGCGCGTCGCGCTGGCATAGCCTGTCATGCTGTAGATCATGGTACGTCTCGCGATGTGAGCCTTCGCTTGGCGGAAGGCCGGTTCAACGAAACGCCCGGCGCGAATGAAGGTGCGCTGGGATTGGCACGCGTTTGGCCGCCGGGCGATGAACCCGCATTATCCCATTTTTACCGCGCCCGCCGTCCAGCCGGGCGGGACGCCGTGCATTCCGTGCCCGAAAACGCGGCGCATTGATTGACGATAAAATCTTGCCACTTGGCGCACCGACGGCTCGAACCGCGCCCGACTCTCTCTTTCCTCGCTCACCATGACCGACTCTCCCCTGCTCAAGCCTTCCATCCCGCGTCCGAGCGGCCGCCGCGCGAGCCAGTTGCGCGACGTGCGCATCACGCGGCATTACACGAAGCACGCGGAAGGATCGGTGCTCGTCGAGTTCGGCGATACGAAAGTGATCTGCACGGCAAGCATCGCCGAACGCGTGCCGGCGTTTCTCACCGGACGCGAGCAAGGCTGGCTCACCGCCGAATACGGCATGCTGCCGCGCGCGACGCATACGCGCAGCGACCGCGAAGCCGCGCGCGGCAAGCAGACCGGCCGCACACAGGAGATTCAACGCCTGATCGGCCGCGCGCTGCGCTCCGTTTTCGATTTGAACGTGCTCGGCCCGCGCACGCTGCACCTCGACTGCGACGTGATTCAGGCCGACGGCGGCACGCGCACCGCGAGCATCACGGGCGCGTTCGTCGCCGCGCACGATGCCGTGACGAAGCTGCTCGCGAGCGGACGCATCACGCAATCGCCGGTAAAGGATTTCGTCGCGGCCATTTCGGTCGGCATCTTCGAGGGCTCGCCGGTGCTCGACCTCGACTACGAAGAAGACTCGCAGTGCGATACCGACATGAACGTCGTGATGACCGGCGCGGGCGGCTTCGTCGAAGTGCAGGGCACGGCCGAAGGCGCGCCGTTCTCGCGCGACGAAATGAACGCGCTACTCGATCTCGCCGACAGCGGCATCAAGGCGCTGATCGCCAAGCAGAAGGCCGCACTGGAGATCGACGGTGTCTGAGTCACATGGCATCGGGCATGGCATCGGCCGCGTGGTGCTCGCGTCGAACAACGCGGGCAAGCTGCGCGAGTTTGCGTCGCTCCTGAACGCCGCGGGCATCGAACTGATCGCGCAGGGCGAACTGGGCGTGCCGGAAGCCGAGGAGCCTCATCCGACATTCGTCGAAAACGCGCTCGCAAAGGCGCGTCACGCGTCGGCATTGACCGGCCTTCCCGCACTCGCTGACGACTCCGGCCTCTGCGTGCGCGCGTTGAACGGCGCGCCCGGCGTGCACTCGGCGCGCTACGCGATGAAGCACGGCGGCGAAAAAAGCGATGCCGCGAACAACGCGCGGCTCGTCGCCGATCTCGCGAAGGAAGCGGACCGCCGCGCGTATTACTTCTGCGTGCTCGTGCTCGTGCGCCACGCCGACGACCCCGAGCCGCTCATCGCGGAAGGCCGCTGGCACGGCGAAGTGATCGACACGCCGCGCGGCGCGAACGGCTTCGGCTACGACCCGTACTTCTTTCTGCCGGCGCTCGGCGCGACCGCCGCCGAACTGGACCCGGCGCGCAAGAACGCGGTGAGCCATCGGGCGCTTGCATTGCGCGACTTGCTGCAACGACTGAAGGAACTCGCGTGAGCAGCGGACCGAAGACGATCAACATCGTGCAGGCATTCACGTCGCCCGGAAGCATCCGGCTGACGTCGCTGCCGCCGCTTTCGCTGTACGTGCATTTTCCGTGGTGCGTGCGCAAGTGCCCATATTGCGACTTCAACTCGCACGAGTGGAAGGACGATACGTTCCCCGAAGAACGCTATCTCGACGCCTTGCGCGCCGACCTCGAACGCGCGTTGCCGCTCGTCTGGGGACGGCAGGTGCATACCATTTTCATCGGCGGGGGCACGCCGTCGCTGCTGTCGGCCAAGGGCCTCGACAGGCTGCTTTCGGACGCGCGCGCGCTCTTGCCCATCGACGCCGACGCCGAAATCACGCTCGAAGCCAATCCCGGCACGTTCGAAGCGGCGAAGTTCGCGTCGTTCCGCGCGAGCGGCGTGAACCGGCTGTCCATCGGCATTCAGAGCTTCAACGAGGCGCATCTGAAGGCGCTCGGCCGTATCCATGACGCGACGCAGGCACAGCGCGCCGTCGAGATTGCGGCGAAGCATTTCGACAACTTCAATCTCGACCTGATGTTCGCGCTGCCGCAGCAGTCGCTCGACGAATGCCGGCGCGATATCGACACGGCGATTGCGTTCGCGCCGCCGCATCTGTCGCTGTATCACCTGACGATGGAGCCGAACACGCTCTTCGCCAAATACCCGCCCGCCCTGCCCGACGACGATGCCGCCGCCGACATGCAGGACTGGATCCACGAGCGCACGCGCGATGCCGGCTACGAGCGCTACGAAGTGTCGGCGTATGCGAAGCCGCATCGGCAGAGCCGCCACAATCTCAATTACTGGCGCTTCGGCGACTACCTCGGCATCGGCGCGGGCGCGCACACGAAGCTGTCGTTTCCGTCGAAGATCGTGCGGCAGGCGCGCTTCAAGCATCCCGCGACGTATATGGATTACGCGTTGTCGCCCACTGAAAGCGCGATTCAGGAAGAGCGCGAAGTCGGCCCGCGCGATCTGCCGTTCGAGTTCATGCTGAACACGCTGCGGCTGGTAGAAGGCTTTCCGGTGCATGCTTTCGTGGAGCGCACGGGACTCGCGCTCTCGGCCATCGAGCCGGCGCTCGTCGAAGCAGAAAAGCGCGGCCTCATCACGCGGAATTTCGAGCGCATTGCGCCGACCGAGCGCGGCCAACGCTTCCTCAACGATTTGCAGGAGCTGTTCTTGCAGGATGCCGCAGAGTGAGCGCCCCGACGGTGGCGCCGGGTTCGGTCATGCGACATCGCCCGTTCGCGCTCTTCTGGACGGCGCGCGTGATGTCGTCCGTCGCGTTTCAGATGATGTCGGTCGCAATCGGCTGGCAGGTCTACTCGATCACGCACAGCGCGTTCGCGCTCGGTCTCGTCGGCCTCGCGCAGTTTCTGCCGATGTTCGTGCTGACGCTCGTCGTCGGGCACGTCGCGGATCGCTACGACCGGCGCACGATTGCGTACGTCTGTCAGACGGTCGAGAGCATCGCGGCGCTCACGCTGTGTCTTTACGCGTGGCGCGGCTGGAATCACGCCGGCCCGATCTACGCGATCGCCGCGATCACGGGCGCGGCGCGCGCGTTCGAATCGCCGTCGATGGCGGCGCTTTTGCCGAACCTCGTCGCGAGAAAACAGTTGCAGCACGCAAGCGCCTGGTCGACTTCCGCGAATCAGACAGCGCAAATTCTCGGCCCCGCGATGGGCGGCCTGCTCTACGGCCTAGGCGCGCTGACGGTGTACGGCGCGGTGACGGTGGCGTTTCTCGTGGCGGCGTGCGCGGTCGGCGCGATCAAGATAGACAACGCCGTGCGCATGCGTGCGCCGCTTTCGTTCGAGGCGCTGTTCTCGGGCATCGCGTTTATTCGCAGCAAGCCGGTGATTCTTGGTGCGCTGTCGCTGGATCTTTTCGCGGTGCTGCTCGGCGGCGCCACGGCGCTGCTGCCCGTGTTCGCGCGGGACATTCTGCATACTGGGCCGTGGGGACTCGGCATTCTGCGCGCGGCGCCTGCGGTGGGCGCGCTCGCCGGGTCCATCTGGCTCGCGCATTTTCCGCTGCGGCGGCGCGCGGGCACGGCGCTCTTTGCCGGCGTGATTGCGTTCGGCATCGCGACGATCGTCTTCGGGCTCTCGCGCAACGTCTATCTTTCGCTGGTTGCGCTGGCGGCGCTCGGTGCATCGGATGTGATCAGCGTGGTCGTGCGCATGTCGCTCGTGCAGTTGCAGACTCCGGACGATATGCGCGGCCGCGTCGGCGCGATCAATTCGCTCTTTATCGGAACGTCGAATCAGCTTGGCGAATTCGAGTCCGGCATGACGGCTGGATTGTTCGGCGCGGTGCCGGCGGTGCTGATCGGCGGATTGGGAACGATTATCGTCGCGATTCTGTGGATGCGGCTTTTTCCCGCGCTACGGGCGACGCGCACGCTCGAAGGCTGAGGTCGCTCGACGCCGACGAGTTGCGCTACAATACGCGCCTTGCTGGAGGTGTGGCCGAGCGGTTTAAGGCACCGGTCTTGAAAACCGGCGAAGGAGCGATCCTTCCGTGAGTTCGAATCTCACCGCCTCCGCCAGCATCGCCTCTCCGCTTGTTCCCCGCTGCCTGCAACAGCTGCGCGAAGAAGCGCTCGCTCGTCAACAACAAGCCCGGCAAGCCCGCTCGTTCCGGCCAGCGCAAATGCCCGCAACCGTGATAAAGAGCAAGTCGCCGCGCCGTCACATCGTTCGGAAGACTCAACAGTATCTATCCGAGGCTCTCGCGCCCCCACGATCATTCCGAAACAAGCGGGCTAGCTCCGATGCTCGATCCGACTGCCCCAGCGGCGGGAAAGTATCGCAAAGAGTTACTCATGCGGGAGTTGCAATCCCAGCGCTCCCCGTCTTGGACGAGCATTCACCATCGCACGAACACGCGCCCAAAATTCAGACAAACCGCATTGCGCCCCAATCGCCCGCCACGTATCGTCGTGGAGCTTCTTCACGCGTTCCCCCGTATCCGCGTGACGGGAGCCTTCAATGGTAGGTTGGCTTGGCCTCGCCGCGTGCGAGGCTTTTTTTCGTCATCGGCGTCTCTTCAAACTCACTAAGTGAACGCCGCGCACTCTGCGTCATCTAACCGCGCTCATGGGAATACCGGAGCCCTGCCGATGAAGCGCCCTCGCAACATCACACTTGTCCTGGCGCTCGCCGCCTGCTGCAGCCCGGCCTTGGTCCACGCGGACACATTGCCCAACGCGCAATGGCGCCTTGCCGACACCACGTTCTTCGACCTGATTCAGAACGGCTACGGCATCGTCGGCGTGACGAGCGTCGCCGCGCGCGGTTCGGGCTTGCCCGAGGACACGTACATCCTGCAGAAAACGAACAGTGTGTACCGCTGCGTCGAAACGCGCGCCGCCGAATCTGCCGCCACGCGATCGACCTCGCCGCTGCACTGCGCCGAGCTCGTCAAGCCCTACTCCGACTAGCCCGGCGCGAACGTGCGCGCAACCGCGCTCAACCCACGGGCGGTTCGCCCTCGCCAGGCTGCTGGCCCGGATTGTCGTGCGGCGCCTGCTTGCGCCCTTGATCGTCACGCTCGGGCAGCTTGCTCTTCTCGTTATCGCTGTGCTCGGCAGGCTGCGCGTCGTCGGGACGATTGGTTTCACCGGTCATGACTCCCTCCTTGTACGTTCGAAGTATCGAAGTAACGGAGCAAAACCCGCACCCGGAAAGCGCTAATACCGGGTGGCTCCCGCAGCAGCTAGTATGTCGTTATCGCCCTGCGCGCCACTCGTCCTCACGAATCATGATCGCGACGCCCGCATCGCCCGTCCGGATTACCGCGGCCTCACTTGGCATCGCGCTGTTGCTCGCGACGACCGCCTGCACGATCACGCCGCCGCCGAGCGTCGTTCAGGCGCGCGCCGCCGCACCGTCCGCTGCGCCCGGCCTCACGCTCGATCAGTACAAATCGCGCATCGCCGAGCGGATATTCGAGCGCAATCCGTCGCTCGTGCTGCACGGCACGCCGCAGGCGATGCTGCGGTCCTTCGTGCTCGTCACGTTCACGGTGGACCGTGGCGGGCGGCTCGTGCAGTCGTCCGTGTATCGGACGAATGGCGACGACGAAGCCGAAGCCACCGCGCTCGCCTCCCTGCGACGCGCCGCGCCGCTGCCGCCACCGCCCGCGCGCCTTTTAAACGGCAAAGGTCAGGTCGAATTGTTCGAAGGATGGATGTTCAACGACAACGGCCAGTTCCAGCTTCAGACCTCGCACTCGCCGCAAGCGACGAGCATCGACTAGCGCGCATTGGTACAGATTGGCGCTCGCGAGGCACGATCGTTATAATTTTTGGCATCCCCCGCCGGCTCACCGCCGGCCCGGCCTTCGCCACGCGCTCACCCCGCGCGACGTGCGAAGCGCTCCTCGAGCGTGGCCCGCCCGCGCCAGCCTCGCGCATCACGCCCTGCGCAGCCCGAGCCATCGCGCCCGTCTCCCCAGACGCATGACGCAGCGCCCGTCGAGCACGATCCGCCGATGCGCGCGAGCAGTACACACGACACACACACGATAAACGGAGACACCATGTCATCACCCTCGCTTTCCGCCGCCAAACCGGGCGACGGCGCCCAAAGCACCTCTCGCGTGATTTTCGCGAGTTTCATCGGCACCGCGATCGAGTTCTACGACTTCTACGTCTACGCGACCGCCGCCGCGCTCGTCATCGGGCCGGTGTTCTTTCCGCACGGCTCGCCCGCCGCGCAGGCGCTTTCCGCGTTCGTGACGTTCGGCATTGCGTTTCTCGCGCGGCCGGTCGGCTCGTTCCTGTTCGGGCATTTCGGCGATCGCGTCGGCCGCAAATCGACGCTCGTCGCCTCCTTGCTGGTGATGGGCCTCTCGACGACGCTCATCGGCTTGGTCCCCGGGTACGACTCCATCGGCGGCCTCGCGCCCGTGCTGCTGTGCGTCCTGCGCTTCGGGCAGGGCATCGGGCTCGGCGGCGAATGGGGCGGCGCGGCGCTGCTCGCCACCGAATACGCGCCGCAAGGCAAGCGCGGCCTCTTCGGGATGTTCCCGCAACTCGGTCCGTCGGTCGGTTTTCTGGCGTCGAACGGTCTCTTTTTCGGCCTCGCGCTCTCGCTGTCGGACGAGCAGTTTCGCAGCTGGGGCTGGCGCGTGCCGTTCCTCGTCAGCGCGGTGCTTGTGGCGCTCGGGCTCTATGTGCGGCTGAAGATCGCCGAGACGCCCGCGTTCCGTGCGGCGCTCGAACGCCAGGAACGCGTGAAGGTGCCCATCGCGACGCTCTTCAGCCGCTATCTCGCGCCGACGCTTCTCGGTGCGCTCGCGATGGTCGTCTGCTACACGCTCTTCTACATCTCGACGGTCTTCTCGTTGTCGTACGGCGTCGCGACGCTGCATTTCTCGCGCGAGAAGTTCCTCGGGCTGCTGTGCTTCGCGGTGCTATTCATGGCGATTGCCACGCCCATCTCGGCTATCGCGAGCGACCGCTTCGGCCGCAAGCCGGTGCTGGCCGTCGGCTGCATCGCGGCAATCCTGTCCGGTTTCGCGATGTCCCCGCTCCTCGGCAGCGGCAACACCGCGTATGTGGCGCTCTTCCTGACCATCGAACTGTTTCTGATGGGCGCGACCTTTGCCCCGATGGGCGCGCTCCTGCCCGAACTCTTTCCGACGAACGTGCGCTACACCGGCGCCGGCGTCGCGTATAACCTCGGCGGGATTCTAGGTGCGTCCGTGGCGCCGTATATCGCGCAACTGCTCGCGAATCGCGGCGGGCTGGCGTGGGTAGGCGGATACGTGTCGGCGGCGGCGGCGGTCAGCCTGCTGGCGGTGCTCGCCATGCGCGAGACACGCGACATCGTGATGGAGTGAGGGCGGCGGTTACCGGTGTGCGTGGGCGCGGGCCGTCGAGGTTCGGCGGCCGGAGCGCGGAGTCGTGCGACGTCTAGACCGACGAGTGCGGCTATTAGGCTGCAACAGCGCGTTGACGTCGTGCACGGCCGTCGCTATTTTGCGGCGGGCATATAGCACCGCAAAGGCGCCGGAGTCGAAGCGGTGAGTCCGGTCAGCCATCACCGCGGACCGTGTGCGCGGGACGTCGCGATTTTGCGGTCGGCGTGTGGATCGGCGCAACCGACACTGCAACAGAGCGGCGGGTCTTTCGGCAATCACCCGTCAGTCGCGTCGGCGTGACGTCGCGATTCGCGTGCTCTTCCGCGCGACGAACTATCGAAGAAAAGCGGTTGGCTTCGGTCGGGGATCAACCGCCTCGAGACCGCACGCCGAGGATGTCGCGCCTGCCAATCCGCGCACAACAGACACTGGCACCGAAGCGGCTGATCCGGTCACCGATCGCAGGTTGACGGCCAGCGTAGGATCGGCCTGCGCCGCTTCCTGCCCGGCGCTCGCCTAGACATAGTCGCAACGCTCACCGCTCCCGCCGATGCACCGCATGCGCCGGCACGGGCCGTCGCTCGATCACGGCGCGCCGCTGCGCCGTCTCAACGCAGACCCGCGTCGCCTTCGCCGCCTTCCGCTCCGCCCAGAATCGCGCGAGCCACAGCAGAAAGCCGACGGCGATCGCATCCGCGACGATTCCCGCCAGCCAGTGCGACGGATACCGTCCGAGGTTCTCGACGCCCATCGCGCGCAACGCCGAATCGAGCACGAGCGAAACCGCCGCGCCCGCGATGAAGCACACGAGCCCCTGCTGCCCGACCGTCACGACGCCCGTCAGTCTGTGCGCGAGCCTCCCGATCCAGCCCGCATAGACCGCACGCGCGATGATCCAGGCGACCGCGCCGAAGCTGACGATACGCAGCGTCGCCAGATTCTGCTTCATGTAGCCCGGCGGCGCCTGCGTCTCCAGAAAGAGCTTCGCGAACGCGAACGTCAGCGCAAACGCGACCGCCACACACGTGAGCGCGCGCGCGGTGCGTCCCGCGTGAAAGCCGTCGCTGATCGGCTGAACGCGCGCAAGCACGCCGGTCATGAACATGAGCTGCCAGGCCAACGGATTGAACGACCACGCCTGCGCGTAGGAAGGCGGAAGCGCGTTCGCAAGCGGCGTCGCGGCGAGCCACACGAGCAGGCTGCCGAACATGGCGACGACCGGCCTGCGTTCGGCAAGCGGCACCGCGACCGGCACCGCGAGCGCGAAGAGGGAATACATCGGCAGGACCGACGAGAGATACGGCTGCTGCCGAAACAGCGCGACATCGAAGAGCAGAGTGAACGGATGCGCGAGCAGCGCCGGCCACTCGGTGTACTGGAGCATCGGCGAATCGATACGGAGCAGCATCAAGAGCGCGCCGCCGATCAGCATGAGGACCGCCGTCAGCAGATACGCGCGGTAGATCTCCCAGCTGCGCCGGAAAAAGCGACGGCGAGCGGCCGAATCACTCCGGCGCGTCGCAAGCGCCGTGTAAGCCGCCGCCGACGCGTAACCGCCCAGAAACACGAAGACCTCTGCGGAATCGCAAAACGCATATTGGTGCAGCGTGAAGCGCGACAGCACGCTTCCCGATATGTGGTCCACCGCGATGATCAGAAGCACGATTCCCCGAAAGAAATCGACTTCGAGCGAACGTGTCGGCGGGGAAGTCATCTGGCGATTGCTCCTCGGACTGCGGTCGGCGCGCCTGTCGGAAGCGATCGCGCGCATACGGGGTTTGTACCTAGCGTCGAAACAAAATTCCCGTGGCAACGTAATCAGGTACGTGTATTCAAAGTAACACCGGCACACGGTCGGCAAGCTGACGGAGAAATGACTTTTTCGTCGGAATCGCCGTGCGCGGTTAGACCGATCCTGGACAATCGACATGCGCATTCATCTGGTCAGTTCCCATCTCGTCGCGATGATCGCCATCGCGCTCTCGGTCGCCTTGCTGCTCGCCATCAGGTTTCGGCCCGCGACGTGGCGCGGCGTGGTCTGCGAGGCGCTCGTCGCCAATCTCGGGGCGATTGCCGCGGTCGTCGCCTTCGAAATGCTGACGGCCTGACCGAAGTCGTGGCCGACTTTCGATTTGTTTGAACTCTTGTCAGCCGGCGCGGTCGGAGACTGTATTGCCGGTCGTCTCGCTGCCTGTGGCGCGCCCGGCTCCCTTCTCCTCTCCGCTCCTGATTGACGGGAGCGTTTCCTGGGCGCCTGGCGAAAGCCTCGCGCCTGTTCTTTTTTCTGCTCCAGCTTGCCGTCCGGCGCCTGCGTCGCGAAATGCTATTTTGAGATCGTCGCTATAATCGGCGCTTTGCCGATGGCCTTTGCATGATCCGCGCGCTCCGTTCCATCTCGACCGTCACCACGCGCCGAACGCGCAGCCTCTGGCGCCGCTACGGCATCTTCTGGCTCGGCGCCATTCTCGTCGGTCTGGTCGCCGTGTATTACGCGCGGCTCATCGACTGGGGCTACGGCCTCTTCATGGGTTTTCGCGCGGAGCACGCGTGGCTGCCGCTCATCGTGACGCCGGCGGTCGCGGCGCTGTGCGTGTTCGTCACGCGCGCGTTCTTTCGCGGCTCGGAAGGCAGCGGCATTCCGCAAGTCATCGCCGTGCTGCACAGTCCCACATCGGCGGCGGGCGGACGCTTGCTGACGCTCAGAATTCTCGCGAGCAAGATCGCCGTTTCGTTCCTCGCGATTCTCGGCGGCTTCACCATCGGTCGTGAAGGGCCGACGGTGCAGGTCGGCGCGGCGCTCATGTTCAACATGCGGCGCTTCTATCCGCGCTCGAACTCGCTCATCGAACGCCAGCTCGTGCTGGCCGGCGCGGCTGCCGGACTCTCGGCGGCGTTCAACACGCCGCTCGCGGGCATCGTGTTCGCCATCGAGGAACTCACGCGCAGCTTCGAGGTTCGCGCGAGCGGCGTGCTCATCACGGGCATCATCATCGCGGGTATCGTCGCGCTCGGGCTCAACGGCAATTACACGTACTTCGGCACCATCGACATCGGCGCGCATTTTCCGAAACTGCTGGCCGTGGCTGTCGTGGTGACTGCGATCGTCACCGGCATCGCGGGCGGCGTCTTCTGCTGGCTGCTGCTCAACACGAGCAAGTGGATTCCGGCGCCGCTGCGCAAGCTGCACGCGTCGCAGCCGGTCGCGTTCGCCGCGCTGTGCGGGCTCGTGATCGCGGCGGTAGGAATCGTGTCGGGCGGCAACACCTTCGGCAGCGGCTACGCGGAAGCGCGCGGTCTGCTCGAAGGGCGCGAGCATCTGTCCGTGTTTTATCCGCTGTTGAAAATGATCTCGATGATCGGCTCGTATCTGCCCGGCATTCCCGGCGGGATTTTTGCGCCGTCGCTGTCCATCGGCGCGGGCTTCGGCAACGTCCTGCACATGGTGTTCGCCGACATGCAGTTGCCCATGCTGATCGCGCTCGCAATGGTCGGCTATCTCGCTGCCGTCACGCAATCGCCGATCACCGCGTTCGTCATCGTGATGGAGATGATCAACGGTCACGCGCTCGTCATCTCGCTCATGGCCACGGCGCTCATCTCGAGCCGCGTGTCGCGCGTGTTCGCCCCGCCGCTGTACGAGGCGCTGTCGGAGCGTTATATGACGCCGCTCGCGCATCCGGCGGCACCTTCACCCGAAGTGCCGGACCCCGAGACGGAGGCGGCTGCCGAGGCGGCTGCATCGCAGAAATAGCGCGCGCAAACGATAGCGCGCCAAAGCAAAAAGCCAGGATCACCCGATCCTGGCTTTTTTCATTTCGATGTCCGCGACAGCAGCGCCGCGCGGACCGATGGCGGCGCTAGGCCTGCGGAATCTCGATCTTCACTTCCAGCACTTCGAGATCGTCCTGACGTTCGAGGCTCACCCGAATATCGTCATCGGAAATCTTCACGTACTTCGAAATCACGGCAACCAGTTCTCGTTGCAACGCCGGCAGATAATCGGCGGCGGCTTTGCCACCCGCGCGCTCGTGCGCAATGATCAACTGCAAGCGTTCCTTCGCGACCGTAGCGGACTTCTTCTTCTCGCCCAGCAAAAACGAAAGAATCGACATTGCGTCCCCTTACTTGGTGCCGAAGATGCGTTGCAGCAGACCAGGCTTCTGATAGTCGGTGAAACGCAGCGCCTTTTCCTCGCCGAGGAAACGCGACACCACGTCCTTGTAGGCTTCCGCGACATCCGTGCCGTCCAGATGCACCGCCGGCAAACCCTGATTCGATGCATGCAGCACCGCTTCCGATTCCGGGATCACGCCGATGAGGTCGATTCGCAGAATCTCCTGGATGTCGCTAAGCGACAGCATCTCGCCTTCGGACACACGCTTCGGGTTGTAGCGCGTGATGAGCAGATGCTCCTTCACGGGCTCCTTGCCTTCCATCGCGCGCTTCGTCTTGGAAGCCAGAATGCCGAGAATGCGGTCAGAGTCGCGCACGGACGAGACTTCCGGATTCGTCACGATAAGCGCCTCGTCGGCGAAGTGCATGGCCATCAGCGCGCCCGACTCGATACCGGCCGGCGAATCGCACACGATGTACTCGAAGTCCATCTTGATCAGTTCGTTGATGACCTTCTCGACGCCTTCGAGCGTGAGCGCGTCCTTGTCACGAGTCTGAGACGCCGGGAGGATGTAGAGGTTCTCGCACTTCTTGTCCTTGATGAGCGCCTGATGCAGATTCGCCTCGCCCTGGATCACGTTGATGAGGTCGTACACCACACGGCGCTCGCAGCCCATGATGAGATCGAGGTTGCGCAGACCGACGTCGAAGTCGATCACGGCCGTCTTGTGGCCGCGAATCGCGAGCGCCGATGCGAAACTCGCGCTCGTGGTCGTCTTGCCGACGCCGCCCTTCCCCGAAGTCACCACAATGATTTTTGCCATACAAGTACCTTGTGTTCGTCAAATGGGTCCGCCTGCGCTTCCTGCATGAGCGCGCGCCAACGCACCGGGCGCGCGGCTTCAGGTCAGCCGCAGCGGTTCGATCATGAGTTTTTCATCGTCCAGCCAGATCTGCACGGGCTTGCTCGCCACGTCGGCGGGCAGCGGGTTCTCGGTCGTCCGGTAGATCCCCGCGATGGAGATCAGTTCCGGTTCGAGACACGTGCAGAAGATGCGCGCGTCGAGATTGCCGTGCACGCCGGCGAGCGCGCGGCCGCGCAGCGGCGCATAGACGTGGATGTTGCCTTCCGCGATGACCTCGGCCCCGTACGACACGAGCCCGAGCACGATGAGATCGCCCTTCGCGTAGACCTGCTGCCCCGAGCGCAGCGGCCGGTCGATGATGGTCGCCGGTTGCGGCACGGCGGGCGGCGGTTCTTTGGCGACGGCCGCTTCGATGACGGCGGCGGCTTCCGTGTTCGGCTTGGCTTCGTCCACCGAAGGCTTCGGCGCGCCGCGACGGTCGCGTGCTTCGAGAATCGGCAGGCCGCCCGAGTTCGCCCATTGAATCGCCCACGTCTGCGCGGGCAGCGCGACGACGCCGACCGGCCGCATGCGCACGCTCTTCAACAACGTCTCCAGCTCCGCGAGCGAGATGCGTTCGCCTTCGCCGCCATTGCCCGTACCGGCGAGACGCCGCACGTCGATGGCGACGACATCATTGGCGAAAAATTCGGGAGTTGCCTCGAAACGCCGCGTGAGTTCGGTGCGCAGGGCATCGAGGTCGGGAGTCTTGACGACGAAGAGAAGCGTGTCGACGGAGCCGCTGCGCAGTTCGAAGAAGGGCGTTTTGTTGAGCGACATAAGAACGGCCAAAAATTTTGCGTATTTTACAGGCGTACACGCTCGCGGCCATATTTTTTAGGACCGATTTTCAGCTGCTGGAAAAGAAGAACGCGCGACGAGATGCGCCCGAAAGTCTCAGGCGTCGCGCCCGGGCTTCACATGACGCACATAGAGCGATTCGGCTTCCTGCTCGTTCGGAGGCATGGCGCGGCGGTCGCCCGTGGGACCGAAGCCGAGTCTTTCGTAGAAGCGCATCGCGGTGCGGTTTTCGTCGGCGATCCAGGCATGTACTTCCGCTACGCCCTGCCCGGCCAGCCATTCCGACGCGACGTTCACGAGCAGTTCCCCGCCGCGCAGATGGCGCACCGCCGGCGCGACCCACAGTGCGCTCACGAACGCGCGCTTGTCGCCGCTCTCTTCGATGTATGCATGCACGAGCCCTGCGGGATGACCTTCGGTGTACAGCAGGAACGTCGCGAGCCGGGGCGACGTCGCGTGCAGCGCGGCGGTCTGATCGAACGACGCGGGATCGACGAGCAGCGCATCTTCCAGCGTCTCGCCGAACGCATACGGCGCTTCGCGCAGCGACGCCGTGCGAAGCTCGCGCAGAACCGAGCCCTGGTGCGCGGCAATGCGGCTGACGGTCAGTGAGGGACTCATGCGGGCAATTATCTCTCTGGCTTCCTGGCTGTAATCCGAGCGCCTCGCGGCGGCTCGGGCACATCGCCCATTCGCGTAGCTTCAACCGAACGGGCGAACCCGTCAATTCCTAAATCCTTGGAAAGTGCCTTACAGCGCACACGTCGGCGCGAGTCGCGGCTCAAGGCGTCTGATATGCGCCCGTGCCGTCCGGCCACGGCGTGAGCACTTCGTAGCCGTCGTCGGTGACAGCGACCATGTGCTCCCACTGCGCGGACAGCGAACGGTCCTTGGTGGTCACGGTCCAGCCGTCGCGCGATTGCTGCGTGGCCGCGCGGCCCGCGTTGATCATCGGCTCGATGGTGAACACGAGGCCGGGTTTCAGGCGCAGACCCGCGCCCTTCTGACCATAGTGCAGCACTTGCGGATCTTCGTGATACACGCGGCCGATGCCGTGGCCGCAATACTCACGCACGACCGAGAAACCTTCGCGGTGCGCGACCGACTGAATCGCGAAGCCAATGTCGCCGAGTGTCGCCCCCGGACGCACCTCGCGAATGCCCGCGAGCATCGCTTCGTAGGTCGTCTCGGTGAGGCGGCGCGCTTCCTTGCCCGGCGTGCCCGAGTAGTACATGCGGCTCGTGTCGCCGAAGTAGCCGTCCTTGATGATCGCGACGTCGATGTTGACGATGTCGCCGTCCTTCAGTTCTTTCGGCCCGGGGATGCCGTGACAGACGACATGATTCACCGACGTGCAGACCGTCTTCGGAAATCCCATGTAGCCGACGTTCGCCGGCACGGCCTTCAGTTCCTCGACGATGAACCGGTTGCAGCGGGCGTCGAGTTCGTCGGTGGTGACGCCGGGCCGCACATGTTCGGCGATCATCGCGAGAACTTCGGCGGCCATGCGGCCTGAGATGCGCAACTTTTCGATGTCGGCGGGAGTCTTGAGCGTGATGGCCATTGAGCGATGCGGATGGATTCGTGCCGCCTGCATGCGGGCGCTGCGCCGCCGTTCGCGAACGTTCGACGCGCGCCGCGCACGAGGACAATGAGGCCGATGATAGCATTCCCGCTTTCGTCGCCGGCTGCTTCGAGGCTTTGAATCGCGCGGGATCGCTGCCCTTGCGATGCATCTTCGACTGTGGTCGACTGCGGCGGATCGACTTTTTGTACGGAGTGTTATGAGCTTGTATCGCTTGACCTTTGCTTGTGTTCTCGCGTCGGCTGCGGCGGCGCTCGCCGCGTGCGGATCGACGAGCGGCCCCGAATTGCGGGCGTCGAAGCCGGTGATCTATGTCTCGTCGGCGCGCACGGCGTCTGACATATCGAGCTGCCTGCAGCGCATGCTGCCTTCCGCGAAGATGACGCGTGACCAAGGGTCGACGGAGCTTCTCGTCGGGTCGAATGCGTGGCTCGTCACGCTGACGCCTTCGGGCTACGGGTCGATCGTGAAGGTGCAGCATGCCGCGTCCGACGACGGTGGCGTGCCGGAACCTGAACTGCGCTTCGACGTGGCGCGCTGCGCGGTCTGAAGGCGACGAGCGGCCGTCGCGCCGCTCGCCTAGCTCCGAAACCGTCGCCCCAAAACGAAAACCCCGCAAGTCTGACGACTTGCGGGGTTTTGATGTCTTGGCGGAAAGGGTGGGATTCGAACCCACGGTACGGGGAAACCGTACGCCTGATTTCGAGTCAGGTACATTCGACCACTCTGCCACCTTTCCGTCTACCAGCTTGCTGCTGCCGGCCTTCGCTGAACGGGTCGTGCTCAACGAAGAATCGAAGTATATCGAAGTCCCGAAAGCTTTCCAAGCACCTTTTTGCAAATTAACGTCAAGCCGCAGGCGCTTCGATTCGCTCCGCGCCGCGCATATAGGGACGCAACGCCGCGGGAATCGTGACCGAGCCGTCCGCGTTCTGGAAGTTCTCCAGCACCGCGACGAGCGTGCGCCCGACGGCAAGCCCCGAGCCGTTGAGCGTATGCACGAACTCCGGCTTGTTCTGCGCGTTCCGAAAACGCGCGTGCATGCGCCGCGCCTGGAACGCTTCGGTGTTGGAGCAGCTCGAAATCTCGCGATACGTGTTCTGCGCGGGCAGCCACACTTCCAGATCGAAGGTCTTCGTGGCGGAGAAACCCATGTCGCCCGTGCAGAGCGTGATCACGCGATACGGCAGTTCCAGCTTCTGCAAAATGGCTTCGGCCTGACCGACCATCTCGTCGAGCGCCGCGTAGGAGTGTTCGGGCGCGACGACCTGCACCATCTCCACCTTGTCGAACTGATGCTGGCGAATCAGGCCGCGCGTATCGCGTCCGTAGGAACCCGCCTCGGAACGGAAGCACGGCGAATGTGCGGTCAGCTTCACCGGCAGCGCGCTCGCCTCGAGGATGCTGTCGCGCACCGTATTCGTCAGCGAAATCTCGGACGTGGAGATGAGGTACTGCGTGACCGTATTCTCGTCGCCGCCCTTCTCGACGCGGAACATGTCGTCGGCGAACTTCGGCAACTGGCCCGTGCCGTAAAGAATCTCCGGATTCACGATGTACGGCGTGTACGCCTCCGTGTAACCGTGCTGTTCCGTGTGCGTGTCGATCATGAACTGCGCGAGCGCGCGATGCAGCCGCGCAATCGGCCCGCGCAGCAGCGTGAAGCGCGCGCCCGAGAGCTTCGCGCCGGTCTCGAAGTCGAGGCCGAGCGGCGCGCCGACGTCCACGTGATCCTTGACTTCGAAGTCGAATGAACGCGGCGCGCCCCAGCGCCGCACCTCGACGTTCTGCGTCTCGTCCTGACCGACAGGCACGCTTTCGTGCGGCAGGTTCGGCACGGTCAGCATGAGGTCCGACAGGCGCGTCTGAATCTCTTCCAGCTTCGCTGCCGATTCCTTCATGGTGTCGCCGATGCCGCTCACCTCCGCCATCACCGCCGACGTATCCTCGCCGCGCCCCTTCATCGCGCCGATCTGCTTCGACAGGCTGTTGCGGCGCGCCTGCAGTTCTTCGGTGCGCGTCTGAATCTCGCGGCGCTCGGCTTCGAGCGCGGCGAAAGCGGCGACGTCGAGCGTATAGCCTCGATCGGCGAGGCGCTTCGCGACGCCGTCAAGGTCTTTGCGGAGAAGTTGAATGTCGAGCATGGCGGGGCTGCGTTTGTTAAGTATTCGGAAACGCCGATTTTAGCGCACGGCCATCGGCGTTCGCGGGCGTCGCGGGATCGCTTGGCGAAATGGCTTGCGTCCAGCAGTGAAACGGCGCTCAGCGCTTCTTCGGCTCCTGATGCTCGCGGCGCCAGGCGTCATCGAGTTCGGAGAGCCGCGCGAGCTTTTCGCCGATCTTCCCTTCGAGGCCACGCGGCGTCGGGTGATACCAGTGCGGATCGCGCATACCGTCGGGCAGATACGTTTCGCCGGCAGCATACGCGTCCGGCTCGTCGTGCGCGTAGCGGTACTCGTGACCGTAGCCGAGCTCTTTCATCAGCTTGGTCGGCGCGTTGCGCAGATGCACCGGCACGCCGCGCGACTGATCCCGGCCGACGAAGCGCCGCGCCTCGTTATACGCGTTGTAGCCCGCGTTCGACTTCGGCGCGACGGCGAGATAGATGAGCGCCTGCGCGATTGCGAGTTCTCCCTCCGGCGAGCCGAGGCGCTCGTACGTTTCGGCTGCGTCGAGGGCGATGCGCGCGCCGCGCGGATCGGCAAGCCCGATGTCTTCCCACGCCATGCGCACGATGCGCCGCACGAGATAACGCGGGTCCGCGCCGCCGTCGAGCATGCGGCAGAACCAGTACAGCGCGGCGTCCGGATTGCTGCCGCGCACCGACTTGTGCAGCGCGCTGATCTGGTCGTAGAACGCGTCGCCGCCCTTGTCGAAACGGCGGAGATTCTCGGCGAGCGCGCTGCCGAGCAGCGCGCCGTCCACTTCGGTTTTCTTTTGCTGCGCCGCCGCCCGCGCGACGATTTCCAGATTGTTCAGCAGCTTGCGGCCGTCGCCGTCGGCCGAACCGACGAGCGCCTCGCGGGCTTCGTCCGTGAACGTCAGTCCGCCGAGTTCCGCGGTCGCCCGTTCGAGCAGTTCCTTGAGCTCGTCGGCATCGAGGCTCTTCAGCACGTACACGGCCGCGCGCGATAACAACGCGCTGTTCACTTCGAACGACGGATTCTCGGTGGTCGCGCCGACGAACACGAAAAGTCCGGATTCGACGTGCGGCAAGAACGCATCCTGCTGACTCTTGTTGAAGCGATGCACCTCGTCGACGAACACGAGCGTCTGCCGCCCGTTCGCGCGATGAATCTGCGCGGTCTCGACCGCCTCGCGGATATCCTTCACGCCGGAGAGCACCGCCGACAGCGAAATGAACTCGGCGTCGAAGGCCGCCGCCATGAGGCGCGCGAGCGTGGTCTTGCCGACGCCGGGCGGCCCCCACAGAATCATCGAGTGCGCCTCGCCCGACTCGAACGCGACGCGCAGCGGCTTGCTCGGCCCGAGCAGATGCTTCTGCCCGATGACTTCGTCGATGCTGCGGGGACGCAGACGCTCCGCGAGCGGAACGGTGCCACGGTTTTCTTCGAACATGTGCTGTGGACGCAATTTGAAGCGATTGAAGCAATGGAAGCAGGCTGCCGCGCAAACCGCGCACGCGGCGATAATCTTGCGCTTTTCAGAGTGCGCGCGGCATCGGCCGTTCGGCCTAGTGTTCAAGCCGGACGCCGGCAGGCACAATCGCGCACGATTCGCGTGATTATGACAGCCGCGCGCCCGGCGCGAATGGCGCCGTTCCAATCGACCTCCCTATAGGCAGACCTTTCGATGCAGCAAGAGAACACTTCCACTTACGCGCCGCTCGTGCCGGTGCCCGCCGAGCGCCGCGCCTTCGGCGTGAGCGACGCCTTCGCGCTCTGGTTCTCGCTCGGCATCGGCTTGCTCGTCGCGCAGGCGGGCGCGCTGCTGGTGCCGGGGCTGTCGCCGCCGCACGCGCTCGCCGCCATCGCCATAGGCACGGTCATCGGCGTCGTGCTGCTCGCCCTCGCGGGCGTGGTCGGCACGGATACGGGACTCGCGGCCATGTCCTCGCTGCGCCCGACGCTCGGCGTGCGCGGCGCGTCGGTGCCCGCCGTGCTCAACGCGGTGCAACTGGTCGGCTGGGGATCGTTCGAGATCATCGTCATGCGCGATTCCGCCGACGCGCTCGCCAAACAATCGTTCCATTTCTCGATGCCGCTCGTCTGGACGCTCCTCTTCGGCGCCCTCGCGACGCTGCTCGCGGTGAGCGGACCGCTCTCTTTCGTGCGGCGCTTTCTGCGCACGTGGGGCATCTGGCTTTTGCTCGGCGGGGCGGGCTGGCTGACATGGAATCTGCTGTCCAAGCACGATCTCGCCGCGCTGATGGCGCGCCCCGGCACCGGCGAGATGGCGTTCGGCGCCGGTATCGACCTCGTGGTTGCAATGCCGCTGTCGTGGCTGCCGCTGATTGCCGACTACACGCGCTTCGGCCGCAGCGCGGGCGGCACGTTTCGCGGCACGCTGCTCGGTTACGGCATCGCGAACCTGTGGTTCTATGCGCTCGGCGCGGTGTACGGGCTGGCTGCGGGCGGCGGCGACACGCTGCTGACCGTGGCGCTCGCGCAGGCAGGCGGCGGCATCGCGCTGCTCTTGATTCTCATCGACGAAATCGACAACGCGTTCGCCGACATTCACTCGGCGGCCGTGTCCACCGGCACTTTCTGGGCGCGCGCGAGCGTGCCGATGCTATCGGCGGCGTATGGCGCGTTGTGCACGCTCGTCGCGCTCGTCGTGGCGATGGGCAAGTATCAGAACTTCCTGCTCTTAATCGGCTCGGTATTCGCGCCGCTGTTCGGCGTGGTGCTGGCGGACCACTTCATCGTGCGAAAGCGCCGTGTGGATGCTGCCGCGGTGGGCCGCATCGACGGGCGCTATGGCTACTCGGGCGGCTGGCACGTGAGCGCGTTCATCGCGTGGGGCGTGGGAATCGCGGCTTATCACGCGATCAACGCATGGCTGCCGAACCTCGGCGCGACGCTGCCGTCGCTCGCGCTGGGCGCGGTGTGCTATCTGCTCCTGGTGTCGGCGCGGCGAACGGCGGTGGCTTCCTGAGCGCAATGTCGGCGCGCGCCGATTCGTCTTGCGAATCAGCGCGCTAGCCGACTTGTCAGGCGATTTTCCACAGGGCGTTGCACAGAAGTTGTGGAGAACTGCCCGGGGCGCGCGCCATCGTCAGTTGCGTCTCTCTACGCCCGGCAGCACGCAAAGCAGTTCGAACGCCAGATTCGCCCCGAGCAGCGCAGTCGTGCCGAACGGATCATAAGGCGGCGCCACTTCCACCAAGTCCGCCCCGACGATGTTCAGCCCCCACGCGCCGCGGACGATCTCCAGCGCTTGCGGCACAGTCAGCCCGGCTATTTCCGGCGTCCCGGTGCCCGGCGCGAACGCGGGGTCGATGCCGTCGATATCGAACGTGATGTACACCGGTCCGTCGCCCATCTGCGCGCGCACCTCGTCCATCAAGGGCGCGAGCGAGCGGTGCCAGCACTCCTCCGTCTGCACGACGCGAAAGCCCTGCTCGCGGCACCAGTCGAAGTCGCCCGCTTCGTAGCCCGTGCCGCGCAAGCCGATCTGAACGACGCGCTCGCAATCGAGCAGTCCCTCTTCCACCGCGCGGCGAAACGGCGTGCCGTGCGCGATTTTCTCGCCGAACATGGTGTCGTTGACGTCCGCGTGCGCGTCCACATGAATGAGGCCGACTTTCCCGTGCTTCGCGTGCATCGCGCGCAGAATCGGCAGCGCGATGGTGTGGTCACCGCCGAGCGTGATCGGCTTGCAATCGTGCTCCAGAATCTCCCGATACGCGCGCTCGATGCGGTCGATCGAATCGAGCAGGTTGTACGGATTGATCGACACGTCGCCGATGTCCGCGACGCGCAACGAATCGAACGGCGCGGCGCGCGTCGCCATGTTGTACGGACGCAGCAGCACCGACTCGCTGCGCACCTGACGCGGCCCGAAGCGCGCGCCCGTGCGGTTGGATGTGCCGAGATCGAACGGCACGCCGACGAAACACGCGTCCAGCCCCGACGCCGACTCGACGTACGGCAGACGCATCATCGTCGCGATGCCGCCGCAGCGCGGCATCTGATTGCCCGAAAGCGGCTGCGGCCGCTCCGCGCGATGGTCGCGCAAATAGGAATCGAAGTGGTCGGCGGGCGCGAACAGCGAGGACGTATTCATATCGGTCAATGTCGGTCAATGTCAGTTGAAGTCGGACACTTCGTATTAATACGCGCATCTGCCGCGAGATAAAATGCGGCCGAAATAACCTTCACATCGATTTCGATCGATGTTCCGGCGGCGCGCATGTTCACTCACCTTTCCGACCTCGATTTGCGGCTCATCCGCGTCTTCCTCGCCATCGTGGATGCGGGCGGCGTCTCGTCCGCGCAGGCGACGCT
Organism: Caballeronia sp. LZ062; assembly: GCF_031450785.1. Taxonomy (NCBI): domain Bacteria; kingdom Pseudomonadati; phylum Pseudomonadota; class Betaproteobacteria; order Burkholderiales; family Burkholderiaceae; genus Caballeronia; species Caballeronia sp. LZ062. The sequence goes on from NZ_JARTWB010000002.1 coordinate 1,813,208, forward strand.
GAACGTCGGCCAGTCGACCATCAGCACGCAGCTGGCGACGCTCGAAAGCCGCCTCGGTTATCGGCTGTGCGAACGCGGGCGCGGCGGCTTCGCGTTGACATCGCGCGGCGAGCAATTCGTCGATGCGTGCCGCACGCTGCTCGCCGCCGTCGATACCTTCGATTCGACCGCGCGCAATGTCGGCAAGAAGCTCGTCGGCACGCTGACGCTCGGGATGATCGGCAATACACCGGTGAGCGCGAACGCGCGCATCAGCGAGGCCATCGCGCGATTCAGGCAGCGCGACGAATCGGTGCGCTTCTCCGTGCTCGTGCGATCGCCGGGCGAACTCGAAGAAATGCTGCTCGCCGGGCGCATCCAGATGGCGATCGGCTATTTCTGGCATCGGGTGCCGTCGCTCGACTACACGGAGATCTTCGCGGAGGACCAGCTCGCCTATTGCGGGCAAGCGCATCCTCTCTTCAAGCGCGCGGGCCGCGTCACGCTTGCGCAGACCGCCGGTCACGACTGGGCGTGGCGCAGTTACCCGCTGCCGGAGGCCGCAGCGCTGATGCCGGGCTCGATCACCGCCGTCGCCGACAACATGGAAGCGGTCGCCATGCTCGTGCTGTCAGGGCGGCACCTCGGCTATCTGCCGGAGCATTTCGCTGCACCGTATGTAGACGACGGCTCCCTTGCGGCGCTGAATCCGAAGGCGATGCGCTACCGGGTCGCGTTCCAGATGGTCACGCGCGCGGACAGGGCGCGCGGCGCGCGCGGAACGAAGAGCGATATCGTCGATGCGTTGATCGAGGATATGACGACAGCGCATCGCGTGTCGCCAATAACAGCTTCTTAGCCGTCAAAACTAATCAACGCCTGCCTCTACAACATGCATCGCGCATTTTTCAACCAGGTAGGCGAAAATCGATTGCGAATTCAATCGGACTCCTCTTATTATCGTCTGACGCATCAACGGATCGCTTGAGAACAGTCCGTCCATGCGCGCGGTCTCGACAGCCGCGACAACACGACCAATAAGGGGAACACGATGAGCAAATCGAAGCTGCGCAGTGCGGAACGCTGGGGAATCGCAATGACGGCCGCGGCCGCCTGCGTTGCCACGTCGGCGAACGCGTACACGATGCCGGGCGGCACGATCACATTCAGAGGCGCACTGGTTTCGCCGCCGTTCGCGGTAGCGGCGGTATCAGCGCAAGCGGGATCAGCGACATGGAGCCGAAGCGGGCAAACCGCGATTGTCGCGTTCGACGCCTATCCGAACAGCACACCGAACGCTGCCGTTTCGCTGAGGGCGGACAACCATCGCGCGACATCCGATGCCCTGACCACGGACTTCGTGGACGGCAACGGTCGTCGCATTGCGGCGGGCAGCGACGGCGCGTTTCGCGTCGGCGGCTCTGGTGGAGTCTTATCGATAGAGAGCAAGGCGCGATCAGCACAACGCGTGACGGTCGTCACCGAATATCGCTAGACCCGCGAACAGGACGCGCGGCTCCGACGAGCCGCGCCGAGAAATCATCCGTTAATGACGTCCGCGCCTTTGGGCACGTTGAACTTGAAGGTATCGGCCTTGACAGGCGGATTCTTCTGGATGTTCGAGAACGTGAGCAACGTCACGTTGCCGAATACGTCGTGCAGTTCCATCGCTTCCAGATTGCCGTCCTTGAAGCCGATGCCAACCGTCTGGAACTGCGTGTCCTTCGCCTTCGGTGTCAATTCCAGCCAGTCGATGCCGCCTTTTACGCCCGCATCGCGCAACGTGAAGTTCTTTTCCAGATCGTTGCTGCCGAAGAGAATGGCCGCCGGGCTCGCGCCGAGCGCGCCGCCGAGACTGCGCACCGTGACCTGGTTCAAGTCCTTGTCGTAGACGTAGAGCTTGTCGCCGTCTGCCTGCAAGAGCTGCGAGTACGGCTTCTCATAGGACCAGATGAACTTGCCCGGCCGCGCGAACATGAACGTGCCGCTCGACATCGTGCCCTTGGTCGGCGTCGTGACCGTGCTCGCGCCGTTATTGACCTTGCCGGGCGCCTTGACTTCCTGCTGCGTGAAATCGCCGCGCGCCGCGTGAACCTGCGACACGAACAACTTCAACTGCTCGGTCCCGCTCGCGAATGCGTGCGATGCAAACGACATCGACGCCGACAGCAGCGCCGCGCCGAATGCCTTCTTCCCCGTGTACTGCTTCATCCTGTTGTTCTCCTTCCGTAGCCGTCCGCGCGCTATTCCGACTCGCGAGCGGGCGTGAGGATCTCGCGGTTGCCGTTCGACGACATGGCGGACACGAGACCCGAATTCTCCATCTGTTCCAAAAGGCGCGCGGCGCGGTTATAGCCGATGCGCAAGTGCCGCTGCACGAGCGAAATAGACGCGCGCTTGTTCTTGATGACGACCTCGACCGCCTGATCGTACAAAGGATCGGACTCGCCATCGGTCGACCCGGTTCCGCCCGCGCCCGCCGCGCCTTCGTCGCCTTCGCCCGCCAGCCCGCCTTCCAGAATGCCTTCGATGTAATTCGGCTCGCCGTGCTCCTTCAGCTTGTCGACCACGCGATGCACTTCCTCGTCCGACACGAACGCGCCGTGCACGCGCACAGGCAGGCCCGAACCCGGCGGCAGATACAGCATGTCGCCCATGCCGAGCAGCGATTCGGCGCCCTGCTGATCCAGAATCGTGCGCGAGTCGATCTTCGACGACACCTGGAACGCCATGCGCGTCGGCACGTTCGCCTTGATGAGGCCGGTGATCACGTCCACCGAGGGACGCTGCGTCGCGAGAATCAAATGGATGCCCGCCGCCCGCGCCTTTTGCGCGATACGCGCGATCAGTTCTTCCACCTTCTTGCCGACGACCATCATGAGATCGGCGAGTTCGTCGATCACCACCACGATGTTCGGCAGGCGCGTAAGCGGCTCCGGATCGTCGGGCGTGAGGCTGAACGGATTCGGAATCTTCTCGTCGCGCTTCTTCGCTTCGTCGATCTTCGAATTGAAGCTCGCGAGATTTCGCACGCCCATCTTGCTCATGAGCTTGTAGCGGCGCTCCATTTCGGCGACGGCCCAGTTCAGCGCGTGGCCGGCCTGCCGCATGTCGGTGACGACCGGGCACAGCAGATGAGGAATGCCTTCGTAGACACTCATTTCGAGCATCTTCGGATCGATCAGAATGAGCCGCACCTGGTCCGCGCTCGCCTTGTAGAGCAGCGACAGGATCATCGCGTTGATACCGACCGACTTGCCCGAACCCGTCGTGCCCGCGACGAGCAAGTGCGGCATCTTGGCGAGATCGGCACAGACCGGATTGCCGCCGATGTCCTTGCCGAGGCCCATCGTGAGCGGCGAGGCCGCCGCCGCGTAGACTTCGGAGCCGAGAATCTCCGAGAGCTTGACCGTCTGCCGGCGCTGGTTCGGCAATTCCAGCGCCATGTAGTTCTTGCCGGGAATCGTCTCGACGACGCGAATCGACACGAGCGACAGCGAACGCGCCAGATCCTTCGCCAGACCGACGATCTGGCTGCCCTTCACGCCCGTCGCCGGCTCGATTTCATAGCGCGTCACGACCGGCCCCGGATACGCGGCGACCACGCTCACTTCGACGCCGAAATCCTTCAGCTTCTTTTCGATCAGGCGCGACGTGTATTCCAGCGTATCGGCGGCGATGGTTTCCTGCGTCTTCGGCGGCGGATCCAGCAACGCGATGGCCGGCAACGTGGAATCGCCCGGCAGATCCGCGAAAAGCGGCACCTGCTTTTCCTTTTCGACGCGCTCCGAGCGCGGCGGCGTCGCGACCGGCGGCACGATCACGACCGGCTCGTGATCCTCGTGCTTCACGCGCGAGCGCACGACCTTGCCTTCGCGCTTCGATGCGGCTTCTTCGCCGAGCTTGCGGTCGCGGCCCGCTTCGCGGCGCAGTTGCGCGCCGGTGATCGCGTTGAGAATGCCTTCGCCGACTTTCTCGCACACCGAGAGCCACGAGAACCGGAAATACAGCGACAGACCAATGGCGAGCGCAATCAGCAGAAAAAGCGTCGCGCCCGTGAAACCGAGGGCATGCGATACGTGACGCGCGATCATGTCGCCGACCACGCCGCCGGGCGCGCGCGGCAGCGGCACCTTGAGCGACCACATGCGCAGCGCCTCGATGCCGTCCGTTGCGAGCAGCACCAGGACGAACGCGAACGCTTGCGCAAGCCACGTGCGGTCGCGCGGCGCGCCTTCATCGTCCGACGATGCTTGCGCCGCAGGTTCCGCGATGCGCCGGTAATTGGCGACAATGCGCCGCCCGAGCAGCACGACGAGCCAGTACGACGACAGCCCGAACACCAGCAGCAGAATGTCCGACGTGTACGCGCCGACGCGCCCCGCCCAGTTTGAAATGTGATCGACGCTCACGGCGTGCGTCCAGCTCGGATCTTTCCGGCTGTACGAAATGAGCGCCATGACGAGGAAAAGCCCGAGGGCGACCTGGAGAATCCAGCGAATCTCGGTGAAGAGCCGCGACATGCGGTGCGGCAACGCCTGCGGGCTCGCGGAATAGGATGCTTTGGCCATTGATTCGGTGTCGCTTGTCGCGGCCGCCGTCGATTCGATCGGGGCCGCATGAACGGTGACCTATTGTAAACGCTGCATTGCGGCGAGAGGCGCAAAAACGGCCGCGTTCTTGCAACCTGTAACACTCCTCACATGCCGTTCATCGCCCGTTTCTGCGTGAAATCTGCGGCGCGCGCCTATCAAAGCGATTGAAAGGTTCACTCGGAGGGCTCTCGCGGCGGCCTTTATAATTGACGTCTCGCATCCAACTACGGGTCATCGGCGGCACGCACCAGGTGCCGAATTTGCTGCACGAATCGCAACGCATGCACTGCCGATCCGACCATCAATAACGGACCACCATCATGTCATCACCGCAACCCGCGCCCAAACACGCCAAAGTGCTGATCCTCGGTTCCGGCCCCGCCGGCTACTCCGCCGCCGTCTACGCGGCCCGGGCGAATCTGGCGCCGCTGCTCGTCACCGGCCTCGCGCAAGGCGGCCAGCTGATGACCACGACCGACGTCGAAAACTGGCCGGGCGATCCCTCGGGCGTGCAGGGTCCGGAACTGATGCAGCGCATGGAAGAGCACGCGCGCCGGTTCAACACCGAAATCGTGTTCGATCACATCCATACCGCGAAACTCAACGAGCGTCCGCTCCGTCTTATCGGCGATGCGGGCGAATACACCTGCGATTCGCTGATTATTGCGACGGGTGCGTCGGCGCAGTATCTCGGCAATCCGTCGGAGCAGGCGTTCATGGGCAAGGGCGTGTCTGCCTGCGCGACCTGCGACGGCTTTTTCTATCGCAATGGCGAAGTCGCCGTGATCGGCGGCGGCAACACGGCCGTCGAAGAGGCGCTGTATCTGTCGGGCATCGCAAAGAAAGTGACGGTCATTCACCGCCGCGACAAGTTCCGCGCCGAGCCGATTCTGATCGACCGCTTGCTCGCGAAGGAAAAGGAAGGCGTGGTCGACATCAAGTGGAATCACGTTCTCGACGAAGTGACGGGCGATGAATCCGGCGTCACCGGCCTGCGCGTGAAGCACACGCAGACCGGCGAGATCACGGACATTGCGTTGCAGGGCGTGTTCGTCGCGATCGGCCACAAGCCGAACACCGAACTGTTCGCGGGTCAGGTGGAGATGAAAAACGGCTACATCCTGACGAAGGGCGGCACGAGCGGCAACGCGACGGCAACCAGCATCCCCGGCGTGTTCGCGGCCGGCGACGTGCAGGACCATATCTACCGCCAGGCGATCACCAGCGCGGGAACCGGCTGCATGGCCGCGCTCGACGCGCAGCGTTACCTCGAAGCCATCGACGAAACGCCGACGCCGCATTCGATGAGCCACGAAAAGGATCGGTAAGCAGGGAGGCGCCGCGCGCCTAGCCGACGTTTCGTCAAAAACGGGCCCCGGTTCGCGCCGCCGGCCCGTTTTTTGTTTCCAGCATCGTGGACGGGCGTTTCGTGCCGGCGCATCCGGCAATGACCGCGCCCGTGGCACAATCGGCGCTTCACGTCGGATCGCCGCTCCTTCCGCCGCTGCATTCGCAGCCGTACTTTCTGGCCGAACGATGCCCAAAAATCTTCCCCACCCGAACGAACCGAAGCCGCGCCGACCGCAGACGCCGCGTCCGGCCGCTGCGGAAAAGCCGCCTGCCGCCGATCCGCGCGATGTGAAGGACGCGCTCAAGCGCGACGGCCTCGCGGGGCTGGCTGCGCTGAAAAGCGCGCTCGAGGCGGACGCCGACAAGCGCGCCGCCGAACGCGCCGCGGCGGCGCTCGCCGAGCGTGAAGCGGCCGCGCACGCTGACGAGTTTCGCCGCTCGATCGGCCAGATCGAGCCGCTGAAAACGCCGCCGCGTATGACGGTGACGCGCGTTCCCCCGCCGCCGCTTCCGCTGCAAAGCCGCCGCGACGAGGAAGCCGTGCTGCAGGAGGCGCTCTCCGACGAGTACGACCCGGAAAGCCTGCTCGACATCGACGAGACGCTTTCGTATTGCCGGCCGGGTATCAGCCAGGAAGTCGTGAAGAAGCTGCGGCGCGGCGCGTGGATCGTGCAGGCGCAGCTCGATCTGCACGGCATGCGCCGAGAGGAAGCGCGCGAGGCGCTCGCGGAATTCATCCGTGAATCGGTGAAGCGCGGGCTGCGCTGCCTGCGCGTGATTCACGGCAAGGGCTTGGGCTCCATCGGCAAGGAACCGATTCTCAAGGGCAAAGTGCGCGCGTGGCTCACGCAAAAGGCGGAAGTGATTGCCTTTTGTCAGGCGCGTCCGCACGACGGCGGCGCAGGCGCCGTGGTCGTTCTGCTGCAGCCGGGCGGCACGCCGCGGCATCACAATCATCCACAAGACAAGACCCGCTGAACAACGAACGTGCATCCCAGACTCACCCTCGCCATTTCCATCATGGAGGCGCTCGCGATCTTCGCGTATGCGCTTTCCGGCCTCATCGAAGCGAGAAAGCGGCGGCTGGATGCCGTCGGCGCTTTTCTCGTCGCGCTCGCCACGGCATTCGGCGGCGGCACGGTGCGCGACGTGCTGCTGTCGCGCCGCCCGTTCTACTGGGTCGAACATCAGGATTACGTGCTCGCCATTTTCGCGATGGCGATTTTCGCGCCGCTCTTTCTGCGGCTGACGTCGCGCGTTTTCGATCAGCGCGCGTTGCTCGTCACCGATGCGATCGGACTCGGCCTGTTCAGCGTGTCGGGCACGTCGATCGCGCTCGATGCGCAGATGCCCGCGTTCACCGCCACGATGATGGGCGTCACGACCGGCGTCTTCGGCGGCATCATGCGCGACGTGCTGTGTAACGAGATTCCGCTGATCTTGCGCGATTCGCGCCCCTACGCGGTGTGCGCATTCGCGGGCTGCTGGATTTATCTCGGCCTCGCGCATCTGGACGTCGACACCATCTACAACGTGCTGCTTTCGACGGCGTTCATCCTCGTCGCGCGGCTTGCCACGTTCAAGCTGGACATTCGCCTGCCGCATTAGGGCGGGCGGGAAAACGCGTCCGTTTGCTACAATCGCGAAGTCAATCCGCCTCGCCCGGCCGCTCGCGCCGGTGCTTCGGGGCACCGGTTTCCTGCCGTCAACACGCACACAGAACATGAACATCGAGCAAGCGCGTTTCAACATGATCGAGCAACAGATTCGTCCCTGGGATGTGCTGGACCTGGACGTGCTCAACCTGCTGTCGATCGTCAAGCGCGAGAACTACGTTCCCGCCGCCTATCGCAATCTCGCTTTCGCGGACCTCGAAATTCCGCTGCCCGGCGGCGAGCGCATGCTGGCTCCGAAGATCGAAGCGCGCATTCTGCAGGAACTGACCGTTCACAAGGGCGAGACGGTGCTGGAAATCGGCTCGGGCTCGGGCTACATGGCCGCCCTCCTCGCGCATCGCGGACGCAGCGTTACGACCGTCGAAATCTCGCAGGAACTGGCCGAATTCGCGAAGCAGAATCTCGCGGCCAACGGCGTGACGAATGCGGAAGTGGTCGTCGGCGACGGCGCACGCGGCTGGAGCCAGGGCGCGCCGTTCGACGTGATCTGCGTCTCGGGCGGCCTGCCCGTGATGCCGCAGGAATTTCTGGAACTGCTGAACATCGGCGGGCGCATCGCTGCTTTCGTCGGCACCGCTCCGGTGATGGAGGCGCAGATCATCACGCGCATCGACGAAAAGCAGTATCGCGTGTCGGCTGTCTTCGAGACTTTCGTCGCGCCGCTGAAGAACGCATTGCATCCGCCGGCGTTCAAGTTCTGAGCGTTCGACTTTCGCCGCCAGGCCGCCGTGCTTCCCCGGGCCCGGCGCCCGTTTTGCCTAACCTGCTCCGCGCCCGCGATTCCATGCAAAACCTGACCGCATCCGAACTTGCCGCGTGGCTCGCGGATTCGTCCCGCCCCGCTCCCGTTCTGCTCGACGTGCGCGAACCGTGGGAGCTTGAGACCGCGAAGATGGAGAACGTCGTCTCTATTCCAATGCGCGACATCCCCGCGCGCAGCGAAGAACTGGAAGACGACGCGCAGATCGTCTGCATCTGCCATCACGGCGCGCGCAGCGCGCAGGTCGGCATGTTCCTCGAATCGCGCGGCTTCACGAATATCTTCAATCTGTACGGCGGCATCGACGCGTGGTCGCGTCAGGTCGATCCTTCGGTTCCGACGTATTGAGCACCAGCGGGCGCTGCGGGCGGCATTCCCGGCGATTGGCGACGGCCCGAAGCACGAATTGTGTCCGCGGCATCGATCGCTCCATTTCGGGTCCTGACGTCGACGAGCGCTGCGCGGTCGGTATGGGTTGCCCCGCGTTGCAACGGGCCCGGAGCGCAATAGCGGGCCTGGCGGCTTTGACCCCTGCTGCGCCTTGGCGGCGTGCCTTCGTTCTTAACGGTCCACGAATTAATTTCGATTCCTGCGCCGCATCGGCCCGGGATCGCGCGAAGCCGATCCTCCGCTTCAACGCATTCATTTCCGCGAGCGCCCCGCCGCCCACTATTTCCGGCGCTTTACGAAAGCAAAAGGCCGCATGCGCTTTCACACATGCGGCCTGATATAGATCACGCCTGAACTACGCTCTAAACCACGTTCATCGCTAGCGCGCTCGCCCGATAATGCTCGGCGGCCTTCTCGGCATCGCCCAATTGCTCGTGCAGGCGAGCCAGCGCCCGGTGCGTCCGGATCTTGAGCGGCTCGTTGTCGGCCAGTTTGAGCGCCGATTCCAGAAACGCCTGCGCCTTGCCCCACAACTGCTGATGCAGACACAAGCGCCCGAGCGTGAAGAGCAGGTCCGCGTCTTCCGTGCGCTCCTTCTGCCAGGCTTCGGCGCGCTGAATGAGCGGGAACGCATCGCCGCCGACGACGCAATCCGGATAGCGGCGCAACAGGCGCGCGTCCCAATTGTGCGCAAGCGCCTCTTCGACGATCTTCCTCGCCTCCGCACGACGGTCAAGCGCGATCAGCAATTCCGCCGCGAGATCCGCGAGACGCGGCGACTGGCGCTCCGTCGCGGAGAGCGACTGCCACAGTTCCAGCAGCGCGTCGGGATTGTGCCGCCGGTCGCGCAGCAGGTTCTCCGCCGCGACCTGCCGCAAACGCACCGCCACGGCCGGATGCAACGCTTCGCGCTTCTCCAGCATGCGCACGAGCTTCAACACTTCCGCCCAATTCTTGAGTTGCTGCTGCGCTCGCAGCGCGATCTGCTGCGCGTGAATGCGCCGCCCGCCTTGCGCCTGAATCTCGGTCAACGCGACGAGCGCGCCGTCAGCGTCGCGGCCATCGGCGCGCATGTCGGCGGTGGCCATGAGGCGCGCGTCCTGCCAGTCGGCGCCGCCGATTTGCGCGAGCCATTCGTCGCGACGCGCGTATTCATGCAGCCGATGCGCCGCGTTCGCGCCGATGAGCCTTGCCGCGCCCTGATTCTCGTCGACGGAAAGCGCATCGCGCGCCGCCTTCTCCGCCTTCGAAAAACGCCCGGCGTACAAGTGGCCGATGGCATCGCGCAAAGAAGCGTTGGCCTTCGCGAGCCGGCTGCGCGCGCGGTAAGCGGCCACGCGCTGCGGCATTTTCCAGACGCCGCGCGCCGCGCGAATCAGCCCGTACAGCACGATAAACAGCACGACGAGCGCAACCGCGAACAGATTGAGCGAGACGTCCACGCGATACGGCGGAACGACGATCAATACCTGCCCGCCGTTGAAGCCGCCGACCGTCGCCACGATCACCGCGACCGCGAAAAGCAGCGCGAGCCAGATGAGTCCTCGAATCGTCATCATCCGCCTCGCTTGAACTGATGCACGGCGGCAAGGCTCGCGTCCAGGTTCGGCACGGCGACCGCGAGCGACGCCTGATCGACCTGTTTCACGAGATCGCGCACGGCGGCGACCTTCTTCGACGACGGATCGAAGTATCGGCCGAGCGAGGCATCCGCGGCCGCGAGATCGGACTTGAGCGTCGGTTCGCTGCGCGACAGCAGCGACAAACGCGCCGACAAGAGCCTCAGCTTGACGTTCTCGCGCACGAAGTAGCCTTGATCGGGCGATGTCAGCATGGCGTCCGCATTGTCGATGCGCCGCACCGACACGAGACTCGACAACTGCTGGCCGATGCCGCTCGTGATCTGCCGCCACAGCACTTTCCAGCGCGGCTCGCCGGTGGCCGCCGCAATCGAAACGCTGTCGCCCGGCGCGGCGGCCTGCGCCCGCGCACGCTCGATCGGCGCTTCGCCCGCGAGCGGCAAGCCGTCGATCTGCTCGATGGCCGTGTCCAGCTTGATCGCGAGACCGGTGAGGTCGGTGGTTTGCGTCGACTTCAGCTTGTCGATGTCCTGCGCGACAGCCTTGCGGATCGCGACGACTTGCGGGCCGGTCGTCGCGGCGAGGCGCGTGTCGGCGCTCTGCAGCGCGAAAAGCGCGAGCTGAACGTTGCCGGTCAACTGCAACTGCTGGCTCGCGCTGGAGAGAATCTGCTCGACTTCCGCGATCGTCCAGTCGTCGCGGTTGCTCGCGAGATCCTGATACTGCTGCTGCAACGCCTGACTGTGCGCTTCGGCATCGGCGAGCTTGCCCTGCAACTGGATCAACTGCGTGTTGAGCGCGGAAGTGGCGCTCGCCGCCTGGTCCGCTTTTGCGCGCAAAGCGGCGTTCTGCGCATCGGCTTCTCCGGCGCGCTGCGCCATTTCCTGTTCCTTGCGGTCCACTTTGCGGTTGAGCGCGTAGCCGCCCGCGCCTGCCGCCACCGCCAGAATGACGACGACGAACCACAACAACACAGTGCCCGCGCCGCCGCGCCGCTTCTGCTGTTCATACGGCGTGAAGGGCGTGTTCGGCGGCAAGGGTGGTGTCACGTTCGGCTGAGGTGAAGCTTTCTTGGAATCGTTCGAGTCAGTCATGCGTGATTGAGCCGGTTGGTGGGCCGGCGGCGTGGCCGGCGATGTATCGGTCGCTCGAGAGAATGCGCCGGCCGTCGCCTGCGCGTCGGGCTCCCGATTCGCTGCCGAGGCGTAGGGAAACAGCGCCTCCAGCGTATGTACGATGCGTTCGTCGCCGGCGCCGGACACCGTAATCCTATCAAAACCCGTTTGGCGAGCGGCTTCGGCAATGCGCGGGTGCGGGCACACGAGCGGCGCGTGCTTAAGCCGCGCGATTTCGTCGGCGGTGAGATGCTCGCGGGCAAGCTGGTCGAGATTGCGCACGCCCTCCGAACTGGTGAGCAGCCACGCATGGTCGCCACCGAGCAGCGCGTGGATGCGCTCCCACTTGCGCATGGACGGCTCGGGCAACAGACGCCGGTACGCCGCGACCTTCGTCACGCGCGCGCCGGCCTGTTCCAGGCGCTCGGCGAGCCATTCGCGCCCGCCGTCGCCGCGCACGATCAAGACACGCTTCCCGTCGAGCCCGTCTGTGCCGAAATGCGCCTCGATGGAAGCGTAAAGCGCCTCGGAATCGAAACGCGGATCGGCTTGCTCTTCCGACGGGCTGATCACGCGATGCCCCGGCGCATGAACGCCCTGCCGCGCGAGCGCCGCGACGCTGCCCGGCCCGACGACCGCCACCGGCACGTCCGCCGGCCACGGCGCGAAGAGGCGGCCGAACGCGTGATCGACCGCGTTCGGCGACACGAACACGACGAGCGCGTATCGCTCCGGCGCGTAAAGCTCGTCGAGTGCGGCGCGAAGGGGCGCGTCGTCGGCAACCGGCGCGATGTCGATCAGCGGGAACTCGAACGCCTCGAAGCCCGCGCGGCCAAGCCGTTCGACGAGCGCCGACGACTGCCCGCCCGGACGCGTGATGACGACGGTGGCGCGGACCGCGCTCGCCATCAGGACGCGTTCGCCGCGGACGGCGGCGCTGGATTGTCCGGCGAACCGTTCGCGGACGGCGGCGCGTTGGGCGCGTCGGCGCGGCTCATCGTCGAAAGCGCGTTGACGATGTCGGTGGCGCCTTGCGCTTCGAGATCCGCCGAAACGCGCTGACCCAATGCGAGCGCGCGCGCCAGATCCGGCGCGCGCACCGATTCTTCCGCGCGCAGCACGCGCTTGCCGTCAGGCATCGAAACCGCGCCGCGCAGAAAAAGCGAGCCGTCGCGCCAGTGCGCAAAGGCCGCGAGCGGCACCTCGCAGCTCCCGCCGAGCGCACGCGAGACCGCGCGTTCCGCTTCCACGGCGAGCGCGGTGGCTTCGTCGTGCAGCGGCGCGAGCCACGCGGCGAGTTCCGGCCGATCCGCGCGGATCTCGATGCCGAGCGCGCCCTGCCCTGCCGCCGGCAAGCTCTCCGAGACGTCGAGCCAGGCGCGGATGCGCGATTCGAGGCCGAGCCGCTTGAGACCCGCCGCCGCCAGAATGACCGCCGCGTAATCGCCGCGGTCGAGCTTGGCCAAGCGCGTATCGAGATTGCCCCGCAGCGGCCGCACGTCGAGATGCGGAAAGCGCGCGCGGATCATCGCTTCGCGCCGCAGGCTGGACGTGCCGACCACGCTGCCCGCAGGCAACGCATCGAGCGATTCGAAATGCGGCGAGACGAAGGCATCGCGCGGGTCGTCGCGCTCGAGAATCGCGCCGAGCGTGAAGCCTTCGGGCAACTGCATCGGCACGTCTTTCAGCGAATGCACTGCGAGATCGGCGCGGCCTTCCGCGAGCGCGGCTTCCAGCTCTTTCACGAAGAGACCCTTGCCGCCGACCTTGGACAGCGTGCGGTCCAGAATCTGATCGCCGCGCGTCGTCATTCCGAGAATTTTGACGTCGCAAGATGGATATAATTTGTGCAGCGCACACCGCACGTGCTCGGCTTGCCACATGGCGAGCCGGCTCTCCCGCGAAGCGATGACCAGCGTGGCGGGCGGTGTCGTTGAATGCGTCTCGGAATTCATTGATGCTCGATCGAATACGGGATGAAATAACAAACAATGGTAGCACGCACGCCACGGTCCATTCGGGCATGGGCGGCGCGCGAAAGCCTTGTCCGGCGCGCCTTTCGGAGCGCCGAAAAGCGGGCGCGGCGCATGGGGAGACACACGCGCCACGCCCGGACGCCTCGCGCTCGTTCCGTTTTTGCTGGTCCGCATGACACGCTTCGCGCGGCCCCGTACGGGCCGCCTAGCAGCCCGCCGTACCCGTCGATGGTCCCTGGCTTCGCATCAGAGAGGAACTCAACGTGACGTCTTCCGCATCGGCCCGCACGGCGCGCCGCAACGCCGCATCGCCCGACTCATCGTCCGACACGTCCATCGCGGCGGCGTCGCCTTCCATCTCGAAAACGCGGGCCGCAGGCGCCGCGAAAGCGTCCACGGCGGCCGTCGCGGTCAAGGAGAAGCCGGGCGTCGAGGCGGTGGTAAAGGCGCCCAAGGCCGCCAAGCCGGCGAAAGAAGCGAAGCCGTCGAAGAAGGCCAAAGCCGCTTCGCTCTCGGATGCGAACGCCGCCGGAGCGTCCGCCGAGCCGGCGCGGCTCGCGGAGTCCGCGGATTCCGCCGAACGCGCGAAACCTGCGAACCGCGCCCGCGACGACAAAGACCGCCCGCTCTTCGAAGACATCCGCTTCCTCGGCCGCGTGCTCGGCGAAGTGCTGCGCGAGCAGGAAGGCGACGCCGTGTTCGACATGGTCGAGGCGATTCGTCAGACGGCCGTCAAGTTCCGCCGTGAAGACGACGTCGACGCCTCGCAGACGCTGGAAAAGCGCCTGCGTGGCTTGTCGCCGGAGCAGACGGTGTCCGTGGTGCGCGCGTTCAGCTATTTCTCGCATCTCGCGAATATCGCGGAAGACCGTCATCACAACCGCCGCCGCCGCATTCACGCGCTCGCGGGCTCCGCGCCGCAGCCGGGCACCATCGCCTATGCCATCGAGCGCATGCGCGAGCAGAAAAACGTCAGCGCCACGCGCAAGATGTTGCAGACCTTCTTCGACGACGCGCTGATCGTTCCGGTGCTCACCGCGCATCCGACCGAAGTGCAGCGCAAGAGCATTCTCGACGCGCAACACGACATCGCGCGTCTGCTCGCCGAGCGCGATCAGGAGCTGACCGCCCGCGAACGCGCGCAGAACGAAGCGGTGCTGCGCGCACGCGTGACGTCGCTCTGGCAGACGCGGATGCTGCGCGACGCGCGTCTGACCGTCGCCGATGAAATCGAGAACGCGCTCTCCTACTATCGCGCGACTTTCCTCGCCGAAATTCCCGCGCTGTACGCCGATATCGAAGCCGCGCTCGCCGAGCACGGCCTGCCCGCGCGCCTGCCGCCGTTCTTTCAGATGGGAAGCTGGATTGGCGGCGACCGCGACGGCAATCCGAACGTCACGGCCGAGACGCTCGACGCCGCCATCACGCGGCAGGCGACCGTCATCTTCGAACACTATCTGGAAGAGGTGCACAAGCTCGGCGCGGAACTGTCGGTGTCGAATCTGCTGGCCGGAGCGAGCGATGCGCTGCTCGCACTCGCCGATGCCTCGCCCGACCACTCGCCGCATCGCACTGACGAGCCGTACCGGCGCGCGCTGATCGGCATCTACACGCGGCTCGCGGCGAGCGCGCGCGTGCGGCTCGGCGAAGGCGTCGTCGCGGTGCGCAGCGCCGGGCGCGGCGCGGCCCCGATTCGCGCGACGCCGTATGCGGACGCCGCCGAGTTCACGCGCGACCTGAACGTGCTGATCGAATCGCTTGCGCAGAACCACGGCGCGTCGCTGGCGGCGCAGCGCCTGTCGCCGCTCGCGCGGGCATCGGAAGTATTCGGCTTTCACCTCGCGAGCATCGACTTGCGGCAAAGCTCGGACATTCACGAGGCGGTCGTGGCCGAACTGCTTGCTCGCGCGGGGGTCGTCGCGGATTACGCGTCGCTCGACGAAGCACAGAAGCGCGACGTGCTGCTGAAGGAACTCGGACAGCCGCGGCCGCTGCGCCTGCCTTACGCGCAGTATTCCGACCTCGCGAAAAGCGAACTCGGCGTGCTCGAAGCGGCGCGCGTCATCCGCGAGAAATTCGGCGCGCGGGCGGTGCGCAACTACATCATTTCGCACACGGAAACCGTCAGCGATCTGCTCGAAGTGATGCTGCTGCAAAAGGAAACCGGCGTGCTGAAAGGCTGCCTCGGCAACAACGAGGATGCCGCGCGCGACGGTCTGATGGTGATTCCGCTCTTCGAAACCATCGCGGACTTGCGCAATGCGCCCGTCATCATGGGCGAATTCTTCGCGCTGCCGGGCATCGACAAGCTGATCGAGGCGCAGGGCCAGGAGCAGGAAGTCATGCTCGGCTATTCGGACAGCAACAAGGACGGCGGCTTTCTTACGTCGAACTGGGAGCTGTATCGCGCGGAACTGGCGCTGGTCGCGCTCTTCAAGGAACGCAAGACGACGCTGCGGCTCTTTCACGGGCGCGGCGGCACCGTTGGGCGCGGCGGCGGTCCGACGTATCAGGCGATTCTTTCGCAGCCGCCGGGCACCGTCGACGGCCAGATTCGGCTCACCGAGCAAGGCGAAGTGATCGCGAGCAAGTTCGCGAACGCGGAAATCGGGCGGCGCAATCTGGAAACGGTCGTGGCCGCGACGCTCGAAGCAACGCTCTTGCCGCACGAGAACGCGCCCGCGCAACTGCCGCAGTTCGAAGCGACCATGCAGACGCTTTCGGACGCCGCGATGTCGGCGTATCGCGCGCTCGTCTACGAGACGCCCGGCTTCACCGATTACTTCTTCTCCTCGACACCGATTGCCGAAATCGCGGAACTGAACATCGGCAGCCGGCCGGCGTCGCGCAAGCTGCAGGACCCGAAGCATCGGAGAATCGAAGATCTACGCGCGATTCCGTGGGGCTTTTCGTGGGGTCAGTGCCGTCTGCTCTTGACCGGCTGGTACGGCTTCGGCAGCGCGGTGACCGCTTATCTCGACGAAGCCGGGTCGGATGCCGAGCGCACTCGCCGTCTTTCAGCGCTTCGCAAGATGCACAAGACCTGGCCGTTCTTCAAGAATCTGCTGTCGAACATGGACATGGTGCTCGCGAAGACCGACCTCGCGGTGGCGTCGCGTTACGCGCAACTCGTCAGCGACAAGAAGCTGCGCAAGCTCGTGTTCGACAAGATCGTGGCCGAACACGAGCGCACTTGTCACGTGCTCACCGAGATCACCGGCCGAAGCGAGCGGCTTTCCGACAACCCGCTGCTCGCGCGTTCGATCAAGAACCGCTTCCCGTATCTCGATCCGCTCAACCATTTGCAGGTGGAACTGCTCAAGCGCCACCGCGCGGGCGATCAAAACGTGCGGCTGCGGCGCGGCATTCACCTGACCATCAACGGTATCGCCGCGGGTCTGCGCAATACCGGCTGACGGTCGCGGCGAGGCAAAGCGGCTTCAGTCGCGCCGCTTTGCCTCGATCATCAACGCGTCCAGCTCGAAGGAGAAGTCGTCCTTCACGCCGAAGTACTGGCGCACTTCTTCGGGCGCGCTCGTCCACATCGACTTGATCGCGGTCACGCGCTCAGGCGGCGTGCGCATTCTCGTCACCCACGATTCGAATTCCAGCGGAATGCGCCAGCGTTCGGTCACGCGCGCATCGAAGCCGGCTGCGTCGAGCATCGCGATCCATTCGTCCGCGCGATAGTCGCGAACATGCGATGCGTCGCGCAGCACTTCGATCGCCTGAATATGCGTGTCGTAAAGCGGATCGTCGATGCCCGCGATGTCGATGAACTTCAGCCGCCCGCCCGTCTTCAGCCCGCGATGCACTTCGGCGAGCGCCTTCGGCACGTCGCGCCAGTGATGCGCGCTCATGCGGCTGATCGCCCAGTGGAACGACGCGTCGTCGAACGGCAGCGTTTCGGCCGCGCCCTGCTGCGTGCGGATGGTCGTCAGTCCGCGCTCTTTCGCGGCGGTTTCGACGGTGGCGAGCATCTGCGGCGCGATGTCGTAGGCCACGACTTCCTTCACGTGCGGCGCCACCGCGAAGCTCGCGTGACCCGCGCCGCAGCCCATGTCCAGCACGGTGGCGTTGCCGCAGGTCGCGGCGAAGGTCGCGGTGAGGTTCTGCAAATCCGCGCCGCTCGCGTGGACCTGGCTCGTGAGATACGCGGCGGCGGTCGAGCCGAACGCGTCGGCGACCTGTTCGTGGTGTTTCATCGTGGACTCCGCATGGTGTTTGTGGGCGTTTGTATGCATTTCTGCGCCGGAAGCCGGGCGTCGCAGCGCCGGCCTGCCGCTACAATAGAGCTCGCTTTGTACCGGTACAAGTTGACTGGTTATTCTGGTATCTGAACCACCCGTCGCACGCCCACGCTACACCTGAAGTTCCCATGAACCGAACCGAAGACAAGCTCGCCGATACGCCCGCACGCGCGCTCGGCGAGTTCATACGCACGCATCGCGAACGCTTGTCCCCGCTCGCTGTCGGCTTGCCGCCCGGCCCGCGCCGCCGCACGCCCGGCCTGCGCCGCGAAGAAGTCGCGCAACTGTGCGGCGTGAGCCCGACGTGGTACACGTGGATCGAGCAGGGCCGGCCGGTGTCCGCTTCCGCCGATGCGCTCGCGCGCATCGCCGTCGCGCTGCAATTGTCGCGCGCCGAACGCGCGTATCTCTTCGAACTGGCTGCGCAGCGCGATCCCGCCGAGCCCGATCCCGCCGCGCAGGACGTCCCCGCCGCGCTGTTGCAGACCGTCGGGCTGATCGACGCGCCCGCTTACGTGCTCGACCGCCAGTGGAACGCGCTGCGCTGGAACGCGCCGGCGGCGGCGCTTTTCGTCGGCTGGCTCGATGGCGAGCACGACCGCAACCTGTTGACCTACACGTTCACGTCGCCGGCGGCGCGCGCGCTGATCGTCGACTGGGAAACGCGCGCGCGCCGGCTCGCCGCCGAATTTCGCGCCGATTCCATCCGCCATCTGAACGATCCGCCGACGCGCGCATTGATCGACGCATTGAGCGCCGCGAGCGATGCCTTCGCGCGCTACTGGGCGTCGCAGGACGTGTTCGAGCGCGAAGGCGGCGAGCGCGCGTTCGATCATCCGTCGCGCGGGCGCGTGGTGTTCAATCAAATCACGTTCAAGCCGGCGCATCGGGAAGACCTGAAGCTCGTGATTCTGGTCGGGGACGCGTAGCCCCGAATGTTAAAATTCTCGTCTTTCTGACGCCTCGCACGCCGAAAACATCACCATGACGTCCCAACTTCACAAAAAAGGCGAAGCCTGGTCGGCTCGCTTCTCCGAGCCGATGTCGGAGCTCGTCAAACGCTATACGTCGTCGGTGTTCTTCGACAAGCGGCTCGCGCTCGTCGACATTCAGGGTTCGCTCGCGCATGCGTCCATGCTCGCGGCGCAGAAGATCATCGGCGCGGACGACCTCGCGGCCATCGAGCGCGGCATGGCGCAGATCAAGGGCGAAATCGAGCGCGGCGAGTTCGAGTGGAAGCTGGATCTCGAGGACGTGCACCTGAACATCGAGGCGCGGCTGACCGCGCTGATCGGCGATGCCGGCAAGCGGCTGCACACCGGCCGTTCGCGCAACGATCAGGTCGCGACCGATATCCGCCTGTGGCTGCGCGGCGAAATCGACCGCATCGGCGAGTTGCTGAAGGACCTGCGTCTCGCGCTCATCGACATGGCGGAGAAGCACGCGGACACCATCATGCCCGGCTTCACGCATCTGCAAGTGGCGCAGCCGGTGACGTTCGGGCATCACCTGCTCGCTTACGTCGAAATGTTCACGCGCGATGCCGAACGCATGCGCGATTGCCGCAAGCGGGTGAACCGGCTGCCGCTCGGCGCGGCGGCGCTCGCGGGCACGAGCTATCCGATCGACCGTCACGCGGTGGCGAAGACGCTCGGCTTCGACGGCATCTGCGCGAATTCGCTCGATGCCGTGTCCGACCGCGATTTCGCGATCGAATTCACGGCGGCGGCGGCGCTCATCATGACGCACGTGTCGCGCTTCTCCGAAGAGCTCGTGCTGTGGATGAGCCCGCGCGTCGGCTTCATCGATCTCGCGGACCGCTTCTGTACCGGTTCGTCCATCATGCCGCAGAAGAAAAACCCCGACGTGCCCGAACTCGCGCGCGGCAAGACGGGCCGCGTGAACGGCCATCTCATGGCGCTGCTCACGCTGATGAAGGGTCAGCCACTCGCGTACAACAAGGACAATCAGGAAGACAAGGAACCGCTCTTCGATACCGTCGATACGGTCGCCGACACGCTGCGCATCTTCGCGGAAATGGCGGCGGGGATCACGGTGAAGCCGCAGGCCATGCGCGCGGCGGCCCTGCAAGGCTTCGCGACCGCCACCGATCTCGCGGACTACCTCGTGAAGCGTGGCCTGCCCTTTCGCGATGCGCACGAGGCCGTGGCGCACGCCGTGCGCATCTGCGACGATCGCGGCTGCGATATCGCGGACCTGTCGCTCGAGGCGATGCGCATCGAGTTGCCGAACGTCGCGCATCTCATCGGCGAGGACGTGTTCGAGTATTTGACGCTGGAAGGGTCGGTCGCGAGCCGCAATCATCCGGGCGGCACCGCGCCGGATCAGGTGCGCGCGGCGGCAAAGGCAGCACGCGAGGCGCTTTGAAAGCCGTCTGCGCGGCATCGTCACGATCTGCATGACCCGCCTCGGCGGGTCTTTTTTTTTGCCGCATTCGCGAAACCGGACGAGCATTGCATTGCTCAGGAGGTCGGCACGATGCGTTCTGCAAGTTCAATGCGCCATTGCGTTTACGTCTTGCATAGGCGTCGAACGGCATGATGATCCCGTATGAACCGCCGTCGGAAACGACCGGTTCGGCATCCACCAAGCCGTGCCTTTCCTGATAGATCGAATCAAGAAACGGATGGGCGGTTTGTGGTGCCTCGGCTCTTGCAGTCGAATTTCAGAGTTATCTGTTCTCCTTTTGGAACTTGCCTAGCGTGAATGGCTGGGCTATCACTACATCCGCATGACCTCGCGCTGGCGATCCGCATATCACGTCGAACGCCACGGCTCGCGCAAGAAATCGAAACGAACAACGCATAACAAACGTGGCAGGGGCGTTTTATGAATCGTCTTGATAAGCAATCCAAAGTTTTGTCGCTGATTTTGGCTGCGGTGGTCGCCTACTCGGCGCCCGCATCAGCTGCCGAGTGGCAAGAAGGCGCAACCTATCCGGCAGGCACCACGGTCACTTACAACGGCCACACCTATCAGGCGCTTCAGACACACACCGCTTATGCAGGCGCGGGATGGACGCCCTCTTCGACGCCGACGTTGTGGAAAGATCTTGGGGCGTCGGGCGCAACGCCATCGCCGGAGCCGGCTCCGGCTCCAGCGCCAACACCGACGCCAGCACCGACGCCTGCACCGACGCCCACTGCCTGCTTCACGGCGTGGTCGGCATCGCAGGTTTATGCGAACGCGGGCAGCCGTGTCACATACAACGGGCGCAATTACCAAAACAAGTGGTGGACTCAAGGCGAGAACCCGGCGCAATCCGGGCAATACGGCGTGTGGCAGGACATCGGCGCTTGCTCCGGCGGGCCGACGCCAGCTCCGGCGCCGACTCCCGTCCCGGCGCCGACGCCGACGCCGACGCCTACCCCTACGCCGACACCGACGCCAACGCCCGTCCCAACGCCGACGCCAACGCCTACGCCTACGCCTACGCCAACGCCTACCCCAACGCCAACGCCAACGCCAACGCCGGCACCAGCACCAACACCCACGCCCACGCCAACACCAGCACCGGCTCCCGCGCCCGTCGGCGGTCGCGAAATCGGAGGCTATTTCGCCCAATGGGGCATCTACGATCGCAATTACAAGATCAGGGACGTGGACACGACCGGTTCGGCCAAACTGCTCACGTTCATCAATTACGCATTCGGCAACATCTATCAAAAGAACGGCGGTTTCGAGTGCGGCATCGTCAACAAGGCGGAGCCGGGCGCGACCAATCCGAGCGCGCCGGATGCAGGCACCGGCGGCGATGCATGGGCCGACTATCAGAAAGGCTTCTCCGCGAACGAAGCCGTCAGCGGCCAGGCCGACGCCTGGGACTTTCCGCAAAACGATCCGCGCTACGGCAGCGGCAAGGCGGGGCCGCTCAAAGGTAACTTCAACCAGCTGAAGCAGTTGAAGGCCAAATATCCGAACCTGAAGATCATCATCTCGATCGGCGGATGGACGTGGTCGAAGTGGTTCGGCAAGGCTGCATCGACGGATGCAATGCGCAAGCAACTGGTCGCGTCGTGCATCGATGTCTACATCAAGGGCAATCTGCCGTTCGATTCAGGCTCGAATGCGGGCGGCGAAGGCATCGGCGCGAACGTGTTCGACGGCATCGACATCGACTGGGAATTCCCGGGCGGCGGCGGCCAGCCGTACAACGTCGTCGACCCGAACGACAAGAAGAACTACACGCTGTTGCTCGCCGAGTTCCGCAGGCAACTGGATGCAATCGGCTCGCAGAACGGCAAGCACTATTACCTGACCGTGGCCATCGGCGCGGGCGGCGACAAGATCGCGATGACCGAGCCGGCCGAGTACAGCAAGTCGCTCGACTGGATCAACATCATGTCCTACGACTTCCATGGCGGCTGGGAAGCCAACGGCCCGACGGACTTTCAGGCGCCCCTCTATGGCGATCCGGACAGCCCGAACTACAAGGCAGGCCAGTACGCGCCGACCTACAACGTCGACGGTGCAGTGAAGGATCTCCTCAACGCGGGCGTGCCGACGACGAAGATCGTCGTGGGAATCCCGTTCTACGGACGCGGCTGGTCCGGCGTGAGCGCGGGACCGAGCGGCAACGGCCTCTATCAGAAGGCGACGAAACCCGCGCCGGGCAAGTACGAGGAAGGGATTCAGGATTACCGCATTTTGAAGAGCGCAGCGGGCACGCTCTACGAACATCCGGTCGCGAAGACGTCCTACAAGTTCGACGGCAACAACTGGTGGTCCTACGACTCCCCGGCCGCCGTTCGGCTGAAGATGGACTACGTCAAGGCGCAGAGCCTGCGCGGCTCCTTCGCCTGGGAACTGGACGGTGATGGGCCGAACGCGGAGCTGCTGAAAATCATGAGCGACGGACTCAAGTGATTCGCCACCGAAAGCGCGCGTTGCGCACGAGGTGACGCGCCGCCGCGCCTATCGCGACGTATTGGACCGTACCGCGCCATATCGAACTTTGCCGGGAGCAGCCATGCACGGACCTTCATCGAAAGCCGCATGCCCGACGGCGGCGGCCTTGCGCGCGCGGCTCGCAGAGCGCGCCACCCGCTGGCCGCAGCGCGGCTTCACGCTGCTGGAACTGCTCGTGGTGCTGCTCATCATCGCGCTGCTGGCGGGGTATGTCGGGCCGAAGCTCTTCGGCGAAGTGGGCAAGGCGCGCAGCAAGACGGCCGCCTCGCAGATGAAGGGCATCGAAAGCGCGCTCGATCGTTACCGGCTCGACACAGGACACTTTCCGGGCACGGACGCCGGCCTCGCCGCACTCACGACCAACGTGGGCAACGCGACCGGATGGGACGGCCCGTACATGAGCAGCGCGATCCCGAACGATCCGTGGGGCAAGCCGTACATCTATCGCTCGCCGGGCGAAGGCGGCAAGGACTACGACCTGATGACCTACGGCGCCGACGGCAAGCCCGGCGGCTCGGGCGAGGACGCGGATATCGTCAACAAATGACGAGCGCACCGGTCATCATGCGATATCGCGCCCGGGTGGATAGCGAAAGCGGCCCGCAGGATCTCGAACTGGACGCCGACGACGAAGCGCAGTTGCGCATGCGGCTCGCGGAAATGGGCTTCTCGCTCGTCGATGCGACGCCGCTCGACGCGAAGAAGCGCGGCTTCTCGCTGCGCAAACCGGTATTCGAGCGCGGGCTCTTCACGCAGGAACTCATCGCGTTGCTCGAAGCTGGGCTCAGCCTCGTCGAAACGGTGGAAACGCTGCGCGACAAGAGCAAGGAAGGGTTGAACCGGGCCGTGCTGCAAGGCATCGTCGCGGCGCTGTATGAAGGCGAGCCGCTCTCGCGCGCGCTCGAACGTCAGCCGGAGCATTTTCCGCCGCTGTATGTGGCGACGGTCGCGTCGGCGGAGCAGACCGGGCATCTCGCCGAGGCACTGAAACGCTATCACCATTACGACGCGCGGCTTTCGACGGTGCGCAAGAAGGTCGTGTCGTCGATGGTGTATCCGTCGATCGTCATCGGCACGGGCGCCATGATCATCCTCTTCATGGCGTTTTACGTGATCCCC
Source organism: Caballeronia sp. LZ062 (assembly GCF_031450785.1). Lineage (NCBI taxonomy): Bacteria > Pseudomonadati > Pseudomonadota > Betaproteobacteria > Burkholderiales > Burkholderiaceae > Caballeronia > Caballeronia sp. LZ062. The sequence continues at coordinate 1,836,927 of NZ_JARTWB010000002.1, forward strand.
AAGTTCAGCCAGGTTTTCGCGACGATGAAGGACATGCCGCTCACCGTACGCATGATGCTCGCGTGGGGCAATCTCGTCGAAGCGCACGGCGGCGTGCTGCTCGCGGCGCTCTTCGCGGCGATGGTCGGCGCGGGCCTGTCGCTGCGCAGCGCGAAGGTTCGTGAGCGGCTCATGTCGGCGTTTTTCAGATTGCCGAAGCTCGCGGACTATCAGCGCCTCTTCGGCCTCACGCGCTTCTATCGCACGCTCGGGCTGCTGCTCGCGGGCGGGATGTCGATGGTGACCTCGCTCGAACTGGCCGCGCAGGTGTTGCCCGCGCATTTGCAGAGCGCGTTGTCCGAGGCGCTGGGCGAAATTCGCGCAGGCAAGCCGCTATCCGGCGCCCTGCCCGCCGCGAACCTGACGACGCCGGTCGCCGAGCGGCTGATTCGCGTCGGCGAACAGAGCGGCGAACTCGCCGACATGGTGACGCGCTCCGCCGAGTTCTGCGACGAGGAACTCGATCGCGCCATCGACACGCTCATGCGCGTCGTCGAACCGGTGCTGATGCTCGCGGTCGGCGGCATCGTCGGGACGATCATCTTCTTGCTGTACATGCCGATCTTCCAACTGGCGGGCGCCGTGGGGTGACATCATGAACCAGGTCGTCAGCGCACCGGCTCGCCGGCGTCAGCAACAGGTCTGGGAGGACGCGGGACACGATCCCGCCGCCTATCTGGAGACGGTCGCGCGCATGCTTCACTTGCGCGGGTTCGACGCCGCCGCGCTCGAAACGCTCGAACCGCGCTTCGACCTGCTCTCCTTCGGAGACGCCCTATCGCGCAAGTGCCTGCTCGCCGCCGATTCGAAAGCGACGGAGGCGAAGCTCTGGCTCTTGCTCGCCGATCCCTTCGATCCGCTCCTGCGCGCCTGGGCGATGAACCGCATCAAGAAGCCGTTCGCCTTCGCCTTCTGCGTGCCGACGGAGCTGATGGCGTTCCTCGCGCTGCACGAGTCGGCGCACCAGGCGCTCACACAGATCAATGTCGAAGGCCAGTCGGCCGCGGTTGCCGACGCGGGCGTCGAGATCACGCTGGCGACGCTAGCCGCCGACTCGCATCCGGTAATACGGCTCGTCAATTCGTCGCTGTACGACGCGCTCAGGGCCCGCGCATCGGATATTCACATCGAGAGCACGGCGACGGGACTCGTCATCAAGTACCGCATCGACGGCGTGTTGCAGGAAACGGCGACAGCGAACGGCACCGACACGGCGGAACAGGTGCTCTCGCGCCTGAAGGTCATGGCGGATCTCGACATCGGCGAGCGGCGCATTCCTCAGGACGGCCGCTTCAAGGCGATCATCAATCAGCGCGAAATCGACTTTCGCGTGTCGATCATGCCGTCGATCCACGGCGAGGATGCCGTCTTGCGCGTGCTCGACAAACAGCGCGGCGAGGCGACGGCGAGTGCGCTGCGGCTCGATTCGATCGGTCACGAGCCGGAGATCGTCCATGCGATCCGCAAGATCGCGCACGAGCCATACGGCCTTCTGCTCGTCACCGGACCGACCGGCTCCGGCAAATCGACGACGCTCTACGCCACGCTCACCGAGATCAACACCGGCGACGAGAAGATCATCACCATCGAAGATCCGGTCGAATACGAACTCGCGGGCGTGCTGCAGATCCCGATCAACGACAAAAAGGGGCTGACGTTCGCGCGCGGGCTGCGCTCGATTCTGCGTCACGATCCGGACAAGATTCTCGTCGGCGAAATCCGCGACGGCGAGACGGCGAACATCGCGGTGCAGGCGGCGCTCACGGGCCACCTCGTGCTGACGTCGGTGCACGCGAACAACGTGTTCTCCGTGCTCGACCGGTTTCTGCACATGGGCGTCGACATGCACAGTTTCGTCGATGCCCTGCTCGGCGCGGTCGCGCAACGGCTGATGCGCAAGAACTGCCCGCATTGCATCCGCGATGACGATCCCCCCGATGACGCCACGCTGCGCGCCTCCGCACTTTCCCGCGAGCAGGTCGCGCACTGGCGCTTCAGGCGCGGCGCGGGCTGCGAGATGTGCCGGCGCACCGGCTATCTCGGGCGTCAGCCGATCGCGGAAGTGCTGCGTCTGAACGATGCGATCAAGCAGTGCTTCGTCGAACGGCGCCCGATCATGGAACTGAAGCAGCTCGCGTACGAAAACGGCTTCGTGCCGATCCGGCAGATCGCGTTGCGTGCGGTGGCGGACGGGCGCACGACGCTCGCCGAAGTCAATCGCGTCACGATCGTCGAAAGCTGAGGCAAGGCGCACGATGTCGCGTTTCTCCGATCACATCGAGTCCCTGCGCGCGAAGGCGGCGGCATCGAGCTCCGCCGCTTCCGGCGTTTTCAGCCGCACGACGATTCTGCTGGAAGGCGGTCGCGCACGCGTGCCCGGCACGGCTCGCAGCGCCGATCCGTTCACGCCCGGCGATGTCGCGGCGGCGCTCAAGGCCATCGAAACGCTCGCACCGAAGCCGTCCGGTTTCGGTCTGCATGTGCTGCGCGTGGTTGCCGGCGCGCCGTTCGCCCGCTATCACGCGCTGCCGTGGCAGCCGCTCGCAAGGCCGCAAGACTGGATTCCGGCCGCGCGCGTGCAGTCGTTGCAGACGGGCGCAGGCAGCGAAACATCGCGCTTTGCCGCGACCGACGGGAACTGGCGATGCGGACGTCTCGCCGCCGCGATGCCGGAGGCGCTGTGCTCGGGCATCGGGAAGATGTGCAAGGCGCGCAGGCTGATGCTGGGCGGCATCGAGCCGGGCTACACGTTCGCGCTGCAACGGCACGCCGCGCGGATTCGCGACGGCTCCATCGCCATCGTCGCGCTGGAGACGGTGGACGACGGCGCGACCGTCGCGCAGATCGGACTGCGCAACGGCGGCGGCTGGACGGGCTTCATCACGCTGCCGCTGGCCGGCACGCTCGACGATGTGCTGCGCGATGCCTTCGCGCTCTGCGCCGATACGCCGCCCGCGCGCCGCTACGTGATCGGCCCGGGCGATGGCACGCGCTGGTCGGCACAGGCGGCGGGCATCGAATGGCTTCGCGCGCCCTGGGACGACGCGCCATGAAAGCGCCGCGCATCGATCTGCATCGCGCGAATCGTCCGGGCGCGGCGGCGGGGCTCGCTGCGCTCGTCGTGGGCGTCGCCGCCGTGATCGCGGCGATGCAGGTCCGCGATGCGCTTCACGCGAGAGGCGAGGCGCTCGACGACCGCGAGTCCGTCGTCGCGAGGAAGGAAGCGCAATTCGCGCGCATCAGCAACGCGCATCGCGGCGGCGCCGACGCGCGCAGCGCCGCGCTCATGGCGCAGCAACGCTATGCGGCCGAACCGGCGCGCGATCTGATCGAAGCGGGATGGCATCCGAATATCGCGTTTCTCACGATCGATATCGTGACGGCATCGCGGCAGATCAACATGCAGTTCGAGACGCGCTCGGTGCAGGAAGCAATCTCTTACGCCGACTGGTTTCAGGCGCAGCCGCAAACCGAAAGCGTGACGCTCAAGCGGCAGACGGAGAAGCCGGGCCCGCCGGCGCCGTCGGTGGAAACGTCGTTGCAGGTGACATGGAAGGCATTCGGCGGCGCGTCGGCGGGGCCGTCGGCGCAGGTTTCCGGAGCGCCGTCCGCGCCGGCCTCATCCGCGACTGCTTCGCCCGCGTCCGCGCCGGTTACCGCGCGGGTTTCCGGAGCGTCCTCCGCGCCGGCCCCATCCGCGACCGCTTCGCCCGCGTCAGCGCCGGTTACCGCGCGGGCCTCCGGAGCGTCCTCCGCGCCGGACTCATCGGCGACTGCTTCGCCCGCGTCCGCGCCGACTGCAGCGCCGGCTGCTGCGCCAGCATCAGCGTCACCGTCGCCCGCGCGACACCCGCCCGCGCCGCCGACGCCCGCAGGCCACGCGTCCGGAGGCCGCCGATGAACCGCTGGACGTGGGAACTGCGCCGCCTGCAGTGGCGTCTCGGAACGTTCGGGCTGATCGCGCTGCTGCTGATCGGCGGCGCGGCGATGATCGCGCTCGCGGACATCGTGCCGCTGCGCCGCGACATCGCCGCGCGCGAAGCCGATCTCGATGCGCGCGCCGCGAAGCTCACGCAACCGCCGCCGTCGTCGCCCGATGAAGCGGTCGCGCCCGTCAGCGCCGAACAGCGATATTTCGTTTTCCTTCACAGCATGCACGCCATCGCTGCGAAGAACGGCTTGACCATTCCGCAAGTCACTTATCAGCTCGCCGCGCAGGACAAGAATTCGTCGCTGCGCCGGTATATCGTGGAGGCGACCTTCACGAGCCGCTATCTCCCGCTGCGCAATTTCGTCTTCGAGATGCGGACCTTGCCCGGCACGCGCTGGGAGCGCGTCACGATCTCGCGGCCGAACATCGGCGCGACGGATCTGGAAGTGCGTCTGCAATGCGCGTTCGTCGTGGAAGCGTCGAAATGAAGGCCCTCGACACGCGCACACTGAAGGTCTCGCGGCCGCTTCTGCTGCTGCTCGCGCTGACGCTCGGACTGATCGTGTTCGTGTACTTCCGGGGCAAAACGCAGGGCGACGCGCCCTCCGCGACGACACCGACACCGCGTGCAGCCGCGCCGCGGCCGCCTGCCAGCGCGCCCCAAACGCCTGCGCCCGAGTCCGTCGCGGATGCCGCGAGCGCGCCCGTCGATCTGTTTCCGAGCCAGAACTGGCAACCGCCTCCTCCCCCGCCGCCGCCACCGCCGCCGCCCGGTTCCGTCAAGCCGCCGCCGCCCGAACCGCCGCCGCTGCCCTTCAGCGTGCGCTCGCTGTGGCTCGATTCGCGTGGCGCGTTCTACATCGTGCTGTCCGGCACCGGACGCGAGTTCGCGCTCTGTGCGAACTGCCCGAACAAGGGCTTCCTGCACCGTGGCGACACCATCCTCAACGCGTACCGGATCGACGAGATCGACCGCAAGCAGGTTCGCTTCACGTATCTGCCGCTCAAGCGTCAGCAAACGCTGCCAATCGGAGGAATCGAATGATCCGGCTGAAAAACGTGGCCATGTGGCTGCTACTGCCGCTTCTGACCTCGTGCGCGGGCGAACTGCATCGTCAGGATCTGCAAAACCGGCTCGCCGGCATGCCGCCCGACGCGCAACTCGATCTGCTCGCGCAGCAGAGCGCGGAATATCCCGACGATCTCGAAATCCGAAGCTGGTACATGAGCCTGCGACGCCGCATGTCGGTCGAATACCTGCAACGCGCGACAGTCGCGTACCGCGCGGGCGACCCGGCACAGGCGCTCGCGTGGGCGCGCCGTGCGCAAGCCGCCGCGCCCGGCGACGACCAGCCGCGCGAGCTGATCGAGTGGATCGACCGGCAGGCGGCCATCGACGGCGCGCTGCAATACGCCGAGTCGATCCGGCTGGACCAGCCGCAGGCGGCGCTTGCCATCGCCACCGACACGCTCGCCAAGCAGCCGGAAAACGCCCGCGCCGCGCGTTTGCGCGACGATCTGCTCACGCCGAAAGCCGCCGATCTCGCGCCCAGGTTGAACAAGGACATGGATCAGCCGATCACCGTGCAGTTTCGCGATCAGCCGCTCATCAGCATCTTCGAACTGATGTCGAATATCACGGGGCTGAACTTCAGTTTCGATCACGACGTGCAGTCGGGCGCGCCGACCACCATCTACGCCAGCAATACGCCCGTCAAGCAAGTGCTGACGATGGTGCTTCAGGCCAATCAGCTTTCGAGCAAGGTCGTGGGCGACAACGCGCTCCTCATCTATCCGAAGCGGCCGGACAAGGAAACGGAGTACCGCGATCTCGTCGTGCGCACGTTCTACCTCACGAATTCCTCGGCGGCGCAGGTGCTCGGCGTGCTCAAGCAGATGGTCAAGACGCGCGATGCCGTGCTCGACGAGCGCACCAACGCCATCATCATGCGCGACGCGCCCGAAACGCTGAAGGTGGCGGAGCGCATCATTCGCGCGCTGGACGTGACACCCGCCGAAGTCGTCATCGATGCGCAGATTCTCGAAGTGTCGTCATCGGACTTGCTGCATCTGGGCATTCAGTATCCGGACAGCATCGTGTTCGGATTGCAGTCCGGCACCGCCGCCGATCAGACCACGCTGCCGCAAAACACCGTCACGCTCCAACAATTGCACAACCTCAACAGCAGCGACGTGCTCGTGCGTATCGGGCCGGTGGGCATCGACTTCCTCCAGACGCAGGGCAAGACGCGCACGCTGGCGAACCCGAGCATCCGCGTGCGCAATCGCGAAAAGGCGAAGGTGCTGATCGGCGATCGCCTGCCTGTCGTGACGACCACGCTGTCGAGCAACTTCAGTTCGGAGAGCGTCAATTATCAGGATGTCGGACTGTCGCTGGAGGTCGCGCCCGTCATCGTCAATAGCGACGAAGTGCAGGTGAAGCTGCACATGGAAGTGTCGAACGTGACGGATACGATCACGACATCGACGGGGCTCGTCGCGTATCAGATCGGCACGCGCACGGCGGACACCGTGATGAGCGTGCGCAACAATGAAACGCAGATGCTCGCCGGCCTCCTTCAGCGCAACGAGCGCGCCGCCGCGAGCGGGCTGCCGGGAATCAGCCGCCTTCCGCTGCTCGACCGCATTTTCGGCGACCGCACCGACGACGCGCACGCAACCGAGCTCGTGCTGTTGCTGACGCCGCGCATCGTGCGCAGTCAGGCGGTTCCCGCAGGCAACGTCGTGCAATTCGATTCGGGCACGGAAAGCCGCATCACGACCGAACGCGATGTCGTAGGCGGCAATCCGAGCGCGCGCATGGCGCCTCTGCCTGCGCCTGCGCCTGTGCCAGCGCCTGCGCCGCAGATTTCCCCGCCGCCTGCGCCGCCGCAGCCGCCCGCGCCGCCGCAGCCCGTCGGCGCGCTGCCGCCGCCGTTGCCACGCCTGTCGCCCGTCGCCGCGCCCGATACGCCGCCGCGCACGCAGCCCTGATCCGGAACGCCGGCCCATGACGATGCAACGAGGCTTCACGATCATCGAACTGCTGGTGACGCTCGCCATTCTCGCCGCGCTCGCGATGGTCGCCGCGCCGCTCGCCGAGGTGGCGGCACAGCATCAGCGGGAAGACGAACTGCGTCGCGCGCTGTGGAGCATTCGCGATGCGATCGACGCGTACAAGAAAGCCGGCGACGAAGGAAAGATGGACCGCGCGCCGGGCGATCCGGGCTATCCGCCGAAGCTCGAAACGCTCGTCGAAGGCGTGGTCGACAAGACCAATCCGACGCACGCGCGCATCTACTTCCTGCGGCGCGTGCCGCGCGACCCGATGTGCGATTGCCCGAGCCGTTCGGACGAGGCGACATGGGGCAAGCGCAGCTACGCGAGCGACGCGGAATCGCCCGCCGAAGGCGACGACGTGTACGACGTGTACTCGCTTTCCGAAGGCACGGGACTCAACGGCGTCCCCTACAGGAGATGGTGATGGCCAAGCTGCGCAGGCTGAGTCGCGCGTTCACGCTGATCGAGCTGCTCGTCGTGCTGGCGATCATTGCGACGCTTCTTACGATCGTCGTCCCGCGCTATTTCGGCCAGGCGGACAAGGCGAAAGAAACCGTGCTGCACGAGAATCTCGCCGCCATGCGCGATTCGATCGACCACTTCCGCGCCGATCAGGGCCGCTATCCGCAAACGCTCGACGAACTGGTGCAGAAACACTATCTGCGCGAAATCCCGCTCGACCCGGTTTCGATGAGCCGCACGACATGGACGGTCGAGCAGCCCGCCGACGGCACGCCGGGCGTCTACAACGTGCGCAGCGGCGCGAAGGGCAAGGCGAAAGATGGCACCGATTACAGCGCGTGGTAGAGAGCGCGGCTTCGGCATGTTATGGGCGCTGATGTCGGTGGCGATCATCGGCATCTATCTGATGAAGGTTGGCGAAGTGTGGAGCACGCAGCAGCAACGCGCCAAGGAAGACGAACTGCTGCGTCGCGGCGACGCGATACGCGCGGGCATCGAAGCCTTCGTGAAGGCGGACAAGGGCGGCGCGTTCCCGAGGGACTTGAAGGATCTGACGCGCGATCCGCGCGCGTCGTTCGTGCGGCGCTATCTGCGCCAGCCCTACGACGATCCCATGACGGGCGGTGAATGGCAAACCGTTCGCGGACCGGGCGGCGAGTTGTACGGCGTCTATAGCGCATCGACTCAGGCGCCGCTCAAGAAGGACGGATTCTCCGACAGCGACGCGAGCTTCGCGACGCAGACGAGCTATTCGGAGTGGAAGTTCACCTATTTCCCCGACAGAGGCATGACCCGGCGCTGATCGCCGCGGACGTTCGCGTGTGGAGGACTGAGATGTCATCGATTCGAAGAAAGCTGGCGGTGCTGCCCGCCGCATTGCTGCTCCATGCCGGCGCGGCGCTGGCGCAGGAAGCCTGGCGCGAGGGCACCACGTACTCGGCCGGCGCGACCGTGACCTACAACGGGCGCGTGTATCAGGCGTTGCAGACGCACACGGCTTATCCCGGTGCGGGATGGACGCCATCGTCCACGCCGACTTTATGGCGCGATGTCGGCACGGCCGGCGGCACGCCGGCGCCGACGCCCGCGCCGACGCCAACGCCAACGCCAACGCCAACGCCAACGCCAACGCCAACGCCAACGCCAACGCCAACGCCAACGCCAACGCCAACGCCAACGCCAACGCCAACGCCAACGCCAACGCCAACGCCAACGCCAACGCCAACGCCAACGCCAACGCCTGCAGGATGCTATGCGGCGTGGTCGTCGAGTCAAACCTATGCGCAGCCCGACAGCCGCGTGACATACAACGGTCGGAACTATCGCAACAAGTGGTGGACGCAAGGGGACAACCCCGCGCAATCCGGCACGTATGGCGTCTGGGAAGACCTCGGCGCGTGTGGCGGAGCGCCTGCGCCTGCACCTGCGCCTGCGCCTGCACCTGCGCCTGCACCCGCGCCCGCGCCTGCGCCTGCACCCGCGCCTGCACCCGCGCCTGCACCCGCGCCTGCGCCTGCACCTGCACCTGCACCTGCACCCGCGCCTGCACCTGCGCCTGCACCTGCGCCTGCACCTGCACCCGCGCCTGCACCCGCGCCTGCGCCTGCACCCGCTCCGACGCCGACACCAACGCCGACACCATCGCCCGCCCCGACGCCCGCCTACAAACCAAAGATCACCTACATTCCCGAACCGGCTGGTTATCCGACGCCCGCGCAGTTCAGCGCGACCGAAAAGACGCTCGTCGATCAGACCAACGGCCTTATCGCAATCGTGCGCGACGCCCTGCGCGTCTTGCCCGACGACGACGTCAACGCCGTCGTTCCGGGCCGCGCAGCGAACCCGTCCAACGTGAGGCGTGTCGAGTCGATCGTCAACGAGCAGAAGTTCGACCAGCTTTTTCCGGTGCGCGACATCCACTACTCGTATGTGAACTTCCTGCGCGGCGTCGCCAAGTTCCCCGCCTATTGCGGCGACTACACCGACGGACGCGATGCGCTCGCCATCTGCCGCAAGCTGCTCGCGACATCGTTCGCGCACTTCACGCAGGAAACCGGCGCGAACTGGCCCACGCTCACGCCGGCGCAAGTGCGCTCGGGCTATCCGGATCACAACAACGCCGTGCTCGCGAAGATGCCGCAGGACACGCCCATTCCGTTCTGGCAGCAGGCGCTGTGGTTCCTACGCGAATCGGGTTATCAGGAAGGCTCGGCGGTAGGCGCGTATCAACAATGCGAGCCGGGCTCGCACGCGACGAACTGGATCTTCTATGCGTGCGCGAAGAATTCCGCAGGCCGCTATCTCGACTACTTCGGACGCGGCGCGAAACAGTTATCGTGGAACTACAACTTCGGGCCTTTCTCGCAGGCGCTTTACAACGACCCGAACGTTCTGCTCGACAATCCGGGCCGCGTCGCCGATACGTGGCTGAATTTCGCGTCGGCGATCTGGTTCGCGGTGACGCCGCAAACGCCCAAACCGCCGATGACGTGGGCTATCGACGGCACCTGGAAGCCGAACGCGGTGGACCTCGGCAACAACATGAAGCCGGGCTTTGGCGCAACCGTGTTCATCATCAACGGCGGCATCGAATGCGGCAAGGGCGGCGCGGAGCAGCCGCAAGTCACCAACCGCATCAACGCGTACAAGGAGATGGCGCGAGAACTGAACGTCACTATCCCGCCCGAGGAACCGCTCGGCTGCGCCAACATGCGCGGCTTCAACGAAGGTTCGGCGGCGGCAATCAAGGCGTATCTGGACAAGGATTATTCGTGGGCCAACGGCAAGCCCGTGACCGGATGCAAAGTGGTCGACTACGGCATGCCCTTCTCGCTCATCAATCCGGGCGATTACAAGGCATGCACGGACTACTTCTTCCGGGGCAAGGTCGAATACAACGGACAGGTCGTGATCGACAACACGAAGTAGACGCGCCGCATCGAATGAATGGCACGACCGCTAGCGCACGGCGCGATAGCGGTCCGCGAGCAGCTTGACGCGAGATACATACGCCTGTGTCTCGGCATAGGGCGGCACGCCGTCATGACGCGCAACCGCCCCTTCGCCGCTGTTATACGCCGCGAGCGTCAGGTCGAGGTCGCCGCCGAAGCGCCGCAAGAGCCACGCGAGATAGCGCACGCCGCCGCGGATGTTCTGCGCCGCGTCGAACGGATCGCCGACGTCGAAGCGCGCCGCCGTCGCGGGCATCAGCTGCATGAGTCCCTGCGCGCCCTTGCCCGAAACGGCGTCAGCGCGATACCCCGATTCGGCATGAATCACGGCTCGCACCAGCGCGCGATCCACGCCGAACGATGCCGCCGCGGCATCGATCTCGCGCTGGTAAGAACGCGTGTCGAGCGAAAGCGCGGCGACGTTCACTTCGGCGGCAGGCTCGCACAGGTTGCACGTTTCGATGAAGTGCAACTCGATCACCGACACGCTTGCTGCCACGCCATCGGGATTCCGTGTGAGATAGTGCCGCACACCATCTTCCATGTAGCTGTAGATGCGCGCCGTGGCTTGGCGCCGCCGCAACGCGACGGGACGCGGCATCGCGGGCGCAGACGCGATCGCGCTCGACGCGGACGCTATGGACGACGCCGACTCGCGCCAGTTCATCGTCAGACGGCTGCATCGCGCGTGTTCGATGCGCTCGCTGACATAGCTCACTCGGTTGTTGTCGTCAGACTCGCAGCGGAGCATGTTCGCCGCGTGCGCGTGCGCGTGACACGTGCATAGCGCGCACGCGAAGAGCCACGCTCGCATCATGCGGCGCGCTGTTTCAAGCAGATCGTTGAGATGCGGGCGCTTTTGTGCTTCCATGAATGGACGTTTCATCCTCCTCGTCAGGCAGCCATGAGCACCCTTCCCCGCTTCGATGCCGCATGGAAAACGTGGCTCGATGAAAACATCCTCCGCGGATGCGCGCATCAATCGTTGATCGATGCCATGGTCGCCGCCAATTTCCATCCGAACACAGCGCGGCTGATTCTCGCGCGTCGTCTTGCGGGCGAAGCGTTCGACATGCCGGATGCCGCCGCTGCCACCGATGCCTCCGCCTACGTCTACGGCACGCCGATGCTGCCGCCCGGCCGCGTCCTCACCGCAAGCGACTGCGAAGCGCCCAAGCTCTTCAGCTTCGGGCAGCCGGTCGTCGCGCTCTTCGCCGATGTCCTCACGCACGACGAATGCGACCGGCTCATCGCAATCGGCCGCGCGCGCGTGCAACGCTCCAGCGTCGTCGACCCGGATTCGGGCAACGAAGTCACGATCACCGCACGCCAGAGCGAAGGCGCGTTCGTCAATGCGTCGACGGATGCGCTCGTCGGCACCATCGACCGGCGACTCGCGGAACTGTTCCGGCAGCCTGTCGAGAACGGTGAGGATCTTCATATTCTTCGTTATGGCGTCGGCGGCGAATATCGTCCGCATTTCGACTATTTTCCCGAGGAGCAGGCGGGCAGCCGGCATCACATGCAGCGCGGCGGACAGCGGGTAGCGACCATCATCCTGTATCTCAACGAGGTCGCGCGCGGCGGCGACACGACGTTTCCCGCCGTGGGCCTTGCGATACATCCGCGGCGCGGCAGCGCGCTCTATTTCGAGTACGTCAACGAACTCGGCCAGAGCGATGCGAGAACTCTGCATGCCGGCACGCCCGTCGAACAAGGCGAAAAGTGGATCGCAACGAAGTGGGTCCGGCGCGGACGCTTTCGTGCGGAGCAATGACCGCATCGCGCGGGACGTCCGGTCCCGCGCGACGCGCTGCAGAGGATCACCTGCACGGTCCGATCTTTTCCCACGCGCCGTCGGAGTTCGTCGCCGGATCGACATTCGCCGACCACCACTTGTTGCGATAGTTCATGCCGTTATAGCTCACGTTCGTGCCGGCGGTCGCATAGGTCTTGCTCGCGCTCCACGGCGCGGCGCACGCCAGCGCCGTTTGCCCCGAGCACGTGCCCATGTCTTGCCAGGCCTTGCCGCTGCCCGAATTGGTTACCGGATTGTCACCGTTCTCCCAGCGTGCGCTGTAATTGCGTCCGTTCGCCGAGACCTGCTCTTTCGACTTGTAGATCGTGCCCGCCTGCCACGGCACCGCACACGTGCCGCCCGCAGTCGGTGATGGTGCGGGCGCGGGTGCGGGTGCGGGCGTTGGTGTTGGAGTTGGTGTTGGAGTTGGAGTTGGCGTGGGAGCAGGCGTTGGCGTCGGCGTTGGAGCTGGAGTCGGAGTCGGTGTCGGTGTCGGTGTCGGTGTCGGTGTCGGTGTCGGCGCGGGAGCCGGAGCGGGCGTCGGTGTCGCCGAGCCGGTGTAGTCCACCATGAAGTTGTAGTCGGTCGGGCCATCGACGTAAATGCGGTTCGCCGACGGCTCCTTCTGCGGCACGATATTGCCGTTGTTGTCGATCAGGCCGACATGCACGCGCTTGGATTGATTGTTGATGGTCGAAGCCATGGCATACATCCAGTCGGCCGCGTTCGTGGTCTGCGCGGTCACGGTGTAGCTGATCGATTCCAGATCGTGGCCGTCCGGGTCGAATACGCGCAGGGTGATCTTCATGCCGGCGGGCTGATTCTGCGCGGTCGTCGGCACAGGACGCAACTCGCGCCACGTCGACTTCACGCCATTGATGACCACGTCCGTGCACGCGTAGAACGCCTCGGCGCTGTCGTTGCGCTGCCAGATCACATAGATGATGCGCTTGCCCGTCTTGCCCGCCGGCAGTTTGCATTGCATCTTGTAGCGGCCGTTGTCCAGCGTGACGTTGTTGATCTCGCAAAACGGCTTGCTGTCGAGATCGGACCATTTCAGCGGCTGGCTAAAATCGTAGTTGTCGTTCGTCATGTAAAACTGGAAGTACCGCGTGACGTGCGGCGCGGTCGCGTTCCACACAAACGTGAAGTTACCGCTCAGATCCGACGAGATAGACGTGGCCGGCCAGTCGTTGCGTCCGAGATCCAGTCCGTAGTAATTCGTCTTTCCGCCGCTGCACAGATGCCCGTCCGGCACGAACGCCTTGTGATCGCCGTTAGGCAACTGGTTGACGCCTGCCCAGTCGTAGAGGAACGCTGGCCCCGCGACAGCCACCGCCGCCTGGCACGCAGCCGACTTCAGATTTTCCGGCCCTTCGAGATAGCACGAATACACGCGGCTCAGCGGAGTCTCGAGCGTTCCGTGCGCCGATGCAGCACATGGAAGAGTAAGGGGAAACAGCACCAAAAAGATGTTGCGCCTGGCTGCGGGCATGAATGCCTCCTTTTTGTGGCCTGCCTACGAGGTTCTTGGAAGAGGTGCCGCATTGATCTCAGTGCCGCAACCATCGGCACGATTACTTCGAATACCTAACTTATGCACGGATAGCAGGCTTCGATTGGAATCCATTCTAGTAGGTGTCTCGAGGAGCAGTTAGCACGAAGACGCTCAGGCCGATCGTCATCGACTCGCATGGCGCATCACTCACGGGATGCCGGTTCCTGCCTGCATGTGGCAAACGAAGCGCGCCGCGCCGATCGTTCAAGGTTTCGATACGGCGCCATGCTGACTTAAAATGTATGACGCGCAACGTCTCGTCTTAGCGTATCGCACCGCACGCCACTCACTCCGAGAGCAGACCCGAAACATGATCATTCGCCCGAAGCTGCACTGGTTCCGCATGCTGTTCGTCTGGCGCGGCTCGGTGTTGCCGCAACTGCTGCCGCGGCTCGGGCTCATCTTCACGCTGTCGGTCGCCGCGATCTTCATGCACGACCACATGCGCCATTACCCGATCGGGCTCGGCACGCCGCCGTTCGCGCTCGTCGGCATCGCGCTCGCGGTGTTCTTAGGCTTTCGCAACAGCGCGAGCTACGACCGCTGGTGGGAAGGCCGCAAGCTCTGGGGCTCGCTCGTCATCACCGCGCGTTCGCTTGCGCGTCAGGCGTTGTCGATGCCGCATCCGCGCGATGCCGCCGACACGCGGCGCTTTCTCGCGGCGATCGGCGGTCTGGCGCATGCGCTAAGGCATCAGTTGCGAGGCACCGACGCTTCCAGCGATCTCGCGCCGCGCCTGCCGCCCGAACTGCACGCGCGCGTGGCCGCCGCGCAGTGCAAGCCGGCGCTCATTCTGCTCTGGCTCGGCGAATGGGTCGCGGCGAGGAAACGGGAAGGCGCGCTCGACGGCTACGCGATGCTCGCCATCGACGAGAATCTGAACGCGCTGTCGGCCGTGATCGGCGGCTGCGAGCGGCTCACCTCGACACCGCTGCCCTTTTCGTACTCGGTGATGATTCACCGCACCATCTATCTCTTCTGCGTGATGCTGCCGTTCGGCCTCGTCGATGGCGCGGGGCTGCTCACGCCGCTCTTCGCGCTGCTGGTGGCGTATGCGTTCATGGCGCTGGAGGCGATCGCCGCGCAGATCGAAGATCCGTTCGGGCTGGAAGAAAACGACCTCGCGCTGAATGCCATCTGCGATTCACTGGAAAACGCGCTGCACGACATGGCCGCGGACCCGGCGTTCGAACGCGTGCCGCCGCGGCCATCCGCCGCGCCGCGCCACATTCTCGACTGACGCGCGACCGGCGCTTCGCGGCAAGACACAGTTAATTTCAAGCGCGTACCTGCGGAAAGCACGGCATTTCGGTCATAATTTCCAGCGGTTCAATACGGAGAATCTGACTTGAAACTGTTCTACAAAGCCGGCGCGTGTTCGCTTGCCTCGCACATCGTCCTCGAAGAATCGGGTCTGCCTTACGAGATCGAAGCCGTCGATCTGAAGACGAAAGTCACCGCGAGCGGCGCCGATTTCATGGCGATCAACGCGAAGGGCTACGTACCCGCGCTTCAGCTCGACAATGGCGACGTGCTGACCGAAGGCCCGGCGATCATGCAGTACATCGCGGATCAGGTGCCGGCGAAGCATCTCGCGCCGCTCGCCGACGCGATGTCGCGCTATCGCCTGCAAGGATGGCTGACGTTCATCGGCACGGAATTGCACAAGAACTTCTCGCCGTTCTTCAATCCG
Organism: Caballeronia sp. LZ062; assembly: GCF_031450785.1. Taxonomy (NCBI): domain Bacteria; kingdom Pseudomonadati; phylum Pseudomonadota; class Betaproteobacteria; order Burkholderiales; family Burkholderiaceae; genus Caballeronia; species Caballeronia sp. LZ062. Next base: position 1,852,419 of record NZ_JARTWB010000002.1, read on the forward strand.
GCGGCGACAAGCGAGTGGAAAGCCGCTGCGAAGGCCAATCTCGAACGCCGTCTCGCGTATGTCGCGAAACACATTGACGACAAGCAGTACCTGCTCGGCGACGAATACGGCATCGGCGACGCTTACCTTTTCACGGTGCTCAGTTGGGCGTCGTTCATCGACCTCGATCTGAACAAGTGGCCGGCATTGACCGCGTATCAGGCGCGCGTCGGCGCGCGTCCCGCGGTGCAGGCGGCGATGAAGGCGGAAGGCCTGATCTGAGCGATCCGCGCTTCCCGGAAAGACAAACGGCCCTTCATCGAAGGGCCGTTTGTTTTGCAGCAGCGAATCAGACGAACGTCAATCCCGCACGCAATCGACAAAATACTCGATACGTCCGTTGATCATTTCGCCGACCAGCCCGTGGATATCCGTATGGAAGCCGGGGAAGCGTTCGTTGAACTCACGCGCGAATCGCAGGTAATCCACGATAGTGCGATTGAAACGCTCGCCCGGAATCAGCAACGGAATGCCCGGCGGATACGGCGTCAGCAGAATGCTCGTCACGCGGCCTTCGAGTTCGTCGATCGGCACGCGGTCGATCTCGCGGTGCACGAGCTTCGCGTATGCCTCGGACGGCTTCATCGCGGGCTCCATGCTGGAGAGATACATCTCGGTCGTGAGCCGCGCGATGTCGTTCGCGCGGTAGACGCTGTGAATCTGCTCGCACAAATCGCGCAAACCGATGCGCTCGTACGACGGGTGTTGCGCAATGAACTCCGGCAGCACGCGCCAGAGCGGCTGATTGTTGTCGTAGTCGTCCTTGAACTGCTGAAGCTCGGTGACCATCGAATTCCAGCGGCCTTTCGTGATGCCGATCGTGAACATGATGAAGAACGAGTAAAGACCCGTCTTTTCGACAATGATGCCGTGCTCCGCCAGATACTTCGTCACGATGGCAGCTGGAATGCCCGTTTCGCCGAACTCGCCGTCCACGTTGAGCCCCGGCGTGATGATCGTCGCCTTGATCGGGTCCAGCATATTGAAATTTTCGGCGAGCGCGCCGAAGCCGTGCCAGCGGTCGTTCGGTTTCAGCATCCAGTCCTCGCGGTCGCCGATGCCCTCTTCGGCCAGCGCGTCCGGGCCCCAGACCTTGAAGAACCAGTCGTCGCCGTATTCGGCGTCGACCTTGCGCATGGCGCGGCGGAAATCGAGCGCCTCGGCAATCGACTCTTCCACGAGCGCCGGGCCGCCCGGCGACTCCATCATCGCGGCGGCGACGTCGCACGACGCGATGATCGCGTATTGCGGCGACGTCGACGTGTGCATCAGATACGCCTCGTTGAAACGATGGCGGTCGAACGTGCTGTTCTCGCTGTCCTGCACGAGAATCTGCGACGCCTGCGAAATGCCGGCGAGCAGCTTGTGCGTGGAGTGCGTCGCGAACACGAGCGCGCCGGTACGCGGCCGGCCCGCGCCGATGGCGTGCATGTCCTGATAGAACGAGTGGAACTCGGCGTGCGGCAGCCAGGCTTCGTCGAAATGCAGGGTGTCGAGCATGTCGCCCAGCAGATCCTTGATCATCTCGACGTTATAGACCACGCCGTCATACGTGCTCTGCGTGATGGTCAGAATGCGCGGCTTGACCTTCGGGTTCTTCGCGAGCGCCTCGCGCGCGAACGGATTCGCCTCGATCTTGCGGCGAATATTCTCGGGCTTGAACTCGTCGCGCGGAATCGGCCCGATGATGCCGAAGTGATTGCGCGTGGGCGTCAGAAACACGGGAATCGCGCCCGTCATGGTGATGGCGTGCAGGATCGACTTGTGGCAGTTGCGGTCCACGAGCACGATATCGCCCGGCGCGACGGTGGCGTGCCACACGATCTTGTTCGACGTGGACGTGCCGTTCGTCACGAAAAAGAGGTGATCCGCGCCGAAGATGCGCGCCGCGTTGCGCTCCGACGCCGCGACCGGGCCGGTGTGATCGAGCAGCTGGCCGAGTTCCTCGACCGCGTTGCAGACGTCCGCGCGCAGCATGTTCTCGCCGAAGAACTGGTGGAACATCTGCCCGAGCGGATTCTTCAGGAACGCGACGCCGCCCGAATGCCCCGGACAGTGCCACGAATACGAACCTTCGTCTGCGTACTGCACCAGTTCCTTGAAGAACGGAGGCGCGAGCGCATCGAGATACACCTTGGCTTCGCGAATGACGTGCCGCGCGACGAACTCCGGCGTGTCCTCGAACATGTGGATGAAGCCGTGCAGCTCGCGCAGGATGTCGTTCGGCAAGTGCCGCGAGGTGCGCGTTTCGCCGTACAGGAAGATGGGGATGTCGGCGTTGCGGCGGCGCACGGCGTTGATGAACGCGCGCAATGCGACGATGGCCGACGCCAGTTCGGGCGTGTCGCCTTCCACGACGACGTTGTCGGCGTAAGGCAGCAGTTCGTCGTCGTCGATCGACAGAATGAAGCACGACGCGCGGCTCGACTGCTGCGCGAAAGCGGCGAGATCGCCGTAGCTCGTGAGGCCGAGCACTTCGGCGCCTTCGCCCTCGATCGCCTCGGCCAGCGCGCGAATGCCGGAACCCGAGATGTTCTCGGAGCGAAAGTCTTCGTCGATGATGACGACGGGAAAGCGGAACTTCATGAGGCGAATCTCCAAATGGAACGACCGCTGCCCGGGACTTTTTCCGGAGCCAGCGGTCCTTCGACAAGCGCGTGCCGTGTGCGGTTCTAAGGCGCGGGGCGATCAGGTTTTCGGCAGCGTCACGCCGTGCTGCCCTTGGTACTTGCCGCCGCGGTCGGCGTAGGACGTCTCGCAGATTTCGTCGCTTTCGAAGAAGAGAACCTGCGCGACACCCTCGTTCGCGTAGATTTTGGCGGGCAATGGTGTCGTATTCGAGAATTCGAGCGTCACGTAGCCTTCCCACTCCGGTTCGAAGGGCGTCACGTTCACGATGATCCCGCAGCGCGCGTAAGTCGACTTGCCGAGACACACGGTCAGGCAGGAGCGCGGAATGCGGAAATACTCGACCGTGCGCGCGAGCGCGAACGAATTCGGCGGAATGATGCAGACATCGCCCTTGAAGTCCACGAACGATTTCTCGTCGAACGCCTTCGGATCGACGATGGTCGAGTTGATGTTCGTGAAGATCTTGAATTCGTCGGCCACGCGAATGTCGTAGCCGTAGCTCGACGTGCCGTAGCTCACGATCTTGCGGCCGTCCTCGGCCACGCGCACCTGATCGCGCACGAACGGCTCGATCATTTTGTGCTCTTCGGCCATGCGCCGAATCCACTTGTCGGACTTGATGCTCATAGGGGACGCTACCCAACGTTGCGGCCTGTGCCGTGCGCTCGCGCGATGGCAGGCCTGCGGTGAAACGGCGCATGGCCTTGTGCGGCCAGACGTAAACGGAAGCGCGTATTTTACGCGGAACGCTGGGCGCCGCGAGATCGGCCGTTGGGCCGATGCCGTTATCGGCGGATCACGCCGCACGCAAGCGCCGGACCCACGTTGTGCGGACTCATTGCGTAGGGGTCGGTTGCTTCGCGATGCAGCATGATCGCGCGGGAAATGACCGAGCGCACGCCGTCGAGCGACACGTCCGTCGCCACGATGAAACCCGTGGCCGCGCCGGTGGCGTCCGCGTGGATGTTGGCGAGTTCGCCTTCCAGCCGGTTGCCCGTGCGCCTGCGGTCCGAAGGCAACGCGAACACGGGGCTCGCGTCCCCGTTCACTGCGATGCAGTCGCCGCGCTCGTGAACCTGCAACGCGTGGTCGCTGTTGGGCGGCATGTCGACGAGGTTGTACGAGATCTGCACGCCGTCCGCGCGCTCGATGAGCGTGACCGTGCCGCGCGCCGTGTTGCCGGGCGTAGGCGTCAGCGTGGCGTCGGCGCGTTTTTCGTGTTCCTGGAAGATGATGCCGCAGCCGCCGAGCAGCACGCCGCAAACGGCCACGGCGAACAAGGCGAACCAGGCGGAGCGCGTCCGCCCGTTGACTCTGTCTCTCATGCGATCCTCTCGGCGGCCCGCCGACACCCGTTGCGTCGACGCTGCCGCGTCTCGAAGGCGACATGATACCGCGAGCCGCGCCGCACAAGGCTCGCGCAAGAGGGCTGCTTTGCCGCGGATCAGGTGTTCTGCACGACGATGCTCGGGAACTTCGAGGTCATGTCGCGCTGACGCTCGGCGACCGAGATCGCGACGCGACGCGCAATCGCGCGATACGTCTCCGCGATATGGCTGTCCGGCTGCGACACGACCGTCGGCTGGCCCGCGTCGGTGCGCTCGCGGATAGAAATGTCGAGCGGCAACGAACCGAGAATCTGCACGCCGTATTCCTTCGCCATGCGCTCGCCGCCGCCCGCGCCGAAGATATGCTCTTCGTGGCCGCAGTTCGAGCAGATATGCGTGCTCATGTTTTCGACGATGCCGAGAATCGGAATGCCGACCTTCTCGAACATCTTCAAGCCCTTCTTCGCGTCGAGCAGCGCGATGTCCTGCGGCGTCGTCACAATGACCGCGCCCGTCACCGGCACCTTCTGCGACAGCGTGAGCTGGATGTCGCCCGTGCCCGGCGGCATGTCCACGACGAGGTAATCGAGGTCCTTCCAGTTCGTCTGACGCAGCAGTTGTTCGAGCGCGGACGTGACCATCGGGCCGCGCCAGACCATCGGATTGTCCTGCTCGATCAGAAAGCCGATCGAATTCGCCTGGATGCCGTGGCCGGTGAGCGGATTCATCGACTGGTTGTCGGGCGATTCGGGGCGGCCCGAGATACCGAGCATCATCGGCAGTGAGGGGCCGTAGATGTCGGCGTCGAGCATGCCGACCGATGCGCCTTCCGCCGCGAGCGCGAGCGCCAGGTTGGTCGCCGTCGTGCTCTTGCCCACGCCGCCCTTGCCGGACGCCACCGCGATGATGTTCTTGACGTTCGGCAGCAGCTTCACGCCGCGCTGCACCGCATGCGCGACCACTTGCGAAGAAACGTCGACGGCGGTATCGGTGACGCCAGGCACCTGACGCAGCGCGTCCGCGACGAGCTTGCCGATCAATTCGAACTGCGTCTTCGCCGGATAGCCCAGCACGACGCTCACCGACACTTTGCCGCCTTCGACCGATACGTTGCGGATGCTCTTGGTGTCGACTAACTTGCGCTGGGTGTTGGGATCGGTCAGGGTGGCGAGTGCAGTGTCGATCTGCGCGCGGTCAATGCTCATTGAAACTCCGTGGAACGAGGGTTGCTGCCGTGCGTCGCCGTGCAACAAACTGAGGAAATTGAAAATAATTGTTAGCGCCGTTGCGCGCGACTTGTTTCGCGCTGCACTATGCCGCTGCTGTCGTTTTCCGGGGACGCATCGCTGCGAGCAAACGGGCCTTTCTCAATATTGTAGAGGCTCGTCCGAAAGCCCGTCCGAAGACCCTTTCGCACTGTCGGCGCGTGGCGTCGAACCGCTTGTTGATTTAAGGAGAGCAAGATGAAGATGAAGATGTTGACCCGTTTGTCCGTGTTCGCCGTCGCCGGCGCACTTGTCGCCGGCTGCGCGTCGCAGCAGGGCACCAACGCGGCCGTCGGTACGGGCGTCGGCGCGGCCACGGGCGCGGGTATCGGCGCCATTTTCGGCGGCGGCAAGGGCGCGGCGATCGGCGCGGCCACGGGCGCTGCGGTCGGCGGCATCACCGGCTACAACTGGCAGGCCATCCGCAACAAGATTTCCGGCGACTCCAAGGGCACCGGCACGCAAGTGACGGAGCAGCAGGACGGCTCGCTGAAGGTCAACATCCCGAATTCCATCTCGTTCGATACGAACAGCTACGCGATCAAGCCGTCGTTCGATCCGGTCCTGAACTCGGTCACGCAAACGTTGCAGCAGCATCCCGAGCTGATCGCGAGCGTCGTCGGCCATACGGACAACACCGGCACGGCTGCGTATAACCAGACGCTTTCGCAGAACCGCGCGCAGAGCGTGGCGTCGTATATTTCCAGCCACGGCGTCCCGGCGCAGCGTCTGTCGGCGCAGGGCATGGGCCAGAACCAGCCGATCGCCGACAATTCGACCGAAGCGGGGCGCGCGCAGAATCGCCGCGTGGAAATCTACCTGCGCGCGACGGCGCAGCCGGGTCAGGTCCAGTAAGCGCCTGACTCGCGGAGAACTCGCGGCAAGCGCGCGATCCGTCACCGTTTCGGATGCCCGCGAAAAATTTTTGAAACTTGGCGGGCCGCCGCTTGTCTGTCGTTACGGTAGGTGCGTGGCTGGGCCATCGCCTGCCATTCTCCTCTTGTCGTTGTTGCTCCGGGGCCCGATTGGACCCCGGTTTTTTTTTGGGGCGAACAATCCGCGGCGAAACCCTCGACTGCGGCGTTGAGATGTCGAACATGTCCGCCCGTGCGCAATCCTGATCGCGGCCGCCTCTGGTAGGCCGATAAGACAGATCAGCCGTTCACCAGATGCAAACGTGCGTCGCGTGCGGCGTTGGCTTCCCCTCTCTACTGGATCGTCCCGTCCGCCAGCAAGCTGTTAGCTGGTAGGCGAATCCGACAACCCGGTGACTCGTCTCAGCTTGTAGTGGCAACGGCACTTGTTCCGTGCACAGACTGAACCGCGCTTCGATCGATTTCTCTCCCAGCGTACCGACTCGTAACGGGACGAAGGCGTCGGCACCTGCGTGTCGTGCCCGCCCTGCTAGAATCGACATTCCCCTTTTCACCCGCTTCCAGCACTTCCTTCGGGCCGCGCCTCCATGTCAGCATCGTCAGCACCGATTTCCGCCACCGCGTCCGCCGCTTCAGTCAACGAAGGCGGCCGCCGCCAGATTCTCGTCACGTCCGCGCTTCCGTACGCGAACGGCCAGATTCATATCGGCCACATGGTCGAGTACATCCAGACGGATATCTGGGTGCGGACGCTGCGCATGCACGGCCACGAGGTTTATTACGTCGGCGCCGACGACACGCACGGAACGCCGATCATGCTGCGCGCCGAAAAGGAAGGCATCACGCCGAAAGCGCTGATCGAGCGCGTCTGGAAGGAGCACAAGCGCGATTTCGACAGCTTCGGCATCTCGTTCGACAACTATCATTCGACCGACGCCGAAGAGAACCGCGTGCTCTGCGATTCCATCTATACGGCGCTCAAGCAAGCCGGCCTGATCGAAGCACGCGACATCGAGCAAGCCTACGATCCCGTGAAGGAAATGTTCTTGCCGGACCGCTTCATCAAAGGCGAATGCCCGAAATGCGGCGCGAAGGACCAATACGGCGACAATTGCGAAGTCTGCGGCTCCACCTATCAGCCGACCGAGCTCATCAATCCGTATTCGGTGGTCTCGGGCGCGACGCCCATCCGCAAGACCTCGACGCATTACTTCTTCCGCCTGTCCGATCCGCGTTGCGAAGATTTTCTGCGCGGCTGGGTCGGCGGACTCGCGCAGCCAGAAGCCACCAACAAGATGCGCGAATGGCTCGGCGACAAGGGGGAAGCCAAGCTCGCCGACTGGGACATTTCGCGCGACGCGCCCTACTTCGGCTTCGAAATTCCCGGCGCGCCGGGCAAGTACTTCTACGTGTGGGTCGACGCGCCCGTCGGCTATTACGCGAGCTTCAAGAATCTGGCGGATCGTATCGGCGTGAATTTCGACGCTTGGGTGAAGCCCGGCTCGAAGGCCGAGCAGTATCACTTCATCGGCAAGGACATTCTGTATTTCCACACGCTGTTCTGGCCCGCGATGCTTCAGTTCTCCGGCCATCGCACGCCCACGAACGTGTTCGCGCACGGCTTTCTGACCGTGGATGGCGCGAAGATGTCGAAGTCGCGCGGCACGTTCATCACCGCGCAAAGCGTGATCGACACGGGCATCAATCCGGAGTGGCTGCGCTATTACTTCGCGGCGAAGCTCAACAGCACGATGGAAGACATCGACCTGAACCTCGACGACTTCCAGGCGCGCGTGAACAGCGATCTGGTCGGCAAGTACGTGAACATCGCGAGCCGCGCGGCGGGTTTTCTCATCAAGCGCTTCGACGGCCGCGTGCAGGACAGCGCGATGCAGCATCCGCTCATTGCACAACTGCGCGGCGCGATTCCGCAGATCGCGGCGTTCTACGAGTCCCGCGAATACGGCCGCGCGCTGCGCACGACGATGGAACTCGCCGACGCCGTGAACGCCTACGTGGACACCGCGAAGCCGTGGGAACAGGCGAAAGACCCGGCGAACGCCGTCGCGCTGCATGAGACGTGCAGCGTGAGCCTTGAAGCGTTCCGGCTGCTTTCGCTGGCGCTGAAGCCCGTACTGCCGAAGCTCGTCGAATCCGTGGAGGCGTTTCTCGGCGTCGCGCCGCTCACGTGGGCTGATGCCGAGCGCCCGCTCTCGTCCGCGAACGCGATCAACGCGTACAAGCATCTGACCACGCGCGTCGATCCGAAGCAGATTGAGGCGCTGCTCGCCGCGAATCGCGAATCGCTGCAACCGGCCGCGCCGGAAGCGGCGACCGCAGCCGCGAAGAAGGAAACCAAGCAAGAAGAGTCGGGCTCCATTTCCATCGACGACTTCGCGAAGGTCGATTTGCGCATCGCGAAGATCGTCGATTGCAAGGCAGTCGAAGGCTCGGACAAGCTGCTGCAACTGACGCTCGATATCGGCGAGGACAAGACGCGCAACGTGTTCTCCGGCATCAAGTCGGCGTATCAGCCGCAGGATCTCATCGGCAAGCTGACGGTGATGGTCGCCAATCTCGCGCCGCGCAAGATGAAATTCGGCATGTCGGAAGGCATGGTGCTCGCCGCTTCCGCGACCGACGAGAAGGCGGAGCCGGGGCTTTACATTCTGGAGCCGCATAGCGGAGCGAAGCCGGGTATGCGGGTGAAGTAACGCGCGGCGGCAGACAATACGCAAAGGGCACGCAAAACTGCGTGCCCTTTTGCTTTCAGCGCGAGGCGCCGATCAATCCGATTCCACCGCCGTCGCCGATGCCCCGAACGGCGCCGACACGCCCGACGCGCCCGATGCCGCCGAAGGCTGGTCCGCCGAGGCCGTCGACGCGGATGTAGCCGACGAAAACAGCCGCATCCACGAATTGAACCGCCGCGTGTACGACAGGTCGACGCCCTGATACGTGCCGCCGTACGCCGTCACCGACCAGAATCGCGACAGGCTCAGCGTCGCTTTGATCGCGTTGGCCGCCGACTGAAGCCCCTGCTCGTAGCCGATCACGAGCCGCTCGTTGATCGCCTTCGAAATGAGCACGACCTGCTGATCCGTCAGGCCGACTTCGCTCGATCCGATGGAAAACTCATCGAGCCCGAAAGTCTGCGCAATGCGCTTGCCGCTCGACCCGCCGATCAGCGCGAGCGCGCTCGTCATCGCGCTCTGCTGACCGACATTGTTGCCCTGATCGGTGCCGTGGCCGAACAGCAACCACGAGAGCTTCTCGTTGTCGGGCACGTTTGGCTCCGAAATGAGCTTCGCCACCGGCGACTGCACCGTGCCCGTCACCTGTACGCCCGCCTCGATTTCCTGATTGCGGCGCATCGCCAGAATATTGATGCCGGGATTCGTCACTGGGCCGTTGAACGTGAAGAAGCCGTTCTCGATGTTCAGCTTGCGGCCGAACGCCGTGTACGTCGATCCGGGCGTCACGCGCACGTTGCCAACCGCGCGCAACGGCTGATTCGGCGCGCTCGTCGCGGTAATCGTGCCGGCAAGCCCGAGATCCGCGCCCGCGCCCTTGAAGCGGAACCGCTGCCCGAGATCGATATCGATGTTGGCGCGCGGCGTGAACGGCCCGACCGGCTTTTCCGTCGCGGCTTCGAACGACTTCGTGTTCTCGCCCTTCACCGTGCCGTCCGGACGCATGACCACGACATCGTCGCCGAGTGCGGGCGCCGAGCTTTCGGGCAGGTCGAAGAGTCCGTGATCGACGACGAACTTGCCGTTAATCGCCATGCCGCCTTCCCGCCCCGCATTCGCAATGCTCGCGCTTCCCGAGAGCATCAGTTGACGGTCCGGCGAGGCGAAGAGTTCGAGCTTGTCCGCGATGATGCTCGCCGTCAGATCCGGCGCTTCTTGATCGAGCCGCACCTTGCCCGTCGCCCGCAACGTGCCGCTCGCGCCGTGGAACTCGACCTGGCGGAAGTCGACGAGATTCTCCGACAGCGCAATCCGGATGATGCCGTCCTTCAATTGCACGCCCTGATCGACGACCGTCGCCGACACGTTGTCGCCCGTCAGCGAACCGGACACGGTCGGCTTCGCGACGATGCCCGCGATCGTCAGTTTCAGCGCGATCCTGCCGCCGAGCAGATAATTCGCGCCGAGCAGCCCACCGGTCGTGCGCAGTTCGGGGATAGTCGCGTCGATGGCGCCGGTGAGCGGCGCTTCGTCGGCGATGGTGAGCACGCCGTCGCGGGTGACGAGCGTCGTGTGCACATTGGCGTCGATCACGCCGATGCGGCTCGCCTGCGCATGCAGCGTCGCGTTCAGGCGATTGCCGCCGCTGAAATTCGCACGCGCGACGATATCGGAAATGCCGAGCGCGGCGACGCCCCGCGTGCCGTCGATAGACACGTCCCCGGCGCGCCGTTTGATCTGCGCGTAGCCGGTCGCGGTCGAGCCGAGCGAGAAGTTCCAGTCGCCGTCGAATACGAGGTCCGTGCGCAGCGACGACTCTTCGCCCGTCATCTCGCGCCGCACTTCCATCAAACGCGGCACGGAGAGATTCGTGAGCGTGCCGGCTGATTGCATGCGGCCGTTCTCCAGCGCGAACGACTTGAGGTTGAGCACCGCGCCCTCGGCGACCAGCCGCGTCGCCCCGAGCACGATGCGCTTCGGCCCGTAACTCACCGAGAGCGGCGCTTCCAGATTCACCGAGGGCGTGCCCTTGTTCGACAGCTTCGTGATGGTGCCGTCCCAGTGCGGGCCGTCGGCGGCGTCGGTGAACTTGCCGTTCGCGCCGAGCGCCAGATTCACCGCCTGCCCCTGCACCTTGCCCGTCGCGGTGACGGCGAGCGTGTGCTGCATGCGGGTGCCGTTGAGATTGGCGTCGAGCGTGGCGACTTCGATGCCCGTCGTGCTCGCGTCGCGCGCCTTTAGCGTGAAGACGAGCGCGCCGTTGGCGCCGTCGCGGATATCGGCGCGCCCTTCGGCATGGCCGAGCCGGTTCGCGCCGAACACGACGCCATCTGCCTGATAGTTCGCCGCGACGTTCGGGTGCGCGAGCGAGCCGGTCAGATCGCCATCCGCCTTCACCGTACCCGCGATGCCGAAGCCGAGCCGCTCCAGTTGCGGCGCGTTCACGCGAAAGCGCAACCGGTCGCCCGGCGCGCCGAAGCTGCCGTTCAGATCGACATCGTTGCCCGCAACCGAAAGCTGGGCCGCGCTCGGCAGAATGCGCATACCCGCCACCTGCACGGTGCCTGCGCCGGTGAGCGGCAAGTTGTCGTAGGTGCTGTCGTTCAGCTTGAAGGTGGCTTTCGCGGTGAGCGTCGGGGCGAGCATCCCGGTCGCCGCGAGCGTGCCGTTCACGCGGGCTTCGACCACACGCTGCGCCGGCGCTTTCTTCGCCGCGGGCTTCGGCTGGATCAGTTGCTGCGTCAGCAGAAGCGGATTGAAGTCGATGAACTTCGCTTTGACGTCGTAGCTCGAATTCGCGTCTTTCTTTAGCGCGCCGCTCGCCTCCACGCGGCCTTTCCCGACGATCAGCTTCACGTCGTCGAGCGAGGTCGCTTTCGGATCGAGTTTCACCTTCGCTTGCGCGCGGATGGCGGCGCGCGGATCGTTCAGATCGGCGGTGACGGTTTGCGTATCGCCCGCCAGCACGACGCGCACGGGTCCCGCAAAGTCGGTCGGCCGCACGCTCGGCTCGATTGCGTTGAGGTCGAGCTTCGCCACGTTCAGGTCGAACTGTCCCTTGCCGTCCGACAGCGCGCCGCCGCCCGTGATCGTGGCGTTCTTCAGAAGCCGCACGTTCAGATCCGCGATGCGCTGCGCCGACGCGTCGAGCCGCACGTCGGCGCGGGCGTCGATGAGCGGCAGCAGCTTCTTGTCGATGGAACCGGGCTTCGCATTGACGATGGACACCGGCCCGCTCACCACGAAGATCTTCGCGTCCGGCTCCGGCTTCAGTTCGGCGCGCACGGCGAGATCGGCGGCGGGCGCGCCCGCGCTAAACGCCTGCGGATTGATGTGATCGGCGGTGACGATGGCGAGCTTGAGCGGCACGTCGGCGAACGGCGTCGCTTCGACGTGCGCCTGGCCGGCGAGCTTCAGACCGCTCGCCTTCACGTCGGCGACGAGGTCTTCGAGCGAACCGGAAAGGCGCGCGCCGACCTGCACCGTCTCGCCGCTGACCTTGCCCGCGTAGGTCGCGTCGCCCGTGAGCGGGAACGGACGCGCGCCGCCGTCGAGCTTCGCGGCCGCCGTCACCGAGCCGAACGGCGTTTCCAGCCGCTGCACCGTTGCTTCGTGATGCTGGCCGTCGCTGCGCCCGTTGAAGAGCAGGCGCGAGAATTCGGTTGTCGTCGTCGCCTGATGCAGCCGCAATTTTTCGACGCTCAGGTCGCGGATCGCGAGCTGGATCGGCAGGCGAAGGTCCTTCGGCAGTTCCGTCTTCTTGCTCGGCTCGTTCGACGGCGCGATGCGCGCGTCGATGGTGCCGACATGCAGATAGTCGATGGTGAAGCGCAGCGGATCGCGCGTGAGCGACCAGCGGCCCGAGACGCTGTCGACGGCGATGTCTGTGCCCTTGCCGTCCAGGCTCTTCCAGTGGACATCGCGCAGTTGCAGGCCCGTGGCGACCGCGCCGCCGTCCAGCTTGCCGGTGAGCCGGCCGCCGAGAAGCGACGTCGCCGCCTGCCACAGATAACGCGTGCCGGGCTCGGTCGTGAGCGCGAGGAAGACCGTGCCGAGCGCCAGCACGACGATGATCAGCGCGACCAGCACCAACGCCGCGAGCCAGCGCAGCAAGCGCCGTCCGCCGCTGCGGCGCGGCGGCGTGTTCGGCGCTTGCCCGTTGCCATTGCCGTTGCCGCCTGCTTGCGTGTCGGGTTCCGTCATGCGTTCGTTGTCGGGGAGATCGCTCATGACATCCTCAGAACGCGATGCCGAGCGTCAGATACGGCTTGATGCTCTTGTTCTTCAGGCCGTATGCGACGTCCACGTTGACCGGCCCCACCGGGCTGCGCCAGCGCGCGCCGACGCCCACGCCCGGCTGGAACACGCGCTCGCTCCACGTATCGGTCGCCGTGCCGATGTCGAAGAACACCGCGCCGCCCCAGTCGTGCGTGAACCAGTGCTGATACTCGCTGCTTCCCGTCACCATGTACTTGGTCGGCAACACCGAACCGGCGACATTGTGGCCGATGCCCAGATAGCTATACCCGCGCACCGAATTCGCGCCCCCCGCGCGGAACAGAAGCGACGCGGGCACGCCGCTCGACGGCCCGCTCGTGAACACGCCGCCGAACTCGGCGCGGAACACGAAAAGATCGCTCTTGCCGAGCGGCAGGTACTGCTGCGCGTTCGCGTAGAGGCGCGCGAAGGTCTGATCCGTCATCACATTCTTGACCGCAAAGCCCGCTTCCGCCCGGATCACGTTGCCGCGGCGCGGGAACAAAGGATCGTCGACATCGCGGCGCACCCACGTCCACGCGGGCACGAGCGCGCGCGCCGTCGACGGGTTCGGCTCGTTCTGCGTGAGACGGTCGTCGTAGAACGTCAGCGAATACGTGGTGTCGATGTTCTGCGTCGAGCGCGAACGCTGCACGCCGACGCGCGAGCTGTAGATCTTCGTGTCGGAGACGTCCGTGATCGTGTACGAGCCGAACACCGCGTTGACCCAGCCGCGCGAATCCGGCGGCATGGCGAGCTGCACCCGGCCATACTGCTGCGTCTGGTCGAGCCGGCCGGAAATGGTGAACGGATACGCCGCGCCGAACGTGTTCAGATAGCTGTAGGCGCCCTGAATGTGAAAGCCCGTGTCCGTCGCATAGCCGACGCCGTAGCGCACGCTGTTGTACGGATACTCGCTCACCTTGATATGCAGCGGCGTCTCGATGGGCTTCGTGACGTCGTTGCTCGCGTCGATGGCAACGCTCGCGTAATACGGCGTGTTCTGGACCTGCCGCTGCAATTCGTTGACGCGGGCGATGTCGTAGATTTCGCCTTCGTGAATCGGATTCACGTTCTCGATGATCTTCTGCGGATAACGCTTCGTGCCGCTGATGTCGAGCTTGCCGAAGGTGAAGGTCGGGCCGCTGTCGAACGTGACCGAGAGATCGGCCATCTGCGTGCGCGGATTGATGCGCGCCTGCGAGCGCACTATGCGCGCGCCGAGATAGCGGCGCGATTGCAGCGCGCGCAACGCCGCGCTCTTCGCGTCGTCCCAGGCGTGTTGCGAAAAGGCGTCGCCTTCGTTGATCGAAAACGCGAAACGCGCGGCGTTTTCCTGCGTGCGATCTTCCGTGGCCACCGCGCCCGTGAAGTTGAGCTGCACCGAGGCAACCTTCGTCTGCGGACCGGGATCGACGCTGACTTTCACCGAACGCTTCTCGCCCGCGCTGTTGACGTCCGTGCGCACGACGGGCGTGAAATACCCTTCGGTCGCGACGAGATCGCGCACGTCTTTCGGTGTGGCCGTGACGAGAAACTGGAACTGGTCGTCGCTGACGTCGTCGCGCTTGGCGAAACGCGCGAGATCGAGGTGATCCTTCAGCAGCTTCCTGATGCTGCGCGGCGCGTCGATGTCCACGTCGTATTTCGCGAAAGCGGGCGTCGCGGCGGCCAGCGATAAAAATGCCGCGACTGCCGCCGATGCGAAACGGGACCCCGCGACGGCAGCCCGCCGGTTGCGGCCGGGAGGCGCAAACGGTTCCGCTGTGCGCGATCTTGCGGCCAGGCCGCGCAGCGCGCGCAGCGAATCAGACAAACGCCCCGCCAAACGTGACCTCCGGCATCGGGATGAGTGGAATCGAAAGGTGAAGCGGTCCAGCGAGTGCGGCTTTCGCGCCGGCTTCGCGCGGTTCGGCGCGTCGCCGCGCCGCACGGCGCAGGCGCTATTTCACCACATCGATGCGCCCGGGCACGTAAAAAAGCGCCTTGCGGCTTACGGCCGTGCGCCGTTGGACGGCGCGAGGCACCAGCGGGTTCCACACACGAGCCGCCGAACGGGCGGATAGGCGTGGACCGCGCCCTGGCTTGCGGTAAAATCGCCGACGCACGCGCGCGCCGCCAGCCTGGCCCGCAGCCTTCAGGCAATCGCCGACCGGCGCGCCGCCCTTCATCGAACCGAATCGACTCAACGGAAGCCGCATCATGTATCAGTCGGACATCACCCAGTTCATCAATCAGCTGAAAGCGCAGAAACCCACGCTGGAAGACGAACAGCGCCGCGGCCGCGCGCTCTTGTGGGACAAGCAGCCCGTCGATCTGGACGAGCGCGCGCGTCAGCAAACCTCGCGCGTGAAGCAGACGCCCTACGTGTACTACCAGAACTTCTGAACGTGAGCGCCGGCCAGGAGCCGCAAGCAGCGCGGGAAGATGCACGCGAAAGCCGCGACGTGGCGCTCGCCGCGCCCGCGACCGATTCGACGCCCGACACGATCGACGGCGTCGCGATCGCGCATCTGTACGGCGAGCCGCTCTGGAAGCTGCCGACGGATCTGTACATTCCGCCCGACGCGCTCGAAGTCTTTCTGGAAGCGTTCGAAGGCCCGCTGGACCTGCTGCTCTACCTGATCCGCAAGCAGAATTTCAACGTGCTCGACATTCCGATGGCGGATGTCACCGCGCAGTATCTCGGCTACGTGGACCAGATTCGCCAGTCGAATCTGGAACTGGCGTCGGAATATCTGCTGATGGCGGCCATGCTCATCGAGATCAAGTCGCGCATGTTGCTGCCGGTGAAGAAGGCCGACACCGGCGAGGACGCCGAAGACCCGCGCGCCGAACTCGTGCGGCGGCTGCTCGAATACGAGCAGATGAAGCTCGCGGCGCAGCGCATCGACCAGTTGCCGCAACTCGGCCGCGACTTCCTGCGCGCGGAGGTGTATATCGAGCAGGCGTCGGTGCAACGCTTCCCGGACGTCGACATGAACGACCTGCGCGCCGCCTGGGCCGACGTCATCAAGCGCGCGAAGCTCGTGCAGCATCACAAGATTTCGCGCGAAGAGCTTTCGGTGCGCGAGCACATGAGCATCATCCTGCGCCGCCTGCAAAGCGCGCGCTTCATGGAGTTCACGGAGCTTTTCGATACGTCGCGCGGCGTGCCGGTGGTCGTGGTGAACTTCATCGCGATGCTGGAGCTGTCGCGCGAATCGCTGCTCGAAATCACGCAGGCCGAGCCGTATGCGCCCATCTACGTGCGGCTGGCGTACTCTCCTGCCTAAGAACCCGATTTTCTCCCACCTTTGCCCCGGGGCAGCCGATGTTTACGCCGCCCGCCAGGAGACACCCGCTCGATGAAAGTCATCAGCTCGATCCATGAACTGCGCGACCAGTTGCGCGGCCAGAACCGAACCGCCTTCGTCCCGACGATGGGCAATCTTCACGAAGGCCATCTCTCGCTGATGCGGCTCGCGCGCCAGCACGGCGATCCCGTGGTCGCGAGCATCTTCGTGAACCGCCTGCAATTCGGCCCGAACGAAGACTTCGACAAATATCCGCGCACGCTGCAGGACGACATCGAGAAGCTGCAAAGCGAGAACGTCTACGTGCTTTTTGCGCCGACCGAAAAGGACATGTACCCGGAGCCGCAGCAGTATCGCGTGCATCCGCCGCACAACCTCGGCGACATTCTCGAAGGCGAATTCCGCCCCGGCTTCTTTCATGGCGTGTGCACCGTCGTGATGAAGCTGATGTCGTGCGTGCAGCCGCGCGTCGCCGTATTCGGCAAGAAGGACTATCAGCAGTTGATGATCGTGCGGCAGATGTGCCACCAGTTCGCGCTGCCGACGGAAATCGTCGCCGCCGAAACAGTGCGCGACGAAGACGGCCTCGCGCTCTCTTCGCGCAATCGCTTTCTGTCGCCTGCCGAGCGCGCGGAGGCGCCGCAGCTTGCCGCGCAACTGCAGCGCGTGCGCGAAGCCGTGTTGTCAGGCAATCGCGATGTCGCCGCGCTGGAACGCGACGCCATGAACGCGCTCGCCGCGCGCGGCTGGAAGCCCGACTACGTGAGCGTTCGCAAGCGCGCCGACCTGCTCGCGCCGGGCGAGGCGGACGCGGATGCGCCGCTCGTCGTGCTCGCGGCGGCGAAGCTCGGCGCGACGCGCCTCATCGACAATCTGGAAATCTGAAGGAAGTCAGCAACATGCAACGCACCATGCTCAAATCGAAGATCCATCGCGCGACGGTCACGCACTGCGAGCTGCACTACGAAGGCTCGTGCGCCATCGACGAAGATCTGCTCGAAGCGGCGAATCTCCTGGAGAACGAGCAGATCGACATCTGGAACGTGAACAACGGCGAGCGCCTGACCACCTACGCGATCAAGGGTGAGCGCGGCAGCGGCATGATCTCGCTCAACGGGTCGGCGGCGCGGCGCGCGCAACTGGGCGATCTCGTCATCATCGCGGCATTCGCGCAGGTGGACGAAAAGGAGATCGCGGCGGGCTGGAAGCCGAATCTCGTGTTCGTCGATGAGAACAATCGCATCAAGGGCAGCCGCGATCACGTGCCGACGCAAAACTGGACGTAAATCGTCGGAGATTTGCCCGCATGAAGCCGGCGCATCCGTCATGGAGCGCCGGCTTATTTATTTCTTCTGCGCCCAGTCGATGATTGGCTGCCACTGCTCCAGATCTTTTTCGACGCGGCTTTGCGCGACATCCCAAATCGTGAGGCCGTGCGCGGCGAGTTGCACATAGTTTTGCGTGTCGCGCAGAAAGCCCAGCACCGGCAAGTCCAGCCCTCCCACGAAACGATGCAATTGCTCGGCCGAGCGCGTGCGCGCATCGACGCGCATGCCGACCACGCCCACCTGAATCGAGCCTTTGCGAACCGCCTTTTCCTTCGCCAGCTTCGTGAGGAAGTCTTGCGTCGCGAGAATGTCGAACATGGATGGCTGCAACGGCACGATGACCTTGTCGGCCAGTTGCAGCGCCAGCGCGAGCCGGTTGCCGTGCACGCCGGCGGGTGTATCGACGATGGCTTTTTCTAGTCCCTTGGGCGGCTTCGCGGGCGTGTCCGGATCGACGCCCCATTGCTCGATTTTCGGCAGCGTATCGACGCGCAGCGAGAGCCAGCCGTGCGCGGAACGTTGTTTGTCGAGATCGGCGAGCGCGACCCATTCGCCGTTCGCGGCGAAATAGCCCGCCAGGTTGGTTGCGAGCGTGCTTTTGCCGACGCCGCCCTTCGGATTTGCCACCACGATCACGGTCATGAAATGTCCTGATATTTGTTCGGCGCGCGAGAAAGTGCGAAAGGCGCGCACGGTTTCGTCGTTTAGAACGAATACATGATTCGAGCCGTTGATAATATCGGCAAACGACACGCGCGGCACGCTGGCCGGTTGGCCTATGGCGCGCGCTCTTTCCTCTCTTGACGGATGACCGCTCATGCCACTTCGCCCCGACGTCACGCTCGATTTCCTGCGCAACCGCCAGAAAGGCCGTCTGCCTGATCTGCTCGGCATCGAGTTGCTTTCGCTCGATGAAGGCGCGCTATCCGGCGAACTCGTGATCCGCCCGGAACTGCTCGCGCCGAACGGCTTTCTGCACGCGGCGACCGTCGTCGGGCTCGCGGATACGTGCTGCGGCTACGCATGCATCGCGCATTTGCCGGAGAAGGCGCAGAACTTTACGACGCTCGAACTCAAGAGCAACCACGTTTCGACGGCGCGCGAGGGAAAGATCGTCGCGAAGGCGAGCGCGGTGCATCTCGGACGCAGCACGCACGTGTGGGACGCGACGGTGACGAACGGCGACGGCAAGCTGATCGCGATGTTTCGGTGTACGCAGATGATCTTGTATTGACGCGTCTAGGCGAACAACCCCGCCACCGCATCCAGATCGAGCGACTGCGCGAACGCATCCGCGAGCCGCTCCAGCGACGCCTCGCGCAGCGCCGGATAATCGAGCGGCGCGGCATCATCGACGCCCGCCCACGCGAGCAGCGCGGCGCAGGCTTCGGGCGTATCGAAGACGCCGTGCAGATACGTCGCGGCGATTTGTCCATCGTCCGATACCGCGCCATCGACGCGCCCCGAATCCAGCGCGATCAAAGGCCGATCCAGCGCCGCGCCGCGCGTGCGGCCCATGTGGATCTCGTAGCCGCGCACGGTCGCTGAATTCGAATCGATCAGCAAGCGCCCGCTCACGTTTTCCAATTGCTTCTGCGGCGTCAGCACCGTGTACAGATCGAGCAGACCGAGACCCGAAACACGCCCAGCCGCGCCTTCCACGCCATCCGGATCGTCGATCTCGCGCCCGAGCATCTGCATGCCGCCGCAGATGCCGAGCACTTTCCCGCCGTATCGAAGATGCCGCGTGATCGCGCGATCCCAGCCGTGCTCACGCAGCCAGGCGAGATCGCGCTGCACGCTTTTCGACCCCGGCAGCACCATCAGATCGGCAGGCGGCGGCGCGACGCCCGCGCGCACGTATTCGAAATCGACCTGAGGATGCGCCCGCAGCGCGTCGAAGTCCGTGTGATTGCTGATGCGCGGCAGCGCGGGCACGATCACCTTCAGCGCGGCCCGTTCGCTCTGCGTCCGGGAATCACGCGGCAGCATGTCTTCGGCATCGAGCGTGAGGCCGTGCAGATAGGGCAGCACGCCGAGCACGGGCTTCCCTGTCTGCGCTTCGAGCCAGTCGAGCCCCGGCTTTAGCAGCCCGATATCGCCGCGAAACCGGTTGATGACGAAGCCTCGCACGCGCGCCCGCTCGCTCTCCGACAAACACGCGAGCGTGCCGACCAGATGCGCGAACACGCCGCCGCGATCGATGTCCGCCACGAGCACGACAGGGCAATCGACGCGCTCCGCGAAGCCCATGTTCGCGATGTCGCGGTCGCGCAGATTGATCTCGGCGGGACTGCCCGCGCCTTCCACGATCATGGCATCGAATTCGGCCTGCAAGCGCGTGTAGGACTGCAGGACGGCATCGAAGGCAATGCTCTTGTACGCGTGATAGGCGCGCGCGTCGAGATTGGCGTGCGCGTGGCCGTGGATGATGACCTGCGCGCCGCGATCGCTCGTCGGCTTGAGCAGGACCGGATTGAAGTCGATGCGCGCCGGCACGCCCGCCGCCACCGCCTGCAACGCCTGCGCGCGGCCGATCTCGCCGCCGTCGATCGTCACCGCGCTGTTGAGCGCCATGTTCTGCGGCTTGAACGGCGCGACGCGCACGCCGCCGCGCCGCGCGAGACGGCACAGGCCCGCGACGAGCGTGCTCTTGCCGGCATCGGACGTGGTGCCCTGAATCATTAAAGTCCCGCGCGGAGTGAAGGGCATCGGAGGATTCCCATGAAGAACGACGCGCTATCTTAGCCCGTCAGTACAATATTGCGATGACCCCCGACCTCACGTTCATCCTCGGCGGCGCGCGCTCCGGCAAAAGCGCGCACGCCGAACGCCTCGCCGAAGAAAGCGGCCTGCCCGTCACCTACATCGCGACGGCGCGTATCGGCGACGCGGAGTTCGCCGAGCGCGTGCGGCATCATCGGGCGCGCCGGCCCGCGCACTGGACGCTCGTCGAAGCGCCGCTCGATCTCGCGGGCGCGTTGCGCGAGGCGGACCGCGCGGGGCACTGTGTGCTGATCGACTGTTTGACGCTCTGGCTCGCCAACTTGCTCTGCCCTTCCGATTCCGTGTTCGACAAGCCCGCCACGCTGCCGCCCGCCGCCATCGAAGCATTCGATGCCTTCGACCGCGCCCTCGCCGATGCGCGCGGCAAGGTCATCGTCGTGAGCAACGAGATCGGGCTCGGCGTGGTGCCGCTCGGCTCGGTCACGCGCCTTTACGTGGACGAACTCGGCCGGCTGAATCAGCGCGTCGCGGCGGCGAGCACGCGCGCCATGTTGATGGTCGCGGGCCTGCCGCTCGGGCTCAAAGGCTGAAGGTCAGAACGCCATGCTTCTTCTTTCCGTCTACGCGATGTCGCTGCTCGCCGTGCTCGGCGTGATCGTCGATCGCATCTTCGGCGAGCCGCGCGGACGGCACCCGCTGGTCGCCTTCGGCAACTTCGCGACGAAGCTCGAAGCGCGGCTCAACACCGGGCGTCGCGCGCGGCCGGCGGGCATTCTCGCGTGGATCGCCGCGGTGGCGCCGCCGGTTTGCATCGCGTGGCTGCTGGTGAGCGTGCTGCCGTTCGCGTATGCGTGCATCGTGCATGTGATGCTGCTGTGGTTCGCACTCGGCGCAAAGAGCCTGCGCGAGCACATCGCGCCGATTGCACGGGCGCTCAGTCTCGGCGATATCGATGGCGCGCGCGCGCTCACGTCGCGCATCGTGTCGCGCGACACGTCGCAGGCGGATGAGCTGGCGCTGTCGCGCGCGGCGGTCGAATCGGCGCTGGAAAACGGCAACGATGCGATCTTCGGCGCGCTCTTCTGGTTCGCGGTCGCGGGCGGGCCGGGCGCGCTCGCGTTCCGGCTAGCAAATACGCTCGACGCGATGTGGGGCTATCGCACGCCGCGCTATTTGCGTTTCGGCTGGGCGGCGGCGCGCTTCGACGACGTGCTCAACTTCGTTCCCGCGCGCCTCACGGCGGCGAGCTACGCGCTCACGGGCGACACCGGCATGGCGTGGCACTGCTGGCGCACGCAGGCGCGCTCGTGGGACAGCCCGAACGCCGGTCCCGTGATGGCCGCGGGCGCGGGCAGCCTCAACGTGCTGATTGGCGGCGCGGCGGTCTATCACGGCGTGCTGGAAGCGCGGCCGACGCTCGGCGCGGGCCACAACGCGACGCCCCGGCATGTCGTCGCGGCGCTGCGGCTCATCGACCGTTCGGTGCTGCTGTGGCTCGCCGTGTTTCTGGTCCTCGCTGTTTTGAGTGTGACGACGAATGCCTGATCCGATTCTCCACGGCGGAAATCTGCGCGAAGCCGCGCGCCGCTATTCGATTGCGCTCGACGACTGGCTCGACCTTTCGACGGGCATTAACCCGCGCGGCTATCCGGTGCCGGCCGTGCCGCCCGACGCGTGGCGGCGCCTGCCCGAAGACGACGACGGTCTCGCCGATTGCGCAGCGCGTTACTACGGCGCGCCGCTCGCGTTGCCGGTGGCGGGCTCGCAAGCGGCCATCCGCGCGCTGCCATATCTGCTCGAACGCGGCACGATCGGCATCGCGCCGCTGACATACGGCGAATACGCGCCGGCGTTCGTGCGCGCGGGGCATCGCGTGGAGCCGCTCGATGTCGGCTGCGCGGAGCCGCCTGCGTCGCTCGATCACGTGATCATCGCCAATCCGAACAACCCGACCGCCGAGCGGCTCGACCGCGAAACGCTGCTGCGCTGGCACGCGCAGTTGGCTTCGCGCGGGGGAACGCTGATTGTCGATGAAGCCTTCGCCGACGCCGATCCACGTGCATCGCTTGCCAGCGAAACAGCACGTGATGGACTCGTCGTGCTGCGCTCGGTCGGCAAGTTCTTCGGGCTGGCGGGCATCCGCGCGGGCTTCGTGCTCGCCGCGCCTGCCTTGCTCGACGCGTTGCGGGACATGCTGGGCGCGTGGACCGTCGGCGGACCGGCGCGGCATGCGGTGATGGCTGCCTTCGGCGATCTTGCGTGGCAGCTTGAGACACGCGAGCGTTTGCAGCGCGACGGCGCGCGGCTTGCCGCGATGGTCGCGCGACACGGGTTCGATGTGCGCGGCACGCCGCTGTTCACATGGACGCCGACGCCGCGCGCGCCCGCGCTGCAACACGAACTGGCGACGCGCGGCATCTGGACGCGGCTCTTCGAGCCGCCCGATATCACGCCGAGTCTGCGCATCGGTCTGCCGGGCAGCGAAGGCGACTGGGCGCGGCTCGAACGCGCGCTCGCGGAGATTGCGGGATGAACTTGCGCCTGAATCTTTGCCCAAGCGTCGCCGGGTTGGCGATAGATCGCGCTGATTGCCTGCAGCCACACGGGCGCTTTGTTGACGCTTATAGCGCCACGGAGATCGCCGGATGAACGCGTTCACACGTCCCTACTCATGCGTCGCCGTCTGTGCGATAAAACGCGCCGACACTCAGCGGCCATTTGGGCGTTTTGTGGACGCTTCTAACGCCACGGAAATCGCCGGATGAACGCGCGCACATGCAACCTGCGTCTCATCGCATGCGTCGCCGGCTTCGGGATGGAGCCCGTTGACCATCACCGGCCACACCGTCGCTCTGGACTCTTCCAATGCCACCGAGGTTGCCGATTGAATGCGCGCACTTTCAACCTGCGTCTCATCGCATGCGTCGCCGGGTTGGCGATGAATGGCGCCGACCGTCAGCGGCCACGCGAGTGCTCTGTTGACGCTTTCAACGCCACGGAAATCGCCGGATGAACGCGCGCACATGGAAACTGCGTCTCTTCTCATGCGCCGCCGTCTTCGCGGTGGATCGCGCCGACCGTCAGCGGCCATACGGGCGCTTCGATGACGCTTCCGGCGCGCACGAAAATCGCCACATGAACGCGCGCAAGTGGAACCGCTATGCAGCTACATGCGCCGCCGTCTTTGCGATGAACCACGCGCACGCGTCGCTCACCGTCACGGACGACACCGGCGCCCCCGTGACGCTTACCGCGCCCGCGACGCGCGTCGTGAGCCTCGCGCCGCACGTCACCGAGTTGCTGTTTGCGGCGGGCGGCGGCGCGCGCATCGTCGGCACGGTGACCTACAGCGACTATCCGAAGGAAGCGCAGACGATACCGCGCGTCGGCGACAACAAGGCGCTCGATCTGGAGCGGATCGTCGCGCTGCATCCGGACCTGATCGTCGTGTGGCGGCACGTCAATGCCGCGCGTCAGACCGACAAGTTGAAGGCGCTCGGCATCCCGCTCTATTTCAGCGAGCCGAAGCGTCTTGCCGATATTGCCGCCAGCATCGACAAGCTCGGCGCGCTGCTCGGCACGGAAGACACGGCGCGCGCCGCATCGACGGCTTTCACTCGCGACATCGCGGCGCTGCGCGCGCAGTACGCGCAACTGCCGCCGGTGCGCGTGTTCTATCAGGTCTGGGACGATCCGCTGATGACGCTCAATCGCGACAACGTGTTCAGCGAAGTGATCGGGCTATGCGGCGGCGTGAACGTGTTCGCTGCCGAAGCGCCGCGCGTGCCGACCGTTTCGACCGAAGCCGTGCTCGCCGCGAATCCCGAAGCGATCGTCACCGCGACGCCCGGCGCGACGAAGCCCGATCGCCCGTTGCCCGCGCTCGACCGGTGGAAGCAATGGACGTCGATGACGGCGGTCGCGCGTGGCAATCTGTTCGGCATCGACGGCGATCTGATCAATCGGCCGACGCCGCGGCTTGCGCTCGGCGCGGCGCAGCTTTGTCGCGATCTGGATGTGGCGCGCAAGCGGCGCTAAGCACGCCCTACGCGTTCCACCGCACAAGCCCCCACCCCGTATCGAACCGACGAAACTGCACGATCCCACCGAACGCGAGCGGCCATTGCAGCGCACTCGCCCGATCCACGCGGAGTAGATGCGCCGCGAGCACGCGCACGACGCCCGCGTGCGCCACCACATGCACCGCACTCGAAGCATCGGCGCACGTGTCATCGAACCATCCGGTCACGCGCTCGCTGAACTGCGCGAGACTCTCGCCGCCGTGCGGACGCGCGTGCTCGATATCGGCGGCCCACGCGTCGATGAGCGCGCGGTCGATATCGTTCCACGCGCGGCCTTCCCATGCACCGAAATGCAGTTCGGCGAGCCGCGCGTCGATGCGGGCCGGGCCGAGCGCCGCGGCCAGCAAAGCGCATCGACGGAGAGGGCTCGTGTGCCATCCATCGACGCACGCGGGAACATCGAGCGAACGCATACGCGTCGCAACTTCGTGCGCCGAATCGCGCGCATCGCGGGCAAGCGGCACATCAGTTTGGCCGTAGCACGTGCCTTCATCGACCGCGACGGCCGGGTGACGAATCAATACGAGGTCCATGCGAGCCCGACGAGATAGATCGCGATTTCGAGAATCTGCTGCGCGCAGCCGAGGCAATCGCCCGTATAACCGCCGATGCGCCGCACGAAGTAGCGGCCCGCCATCACGCGCAGCAGCGCCAGCACGGCAAGTGCGACGCAAGCGAACTTCCAGCCGATGCAAAAGAGCCAGGGCAAGCCGAACAGCATCGCGACCGCGAAGGACGTCGCGCTCATGCGCTGCGCGACGGGCTTCGCCTTGCCTTCGGCACGCACGTAGTCGAGCGTGACTAGATAGCTGATGGCGACCGTTCGGCTCGCGGCATGCGCGGTGATCATTAGGATTCCTGCGCGCATCGGTGGCAACGCGCCGAGACTTTGCCACTTGAGCGCGAACGCGATCACGAGCGCAATTGCCCCGAAAGCGCCGATGCGCGAATCGTGCATGATGCGCAGCACGTCGTCGCGCGTGTAGCCGCCGCCGAAGGCATCGGCGCAATCGGCAAGTCCGTCTTCGTGGAACGCGCCGGTGAAGATGAGCGTCGCGGCCATCGAAAGCAGCACCGCGACGCCCGCAGGAAACACGCGCAGCGCGGCAAGATACACGAGCGCCGCGACGCCGCCGACCATCGCGCCGACAAGCGGAAAGTACCGCGCCGCCGCGTTCAGATAGTCGCGCTCGAAGCCGACCCAGCGCGGCACCGGCACACGCGTGAAATAGCCGAGCGCCGTGAAGAAATAGCGCAGTTCGTCGAGCGGCCGGTTCATGTCAGGCGGGCTTGTTCGAGACGCCCGCCGAATCGAAGCTCGCCATTTCGTCGACGAACGCGACCGCCGCGCGCAAGATCGGCAGCGCGAGCGCCGCGCCCGTACCTTCGCCGAGCCGCAGATCCAGCTCCAGGAGCGGCGCGGCGTCGAGATGCGCGAGCATACGCCGATGTCCCGCTTCGTTCGATGCATGCGCGAACACGCAATACTCGCGCACTTCCGGTGCGATCCGCGACGCGACGAGCAGCGCGGAAGTGGCGATGAAACCATCGACGAGAATCGTCATGCGCGCTTCAGCCGCCGCGAGATACGCGCCCGTCATCATCGCAATCTCGAAGCCGCCGAAGGTGGCGAGCGTGTCGATGGCGTCGTCATTCGCTGCCTGCGATGCCAGCGCGCGCCCGAGCACATCGCGTTTATGCGCGAGGCCGCGATCGTCGAGGCCCGTGCCGCGCCCGACGCATTCGTCGATAGGCAGCGCGCACAGGCGGCTCATCAGACACGCCGCCGCCGACGTGTTCGCGATGCCCATTTCGCCGAAGCCGATCACGTTGGTCCCGAGCGACGCGTGATGCCGCACGCGTGCCGCGCCGCGCGCGATGCCTTCGAGCGCCGTTTCGCGCGCCATCGCCGGTTCGTGCGCGAAGTTGCGCGTGCCGAGGCCGAGCGACAAGCGTTCGTAACCGTGGTCGATCGAAATGGGCGTGGCGACGCCCGCATCGACCACTTCGAGCGCCATGCCGACCGAGCGCGACAACGCGTTTATCGCCGCGCCGCCCGCGAGAAAGTTCGCGACCATCTGCGCCGTCACTTCCTGTGGATACGGGCTCACGCCTTCAGCCGCGATGCCGTGATCGCCCGCGAAGACGATCATCGCGGGACGCTCGATGCGCGGCTTCGTCGTCTGCTGGATCACGCCCATTTGCAGCGCCAGCGTTTCAAGCCGGCCGAGGCTGCCGGGCGGCTTCGTCTTCATGTCGATGATGCGGCGCAGTTCCGGTTCGATGCTGCGGTCGAGCGGGCGGGGCTTGGGCAGCGCGTGAGCAGTGGACATCGGCGTTCCTCGTCAGAATGGGTGAAGCGAAGGCACGAGCGCCTCATGCTCGCCATCGCGGATCAATATCAGCGGATAGCCGAACGCCGCGCTCGCCCGCGCAGGCGTGAGCACGTCGGCGACGGCGCCGACATGCGCGCCGCCCTTGCCGTCGAGCAAGAGCGCGTGCGTGGCGAAGCGGCGCGCGAGGTTCAGGTCGTGGCACGAAAAGACGATCGCGCGTCCTTCGTCGTGCGCGGCGGCGGCGAGCGCATGCAGGCAGTCGATCTGATGATGCAGGTCCAGATGCGCGAGCGGTTCGTCGAGCAGCAGAAGCGGCGCTTGCTGACAGAGCACGGCGGCGAGCGCCACACGCTGACGTTCGCCGCCGGACAGCGTGAGCACGTCGCGCGAAGCCAGGTCTGCAAGACCGAGCGCATCGAGCGCCGCGTGCGCGGCGGCGCGGTCGTCTTCGCTTTCCCAGCCCCAGCCCGTCAGATACGGAAAGCGGTTGAGCAGCACGGTGTCGAGCACGGTCGCGCTGAAGGCGTCGTGCGTGCTTTGCGGCATCAGCGCGCGTTCGCGGGCGAGGTCCGCCGCGCGCCACGACGCGAGCGCCCGGCCGCCGAGCGTGATCGCGCCCGACGCCGGCTTTGCGAGCCCCGCGAGCACGCCGATGAGCGTGGTCTTGCCCGCGCCGTTCGGCCCCGCGATGCACCAGACTTCGCCCGCCGCGATGGTCGCAGAAAGGCCGTCGACGAGCGTTCGGGCGCCCGCGCGCAGCACGAGGTTGTCGACAGAGAGCGGCTTCATCGCGGTCTTCGCAGCAGCATCCACAGAAACATGGGCACGCCGATCAGCGCCGTGACGACACCCACCGGCAACTGCGCCGGCGCGATGACCGTGCGCGCGGCGAGGTCCGCGCTCATCACGGCGAGCCCGCCCGCGAGCGCGGCGGCGGGCACGAGCATACGCTGGTCGTTGCCGAACGCGAGCCGCAGCAAATGCGGCACCACGAGCCCGACGAAGCCGATGGTTCCTGCCGTCGTCACCGCAGCCGCCGCCGCGAGCGATGCCACCAGATACACGCGCAGCCGCAGGCGTTCGACCGGCACACCGAGCGAACGCGCCGTGGCTTCGCCGCGCAACAGCACGTGCAACTGCGGCGCGCACGGCACGATCAAGGCGAGCGCCACGCCGAGCGCGATCATCGCGGGCCACGGCGTCGATGCGCCGTTGAGGTCGCCGGTGAGCCAGAAGATCATGCCGCGCAGCCGGTTCTCCGGCGCGATGCTGAGTATCAGCGTGATGAGCGCGCCCCAGCCCGCCGCGACCACGACGCCCGTGAGCAAGAGCCGTGGCGAAGCGTCCTGCTCGCCGTGCCACACGTGCGTGCGCGCAAGGCCGAGCACCAGAACGATGGATGCCAACGCGCCAGCGCACGCCGCGAGATCGACGCCCCACCACGGCATCGACGCGAGCATCGCGGAAAGAGCGAACGCCGCCGCGCCGCCCGACACGCCAAGCACGTACGGTTCGGCGAGCGGATTGCGCAGCAGCACTTGCAGCAGCGCCCCGGCGAGCGCGAGCAGCGCGCCCGACGCGAAGCCCGCGAGCGCGCGCGGCAATCGCAGGTTAAGCACGATTTCGTCGGCGATGTCATGCGTGGCCGCGTGCACGTGCAGCAGCGCGGCGATGGCACGCGTCGGCGGCAGCGCGACGCTTCCGAGCGCGAGCGATGCCGCCAGCACGATGACGACCGCCGCGCCCAGCGCGAGCCAGATCGCGGCGGCGCGCGTTGCGTGCATCGCCTTCATCGGGCGGCGCGCGTCAGCGGCGCGGCTCACGACGGATGCCAGCCGATCGTGACGTAAGCGCCGCGACGCGGCGTGTTGTACGAGTAAGCCAGTTCATAGTTGCGGTCGAACAGGTTGTCGATGCGCGCATTCACGTACCACGACTTCGTGATGTCGTACTGCGCCGATAGATTGACGACGCCGTAGCCCGCGAGCGTCGAATCGTAATCGCTGCGCGCGCCGCTTACGATCCATTCGCCGCCCACGCGCCAGCGCCCGATCGACCGATGCGCCGACAGCGACGCAAAACGCCGCGCGCGACGCGTGAGGTCTTCGTGATTCGTCTCGTCGACGGGATTCTGGAACGTCACGCTCGCGCGCACGTCGGTTGCGCCAACGTGCCCGGCCCACGATCCCTCGACGCCCTGCACCTTCGCACGCCCGACGTTCTGCGCGATATAGAAGCCGCTGCCGTCGTTCACGTAGTCGATCAGATTCGAATAGCGCGTCTCGAACGCGGTCACGCGCACCACGCCGATCTTCTCCGATGCGTACTGCAACGCGGCCTCGGCCGAATGGCTGCGCTCCGGCTGTATCGACGCATTGCCGCTCAACGGATAGTAGAGATCGTCGAAGCTCGGCGCGCGAAACGACGCCGCGTAGCTCGCGCTTGCGCGCCAGTGCGCGTCGAGGTTGTACGCGTAGCCCAGATAGTAGCTGTTCGCGCCGCCGAAGTCGGAATACTGGTCGCGGCGCACGTTGGCCTGCACTTCGCTCGGGCCGAAGCGTCCCACGTAGCCCGCGAACACCGAGTTCACATGCCGGTCCGGCGCGCTCAACTGGTCCGAATCGAGCGACTGGTCGAGATGCTCGTAGCCGAACACCAACTTGTGCGCGTCCGTGAGCCGGAAGTCGTTCTGCCACAGATACTGATGATTCTCTGAGTTGAAGCGGCTCGTGTAGACGCCGTTCTGCTCGATGTTCGCGCGGTCCTGTCCCTGCGCGATGGTGAAGTGCGTCGTCCAGTTGTCGGTCAGCTTGCCGTTTGCGAACACCGACGCGGACCGCACGCGATCATGCGATTCGTTGAGATCGGTCGGGACGCCGTAGGGATCGTCGAAACTGTTGACGCCGTTCGATTGCAGAAAGCGCACGCCCGCGTCCCACGTGTCGCTGAACTTGTGGCGCAGCGTCGCGGCGACGCTTTCATTCAGATAACCGTTCGCGTTCGGATTCGCGGCAGGCGCGAGCGCGGGATCGATCGACGAGAAGCCGTCGGTCTTTTCGCGGGACACGCTCAGGCTGAACGTGGTGCGGCCGTCGGCATCGAGCGCGCCATCCACGCCCGCCGATTGCCGCTGCGTGTGATAGCTGCCGTACTCGGCTTCGAAATGAAAGCGCGGCCGATGCGGCTCGCCCTCCTTCGTGAAGATCTGCACGACGCCGCCGATCGCGTTCGATCCATACAGCGCCGACACGTTGCCGTTGACCACTTCGACGCGACCGGTCTGATCGAGCATCAGTTGGGACAACTGCGCCGCGCCGAGCGAGACCGATTCGACACGCACGCCGTCGATGAGCACGAGCGATTGCGTCGACGACGCGCCGCGTATGAAGACGCCCGATGTCGCGCCCGGCCCGCCGTTGCGCGTGATCTGCACGCCCGGTGCGAGCGCAATGAGCCCGAGCGCATCGTCCGCGTTGCTGTCGGCGATGTCCTGCGCGTCGAAGAGCGTCGCTTGCGGGATGGAATCGGCGAGCGGTTGCGCGCTGCGCGTCGCGGTGACGACGACGGGCGCGAGTGTCTGCGACGGCGGATCGGACAAGCCGGGCGCGGAATCGGCGTGCGCGGCCTGAGCAAGCGGCACACTCGCAGCGGCGCACACGACGACACGCGCGGCGCGACGAATGAGGCCGGACGAAGGCAAGACCATGTGTGGAGCGTTCCCGTTGGAGACTGGCGCGTGCCCCGCTCCCCGCGAGGTCTGTGCGCGACGCACGCGCCGGCTTGCAGGGCATCGGCGCGCTGGACGATTGGCCGGTATCCGGGCTGGCGACGCATCGTCCCGCCTTCCCGCGCTTAAAAGCACAGTGGCACCGACACGCTTCTTGCAGTCTCGCTCGTGTAGTGGACAAGTCCGGAGCTGTGATGAGAAACGCGCGAGGGACGACTTGCAACTTGCGTTGCGGTCGCTTACCGTTGCGGGGGCAGCACAGGTTGGCGCGTGCCGCTCGTGCGAGACAGCGCTTCCTGTTTCCCGTTTGACTGCGCCGCAAGAGAGGCGGCGCGAGCACCAAAAGTGCGGCAAGTGTAGGAGCGCGCATGAGGGCCGTCAAGAACGCGCGCCCGCTCATCGCGAAGGTTGAACGACGACCTTGCGCCGTCCGTCGCGTATGCGGATACGTCGAGCGCGGGCCATTCCACACATGAATACAGGGCGATGCGCGCAAGATCGCGTGTTGTTACGTCTCGAAACGAGACAATTATCGGAAGCTCCGTTGAACCGCGCTAAAATGCCAGGTCTTTAGAGGACGCAGCACATGCTCAACGAACTCGAATCACTGTCAGGAAACATCGGCCGGCTGATCAAGATCAGCGAGCGCCACAATCAGGCGCGTCTCGCGCTCGAAGCACAAATCGAACAACTGCGCGCCGATTTCGCGAATGTTCAGGCCGAACTCGTGCAGGTTCGCAACGAGCGCGACGCGCTGCAAGGCGAACGCGATTCGCTGTCCGCGAAAATCGACGACGCGCAAGTGCGCCTGAACGCGATCCTCGAAAAGCTGCCGCGCGCGAAAGCGCATCATGCCGAGAGTGAAAATCAGCTCGATCTTCTCAACGCCGAAGCTGGCGCATCGCGCGAAGCGCAGCACGAACATGCGCACGCGGAAGAAGTGCACGGCGAGCATCATCAAGGAGAGAAGGCATGACGACCACGCAGATCGAAGTATCCATTCTTGGCCAGCAGTATCGCCTCGCGTGCTCGCCGGAAACCGAAGCCGCGCTGCGCGAAGCCGTAGCCCGCGTGGATGCCGAGATGAACAAGGTGCGCAACGCCAGCAGCGTGCGCGGTACCGACCGCATCGCAGTCATGGCCGCGCTTTCGCTGGCGTCCGAATTGCTGAAACTGCAGGAAAGCGTGCGTCACGGCGAAGCATTCCCCGCGGAAGAAATCCGCCGCACGATGCACTCCATGAACGAGCAGCTTGGCGCTGTCATTGCGCAATATGAAGCGCACTGAGCGCCATGCGCTGATCTAATCAGCGTTGCGGTGTCAATCAAAAAAAGATACCGCGAGAAACGCAGGCAAGGGGCTGCAAGGACCAAACGTTTGGTGTACAGTGAGGTCTCCCTGCCTGGTACGCCAAGGTCATATATTCCTTGAACCAATGCTACATTGGCACGGTTGCGGAACGTTGCAGCACGGGCGCGCGCGTCACTCTGTCTGATGTACCCGAAGTGTTGCTTACCGCGACCAATCTTGAACCCAGGTTCAGGATGCCGGCCTAGCGGCTGTGGCGGGGACCTTATTCCTCGAAGCATGAACGGCATCGGTTTTTACCGGTGCCGTTTTTGTTTGCATCGCCCAAAACTGCACTGAACGTCCTGCACGCGAACTCATGCGCTACTGGCTGATGAAGTCCGAACCGGACGAAGCGAGCATCGATCATCTCGCGCACGCGCCCAAGAAGACGCTGCCGTGGACCGGCGTGCGCAACTATCAGGCGCGCAACTTCATGCGCGATCAGATGCAGATTGGCGACGCCGTGCTCTTCTATCATTCGAGCTGCCCCGAGCCGGGCATCGCGGGCATCGCGAAGGTCTGCTCGACGGCGTATCCCGATCCCACGCAGTTCGATCCGAAAAGCGCCTACTACGATCCGAAATCCGCGCAGGACACGCCGCGCTGGATGCTCGTCGATGTGCGCTTCGTCAAGAAGACGCGGCTCATTGCGCTCGCCGAACTGCGCGAACACGCGGAACTTGCCGGCATGCAGGTGCTCGCGCGCGGCAACCGGCTGTCGATCACGCCGGTGACCGAGGACGAGTGGCGCTTTATTACCGAACGCCTCGTCGAAGGCCGGAACTAAGGGCGCGAATGGGCCGCCTAAGTGCGGTCGCGAATCACGCGACGCCTTGCGTTGGAGTCCTTCGATGATGAACAAGAAAACCGCCGCCGTCCTCGCCCTCGCGATGTCGAGCGCCACTCTCGCCTATTCCGCCACCGCTGCCGCGCAGACGGTCATCGCCAATCCGCAGCCTGCGGGCGTGCTTTCGCTTTCGGCGCAGGCAAGCGCGCAAGTGCCGCAGGATGTCGTCACCATCACGCTCTTCTACGAGCAGGAAGCTGCCGATCCCTCGTCGCTCACCGCGACGCTGAATCAGCGCGCCGAAGCTGCGTTGCGCGAAGCGAAGGGTGTGGATGGCGTCACCGCGAAAAGCGGCTCGTTCACCGTGTATCCGTCGACCGACCGTGACGGCAAGATCTCCGCATGGCGCGGGCGCACGGAGATCGTGCTCGAATCGCACGACTTCGCGGCGGCATCGAAGCTCGCGGGCAAGATGAGCGCGTCGATGCAGGTCGGCAACGTCACGTTCTCGCTGTCGCCGGAAGCGCAGCGCGCTGCGGAGCAGAAGCTCTCGACGCAGGCTATCGATTCGTTCCGCAAGCAGGCGCAAGCCGCCTCGCAAGCCTTCGGCTACAGCAGCTATTCGATTCGCGAGGTGAACGTGGGGCATAGCGGCGTGGCGCCGCGCCCGGTGATGATGATGCAATCGCGCGCCATGAACGCCGATGCCAAGATGGCCGCGCCGATGGCGCTCGAAGCCGGCACCACGACGGTGACGGTAGACGTGTCCGGCTCGGTGCAGATGGGTCGCTGATCGTCTGTCTTGCGAGACCGCAGTCGCGGTCCCGCTGCGACGTCACGCCGCGTTCGTCGCTACCCGACGATGCCGCCTGTACGCCCACACCATCATGATGACGCCCGCGATGATCATCGGCAGCGAAAGCCACTGGCCCATGGAAAGCCCGAGCGCGAGCAGGCCGAGATAGTCGTCGGGTTCGCGGGCGAATTCCACCGTGAAGCGCGCAAGTCCATAGCCGATCAGAAAAAGCGCGGAAATGGCGCCGACCGGACGCGGCTTGCGCGAAAACGTCCAGATCACGATGAACAGCACGAGGCCTTCCAGCGCGATCTCATACAACTGCGACGGATGCCGCGGCAGCATGTGATAACGCTGGAAGATTTCCATGAGATGCCACTTCGCGTCCAGTTGCGGATTCTTCGCGAGCCAGACGGCGTCGTCGTTCGTCGAGTTCTGGAACAGCATCGCCCAGGGCGCGGCCGGGTCGGTCACGCGGCCCCACAGTTCGCCGTTGATGAAGTTGCCGAGTCGCCCCGCCGCGAGGCCGAGCGGCACCATCGGCGCGACGAAATCCGTCACTTGCAGCCACGTGCGTTTGCGCTGAAACGCGAAGAGCACCATCGCGAACGTCACGCCCAGAAAGCCGCCGTGAAACGACATGCCGCCTTCCCACACCTTGAAGATATCGAGCGGGTGCGCGGCGTAATAGCTCGCCTTGTAGAACAGCACGTAGCCGATGCGCCCGCCGAGAATCGTGCCGAGCACGCCGTAGAACAGCATGTCGTCGATGTCCTTCGCGCTCCAGCCTTGCGCGGCGACATACGGCAGTCGCAGCCGCAACCGTCCGATGACGATGGCGGAAATGAACGCGACCAGATACATGAGGCCGTACCAGCGCACGGCGAGCGGTCCGAGATGAATCGCGACGGGATCGAAATTGGGGTGGATGAGCATCGTTGAGTTGTAGAGCGAAGCAGAGTCAGGCACGAATCATAAAGCAGAGACGGCCGCCGCCCGCGCACGCACGATCTCGATGAACCCGGCGAGCACGGGACTCACCTCGGCCGCGCGCCACACGAGGCCGGTTTCGACCACCGGCGCATCCGCCACCGGCCTCAGCGGACGATACACCACGCCCGTGCGCCGCAGATGCCGCAGCGACTGCGGCACGAGCGCGACGCCCATGCCGGCGGACACGAGGCTCACGATGGTCTGCATCTGGATCGCCTCCTGCCCGATGCGCGGCGTCAGGCCCGCCGCGCCGTAACAGCCCATGATGATGTCATACAAACCGGGCGCGAGACGCCTCGGAAACACGACGAGCGAGGCAGCCGCGAGATCGCGCAGATCGACGCTCGTGTCGGCCCATTCCGCCGTGCCCTGCTGCAACTGCTCTGCGGTATCCGCCGACATCGCGACGACGAGCGGCTCGCGGGCAATGGCGAGATACGACAGCGACATCGCGTGGCGCGGCGGCAGCGGCGGAATGACGAGCCCCGCGTCGATGCGCCCGGCGACGAGTTCCTCGATCTGCACGTCGCTCGTCGCTTCGGTCAGTTGCAGCCGCACGCCCGGATAGCGCGCGCCGAAATCGCGCAGCAGCGCGGGCAAGAGGCCGTAATCGGCGGTGGACACGAACGCGAGCGACAACACGCCCGCCTCGCCGCGCGAGAGCGATTGCGCGAGCGGACGCAGCGCATCGGTGGCGGCGAGAATGCGCCGCACTTCCGGCAGCAGATCCTTGCCGACCGGCGTCAGTTCGACGGTGCGCTTCGTGCGCGCGAAGAGCGCGACGCCGAGCGCGTCTTCGAGCGCGCGAATGGCCTGCGAAAGCGGCGGCTGCGTCATCGCGAGACGCGCAGCGGCGCGGCCGAAGTGCATCTCTTCCGCGACCGTCACGAAGTAGCGCAGCAAACGCAGTTCGATCGGCGCATTTCGCTCCTCCATCGATACTTTCTCCGACCTAATAGACCCTGAATAATATATTGGACAGACACAAGCCGACGCTGCATTCTTGCGCCACTAGACAAAAGAATCTTCAAGGAGCCCCAACATGGCCTTCAACCGCCGCTCGAAAAACGTGACGCAGGGCGTCGCGCGTTCGCCCAATCGTTCGATGTACTACGCCCTCGGCTACAAGGAAGAGGACTTCGACAATCCGATGATCGGCGTCGCCAACGGCCACTCGACCATCACGCCGTGTAACGCCGGCCTGCAGCGCCTCGCCGATGCCGCCATCGCGGCGATCAAGCAGTCGAAGGCGAATCCGCAAGTGTTCGGCACGCCGACGATCTCAGACGGCATGTCGATGGGCACCGAAGGCATGAAGTACTCGCTCGTGTCGCGCGAAGTGATCGCGGACTGTATCGAGACGGCCGTGCAGGGCCAGTGGATGGACGGCGTAGTCGTGATCGGCGGCTGCGACAAGAACATGCCGGGCGGCATGATCGGCCTGGCGCGCATGAACGTGCCGGGCATCTACGTGTACGGCGGCACTATCCGTCCGGGCAACTGGAAGGGCAAGGACCTGACCATCGTGTCGTCGTTCGAGGCGGTCGGCGAGTTCACGGCGGGCCGCATGTCGGAAGAGGACTTCAAGGGCGTCGAGAAGAACGCGTGCCCGTCCACCGGCTCCTGCGGCGGCATGTACACGGCCAACACGATGAGCTCGTCGTTCGAGGCGCTCGGCATGTCGCTCTTGTATTCGTCGACGATGGCGAACCCCGACGACGAGAAAGTGGACTCCGCCGCCGAATCGGCGCGCGTGCTCGTCGAAGCCGTGAAGAAGGACCTGAAGCCGCGCGACATCATCACGAAGAAGTCGATCGAGAACGCGGTCGCGCTGATCATGGCGACGGGCGGCTCGACCAACGCCGTGCTGCACTACCTCGCGATCGCGCACGCGGCGGAAGTGGAATGGAGCATCGACGACTTCGAGCGCATGCGCAAAAAAGTGCCGGTCATCTGCGACCTGAAGCCTTCGGGCCAGTATGTCGCGACGGACCTGCACAAGGCCGGCGGCATCCCGCAAGTGATGAAGATCCTGCTCGACGCGGGTCTGATGCACGGTGACTGCATCACGATCACCGGCCGCACGCTCGCGGAAGAACTGAAGGACGTGCCGAGCAAACCGCGCGCGGATCAGAAGGTCATCTTCCCGATCGAGCAGGCGCTGTACAAGGAAGGCCACTTGGCGATCCTGCGCGGCAATCTCGCGGAAGATGGCGCAGTGGCGAAGATCACGGGCCTCAAGAACCCGGTCATCACCGGCCCGGCGCGCGTGTTCGACGACGAGCAAAGCGCGATGGAAGCCATTCTCGCCGACAAGATCAAGGCAGGCGATGTGGTCGTGCTGCGCTATCTCGGCCCGCAGGGCGGTCCCGGCATGCCGGAAATGCTCGCGCCGACGTCGGCGATCATCGGCAAGGGACTCGGCGAATCGGTCGGCCTCATCACCGAC
This sequence comes from Caballeronia sp. LZ062, assembly GCF_031450785.1. Taxonomy (NCBI): domain Bacteria; kingdom Pseudomonadati; phylum Pseudomonadota; class Betaproteobacteria; order Burkholderiales; family Burkholderiaceae; genus Caballeronia; species Caballeronia sp. LZ062. The sequence goes on from NZ_JARTWB010000002.1 coordinate 1,889,378, forward strand.
GGGCGCTTCTCGGGCGGCACGTGGGGCATGGTGGTCGGCCACGTCGCGCCGGAAGCGTATGCGGGCGGCACCATCGGTCTCGTGCAGGAAGGCGATTCCATCACCATCGACGCGCACAAGCTGCTGCTGCAACTGAATGTGGATGACGCCGAGATCGCGCGCCGCCGCGCCGCGTGGAAGCAGCCCGCGCCGAAGTACACGCGTGGCGTGCTGGCGAAGTTCGCGGCGCTGGCAGGACCGGCGAACCGCGGCGCCGTAACCGGCTGATCCGCCTCACCGCAATTACCGCAATTACCGCAATTACCGCAAGAAGCGAAGGGCGCGAGTGATTCCGCGCCCTTCGTGCTTACCAGACGTACTTCGCGCCGAGCAGCCCTTCGTAGGCGTGATAACCGCCCGCGCCCTGCTGATACCCGAGATTCCCCCACACGCGCCATTGCCGGCCGATCAGCCCTTGCGCGCCGATCTTCGCCTCGAAGCGGTTCTTCGGGCCATCTTGCGATACGCCAAAACCGTTCAGCGCGACGCTCGCGACGTGCGTGTCGTGCAGCCAGTTCACTTCGACGAACGGAAGCCAGCCCGGTAAATTCGCCGATATCGGCGCGTGAAAGAGCCGCACGCCGAGCCGCGTCGTCCAGTTGCCGCCGTTTTGCCCGCTGATCACCGTGCCCGTGTTCTCGGTGTGATCGTCGGCGTGAAAGTTCGTGTAGACGAGTTGCAACTGCGGTTCGAAGAGCACGACTCCCTTCGACGTCGGCCTGACCGGAAACGCCCAGCCGCCTTCCACCGACCCGGACCACACCCGGCTCGTGTAGTCCTCGCCCGCAAGCGAATTGCCCTTGACGGTGTTGTCGAAGTGGCCGTATTGAAGCCACGTATCGACGTACGGGCCAGACGCCGAATACGCGTTGCCGCGCCAGGTCGCGTACAGGCCGCCGCTCAGACCGTTGGTCGTGCCGCGCGCGTGCGCGTCGATGTTGCGCGCGCTCGTGTTCGTAGTCGATGAACCGTAGCCCGCCATCACGCCGAGTTGCCAGCGATGCCCGTCGCGCACGCGGTTCAGCACGTCGATGCCCGCGTGAACGATGGCCGTATCCGTCGATTCGCCGATTCTCCCGCCCGCTGCCTCGCTGTCCACATGCGCGCCGCGCGTGCGGGCCCACGCCGTATGCGCGCCGCCGTCCGTCTGCGTGGCGAACGGATCGGCAAAGCCGGTGCGGTCGTGCATCGTCATCGTGAACATGCCAACGGCCGCCTGCTGATTGCCGAGGTACGCGCCCGGCTCGGGGCGCGGCGCGGGCGCGGGACCGTCCGACAGCGCGCGCAAGTACCAGTCACCGCCGCCCTGCTGCAACACGTATTCGTACGGCCCGGCGACGACGCGTTTGTCGAGACTGAAGACGCCGCTCGACTGGCCATCGACCTGGACGATCTCGATGCCTTTGCTGGTCGGCGCGCCCGCGCCGCCCGCGTTCGTCACCCGGACGCGCGTCTGCCCGGACGTATCGCCGTGGACGATCAGCCGGTCGGTCGCCGAACCGTCGCCCGCGAGCACCGTGGATAACGCGAGCAAACCGTTGTTGCCCGCGTAGTTGCCGTTGACCGCCAGCGCGCTCGCGGGCATCACGCTCGCCATGCGGATTTCGCCGTTGTTCGTGAGCGTCCCGCCGACGGCGAATTGCCCGGGCGCGGCGTTGGCGAAGCCCGGAGCGGCATCCGCGATGGCGAAGAGCCCGTTGTTGACCACGTCGCCGCCGACCGAACCGTAGCCGCCGAACGTCGCGCCCGGCGCGATGCTCACCTGCCGCGTGTTCGCCAGTCGTGCGCCCGCGCCGAGGATGAGCGCGCCGGCATCGACGGCCGTGTTGCCCGTGTAGGTGTGCGTCTGCGTGAGCGTGACGGCGCCTTTGCCTTGCTGCACGACATCGCCCGATCCGCTGATCGCGCCGCCGTACGTCACGTTGTCGGAACGGTCGAACACGAGCGCGCCGTTATTCACGATATCGCCCGCCACGCTGCCGCTCGTGCCGCCCGCGCCTAGCCGCAGCGTGCCGCCCGCGATGATCGTGTTGCCCGCGAAGGTGTTATCGCCCGCAAGCGTCAGCGCGCCCGCGCCGGTTTTCGTCACATTGCCCGGTCCGCCGATGACGCCGCCGAAGGTCGTGTCCACCGTGCTGTTCGCGCTCAGGTCCCCGCCGCCCAGCGCGATGCTGCCGGAGCCGGTGAGATTGTTGACGTGCTGGGTGTAGCCGCCGAGGTCGAACGTCGCGCCCGCGCCTACGTTGAGTTGCGCGCTGTTCGCGATGACATCGGCCGCGCCCGCCGCGAGCGTGCCGCCGGTAATCGACGTGGCGCCGGTGTAGCGGTTCGCCTTCGACAACTGCAAGGTGCCCGCGCCCGCCTTCGTGAGCGTCTTGCCGTCCCAGCCGGTTGCCGCGTTGGCCGCCTGATCCGCGAGGACGATATCCATGTCGAACGAATCTTGCGCGTCGGGCAAGGTGAACACGCCATTGGCGCGTGCCGGCGTCCCGCTCAGTCCGGCGTACCAGGTCGGCGCAACGGCGACGGAGAACGTCTGCGGCGTGTAGACGCCCGTCATCGTCAGATAGTCCGGCGTGACCGGCGACCCGCCGATGCGCATGGCGCTGAATGCACCCGTGAGTCCGCCCGGCGTCGCTGTGCGGACGACCGTGAAGACGCCGCTGGCGAGATCGGTGGCGGCGGTCGTTGCGGGCGCGGAATAGCCCGCCAGATTGAACACCGCATTCGGCCCGATGGACGCCGTGCTCGCCCCGACGGGCGGCGCATCGGACGCGAAGGTATCGAGCGTGCCGTTCATCGCGAAATGGCCCCCGACCGCCAGTTGCGATCGCGCCGAGATCAGCGTCGACGCGCCGGGCGCGGTGGCGAAATCGCCTGTGGTCGTGAAGCGTCCGGTGCGCAAGAAGCTCAGCGTGCCTGCATCGACCGATACGCTGCCCTGCGACGATCCCGGTGCGACAAGAACCGCCGTGGCGCGCCCGGTCTTGACGAGCGCGCCCGGCCCAAGGAACGCGTTGGTCACGATGCCGAAGCGCGCGAAGTCCAGGCGCAGCGTCGAGTCGTTGACGACAGGGCCGCTTCCGAGCGACGCGGCGTTTTTGGCGACCAGCGTGCCGGCAAGCACGTTCGTGCCGCCGAGGTAGACGTTCGAGCCGCCGAGCGTGAATGTGCCCGCACCGGTCTTGACGACGTGCCCGCTGCCGCTGACAACGCCGTCGTATTCGCTGTCGGCGAGGCTTTGCACGGTGAGGTCCGCACCGCCGAGCAGCACACGCCCGCCGCCGCTCAGGTTGTTCACTTGTTGCGGCAGATTGCCAAGCTCGAACGTCGCGCTCCTTCCGACGCTGACGTTCGAACTGTTCATCAGTGCGTTTGCGGCGCCCGTTTGCAGCGTGCCTTCGTTGATGAGCGTGCCGCCGGTATAGCCGTTCGCCGCCGACAGGATCAGTCGGCCCGCGCCGTTTTTCGTCAGCGAGCGGCCGTCCCAGCCGCTTGCGAACGGGCCGGATTGATCGGCGAGCGGGATATCGACGTTGAAGGTGCTCGCGGCGTCGGCCAGTGTGAAGGTGCCGTTTCCCTGCGCCGCGCCCGCGCGCCACGTGAGCGCGAGGCGCACGTCGTAGTCGCGGCCGTCGACGGTTTTCGCGCCTCGCGGAATCAGGTAATCGACCGGGCTCGGGCCGTTGAAGAACACGCGGTCGAAGTCGCCGGTCATCCCCGTCGCGCCCGTCACGTGGATGATGTTGAAGCTCGTGTCGAGCAACGCGGAGGCTGTGTTAGGTGCGGACGGGCCGAATCCGTCGATCAGCAGTGCGCCGTTCAGCGCGCCGCTCGAAGCCGTGATGACCGGCTGCATCGTCTGTAGTCCGACGATGAGCGCCGAGCCCGGTTGCTGAGTCAAGCCCGTCGCGACGTCGAGCGTCGAATTGCCGCCGATGATCGTTGCCGCGCCCGTTTGCGTCACGTAGCTCGCCGCGTTGAATGCGCCCGCCTGAGCGAGTTCGAGCGCGCCGGCATTGACCCAGACGGTACCCTGCGACGAACCGGCACCGGTCAGGACCGTCCTTCCGCTGCCGATCTGCAAGAGCGTACCGTCGCCGGACAGCGTGCCGTTATAGGCATAAGCGTCGCTGCGGTTGAAGCTCAGTGTTCCGTCGTTGCGGACGTTGCCCGTCACACTGCCGCCCGCGCCGCCCGTTCCGAGCATCAGCACGCCGCCGGGCGAAACGGTCGTGCTGCCCGCATCGTTCGTCAACGTGTCGGCGAGCGTCAGCGCGCCATCGATGCGCACTGCGGCGCTCGGCTGGCTCGCCATCAAGACGGACCCGCCGAGCGTCCAGTTGCTCGCCGCGCTCGCCGTCAGCGCGGCGTATCCCACGGAGGCGGAAGCCGCGCTGAAACTGCCGGTCTCGGTGCCGGAACCGGTCAGCGTGATCGTATTGCCCGGCGCCGCGCTCAGGATGTCGATGCCGCCGGCGCCGTTCAGCGACGAGCCCGTTCCGAGCGTCACCGCGCCGTTCCCGCCTGTCATGAACACCGCCGCTTGTGTCGCGCTCGAAATCACGCCGTTGTTGTCGAGCACGCCTACCGGTCCGAGCGTCACGCCCGGCGCGATGTTGCCGCGTATGGTGCCGGTGCTGCTGTTCACGATACTCGCGGATTGTGCGGAAGCGTTCACGCCCTCGTGATAGCCGTCGATCATACCGTCGTTGTTGACCGTTAGCCCGCCGCTCACGGCCCACACACCAGCACCTGCGACGGCGTCGGACGTCCCGCTTCGGATGACGCCGCCCGAATGGTTGTTCACCACGACGTTCCCCGAAGTCTGGATAAAGACACCGTTGCTTCCGGGACCAACGGACGGCGCGCCGTTCAGCGTGCCAAAATTGTCGACGATACCGCCCGAACCGTTGTAATAGGCGATCGCGTAGCCCGCACGGGCGCTGACGTCTCCTTGATTCTGGACGTTGCCGTCCGCTCCGGACTGCATCAGGATGCCGTAGGTGTTGCCGAGCAGCTTGCCCGCTGCGAGGTTGACCAAGGAGCCGATCGCGTTGAAACGCACCGCGGAGGCTGCACTATCGGAGGAGCTGGTGATCGTCCCGGCGTTGGTCATCGTCACGGGCGCGATGCCGTTGATGACGATGGCATCCCGAGCCGACGACGTGATGATCGTTCCGGGTTCGACCTGATAGAGCGTGTCCGTCGCGAGTGTCTGCGTCGTATCGCTCGATGGAACCACGGTCATTGCCCGAATCGAAAACGGAAACGCAAGCAGCACCGCCGCTGCAAGGGGCCGCATCGCACTCACGGAATGTATATAGATGTCCTTATTATTTCGACGTGTGCACATTCCATCGCCTTGTACTGTTTCACCGTTGTGGCATGATGCGCGCCGCCATTTCCGTCCCGTGGCGAGCGCATCGCTCCAGTGCTCGAGGACTTCCAATGAGCAATGGCAGTATAGGTAAACGCGTCACGCGATCAGTCGGCGCGCATCATTGCAACGCCGCGCGCAGCGTCGCGATGCATTCGTGCGGAAGGTGAAAAAAACGGGTGGCCGCTAGGACCGGATGGACGGCTTCGATGGAATGTCGTCGCTGACGGACAACGCGCCGCCAGTGACGAATCAAGCGAAATGCTTGCGCGCGATTCAGGCTTCGCGCTGACGACGCAACTCTTCTTCGACCGCTTCGCCGACCCACACCTTCAGGCGGCTTTCGAGCGCGGTCGCCACTTCGCGCGTGAGGTCCTGCACGAGCTGCGGCGAATGCTGACGCAGCACTTCTTCCACGCGCGCTTCGATCAACGCGCGCGCTTCGTTGCTCAACAACTCCGTGACGCGCTCGCGCACACGCTCGGCCGCCTGCGATGCGTCGTATTCGAGCGCGGCGGGATCGGCTTCGGCGGCAGTCGGTGCGCGGGCATATTCCGGCCGGCCGGGCACGACGACATCCGTGAGAACGGGAATCGAGTTGTCGAAGGAATCGGGGTTCTGGGTCATCGAGAGGTCTCCTTGGTCTGTCCGGTCCGGCATCCGGACGGATGCGCGGCGGATCGTTCGAGGCTAGCACCCGTTGCGCGCGCGCACTGTTCGCTCAACCGCCTTGCTTGTGCGTTTCGATGGCGTAACCACGGTCGCGATAGAAGCGGAAACGCTCCCGTCCGGCGGCGAGTTCCGTCTCTTCGTTGCCGACGATCTCGATGAGCCGCTCGAAGCGCGCGAACTGCGCCGGCACCGGCGCGCCCAGATTCACGAGCACCTGATGATGCGGTACGTCGTCGAGATCGGAGGCGAGCACGACCGGCGTTTCCTGCGCAAGCGCGCTCTTCGCCATGCAGTGCGGCACGAATTCGAGCGGCGCGAAAGTCCACAATTGCTCGTCGAACGCGGCGAGGCGCTCGGCTTCAGCGAGCACGACGAGCGAGCGCCCGCTCGCATACGCCTTGCGCGCGAGGCGGCAGGCGTAGGCGAGCGTATCTCCGACGTTCGTGTGAAAGTCGATGCGCGTCATATCGCGCTGATTGCCCCGCGCGGTCGATCAGGAACTGCGAGAGCAGCGGCACCGGACGCCCCGTCGCGCCCTTCGCCGCCCCGCTCTTCCACGCGGTTCCGGCGATATCCAGATGCGCCCACGGATAGTTCTGCGCGAAACGCGACAGGAAGCACGCCGCCGTCACGCTGCCCGCCGGACGCCCGCCGATGTTCGCGACATCCGCGAAATTCGACTTGAGCTGATCCTGATACTCCTCGTCGAGCGGCAGACGCCACGCCGGATCGACCGCCTCGCGGGATGCGTCGAGCAACTCGCCCGCGAGCGCGTCGTCCTTCGAGAAGAGACCCGTATTGTGATGGCCGAGCGCGATGATGCACGCGCCCGTCAGCGTGGCGATGTCGATGACCGCGGCCGGCTTGAAGCGTTCGGCGAACGTGAGCGCATCACACAGGATCAGGCGGCCTTCGGCGTCCGTGTTCAACACTTCGATGGTCGTGCCGTTCATGGCGGTCACGATGTCGCCCGGCTTGAGCGCGTTGCCCGCGGGCATGTTCTCGCACGTCGGCACGATACCGACCACGTTCAGCTTCAGCCCCATTTCCGCGATGGCGCGCATGGTGCCGAACACCGAGCCAGCGCCGCACATGTCGTACTTCATCTCGTCCATGGCCTCGCCGGGCTTGATCGAGATGCCGCCCGAATCGAACGTGATGCCCTTGCCCACGAGCACGACCGGCGCGTTCTTGTTCCTGCCCTTGCCCGACTCGACGACGCCCGCGCCCGCGCCCGCCCCCTGATACTGCATGACGATGAACTGCGGCGGCTGCACCGAACCTTTCGCCACGGAGAGGAACGACCCCATGTTGAGCGCCTCGATCTGCTTCAGGCCGAGCACGTCCACTTTCAGTTTCCAGTCGCGCCCGAGCTTCTTCGCGGTCTGGCCGAGGTAGGTCGGCGTGCAGACATTCGGCGGCAGGTTGCCGAGGTCGCGCGTGAGGTCCATGCCGTTTGCGATCGCAACGCTTTGCTTGATCGCGGTGCGGCCAGCCTTCTCGTCCGCCGGGTCGATGCTGAAGACGATCTTCTTCAGCGAACGCGCGCCGTTTTCGGGCTTGCTCTTCATCTGCGTGAACTTGTAGGTGAGCTCACGCAACGCGAGGATGGCGGCGCGCACGGCCCAGTCGCCGCTGCGCTCCTGAATGGGCAGTTGCGCGAGCGTGAACGTGACCTGCGCGATCTTCGTGCCGAGAATCACGCGCCACGCCGCGCGCACGGCTTCGCCATAGGCTTTCTGATTAAAGGCGTCCTGCTTGCCGAGACCGACGAGCAGCACGCGCGCCGCGCCGATGCCCGTGACTTCCGGCACCATCAGCGTGGTACCCGGGCGGCCGCTCATGTCGCCGGCCTTGACCATGCGCGAAATCAAGCCCTTGGTCGCGAGATCCATGGCGCGCGCCGCGCCCGTGAGCGTCTGTGCTTCGAACACGCCGAGCACGACGACATCGGCCTTCCCCGTCAGGAAACCATTTGCCTCGCCTTTGCTCCAATCACAGGCTTTTATGCTAAAGTCCATCGCGCTTATCCTCGGTAAAATCCAGGCTGAAGGATGAAAGCCGCAATTATCCGCTATTTTTACCGCGGCGGTCACAGGCTCGCGGCGCCAGGGAACGAAGCTGCATTCCCCGGGTCAGTCAACGCGTAGCCGCATCGCCGCCGGCCTCAAGCAGAAATCAATGATCTTCGAACGCTCCCTGCAGCGCGAACTCGCGTATACGGCCGGCGCCGTGTTCATGGTGCTGCTCACGATCATGCTCACGACGATGATGATCCGCATCGTCGGCTTCGCGGCGCAAGGTCAGATCGACCCGCGCGATGTCGTCGTGCTGATCGGCCTCACCGTCATCGGCTATCTCGCCGTCATGCTGATCGTGACGCTCTTCGTCTCCATTCTCTTCGTGCTCACGCGCTGGTATCGCGATTCGGAGATGGTGGTATGGCTCGCCTCGGGCGTGAGCCAGACGCAGCTCATCAAGCCCATTGCCGTCTTTTCCACGCCGATCATCATTCTCATCATCTTCTTCGCCTTCGTCGGCTGGCCGTGGTCGAATCAGCAGAGCAAGCTCATCAAGGCGCGTTTCCAGCAGCGCGATGAAGTGTCGCTGCTCGCGCCGGGCCAGTTCCGCGAATCGCCGTCGAGCCATCGGGTGTTCTTCATCGAGAAGATGTCGCCGGATCAGGGGCACGTAGAGAACGTGTTCGTCACGAGCACCGAAGGCGGCAAGGTCAACGTGATCGTCTCGAAGAACGGCCACACCGAGACGCACGCCGACGGCGACCGCTTCATCGTGCTGGAAAACGGGCGGCGCTATGACGGCACGCCCGGCCAGCCGAACTTCCGCATCATGGAGTTCGCGCGCTACGGCGTGAAAATCATGAGTCGTCAGGTGGTGAACACGCCGACCACGACCGGCATTTCCACGCCTGATCTGCTCGCGAATCCGACAAAAGAAAATCTGGCCGAATTTGCCTGGCGTCTCGGCTTGCCGCTGATCGCCATCAACCTGATGCTGCTTGCCATTCCGCTGTCTTATCAGAATCCGCGCCGCAGCCGGACCATCAATCTCGTGATGGCCGTGCTGATTTATCTCACGTATTCGAACCTGCTGAACGTGGTGCAATCGTGGATCGAACAGGGCAAGCTCTCGTTCGGCGTCGGCATCGTCGGGCTGCATGTGCTGGTGCTCGCGCTCGTTGCGTTCATCTTCTGGCTGCGCGTGCGCAACCGGCCGCTCTTCACGCGAGCGAGCTTCACGCGCTCGAAGGGAGCCTGAGCCCATGCGCATCTATGAACGTTACTTCGCGCGCCAGATCTATCTCGCCTTCATCTTTATTCTGTTCGCGTTTTCCGGCCTGTTTTTCTTCTTCGATCTGATCAACGAGCTGAACACGGTCGGGCACGGCAACTACAAGTTCACGCTCGCGGTGCTGCGCGTGGCCTTGCAGACGCCCTCGCGCTTCTACGAAATCATTCCGGTCGCCGCACTGATTTCCGCCATCTACGTGTTCGCGCAAATGGCGGCGGCCTCCGAGTTCACCATCTTCCGCGTGTCCGGGCTCTCGACCGGCGCGGCGCTGCGTTCGCTCTTGAAGATCGGCGTGCCGCTCGTGCTGGTGACGTACATCATCGGCGAAGTGGTCGGGCCTTACGCCGATCAGTTGTCCGAGCGCGTGCGGCTGGAGGCGCTGGGCTCGTCGGTGTCGTCGAATTTCGAGTCGGGCGTGTGGGTGAAGGACACACTTTCCGCGAAGGAAAACGGCGAACAGGTGACGCGCTTCGTCAATGTCGGCACGCTGAACCCGGATACGACGATCGCGAACGTGCGCATCTACGAATTCGATTCGAAGTTCCGGCTCTCGAGCGTGCGCATTGCGCAAAGCGGCGTGTATCAGCCGCCCGGCCACTGGAAGCTGACGGGCGTGACGGAGACGCAGTTGGTCGATGCGCAGCCGCAGACCGCAAACCGCGGCGATGCTTTGAATCCCGTGTATCGCGCCAATGAAACGACGCTGCCGCAATTCTCGCTGCGCTCGGAACTGACGCCGCAGATTCTTTCGGTGCTGCTGGTGTCGCCGGATCGCATGTCCATGTTCAACCTTTTCCGCTATATCCAGCACTTGACGGAGAATCATCAGGACACGCAGCGGTATCAGATCGCGTTCTGGCGCAAGATTCTGTATCCGTTCGCGGTGTTCGTGATGCTGGTGCTGTCGCTGCCGTTCGCGTATCTGCATACGCGGGCGGGCGTGGTGGGCGTAAAGGTGTTCGGCGGCATCATGATCGGCATGAGCTTCCAGTTGTTCAATACGCTGTTCTCGCATATCGGCACGTTGAACACATGGCCCGCGCCGATCACGGCGGCAGCGCCCGCGCTGGCTTACCTGGCAATCGGCTTGCTGGGTCTCAAGTGGGTCGAGCGGCACTGACGGCCGCATCGGACAGGAGAACGCGATGAGCACGCACGGCATCATCCTCTTCGGACACGGCGCACGCGACCCGCGCTGGGCCGAGCCGTTCGAGCGCCTCGCCGCGAAGCTGCGCGCATTGCGCGGCGATCCGGTGTCGCTCGCGTTCCTCGAATTGATGACACCCGATTTGCCGACGGCGGTTGCCGCGCAAGCCGCTGATGGCTGCACGTCGATTACCGTCGTCCCAGTGTTCTTCGGGCAAGGCGGGCATGTGCGGCGCGATTTGCCCGAAGTGGTCGCGAAGTGCCGTGAGACGCATCCGGATGTCGCCATTCACTGCGCGACAGCGGTTGGCGAAGACGATGCGGTGCTCGATGCAGTGGCGGCGTACTGCGTGCGGCAAACGGACGCTTAGCGCGCACGCAAACAAAAAGCGCATCGTCTCCGATGCGCTTTTTATCTTTCGCAAGCCTGAGAATCAAGCCGCCGCCTGCATCCCTTTCAGATGCACCTTCGGCTTCCCCGCTGACGCCCTCTCCTTGAACGCCTCGCCGATCATCAGAAGACTCGGCTGCGACGGATCCAGCCACGCCTGCGCCTCGCCGAGCGCCATGCGCGCGAGCGTCAGCGTGAGCGTGCGTTCGCGCGGCGTGCTGCACGCCTCGACAATCGCTACCGGCGTCGAACCGGGCCGCCCGGCGTCGATCAATTGCTGCGCGATATCCGCCGCACTGTCGCGGCCCATGTAGAACACGAGCGAATCGGCCTTCGCCTGCTCGCGGATGTCCTCGCTGTCGGCGGCGCGGCTATGCGTCGCGAGCGCGACACTGCGCGATACGCCGCGCAACGTGAGCGAGCGACGCAGCGTCGCGGCACTCGCGAGCGCCGCCGTGATGCCCGGCACCACTTCGTACTCGATGCCCGCCGCTTCCAGCGCGCGCATCTCCTCGTCAGCGCGGCCGAAGAGCATCGGATCGCCGCCCTTCAGGCGCACGACGACGCCATGCTCGCGCGCCGCATCGACAATCTGCTTGTTGATGAAATGCTGGGCCGTCGAACGCTGACCGCAACGCTTGCCGACCGCGATCCGCTTCGCATTCGGCGCGTAGTCGAGCATCGCCGGCTCGATCAGCGCGTCGTGCAGCACCACATCCGCCTGTTCGAGCAAACGCATGCCGCGCACGGTGATGAGATCCGCCGCGCCCGGTCCTGCTCCGATCAGATAGACCTTACCCATTTGCATTTCGTCCGTCATCAAGCCTTAAGCCGCGATTTCGCGAATCATACCGGCCGCGACCGTGTGATGCGTCGCCTCGTCGATCAGCACGAACGCGCCGGTGCCCTGATGCGTATCGTATTCGTCCGCCACGATCGGCTTTTGCAGCGTGAGCGCCACGCGGCCGATGTCGTTCATCGCAAGCGTCGTGCGGTCCACCGAATGCGACAGCGTGTGTACGTCCAGCACCTCTTTCACGGCGCCGATGCGCGCGAATACGGTGTTGGTCGTCTGCTTCAGCAAATACTTGCGCTGCGGCGAAAGCGGCTCTTCGTCGAACCAGCAGAGGTCGGCTTCCAGCTTCTTCGCGGGCGCAACCGTAGCCGTCGCCGGGACGAACGTATCGCCGCGCGACACGTCCACGTCTTCGGTCAGGCGGATGGTCACCGTCTGGCCCGCGAACGCGCGATTCACCGACGCAACGCCGCCCGGCACCGGTGCAATGATCTCCGCGACCGTCGCCTGGCGATTCGCCGGCAGCACGTTGATCGCATCGCCCACGCGCACTTCGCCTGCTTCGACGCGGCCCATGTAGCCGCGGAAGTCGTCGGCCTGCGAGCCGTCCTGACGCGCGACCCACTGCACCGGAAAACGCAGCGCCTGCTCGTTCGGCTGTGCAACCGGCAGCGATTCGAGCAGATCGAGCAGCGGCTCGCCCGCGTACCACGGCATGCGCTCGCTCGCGCTCACGATGTTGTCGCCCTTCAGCGCCGACACCGGCACGAAGCGCACATGCTCGAGACCGAGTTGACGCGCGAGCGCGACATACGCATCGCGAATCTCGTTGAAGCGCGTCTCGCTGTACTCGACCAGATCCATCTTGTTGATCGCGACGATCACGTGCTGCAGACCGAGCAGCTTCACGATGGCGCTGTGGCGCTTGGTCTGCGGCAGCAGTTGCGCTTCGCCGTTCTCGAACGTGACGCGCGTCGCGTCGACGAGAATGATGGCGGCGTGCGCCGTCGACGCGCCCGTCACCATGTTGCGCGTGTATTGCTCGTGGCCCGGCGTGTCCGCGATGATGAACTTGCGCTTGGCGGTCGCGAAATAGCGATACGCGACGTCGATGGTGATGCCCTGCTCGCGTTCGGCTTCGAGACCGTCCGTGAGCAGCGACAGGTCGATTTCATCGCCGACGGTGCGCTTGTTTTTCGCGCGCGAGATGGCCGACAACTGGTCGGACAGAACCGCCTTGCTGTCGTACAGCAGGCGGCCGATCAGCGTGCTCTTGCCGTCGTCGACGCTGCCCGCCGTGATGAAGCGCAACACGCCCAGGTCTTCCGCTTGATAGATGCTCATGATTCGTTGGTTCCTTGGAGCGTGATGCTTAGAAATAGCCTTGCTTCTTGCGCTGTTCCATCGCCGCTTCGGACGCTTGGTCGTCCATGCGCGTGGCGCCACGCTCGGTGATTTCGGTTACGGCCGTTTCCGCGATGATCTTCTCGACGTCGTCGGCGTCGCTCGCCACCGGGCACGTGCAGCTGATATCGCCGACGGTACGGAAACGCACTTGCGCAATCTCCGGCGTCTCGCCTTCGCGAACCGGCGTGAGCGGCGTCACCGGCACGAGCAGCCCATTGCGACGCACGATTTCGCGGTCATGTGCGTAGTAGATCGACGGCAGTTCCAGCTTCTCGCGTGCGATGTACTGCCACACGTCGAGTTCCGTCCAGTTCGAGATCGGGAACACGCGCAGATGCTCGCCTGCGTGCAGACGCGCGTTGTAGATGCTCCACAGTTCCGGGCGCTGCGCCTTCGGATCCCACTGGCCGAATTCGTCGCGGAACGAGAAGATGCGCTCTTTCGCGCGCGCCTTCTCTTCGTCGCGGCGCGCGCCGCCGATCATCGCCGTGTAACCGTATTGCTCGATGGTTTCGAGCAGCGTGACCGCTTGCGCGGCGTTGCGCGAATCCGTCTCGCGCCGCAGGCGCACGGTGCCCTTCTTGATCGAATCTTCGACATGGCCGACGACCAGTTCCGCGCCGATTTCGGCTGCGCGGCGGTCGCGGAAGTCGATCACTTCCTGGAAGTTATGCCCCGTGTCGATATGCACGAGCGGGAACGGCAGCACAGTCTTGCGATTGCCGCCGAGACCGAATGCCTTCAGCGCGAGCGCCAGCACGACGACCGAATCCTTGCCGCCCGAAAACAGCAGCGCGGGCTTGCTGCATTCCGCGACGAGTTCGCGCAGGATGTGGATCGACTCGGCTTCGAGCCAGTCGAGATGGTCCATCCGCGTCGCCTGATTGACGATCGGGGCCGAGACGTTGGGGTCGAGCGTGGTGCTCATGTTCGTCGATCCTTTTTTGTGCGGCGTTGTTGGCAACACCGCGTTCAGTAACAGGGTTGAGCCGGCGTCTGTGCGCCTTGTCAGATCGCGGAGCTTGGCGCTTCTTCGACGATCTTGATGCTGCTGATGTTCGTGATGTGCAGGCCGCATTCCTTCGTATCGCGCGATTCCCACCACCAGCGGCCCGCGCGGCTGTCCTCGCCGGGACGCACGGCGCGCGTGCACGGCTCGCAGCCGATGCTCGGATAGCCGCGCGCATGCAGCGGATTCACCGGCACGTCGAAGGCTTTCAGGTAGTCCCAGACGTCCGTCTCCGTCCAGTCCGCGAGCGGATTGAACTTGGCGATGCCGCGCGGCGCGTCGTGCTCTTCCTCGTGCAGTTCGGCGCGCGTCACCGACTGCTCGCGGCGCTGGCCCGTGACCCACGCGGAGACATCGGAGAGCGCGCGGTTGAGCGGCTCCACCTTGCGGATATGGCAGCAGCTCTTGCGCAGGTCGATGCTCTCGTAGAACGCGTTCACGCCGTGATCGCGCACGTATTCGTCGACAGCGGCTTGCTGCGGATGAAACTGCTCGATGTCGTAGCCGTAGCGTTCCTTCACGCGGTCGATCATGCCGAGCGTTTCCGCGTGCAGACGCCCCGTGTTCAGCGAAAAGATGCCGATGCCGACCTTGCGCGAAAGAATGGCGTGCGTAAGCACCATGTCTTCGGCGGCGAGGCTGCTGGCTAGCTTGACGCGCTCGTGGCGCGCTGCGATGGAATCGAGCAGCGCGTCGAGGCGTTCAACCTTGGCTTGCAGTTCTGGCGTCATGCCTCAGGCTCCGAGGGTGGCGAGCACCGCGGCGCGGCGGCGGAAGAGCGGTTCCGGATTGTCGTTCGCGCCCTGATACAGCTCGCTGAATTCGTTGAACGCGTTGAGCGCGTCGTTGATGTCCTTGTCCGCGCGCACGGCAAAAGCGTCGAAGCCGCAGCGGTAGTGGAAGAACACCTGATCGCGCAGCACGTCGCCGATGGCGCGCAACTCGCCCGTCCAGTTGTAGCGCTCGCGCAGCAGACGGCCGATGGAGAAGCCGCGGCCATCGCGGAACAACGGGAAATCGACCGCGATCACCGCGATCTTGTCGAAGTCCGGCGTGAGATCGGCGGGTTCGTCGTCGGGCGCGAGCCACACGCCGAGCGATTCCTTCGCACGCGACGCGACGAGCGTGTCCTTCGCGTCCTTCCACAGCGCGAACGGCACGATCACCTTGCCGGCGGGAAGCGCATCGACGGCCGGCAGCACGCCGTCCTCGCCTGCACGCACGACGGTGAAATCGTCTTCGACCACCGCGCGGTTCTTGATAATCAACGTCATCTGCAAATCCTTAAGCGTGGGCCTGGCGCGATGCGTACACGCGCTCCTTGAACGGCGCGATGCCGATGCGGTTGAACGTCTCGATGAAACGCTCGCCTTCCATGCGGTTGTCGACGAAGGTGTCGATCACGCTCGACACGACGTCCGGCATTTCATGCGCCGAGAACGACGGCCCGATCACCTTGCCGAGATGCGCGCCGGTCGCGCCCGAGCTTTGCTCGCCGCCGAGCGTCACCTGATACCACTCGGAGCCGTCCTTATCGACTCCGAGCACGCCAATGTTGCCGACGTGGTGATGACCGCACGCGTTCATGCAGCCCGAAATGTTGATCGACAGGTCGCCCAGGTCATAGACAAAGTCGGCGTTATCGAAGCGTTCCTGGATGGCCTGCGCGATCGGAATCGACTTCGCATTCGCGAGCGAGCAGAAATCGCCGCCCGGGCACGAAATGATGTCCGTCAGCAGGCCGATGTTCGACGTCGCGAAACCGATCGCCTTCGCGCGTTCCCAGATCGTGTACAGATCGCGCTTCTTCACGTTCGCGAGAATCAGGTTCTGCTCGTGCGAGACGCGGATTTCGCCGTAAGAGAACTCGTCGGCGAGGTTCGCGACTTCGTCCATCTGCTTGTCGGTGGCGTCGCCGGGCGCGATGCCCGTCGGCTTCAGCGACAGCGTGACCGCCGCATAGCCCGCAATCTTGTGCGGGCGCACGTTGCGCTCGACCCAGCGCGCGAACGGCTTGCTTTCGATCAGATGCTTCTCGTACGAGGCGTCCGTGTCCGGAAGCTTTTCATAGACGGGCGGTGCGAAGAACTTCGACACGCGGTCGACTTCGTCCTGCGTGAGCGTCGAGGGGCCATCCTTCAGATGCGCCCACTCTTCTTCCACCTGCTTCGCGAACTTCTCGGCCGACAGCGCCTTCACGAGAATCTTGATGCGCGCCTTGTACATGTTGTCGCGGCGGCCGTAGCGGTTGTACACGCGCAGCACGGCTTCGCAATACGTCAGCAGATGCTGCCACGGCAGATCTTCCTTGATGACCGCGCCGATGATCGGCGTGCGGCCGAGCCCGCCGCCCGCGAGAATGCTCGCGACGACTTCGCCCTGCGCGTTCTTCTTCAGATAAACGCCGAGATCGTGGATCTGCACGGCCGCGCGGTCTTCCGCCGAGCCGCAGACGGCGATCTTGAACTTGCGCGGCAGCCATGCGAATTCCGGGTGGAACGTAGACCACTGACGCAGGATTTCGGCCCACGGACGCGGATCGACGATTTCGTCCGGCGCGACGCCCGCGAACTGGTCCGCCGTGATGTTGCGGATGCAGTTGCCCGACGTCTGAATGGCGTGCATCTGCACCGACGCGAGCTTGCGCAGGATTTCCGGCGTTTCTTCCAGCTCGATCCAGTTGAACTGGATGTTGGTGCGCGTGGAGAAGTGGCCGTAGCCGCGGTCGTGCTCCCGCGCGATGGTGGCGAGCATCCGCAACTGGTCGCTGCGCAGATTGCCGTACGGAATCGCGATGCGGTGCATATACGCGTGGCGCTGCATGTAGAGGCCGTTCTGCAGCCGCAGCGGACGGAATTCTTCCTCGCTCAACTCGCCCGACAGACGCCGGCGAACCTGATCGGCGTACTGCGCGACTCGTTCGTCAACGATTCGCTGGTCGATCTGATCGTATTGATACATTCGGGGGCCCCAAGTTTTTTGTTTAGCCGCCAGCGCCCTAGGTTGCGCCGCGCGTCAGATATCCATTGATTCGCCAATCGGCACAGCGTTCAGACGGAACGCTCATTTGCTAATGACGAAAACAGCTATGGATATTGGAAAAATTGGACTGATAGTAATAAACCTGCTATATATTGCAAACGACTGAAAAATTACTTTGATATGCGCGTGGGTTATAAATGAATCTGCATCAGTTCCGCTTCGTGCGGGAGGCCGTGCGGCAGAACTTCAACCTGACCGAAGCCGCGAAAGCGCTGTATACGTCGCAGCCCGGCGTGTCTAAGGCGATCATCGAGCTCGAAGATGAACTGGGCGTGGAAATCTTCACGCGGCACGGCAAACGCGTGCGGTCGCTGACCGAGCCGGGGCGCATCATCCTCGCTTCGGTCGAGAAAATCCTGCAGGAAGTGGAGAGCCTGAAGCGCGTCGGCAAGGATTACGCGGCGCAGGATCAGGGCAATCTCGTGATCGCGGCGACGCACACGCAGGCGCGCTACTCGTTGCCGGCGGCCATCGCGGAATTCAAGAAACGCTTCCCGAAAGTGCACCTGTCGATTCTGCAAGGCAGCCCGACGCAGGTCGCCGAGATGGTCATTCACGATCAGGCGGATATCGCCATCGCCACCGAAGCCATCGCCAACTATAAGGAACTGGTGTCGCTGCCCTGCTTCCAGTGGCAGCATCTGGCGGTCATGCTGCCCGACCATCCGCTTCTGGAACGCAAGCTTCTCACGCTCGACGACCTCGTGCAGTACCCGCTCATCACGTACGAAGCGGCGTTCGCCGGGCGCACGAAGATCAACCACGCGTTCCAACTGCGCAGTTTGACGCCGGATATCGTGCTCGAAGCGATCGACGCGGACGTCATCAAGACTTACGTCGAACTGGGGCTCGGCGTCGGGATCATGGCGGATATCGCGTTCAATCCGGAGCGCGACCGCCATTTGCGCGCGATGCCGGTCGGGCATCTGTTCGGCACGAACGTCACGCGGCTCGCGCTCAAGCAAGGCGCTTATCTGCGCAGCTATGTGTATACGCTCGTCGAGCTGCTTTCGCCGTCCATGAACCGGAAGCTCATCGAGCAGGCGCTTTCCGGCGAGCACGAAAGCTACGAACTCTGAGTCTGAAGGCGACGGCGCAATGCCGATCACAACAACACCAACTTTCCTGGAGACCTTTCCGATGACGTTGTCGAGACTCACGCGCCGTGTCGCCGCCGGCGCCGCGCTGGCTGTGCTGGCCGCCGCCGCACACGCGCAGATCAAGGTCGGCGTGGATCTGTCGAGCACGGGGCCTGCCGCTGCCATCGGCATCACGAGCAAGAACGCGATGCTGATGTGGCCGAAGACCATCGCGGGACAGGAGGCGCAGTACATCATTCTCGACGACGGCTCGGACCCCGGCGCGGCGGTGCGCAATATCCGCAAGCTGATTACCGAGGACAAGGTCGACGTGATCGTCGGGCCGAACATCACGCCGGCTGCGCTTGCGGCGCTCGATCCGGTCGCCGAATACCAGACGCCGATGATCACGCTGATCGGCTCGGCGTCGGTGGTCGAACCGCAGGAAGGCAAGAAGGTCTGGGCGTTCAAGATGGCGCAGACCGACCGCGCGATGGCCGATGTGATGACGCGCTATATGGCCAACCACGGCGTGAAGACGGTCGGCTTCATCGGCTTCGCGGACAGTTACGGCGATAGCTGGCTGTCCGAGTTCACCAAATTCGCGGATCTTCGCCATATCAAGATAGTCGCGAGCGAACGCTTCAACCGGACGGACGCGAGCGTCACCGGGCAGATTCTCAAGCTGATGGCCGCGAAGCCCGACGCGGTGCTGATCGCGGGCGCGGGCACGCCGACGGTGCTGCCGCAGCGCACGCTCGTCGAGCGCGGTTACAAGGGCGCGATCTACCAGACGCACGGCATCGCGACGCCGGAGTTCATCAAGCTCGGCGGCAAGGACGTCGAAGGCACGCTCTTTCCGACGCAGCCGGTGGTCGTCGCGCGCACGCTGCCGGCGGATCATCCGTCGAAGAAGGCGGCGCTCGCGTTCGTGGACGCTTACGAGGCCAAGTACGGCAAAGGCACCGTGACGCAGTTCGCCGGCGATGCGGCGGGCGTCTATCCGCGCTTGCAGGACGCCGTGGCGCGCGCGCTCAAGGCGGGCAAGCCGGGCACGAAGGAATTTCGCGTCGCGCTGCGCTCGGAACTGGAGCACGCGCATGAGCTCGTGGTGCCGAACGGCGTCGTCAATACGAGCGCAAGCGATCACGTCGGCCTCGATCAGCGCGCAAGCGTGATGGGCGTCATTCGCAACGGGGCGTTCACCTATCTGAGTCAGTGATCGGCGGACGCCCGGCGCTGCTTGCCGAGCGCGCGGTTTTCGGTCATAATCGCCGACTCAGCGTGCCCAGGTGGTGAAATTGGTAGACGCAGGGGACTCAAAATCCCCCGCCGCAAGGCGTGCCGGTTCGATTCCGGCCCTGGGCACCACAGATTTTCCGAAAAAGCCGCTCATCGAGCGGCTTTTTGCGTTTGGGGATTTCCCCGCGCTTCTTCTCCCACTTCGCGTTTACTCGGCAGATAAGCCTGTACATCGCTCCCCGTTGTCATGTCTACGTCCGGCTTGCGTTTGGCCCGGCTTCGCTTCGCCTTAACGACGCCGAGAGAAATGCGTCGGACTGGACGCGCGTGCCGCCTGGCGCGCGCTCGGAGCATTGAATCCGGTCAATATACGCTCCTACCGCCTCGTTCGGCCGCGCTCATCACGCGGGCGCGCTCGGCCCAAGGCCGTGCTCAGGAGCACGCGTATCGAACGTGGATGCAGAAAGATGTCACTACGGCAAAGCGCAGGCGTACTGATCGTTTGTCCGTTCGTGCGTATGACGATGGTCGACAGACGCGCGCCACAAAAATGCGCGCACCTCCGCGTTTTCCCTGACGCGACCATTACGCCAATGTGCGCAATCGCTTAGACGTACTGCAGCTGGCGTCGCAAGAATGGGCTTCTAAAACGGCGTCGCGGCATCCCGGCGCGGGGCGTGTCACGAGGACGCGCGCCCGCGAGGCAATCCGACAGGGCTTGCACTGGATCCACCGCTGCCGTGATTTCGCTTCGCGCGTTGCGCGAGCCATAACTCGAACGAGCGCGCCATGACGCAAACCGATTCTTCGCTGACGCTGGATGCCGTCATCTGCGGCCGATGCCACGCCATTTCGCCCGCCGACGACCACACTTGTCCTTACTGCGGCGCGGACCGCCACGGCGCGGTGTTTACGA
This sequence comes from Caballeronia sp. LZ062, assembly GCF_031450785.1. NCBI lineage: Bacteria > Pseudomonadati > Pseudomonadota > Betaproteobacteria > Burkholderiales > Burkholderiaceae > Caballeronia > Caballeronia sp. LZ062. The sequence goes on from NZ_JARTWB010000002.1 coordinate 1,909,809, forward strand.
GCGTCGCCGATGCGGCGTCGGTCATTCCGGTCGAGGAGTCGCGCGATTTCGTCGATCTGCGCGACACCGGCTGGCTCACGCGGCTCGCGCGCCGGAAGATGGTGACGTCGTATCCGAGCCTGGTCGAGCCCGGCGACGAGCCCGTCGCCCCGGTGCGACGACCGGCGCGCAAGATAATGGCGGTGCTGGTGAGCGGCGTCGTGGCGGGCGTGGCGGGCGGCGTGTATTTCTATGCCCAGCAGGACGCCGAAGTCGCTCCCACGAGATCCGTCAGCGCGGCGGGGGCTGTCGGCGACGGCGCTTCTGGGGTGCAAGGCCATGGCGATGTCGATCGGCCCGCGCTAGCGCGGCATGAAAGCGCTACGGCGAGTGGGAACGCGCGTAATGCCGGTCAGGCAGAAACGGGAAGCGCTTCGCCCGAACGTTCGCAGGCATCGCCGGGCGACACTGCGGCCGGACCCGTCGTTTCGCAGGCAGGCTCGGGCGGAGCGTCGCCGGCGCTGTCTGCGCATTCACGTACGTTCGCAAGCGCGACGGTTGAGCCTGCTGTGACGGCATCGACGAACAAGAACGCCGGGGCATCGCAACCGGCAAGCGCCTCGTCGGCGACGCTTGCGTCACAGCAGCCGCAGGCGGCGACGCGCCCGGCATCAACCGAACCGACGGCATCGTTGTCGGCAAATCGCGCGACAACCGCAGTTGCACCGCAGTCGCAATCAGCCGCGACGCAGCCGGGACCAGCCGCGCCGATGGCATCGTTGTCGGCGAATCGTGCGGCGACGAGTCTGTCGCAGCAGACGCCAACGACCGCGACGCACGTAGGCCCAACGGCACCGACCACATCGTTGTCGGCGAATCGTGCGGCGACAAGTCTGTCGCAGCAGACGCAAACGACCGCCACGCAAGCAGGCCCAACGGCACCGACCACATCGTTGTCGGCGAATCGTGCGGCGACAAGTCTGTCGCAACAGCCGCAAACGACCGCCACGCAAGCAGGCACAACCGCACCGACCACATCGTTGTCGGCGAATCGTGCGGCGACAAGTCTGTCGCAACAGCCGCAAACGACCGCCACGCAAGCAGGCCCAACGGCACCGACCACATCGTTGTCGGCAAATCGCGCGACGACCAGCGTTTCGCCACAGTCGCAAGTAGCCGCGATGCAACCGGGCCCGACCGCACCGACCACATCGTCATCAGCAAATCGCGCAACGCCCAGCCTTTCGCCGCAACCGCAAACAGCCGCGCCGTTAGCGTCGCTGCCGTCGAGCCCTCGCGCGCCGCAGCCGCAGCCGCAGACCACGGCGGCCACGCCGGAGAAGTCGCCGCCATCAGCTGTCGCCGCCAGCGCACGCCGCAACGACGACGCGCCGCAACAATCCGCGTCCGTGGCCCACGCCGAACGAACGGCCGCGCCCGCAGTCGCGCGCAACGTCGTCGCGGTGAGGCAGGCGCTCGCCGCCCACGACCTGGCGGCTGCGCGCCGCCACATGCGCGGCGTGTACTCGAATCAGCCGCAAAGCCCGGAGGTTCAGCAACTCGCCGCCGATCTGTCTCGTCAAGAGCGCGCCCGCGACAGCGCCATGGCGAACGCTCGCTCGTGTTCCGTGAACAAGGAGCCCGCTTGCGCCGTGCGCAACGCCCGCCGCGCGGTGGCGCTCGATCCGCGCAATCCGCAGGCGCAGACGCTGCTGCGTCAGGCGACGGCCGCGCAAGCTGAGGCCAACACCGCGTACTTCCGTCAGGCAAGCGCACTGCCCGCGCCCATGCAAGCAGCAATGACCTTCGACGGACGCTGGAGCGTCGCAGGCCGACACGGGCCCGCGACGAGCCACCAGGACGGCTCGTCATCGACCTTTACGATTTTCGGTCTGGGCGTGCCGACCGTATCGAAAGGACGCGGCGACGCGCATTGAGGGCGAAGCCGCATGCAGCGGCGCGGCTCGTCAACACCAGCGCGCGGGCAGTTGACGCACGGGACGCACATTGTTCGTGCGAAGCCGCAAGCGAAGGCACACGCGGCACGCCGACACCAGCGCGCGGGCAGTTGACGCTCGAGACGCACATTGTCCGCGCGTAGCCACAAGCGAAGGCACACGCGCGGCACGTTAGCACCAGCTCGCGTGCAGCTGACGCTCGGGACGCGCATTGATCACGCGGAGCTGCAAGCGAAGGCACACGCGGCACGCCCGACACCAGCGCGCGGGCAGTTGACGCTCGAGACGCACATTGTCCGCGCGTAGCCACAAGCGAAGGCACACGCGGCACGCCCGACACCAGCGCGCGGGCAGTTGACGCTCGAGACGCACATTGTCCGCGCGAAGCCGCGAACCACCGCCCACGCCCGGCACGCCGACACCATCGCGCGGGCAGTTGACGCACGGGATGCGCATTGACCGCACGAAGCCGCAAGCAACGGCACACGCCCACATCGCCGCGCGCAGTCGACGCACGGGACACGCGTTCTCCGCATCGCCGCGCCGCCTCCCTTGCTAGAATGCGCCCTCCGCCCTCGCTCGTCCGATGGATCTCGAATCGCTTCTCTTCTCGCAAGGCTTCGGCTCGCGCCGTCAATGTCGCGGCATCATCGCGGAGGGCCGAGTTCGGATCGGCGGTGAAGTCTGCACCGATCCGCTCGCCGATCTCGCCGTCGCCGACACGCCGGACTTCGAAGTCGACGGCCGCGTCTGGACGTATCGCGAAAAGGCGTATATCGCGATGAACAAGCCCGCAGGCTACGAATGCTCGCGCGATCCGCAGCATCACCTAAGCGTGTTTCATCTGCTGCCGCCGCAGTTGGTCGAGCGCGGCGTGCAGCCGGTCGGCCGGCTCGATCAGGACACGACCGGCCTGCTGCTCTTTTCCGACGACGGCGCGTTCGTCCACGCGTTCACCTCGCCCAAGCGCAAGGTGCCGAAGGTTTATCTCGCGACGCTGCGCCATCCGCTCAACGACGCCCAGCTCGCGAGCCTGCGCGACGGCGTGCTGCTGCACGGCGAAACCAAGCCGACTGCCGCGCTCGCGGCGCTTCGGCGCGAGGAACGGCTGCTCGAACTGACCGTTCTCGAAGGCAAATACCATCAGGTGAAGCGGATGATCGCTGCGGCGGGCAATCGCGTCGAGAAGCTGCATCGGGAGCGCGTTGGGGGATATGCGCTGCCCGCGTCGCTCGCGGAAGGTCAATGGCTCTGGCTCGATGACACCGATCTCGCTGCACTGCGCGCCAAAGCCTGACGCGAAGCCTGCGGCTCTGCAGCGGTGATTGATCACGCCAATCCGTAGAAGCCCCCATGCCTTGCCGTTGCGCCGCAGCATGCCTTCTGCGCGCGGCGCTCATATACTCGTCTTACGGAATCACAATCACTAGAAGAAAGCTGGAGGGCATCATGGCTTCCCACATAAGCGTCGCGCTGATTGCGTTCGTGGCGTTGAGCGCGGTCGTCATCGGGATTTTGGGTGTCGTCATGCGCGTGCGTCACCGGTATTCGCCGAATCTCATCGGCGCATTGATCGGCGCGCTTATGTGCTTCGTCCTGCTCGAAACGATTCCCGCACTGATCTAGCGCTGCTTCGTCCCGTCACGAGAGCGCAAGAATGCGTCCACTGTCGGATAGCGCAGTGCGTAGCGCAACTCGCGTTTCAGGCGCGAGTTGGACAGACGTCGGGATTCCCGCATGAACGAAAGCGTCACCGGTTCGAGACGCTCTTCTGCCTGCTCACGCGTGATGCGCGGCACGCGCGGCAAACCGTATGCATCGGCGACGCGATCGAAATAATCGGCCATGCGCAGATCGGTGTCATCGGATGCGTTGATGACGCGTTGCGCGCGCCCGCGCCCGAGCGCGCGCACGAGAATGGCGGCGAGATCGTCGGCGTGGATGTGGTTCGTGTAGACGTCGTCGCGTTCGATCAGCGCGGGCATCGCCCGTTCGATGCGCGCAAGCGGCAGGCGATTGTCCGCGTAAATGCCGGGAATTCGCACGATGCACACGCGCCAGCCGCTGCACGCGCCCGCGCGGCGCAACTGCTCTTCCGCCGAGACGCGCCGCCGTGCGCGCTCGTTCTCCGGGCGCACCGGCCGCGTTTCGTCGATCAACGCGCCGCCGCAGTCGCCGTACACGCCCGTGGTGCTCGCATAGACGAAGCGATACGGCGCGCCGGGCGATGTGGCTCTTGATGTGGCTCCAAAAGAGGCGTCGGGTACAATGAAAGACGATGCGCGCCACGCGCGATGCGCTGCGACGGCGGCCTGCGGGCTACGTGCTGGGGAACGGCGCGGCGCACGCAATGCTGCAAGCAAGGCACGCGTGCGGCGGTCGGTTTCGCCCTCGCGCTGAGGCGGCGCAAGATGCAGCACGTGCCGTGCGATGCCCGCGAGCCTGCGAAGGCTGCGCCTCGCGTCGAGGTCGCCCGCGATCGGCAAGGCGCCTGCCGCGCGCAGTTCAGCGGCGCGTTCGGGGTGATGCGTGAGCGCGATCACGCGAGGCGCTGCGGCACGCGAGCGCAAGAGCGGCAGCGCGCGCAGCCCGACATCGCCGCATCCGACGATCAGCACGCGCGGGCGGCGCAGAATTCGAGTGGCGATCATGCCGAGCATTGTATCTGCCGCTCGCGTGACGCGTTCCGGCGTCATCGAGACACACATTCACACATCGCACAATCGATCTATGGCATTCAACGTAACGCTCCGGCAAAGCGGCCGGCAGTTTCAGGTGGAACCCGACGAACCGGTGCTGACCGCGGCGCTGCGTCAGGGCATCGGCCTGCCCTACGGCTGCAAGAACGGCGCGTGCGGGTCCTGCAAGGGCTCGGTCGTCGAAGGAGAAGTCGAGCAGGCGCCGCATTCGTCGTCGGCGCTCTCCAACGACGAAAAAACGCGCGGCATGGCGCTCTTTTGCTGCGCGACGGCGCAGAGCGATCTGACTATCGACGTGCGCGAAGTCGCGGGCGTCGGCGACGTGCAGGTCAAGAAGCTGCCGTGCCGCGTCAATGCACTTCAGCGCCGCGCGGACGACGTCATCGAAATGAAGCTGCAATTGCCCGCCAACGAGCGCCTGCAATATCTCGCGGGACAGTACATCGAATTCATTTTGAAAGACGGCAAGCGCCGCAGCTATTCGATGGCGAGCCCGCCGCATCACGAAGGCCCGCTCGAACTGCACATTCGCCACATGCCGGGCGGCACGTTCACGGACCACGTGTTCGGCGCGATGAAAGAGCGAGACATCCTGCGCTTCGAAGGCCCGCTCGGCACGTTCTTCCTGCGCGACGAATCCGACAAGCCCATCGTGCTGCTGGCATCGGGCACGGGCTTCGCGCCGATCAAGGCGATCATCGAGCATGCGGTCTTCAAGAACCTGAATCGCCCGATGACGCTTTATTGGGGCGGACGCCGCAAAAAGGACCTGTACATGATGGACCTCGCCGAGCAATGGGCGAAGGAAGTGCCGAACTTCAAGTTCGTGCCGGTGCTGTCCGAACCCGAGCTGCACGACGGCTGGACGGGCCGCACGGGCTTCGTTCATCGCGCTGTCATCGAGGATCTGCCAGACTTGAGCGCATATCAAGTCTATGCGTGCGGTGCGCCCGTGATGGTGGAATCGGCGCAGCGCGATTTCACGCAGCATCACCGCTTGCCGGAGGACGAGTTCTACGCCGATTCGTTCACGAGCGCAGCGGACCTCGCGCATCCGGTCTGACGGACTGCGCGGTCCACGTATGCCGCCGGCGCGCAACAAATCGACGCCGGCGGTTTACATGCACGAACGTCATCACGTATCCTTCGCGAATGAACCGAATCGCATACATCGTCCGACGCCGCCGCTCGCCGCTTCCCTAGGGATGCCGCTGGCTCGTCACGCATTCGCGCTCGTCATGTTCGGTTAGTCTGAAGCGCAAGGAATGAAGCCACGGAAACACCGTGGCTTTTGTTTTTTGCGCGCCGTTTTTTCACCTGAGTTCACGCCCGGAGCCCGCTGTCATGAATTTCAATGAGTACCCCGTCGATTCGCTGATGTACATCACGAACCGCCCCGAGATCGTGTTCACGCACGGCAAGGGCTCCTGGCTCTACGACAACACCGGCAAACGCTATCTCGACTTCATTCAGGGCTGGGCCGTGAATTCGCTCGGTCATTGCAATGACGGCGTGATCGAGGCGCTCGAGAAGCAGGCGCGCACGCTGATCAATCCGTCGCCCGCGTTCTACAACGAGCCGATGGCGAAGCTCGCCGCGCTGCTCACCGAGCACAGTTGCTTCGACAAGGTGTTCTTCGCGAACAGCGGCGCGGAAGCGAACGAAGGCGCGATCAAGCTCGCGCGCAAGTGGGGCCGCAAGTTCCGCAACGGCGCATACGAGATCATCACGTTCGATCACAGCTTCCACGGCCGCACGCTCGCGACCATGTCCGCAAGCGGCAAGGCGGGCTGGGACACCATCTATGCGCCGCAAGTGCCGGGCTTTTCCAAGGCGGATCTGAACGACATCGCATCGGTCGAGAAGCTCATCACCGAAAAGACCGTGGCCGTGATGCTTGAGCCGATTCAGGGCGAAGGCGGCGTGATTCCCGCGACGCGCGAGTTCATGCAGCAACTGCGCGCGCTGACGAAGCAGCACAACATTCTCTTGATCGTCGACGAAGTGCAAAGCGGCTGCGGCCGCGCGGGGACGTTGTTCGCGTACGAGTTGTCGGGCGTCGAGCCGGACATCATGACGCTCGGCAAGGGCATCGGCGGCGGCGTGCCGCTTGCGGCGCTGCTTTCCACGGCGGATGTGGCGTGCTTCGAAGCGGGCGATCAGGGCGGCACGTACAACGGCAATCCGTTGATGACGGCAGTGGGCTATTCCGTGATCTCGCAGTTGACCGCGCCGGGCTTCCTCGAAGGCGTGCGCGAGCGCGGCGAGTATTTGCGCTCGGAATTGCTGAAGCTGTCCGATGAACGCGGGTTCAATGGCGAGCGCGGTGAAGGCCTTCTGCGCGCGTTGTTGCTGGACGGCGATCAGGGGCCGCAGATCGTCGAAAGGGCTCGGCTGATGCAGCCGGACGGACTGTTGCTGAACGCGGCGCGGCCCAATCTGCTGCGCTTCATGCCTGCGCTCAATGTGACCAAGGACGAGATCGATCAGATGATGTCGATGCTGCGCTCGGTGCTCGATTCGCTGTGATCATCCGCACGTTCGATGCCAGTGATCGCGATGCCGTGATCGCTCTGTGGCGCGATGTGTTTCCGGAGTACGCGGATGCATCGCGGCCGCAGCGCGATCCGGCGTTGTCGATTGCTAATAAACTGCGCACGCAGCCGGAGTTGTTCTTTGTCGGAGCGCTCGACGGGGATGTCGTCGGGACCGTGATGTGCGGGTACGACGGGCATCGTGGGTGGATTTATTCACTCGCCGTTTCGCCTGCCGTGCGGGGACGCGGGTATGGACGCGCCTTGATGCTTCATGCGGAAGCGGCGCTTGTTCGTGCTGGATGCCCTAAGGTTAATTTGCAGATTCTTTCTGCTCGGCGGGATCTGGTTCCGTTCTATGAACGGCTTGGGTATCGGGTGGATGAGGTTGTTAGTCTTGGGAAGCGGCTTTAGTTTTTTTGCTTCGTTCTTTTGTGTCAGTCTATTTGCGTTGCCCCCTCCCGGGGCGGGGTCGCTGGCTGCTTTCTTCGTGAAACTTGTGTTCGTGTCGGTCTATTAGCGTTGCCCCTCCCCGGGGCGGGGCAACGCTAATAGACCGACGACAAAACAAGTTTCACGAGAGAACAAAGAAACGAAACGGGAGCAAAACAAAACCCCCGCCCCGCGAGGAAAGAAGAATCCTCACTCGCCCAAATAAGCAGCCCGAACCTTAGGATCATCGAGCATGACCTTGGCATCGCCGGACATCGTGACAGTCCCCGAATCCATCACATACCCGCGATTAGCGGCCTGAAGCGCCAGCCGCGCATTCTGCTCAACGAGCAATACGGTCAGCCCTTCGGAAGAAATCTCGCGAACGACTTCGAAGATCTTCTCGACCATAATGGGAGAAAGTCCCATCGAAGGCTCATCGAGCAACAGCAATTTGGGCCGCGACAACAAAGCCCGCGCCATCGCCAGCATCTGCTGTTCGCCGCCGGAGAGCGTGCCCGCATACTGCGACGCCCGCTCCTTCAAACGCGGAAAGAAGCCGAACATCCGTTCGGTGTCCTTCTGAATGCCATCCGAGTCGTTGCGCAGATACGCTCCCATCTGCATATTCTCGAGAATCGACATGCGCGCGAAAATACCGCGACCTTCCGGCACCATCGCGAGGCCGCGCTTCAGAAGCTCGTGCGTGGGCACGCCCTTGATCGACTGACCCATGTACTCGATATCCCCGCCCGAGTACGGCTTGAGGCCCGTGATGGCCTTCATCGTCGTGGTCTTGCCCGCGCCGTTCGCGCCGATCAGCGTGACCAGTTCGCCCTGCCCCACTTCCAGATCGACACCCTTCACCGCCTGGATGCCGCCGTAGTTCACCTGCAGACCCTTGACCTTCAACATTGCGCTTGTGGTCGCCATTTAGTGCACCCCCGCACCCAGATATGCCTCGATCACCTTCGGGTCCTTCTGCACGTCCTGCGGCAGACCTTCGGCGATCACCTTGCCGTAATCGAGCACCGTCATGCGGTTGCACAATCCCATCACGAGTTTCACGTCGTGTTCGATCAACAGAATCGTCTTGCCGTCCGCGCGAATCTTGTCGAGCAGGCGCGTGAGTTCCACCTTCTCCGTCGCGTTCATGCCGGCAGCAGGTTCGTCGAGCGCGAGGAGCTTCGGATCAGTCGCGAGCGCACGCGCGATCTCCAGACGACGCTGGTGGCCATACGACAGATTGCGCGACGTATAGTCCGCGTACTGCAGCACGCCGACATACTCCAGCAGTTCCAGCGCGCGCTCCTTGATTTCCTTCTCTTCGCGGCGTTCGGCGGGCGTCTGAAACACCGCGCCGATCAGGCCGTGCTTCGTGCGCACATGGCGCCCGACCATCACGTTTTCCAGCGCGGTCATGCCGCCGAAGAGACGAATGTTCTGGAACGTGCGTGCGATGCCCGCCTTCGCCACCTGATACACGGCGGTTGGCGTGTAGGCTTCGCCGTCGAGCTTGAATTCGCCCGAATCCGGCGTGTAAAGGCCCGTAATGACGTTGAAGAACGTCGTCTTGCCCGCGCCGTTCGGGCCGATCAGGCCGTAGATTTCGCCTTCCTTGATTTCGAGGCCAACTTCGGACAGCGCCTGCAAGCCGCCGAAACGCTTGTTCACGCCCTTCACGGACAACCGAGTACGTTTGTCGCTCATTTTTGATTCCCCCGCTTAGGCGCGCACCGGCTTCTTGCCGTTGCGCTTCGCGATCTTCGCGATCTTGTCTTCGTGTTTCGCGGCGGGCCACAGGCCTTCCGAGCGATACAGCATGATCAGCACCATCGCCAGGCCGTACAGCAACTGGCGGATGACTTCCGTATCCACGATCTGATGGCCGAAGACGGCGTTTTGCAGCGGACCCATCGTCGAGCGCAGGAATTCGGGGAACACGGCGAGCAGTACCGCGCCGAGAATCACGCCCGGAATGTGGCCCATGCCGCCGAGCACCACGCACGCCAGCACGACGATCGATTCCCAGAACGTGAACGATTCCGGCGAGACGAAGCCTTGGAACGCGCCGAACATCGCGCCCGACAGGCCGCCGAACGACGCGCCCATCGCGAACGCAAGCAGCTTCACGTTACGCGTGTTGATGCCCATGGCCTTCGCCGCGATTTCGTCTTCGCGGATCGCGGCCCATGCACGGCCGATGCGCGAGTGCTGCAGGCGCGTACAGACCCAGATCACCAGCAGCGCGCCGAGCACGAACAAGTAGTAGTACATGTACACCGACGGGAACTTCATGCCGAACAACTCGTGCGTCTGCGACAGGTTGAAGCCCGCCACCGTCACCGGATCGATGCCCGTGATGCCCTTCGGACCGTTCGTGATGTTCACCGGACGGTCGAGGTTGTTCATGAAGATCCGCACGATTTCGCCGAAGCCGAGCGTCACGATAGCGAGGTAGTCGCCACGCAGACGCAGCGTCGGTGCGCCGAGCAGCACGCCGAACGTGGCGGCGAGCGCCATCGCGATCGGCACGATCAAGAGGAACGGCAGGTGCAGCCCGCCCGGCGCCAGATGCGCGATCCATTCGAACTGCGAGGTCAGCTGCGGCGAAGACAGGAGCGCCGCCACATACGCGCCGACCGCATAAAACGCGATGTAGCCCAAATCGAGCAGGCCGGCGAAGCCGACCACCACGTTGAGGCCGAGCGCGAGCATCACGTAAAGCATTGCGAAGTCGAGCACGCGGACCCAGTAGTTGCCGCCGGCTGCGCCGATCACCATCGGCGCGGCGATCACGAACGCCGCGACGATGATGCCGACGACGAGCGTCTTGCCCGTGTTCTTCTCGGGGATGAGCGTCGTGGACGGCTCAATCGGTTGAATCGAAGTCATTTTGTAGAGCTCCTCACACGGTCTTTAAGCGCGGTCCGCGACACGTTCGCCGAGCAGACCCGACGGACGGAACACGAGCACGATGATCAGCACGATGAAGGCGAACACGTCCTGATAGTTACTGCCGAAGACGCCGCCCGTCAGATTGCCGATGTAACCGGCGCCCAACTGTTCGATGAGACCGAGAAGCACGCCGCCGACCATCGCGCCGCCCAGGTTGCCGATGCCGCCCAGCACCGCCGCGGTGAACGCCTTCAGGCCGGGAATGAAGCCCATGTAGAAGTGCGCGTTGCCGTATTCGGACGCGATCATCACGCCGGCGAGCGCAGCAAGCGCCGAGCCGATCATGAAGGTCGCCGAGATGACGAAGTTCGGGTTCACGCCCATCAGCGATGCGACGCCGGGGTTTTCGGCGATGGCGCGCATCGCGCGGCCGAGCTTGGTCTTGTGCACGAGCAGCAAGAGGCCGCCCATCACGAGGAACGCCACTACGATGATCACGATTTCCGTCATCGAGATGACCGCGCCGGGACGCGTCTCAGTGGCGGTGATGACGTTGATCGGATCGGTCGGCAGAAGCTGCGGGAACGCGAGCGGGTTGCGGCCCCAGATCATCATGGCGACCGTTTGCAGCAGGATCGACACGCCGATTGCCGTGATCAGCGGCGCGAGACGCGGCGCCTTGCGCAGCGGCCGGTACGCGACGCGTTCGATGGTGTAGCCGACGATCGCGCAGACGATGGCGGCCACGACGAGCGCGATGGTCAGCATGATCGGGCCGGGCATCGACGGAAAATGGTTCTGCATGACGCCGATGGCTGAAAGCGCCACCATCGCGCCGACCATCAGCACGTCGCCGTGCGCGAAGTTGATGATGCCGAGAATGCCGTACACCATCGTGTAACCCAACGCGATGATGGCGTAGACGCTGCCAAGCACCAGACCGTTGAGGATCTGCTGGATGAAAATATCCATTTAAAGCTCCTTAGCCCCGTGCGACCGGATCACGCCTTTATCACCGGCCGATAAACCGGTGTGAAGCGAAATCTGGAGCAGCACTGCGCGTACTTTTAAAAAAACCGGTAAGGGTTAATCGCCTGCCGTTGCGCCCGCCGCCGGATAGGTGCGAGCGCCCGCCAGACGGATGCGAAACGGCGCTTGTCGGATAGGCGCCGCAAGACTGCAAACGCCTGCTGCTACTGCTTCACGACGTCGAGCACGTCCTTCTTTTTGTCCTTGAAGTCGTAAAGCGTGATGGTGCTCGTCTTCAGATCGCCTTTATCGTCGAAAGCGATATGCCCCGTCAGACCGTTGAAATCCGTCGTGGCCATCGCCGCGAGCACCTTGCTCGCCTCGATGGAATTAGCGCGCTTCATTGCGTCGACGATCACGTACATCGCGTCATACGTGAACGGCGCGTAAATCTGCACGGGCGTATGAAACCGTGCCTCGTACTTCTGCGCGAAGTCCGCGCCCTTGTCCATCTTCTCGAGCGCGGGGCCCGCTTCGGAGCACACGACGTTCTGCACGGCGTCGCCTGCCAGTTCCGGCAGCTGCTGCGTGCAGACGCCGTCGCCCGCCAGAATCTTCGCCTTCACGCCGAGCGCCGCCGCTTCTTTGGCGAACGGGCCGCCCGTCACGTCCATGCCGCCGTACATTACGGCGTCGGGCTGCGCGCGCTTGATCTTCGTCAGGATCGCCTTGAAGTTGCGCGCTTTCTCCGACGTCGTCTCGCGCGCGGCGATCTTCACGCCGCCCGCCTGCGCCGAACTCGCGAACGCATCCGCGAGGCCGCGGCCGTAGGCGGTAGCGTCGTCCACGACCACCACTTTCTTCGCGTGCAGCGTCTTGATCGCGTAGCCGGCCAGCACGGGGCCTTGCAGCGCATCGGTTCCGACCACGCGAAAGGTCGTCTTGTAACCCTGCTTCGTGTACTGCGGGTTTGTCGTCGACGGCGAGATCTCCGCGATGCCCGCATCGCTGTAAATCTTCGACGCCGGAATCGACACGCCCGAATTCAGATGGCCGATCACCGCGACCACGTGGTCATCCACCAGGCGCTGCGCGGCTTCTTCGCCGGTGCGCGGGTCGGCTGCGTCGTCCTGGCTGTCGAGTTCGAGGCGAATGGACCGGCCGTCGATGGTGAGACCTTGCGCGCTGATTTCCTCCAGCGCGAGCCGCGCGCCGTTTTCGTTGTCTTTCCCGAGATGGGCCTGCGTTCCGGATAACGGCGCGACGTGGCCGATCTTGACTACCGTCGCCGCACTCGCCGGCGCGGGGGCGGCCGACGCCGCAGTCGGGGCGCTCGCCGCCGGTGCTGCTCCGCTCGCTCCGCCTTCGTCCTTCTTGCCGCATGCGGTCGCCATTGCAACCGCAGCCGCGATGGACACGGCGTAAGCAAACTTGAATCGCATCAAATGAGATCTCCTGCGCCTTTCAAAACCGTTGTCGGAGGCCCTTCCGGACTCAGGACGCGCGAATTGTAACGCTAAATATGAGACGAGCAATATTCTTGCGTGGCGGGGTTTTCCAGCATTGCAACCCGCATTTTTCGGCGATTTTTCGGCAAAAGCGCAACCGGGTTGCGATCCTGTTTTGTGCAGCAGTTGCACCATTCCGGGAACGGGGTTTATGCGGACGCGGACGCTCACGTTTGCGACCGCTGGCCGCAACGCACTGATCTGGTGCGTACGCCCGCGTGCGCCCTCGCGCGCCGAACGAAAAAAAAGCGCCCGCAGGCGCTTTTCGAAGGATTCGACTAATTTATTGCGGCAGCGACAGCCCGCGTGGCAGCGGGAACGAGATCGTCTCCTCGATGCCTTCCAGCGAGCGCACGCTGCGCACGCCGAGTTCGCGCAGCCGGCCGATCACGGCCTGCGCGAGCACTTCCGGCGCCGATGCGCCCGCCGTCACGCCGATGCGCTTTTTGCCTTCGACCCATTTCGGATCGATCTGCGTCGGCGAATCCACCATATAGGCGGGAATGCCGCTGCGTTCGGCCACTTCGCGCAGCCGGCTCGAATTCGAACTGTTCGGGCTGCCGACCACGATCACCACATCGCATTGCGGCGCGAGAAACTTCACCGCGTCCTGGCGGTTCTGCGTCGCATAGCAAATGTCCTGCTTCTTCGGCTCCTTGATCGCCGGGTACTTGTTCTTGAGCGCGTCGATGATGGCGGAAGCGTCGTCGACCGAAAGCGTCGTCTGCGTCACGTACGCGATGCGGTTGGGATCGGGCAGATCGAGCTTCAGTACGTCGTCGATATCTTCGACCAGGTGCATGCCCTCGCCCGATTGGCCCATCGTCCCTTCGACTTCCGGGTGCCCTTTGTGGCCGATCATTACGATGTCGAAGCCTTCCTGGCGCATCTTCGCGACTTCCATGTGGACCTTGGTCACGAGCGGGCACGTGGCATCGAACACGCGCAGGCCGCGCGTTTCGGCTTCGACGCGCACCGCCTTCGAGACGCCGTGCGCGCTGAAGATCAGCGTGCTGCCTTCCGGCACATCCGACAATTCCTCGATGAAGATCGCGCCCTTCTTGCGCAGGTCGGCGACGACATACGCGTTATGGACGATCTCGTGACGCACGTAGATCGGCGCGCCGAACAGCTTGATCGCGCGCTCGACGATTTCGATGGCGCGATCCACGCCCGCGCAGAAGCCGCGCGGCTGCGCGAGCAGGATTTCGATGTCGGTTTCGATATCGGTGAGGCTCTCAGTCAGGCTCATGGCTACAGAATTCCGATGATTTTCACTTCGAATGCCAGCGTCTGGCCGGCAAGCGGGTGATTGAAGTCGAAAAGCGCCGACGTTTCGCCCACTTCCTTGAGCACGCCCGCGTAGCGCCCGCCGTTGGGCGCGTTGAATTCGACGAGATCGCCGGGAGAAAAATCCTCGCCGACCATGCTGTTTTCGCGCAGCGTCGCGAGCGACACGCGCTGCAGCAGTTCCGGGTTGCGCGGCCCGAACGCCTGTTCCGGCGTTAGCCGAAAGGTCGAATGGTGGCCGACCTTGAGCCCGAGCAGAATTTCCTCGAGCGGCGGGGCGAGCTGGCCCGCGCCGAGCAGGAGCGTGGCGGGCTTGTCGGTGAAGGTGTTGACGATGTCGGCGCCGTCGGCCAGTGCCAGCCGGTAGTGCAGCGTGACATGGGAGCCGGGCTTGACCTCGGAGATATCGATGATGCTCATGAGTATTGGATGTGGCGGTTCAGTCGAAAGCGCGGCGTGGGCCGGGCGAGCGGCGGCTCGTCGGCGCGAAGCTGCGAACCGCGTGGCGCAGGGTCGAAACGGGCGCCAAAACCGCTATTGTAAGACAGAGTGGTCCGGCGACGCGTCAGGCGCCTGCGTCCTTCGTGCGGCGGCGCGCGGAGCGTGGCACGTTCGGAGCGGGCGATGACGGGCATCGTGGCGCCGGGTTTCGCGCCGGAGGTCGCGCCCGATCTCGCGCCGGAGATCGCGCCGGTTCCTGCGTCACTTACCGCGGCGGATGCAGCGCCGGTTGCAACCTCGGACGTCGCGCCAGTGGCGGCGTCCGTTCCTACCGCGCCATCGGAGGCTGCGGAAACCGTCCGGCTCGCGGCACTAGCCATCTCCAAATGGGACAAGGCCGACCGGCCGCGCGAACGTCTGCTGAATTCAGGTGCCGAGATGCTTTCCGACGCCGAGCTCCTCGCGCTTTTTTTGCGCACCGGCGTGCCGGGTCTCACCGCCGTCGATGTCGCCCGCGCACTGTTGCGGCGTTTCGGCTCACTGCGCGCGATGCTGAGTGCGCCCGCCGCCGAGTTGCAAGCCGAACGCGGCATCGGCGAGGCGCGCGCGGCCACGCTCATCGCGGTTTCTGAACTGTGCCGGCGCATGCTGGCGGAGAAAGCGCGGAATCGCATACTTTTGAATTCGCCGGGCGCGGTCGAAGACTTTCTGCGCCTGAAAATCGGCACGCGGCCAAACGAAGTGTTCATCTGTATCTATCTCGACGCGCGCCATCAGTTGCTGGACATCCGCGAGGAAGCGCGCGGCTCGCTCACGCGCGTGGCCGTGTATCCGCGCGAGATCGTCAAGCGCGCGCTCTCGCTGAATGCGGCCGGGCTGATCGTCGCGCATAATCACCCTTCCGGCGCCAATCAGCCGAGCGCCGGCGACCGCAAGCTCACGCGCACGCTGCTGGACGCGCTGGCGCTCATCGACGTGAAGCTGCTGGATCATATGGTCGTGGCGTCGAATGACATTTTTTCGTTTGCGCGCGAGGGTTGGCTGTGACGCTGGCTGCGAGAGGCCTTCGCGGAGCAGGAAAACGCCAAAACGTCTTGATAACGCACGGCTTTTCCTGCTAGAATCCACGTTTGCTTTTCTCAACCCACCTGTTCTGAGCTTACGCGGTCCTCATTGGCATAACCGTGCTGCCAAGTTCCCGGTAAAGGCAACCAGGGAAAAAGAGGTCGGCAATGCAGCTTCGCTGCGCCGAGCGTAGGAATCAGACTGTATTAGGAGTGCTCGCATGGCACGCGTATGCCAAGTAACTGGGAAAGGGCCGATGTCCGGCAACAACGTTTCCCACGCCAACAACAAGACCAAGCGTCGTTTCCTGCCGAACCTGCAGAACCGCCGTTTCTTCGTTGAAAGCGAAAATCGCTGGGTCCGTCTGCGCGTCTCGAACGCCGGTCTGCGCCTGATCGACAAGAACGGTATCGACGCCGTGCTCGCAGATTTGCGCGCACGCGGTGAAATCTAAGGAGCACGCACATGGCCAAGGGCGCACGCGACAAGATCAAGCTGGAATCGACTGCAGGCACGGGTCACTTCTACACGACGACCAAGAACAAGCGCAACATGCCGGAAAAGATGCTGATCAAGAAATTTGATCCGGTCGTCCGCAAGCACGTTGAGTACAAGGAAACCAAGATCAAGTAAAGCGGCGTCGCTCCGCTCAAGCGGAGACGTACCGCACTTGAGATTGAGTGCCTGACGAAGACAGCAAAAAGCCCCGCGTATGCGGGGCTTTTTGTCTTCCGGCGCCGTTTTCATACGTGTTTCACATGGTCGTGCGCGGGTTTTCGCCGTCTCCTGCTTTGCTTGGCGTTATGCTTGCCGGCTATCGAGAAGAATGGGGACACGGCGGCATGAACTTCGACGTAGCAATCGTGGGAAGCGGACTCGCCGGCCTGAGCGTTGCGCTAAATCTGGCCGAGACGCGGCGCGTGGCGATCATCGCAAAGCGCACGGCGAGCGAAGGCGCGAGCGACTGGGCGCAGGGCGGCATCGCGGCGGTGCTGGATTCAGCCGATAGCGTTGACAACCACGTGGCCGATACGCTCATCGCGGGCGGCGGCCTGTGCGACGAGGCGGCCACGCGGTTCATCGTAGAGAACGGGCGCGCGGCCATTCAGTGGCTCATCGAAGAAGGCGTGCCCTTCACGCGCGACGTCTCCGCCGAACTGGGCTTCCATCTGACGCGCGAAGGCGGTCACAGCCATCGGCGCATCATTCACGCCGCCGACGCCACTGGCCACGCGGTCGTCACGACGCTCGGCGAGCGGGTGCGCAATCACCCGAACATCACGGTTCTCGAAGATCACTACGCGATCGACCTGATCACGTCCGACCGGCTCGGGCTGCCGGGGCATCGCTGCCACGGTCTCTACGCGCTCGATCTGAAAAGCGGCCGCACCGTCACGATCCAGGCGCCGCACACGGTTCTCGCGACGGGCGGCGCGGGCAAGGTCTATCTCTACACGACAAATCCCGACACCGCCACCGGCGACGGCATCGCGATGGCCTGGCGCGCGGGCTGCCGCGTCGCGAACATGGAGTTCATCCAGTTCCATCCGACGTGCCTCTTTCACCCGTACGCGAAGTCGTTCCTGATCTCGGAAGCCGTGCGCGGCGAGGGCGGCGTGCTGCGTCTGCCGGACGGCACGCGCTTCATGCCGGCGCATGACGAGCGCGCCGAACTCGCGCCGCGCGATATCGTCGCCCGCGCAATCGACTTCGAGATCAAGAAGCGCGGCATTGACTGCGTGTATCTCGATATCAGCCACCAGCCGCGCGCGTTTCTCGAAGAACACTTTCCGACGATTCTCGCGCGCTGCCGCGAGTTCGGCATCGACATCGCGAAAGAGCCGATTCCTGTCGTGCCGGCCGCGCACTACACCTGTGGCGGCGTCGTGACGGATCTCGCCGGGCGCACGGACCGCCCCGGGCTATACGCGGTCGGCGAAACGTCGTGTACGGGCCTGCATGGCGCGAACCGGCTGGCGAGCAATTCGCTGCTCGAATGCATCGTGATCGGGCGAGCGGCAGCGGCCGCCATCGAAGCGGACGGTTTCTCCGCCGGATGCCACGCGCCCCTGCCCGACTGGGACGAAAGCCGCGTGTCCGACCCGGACGAGGAAGTCGTCGTCGCGCATAACTGGGACGAACTGCGGCTATTGATGTGGAACTACGTCGGCATCGTGCGCACGGACAAGCGGCTCGCGCGCGCGCGGCATCGCATTGCGCTTCTGCGCGATGAGATCCACGAGTATTACGCGAACTTCAAGGTGAGCCGCGACCTGCTGGAACTGCGCAATCTGGTAGAGGTGGCGTCGCTGATCGTCGAGAGCGCGTGCTCGCGGCGCGAAAGCCGCGGCCTGCACACCAGCCGCGATTGGCCCGACACCTTGCCAAAGGCGCTCCCGACCGTGCTGACGCCGCCGGCGACGCGGCGGCGCGCGGTCTGACGGCTAACGCTAGATCAGGCGCATCGAGAAATCGGTGGCGCGCACGTCCTTCGTAAGCGCGCCGATCGAAATGCGGTCGACGCCGGTTTCGGCAATCGCCCGCACGGTCTCGAAACTCACGCCGCCCGACACTTCCAGCAACGCACGGCCCGCTGCGATGCGCACGGCATCGCGCATGGCGTCGAGCGTGAAGTTGTCGAGCAGAATAGATTCCGCGCGATGCGCGAGCGCCGTTTCGAGCTGCGCGAGCGTCTCGACTTCGATCTGAACCGGCACGCCCGCGTTCAGGGCGAGCGCGGCGTCCATGGCCGCACCGACGCCGCCCGCCGCCGCGATATGGTTTTCCTTGATGAGAATGCCGTCGTAGAGCGCGAGCCGCTGATTCGCCCCGCCGCCCACGCGCACCGCGTATTTCTGCGCGAGCCGCAAGCCGGGCAGCGTCTTGCGTGTGTCGAGAATGCGAGCGCGCGTGCCTTCGATGCCATCGACGTAACGGCGCGTCGCGCTCGCCACGCCCGAGAGCAGTTGCAGAAAGTTGAGGCCGTTGCGCTCGGCCGTCAGCAGCGAGCGCGCCGGGCCGTGCAGCAGCACGACGGGCGTGTCGGCCGCCATGCGCTGCCCTTCGCGATACTGCCATTCCACTTCGATGGACGGATCGACGCGCCGCATGACTTCGTCGAACCACGGCGCGCCGCACAGCACCGCCTCTTCGCGCACGATGATCCGCGCGGTGCGCCGTGCGTCGGCCGGAACGAGGCGGCCGGTGACGTCGCCGCTGCCGACATCTTCGGCGAGCGCGTCGGCGACATTGCGCGCGAGCGCGGCGTCGAACGCTTCGCCGTATTGCAAACGGACTTCGTGGAAAATCGGTAAGTCGCTCATCACGCTGCTCCCACGTTCGAGAACAATGCGGTGTCCTTTGCCAGGTCGCCGCTCGCCTGCACGCGCTTCTTGTGACGCGCGGCGAAATCGAGCATGCGGTCGATCGGCACGCGCGCACGCTGCGCGATGGTCGCATCGACGTGAATCTCGTTGTGACCGCGCTCGAGCACGTCGGCGAGATTGGCGAGGCCGTTCATCGCCATCCACGGGCAATGCGCGCAGCTTTTGCACGTCGCGCTGTTGCCGGCCGTCGGCGCTTCGATAAACGTCTTGCCCGGCGCGGCGAGCCGCATCTTGTGCAAGATGCCGAGGTCCGTCGCGACGATGAAGCGGCTCGCGTCAAGGCGCACGGCGGCGTCGATCAACTGCGTGGTCGAGCCGACGACATCGGCCAGTTTCACGACCGCTTCCGGCGACTCCGGATGTACGAGAATCTTCGCGTCGGGATATTCGGCGCGCAGCATGTCCAGTTCGATGCCCTTGAACTCGTCATGAACGAGGCAGGAGCCCTGCCACAGCAGCATGTCCGCGCCGGTCTTCTTCTGGATGTAGCCGCCGAGGTGACGATCCGGCGCCCACAGAATCTTCTCGCCGCGCGCATGTAATTCCGCAACGATTTCCAGCCCGATGGACGACGTGACCATCCAGTCGGCACGCGCCTTCACGGCGGCGCTGGTGTTCGCGTACACGACGACGGTGCGGTCGGGATGCGCGTCGCAGAAAGCGGCAAATTCGTCGGCGGGACAGCCGAGATCGAGCGAGCATGTGGCGTCGAGATCAGGCATCAACACGCGCTTGTGCGGGCTCAGGATCTTCGCGGTTTCGCCCATGAAGCGCACGCCCGCGACAACCAGCGTCTTCGCAACATGATCGCGGCCGAAGCGCGCCATCTCCAGCGAATCGGCCACGCAGCCGCCGGTTTCGTCGGCCAGTTCCTGCAACTCGGCGTCCACGTAATAGTGCGCAACGAGCACCGCCTCTTCCTGCCGCAAAAGCGCGCGGGTGCGCTCCTTGAGCGCGCGCTTTTCCTCCGGCGACGGCGCCTCCGGCACGCGCGCCCAGGCCTCGCCTACTCCACACGTCAGCCCTTGCGGCCGGTCGTACTCGACGCTTTTGATCGCCTGCATATCCCCTGTCTCCTGCCGAATCCAGCGAAAATCCGTCGTCCAAAAACAAAGACCCCGCCAGAGCGGGGTCTTGTGACGTCCTTGAATTTTAGCGGATATCGCTTACAGGGCGTAACGGCGCAGACGCAGCGCGAAATCCTGCAGCGCCTTGATACCGCTCTGTTCGGCGCGATGACACCAATCCTGCAATTGCGCCAGCAGCTGTTCACGCGATGCGTTCGAACGGTCCCACATCGCCGCCAGATCCTTGCGCAGTTCAATGTAGGTGCGCAGCTTCTGATTGTCCGAGAACAGTTCCGGCAGTTGTTGGCGCTGCGGCTCGTTCAGGCCTTCCTCTTCCTTGTGGAACCACTTGCGCGCGCCGCGCATCAACTGATACTTCTCGCGCGCGCCGGCTTCCTTCAGCTTCACGAGTTCCTGCTTGTAGGCGCGCTTGAGCGCCTTGCCGTAACGCGCCATGACTTCGTAACGGTTCGCGAGCACGGCTTGCAGCGTGTCGTGGTCCGGCACCGACTTCGATTCCGACAGGCGCGGCGTGGGCGCGAGCTTCTTCACCTTGGCGAGCCCGAGCGCCGACAGAATGCGGATATACAGCCAGCCGATGTCGAACTCATACCACTTGCTCGACAGCTTCGCCGACGTCGCGTACGTGTGGTGATTGTTGTGCAGTTCTTCGCCGCCGATCAGGATGCCGAGCGGGAAAATGTTGGTGCTCGCATCGGACGAATTGAAGTTGCGATAACCCCAGAAGTGCGCGAGTCCGTTGACCACGCCCGCCGCCCAGAACGGAATCCAGATCATCTGCACGGCCCACACCGACAGCCCGACGATGCCGAACAGCGCGACGTCGATGACCATCATGATGCTGATGCCGAGAATCGGATAGCGCGTGTACACGTTGCGCTCCATCCAGTCGTTCGGCGTGCCGTGACTGAAGCGGCGCAGCGTTTCTTCGTTCTTCGCTTCCGCGCGGTATAGTTCCGCGCCTTCGAGCAGCACCTTCCAGATGCCGCGCGTCTGCGGGCTGTGCGGATCTTCTTCGGTCTCGCACTTCGCGTGGTGCTTGCGGTGGATGGCCGCCCACTGGCCGGTCAGCATGCCGGTGGTCATCCAGAGCCAAAGGCGAAAGAAATGGCTGGCGACCGGATGCAGATCCAGCGCCCGGTGCGCCTGGCAACGGTGCAAGTAAATCGTGACGCCGGCGATAGTGACGTGCGTCACCGCCAGCGTGAACAACAGAATCTGCCACCAGGAGAAGTCGAGCAATCCGTTGGCGAGAAATTCGAGGGAAGAATTCAGCAAGGCAATTTACCTATGTAGCTGTGAAATTCGGAAAAAATGGCCGATTGAAACCGTTGCGAACAGCCTCATCGCAACGTGTCGGGCGCGCGAAAGGTAAGCGCCGAAGTTCGATCGCATTCTACTTCATGCGTTCCAAGTCGTTGTCGTAAAGGTGAATTTTTTTGAATCCTGCCTAAACGAGAAAAATCTCACGCGGCGTTTCGGACGTCACACCTTGCAAAAACGGAAGGAATGGCGCACGGGCGAAGCGTCAAACGGTGCTTTCGGCGGCCGGCGCCGCGTCGCCGCGCCGAAAACCGGCATTTCCTACCGATGCATCCGCCGGACCACCGATAATCCGCACTTCGCGCTGGGAGGACGGAATCTCGATGCCGTGCTCGGAGAATAGCCTCCACACGCTCCGGTTGACTTGCGACTTAACGCCGCCGGTGCCCTTTGCCGCGTCCTCGATCCAGAAGCTGAGTTCCAGATTGATGCCGTCCGCGCCGAAGCTCGCGAGCAGCGCAGCGGGCGCCGGGTCCTGCAACACGCGCTCGATGCCCTGCGTAGCTTCGACGAGGAGTTGCATCGCGCGTTCCACGTCCGAGCGGTAACTTACCTGCACGGCGACTTTCGCGTTGCCGCGCGTCAGATAAGACGAGTGATTCTGTACGACATCGGTAATCAGCTTTTCGTTCGGGATCAGTGTTTCGATGCCGTCCAGCCCGCGCACCACTGTATAGCGCGTGCGTATCTGCGTCACGGTGCCCTGAAAGCCGCTCACGTTGATCATGTCGCCGAGCCGGAGCGACCGGTCAAGCAGAATGATGAAGCCCGACACGTAATTGCTGGCGATTTTCTGCAACCCGAAGCCCAGGCCGACGCCCAGCGCGCCGCCGAACACGCCCAGCACCGTGATGTCGATACCGACGATCGACAGGCTCACGAGAATCGCCGCGAGAATCAACAGCGCCCGTGCGACGCGTCCGAGCACCACTTTCAGGTTCGCGTCGAGCGAGCGCGACCGCATCAGGCGATCGTCGAGCAGCGCGCCCGCCCACATCGCGACGATCAGCGTCACGCACACCCACAGCACGCCCGAGGCGAGCGAGAGCAGCGTCATGTGCGCGTTGGCGAAGTTGAAGCGCACGCTCGCCATCCAGCGGACGACGTCGTCCTGAATGCCCGTCACCGTCAGCAGCATGGCGAGCCAGACGAGCACCGTCACGACCTTTTCGAACAGGAAGAGGAGCGCGCCCGCCTCGTGCTCCGCGCCGCCGCTGGCGCTCTTGCTGAACACGCGGCGCACTGCGTAGAACATCGTGTAGATCACGGTGATGCCGCACAGCGGCACCAGCGCGAGTTGCAGCAGCGCCGTGTGGATGAACGGCGCGAGCGCCAGTCGCGCGATGCTGACGAAGACCGTGCCGAGTAGCGGGAACAGCGCCTTGTTGAGACTTTCAGCGCCGAAGCGCACCGCTTCGAAGCGCGACTGACGCCGCGCGTCGAGTTGTCTGCGCAAAAGACGCGCGCACCACCACGCGATGGCAAGCAGCGCGATCAGCGCCACGCCCTGCCACAGCACTTCCGGCTCGCCGAAGTCGCGGACGAGCCGTTCCGAGAGGTGGCTCAGGAAGCGGTTCTGCATCGCGCGCTTATGCGCTTGCTTCCCCGGCGCTTGCTTCTCCGGCGCTTTCGTCGCTGGCTTGCGCCTTCTCGCCGGGCACGCGCTCCAGCACGGCCGCGAAGAAGCCGTCGGTGCCGTGCTTGTGCGGCCAGAGCGACAGATAGTCGCCCGTGTCCAGTTCGATGCGCTGCTCGGCGAGCACGTCGCGGGCGGGCACCACGCGGAAGTTCGGATGCGTTTCCAGGAATTGCGCGACGACGCCTTCGTTTTCCGCTTCGAGCATGCTGCACGTCGCGTAGACGAGACGGCCGCCCGTCTTCACGAGCCGCGCGGCGCTCGTGAGAATCGACAACTGCTTGGGCGTGAGTTCCGCGACGGTGGCGGGCGACTGCCGCCATTTGAGGTCGGGATTGCGGCGCAGCGTGCCCAAGCCGGAGCACGGCGCATCGACGAGCACGCGGTCGATCTTGCCCGCGAGGCGCTTGATCTTCGCGTCGTGCTCGCTGTCGATCAGCACGGGATTGACGTTCGAGAGTCCGCTGCGCGCCAGACGCGGCTTCAGCTTCGCGAGGCGCCGGTCGGAGACGTCGAAGGCGTACAGGCGGCCGGTGGAGCGCATCATCGCGCCGAGCGCGAGCGTCTTGCCGCCCGCGCCCGCGCAAAAGTCGACGATCATCTCGCCACGGCGCGGCGCCATCAGCGAGCACAGCAACTGGCTGCCCTCGTCCTGCACTTCGATCCAGCCTTCCTGGAACGGCTGCAGACGCGTAAGCGCCGGCTTGCCTTCCACGCGGATGCCGAACGGCGCGAACGGCATGTCGAACGCGTCGATGCCCGCGTCGATGAGCGCCTTGCGCACGACGTCGCGGCTCGCCTTGATCGGATTCGCGCGCAAGTCGAGCGGCGCGGGATAGTTCAGCGCGGCGGCAAGCTGCGCGAGCTCGTCCGGCTCGAAGCGCTTGGCCATCGCGTCGTAGATCCATTGCGGCAGGTTCGTGCGCACGCGCACCGGCAGGCTCGCGGGATCGATCTTCGACACTTGCGCGAGCCACTGATGCTCGTCCGCCGACACGAACGGCTTGAGCGCCGTGAGGCCCGCGGTCTGCATCAGCCCGAGCAGCGCGAGACGCCGCGCCTGATTGCCCGTGCCGCTTTCCGCGAGATGCGAGAACTCCATCTTCCGCCGCAGCACGGCGAAAACGGCTTCCGCGATTACCCCACGCTCGCCGTGACCGAGCTTCGGGTGCGCGCGGAAAAAGCGGCTCGTCGCCGCATCGGCGGGACCGGAAAAGCGGAGCACGTCCGCGAGCAACGTTTCGGTTTGACCAATCAGAAATCCATGCAGCCTCATGCGCCCTCCCCGGCAATGTCGGCAAAGAGCCACTGCGGCTCAGACGGCGTGAGGGCGACTCGTTCGCCCTCGATAGAAAGACGCCCTTCCACGAACCAGCGCACTGCGCGCGGGTAAATGATGTGTTCGACGGCGAGCACGCGCGCGGCGAGCGCGGCGGCGTCGTCGCCTGCGATGACCGGCACCGCGGCCTGCGCGACGATCGGCCCGTGATCCAGCTTCGCCGTCACGAAATGCACGCTCGCGCCGTGCACGCGCACGCCGGCGTCGAGCGCCTGCTGATGCGTGCGCAGCCCCGAAAAGCACGGCAAGAGCGACGGATGCACGTTCAGCATGCGCCCGGCGTAGCGTTCCACGAACGCATCGGTGAGCACGCGCATGAAGCCGGCCAGCACGACGCAATCCGGCTCGAAGCGATCGATTTCACGCGCGAGCGCGGCGTCGAACGCTTCGCGGCCATCGAATTCGCGATGATCGACGACGACGGCTCCGATGCCGTTCGCGGCCGCGAAGCGGAGCCCGGCGGCATCGGGCCGGTTGGAAATGACCGCACAGACGCGCGCCGGCCAGCCTTCACGCGCACAAGCACGCACGACGGCCTCCATGTTGCTCCCGCGTCCGGAGATCAGAATGACGATTTTTTTCATCCGCGGATTTTATCATTTCGAAGGCGGCGAAAATCGTGCCAGTAAGGTGACGGCGGTCCGCCGGGCGCTCGGACGCCGCCGCCCGGCACGCGCGCCCGTGCATCCGTGTGAGCGTTTATAATCGAACGCTTTGCAGCATCAGCCCTCCCACCGACCAACGCCTATCGTGAGAGTCTTTCGCGGCCTCCCCAATGCCGAAAGCCGGGCGCCCTGCGCACTGACCATCGGCAACTTCGACGGTGTCCATCGCGGGCACCAGGCGCTGCTTGCGCGCGTGCGGGCCGCTGCGGACGCGCGCGGGCTGCCGGTCTGCGTCATGACCTTCGAGCCGCATCCTCGCGAATTCTTCAATCCGGCCGGCGCGCCGCCGCGCATCGCCATGCTGCGCGACAAGCTGGAGGCGCTGCGCACGAACGGCGTGGATCGCGTGGTGGTCGAGCATTTCAATCACACGTTCGCAAGCCAGCCGCCGGACACGTTCGTGAAGAACGTCATCGTCGACGGCCTGCACGCGCGCTGGGTCATGGTCGGCGACGACTTCTGCTACGGCGCGAAACGCGCGGGCAATTTCGATTCCCTCAAGGCCGCGGGCGACAAGTACGGCTTCGAAGTCGAGCAGATGGCCACCGTCGCGCACCCGAACGGCGCGCGCATTTCGTCGTCGTCGGTGCGGGCGTCGCTCGTCGCGGGCGATCTCGACGCCGCGAACGTCGCGCTCGGGCGTCCGTACATCATCAGCGGCCACGTCGTGCATGGCGCGAAGCTCGGCCGCGATCTCGGCTTTCCCACGCTCAACCTTCCGATTGCCCACAAGCGCCCGGCGCTCGCGGGCATTTTCGTCGTGCGCGTGCACGGTTTGGCGGATGAGCCGCTGCCCGCCGTCGCGAGCCTCGGCCTGCGTCCGACCGTGGACGATTCCGGCCGCGTGCTGCTCGAAGTCTTCGTGCTCGACTGGCACGGCGACGCGTACGGCAAGCTCGTGCGCGTGGAGTTTCTGAAGAAGCTGCGCGACGAGGAGAAGTACGTCGACCTCGAAACGCTGTCCGCCGCCATCGCGAGGGACGTCGACAACGCGCGCGCCTACTTCGGCCTGCCGCCCGCCAGCAACGCCGGCAGCCGCGCGACGGGCTTCGCCATTTCGGCCACCGACCGAATTAGGTGAGCGCGCCGTGCCGCATGATCCATGCGCGCATCGCCCGCTGCCCCGCCTTCGAATCACCGCGCGCCAACGCGCCGTCTCACCGAATTCACTGAGTCACCCATGAGCGACAAGAAAGAGAAAGCCTCCTCGAAATACCCCGTCAACCTGCTCGACACGCCGTTCCCGATGCGCGGCGATCTGCCCAAGCGCGAACCCGCGTGGGTCAAGGAATGGCAGGAGAACAAGGTCTACGAAAAAATCCGCGCGGCGAGCCGTGGCCGCAAGAAGTTCATCCTGCACGACGGCCCGCCGTATGCGAACGGCGACATTCACTTAGGCCACGCGGTCAACAAGATCCTGAAGGACATGATCGTCAAGGCGCGCAATCTCGCGGGCTTCGACGCCGTGTACGTGCCGGGCTGGGACTGCCACGGCATGCCGATCGAAATCCAGATCGAAAAGCAGTTCGGCAAGTCGCTGCCCGCCGCCGAAGTCATGCAGAAGGCGCGCGCTTACGCGAGCGAGCAGATCGAGAAGCAGAAGGTCGGCTTCCGGCGTCTGGGCGTGCTCGGCGACTGGGACAATCCGTACAAGACGATGAACTTCGTCAACGAAGCGGGCGAAATTCGCGCGCTGGCGAAGATCATGGAAAAGGGCTTCGTGTTCCGGGGCTTGAAGCCGGTGAACTGGTGCTTCGACTGCGGCTCGGCGCTGGCCGAAGCGGAAGTCGAGTACAAGGACAAGACCGACCCGACGATCGACGTGCTGTTTGCCTTCGCTGAACCCGAAAAGACCGCGCAGGCGTTCGGTCTGCCGTCGCTGCCGAAGAGCGAAGGCGGCATCGTCATCTGGACCACGACGCCGTGGACCATCCCGGCCAACCAGGCGCTGAACGTTCATCCGGAGATCGTGTACGCGCTCGTGGATACGCCGCGCGGTTTGCTGATTCTCGCGGCCGAACGCGTCGAAGCGTGCCTGCAGAACTACGGTCTGCCCGGCGAAGTCATCGCCACGACGACGGGCGCAAAGCTCGCGAACGTGCGCTTTCATCATCCGCTCGCGGCGGCGCATCCGGGTTACAAGCGCACGTCGCCCGTTTATCTCGGCGAGTACGTCACCACGGAAAGCGGCACGGGCGTCGTGCATTCGTCGCCGGCTTATGGCGTGGAAGACTTCGTGTCGTGCAAGGCGCACGGCATGGCAGATTCGGACATCATCAACCCCGTGATGGGCGATGGCCGCTACATCGAATCGCTGCCGCTTTTCGGCGGCTTGTCGATCTGGAAAGCGAATCCGGAAATCGTCGAGGCACTGAACAACGCCGGGACGCTGCTCAAGACCGAGAAGTATACGCACAGCTACATGCACTGCTGGCGCCACAAGACGCCGATCATCTATCGCGCGACCTCGCAATGGTTCGCGGGCATGGACGTGACGCCAAAAGACGGCGGCAAGACGCTGCGCGAAACGGCGCTGGAAGGCGTCGAGAACACCGCGTTCTATCCGTCGTGGGGCAAGCAGCGTCTCTTCAGCATGATCGCGAACCGCCCGGACTGGACGCTCTCGCGTCAGCGTCAATGGGGCGTGCCGATGGCGTTCTTCGTGCACAAGGAAACGGGCGAGTTGCATCCGCGCACCATCGAATTGCTGGAGGAAGTGGCGAAGCGCGTGGAGCAAGGCGGCATCGAGACGTGGCAAACGCTCGATCCGCGTGAGCTGATCGGCGACGACGCGAACATGTACGAAAAGAACCGCGACACGCTCGACGTCTGGTTCGACTCCGGCACGACGCACTGGCACGTGCTGCGCGGCTCGCACAAGGACGAGCTGCAATTCCCGGCTGATCTGTATCTCGAAGGCTCGGACCAGCATCGCGGCTGGTTCCATTCGTCGCTGCTCACGGCTTCCATGCTCGACGGCCGCCCGCCCTACGACGCGCTGCTCACGCACGGCTTCACCGTCGACGGCGAAGGCCGCAAGATGTCGAAGTCGCTCGGCAACGGCGTCGATCCGCACGAAGTGGCGAATCGCCTGGGCGCGGAAATCATCCGCTTGTGGATCGCATCGACGGACTATTCCGGCGAACTCGCCATCTCCGAAGAAATTCTCAAGCGCGTGACGGAGACGTATCGCCGCATCCGCAACACGCTGCGCTTCCTGCTCGCGAACCTCTCGGACTTCGACTTCGAGAAGAACGCCGTGCCGGTATCGGATTGGCTCGAAATCGACCGTTACGCGGTGGCGCTCACGCGCAACCTGCAGGACGACGCGCTCTCGCACTATGAGAAGTACGAGTTCCATCCGGTCGTCGCGAAGATCGCGACGTTCTGCTCGGAAGACCTGGGCGGCTTCTATCTCGACGTGCTGAAGGACCGTCTCTACACGACGAAGCCCGATTCGCGCGAGCGCCGCAGCGCGCAGACTGCGCTCTTTCACATTGCGCATGGGCTGCTGCGCCTCGTCGCGCCGTATCTGTCGTTCACGGCGGAAGAAGCGTACAAGGTGCTGAAGCCCGGTCAGGACACGATCTTCACCGAGGTCTACGCGGCGTACCCGGACATTCCGAACGGCGGCGAGTTGCTGGACAAGTGGTCGCTGATCCGCTCGGCGCGCGGCGACGTCACGAAGGCACTGGAAGAAGCGCGCACGGCGAACCTGATCGGCTCGTCGTTGCAGGCGGAAGTCGTCGTCCGCGCGAGCGGCGCGCGTTACGACGCGCTCGCAAGCCTCGGCGATGCGCTGCACTTCGTGCTCATCACGTCGCAGGCGTCGGTCGAGCGCGTGGCGAGCGAAGCCGAAGAAGGCGTCGACGTGGCCGCTTCCAGCTATCTGAAGTGCGAACGCTGCTGGCATTACTGCGCCGACGTCGGCTCGCACCCCGAGCATCCGGGTCTGTGCGGCCGCTGCTTCTCCAATCTCTTCGGCGCTGGCGAAACCCGAGGCGCAGCATAATGGCAAGGACTATGGCGAAACAAAGTACTTCGAGCGGTTCGCTCGCGCCGTGGATCGGCGTCGCGCTGATCGTGATTCTGTTCGACCAGTTGACGAAGATCGCAGTCCAGAAGGTGTTCGCGTACGGCGAGCCGCACGCGCTGGCGCCCTTCTTCAACCTGCTGCTCGTCTACAACCGCGGCGCGGCATTCAGCTTTCTCGCGGCGGCGGGCGGCTGGCAGCGCTGGGCATTCACCGCGCTCGGCGTCGTGGCGGCGGCCGTGATCTGCTATCTGCTCAAGAAGCATGCGGCGCAGCGGCTTTTCTGCACGGCGCTCGCGCTCATCATGGGCGGCGCGATCGGTAACGTGATCGACCGGCTGGCTTACGGTCATGTGATCGACTTTCTCGACTTCCACGTGAAGACGTGGCACTGGCCCGCGTTCAATCTGGCCGACAGCGCGATCACGGTCGGCGCGGTGCTGCTGATTTTCGACGAACTGCGGCGCGTGCGCGGCTCGAAGTGATGTGCAGAGGCGCGGCTCCCTTCCCGGAGCCGCGTTTTTTTTGCGACGGAGGCAAGTTGGAACTCGCAGGCAAACATCTCGTGCTGGGACTGACCGGCGGCATTGCGTGCTACAAGATCGCGGAGCTGACGCGGCTGCTGGTGAAGGCAGGCGCGACCGTGCAGATCGTGATGACGGAAGCGGCCACGGAATTCATCACGCCCGTCACCATGCAGGCGCTGTCGGGCCGGCCCGTGTTTGTGTCGCAATGGGATGCGCGCATGCCGAACAACATGCCGCACATCGATCTGTCGCGCGAGGCGCATGCCATCGTCATCGCGCCCGCATCCACCGACTTCATCGCGAAACTCGCGCACGGCATGTGCGACGACCTGCTGTCCACGCTCTGCGTCGCGCGTGATTGTCCGCTGCTCGTCGTGCCCGCGATGAACCGCCAGATGTGGCAGAACCCGGCGACGCAGCGCAACGTCGTGCAGATTCGCGCGGACGGCGTCGAAGTGCTCGGCCCGGATTCGGGTTCGCAGGCGTGCGGCGAAGTCGGCGACGGCCGCATGATTGAGCCGGAAGCCGCGTTCGAAGCCATTTGCGCGTTCTTCCAGCCGAAGATTCTGCGCGGCCAGCGCGTGCTGATTACGGCAGGCCCGACGTTCGAGCCGCTCGATCCGGTGCGCGGCATCACGAATCGTTCGTCGGGGAAGATGGGCTTCGCGCTGGCGCGTGCCGCGGCGCAGGCGGGCGCGGCCGTGCATCTCGTCGCCGGGCCGGTTTCGCTGCCGACGCCGTGGGGCGTGTTTCGCGAAGACGTGCAGACCGCGCAGCAAATGCACGACGCCGTGATGCAGGCCACGCCCGATGCCGACATCTTCATCGCGGTGGCAGCGGTCGCGGACTGGCGCGTCGATCACGCGAGCGAGCACAAGATCAAGAAGGCTGGCGATGCGTTGCCGGCGTTCAACTTCATCGAGAATCCGGACATCCTCGCGTCCGTCGCGAAGCTGCCGAACCCGCCGTATTGCGTCGGCTTCGCGGCGGAGAGCGGCGACCTCGAATTGCACGGCGAGGAAAAGCGCAAGCGCAAGAACGTGCCGCTCTTGATCGGCAATCTCGGGCCGCTCACCTTCGGCCGCGACGACAACGAAGTCGTGCTCTTCGAAGCATCGGGCAGAACGCGGTTGCCGCGCGCCGACAAGCAATCGCTCGCGCGCACGCTGATCGCGGAAATCGCCAAACGCGCGCCGAGCGGCGGCACTCTTCTCTCGTAAGCTCGACATGACGAAGCTATCGGTTCTCGACCAGACGCCGGTCATCCACGGCCATACGACGGCGGATGCCATCGCGGCGACGCTCGATCTCGCCCAACTCGCCGACGATCTTGGCTACACGCGCTACTGGTGCGCGGAGCATCACGGGCTGTACGGCGTGTCGAACCCGTGCCCGGAAGTGATGCTCGCGCGTATCGGCAGTCTGACCAAGCGCATTCGCATCGGCTCGGGCGGCGTCATGCTGCCGTACTACAGCGCGTTCAAGGTCGCCGAACAGTTTCTGATGCTGGAGGCGCTGTTTCCGAATCGCGTCGATCTGGGCGTCGGGCGCGCACCGGGCGGCGACATGCGCACCGCACAAGCGGTTGCCGCCGGTTCGTACAATCGCGGCGACATTTTTCCGCAGCAAGTGGCGGAACTGATCGCGCTCTTCGACGGCAAGGTGGCCGACGATTCACTCGCCCGAGGCGTGCTGCTGCAACCGCAGATCGACACGCGCCCCGAACTGTGGATGCTCGGTTCCAGCGACTTCGGCGGCCTGCTCGCGGCGCAACTCGGCATTCGCTTCGCGTTTGCGCATTTCATCAATGCGCACATGGGGCATCACGTGGCCGAGGCGTATCGCGAGCGGTTCGTCGCGGGTCACGAAGAGAAGCCGTATCTCGCGGCGGCGGTGTTCGCGATCTGCGCCGATACTGAAGACGAAGCCGAGGCACTGGAGAAGGCCGTCGATCTGCGTCGCGTGCAGATGGCGTATGGCCTGAATCAACCGATTCCATCGATCGCGCAGGGCGTCGCGCAACAATACGGCGAGCGCGAGCGGGCGGTGATCGCGCATGAGAAGCCGCGCAGCATCATCGGCACGCCGGAGCGCGTCACCGAAAAACTCCACGCGCTGCAAGCGCAATTTGACGCCGACGAACTGATCGTCCTGACGGTCGCCGGCAGCTATGCCGCACGCACGCGGTCCTATCAACTCCTCGCCGACGCGTTCGCGCTCGGCCGCACAGCCTGACCATGAAACTCGACGTCAAGATTCTCGACGCGCGTATGCGCGATGTCCTGCCCGCTTATGCTACGCCCGGCAGCGCCGGCCTCGACCTGCGCGCGTGTCTGGATGCGCCGCTCGTCATCGAGCCGCATCAGACGGTGCTCGTGCCGACCGGGCTCGCCACTCACCTCGCCGATCCCGGTTACGCGGCGCTGATCCTTCCGCGCTCCGGCCTCGGGCATAAGCACGGCATCGTGCTGGGCAATCTCGTCGGCCTGATCGATTCGGATTATCAAGGCCAACTGATGGTTTCCACCTGGAATCGCGGCGACACCGCGTTCACGCTGAACCCGATGGAACGGCTCGCGCAACTGGTGATCGTGCCGGTCGTGCAGGCGCAGTTCAATATCGTCGACGACTTCGAGGCAAGCGAACGCGGCGCGGGCGGATTCGGCAGCACGGGCAAGCACTGAGCTTTCTCGGGACGAAAAAAAACGGCGCGTTCGTCAAGAACGCGCCGTTTTTCTTTGAGGCTAACCGACGATCAGTCCACTTCGATCGCTTCCGGATTCGGATTACGCGGCGGCGCCGAGTTCTCGTCGAACGTCAGCTGCACCTGGTCTTCCGCGTCCACGTCCACGGTCACGCGGCCACCGTTGAGCAGCTTGCCGAAAAGCAACTCGTCGGCGAGTGCGCGGCGAATCGTGTCCTGAATCAGACGCTGCATCGGACGCGCGCCCATCAGCGGATCGAAACCGTGCTTCGCGAGGTGCTTGCGCAGCGCGTCCGTGAACACCGCATCGACCTTCTTCTCGTGCAGCTGATCTTCCAGCTGCATGAGGAACTTGTCGACCACGCGCAGGATGATTTCCTCGTCCAGCGAGCGGAAGCTGATGATCGAGTCCAGACGGTTGCGGAACTCCGGCGTGAACATCCGCTTGATGTCGGCCATTTCGTCGCCCGACTCGCGGCGCGACGTGAAGCCGATCACTGCCTTGCCCATCGCCTCGGCGCCCGCGTTCGTCGTCATGATGATGATGACGTTGCGGAAATCCGCCTTGCGCCCGTTGTTATCCGTCAGCGTGCCGTGATCCATCACCTGCAAGAGCACGTTGTAGATATCCGGGTGCGCCTTCTCGATTTCGTCCAGAAGCAGCACGCAATGCGGCTTCTTCGTGACGGCCTCGGTCAGCAGACCGCCCTGGTCGAAACCGACGTAGCCCGGCGGCGCGCCGATCAGCCGGCTCACTGCATGGCGCTCCATGTATTCCGACATGTCGAAGCGCAGCAGTTCGATGCCGAGCGTGAACGCAAGCTGCTTCGCCACTTCCGTCTTGCCGACGCCCGTGGGGCCGGAGAAGAGGAACGCGCCGATCGGCTTGTCCGTCTTGCCGAGACCCGCGCGCGCCATCTTGATCGACGCCGACAGCGCGTCGATGGCGGGGTCCTGACCGAACACGACGGCCTTCAGGTCGCGGTCGAGCGTCTGCAGCTTGCTGCGATCGTCCTGCGACACGCTTTGCGCCGGCACGCGCGCGATCTTCGAGATGATCTCTTCGATCTCGCTCTTGCCGATGGTCTTCTTCTGCTTCGACTTCGGCAGAATGCGCTGCGCCGCGCCCGCTTCGTCGATCACGTCGATGGCCTTATCCGGCAGATGACGGTCCGTGATGAAGCGCGCCGACAGTTCAGCCGCCGCCGACAGCGCACCCGACGAATACTTCACGCCGTGGTGCTCTTCGAAGCGCGATTTGAGACCGCGCAGGATGGCAACCGTCTGCTCGACGGAAGGTTCGGTGACATCCACCTTCTGGAAGCGCCGCGAAAGCGCCGCGTCCTTCTCGAAGATGCCGCGATATTCCGTGAACGTCGTCGCGCCGATGCACTTCAACTGCCCCGACGACAATGCCGGCTTCAGCAGGTTCGATGCGTCGAGCGTGCCGCCCGATGCCGCGCCCGCGCCGATCAGCGTGTGAATTTCGTCGATGAACAGAATGGCGTGCGGACGCTCCTTCAGTTCCTTCAGCACCGTCTTGAGACGCTGCTCGAAATCGCCGCGATACTTGGTACCCGCGAGCAACGCGCCCATGTCGAGCGAGTAGACCTGCGCATCCGCGAGGATGTCCGGCACTTCGCCGCGCGTGATGCGCCAGGCGAGACCTTCGGCGATGGCCGTCTTGCCGACGCCCGCTTCGCCCACGAGCAGCGGATTGTTCTTGCGGCGGCGGCAGAGCACCTGCACGACGCGCTCGACTTCCAGCTCGCGGCCGATCAAAGGATCGATCTTGCCGTCCTTCGCCTGCTGGTTCAGGTTCTGCGTGAACTGCGCGAGCGGCGTTTCCTTCTGAGCGGCGGCGTCTTCCGATTCCGGATTCGCTTCGCTGTTCGCCTTCGCGGCGTCGCCGCTGTTCGTCTTCGCGATGCCGTGCGAAATGAAATTCACGACATCGAGACGCGTCACGCCCTGCTGCTGCAGGTAGTACACCGCGTGCGAGTCCTTCTCGCCGAAGATCGCGACGAGCACGTTCGCGCCCGTCACTTCCTTCTTGCCGTTCGAAGTCGATTGCACATGCATGATCGCGCGCTGAATCACGCGCTGGAAACCAAGCGTCGGCTGGGTATCGACGTCGTCCGTGCCGGGCACGGTCGGCGTGTTGTCATGAATGAAATTGCGCAGGTTCTGACGCAAATCCTCGATATTTGCTGCGCAGGCGCGCAGCACTTCAGCCGCGGTCGGATTGTCCAACAAGGCCAGTAAAAGATGCTCGACCGTAATGAACTCGTGCCGCGCCTGACGTGCTTCCATAAACGCCATGTGCAGACTGACTTCCAGTTCCTGGGCAATCATGCTTCCTCCATCACGCACTGCAGCGGGTGCCCCGCTTGCCGTGCATGGCTAACGACTTGCTCAACTTTGGTCGACGCAATATCCCGCGTATAGACCCCACAAACTCCCCTGCCCTCGCGATGAACCTTCAGCATGATCTGCGTCGCAGTCTCACGATCTTTATTAAAGTATTCCTGCACGATCATCACGACGAATTCCATCGGCGTGAAGTCGTCATTCAGCAGCACCACCTTGTACATCGCCGGCTTCTTGAGCTTCTGCTCCTGCCGCTCGAGTACCGTGCCATCCTGCTTGTTGGGATTTATCGCCATACACCCATTCTAAACAACACGGACGCCTTCGCAATTGCCGCTCCAGCACTGGCCGCACGGCCCTATGGTATGGCTGGAAAACGCGCAGTGCGCCACGACCGTCCATCGAATCCTGCCGGCGCCCAACCTTCGGCGCGGGCCCGCTTGAACCTCGTCGAATCCAGTATCGCACAGCTTCAAAAAAAACAAACTGCACGGACGTTGGCGGGCTGCCGGGCGTATCACACAAGTGAGACGATTATGCGACTTTTCAAGATGCCTTGCTTGGACGGCGGCGCACACGGGAAAGCAGGAATTACCCTACGAATGCAGCCTATGCAACGAGCTTATCGGCCATCCCAAAAATTCCTTGACACCTGATTTAAGAGCTTTAACAATCAAACTGGCACTTTTTTCCGGGGACATCGGGCAAAAAAGGCCGAGGGGAGCTTGTGAGGAGGGGGCGGTTCGCTGTGGGGTGGGCCGTCGAGCTTTTCGAGCGTGCTCTGGTTGCGACGAGAGTTAGAGGGGAAGTACGAATGTCTACTGGTACGGTCAAGTGGTTCAATGACGCGAAAGGCTACGGATTCATCACGCCCGACGAAGGCGGCGAGGATCTGTTCGCACATTTCTCGGCGATTCAGATGAATGGTTTCAAGACGCTCAAGGAAGGCCAAAAGGTTTCTTTCGAGATCGTCCAGGGACCGAAAGGCAAACAGGCATCGAACATCCAGGACGCAGCCTGACCGTTCGGGTGCATTGACCGCCATGAAACCCGGCCTAGCGCCGGGTTTTTTTATGCTTGCTCGCGCGACGGATCCGCGTGCCGGCTCTCGACCGATAGCCGGCACGCGCCGATCACATGTTTTCGATCATCACGTCGCCGAATCCCGAGCACGAGACCTGCGTCGCGCCTTCCATCAGCCGCGCGAAGTCATACGTGACGCGCTTCGACAGAATCGACTGCTCCATCGACTCGATGATGCGATCCGCCGCCTCGGTCCATCCGAGATGACGCAGCATCATTTCGGCGGACAAAATTTCCGAGCCCGGATTCACGTAATCCTTACCGGCGTACTTGGGCGCGGTGCCGTGCGTGGCCTCGAACATTGCAACGGAGTCCGACATGTTCGCGCCCGGCGCAATGCCGATGCCGCCGACCTGCGCGGCAAGCGCATCCGAGATGTAGTCGCCGTTCAGATTCAACGTGGCGATGACGTCGTATTCCGCCGGACGCAGCAGGATCTGTTGAAGGAATGCATCGGCGATCACGTCTTTCACGACAACATCCGCGCCCGTCTTCGGGTTCTTGACCTTCATCCACGGGCCGCCGTCGATCAGTTCGGCGTCGAATTCCTTTTGCGCAAGCGCATAGCCGTAGTCGCGGAACGCGCCTTCGGTGAACTTCATGATGTTGCCCTTGTGCACGAGCGTGACCGAGCGCCGATTATTGTCGATCGCGTATTGAATGGCCTTGCGCACGAGCCGTTCCGTGCCCTCGCGCGACACCGGCTTGATGCCGAGCCCCGAAGACTCCGGGAAGCGAATCTTTTTCACGCCCATCTCGTCGCGCAGAAACGCGATCACCTTCTTCGCTTCGGCCGATTCGGCCGGCCATTCGATGCCCGCATAGATGTCTTCCGAATTCTCGCGGAAAATCACCATATCGACCTTGTCCGGCTCGCGCAGCGGCGACGGCACGCCCTTGAAGTACCGCACCGGACGAAGACACACATAGAGATCGAGCTGCTGCCGAAGCGCAACATTCAGCGACCGGATGCCTCCGCCGACGGGCGTCGTGAGCGGTCCCTTGATCGACACGACGTAATCCTTGACGACATCCAGCGTTTCGTCGGGCAGCCAGACGTCCGGGCCGTACACGCGCGTGGCCTTTTCGCCCGCGAAGATTTCCATCCAGTGAATCTTGCGCTTCCCGCCGTAGGCCTTCTCGACCGCCGCATCGACCACCTTGAGCATGACCGGCGTGATGTCGACGCCCGTGCCGTCGCCCTCGATGTACGGGATGATCGGCTGATCCGGAACGTTGAGCGAGAAATCCGCGTTGACGGTGATTTTCTCACCGCCCGCCGGGACCTGGATGTGCTGATACGACATGGTCGACTCCAAAGAAGGCCGGACTTGAAATAGGTTGGCGCGGGCGCTCGCTGCTGCCGCGCCATTGCTTTCATTCTATGCACGGCGCGCGGGCAGCAACCCCCTCGCGAGGCGTGGCAATGGGAGAAACGGATCGCAAACCATTATGCATTAAGATGCCGCATTCACGCCCCGGCGCCCTGCCCGCGCGTGCCTTCACATGCTTTCCTTGCTTTCCCTGATCTTTCGTCCCGCCCGCTGCCGATGCCGCTCGTCGCTCTCAACAAACCCTTCGGCACCATCTGCCAGTTCTCCGCACACGAAACGCGTGCGTCGCTCGGTGATTTCGTGAAGGTGCCGGGCGTTTATCCGGCCGGCCGGCTCGACGCGGACAGCGAAGGCCTGCTGCTTCTCACCGACGACGGCGCGCTGCAGGCGCGCATCGCCGAGCCGCGCCACAAGCTCGTCAAGCGATATTGGGCGCAAGTCGAAGGCGCGCCCGGCGACGATACGCTCGCGCGGCTGGCGAAAGGCGTCGATCTCGGCGACTACGTGACGCGCCCGTGCCGCACGGCCTTCGTCGCGGAACAGGACGTCGAAAGACTGTGGCCGCGTAATCCGCCGATCCGCTATCGCGCCGCGATTCCGACGAGATGGATCGAGCTTGCGATCACCGAAGGCAAGAACCGGCAGGTCCGGCGCATGACGGCGGCGGTCGGTTTTCCCACGCTGCGGCTGGTGCGCGTGGCGATCGGCGCGCTCGATGTGTTCTCGCTCGGCCTCGCGCCCGGTGAAAGCGTCGACGTGCCGGCGCGTTCGCCGTGGCAAGGCGAGCATTAAATCGCATTCACTGTCCCGCATGGCCGTTTCACCAAACGCGCCGAATTGCCGCGCACCGCACTCGACAAGATTTTTTTCATCTGCCGCGTGAAACGGCGCGAAATCGCGTCAACCGACTCTTTAGACGAGGCGTTAAGGGCCACAGATGCCGCACAAAGCTATCCGGCATGAACGACTCGGCCTTTCGATTAACCTGTGTGCTCCAGGCATTTTGAAAGGAACAAACGTTCACAGCCGTATCGAGTTTTTTTGCCGATACGACTGTCAACCGAAAGGTGGATGGCTCGTTTACCGACATGACTCATTGACCGGGTCGTTTGGTTAATTAACTCAAGCTGAGGATTCACAAATGAACAAACTGATCGCTGCTCTCGTCGCTGGCCTGTTCGCAACGGCTGCATTCGCACAAGCTTCGGCTCCGGAAGCGGCTGCTCCGGCTGCTGCGTCGGCTGCTTCGGCACCGGCTCACAAGGCTGCCAAGAAGCACTCGCACAAGAAGTCGCATAAGAAGTCGCACAAGGCTGCTGCTTCGGCACCGGAAGCTGCTTCCGCAGCTCAGTAAGTTCGTTGTAAGACGCGGTATAGCGAAGCTAAAAACGAGCATTACCGCCGTCTTAACGGCGTTAAAGGGCAGATCGCCGAATGGCAATCTGCCCTTTTGTTTTGCAGTTCACCTTTCCCGCGTTTGATTTCGCGCGCCGCCGCGACGCCTTTCGCATTCGCGCCGCGCTTCAAGTAACATGCGCGGGGCGGCTCTTTCTTTCCAACGCGGACGATCGATTTTCAAGGAGCATCGTGTGAATTCGCTGTTGCTTTCCCTG
Organism: Caballeronia sp. LZ062; assembly: GCF_031450785.1. Taxonomy (NCBI): domain Bacteria; kingdom Pseudomonadati; phylum Pseudomonadota; class Betaproteobacteria; order Burkholderiales; family Burkholderiaceae; genus Caballeronia; species Caballeronia sp. LZ062. The sequence goes on from NZ_JARTWB010000002.1 coordinate 1,948,683, forward strand.
CGCGCGTTGCGCGTGCCATTCCCCTTTACTGAAATCATTTCGCTCGCGCGGGCCGTTCGTCGTCTGCGCGCGCTCGTTATCGCGGTGCTGTTGCCGTTCGCCGCACTTTCGCTGGCGCAGGCGCAGGCCATGCCGCCCGGCGCGAAGCAGCCGTCGGACTTTCCGCGCGCGAAGCTGACCGCCGGCATGTTCGTGATCGACGCCGCCGTCGCCGCCAACGACGCAGACCGCGAGCAAGGTCTCATGTATCGCACCCAACTCGCGCCGAACGAAGGCATGCTCTTCGTGTTCAATGAGAACGCCGTGCATTGCTTCTGGATGAAGAACACGTTGATCCCGCTGTCGATCGCGTTCATTCGCGCCGACGGCACGATCACCGACATCGATGAAATGCAAGCGGAAACCGAGAATAACCATTGCCCGCGCAACAACGGCGTGTACGCGCTGGAAATGAGCAAGGGCTGGTTCACGGCCAAGGGCATCAAACCGGGCATGAAAATCAAGGGGTTGCCGGGCGCGCAGTGAAGCGCGTTGTCGGAAACGAGCCAAACGGCGTGTCGCGTGACGCGCCGTTTTTTTTCGCCCGCGCGAGCCGCGACGGAGTCGCGGACACCGTTTGCCGCAACGTTCGACCGGGCTGGCAAGATTCCTGCAAAGAGCTTGTCTACGCGCTATCCTAAAAAGATCGCATGAAGCCGAAGCAACAGCTCAAGCGCTGCTTTGCATGGCACCCGCGTCCGGCGTTAAGCCGCCGGCCCGGGTCGACATTTCTCACAGGAGGTTCACGTGCCCCGCAAGACTCCCATCGAGCGCTATCGCAACATCGGTATTAGCGCCCACATCGATGCCGGCAAAACGACCACTACCGAGCGCATCCTTTTCTACACCGGCGTGACGCACAAGATCGGCGAGGTTCACGACGGCGCGGCGACGATGGACTGGATGGAGCAGGAGCAGGAGCGCGGCATCACGATCACGTCTGCCGCGACGACCGCCTTCTGGAAAGGCATGGCCGGAAATTATCCGGAGCATCGCATCAACATCATCGATACGCCGGGACACGTCGATTTCACCATCGAAGTCGAGCGTTCCATGCGCGTGCTCGACGGCGCGTGCATGGTCTACGACTCGGTCGGCGGCGTGCAGCCGCAGTCCGAAACCGTGTGGCGTCAGGCGAACAAGTACAAGGTGCCGCGCATTGCGTTCGTCAACAAGATGGACCGCGTCGGCGCGGATTTCTTCCGCGTGCAGCGGCAAATCGGCGAGCGTCTAAAAGGCGTCGCGGTGCCGATCCAGATTCCGATCGGCGCGGAAGAGCATTTTCAGGGCGTGGTCGATCTCGTGAAGATGAAGGCCATCGTCTGGGACGACGAAAGCCAGGGCATCAAGTTCACCTACGAAGAGATTCCCGACAATCTCAAGGATGTCGCGAATGAGTGGCGCGAGAAGATGGTCGAGGCCGCGGCCGAGTCGAGCGAAGAACTGCTCGAAAAGTATCTCGAAGACCACGAAAGCCTGACCGAGGAAGAGATCAAGACGGCGCTGAGACAGCGCACCATCGCGAACGAAATCGTGCCGATGCTCTGCGGCAGCGCGTTCAAGAACAAGGGCGTGCAGGCGATGCTCGACGCGGTGATCGACTATCTGCCCTCGCCGGTGGATGTCCCCGCGATTCTGGGCCACACTGAAGACGACGAGGAAGCCGAACGCCATCCGAGCGACGACGAGCCGTTCTCCGCGCTCGCGTTCAAGATCATGACGGACCCGTTCGTCGGCCAGCTGATCTTCTTCCGCGTGTATTCGGGCGTCGTGAATTCCGGCGATACCGTCTACAACCCGGTGAAGGAAAAGAAGGAGCGGCTCGGGCGCATCCTTCAGATGCACGCGAATGAACGCAAGGAAATCAAGGAAGTGCGCGCGGGCGACATCGCGGCGGCGGTCGGCCTGAAGGAAGCGACGACCGGCGACACGCTCTGCGATCCGGGCAACATCATCATCCTCGAACGGATGATCTTCCCCGAGCCGGTGATCTCGCAGGCCGTCGAGCCGAAGACGAAAGCCGACCAGGAGAAGATGGGCATCGCGCTCAATCGTCTTGCGCAGGAAGACCCGTCGTTCCGCGTCACGACCGACGAAGAATCCGGCCAGACGATCATCTCCGGCATGGGCGAACTGCACCTCGAAATTCTCGTCGACCGCATGAAGCGCGAGTTCGGCGTGGAAGCGACGGTCGGCAAGCCGCAGGTGGCGTATCGCGAGACCGTGCGCAACAAGGTGACGGATGTTGAGGGCAAATTCGTCAAGCAGTCGGGCGGGCGCGGCCAGTACGGGCACGCCGTCATCACGCTGGAACCGGACCCGGGCAAGGGCTACGAATTCGTCGACGCCATCAAGGGCGGGGTGATTCCGCGCGAGTACATTCCGGCGGTGGACAAGGGCATTCAGGAGTCGCTCAAGTCGGGCGTGCTGGCGGGCTATCCGGTCGTCGATACGAAAGTGACGCTGACCTTCGGCTCGTATCACGATGTCGATTCGAACGAAAACGCGTTCCGCATGGCCGGCTCGATGGCTTTCAAGGAAGCGATGCGCCGCGCAAAGCCCGTGCTGCTCGAACCGACGATGGCCGTCGAAGTGGAAACGCCCGAGGAGTTCATGGGCAACGTGATGGGCGACTTGTCGAGCCGGCGCGGCATCGTGCAGGGCATGGAGGACATCGCGGGCGGCGGCGGCAAGATCGTGCGCGCCGAGGTGCCGCTTGCCGAGATGTTCGGCTACTCGACGTCGCTGCGCTCGCTGACGCAAGGCCGCGCGACCTACACGATGGAGTTCAAGCACTACGCCGAGACGCCGAACAACGTGTCGGAAGCGATCATCAACTCGAAGGGAAAATGATCGCCGCCCGGTGAAGGCGCTTCGCCGTGTAATATCGGAAGTCCGTTGCTCGCGCGGTGTCGGCGGCAACGGACTTTTTCTATCTGTAGACCAGAGGCACCATGAGCGACGCACATCATATCGATTGGCGCGAAAACGGCGTCAAGGTCATCAAGGGCGATCAGCTCGACACCAACACGCCGCAGACGCCGGGCATGAACCGCGCGGCCGCCATCGACGCGGCGCGCGTCGGCGCGCAAAAGATCTGGGCGGGAACAGTCACGATTCACCCGAACGCCAAGACCGGCGCGCACCATCACGGCGCGCTCGAAAGCGTCATCTACATCGTGCGCGGTCAGGCGCGTATGCGCTGGGGCGAGCATCTCGAATTCACGGCGGAGGCCGGTCCCGGCGATTTCATCTTCGTGCCGCCGTACGTGCCGCATCAGGAAATCAACGCGAGCACGGATGAGCCGCTCGAATGCGTGCTCGTGCGCAGCGACAACGAAGCGGTCGTCGTGAATCTGAATATCGACGCGGTCGAAACGCCCGAAGAAGTCTTTTGGGTCGATCCCATTCACAAGCATCCGCACGAGCATTGAGGCGCCGCGCAACCAAGCGGCGCATTCCTTGCTTCCACGCCGAGACGCGCTGACTTCGCGTCACATCGGCGAAGCGACAGACAACGACAACCCGACAACACGCACAGGAAACGATCACCGATGAGACAAGCATCGACGGACGCGCATCACCTCGAGCTCGCGCGCGAAAGCGCGGGCGAACTGGGCAATCACGCGATCGACGAGTTCATGGCCGGCCGCCTCACGCGGCGCGAATTGCTGCGGCACGCGAGCGTGCTGGGCTTCGCGCTGTCGGCGGGCGGGCTTCTCGGCATGCCGGCGGCGCGCGCACAAGGCGCGGGCAAGCCCGGCGGCACGATCCGCGTCGCGCATATGACGCCTGCGGGCGCGGTCGATCCGCTGACCGTCACCGATGCGGCCGGACTCGTCCTCATCAATCAGACCGGCGAATTCCTGATCGACGATGACAGCGAAACGCTCACGCTGCGCCCTGCCCTTGCGCTCTCGTGGTCGTCGAACGCGACGGGCGATGTCTGGACCTTCAAGCTGCGTCCGAACGTCAAATTCCACGACGGCCAGCCGATGACCGCGAAGGACGTCGCGGCGACCTTCAACCGCCTGGCCGATCCGGGCGCGGGATCAGCGGCGCTGTCGGTGCTGAAGGGCGTGCTGTCGAAAAATTCTGCGAAAGCTGTTGACGACCACACCGTCGAGTTCCATCTCGACGCGCCAAACGGCAATTTCCCGTATTACGTTTCCTCTGACAACTACAACGCGGTGATTCTGCCCGCGAACTTCAGCGGTGCGTACGAGAAGTCGTTCATGGGCACGGGCGCGCTGAAGCTGGAGAAGTACACGCCCAAGGTCGGCGCGTCGTTCGTGCGCAATCCGGACTACTGGGGCGACAAGTCGCTGCCCGACCGCGTGCAGTTCTCGTTCTACGCGGATCAGCAGGCGCAACTCCTCGCGATGCAAGGCCGTCAGGCCGACGTGATGGGCGACTTCACGGTGCAAGGCGGCGTCTCCATGCTGACGAACCCGCAGTTCAAGGTGCTCGGCGCGAAGTCGAGTTCGCATCGGCAGATTCACATGCGCTGCGACATGGGCGCGTTCAAGGACAAGCGCGTGCGTCAGGCGCTCGCGCTCGCGATCAATCGCGAAGTCATCGTGAAGGGGCTGTTTCGCGGGCGCGCGGTCGTCGGCAACGACAGCCCGTTCGCGCCGGTCTTTCCGTCGAGCGATCTCACCGTGCCGCAGCGGCATCTCGACATCGCGAAGGCGAAGCAGTTGATGAGCGAAGCGGGCGTGGCCAACGGCTTCGACGTGACGCTCACGACCGAGAAGTACATGGAGATTCCCGACCTCGCCGTGGTCGTGCAGAACGCGGCGAAGGCAATCGGCATCCGCATCGCGCTGAAGGTGGAGAGCCAGGACCTGTACTACGGCTCGGGCACGTTCGGCAAATCGGACTGGCTGGATTCGCCGCTCGGCATCACGGATTACGGACATCGCGGCGTGCCGAACGTGTTCCTGAACGCGCCGCTCACGAGCAGCGGCACGTGGAACGCGGCGCACTTCAAGAACGCGGAATACGACAAGCTCGTCACGCAGTTCGTCGCGGCGCTCGACGTGGCCTCGCAGAAGAAGCTCTCCGGCCAGATTCAGCGCCTCTTGCTCGACGAAACGCCAGTCGTCATTCCGTACTTCTACGACCAGTTGATCGTCACGCGCGCGAACGTGTCGGGCGTGCGCTTCAACGCGATCTCGCAAATGTGGTTCGACCGCGCGACGGTGGCCGCTTGAGCACGATCACGTCCCCGGCGGGCATCGGCGGCAAGCGCAACGGCACCGCGAAGGCGCGGCGCGTGCTGCGCTTCGTCGGCGTGCGCGTGCTGCTCGCGCTCGTCACGCTGTGGCTCTTGTCGATGATCGTGTTCGCGGGCGGACAGCTCTTGCCCGGCGACGTGGGCCGCGCGATTCTCGGCCCGCTCGCCGATGCGCGCGCCGTCGCGGCGCTCAATCATCAACTGGGCGTGGACCGGCCGCTTCTCACGCAATACACCGGCTGGATCACGCACTTCCTGCGCGGCGACATGGGCGAGTCGTACGCGTTTCGCGCGCCGGTCGCGCCGTTCATCGGCGGCGCGCTGTGGAATTCGGCGAAGCTCGGCGCGCTCGCGTTCGTGGTCGTGGTGCCGCTCGGCATCGCGGGCGGCGTCTACGCGGCGCTGCACGCGGGGCGTTGGATCGACCGGTTCATCAGCATCGGCGGGCTTACGGCGACGGTCGTGCCGGAATTCGTGTCGTCCATCGTGCTGATTCTGATTTTCGGCGTGTGGCTGCAATGGCTGCCGATCGAGGCGAGCGCGCCCGCCAATGCGAGCGCGCTCGTGCAGTTGAAGCATCTGATTCTGCCGGTGCTGCCGCTCGTTTTCGTGTTCTTCGGCTATATCGCGCGGATGGCGCGCGCAGGCACCGTCGAGGCGCTCGACGCCGACTACACGCGCACCGCGATTCTCAAAGGCTTGCCGCGCCGCGTCGTGATCCTGCGGCATGTGCTGCGCAATGCGCTGCTGCCGACGGTCACGGTCGCCGCGACGCAGCTCGGCTACATGATCGGCGGGCTCGTCGTCGTGGAGACACTGTTTCACTATCAGGGCATCGGCTCGCTCATCTACAACGCCGCGAAGGCCAAGGACTTTCCGATGCTCGAAGCCGGCGTGCTGACCATCGGCGTGATCTACACGGCGGCGAATCTGATCGCGGATGCGCTCTATGTCGTGCTCAATCCGCGTCTTCGCACCGGAGGCGGCCGATGAGCACGCTGGCTGCCGTCAAACCGAAGCGGTTCGACGCCCTCGGCGCGCTCGCGCGTTCGGCCACGTTCGACGTCGGCGTGTTGATTCTGCTCTTTTGGGTCGTGTGCGCGCTCTTCGGGCACTGGCTCACGCCGCAAGACCCGTATGCGTCCGATCCGTTGAATTCGCTCGCCGCGCCTTCCGCCGACCACTGGTTCGGCACCGATCAGCTGGGCCGCGACGTGTTCGCGCGCGTGATCGTCGGCTCACGCGACATTCTCACGATTGCGCCATTGGCGACGCTGCTCGGCACGGCGGCGGGCACGGCGCTCGGGCTCGTGGTCGGCTATTTCGGCGGCTGGGTGGATGCCGTGGTCGGCCGCGCGATCGACGCGCTGCTCGCGCTGCCGCTCGTGATCGTGGCGCTGCTCGCGCTCGCCGCCGTGGGCGCGAGCAACACGACGGTGATCCTCGTGATCGGCCTCACCTTCGCGCCGATCACCGCGCGCACGGTCCGCGCCGCCGTGCTCGGCGAGCGGCATCTCGACTACGTGCTCGCGGCGCAACTGCGCGGCGAAAACGCGTTCTACATCATGTTCGCGGAAATTCTGCCGAACGTGCTGCCGCCTATCGTCGTCGAAGCGACGGTGCGCCTCGGCTACGCGATCTTCGCGGTCGCGACGCTGTCGTTTCTCGGCTTCGGCATTCAGCCGCCTTCCGCCGACTGGGGACTCGCGCTCTCGGAAAGCTACACGCTGATGGCGGGCGGCGCGTGGTGGACGGTCGTGTTCGACGCGGCGGCGATTGCATCGCTCGTCGTCGCGGTGAATCTCGTCGCGGATGCCGTGCAAGGAGTGCTCGACCGATGAACGGACCGCCGCCATCGGCTTTCCCCGCGTTCGGCGCGGCCAAGGGCAGCGAGACGGACGCGCTGACGGTCGTCGGCCTGACGGTCTCGTATCGCACGCGCTGGCACGAACGCGATGTCCTGCAGGATGTGACGCTGCGCGTGCGGCGCGGCGAAGCGTACGGGCTCGTCGGCGAATCCGGCTGCGGCAAATCGACGGCCGCGCTTGCGATCCTGCGCTATCTGCCGCGCAACGGCCGCGTGAAGGCGGGCCGCATCACGGTCGGCGGACACGACGTCGCCACGCTGCCCGCCGAAGCGCTTCGCGCGCTGCGGGCCAACGCCGTGTCGATGGTCTATCAGGACCCGGGCCGCGCGCTCAATCCGTCGCTGTCCATTGCGCGTCAGGTCTCCGAAGCATTCGAAGCGGCGGGCGCCTCCGCCGACGACGCACTCGCCCGCACCGCCGACATGCTGCGCCGCGTGCGCATCGCGTCGCCGGAGCGCGTGATGGAGAGTTACCCGCATCAATTGTCGGGCGGCATGCAGCAGCGCGTCGTGATCGCGATGGCGCTCGCGTGCAATCCCGAACTGCTGATTCTCGACGAACCGACGACCGGGCTCGACGCCACCGTCGAAGCCGAAGTGCTCGATCTGATCGCCCAGTTGCGGGCGGAACTCGGCACGGCGGTGCTCTTCATCAGCCACAACCTCGCGGTGATCGGGCGCATGTGCGACCGCGTCGGCGTGCTGTACGCGGGCCGGCTGGTGGAGGAAGGCGCAACCGCCGACGTCTTCGCGAAACCGCGTCATCCGTACACGGTCGGCCTGCTGCGCTGCCTGCCGACAAACGCGCGCACGAAGGACACCGGCCGGCTCGACACGATTCCCGGCTCGCTGCCGCTGCCGGGATCGGTCGCGCAAGGCTGCATCTTCGCGCCGCGCTGCAAGATGGCCGACGAACGCTGCGTGAAGGAAGCGCCGCCGCCGTATCGCGTGGCGGCGCGTCACGGCGATCAGATGGCGCGCTGTCATTACCACGAGCGCGCGCACCTGTTGCCCCGCTCGACCGATGCAACGCCGCCGCCCGCGCCGCCGCGCGACGACGCGCCGCTCGCGCTCTCGGCCCGTCATGTGTCGAAAACTTTCCGTGTCGGCGATGAAGACGTGCGCGCCGTCCACGATGTCTCGCTCGATCTCGCGCAGGGCGAAACGCTCGGGCTCGTCGGCGAATCCGGCAGCGGCAAGACGACGCTCGCAAAACTGCTGCTCGGTCTCGTCTCGCCGGATGAAGGCGCGACGCTGGAACTCGACGGCCAGCGCCTGGCCGAGCGCGTCACGCGGCGCAGCGGCGAGCAGGTGAAGTCGCTGCAGATCGTGTTTCAGAATCCCGACTCCGCGCTGAACCGCGCGCATTCCGTGCGCAGGCTCATTGCGCGGTCGCTCGCGAAGCTCGGCGCACTGCACGGCGAAGCGAAAGAGCGGCGCCTGCACACGCTGACCGAGGCGGTGCGCCTGCCAGAGCGTTATCTCGGCTCGCGCACACGCCAGTTGTCGGGCGGTCTCAAGCAACGCGTCGCGATTGCGCGCGCGTTCGCGGGCGATCCGCGCGTCGTGGTTTGCGATGAGCCCACGTCCGCGCTCGATGTCTCCGTGCAAGCCGCGATCCTCAACCTGCTCGCGGATTTGCAGCGCGAGCGGCGCGTGAGCTATGTGTTCATCTCGCACGATCTGCATGTCGTGCGCTATCTGTCGGACCGCATCGCGGTGCTGTATCTCGGGCGCATCATGGAAATCGGCCGCGCCGCCGATGTGTTCGACGGCCCGCAGCATCCGTACACCGAAGCATTGCTTTCGTCGGCGCCATCGCTCGACGAAGCGCACGCGGCGGGCAAGCGCATCCGCCTGTCGGGCGAGTTGCCTAGCGCCGCGAATCCGCCGTCGGGGTGCGTTTTTCACACGCGCTGCCCGCGCAAGATCGGCGAGATTTGCGAGCGCGAAACGCCGCCTTGCCGCGATGCGGGCAACGGTCACGCCATCCATTGCCATATTCCCGTGGACGAACTGCGGGCGCTGCAAGCGGGCGAAAACGTGACCTGACGCAAACCGCGGCCGGAACCAAACGCGCTGCTTCGCCTCTCAACGGTTCACGTTCATACAAGAGGATACCCACGATGAAACGCGCTCTCTCGCTCGCCGCTTCCTTCGCGCTGTGCGTTGCCACGGCGGCCCACGCACAGTCCGCGCCGACGCCCGGCGCGTCCGATCCGAGCTTCTCCGCGTGGTCGCTCGCGCAGCAATGCGGCCAGAAAGGCGACAACGCCGCGCAAGGACAATGCGTCGGCGCGGTGCGGGGCATCGTGCGCGGGTATCAGTACGGCGTGCTGTTCTTGTCGCAACGTGCTTCCATGCCGGCGAACGAGACGCGGCGCGTGTCGCTGTGCCTGACGGATACGACGGTGTCGTCCATCGTCGATGATTTTCTTGCGGACGCCAAGCAGGTCAGCGAGGCGGACCTCAGGCGCACGCCGGCGGAAGTCGCGGTGCTGGGGTCGGTGCATGCGCATCATGCGTGTTCTTGAGTGGGGGCGGGTGAGGCGGACATGGTTGGAGTGTCCGCTCAATCAAACGATGCTTGTCGCGCTCATCGCAGCCAGTCATCAAGACATTAATCAGGACGACGGACGGCCGGCTGCTGTTGGAATGGATGCAGCCATCGTGCCGCTTGCCACCGGGCGATGACTCGTCGTGGCGGCGCGCCCGTTCTGCTCCATTGCCTTCGTGGCAACGCCCCATCGCCCGCCTAAAGCATCTCAAAGCATCTCCAACCCCCTCTTCCCCCTCGGCGGCGCGAATTCCCGATCGATCTCCGCCAACTCCTGCTCCGACAACCGTAATTCCACCGCCGCCCGATTCTCCCGCACATGCCCGACATCCGCGGCCTTCGGAATCGCGAACACCTCGGGCTGTTGCAGCACCCACGCAAGCGCCACCTGAAACGCCGACACGCCCCGCGCCGCCGCGATCTTCGCGAGCACGCCGCCGCGCGGCAGCCGCGCATGATCGACCGGGCTGTAGGCCATCGCCGGCAGCCGACGCTCACGCAGCCACGGCAGCAAGTCGAACTCCGGACCGCGCCGCGCGACGTTATAGAGAATCTGATCGGTCGCGCAGGCATCGCCGCCATCGAGCGAGAAAAGCTCCTGCATGTCGTCGGTGTCGAAGTTGCTCACGCCCCAATGGCGAATCTTGCCGTCGCGCCTGAGCTTCTCGAAGCCCGCGACCACGCCCTGCAAATCCTCGCCGCCGCGCCAGTGCAGCAAGTACAAGTCGATGCGATCGGTTTTCAGACGCTTCAGGCTTCGCTCGCACGCCGCCTGCACGCCGCGCTCGCTGCCGTTGTGCGGATACACCTTGCTCACGATGAACACGTCGTCGCGCACATCCGACAACGCCTCGGCAATGAGCTTTTCGCTTTCGCCGTCGCCGTACATCTCGGCGGTGTCGATGAGCGTCATCCCCAGCTCGACGCCTTCGCGCAGCGCCGCGATTTCCGCCTTGCGCGCGTTCGGGCGCTCGCCCATCGCCCAGGTGCCCTGGCCGAGCTTCGGGATCACTTCGCCGTCCGGCAGCGTGACGACGGGTACGGTATTCGCCATGAAATGCCTCCTTGTTCGCCCGCCGATGATGGCGCAAGGAGCACGCCCGAGCCGCTAGACTAGCCCGACCACGAGCGGCCCGAGCAGCGTCAGCAGCACGTTCGCGAGCGCATACGTCACGGCGAACGCGGCGGTCGGCACGGGGCTTTCCGCTTTGTCGAGCACGCCGCCGAACGCCGGATTCGCGCTGCGCGAGCCGGATAGCGCGCCCGCGAACACCGCCGCGTTGTCGTAGCGCAGCACGTAGCGACCGAAGAGCATCGTCAGCAGCAGCGGAAACAATGTGACGAACACGCCGAGCAGAAAAAGCGTGAGGCCGCTCTGCTTCACCGTGACGACCGCCTGCAAGCCGGAGTTCAGCCCGACCACCGCGACGAATGCCGCGAGTCCGAAGTCTTTCAGCAATTGCGACGCGGCGGGCGGCATCACGCCGTACATCGGATGCTTGCCGCGCATCCAGCCGAACACGAGGCCAGCAAGCAGACAGCCGCCGCCCGACCCGAGCGTGATGGGAATGCCGCCCACGCGCACCACGACGAGCCCCATCAGAAGCCCGATCACGATGCCCACGCCCATGTAGATGAAATCGGTCTTGTTGCTGTAGGGCAGCTCGTATCCGGCTGCATCGACGGCGCGCTTCGTGTCCTGCGGCGAGCCGTAGAACGTGAGGACGTCGCCATGTTCGAGCCGCGTTTCGGGCAGCACGGGGAGCGGCATGCCGGCGCGCGAGATCGCCTGTAGATAGACGCCGTGGCGCATGTCGCGGTCGACTGTCGCGCGCACCGCCGCGATCGTCGTGCGATTCATGCCGCGCCGCGCGAACACGCCCTGGCGCTTCTGCATCACGATGCTCACGCCGTCGCTGTCCGCGACTTCCTCGCCGAACTGCGATGCGGCGCCGACCATCGCCTCGCGCCGCCCGACGACGAGTGCGATATCGCCCGCTTCGAGCATCACGTCAGGGCGCGGCTCGGGCGCGTGTCCCGCGCGCCGCACGCGCTCGACGGTGATCAGATCCTGCTCGGCCATCTCGATCTCCGCGACCGTGCGCCCCGCCGCGCCCGCCGCCGTGACGCGATACGCGCGCCCGACGAGCGGCGGCAACGCGGAAACCTGACCCGGCGCGGGACCGGCATCGCCCGCAAGCGCCTGCTCCGCCTCGATGGACGCATCTTTCAGGCTCTGCCCCATGAACTTCGGCAGAAGGTTCACGCACACGATGAGCGCGCCGAGCGACCCGAATACGTAGGTCACGGCGTAGGCGATCGCGACGTCCGCCTGCAGCGCCTTCGTTTCGGCGGCGGGCAAGCCGAGCCGCGCGATGGCGTCGCCCGCCGTGCCGATGATCGCGGACTGCGTGAGCGCGCCGCCCGCCAGTCCCGCCGCCAGCCCCTTGTTCAGCCCGAATAGCTTCGCGCAGACGATCACGGTGACGAGCGCCGTTATCGCCAGAAAAACGGCCATCGCGATTTCGCGCAGCGTTCGCCGGTTCAGCGAGTTGAAGAACTGCGGCCCGGAGTCGTAGCCGACCGCGTAGATGAACACGGCGAACATAACGGACTTCACGCCGTTGTCGATCTGCACGCCGACCTGGCTCACAACGACCGCGGCGATCAGCGAGCCGCCGACGCCGCCCAGCTGGAACTTGCCGAAATTGATCTGGCCGATCAGGTAGCCCGCCGCAAGCGACAGGAACAGCGCCGTTTCCGGCGACTTCACGAAAATCGCGTGGAGCCAGTCCATTGAACCCCCGATGGTCGTCGCGCTAGCCGAGCTTGCTCACCAGTCCGACGACGAGCGGACCGAGCAGCGGCAGCAGCACGTTGGAAATGGCGTAAGTGATGGTGTAGCCGATGACGGGCGTCGCGTTGCCCGTCACGCCGACGAGCGCGCTGATGGCGGGCGTGCTGCACTGCTGGCCGGCAATCGCGCCGAGCAGCATTGGCACGTCGAGCTTGAGCAACGTGCGCCCGACGATGAGCGAGGCGAGCGCCGGCACGAGCGTGATGACGATGCCCGCCGCCGGCAGCGCGACGCCGAATTCGCGGATGAGCCGCAGCGCGTCCGCGCCCGCCGACAGGCCGACTGCCGCGATGAACGTGCAGAGCCCGAAGTCTTTCAAGACTTGCGCCGCCGCCGACGGCAGCGAGCCGATCACGGGATAACGCGAGCGAATCCAGCCGAACACCAGCCCCGCGAGCAGACAGCCGCCGCCCGTCCCGAGCGAAAGGTCGATGCCGCCCACATGCGCCGACAGCCGCCCGATACCCATGCCCACCAGCACGCCGAGCCCGAGAAACACGAAGTCCGTCTTTTGCGTTGCGCGAATGATGTAGCCGAGCTTCGCGGCGCCGCGCGTCACGTCCTCCTTGCTGCCGACGAGCGTGAGCACGTCGCCGCGCTGCACCTGCGTGCCGGGCAGCGCGGGCACCGTGCTGTCGAGGCGCGTCACCGCCGCGACGAACACACCGCGCCCGTCGGCCGGATTCGCGCGGGCGCGCGCCTGCGCGAGCGTGAGGCCGTGCAGCGCGCGGTTCGTGAGCATCACGTCGACCTTCTCGACGAAGTAATCGGCCCCGCTGCCGTTGAACACTTCCTCGCCGATCCACGGCATCGCTTCGACCAGCGCCTCGCGCCGCCCCGCGATCACGATTCGATCGCCCGCCTTCAGCATCACCGACGGCTGGCCCTTGATGACGGAGCGGTCGCGCATCACGCGCTGCACGCTGATGTTGTGTCCGAAACGCTTTTCCAGCTCCCCGATGCTGATACCCGCGGCGCTCGTCACCTTCAGTTCGCGGCCGGCGAGCGGCGTGATGGCGGGCGTCTGCCCTTCGGCGAGCGCGCCGTCGCCGCCGAGCTTGCGCCACACGCGCTCGGCTTCGTCGCGCAGATTCACGCGCAAGATGAGCGGCGCGAACTGGCTCGCGAACAGCACGATCGTCACGAGCCCGAACAGATAACTGACGCTGTACGCCGTGACGATGTTTGCCTGCAGACGCGCGGTCTCGGCCACCGGCAGTCCGAGCCGCGCGACCGCCTCCGACGCCGTTCCGATCACCGCGGATTCCGTCGCGCCTCCCGCGAGCAGTCCGGCCGCCGTGCCCGCGTCGAGCTTGAGCATCGCCGCGATGCCGAGCACGAGCATGACCACCACGATGACCTCGACAAACGAGAGCGCACCGTACCGCCAGCCGCGCCCGATGTTTGCAAAAAACTGCGGGCCGCCGGTGAAACCGAGCGCGAAAATGAATAACGCGAACGCAATGTTTTTCAGATCCGGCGATATACGCGCGCCGCTCTGTCCAAGAATAAGCGCGACGATCAGCGTACCGCAGACGCCACCAAGCTGTATTGGACCAAACCTGAACGAGCCGATAAAGAAGCCGATAGCGAGGCTGCTGAAAAGCGCAATCTCCGGTTGTGTCGCGAGCAGATGCCAGATCATGACTCGGTTCATCCTTTCAGGTTTTCGCACATTGCGCGCGGCCGCACAAAAATTGAAATGACGATATTCGCCAGTGAATGCGGCCCTCCGATTCGGATCACGCCTCGATTAACGACATCTTTGTTTCTCCTTCGCGCGATTAATTTAAATTTACCGTGAGACAGTGCAATGTCGGCCCCCGCAATTATTTAAATGCCCCGATATAATGCAGAAATTTGTAGGCGTTTTCCCGGGTAGATCAGCGAAGTATTGTCATACCGACCCACTCTTGGCAGGGATTTTTTTGCCATAAACGGACAACAAACCGATGGAATAATCCCCAAATCCCCGCCAAGCAAAACAAGTTTCTACCATTCGGAAACTATTTCCTTTTGCAAAGCGATTGGTTATTCTGATATTGCAGTTTCTTCGTTCTGTCAATATTATGCAGTTGTGGCACCTCAATAGTGGGCCCGCCGCACGGGGGTAAAAGTGAGCCCACATCACCGTCGCACAACAGAGAGAGGGCATTCAGATGAACCAGATTCATGCAATGCGCGTTTTTGTGCGGGTCGCCGATACCGAAAGTTTTCGGCGTGCCGCCCAGCAACTCGACGTTTCGAATGCGCTCGTTACTCGCGCAATTGCGATGCTAGAAGCGCATCTTCGAACACGCCTCATTAACCGCACTACTCGCAATCTTTCATTGACCGAAGCCGGCACACGCTATCTCGAAGGGTGCCGCGCATTACTCGAAGAACTGGATCATCTGGAATCGGCCGTTACGCATACCGAAGGCGAACCCAGCGGAACTTTGCGTGTCGTGGCATCGAGCGCGCTTTCGCTGCTCACCTTGACGCCGCTTATCGACGGCTTCCGCCAGCTTTATCCGAAGGTGAATGTGCGTCTCACACTCGCAGAACGTCACGTCGATCTTGTCGAGGACGGATACGACGTCGGTATCGTCGCGGCGTTCATGGTGTCGAGCACGGCGCTTGTCGAACGGCCCATCGGCGTGAGCGCGCTGATTCCGGTCGCCACGCCCGCGTTCCTGGCCGAGCACGGCATGCCTGCGGCGCCGTCCGACCTGCAGAGCATGCCGTCGATCGCGCTGCCCAACGACATTCGCAGTTCGTCGTGGCATTTCAGGCATCGCCTTGGGTCGTCGGAACAGGTGACGCTTTCGGCGGTCTACTCCGTCAACAGCGCGCTCATGGTCCGTCTCGCGACGCTGCGCAGCATGGGCTTCTCGATCCTTCCGGAAGGCATCGTCGCCGACGACATCAACGACGGCACGCTCGTGCGCCTGTTGCCCGACTATTCGGTCGACGACCCGGAAATGAAGTTGTCGATCGTCTATCCGGGGCGGCAGTACCTGCCCGCGAAGACGCGCTTTTTCATCGACTACGCACTTGAGAGACTGACCAAGGAAGTCAACGCCGCGAACACCAAGCCCGACGATATCTATCGCAAGACGCCGGCGGCTTTTCAGACCTCAGGCGCAAACGTTAGCGTGACCTCGGGAAGCCCCACGACGCACTGACGCGCACCGCCGGCTTAGGGCCGGCGCGCGTTCCCTCAACCTGAACGCTGCCGGCCCGACATGGCAAACACAAACTCCCGCTCAGACCCGCCCCGTCTCATTCTTTTCAGCGCCCGTCAGTACGACGCCGACACCTTCAGGCAGGCCAACGAGGCCTTCGGCGTCGAACTGGACTTTCAGGAAGCGCATCTCGACGCCCAGACGGCCATCCTCGCGCAAGGCTACACGGCCGTTTGCCCGTTCGTGAACGACAGCGTGGACGAAGCCGTGCTCGAGAAGCTGCACGCGGGCGGCACGCGTCTTCTCGCGCTGCGCTCGGCGGGTTTCAATCACGTCGATCTGAATGCGGCGAAGCGCCTCGGCATCACGGTGACGCGCGTGCCCGCGTATTCGCCGCATGCGGTCGCGGAACACGCGGCCGGCATGATCCTCACGCTGAACCGGCGGCTGCATCGCGCGGTCGCCCGCACGCGCGAAGGCGACTTCTCGCTCACCGGCCTGCTCGGCTTCGACCTGCACGGCAAGACCGTCGGCGTGATCGGCACGGGCATCATCGGGCGCGTGTTCGGCAACATCATGGCGGGCTTCGGCATGCGGGTTCTCGCCTACGATCCCGGCCCGCCCGCGCAAGACCTGCTGGAACGCGGCGCGCGCTATGTCGAACTCGACGAACTGCTCGCGAACTCGGACATCGTGTCGCTGCACTGCCCGCTTTTGCCGTCCACGTATCACCTGATCGACGAACGCGCGCTCGCCAGCATGAAGCCGGGCGCCATGCTCATCAACACGGGGCGCGGCGGACTGGTCGAAAGCAATGCGCTCGTCGGCGCGCTCAAGAGCGGCCAGCTCGGCCATCTGGGGCTCGACGTGTACGAGGAAGAAGGCGGCCTCTTCTTCGAGGATCATTCGGACCGCCTGCTGCAGGACGACGTGCTCGCCCGGCTGCTCACGTTTCCGAACGTCATCATCACGGCGCATCAGGCGTTCTTCACGCGCGAGGCGCTCGTCGAAATCGCCACGACGACGCTCGGCAACGTGAAAGCATGGCTAGACGGCGCGCCGCGCAATGTGGTCGACGCGCCGGCTGCGTGAGGCAACGCTACGGTCAGACTTCGCCGTACTCCGCGACCGGATCCCCCGGCGCCGCGCACATGGCGCGCAAAAGATCGGCCTCGCGCTCGTGTACTTCGACCGGCATGCAGAGCGCGCCGGCGTGCGCCATGTAGCGCGCGCGATGCTGTCCGTTGCGAAACGCCACGACGCCCTCCCGATGCACGCCGAGCAGCCCGAGCAAGCCTTCCCCGCGGCGCACGCTGATGGTCACGTACGGCATTTCGGGCACGCGCGGATTGTCGGGGTCGAGGAATTCGCGGATGCCGCGCACCTTGCCCGCGTGCCAGTCGTCGACCGCTTTGAGCACATAGTCCGTGTCGTCGCGGTCGGCGCACTGCAAAAGCCGCTTCACATCGACCAGTACGACCTGATGGCGCGAACCCGGCTCGGAGAAGACCCGCTTCAGGCGCACGAAGTCATATTGCGGGTGGCTCGTGAGCCTGACGATCCAGACCGCTTCCGCGGCAGTCGACGCAACCATCGTGTCCATGTTCGGCTTCATTCCAAAACACCAGCGAAAAATCGCGGGAGACGAGGCGATCGACGAGCGTCAGGCTCGACCGGCTTCCTCGGTCTCAAACAAAATATGACGATGCTGAACAAACCTTTTACACCGTAGTCGCTCTTCGTGAAAGCGCCGTGACGGGCATGTCACGTGCTTTGTTGCCTGCAAGACACTTCAGGAGCACGACTCGACAACCCGTGAACCATTCCGCCGATCTCATCGTCGCGCGTCCCGAGGGCCTCTTCTGTCCGCCGGGCAACTTCTATATCGATCCGTGGCGGCCCGTGGAGCGCGCGGTCATCACGCACGCCCACGCCGATCACGCGCGCTTCGGCCACGCGCGCTATCTCACGGCCGAAGCGGGACGCGGCGTGCTGCTCTCGCGGCTGCCGGGCATCGACGTGCAGGGGCTGGCTTACGGCGAGCGCATCGACGTGAACGGCGTTCGCGTGTCGCTGCATCCGGCGGGCCACGTGCTCGGTTCGGCGCAAGTGCGCGTCGAGCATGGCGGGCGCGTGTGGGTCGCATCCGGCGATTACAAGGTGGAGCCCGATCCGACCTGCGCGCCGTTCGAGCCGGTTCGCTGCGATACCTTCATCACCGAATCGACCTTCGGCCTGCCGATCTACCGATGGGAACCGTCGCGCGCCGTGTTCGAAGGCATCGACTCATGGTGGCGGCACAACGCGGCAGAAGGACGCGCGTCGGTGCTCTTCTGCTATTCGTTCGGCAAGGCGCAGCGGCTGCTCGCGGGCATCGACGCGGGCATCGGCCCGATCTTCTGTCACGGCGCGGTTGAGCCGCTCAATCGCGCGTACCGTGAGTCGGGCGTCGCGCTGCCGGAGACGCGGCTCGTAAGCGAGATCGCCGCGCGCGACAAGGCGGCGTTTCAGGGCGCGCTGATCGTCGCGCCGCCGTCCGCGCAGGGCAGCACATGGATGCGCCGTTTCGGCGATTACAGCGATGCCTTCGCCTCCGGCTGGATGCGCCTGCGCGGCACGCGGCGGCGCAAGGGCGTGGACCGCGGTTTCGTGCTGTCGGATCACGCGGACTGGCCCGGCCTGCAAACGGCCATCGGCGCGACGGGCGCGGAACGCGTGATCGTCACGCACGGCCAGATCGAGCCGATGGTGCGCTGGCTGTGCGAACAAGGACTCGACGCGGGCGCGTTCAAAACCGAATACGGCGACGACGCGATCGAAGCCGACACCGCTGCCGACACCACCACGGAGACGCCGCCGCAATGAGACGCTTCGCGACGCTCTATGCCGCGCTCGACGCGACCACATCGACCAACGAGAAGCTCGAGGCGTTGATCGCGTATTTCTCCGGCGCGGAACCGGAAGATGCCGCGTGGGCGTCGTATTTTCTGGCCGGCGGCAAGCCGCGCCAGTCGGTGCCCACGCGGCTCTTGATCGAATTCGCGCGCGAGCGCGCGGGCTTGCCGGAATGGCTCTTCGAGGAGTCGTATCAGGCCGTTGGCGATCTGGCGGAAACCATCGCGCATGTGCTGCCGCCGCCGCAACGCGAATCGGAGCTGGGTCTCGCGCAATGGATCGAAGACCGCGTGCTGACGCTGCGCGGCGCGAATCCGGCGGAGTTGCGCGAGCGCATGATCGGCTATTGGGACGAACTCAACTGGAGCGAGCGATTCCTGCTGACCAAGCTCATCGGCGGCGGCTTTCGCGTGGGCGTGGCGCGGCAACTCGTCGTGCGCGCGCTCGCGCAGGTGGCGGGCGTCGATCACAAGCGCATCGCGCAACGCATGGTCGGATGGACCGATTCGCGGCAGGCGCCGAGCGCCGCGCGCTACCTTCGGCTCATCGCGCCGGCGGCCGAAGGCGACGACATCGACACGCCGCATGAGAGCGACATCGGCTTGCCGTATCCGTTCTTTCTTGCGCATCCGTTGCAGGCCGATCCGGCGACGCTCGGCGCGCCCGCCGACTGGATCGCCGAGTGGAAGTGGGACGGCATTCGCGCGCAACTCGTGAAGCGCAGCGGCCGCGTGTGGATCTGGTCGCGCGGCGAGGATCTGCTGACCGAGCGCTTTCCCGAACTCGCATCGCTGGGCGCCGCGCTGCCGGACGGCACGGTGATCGACGGCGAAATACTCGCGTGGGAACCGGGCGCAAACATGCCGCTGCCGTTCGCGCGCCTTCAGCCACGCATCACGCGCAAGTCGCTGACGAAGAAAGTGCTCGCCGATTCTCCCGCCGCGCTGCTCGCCTACGATCTGCTCGAAGCCGATGGACGCGACCTGCGCACCGAACCGCTGCACGCGCGCCGCGCGAAGCTCGATGCGCTCGCGCACACGCTTTCTTCGACGCTCGCGGTCGATCTGTTGCGCGTGTCGCCGGTCGTCGAAGCTTCGGACTGGGATGCGCTCGCCGCGTTGCGCGACGAGAGCCGGGCGCGCGGCGTCGAAGGCTTGATGCTGAAGGAGCGCGCGTCGATGTACGGCGTCGGCCGCACGAAGGCGTCCGGCACGTGGTGGAAGTGGAAGATCGACCCGTATTCCGTCGATGCCGTGCTGCTCTACGCGCAGCCGGGCCACGGCCGGCGCGCGAGCCTCTACACGGATTTCACGTTCGCGGTCTGGGACGAAGCGGACGGCGTGCGCACGCTGGTGCCGTTCGCGAAAGCCTACTCGGGCCTGACCGACGAGGAAATGCGCCAGGTCGATGCCATCGTGCGCAAGACGACCGTCGAAAAGTTCGGGCCGGTGCGCAGCCTCACGCCGACGCTCGTCTTCGAGATCGGCTTCGAGGGCATTCAGGCGAGCCCGCGTCACAAGTCGGGCATCGCCGTGCGCTTTCCGCGCATGTTGCGCTGGCGGACGGACAAGAGCATTGACGACGCGGACACGCTCGACATGCTCAAGGGCTTTTTGAACGAGGCAATGGCATGAGGGCGCGCGGATTACGCGACGAGTCGGCGAAGCGCGGAAGGCTGGCGCGCGCGACGGCATTGGGCGGCGGGGTTCGCATTGGCGGACGCTTCAATCCCACAAGCGAGGCGGCCGCATGAATCGCGAAGACCAAGTCGGGGAAAACCGCGAAACCCATTACGACGACGCGCCTTCGCCCGACACACCAACCCGCGCCAAACGCCGCGCCCCGCGCCCCCGCCGCGTGCCGCGCACGCAGGCCGCGCAAGCCAAGCTGGACGCCGCCGCCGAACTCTTCCGCCCCGCGCCCTTCGTGTATGACGCGATAGAAGCCGCCAAGCCGATGGACGAACGCATCGTCCACTGGTTCGATGCCCGCGGCTGGCAACCGTTTCCGTTTCAGCGCGACGTGTGGCGCGAGGTCGGACGCGGCGCGAGCGGCCTCTTGCATGCGACCACCGGCGCGGGCAAGACATGGGCAATCTGGCTCGGCGCATTGACCGCCTTCGCCGGCCCGCCGAAGGCGAAGGCGAAGGCAAACCGCAAGCGCCGCCAGGAAACGCAGGCCACGGACTCGACCGCCGACATCGCCGACATCGCAAAGACGCCGCTCCCCGCCCCGCTCACCGTGCTGTGGATCACGCCGATGCGCGCGCTCGCCGCCGACACCGCTCGCGCGCTGCAGACCGCAGTGACCGCACTGTCGGTGCCGTGGACCGTCGGACTTCGCACGGGCGACACATCATCGACGGAACGAGCGCGGCAGAACCGCCGCATGCCGTCCGCGCTCGTCACGACGCCCGAAAGCCTCACGCTGATGCTCACCCGCGCGAACGCCCGCGAAGAACTGGCGCACGTGCGGCTCGTCGTGATCGACGAATGGCACGAACTGCTCGGCAACAAGCGCGGCACGCAGACGCAACTGGCGCTCGCGCGCCTCGCGCACTGGCGTGCCGATCTGCAAATCTGGGGCTTGTCCGCGACGCTCGGCAATCTCGCCCTCGCTCACGACGCGCTGCTGCATCCGGTAAAGACGCCGCGCGTCGTCGTGCAGGGCGCGCAGCCCAAGACGCTCGTCGTGGATACGCTGATTCCCGAGACCATCGAACGCTTTCCGTGGGGCGGGCATCTCGGCGTGCGGCAGGTCGGGCCGGTCGCCGACGAAATCGAGCACGCGCAAAGCTCGCTCGTCTTCACCAACACGCGCTCGCAGTCGGAGATCTGGTATCGCGCGCTGCTGGATCTGCGGCCGGACTGGGCGGGACTCATCGCGCTGCATCACGGCTCGCTCGATAAGGAAGTCCGCGACTGGGTCGAGCTCGGGCTCAAGAACGGGCAGCTTAAGGCGGTCGTCTGCACGTCGAGCCTCGATCTCGGCGTCGATTTTCTGCCGGTGGATCGCGTGTTCCAGATCGGCTCGCCCAAGGGCGTCGCGCGTCTGATGCAGCGTGCCGGACGCTCGGGCCACGCGCCGGGCCGCGTGTCGCGCGTGACGATCGTGCCGACGCATGCGCTTGAACTCGTCGAAGCGGCAGCGGCGCGCTGGGCCATCGGCGAGCATCGCATCGAAGGGCGCGACATGCCGCTCAAGCCGCTCGACGTGCTCGTGCAGCATCTCGTCACGGTGGCGATCGGCGGCGGGTTCAAGGCCGCCGAGATGTTCGACGAAGTGCGCACCGCTTACGCGTATCGCGATCTGGGCCAAGCCGAATTCGACTGGGCGCTTGCATTCGTCGAGCGCGGCGGCGCGTCGCTGGCGGCGTATCCGGACTATCACCGCGTCGTGCTGGGCGATGACGGCGTGTATCGCGTGCCGCGCGAAGACCTCGTGCGGCGGCATCGGAACAATGTCGGCACCATCGTCGCGAATGCCACGATCAACGTCGCGTATATGACGGGCGGGCGCATCGGCGCGATGGAGGAATCGTTCATCTCGCGCCTGAAGCCCGGCGACGTCTTCACCTTCGGCGGACGCGCGCTGGAACTCGTGCGCGTGCGCGACATGACCGCTTACGTGAAGCGCGCGACGTCCTCGCGCGGCGCGATGCCGCAGTGGGCGGGCAGCAAGATGCCGCTCTCCTCCGAACTGGCGGAAGCCGCGCTCGTGATGCTCGCCCGCGCGAACGACGGCATCTACGACGAGCCGGAGATGCAGGCCGTCAAGCCGCTGCTCGACTTGCAGGCGAAGTGGTCCGCGCTGCCGGGACCGGGCGTGCTAGTGGTGGAGACGGTGCGATCGCGCGAGGGGCATCACTTCTTCTGCTATCCGTTCGCGGGGCGCATGGCGCATATCGGGCTGGGATCGCTGATCGGCTGGCGTGTGGCGCGCGATCAACCGAGCACGTTCTCCATCTCGATGAACGACTACGGCTTCGAGCTGCTCTCGGCGCGTCCGTTCGACTGGGAAACGCTTATCGCGGAAGGACTCTTTTCGCCCGACAATCTGGAGCACGACATTCTCGCGAGCCTGAACGCATCGGAACTCTCGGCGCGGCGCTTTCGAGAGATCGCGCGGGTGTCGGGGCTCATCTATCAGGGCCATCCGGGGCAGCAGAAAAGCGCGCGGCAATTGCAGGCGTCGAGCGGCCTCTTCTACGAAGTCTTTCGCAAGCACGACAGCGGCAATCTGCTGCTCACGCAAGCCGATCAGGAAGTGATGCTGCAGGAACTCGAACTGAGCCGCTTGCGCCACGCGCTCGTGCGCATGAGCGAAAGCCGCCTCGCGCTCACGCACCCGAAGAAGCCGACGCCGTTCGCGTTTCCGCTGATCGTCGGACGGCTGCGGGAGAAGGTGAGCACGGAGAAGCTCGCGGATCGCGTCGAGCGGATGCTGGCGGAGTTGGAGAAGGCGGCGCAAAGCTGAAGCATCGCGGGGCATTCGCGCACAGCCGAGTCGAGACGTTTCGAACTCCTTCGAAGGACGTGTGGCGGCTTCAGCCTTTACGCTATCGCGCTCGCCGCTTCGGCCGTCCGCCGGCATTCCAGCCGCTAATCCGCACTCCGACCACGCTTCGTCCCACATGAAAAGAACAATACGCACGCTCGCCCTCGCGCTCACCGCTTTCGCAACCGCCGCCTGCGCCAGCGACCCGCGCTTGCTGGATCAACACGCACTCAAAGAGTCCGCGATGACGCCCGCGACAAAGGTGCTCGTGGTCCTGGACAGCAAAGCCCTAAGCGATCCGACGCTGACCGACGAAATCCATGCATACACGAACGGAATGACCAAAGCCGTGCAGGACCGGCTCGCGCCTGTCCGCACGGAGCTTCTCGATCTCACCGCAACGACGGCGAACCGTCCGGCGGCCACGACGCTCGTCGCGATGAGCCCGAGCCATCTCATCACTATCGCGCCAGCGGCAAGCTCGTCGGTGAATGGGATGCCCGTCCGCTACACTTGGGTGCTCCAAGTCGCCGATGTGTCGATCACGCGATTCCCGGCCATCGGCGGAAAGCCGTCCGGCATAAGCATCAAGACCATCCCGATCTACGACATGCACGCCGAAGGCGACGCGTGTTTCCTGTCCGCACGCCGGGCGCAGGAATGCGGCACGGCAATGGGCAAGCTGCTCGGCGACACGCTGCGCGCCGCACCCGACTTGCCGTTCAATTCCGGCTCTTGAACCTACGAGGACGATGGCAGTAGAAGCCCTGACAATCGACGTATGCGGCCGCGCCCTGCTGCTCTCAGCCGAGCGCGCCGCATTCGATCCGCTCGAAAAGAGCCTGTTTATCGCCGATGCGCATTTCGGCAAGGACGCCGTGTTCCGCGCGCGCGGCATTCCCGTGCCGGCGGGCGCGACAGCCGACAATCTGACGCGCCTCGATGCCTTGATCGCGACGCATCGCCCCGAGTCGATCGTCTTTCTCGGCGACTTGCTGCACGCGCGCGAATCCCACGCCGATGAAACCCTCGCCGCGCTCGATGCCTGGCGCACGTCGCATCGCGCGATGCGGCTGGTGCTCGTCGAAGGCAATCACGACCGGCACGCGGGCGAACTGCCGTCGCGCTTCGGCGTGGAGCTGGTGCAGGAACCGTATCGGCTGGGACCGTGGGCGCTGTGCCATCACCCGCAAAACGTGGACGACGGCTACGCGCTCGCCGGACACGAACATCCGGTGTATCGGCTTGCAACGCGCATCGACAGCGTGCGGCTGCCGTGCTTCCGGTTCGGCCGGCGCGCGGGCGTGCTGCCGGCGTTCGGCGCGTTCACCGGCGGCTTCGAAGTGAACGACGCCGTGCGCCGCGCGAACGAAGCCGTGTACGTCGTCGCGGGCGAGCGCGTGTTCGGCGTGCGGACCTAAGCGCTTAACCACGCAAGCGCGTGGCTCAGTGATACGTCTTCGTCGATGATTGCAGCTTCGTGAGCGCCCCGCGCTCCAGCTTGTACCAGCCTGCCGTGGTCTGCATGACCACTTCGTCGCCTTGCCAGAACACGCGCTGCACGGTCATGCGCTTGCCCGCGCGCTGAACCAGCGGCGGCGTGCGGCGAAAGTCGTAGAGCACCGGGCCGGTGTCCGTCTGCATCAGCGTGCGGGTGATCGCGCCGTTGCTGCCCGCTTCGTCGAAATGGGCGAGGCGGCGCGCGTCGAAACGATCGAACGCCTGCGTGCCGAGCATCGCGGCGAAGCCGGACTCGTCACGCAGGAAATAGACGGTGCCCGCGTTCGTCGCGACGGGACCGGCGGCATCGCTCTGGGCATGAGCGTGCGTGATGAGCAGTACCGCGCAGGCGATGGCCGCGCGCAGGCAGGTTTTCAATGGCGACATATTTGTTCAGTAAGTGCTGTGATTTTCCAACACCCGTGCCGCGCAACGATGTGCGTGGGCCGGGCAAGAATGCAGAACGTGAGCGGCGCCGCTAACCTCGAAACATGCAGAATCCTGCGCCGCGCGGGCCGATCATAAAAGTAACCGCTCGTAATCCGGCATTGTCGGTGCGGCCGAATCTCAGGGTTTCTACCAGCACCAAAAATCACCTTTCGGTAGAATTCGAGACTTCCCTGCGTCGCAATTTCCTGCCGACGCGCCATTTCTCCCTGCCTTTTGCCATGCCCTTGCCTCTCCTCGCTCTTGCAATTGCCGCGTTCGGCATCGGCACGACCGAATTCGTCATCATGGGCCTCTTGCCCAACGTCGCACGCGATCTCGCCGTGTCGATTCCCGCCGCCGGTATGCTCGTCTCGGGCTATGCGCTCGGCGTGACCATCGGCGCGCCGATTCTCGCCATCGTCACCGCGAAGATGCCGCGCAAGAAGGCGCTCATGGGCCTGATCGGCGTGTTCATCGTCGGCAATCTGCTGTGCGCGCTCGCGCCGAACTACTGGGTGCTGATGGGCGCGCGCATCGTCACGGCGTTCTGCCACGGCGCGTTTTTCGGCATAGGCTCGGTTGTCGCCGCCGATCTCGTCGCGCCGAACCGTCGCGCGCAAGCCATTGCGCTGATGTTCACCGGCTTGACGCTAGCCAACGTGCTCGGCGTGCCGCTCGGCACCGCGCTCGGTCAGGCGGCCGGCTGGCGCGCGACCTTCTGGGTCGTGACGCTCATCGGCATCGCGGCGGCGGGCGCGCTCGCGGTCTGCCTGCCGAAGCACATCGAAATGCGCGAAACCAGCATCCTGCGCGAATTCAACGTGCTCAAGAACCCGCAAGTGCTGATGGTGCTCGGCATCAGCGTGCTGGCTTCGGCGAGTCTCTTTTCGGTGTTCACGTATATCACGCCGATCCTCGAAGACGTGACGGGCGTTTCGCCGCACGCGGTCACGTATGTGCTGCTGCTCTTCGGTCTCGGGCTGACGGTGGGCAGCACCCTCGGCGGCAAGCTCGCGGACTGGAAGCTGCTGCGCTCGCTGCTGTCGTTTCTTCTGTCGATCGTCGTGATTCTCACCGTCTTTGCCGCGACGATGCACCAGCCCATCTCCGCGATGATCACCATCTTCCTGTGGGGCGTGCTTGCGTTCGCCATCGTGCCGCCGCTGCAAATCCTCATCGTGAACCGCGCGAGCGATGCGCCGAATCTCGCCTCGACGCTCAATCAGGGCGCGTTCAATCTCGGCAACGCAACGGGCGCGTGGCTCGGCGGCTGCGCGATCAGCGCCGGCGCGCCGCTGACCTCGCTGCCGTGGGTCGGCGTCGCGATGGCGTGCGGCGCGTTCGGGCTGACGCTGCTCTCCGCCACGCTCGACAAGCGCGCCCGCCGTCTCGCCATCGGGCAGGCCGCCTGAGTTCGGGCGCGCGCGGTCGATGAGAGGCGTGCTCTCGCGCGACTTCTTCGCGCTGATATCGAGCGTCGCGGTAGTGGGCTTAGGTCTCGGCGCGACGCTGCCGCTCACCGCGCTTGCGCTGACGCAGGCGGGACACGGCTCGGACGTCGTCGGCATCATGACGGCGATGCAGGCCGGCGGCGGACTCGTGATCGCGCCGTTCGCAAGCCGCATCGCGTCGCGATACGGCGCACGCGGCACGATCATGGGCGCGGTCGTGGCCGCCGCGCTCGCGACCATTTCGATGCAGTTTTCCATCGACTTGTGGCTCTGGGCCGCGCTGCGTCTGGTGTGCGGCGCGGCGCTGATGCTGCTCTTCACCATCGGCGAGGCGTGGGTCGCCGCGCTCGCGGACCATTCGACGCGCGGCCGCGTCGTCGCCCTTTACGCGACGCATTTCACGCTGTTCCAGATGGCGGGGCCGGTGCTCGTGAGCGTGACGGGCGGCTGGTTTTCGTCGCGCTTCGCGATTTGCGGCGCGATCTTTCTGCTCGCGTTGCCCGCGCTCGCGTCGATCCGCGTGCCGCCGCACGCGCTGGGCGCGGAAAGCGCCGAGCACGGCGATCATGCGGACTGGCGGCGCGTGCTGCCACGCATGCCCGCGCTCGTGATCGGCACGGGCTTCTTCGCGCTCTTCGACACGCTCGCGCTTTCCCTCTTGCCGCTCTTCGCGATATCGCATGGCGTGAGCGCGAACACCGGCGTGCTGTTCGCCTCGGCGATACTGCTCGGCGACACAGCCATGCAGTTCCCGATCGGCTGGCTCGCGGACCGCATCGGGCGCGCGAAGGTGCATATGGGCGCGGGCGTCGTGGTCGTCGCGCTGCTGCCGGCGCTGCCGTGGGCCGTCGCGATTCCGTGGCTCTGCTGGCCGCTGCTCTTCGTCATCGGCGCGGCGGCGGGCAGCGTCTATACGCTCTCGATCGTCGCGTGCGGCGAACGCTTTCGCGGCCCGGCGCTCGTGTCGGCGACGGCGATCATCGGCGCCTCGTGGAGCGTCGCGAGTTTCGGCGGGCCGGTCGTCGCCGGTACACTGATGCGGCGCGTGGGCGCGGATGCGCTGATCGGCGTGCTGTTCAGTGCCGCGCTCGCGTTCGTCGCGGCGGCGGCGTGGGAAAAGCGCGAGACTGCGCCCGCCGATTGATGCGCGTCCGCGGCCATCACAGCGGCAAACCGGCCGGATAAACCTGCCCGCTCGGCAACTGAATCCGGATGAAGCCGAGAACGCCGTTGAAGAAGAGATCGCCGTCGGGCAGAAACTGAATCGGCGCATACGTTCCGTTGCCGTAAATGCTCGTGCCGAGAATCGTGCGATGCACCGTCTGCCCTGTATTCCAGTCGAGTCCGGTGACTTCCCATCCGCTATTGTTGGTCCGGTAATAACCGCTGACAAAAACCGTATTGGACGCGATGCTCTTTCCCGGGACCATCGTATTGGACGAAATATCGCCGCGCGCCCAGACCGATGCCCAGCCATGCGTCGACGGATTCCATTCGAATCGCTCGACGCCCAGTGGCGAATCGAGAATAGGCCCGCGTGCGAGCGCATCAGGAATAATGGTTCCAATCGTGTCTCGAAGTCCGCCTGGACCTACGTTATTAACAACGAAAGCGCCATATCCATCCACCGTGACGGATTGGTCCGACTGAATATATTGCGTATCGGGCGGCAAGCCTGCTGTCACCGGAATAAGCCCCGCGATCCGGTTGGTGAATCCCGAAGGAATGGCATCTCGCCAGAACGCGACGAGACTCATGCGCTTCAGGCCGTCCGTGATAACGACGAGTTTGTCCGGATCGCTGCCGAATCCCATGAGCGTGGGCGTCGAACCGGAGCCTGAACCGAATAGCGTGGGATACGTGTCGCCTGTCGGATACGGCGATTCCCAGGCGCCATCCGCAGCCGCATTCGACAAGACACTGCCGGTCCATACGACCTTGTGCATTTTCTTGTCGCTAACGATATAAATACCGTTGTTTTCGTCGATGGCGAGCGAATTAGAGATGGTTTCGTCGCTGCCGAAGCGGAGCGTCTGCGCCGTCGAATTGAAATTGCGATCCACGACAGAAACCGAGCGCGTGCCCTGCACGACGAGTTTGCCGTCATAGGTCAACGAGAGCCCCGTAATGGACTCGCCCGATTGAACGAACGCGGAAGACGGCATCGAGCGCAAGATGCGGACGCCCAACGCGGGCGCGTCCGGCGAGACAAGGCCGACTGCCACGATGCTGTTCACCGCGCCGGAATACAGCACATTGTCCGCATCCACGAGGCTATAGGCCGGGCCAAGAGATTGGCCCGCAGTCAGAAGCCCGAGCGATTGTAGCGCGGCCTGCACTTGCTCAACGGTAGTGAAAGGCTGGGTCAGCACGGCCGTCAACAGATTCTGCGCAACGACAACGGCTCCGGGAAAAACGAGCGTTGCGCCCATTTGCGTGACGGCATCGTTTGCCACTTTGAGATACGACACGCCGGTGCCCGACACGGCCCAGACATAATCAGGCGACGTCGAACTCAGCGTGACGAAATTCAAAAATCCATTCGATGCCTGCGGCGTGACGCCGAGCGGTCCATAAGCGGTTCGTGTGCCCGCAGGTACCGCTTGCGAAAAAGCATCGGTTTGCGCGGGATCGAAATGCGTCATGGCGCCTTTTGGCGCGGATAAATATGGATTCGGCGCGGGGTTTCCGGCAATCCCAGTCACAGGTATAAGCGCAGTTCCGACGAAAGCCACAGCGGTTATCATCGCCTTTCTCATGCGGTCGAATATCATCTTTTTTCCTTTCTTAATTGATCGGATGAAGCCTGACTACGCACGACACTACGAATAAATAAGCGAATTCCCGGTGACCGCATCGCGCGTCCGCGATAAACGGCGTGACATGAATATGACGCAGCCGGGACTAACGCCCGGCTGTGGAGATGGCTTTATTGTTGGATATGGCTCGCGCCTTTTCAAGAACGAATCGGCGCACGTCGCGGCCGGCTCTTTCAATAAATAAAACGCCGTCGCTGCGAAACGGAAATCGACGCTTACTGCTTACGCTATTTTTATCGATAAGCTGGGATTATCGTGCCGACGCACTCGCCAAAACCCACGCGATAACCGTCGCCCTGACACCAGCCGTGCAGCGTGATCTCATCGCCGTCGTGAAGGAATGCGCGCTCGCCGCCGCCTTCCAGTCGCAGAGGCCGCTGGCCATTCCGCGTCGCTTCCAGAAGGCTGCCGCACGAATCGGGCGTCGGTCCGCTGATCGTGCCCGAGCCCATCAGGTCGCCCACGCGCGTGTTGCAGCCCGAGACCGTGTGATGCGCAAGCTGCTGCGCCATCGACCAGTACATCAGCTTGAAGTTGGTGCGCGAAATGGTGGTCGCCGCTGCCGCGCCCTCGGGCCGCAAGTCCACCGACAACTCAATATCGAAAGCGTGATCGCCCGCATGGCGCAGATAGGCGAGCGGCTGCGGTTCCTGCGCAGGCGCCGCGGTGCGGAACGGTTCCAGCGCATCCAGCGTCACGATCCACGGCGAGATGGTCGTGGCGAAGGTCTTCGCGTTGAACGGTCCGAGCGGCACGTATTCCCATTGCTGAATGTCGCGCGCGCTCCAGTCGTTGAGCAGCACCATGCCGAAGATGTGCGCCTCGGCATCTTCGCAGGCGATCGGTTCGCCGAGCGCGTTGCCCTGTCCGACGATGAAGCCCGTCTCCAGTTCGATATCCAGCTTGCGGCACGCGCTGAAGATCGGGCGCGGCTCGTCCGGCAGCTTCAATTGACCGTTGGGCCGGCGCACCGGCGTGCCGCTCACGACGACCGACGACGCGCGTCCGTTGTAGCCGATCGGCATTTCGGACCAGTTCGGCGACAACGCGTTCTTCGGGTCACGAAACATGGAGCCGACGTTGGTCGCGTGTTCCTTCGACGAGTAGAAGTCCGTGTAGCCGGGAATCTCGACCGGCAGATGCATCGTCGCGGTCTCGCGCGGCACGAGCGCGCGACGGCGCAGCGCGGCATCGTCGCGCAGCGTCGGCGTATCGCGGGCAAGCAAGCCGGACAGCGCGATGCGCACCGCGCGCCACGCATCGCGGCCCAGCGCGATGAACGCGTTCAGGCGAGGCTCGCTGAATGTGCCGTCAGCGTCGATCAGCCGCGCGTCTTCCAGCGCCGCCAGATCCACGATCCAGTCGCCAATGGCGACGCCTGCGCGCGGGCGCTCGTTCACGGCGTCGCTAAAGACGCCGAACGGCAGGTTCTGGATCGGAAAATTGCACGCCGGGTCGTTTGCGGATTCGATCCAGCTTTTGAGCGTCGGGGCGAGCGTCGCCTTGAGCGCGTCGTTCATCGTTGCTCCGGGTCGAAGTGTCTCCTGAGGCCCTGCCAGCACTCGAAGTAATGCGCCTGCAACTGCGCGGTCTCGAGCGCAAACTGCGTGGGCTTGATGAGCGTGCGCGTTTCGAACATGAAGGCCATCGTGTCGCCGACTTTCGCGGGCTTCGACGTATCGCTCGCCGATGCCTTCTCGAACGTATCGGCGTCCGGTCCGTGTCCGGACATGCAGTTGTGCAGGCTCGCGCCGCCCGGCACGAAGCCTTCCGCCTTCGCGTCGTACGCGCCGTGCACGAGGCCCATGAATTCGCTCGCCACATTGCGATGAAACCAGGGCGGCCGGAACGTGTCTTCAGCGGCGAGCCAGCGCGGCGGAAAAATCACGAAGTCGATGGTGTCGACGCCCGGCGTGTCGCTCGGCGATTGCAGCACGAGGAAGATGGAGGGATCGGGATGATCGAAGCTGATCGAGCCGATGGTGTTGAAGTGCCGCAGATCGTACTTGTACGGCGCATAGTTGCCGTGCCACGCGACCACATCGAGCGGCGAATGGCCGATATCCGCGCGCCACAGCACGCCGTTCAGCTTCGCGACCAGTTCGAAGTCGCCCTCGCGGTCCTCGTAAGCCGCGTGCGGCGTGAGAAAGTCGCGCGGATTCGCGAGGCCGTTGGAGCCGATCGGTCCGAGATCCGGCAGTTGCAGAAGCGCGCCGAAGTTCTCGCAAATGTAGCCGCGCGCTTCGCCATCCGGCAGCGTGACGGCAAAGCGCACGCCGCGCGGAATCACCGCGATCTCGAACGGCGCGACATCCAGCCGGCCGAGTTCCGTCGCAATGGAAAGCCGCCCGTGCTGCGGCACGATGAGCAGTTCGCCGTCCGCGTTGTAGAAGAAGCGGTCGTGCATCGGGCGGTTTGCCGCGTACAGATGGATCGCGCAGCCGTTCATCGACTCGGCCGCGCCGTTGCCGGCCATCGTCACCCAGCCGTCGATGAAATCCGTCGGCGCGTCGGGCATCGGCAGCGGGTCCCAGCGCAACTGGTTCGGCGGTGTCGGCGGAACGTCGGCGAAATTGGCCACGATTCGCGCGTTCCCGGTCATGCGCGTGAACGGCTTGTGAACCGCCGCCGGCCGGATGCGATACAGCCACGAGCGGCGGTTATGCGCTCGCGGCGCGGTGAACGCGGTGCCGGAAAGCTGCTCGGTGTAGAGGCCGTACGCCGCGCGCTGCGGCGAATTGCGGCCGAGCGGCAGCGCGCCCGGCAAGGCTTCCGTGGCGAAGTCGTTCGCGAAGCCGGACTGATAGTGGCGGCTCGCGTCAGTGTGGGTGTCGAACGGCGGCATCGTCGGATCTCCTCGACCGGTTTGCGGCATGTTAAACGCATTACGTTTAGTGAAATAGCGCGTATACCCTGATTCGATGCCGCCGGCTGGCATATCAATATGTCGGTTTGGTGCAAGCGGCCGCCGTGTGCACTGATACCATCAAGAACATTACAAGCGTCCGGTCGGCCAGCGCCCGAATCCATATTCATGATCTCCCCGTCTCTGCCGGAACTCGTCGCCCGCGCCTCGGAACATCCGTTCCTCGGCGCGCATATCGTCCTGGGCGGCGACGAGCACGCGCGGCAGGCTATCGCGCGATACGGCGAACTGACGCTCGCAAGCGCCTACGAACCGATCTTCGATGTCGGCACGCACAGCTTTCCGCAAACGCTGTCCGCGTCGGCGGAAAGCGCGCAACGCTTCGGGGACGAACTGGGCTTGCAGGCGCTGACGCTGATCGAAGGCGACATGCCGCGCGATCCGTTCGCGCACTTCGAAGACGACAACGAACTCGTCACGCTCGACCGGCTTTCGCGGGCGCTCCACGCGTTCAATTTCTTCGGCCCGCAGCGGCCCGGATTACTGTTTCTGCGCGTGCATGAACGGCTGCTGAAAAGCGTGAAATACGACCACGGCTTGGTCTTTTCGTCGGTGCTGCGCAAGTTCGGCATGAATCCGGCGCGCGTGGTGATCGAACTGCCGGCGGCGGCGGTCGCGCACAAGACGTTTCTCGGCTATCTGACCAAGAGCTATCAGCGCTACGGATTCAAGGTGGCGGGCAATCTGCCGAATGCCGGGCAGATCATGGCGGTGTCGGAGATGGCGCGGCTCGATTTCATCAAGATGGATGCGGGCGCCGCGCTGCGCGATTCGGTCGTGAAGCATCTCGTCGCGTATGCGCATCGGCTGAAGATTCCGCTCATCTTCTCGAACGTGTCCGACGAAGCGCAGTTCGACGCGCTTCAGCAGTTCGATGTGCACTTCGTGCAAGGCCCCGTATTCGACGCGCATCCGACGCAGATGCGCGAGCCGTGAACATCGCTCGAGATCAAGCGTCGCGGAGCCGATGCATCGCGTCCTTGAGCGCGGGATAAAGGTCGAGGTACACACCGAAGCGCGCGTCGTACACGCGTTGCCGCGCGGCATCGGGCTTCGCGCGCTCGACGAGCGTGACCCAGCCGCCCTCGGCCGTTTCGCGCGAGATCAGCCCCGCGCCGAGCGCCGCGAGCAGCGCCGCGCCCATCGCGGCTTCCACTTCCTGTTCAATCGACAAGACCGGAAAGCCGGTCACGTCCGCGATGATCTGCATCCATAGATCCGAATGCGCCGCGCCGCCGACGACGATCAGCCGGTCGTCCAGCGACTGCGCGCCGCGCCGCCCCGCTTCCATGTTGTGCCGGAGCGCGAACGCGACGCCTTCCAGCACCGCGCGATACAGCGTGGCGCGCGTGTGAAAGAGATTCAGGCCGACGAAGGTGCCGCTCGCGTGCGCGTCCCACACGGGGCTGCGCTCGCCCATCAGATACGGCAGGAACACGACGCCGTCCGCGCCCGCCGCGACCTTCGACGCCGCGTCTTCCAGCAGCCGATGCGGGTCGCCATGCGGCGTGGCTTTCGCGGCCTCGATTTCCGCCTGACAGAACTGGTCGCGATACCACGCCACGCACGCGCCCGCTGTGCTCGCGCCGCCGAACACATAGAGATCGCGCGTGCCGTTGTAGACGTGCGGCATCGAGACGAGGCCGTGCCGCGCATCGACGCTCTGGTTGACGTAGCCCCAGCACATGCTCGTGCCGATCATCGCGACGTGGTGGCCCGCTTGCGTCACGCCTGCGGCGAACGTGGCGACGGCCGCATCGACGCCGCCCGCGACGACCGGCGTGTTCGCGGCGAGCCCGAGCTTTTCGGCCCATTGCGGCAAAAGCCCGCCGACGACCTCCGACGATTCCACGAGACGCTCCGGCATCATCGACGCGGGAATGCCGAGCATTTCGAGTGCTTCGTGCGACCACGCGCGCGCGCCGACGTCGTACACACCGCCGACATTGCCCGCCGAACTGTGATCGACGGCAAGCTCGCCCGTGAGCCGCTGGATCACGAAGGCGTTGGGCGGCAGCAGATAGCGCGTCTTCTCCCAGACATCGGGCCGATGTTCGCGCAGCCACAGCATCTTTGTGAAGCCGTAGTAGCTGTCCACGCCGTTGCCGGTGATTGCTTCGAGGCGCGGCACGTCCACGTGCTCGCGCACCCAGTTCACCTCGGCGGTGGCGCGGCGATCCATCCAGATGAGGCACGGATGAAGCGCCTCCATGTGCTCGTCCACCGGAATGCCCGAGCCGCCGTACAGGCTGCTCACGCACAGCGCCTTGATCTGCCGCGCGTCGATGCCCTGCGCTTTCGTCTTTTCGACGCATCCGGCGATGCATGTGGTCACCGCATCGAACCAGACGGACGGCCATTGTTCGGCCCACAGCGGCTTCGGCGTATCGGGATGGTAGGCGCTCGAATGCTGCGCGACGATCGCGCCTGCTGTATCCACGACGAGCGCCTTCGTGCTTTGCGTGCCGATGTCGATGCCGATTACATAGTCCATGTCCGTGTCTCGCGTTTATGGTTGTGCGTGGTGCCGCCGATCTTTCGAGCCGCATGCACCTTCCGCCAATGCGAGCCGCGTTGGCTATCCGGGTATGTCCCGATCCGTCCGCCGGCATTCGATGGTGCGTTGCAGCGTGTCCGGCGAAGCACGCGCGCATGGCATGACGCGCGGAATCGCGCCGCAGCGCAGCGACGAAGCCGCGGCCGCGCGCCTTGACTTTCGACCGGGCGAATACGATCATTCGACCACCTATCGAGCAAATGCTCACGAACCGTCCGCGCAGAAGGGGCGCATCAGCCAATCAGAGGAAGACAAGACATGAGCAGCGTATCCAGCGAAGGCACGAGTGCGAACGTGATCCTGCATATCGGCGCGGGGTCGTTTCATCGCGCGCATCAGGCGTGGTATCTGCACAAGCTGATCGAATCGGGCGATGCGGACTGGTCGCTCGCCGTCGGCAACATTCGCGGCGACATGAACGCCGTGCTCGACGCGCTCGCCGCGCAGAACGGCGAATACACGCTGGAAACGGTCACGCCGCAAGGCGAGCGCGAGTATGAAGTCGTGCGCTCGATCAAGAAGGTCGTGCCGTGGTCGGCGGACTTGAGCGAGCTGATCGCGACGGGCGCCGCGCCCGCGTGCAAGATCGTCTCGTTCACCGTGACCGAAGGCGGCTATTACCTCGACGAACACGACAAGCTCGACACCGCCAATCCCGATCTCGCCGCCGACCTCAACGGCGCTAAGACGACCATCTACGGCGCGCTCGCCGCGATCCTCGAAGCCCGCATGAACAACAATGCCGGCAAAGTCTCGCTGCAAAACTGCGACAACCTGCGCAGCAACGGCGACCGCTTCAAGGCCGGCATGCTCGAATTCCTGCAACGGCGTGGACAGACGGCGCTGCGCGACTGGATGATCGCGAACACGTCGTGCCCGAACGCAATGGTCGATCGCATCACGCCGCGCCCGACGCCCGATGTCGCCGAGCGCGTGAAGGCGGCCACCGGCTTCGACGACCGCGCGCCCGTGATGGGCGAGAAGTTCATCCAATGGGTCATCGAAGACAACTTCTGCGCGGGGCGTCCGGCGTGGGAGAAGGTCGGCGCGGAGATGGTCTCGTCGGTGCATCCGTATGAAGAGGCGAAGATCCGCATTCTCAACGCGAGTCATAGCTGCATCGCTTGGGCGGGCACGCTCGTCGGCCTGCAATACATTCACGAAGGCACGCAGGACATGGAGATTCGCGCGCTCGCCGAAGCCTATGTCACCGAAGACGTGATTCCGTGCCTCACGCCGAGCCCGATCGATCTCGCCAAGTATCGCGACGTGGTGCTCGACCGCTTCAGCAATCCGTATATCAAGGACACGAACCAGCGCGTCGCCGCCGACGGCTTTTCGAAGCTGCCGGGCTTCATCGCGCCGACGCTCTCGGAATGCTTCGCGCGCGGCATCGATCCGAACGCGACGGCCATGCTGCCCGCGCTCTTTTTCCGCTTCCTCGAACGCTGGCACGAAGGCAAGCTGCCGTACACGTATCAGGACGGCGTGATGGACCCAGCCGTCGCGCACGGCTTCTTCACGGCGGCCGATCCCATCGAGGCATTCACCGGCGACAAGCTGCTCTGGGGCAGCATGGCGCAGAGCGAAAGCCTCGAACGCGTGATGCGCGCGGCCATCGCGCGCGTCGATGCGTGGCTCGCGAACCGTCCGTAGCCTTATCCGCAAGCATCTGCCGCTCCGGTATTGTGCTCATGGCGCGCCGCCGCGCCGGGCGGTAAATTCCACGTTCTGGCCGGGCATGTGCTCCGGCAACGACCAAGGGCTCGTACATGTACTTAGGCATCGACCTCGGCACCTCCGAAGTGAAAGTGCTGCTGCTCGCGAGCGACGGCAGCGTCATCGGCACGGCGGGCACGCCGTTCACCGTCTCGCGTCCGAAGCCGCGCTGGTCGGAACAGAATCCGCTCGACTGGTGGGAAGGCACGCGCGCCGCGCTCTTCAAGCTGCGCGAGAAGTTTCCGACGGAGTTCGCGCAGGTCCGCGGCATCGGCCTGTCCGGTCAGATGCACGGCGCGGTGCTGCTCGATTCGAGCGATCGCGTGCTGCGTCCCGCGATCCTTTGGAACGACATGCGCAGCGACAAGGAATGCGCCGAACTCTACGAGCGCGCGCCGAATCTGCACGAAATCGCGGGCAATCTCGCGATGCCCGGCTTCACCGCGCCCAAGCTGCTCTGGGTGGCGCACAACGAACCCACGATCTTCAATCAGACTGCGTGCGTGCTCTTGCCGAAGGACTATCTGCGCATGCATCTGACGGGCACGAAGGTGTCCGATCCATCGGACGCCGCCGGCACGCTCTGGCTCGACGTCGCGCGCCGCGACTGGTCCGACGAGCTGCTCGCCGCGTGTGGCATGTCGCGTCAGCAGATGCCGTCGCTCGCGGAAGGCAGCCAGCCGTCGGGCACGCTGCGGCCAGAGCTTGCGGCCGAACTCGGCTTGCGCGATGACGTCGTCGTCGCGGCGGGCGGCGGCGACAACGCCGCGAGCGCGGTCGGCATCGGCGCGACCGAACCGGGCGATGGCTTCCTCTCGCTCGGCACGTCCGGCGTGCTGTGCGTGGTCGGCGACCGCTTCCGGCCGAATCCGGCGTCCGCCGTGCACGCGTTCTGCCACGCGATTCCGGACCGCTGGCATCAGATGAGCGTCGTGCTGTCGGCGGCAAGCTGCCTGCGCTGGGTCTGCAAGCTCACGTCCACCGACGAGCCCACGCTGCTCGCCGAAGTCGAGGCGCTGCCCGCCGACGCGCTCCCGACCGCCCCGCTCTTTCTGCCGTATCTCAGCGGCGAGCGCACGCCGCACAACGACCCGTACGCGCAAGGCGTCTTCTTCGGCATGACGCACGCAACGGACCGCGCGCTGCTCGGCTATTCGGTGCTCGAAGGCGTGACGCTCGCGCTCACGGACGGGTTGGATGCGCTGCAATCGGCGGGCACCGAGACGCGCGCGTTGTCCATGCTCGGCGGCGGCGCGCGAAGCGCATACTGGGGCCAAATGTTCGCCGATGCCTTCGATACCCCGACGCGCACGCACGGCGGCGGCGAAACCGGCGCGGCGCTGGGCGCGGCGCGCCTCGGCTGGCTGGCGGCGGGCGGCGATCCGTCGGTCGTGCTCGCGAAACCTGCGGTGAAGCAGGAGTTCACGCCGAACGGCGAACGGCATCAGCTCTTGCGTCAGCGGCTGAAGAGCTTCCGGGAGCTGTATCAGCACGTGCGGCCGCTGTTCGATCCGGCGCGCCCGCGTCTGGCATAGAGCGGCGATCACGCTCGCACTGACGAAACAGCCGATTCGCGAAGGACAAGAAAACACCT
Source organism: Caballeronia sp. LZ062 (assembly GCF_031450785.1). Taxonomy (NCBI): domain Bacteria; kingdom Pseudomonadati; phylum Pseudomonadota; class Betaproteobacteria; order Burkholderiales; family Burkholderiaceae; genus Caballeronia; species Caballeronia sp. LZ062. The sequence goes on from NZ_JARTWB010000002.1 coordinate 1,986,796, forward strand.
CAGTGCCCAAATCAACCGAAAAACTCGACCTGGCGACCCGCGCGGCGTGGCTTTACTACGTCGCCGGCAACACGCAGAACGAGATCGCGGAAAAACTCCAGATCTCGCGTCCCGTGGCGCAGCGGCTCGTCGCGTTCGCGGTGGAAAAGAACCTGATTCGCGTGCGGGTGGATCACCGCATCGCGGATTGCCTGTCGCTCGCAAAGCAACTGAGCGACCGTTACGGCCTCGCGATGTGCGAAGTGGTGCCCATCGACGGCGACACGAAAGAGCAAGTGGACCGCAAGCTCGCCGTCGCGGGCGCGCAGGTGATGGAGCGCTATCTGGTCGATGAGAAGCCGATCGTCGTGTCGATCGGCAGCGGGCGCACGCTGAAGGCGGTCGTCGAACAGATCGGCCAGATCGACCGCCCGCAGCATCGCTTCGTGTCGATGGTCGGCGCGATTGCGCAGGACGGGTCGTCGAATCGCTACGACGTCGCGCAGCAGCTATCGGAGAAGACCGGCGGCAAGCACTTCATGCTGCCGGCGCCGCTCATGGCCGACAACGAAGCGGAGCGCGCGCAGTGGGTCAATCACCGGCTGTACCGCATCGTCGATGAACTCGCGCAGAAAGCCGATGTTGCGTTCGTCGGCATCGGCAATGTGGGCATCAATTGCCCGCTGCATGAAGACGGCTTCATCACGCGCGCCGAGGTGGACGAGTTGATGAAGGCCGGCGCGGTCGCGGAATGGCTTGGCTTGCCGATCGACGAGAACGGCGAGCGCGTGCAGTCGAGGACCGGCGCGCGCGTCACGAGCCTGAAGCTCGACGCGCCGCCGAAGCGCCCGACCATCGGCTTCGCGGGCGGCGAGCGCAAGCGTGAAGCGTTGATCGCGGCGCTCAAAGGCCAGTGGCTTTCGGGACTCGTGACCGACGAGCTTTGCGCGAAAGCCGCGCTCGACGCGTGAGCCTTTAGAACGCGATCTGCGCGTCCACCGCCTGCCCGGCTTCGAGCATCACGCCCTCGCCTTCGACCACCATCGCGTTCTTGCCGAACGTGAGCTTGCCGTCGTGCTGCGCGCTTGCGCGATACGTGCTCATGGTGTCCAGCGGTTCGTGCGGCCACTCTGGATGCGGCGCGCCCGTCGACTGGTCGATGGTCGGCACCGGACAGCGCGTGCAGAGCTTGACGAGGCGCAGTTGCACGTCGCGGCCTTTGGCGCGAATCAGCATGTCTTCGACGAAATCTTCCTCGTAGGCGTCGAGCCCGCCGATCACGAGATTCGGGCGGAAGCGGTTCGCGGCAATGGCGGGCGCGCCCTTCTGCGCGAGCCGTGCGTTGAGATCGTCGAGCGATGCCTGGCCGAGCACGAGCAGCGGAAAGCCATCGGCGAAACGCGTGTGCGTAGTGAGCGGCGCGGTCCACTTCTGATCGACGTTGCGCCGCGCTTGCGGTGCGAAGCGCGCCAAACGCGCCGGCATGCCGAGAAGCTCGCTGAACCACTGCGCGGTCTGCGGGCCGGTGTCGAGCGCATCGACGGTGTCGCGCCAGACGGTCGCGCGCATCGGCTGCGTTTGCTGCAGCGCCGCCGGGTCCAGCGGCGTGCGCAGCGTGGACATGCCGGGCGCGTCGATGACGAGATCGCCGCCATCGAACGCCGTGCGGATCAAGGCCATGCGCGGATAAGTGCGCTGCGTCAGCATGCCGCCCGACGCGTCCGTGACCATCCAGTTGCGGTCGTATTCGAGGCCGGTTTCGAGCAGCATCGCGCGTGGCAGCGCGATGCCGGCGCAGGACTTGATCGGATAAACGAACAGTTGGTTGAGAACGTACATGGCGCGTGTCGGTGGAAGGCGTTGGCGGGCGATGCCGCATTATCCTCCGCTACCGACACTAAAAGAAAACGCGCCGCGTCAGGCCGACGCGCTCTGCACACGCGGCATCTTCACTGCCGGATGTTCCGCCAAATAAGCCTGCACTGCGTTGCGCGCGAACGCCTGCCCTTGTGCGTCGAACATATGGCAGTGGTCCGGCTCCGTGCCGAGCTTCAGCTTCGCGCCGCGCGCGTGCTTCTCCAGCGGCGGAATGCGCGAGATGAGGCCGTCCGGCGCGACGGACGTTTCTGCATAGAGATAAGCCGCATCGCCGAGCGTTTCGACGGTCATCGTCGAGGCGGACACGCCGTAGTCGCTCGTGGCGGGCATCGGCTGCAAGTGCTCCGGACGAATGCCGACCGTCACCGCATCGCCCGCCTTCGCGTTGCCCGGCAGCACGCCAACCAATTGCGTCTCGCCGGTCTCGTACTTCACGAGCACGCCGTTGCCCTGAACCTGCGCAACCGTGCCGGACAGGAAGTTCATCTTCGGCGAGCCGATGAAACCCGCGACGAACTTGTTCGCCGGCGCGTGATACAGCGTGTTTGGCGTGCCGACCTGCTCGACGTTGCCCGCCGACAGCACGACGATCTTGTCCGCGAGCGTCATCGCTTCGACCTGATCGTGCGTCACGTAGATCATCGTGGTCTTCAAGTCGTCGTGCAGGCGCGCGAATTCCAGGCGCATCTTCACGCGCAGCGCGGCGTCGAGGTTCGAGAGCGGCTCGTCGAAGAGAAAGACTTTCGGCTTGCGCGTGATCGCGCGGCCGATCGCCACGCGCTGACGCTGACCGCCCGACAGTTGCTTCGGCTTGCGGTCGAGCAGATGGTCGATATGCAGAATCTTCGCGGCCTGCTTCACGGCTGCGTCGATGGCGGGCTTCTTCTCGCCAGCGAGCTTGAGGCCGAAGGCCATGTTGTCGTACAGCGTCATGTGCGGATAGAGCGCATACGACTGGAACACCATCGCGATGCCGCGCTTGGCGGGCGGCAGGTCGTTCACGCGCGCGCCGTCGATCATCAGATCGCCGCCGCTGATGTCTTCGAGTCCCGCGATCATGCGCATGAGCGTGGACTTGCCGCAGCCCGACGGCCCCACGAACACGACGAATTCGCCGTCTTCGATATCGAGGTTGACGCTGCGCATCACCTCCGTGTCTTCATAACGCTTGTTGATGTTGCGTAACGTCAGGCTAGCCATGATGTGTCTCCTGTCGGCCTTGCTTTCACCGAGTCATGTGCGGCGCACGTGTCCGTGCGCGCGCTAGTTCGTCTCGAACGACGCGTGTTGCAGCCAGTGATCGACGAGCGCGGGCAGGCGCGCCATGTCGTCGAACACGATGCCCGCGCCCGCGCGCCTGAGCGCTTCAACCTGGCCTTCCGTCGCATGTCCGCCGCCGATGAATCCGAGCACCGGCATGCCCGCTGCCCGCGCTGCCGTGACGCCCGTCACGCTGTCTTCGACCACGATGCACATCGACGGATCGACGTTCATCGCGCGCGCCGCCGCCAGATAGACGTCCGGCGCGGGCTTTGGATTGGCGACCATGTCCGCGCAGAAGCGCCGGTCGCCGAAGAAGCGCACGAGGCCCGTGCGTTGCAGCACGGTATCGACATACGACGAAAAACTGTTGCTCGCGCAGGCTTTCGTGAGGGGCACGGCCGCGAGTGCATCTGCGATGCCCGCGACCGGCGGCGCCTGCACCGCCGCCGCCTCGACCGAACGCCGGATCGCGACGACCTGCTCCGGCGTGAGCGTGCGGTTGACGCTGTCGGCGGCGCTCGCGAGCACGGCTTCGATGCGCAGGCCGAGCAGCGGCAGCACCACCGGCTCGACATCGACGCCCGGCCACAGCGCCTCCAGTTCGGTGACGAGCATCCGCGCCGCCACGGCTTCGCTGTCGATGAGCACGCCGTCGCAATCGCAGATCATCAGGCGGTCGTGTGTGGTTGTCGGATTCACGCGCCCGCCCTCACTTGACCGCGCCGAAGGTGAGCCCGCGCACGAGCTGCTTCTGCGAGAGCCAGCCGACGATCAGTATCGGCGCGACCGCGAGCAGCGAAGCCGCCGAGAGCTTCGCCCAGAAGAGCCCTTCCGGACTCGAATACGACGCGATGAACACGGTGAGCGGCGCGGCATTCGAACTCGACAGGTTGATGCTCCAGAACGCCTCGTTCCACGAAAGGATCACGAGCAGGAGCGCCGTCGATGCGAGGCCCGGCAGCGCCATCGGCATCAGCAGATAGACGATCTCCTGCCATGTCGTCGCGCCGTCGATGCGGCCGGCTTCGAGAATGTCCTTCGGCACTTCGTTGAAGTACGTGTAGGCCATCCACACGGCAATCGGCAGATTGATGAGCGTGTAGACGATGATGAGTCCGCTCACCGTATCCAGCAGCCCGGAGTTCTTCCACAAGAGATAAATGGGCACGAGCACGCCGACCGACGGCATCATCTTCGTGGAAAGCATCCACAGAAGCAGCTTCTGCGTCTTGCGCGTGGGGAAGAAAGCCATCGCGTAGGCGCACGGCACCGCGAGCAACAGGCAGACCACCGTCACGCCGAGCGAGATCAGCACCGAATTCCACGCGAAACCGAAGTAGTTGCTGCGCGCGAAGACTTCGCGAAAGCTGTCGAGCGTCGGCGAAAAGATGAGCGACGACGAATACGCCTGCTGCTCGGTCTTGAACGCGGTGATCGTCATCCAGAAGATCGGGAAGAACAGCAGGATGGAGACGAGCCACGCGACGACGCCGGGCACGATGCGCTTCACGTGATCCAGCACGGGCACCGAAGTCGTGGAGGTAACGGGATGCGTGCTCATGACTCGTACTCCCCTTTGAGGTTCTTCGCGAGCATTCTCACGAGGAAGAACGCGACGATATTGGCGAGAATCACCGCGAGAATGCCGCCCGCCGAGGCGAGGCCGACATCGAACTGTTGCAGGCCGAGCGCGTAGATCAGGTACGACAGGTTGGTCGTTGCGGTGCCGGGGCCGCCGCCCGTGGTCGTGTAGATTTCCGCGAAAATCGAGAGCAAGAAAATGGTTTCCATCATTACGACGACCGCGATCGCGCGCTTCAAGTGCGGCAGCGTGATGAAGAAGAACATCGCGAACGGACCCGCGCCGTCGATGCGCGCCGCTTCCTTCTGCTCCTGATCGAGCGACTGAATGGCGGTGAACAGAATGAGGAACGCGAACGGCAACCACTGCCACGCCACGATCACGATCACGGCGAAGAGCGGATACTCGGCGAACCAGTCGATAGGCTGCATGCCGAGCGATCGCATCAGCGAGGCGACGAGGCCGTACACCGGATGCAGAATCATGTTCTTCCAGATCAGCGCGGAGACGGTCGGCATCACGAAGAACGGCGCGATCACGAGCAGCCGCGCGATGCCCTGTCCGATGAACTTGCGGTCGAAGAGCACCGCGAGCAGCACGCCTCCGATCACCGTGATCGCCAGCACCGACGCGATCAGCGTCAGCGTATGCCCGATGGACGGCCCGAACGCGGGATCGGTGACGAGAAACTGGAAGTTGTCGAGCCCCGCGAAGCCTTTGACATCGGGATTCAGCAGGTTGTAGCGCGAGAACGAGTACCAGATGGTCATCGCAAGCGGAATGGCCATCCACAGGAACAGCAGCCCGGACGACGGCGTAATCAGCCAGCGGACCGACTTCGCGCGCTTCTTGTCGCGCTCGGCGGCGGACACGTCGAAGTGATCGGCGATGGGGGGATTCAGTTGGCGCATGATCGTGTCACCTCTCGATGATGCCGGCGGGCCGATCGGGGTCGAACGGCCCGCTTGTTGCTGCTTGTTTGCCGCTTACTTCTGATAGCCGGCCTGTTTCACCGCGCGATCGGCGGTGGCGTTGGCGGCCTTCAGCGCGTTGTCGACGCTCGTCTGTCCGGCGACGACGCCCGCGATGGACTGCCCGACCACCGTGCCGAACGACTGGAACTCCGGAATGCCGACGAACTGGATGCCGCTATACGGCACCTTCTTCTGCGTCGCGTCGTTCGGATTCGCGGACTCGATCGCCTGCAACACGAAGTCGCCGAACGGCGCGGCCTGCTTGTACTCGGGGCGAGCGTAAGTGGACTTGCGCGTGCCCGGCGGCACCGAGGCCCAGCCTTCGTCCTTGCCGACCATCTCGATGTATTCCTTCGACGTGGCCCACGCGGCGAACTTCTTCGCGGCGTCCTGCTGCTTCGACGTCTTCGGAATCGCGAGCGACCACGACCAGAGCCAGTGCGAGCCCTTCGGCGTGACTTGCGTCGGCGCGGCCGCGAAGCCGATCTTGTCGGCCACTTGCGACTGCTGCTTGTTGTAGAGCATGCCCGCGGCAACCGTCGCGTCGATCCACATCGCGCACTTGCCCGAGGACATCAGCGTGAGGTTTTCGTTGAAGCCGTTCGAGCTCGCTCCCGGCGGGCCGTCGTTCTTCAGCAGGTCCGCATAGAAGGACACGGCCTTGTGCCATTCCGGCGTGTCGAGTTGCGCCTTCCACTGCTCGTCGAACCAGCGGCCGCCGAACGTGTTCACGACCGTCGAGACGTACGCCATGTTCTCGCCCCAGCCCGCCTTGCCGCGCAGACAGATGCCGTACTGCCCTTTCGACTTGTCGGTGAGCTTGTCGGCGAACTGCTTGATCTGGTCGTAGGTCGGCTGATCCGGCATCTTCAGGCCCGCGGCCTGGAACAGATCCTTGCGGTAATACGTCATCGAGCTTTCGACGTAGAACGGCAGCGCGTAGAGCTGGCCGTTGTACGAGAGACCGTCGCGAGCCGTCTTCACGACATCGTCGAGATCGTAGTTCGAAGGCAGATTCGACATCGGCGACAGCCAGCCGCGCTTGCCCCACTGCGGCGCTTCGTACGTTCCGATGGTCAGCACGTCGAACTGGCCGCTATTGGTCGTGATGTCGGTGGTCGCGCGCTGGCGCAGCACGTTCTCTTCGAGAATCACCCACTTCAGCTGAATGTCGGGATTCGCCTTCTCGAACGCCGGCGAGAGCTTCTTCAGCTCGATCATGTCCGGATTGTTGAGCGTGGCGATGGTGATGGTCGTCGCGGCGTGCGCGGCGAGCGGCGCGAGCGCGGCGGCGGCAAGCGCGGCCGAAACCGCCGCGATGGAACGCCGCGTGCGCGGCTGGGGCTGGACGGTGCGTTGGGTGCGTTTCATTGGTTCGTCTCCTTTTTCGTTTGCACGGTGCAGCGGATCGTCCATGCGTGGCGCACGTGCCGTCTGTGCCGCTGCCTGCTTCTGCTGCGCTGGGAACCGCGTGGTTGCTCGTTTTCTAAGACTGGCCCGCGTATGCTTCGCCGCGACGCCGTTTCACTATAGACGGTGCGCCTCATGCTGCAAGGCGCGCGCGCCCGCTCAACTCATCCAGTTGCCGCCATCGACGTTGATCGTCTGCGCGGTGATGTAATCCGAATCCGCCGATGCGAGAAACAGCGCCGCGCCGGTCAGGTCGTCCGGCACGCCCATGCGGCCGAGCGGCACTTCCTCGCCGACGATGCGCTTCTTTTCGCCGAGCGGCCGGTCTTCGTAACGCGCGAAGAGCGCATCGACCTCTTCCCACATCGGCGTATCGACGACGCCCGGCGCGATGCCGTTCACGTTGATGCGCGATTTCGCGAGCGCGAGCGCCGCCGACTGCGTATAGCTGATGACCGCCGCTTTCGTCGCGCAATAGTGCGAGACGAGCGCCTCGCCGCGCCGCCCGGCCTGCGACGACATGTTGATGATCTTGCCGCCGCGCCCCTGCTCGACCATGCGCCGCGCGACTGCCTGCATCAGAAAGAACATGCCCTTGACGTTCACCGCGAAGAGGCGGTCGTAAACGTCCCAGGATTCGTCGAGGATCGGGCGCATGTCGAAGAGCGCCGCGTTGTTGAAGAGAATGTCGATGCCGCCGAAGCGCTCCACGGCGCTCGCCACGATGCGCTCGATGTCTTCGCGGCGCGTGACGTCGGCTTTCAGTGCGAGCACGCGGTCGGCGGCGTTATCGAAACGCTGCGTCATGACCTGCGCGTCTTTCACGTCGACGACGACGAGCTTTGCGCCTTCGTCCAGATAGCGCCGCGCGACCGCCTCGCCGATTCCGCTCGCGGCGCCCGTGATGACCGCGACCTTGTCTTTCAGTCTCACCGATGTCTCCGATTCTGTGCCCGACCGGCGCGCCGAAGTGAGCGAACGCTCGACGGCCGATCAATTGCTCTATGTTTGATCGAATGATCGGTGTTGCGGCGGCGCGTGTCAAGGCGTGGTTGTGCGGTTTCGATGCTGCATTGCGCAACGCACGCCCCGCTTGGTGCGATGCAAAACTCAGTGATACGTTATATCATCGCGATTCGCTCGCACAGCGCCGCCATCGCGCGGCCACGATGACATGACCGCATCCGTTGAAACCATGCTCGCCCGCGCGGAAGCGTTAGCCGACGAGCGCGGCCTCGCGCTCACACCGCTGCGCCGCCACGTGTACGAACTCGTGCTGAAGGCGCACAAGCCCATCGGCGCGTACGACCTCATCGACGCGCTTGAGCCGCAGCGCGGCGCGCGCGTGCCGCCGACCACCGTTTATCGCGCGCTCGACTTTCTCGTCGAGAACGGGCTCGTGCATCGCATCGAGTCGAAGAACGCGTTCGTCGCGTGCTGCGACGCCGGCCGCCCGCACGAAAGCCAGTTCCTGATCTGCGACGAATGCGGCGCGACGCTCGAAATTCAGGGGCGCGAACTGGCGTCGTCGCTGTCCGCGAGCCCGCCCGCGCACGGCTTCCAGTTGCGGCATCAGGTCGTGGAACTGAGCGGCCTGTGCAGCGACTGCCAGCACAAGCATCGCGCGAACGATCACGCCCACACGCAAGGAGCCCGATGAAACTCGCGCACATTCTGAGTTGCATCGCGGCCGTGTTCAGCATCGGCCAGAGCGTGACGGCGCACGCGGCGGGCGTGCCGGTCGTCGCGGCAGAGAACTTCTATGGCGACGTCGTGCGCCAGCTCGGCGGCGATCACGTCGAGGTCACGAGCATTCTCAACAATCCCGACGAAGATCCGCATCTCTTCGAAGCGAGTCCCAAGACGGCGCGCGCGCTTCAGCACGCCGCGCTCGTCGTCTATAACGGCGCGGACTACGATCCGTGGATGGACAAGCTGCTCGCGGCATCGAAGGCGAGCGGCAAGCGCACGGTGATCGTCGCGGCGCAGCTGACCGGCAAGAAGTCCGGCGACAATCCGCATCTCTGGTATGACCCGCCGACGATGCCTGCCGTCGCGAAAGCGGTGAGCGCGTATCTGGCGAGCGCGGACCCGGCGCACAAGAGCGACTACGACGCGCGTCTCGCCGCGTTTTTGGCATCGCTCAAGCCCATCGACGCGCGCATCGCGCAGTTGAAGTCGCGCTATCGCGGCGTGCCCGTGACCGCGACGGAGCCGGTGTTCGGCTATACGGCGGACGCCATCGGCTTCGACATGCGCAACCAGCGGTTCCAGACCGCGCAGATGAACGAGACGGAGCCGAGCCCCGCCGATATCGCCGCGTTCGAGAAAGACTTGCGCGAACGGCGCGTGCACGTGCTCATCTACAACAGCCAGGCGACCGGCGCGCTCACGCGGCGACTGCTGGGCATCGCGAAAGACGGGCATGTGCCGAGCATCAGCGTGACGGAGACACTGCCGGCCGGCAAGACGTATCAGCAATGGATGCAGACGCAGCTCGACGCGCTCGCGGGCGCGCTGCAAGGATGGCAGCAATGATCCGCGAGTCGAAGGCCGCGCTCGAAGTCGATCATGTGACGCTAGAACTCGGCGGCCGCGCGATTCTGAACGATGCGAGCTTCGCCGTTCAGACCGGCGAATTCATCGGCGTGCTCGGGCCGAACGGCGCGGGCAAGACCACGCTGATGCGCGCGCTGCTCGGCCTCGTGCCCGTTGCGTCCGGCGCGATTCGCGTAAACGGCGAGGCGGTCGTGCGCGGCAATGCGTCCATCGGCTACATGCCGCAGATTCGGGCGGGGCTCGCGAATCGCCGCGTGCTCGGGCGCGACTTTGTCGCAATGGCCGCGGACGGGCATCGCTGGGGCCTGCCGCATCGCGACGCGCGCACGCGCGCCGACGTCGAGCGCGTGCTCGATCTCGTCGGCGCGCGGCAACTCGCGGCGCGGCCGCTGTCGGAGCTATCGGGCGGCGAGCGTCAGCGTCTCCTGCTCGCGCAGTGTCTGCTCGGCAACCCGCGTCTGTTGCTGCTGGACGAGCCGCTCATCAGCCTCGATCCGCGTCACCAGACGGGCGTCGTGGAACTCGTGCGACGCGTGCAGCGCGAACTCAACATCACCGTGCTGTTTTCCGCGCACGAACTGAATCCGCTTTTGAACTCGCTTGACCGCGTGCTGTATCTCGGCAACGGGCGCGCGGCGCTCGGCACGGTCGATGAAGTCATCACGAACCCCGTGCTTTCGCGTCTCTACGGCTCGACCATCGACGTCATGCGCGTGAACGGCCGCATCTTCGTGATGTCGGGCGACGTGGAAATCGACAAGCTCGATCACGCGCACGAAAACGGCAACGGGCATCAGCACGAGCACGAGCACCCGCACGACCACGCTCATACGCACGGCCACGGCAAGAAGGGAACGCACACGCACGATGTTTGAATACGACTTCATGGTGAACGCCTTTGCGGCGTCGGGCATCGTCGCGGTGCTGGCGGGAATCGTCGGGTATTTTCTGGTGATGCGCGGGCAGACGTTCGCGGGGCACGCGCTGTCGCACGTGGGCTTCACCGGCGCGACGGGGGCCGTGCTGTTCGGCGTGTCACCCATCTGGGGCATGGTCGGCTTCACGCTCGCGGCGGGCGTCGGCATGGGCGCGCTCGGGGAGCGGCTGTCGGGCCGCGACGTGGCCATCGGCGTGATTCTTTCGCTGTCGCTCGGCTTCGGCCTGCTGTTTCTGCACTTCTTCACCGCCTACGCGACGCAGGCGACCGCGCTGCTGTTCGGCAACGTGCTCGGCGTCAGTCACGAAACACTCGTGGTGCTCGCCGGGCTGGCGGCCGTGAGCCTCGTTGCGCTGGGCGTCATCATGCGGCCGCTGCTCTTCGCTTCGTTGCAGCCGGAACTGGCCGAAGCGAAAGGCGTCTCGCTGCGCCTCGTCTCCGTGCTGTTTCTCGCAATCACCGCGCTCGCGGTGGCGGCGTGCACGCAGATCGTCGGCGTGCTGCTGGTCTTCGCGTTGATGGTCGGGCCGGCAGCGGCCGCGCAGAACGTGACCACGCGCCTGTCGACGGGCCTGCTGCTCGCCGCGCTCTTTGCATTGGGACAGGCGTGGGCCGGCCTCACGCTCGCCTATTACACCGACTGGCCGACGAGCTTCTGGATCACGATGCTCGCCGCCGTGGTCTATGCGGCGAGCCTGCTTTCGCGGCGCGGAAGCTGACCGACCGCTGCCGCTAGCCCGCCGCGCTCAACGGCAGAGCACCCGCGCATGATGCGCGATGTGCTCGCCGATGAACGTCGAGATGAAGAAGTATCCGTGGTCATACCCTTCGTGACGACGCACCGTGACGCCATGCCCGGCCTCGCGCGCGTTGCGCTCGAAGATATCGGGATGCAACTGCTCGGCGAGAAACTGATCGGCCAGCCCTTGATCGATCAGAATGCCGCCTTCGAAGCGTGACGCTGCATCGCCTTTGACGAGTTCGCTCGCGTCGTACTGCTTCCACGCCTCGCGGTCATCGCCGAGATAGCCGGTGAACGCCTTCACGCCCCACGGACATTGCGAAGGCGCGGCAATCGGCGCGAACGCCGACACGCTGCGGTACACATCCGGATTGCGCAGCGCGAGCACGAGCGCGCCGTGCCCGCCCATCGAATGCCCGAAGATGCCGAGCCGGTCCTCGCGCACCGGCAAGTCGGCAACCACCGCTTCGCGCAGATCCTGCGTCACGTACGAATACATGCGATACCGCTCGCGCCACGGCTCGCGCGTCGCATCGACATAAAAGCCCGCGCCGGAGCCGAAATCCCACGCGTCGTTTTCGCCGGGAATATCGGCGCCGCGCGGCGAGGTATCCGGCGCGATCAGCGCAATCCCATGCTCGGCCGCGTACCGCTGCGCGCCAGCCTTGATCGGAAACGTCTCTTCGGTGCACGTGAGACCGGCGAGATAGAAGAGCGCCGGCACTTTCGACGCCGACGCAGCCGCGGGCAGGAACACCGAAAAGCGCATCGGCAGGCCGATGAACCGCGACTCGTGCCGATAGATGCGCTGCACGCCATCGAAACAACGGTGTTCCTCGACGAGTTCGAGCATGGCGTCCTCCTCGCTCAATAAATGACGACGGAGCGGATCGACTCGCCCTTCTTCATCAGGTCGAAGCCGTCGTTGATCTGATCGAGCTTCAGATGGTGCGTGATCAGATCGTCGATATTGATCTTGCCTTCCATGTACCAGTCGACGATCTTCGGCACGTCCGTGCGGCCGCGCGCGCCGCCGAACGCGGAGCCCTTCCATTCGCGGCCCGTGACGAGCTGGAACGGCCGCGTGCTGATCTCTTCGCCCGCCGCCGCCACGCCGATGATGAACGACTGACCCCAGCCCTTGTGCGTGCATTCGAGCGCCTGACGCATCAGCTTCACGTTGCCGACGCACTCGAACGAATAGTCCGCGCCGCCATCGGTCAACTGCACGATGTGATCGACCACGTTTTCCACTTCGTTCGGGTTGATGAAGTGCGTCATGCCGAACTTCTTCGCCAGCTCGACGCGGCCCGGATTGATATCGACGCCGATGATCTTGTCCGCGCCGACCATCTTGGCGCCCTGAATCACGTTCAGCCCGATGCCGCCGAGCCCGAACACGACCACGTTCGCGCCCGCTTCGACCTTCGCCGAATACACGACCGCGCCCACGCCCGTCGTCACGCCGCAGCCGATGTAGCAGATCTTGTCGAACGGCGCGTCCTCGCGCACCTTCGCCACCGCGATCTCCGGCACCACGATGTAGTTCGAGAACGTGGACGTGCCCATGTAGTGAAAGAGCGGCTTGCCGTCGAGCGAGAAGCGCGAAGTCGCATCGGGCATCAGGCCCTTGCCTTGCGTCGCGCGAATCTTTTGGCAGAGATTGGTCTTGCGCGAGAGGCAGAACTTGCACTCGCGGCATTCCGGCGTGTAGAGCGGAATCACGTGGTCGCCCTTCCTGAGCGTGCCGACGCCCGGTCCAACGTCCACGATTACGCCCGCGCCTTCGTGGCCGAGAATGGCCGGGAAGATGCCTTCCGGGTCCGCGCCCGAGAGCGTGTAGTAATCGGTGTGGCAAATGCCCGTCGCCTTCACTTCGATCAGCACTTCCCCGGCGCGCGGCCCTTCGAGATCGACTTCCTCGATGGTGAGCGGCTGACCTGCTTTCCATGCGATTGCGGCTTTTGTCTTCATGATTCTGTTCCTCGTTTCTATGCTAATGATTGTTTCAGCGCACGACGTTCAGGACTTCGTAACATGCGCCCATCGTGTGATAGTCGGTCTTGCCCGCAGGGCTTTTCTCGTCGCTGTACTGGCGGTTGTCGCGCGTCAGAATGCGATACCACGCGCCGTATTGATGATCGACGAAATGCGCCCAGCTATAGGCCCACAAGCGGTCGTAGTCGCTCCAGTAGCGCGCGGCGGCGGCTTCGTCGCCATCGAGATTCGCGCGCTCGGCGAGCAGCGCCGCCGCCGCGAGCGATTCCGCCTGCACCCAGAAATACTTGTCTTCGTCGTAGAACTTGCCGTCCGGATCGAAGCCGTAGACCATACCGCCGTGCTCGTGGTCCCATGACAGTTCGAGCGCGCGGTCGAAGAGTTCGCGCGCACGCTGTGCATGCCACGCTTCTGGCCGATGCCGGTCGAGAATCAGCAGCAGCTTCGCCCATTCCGTCTGATGCCCCGGCTGAAATCCCCATGGACGAAAGATGTTGCTGCGGTCGCCCTTGTTGTAGTCCCAGTCGATCGACCAGTCCGGCTTGTAGTGCTCCCACACGAGACCGCGCGCGAGCGCCGCCTGACGGTTCACCATGTTGTCGGCCAGAAGCGCCGCGCGATCCAGATAGCGCGTCTCGCCGGTCGCTTCGAACGCGGCGAGAAACGCCTCGCACGCGTGCATGTTCGCGTTCTGCCCGCGATAGTCCGACACCTGCCAGTCCGCGCTCGCTTCGTCCTTGTAGAGGCCGTGCGGCGCGTCCCAGAAGTGCGTCTCCATCAACTGCCACGTTTCGTCGAGATAGGCGCGCGCCTCGTCGAAGCCCGCTTCCACCGCCTTCGCATACGCAAGCACCACGAACGCGAGACCGTAGCAATGGTTCGTCGCATCCGTCACTTCGCGGCCGTTGAGCGTCCACGCATAACCGCCCGTCTGCGGATTGCGATGAACCTCGCGCAAATAGTCGATGCCGTGCCGCACGCCGCCGCGATATTCGTCGAGGCCGTAGTGCTTGTATGCCATCGCGTAGTTGAAGACGAAGCGCGTGCTCGACACGAGATGACGCGACTTGCGGTCGTAGATCGTGCCGTTGTTCTTGTAGAAGTGATAGAAGCCGCCCGCGGGGTCCATGCAGTGCGGGTGATAGAAGATCATCGTGCGCAGCGCGTGATCCAGCAAAAACTGACGCGAGCGGAAGTCGGGTTGCGTGGTGACGGATGCGGACATAGCGGATGTCGTTAGTGTTGTGATGAGCCGGACGGCGCGGCGCTTGCCTGAAGCCCGATGTGAATCGCACGTCAGTTTAAGGGCTTGCGCGCAAGACGTCAGAACCAGTCTTCGACGCGCTCGTACAGAGCGATGAAACGCGCGTGCCTTTCGTCGAGCGCGGCGTCGCCTTGCGAACTGGCCACGCGTGTGCTCGCGGGAACGAGCGACGCCAGGTCACCGGCGCGCCAATGCCCCGCCGCCATGCCGCCGATGATCGCCGCGCCGCGCGCCGCCGCGTTCGGGCAATCGCAGGCGTGCAGTTCGACATGCAGCGCATCGGCGAGCAACTGACGCCACCGCGCGTCGATGGAGCCGCCGCCCGCAAGCCGCATCGACGACAACGGCGTGCCGCTCGTACGGATCGCGTCGAGTCCCGCCCGCAATGCGAATGCCACGCCTTCGAACGCCGCGCGCATCATCGAGCCGCGTGTGTCGTTGAGGCCGAGGCCGAGCCAGCCGCCTCGTGCGGCCGGGTTCATCCACGGTGAACGCTCGCCGCTCAGGTACGGCAGGAAGCTCACGGACGCGCTCGCATCCGATGCGAACGCGTCGTCGTAGGCAGGGGGCCACGAGGCATAGCCAAGCCAGCCGCGCACGGTCTCCAGCGCGACGCCCACGTTCTGCATGGCCGCCATGCGATACCAGCGCGCGCCGGCACTCGCCGCGCCGCGATAGGTATGCAAACCGCGCACGGGCGACGGCGCTTCGTCGCACATGACGACGATCTGCCCGCCGCTGCCCGTGGTGAGCAGCGCGTCGCCATCGGCGATCAGGCCGCTGCCGAGCGCGGCGCACGGCGTATCGCCCGCGCCGACGGCCAGCGGAATGCCCGCGCGCAAGCCGAGCGCCGAAGCGGCCTCGGCGGACAACGCGCCCGCCTGCGCATCCGATGCCGCAAGCGGCGCGAACCACTCGCGCGACAAGCCGAGTCTGCCGATGAGCGCCGCGTCCCATTCGCCCGACGGGGCAGCGAGCGCAGTCGCGCACGCGTCCGACGGGTCGGTCACGAACGCGCCGCCGAGCTTCGCGCGCAGCCAGTCCTTTGGCTGCAAGGCCCAGCGCATGTCGGCGGCGAGCGCGGGTTCGTGCGTCGCGAGCCAGCGCAAGAGCGGTCCCGCCATGCCCGGCGCGACCGGATTCGGCTGCGGCTCGGGCCACGCGTCGAGCAGCGCGCGGGCGCGCGTGTCCGGCCAGAGCATCGCGGGGCGCAACGCGCGGCCATCGGCGGCGGTCGGCACGACGCCGTGCATCTGCCCGGAAAAGCCGATTGCGCTCACGGCATCGCGTTCGTGCGCAGGCAAGCGTGACGCGGCATCGACGACAGCGGCATACCACGCTTCGGCGGATGTCTCGGCCCAGCCCGGCTGCGCGCTCGTCACCGCATACGCCGCGCTCGACGCTGCGACTTCGCGCGCGTGGTCGTCGACGATTGCCAGTTTCACTGAACCCGTGCCGAGATCGATGCCGAGAAAACGCATGGATGAGCCGCCCGAAAAGACGTTAGGGAAAACGCGGAAAGCGTGGAATAACGCGGGTTAACCCCGCCGCTGCGCACGATAGACGAAAAACGGACTATACGCGCGCCGTGATGAACATCATAACGACGCGCCCCTTCAGGCGGCCTTGCATCAGCCGACAAGAAACCCTCGCGATGCGTCAACTCCCTTGCAGCAAGGACTTTCGCGCGATGTCGCCCCGCGCCGCGCGCCGTTTCCATATCGCCCCGCGAACGCGACGTATAGCGCCGCGTGGTCTTGTTCGCGCTTTTTGACGCACTTACCTTGGAGGCCATTCAAATGGAAAGGCAATCAAGGAGACACACATGGCATCGAGCACGAGCCACCAGAAGGTTCATCCGTGCGACGAACGGCTGCCGACCGGCCAGTTGCTGACGCTCGGCATACAGCATGTCCTCGTGATGTACGCGGGCGCCGTGGCGGTGCCGCTGATTCTCGGCGCGGCCATGCATCTGTCGAAGGATCAGGTCGCGTTCCTCATCAGCGCGGACCTATTCTCATGCGGCGTAGCCACGCTGATCCAGACGCTCGGGCTGTGGATCTTCGGCATCCGGCTGCCGGTCATCATGGGCTGCACGTTCGCGGCGGTCGGACCGATGGTCGCCATCGGCACGAATCCGTCGCTCGGCATTCTCGATGTGTTCGGCGCGACCATCGCGGCGGGCGTCATCGGCATCTTTCTCGCGCCGATGATCGGCAAGCTGCTGCGCTTCTTTCCGCCGGTCGTGGTCGGCACGGTGATCGCCGTGATCGGTCTCTCGCTGATGGGCGTGGGCATCAACTGGGCGGCGGGCGGCGTCGGCAATCCCGACTACGGCAATCCGGTGTTTCTGCTGCTGTCGCTCGTCGTGCTCTCGCTGATTCTGCTCATCAACAAGTTCGCGCGCGGTTTCATCGCGAATATCTCGGTGCTGCTCGGCATTGTCGCGGGCTTCGTGATTGCCGCGATGCTCGGGCGCGTCAACATGGATGGCGTCGCCCATGCGCCGTGGGTCGGCATCGTGCTGCCGTTCCACTTCGGCATGCCGCATTTCGATGCGCTCTCCGTCGCGACGATGGTCATCGTCATGTTCGTGACGTTCATCGAATCGACGGGGATGTTCCTCGCGGTCGGCGATCTCGTCGAGCGCCCGGTCGATCAGAAGGCGCTCGTGCGCGGCCTGCGCGTGGATGGTCTAGGCACGCTGATCGGCGGCGTGTTCAACTCGTTTCCGCATACGTCGTTTTCGCAGAATGTCGGCTTGATCGGCGTGACAGGCGTGAAGAGCCGCTTCGTCTGCGCGACGGGCGGCGTGATTCTCGTCGTGCTCGGCCTCTTTCCGAAGATGGCGCAAGTGGTCGCCTCGGTGCCGCCGTTCGTGCTCGGCGGCGCGGGCATCGTGATGTTCGGCATGGTCGCGGCGAACGGCATCAAGGTGCTGTCGAAAGTCGACTTCGTGAAGAATCACCACAACCTGTTCATCGTCGCGGTGAGCGTCGGCCTCGGTCTCGTGCCGGTGGTCGCGCCGAAGTTTTTCTCGCAACTGCCGCACGCGCTGGAGCCGATTCTTCACAGCGGCATTTTGTTGGCGTCGGTGTCGGCGGTGGTGCTGAATATCGTGTTCAACGGCGTGCGTAAGGAACGCGATGCGCGCTGCGAGATCCGGCGGGCCGGGCATGATTTCGATGGCGCGGCGCACGCGTCGGAAGCGCAGTGATGGGTTGAGGGAGGGCTTGGGGGTTTGATGGGTTGGCGCCGCGGTGGGAATCGCGGCGCTTTTTTGTTCAGGCAAGCGCGAGCACGATGGACGGAGCACTTCGTGGAAGTGAGACAAAGGCTCCAATCCGCCTCATACCGGCCGCTCGGCGCCTTCCTGGCAGAACGGCTCTTAGCGAAGTACCAGCGTCTTTCGGTATTTCGCCAACGTCGCCGTGTTCAATGTCCGCTCAGACTGTGTTCGCCCTCCTTCGTTGCCTCGCCAGCCGAGGAACGACGTGAGTGCGTTCCCCAGCACCGGCGCTGCGACGCTCGGTGACCTACTTCGCCGTTGCCTGCGCGACCGCCCAACCCTGCGCAGGCGCTTTGTCCGCACGCCGCGCCAGCAGGCACACCACGCCGGCGGCGATGATGTCGAAGACGGCCAGCACCACGAACAACGGGCTGTAGCCAATCTGCGTCACGAGCACTCCGAAGAGCGCCGTGAACGCCGCTGCGCCGAGATAGCCTGCCATGCCACCCATGCCCGTGGCCGTCGCAACTTCGTTCTTGCCGAACATGTCGGACGTGATCGCGTAGAGCGCACCGGACAACGTCTGGTGAGCGAAGCCGCCGACGCACAGAAGTGCGATCGCCGCATACGGACTCGCCACCAGCCCAACGCATGCCGGTCCGATCATGCACAGCGCGCCGACCACGAACACCATCTTGCGCGACGTGAACAACGAGACCTTCGCGTACTTGTGGAACAGCGGGCTGAGATAACCGCCGAGCACACAGCCGATATCGGCGGCAAGAAACGGCATCCACGCGAACATGGCCACTTCTTTGAGATTCATGTGGCGTTCGGTCATCATGTACAGCGGAATCCACGCATTGAAAGTCTGCCAGGCAGGCTCCGAGAGAATGCGCGGAATACCGATCGCCCAAAAGTCACGGCTGCCCAGCATCGACAGCCAGCCACGCCGGGCACTGGCGCCCGCATCGCTGTGCATGGACTCTTGCCCGCTCAGGATGTAGTCCCGCTCTGCGTCGCCCAGCAGTTTCTGCTTGCGCGGATGCATGTAGAGCGCCATCCACAGCACGCACCACACGACGCCTGCGACGCCGACCAGAATGAACGCCAGTCGCCAGTCTCCGTGCAACAACGCCCAGACGACGAGCGGCGGTGCCAGTAACGCGCCGATCGACGAGCCGATGTTGAACCAGCCGATAGCCACCGACCGTTCCTTCGCCGGAAACCACTCGCTTGTCGCCTTGACGCCGGCGGGAATACCGGCCGCTTCGGCTACACCAAGCAGGCCGCGAAAGAACGCAAGGCTACGCCAGCCCGTAGACCACGCCGCGGCCGCGCATGCCAGCGACCATGCGAGCGCGAAGGCCGCGAAGCCGATCTTCGTGCCGACCGTGTCGAGCAGGAAGCCCGCTACGGGCTGCATGAACGCATAGCAGAGCTGCCACGCGACGACGACGTGCGCGTATTGCTCCGTCGTCATGCCGAGGTTCTTCATCATGCTCGGCGCGGCCACGGATAGTGTGTTGCGTGCCAGATAGTTGATGATGAGCCCGGCTGCGACCAGGCTGACCATCCACCAGCGAATACCTTTGACTTTCATGCTACGTCTCCTCGTGACTCTTTCTATGCTTCAGGCGCGTTTCGGCGCCGTGATCGTCGCGTCGTCGGTAGCGTCGTCGCGCGAATAATCGATGCCGACAAAGCTGCCGCCCTGGAACCGCTGACCCAGCGCGTCGAGCGGGTTCGGACGCGCGAGAATTTCGTCGGCGTAGTCCTCGGCGTTTTGTTCTGGCCGGTACCCGAGACGCGCGGCGCCACTGTTGTCCCACCAACTGCGAGAATTCGCGGAAACGCCCCAGACGGTCAGGAAGCCGACGTCTTCCGTTTCGATACAGCGATCGAGGAAATGCAGCAAATCGCGATGGCCGAACCAGGTGCTGAGATGGCGCGGCTCCGTTGGGCGTTCGAGACAACTGCCGATGCGCACACAAATGCTCTCGATACCGTGCTTGTCCCAATACATCCTTGCCAAGGATTCGCCCCACACCTTGCTAAGCCCATAGAACCCGTCCGGACGCAGTTCACAGTCGAGCGCGAGGCGCTCGGTGACCGGGTACATGCCGATCGCATGATTCGAGCTCGCGAATACGATGCGCTTCACTCCCTGCCGCCGTGCGCCTTCGTAGACTTCGACGAGGCCGCGCAGATTGTTTTCGATGATCTCCGGCAGCGGACGCTCGACGCTCGTTCCGGCAAAGTGAATCAAGACATCCACGCCGTTGAGCAGCCGGTCGACCACTGCGGGATCCCGCAGATCGCCGTGCATGACGTCCTCCCCTTCGATGAGAGGCGTCAGCGGCTTCGAACCCGCCGCCGAACGCACGGGTGTGCCGCGCGCAATAAAAGCCGCCCGGACGACGGAGCCGAGTTGGCCGCCGGCACCGCTGAGCGCGATTGTCTTCATAGAAATGTTCCCTTGACGTTGCGCGCGAAACCCGGCGCCCCGAACAAGGCGGTCTGCGGCAGCGAAAACGTTGTACGATGACGTACTATGTCATGCGCGCTAGTTAGCTGCCAAGCACGTGTAAACCCTTGCTTTTCGCGTATGTTTCACGATCGAAAGCGGTTGGAAAGCGTTTTCCAAGCGTCGGCATCGTACGATGACATACTCTTCACTATGCGGCGTCATCGGGTCGATGACTTAGGGAATCGCCTCGGCTGATACCGCGTATCTTTAGCCGCATTCAAAATCGCCTCGGCGAAATGACTCGGCCATCACTTGAGGCTTTCTTGCCCCGTTTGGCTCTATGGCGCTGGTTCGCGCCGGACGGTAGGGCTAGGAGTGCTCGATCCCACTCCGAACGGTGAACGGTCGAATGCGTGTTTGCGGAGCTGAGCCGGCCCTCGGAACGTCGGCGCGTCGCGAGCCGCCGCCCCGGAGACGTGCGAAGAACAAAAAAAACCCGGCGCGATGGCCGGGCTTGGATACGGTTCGTTGATTGAATCAGCCGGCTACCGCTGCCGACGCCGCCTGCGGCGTGCTCGCCGCCCCAACATCTGCAGGCGCTGCGGGCGCGTCGGCCGGGCGCGGCTGGTCGCCGGTATGCTCGATCCACCCGCCGCCCAGCGCCTGATACAGGTTCACCAGATTGGCGAGCCGCTCCGTGCGCACGGTGATCAGCGTCTGCTGCACCGAGTACAGGTCCTGCTGCGCGGTCAGCACGTTAAGGTAGCTGTCGACGCCCTGGTTGTACCGCATCGTCGACAAATCCAGGCGGCGCTGCTCCGCCGCCGTGTCGCGTTCGAGCGCCTGGATCTGCTGATCGTAGGTGCCGCGCGCGGCGAGCCCATCGGCGACATCGCGGAAAGCGGACTGAATCGCCTTCTCGTATGCCGCAATCTGGATGTTCTTCTGGATGTTCGCCAGATCCAGATTCGCCAGATTCTGGCCGCCCTGGAAGATCGGCAGCGTGATCGTCGGCGCGAAGCTCCATGCGGCCGAGCCGGGCTTGAAGAGCCCGCCGAGCGTCGGACTGAGCGTGCCGAAACTGCCCGTGAGCGAAATGCTCGGGAAGAACGCCGCCCGCGCCGCGCCGATGTTCGCGTTCGCGGCCAGCAGATTCTGCTCGGCTTCCATGATGTCCGGACGACGCGTGAGCAGATCCGACGGCAAGCCGGCGGGAATGTCCGTGAGCAGATCCTGTTCGTTGAGCGGCATGCCGGCCGGCAGGTCCTCCGGAATCGGCTCGCCGATCAGCAACGCGAGCGCGTTCACCGCCTGCGCCCGCGCGCGCTGTTGCGCCTGCAGGTTCGCCGCCGCCGTTTCGACCGCCGTCTGCGACTGAGATAAATCCAGCTCCGACGCGGTGCCGTTGTCGAATTGCAGCTTGACGATGTTGTAGGACGCCTGCGTGGTCTTGAGCGTCTGCTGCGTGACCTGCAATAGGTCGTCCGCCTGCAGCACTTGCAGATACTGCGAGGCCACTTGCGAGATGAGCGAAATCTCGAACGCCTTGCGGGCGTATGCAGTGGAGAAGTACTGCGCGAGCGCCTGATCCTTGAGGCTCTGCACGCGCCCGAACAGGTCGATCTCCCACGACGCGTTCAGGCCCACGGAATACGAGTTCGAGATGGTCTGACCGAACAACGACAGATCACGCGGCGTGCGCTGCTTCGACTGCCCGGCCTGCGCCGCGACGGACGGGAACAGCTCCGAGCGCACGATGCGGTACTGCGCCTGCGCCGCCTGAATGTTGAGCACCGACGTGCGCAAGTCGCGGTTGTTCTTAAGCGCGATGTCGATGAGCCGCTGAAGCCGCGCATCCACGAAGAAATCGCGCCAGCCGATCTCCGCCCCGGCGACGCCGTTCGCACTGCGCGCGCCGGCATCGGCCGCGCCCGGCTGCGTGGCGTACACGCCGCCGGTCGGGAACGTCGACGAGACCGGCGCCGCGGGACGCTCGTACTTCGGGGCCATCGAGCAGCCCGCCAGCACGGCGACGGCCGCTGCAATCAAGGAAAGTCTACGCATTTCAATGTCCTTCGTTGGAGCCGCCGCCATCGCGCGGACGGTGCTCATCGGGATGATGCTGCTCGTAGTGCTCGAGCGCCGTCTCCGGATTTTCCTTCTCGCCGCTGAACTGCGCGCGGATCACGACGAAGAACATCGGGACCATGAAGATCGCGAGGAAGGTCGCGGTCAACATGCCGCCGATCACGCCGGTACCGATCGCGTGCTGGCTCGCGGAACCCGCGCCGTTGCTGATCGCAAGCGGCATCACGCCGAGAATGAACGCGAGCGAGGTCATCAGAATCGGGCGCAAGCGCAGCCGCGCTGCTTCCATCGCCGCTTCGATCGGGCCCATCTTCTCCGACATCTGCAATTCGCGGGCGAATTCCACGATCAGAATTGCGTTCTTCGCCGACAAACCGACCGTGGTCAAGAGACCCACCTGGAAGAACACGTCGTTTTCCAGACCGCGCAACGTGACGGCGAGCAGCGCGCCGATCACGCCGAGCGGCACGACCATGATGACCGAGAACGGAATCGACCAGCTTTCATACAGCGCCGCGAGACACAGGAACACGACGAGAATCGAGATGCCGTACAGAATCGGCGCCTGCGAACCCGACTGAATTTCCTGATACGACAGCCCGGTCCATTCGTAGCCGATGCCCGCCGGCAGCTTCGCCGCGATGGCTTCCATCGCCTGCATCGCCTGGCCGGTGGATTTGCCGGGGCCAGCCGCGCCCTGGATTTCGACCGACGAGATACCGTTGTAGCGTTCCAGCTTCGGCGAGCCGTACGTCCAGTCGCCGGTGGCGAACGCGGAGAACGGCACCATCCCGCCCGATCCGTTGCGCACGTACCAGTCGTTCATGTTCTCCGGCGTCATGCGGAACGGCGCGTCGGCTTGCAGGTACACCTTCTTGATCCGGCTGTCCGTATCGAGGAAGTTGTTCACGTACTGCGAAGCCCACGCGATCGAGAACGTCTGGTCGATCGACGCCGCCGTCACGCCGAGCGCGAGCGCCTTCTCACGGTCGATATTCACCTTGAACTGCGGCGTATCGTTCAGGCCGTTCGGGCGCACCTGCGCGAGCGTCGGGTCCTTCGCGGCCATGCCGAGCAGCTGATTGCGCGCGGCCATCAGCGCGTCGTGGCCCACGCCTGCGCGATCCTGCAGTTCGAAGTCGAAGCCCGCGGCCGTGCCGAGTTCAGGAATGGACGGCGGATTGACCGGGAACACCACCGCGTTCTTGTAGCCCGCGAAGCGCCCGAACAAGCGGCCCACCAGCGCCTGCACCTTCTGGTCGCCCTTCTGGCGCTGCGCGTAGTCCTTCATGCGCACGAACACGAGACCCGCGTTCTGACCGCGGCCCGCGAAGCTGAAGCCGTTGACCGTGAACGTCGATTCGACGATGGACGCTTCCTGATTCAGCAGATAGTCGGAGACGTCCTTCAGCGCGCGCGCCGTGGTTTCCTGCGTCGAACCGGCCGGCGTCTGCACGAGCACGAACATCGTGCCCTGGTCTTCGTCGGGAAGGAACGACTTCGGCAGCTTCACGAACAGGAAGCCGACCGCGACGATCACGACCAGATAGATGACGAGCCAGCGCCCGGAGCGCCGGATCACGTGATAAACGCCCGAATGGTACTTGTCGCGGCTCTTGTCGAACGTGCGGTTGAACCAGCCGAAGAAGCCCTTCTTCGCTTCGTGATGACCTTGCGGAATCGGCTTAAGGATGGTCGCGCACAGCGCCGGCGTGAGAATCAGCGCGGTCAGCACGGAGAGCACCATCGCCGAGACGATCGTGAGCGAGAACTGTCGATAGATCGCGCCCACCGAGCCGCCCGACAACGCCACCGGCACGAACACCGCCGACAGCACGAGCGCGACGCCCACCAGCGCGCCGGTGATCTGGCCCATTGCCTTGCGCGTTGCGTCGCGTGGCGATAAGCCCTCCTCCGCCATCACGCGCTCGACGTTTTCCACGACCACGATTGCATCGTCCACCAGCAAGCCGATCGCGAGTACTAGACCGAACATCGATAGCGTATTGATGGAAAAGCCCACCGCCGCCATGATCGCGAACGTGCCGAGCAACACGACCGGCACCGCGATGGTCGGAATCAGCGTGGCCCGCAAGTTCTGCAGGAACAGATACATCACGAGGAACACCAGCACGATGCCTTCGATCAGCGTCTTGACCACGTCCTCGATGGACAGCCGCACGAACGGCGTGGTGTCGTACGGATACTTGACGACGAGCCCGTTCGGGAAGTACTTCGACAGTTCGTCGATCTTCTGGCGCACGGCCTTCGCCGTGGCGAGCGCGTTCGCGCCCGTCGCGAGCTGAATGCCGAAGCCCGCCGCCGGCTGGCCGCTGTACTTGGTGTCGAAGTTGTAGTTTTCGCCGCCGAGTTCGATGCGCGCGACGTCCTTCAGGCGCACTTGCGAGCCGTCCTGATTCACCTTCAGCAGCACGTTGCCGAACTGTTCGGGCGTGGTGAGCAGCGTCGCTTCGGTGATGGTCGCCTGCAGCAACTGCCCGGGCACCGACGGCGTGCCGCCGAGCGAACCGCCCGCGACCTGCACGTTCTGCGCGGTGAGCGCCGCCTGCACGTCCACCGGCGTGAGGCCGAAGTTGTTCAGCTTGTCCGCGTTAAGCCAGATACGCATGGCGTACTGCGAGCCGAAGAGCGTCACCGTGCCCACGCCGTCCAGACGGCTGACCGGATCCTGGATGTGCGACGCCACGTAGTTCGCGAGGTCGTACTTGCTCATGCTGCCGTCCTGCGAGACGAACGCCAGCACGAGCAGGAAGCTGTTGCTCGACTTCGTGACCTTCGTGCCCAGCTGCTGCACGATCTGCGGCAGAAGCGGCGTTGCGAGCTGCAGCTTATTCTGCACCTGAACCTGCGCGATGTCCGGGTTCGTGCCCGGCGCGAACGTCAGCGTGATGGTCGCGGTGCCGGAGTCATCGGAGGTGGAGGACAGATACAGCAGGTGGTCGAGACCGCTCATCTGCTGCTCGATCACCTGCGTGACGGTGTTTTCGACCGTCTTCGCCGATGCGCCCGGATACGTCGCGCTGATCTGGACGGCCGGCGGCGCGATGGTCGGGTACTGCGCGACCGGCAGCGTGAAGATGGACGCGATACCCGCGAGCATCAAAACGATGGCGATCACCCACGCGAAAATCGGGCGATCGATAAAGAACTTTGCCATGAGGCGGGCTCCTGGTTTTACGCGCCCGACGCAGCAGACGCGGGCTGCGCGGACGAGGCGGGCTGCGCGGCCTGCGCATCGCTCGCCTGCGACGCTCCGGCTGCGGGCGCTGCGGGCAGTTGCGCGGGCACGGTCTTGACTTCCATGCCCGGACGCACCTTGTCGACGCCCTGCACGATCACGCGATCGCCGGCGGCAAGGCCGCTATCGACCACCCAGTTCTGACCGTAGGTGCCGGACGTCACGAGCTGGCGCAGCGCGACCTTGTTGTCGGCTCCGACGACGAGCGCCGTCGGCGTGCCCTTCTGGTCGTGCGTGATGCCGATCTGCGGCACGACGATGGCGCTCGGATTCACGCCTTCCTCGATGCGCGCCCGCACGAACATGCCGGGCAAGAGCACGCGGTCCTTGTTCTCGAAGATTGCACGGACCGTGACGGAGCCGGTGGTCGGATCGACGGTCACGTCGGTGAACTGCAGCTTGCCCTTTTCCGCATAGACGCGGCCGTCTTCGAGCACGAGCGAGACTTTCGCAGCGTTCGGGCCGCTCGTCGTGAGACGGCCTTGCTGAATCTGGCGGCGCAGCTTGAGACCGTCGAGGCTCGATTGCGTGAGGTCGACGTACATCGGGTCGAGCTGCTGGACGGTCGCCATCAGCGTGGCCTGGCTCGCCTGCACGTAAGCGCCCGGCGTGACCTGCGAGATGCCGACCTGGCCCGTCACGGGCGCCACGACATCCGTGTAGCCGAGGTTGATCGCCGCGGTATCCACCGCTGCCTTGCCGGCGGCCACGTCGGCGGCGGCCTGGCCTTGCGAGGCGACCGCGTTGTCGTAGTCCTGCTTGCTGACTGCGTTCGCCGCGACCAGCACCTTGTAGCGATTCGCCTGCGCGGTCGTCGTTGCGAGATTCGCCTGCGCCTTAGCGAGCGACGCCTTCGCGTTGTTCAACTGCGCGATGTAGGGCGCCGGATCGATCTTGTAGAGCCGCTGGCCCGCCTTGACGATGCTGCCTTCCGTGAATTCCCGGCGCTGGACGACGCCGTCCACGCGCGCCCGCACCTGCGCGACGAGATACGCGCTCGTGCGGCCCGGCAGTTCGGTCGTGACCGGCACGCTGCTCGGCTGGATCGTCACGACGCCGACTTCGGGCGTCTGCGGCGGCGGCGCCGATTGTTTTTGTCCGCACGCCGCCAGCAGGATGGCAGCCGTCGCGGCACTGACGAGGTGAAACGGAACCCTTTCGAAGCGCATGGAGCGACCTCTGTTCGTGACTGATAGCGAAAAAAACACGCGCACCTTCCGCTCGGCGCCTCAGGGACGAGACGCACTTCTCTCCGGAACGCGATGCGCACATTAGCGAGCGCACGGCGCGCCTTAGAAGACGGCGGCGCAATGCGCGAATCTGAACAACGATGGTGACGTCAGTGACTAGCCGACAAATGCTCGTGCCTTGACGTCGTGTGGGCTGGTATTATAAATACATTCACGAATGGATGTAAAAATAAGATCGCCCGAAGATTACGGCCGTAACGAGAGATTCCGCCGCCGACCTTCGACAAAAAGCGTACAACCTTTCAGTTACCACATTCACACCCCCGCATCGCGAGAACATCTGCGCGCGGAAAGCCGTCAGTTCCCAGGATATGGTCAGACGAACCAAGGAAGAAGCGCAGGAGACGCGCAACCGCATTCTCGACGCCGCCGAGCGCGTTTTTTATGAAAAAGGCGTCTCGCGCACGTCGCTCGCGGACATCGCGCAGGCGGCAGGCGTGACGCGCGGCGCGATCTACTGGCATTTCGCTAACAAGGGCGACCTGTTCAACGCCATGTTCGAACGCAGCCTGCTCCCGCTCGACGAACTCGTCGAAGCCACGCTCGACGGCAAGGAGCCGGACCCGCTCGCGCGCGTCCGCGAAATTTTCATCTGGTGCATGCGCAACATCACCGAGGACGAGAAGCGCCGGCGCGTCTTCGACATCCTGTTTCTGAAGTGCGAGTTCGTCGAGGAAATGGGGCCGGTGCGCGAGCGCCAGCAAAACAACATGCGCGACGGCATGGAGCGCATCGCGCGGGCGCTGCGCAACGCCATCGACAAGGCGCAGCTCCCGGCGGCGCTCGACGTGCGCCGCGCTACCACGCTCTTGCACGCGCTTTTCACGGGCATCCTGCACGATTCGCTGATGATGCCCGATAGCGTCGATCCCGCCAAAGACGCCGAAGCGCTCATCGACGCCTGCTTCGACGCGCTGCGCGCCAGTCCCGCTCTGCTCACGACCGAACGCGTCTGAACGGTCCGCTCAACGCGCACGCGCCCGCTGGTTCGACGCGTAGATGCTATCGCGCGGCGGCGCCTCGCCGGTTTCGAGCGCCGCGATCCATTCGTCCGTGGTCAGGACCGCAGCGAAGCGCGACTGCATGACGACCGTGAACACGCGGTGAATCTCTTCGGCGCTCGCCCGCCCCGCGCGATTCTCGTAGGGCACGGCGCCGGTGGCATCGGTGAGGAACTCCACGGACAGCCCCGCATGCACCGCGTGCCGCACCGTGGAGTCGTCGCAATTGTGTGTCATGTAGCCGGCGACCACGATGGTGTCGATGTCGTGCGCGTTCAGCCAGTCGCCCAGATCGGTGCCGGCAAACGCGCTCGGCAGCGCCTTCTCGACGTAGTGCGCGCGAGGCCGCGCCGCCACCGACTCGTGCAACTCCGCCATTTTCGAGCCGCGCGCAAAGATCGGCGCGGTCGCGGGCGCGAAGTTCTGCACGACGACAATCGGCACGCCGTGCGCGTCCGCCGCGTCCATCGCGCGCGTGATATTGGCGAGCGACACGTTCACATCGGGAAATTCGATCGGCAGATTGCCGTTGACATACTCGTTCTGCACGTCGATGACGATCAGGGCGCGGCGCGGCATGGTGGGTCCTTGCGGAAAACGTCGAAGATGGACCCAGCACTCTAGCGCCGATCGCCTTTCAGTGCAGACTTCCGCGCTCCGCGAAGAACGCGAACAGCGCGACGAGCGCGAGCATGACCGCCCACGCCCAGCCGGGCAGGCCGAACGGATGAGGATCGTGCTCGTGATGGCGTTCTCGATGCGCGAACGGATGCCCGCCCAGCCGATGCCGCAGCACGCCGGTGGGCGCGGCATCGCCGGGTGCGCCGTGAACCGCGCGCGCAGTCGCTCCCGCGCGCCGGGAGAACGCCGCCGACATCGCGCCGGGGCGGAGGAAAACATGACGGCGCGGATGGTCGCCCGCCGCGCGCAGCGACGGCAGCCCGTGCTTCGCGCGCACGACTTCGCAGAATTCCGCGAAGAAGTCGTCGGCGCCCTCGCGCAACGCGTTCTCGATCTGGCGCGTCGGCAGGCCCGCGAGCGGTCCTGAAACCGTCGCCCAGACGGTGTATTCGATCCACGTCGACGCGCTGTCTTCGCCGTCGCCGCCGCGGTTGAGCGCGACCGCGATCTGTCCGCGCAGCGAACCGACGCCCTCGCCGCGCTCCTTGAAGCTGAGCGTGCGCGCGTAGGCGCGGTCGTCTTCGTCCTGGGAATCGTCCTGCAAATGGTCCTGCCGCGTGCGCCCGGCCGCGTGTGCCCGCACGTCGTAACGGGCGCGCAGCGCGCCCAGCGGCACGATCAAGGTGAGCGCGTACTCGCCCGCCGGCGTGCGCGTGAAGGATTCGCAATTGTCGAGACTCGCGCGCAGCAACGCGAGATCGCCGAGCGCGTCCTCGACATGTGCCGGATCGAGCGGCACGCGCAACGCTTCGGTGACTTCCATCCGAGCCTCCGGGACAAGAAACGCGTCTTGGCTGCTTTATCGCACGCCGAAAAGAATGCGTCTGTTGGCCGGACCGCCTAAGCCGTCTCGTCGATACGATCGACGCGCGACGGATAAAACGCCAGATAGCCCTTGATCTGCAGAGCGGCGTCGAACGGGCTTTCGTAGCTCCACGCGGCGTTTTCCACGGGACCGTCTTCGGTCAGCAGATGGTAGTGCGTGGCCTCGCCCTTGAACGGGCAGTGAGAAGTGTGTGTGGAGCGTTCGAGCCGCGCCATGTTGACATCCGCGCGCGGGAAATAGTGAACGTTCTCGTGCCCCGTTTCGATGAGCGTCATGGACGCATGGGTGTCCGCAAACGTGACGCCCTGATGGATCACGCGGCAGCGCCGGCTGTTCGGCTTGATCTCGATGCGGCGCGCCTCTTGTCCGTGATTCAGGTCCGTGCTCATCGTGGAGTCCTCCGCGCTGCGGTCGAGAGAATCGCAAGACGCGGCGGCGCCTCGCTCACAAAAAAGCCACGAGCCGGGAGCGACTCGTGGCTTCATTATGAGACAAGTTTTTACCGCAAGACAGAGGCGGCGTTCGATTCACGGATCACCGCGTCATTGAATAGTCCAATGGAAAGCGGCCTTCGCCTTGCCCGGCCCGGACACGTTGACGGACTGCTTCTTTTCCTGATCCTTGTACTTGGCGTACACGGTGTAGCTGCCCGGCGGCAGCTTGACGAGCATGTACGGTCCCATCGATTCGGTGTTCAGCACTTCGCCACCCATTCCGCCGACGATGCGCACGGTCACGCCCGAAAGATAATCCGCGGTCGGTCCCGTGAAGCGCAACGACAGCGGCCAGTGCGCCTGTTCGCGCAACAGTGCGCGCGATTCGTCGAGACCGACGCCGCCCGACGTGTACGAGACGTCGCCTTGTTGCTGAACTTGCGGCAGGCCGCCGCCGTTGGCATTGCCGGCGCTGCCGGTATCGCTCGTGCCGGCGCTGGCCGGATTGGCCGCGTCGGCAGGCTGCTGCGCCCAAGCGCCGCTCGCGAGTGGCGCGGTCAATGCCGTCGCCAATAGCATCGCCGCTAATTTGCCCGTTTTGCTCTTCATCTTCTTGGCTCCTTTTTTCCGATGCCGCCGCGCCACGGCGCGCCAGCGTCACGCCCGATGCGCGGTGACACGCGATGGGGCCCCGGCGTGGCAAACAGCATCCTCCGTGCCCGCATCGCGCGTCGCTGCATCAGCCGAGATCGACCGGCACGAAGATCTGCGCATCGTCGCGCTGGATCAGAAGCGCGATGCTGTCGCCGGCGTGCGAGATCATCGACTTGAGCTGCTGCACGCTCGTGACCGGCTGGCCGTTTACCGCGAGGATCACGTCGCCGGGCTGGATGCCCGCGCTCGCCGCCGCGCCGCTCGCCTGCTGAACGACGAGCCCGCGCGAAAGCGAGGCCTGCTGTTTCTCGTCGGGCGTGAGCGGCCGCACCGCGACGCCGAGACGCGCATCCTGCGACCCGCCGCCCTGATCGCCGTTGGCATCGGTGCTCGCGGTTTTCGCGTCCTTCAGCGCGCCGACGGTCACGGTGAGATCCTTCGAGCCCTTGTCGCGCCACACCTGCACCTTCGCGGAACTGCCCGGCGACAAGCCGGCAACCTGCGACGGCAGCGACGTCGAATCCGTCACCGGCACGCCATTGAGCGCGGTGATCACGTCGCCCGGCTGCAGGCCGGCCTTGGCTGCGGGTCCGCCCGGCTCGACCGAACTCACGAGCGCGCCCTGCGGCGACTTCATGCCGAAGGAATTGGCGAGCGTCTGGTTCATCGCCTGAACGGTGACGCCCAGGCGGCCGCGATCCACGTGACCGGTCTTGATGAGCGCGTCTTTGACCTTGATGGCTTCGTTGATCGGGATGGCGAACGACAAGCCCTGGAAGCCGCCCGTCTGCGAGTAGATCATCGAATTGATGCCGATGACTTCGCCTTGCAGATTGAAGAGCGGTCCGCCCGAGTTGCCGGGATTCACCGGCACGTCGGTCTGGATGAACGGCGTGTAGTTTTCGTTCGGCAAGGCGCGCGACTTCGCGCTGATGATGCCTGAGGTCACGGTGTTATCGAACCCATACGGCGAGCCGATCGCCACGACCCACTGCCCGACCTTGCTGCCGTTCGGATCGCCGATCTTGACCGTCGGCAGGTTCTTGGCGTCGATCTTCAGCACGGCGACGTCCGACTGCTTGTCCGAGCCGATCACCTTCGCGCGATACTCGCGCTTGTCCGTGAGCTTGACGGTGACGACGTTCGCGTTATCGACGACGTGCGCGTTCGTCAAGATGTAGCCGTCGCTGCTCACGATGAAGCCCGAACCGAGCCCTTCGCTCGGACGGTCCGCGCCGGGGCCGTTATCGCCGCCGCCGAAGCCCGGCATGCCGCCGAAGCGCTTGAAGAACTGGTAGAACGGATCGTCCGGGTCCATCGGCACCTGGTTCTGGCTGCGGCGAGCGGACGTCTGCTTGACGAGATGCTTCGCGCTGATGTTCACCACAGCCGGCCCGTACGTTTCGACGAGCCCGGAAAAGTCGGGCACGCCCGTTTTGGCGGCGGCTTCGGCCGGCATCATCGCGGCTTGCGCGGGGGCAATGACCTGCGGCGCGGGAATGTTGTTGTGACCGGCGACATAGCCCGCCGACAAGGCAACGGCGACGGCGGCTGCGACGGCGCTGCGGGTGAGGATCTTCGCTTTCATCGTTGTACTCCTGACGGATTGCAATGCGCTTTGACAAGCTTGCGCAATGGGATGAACGAAGATTACGGCGCGTGGCTTAAATGTCTCTTAAACGGTGAAAGCCCGGCCACACGCGGCGACGCGCCATAAAAAACGGGCGGCTACCCTTCCGGATAGCCGCCCGTACTACTGCTTGAGTGCGGTCGAGCTTAGAACTCGTAGCCGACCTGACCGCGCACACCGGTATCGCCGTGCGGCGTGATCGATGCAGCGGCGTTCACGAGCCAGCGGCTGTCGCGCGAGCGATACGTCGCACCGAGGCCCATTGCCGTGTAACCCTTGTAGTTGCCGACGCCTGCCGCGACCACCGTCTTGCCCGGCTGGCTCGGCGTGAGGTTCGGCATGGCCATCGCCGCCGCGACGCCTGCGAACGCCTGGCGCGCCGTGGCGTTGACGCTGTTCTGAACCGCGTTCAACTGGTTCATGTTAGCTGCGTCCGTGCCGTTGACACCCGGTGCGACGTTGGTCAGGCGACGTTCGTTACCGGCCGAACCGATGGACACCGTGTTGTCTTCATCGGCGACGGAACCGCTGCCGATTGCGACCGAGTTGTTGCCCGTTGCCTTCGAACCGTTGCCCATCGCAGTCGAATTCGCACCCGATGCGACGGCCGGCGAGTCGGTGTTCTGCGATGCGAACGCCGAGCTGGCAGCCGCGACATTGTTGATCTGCTGCGTGAGGCTCGCGACGTTCTGATTCGTGGCGTAGAGCTGCGAACCGTTGACCGCGTCGAGGCTGTCGGCGGAGAGCGTGCCGGCGGCGACGCCCGTCACCGTACGCGCGCCTTGCGTGCCCGTCATGTCGACGACCGTGCCGTCGTTGTCCTTGGCGACCGTGATGTTGCGCGTGGTCGCGTCCTGCTTCACCAGACCGACGTTGCCGCTCGAAATCTGCTGATTGATGTTGCTGATATCGGTCGTGTTCTTCGCGATGTCGACCGTGTTCTGCGCGACATTGGTGTTCAGGTTGGCGATGTCCGCGGTGTTCTTGGCGATGTCGGCGCTGTTCTGAGCGATGTTCGCGGTGTTCTGCGTGACGGTCGTGCTGAGGCTGGCGATATCGGCCGTGTTTTGCGCCACGTTCTGATTGGTCGCATAGAGTTGCGAGCCGTTCACGGCATCGGTGCTCGTCGCGTTCAACTGCGCAGCCGTCACGCCCGTCACCGTGCGCGTGCCGCCGGTGCCCGTCATGTCGACCACGGTGCCGTCGGTGTTCTTGGCGACGGTGATGACACGCGTCGTCGGGTCTTGCTGCACCAGGCCCATCGCGCCGTTATTGAACTGGTTGACGATGTTGTTGATGTCGGACGTGTTCTTGGCAATATCGGTCGTGTTTTGCGCAACGGCCTGATTCGTGGCGTAGAGCTGCGAGCCGTTGACCGCGTCGGTGCTGGTCGCGTTCAACTGCGCAGCGGTTACGCCCGTCACCGTGCGCGTGCCTGCCGTGCCCGTCATGTCTACGGTCGTGCCGTCCGTGTTCTTCGCGACCGTGATGTTGCGCGTCGTCGCGTCCTGCTGCACCAGACCGATCGTGCCGTTGTTGATCTGGGTGGACATGTTGGCAATATCAGTCGTGTTCTGCGCAACGTTTTGATTCGTTGCATAGAGTTGCGAGCCGTTGACCGCGTCGGTGCTGGTCGCGTTCAACTGCGCAGCGGTTACGCCCGTCACCGTGCGCGTGCCTGCCGTGCCCGTCATGTCCACGGTCGTGCCGTCCGTGTTCTTCGCGACCGTGATGTTGCGCGTCGTCGCGTCCTGCTGCACCAGACCGATCGTGCCGTTGTTGATCTGGGTGGACATGTTGGCAATATCAGTCGTGTTCTGCGCAACGTTCTGATTCGTTGCATAGAGCTGCGAGCCGTTGACCGCGTCGGTGCTCGTCGCGTTCAACTGACCCGCCGTCACGCCCGTCACCGTGCGCGTGCCTGCCGTGCCCGTCATGTCGACGGTCGTGCCGTCCGTGTTCTTCGCGACGGTAATGTTGCGCGTCGTCGCGTCCTGCTGCACCAGACCGATCGTACCGTTGTTGATCTGGGTCGACATGTTGGCAATATCGGTCGTGTTTTGCGCAACGGCCGTGTTCAGCTTGCCGAGTGCGTTGTCAACCGTCTGGAACGCCGATCCGACGTTGTTCGCGGCACCGGTGGTGCCATTGATCGAGTTGGCGTTGGTCAGCGCGTAGCTCGGAGCGGAAACAGAACCGTCGGCGTTCGCCGAGGCGCCGCCGCCCAGCGCCGAGGCGGTCGAGCTCGCGAGCCCGAACAGTTGCGAACCGTTGACGGCGTCGAGGCTCGTGCTTGACACCTCACCAGCCGCAAGTCCGCTCAGCAACACGTTCGAGCCCGAGGCCGTCGCGGTCATCACGTTGCTCGCCATGGAGCCGCTGCTATTCAGATAAAACGCCGCCTTGCCTGACGTCAAGGCCAGCGCGGAGTGACCGGCCGGACTGCCGTTGTCCAGAATTGCGTACGGTCCGCTCAGACCGGTAACCCAGCTAGTGCAGTTACTGCCGTTCGCAGCGGTATTCGAACCATAGTTATACGTACCGTTTGCGTCGCTCAGACACATGACGCTTGCAGAGGCGGGGCCCGCATAGGCCAGCACGGCGGCAACGGCGCTCGCGCCGATCACGATTCCGCGGTTCGACTTCGGTTTATCGTTGCAAATTGCTTCAATGATTTTCGTCATAAACATGCATGCCGGGAAAGCCAACACCGGCGGATTCTCGATGGGTTAGGAAACACCACAGATTCGTAATGCAAACGAAGGAGGCTGAAACAAGAAACAACGAAGAGTGTTTCGACTGTCAGAAAGCCGTCGTTGATGGGAAAGTAATCGAACGCTTCTTTGCGGAAATCAACAATCTATGGATGCAGGCATCGTATTCAGATGCGCACGTGCTTCAAAGCAGACACTTCCGAAAAGATATAGACGGACTTCGAAATTGCGGACGACGGGCAATGCAGCCCGGCGGACGCGCGGGAGGCGTCAGCAAACGATTCGAACGAGCAAACCGCCAGCCGGCGATTCTGCAAGAGCGATGGAAAAACCGTGGCGGTCGGCGATGCGCCGGACGATGGCGAGTCCCAATCCGCTGCCCGCCACGTCGGTGCGCTCCCTGTCCGCGTTTTGCCCCACGCGATAGAAGCGGCCGAAGACGCGCTCGCGCTCGGCTGCCGGAATGCCCGGTCCCGTGTCGGCGATCTCCACGACCGGATGTCCTTCTTGTACTTTTATTGAGACATCCACGCGCCCACCGACCGGCGTGTACTTGGTGGCGTTGTCGATGAGATTGTTGAACATGACGCGCAGCGCGTCTGCGTCGCCTTTGACGGTCGCAGGCTCGCTTCTCTCGATGCCGAGATCGACGCCCCGGTCCTGCGCGACGAGCACATAACCGCGCACGCACTCGCCGAGCAGCGCGCACAGATCGACAGGCGCCCGCGCGACCTGCGTGTCCGGCTCCGACCGCGCGAGCGCGAGCAACTGCTCCGCGAGCCGCGTCGCACGCGCGATGCCCTCGTTCAAATCGGTGAGCGCCTCGCGGCGCGCGGCGTCGTCGTCGGCGCGCGCGACGAGCTGCGCCTGAATCTTCACGGCGGCGAGCGGCGTGCGCAGTTCATGCGCGGCATCGGCGACGAAGGCTTTTTGCGTGTCGAGCGCCGTGGAAAGCCGCGCGAGCAGCGCGTTCAGCGCGCGCACGAGCGGCCGCACTTCCTGCGGCAGACGCTGGTCCGACAGCGGGTCCAGCGCCTCGGGATGCCGCGAATCGAGCGCGCGCGTCACGCGTTGCAGCGGCGCGAGTCCGCGCCCGACGATCACCCAGATCGCGAGCCCGAGCAACGGCAACAACAGCACGAGCGGCCATAGCGTGCGCCATGCAACGCCTGCCGCCACGCGGTTTCTGATCGAAAGCGGCTGCGCGAGCTGTACGACGTTATCGCCGACGATCGCGCTATACACGCGCCATTCGCCGCGCGGCGTCGTCTCGGTGGAAAAGCCCAGTTCGGCATGCGGCGCGAGCGGCACGCGCGGATGCGAGTAGTACATCAGCACGCCGTTGCGGTTCCAGATCTGGATGACGACGCCTTCGTCCGTCTCGCTGCGGGAACTCAGCACCGACGAAAACGGCTCCGAAGGCAGCGCCGCCGCGATCTGCTGCAGCTGGTAATCGAAGAGTTCGTTGGCTTCGGCGAGCGCCTGCCGGTAGATGAGCCATCCGGCGAAGCCCACGCCCACGATCACGAGCGCGAGCAGCCAGACGAGAAGCTGGCGGCGAATCGACCGCATCAGGCGTCCTTCGCGACCATGTAGCCGAGGCCGCGCACGTTGCGAATGAGATCGGCGCCGAGCTTCTTGCGCAGCGAGTGGATGTACACCTCGACGGTGTTGCTGCCGATCTCTTCGCCCCAGCCGTAGATCTTCTCTTCGAGCTGGCTCTTCGAAAGCACCGCGCCGGGGCGCGCCATCAACGCTTCGAGGAGCGCGAACTCGCGCGCCGAGAGCGCAACGGGCGAACCGGCGAGCGTCACCTGATGACCGACCGGATCGAGCGTCAGATTGCCATGGCGCACGAGCGATTCGCCCCGGCCCGCGTGACGGCGGATCAGCGCGCGCATCCGGGCGCCGAGTTCGTCGAGATCGAACGGCTTGACGAGATAATCGTCCGCGCCGGCGTCGAGGCCCTTCACGCGATCCGCAATGGCGTCGCGCGCCGTGACGATCAGCACCGGCAGCGCGTTCGCGCGGGCGCGCAGTGTCTTGAGCACGTCGAGGCCGTCGCGCTTCGGCAGGCCAAGATCGAGCAGCATGAGATCGTAGGCTTCGCCGGCGACGGCCGTGAGCGCCGCCTCGCCGTCCTGCACCCAATCGACCGCGAAACCGTCCGCGCGCAGCGCCTTGCGCACGCCCTCGGCGATCATCCGGTCATCTTCGACTAGCAGGATTCGCATGGTGAGTCTGGAAGATTTGTGTCCGGCTCATTTTAGCCGCGCGGCTCGGCCGCAGGCTTAAACCGGACTTAACCCAAGCCGGGCGCGCCGCCCCGCCCGCCGCGTACGATTTCCGCAAGCCAGCTTGTCTACAATAGCCGCTTCGCCCGCGCCGGCCCGGCCCAACCCGCGCGGGGCAGTCAGAACTCACACCAAGAACGCACGCCCGTATGCCGCTCTTCTCCCCGATTCCCGGTTCACTTTCCGCGCGTCTGTCGACGCTCGCATTCGCGGCGGCGCTTGGCTGCGCCGCACTGTCTCACGCACCCGAAGCCCACGCGCGCGGCGGCACCCGATCCGACTCGCAAAAGCACGCGCCCGAGCGCGCGGCGCGCGGGGCCATTGGCGCGAAGAAAACCGCGAAGGCGGAGAGAATCGCACGCGTTGCGCCGGCCGGTCCGCTGCCCGCCTCGGTGATGAGCGCGCTGGCACGCGCGCACGTGCCGCTTTCGTCGATGAGCGTGCTCGTGCAGCGCATCGGCGCGCCGGAGCCGATCGTCGCGATCAATGCCGACCGGCCGATGCTCCCGGCCTCGACGATGAAGCTCGTCACCACTTACGCGGGGCTGTCGCTTCTCGGACCGGATTACCGCTGGAAGACGACCGCGTATGCCGACGGCGACGTCGACCCGCAAGGCGTGCTGCACGGCAACCTGTACATTCAGGGCACGGGCGACCCGAAGCTCGTGCCGGAGGAACTAATCGATCTCGTGGATCAGATTCGCAAGAGCGGCATCACGGGCATCGACGGCGCGCTCGTGCTCGACAAGCGCTACTTCGACGCCTCCACGCGCGATCTTCCCGCCTTCGACAGCGACGAAGCCGCGCCGTACAACGTCGGCCCGGACCCGCTTCTCTATGCGTTCAAGTCGCTGTCGTTCACGCTGACGCCGAACCCCGACGGGCAAGTATCCATCGACGTGCTGCCGCAACTCGCGCAGCTTCAGATCGACAACGAATTGCGCGTCACGCGCGGCGCGTGCGCGGGAACGCTGCCGGCGGCCTCGCCGAGCGTCGCGCAAACGCAGGGCGGCTTCGTGCAGGCGTCGTTCATCGGCGACTATCCGCTGCGTTGCGGCTCGCGCACGATCAACGTCGCGGCGCTCGATCACTCGACGTTCTTCGCAGGCGGCTTTCTCGCGCTCTGGAAGCAGGCGGGCGGCACGTTCCAGGGCGCGACGCGCGAAGGCCCGACGCCTTCCGGCGCGCGGCTCGTCGGCACGCATCGCAGCCCGGTGCTGTCGGAAATCGTGCGTGACATCAACAAGTTCAGCAACAACGTGATGGCCCGCAACCTGTTCCTGACCATCGGCGCGGCGCAGTCCAAGCCGCCCGCGACCACCGCCAAATCCACGCAGGCCATCCAGACGTTTCTGCGCCGCAACGCGCTGCCGATGAACGGCCTGTCGCTCGACAACGGCTCGGGGCTCTCGCGCGACGAAGCGATCTCCGCGACATCGCTCGCCGACGTGTTGCAGGCCGCGAATGCGAGTCCGGTCGCGCAGGTCTTCGTCGAATCGCTGCCGATTGCCGGCGTGGACGGCACCATGCGCAACCGCCTGACGAACGCGGGCGCAGGCGGCAACGCGCACATCAAGACCGGCACGCTGCGCGACGTGCGCGCGATTGCAGGCTACGTCGGCGCGGCGAACGGCGAGAGCTACGTGGTGGTGAGCTTCATCAACGATCCGCGCGCCGAAGCCGCACGCGCCGCGCACGATGCGCTCCTCGAATGGGTCTACGAAGGCGCGCGCAAGCCGGGCATCGAAGACTGAGCGCGGTCCGCGGAAGGCACGACATCGGGCGAGCGGCAATCCTGCAAAACCCGCGTTATTCGCGAACGGTCGTGCGCGAGAGCCGAAGATTTCTTCTAGGAAGTCACGCCCGCCGGGGCTTGCGCCGCGTGTACGCTGTCGGGACGGCGCGTGTCGCCCGTTGCGCGGCGGCTCGGACCGCCGGCCGTATCGCTCGACATCCGCCTGCTTTGCGGCACAATGAGATGCGGCAGTGACGCGGCCACGAGCGCCGTGCGAAACAAATAGAAAACACCGAAGAACGGAGACGAGGTCCATGAAGAAGCAACTCTCGATGCGCGCCGTGGTGCGCACTACCCGCATCGCCGCCGCGAGCGCGGCATTCGCCCTGCTCGCCGCGTGCGGCGGTGGCGGCGACGACAACAACTCGACGCCTGCGGGCGGCGTCAAGCTCCAGGTCGTGTCGTTCGGCGACAGCCTCTCGGATGTCGGCACGTATTCGCCTGTCGCAGCGGCGAACTTCGGCGGCGG
Source organism: Caballeronia sp. LZ062 (assembly GCF_031450785.1). Classification (NCBI taxonomy): domain Bacteria; kingdom Pseudomonadati; phylum Pseudomonadota; class Betaproteobacteria; order Burkholderiales; family Burkholderiaceae; genus Caballeronia; species Caballeronia sp. LZ062. Next base: position 2,026,176 of record NZ_JARTWB010000002.1, read on the forward strand.
GCGATTCACGACGAATCCCGGCGAAGTGTGGGTGCAGAACGTCGCGAAGTATTACGGCGACACGCTCACGCCCGCGATGAGCGGCGGCTTCGGCACGCCGCCGGCCAATCTGACGGGCCTGGGCTACGCGCAGGGCGGATCGCGCGTGACGAACCCCATCGGCGTCGGCCATCAGAGCACGGACCCCGCGAACTATGCGGGCGCGCTGACGGTGCCGGTCGCGCAGCAGGTGACGAACTATCTGTCGTCGCACGGCAGCTTCAATGCGAATCAGCTCGTGATCGTCAACGGCGGCGCGAACGACATTCTTTATAACCTGACCGCCGTTCAGGCCGGCCAGATGACGACCGCGCAGGCACAAGCCGCGATCGGTCAGGCGGCGCTCGATCTCGCGGGCATCGTCGGCAAGATCGTGCAAAGCGGCGCGACGCATGTGCTGGTGTCGGACATTCCGGATATCGGCGCCACGCCGCAAGGCATGATGAGCAACGCGACGACGCGCGCGCTGCTTACGCAGGCATCGCTAGGGTTCAATCAGGCGCTCGCCGCCGCGCTGACGCAGACCGGACTGATGTCGAAGGTCATCTATCTCGACATCGTTCCGACGCTCGCCACTATCACGGCGAACTTCGGACAGTACGGGTTCACGGTGTCGAACACGGGCACGGCCTGTAATCTGCAGGCGATGGCCGCGGCGGCGCAGAAGTTCGGCGAGCCGAACCCGCAAGCGTTCGCCACGTCGCTATTCTGCTCGCCGCAGACGTTGACCGTGGCCGGCGCGGATCAGACGTACATGTACGCGGATACGGTGCATCCGACGACGCATCTGCACGCGCTCTATGCGCAGCTCGCGGAGCAGACGGTCGCCAAGTCGGGCTTAGGAAAGTAGGTTCCCGTTCGACGCGCCGTTATCAAGCCGCCCAGCTTTCGGCTAGGGCGGCTTTATTTTTGGACGCTTTTTGAATGTCTACGCGCGATCGCGTGCTGGCAGCACGCTTCTTTCGGCAGTCAGCCACACCCAATCGCTGCTTTTTATCAGCGATCCTAACTTTCTGTGGCGGACCTAAACCGCCAGTTCACGCGGGCCGATTACCAGCGGTACCCGACTTGCGCCTTGATGCCCGCCGATCCGCTGTCGGTCGTGGAAACACCCATTCCGACGTTCAGATTCGCAGACGCCTGATACGCCGCCGCAACGCCGATTCCCACGCGGCTGCCGTAAGCGCCCACGCTCGTCCCGACCCACTTCTCGCCCGCCTGCAGCATCGGAACGCTCGGCATCGCGAGAACCGTCGCCACGGCCTTGTCGGTGTAGTTTTTCGACTGCTGAACGCCAGCCGCAACCGCCTTGTCCGTGTACGCGTTCGCACTCGACACCGCCTTGTCCGTATAGACGTTCGCCTGCTGCACCGCGCCGTTCAGCTGGTTGACGTTCACCGCGTCCGTGCCTTGCGTTCCTGCCGCAACGTTGACGACCTGTCGTTCGTTGCCCGACGAGCCGACGGAAACCGTATTCGCGCGATCGGCTGACGAGTTCGCGCCGAGCGCCACCGAATTATCGGCGCTTGCCGCCGCGTTCGCGCCGATGGCCGTCGAATGCACTCCGCTTGCCACGGCCGCTTCGGTGGCCGCGTTCCCGTCGGCCGCGAAGAGCGGATTCGAGCCGCCTGCCGCCGATATGTTCGCAATCTTGTTGGTGATGGCCGACATCGCCGAATTGAGCTGGCCGACATTCACGGCATCCATGTCGGCGGCACCGGCGGCAAGGTTGTGAATCGTCGTGCCGTTCGCGCCGCCGAGCGTCACGTTGTCGAGATCGAGCGAGCCGCCTTTCGAGTCGTATCGCACGGCAGCCGGATCCGTTGCGCCGGTCGTGTTGTTCGTGTTGTTCGCGATGCTCGCAATCGTCGTGTTGATGTTCGTGAGAGAACTGTCCACGCCGTCCAGTGCACTCCCGACATCGTGATACGTCACGCCGTTGATGACATACGACGGCATCAGAATGCTTCCATCGGGCAGCGGGGCAGCGCCGCCGCCGAACGCCGACGCCGTGCTGCTCGCCAAGCCCTTGAGCTGATTCAGATTCACTGCGTCCGTGCCTTGCGTGCCGGCCGCCACGTTGATGATGCGCCGTCCGGCTCCGATAGCCCCGACGCTCACCACGTTGCTTTGCCCGCCGTCGTAACTGCTTGCGCCGATGACCACGGAGTTATCGCCTTTCGCATAAGCATAGTTGCCGATCGCCACCGAATCCTGACCGCCCGATGTCGTACTGTTGCCAATGGCAACCGACGTGCCGCCCTGCCCCACCGCATTGCTGCCGATCGCCACGGCACTGCTCCCGCTTCCGTTCGCGTTGCGCCCGATCGCGACCGCCGCGTTCGTCGCGGTGCTGCCTCCACCGGCCGCCACGGCCGCGTCTGCCGCTGACGAATCGATGCCCAAAGCCACCGCGCGAAAGCCCGCGTTGGCGTTATCGCCGATCACGGTAGCCTGGTTGTTCCGGGCGATTGCGTTCCGGCCGATCACCACGCCGTTCTCCTGCGACTGCGCACCGAAGCCGATCGCCACGGAGGCCTGCGCTGCTGCCTGATTTCCGCCGTTCACGACTGCACCATCACCGACGACGACGCTTTCCTCGATATTGTTATGCGCCCCGTCATTACCGATCAGAACGCCTGTGCTTGCGGAGGTCGTTCCATTGCCTTCGATGATGGCTTGCCCGCAAGCTGAGTTCATGGCCAATCCGGCGAGACCGGCGGCGATAATCGGTTTGAGTCGGAATTTTGTTTTGTTCATGTCAAGTTATCCTAATAATATATAACGTGATGCGTGCCGCATCGTTTCACTGCGTCTCGGCTTCCGGCGAAGGTGGCCGGTTGCAGTTGAAAAACCCCTTTGTAGGGAATACTTTTGGATCAGACGGCTTGCGGATTTGACTTCGGCTCGAAATGAAGCCACGTCATCGGCTTGGCTCGGCCTTCCGAACATAGAAGCCAACGGTCGGAGTCGGTCCAGTTATCGGCTATCAAGGGAATCTGCGTCAAATCGCGTGCGCCGGCTTTGATCTCGGTGACATTGAAATAGTCGCTCGCGCGGGCGACGAGATTCGGAAGCCACGTGTGCCGGTCCGGGCCGACAATCATGAAGTCGTGGATTTCCACGATGACGTGAGCATGCCTCAGCGTGCGGAGGCATTCTCGCGTGAGCGTCTCGAATTCATGTCCTTCGATATCGCAGAGCAGAACACAGTCTTTGAAATCGACGCCATGCGCAGACAGTTCATCGGCGAAAGTGGAAGTCACCGCGCCGAGGATATTCACCCTGTCTCCTACGCCACGTTCATTCGCCAGATTTCTCAGATTGTCGCGACTGGCTTCGTCGATCTCGTAGCAAATCGACCGTTCGAAGACGCCCGTCGAGACCAAACCTATTCCGTAGAAGCCGTCGGCCGCGCCGAGGTCGATAAACGTGCTGCGCCCGCGATGAATCCTGCGAATGAGTTCGCATACTTCTAGTTCGTAGAGACCGACGAGTTTCGTTCCTGTGTCCTCATAGCGCCATGTGGCCCGTTCGCCGAGAAAATATCCTTTGAGAAGCCCGTGTTGAACGACGCCGTTCGTCGCTCGCCAGAGCCGGCGCCCGTTATACATACGTCGCGCCTCTACGACTTCGGCACTCATTTTGATGAAATCCGGGGAGTCCAGAAATGAGTCGGCAGGGTTCATCGAGAATCCTAGATTCGATTGCAAGCAATTGTTTGAGAGGGGAGCGACTGACGCCGGAATACGCAACGCCGAAACTCTTCTGGCATCACGCGAGAAGAGCCGACGTATTCGTTTCATTGGCAGTGCAGAATTCTAACGCGCGACGCCTAGACTAAATTCGAGCAGACGCGGGTTTTTACTCATCATTGCGCTTCCGGGAGAAATCGTCGCAATGATTAGGCGAAGGACTTTTACTTCAGGTCAGGACAACCGGCCATACGAAAAATCCGATAAGCAACGAATAATTCTTCGGCCGATATTGTTTGAAACTGAGACCGGCAACAGTTCGCTTCAAAGGCGTTTAGACCGCCGCCTATTCTTCCTGCTCGAACGCAGCCGCCGCCCTTCCCAGCCGATCGTTGACCGCGATCCACTCCACCGTCTCGGGCAGCTTCTCGATCAGAATTCGCTCGACGTTCGCCCGATCCAGCGCCCGCAGCAAGCCGTACAACTCGCGCGCGTAGCTTTGCGGGTCTTCCGGCGCGGCGACGAAATGCACGTGCGGCGCATGCGCCCATTCACGCGCGCTCGACGGCCGTGCCACCAACGCGATCTTCCCGCCAGCCGACCGGTCGAACGCCGCGAGCAACGGCTCGATCGAGGCGAACGGCAGCAGCGCCAACGGCGTGCGCGGCGCGTAATGCGCCTTCAGCGTGCCCGAGGCGCGCGGCGCGGTCGCATCGCCGCCATCCGGCAGACGCGGCGGGACGCCGATCACGTCTGCAATTGCCTGCGGACTCACATGGCCCGGCCTAAGCAAAGCCGGAAAGCCACGCGACAAATCCAGAATCGTCGATTCGATGCCGACATCCGCCGCGCCGCCATCGAGCACATGCACCGCGCTGCCAAACTCGTCGCGCACGTGTTGCGCCGTCGTCGGGCTCACGTGGCCGAAGCGGTTTGCCGAAGGACCCGCCACGCCCGCCTGCTTGCCCGTTCGTTTGCCCGCTTCCTGACGCCGCGCATGAAACGCCGATAGCAGCTGCTGCGCGACAGGATGCGAAGGACACCGAATGCCGACCGAATCCTGTCCGCCGCTGACAGCCGCCGGAATGTGCGCGGCACGTTTCAGAATCAACGTCAATGGACCGGGCCAGAACGCGTCGATGAGCTTTTGCGCGTCAGCGGGCAACTCGCGCACCCAGTACCCGGGATCGGCGTGCGGCGCGAGATGCACGATCACCGGATGATTCGCCGGCCGGCCCTTCGCGGCATAAATGCGCGCGATGGCCTCCGGGTTCTCGGCATCGCCGCCGAGGCCGTACACCGTTTCGGTCGGGAACGCGACGAGTTCGCCCGCGTCGAGCAGCGCCGCGGCTTGGTCGATCTGTGCGGCGCTCGGGTAAAGGATGGTCATTGCCTAACTACTGCCTAAGTTCAGTCGAGCGCGATATGCAGCATGCGCGCGCAGTCGCGCGCCGCCGTGCGCGCTTCCTCGAGCGTCGCCGCCGTGAAGTTGATGTGCCCCATCTTGCGGCCGGGACGCGCTTCCTCCTTGCCGTAGAGATGCAGCCGCGCCGCAGGCATCGCCGCGACTTCGGCCCATGCTGGCGGACGCGGCTTGTCGTCTTGCCCGGCGTCGAACCAGATATCGCCGAGCAGGTTCAGCATGGCGGCCGGCGAATGCTGGCGCGTGTCGCCGAGCGGCATGCCGGTCATCGCGCGGACTTGCTGCTCGAACTGGCTCGTGGCGCACGCATCGACGGTGTAGTGGCCGGAATTGTGCGGACGCGGCGCCATTTCGTTCGCGATCAGCGAGCCGTCTTCCAGCACGAAGAACTCGACGCACAGCACGCCGACATAGCCGAGCTTCGCGGCGATGGTCAGCGCGGCGTCCTGCGCCTGCGCGACGAGCGCGCCTGTCGCGTCTGGCGCGGGCACGACGGTCTTCGCAAGAATGCCGTTCACATGCGTGTTCTGCGCGAGCGGGAACACGGCGGACTTGCCGTCGCCGCCGCGCGCGATCAGCACCGACACTTCGTATTTCAGCGGCATGCGCTTTTCCAGCACGCACGGCACGCCCGACAGCGACCCATACGCGGTACGCGCTTCCTCGACGTTGCGCACGCTGATCTGGCCTTTGCCGTCGTAACCGAGACGCGCGGTCTTCAGAATGCCCGGCAGCACGGCGGCGATTTCATCGTCGGACAACGCGGCGAGTGCTTCCGGCGACTCGATCACCACGTGCGGCGCGACCGGCACACCGGCTTCCGCGATAAAACGCTTCTCGGCGACCCGATCCTGCGCAATGGCGACACAACTCGCCGCCGGGCTCACGAATGTGAGGGACGCGAGAAAGTCGAGGCTCGTGGCCGGCACGTTCTCGAATTCCGTCGATACAGCCGCGCACAGGCGACCGAGTTCGGTGAGCGCGGTTTCGTCGTCGTAGGCCGCGCGGATATGGCGGTCCGCCACCGCGCCAGCCGGACTCGTTTCATCCGGATCGAGCACGGCGACGCGATAGCCCATGGATTGCGCGGCAAAGCAGAACATGCGGCCGAGCTGGCCGCCGCCGACCATGCCGAGCCACGCGCCCGGCAGAATGGGGGAATTCGGGGAATTGTGTGGGTTCATCGTGGGACTGGCCGATAACCTGATTGGATGTTGCCGACGCCACGCGCACGAAACGCGCGGCCCGGCCGTCGGAACGCTCAGAGCGGCGGCAGCGTCATGTCGTGCGCGGCCTTGTTCTGCTTTACGCGAAACGCGGCGAGCGCCTCGGCATAACGCGCATCCGTCACGCTCAGAATGGATACGGCGAACAGCGCCGCATTCGCCGCGCCCGCCTCGCCGATGGCGAAGGTCGCAACCGGCACGCCCTTGGGCATCTGCACGATGGAATGCAGCGAATCGACGCCCTTCAGATACTTGCTCGCTGCCGGCACGCCGAGCACCGGCACCGTGGTCTTCGCAGCGAGCATGCCCGGCAAATGCGCCGCGCCGCCCGCGCCCGCGATGATCGCGCGCAGACCGCGCTCGCGTGCGCTTTCGGCGTAAGCGAACATCTCGTCCGGCATACGGTGCGCGGAGACGACCTTCGCCTCGTAGGGCACGCCGAAATCCTGAAGGATCGCGACCGCGTTCTTCATCACTTCCCAGTCGGAACTGGAGCCCATCAACACGCCGACGAGCGGCGCATCGTGCGCGTGCGCTCCGGTCTGTACTTCGCTCATTCCCTTTTCCTCGATCCGAGCGCGCCGCGTGGTTCACGTCCGGAACCGCGGCGCGCGTGCCGACATTACGACAGCGTCTTGCCCGTGATGCGTTGCAGCGCCTCCTGATACTTCTCCGACGTCTTCGCGATCACGTCGTCCGGCAGCTTCGGCGCGGGCGGTTCCTTCTTCCACGGCTGCGTTTCGAGCCAGTCGCGCACGAACTGCTTGTCGAACGACGGCGGATTCGTGCCGACCGTGTAGCCGTCCGCCGGCCAGAAGCGGGACGAATCGGCGGTGAGCACTTCGTCCATCAGGAACAGTTCGCCCTTGTTGTCGAGGCCGAACTCGAACTTCGTATCCGCGATGATGATGCCGCGCGTGGCCGCATACTCGGCCGCTTCCTTGTAGAGCTGAATGGAGATGCGCTTGATCGTCGCCGACAGTTCCGTGCCGATGCGGCGCTCCATCTCGTCGTAGGTGATGTTTTCGTCGTGATGGCCCATCTCGGCCTTTGCCGCCGGCGTGAAGATCGGCTCGGGCAGCTTTTCGGCGTTTTGCAGGCCCGGCGGCAGTTGCACGCCGCACACCGCGCCCGTCGCCTGATAGTCCTTCCAGCCGCTGCCGGCCAGGTAGCCGCGCACCACCGCTTCGACGAGAATCGGTTCCAGGCGCTTCACGACGACCGCGCGGCCCGTCACCTGCTCGACTTCGTCCGGCGCGACCACCGAAGCGGGATCGATGCCCGTGTTGTGATTCGGCACGATATGGCCGAGCTTCTCGAACCAGAAATCGGCCATCTGATTGAGCACGCGGCCCTTGTTCGGGATCGGCTCGCCCATCACCACATCGAAGGCGGAAAGGCGGTCGGTCGTCACGATCAGCAGCTTGTCGTTGCCGACGGCGTAGTTGTCGCGGACCTTGCCACGGCCGAGCAGCGGCAGCGATTTGATCGTGGATTCGTAGAGCGTGGACATCGTCATGTACCGAAGAGGTGCCGAAAAAAGTGAATCGCCGCCGCGAGCCTCACGCAGCGACGATGAGAAAAGGGAACGGGTCCCGTCGCCGGAACCCGTTGATTTTACTTTACAAACGCAGCGCGCTTAATCCATACGTTCGCCGCTTACCGGACGATCTGCGCCAATTCTCCGGTTTTGTATTTGTCGGCCATCTTGTCGAGCGCAACGGGCTTGATCTTGCCCGCCATGCCCTCGCAGCCGAACTGCATATAACGCTGGCGGCAAATTTCCTTCGCTGCCTCGCGCGCCGGCTTCAGATAGTCGCGCGGATCGAACTTCGACGGATTTTCGAACAAATAGCGGCGGATTGCGCCGGTAATTGCAAGACGCAGGTCCGTGTCGATGTTCACCTTGCGCACGCCGTGCTTGATGCCTTCCTGAATTTCCTCGACCGGCACGCCGTACGTTTCCTTCATGTCGCCGCCGAACTCGCGGATTTCGGCGAGCAGTTCCTGCGGCACTGACGACGACCCGTGCATCACCAGATGCGTGTTCGGTATGCGCTGGTGAATTTCCTTGATGCGGTCGATGGCGAGGATATCGCCCGTCGGCTTCTTCGAAAACTTGTACGCGCCGTGCGACGTGCCGATGGCGATCGCCAGCGCATCGCACTGCGTCTCTCTCACGAAGTCCGCAGCCTGTTCCACGTCGGTGAGCAACTGCTCGCGCGTCATCGTGCCTTCCGCGCCGTGGCCATCTTCCTTGTCGCCCTTCATGGTTTCCAGCGAGCCGAGCACGCCCAGTTCGGCTTCGACCGTGACGCCGATGGAATGCGAGAACTCGACCACCTTGCGCGACACATCGACGTTGTACTCGTAGGACGCGACCGTCTTGCCGTCCGCTTCGAGCGAGCCGTCCATCATCACGCTGGTGAAGCCGGAGCGGATCGCGGCCATGCACACCGCCGGCGACTGCCCGTGATCTTGATGCATCACGACCGGAATATGCGGATACGACTCCACCGCCGCTTCGATCAGATGCCGCAGGAACGCCTCGCCTGCGTACTTCCGCGCGCCGGCCGACGCCTGCATGATGACGGGCGCGTTCACTTCGTTGGCCGCCGACATGATGGCCTGCACCTGTTCCAGATTGTTCACGTTGAATGCCGGGAGACCGTAGCCGTGTTCGGCTGCGTGATCCAGCAATTGACGCATTGATACGAGAGGCATTGAGACACTCCAGGATGTGAATCGAAATCCTTCGCGCGCACGGTTCTGCTCTCTGTGATGCTCAGGCAGCTTCCGGCCTTTTCGTGGCAACGACCTGTGACAAGTCGTCTTGCGCGCTCTGTGGCGTTCGCGGCCCGGACCGCGAACGCCTTGCCATGCTGCGACGTTCCGCGCGGCGCTTGACCGCGCAGGCTTCTCAAAAAACGAGGCGCCGCTCAGAAATGGTCGCCGACGCGCACGATCTTGAGCGTGTTCGTGCCGCCCGCCTGTCCCATCGGCTCGCCGACCGTGAGCACGACCATGTCGCCGCGCGCCGCGTAGCCTTTCGACACGACCACTTCGAGCGCCTGATTCAGCGCCGTGTCGCGATCCATGTTGGTGTCGAGATGCAGCGGCGTGACGTTGCGATACAGCGACATCGTGCGCTCGCTGCCCACGCGCGGCGTCAGCGCGAAGATGGGCACGTGCGTCCAGTGGCGCGACATCCACAGCGCGGTCGAGCCGGATTCCGTCAGCGCGACGACCGCCTTCGCGCCCAGATGGAACGCGGTGAAAAGCGCGCCCATGGCAATCGACTGGTCGATGCGCGTGAACGTCCGGTCCAGGAAATCGCGGTCGAGCTGCGATTCCTCGGACTTTTCCGCTTCGATGCACACGGCGGCCATCGTTTCGATCGTCGTGACCGGATACTTGCCCGCCGCGGTTTCGGCGGAAAGCATGACGGCGTCGGTGCCGTCCAGCACGGCGTTCGCCACGTCGGACACTTCGGCGCGCGTCGGCACGGGCGCGTGGATCATCGATTCCATCATCTGCGTGGCCGTGATCACGAGCTTGTTCGACTCACGCGCCATGCGGATCATGCGCTTTTGCAGCGCGGGCACGGCCGCGTTGCCCACTTCCACCGCGAGATCGCCGCGCGCGACCATGATGCCGTCGGAGGCGTCGAGAATGCCTTGCAGCGCCGGAATGGCCTCGGCGCGCTCGATTTTCGCGATCATCTTCGGCTTGATGCCGTACGGCGCGCCCGCGATGTTCGCCAGTTGCCGCGCCATTTCCATGTCCGTCGCATTCTTCGGGAACGACACCGCGACGAAATCCGCGCCGAGCGACATTGCGGTCCGGATGTCCTCCATGTCCTTCTCGGTCAGCGCGGGCGCGGTCAGCCCGCCGCCTTGCCGGTTGATGCCCTTGTTGTTCGACAACTCGCCGCCGACTTTGACCGTCGTGTGAATCTCCTCGCCGATCACGCGCGTGACGTCGAGCACGATCAGGCCGTCGTTCAGCAACAGCACGTCGCCTGCCCGCAGATCGCGCGGCAGATCCTTGTAGTCGAGGCCCACGCGGTCGTTGTTGCCCAACTCGCAGTTCGCATCGAGGATGAACGTGTTGCCCGCGACCAGCATGGTCTTGCCGTTCTCGAACTTGCCGACGCGAATCTTGGGGCCTTGCAGGTCCGCCATGATCGCGACTTCGCGGCCGACCTGCCGCGCCGCCTCGCGCACCCATTCGGCGCGCTGGCGATGATCGTCGGCGGTGCCGTGCGAGAAGTTGAAGCGAACGACGTCGAGCCCGGCCTGCATCATCTGCAGCAGGATGTCCGGATTACTCGACGCCGGACCGATGGTGGCGACAATCTTGGTGGCGCGATGCATGTCTTTCCTCGTCTCTTTGGGAACGGCCGTAACCAGGCTGCGAGCACGTTGCGCTTGCAGTGACGTGTTGCTCACTGGCTGCGCGCGCGCGCCGGTTCGTGCCGGCGTCGCTTTATCGATGGGCTGTGCGGCATGAACGGGCACGCCGCCGATGGTGACGACCGGAGCCGTCTGTTCTTCCACAAGCGGCTCTTCACTGACAGCCGCCTCCGCGATGGTGAGCGCCGCAACGGCGGCGGCATCCGGTTGACTGCCGCTCTCGGTCACATCCGCTTGCGCGCCGCCGGCTGCTTGCGCGCCCTTCCTTGCTGCTTTCGCCGGATTGTCTCGGGCCGTCACCGGGCGTTACGCCCGCGACTCGAGCACTTCCACCGCCGGGAGCGTCTTGCCTTCGAGGAACTCGAGGAACGCGCCGCCGCCGGTCGAGATGTAGCTGACCTTGTCGTGGATGCCGTACTTCGCGATGGCCGCGAGCGTGTCGCCGCCGCCCGCGATCGAGAACGCCGATGAATTCGCGATGGCCTGCGCCAGCGTCTTCGTGCCGTTGCCGAACTGGTCGAATTCGAACACGCCGACCGGCCCGTTCCACACAATGGTGCCCGCCGTCGCGAGTTGCGCGGCGAGCGCGTTCGCGGTGTCCGGGCCGATGTCGAGGATCATGTCGTCGTCGGCGATATCGGCGACGGGCTTCGTCTCGGCCTTCGCGGTCGCGGCGAATTCCTTGGCGGTCACGACATCGCTCGGAATGGGCACCGACGCCCCGCGCGCGCGCGCCTCTCCGATGATTTCCTTCGCCTCGCCGACGAGATCGGCTTCGGCAAGCGACTTGCCGATCTTGAGCCCCGACGCCAGCATGAACGTATTCGCGATGCCGCCGCCGACGATCAACTGATCCACCTTCTCGGCGAGCGACTTCAAAATGGTGAGCTTGGTCGACACTTTCGAGCCCGCGACGATGGCCACGAGCGGACGCTTCGGGTTGCCGAGCGCCTTGCCGAGCGCGTCGAGTTCGGCGGCGAGCAGCGGGCCGGCGCACGCGATAGGCGCGTATTTCGCGATGCCGTGCGTGGTCGCTTCGGCGCGGTGCGCGGTGCCGAAGGCGTCGTTGACGTAGATGTCGCAGAGCTTCGCGAGCTTTTGCGCGAGGCCGTCGTCGTTCTTCTTCTCGCCCTTGTTGCAGCGGCAGTTTTCCAGCAGCACGACATTACCCGGCTGCACGTCCACGCCGTCCACCCAGTCCGCGACGAGCGGCACGTCGCGACCGAGCAGTTCCGCGAGACGCGCCGCGACCGGCGCAAGCGAGTCTTCCGGCTTGAACTGGCCTTCGGTCGGACGGCCCAGATGGGACGTGACCATCACGGCCGCGCCGGCATCGAGCGCTGCCTCGATCGCGGGGACCGAGGCGCGCACGCGCGTGTCTTCGGTGATGTTGCCGGCATCGTCCTGCGGCACGTTGAGGTCCGCGCGGATGAACACGCGCTTGCCGGAGACTTTGCCTTCGGCGATCAGATCGGTGAAACGCAGTACTTTCGTCATGGGAGTCAACGTTAGTCAGAAAAGCGGTTCGGGCGAAGATGGCCGGAGAAGCGCCGGCCGGTTCGTTGAATATGCGGCGCGGGGCCTGAAAACGGAAACTGGGAGCGGAAAGACGCGAAATCGCAAGGAGCGGACAGCGCCTGCCGCGCAAGCGGGCCGAGGGCTGAGTGAAGCACGGAAGACGGAGCGCGGAAGACCGACTGCAGGAAGCGCGAAGACACGGACGCGGCGGACAAGCCGGAGGCGGCGAGCTTCGGAACCGATGCGGTGACTGCCGGACTCACTTTCGACCTCGCTCCATGCGACAGGAAAGACCGTCATTTTAACCGATCACCCCGGCCGCTCTAGCCGGTGATTCTTGATTCCGCGTATTTGGTGCGCATCGCGGCGGGCATCGTCGAATGCAAAGCGCCTCACGCGCCGACGCGCAGCAGTGTGAAAACGACCATGCCGACCGCGATGGTGCCCATCATGCCGCGCCGCCACACGTAATACGCGAGTCCGGCGAGCGATGCCCACACCGCATGATTCGAGAACGCGATCGAAAAGCCGGCGGATGTTTCGAGCAGATCCGGCACGACGACGCCCGCCAGCGCGGCCGCCGGAGCGTAACGCAGCACGCGTTGCACGCGCGGCGGCAGAACGGTGCGCTCGCCGCCAATCAGAAAGAACGCGCGCGTCGCCGCCGTCACGACGCCCATGCCGAGAATGGCGAGCCAGATCTGGAACGCGGTCATTGCGCGGGCCTCGTGGCTTCGGCCTCGGCTTCCGCCGCCTGCTGCGCGTCGGGCGCTTCCGGCTCGCCAGGACGTGGCGCCGCCGGTTGAGCGCGTTCGGCGATGACATCGGCGAGCGTGCCGGCCAGGAGCGCGGCGAGCACCGCGAGCGGCAAGCCGAAGCGATACGGCAGATGAAACGCGAGCAGCGCGACCACACTCGCGACGACGACCGCAGCGAGCGTCGAGCGCGTCGCGATGGCCGAAACGATGAGCGGAATCAACGCCAGCGTTCCCGCGAGTTCCAGCCCCCAGTTGTCGGGAATGACGCTCGCGAGCAGGATGCCCGCCACCGACGACACTTGCCACGCGAGCCAGCAGCTCACGGCGAGTCCCCAGAAGAACGCTTCCTTGCCCGGCTGCCGGCCGACCGGGAAGTTCCGCGCGGAGAACATCAGATAGATGATGTCGCCGTTGAAGTAACCAATGAGCAGGCGCCGCCACATCGGCAGATAGGAGAAATGCGGCGCGAGCCCCGCGCTGAAGATGACGAAGCGCAGATTCACCATGGCGGCGGTCAGGAGCACGGTCCAGAGCGGCAGCTTTGCGGCAAGGAGCGGCAGCACCGCGAGCTGAGACGATCCCGCGTACACCGCGAGCGACATGCCCAAAGCCTGCGGCACCGTGAGCACCGATTTCGTCATGGCGACGCCAGTGACGAGTCCCCACGCGAACGTCGCCATGACGGCGGGCGAGAAGGCGCGGGTGCCTTCGATAAATGCGCGGCGGTGGGTGTCGGACAACCGTTGGAGCATGCAAGGGTGCGCGGCCAGGGTTCCGCGATGACGAAAGTCGAAATGCCGCGCGCCGCGCAACGCCCCGCGTCGCCCGATGATTCGACGAGAATTCGGGCCGCTTTTCCGCGCCCGCGGCGAAAGGCAAATTATAGCGGCGTGAAAGGCGCATCCCATCGAGTTCGAATGTGAAAAGACGCTAAAATGACGGACTTTGACCGCCTCCGAACCGCATAGCGTCGGCAATGGGCGGCGAAGACAGATTCATCGGGCTTATCAGGATTTATCGAATTTCTGAACGAGACAGCTAGGAGAACCGTATGTCAATGGCCGACCGCGACGGCAAGATCTGGATGGATGGCAAGCTGATCGACTGGCGAGACGCCAACATCCACGTCCTGACGCACACGCTGCACTACGGCATGGGCGTATTCGAGGGCGTGCGCGCGTACAAGACGGCGCAGGGAACGGCCATTTTCCGCCTGAAGGAGCACACCAAGCGCCTTCTGAACTCGGCGAAGATCTTCCAGATGGAAGTCCCGTTCGATCACGCGACGCTCGAAGCCGCGCAACTCGAAGTCGTGCGCGAGAACAAGCTCGAATCGTGTTACATCCGCCCGATCATCTGGGTCGGCTCGGAAAAGCTCGGCGTCTCGGCGAAGGGCAACACCATTCACGTGGCCATCGCCGCGTGGCCGTGGGGCGCGTATCTCGGCGAAGACGGGCTCGCGAAGGGCATCCGCGTGAAGACGTCGTCGTTCACGCGGCATCACGTGAACGTGTCGATGGTGCGCGCGAAGGCGTCCGGCTGGTACGTGAACTCCATTCTGGCGAACCAGGAAGCCGTCACGGACGGTTACGACGAAGCCCTGCTGCTCGACGTGGACGGCTACGTGTCCGAAGGCTCCGGCGAGAACTTCTTCCTCGTGAACAACGGCAAGCTGTACACGCCGGACTTGTCGTCGTGCCTCGACGGCATCACGCGCGACACGGTCATCACGCTGGCGCGCGATTTCGGCATCCCGGTCATCGAAAAGCGCATCACGCGCGACGAAGTCTATACGTGCGACGAAGCGTTCTTCACCGGCACCGCCGCCGAAGTCACGCCGATCCGCGAACTCGACAACCGCACGATCGGCGCGGGCAAGCGCGGCCCGATCACGGAGAAGCTGCAAAGCGCGTTCTTCGACGTGGTCGGCGGCAAGAACGAAAAGTACGCGAGCTGGATCGCGAAAGTCTGATTGCGCCGCGGCGGGCCGCGCGGCTCGCCTTCACGCGACCGGCAAGAGCAACGAACGACATTGAAAGAGATAGCAATGAGCGACCTGAAGGAAATGCCGCTGGTGGAATTGTCGGCGAAAGATATCCCCGCGTTCTGCCCGAATCCGAAAATGCAACGCTGGAGCGCGCATCCCCGCGTGTTCCTCGACGTGACGCACGGCGAAGCCCGCTGCCCGTACTGCGGCACGCGCTACAAGCTGAAGGACGGCGAAGTCATGAAGGGCCACTGAACCCGCTCGTCACTTTCGAGCGTCGCCGATGTGCGCGCTCCGGGTTCGTCCCGAGCGCGCGCTTTTCGTTTGCTCTCGTTCGCTCAATGCGCATGGCCGTCGCGCCATGACATCCCCAAGACCGACGCCTCGCCGCGCGTTGCGGCGAGGCGCTACATTTTGAGATCGGAAATCGACTGATGCGCCGTGCGCTGGTTATAGCACCGAACTGGATCGGTGACGCGTTGATGGCGCAGCCGCTGTTCACGCTTTTGCGAAAGCTCCATCCGCGCATCGCGATCGACGCGGTCGCGCCGAGTTGGGTCGCGCCCGTGCTCGAACGCATGCCCGAGATCCGCGACGTCTACGCGACGGATCTCGCGCACGGCAAGCTGCAACTGCTGCGCCGCTGGCAGCTCGCAAGCGACTTGCGCGATGTCGGCTACGACGCCGCCTACGTGCTGCCTAATTCCGCGAAATCCGCGCTGATTCCGTGGATGGCGGGCATCCGGCTGCGCATCGGCTACAAGGGCGAGAGCCGCTACGGACTCTTGAACGTGCGCCACCCGAATCCGCCGAAGACCGAGCGCCCGCCGATGACCGCGCAATACGCCGCCCTCGCCTATGCGCCGGGCGCGAAGCTGCCGTTCATCGACCGCTACGCGCAAGCGCAGGACGCGCAGACGAGCGACGCGCCGCTCTTGCCGGTGCCGCGCCTCGAATCGGACCCGAACGAAGCGGTGCGCGTGTCGGCGCGCTTCAATCTCGATACGCGCGCGCCGCTTGTCGTCTTTTGCCCCGGCGCGGAGTACGGTCCGGCCAAACGCTGGCCGCCGGAGCATTTCGCGTCGCTCGCGCAGTTCGTCGCGCAGTCGTTCCCTTATGCGCGCATCGTCGCGCTCGGATCGAATAAGGACTCGGCGGTCGCGCAGGCCATTGCCGAGCGTGCGCCGAACGTGCGCAATCTGTGCGGTCAGACATCGCTCGGCGAAGCGTGCGCGCTGATCGCACGGGCGAGCGCCGTCGTCACCAACGACTCTGGTCTGATGCACGTGGCCGCGGCGCTCAGGCGCCCGCTCGTCGCGGTGTACGGCTCCACCGACCCGCGCCATACGCCGCCCTTGTCCGACGTCGCAAAGGTACAATGGCTTCATCTTAAGTGCAGTCCGTGCTTTGCCCGCGAGTGTCCGCTCGGCCATCTGAATTGCCTTCGCGAACTCTCCGCCGAGCAGGTTTTCGGCGATTTGCGCGGCATGTTGCTCGCGCATCGCTGAGGCGTCGCGCCGCTGCTTGAAAGCGGCGGCATTGCTGCGGCATCGGCTTCTCCGTGTGCGGGCGCGGACACGCGAGTGTCTCCGAACGGAGGCATGCTTTGAATCATGACCGATGCGGCACGCCACCGTGACACGGCGTGCGCATCGAATGCCAGAGACCAACGAGCCCATGCCACGTTTCGCCCGCCTATTCGAAGCCGCCGCCGACACTCTCAACGCTTACTATCAGGCGGTCGCCGACAACAGCATCGACGCTGTCATGTCGCTTTGGATCGACGAGGAATTCGCCACCTGCATCTGCGCGGACGGCACGCATCTGCATGGGCTCGAAAGCATTCGCGCGGGGCTCGGCAAGCAGTTCGACGCGCAGGCCGTCAGCATCGAGCCGCTCGATATTCGCGTGTACGACAGCTTAGGCACGGTGGTCTATGCCATCGCGGAGGCGCATCAGCCGGCGGGCACCGCCGCGCCGCGCATGATTTTCTCGACTTACGTGATGGTTCACGAACGCGGCGAATGGCGCATCGCGCATATTCACGCAAGCGAGATGCCGATGGAAACGGCCGGCCAGTTCGCGGCGAAGCTGCGTCACGGGCAAGGACCGTTGCACTGAAATACCGCAGTCACGAAGCATAGAAAGACGTTCGCCGGGGAGAAGGCCATGAAGCGCGATCCGTTGTTGAAACACGATTCGTCGTTCGTGGACAAGGCGCCCGCCGTCGCGTTGAAGGAAACCGTGCAGGCCGCGGGCCGCGTGCTCGCCGAACCCGTCTCGCAATGGCTCTACAGCGCGCCGCGCTGGCTGCCGACGAGTCACGCGCAAACCATCGTTCCCGCGCTTTTCGGACGCAAGCCGGCGGTGCGTTATCGGCGCGAGCGGTGGGATACGCCGGACGGCGATTTCATCGACGTGGACTGGCTCGCGCACGATGACGCCGCGCGCCCGGCATCGATCGCTCCGCTTTTCGTGCTGTTCCATGGCCTCGAAGGCAACTCCGACTCACACTACGCCCGCACGATGATGGCCGCTGCGCACGCGCGCGGCTGGCACGGGGCGGTGCCGCACTTTCGCAGTTGCAGCGGGTCGATGAACCGGCTCCCGCGTTTCTATCACCTCGCGGACAGCGCGGAAGTCGACTGGATTCTGCGGCGGCTGCGCGAAAGGCACGCGGGGCCGATCGTCGCGGCGGGCGTTTCGCTCGGCGGCAACGTGCTCCTGCACTGGCTGTGCGAGCGCGGCACGGACGCCTCGATCGTGAGCGCCGCCGCCGCGATTTCCGCGCCGCTCGATGTCCACGCGGGCGGTCAAGCCATCTCGCAAGGCTTCGGCATGGTCTATACGCGCAGCTTCCTGAAGTCGCTAAAGAAGAAGGCGCTCGCAAAACTCGATCAGTATCCCGGCCTCTACGACCGTCACGCCGTGCTCGCGGCGCGCACGCTCTATGAATTCGACAACGTCGTCACCGCGCCGCTGCACGGTTTTCGCGATACGGATGATTACTGGTCCACGGCCACGACCCGCGCGCATCTGAAGCGCATCGCGGTGCCGGCGCTCGTGCTGAACGCCCGCAACGATCCTTTCCTGCCGCAGCGCGCGCTGCCTTCGCAGGCGGAAGTCTCGGCGTCTGTCACGCTGGATCAGCCGAACCACGGCGGCCATGTCGGCTTCATGACGGGACCGTTTCCGGGACGCATCGACTGGCTGTCGTCGCGCGTGTTCGGCTATCTCGAACACTTTCTTCCGGGCGAATGAATCATGGATGAGATCGTCAAACAGGCGCTCGCCAAGTGGCCGAACGTTCCGCATTGCACGGGCTGGCTGCTGCTGGACCGGCGCGGCCAGTGGCGCATGCGCGACGAGGCGGCGCAGGCCGCGGGCGTGCTCGGCGATGCCATTCGCCACGAAGCGCTGATCGGCTTCATCAACCGCAACTACGAGCGCGATGCCGACGGCCAGTGGTTCTTTCAGAACGGGCCGCAGCGCGTGTATGTAGAGCTGGCTTACACGCCGTGGATCGTGCGTCTTTCGGCGACGGACGGCGCATTGCGGCTGACGGACCACACCGGCGCGCCGTTCGAGCCGGCGCAGGCGTTTCTCGACGACGAAGGCGGCCTGCTCTTCTCCGACGATGCCACGCCGCCGCGCGTCGCCGCCTTGCACGATCACGACCTCGATCTCTTCTCGAGCCACGCGAGCTTCGACGACGCGTCGCGCGGCGGGATCTTCCATTGGCGCGACGGGACCGATCTGCCGTTGCAGTCCATCCGACGCGCGGACGTCGAGACCCGCTTCGGTTTCGTCGCGAGTCCGGCTGCCCGCGCGGCGTCGAAAGCCTGAAGCGTCAGCTCTTCTTTTCCTCGTCGCGCTCTTCCTTGTAGCGCGCTTCGAAGTCGCGCAGCCGCGCGGAAATGGTCGAGAGATCGTAGAAGCTCGCGGTCTTCACGTCGCGTGCTTCCTTCAACTGGCGAATGGCGGACGGCCACGCGCCGTCGAGCGCGAGCTTCTCGGCCATCGCCTGATGCTGGCGAAGCGGATCGTTCAGGCCCGCGCTTGCCTGCGCGAGATACAGCCACCAGTCGGCGCGCGCCGGTTCCGCGCGTGTTTCGCCGCGCGCGAGCGTCTGCGCTTCCTGATAGCGATGCGCGGCGATCAGCGACTGCAGATGCACGTCGAGCGCCGCGTGCGAGTTGGGCCAGCGCGTCTGCGCGATGTCGGCGAGGCGGACGGCGTCGTCATAACGTCCCGCACGGCGCGCGATTTCGGCGGCGAGCACGTCGAGACTGGGCGTGCTGCGGGCGGCTTGCTGGGCGATCACGCGCACGGGCGGAAGCGCGATGGGCGCGCTTGCCGGGGCGGGAGCGGCGGGATCTGCGTTCAGCGCGCCGTATGCGCTGCTGCTCAGGAGCGAGGACATTGAGACGGCCGGGGCGGAGGCGTTCGCGGTTTGTGGCGTCGAGTGCGGGTTGGCGTTGTTCGTGCGCGCGTCTTGCAGGGTGGCTGCTTGAGCAAGTAGCGGTCTGTCGCTTCGCGCAGGCGGGACTTCTATGGCGGCGCGAGCGGTCGTCGTTGAAGCGGACGTGCTTTGAATATTCGCGGCTCGTGAAGATCGCGCTTCGTCGCGACTGGCACGCGCAGCTCCAACGCCCGCGCGAGCGTTCGCCGATGAACCCGACACGCCACGCGGCGAAGCGCCGACGCTTTCGCCTTGCGCCTTCGACGCGCCCTTCTGCTGCTGCGCGTGGCGCTTGTCATCGGAACGCGCATCGCGGCTTTCGACGCCTTCGACCGTCTGCGCCAATTCGCGCTGCGCCTGCACCGAAGCCGCCGCCGTGCTCGCCTTCTCGCCTTCGAAGAGCCGCCGCGATCGGGCGAGCGCGTCGTTGGCGCCGTCGTAGTCGCCCATCAGCGAACGCGCGAGCGCGATGCCATACCAGTTCGCGGCCGGGTTGAGCGCGGTTTGATCGTCGATTTCGGATTTGAGACGGCTCGCGACTTCACGATAGTCGCTCGCGTAGTTCACCTGAAGCACGCGTGCCCGCGCCCGCACGAACGCATACTCGGGCGACTGACGCGGCTGCCGATACGGCACGCGCCGCGCGCGATCCTCCATGTCGGCGATACGCTCCGTCGTCAGCGGATGCGTGCGTGCGTAGGGCGGCACGCCGTTATCGGCCATCGACGCGCGGTCGAGCCGCTCGAAGAACGCGGTCATCGCGTAGGGATCGTAGCCGGCCGCCGCGAGCATCTGAAAGCCGACGCGATCCGCCTCGTGCTCGGCCGCGCGCGAGAAGCGCAGTTGATTGTCGACGGCGAAGGCCTGGCCGCCCATCGCGATACCCATGCCAAGATCGCCGCTATGCGTCATCACGCCCGCGAGCAGGCCGGCCAGCATGGCCGCGAGCGCCGCATAGCCGCTTTTTTCCTGCGCGCTGATCATCCGCGCGATGTGGCGCTGAAGCACGTGTCCCATCTCGTGGCCGACGACGGACGCGAGCTCGGATTCCGTCTGCGTCGCCGAGATCAATCCGGTGTTCACGCCGATGAAGCCGCCGGGCATCGAGAACGCGTTGATCTGCGGATCGCGCACGGCGAAGAGTTCGAAGTCCGGACGATACCCGCCGAGGTACTGCGTCGCCGCGGCGGCGGACAGCTTCGATGCGATGGAGTCGAGGTAATCGCGTATGAGCCAGTCGTCGAGATAGTCGGGATCGGCGCGGACTTCGCGCATCGTCCGCTCACCGAGCTTGCGTTCTGCCTGAGGCGAAAGCGTGCCGCCGGAACCGTCGCCCAGATCGGGCAGTTGCACGGAGGAAAGCGGCGCGCGCAGATTCGCCATCGCGCCGGGGCGATTGGCGAAGCGGCTTTCCGCGCCGCCGTAGACGCCGAAGACGCCGTCGGCGACGTTGTTGGGCGGGGGGGTTGGTGCGGGGGTGGTCTTTATCGCGTTGGTCGCATTGTGCGCGTTCGGCACATTGGTCGTGTTTGGCGCGTTTGTCGACTTTGTCGCGTTCGCCGGGTTGGGTCCGTTCGTGCCGTTCTTCGTGTTGGCCGTATTGGCCGTATTGGCCGTATTGGCCGCGTTGGCCGTGTTGGCCGTGTTGGCCGTGTTGGCCGTGTTGGCCGTGTTGGCCGTGTTGGCCGTGTTGGCCGTGTTGGCCGTGTTGGCCGTGTTGGCCGTGTTGGCCGTGTTGTCCGTGTTGTCCGTGTTGGCCGTGTTGGCCGTGTTGGCCGTGTTGGCCGTGTTGGCCGTGTTGGCCGTGTTGGCCGTGTTGGCCGTGTTGGCCGTGTTGGCCGCGTTGGCCCTGTTGTCCGCGTTGGCCGCGTTCGTCGCGTTCGTCGCGTTGGTCACGTTCGTCGCGTTGGCCCCGTCCGCCGTGCGCGCGCCCGTCTGCGCTGCGGCGAACGGCGGCATGGCGAGACTAAGGCACAACGCGGACACGAGCATGCGGCTCGGACGATTCAAAGACATGGCGCGAAGCCGGTGCGGCACCGGCGGTCAGCGTGATGATCGGAACGCGCTTATCGTATCAAGTGTTGCGCGCTCGGCGGTGCCTGCAGGCACGGATTCGCACCGTTTCCGCCGCAGGTCCCGCTGGTAAGATAGGCGCCCATTGCAAGGAGACGATATGTCCGCACTCACACATTTCGATGCCGCCGGCGAGGCGCACATGGTCGATGTCGGCGACAAGAACGAGACGCGGCGCATCGCAGTGGCGCGCGGCTCCATCGTCATGCTCGACGCCACGCTCGCACTGATCCGCGAAGGACGCGCCAAAAAGGGCGACGTGCTCGGCGTCGCGCGCATCGCGGCGATTCAGGGCGCCAAGCGCACCGCCGATCTGATTCCGCTGTGTCATCCGCTCGCGCTGACCCGCGTGGCTGTCGACTTCTCCGTCGATGACACGCTGCCCGGCGTGCATTGTGAAGTGCGCGTGGAGACCGTCGGGCGCACGGGCGTGGAAATGGAAGCACTCACCGCCGTACAGGTTGGGCTACTGACCATCTACGACATGTGCAAGGCCGTCGATCGCGGCATGACCATCACCAATGTGCGCGTGATGGAAAAGCACGGCGGGAAATCGGGCGACTGGGTGGCGGACCCAACGCCGTCCGCCTGAACGCTGCCAGCGCTGCAAACGCTACAAACGCCGATGCTTACTCGTCGGCGTCATCCTCCGCGCTAGCATCCGTTCCCGCCGGCAACCCGTACCGCTTTACGAGATCAGCCCTGAAGCCGGCCAACGGCGCACCGATTTCGTCGATGTTCCGGTACACCGCCGCAAGCTGCGTCGGCCAGTCATGCAACTGTGTCGCGAAAATCTTGAGGCGCGCCACGGTATCCAGCGCCTCGCTGCGCTGACCGGCAAGCGCCTGCAGCACTGCGTAGCGGCGCAGAACCGTCTCGCCCGGCAGCAACGCGATGGCCTGCCGATGCGCCGCCAGCTTCGCTTCGATATCCTGCGCGTTCATCGGCAGTAGCGTCGCCGCGCCATACTCGCCCCACGCGCCGAACAGAAAAGACGGATCGTCGCGATACTGCTCCGCCGGCCGCGAGCCGTAGTACAGCACTTCCGCCCGGTTGTAATCGCGCATCGTCGGATAGAGCGCGACGAGACCGCCCGCGACCAGAAAGACGTACATGCCATACGACAGCGGGCGCGCCACGAGCCGCAACGGTCGCGTCTCGAGAAGGCCGATCACGAGCATCGCGGGCATCAGAAAGAACATGTACTGCTGCGGATATTCGACGAGCGCGTGCATCATCAAGACGCCGAGCAGCGAGAGCGCAAAGACGCGCGCGGGCGTATGCGGCGCACGCAGCACGCGAATCAGCCACAAGACGATGCCCAGCACCAGCACCGCGACGCCGATCAACCCCGTTTTCGCCAGCAGATCGATGAAAATGTCGTGCGCGTTGTTCGCGATCTCCACGCCGCCAAGCTCGCGCACCATGTCGAACTGGTAGCGCGGAAACTCGCCCCAGCCGACGCCGAGCACCGGATGCGTCTTGAACATCGTCCAGCCGTACTTCCACAGCGCAAGACGCGGCGCGATCTGATTCGCATCCTGCATGCGCTCCGCGGCCGATTGCGCCAGATCGAGCTGATAGCGCACGTTCGCCCAACGCACGGCTGCGTTCACCGCCACGAAGACCACCGCAAGCACGACCGGCATGATCCACGCGCGCATATCGCGCCCGTTGCGCGCTGTCGGAGTGTCGAAGTCGTCGGCCGCACCGGGGCGACGGCGGATGAACGCCATCCAGAATCCGGCGACGACGATCACCCCCGTTTGCAGCCACGGCCCGCGCGACACCGTGAGCGCGAGGCCGAACGACAGCACCGCCGACACGACGAGCCACACCACCACGGGCATCCGGCGCGTCTGCACGAAATACATCGCGCCTGCCAGCGCGAACGCGATGACCGTGGCAAGGTGATTCGCCTGCGCCATGTTCCCGAAGACGCGCCGCTCGATTGCAACGTTGTACGCCACGACGAACGGCGCGAATCTCGCCTCCATATGGAACAGTTGCGCGGTCTGGCAGAACACCGCAAAGAGGCCGCCCGCGAGCAACGCCGCCGCGCCGACACGCAACGCCTTCTCCGAAAGCCCCGCTCGCACCAGCCCGAAGCCCGTGTGCACGGCCACGAACGACGCGAGCAGATACGCGCCGCCGAGCCAGTTCATCGATGGCTGCGCGACCGGCAGCAGCACCGTCTGCGCGACGAGCACGATGCCGAACGCGAGCGGCATCAGCGCGACCACCGGTGAGGCGAACGGCACGCGCGGCTCGGACACGCGAACGAGCAGCGCCACCGTTGCTCCGAGCGCGAGATACAGGGC
This sequence comes from Caballeronia sp. LZ062, assembly GCF_031450785.1. NCBI lineage: Bacteria > Pseudomonadati > Pseudomonadota > Betaproteobacteria > Burkholderiales > Burkholderiaceae > Caballeronia > Caballeronia sp. LZ062. Next base: position 2,050,093 of record NZ_JARTWB010000002.1, read on the forward strand.
GAGCGCGCTGTACTCGGCATAGAACGTCGGAATCGGATACGTGTGGTTGACGACACCGAACGGAATCGTCAACGCCAGGCACAGAACGGTGAAGCAGAGATAGCGCGCGTATTGAGAAGGCATGAGGGGCTGGGAACGTCGGGAACCGGCGCACTATACAAAACTTTGCGTCCGCTGTGCGCCGCGCGCCGGCAAATGCCACGAAATCCCCCGTTCCAGCGCGCCGCTCATGTCCTTCGTTAGCACGCACCGTTCAAGCGCGGCACTCCGGCGGTGCGAGATTGCCCGGCAGCGTCGCGGCTTGCGTGGGCGACGGCCCCGCGCCCGGCGCCGGCAACGACGACGCGGCCTTGCCCGCCGCGAAGCACTCCCATGTGATCGTGCCCGCCTGCACCGAGCCGCGTGTCAGCGCGACGCGCGCGGTGGGCGTATCGGCGTTGTCGGGCGCGGAAGGCACGAGCACGAGCGTGTTCGATCCGGCCGGGGCGACGCGCGTCGTGTAGGCGATCGTAATCTGCCCGCTGTCGCTGTCGACATGAATCGACTCGATGTTGCGCGTACCGGGCGGCGACGCGTAAGCGCTCGCCAGGTCCGCGCCGCTCGCCGCGTTCTCGGCGACCGCAAGCCGGGCCGATGCCGCGAGCGACATGCCCTCGCCCACGCGGCTGCGGGACAGATAGTCCTGATACGCGGGAATTGCGTACGCCGCGACCACGCCGACGATCGCCAGCACAATCATCAACTCGATCAACGTAAATCCTCGCGCGCCCGCCTGCGCGCGTTTCAACCATGCACCGAAGCCGTCGCCTTCGCGCGACGCCTTAACCACCAAAGCCATGCTCGTCATTGCCACTCCCTGAAAGACACGAAGCGTCCGGCCGCGACATGCGAACCGGACGCTTCGATGGTAGGGAGGGATCAGATGCCGCGGCAGTCGGCCATTCGGCTAACGCCCCGGCAGGCGTGCGATCAACCGGCGCTCGCGAGCGCGCGACGCTTCATCAGCCAGCCCGCCGCAATCACGACGGCCGCGCCGGCGAGGCGCGCGGCATACCCCGCCGCTTCGGTGTTGAGCGCGGGCCAGCGGTCGATGAACGGATCGTCGATGATGAGGCCGCCCGCGATCCAGCCTAGCAGCCCCGCGCCCAGCACCACGACGATGGGGAAGCGGTCGAGCAGCTTCAGCACAAGCGTGCTGCCCCACACGATCAGCGGAATGCTTACCACGAGCCCGAAAACGACGAGCACGAAGCGATGCTGCGGATCGGCGGTCTCTGCGGCGCCCGCAATCGCGATCACGTTGTCGAGGCTCATCACCGCGTCGGCAACGATGATCGTCTTGACCGCCGCCCAGAGCTTGTCCGACGAGCCGATGTCGGGCGCGTCGTGGTCGGGCTGCAGCAGCTTCGCGCCGATCCAGAGCAGCAGCAGGCCGCCCAGGAACTTGAGAAACGGTATGTCGAGCAGGAAGACGGCGAACGCGATGAGCACGACGCGCAAAACAATGGCGCCGAGCGTGCCGAGCACGATGCCGCGCGTGCGCTGCGCGGCGGGCAGATCGCGGCAAGCGAGCGCGATCACGACGGCGTTGTCGCCGCCGAGCAGAATGTCGATGACGATGATCTGGAGGACCGCGCCCCAATGGAGCGTCGCGAAGAATTCGAGCATGAAAAGAATAGCTGCGACCGAAAACAAAAAGAGCGAGGAAGCCAGCGCTCCCTCGCTCTTCTCGGTCTGAACGAAAGGATTCAGTAAGAGTACCAAACCCTCGCCTTTCGTGCCTGCTTCCTTAGATCACCGACTTCAGCAGGCGGCCCATTTCGGACGGGTTCTTCGTGACCTTGATGCCGCACGCGTCCATGATTTCGAGCTTCGCGTCAGCCGTGTCCGCGCCGCCCGAGATCAGTGCGCCGGCGTGGCCCATGCGCTTGCCCGGAGGCGCCGTCACGCCCGCGATGAAGCCGACGACCGGCTTCTTCATGTTGTCCTTGATCCAGTAAGCGGCGTTCGCTTCGTCCGGACCGCCGATCTCGCCGATCATGATGACGGCGTCCGTTTCCGGATCGTCGTTGAACATCTTCATGACGTCGATGTGCTTCAGACCGTTGATCGGATCGCCGCCGATGCCGACCGCCGACGACTGGCCGAGGCCGAGCGCCGTCAACTGGCCGACCGCTTCGTACGTCAGCGTGCCCGAACGCGACACGACACCAATGCGGCCTTTCTTGTGGATGTGACCCGGCATGATGCCGATCTTCAGCTCGTCCGGCGTGATCGTGCCGGGGCAGTTCGGTCCGAGCAGCAGCGTCTTGCGGTTTTCGCGGCGCATGCGGTCCTTGATTTCGAGCATGTCGCGAACCGGAATGCCTTCCGTGATGCAGATAGCGAGATCAAGATCGGCCTCGACGGCTTCCCAGATGGCAGCGGCAGCGCCAGCGGGCGGCACGTAGATGACTGAAACCGTTGCGCCGGTTTCAGCCTTCGCTTCCTTGACGGACGCGTAGATGGGAATGCCTTCGAAGTCTTCGCCGGCCTTCTTCGGATTCACGCCCGCGACGTATGCTTCGCGGCCGTTCGCGTATTCGCGGCATGCGCGCGTGTGGAACTGGCCGGTCTTGCCGGTGATGCCCTGCGTGATGACCTTCGTGTCTTTGTTGATCAGAATCGACATGTAGTGACCTCTGTTCGTTTGGCGTCGCCCAAGCCAGTGCTGGCGCCGCCATTCGTATCTGGTGGAACGCTCTCTTGAGGCAGCAAGCGAAACGCGCTTACTTGCCTTCGGCAGCCGCGACGACCTTCTGCGCGGCTTCTTCCATGCTGTCGGCCGAAATGATCGGCAAACCGGATTCCGCCAGCATTTTCTTGCCGAGGTCTTCGTTCGTGCCCTTCATGCGCACGACGAGCGGCACCTTCAGGTCCACGGCCTTCGACGCCGCGATCACGCCTTCCGCGATCACGTCGCAACGCATGATGCCGCCGAAGATGTTGACGAGGATCGCCTTCAGATTCGGGTTCTTCAGCATCAGCTTGAAGGCTTCGGTGACCTTCTCGGTCGTCGCGCCGCCGCCGACGTCGAGGAAGTTCGCCGGCTCGCCGCCGAACAGCTTGATGGTGTCCATCGTCGCCATGGCCAGGCCCGCGCCGTTCACGAGACAGCCGATGTTGCCGTCGAGCGAGATGTACGCGAGGTCGAACTTCGACGCTTCGACTTCAGCCGGATCTTCTTCGTCCAGGTCGCGATACGCGACGATTTCCGGATGACGGAAGAGCGCGTTGGCGTCGAAGTTGAACTTGGCGTCGAGCGCGATCACCTTGCCGTCGCCGGTCACGATCAGCGGGTTGATTTCCGCGAGCGATGCGTCGGTTTCGTAGAACGCCTTGTAGAGGCCTTGCAGGATGGCGCGCGCTTGCGGGATCGATGCGTCCGGGATGCCGATCTTGCGCGCGAGGTCGTCCGCGTCCTTGTCTTGCAGACCGGTCGACGGCTCGACGGCGAACTTGTGCAGCAGTTCCGGCGTCTTTTCCGCGACTTCTTCGATGTCCATGCCGCCTTCGCTCGACGCCATGACGACGATCTTCTGCGAAACACGGTCGAGCACGAGGCCCACGTACAGTTCCTTCTTGATGTCCGCGCCTTCTTCGATCAGGAGGCGGTTCACCTTCTGGCCTTCCGGACCGGTCTGGTGCGTGACGAGCTGCATGCCGAGGATCTGGTTCGCGTATTCGCGGACCTGCTCGATCGACTTCGCGACCTTCACGCCGCCGCCCTTACCGCGGCCGCCCGCGTGAATCTGCGCTTTGACGACCCAGACCGGGCCGCCCAGCTCTTCCGCGGCCTTGACCGCATCATCCACCGAGAACACGGGTTTGCCGCGCGGGACCGCGACGCCGAATTTCCGCAGGATTTCCTTACCCTGGTACTCGTGAATCTTCATGCGTGATTCCTTCAGTCTGAGAGTTGGAGTGAACTTCTGATTCGAATTGCTTGAACCGCTGATTGTTTGATGCTTGTCCGGTTGACCGAAGCGTTCCGCGTCGGGAACGCGAGCGTGTCAGGTGTCCGGCTTTTCGCGTTCCGCTTGGCCACGGTCTTGCGCCGGCGATGGCTCATGACCGAACCAGCGCGGATAGTATTCGCGAACGGCGGGGCCATCGAAGCGCAGCGCGTGGCAGCGGCCGAGTTGAAACGGCGGCTGGACGGAAGTCGACTCCGTTCCGGTTTGCGCGAAAGGACTGCCGCTCTCGATAGACCACACTTCGCCGGAGAATGCCTGGATAGCGGCGGTCGGCAACACGGCGCACAACTCGGTGAGATGCGTGCAGCCCGCCGTTCCGCGCAGGCGCGCGCCGGCTTCGCGACGAAAATTCTTGAGCAGATTGAGCCCGATGAGCGCCCGATACGCGGAATTCGACTCGGCGCACAACGCCGCATACGGCGCCCACTCCGACGAAGCCTCGGCGTCGACGATGGTGAGCTTGCGGTCGATGGTGATGCGCAGCCAGAGTTCATGGATCGGCAGGCCTTGCGGCCGGACGCCCGCCGCGAGCGGAAAGTCGCGGGGCTTGTCATCGGTTAGACAGGCTTCGATGTCCCACAGGCCGTCTTCCCGCTCGAACGCTTCCAGCCGAATCGCGCGACGATGGCGCAACTGTCGGGAAACGGGCGGAGAAAGAGGCATGGGGCTGAAGCCGGAACGGGGAAACCGTTGAATTTTAGCATAGCGAGTATTTCGGGCCGTGCATGCGCCTGATGATTGGCGGATGCCGGCGCATGGCCTGCCGCGTGGGGCGCAAGGTACGTCACTCGTCGCTTGGTTCGTCGATCCAGTCTTCTTCGCCGCCCTTCAGAATTTTTCCGATGGTGCTCGCCGAGAAACCGCGCGCCGCCAGAAAGCGCGCCTGTTTCGCGCGCTCCGCTGGCGTCTCCGGCACAACGCCGTACTTCCTCTCCCAGACCGCGTAAGCGCGTGCGGTTTCGGTTTGCGCGAGCTTGTCCGCCGTCTCGCCGATGAGCGCCTCTCCCACCGCGTGCCGCTTCAATTCATTAATGATCCGGCTGCCGCCCATGCGCGCCGCCCGCCGATGGACGACGCTTTCCACGAAGCGCTCGTTGGAGAGCCAGCCGTCGCGCTCCAGGCTGTCCAGCGTGCCTTCGAGAGAATCGGCTTCCTGCACGTACGGACGCAGCTTGCGCGACAGTTCGGCGCGACTGTGTTCGCGACGCGAAAGGTAAGCCAATGCGCGGCCCTTCAGCGAGCGTTGAGGCCGTTTTGAATTCTTCGCGTCCGGTGCCTTGCGCGGTCGTTCGGTCGAACGGCTGTACGCCGAGTCTGGTTGTGGCTCTGGCGCCGCGGCGGGCGCACATTGTTCGAATGGCTCGAACGGGTCGGCGTCTTCGAAGGAATTCGAGAAAGGATCTGTGCTGTCGTCCAATATGCGCGCTTCGACCGGCGGCTTCGGCGGCACGTTGAGCTTTTGGACGGATTGCGTCGCGGCGTGTGCCAGAAGCGAGCGTGCCTGTTCAAGACGAGCAGCGCGGTCGAGTCGTTGCGTCGGCAATGCCGGATGGGCGTTGCGTGCTGGCTCGACTGGACCCGGTTCGCGTTTGGCGCGCGCGGTCTTTCGCGATTTCGCATCTGAGCGAGGCGAGTCGGCTTTCTCAAGTGCTTCGGGTGCGGCCGAACGCTCGCGTGGGTCCGGCCATTCCTTGGCCGTATCAGAAACACCGCGCGACGGCGCAAATCGCTTTGCGCCGTCGCGTGGCATGGTACTTCGGGTGGACCAGCGTGACTTGCTCGATGCCTCGCGCCGTTCGCTGCTGCGCTCGTAATGGTCGATGCCATCGGCGTGATCCGCGTGATCGGCGCTCTCGCCGTGCGCATCGACGCTATGCGCAGCAAATTCGGAAGCAGCATCGCTTGCCGCCGCTTCACCGGATTCGGCCGCGCCGTCGGACCGACCGGCGCGGTCCCGCCGAACATCGGCGTTACCAGCCTTCAATCCGAACCGGCGCTTGAACATCGACCGTGCGGCGCGACGCTTATTCGTCGTCCGCTACTGCCGCGCCCGCAGCGACACCATCTGCCAGCGCCGCGACACCGAGCGATTCGCGGATCTTATTTTCGATCTCGCGTGCAATGTCCGGATTTTCGCGCAGGAACTCCCGCGCGTTGTCCTTGCCCTGACCGATGCGATCGCCGTTATAGCTGTACCACGCGCCCGCCTTGTCGACGAGCTTGGCCTGCACGCCCAGGTCGATGATTTCGCCCTGCCGTGAAATGCCTTCGCCGTACAGAATGTCGAAGATGGCTTCGCGGAACGGCGGCGACACCTTGTTCTTCACGACCTTCACGCGCGTTTCGTTGCCGATGACTTCGTCGTTCTTCTTGATGGACCCGATACGGCGAATGTCCAGACGCACCGACGAGTAGAACTTCAGCGCGTTACCGCCGGTGGTGGTTTCCGGGTTGCCGAACATCACGCCGATCTTCATGCGGATCTGGTTAATGAAGATGACGAGACAGTTCGTGCGCTTGATGGTGCCGGTGAGCTTGCGCAGCGCCTGCGACATCAGACGGGCTTGAAGACCCGGCAGCGAGTCGCCCATTTCGCCTTCGATTTCCGCCTTCGGCACGAGCGCCGCGACGGAGTCGATCACGATCATGTCGATGGAACCCGAGCGCACCAGCGCGTCGGCGATTTCCAGCGCCTGCTCGCCCGTGTCCGGCTGCGAGATCAGCAGTTCCTGCACGTTCACGCCGAGCTTTTGCGCGTATTGCACGTCGAGCGCGTGTTCCGCGTCGATGAACGCCGCCGTGCCGCCGATCTTCTGCATCTCGGCGATCACCTGCAGCGTGAGCGTGGTCTTGCCCGACGATTCCGGACCGTAGATTTCAACGACGCGGCCGCGCGGCAAGCCGCCCACGCCGAGCGCGATGTCCAATCCGAGCGAGCCGGTGGACACGACTTGAATGTCCTCAACCGCCTCACCCGCGCCGAGCCGCATGATCGACCCTTTGCCGAATTGCTTTTCGATCTGCGAGAGCGCAGCGGCCAGGGCCTTGCTCTTTTCCGCAGTCATGCCAGCCGGGCCTTTCTTGCTTTCTTCCATGAATCGTCCTTTGCTATGATGAACGGCGTCTGAGGCTTGTGCGCGCGGGCTCGAATGCGGCATTCGCATACTCTTGCCCGCTTTTCGCACAGATTCAGACACTGTATAAAAAAACAGTAGTTTTTGCAAGCCCGATTGCGGCGGCGTGGCATTTTCCACGTCGCCCGAACCGCGCAAAACCGCACAACACCCTGGAGACCGCCGCGCCGGGCGAAATGCGGTGCCGGCAATGCTGCGCTACCGCGCATCTGGCGCACATACGATGCGAATCCTCATTGCCGAAGACGACAGCATACTCGCGGACGGCCTCGTCCGATCACTCCGCCAATCGGGATACGCCGTCGACCATGTGAAGCATGGCGTCGAGGCGGACACCGCGCTGACGCTCCAGCCGTTCGACCTGCTGATTCTCGATCTCGGCCTGCCGCTCATGCCCGGTCTCGAAGTGCTGCGCAGGCTGCGCGCGCGCAATTCGCAGATGCCCGTGCTGATCCTCACCGCCGCCGACAGCGTCGACGAGCGCGTGAAGGGCCTCGATCTCGGCGCCGACGATTACATGGCCAAGCCCTTCGCGCTGAACGAACTCGAAGCGCGCGTGCGGGCGCTCACGCGGCGCGGCGCGGGCGGCGGGCCGACAGTCGTACGGCACGGGGCGCTCTCCTTCGATCAGGTGGGACGCATCGCGCATATTGGCGATCAGGTGATCGACTTGTCGGCGCGCGAGCTCGGCGTGCTCGAAGTGCTGCTCCAGCGCATCGGGCGGCTGGTGTCGAAGGAACAGCTCGTCAATCACCTGTGCGAGTGGGGCGAAGAAGTCAGTAACAACGCGATCGAGGTCTACGTCCACCGGCTGCGCAAGAAGATCGAGCCGAGCGGCGCGCGCATCATCACCGTGCGCGGGCTTGGGTACACGCTCGAAAAAGCGTCGAACGGCGCGTCGGCAAGCGCGCCGATGCCGCCGAGCCATCACTAAGCCGGGCCGCGCATGGCCTCGCCGGTTTCCAGCGAACGCGCAGACGAGCCGGCGCGCACGCCTCATCCCGCCACCGCGGCCACCGCCGATTCGGACACGCTGCGCGACGCGCGCTATGCCAACCCGTTTGCGCCGCCCGACGAATTGGAACCGGACGGCGGGACACATCCGCGCTCGCTCTTCGGCGAGATTCTCGACTGGATGCTCGCGCCGCTTCTGCTGCTCTGGCCGATGAGCATCGCCGTGACCTATCTCGTCGCGAAATCCATCGCGAACGGGCCGTTCGACCGCGCGCTCGAAGCCGACGCCTACGTCATCGCGCGCCAGATTCAGCCGGTCAACGGCGTCGCGGAACTGCGCCTGCCCGATGCGACGCGCGATTTCCTGCGCGCCGACAACGTCGACAGCGTATTCTTTCAGGTGCTCGGCACGCGCGGCGAACTGGTCGGCGGCGACCGCGACATGCCCTTGCCGCACGAAGACGACCGGCCGCAGCCTGGCATCGTCGAGTTCCGGGACGACGTGCTGCGCGGCAACGACATTCGCGTCGCCTACACGACAGTGGACCTTCCCGGACTCGACGCCGGGAACGCGCAGCCGGTGCTCGTGCAGGTGGCCGAAACGCTCGACAAGCGCAGCCAGCTCGCCAACGACATCATCAAGGGCGTGATCCTGCCGCAGTTCGTGATTCTGCCGCTCGCCATCGTGCTCGTCTGGTTCGGGCTGTCGCGCGGGCTCGCGCCGCTGCATGCGCTGCAATCGAATATCCGCGCCCGCCGCCCCGACGACCTCTCGCCCCTCGAAGCCGGCCGCGCGCCGCCCGAAATCGCGCCGCTCGTCGCCTCGTTCAACGATCTGCTCACGCGGCTCGAACAGAACATGGAGTTCCAGAAGCGCTTTATCGCCGATGCCGCGCATCAGATGAAAACGCCGCTCGCCGGCCTGCGCATGCAGGCGGAACTGGCGCTTCGGCAGGACGTATCGAACGAAGTGCAGCGTTCGCTCGAACAAATCGCGACGAGTTCCGAGCACGCGGCGCGGCTCGTCACGCAACTGCTCGCGCTCGCTCGCGCCGAAAATCGCGCGAACGGGCAGATCTTCTCGCACGTCGAACTGACGGATCTCGCGCGCCTCGCCGTGCGCGACTGGGTGCAGGCGGCGCTTGCGAAGCGCATGGACATCGGCTACGAGGAGCCGCCGTTTCCGGTCGAAGTGGAAGGCAATGCGGTGATGCTGCGCGAGATGCTTTCGAATCTGATCGATAACGCCATCCGCTACACGCCGGCCGGCGGGCGCATCACCGTTCGCGTGCGGGCCGACGCAACGAATCTCGATCTCGTGCATCTCGAAGTGGAAGACACGGGCCTCGGCATTCCGCCGGCTGAACGGGAGCGCGTCGTGGAGCGGTTCTATCGAATTCTCGGCCGCGAAGGCGACGGAAGCGGCCTTGGCCTTGCCATCGTCAAGGAGATCGCGACGATTCACGGCGGCACGCTCGCCATCGAGGATCACGTCTTTCAGGACGCGCCGAGACTCGCCGGGACGCTGGTCCGCGTCAGCTTGCAGCGGGTTTATCCTGCCCGGGACAAACCCTGATCGCTTACTCGAGAGCGCGCCGATGAATCAGCGCGGTTCGCGCAGTTTGTTCGCCGATCTCAGCCGGATGTTGACAAGTTAGCCGAACTTCGTCGGTCCGCGCACACCAAGAGCCCGAATTGCCCGAGTCAGAACGCCGTAAGTTTTCGTTCCAATAATCCTTGCACCGGCGCCGCGCTCGCGGCCCGACGGAATCGGGAATCAGACGGAAAACCTAAGGAGACGATTCATGGCAACGGTCGAAGGGCGCATTTCCCACGCGCCGATGACGAACGAGGAGCGGAAGGTCATCTTCGCCTCGTCGCTCGGCACCGTGTTCGAGTGGTACGACTTTTATCTCGCGGGCTCGCTCGCCATCTACATCAGCAAGACGTTCTTCTCGGGCGTCAATCCGACAGCGGGCTTCATCTTCACCCTGCTCGGCTTCGCGGCGGGTTTCGCGGTGCGTCCGTTCGGCGCGATCGTGTTCGGGCGGCTCGGCGACATGGTCGGGCGCAAGTACACGTTTCTCGTGACCATCGTCATCATGGGTCTCTCGACGTTCCTGATCGGCTTTTTGCCCGGCTACGCGACCATCGGCATCGCCGCGCCGATCATCTTCATCGCGATGCGTCTCTTGCAGGGTCTCGCGCTCGGCGGCGAATACGGCGGCGCCGCGACCTACGTGGCCGAACACGCGCCCGCCAACAAGCGCGGCGCGTGGACCGCGTGGATTCAGACGACCGCGACGCTCGGTCTCTTCATCTCGTTGATCGTGATTCTGGCCGTGCGCACGGCGACCGGCGAAGAGCAGTTCGGCGCGTGGGCGTGGCGCGTGCCCTTCCTCGTGTCGATCCTGCTGCTCGCAGTGTCGGTCTGGATTCGCATGAAGCTGCACGAATCGCCGGTGTTCGAGCGGATCAAGTCCGAGGGCAAGACGTCGAAGGCGCCGCTCACGGAAGCGTTCGGCCAGTGGAAAAACCTGAAGATCGTGTTGCTCGCGCTCTTCGGGCTGACGGCGGGCCAGGCGGTCGTGTGGTACACGGGCCAGTTCTACTCACTCTTTTTCCTCACGCAGACGCTGAAGGTCGACGGCACCAGCGCGAACATCATGGTGGCGGTGGCGCTTCTGATCGGCACGCCGTTTTTCGTGTTCTTCGGTTCGCTCTCGGATCGCATCGGGCGCAAGCCGATCATCATGGCGGGTTGCCTGATCGCGGCGTTGACCTTCTTCCCGCTCTTCAAGGCGCTCGCACACTACACGAATCCGACGCTCGAGGCCGCGACGCAGAAGTCGCCGATCAGCGTGATCGCGAATCCGGACGAGTGCTCGTTCCAGTTCAATCCGGTGGGTACGTCGAAGTTCACTTCGTCGTGCGATATCGCGAAGAGCGCGCTGTCGAAGGCCGGCCTCAATTATGAGAATGTTGCCGCGCCCGCCGGCACGCTGGCGCAGATCAAGGTCGGCGAGACGGTGGTGAACACGTACGACGGCAAGGCCACCGACGCTAAGGCGCAAGGCGCGGCGTTCGACAAGACGCTCGCCGGCACGTTGAAGAGCGCGGGCTATCCGGCGAAGGCCGACCCGGCGCTCATCAACTGGCCGATGGCGATCGTGATCCTGACCATCCTCGTGATCTTCGTGACGATGGTCTACGGCCCGATCGCGGCGATGCTCGTCGAGATGTTCCCGGCGCGGATTCGCTATACGTCGATGTCGCTGCCGTATCACATCGGCAACGGCTGGTTCGGTGGCTTTCTGCCCGCGACGGCCTTCGCCATCGTGGCGGCGCGCGGCGATATCTACTCGGGGCTGTGGTATCCGGTGGTGATCGCGCTCGCGACGTTCGTGATCGGCATGTTGTTCGTGAAGGACACGCGCAAATCGAACGTGTACCACGAGGATTAATGGCGCGCGTTTCATCGGCCCCGCTGCCGTGTCACGAAAAACGCGCGGCAGGGGTTGACAGGCGTTTCATGCGCCGCCATAATCTCGGCTTCTTTCGGCGAATTAGCTCAGTTGGTTAGAGCGACGGAATCATAATCCGCAGGTCCGGGGTTCGAGTCCCTGATTCGCCACCAGCTTCAAGAAAAAGCCGCTGTTCCGCAAGGACAGCGGCTTTTTTGTTGCCTGCGTCCGTGCACGTGCAACCTCACTTCAGGGCTTCGATGCCGCTTCAGTGCGCGCCCGTGCCGGTTGCGTCTCTCGAACTTCTCCTTCCTTGACACGCCTTGAGTCTTCAATGCGACGATGCTTCGGAACGCCAATGCGTTCAACGTCTCGCACGCCTATTTCGTTCGTCCGCACCGGGTTTCCATCGCTAGCACTCACGTCGTCAAGACATTGCCGACAGCAAACGGCACGCGCCCTACCGGTCACCGCTTTTCGGGACGCTCTGCCAAAGTTGAAACCCCGGTAAGCGGATCATTGACCTGATGCTGCTGAAGTGCGCTTCATACTCGACGCGTTTCGCCGTGGCCACGGCTCGTCCGCACCGTTGACGACGCTGCGCCGGCACATGCTCTTCGTCGAGCAATCAGGTCCGCTCGGTCACGCTGGCGATCACACTCGCCTGCTTAAGCGCGGCCAAGTAAAGCTCACCGCCCGCGAAGCAGTTCCCGCCGCCGCTCGCCAGTCGACAATCGGCGACGCCGCGCACGGTCGACTATGCAAAGCCTCGCCCTGTCCTCGACTCGACGCCGCATGTCACGCGCGCAAGCGTGCGGTCACGGCGCGCGCAGACGGCGACGTTCGCCGCCACGAGCTCGCGCCCTATACCGGTTGATCTGGCACGAAATGTTATCGAACGTACATTCATACAATTCGCCAGACGCGATACTCTTCTTGCGCACGGGGGATGTTGCAGGGCGCAAGGAGAGACCACAAATGACGGGCGGCACTCGACCGAGCCGTGGGTAAAGAATGGGCGCTAGACGTTGAGCGCAGGTCTTTGCCAACGTCCCGGCGAGTAGCAGGCGAAGAAGTAGATAGCCATCCGCCCCGACAATCAAGTTAAAAGCCGGCAATCGCCGGCTTTTTCTTTTGTCGCGTGCGGCGGCTCACCTGTATCGCGCGAAGACCGTGCGCGCGCACTCGTCGCACCAGCGTCGTTGGGCCGAATCGGCGTTCGCTTTCCAGGTGTGGCCGAATGCGCATTGCCACGTGAGCGACGACGTCGCTGTCGCATCGCCCGACTGCAAGAGCGCGCCGCCACGCGCTTGCGCGATCATGCGCGCGCGATTCGTTTCCGCCTCGCGCCGCTGCGTCGCGCAGTTCATGCAGCGCACGTTTTGCGACGCGTCCAGTGCGTCGTCCCAGTGATGACCGCGCATGCATTCCCAGCGCGAGAAAACGTCGTCGTTCGCATCCGCTGATGCGCGCTCGCGGTACCGCGACGCCTCGTCCATCAATGCGCGCTGTCTCTTGCCCAGATATTTTTCGCTCATTGCCTCACCGCCTGAATCCTTCCCGCGTTCAATGCCGCCCGCCGCCCTCCGCCTCCGAACGCGATGTCGTCACCACGGTGCCGTCCGGGCCGAAGTGCGCATTGAACATGGCGTCGCGATTAACGCCGTCTTCGAGCCAATGCCAACTCCACACGCGTTCCTGCTTCAGGCGATATTCGGCCACCGTCGTCGGTTTGCCGAGCAGACGGCGCACTTCGTCCTGCGTCATGCCCGGCCGTACCTTCGCGATGTTCTCGGCGGTCAGCACCTGCGTGACCGAGACGAGCAGGCCATCGGAATCGAGATCGACCATGTACGTGTTCGTGCCTGCCGGCCCGCGCGGATATTCCAGGCGCTTGGAGCCGTCCGTGTAGGTGCGTTCGGTTTCCGGCTCGCCCATTTGTTTGCGGATCTGCGCCTCGTTCGTGACGCCCGGTTTGAGGTCTTTCAGCAGCAGCGCGTCCGGCTTCACCGAGTTGAAAAACGAGCTGAGCTTGTTCATCGCTTCTCCGCTCTGCTGCTGGTCGCAACCCGCAAGCAGCGAGGCCGCGACCAACGCGGCGCACACCATTCTGTTCATACGGCTCCCTCGCATCAACTGCCCGCGCCCAGCAGCGGCACCGGATCGACGGCGGCGCCCGCCTTCCTGATCTCGAAATGCAACACCGGCGATCCGCTCGGGCCGGTGCCCATGTCGGCGATGGTCGCGCCCTGCTTGACCGTATCGCCCTCGCGCACGAGCAGCTTGTCGTTGTACGCGTAGGCCGTCAGAAAGTCATTGCTATGCCGGACGATGATCATGCGCCCGTAAGACCGCAATCCGCTTCCCGCGTACACCACTTTGCCCGGCGCGGCCGCTTTCACGGGCTCGCCGACCTTCCCCGCGATGTCGATGCCCTTGCTGCCGCTCGCGCCGAAGCCGCGCACGATTTCGCCCTTTGCCGGCCATGCGAACGTGCCTTTTCCCGCCGACGCCGTGCTCGCCGGCGCTTCGCTGCTTCTGGCGGCGGGCTTCTCGGTAGCCTTCTCGGCGGATTTTTCGGCGGGCTTCTCGGCCGCCGGCTTGCCGGGCGTCGGCAGCAGCGGAGGTAGATTCTTTCCTGACGATACCGACGCCGCAGCCGACGCGGACGCACCCGGCGGCACGACGCGCAGCACCTGCCCGACGTTGACCTGTTTGCTCTCGGGAAGACTGTTCCATGCGGCCAGATCGGCCGGCTTTTGCTTGTACTGGCGCGAGATGCCGTAGAGCGTATCGCCCGGCTTCACGCGGTAGAAGCCCGCGTCGACGGGCGCGAGCGCCGTCGCAGCCGGCGCGGCTGCAACCGGCGCCGTGCTCACCGGCGCACTCACGATGACAGGCGGCGGCGCAATCGAATTGTCGACGATCGGCGCAGGCGTGCGCGGCGTCGACGTACATCCTGCGAGACCTGCCGTGACGGCCGCGGCGACCCCGAGACTCGCGATGACCGCCCGAGTGCGCGGTCCAATGACGACTGTGTGCTTCGACTCCAACTTTCCCATGCTCTTGTCTTGATCTATTGCAACGCTCTTTGATTTTCCGCCGCCAGCCGCCGCGCTAACACACGGTCAAGCCCACGCCGTACACCGAAGTACCGACACATCCGACGATACCGCAACCCGGCAACAGCACAAGCGCCAGTCCGCATATCGCGATGACCGCAAGCCGCGAGCCGCGCTGGCACAGACACAGGCGCAGGCGCATCGCCTGCCGTTCAGACGAACTTCCGACAGCATAAGACATTACAGAATCCAGATCCCCAGGTCAGCCGAGAAGACACTTTAGGTGAAACTCAGCGCGATCCTTTGGGATTCTAAATTTTTCACGATTCTGCTCGCCCGCTCCGCTCATGTCATCACGTGCCATACGTCTGCTGGCCAATCGGACAACGCCGCCGATAATCACAATCCTTGACAGTTTGCGCGCTTTTGCCACCGCACTTTCGGCTACATTCACGGCGCTCGAAAGCAGGAGCCTCCTGCAGTCCTGCACTTTCACCCTTTTCGCGGAGTACTAGCGCATGCAAATCTTGCATCATGGAATCATCGTCAGCCTGCTCATCGGCGGCATCGCGGGCTGGCTCGCCGGCCTCATCATGAACGGCACGGGCTTCGGCGTGTTCGTGGACATTCTCGTGGGCATCGTCGGCGGCGTGCTCGGCAACTGGCTCTTCGGCGTGCTCGGCATCTCGCTCGGCGGCGGTCTGCTCGGTTCGCTGCTGACGGCCGTGATCGGCGCGGTGGTGCTGCTTTTCATCATCCGCCTCTTCCGGCGCGCATAACGAGCGCATCGGCACGACGGGCCGCGCGTCTCCGTTCTAAGAAGCGCAGGCCCGTCCAACGTTCTTACTCCGCACTCACACCTTCGAGCCGCGACGGCTCATTTTCCACAGCGCGCCCAGCGCGATCGGCACGATGGCCGCTCCGATCCCGACCAGCACGATCACGTTCAGATACTGCCGGATGAACGGAATGTTGCCGAAGAAGTAGCCGAGCAGCACGAGAATCAGCACCCAAAAGGCCGCGCCCAGAATGTTGAAGAGCTGGAAACGCGTGGCGTTCATCGCGGACGCGCCCGCCACGAACGGCGCGAACGTGCGCACGACAGGCACGAAACGCGCGATCACGATCGTCTTGCCGCCGTGGCGCTCGTAGAAGTTATGCGTCTTTTGCAGCGCCGCGCGGTCGAGAAACCGCTCCAGCACCGGAATATTCGTGTCGAACACCTTGGGGCCGATGGCGCGCCCGATCCAGTAGTTCACCGTGTTTCCCGCGACGGCCGCGACCAGCAGCAGCACGATGAGCGCGCCGAGATCCATCTCGTGCGTGGCCGCGAACGCGCCGCCGATAAAGAGCAGCGAATCGCCCGGCAGGAACGGGAACACCACGAGTCCTGTTTCGCAGAATACGATGAGGAACAGCACGGCATACACCCATCCGCCGTACGCGTGGATGAAGTCACCGAGCGATTTGTCGATGTGCAGGATAAGTCCCAGAAAATGCAGCAGCGTGTCCAAAACCTTTCCTCGAAAAAGTGAGCCGGCAAGAAGCGCAGGGTCGCGCCATGATACCGAAGTGACCCGGCGCGTCGGTTAAAAAGCGCGCATCGAAACGCCATTTCGCAACGCATTGTCGGAACGATGCGCCCGCGCGAGCCGCCGGATGCGAATGGCTATAATTTCGCCATGGCCGATCTCAACGAACCTTCCGCCGGCGCTCCGACCGCCGCCGCCGCGCGCCGTTCGCGCGCCATCGCTCCGCTTCCCGACCAGCTCATCAGCCAGATTGCCGCCGGCGAAGTCGTCGAGCGGCCGGCGTCCGTGGTTAAGGAACTGCTCGAAAACGCGCTGGATGCCGGCGCGCGGAGCGTTCGCGTGACGCTCGACGAAGGCGGCGTGAAACGCATCGTGATTGCCGACGACGGCTGCGGCATGCCTCCCGACGAACTCCCGCTCGCGCTCATGCGGCACGCGACGAGCAAGATCCGCTCGCTCGCCGATCTCGAAGCTGTCGCCACGCTCGGTTTTCGCGGCGAAGCGATTGCCTCGATTGCATCGGTGGCGGAACTGTTCATCACGAGCCGCACGGAAGACTGCGCGCACGCCACACGCATCGACGCGCAAACGGGCGTCATCTCGCCGGCGGCAGGCACGGTCGGCACGACCATCGACGTGCGCGAGCTTTACTTCAACACGCCCGCGCGCCGAAAGTTCCTGAAAAGCGAGCAAACCGAGCTTGGCCATTGTCTGGAAGTGATTCGCCGCGTGGCGCTCGCGCGGCCGGACGTCGCCATTTCAGTGATGCACAACGGCAAGGCCGTCGAACACTGGAACGCGAGCGATCCGGCCACGCGCGTCGCGAAGATTCTCGGCGAGGTCTTCGAGACGTCGCATCTGCCGCTGGACGAACGCGCCGGGCCGCTCGCGGTGTACGGTTGCGCGGGCCTGCCGACCGCCAGCCGCGGACGCGCGGACCAGCAATACTTCTTCGTGAACGGCCGCTTCGTGCGCGACAAGCTGCTCACCCATGCGGTTCGCGCCGCGTATGAAGACGTGCTGCACGGCAACCGCTATCCGGCATACGTGCTGTTTCTCGACCTGCCGCCCGAATCGGTGGACGTGAACGTGCATCCGTCGAAAATCGAAGTGCGTTTTCGCGATTCCCGTTCGATTCATCAGTACGTGTTCCACGCCGTTCAGCGGGCGCTCGCGCGCCATGCGGGCGCGTCGCCGGAGACGACGTCGGGCGGGCACGCGGCGCAGCTCGAACCGAACGGGCCGGCCTCGTTCAGCGCGCGGCCTGTCGCGAGCGCCGGATCGTTAGCCAAGAACGAGAACGGCACGACGTGGATGCGCCAGTCGCGCATGATGCAAGGCACGCTGCCCGTCGCGCAGCCGCTCGCGCTCTACGATGCGTTGTTCGGGCGCAAGGACGCCGGCGCGACGGCGGCGTCCGACGAAGCGGCATCGCCCGCCGTCGCGTGGGCCAACGACAGCGCGCCCGCCTACGCCGCCGCGAGCCACGCACACGCCGACGAGCAGCCGCTCGGCTTCGCCGTCGGGCAGATTCACGGCATCTACGTGCTCGCGCAGAACGCGCGCGGGCTCGTCATCGTGGACATGCACGCCGCGCACGAACGCATTCTGTACGAGCAGTTCAAGCACGCGCTCGCGGACCGGTCCATCGCCGTGCAGCCGCTGCTTATTCCCGTCTCGATGACGGCGGACCCGGTCGAAATAGGCATCGTCGATGAAGAGCGCGAGACGCTCGACGCGCTCGGCTTCGACCTCGCGGTGCTCTCGCCGACGTCCATCGCGATTCGCGCGGTGCCCGCGCTGCTGAAGGACGCGGACCTCGCCGCGCTCGCCCGCGCCGTGCTCGCCGACCTGCACGCCTACGGCGGATCGCGCGTGCTCACCGAGCGCCAGCACGAACTGCTCGGCACGCTCGCGTGCCATCACGCGGTGCGCGCGAATCGGCGTCTCACGCTCGACGAGATGAACGCCCTCCTGCGTCAGATGGAAGCCACCGAACGCGCCGACCAATGCAATCACGGCCGCCCGACGTGGTATCAACTGACGCTCGCGGACCTCGACCGCCTTTTCATGCGCGGACAATGAGTAATTCTTTGCAGGTGGCCTGTCTGCTCGGGCCGACGGCGTCGGGCAAGACGGCGGCGGCGCTCGCGTTCGCGGCGGCCTCGGCGCGGCCTGTGGAAATCGTGAGCGTGGACTCGGCGCTGGTCTATCGCGAAATGGATATCGGCACTGCCAAGCCCAGCGTGGCCGAGCGCGCCGCCGCGCCGCATCATCTGATCGATATCATTGACCCGGCCGACTCGTATTCCGCCGCGCAGTTTCGCGCGGATGCGCTGCGGCTCGTCGGCGAGATCGTCGCGCGAGGGCACGTGCCGTTGCTGGTCGGCGGAACGATGCTGTACTACAAGGCGCTCACGCAGGGCCTCAACGACCTGCCGCCCGCCGATCCCGCGGTGCGCGCAACGCTCGACGCCGAGGCCGCGCGCGACGGCTGGCCGGCGCTGCACGCACGGCTCGCAGCGGTCGATCCGCAGACCGCGGCGCGCCTCGCTCCTAACGATTCGCAGCGCATCCAGCGCGCCCTCGAAATCTACCTGCTGACCGGCCAGCCGATGTCCGCGCTGCTCGCCGCGCCGCGCGTGTTGAAGCAGGAAGCGCCGTATCGCTTCGTGCCGATCGCGCTCGAACCGTCGGACCGCGCGGTGCTGCACGCGCGCATTGCGGCGCGCTTCGATGCGATGCTCGCGCACGGTTTCATCGACGAAGTGAAGCGGCTGCGGGCGCGCGGCGATCTGGACGTGTCGATGCCGTCGATGCGCTGCGTCGGCTATCGGCAAGCGTGGGAATATCTCGACGGCGCCACCGGCTACGAAGAGATGCGCGACAAGGGCATTTTCGCGACGCGGCAGTTGTGCAAGCGCCAGTTGACGTGGCTGCGCGCGATGCCGGAGCGCGTCGTGGTGGATTGCTGCGCGCCCGATGCGACGGAGCGCGCGGTCGAAGCGATAAAGAGGAACTGCGAAAGTCCCGAGTAGAGAGGCTGAAAGCTCGCGGGCCGGCGTAACGAACGCCTATCACGCACGCGGTCGCTCGATGTTGAGCATGCAATGCATCCGGCTATTAAGTCGACTGCCTTTGCGAGTCGAAACGCATACGCGGCCGGCGCGGCTTGAGAAGAAAAAAACCCTCGCGCAACGCGAGGGTTTCTGTCCCGGAAGGCGACTGGCGACGCTTAAATCACCACCGTCTGCGCCTCCCCTTCGCGGCTCTCGCGCACGACGCCGATCTTCCAGACCTGCTCGCCCGCCGCCGACAGCAGGCCCATTGCCGCATCCGCGTCCTCGGCGGCGACGATCACCGCCATGCCGATCCCGCAATTGAACACGCGATGCATTTCCGCATCCGCGACGCCGCCGTGCTTTTGCAGCCAAGCGAAAAGCGGCGGCAGCGGCCAAGCACGATGGTCCAGTTCGGCCGTCAAGCCCTCGCGCAGCACGCGCGGAATGTTCTCGACAAGCCCGCCGCCCGTGATGTGCGCCATGCCCTTGACTGCGATGCTCTGCATCGCGGAAAGCAGCGGCTTCACGTAGATGCGCGTGGGCGCCATCAGCGCGTCGGCGAGCGAGCGGCCGTCGAAATCGGCGTTGAGATCAGGATTCGCGCGCTCGATGATCTTGCGCACGAGCGAATAGCCGTTCGAGTGAATGCCGCTCGACGCCAGCCCGAGCACGACATCGCCCGGAGCGATGGTGCTGCCGTCGATAATCTTGCTCTTTTCCACCGCGCCGACCGCGAAGCCCGCGAGGTCGTACTCGCCGTCCGGGTACATGCCCGGCATTTCCGCCGTCTCGCCGCCGATCAGCGCGCAGCCCGCGAACTCGCAGCCCTGCGCGATGCCCTTCACCACGTCCGCGGCAGTGTCCACGTCGAGCTTGCCGCACGCGAAATAATCGAGGAAAAAGAGCGGTTCCGCGCCCTGCACGAGAATGTCGTTCACGCTCATCGCGACGAGATCCTGGCCGACCGTGTCGTGCCGGTTCAACTGAAACGCGAGGCGCAGCTTGGTGCCGACGCCGTCCGTCCCCGACACGAGCACCGGCTCCTTGTACTTCTTCGGCACTTCGAACAGCGCGCCGAATCCGCCGATGCCGCCCAGCACGCCGTCGCGCAAGGTTTTCTTGGCAAACGGCTTGATCCGGTCGACGAGCGCATCGCCCGCGTCGATGTCGACACCTGCATCGCGATACGACAAACCTTGGGCGTCCGGGGCGGATTTCGGTTGATTCATGGGGGGAGAGCGAGAAGGTCGGTAAAATGCGATTTTACCCGATGATGATCCGAGGACGGTCGCCCGGCAGCGTTTCCCGCCGCGCGGCAGCGCCTTTTCGAGACCGAGCGGCGCGACCGGCGAGACGAGCCTGCACGCCGCAGCGCTTGCCGCAGGCGGCCTCGCGCGCATCGGTGAGAAGACGCCACCTGTTTTCGAGAGAACGCAGCATCCAGCCCGACGACATCCATTCCCCGTGCAACGCCAACTGACGCTCGACCTGGGCACCCCGCCGCCCGCCACCTTCGACAATTTCTTCGCCGCCGGCAACCACGAACTGGTCACGCGGTTGCGCGAGCTCGAAGGCGCGCTCGCGGCCGGACCGGTCGCGGACCGCACGTTCTATGTCTGGGGCGAGCCCGGCAGCGGGCGCAGTCATCTGCTGCACGCGCTGGTCTACGAAGCCGGCAGCCGCGCGCGTTACCTGAGCCCGCAGAGCGCGTTGCACGCGTTCGGCTTCGATCCGCAAGTCGCGCTCTACGCCGTCGACGACTGCGACCGCCTTTCGCCCGCGCAGCAAATCGCGCTCTTCAATCTCTTCAACGAAGTGCGCGCGTATCCGGCGAGCGCGCTCGTCGCCACCGGCAACGCCGCGCCGATGACGCTCGCCGTGCGTGAAGACCTGCGCACGCGTCTGGGCTGGGGCCTCGTCTTCCATCTGCTGCCGCTTTCCGACGAAGCGAAGGTGTCCGTGCTCAAACACGCGGCACACGAGCGCGGCATCGTGCTCGCAGAGGACGTCCCTGCTTATCTGCTCACGCATTTTCGCCGTGACATGCCGAGCCTGATGGCGCTCTTCGACGATCTCGACCGCTTCTCGCTCGAACAGAAGCGCAGAGTCACGCGCGCGCTTTTGCGCTCGATGCTCTCGCAGACCGGGCGCGTGACGCCGCTCGTGGCCGTGACGCCGGATACGCCGCAGGACGCGGACGGCGACGAACGCGCCGCCCCGCTTGCCGGCGCGCCCGACGCCGACGCCGCACCGGACAACGTTCCTACCCGCTTCAAGTAGAATGCGCTCCCATGAACCTTGCCCTCTTCGATCTCGACCACACGCTCCTTCCCACCGACAGCGACCACGAATGGGGCCGCTTCATGGTGAAGCTCGGCATCGTCGACGCGACTGAATTCACGCGTCAGAACGACGCCTTCTATGCCGACTACAAGGCGGGCGTGCTCGACATCAACGCGTATCTGCACGCCATGCTCGCGCCGCTCGCGAAGTACTCGCGTGAGCAGCTCGCCGACTGGCACGCGCAGTTCATGCGCGAGGTCATCAATCCGCACATCGTGCCGGCCGCAGTGACGCTCGTGCGCGAGCATCAGGACAACGGCGACCTGTGCTGCCTCGTGACCGCGACGAACGCGTTCATCACCGCGCCGATCGCGGAAGCCTTCGGCATCGAAACGCTGATCGCGTGCGAAGTCGAAACCGTCGGCGATCATCCGCAAGGCGCCTTCACCGGCAGGCCGCGCGGCACGCCGAGTTATCGCGAAGGCAAGATCGTGCGCGTGGAAGAATGGCTCGCGTCGCTCGGCAAGACGCTCGGCGACTTCAAGCGCAGCTACTTTTATAGCGACTCGCATAACGACATCCCGCTGCTCGAGCGCGTCACGGACCCCATCGCCACGAATCCGGACGACACCCTGCGCGCGCATGCGCAAGCCAAAGGCTGGCGCATCCTGAACCTCTTCGATACACGTGATTAAAAAACTCATCCGCAAGCTGTTCGGACAAGAGAGCGCCGCATCCAGCGAAGGCGCCTCGAACGACACGCCGGGCGCATCCGCCGCCGAAGCCACCGAAGCCGCCGAAGCGAAAGCCGCCCGCAAGAGCACGCGCGTGACGCGCAAGAAGCCCGCCGCGCCGGTCAAGCGCGATCCGAATGTGCCGGTGATTCTGTCGTCCGACATTCACGGCATCGATCCGTCGCTCATCTCCAAGAACGCCGTGCGCGTGACCGAAGGCTTGCAGCAGGCGGGGCATCGCGCGTTCATCGTCGGCGGCGCGGTGCGCGATCTGCTGCTCGGCGTCGCGCCCAAAGATTTCGACGTCGCTACCGACGCCACGCCGGATCAGGTGCAGCGGCTCTTTCGCCGGGCGCGCATCATCGGGCGTCGCTTTCAGATCGTGCACGTGCAGTTCGGGCAGGAGATCATCGAGACGTCCACGTTTCGCGCGCTCGTCGACGCGCCGCCGGAACCCGTCGCCGAAGCGCCGCGACGCTACCGGCGCGGCGAACTCGACATGCGCACGCACGCAGTGGACGCGAGCGGCCGCGTGTTGCGCGACAACGTATGGGGCGAGCAGCACGAAGACGCCACGCGCCGCGACTTCACCATCAACGCGATGTACTACGATCCGGCGACGCAAACCGTGCTGGATTATCACGACGGCATGGCCGACATCCGCGCGCGCCTCTTGCGCATGATCGGCGATCCGGCCACGCGCTATCGCGAAGACCCGGTGCGTATGCTGCGCGTCGTGCGCTTCGCGGCGAAGCTCGGCTTCGAGATCGATGAAGCGACGCGCGCACCGATCAAGGAACTCGCCGACCTGATGGACAACGTGCCGGCCGCGCGTCTCTTCGACGAGATGCTGAAGCTGCTGCTGTCCGGCCATGCGCTCGCGTGCCTCACGCGTTTGCGTCAGGAAGGGCTGCATCACGGCGTGCTGCCGCTGCTCGATGTCGTGCTGGAACAGCCGCACGGCGAAAAGTTCGTGACGCTCGCGCTCACCAGCACGGACGAACGCGTGCGCGCGGGCAAGCCGGTTTCGCCGAGCTTCCTGTTCGCCACGCTCTTGTGGCACGACGTGCAGACGCGCTGGCAGAAATACACGGCTGCGGGCGAGTATCCGGTTCCCGCGCTGAACCGCGCGATGGACGACGTCCTCGACATGCAAACCGAGAAACTCGCGATCCACAAGCGTTATTCCGCCGACATGCGCGAGATCTGGGGCTTGCAGCATCGGCTGGAAAAGCGCGGCCGCAGCGCAATGAAGCTGCTGGAACACCAGCGATTCAGAGCAGGTTATGATTTCTTGCTGCTGCGTTGCGAATCAGGCGAGCTGGATGCGGCCATCGGCCAATGGTGGACCGACTTCATCGAGGGCGATAACGCCACGCGCGAAGCACTGCTGTCGCAAGGCGGCAAAGAGCGTGCAGCGCCGAAGAAGCGCCGCCGGCGCAGCAACGCGAAGCGCAAAGCTAGCGAAGCTGTCGAAGGCGCGGAACGCGGCGCAGCGGACGGCGAGCGCGAGCCCGAGCCGCGCAGTGTGACCGACGAAGCCGGCGCGACACGGAAAAACGAAGACGCGGACAACGAATAAGGACGGTTTTCGCTACAGTAGCGGATAACGGTTAGCACCCGGGCAGCGTGAAGGCGCTTCGACGTTCCGCCGCTTCGCCCAGGACCTACGCGTAGGACTTCTGCCATGACGATTGCTTTTCTCGGCCTCGGAGCGAATCTCGGCGATGCGCGCCAAACGCTGAAAGACGCAGTCGTGTGTCTCGCACAGCAACGCACGATCACCGTGCTCGCCAAATCGAGCCTGTACCGCACGGCGCCCATCGACGCATCCGGCGACGATTACTTCAATTGCGCCGTGAAGCTCGAAACGACGCTTCCGGCCCGCGCGCTCTTGCGCCTGTGTCATCAGATCGAAGAGCAGTTCGGGCGCGAGCGGCCGTATCGCAATGCGCCGCGCACGCTCGACCTCGATATCTTGTTGTACGGCGCGTTCAGCATCGACGACATGGATCTCATCGTGCCGCACCCGCGCATGACCGAGCGCGCGTTCGTGCTCGTGCCGCTTGTCGAACTGGAACCCGATCTCATCATCCCGCAACGCGGCCGCGCCGATGCGTTCGTCGCGGGCGTCGCCGATCAGCGCATCGAGAAAGTCGCCGTCTGCCAGTGCGCGATGCCCGCCGCGCAGCCGGCCGCCAAAGAAGCCTCCACCGCCTCCACCAAAGCCAACTGCCGATGAGCGTTCCGCCACTCACCGTAACGGCGCCGCAACTGCGGCCGCCGCATCGTTACATCGCAATCGAAGGACCGATCGGCGTCGGCAAGACGACGCTCGCCACGCGGCTCGCCGAGCGCTGGTCCATGCGCACGCTCTTCGAGCGCCCGCAGGACAACCCGTTTCTCGAACGCTTTTATCGCGATACGACGCGCCACGCGCTTTCGACGCAACTGAGCTTCGCATTGCAGCGCGTCGCGCAGACGCGCGAAGTGGCGGACATGCTCACGCAGAACACGCCGCTCATCGCCGACTTTCTCACGCAAAAGAGCGATCTGTTCGCGCGCCTCACGCTGCCGGACGACGAGTTCAACCTGTACCGCGATATCGCCTCGCGCATCGGCGCGAGCGCGCCTGCGCCGGATCTCGTGGTGTATCTGCAGGCGAGCCCGGAAGTGCTGTTCTCGCGCATTCAGAAGCGCGCGTTGCCGATGGAGCTGCAAATGTCGGACGCGTATCTGCGCGCGCTCACCGACGCGTACAACGACTTCTTCTATCACTACGATGCGACGCCGCTGCTCACGGTCAACGCGGAGCATCTGAATCCGGTCGCGTCGGACGACGATCTCGAACTGCTCGTCGAGCGCATCGAGACCATGCGCGGGCGCAAGGAATTCTTTGTCAAAGGCGTCTCGGTGTGAGCTCGTGCCTATGTTCGTGCATCATGCCCGCGCGCCAATTCCAGTGAAATCATCATGACGTATCTGCAGGAAACCAGCCGTTCGACAATCACCGTTCCGAAGCTGCAAGCCATGCGCGAGGCAGGCCAGCGCATCGCGATGCTCACGTGCTACGACGCGAGCTTCGCGGCGCTGCTTGATCGCGCGGGCGTCGATGTGATGCTGATCGGCGATTCGCTCGGCAATGTCCTGCAAGGCCACAGCACGACGTTGCCCGTGACGCTGGACGACATCGCGTATCACACGGCGTCGGTTGCGCGCGGCAACAAGAGCGCGCTGATCGTCGCGGACATGCCGTTCGGCACCATCGGATCGCGCGAAGAAGCGTACGCCAACGCCGTTAAGCTGATGCGCGCGGGCGCGCAGATGGTGAAACTCGAAGGCGGCGAATGGCTCGCTGATACGGTGCGCTTTCTCGTCGAGCGTTCGATCCCGGTGTGCGGGCACGTCGGGCTCACGCCGCAGTCGGTGCACGCGTTTGGCGGCTTCAAGGTGCAGGGCAAATCCGAAGCGGCCGCGGAACAGATGCGCCGGGACGCGCTCGCGCTCCAGCAGGCGGGCGCGCAGCTGCTCGTGATCGAAGCGGTGCCGACGCTCGTCGCACGCGAGGTCACGCAACAGCTCGCGATTCCGACTATCGGCATCGGCGCGGGCATCGACTGTTCGGGGCAAGTGCTCGTGCTGCATGACATGCTCGGCATTTTTCCCGGCAAGCGTCCGCGCTTCGTCAAGGATTTCATGCAGGGCCAGCCGAGCATTTTCGCGGCCGTCGAAGCCTACGTGAACGCGGTGAAAGACGGCAGTTTCCCCGGCCCCGAGCACACGTTCTGACTGTTTTTGTTTTGCGCGGTACCGGCCACTCGTTTGCGCTGTCACGAACAGACTGGACAGGTGAGCTTCTTGCACACTATCTTGCACACTAAGCTGAACCGTCAGCCAGGAGCGAGAACGACCATGTGGCACGTGCTTCCCGATGAAACCGTCCGCGCGCAGCTTGCCGTGGGCGCGTTCGTGGTGCTCGGCGCGGCGCGCGTGATCGCCGCGGTGCTGGGCGCGCAGCACGGCTGGCGCATCTCGACGGTGACGCGCGGGTTCATCGTGCTGGCGGTGGCGTTCTGTCTGCCGCAGATCCTCGATGTGCTCTTCGTCGCCGATTCGCATGCAGCGTTCGTCGAACTAGAGGGCAAGGCAGCGGGATGCGCGCTCGCGCTATTCTGCGCGCCTATCGTGAGTCACAGGCTCGGTTACGAGTGAGCGCGATCAGGCGCCCAGCGCGAAACCGGGCAAGCTGTGCGACAGCACCGACGCCGCCAGGAACACGCCCGCCATCAGCAGGGCTTCCACGCGCATCAGGTTGATGACCGTATGCGCGTCCGTCGTCGATGCCGTGCGTTGCAATTGCGGCAGCGCCGACCAGCGGTTGAGCGCGCCCAGCGCGAGCGCCGCCGCGACGAGCGCCGCTTTCACGATCAGCGCGTGTCCCCAGCCGCTTTGCGTCAACGGCGCAGCCGATCCGCCGGTACCGCGCCATGCGTTGAAGAGACCAGTCGCGATCACGACCGCCACCGCGAGGGTCGCCACGCGCGACATGCGCACGACGACGCGCAGCAACGAAGCACGAGCCGTCGACGCATCGAGCGCGGGCAGCACGACGGCCGCGCCCGCGATCACCACGCCACCCCACACGCCCGTCGCGAGCAGATGCAGCAACTGCACGCCCTCCGCGATGGAGAATGCGCCTGCATCGGCGGCATGGCCGATCGCCGCCTTGCCCGATGCCGCGATCAACGCGCCAAGCGCGGCGACACCGTACCGCGCCGCGCCGAACGGACGGCTCGTCGCCGCCGCGAGCGCGAGCAACGCGCCGCCCGCAATCGACGCGGCCCAGCCGATGCCCGCGTGCGTGGCCGTCGCGACGAGCCAGAGCGACGATCCGGCATCGAGAATCGACGCGCCGCTCATCGCGGCAGATTGCAGCCATAGCGAAACGAAGCCGCACAGCATGAAAACGAGCGCCGCGAGTAGGCCGAGCGCCGACGCGCGTCGCCATGCGCGCTGCGCTGCCGACGCCGTTGCAAGCGCCTGTTCGCGATGCAGCCAGCCGCGCAGC
The DNA here is from genome assembly GCF_031450785.1 of Caballeronia sp. LZ062. NCBI lineage: Bacteria > Pseudomonadati > Pseudomonadota > Betaproteobacteria > Burkholderiales > Burkholderiaceae > Caballeronia > Caballeronia sp. LZ062. The sequence continues at coordinate 2,077,402 of NZ_JARTWB010000002.1, forward strand.
AGCACCGCGCCGAGCGTGCAGGCGAAGGCCACATCGGAAAACGCGGCGAACAGCATCTGCAGGAACGGCAGCGAATCGCCCGTCATGATGCGGCGCGCGCCGAGGCGTGAACGGGAATTGCTGTAGAGAGGTCCGTGCGAGTCATCGGTGCGTCGGCAGGAAAGCGGCTCGCGAAGTCTATCTGAACCGGCGCTCATTGCATCGAATGCGATGAACGTGGCGACGCAATCCAGCGCGCCGTCGACTATTTGTTGATAAGCAATGAATTCAATGCAATGTCAAAGTTCTTGTCCGTCGCGCGGCATTTTGTCGCGATTGCGCCTCAGCGCGCCCGAAAAGTTGTGTCAAATAGTCACCATCAGGCATCGATGATAGAATTCCGCGTCGCATCAGAGGCTCGTCGAGCCGCTGTGGCCGTGGTCCGCCACCCTCCGCCACCTTACGCGTGGCCGTGGTTCGCCACCTTCGCACCGAGCCGCACGAAGCTCGGCAGGTCCCCGAATTTCATGGAGTGTCGCGTGTTTTCAAGACGCATTTTCCGTCCGCTGCTCGCCTTCGCACTGATCGGCAGCGCCGGCGTTCTCGGCGCAGGCCAGGCGCTGGCTCAGGCGCAAAACCAGCAGATCGCACCGGATACCATGGCTGCGCGCGTGCAAGGCTGCACCGCCTGTCACGGCGTTCACGGCGAAGGCACGGACAACGACTACTTCCCGCGTCTTGCCGGCAAGCCCGCCGACTACCTGTATAACCAGCTTCAGAATTTCCGCGAAGGGCGGCGCAAATATCCGCCGATGAACTACCTCGTCACGTATCTCTCGGACGACTACCTTCATCAGATCGCGAATTACTTCTCGCAGCAGCGTCCGCCGTATCCGCCGCCCGCGAAGACCAACGTCTCCGGCACGACGCTCGCGCGCGGCTCGCAGCTCGTGCTGAACGGCGATCCGTCGAAGAACATTCCCGCGTGCTCGGCTTGCCACGGCAAGGCGCTGACCGGCATGCAGCCGGCCATCCCCGGTCTCGTCGGCCTGCATTCGGACTACATCAGCGCGCAGGTCGGCGCATGGAAGTCCGGCACGCGTCACGCGAAGGCGCCCGACTGCATGCAGCAGATCGCTTCGCGCCTGTCGGATGACGACGTGACCGCCGTCGCCGCATGGCTCTCCACGCAAACCGCACCCGCCAACCCGGTGCCCGCGCCCGCTGGCTCGTTGAAGATGCCGCTCGTCTGCGGCAGCGAACCGCAATAAGGCGTCTGGAGCGACAACACAATGAAACGCAAGTCCCTGTTCGCACTTTCCTCGGCTGTCGTGGTGGCAGCCGTCGCAGCCGGCGCCGTCCTCTGGTCGGGCGGCGACAACCTTCATTCGGGCGGCGCGGTCGCGGCGACCCCGGCGGATCAAGCCGAGCTCGTCAAGCACGGCGAATATCTTGCCCGCGCCGGCGACTGTATCGCCTGCCATACGGTGCGCGGCGGCAAGCAGTTCGCGGGCGGCCTGCCCATGGCGACGCCCTTCGGCACCATGTTCACGCCGAACATCACGCCGGACGACAAGTACGGCATCGGCAAATGGACGTCCGACGACTTCTATCGCGCGATGCACACCGGCCGCTCGAAGGACGGCAGCCTGCTGTACCCCGGCTTCCCGTTCACGAGCTACACGAAGGTGACGCGTGCCGACTCGGACGCGATCTACGCCTACCTGCGCTCGGTCGCGCCGGTGTCCGAGCCGAGCCGTCCGCATGAACTGCGCTTCCCGTTCAACAACCGCAATCTGCTGATCGGCTGGCGCACGCTGTTCTTCAGCGAAGGCGAGTACAAGCCGGACCCGACCAAATCGGTCGAATGGAATCGCGGCGCGTATCTCGTTGAAGGTCTCGGTCACTGCGGCATGTGCCATACGTCGATCAACGCAATGGGCGGCCCGGTCAACTCCGCGGCGTTCGCGGGCGGCCTGATTCCGCTGCAGAACTGGTATGCGCCTTCGCTCACGTCGAACAAGGAAGCCGGTCTCGGCGACTGGGACATCAAGGACATCAACGATCTGCTGAAGAGCGGCGTGTCGCAGCGCGGCGCGGTGTTCGGTCCGATGGCCGAAGTGGTCCACAACAGCCTGCAGTACATGACCGACGCTGACATCAACGCGATCTCGACGTATCTCAAGTCGATCCCGCAGAAGAAGGAAGCGCCGGAACCGCTGCAACTGGAGACGTCGGAGAAGTTCGGCGGCGAACTGCTCACCATGGGCATGAAGGTGTACACCGAGAACTGCGCGAAGTGTCACGCGGAGAACGGTCTCGGCAAGCCGCCGGCTTACCCGCCGCTCGCGAACAATCAGTCGATCCAGATGCCCTCGGCCGTCAACCCGATCCGCATGACGCTCAACGGCGGCTATCCGCCGAGCACGGACGGCAATCCGATGCCGCACGGCATGCCGCCGTTCGCGCAGTCGCTCTCGGATACGGAAGTGGCCTCGGTCGTGACGTACATCCGTATGTCGTGGGGCAACCACGGCACGCCGGTGTCGCCGCAACAGGTGAGCAACCTGCGTTCGGCGCCGCTCGACTGACATTCGCGAAAGACAGCGTACAATACGCACGGGGCGCAGCCTTCATGTCGGGGCTGCGCCCCTTGTCTTTGGTGGACGGGTCATGCACGCAGGCGAGCGTTTCAACAGCATCAGCCATCTGATCGGCGTCGTTTTGTCCGTCGCGGGACTCGCGACGCTCGTGACAATGGGCGCGCTCGATGGCGACGCCTACAAGGTCGTGAGCTTCGCGATCTACGGCGCCATGTTGTGCACGCTGTACCTGATCTCGACGCTGTACCACTGTGCGCGCACGCCGCGCATGAAAGCGGTCTTGCAAAAGTGCGACCACTCGGCCATCTACTTGTTGATAGCCGGCAGCTACACACCCTATACACTGGTGACCTTGCGCGGTCCGTGGGGCTGGTCGCTGTTCGGCGTGAGCTGGGGACTCGCTGTGCTCGGCATCACGCAGGAACTCACGCTCGGGCGAAGAACCCGCAGCGTTTCGATGGTGCTGTACGTGTTGATGGGCTGGCTCGCGCTCGTAGCCGTTCATCCGCTCTTGACGGCGCTGCCGCCCGCGGGCACCGCGTGGCTGGTAGCAGGCGGTCTGATCTACACCGCCGGCATCTGGTTTTTCATCAACGACGAGCGCATCCGGCACGGCCACGGTATCTGGCATCTGTTCGTGCTGGCGGGCAGCCTGTGTCAGTTCGTGAGCGTCGCGCGCTATGTCGCGTAAGGGCTGAACGCGAGGCATAGCCCGCATCGCGACAATTGCGATGCAACTTACAGCCAGCCGGCGTGTCTTGATAGCGCGTCGAACCTTGCGGCAAAGCCAGGCGGTCGAAGATCGCGCACCAAGGCCCGCCGCCCGATTCATTGCGAGCGTCGTACATCACCGCCGCTGTCGTCAGCCGCCTGCACGCCGTTCGCCACAACGATTCGAACATCTATTTATGTCTTTTGATTCACTCGGTCTGTCAGAACCTCTCCTTCGCGCAGTCAACGAACTCGGCTACACGAACCCCACTCCCATTCAGCTTCAGGCGATTCCGGCCGTCCTGAAGGGCGGCGACCTGCTCGCCGGCGCGCAAACCGGCACCGGCAAGACGGCGGGCTTCACGCTGCCCATCCTGCAACGTCTCTCGCAACTGGCACCGGCTGCGGCCGGCAGCAAGCGCCCGGTGCGCGCGCTGATTCTCACGCCGACGCGCGAACTCGCCGCGCAGGTCGAAGAAAGCGTGCGCGCTTACGGCAAGTATCTGAAACTGCGTTCGACCGTGATGTTCGGCGGCGTCGGCATCAATCCGCAAATCGACGCGCTGCGCCGTGGCGTGGATATCGTCGTCGCGACGCCGGGCCGTCTGCTCGATCACATGCAGCAAAAGACGATCGACGTTTCGCAGCTCGAAATTCTGGTGCTCGACGAAGCCGACCGCATGCTCGACATGGGCTTCATTCACGACATCAAGCGCGTGCTCGCGCGTCTGCCGCAGAAGCGCCAGAACCTGCTGTTCTCGGCCACGTTCTCCGACGAAATCAAGGCGCTCGCCGACAGCCTGCTGGATTCACCAGCGCTGATCGAAGTCGCGCGCCGCAATACGACGGCCGAGCGCATCGAGCAAAAGATCCATCCGGTCGACCGTGATCGGAAGCGCGAACTGCTCACGCATCTGATCCGCCAGCACGACTGGTTTCAGGTGCTCGTCTTCACGCGCACGAAGCACGGCGCGAACCGTCTTGCCGAGCAGCTGACGAAGGACGGCATCAGCGCGCTCGCCATTCACGGCAACAAGAGCCAGTCCGCGCGCACGCGGGCGCTCGCCGAATTCAAGGATCAGACGCTGCAGGTGCTGGTCGCGACCGATATCGCCGCGCGCGGCATCGACATCGACCAGTTGCCGCACGTCGTCAATTTCGACCTGCCCAATGTGCCGGAAGATTACGTGCACCGCATCGGCCGGACCGGTCGCGCGGGTGCGGACGGCGAAGCGGTGTCGCTCGTGTGCGTGGACGAACTGCAATTGCTGAAGGATATCGAGCGCCTTATCAAGCGGCCGATTCCGCAGGAAGTGATTGCCGGGTTCGAGCCGGACCCGAACGCCAAGCCCGAGCCGATTCAGCGGCGCAGCCAGGGGCGCGGCGGTCCGCGCGAAGGCGGCCGCGCGCACGGCGGAGCGCACGACCAGGCGCGTGCGCCGAAAGCGGCCAGCGGCGGCGGTCAGGCGCAGCGCGAGGGGCGCGGCGCAAAGCCGGCTGGCGTCAAAGCGAATGGCAATGCGAACGCGGGCGCAAAGGCCGCGCCGCGCCGTCCGGAAGCCGCGCATGCACCAGCACACGCGCAGGCACCGCGCGCCAAGACCGGCAATCCCGGCGCGTTGCTCGGCGGCAAATCGGGCAGCAGCAACGGCAGCGGCAGCGGCAACGCGCGCCGCGACGGCATGCGCACCGGCGGACGCGGGCGCTAAGCGTTAGCAACATCGAAGTGAATGCGAGCCGGCCGTCCGGGCGGCTCGCGATCGAAGATTCAGGCAGCGGCGCTCGCCGCTTGCTTCAGCCAGTCGAGTTGTTCGCGCCAGCGCGCGAGCACCTGCTCGGTGTCCGTCAGTTCGAACGTGATGCCGCCTGTCAGCCGCGCATACGGCACGCGCTGAATCTCTCCGCTCTCAATCGTCCCGACAAAGCACGCTAGCGGCACGTCGTCGAGCGCGACACGGCGAGCATCGATCTGCACCTGATGAAACGCCTCGTCGAAGACGAAAGCGAGTGTCGCGCAGGCCTTCGACGCGATAGCGCGAGCAGTACGCGACGACGGCCACAGCGCGAAGCACAGCGTGCGCGCGTCCGGGGCCAGCAGTTCGCCCGCGCTCAACAGCGCGGTGCGAATGCGCCCGCTGTCATCGACGGCGGAAAGCGACGCCGTGAAGCCGCTCGGCGCGCCCGTCAGCGTGCCGTCGAAGAGCGCACGCAATTCCGATGGCCATTCGTCGAAGACGGTCTGCGAAGACAGCAACGGCTTGCCTGCGTTGGAATCGGTCATTGGACGTCGGCTCCGTCGCGTGGAACGGCTTGCGCCGCATCACGCATCGAGCGTTAGCGAAAGAAGAGCTGCGTGATTTTCGCGAGCGGATAATGAACGCCCGGCTGAATGCGCGCGGGCAGATCGAGCGGTTTCAGGAGCATCTTGATGCACTGATCAGCCGACAGGTTTCGCCGGACCAACGCATTCACTCTCGCAAAAAGCTGGCGGTTGTATGTCGAATCCTTCGCGCGGTCGGGGTATCGAATGGCGAAGACGTGCCGCAATGCAATCTCGGAATCCTCGCTCTTCAGTTCGGCCACGCGCCGCACCAGCGCGCCCAGCACGGCCAGGCGGCCGTTCCCTTCGATCTTGTTCCACTTCTTGAAGAAGCGGAAGAAATGCTTGTAGTGCCGCACTTCATCCACCCGGATGTTGTCCGTGATCTCCTTGAGCACCGGCTCGTCCGAACATTCGTTGATGGCGCGATACAGCGTGGCCGTTCCCGTTTCGATGACACAGCGCGCCACCATTTCGAGCGCCCGCTTCTTCTCGAATTGCTCGTAAGAACACGTCAGCGAATATTCAGCGAAAAAGTTCTTGAATGCGGTGTCCCAGTCGAACTCCGGCCAAACGTGGTTGATATAGGTTTTGAGCGCGCGGCCATGCTGCATCTCCTCGGGCTCCCACTCGTTGTTGAGCCACGCCGCGATCTCTGGATCGTCGCGAAAGTACGTGCTGAGGTTGCTCGTATAGAGATCCGTGCCGCTCTCGATGAACGAGCAGGCGCAGAGCAACAAGAGCAGGTGTTCGTTGGATGCCGCTTTCTGTCGGTCGATCCGATTCAGATCAATATCTTCGATGCGCCACGGCATGACGTGGGTGCTATCTGTATGCATGTATCGCGCTCCCTGGCTGAACTGAACGCGCCACCGGCCAAAAAAGACGGTCGAGGTTCGTACGACGCTGTGAACGTCGTCCCGTCCCAGCGTCTTCAAATCAAAGTGTTAGCGGCTTGAGCTCTTTCATCTTAGCCGTCCTGCAACGAGTTTGCAGACATGGGGACAGACTTGCGCCGCGCGGCGCGGTTCCGTGCGCGCGTTGCCGTGCGTCAATTTTCTACGTCTTGGATGAGCGGCTGCAGTGGGCCAGCATAGAGCAGGAAGCGTGCCGCACATGCTGAACGCGTGCGGCGGTGAGGCGATAGGGCCAAAGCGACGAACTGGCGCGAGGCGGTCAGCCGCGTGCACCGCGCATGCGCCACGCGACGATCGCGAGCGACACGCCCGACAAAATCGCGGCGAGCAGCACGTAGTAGCTGGGCGCGAGTTTGTCGCCGGTGACGTGAATGAACGCCTCCACGATAGTCGGCGCGAATCCTCCGAAGAGCGTCACGCCGAGCGCATAGCCGATGGACAGGCCGGTCGAGCGCACGCGCGTCGGAAAGATCTCGGACATGAGCGCGGGCATCGGACCGGAATACGCGGCTTTCAGGACGCCTGCCGCCGACTGAAGCACGACGAGCGAGAGCACGGTCGGTGAGGCCTGAAGCCACGCGAACATCGGATAAATGGAGAGCCCCATGATGACCGATGTACCGAGCATGATGCGAATGCGCCCGAGCCGGTCCGACAACGCACCCATGATCGGCGAAAAGATGAACTGCAATCCGCCGTTGAGCACCACGACGGCGAACGACGCCGTGGCGGGAAGGTGTAGTTGCTTGACGGCGTACATCGGCATATAGAGTTGCAGCACGTACACCCCGACTGTCGACTGCGCGACGATACCGACCGCGAGCAGCAGGTTCACCCACTGATTCGAGAACGAGACGCCCGGCGCCCGCGCGTCATTCTTAGCGGGGCGCGCGGCGAGGAACTCGGGCGTTTCATCGAGGTGCGAGCGGATGTAATAACCGACCGGTCCGATCAGCAGCCCGAACACGAACGGAATGCGCCAGCCCCACGACTCGAGTTGCGGCTGCGGCAGCCATGCCGTCAGAAGCGAGCCGAACGCGGCGGCCATGATTGCGGCGAGCCCTTGACTGGCGAACTGCCAGCTCGCGTAATAGCCGCGCCTAGCTTCGCTGTGCTCGACCATGAAGGCGGTCGCGCTGCCGAACTCGCCGCCCACCGCGAAGCCCTGGATCAGCCGCGCAAGCAGGATCAGGAGCGGCGCAGCGATGCCGATGTGCTGGTAAGACGGCATGACCGCCATGGTGAGCGTGCCGATCATCATCAGCAGGATGGCGAGCGTCAGTGCCGACTTGCGACCGTTGCGGTCCGCGTAAATGCCGAGCACGATCGCTCCGAGCGGACGCATCAAAAACGAAATGCCGAACGTGCCGATGGCGAGCATGGTCGAGAGCCATTCGTCATGCGACGGAAAAAACGCCTTCGCGATGATCGCGGCGAAATAGCCGTAGACGAGGAAATCGAACCATTCGAGCGCATTGCCGACAGACGACGAAAAGACGATGCGGCGGACCATCGACTTGGACAGCGTGGCCGACGTCGCATCGGAAACGCCCGTGGCAGGCGTCGCGGCGGCGTTGCGTGAAACCGGCGTTTCGTGCGCCCGTTGGTTCATGATCTCGTCCTGATGCGTGCGTTCGTGCGCTTGCCTGGGTGCAGCAATGCGCGGGCGTGCGCCACCGTTCGCACCGTGCTCGGGCAGTGCGAAGCTGTGAAGTCGTGGAAAGAGGCGGCCGCCCGCGTGTCAGCGCAGGCAGCCGCGCTTGCTAGAAGCCGGCGGCGAGACCGTCGCGGCGGCTGTCGCTCGCTGCGACGTAACCGCGCTCGGGATCGTCACGGTCCAGCTTCCAGATGTACTGGCCGGAGCCGAAATCCATGTACGGGTCGTCGATGGACTTGATCGTATGGCCCATGCCTTCCAGCGCGCGTGCCGTCTCGAGGTCCAGCGTGGCTTCGATGTCGATGGTGAAGTCGCGGTTCACCTTCCAGCGCGGCGCGTCGCACGCGGCCTGCGGTTGCTGGCCGTAGTCCATCATGCGCACGATGGACTGCAGATGCCCTTGCGGCTGCATGTCGCCGCCCATCACGCCGAAGCTCATCACGGCGTCGCGGCGGCCATCCCTTTCCTGCGTGACGAATGCGGGAATGATGGTATGGAACGGACGCTTGCCACCTTCCACGACGTTCGCGGACTTCGGGTCCATTGAGAAACCGCAGCCACGGTTCTGCAACGCGATACCCGTATTCGGCACCACCACGCCCGAACCGAAGCCCATGTAATTCGACTGGATGAAGCTCACCATCATGCCGCGCTCGTCCGCCACCGACATATAAATGGTGCCGCCTGCCTTGGGCATCCCGAAGTCGAATCGCGTGGCTCGCGCCGGGTCGATAAGCTTCGCGCGCTCGGTGAGGTAGGCATCGTCGAGCATCTGCTCGGGCGTGACTTCCATCGAGCGCGGATCCGCGACGTAGCGATACACGTCCGCGAACGCGAGCTTCATGGCTTCGATTTGCAGATGCTGCGACTCGATTCGATCGACAGTCAGCGCGCTCACGTCGAACTTGTCGAGAATGCCCAGCGCGATGAGTGCCGCGATGCCCTGCCCGTTCGGCGGAATCTCATGGACGGTGTATCCGCGATAGTCCTTGCTGATCGGCTCGACCCAGTCCGCGCGATAGTTGCGCAAGTCGTCCAGCGTCATGGCGCCGCCGCCCTCGCGCGAGAACGCCGCGATGCGTTCCGCCAGTTCGCCTTCGTAAAACGCACGCGGACCGTCTTCGGCGAGCGCACGCAAGGTGTTCGCATGGCCGGGCATGCGCACGAGTTCGCTGACTTCCGGCGCTCGGCCGTGCGGCATGAACACGTCGGCAAAGCCAGGCTGATCCTTCATTTCAGGCACAGCTGCAGCCCACTTGTAAGCGACGATGCTCGCGACCGCGTGTCCGCGCTCCGCGATCTCGATGGCAGGCTCCATCAGATCAGCAAACGGCAGCGATCCGAATTTCGCGTGCAACGCTTCCCATCCCGCGATGACGCCCGGCACCGTGACCGCGTCCCAGCCGCGCTTGGGCTGGCGCGCCAGACCGTTCTCTTCACCGTACTTGCGACGGAAGTAGTCGACGTTCCACGCCGCCGGCGCGACTCCGGACGCGTTCAGCCCGTGCAGCTTGCTGCCGTCCCAGACGAGCGCGAAAGCATCGCCGCCCAGCCCGTTCGACACCGGTTCCACGATAGTAATGGCCGCCGCCGCCGCGATGGCCGCATCGACGGCGTTACCGCCTTTCCACAACATGCGCAGACCGGCCTGAGCCGCCAGCGGATGCGACGTAGAAACGATATTTCGCGCGAACACCGGAAGACGCGGCGTGGGATAAGGATTCTGCCAATTGAAGCGGGTCATGAATGAAGTCCGGGTTGCGAGCAAGCTAGTAGCGGCCAGAGCTAGCGGGCGAGTGATTAGTTGATGCGGCAAAAGAAGCATATTGCATTGCCGCCGTAAGGCTAAACAAATTCATTTATCGTATAAATTAATGAAACGCGAGCATGAATCTGGGCACCGCTTCTTCTGTGCGGTGCGGCGTAATGCTCATGTGGATTCTTCGAATCGACGCGTCGGGCGAACCGCTTCCGCACGCGCGAAATGTCAAAGCCGAAATTTTGGGCAGTCTGATTGGCACTCCTCAGACGCTTGCCTACAATCCCAATTCCCGGCGCTTCACTCAGAGAAACAACGAGGAAAGCCCGACAGTTTGCAGTTCCCGCACAACGTTTCGAACCGCAGAGCCGGAAGGTTGCAGTTGACCGGCCTGCGTTTCGGTCGTCATGGAGAACACGATGCTGAGTCCGCATGAATTTGCCACGCTGCTTTTGGTTCAGGAAGCGCCCAATCAAGTCGATATGGAACGCGAGGAACTCGACGCCCTTCTCGAACGCCAACTCGTCCAGCTTGAAAGACTCGCGTCCGGACGAGAACGATGGCGCCTCACCGCGACCGGCAATTCCACCATCAAGGCTTTCAAGCGGTTCTCGTAGCAGCGTACGGGACGCGGCGCTCCGGCTGCGTCCCATCCTCCCCGAGGTTCCTTATCCCGCGCGCAGCGTCGGGTCCACGGCGGCGCGCCAGCTTAGCGCCTGAGCGCGCTGATCCAGCAGAAAGTTCGCCCATGCGCTTTGCGCTTCGGGACCCGGATTGTTCACATAGGCGCGATGCCGATCGGCGATGCCCGCCTGAAATACGCAGAAGCGCTCCTTCGACAAGCCGCCCCGCCGCTCGGCGACATACGCGTCGAAGAATGCCGAATACACGGACTGCGCGTCGGCGCCCCAATCTGTCGACGAAGTTCCGCACATGTCCTGCAGCGCGCCGAACGACGGCGCGCCGAACGAGCCGTCCAGACTCGGCGTCGACACGCAGGCGGCCGATACGGCTGCCGCCAGCGTGCCCGTCACGATCCACTTTCGCATTGCACTCACCCTTCGCACGATTGAGCCGCCAGTATCGGACGATCGCCGCGTTGCCGCCACTCGGCCGAATGGCATAGGCCGAATCACGGCGAGCGTGAACCGTCCATTTTGCCTATGCCATTCGGCCAGGTTGTCCGCTCGCCGCGCCTCCGATAGATTGCGCATGCGGACTTCGCACGGCCGATGCCCGCTCAACCTCGGAGATGACCATGCAGGATCAAATCGTCCTTGCGCTCGACCAGGGCACGACAAGCTCGCGCGCCATGCTGTTCGACAGAAGCGGGAATATCGTGTCCGTCGCTCAGAAGGAGTTTCGCCAGATTTATCCGCGTGCAGGCTGGGTCGAGCATGATCCGCTGGAGATCTGGTCGACACAGGCGGGCGTCGCGGCCGAAGCCGTGACGCGAGCGGGACTGAACGCATCGTCGATCGCGGCGGTGGGCATCACGAACCAGCGGGAAACTACCATCGTGTGGGACCGCGAGACCGGCAGGCCGGTGTATAACGCGATCGTCTGGCAGGACCGTCGCACCGCCGCGTTTTGCGACGAACTCAAGGCTCGCGGACTGGAGCCGATGGTCCGCGCGAAAACCGGCTTGCCCATCGACTCGTACTTCTCCGCCACGAAAATCCGGTGGATTCTGGACAACGTCGAAGGCGCGCGGGACAAGGCGAAGCAGGGACGGCTCGCCTTCGGCACCGTCGACAGCTGGCTCGTCTGGAACTTCACCCGCCGGGGCCTGCACGTCACGGACATCACGAACGCGTCGCGCACCATGCTTTTCGATATCCACGCGCGCCGCTGGGACGACGAGCTGCTCGACGCATTCGACATTCCGCGCAGCATGCTTCCCGAAGTGCGCGCGTCGTCCGAGGTCTACGGGAGGATGCACGGCAGCCTGCTTGCCGCCGAGATCCCGATCGCGTCGCTCGCGGGAGACCAGCACGCCGCGCTCTTCGGCCAGATGTGCACGGAGAGCGGCATGGTCAAGAACACGTACGGCACGGGATGCTTCCTCGTCATGAACACGGGCGACAAACCGATCGAGTCGCGCAACAATTTGGTGACGACCGTTGCGTGGCAAATCGGAGATCGCGTCGACTATGCGCTGGAGGGGAGCATTTTTATTGCGGGCGCCGTCGTGCAATGGCTGCGCGACGGGCTCGGGCTGATCCGTCACGCGAGCGAAGTGGAGTCGCTGGCGCGCGCCGTACCCCACAGCGACGGCGTCTACCTCGTGCCCGCATTCGCCGGGCTCGGCGCGCCGCACTGGAATCCGCGTGCGCGCGGAACGCTTTTCGGCGTCACGCGCGGCACCACGTCGAGCCATATTGCGCGAGCGGCGCTGGATTCCATCGCGTACCAATCGCTCGACGTGCTGAAAGCAATGGAAGCAGACTCGGGCATGTCCATCGCTGAACTGCGTGTGGACGGCGGAGCCTGTTCCAACGACTTGCTGATGCAGTTCCAGGCGGATTTGCTCGGCGTCGACGCGACTCGCCCGCGCGTCGCGGAAACCACGGCGCTCGGGGCAGCCTATCTCGCCGGGCTCGCGGTGGGCTATTGGAAGGATATCGGGGAACTGAAAGCCCAATGGCAACTAGACCGGCGTTTTCAGCCGTCGATGTCCGCGTCGGAGATAGAACCGTGTCTCGCTGGCTGGCGGCGGGCGGTCGCCGCAGCGAAGGCTTGGGCGGATGCGTGATGTGTCCTGAGCGCCGCGCGGGATCAGGCCCACGCTCCCGCGACAGCCGCCTTCAGCCCTGCCGGCCAAAAGCGCCAGAAAGTGCTGCGCGCTATAATATGCGGCTAAACGCAAGCGAAATCAGCGCAGTTTCGCGCAAAACCGCTGAATCTTTATCCGCTCCTTCTACGTTCCATAAACGCCCCCAGGTTAACCACTGCGACCGGCGACCCATTCATGACCAAGAAAGTTTACGTAAAAACCTTCGGCTGCCAGATGAACGAGTACGACTCCGACAAGATGGTCGACGTGCTCGGTGCCGCTGAAGGACTCGTCAAGACCGACACCCCCGAAGACGCGGACGTCATCCTCTTCAATACGTGCTCCGTGCGCGAAAAAGCGCAGGAGAAGGTGTTCTCGGACCTCGGCCGCGTGCGCGAGCTCAAGGAAGCAAACCCCAATCTGCTGATTGGCGTCGGCGGTTGCGTCGCCAGTCAGGAAGGCGCGTCGATCGTCGCGCGCGCGCCGTATGTCGATATCGTGTTCGGTCCGCAGACGCTGCATCGCTTGCCGGCGATGATCGACAAGCGGCGCGCCACGGGCCGCGCGCAGGTCGATATCACCTTTCCGGAGATTGAGAAGTTCGATCACCTGCCGCCGGCGCGCGTCGAAGGGCCGAGCGCGTTCGTGTCCATCATGGAAGGGTGCAGCAAATACTGTAGTTATTGCGTCGTGCCTTACACGCGGGGCGAGGAAGTCTCGCGCCCGCTCGACGACGTGCTGACCGAAATCGCCGGCCTCGCCGATCAGGGCGTGCGCGAAGTCACCCTGCTTGGCCAGAACGTGAACGCTTACCGCGGCGCGTTGACGGCCGGAGCGCACGAGATCGCGGACTTCGCCACGCTCATCGAGTACGTCGCGGAAGTGCCGGGCATCGAACGTATTCGTTACACGACTTCGCACCCGAAGGAATTCACGCAGCGCCTCATCGACACCTACGCGAAGGTGCCGAAGCTCGTCTCGCACCTGCATTTACCGGTGCAACACGGCTCGGACCGCGTTCTGATGGCGATGAAACGCGGCTATACCGTGCTCGAATACAAGTCGGTCATTCGCCGCCTGCGGGCAATTCGTCCGGATTTGTCGCTGTCGACGGACTTTATCGTCGGCTTTCCGGGCGAAACGGAGGACGATTTCGCGAAGATGATGGCGCTCGTCGAGGAAATGAGCTACGACACGAGCTTTTCTTTCATCTACAGCCCGCGCCCAGGCACGCCGGCTGCAAACCTGCACGACGACACGCCCCGCGAAGTCAAGCTCAGGCGCTTGCAGCATTTGCAGGCGACGATCGAGGAAAACGTCGTGAGAATCAGCAACTCGATGGTTGGCACGGTGCAGCGCATTTTGGTAGAAGGCCCGTCGCGCAAGGATCCGAGCGAACTCGCCGGACGTACGGCGAACAACCGCGTCGTGAATTTCCCGGCGCCGCTGGCTTCCCACGCGCGGCTCATCGGCCAGATGATCGACGTCGAAATCAATCACGCGTATCCGCATTCGCTGCGCGGCGCGCTCGTGCTCGCACCCGAGACGGCCGCCCCCGAGCTTGCCAATTAATCCTACGAGACCGGACAGGACACCCACCCCGCCTTGAAGAACGCTCCCCAGCAGCATCTCGAATTCACCGCTCCGCGCGAGGACAACGCGCGGCTCGCGAACCTCTGTGGCCCGCTCGACGAAAATCTGAGACAGATCGAACAGGCGCTCGACGTGACGCTGTCGCGGCGTGGGCACAAGATTTCGATTCGTGGCCGGGGCGCCAAAGTGGCGCTCGCGGCGCTCGAGAATTTTTACAACCGCGCCCGCGATCCCATCTCCGTCGACGATATCCAGCTCGCGCTCGTTGAGGCAAGCCATGCGGCGCGGCTTGCGAAGGAAGCCGGGCAGAACGGCGACGACGACGGGCAGAACGACCCGCGTTTTCGCGGCGATCCCGATCACCCGTTCGACGAGCCCAGCGCCACGATGGATCTCGGCGAGGACGAAGATCACGGGCCGACGCTCTACACGCGCCGCGCCGATCTGCGTGGCCGAACGGCCATGCAGCGCCAGTACCTGAAGCAGATCGTCGCGCACGATGTGACGTTCGGCATCGGACCGGCGGGTACAGGCAAGACGTATCTCGCCGTCGCCTGCGCCGTGGATGCGCTGGAGCGCGATCAAGTCAAGCGCATCGTGCTGACCCGTCCGGCCGTCGAGGCTGGCGAGCGGCTCGGCTTTTTGCCGGGCGATCTTGCGCAGAAGGTCGATCCGTATCTGCGTCCGCTTTACGACGCCCTTTACGATCTCCTCGGTTTCGACAAGACCGCGAAGATGTTCGAGCGCCAGATGATCGAAATCGCGCCACTCGCTTACATGCGCGGCCGCACGCTGAACCACGCGTTCATCATTCTGGACGAGGCGCAGAACACCACGCCCGAGCAGATGAAGATGTTTCTCACGCGTATCGGCTTCGGCTCGAAGGCGGTCGTGACCGGCGACACGACGCAGGTCGACCTGCCGCGCGGCCACAAGAGCGGGCTGATCGAAGCGCAGCACGTGCTGTCGGAGGTGCGCGGCATCGCCATGACGCACTTCACGTCGGCTGACGTGGTGCGGCATCCGCTCGTCGCGCGTATCGTCGAGGCTTACGACGCGCAGTCGCAGAAAGACGCCGCGCTCGCCGAGGCCGCGCGTGCGGCGCAGCAGTCGCAAAAACCTGCATGAAACCGAGCCTCACGCTGAACCTGCAGTTCCCCGCTGCAAAGGCGTTTCCGTCGCACAAGGCCATGCTGCCGCGTGCGACGGTCGCCCGCTGGATCAAGGCGTCGCTCTTCGCGGACGCGGAATTGACGGTCCGCTTCGTCGACGAAGAAGAAGGCCGCATGCTGAATCGCACGTATCGGCAGAAGGATTACGCGACGAACGTGCTGACCTTCGCCTATGCCGAATCCGAGGACGATCCCGTCTCGGGCGATCTGATTCTGTGCTGTCCGGTGGTCGAACGCGAGGCCAGCGAGCAAGGCAAGCCGCTCGACGCGCATTACGCGCATCTGATCGTGCACGGCACGCTGCATGCGCAGGGCTACGACCACGAGGTCGAGAGCGAAGCGCAAGAGATGGAGTCCATCGAAACGGACATCATGCAATCGCTCGGCTTTCCCGATCCTTACGTGCCATTAGTCTGACTTCCGCCGATCCGCTGCCCCGTCCGCACCGTGAACGACAAGACACCCGAGTCCACGCCCGCTTCCGAGAGTTCGCCGCTCGATGCTCCGCCGCTTCGCCCGGACTATCCGCCGGCGCTCCTCGAGACGCCGCTTCTCACTGACGAGGAACTTGCCGCCTCGCGCGAAGCGGCGTTGACCCACTGGGACCGCATGTCGGACCTCTGGCTGTTCGGCTATGGGTCGTTGATCTGGAACCCGGGTTTGCCGACGCTCGAAGCGGTGCGCGCCAAGGTGCACGGCTATCATCGCGGGCTGTATCTGTGGTCGCGTGTGAATCGCGGCACGCCGGAGCAGCCGGGTCTGGTGCTCGCGCTCGATCGCGGCGGCTCCTGCACCGGCATGGCGTTCCGGCTCGGCGGCCCCGAGACGGAGGCGCATCTGGACGTGCTGTGGCGGCGCGAAATGTCGATGGCGTCGTACCGGCCGGCGTGGCTGCCCTGCACGCTGATCGACGGACGGCGCGTGACGGCGCTCGCGTTCGTCATGCGCCGTGATGCCACGTCCTACACAGGCAAGCTGGCCGATGCGGTCATCCGCACCGTCTTTGGCTGCGCGAGCGGCCGATACGGCACCACGCTCGACTACGTGAGCCGCACGGTAGAAGCATTGCGCGAAAGCGGCATGCCCGACCGCGCGCTCGAAGCGCTGCTCCGGCGGTGTCAGGGCGGCGAGTGATCTTCATGCAGACGAGAAAGGGCATTGGCCGATCGGCTAACGACGCCCGCCTGACACCTTTTTTGCACATCGGTGGGCTACCATCGTGGAGCGTTTCGCTACGCGCGCCGCACCACGCAGCCCGCGTTTTACCTTGGTGTATGCTTAAGTTTCTGATAATTCGCGCCCGGGTCTTCCCGGGCGCTCCGCTATGAACGAACCCTATCCCAGTCGACGCCACGCCGACAAACCGCAAGAGAAACGCTCGCTGCTCGAGCGTCTGACCGATTTCATCTCGCACGAACCCGAGTCGCGCGACGAGCTTTTGGAAGTGCTGCAGGATGCGCACGAGCGCAACCTGCTCGACGCCGATTCGCTTTCGATGATCGAAGGCGTCTTTCAGGTGTCCGATCTCTGCGCACGCGACATCATGATTCCGCGCGCACAGATGGACGCCATCAACATCGCGGAAACGCCCGCCGAGTTCATCCCCTTCGTGCTGGAAAAAGCGCACTCGCGCTATCCGGTGTACGAAGGCAATCGCGACAACATCATCGGCGTACTGCTCGCGAAAGACCTGCTGCGCTACTACGCCGAAGAAGAATTCGACGTGCGCGGCATGTTGCGCCCCGCCGTGTTCATCCCCGAGTCCAAGCGCCTGAACGTGCTGCTGCACGACTTCCGCGTGAACCGCAATCACATTGCGATCGTCGTCGATGAATACGGCGGCGTCGCGGGCCTCATCACCATCGAGGACGTGCTGGAGCAGATCGTCGGCGATATCGAGGACGAATACGACTTCGACGAGGAAACCGGCAATATCATCGCGTCGCCGGACGGCAAGTTCCGCGTGCGCGCGCTGACGGGCATTCAGCAGTTCAACGAAGAATTCGGCACCGACTTCTCGGACGAGGAAGTGGACACCATCGGCGGGCTCGTGACGCACCGGTTCGGGCGCGTGCCGCATCGCGGCGAGAAAGTGCGCATCGACGACTTCGCGTTCGAAATTCTTCGCGGCGACGCTCGCCAAATTCACGTGCTGCTGGTGCGGCGCGTGCCCAATCTCACTCAGCAGCAACGCCAGGCCGGCGACGACGAGAGCGAGCTGCGCGATTGACGTGCGGCGTGCGCGCCGCCGACCGCTCCGAGAATTACCCTTTTGCCTCCGCCGACCCCGCACTCCATGGCCGATTCACCGTTTCGCTCCCTTTCGCGTCAACGCGACGCGTCCGTTTCCGCTGCTCCGCGTGCGCTCCCGTTCTGGCATTACCTCGTCGCGGCGGTGCTCGGCGCGGCCAACACGCTGTCTTTCGCGCCGACACCGCACGGCGGCTGGATCGAACTCGTGATCTTTTCGTGCTTCTTCGCGTGGCTCTCTCGCACGAGCGGCTGGAAGAGCGCGGCAGCAACCGGCTGGGCCTTCGGCTTCGGCAACTTCGTGACGGGCGTCTGGTGGCTGTATGTGAGCATGCACGACTACGGTGGCATGGCCGCGCCGCTCGCCGCCGCCGCAGTCGCGCTGTTTTCGCTGTATCTCGCGGTGTATCCGGCATTGTCGAGCCTCGTCTGGTCGCTCGTCGCGGGACGGGCACGCTTCGGGGATGAAGACGCCGCCACCGCCCGCAAGATCGACGTATCGCCGCGCTACGCGCCCACCTGGCACGGCGCGTTCGCGTTCGCAAGCGCGTGGGCGCTCGGCGAATGGCTGCGAGGGCTCGTGTTCACCGGCTTTCCGTGGCTCGCGAGCGGCTATGCGCAAGTCGACGGCCCGCTTGCCGGCTTCGGCGCGATTGCCGGCGTGTATGGCGTCGCCTGGGTGCTCGCGCTCGTGGCTGCGTGCATCGTGCAAGCGGTGTGCGCGTTCCGCGCGATGCGGCGGCGCGCGCTGGCGCCCGCATTGACCGCGCTTCTGCTGATCGTCGCCGGCATGCTGCTCTCGCTCGTGCAATGGACGACGCCTGCGAACGCGCCGCTCACCGTGCGACTGCTTCAAGGCAATGTGAAGCAGGAGATGAAGTTCGAGCAGGCGGGCGTCGATGAATCGCTCGCGGTGTACAAGCGGCTCATCACCGAGAAGCCGGCCGATCTGATCGTCACGCCGGAGACTGCGCTGCCTGTGCTGGCCGTTCAAGTGCCGCCGGCATTCGCAAGCGCCATCCGCAGCTTCG
Source organism: Caballeronia sp. LZ062 (assembly GCF_031450785.1). NCBI lineage: Bacteria > Pseudomonadati > Pseudomonadota > Betaproteobacteria > Burkholderiales > Burkholderiaceae > Caballeronia > Caballeronia sp. LZ062. Next base: position 2,096,170 of record NZ_JARTWB010000002.1, read on the forward strand.
CGGACCGCACGAATTCGTCAATTCTCTTCGGTGCGATCGGCGTCACGCTTCAGCCCGACGGACGCCCGACCGATTTCACGAATAGTCTTTTCGGCATCACGCCGGGCGTGAACGACGTCTACCGCTACGACAAGCATCACCTTGTGCCGTTCGGCGAATTCGTGCCGCTCGGCTTTCACTGGTTCGTGAACCTGATGGGCATTCCGCTCGGCGATCTCGCGCGCGGCCCCGTCGTGCAGAAGGCGTTCTTCGTGCGTAACCAGCCGGTCGCCGTCGACGTCTGCTACGAAGACATCTTCGGCGAAGAGATCGCGCGCACGCTGCGCGAACAGGAAACGCCCGCGGGCATTCTCGTCAACTCGACGAATCTCGCGTGGTTCGGCAATACGATCGCGCTCGATCAGCATTTGCAGATCGCGCGTATGCGTTCTATCGAGACCGGCCGGCCGACCCTGCGCGCGACAAACACGGGCATGACCGCCGTGATCGCGGCAAACGGCCATGTAGTGTCACGTCTGCCGACGTTCACCACCGGCGTGCTCGAAGCGCGTGTGCAAGGCACGTCGGGGCGCACGCCTTACGTGACGAGCGGCAATGCGACGGTGATCGTGGTGTCGCTGCTGTTGCTGGCGTTCGGGTTTGCGTTTGCGCCGGGGAAGAAGCGCCGGGTTTGACGGGCCGGGTCTCACATATAACGCAACGCCGCGCCGGTGCGCGACACGCGCTGCAATGACGCACAGCCGCGCAGCCCGGTCAAGCGCCCCGCTTCCCAAAAAGTCCCGCCGGTCCCGCGTTCCAGCTAAAATTCAAGGTTTTAGCACTTCGGCCGAGCCTCGGAGCCGCGCGTTCTCACGGCGCGCGCCCGGTCCGCATCAAAGGCAAACATGCTCACCTTTCAGCAAATCATCCTGACGCTGCAGTCCTATTGGAACGACAAGGGCTGCGCGCTTCTTCAGCCCATCGACATGGAAGTCGGCGCGGGCACGTCGCACGTGCACACCTTCCTGCGCGCCATCGGTCCGGAACCGTGGCGCGCGGCCTACGTGCAGCCGTCGCGCCGCCCGAAGGACGGCCGCTATGGCGAGAACCCCAACCGCCTGCAGCACTACTATCAGTATCAGGTCGTCCTCAAGCCCGCGCCCGAGAACATTCTCGATCTGTATCTCGGCTCGCTCGAAGCACTCGGTTTCGATCTGAAGCAGAACGACGTGCGCTTTGTCGAAGACGACTGGGAGAACCCGACGCTCGGCGCATGGGGACTCGGCTGGGAAGTCTGGCTCAACGGCATGGAAGTGACGCAGTTCACGTACTTTCAGCAGGTTGGCGGCCTGGACTGCAAGCCGGTGCTCGGCGAGATCACGTACGGTCTCGAACGCCTCGCCATGTATCTGCAGAAAGTGGAGAACGTGTACGACCTCGTCTGGACCGAGTGGGAAGAAGACGGCCCGAACGGCAAGGTGCTGCGCCGCCTGACCTACGGCGACGTCTATCACCAGAACGAAGTCGAGCAGTCCACCTACAACTTCGAGCACGCGAACGTCGATCTGCTCTTCAACTTCTTCAACAGCTACGAAGCCGAAGCGAAGAAGATGATCGAGGCGAAGCTCGCGCTGCCTGCCTATGAACTCGTGCTGAAAGCCGGCCATACGTTCAATCTGCTCGATGCGCGCGGCGCCATTTCCGTGACCGAGCGCGCGGCGTACATCGGCCGCATTCGGGCGTTGTCGCGTCTCGTCGCTCAGGCCTATTACGATTCCCGCGAAAGTCTCGGCTTCCCGATGCTCGGCAATCCGGTGCACGCCGCCGCCGAACTCGTCACCGATCAGCAGGAAGCCGCGCGTCCGGCCTGGGCGCCGCCGCTGAAGGTGGAAAGCGCGCCGCCGGGCGAAACGAGCAACAACGATCAGGTTTGACGAGGCAAGACAGAACAATGACGCAATCCAATCACGCTTCCCTGCTTGTCGAGCTGCTTACCGAAGAACTCCCGCCGAAAGCCCTCGCGCGTCTCGGCACCGCGTTCGCTGAAGGCATCGTCGAGCGCCTCGCCGCCCGCGACCTGATCGAAGGCGCCGCATCGTTCGAGCAATATGCGACGCCGCGACGCCTCGCCGTGCTCATTCCAAACGTGCGCGATGTCGCGCCCGAAAAGCAGGTCCGCGAAAAAGTGCTGCCGGTTTCGGTCGCGCTCGACAAGGAAGGCAATCCCACGCCGCCGCTCGCGAAGAAACTCGCCGCGCTCGGTTTCCCCGACTTTCCGCTCGCCGAACTCGAACGCGCGCAGGACGGCAAGGCCGAAGCGTTCTTCCTGCGCTACGCCGCGCCCGGCGCGACGCTCGCGGACGGCCTGCAAGCCGCGCTCGACGAAACGCTGAGCAAGCTGCCAATCCCGAAGGTCATGACGTATCAGCGCCCGGACGGCACCAACGTGCAGTTCGTGCGTCCGGTGCAGCGCCTTGTCGCCATGCACGGTCGCAACGTCGTGCCGGTGAGCGCGCTCGGCGTCGATGCGGGCGATACGACCATCGGCCATCGCTTTTTGTCGCAGGGCTTGATCGCCATTCCGAGCGCGGACGACTACTCGGAGACGCTGCGCACGAAGGCGCATGTCGTCGCGAATTTCGACGACCGCCGCGAATCCATCCGCACGCAATTGCAGGCGTTTGCCGGTGAAGACCGCGTGGTGATGCCGGAATCGCTGCTCGACGAAGTGAACGCGCTCGTCGAATGGCCGGTCGTCTATCAGTGCCGCTTCGACGAGGAATTCCTCGAAGTGCCGCAGGAATGTCTGATCCTGACGATGCAGACGAACCAGAAGTACTTCGCGCTCACGGACCCGAACGGCAAGCTGCGCTCGCGTTTCCTGATCGTGTCGAATATCGATACGCAAACGCCCGCCGAGATCATCGAAGGCAATGAGCGCGTGGTGCGTCCGCGTCTCGCGGATGCGAAGTTCTTCTTCACGCAGGACAAGAAAAAGCGCCTGGAAGACCGCGTGCCGCTGCTGGCGAACGTTGTCTATCACAACAAACTCGGCTCCGCGCTCGAACGCGTGCAGCGTCTCGAAGCGCTCGCGGGCGAAATCGCGCCCATGGTCGGCGTCGATGCCGCGCTCACGCGCCGCGCGGCCCGACTCGCGAAGGCGGATTTGCTCACCGACATGGTCGGCGAATTCCCCGAACTGCAAGGCACGATGGGCACGTACTACGCGCGCCACGACGGGGAGCCGGAAGAAGTCGCGCTCGCGTGCTCGGAGCACTATCAGCCGCGCTTCTCGGGCGACGACACGCCGTCCACCGGCGTCGGCGCGGCGGTCGCGCTCGCCGACAAACTTGAAACGATCGTCGGCATCTGGGGCATCGGCCTCGCACCGACCGGCGAGAAAGACCCGTTCGCGCTGCGCCGTCATGCGCTCGGCGTGCTGCGCATCCTGCTCGAAAAGAAGCTGCCCGTGGATCTGCGCGATCTCGTCGCCGCCGCGCAGCGCCAGTTCGCCGGCATGCCGCAAGTGGCGGATTCCACGGAAGCCGTGTATGCGTTCTTCCTGGATCGTCTGCGTGGCCTGTTGCGCGAACGCGGCTTCGAAGCCAACGACATCGAGGCCGTACTCAGCCTGAATCCGACGCGTCTGGACGATATCGTCGCGCGCCTGGACGCCGTGCGCGAATTCGCGGCGCTGCCGGAAGCGGCATCGCTCGCGGCGGCCAACAAGCGCATCACGAACATCCTGAAGAAGTCGGAGCAAGGCGCGCTTTCGTCGGTGAATTCCGAATTGCTCGTGGAGCCGGCCGAAAAGACGCTGTACGCGCAGATTCAAAGCGTGACGCCGCGCGTGCAAAGCCAGCTCGCCGCGCGCAATTACACGGAAGCGTTGAGTGCGTTGGCCGCGCTGCGCGAAAGCGTCGATACGTTCTTCAACGACGTGATGGTGAACGCGGAAGACGCGGCGCTCAGGAACAACCGCCTTGCCCTGCTCGGCGCGCTGCATCAGCAGATGAACTGCGTCGCCGATATCTCCAAGCTCGCGGCGTAAGTCATGAACAGACGACTCGTGATTCTGGACCGCGACGGCGTCATCAACGTCGATTCCGACGCGTTCATCAAGTCGCCGGACGAATGGGTCGCCATTCCCGGCAGTCTCGAAGCCATCGCGCGGCTGAATCAGGCGGGCTATCGCGTGGCGATTGCGTCGAACCAGTCGGGCATCGGGCGCGGTCTTTTCGACATGGCCGCGCTCAACGCCATGCACCAGAAGATGAACCGCGCGGCGGCGGCGGTGGGCGGACGCATCGACGCGATCTTCTTCTGCCCGCATACGGCCGAAGACCAGTGCGATTGCAGGAAGCCGAAGCCCGGCATGCTGCAGCAGATCATCGACCGTTTCGAGATCGATCCGGAAGACACGCCCGTCGTCGGTGACGCCCTGCGCGATCTTCAGGCGGGCGCGGCGCTCGGCTTTCCGGTGCATCTCGTGCTGACCGGCAAGGGCGAAAAAACGCTGGCGCAAGGCAACCTGCCCAAAGGCACGCAGGTTCACAAGGACCTGCGCGCGTTCGCGCTCGACTTTCTCGCGCTGCATCAAGACTGACCGCTTTCCGTCACGCACTCTCGGGGCTTCATGCGCTTCATCCGTTCTCTGCTGCTGATGCTGTACTTCGTCGTGTACACCGTGCCGTACGCGACCGCCTGCTTCATCGCGTTTCCGTTCATGCGCGCACACAACCGCTACTGGATGGCGGCCGGCTGGTGCAAGTCGACGATCGTCGTGCTGCGGTATCTCGTCGGCATTCGCTACACGATACAAGGCATGGAGAACCTGCCGAATGGCCCCGCGGTGCTGCTGTCGAAGCATCAATCCGCGTGGGAAACGCTTGCGTTTCCGGCCCTGATGCCGCGTCCGCTCTGCTATGTGTTCAAGCGTGAGCTGCTGTACGTGCCGTTCTTCGGCTGGGCGCTCGGTCTCTTGAAGATGGTGCACATCGACCGTTCGCAGGGCCGCGACGCGTTCGCGTCGGTGACGCGGCAAGGCCGTGCGCGCATGGAAGAAGGCGCGTGGGTCATCATGTTTCCGGAAGGCACGCGCACGCGCGTCGGCGCGCAAGGCAAGTACAAGACGGGCGGCGCGCGCTTCGCCGTGGCCACGGGCGCGCCTGTCGTGCCCATCGCGCATAACGCGGGGCACGTCTGGCCGCGCAATTCGTTCATGAAATATCCGGGTATAGTCACGGTGTCGATCGGCAAGCCCATCGACACCGCCGGTCTCTCGCCCGAAGAAGTGAATGCACGCGTCGAAAGCTGGATCGAAGCGGAGATGCGCCGTATCGACCCGCTTGCATATGCCACGCCGGGCGACGCGCCGCATCGGGCCGGCGCTGCGGGTGCGGGCCGCTGACGCGGCCTCGCACTCGATAAGTCAGAGCCGCGGCGTGCCTTACTCGTTCCTGTCGTCATTTCTGCGCCGTGAGCGCAAAGCCGAGCCGATGCAGAAGACTCCCTCGCGACAGCGCCCCGCCGTCGCGCTCGATACCCTGCAACTCGATCTCCCGTTCGAGCATGCGCCCGCCGCCGCGCCCGCGCCGCTGCGCGGCGAGCTTCCCCCTTCCGATGCGACCAAGCCCGCGCCGCTGCCCGAAGGCGTGCGGCTGCGGCGCATCGTGCTCGGCGCGCGTGCGCTCGACTATCGCTTCAAGCGGTCGGCGCGACGCACCATCGGCTTTTGCATCGACGCGACCGGACTCACGATCACCGCGCCGCGCTGGGTGACGATCGCGGACATCGAAAGCGCGATCGTCGACAAGCAAAGCTGGATTCTGCGCAAGCTCGCCGAATGGCAAACGCGCGTGGAAGAGCGCGCGCTGCCGCGCATCGAATGGAAGGACGGCGCGCAGTTTCCGTTTCTCGGCAAGACCATTCGCGTATCGCTGAACGCGGCCGCGAGCGCGCTTTCCTTCGATGCTGAGACCAACGTGCTGGCGCTCGCCCTGCCCGCGCTCGCCGACGCGCAGCAGATCAAGGACCGCGTGCAAAGCTGGCTGCAAAGCGAAGCCAAGCGCATCTTCGGCGAGCGGCTTGCGGTGTACGCGCAGAAGCTCGGCGTCGAGTTTCGCGCGTATGCGTTGTCGTCGGCGGCGACGCGCTGGGGCAGTTGTTCGAGCGACGGCAAGATACGCCTGAACTGGCGGCTGATCCATTTCCCGATGTCGATCATCGATTACGTGGTCGCGCACGAACTCGCGCATCTGCGCGAGATGAACCACAGCCCGCGTTTCTGGCGCACCGTCGAATCCATCTTTCCGGAGTTCCGCGAGGCGCGGCATACGTTGAAGCATCATCCGCCGGACCTGTTGCCGACCCTGTGAGCGCGTGTCGAGGGCGAACGGTACAATTTCGGATACCCCGCAATTGCGGCTTCGAGCCGCCGTTCAACACAACAGGAACCTCACCATGCGACTCCTCCACACGATGCTGCGCGTCGGCGACCTGCAGCGTTCCATCGATTTTTATACGCGCATTCTCGGCATGAAAGTGCTGCGCCAGAGCGAAAACACGGAATACAAGTACACGCTCGCGTTCGTCGGCTACGGCGACGAAAGCGAGCACAGCGTGCTCGAACTGACGTACAACTGGGGCGTCGAGAAGTACGAGATGGGCACGGCGTACGGCCACATCGCGCTCGAAGTCGATAACGCGGCGCAAGCCTGCGACCGTATCCGCGAAGCAGGCGGCAAGGTCACGCGCGAAGCCGGCCCGGTGAAGGGCGGCAAAACGGTGATCGCGTTCGTCGAAGATCCGGACGGCTACAAGGTCGAGCTGATCGAAAAGCATTCCTGATCGCTGATTCGGCGACAAGGCAAGCGCGCCGCGACGTTCGTCACGGTGCGCTTTTTTTCGCCTGCCGTCAGCCTTCGATCCGTCCGCGCGTCACACCGAGCAGACCGGCCATCGCGCGACGTGCGGCGGCGGCGTCGCGTGCGGCGATGGCATCGAACACGGCCGTGTGTTCGGCCAGCGACGCGTTGAATACGTCGGCGCGCTTCGCATTCAGCCGCAACTGCCCTTCGAGCGTTCGCGCGATCAGTGCGCCCAGCGGCACCAGCAACTCGTTGCTGCATGCAGCCAGCACGCACAAGTGAAAGTCCAGATCGGCGCGCACCCATTCGTCCACGTTGCGCGCGTCCGACATCGCGCGATGCGCGCGTTCGAGCCGTTCCAGCGTGCTCGGCTCGTGGTTGGCGGCGGCGAGCGCGGCTGCGTAAGGCTCGATCATCTCGCGCATTTCCTGCAGCTTGAGCGCGAAGACCATGGGCGGCGCGACGCGCGAATACCAGTCGAGCATGTCGGCGTCGAGCAGATTCCACGCGTCCTTCGGGCGCACGCGGGTGCCCACTTTCGGCCGCGATTCGACGAGCCCTTTCGATGTCAGCGTGCGTAGCGCCTCGCGCAGCACAGTGCGGCTCACGCCGAAGCGTTCCATCAAGTCCGCCTCGCGCGGCAATGGCGAGCCGGGCGCGAAATCGCCGCGCAATACTGCCATGCCCAGTTCGTGCGCCACGCGGCCATGCAGATCGCGGTGAATGGTGAACTCCTCGTCGCTCTTGTTGATTCGGGCGTGATTATGCGGGAACGGGCGCTCCGTCCCAAGCCGGTTTGCGTCAATAGTACTATTAATAGGACCAGAGCCGCCGCTTTTTGCTACTATGGAGACCCTTGCTGGAGACGCTCCCATGAAAATCACGAAACTTGAAACCTTCATCGTTCCGCCGCGCTGGTGCTTCCTCAAGATCGAAACCGACGAAGGCATCACTGGCTGGGGCGAGCCTGTCGTCGAAGGCCGCGCGCATACGGTGGCCGCCGCCGTGGACGAGCTTGCCGACTATCTGATCGGCAAAGATCCGCGTCATATCGAAGACTTGTGGCAGGTGATGTATCGCGCGGGCTTTTATCGCGGCGGCCCGATCGGCATGAGCGCGATTGCCGGCGTCGATCAGGCGCTGTGGGACATCCTCGGCAAGCATCACGGCGTGCCGATCCACGCGCTGCTCGGCGGTCAAGTGCGCGACAAGATCAAGGTGTATTCGTGGATCGGCGGCGACCGGCCGAGCGATGTCGCGAACAACGCGCGTGCGGTCGTCGAGCGTGGTTTCAAGGCCGTGAAGATGAACGGCTCCGAAGAGCTCCAGATGATCGACACGTTCGACAAAGTGCAAGGCGTGATCGACAACGTGCGCGCCGTGCGCGAGGCGGTCGGCCCGAACGTGGGCATCGGCGTGGATTTTCATGGACGCGTGCACAAGCCGATGGCCAAGGTGCTGGCGAGAGAACTCGATCCGTTCAAGCTGATGTTCATCGAAGAGCCGGTGCTCTCGGAGAACGTCGAGGCGCTGCGCGATATCGTCAATCAGACGAGCACGCCGATTGCGCTCGGTGAGCGGCTGTATTCGCGCTGGGACTTCAAGCACATTCTCGCGGGCGGCTACGTCGATATCATTCAGCCGGACGCGTCGCACGCGGGCGGGTTGACCGAATGCCGCAAGATCGCGTCGATGGCGGAAGCCTACGATGTCGCGCTCGCGCTGCATTGCCCGCTGGGCCCGATTGCGCTCGCGACCTGCCTGCAAATCGATGCCGTGAGCTACAACGCGTTCATCCAGGAACAGAGCCTCGGCATTCACTACAACACGGGCAACGATCTGCTCGACTACATCAAGAATCCCGAAGTCTTCAAGTACGACGACGGCATGGTGTCGATCCCGCAAGGGCCGGGACTCGGCATCGAGGTCAATGAAGAGAAGGTGCGCGAGATGGCGAAGGTCGGGCACCGCTGGCGGAATCCGGTGTGGCGTCACGCGGACGGCAGCGTCGCCGAATGGTGATTCGCTTTAGCGTTTGAGCCGTGCTTCGACCGCGCCGCGTAGCGCATTGCTGAGAAGCAACGCTTCGGCGCGGTCGAGATCCTGCGCGGTCAGCGTGCGTTCCGACGCGCCGAGTTCTTCCATCAGCACCGCGCGCATGACGCCCGGCAGCACGCCGGCGCTCAAGGGCGGCGTCCACCACTTACCGTTCAGCTTCACAAACACGCTCGAACGTCCGCCTTCGCTCAGTTCGCCGCGCTCGTTCGTGAAGAGCATGTCGAACGCGCCTTCGGCTTCGGCGGCTTTCCACGCGCGGTCGTAGTCGGCGCGGCGCGTCGTTTTGTGGCGAAGCAATACATCGCCGGATGACTGCGGTGCGAAGCCGCGCTCGGCGGCCAGAAGCACATCCACCGTTTCCGACGGCAACGGCGCGAGCGGCGCGCTCGTCAGCGTAAGACGTCCGCTCTTGTCGAGCGCGATGCGCAAGCGATACGGCGTGCCCGCTTCGAAGCTCGCGCAATGCTCGGCGACTTGCGCATCCAGAGCGCGCTCGTCGAAAGGAAAGCCGAAGTAGGCTGCGCTCTCTCTGAGCCGCGCGACGTGACGCACGTAATGACGCACGCCTTCGTCCTGCGTGGCGTAAGTCGTCTCGAAGAGTTCGAAGCCGAGGTCCGCGCCGGTGAGGAACCGCGCCTTCAGCAAACACTCTTCGTACTCGCTGGCGGCGACGCTATCCAGCACGATGCCCGCGCCAATCCCGAGCACGCCGCGCTTCTGATCAGCGTCGATGACAAGCGTGCGAATCGCAACGGAGAGACAGAAATCGCCGCTGTCATCGAGCCAGCCGATCGCGCCGGTATAGAGTCCGCGCGGCGTGCTCTCGAGTTGATCGATGAGTTGCATCGTGCGGTACTTCGGCGCGCCGGTGATCGACCCGCAAGGAAAAAGCGCCCGCAGGATCGCCGCGAAGCTCGTGTGCGGCGCGACGCGCGCCTCGACGGCCGACGTCATCTGCCACACGGACGCATACGGCTCCACGGAGAAAAGCGCCGGCACATGCACGGAGCCCGTCACCGCGACGCGCGAGAGATCGTTGCGTAGCAAATCGACGATCATCACGTTCTCAGCGCGATTCTTCGGATCATCGTGAAGCGCGGCGGGGTCTGAGTCACGCGGCGCGGTGCCTTTCATCGGCTTCGCGCGCAGCACGTCGCCATGCTTCTCGACGAAAAGCTCCGGCGAACATGACACGACCGCGCGCCCGTCGGGCAACGCGATTAAAGCGCCGTATCTGACCGGCTGCCGCGCCCGCAGCCGTCGATACAGCGCGAGCGGCGGGCCGAAAACGTCGAAATTCAGCCGAAACGTGTAGTTGACCTGATACGACTCGCCTTCCTGCAGCGCCTGCTTGATGTCAGCAATCGCATGGTCGAATTCATCACGCGTGATGCTCGGCTCGATGCCGCCGACGCCCGCGACTGAAGGCTCGGCGCTTTTTGCATCCTGCGACGCGAGCCATTCGCTCGCCTCATCGCGTGAAAGCAGCGCGCACGAGCGGAACATGAGCACGCGCAGCGCGTGATCGCCGCCGCGTCCGACGCTGCCGAACTGGAAATTGCGCCCGAACTCGTAGTCCGCGACGACGACTGCATGCAGTCCGCTTGTCAGATCGCGTTCGACGACGGCGCAGACAGCATCGAGTTCGCGCCCGTCTTCGCACACAAGTTCGTGCGAGAAGTCCGCGTACAAACGACTCGACCGCCTTTCGGCGGTCGCTTCGCAATCGTCGAGCAGCGCGAACACCGCGCTGCGTGCTTCGATCTTCATGGCAATGCTCGTATCGACTGTATCAGTCGAAGAAGCTCTTCACGCGGTCGAACCAGCTTTTGCTCTGCGGGCTATGCCGCGCGCCGCCTTCGGTCAGCGACTTCTCGAACTGCTTGAGCAGGTCGCGCTGCTGATCGGTGAGCTTGACCGGCGTTTCCACCTGCACGTGCACGTAGAGATCGCCCGCGATGCTCGAACGCAAGCCCTTGATGCCCTTGCCGCGCAGACGGAACGTCTTGCCCGACTGCGTGCCTTCGGGCACGGTGAAGCTCGCGCGTCCCGCGAGCGTCGGCACTTCGATCTCGCCGCCGAGCGCCGCCGTGGTGAACGGAATCGGCATCTGGCAGTGCAGATCGTCGCCGTCGCGCTCGAACACGGAGTGCTGCTTGATGTGGATCTCCACATACAAGTCGCCGTTCGGCCCGCCGTTGATGCCCGGCTCGCCGTTGCCCGCCGAACGGATGCGCATGCCGTCGTCGATGCCCGCCGGAATCTTCACTTCCAGCGTCTTCGTTTCCTTCACCTTGCCCGCGCCGTGGCAGTTGCCGCACGGGTCCGGAACGTAGGTGCCGCTGCCGTGACACTTCGGACACGTCTGCTGGATGCTGAAGAAGCCTTGCGACATCCGAACCTGGCCCTGGCCGTGACACGTCGGGCAGGTTTCCGGCTTCGTGCCGGGCTTCGCGCCCGAGCCGTGGCAGACGTTGCAGTTGACCCAGCTCGGCACGCGAATTTGCGTGTCGTAGCCGTGCGCCGCCTGCTCCAGCGTGATCTCCATGCTGTAGCGCAAGTCCGCGCCGCGATACACCTGCGGCCCGCCGCGACCGCCGCGCGCCGCGCCGCCCGCAGCCTGCCCAAAGATGTCGCCGAAGATATCGCCGAACGCATCGGCAAAGCCGCCGAAGCCTTGCGCGCCCGCGCCCGCCATGTTCGGATCGACGCCCGCGTGACCGTATTGATCGTACGCGGCGCGCTTTTGCTGGTCGGAGAGCATCTCGTAGGCTTCCTTCGCCTCCTTGAAGTTCTCTTCCGCCTTCTTGTTGTCCGGGTTGCGGTCGGGGTGATACTTCATCGCGAGCTTGCGATACGCCTTCTTGATCTCGTCGTCGCTCGCGTTCTTCGCAACGCCCAGAACGTCGTAGTAATCCCGTTTCGCCATGTCGGTTCCATGCCGCCGCGGAGTGACCGCGACGGTTCCTCTCGAATGCTTCGGACCAAACGGCCCGCGCGTAACCTCTGACGCCTCGCCAAAAATCGGCTCTCGGCAAGACGCCCCAAAAAAACAATGTGCCCGGTCGAGCCGTTCGGCTCGCCAGGCGCGTTTCACGTCAGACGCTCAACGCGTCCTGCCGCGGTTCTTTCGCGCGAAACCTCATCGCAAAAAAACCGCGAGCGCGTGAACGTTGCCATCCACGCGCCCTGCGGCTTAGTCCTTCTTCACTTCCTTGAAGTCGGCGTCGACGACATCGTCATGCTGCTGGCTCGCGCCAGCCGATGCCGCTTCCGCGCCGGCCGCACCGGCAGCCGCACCCGCCGCGCCTTGCTGCGCCTGCATGTCGGCGTACATCTTCTCGCCGAGCTTTTGCGATGCGGTAGCCAGCGCCTCGATCTTCGCTTCGATCGTCGCCTTGTCGCTCGACGTGTTCTTCAGCGCCTCTTCGAGTTCCTTCAGCGCGGCTTCGATCTTTTCCTTCTCCGAAGCGTCGACCTTGTCGCCGTACTCGGCAACCGCCTTCTTCGTGCTGTGGACCAGCGCGTCGCCCTGATTGCGGGCATCGGCCAGTTCGCGCAGCTTGTGGTCTTCCTCGGCGTTGGCTTCGGCGTCCTTCACCATCTTGTCGATTTCAGCGTCCGTCAGACCCGAGTTCGCCTTGATGGTGATCTTGTTTTCCTTGCCGGTCGCCTTGTCCTTCGCGCCGACGTGCAGAATGCCGTTCGCGTCGATGTCGAAAGTCACTTCGATCTGCGGCACGCCGCGCGGTGCGGGCGGAATGCCTTCGAGGTTGAACTCGCCGAGCAGCTTGTTGCCCGCCGCCATTTCGCGCTCGCCCTGGAACACCTTGATCGTCACGGCGCTCTGGTTGTCGTCCGCCGTCGAATACACTTGAGAGTGCTTCGTCGGGATCGTGGTGTTCTTGTTGATCATCTTCGTCATCACGCCGCCGAGCGTCTCGATGCCGAGCGAAAGCGGAGTCACGTCGAGCAGCAGCACGTCCTTGCGGTCGCCCGAGAGAACCTGACCTTGAATCGCGGCGCCCACGGCCACGGCTTCGTCCGGGTTCACGTCACGGCGCGGTTCCTTGCCGAAGAACTCCTTCACCTTCTCCTGCACCTTCGGCATACGCGTCATGCCGCCGACGAGGATCACGTCGTCGATTTCGCCGACCTTCACGCCCGCATCCTTGATGGCGGTGCGGCACGGTTCGATCGTGCGCTCGATCAGGTCTTCCACGAGTGCTTCGAGCTTCGCGCGGGTGATCTTCAGGTTCAGGTGCTTAGGACCGGAAGCGTCCGCCGTGATGTACGGCAGGTTGATTTCGGTCTGCGCCGTGGACGACAGTTCGATCTTCGCCTTCTCAGCCGCTTCCTTCAGGCGTTGCAGCGCGAGCACGTCCTTCGACAGATCGACGCCCTGCTCCTTCTTGAACTCGCTGATGATGTAATCGATGATGCGCTGGTCGAAGTCTTCGCCGCCCAGGAACGTGTCGCCGTTCGTGGAGAGCACTTCGAACTGCATTTCGCCGTCCACATCCGCGATTTCGATGATCGAAATGTCGAACGTGCCGCCGCCCAGGTCGAACACGGCGATCTTGCGGTCGCCCTTTTCGGCCTTGTCGAGGCCGAACGCGAGCGCGGCTGCCGTCGGTTCGTTGATGATGCGCTTGACTTCCAGACCGGCGATGCGGCCCGCGTCCTTGGTGGCCTGACGCTGGCTGTCGTTGAAGTACGCCGGAACCGTGATGACGGCTTCCGTCACCGGCTCGCCGAGGTAGTCTTCAGCGGTCTTCTTCATCTTGCGCAGCACTTCGGCCGAGATTTGCGGCGGCGCGAGCTTCTCGCCGTGCGCTTCGACCCATGCGTCGCCGTTGTCGGCCTTGACGATCTTGTAGGGCATCAGGCCGATGTCCTTCTGCACTTCCTTCTCTTCGAAGCGGCGGCCGATCAGGCGCTTGACCGCGTACAGCGTGTTGCGCGGATTCGTGACCGACTGACGCTTGGCAGGCGCGCCGACGAGGATCTCGTTGTCATCCATATACGCGATGATCGACGGCGTGGTGCGCGCGCCTTCCGAGTTCTCGATGACCTTGACCTGATTGCCTTCCATCAGCGCCACGCACGAGTTCGTGGTGCCGAGGTCGATGCCGATGATTTTGCCCATTTTTTATACTCTCCTAGCTTTGATCGCTTTGGCGCTGCGGCCGGGGAACGCCGGCTTTTGCGGCCGATTCAACGGGCCGAACGCCCAAAATTCATACCTGTACGCAAGATAAGAGCGCCGGTTTCGTTTTCAAGACCCTGAATCCAATGCGGTCTATAACTTTTTTGCGCCCGGCTCGCGTCATTCCTTTGCTGCCGCCGCGCGGATTTTCTCGCGCGCCGCCGCGACTGCCGCCTGGAACTGCGCGAGCCCGTGCCAGCCGGTCGCACGGCCCAGCCGCTTGCCGCGGTGGAAGAAAAACCACGTCGGCACGCCGTGCAGCATGAAGCGGCGGCCCAACTCGCGATGCTCGTACACGTTGCTATGGAACCACTTCAGCCCGAGCGCGCGAATGGCCTCGGGCTGCGCGAGCATCGCTTTCTTCGCGATTTCGCAGTTGAAGCAGTCGAGGCCCCAGAAGAACACGACGGCCAGTTCGTCACCCGCCGACGCCAGCCCAGCGTCGAAGCCGGCAGCGTCCAGTTCCTGCATGTCGAAGACAGAGAAAGCGGTGGAATCGACGGGCACGTTGGCCATGATCGCGAACCTCGCGGGCTTACTTCGGCGCAGCGACGGTGACGAGCGCCGGACGCAGCACGCGGTCGGCGATGATATAGCCCTTCTGCAGCACCGCGACGACCGTGTTCGGCTCCTGATCGGCCGGCACCATGGAGATGGCCTGATGACGATGCGGGTCGAACTTCTCGCCGACCGGATTCAGCGCGACGACGCGGCCCTTTTCCAGCGCGCCGGTCAACTGGCGCAGCGTCAGTTCGACGCCTTCGCGCACCTTGGCGAGGTCGGTGGATTGATCCGCGAGCGCGGCTTCGAGGCTGTCGAGCACCGGCAGCAGGTTTTCCGCGAAATTTTCGATAGCGAACTTGTGCGCCTTGGCCACGTCTTCCTGGCCGCGGCGACGCACGTTTTCCGTTTCGGCCTTGGCGCGCAGGAATTCCTCCTGAAGCGCGGCCACGCGAGCCTGGGCTTCCGCCAGTGCGGTTTCGGTGGCTTGAGCGGCAGCTTCCGGTGTGGCGCTGCCGTCGGCGGCGGCCTGCGTGCCTGCCTGATTGGAGTCGGCGGCCTGGCGCGCGTTTTCGTCGGCGGGCGTGGGGTTCTGGCTCGCTGAATTCTCTTGCGTGTTTTCCATGTCGCTGAATGTCATTACCGTGAATGGATGGATCGGGAATACCGCCGGTCATCAAGCGGCCGACGCGCTTCCTCGCGCTAGCTGCCGAAATTGGGGCAGCGGAAAAGTTTTCAAGGCTTTGTCAGATCAAAATCTGAACGTCAGTGTGCCAGTGCGGGCGCGCGCGAAATAAGCGGTAACGGACGTTTCGCCGCATCGCGTAAATTGAGATTGAGGGAATGCAACGGCTCACCTACACTTCGTTTGAGCACCGCAGGACGCACGTTTACCCTAATCCTACGATTGCTTCAAACCGCTTACGCGTCGCCACTTTCCTGATCCTCGCGCGGTCGTACGGCCGCCTTTCCCGCTTTCCGGGGGTACCATGAAACTGACCTTTGCCATCGCGGTGGTCGCACTGGTACTCGTCGCGGGAACCACGACCATCTGCATGTCCGGCGCACTGACCGCCCGTACCACCGAGTACGGCGGCGTGCACGCGACGGTCGAAGAATTCTTCAATCCGAACCTGAAAATCTGTCGATGATGCGGCGGTCGCGCTTGGTCGGCCTGCCCTGCATCTCGGCCGCCGGCTCGCGGAAAGTCTTGCGCCGTTCTGCTTCGGCAAGACGCTTGGTGCGGCCTTCGTCCGTCTCGGCATAGAGCGTCTGCGCCACCGGCGCGGGCCCGCGCACGTCGCAAAGCCCGAGCACCTGCACTTGCCACACGACCCGCTCGATATCGATCTCCACGATATCGCCCACGCGCACGTCCTTGGACGGCTTCACGTTCGCGCCGCCGATCCTCACCCGGCCTTTCTCGACCGCGTCGCTCGCGAGCGAACGCGTCTTGAAGAAGCGAGCTGCCCACAGCCATTTGTCGATGCGCAGACGCGCGCCCGGTTCCGTCGTGATCTTGTAATTCATGGCGATTCTCGTGCGATGAGCGGATTCAGGCCGCTACCGTCACTGGTTGCGCGGCCTGTACCGGCCATCCTTGCAGATGTTGTGCCGCGATCTCGCCTAGCGCCTTGATCCACGCCGGCGACGCGTTCAGGCAGGGAATGCGATGGAATTGCTTGCCGCCCGCCTTCAGGAATTCGTCGCGCACTTCCATGCCGATTTCCTCGATGGTTTCGAGGCAGTCCGCCGTGAAGCCCGGGCAGAACACGTCCACGCGCGCGACGCCGCCCGCGCCCAGTTCCGCGAGCGTTGGCGCGGTGTACGGCTGAAGCCACTCCGCGCGGCCGAAGCGCGACTGGAACGTCACGCGGCATTCCACGGGCGTCAGCCCCAACGCCGACGCGAGCAGCGAGCCCGTCAACTGGCATTGGTCGTGATAAGGGTCGCCTAAGTCCATGGTCCGCTTCGGGACGCCGTGGAAACTCAGCACCAGTTTGTCGCCCGAGGCGAAGTCCGGCTGACCGTGCTGCCGCCAGTAGTCGCGGACCTGCTCGGCGAGCGCTGCGATATAGGCCGGATGATCCGCGTAGTGGCGAATGGTGCGGATCTCCGGCTGATTGCGCACGCGCTTGAGCGCAGTGAAGGCGTCGTCGAAAGCGGTGGCCGTGGTCGACGACGAATACTGCGGATACATCGGCACGAACAGAATGCGGTCGGCGCCTTCCAGCTTCAGCTGATTCAGCATGGCGCCGATGCCCGGCGTGCCGTAGCGCATCGCGTAGTCGACGATCACGTGATAGTCGTTTGCCGCGAAAAGCCGCCGCAAACCTTCGACCTGCCGTTCCGTATAGACGCGTAACGGCGAGCCTTCAGGCATCCACACTTGGGCGTACTTTTTAGCCGATGCCCGCCCGCGAAACGGCAGGATGATGCCGCGCAGAATGATTTGCCAGATGAACGACGGGATTTCGACGACGCGCGGATCGCTCAAAAATTGCGCGAGATATTTGCGCACCGCGCGCGGCGTGGGCGCGTCCGGCGTGCCGAGATTGATCAGCAGCACCGCGACACGATGGGAGGCGCTGGGCTGCGAGGGCAACTCGAGGTCGAAACGCATAGGGCAAGGCAGCCGAAAGTCATCGAAAGGTGAAGGCCATTATAGCGGCGCGTTCCGACGCAGAGCATTGGCCGAACGGCCGAGTGGCGGCGCCGTCCGAGGCGCGGCAAGATGCCGGCAAAGGCGCGTTATTGCTGGCTGAGCGACATGGACAAGAGGCGCGCCGTGATATCGACGATGGGAATCACGCGGTTGTAGGCCATGCGCGTCGGGCCGATCACGCCGAGCGTACCGACGATCTTGCCGTTGACTTCGTACGGCGCGGTCACGACGCTCATTTCCTCGATCGGCACGAGATTCGATTCCCCGCCGATGAAGATCTGCACGCCCTGCGCGTGACTCGAAACATCCAGCAATTGCAGGAGGCTCGTCTTTTGGTCGAAGAGGTCGAAAAGTTTGCGCAGGCGCGCCATGTCGGACGAAAGGTCCGCGACTTCGAGCAGATTGCGCTCGCCGGAAATCAGCACGGTCTCGCCGGGATCGGTCTCGGCCGTGCTCGCGACGACCGCCGCTTGCATGAGCGTGGTCATGTCGCCGCGCAATTGGTCGATTTCCTCGCGCAGCCGGCGGCGCACTTCGTCGAAGGACAGGCCCGCGAAATGCGCGTTGATGTAGTTGGAGGCTTCCGTGAGTTGCGAGGGCGAGTAGTCGCGCTGCGTGGCCATCATGCGGTTCTGCACGTCGCCTTCCGGCGTCACGATGATCAGCAGAATGCGCTTGTCCGACAGCCGCATGAACTCAATCTGCTTGAACATATGGCTTCGGCGCGGGGTAAGGATCACGCCCGCGAACGAGGACAGACTGGACAGCACGCTCGCCGCTGCCGCGACGATCTTCTGCGGCTCCTCGCCTTGCAGACGCGTCTTGACGGCCGTGGTCATCGCCTCGTCCTGCGGGGCTTCGACCGTCAGCATGGTGTCGACGAACAGGCGATAGCCGCGCGGCGTGGGAATGCGCCCGGCCGACGTATGCGGACTCGCGACGAGGCCGAGGTCCTCGAGGTCCGACATCACGTTGCGGATGGTCGCGGGACTCAGTTCGAGACCGGAGTGCCGTGATAACGTGCGCGAACCGACCGGCTGACCTTCGGCGATGTAACGCTCGATCAACGTTTTTAGGAGGGTTTGTGCACGTGGGTCTAGCATGGGCAAATTTTAGCGCAACGTGTCAGGACGCGGCGACCGGTGCCGCCGCTTCAGCGCGCCGTTCCGGGCCGCGTCCGTCTGTTAGCCGATCGTTCAATGTCTGCTCCATTCTAGCGACAAACCGGACGCGCCCAAGACCGCGCGCGCCCGGTTCTTTTCGCCTTCCACCTATGGTGTAATGCCGGCATGGAAATTGGCCAATTCAAGACCGTCGCCCTTGTCGGGCGAACCAACACACCCGGCATCGAGGCGCCGCTGCGATCCCTCGCGGAGCACATTGCGAACCAGGGCTTCGACGTCGTGTTCGAAGCGGGCACCGCGAAGGACGTCGGCGTGAGCGAATATCCCGGCTTGTCGATCGCGGAAATCGGCGCGCGGGCGGATGTCGCCGTCGTGCTAGGAGGCGACGGCACCATGCTCGGCGTCGGCCGCCAGCTCGCGCCGTACAGGACGCCGCTCATCGGCGTGAATCACGGGCGGCTCGGCTTCATCACGGACATTCCGCTCGCGGAAATGCGCGAACGCGTGCCGCAAATGCTCGCCGGGCAGTTCGAGCGCGAGGAGCGCAGCCTGCTCGAAGCGCGGATCGTGCGCAATGACAAGCCCATTTACCACGCGCTCGCGTTCAACGACGTAGTCGTGAATCGCAGCGGCTTTTCGGGCATGGCGGAGTTGCGCGTCTCGGTGGACGGCCACTTCATGTACAACCAGCGCTCCGACGGGCTGATCGTCGCCACACCGACCGGCTCCACGGCGTATGCGCTGTCGTCGGCCGGGCCGATCCTGCATCCGCAGCTGCAAGGCTTCGTGCTCGTGCCCATTGCGCCGCATTCGCTTTCGAACCGTCCGATCGTGCTGCCCGACGACTCGAAGGTCACCATTCAGATCATCGGCGGGCGCGACGTGAACGTGAACTTCGACATGCAGTCCTTCACGGCGGTCGAACTGAACGACGCCATCGAGGTGCGGCGCTCCAGGTACACCGTGCCGGTTCTGCATCCGGTCGGCTACAGCACGTACGCCACGCTGCGCAAGAAGCTCCACTGGAACGAGCATCCCTCGCAGGACTCGTCTGTCTGACCGCACAACTTCGCCGAACACTTCCCGAAGCGTCCATGCTCCGTCATCTCTCCATTCGAGACTTCGTCATCGTTGCCGCGCTCGACATCGAATTCGATTCGGGCTTCACGGTATTTTCGGGTGAAACCGGCGCGGGCAAGTCGATTCTGATCGACGCCCTTGCGCTCACGCTCGGCGCGCGTGCCGACGCGAGCGTCGTGCGCACGGGCGAGCCGCGCGCGGACATCACCGCCGAGTTCGGCACGCACGCGCACGTGGTTCGCTGGCTCGACGAGCACACGCTCTCGCAGGACGGTGACACCGTGATGCTGCGCCGCGTGATCGATTCGAGCGGCCGCTCGCGCGCGTTCATCAACGGCACGCCGGCCACGCTGACGCAGCTTCGCGAAGTAGGCGAAATGCTCGTCGACATCCACGGTCAGCACGCGCATCAATTATTGATGCGGCCGGACGCGCAGCGCGAGCTGTTTGATACGCACGCCGGTCTCGTCGATACGGCGAGCACCGTGAATCGCGCATGGCGCGCGTATCGCGAGGCGCAGCAGGCCGTCGATGCCGCGCAAAGCCGCGACCGCGAACTGCAACTGGAGCGCGAGCGTCTCGCGTGGCAACTGAGCGAATTCGACAAGCTCGCGCCACAGCCCGGCGAATGGGAGGAAGTGAGCGCGGAGCACCATCGGCTGTCGCATTCGGCGAGTCTCATCGACGGAGTGCAGAACGCGCTCGGCGCGCTCTCCGAATCCGATGACGCGATGATCTCGCAACTCGGCGCGATCATCTCCAAGCTGCGGACTCTGGCGGACATCGACCCGGCGCTCAACGACGTGCTGGCCTCCCTCGAACCGGCCGAGATTCAGTTGCAGGAGGCGTCGTACTCGCTGTCGCACTACGCGCAGCGGCTGGAACTCGATCCGGACCGGCTCGCGCAAGTCGAAAAGCGCATGGATCAATTGCACTCGACGGCGCGCAAGTTCCGCCTTCAGCCCGAAGCTCTCCCGGAAGAACACGAAGCGCGCCGCCGGCAGCTTGCCGCGCTCGACGCCGCCGCCGATCTCGACGCGCTGAACGCCGCCGCCGAAAAAGCGAAGGACGCTTATCTCGCCGAAGCGAAAGCGCTCTCGAAGGCGCGCGCGAAGGCGGCCAAGGCGCTCTCGAAAGCCGTCACCGAAGGCATGCAGGAACTGTCGATGGCGGGCGGCAGCTTCGAAGTCGCGCTCGTGCCGCTCGCGGAAGGCGGCGCGAACGGGCTCGAGCAGATCGAGTTTCGCGTCGCGGGTCACGCGGGCGTGGCGCTTCGGCCGCTCGCGAAGGTCGCGTCGGGAGGCGAGTTGGCCCGCATCAGCCTCGCGCTCGCCGTGATCGCGAGTACCGCCAGCCCGACGCCCACGCTAATCTTCGACGAAGTGGACACGGGCATCGGCGGTGGCGTCGCGGAAGTCGTCGGAAGGCTGCTGCATCAACTCGGACGCGACCGTCAGGTGCTGTGTGTCACGCACTTGCCGCAAGTGGCTGCGCGCGGGGATCAGCATTTCCAGGTCGCGAAGTCATCCGACGATGCCGGCGGCACGGTCAGCACGGTGACGCCGCTCGACAAGGCGAAGCGCATCGAGGAAGTGGCGCGCATGCTCGGCGGTATCGAAATCACGGCGACGACGCGCAAGCACGCGAAGGAGATGCTGGCGGCGTGAGTTCGGCGGCGGGGGCGGGACGCGGCTTACGCTACCACGCCATCACCTCATCGCCACAGCCCTCTTTTGCGCGCCGCGCGGGACAGCCGGTTCCCCGCGCGCCTTCTCCATGCCGTCGAGCCGCAGCGTTTATCGCAGCATCCGGGCACACCCGCGCGCCCGCCCCTCACATCGCGTCGCCGCTCACGCGTCGTTCCAATGGCGTCGCTGAACACCAACCGCTCGCGGGCCAGCCGCACGAAAAACACCCGCTTCTCACATCGAATCACCGATACCCCGCCGCCGCAGCCTCGGCACATATCGCGCTGGACTCGGGCCTTCGCCATGCTGTCGAGCCGCAGCATGTATCGCAGCGTCCGGGCGCACCCGTGCAACCGCCGCCCGCATCGCGCCGCCGCTAACGCGTTGTTCAAACCGCCTCGCCGAACGCACGCCGCTCGCCGGCCGGTCCCGCGAAAAAACCACCCGCCTCTCACAGGCGCATCTTCAAAAGCCCGCCGCCGCAGCCTCGTCACATCATCGCGCTCGACCTGGGCCTTGTGCATGCCGGCGAGCCGCAGCGTGTGTTGCAGCTTCCGGACACACATCACGCACGCGCCGCCCACCTGGCGCCGCCGCTCACGCGTTGTTCAAACGGCCTCGCCGAACGCACGCCGCTCGCCGGCCGGTCCGGCGAAAAAACCACCCGCCTTTCACAGGCGCATCATCAAAAGCCCGCCGCCGCAGCCTCGGCACATCATCGCGCTCGATCTGGGCCTTCTCCATACCGTCGAGCCGCAGCGTTTATCGCAGCGTCCGAGCACGACCCGCGCACCCGCCGCCGACATCGCGCCGCCGCTCACGCGTTGTCCAAACGGCATCCGCTAACATGCGCCGCTCGCTCGCCAGTTCGGCAAAGCCACCCGCCACTTACATCCCATCCCCAAACACGCGCCGCCACAGCGCCGTCACCGCTTCCCGCTCCACCCGCACGACAGCCGGATCGACGCGCGCCTTCTCCATGCCGTCGAGCCGCAGCGTGTGTTGCAGCTTCCGGTAATGCCGGTACGCCGCGCCGATGGTCTCTGCATCGCTCTCGGAAATAAGGCCGCTTCGCGCCGCGATCCTCAGCAGCGTGATGTTTCCCGCATTGCGCAGGAACTCGCGGTGCGTACGCGTATGCAGCAATACCCAGTACTGCACGATGAACTCGATATCCACCATGCCGCCGCGATTATGCTTCAGGTCGAACAGATCGGTGCGATTCGGATGCCCCGCCGCGACGCGCTCGCGCATGGCGACGATTTCCAGCGCGAGCGCCGCCGCATCGCGCTCCATCACCAGCACGTCGGCGCGAATGGCTTCGAACTGCGCGCCGATGTCCGCATCGCCCGCGCTGAAGCGCGCCCGCGACAGCGCCTGATGCTCCCACACCCACGCGGTATTGGCGGCATCGCCTTCGCGCAGCTGATAGCGTCGGAACGAATCCAGGCTCGTGACCAGCAAGCCGGACTCGCCGTTCGGCCGCAGCCGCAGGTCCACGTCGAAGAGCGTACCCGCGCCCGTCGCCGCCGTGAGCCAGGTGATGAGGCGGCGCGCGAACATCGCGTAGATGTCGGAGGCGGCGTCGTCGGGGTCGTCGTAGAGAAAGATCAGATCGAGATCGGACGCGTAACCCAGTTCCTTGCCGCCCAGCTTTCCATACGCGATGACGGAGAAGCGCGGCGTCTCGCGATGCCGCTTCGGGAACTGCTTCCAGACAGTTTCGACGGTCACGTCGAGCACCGCGTCCGCAAGTTCGGACAAGCGGTCGCTCAGGTGCTCGACCGTCAGCCGCCCGGCGAGATCGAGCAGCAGAATACGGAACACTTCGGCCTGGTGCGCGTGGCGCAGCAAATCCATCTGATGTTCCGCATCCTCGGCGGCAGTGAGACGCGCGTTCAGCGAACGGCGGAATTCGTCCCAGTCGAACGGGCTCGAAATGGCTTCGTCGTCGAGCAATTCGTCCAACAGTTGCGGATGGCGGATCAGATAACCCGCCGCCCAGCGCGAGCCCGACAACACCGAGAGCACGCGATCCAGCGCCGCCGGGTATTCGGTCAGCAGCGCGAGATACGCGCCGCGCTTGGCCGTCGCTTCCAGCAGATCGAAGAGCCGCGTGATGGTATCGACACGGCGCGCGGCGTCGATGGACTGCACGGCTTCGAGCGCGCGCTGCGCGACGATGTCGAAGCGCCCGCGGCTTTGCTCCGGCAACCCGGCATAGCGCGACGAATTCCACACGCCCGTCAGCCGCGCGAGCACCGGCGCCGGGTTCGCGAAGCCCAGTTCCATGAGACGCGCGGCGAGTTCCTCCTGCGCGGAATCGTCGGCGAGCGCGCTGCTCCAGATCCACGACGCCGCCGAATCGTCCGCGACGCCGCAGCCGCCCTCGCCGCTCACCTTGTCGGCGAAGATCGCGTCGAATTGCTGCTCGACGAATTCGCGATGCGCGTCGAGCTTCGCCATCAGCGCGGCGTAATCCGCGAAGCCGAGCGATGAGGCCAGCAGCGCACGCTCCTCGTCGGCGACGGGCATCGCGTGCGTCTGCGCGTCGTTGCGATATTGCAGACGATGCTCGACCGTGCGCAGGAAGAGATACGCCTCGGTGAGCGCATCGCTCACCGCAGGCGCAATCAGCCCGTTTGCCGCCGCGCGTTCGAGCACGTCGAGCGTCGGCCGAATGCGAAATTCCGCTGCCTGTCCGCCGCGAATCAACTGAAACACTTGCGCGCTGAACTCGATTTCGCGAATGCCGCCGCGCCCGAGCTTGATGTCGTCGGCCTTGTCGGGGCGCATGGACGCGCGCCGCCGCGCTTCCTGCCGTATTTGCTGATGCAGCGAGCGAATGGCGGCGATCACGCCGTAATCGAGATAGCGGCGGTAGACGAACGGCGTCGCGATTGCGTCGAGTTGCTTCGCGAGCCGTTGCGCGGACTCGCTTTCGCGCTCGGAGACGAGCCGCGCCTTGATCCACGCGTAGCGCTCCCATTCGCGGCCCTGAACGTAGAAGTACTCTTCCAGCATGCCGAGACTGCACACGAGCGGCCCCGAATCGCCGTTCGGACGCAGCCGCATATCGACGCGAAACACGTAGCCGTCCTGCGTGATTTCCGCGAGCGCGCCGATCAGCCGCCGCCCGAGCCGCGTGAAGAATTCCTGCGTCGGGAGCGGCGCGCGCTTGCCGCCGGCAGTTTCGCCGTCGTCTTCATAGACGAAGATCAAATCGATATCCGACGACGCGTTCAGCTCGCGCCCGCCGAGCTTTCCCATGCCGACAACGCCGAGCGTCAGCCGCTCGCCATTCGGGCCGCGCGGCTCGCCGAAGAGCGTTTCGAGGTCCGCGGTCAGCACCGCGAGCGCGCACTGGATCGTGACTTCGGCGAGATCGGTCATCGCGCCGGTGACTTCGGCGACATCGGCCGCGCCGCGCAGATCGCGCTCCATGACCGTGCAGAACACGTCCACGCGAAGGCGCCGCAGCGCGGTTTTCAGCGCGGCTTCGTCCAGCATGCCGCCGGGAGCGCAGTGCTCGCAGTGCGCGTTCAGACGCGCCTCGATCCACTCGCGCGTGACGGGCAACTGCGCCCACTGCGCGACGTGCGCGGCCAGTTCGGCGCGCGCCGCGTAGGCGCGGGCCGCATAGTTGGAATAGTCGGAACTGCGCAAAGTCACGTCGGTCATGAATGCTTAGGCTCGCAGGTTGCTTTGCGTCGAATGCTTCTGGGCGCGGGCGTCGGCGACACGCTTCGCCGGACTCGGACGCGCTGCCGGAAAGGCTTGCTGCACGCGTGTTTGCGGGCGGTCCGGCGTGCGCGCGCCGCGGCTGTCCGCGCCATGCCCTGTGTTACATTTCAGCGTCAAACACGCAAAACTACCATATCGCCGAACAGCCGCAGCATGTCCGACAGCAGACGATCCGTCGACCCGACCGAAGTTGGACAAGCCAAGCCCAGCGCCGACGCCGAGCGTGTTCTGTCGCGCGTTCTCAAAGTCGTTCTCGTCGTTGCCGCCGTGCTGTATTTCGCGGTGGCGTGCATCTATCTCGGCCTGCGCTATGTCGTGCTGCCGCAGATCGACTCGTTCAGGCCGCGCATCGAAGAGGCCGTGTCCTCACGGATGCATGCGCAATTGCGCATCGGCCGGCTCTCCGCGCGATGGTCGGGCATGCAGCCGACCATCGACATCGACAATCTTCGCATCGACGCCGCCGACGGCTCGCCGGGGCTCGCGGTGCCCCATGCAAGCGCGAGCGTCGCGTGGCGCTCGCTCGTGCAACTCAAGCCAAAGCTCGCGGACCTGACTGTCGATGGCCCCGACGTCATCGTCGCGCGCAACGCGAAGGGCGAGATCACTGTCGCGGGCGTGCCGATTCCCACGCATCGCACAGGGTCCAACGCGTTCACGACATGGCTGCTCGGACAAGAGCACATCCTCCTGCGCGACGGCACGCTGCGCTGGCGCGACGCCGAGCGTGCCGCGCCAGAAATCGCCTTCAAGCGGCTGCGGCTGACCATCATGAACGACGGCCTGCGTCATCGCATGGCGCTCGCCGCGCCTCCCGACGGCGACGTGCTGCACGGCCCGCTCGATCTGCGCGCGGATTTCCGTCACGAGCCGTTCAGCGCGATGGGCGCGCCCGCGAACTGGACAGGCCGCCTGTATGTCTCGACCGGTCCGCTGGATTTGCCGACGCTCGCGCGCTACGTGAAGATGCCGTTCGCCATCTACGACGGCCGCGTGGAAAACCGCATCTGGCTGAACTTCGCCCGCGGGCAGTTGCAGACGGCGAACGGCGATCTCGCAGGCGGCAACATCGCGCTGCGCGTGCGGGCGACGCAGCCGCGCCTCGATCTTCCCGTGGCGCGCTTTGGCTGGACCGTCGACAAGAAGGACGGCGCTTACACGCTGAATCTCTCCAACTTGCGCGCCGAACTCGGCCAGCCCGCGTTCGACGACGGCACGCCGGTCGCGCGGCTCTTGACCTCGCAGACGCTGAGCGCGACGTATCGTCCGGCGGCGGTGAACGTGGGCCAGCTTTTCCGCGTGACGGGCGATCAGGTCGATCTCGGCATCCTCGCCGAGTTCACGCGGGCGCTGCCGGTGCCGGCGCGCGTGCTCAACGAACTCGTGCGTTTCAATCCGCGCGGGCAGATCGCCAATTACACGATCTACACCGAACGCGTGCCGCCGCGCAGCGAAGACGAAGTGAAGCGTCAGCGCGAGAAAGGCGACGCGAAGCTGCTGCACTACGCGTTCAAGGGCGAATTGCAGGGCATCAGTGTGCAGGCGCAGGAGCCGCCGCCGGGGCTCACCGCCAACAATCATCCGCGCGCCGGCATTCCGGGCATCGAAAACCTGTGGGGCGCGGTCGATGCGAACGAGTCGCAAGGCAGCATCAGCATCGATACGAAAAACGCGGCGGTCACCATTCCCGGCGCCTTCGACGATCCGCGCCTCCTGTTCGATTCGCTGCAGGGTCATGCAACGTGGACGGTCGCGGATGCCATCGCGCCGGGCGAATTGCGCCGCGCGTTCACGATTCATCTGGATACGCTGCGCGTGAAGAACGCCGACGCCGAAGGCGAAATCACCGCCGCATACTGGAATCAGGGCCACGGACGCGGCAACCTCGACCTGAAGGCGAAGATCGCGCATATGAACGCGACGCGCCTCGTCCGGTATCTGCCGACGAGCCTCAATGAGCGCGTGCGCGTTTATCTCGGCCACGCGTTGCAGGCGGGCACCGCGCGCAATGCCACGCTCGAAGTCCACGGCGATCTCACGCGCTTTCCTTACGCGAAGTTTCCGGATGCCGGCGTGTTTCGCATCGAAGCGCCGTTCACGGGCGGCAAGTTCGACCCGTCGCCCTTCCCGCCGCGCAAGATGGCCAACGGCATGCCGAACTTCTGGCCGGCGTTCGAGGGCATCGACGGCACGTTCACGCTCGCGCAGAACAAGCTCGGCTTCGACATTCATCGCGGGCATTACAAGGGCGTCGCGGTGTCGCGCGTGACAGGACGCATCGACGATACGGGCAATCGCGAGGCGAAGCTGTGGATCGACGGCCAGGCGCACGGCCCGCTCGCCGACATGCTGCAATACGTCGACAACAGCTCGCTCGGCCTGATGGCGAAGCACGCCACGCGCAAGCTCGACGCGAAGGGCAGCGCGTCGCTCGCGCTCACGCTCGGCATTCCGCGCTATCGTCCGCCGCCGCCGCTTGCGCCGCTGCGCACGGAGTACAAAGGCTCGCTGACCTTCGCCGACAATGAAGTCGCGTATGGGAATCTGCCGCCGCTCACGCATCTGCGGGGCCGCGCGGCGTTCGCGGCGAAGACCGTCACGCTCGACTCGCTCACGGCGCAACTGCTCGGCGGCGACGTGCGCGCGACAGGCGGCGTGCGGCCCGACGGCAGCTATACGTTCGATGTGAACGGGCGCATCGGCACCGACGCCGCCGCGCGCTTCAACGCACGCATGACGCCGCAGGTCACGCAGCTTCTGTCGCGCATCGACGGCGCCGCGCCCTATGAACTGCACGTGCGCGGCGCGAAGAAAGCGCTGCCGACCGTGCAAGGCAGCGCCGATCTCACGGGCGTGGGCATCGACTTGCCCGCGCCGTTCGGCAAGACGAAGGGTGCGCCGATGCCGTTCGCGCTGAGCTTCGCGCCCGCGTCCGGCGGCGCGTCTGGTCTGCACGACGCGCGGCTCACGCTCGGGCCGCTGCAGGCGCATTACCTGTTGCAGCAGGTCGGCCGGGCCGAGGTCAAGGTCGATCCTGAAAACCCCGCGCAGCCGATGAACATGCGCGCCACGTTGAAAGCCGTGCGCGGCGCGATCACCGTGAACAGACCCGCCGACTTGCCGGCAGAAGGCGTCGTCGCCGACGTGGACCTGAACACGCTCGACGCCGATGCGTGGCGCAAGGTGTTCGCGGATGCAACGGCGGCTCAAAAGACGCCTTCCGCGCCTTCCGCGCCCGCGAGCGACACCGTTCGCCAGTTCGTGCCGACGCGCGCCGCGCTGCACATCGGCACGTTGAAGCTCCTCGACCGGCGCTGGGAAAACATCGCCATCGACGCGCACGAGGAATCGGACAATCGCAAATGGCTCGCGAACATCGCATCGGATCAGGTGACGGGCAACGTCGCGTTCACGCCCGGCGCGGTCAAGGGCGGTCCCGGCGCGGTGCAGGCGCGGCTCGACAAAGTGGCGATTCCCGAGAAGTCGGACAACGCGCCCGCCGAAAAAGCGATGAGCAAGCCGCCGCGCAACATGCCGTCCATCGATGTGATCGTTAATCAGCTCTTTCTTCGCGGCCACGATCTCGGCCGGTTCGAAGTGGACGCGCACAACGAAGTCGTCGCCGACGAGCCGATCTGGACGCTCGACAAGTTGCAGCTTGCCAACCCCGACGCGACCTTCACCGCGAACGCCATCTGGCGCACGCTGCCGGGCGCAGAGCCGCCACGCGACGACGAATCCATCCCGCGCCGCACGTCCGTCGATTTCAAGCTCGACGTGAACAACGGCGGCCAGTTTCTGGACCGCTTCGGCCTGCCGCATACCGTGAACGCCGGCACGGGTTCGGTGTCCGGTCACGCGGGCTGGAACGGCGGTCCGACCGCGGTGGACCTCGATACGCTCGACGGCAAAGTCGCCGTCGATTTGCGCCACGGGCAGATTCTGCGCGCGCCCGCCGCCGCGAAGTGGCTCGGCATCTTCAGCCTGCGCAGCCTCGCGAATCTGCTGACGCTGCATTTCGCGGATGTCGTCGGCAAGGGATTGCCGTTCGAGAAGGTCACGGGCAACGCGCGCATCGAGAATGGCATCGGCCGAACCGACGATCTTTCGATGATCACGTCTCCCGCCCGCGTGCAGATGCAAGGCACGGTCGATCTGCCGAAGAAGACACAGGACCTTCACGTCAAGGTGATCCCGACCGTCGGCGCGGGCGCGGTGGCGCTCGGCGCAGCCGTGATCAATCCGCTGCTCGGTCTCGGCGCGCTCGCCGCCGACCTCGCGCTGTCGCAGTCGATCAAGAAAGCGTTCGCGGTCGACTATTCGATCACCGGATCGTGGAGCAAGCCGGTCGTTCAGCGCCTGCATGGCGATCAGGGTAAGATCGAATCACCCGCTGCCGTCGCGCGTCCGTCAGCCGCTCAATAAAAGCGAGTTTTCGTCGCAAGGCGCGCGGGCGGCGTCCATCTTCGACCAACCCAGCGCCACGAACATGACCGAACAATCGAGCGAAAGCACCGTGCGGCCGTTCCCGGTCGCCGCGCTGCAAATGGTGAGCACGCCGGATCGCGACCGCAATCTCGCCGACGCCGGGCAGCTTATTGCCGAGGCGGCAGAAGGCGGCGCGCAACTCGTGCTGCTGCCCGAGTACTTCTGCTTCATGGGTTTCAAGGACACGGACAAGCTCGCGATCCGCGAGACGCCCGGCGACGGCCCCATCCAGCAGTTTCTTTCCGATGCCGCGCGCAAACACCGCGTGTGGGTAATCGGCGGGACGTTGCCGTTGAAGTCGCCGGAAGCGTCGCGCGTGCTCAATACATCGCTCGTCTTCGGTCCGGACGGCGAGCAGGTCGCGCGCTACGACAAGATTCATCTGTTCAATTTCGAAAAGGGCGACGAATCGTTCGACGAAGCGCGCAGCATCGTGCCCGGCGCGGACGTGCGGACTTTCGAGGCGCCGTTCGGGCGCGTGGGGCTGTCCGTCTGCTACGACCTGCGCTTTCCCGAGCTGTACCGGAAGATGGGCGATTGCGCGCTGATGGTCGTGCCTTCCGCGTTCACGTACACCACCGGCCGTGCGCACTGGGAAACGCTGCTGAAGGCGCGGGCGATCGAGAACCAGTGCTACGTGCTCGCCGCCGCGCAAGGCGGCAAGCACGAGAACGGCCGCCGCACGTGGGGACATAGCGTGCTCATCGACCCGTGGGGCGAGGTCGTCGCCGTGCGCGAGGAAGGCGCGGGCGTCGTCGCGGGCGTGATCGATCCCGAGCGCATCGCGAGCGTGCGACAGAGTTTGCCCGCGTATCGGCATCGGGTGATCGCGTAAGCGTTCCTACGCGATGGCCGATATCGCGATGACGCGCCACATCTCGAAAATAGGCTTTTCAACGGCCTTGAACGCGTGGAAGTGATCCCGCACATGGCCTGAACAACGCGGACAGTAGAATTGTCCGACATTCACCGAACACGCTGCACCAACGCAATAGGCACCGCATGAACATCATCGAACCCGGCATCCGCAACCTGGTCACGGCGAAGGACGTTCTCCTGACGCCGTACGGCCTCGACGAGGGTCTCATCACGCGCACGCTCGCGGAGATCTTCACGCATCGCGTCGATTACGCCGATCTGTACTTTCAGTCCACGCGCAGCGAGGCGTGGAGTCTGGAAGAAGGCATCGTGAAATCAGGCAGTTTCAGCATCGATCAGGGCGTCGGCGTGCGCGCCGTCTCGGGCGAGCGCACGGCTTTCGCCTATTCCGACGATCTTTCGCCCGACTCCATCCGCCAGGCCGCACTCGCCACGCGGGCAATCGCCAAGGCGGGCGGCGGCAAGCACAAGATCAAGCCGGCGAGCACGCTCACGGGCGTCTCGGGCCGCGACCTGTACGTGCCCGCCGATCCGCTCCATTCGCTCGATGCCAATGCCAAGGTCAAACTGCTGGAGCGCGTCGAACAGATGGCGCGCGGCCGCGATCCGCGCATCACGCAGGTGATGGCCGGCCTCGCGGGCGAATACGACGTCGTGCTCGTCGCGCGCAGCGACGGCGCGCTGGCGGCGGACGTGCGGCCGCTCGTTCGCGTGTCGGTAACGGTGATCGCCGAGCAGAACGGCCGGCGCGAGATCGGCACGGGCGGCGGCGGCGGTCGCTTCGACTACGGCTATTTCACGGACGATATCTTGTCGAAGTACGTCGATGACGCCGTGCATGCGGCGCTCGTCAATCTCGAAGCGCGCCCTGCCCCGGCGGGCGCGATGACCGTCGTGCTCGGGCCGGGCTGGCCGGGCGTGCTGCTGCACGAGGCGGTCGGACACGGGCTGGAGGGCGATTTCAACCGCAAGGGATCGTCGGCGTTTGCGGGCCGCATCGGCGAGCAGGTGGCGGCGAAGGGCGTCACCGTGGTGGATGACGGCACGCTGCCGAATCGCCGCGGCTCGCTCAATATCGACGACGAAGGCAACCCGACGCAGTGCACGACGCTGATCGAAGACGGCATTCTGAAGGGCTACATTCAGGACTCGCTCAACGCGCGCCTGATGAAGATGCCGGTGACGGGCAACGCGCGCCGCGAGTCGTATGCCGCGCTGCCGATGCCGCGCATGACGAACACGTACATGCTCAACGGAGACAAAGATCCGCAGGAGATTCTGGCGTCGGTGAAAAACGGCTTGTACGCGGTGAATTTCGGCGGCGGTCAGGTGGATATCACCAACGGCAAGTTCGTGTTCTCGGCGTCCGAGGCATACATGATCGAGGACGGCAAGATCACGTACCCGGTGAAGGGCGCGACGCTGATCGGAAGCGGCCCCGAGTCGCTCAAATACGTGACGATGATCGGCAACGACATGTCGCTGGATAGCGGCGTGGGCGTGTGCGGCAAGGAAGGCCAGAGCGTGCCGGTGGGCGTCGGTCAGCCGACGCTGCGCATCGAGAAAATGACGGTGGGCGGCACGATCTGATGCAGTTTCGCCGCATTGGCGGTGACGCGTTCGGAACCGGACGCACCCGCCGATGCGGATTTCCCGCGTTCGACGCGCGGCCGCTTGTCACCGCCGCCTGTTTGAGGTTATAAAGACGGTCAACCTTTTTGCGATGCGCCCTTTGCTCACCATGTCCGCCAAGTTTTATTTTTATTTCTTTTGGCATCTCAAGCCGCTGGCGGATCGAGAGGGGTGAGTCGTAGGTTTCAAATACGCAAAACCGAATTCCCGAAAAACCGCCAGCGAGTCTGGCGGTTTTTTTTCGCCTTACCTTTTTTGCTCAGAACATTGCCGTTGGAGAATCGCCATGCCCCCGCACAACACCGATGACGTTCGTATCCGTGAGTTGAAGGAGCTCGTCCCGCCCGCGCACTTGATCCGCGAATTTCCGTGCACCGAGCCGGTGTCCGATCTCATCTTCAACGCGCGGCAGTCGATGCATCGCATTTTGCATGGCATGGATGGCCGGTTGATCGTCATCATCGGCCCGTGTTCCATTCACGATCCGAAGGCGGCGCTGGAATATGCGGGGCGGTTGATCGAACAGCGAAAGCGGTTCGCGGGCGAACTCGAAATTGTGATGCGCGTGTATTTCGAAAAGCCGCGCACGACGGTCGGCTGGAAGGGGCTGATCAACGATCCGTATATGGATAACAGCTTCAAGATCAACGACGGTTTGCGGGCCGCGCGCGAATTGCTTATGCATGTCAATGAGCTCGGGCTGCCGGCTGGGACGGAATATCTCGATATGATCAGCCCGCAGTACATCGCGGATTTGATTTCGTGGGGCGCGATTGGCGCGCGGACGACCGAGTCGCAAGTGCATCGGGAATTGGCTTCGGGGCTTTCGTGTCCGGTCGGATTCAAGAATGGCACGGATGGCAACGTAAAAATCGCGGTCGATGCGATCAAAGCCGCTTCGCAGCCGCATCATTTTCTTTCTGTGACGAAGGGCGGGCATTCGGCAATTGTTTCGACCGCCGGCAATGAGGACTGCCATATCATTCTGCGCGGCGGTAAGACGCCGAATTTCGATGCGGCTTCGGTCGATGCGGCTTGCATCGATATTGGCAAGGCGGGATTAGCGGCGCGGTTAATGATCGATGCGAGTCATGCCAATAGCTCGAAGAAGCATGAGAATCAGATTCCGGTTTGTGAGGATATTGGGCGGCAGTTGGCGGCTGGCGAGGAACGGATTGTCGGCGTGATGGTGGAATCGCATCTTGTCGCAGGGCGGCAGGATTTGAAGGAAGGGTGTGAGCTTACTTATGGGCAAAGCGTTACTGATGCTTGTATTGGGTGGGAGGAAAGCGTCGGGGTGCTTGAAAGATTGGCGGAGGCGGTGAAGCAGCGGCGAATCAAAAGGGTTGGTGGCAATTGATCACAGTGTAGTCACGCAGAGTCGACACCTTTGTTCCGCAATCGTTGTCGGCTCTGCGCACGTTCTAAACCTCCTCGCGCGGATTATCACGCTCGCGCGTGATTCCAGAGGACATCCTCGCCTCCATCCGCCCGATTCAGAACCCGCGCCAACACGAACAACAAATCCGACAGCCGATTAACGTATCTTCCCGGCGCGTCATTCACCGCATCGCCTTCCACACGCGTAAGCGCAACAATCGCCCGCTCTGCCCTCCGACAAACCGTCCGACAAACATGCGCCAGCGCCGCCGCCCTCGACCCGCCCGGCAAAATAAACTCCTTAAGCGGCGGCAAAGTCGAGTTGTAATCCGCGAGCCACGCATCCAACCGCGCTAAATGCGAATCTAAAATCATCGAATGTCCGGGAATCGACAATTCCCCGCCCAAATCGAATAAGTCGTTCTGAATCTGCATCAGCGCATCGCGCACGTCCGGCGGTAACGCCTCGCACAACAACACGCCGAGCGACGAATTCAATTCATCGACGTCTCCAATCGCCGCAAAACGCGCATCGTCTTTCGGAACGCGGCGGCCATCGCCGAGTCCGGTGGTGCCATCGTCGCCGGTGCGCGTCGCAATCTTGCTGAGGCGGTTACCCATCACTGCTCCTTGTCGTTGGAATACGCCGAAAAGCTGCCGAAGCATTATAGGCAGCGCCCTAAGCCCGCGACGCCGCGCGCCGAGAACGTCCCGCGCGTAGAATAAGACAGCATTTCGGCGAGCTGCCGTGCAACCGACAAACAGCACGCATGCCGCCCGAAGCACGAAATCGACAAAAATCCGCCGGAGACGCCCGTGAACCACCCCGCCTTGCCGCATGCCATCCGCCGGCCGTTTCCCGCCGCCCTGCTCGACGCGCTCAAGCAACAATTCGCCGATCGCGCCAGCACGAGCCAGGCCGTGCGCGAGCACCACGGCCGCGACGAATCGCCGTTCGATCCGCAATTGCCCGACGCCGTCGTCTTCGCGCGCAGCACCGAAGAGGTCCAGGCCATCGTCCGGCTGTGCGCCGAGCACGACGTGCCGATCATCCCTTACGGCAACGGATCGTCGCTCGAAGGGCATCTGCTCGCGGTGCAAGGCGGCGTGTCCATCGACCTGTCGGAGATGAACAGCGTCGTCTCCATCAATGCCGAAGACCTGACCGCCACCGTGCAGCCCGGCATTTCCCGCAAGCAGTTGAACGAAGCGCTGAAGGACACCGGCCTTTTCTTCCCCATCGATCCGGGCGCGGACGCGAGCATCGGCGGCATGTCGGCGACGCGCGCCTCGGGTACCAACGCCGTGCGCTACGGCTCGATGCGCGAAAACGTCCTCGCGCTGACTGTCGTGTTGGCCGACGGCCGCGTCATCCATACCGGCACGCGCGCCCGCAAATCGTCGGCGGGCTACGACCTGACGCGGCTTTTCGTCGGCTCGGAAGGCACGCTCGGCGTCATCACCGAGATCACCGTGCGGCTCTATCCGCAGCCGGAAGCGATCTCCGCCGCCGTCTGCGCGTTTCTGTCGATGGGCGACGCGGTGCGCGCCGTCATCGAAACGATCCAGATGGGCGTGCCGATTGCGCGCGTCGAATTCCTCGATAAGCTCGCCGTGCGCGCCATCAATCGCCATTCGAACCTCACGCTGCGCGAATCGCCGATGCTGTTTTTCGAATTCCACGGCACCGAGGCGGGCGTCAAGGAACAGGCGCAGACCGTGCAGGAGATCACCGCGCAGAATCAGGGCACGGACTTCGAATGGGCGACGCGTCCCGAAGACCGCAGCCGTCTCTGGACCGCGCGTCACAACGCCTATTTCGCGATGCTGCAATTGAAGCCCGGCTGCCGCGCCGTGACGACCGACGTCTGCGTGCCGATTTCGCGCCTGGCCGAATGCGTCGAGGAGACGGAACAGGACCTCCTCGGCTCGTCGCTGCCCTGCCCGATCGTCGGACATGTGGGCGACGGCAACTTCCACGTCGCGATGCTGCTCGATCCCGCGAAGCCCGAGGAACGCGATGAAGCCGAGCGCCTGAACCGGCGCATCGTCGAGCGCGCGCTCGCGGTCGGCGGGACGTGCACGGGCGAGCACGGCGTCGGGCTGCACAAGATGGATTTCATGATCGACGAGCACGGCGAAGACGGCATCGATGTGATGCGGTCCATTAAGCACGCGCTCGATCCGAAGAACCTGATGAATCCGGGCAAGATTTTCGCGTTCACGCGATAAGCGCGACAGACGCACCCGCGCGCCCGGTGGACGAAGAAGCCACGAGCGCGCAACATGGGGTGTCGCCGCGTCAGAGACTTTCATCGAATACGCGCCGTCATGTTCAGGCGCCGGGAGGAGACATGAACGCACCCGACGAACTCAAGCCCGAGTTCTCCAGCGCCGCCGCGCCGGAATTCTCGCCGAATCTGCCGCACGAGGACGCGCCCGCGCTCACGGAAGAGCAACTCGCCGAGCGTCAGCGCGAAG
Organism: Caballeronia sp. LZ062; assembly: GCF_031450785.1. Lineage (NCBI taxonomy): Bacteria > Pseudomonadati > Pseudomonadota > Betaproteobacteria > Burkholderiales > Burkholderiaceae > Caballeronia > Caballeronia sp. LZ062. Next base: position 2,131,947 of record NZ_JARTWB010000002.1, read on the forward strand.
TCGTGCAGGCGCTGATGGCCGTACTGCCCACGCACTGCCTGCTGTTTCGCGACGAGGACACCTCCGTCTACGAATGCGACGGTCTCGCCGCCTACCGGCGTCTGCCGCTCGCGGTCGTGCTGCCCGAAACGGAAGCGCAGGTGCAGCGCGTCGTGCAGATCTGCGCGCGGCTCGGCGTGCCTATCGTGCCGCGCGGCGCGGGCACGGGGCTTTCCGGCGGCGCCATGCCGATTCGTCACGGCATCGTGCTGTCGCTGGCGCGCTTTCGGCGCATCATCGAAGTAGATTCGTACGCGCGCACGGCCACCGTGCAGCCCGGCGTGCGCAATCTCGCCATTTCAGAAGCCGCCGCGCCCTACGGGCTGTACTACGCGCCGGACCCGTCGTCGCAGATCGCGTGCACCATCGGCGGCAACGTCTCCGAGAATTCGGGCGGCGTGCATTGCCTGAAATACGGCCTCACCGTGCATAACGTGCTGCGTGTGCGCGCCGTGACGATGGAAGGCGAAATCGTCGAATTCGGCTCGCTCGCGCCGGACGCGCCGGGGCTCGATCTGCTCGCGGTGCTGATCGGCAGCGAAGGCATGTTCGCCATCGTCACCGAAGTCACCGTCAAGCTGATTCCGAAGCCGCAGACCGCGCAAGTCATCATGGCGAGCTTCGACGACGTGGTGAAAGGCGGCAACGCGGTCGCGGCGATCATCGCGGCGGGCATCATCCCGGCCGGCCTCGAAATGATGGACAAGCCCGCGACGCGCGCCGTCGAAGAGTTCGTCAACGCCGGCTACGACCTCGACGCGGCCGCCATCCTGCTGTGCGAATCCGACGGCACCTACGACGAAGTCGCCGAGGAAATCGTGCGCATGACCGCCGTGCTGCGCGAACACGGCGCGACGCGCATCCAGATTTCGCGCTCCGAATCCGAGCGGCTCAAGTTCTGGTCCGGCCGCAAGAACGCGTTCCCCGCCGCAGGCCGCATTTCGCCCGACTATTACTGCATGGACGGCACGGTGCCGCGCCGCGCCATCGGGCCGCTGCTCGCGCGCATCGAAGAGATGGAAAAGAAGTACGCGCTTCGCTGCATCAACGTGTTCCATGCGGGCGACGGCAACATGCATCCGCTCATTCTCTTCAACGGCAACGATCTCGACGAGTGGCATCGCGCGGAAGCGTTCGGCTCGGACATTCTCGAAACCTGCGTGGAATTGGGCGGCACGGTGACGGGCGAACATGGCGTGGGCATCGAAAAAATCAATTCGATGTGCGTGCAGTTTTCGCCCGAAGAGCGCGACGCGTTTCACGCCGTCAAGCGCGCGTTCGATCCGCTGCGTCTGCTCAATCCCGACAAGGGCATTCCCACGCGCGCGCGGTGCGCCGAGTACGGGAAGATGCACATTCGCGGCGGCCTTCTGCCGCATCCCGAACTGCCGCGCTTCTGACCGGCCGCCGCGCTCGCCGCGCGTTTCGCTATCCACGTTTGTCCGGGTACGGCTGCGTTAAGCGGCCGGTACAATCGACCGGACAGGCGTAGCGCAAGCCATACGGAAAGCCGATTACAAGAGCGGGACACCATGGAACAGGACGACATCGTCGCCGCCTGGTCGGAGCGGATCGCCCGGGCCAGCGAGACCGGCGCGCCGCTGCGCATTCGCGGCGGCGGCACGAAGGACTGGTACGGCCAGACGCTCCAGGGAGAGATTCTCGACACGCGCGCATACCGCGGGATCGTTTCGTACGATCCGGCGGAACTCGTCATTACCGCGAAAAGCGGAACGCCCCTTGCTGAAATAGAAGCTGCGTTAAGAGAACATGGCCAGATGCTGCCTTTCGAGCCTCCTCACTTCGGCCGCAATGCGACGCTCGGCGGCTGCATCGCGGCGGGTCTTGCCGGACCGCGCCGCGCGTGGACCGGCGCGGCGCGCGATTTCGTGCTCGGCGCGGCCATCATGAACGGACGCGGGCAAGTGCTGCACTTCGGCGGGCAAGTGGTGAAGAACGTCGCGGGCTACGACGTCGCGCGGCTCCTCGCGGGATCGCTCGGCACGCTCGGGCTGATTCTCGAACTCTCGGTGAAAGTGCTGCCGCGTCCCGTCGCGGAAGCCACGCTCAAGTTCGACATGCACGCCACGGACGGCGTGCGCAAGCTCAACGAATGGGGCGGCCACGCGTTGCCGATCAGCGGCAGTGCGTGGCGCGACGGCACGCTCGCGCTGCGTCTCGCGGGTGCGGAAGCGGCTGTGAAGACCGCGCGCAATACGCTCGGCGGCGAAGTGGTGGATGCAGTCGAAGCCGACCGTTTCTGGGTCGGCATGCGCGAACAGACGGACCCGTTTTTCGCCGTGATCGAGCCGCGCTCGGCGCTCTGGCGGCTCGCGCTGCCGTCGATTGCCGAGCCGCTGCATCTGCCGGGCGCGCAGCTCATGGAATGGGGCGGCGCGCAACGCTGGTGGATCACGGACACCGATCCGCAGACCGTGCGCATCAGCGCGAAGCAGGCCGGCGGTCACGCGACGATCTTTCGCGCGGGCTCGGCCTACGACCGCAACGCGGGCGTGTTCACGCCGCTGCCCGCGCCGCTCATGAAGATTCACCGCGGGTTGAAGGCCGCGTTCGATCCGGCGCGCATCTTCAACCGCGCCCGGCTCTATCCCGATTTCTAGCCGAACCGAGCAACACGCAATGCAAACCAATCTCGCCGATTTCATCCGCGGCACCGCCGATGGCGACGAAGCCGACGCGATTCTCCGCAAGTGCGTCCACTGCGGCTTCTGCACGGCGACTTGCCCGACGTATCAACTGCTCGGCGACGAACTCGACGGGCCGCGCGGGCGCATCTATCTGATGAAGCAGATGTTCGAGGGCGCGCCCGCCACGCGCAGCACGCAGACGCATCTGGACCGGTGCCTCACGTGCCGCAACTGCGAAACGACGTGCCCGTCCGGCGTGCAGTACGGCAAGCTCGTCGAGATCGGGCGCAAGGTCGTCGAACAGAAAGTGGAGCGGCCGATGCGCCAGCGCATCCAGCGCCGCTTTCTCGCGAGCTTCCTGCCGAATAGCACGCTTTTCACTCCCGCGATGAAGCTCGGGCAGCAAGTGCGCGGCGTGCTTCCGCGCACGCTGCGCACGAAGATCCCCGTGCCCGAAAAGCCGCTCGCGCCGCCCACGCGCAAGCACGCGCGCAAGATGCTGATGCTCGCCGGATGCGTGCAGCCCGCGATGATGCCGAACGTCAACACGGCGACGGCGCGCGTGTTCGATGCGCTCGGCATCGAAATCGTGACGGCGCCGGGTGCGGGCTGCTGCGGCGCGATCCGCCTGCATCTCGGCTACAACGACGACGCGCTCGACGACGTGCGCAACAACATCGACGCGTGGTGGCCGTATGTGGAGAACGGCGTCGAGGCGATCGTGATGAACGCGTCGGGCTGCGGCGCGACGGTCAAGGAGTACGCGCATCTGCTGCGCAACGATCCGATGTACGCGGACAAGGCGCGGCGCATCGTCGATCTGACGCGCGATCTCGCCGAAATCCTGCCGGCGTTCGAAGAGGAACTCGTCGCGCTGGCGCGGCGGCGCGCGGTGCATACGGTCGCGTTTCATCCGCCGTGCACGCTGCAACACGGGCAGCAGATTCGCGGGCGCGTCGAACATCTTCTGACGGCGCTCGGTCTCGAGGTGCGGCTGCCGGCGGATGCGCACATTTGCTGCGGATCGGCAGGAACATACTCGGTGCTGCAGCCGAAAATGGCCTACGCGCTGCGCAATCAAAAGCTCGACCGGCTGGAGAAAACCGAGCCGCAGATGATCGTGTCCGCGAACGTCGGCTGCATCGCGCATCTGCAAAGCGGGACATCCACGCCGGTGACGCACTGGATTCAGCTTTTGGAGCATCTGCTGTACGGCTAGGCGGATTCGTATAATCCCCGCATCCGCCTCGAATGTCGCTCACGCATGTCCATCGCTCAACATCTGGAAGAAGTCCGTCAACGGATCGCGCAAGCGGCAGCAAGCGCCTCGCGCGATCCGGCGTCGGTGAAACTGCTCGCCGTATCCAAGACCTTTCCCGCCGACGACGTGCGCGCCGCCTTCGAGGCCGGCCAGCGCGCGTTCGGCGAGAACTACGTGCAGGAAGGCACCGCGAAGATCGCGGCGCTCGCCGACTTGCGCAGGGAAATCGAATGGCATTTCATCGGGCCGCTGCAATCGAACAAGACCAAGCTCGTCGCGGAGCAGTTCGACTGGGTACATTCCATCGACCGGTTGAAGATCGCCGAACGACTGTCCGCGCAGCGTCCTGAAGGCGCGACGCCGCTCAATGTTTGCGTGCAGGTGAACGTGAGCGGCGAGGCATCGAAAAGCGGCGTCGAGCCGCACGACGCTGCGGCGCTCGCCCATGCGGTGGCGGCGCTGCCCGGCCTGCGTCTGCGCGGCCTGATGTCGATTCCCGAGCCCGCCGACACGCTCGACGCCCAGCGCGCCCCGCACGCGCGCCTGCGCGATCTGATGGATACGCTGCGCGCCGACGGCCTAGAACTCGACACGCTCTCGATGGGCATGTCCGCCGACCTCGAAGCCGCCGTGCTCGAAGGCGCGACGATGGTGCGCATCGGCACCGCAATCTTCGGCAAGCGCACTTACACCCACTGACTCATCACTCACCATGAAAATCGCATTCATCGGCGGCGGCAACATGGCCGCGGCGCTCATCGGCGGTCTCATCAAGCGCGGCGTCGCGCCTGCGGATATCTACGCCATCGACATCAACGACGAAGCGCGCGCGCGCACCGCGAAGCAATTCGGCATCGAGACGGGCGCGGCCATCGACGCGAAGCTCGCCGGCTACGACGCCATCCTGCTTGCGGTGAAACCGCAGGTGCTCAAGGGCGTCGCCGAGGCGCTCGCGCCGCATCTGTCGCGGCAGACGGTCATCAGCATCGCGGCGGGCATCCGCGCGGCGGACCTCTCGCGCTGGCTCGGCGGCTACGCGCAAGTGGTGCGCACCATGCCGAACACGCCCGCGCTTATCGGCATGGGCGTGACGGGGCTCGCGGCGTTGCCGGCCGTGAGCGACGAAGCGAAGGCGCTTGCATCGCAGGTGCTGGAAGCCGTGGGCACGACCGTCTGGTTCGACGACGAAGCGAAGATCGACGCCGTTACCGCCATCTCCGGCAGCGGCCCCGCTTACGTGTTCTATTTCATCGAAGCGATGCAGGAAGCAGCGCGTGCGCTCGGCATGGACGAAGAGCAAGGCCGTGCGCTCGCGGTCGCGACGTTCACGGGCGCGGCGCAGCTCGCGGCGCAGTCGAGTGAACCGGCGAGCGTGCTGCGCGAGCGCGTGACGTCGAAGGGCGGCACGACGGCAGCCGCGCTCGCCTCCTTCGATGCGCAAGGGGTGAAGGAAGCCATCGTGCGCGGCGTCCTGGCGGCAGAAGCGCGGGCCAAAGAAATGGGCGATGAATTGGGCGCTGCGTGAGGCTCTTGAACGTGCAGATCAGGCGTGGCGGGCGCCGGTTTTTCGATGAAAAGCCTGCTGCCGCGCCGCGCGACGTGCCTCAACAGCGGATCATGTGCGTTTAACGCGAGCAAAACGTCCGAATGAGTTTCTCGTCGCTCTCGACCACTTCGACGAGCATGACGGGCACGCACCGCTCGATGGTTTCGTTCGCGCCCCGAATCACGACGCGGCGCGCGCGGGTTATTGGATGAAAAGCCTGCTGCCGCGCTGCGCGACGTGCCTCAACAGCGGATCATGTGCGTTCAAAGCGAGGATAAAAAACGGCGGGATGGGTTTCTCGTCGCTCTTGAGCACTTCGACGAGCTTGACGGGCGCGCACCGCTCGAGGATTCCTTCGGGCCCCGAAGCACGTCCAGTTCCATGCCTTCCACGTCGAGCTTGATGAAATCGACACGCGCGAGCATCAATAAATCGCCACGCGCCCCGCACTCTCAACCGGCAAGCGCGTACTGAAGCGCGATCCCCACGAACAACACGCCGCCCAGCCAGTTGTTGTGCCGGAACGCGGCGAAGCACGCCATGCGCTCCCGGTGACGAATAAGCATGTAGTGATACGCCGCACAGCCCGCAGCGCCGAGCCAGCCGAGCCAGTACGGCCAGCCGAAGTGCAGCGTGATGCCGATGCCCGCGTAGATTGCGAGCGTCGCCGCGTAGCACAGCATCACGGCGAGCACGTCGTAGCGGCCGAAGGTCAGCGCGGACGTGCGGATGCCGATCTTGATGTCGTCGTCGCGATCGACCATCGCGTATTCGGTGTCGTAGGCTACCGACCAGAACACGTTGGCCGCGAGCATGATCCACGCGAGCATCGGCACATGGTCCTGCACGGCGGCGAACGCCATCGGAATGCCGAAGCCGAACGCGATGCCCAGATACGCCTGCGGAATCGCGAAGAATCGCTTGGTGAACGGATACGTGCCCGCGACGAACAGCGCGAACACCGATAGCTCCTTCGTGAGCGCGTTGAGCGGCAGAATCAGCAGGAACGCGACGAGCGAGAGCGCCGCAGCCAGCGCCACCGCTTCCCACGCCCTGATCTTGCCCGACGTGATCGGCCGCTCGGCGGTGCGCTTCACGTAGCGGTCGAAGTCGCGGTCGGCGTAGTCGTTGATCGCGCAGCCCGCCGAGCGCATGAGCAGCGTGCCGACGGCGAAGATCACGATCAGCATCGGCGATGGCCGGCCATCCGACGCGATCCATAACGCGTTGAGCGTCGGCCACAAAAGCAGCAGGCTGCCGATGGGCTTATCCAGGCGCACGAGGCGCATATAGAGCGGGAGACGGGCGAGCATGGAAGGTGATCGAAGCAGGGATAAGCTATTTTAGTCCAGCTCCGCGCGCCGCCTCCCAAAGCAAAAGACCCGTGCAGTCCATCGCACGGGTCTCTGAAGCGGGGAAAAAACCGCTTTAACTTACGCCAGCATCGAGCGCAGCATCCACGCGGTCTTTTCGTGCGTCTGCATGCGCTGCGTGAGCAGGTCGGCGGTCGGCTCGTCGTTGGCGGCTTCGGTCGCCGGGAAAATTTCGCGCGCCGTGCGCACGACCGCTTCCTGGCCTTCGACCAGCTGGCGAATCATGTCTTCGGCTTCGGGCACGCCTTCGGCTTCCGGAATGGACGAGAGCTTCGCGAAGTCGCGATAGCTGCCCGGCGCATGCACGCCCAGCGCGCGGATGCGTTCCGCGATGGAATCCACAGCGGTGGCCAGTTCGGTGTACTGCGTCTCGAACATCAGATGCAGCGTGTTGAACATCGGACCCGTGACGTTCCAGTGGAAGTTGTGCGTCTTCAGGTACAGCGTGTAAGTGTCCGCGAGCAGCCGGGACAGCCCATCGGCGATCCGTTTGCGGTCTTTGTCGTTAATGCCGATGTTGACGGCAGGTGCAATGCCTTTCTTCGCCATGATGACTCCGTGAAAGAGTGATTCGAACGTGGTGCGCGCCGCGCGTGACGCATTGTTTCGCCGCGCGGCGTTTCGAGCGTTCGACAGTGTAGCTTAGAAATGCCGCCGTTTCCTTGTGCGGCAAGGCTTTGAGCCGGCCATGCCGCAGGCCGGCGGCACCGCACGACGTCAGGCGGCCACGCCCGCGCCGTGCAGCGCGCTCGCGACGACCAGTCCGTATCCCGCCGCCACGATTCCGAATGCGAGTGCGACGCGCGCACCGCGCGTTGCCCGGCGGCTCGTCGCTTCAAGGCGATCCACCGCCTGACCGATGATGTTCAGTGTCTGGGTCATGATCCTTTCTCCCGTTCAACTGCTGCCGCCGCGCGTATCACGCGAATCAGACGGCAGCCGTGTCTTCAATGTCCTTGTTCACGTCGATCCGCTGCCCGAGCCGCGCGAGTGCATCGACCACGCCTTGTGCATACGCCGGATCGGCGCGGCGGAAGTGCTCGATCTGCCGCGCGACGATCTCGTCCGGCACGCCGTGAATGTGCCGCGCGATGTTGCCGAACAACCGCTCGCGGTGCGCATCGTCGAACAGGCGGAAGAGCGCGCCCGGCTGGCTGTAATAGTCGCCGTCCTCGCGATGATCGTAGCGATCCACCGCGCCCGCCGCGAGCGGCGGCTCGTTCACGCTTGCATCCTGCGCGAAGTCGCCGAAGCGGTTCGGCTCGTAGTTCACGCGGCCGCCGAGATTGCCATCGACGCGCATCCCGCCATCGCGATGGAACGGATTCGCGACCGGCGTGCGCGGCGCGTTCACCGGAATCTGATGGTGATTGATGCCGAGCCGGTAGCGTTGCGTGTCGCCGTAGGAAAAGAGACGCCCCTGCAACAGACGGTCCGGCGAGAAGCCGATGCCCGGCACCACGTTCGCCGGCGTGAACGCCGACTGCTCGACATCCGCGAAATAGTTCTGCGCGTTGCGGTTCAGTTCGATCACGCCGACATCGATCAGCGGATAGTCCTTGTGCGGCCAGACCTTCGTGATGTCGAACGGATTGATGTGATACGTCGCTGCGTCCGCTTCCGGCATGATCTGAACGCGGAAATTCCAGCGCGGGAAGTTGCCGCGATCGATGTTCTCGACCAGATCGCGCTGCGCGCTTTCGCGGTCAGCGGCGATCACGGCGGCGGCTTCGGCATCCGTGAAATTTTCGAGCGGCTGCTGCGACTTGAAGTGGAACTTCACGTAGAAGCGCTCGTTGTCCGCGTTGATGAACGAGAACGTGTGCGAACCGAAGCCGTGCATCTGCCGGTAATTCTTCGGGATGCCGCGATCACTCATCAAAATCGTCACCTGATGCAGCGATTCCGGATGACGCGACCAGAAATCCCACGCCGCCACGTTGCTGCGCAAATTCGTGTACGGATCGCGCTTTTGCGTGTGAATGAAGTCCGGAAACTTGAGCGGATCACGAATGAAAAATACCGGCGTGTTGTTGCCGACCACGTCCCAGTTGCCCTCTTCCGTGTAGAACTTGATGGAGAAGCCGCGCACGTCGCGCTCGGCATCGGCCGCGCCGCGCTCGCCAGCTACCGTCGAAAAGCGCATGAAAATGGGCGTTTCCTTGCCGACTTCGTTGAAGAGCTTCGCCTTCGTGTAGCGCGAAATGTCGTGCGTGACGCGCAACGTGCCGAATGCGCCCGAGCCCTTCGCATGCACGCGGCGCTCGGGAATCACTTCGCGGTCGAAGTGCGCCAGCTTCTCGATGAGCCAAAAGTCTTGCAGCGTCACGGGGCCGCGCAGGCCGGCGGTCTGCGAGTTCTGGTTGTCTCCTACGGGCGCGCCGCTGGCGGTGGTGAGTCGTTGGGTCGTCATCGTGATACTCCAGTTTGTGTTGGCTTGGGATGATGAGTGCGTCGCTCAAGCGTTCCTTACGCGGTGCGGGCGAAGGCAACGAGGACGTCGAGCGCGACGGCGCGCAGTTCTGACCACGGCGTCGATAAGCTCGCGGTGCGGTATGCGTCGGGCTGGCGGGTTGTCATCGCTCTGTTCCTCTTGTCTTGTCGGAGCCGGGTGGCTCTCTGAGGACAGAGCATATCAAAACTATCAGATTCTAATATTCGATTAATTTTATTTATCCGATAGTTGTGACGCTGTGGACGGCGCAGTGCGCCGTCCACGCGTTACGCGGCGTTGAGCGGGTCCGAACCGTAGCGGTTCATGCCCTCTGTGCCGCGCGAACACGTCCAGATAAAGACCAAAATGCCGCCGATGAGCGGCACGAACGCGATGAGATAAAACCACCCGGATCGGCCGGTGTCGTGCAGTCGTCGGACCGTGACCGCGAGACTCGGCACGAATAGCGCAAAAACAAAGAGCGTGACGAGTGAAACTATGCCTAGCGAATCTTCGTTCATGCCTATCAACCCCATTGCAAGCCCCCCGACGATGCCCGCGAAAAGTTGGAAATACCAATATTCCGAACGGCGAGCACGGCCGTCGAAGGTAGCGAATTTCTCGATCAAAGCCACGCGAACTGCTTCAAAAAAGCCCATTCTTATTCTCGTTCCTGTGTATGAGGCGCGACGGAGATGCCGCGCCAGTGCGAAAATTTTAGGGCGCGAGGCACAGCGTTCTTATCGCGACAGCGGCAATTGACCAAAAAACACAGAACCGCACAAAAGTCGGCCGCCAAATAAAAAACCGCGCCTCTTTCGAGAGCGCGGTTCACTGCACAGCAAAGACGGAATCGTTTAATTCACCGCCACGGGCATATCCAGCTTTTTAACGCCCGGTAAATCGCAAGCGGCGATTGCATCAGAGATGGCGTCGATTGCCGGCAACCGCGTAAAGCTCTTGCGCCACGCGAGCACCACGCGCCGGTCCGGCACGGGTTCGTCGAACGGAACGTAACTGAGCAAGCCCGAGTCGATGCCCGGCGCGTGCGGCTTCACTTCCATGACCGACATGCGCGGCAGCACCGTGATGCCGACGCCGCTCGCGACCATGTGCCGAATCGTTTCCAGCGACGAGCCTTCGAACGTCTTCTGAATGCCGTCGGCGTTCTGCGAGAACCGCATGAGTTCCGGGCAGACGCCGAGCACATGATCGCGGAAGCAATGTCCGCTGCCGAGCAGCAGCATGGTTTCCTGCTTCAGATCGTCCGGGTCGATCTTGCTGCGGTTCTCCCACGCGTGCCCGGACGGCATGGCGACGACGAACGGCTCGTCGTAGAGCGCGCGCACCATCAGCCCGGTTTCGGGAAACGGCAGCGCCATGATCGCGACGTCGATTTCGCCCTGCTTCAAAAGCTCGATCAGCTTGAGCGTGTAATTTTCCTGCAGCATGAGCGGCATCTGCGGGACCGACTTGATCATCTGCTTGACGAGCGTCGGCAGCAGATACGGCCCGATGGTGTAGATGACGCCCAGGCGCAGCGGCCCGACGAGCGGATCCTTGCCCTGCTTGGCGATTTCCTTGATGGCGAGCGTCTGTTCGAGCACGCGTTGCGCCTGCGTGACGATCTGCTCGCCGATCGGCGTAACGCTGACCTCGCTCGTGCCGCGCTCGAAGATCTGCACGTTCAGCTCGTCCTCGAGCTTCTTGATTGCCACCGACAGCGTCGGCTGGCTGACGAAGCACGCCTCGGCGGCGCGGCCGAAGTGCCGCTCGCGCGCCACCGCGACGATGTACTTCAATTCAGTGAGCGTCATTGGGGACCAATGGAAGACATGGGTTCAATAGGTTTGAGTTATACACCTGCGAATGCCGGTTCGACAACTTGTCCATTTCCCGGCGCGCCGCTTGTAACCAGCGTAGCCCGCATGACTCGCGTAACCGGCGAATCAAATAGGGACCGACGAAACGCCGGCAAGTTCGCGGCCTATGCCTTCAAATACTGCTCGCGTGCGCCGAGCCAGCGCGCCAGATGCCGCTCGACCGCATCCGGAAAGGCGTCGAGCATCTGTTGCGCGGCCTCGCGCGCGGGCTCGATCAGCCAGCCATCCTGTTCGAGACTCGCGAAGCGCAGCATGGCCTCGCCCGACTGGCGCGCGCCAAGAAATTCGCCGGGACCGCGAATCTCCAGATCGCGGCGCGCGATCTCGAAGCCATCGGTGGTTTCGCGCATGGTCTGCAAGCGAGCCCGCGCCGTCTGCGAGAGCGGATTCGAATACATCAGCACGCAGACGGACGCCGCGCTGCCCCGCCCCACGCGCCCGCGCAACTGATGCAGCTGTGCAAGGCCAAAGCGTTCGGCGTGCTCGATCACCATGAGCGACGCATTCGGCACGTCTACGCCGACTTCGATCACCGTCGTTGCAACCAGCAACTGCACCTCATTGCGCGAGAAGGCGTCCATGACCGCGGCTTTCTCGGCGGGCGCGAGCCGCCCGTGAACCAGCCCGACGCGCAATTCCGGCAGCGCAGCGACGAGCGTCTCGTAAGTCTCGACCGCCGTCTGCAACTGCAAGGTCTCGCTTTCTTCGATCAGCGGACACACCCAGTAGACCTGCCGCCCGGTCAGCGCCGCCTCGCGCACGCGGCCGATGATCTCGTCGCGCCGGGAATCGGAGACCACTTTGGTCAAGATCGGCGTGCGGCCCGGCGGCAATTCGTCGATGGTCGAGACGTCGAGGTCCGCGTAGTAGGTCATCGCGAGCGTGCGTGGAATCGGCGTCGCGGACATCATCAGTTGATGCGGCTGGAAGTCGCGCGCGCCGTCCGCGGCTTTCTGCGCCTTCGCCCGCAACGCGAGCCGCTGCGCGACGCCGAAGCGATGCTGCTCGTCCACGATCACGAGGCCGAGCCGCGCAAATTCCACCGTGTCCTGAATGATCGCGTGTGTGCCGATCACGAGTTGCGCCGTGCCTAGCGCCGCCGCCTCGCTCGCGGCGCGCTTGTCCTTCGCCTTCAGACTGCCCGCGAGCCACGCCACCGATACGCCGAGCGGCTCCAGCCAGCCGCGCAGCTTGCGCGCGTGCTGCTCGGCGAGAATCTCGGTCGGCGCCATGAGCGCGGCCTGATAGCCGGCGTCGATGGCCTGCGCCGCCGCGAGCGCCGCCACAATCGTCTTGCCGCTGCCGACATCGCCCTGAAGCAGCCGCTGCATCGGATACGCGAGTGTCAATTCGCCCGCGATTTCCGCGACCACGCGCTCCTGCGCGCCGGTCAGCTTAAACGGCAGCGCATGCAATAAGCGCGTGACGAGCGAATCGGCATCGCTGGCGGTCCGGCGCGGCATTGCGGGCGCCGCGCGCGTGCGGCGCTCGGCGTGCGCGCGCTTGAGCGAAAGCTGCTGCGCGAGCAGTTCCTCGAACTTGATGCGCGTCCACGCCGGATGCGTACCGTCGATGAGCGCGGTTTCGTCCGAATCCGCGCGCGGATGATGCAGCGTCTTCACCGCGTCGAGCAGGCCCGGCAGATTCAGCGGCGCGAGGTGCGCGCGCGCCACCGGGTCCGGCATCAGTTCGGGCAGCGCCACGCGGGTGAGCGCATTGTCGATGGCCTTGCGCAAGTACGCCTGCGAGATGCCTGCCGTCGAAGGATAGACGGGCGTCAGCGCCTGGGGCAGCGGCGTATCGCCATCGACGGGGCGCACCGCCGGATGCACCATCTCCAGCCCGAAGAAGCCGCCCCGCACGTCGCCGCGCACGCGCAGGCGCGTGCCGATGGCCATCTGCTTGACCTGCGAGCCGTAGAAGTTGAGAAAACGCAGCGTGAGTTCGTCGCCGGCGTCGTCGTGAATCTTGACGAGCAACTGCCTTCGCGGCCGATACGCAATCTCGTTGTCGAAGACGATGCCTTCGGTCTGCGCGATATCGCCAGGAATCAGCTCTGCGATGGGCGTGAGCGAGGTTTCGTCTTCGTAGCGCATGGGCAGATGCAGCACGAGGTCGATGTCCGATTTGAGCCCGAGTTTGGCGAGTTTGTCCGCGGTCTTGACGACGGGCTTTGCCTTCTTCGCCGCGTCGTCGCCGGTTTTCGCGCGCTTCGCCGCGGGCGCGGCGGCGAGCCCGGCGCCAGGCTCGGCGCTCGCGGGCGCATCGGCCGGGGAGGACAGGCGACGGTCGGACAAGGGCATCTAATCTCTTCGCAAGTACAATGTGAGGTTTGTTCGGCGCTGACGTCTATTTCAGCTTCGTTCGCACGACTTCAAGCCATGTTCACGCTTTCCGATTTCGATTTTAATCTGCCGCCGGAGCTGATCGCGCAAAGCGCGCTCGCCGAGCGCAGCGCGAGCCGCCTGCTCGAAGTGGACAACCGCACCGCGCCCGCCACGCTGACCGACCGGCGTTTCTCCGAACTGCCGGAGCTGATCGAGCCGGGCGACTTGCTCGTCTTCAACGATACCAAAGTCCTGAAGGCGCGGTTCTTCGGCCAGAAGGCCAGTGGCGGGCGCGTGGAAGTGCTGATCGAGCGCCTGACCGGTGCGACCACCGCGCTCGCCCAGATTCGCGCGAGCAAGAGTCCGACGGCGGGCAGCAGCATCAAGCTCGCGGACGCATTCGACGTGACCGTCGGCGAGCGCGTGGAGCCGTTCTACACGCTGCACTTTCCGGCCGATTGCCTGACGCTCATCGAGCAATACGGGCGCTTGCCGCTGCCGCCGTATATCGAGCACGACGCCGACGCCTACGACGAATCGCGCTACCAGACCGTCTATGCGGCCAACCCCGGCGCGGTGGCCGCGCCCACGGCGGGCCTGCATTTCGACGACGCCCTCTTTGCCCGGCTCGATGCGGGCGGCGTCGAACGCGCGACGCTTACGCTGCACGTCGGCGCGGGCACGTTCCAGCCGGTGCGCGTCGACAACATCGCCGAGCACAAGATGCATAGCGAGTGGTACGCGCTGCCGCAGCCGCTCGTGGATCGCATCGCAGCGGTCAAGGCGCGCGGCAACCGCGTGATCGCCGTCGGCACAACGTCCATGCGCGCGCTCGAAGCCGCCGCGCGCGATGCCGCCGAGGCCGGCCGACCGCTTGCCGCGACCAGCGCGGAAACCGATATCTTCATCACGCCGGGCTACGAGTTCCGCATCGTCGACCGGCTGATCACCAACTTCCATCTGCCGAAATCGACGCTGATGATGCTCGTCTCGGCGTTTGCCGGCATGGAGACGATCCGCGAGGCGTACCGTCACGCGATCGAGGCGCGTTACCGCTTTTTCAGCTACGGCGACGCGATGCTGCTCACGCGCGCCTGATTTTTCAACCCGACGCGCCGGACTGTTCTCCGGTAGCACAGGAATCGACATGACCGAGAATCACACTCCGCCGGACAACGGCCTGAAGTTCGAACTGCTGACGACCGACGGGCAGGCGCGCCGCGGCCGCCTCACGCTGAATCACGGCGTCATCGAGACGCCGATTTTCATGCCGGTCGGCACGTACGGCACCGTGAAAGCGATCCAGCCGCGCGAACTCGAAGAAATTCGCGCTCAGATCATTCTCGGCAACACGTTTCACCTTTGGTTGCGCCCAGGACTTGAGACGATCGGCGCCCACGGCGGGCTGCATCGCTTCATGGGCTGGAACCGGCCGATTCTCACCGATTCCGGCGGCTTTCAGGTGTTTTCGCTCGGCGATCTGCGCAAGATCACCGAAGATGGCGTCACGTTCGCGTCGCCGATCAATGGCGACCGGCTGTTCCTCTCGCCCGAAGTGTCGATGCAGATCCAGAAGGTGCTGAACTCGGACATCGTCATGCAGTTCGACGAATGCACGCCGTACGCGACCAACGGCGTGCCGACTTCGCACAAGGAAGCCGCCGACTCCATGCGCATGTCGATGCGCTGGGCGAAGCGTTCCGTCGACGAATTCACGCGGCTCGGCAATCCGAACGCGCTCTTCGGCATCGTGCAGGGCGGCATGTTCGAAGACCTGCGCGACGAATCGCTGGCAGGACTCTCCGACATCGGCTTTCACGGCTTCGCGATCGGCGGGCTGTCGGTCGGCGAGCCGAAGGAAGACATGATGCGCGTTCTGAACCACATCGGGCCGAAACTGCCTGCCGACAAGCCGCATTATCTGATGGGCGTCGGCACGCCGGAGGATCTCGTGGCAGGCGTGGCGGCGGGCGTCGACATGTTCGATTGCGTGATGCCCACGCGCAATGCGCGCAACGGCTGGCTATTCACGCGCTTCGGCGATCTGAAGATCAAGAACGCGACCCATAAGAATTCCATGAAACCGCTCGACGAAAGCTGCGGCTGCTACACGTGCCGTAACTTCACGCGGGCGTATCTGCATCATCTGCATCGCGTGGGCGAGATTCTCGGCGCGCAACTCAACACCATCCACAACCTGCACTACTACCTGCAATTGATCGGCGAAGTGCGCGAGTCGATTGAAAATCACTCGTTCGACGCGTTCCGCAAGACGTTCGCCGAAAACCGCGCGCGCGGGGTCGATTGAGCGAACGCCGGTCGCGGCCCGGCCGGCATTACAATAAGCTTTCTATCGCTCGCCGAAACGCCTTGCGCGCGGGCCTAACGGCTTGATGCCAAAGCGCATTCCGGCGTCTTGCCGGCATGGGCGAGTGGTAGAATGTCGGGCTAATTTCTGAGCCGGTCTTCAAATCGCAATTTCGCAGTATTTTCGACGTATAACGGAGAGACCAACGTGTCGTTCATTTCGAATGCCTTTGCACAAGGCGCCACCGCGGGCAGCGCGGAATCGAGTCTGATGAGCTTTCTGCCGCTGATCCTGATGTTCGCGGTGCTGTACTTCATCATGATCCGTCCGCAAATGAAGCGTCAGAAGGAGCATCGCAACATGCTGGCCGCCATGGCCAAGGGCGACGAAGTGGTGACCAACGGCGGTATCGTCGGCAAGGTGACGAAGGTGTCGGAAGCGTATGTCGGCGTGGAAATCGCCGAAGGCACGGAAATCACCGTGCAGAAGGCCTCCGTCACGACTATTCTCCCGAAGGGCACCATCAAGTCGCTGTAAGGCCAGATCCTTTCGCGTCCGGCGCGGCCTCGCTCCGAGCCCTCCGAGTCACACGAGTCACTCAAGCGGCTCGTCGCGCATAACGCCGGACGCCCTCTCCCCCGAAGCCAACTTTCTGTTCGGCCATCTCCATGAATCGTTATCCCCTTTGGAAGTATGTCGTGATGCTGGTGGCGCTCGTCATCGGTCTCGTGTACACGCTTCCCAATTTCTTCGGCGAAGCGCCCGCCGTGCAGGTGTCGAGCGGCAAGGCGACCGTCAAGCTGGATTCGTCCACGCTCGCGAATGTGGAAGGCGCGCTCGCCGCGAGCCACATCACGGCGGACGAAGTCACGTTCGACAATTCGCAGGCCAACGCGAACATTCGCGTACGCCTGAAGGACACCGACACGCAGTTGCGCGTGAAGGACCTGCTGACGAAAACGCTGAACAGCGACCCGACCGATCCGCAATACATCGTCGCGCTGAATTTGCAGAGCGCCTCGCCGCGCTGGCTGACGGCGCTGCACGCGCTGCCGATGTACCTCGGTCTCGACTTGCGCGGCGGCGTGCACTTCCTGCTTCAGGTGGACATGGCCGGCGCGCTGAACAAAAAGCTCGATTCCGACGCAGCCGACGCCCGCACGTATCTGCGCGATCGCAATATTCGCGATGGCGGCGTGAATCGCGTGGGGCAATCGGTCGTCGTGAATTTTTCGGATCAGGCGGTCGCGGACAACGCGCGCAACCTGCTTTCGACGGGCGTTTCCGAGCTCCAATGGACGACGCGCCAGAGCGGCGACGGCGTTCAGGTGGTCGGCACGTTCTCGGCGGGCACGCAGAAGACGGTCGAAGACGGCGCGCTCAAGCAGAACATCACGACGCTGCATAACCGGGTGAATGAACTCGGCGTCGCGGAGCCGGTGATTCAGCAACAAGGCGCGGACCGCATCGTGGTCGAGCTGCCGGGCGTGCAGGACACGGCGAAGGCCAAGGACATCATCGGCCGCACGGCGACGCTCGAAGCGCGCCTTGCCGACCCGGTGAACACCTACGCCTCGAGTCCGAACGATGCCGTTCCCCCCGGCGACGAAGCGTTCAAGCAAGGCGACCGCACCGTGTTCCTGCGCAAGCAGGTTATTTTCACCGGCGACCGCATCATCGACGCCTCGGCGGGCTTCGACGATCACCAGCGTCCGTCCGTGAACATCCGTCTCGATTCGGCCGGCGGGCGCGCAGTGGGCTCGGTCTCGCGCGACAACATCGGCAAGCCGATGGCGATGGTGCTGTTCGAGAAGGGCAAGGGCGAAGTGCTGACGGTCGCGACCATCCAGTCCGAACTCGGCGACCGCTTCCAGATCACCGGCCAGCCGACGCCGCAAGCCGCCACCGATCTCGCGCTGCTCCTGCGCGCCGGCTCGCTCGCGGCGCCGATGGACATCATCGAGGAACGCACGGTCGGCCCGAGCCTCGGCGCGGACAACATCAAGAAGGGCTTCGATTCGGTCACGTACGGTTTTGCCGCGATCGCCGTCTTCATGATCGTGTACTACCTGCTGTTCGGCCTGATCTCGATGCTCTCGCTGTCGGTGAATCTGCTGCTGCTCGTCGCGATTCTCTCGATGCTGCAGGCCACGCTGACGCTGCCGGGTATCGCTGCTATCGCGCTCGCGCTCGGTATGGCGATCGACGCGAACGTGCTGATCAACGAGCGTATCCGCGAAGAACTGCGCAACGGCGCGCCGCCGCAGACCGCGATTCAGGAAGGCTTCAAGCACGCGTGGGCGACGATTCTCGATTCGAACGTCACCACGCTGATCGCCGGTCTCGCGCTGCTCGCGTTCGGTTCCGGCCCGGTGCGCGGCTTCGCGGTCGTGCACTGTATCGGCATTCTGACGTCGATGTTCTCGGCCGTGTTCTTCTCGCGCGGTCTCGTGAACCTGTGGTATGGCGGCAAGAAGAAGCTGAAGTCGCTGGCTATCGGTCAGGTGTGGCGTCCGGAAGGCGCAAGTGCCGAATCCGCCGCTGCGGCTTATCTCGCCGCGCAGCACGGTGACGAAGCAGTCGTCGAGGAAGTCGTCCCGGCCGCCCGCAGCAAGGCCAAGGCGCGCGCCGCCGCGCCGCGCGCAAGCGCTCAGACGGCCGCGCCCACCGGCAAGCCGACCGTGCGCCGCCGCTCGGGCCCCGGCATCGATCAACAGAAACCGGGCCAGTCGCACTGAAGCCCTGAGCCCCGGAGAGACGAAACATGGAATTCTTCCGCATTCGCCGCGACTTGCCGCTGATGCAGCGCGCGTTGATCTTCAACGCGATCTCGCTCATCACGTTCCTCGCGGCTGTCTTTTTCCTCGTGCATCGCGGGCTGCATCTGTCGGTCGAGTTCACCGGCGGCACGGTCATCGAAGTGCAGTATCCGCAGGCCGTGCCGCTCGAACCGGTGCGCGCCACCATGGCGAAGCTCGGTTACGGCGACGCGCAAGTGCAGAACTTCGGCACCTCGCGCGACGTGCTGATCCGCCTGCCGCTCAAGCAGGGCTTGACGTCCGCCCAGCAGAGCGATCAGGTGATGAGCGCGCTCAAGTCGAACGACGCGCAAGTCAGCTTGCAGCGCGTGGAGTTCGTCGGGCCGCAGGTCGGCAAGGAACTCGTGACCAACGGCCTCGCCGCGCTGGCATGCGTGGTGATCGGCATCGTGATCTACCTGTCGTTCCGCTTCGAATGGAAGTACGCGGTGGCGGGCATCATCGCGAACCTGCACGACGTGGTGATTATTCTCGGATTCTTCGCCTACTTCCAGTGGGAGTTCTCGCTCTCGGTGCTGGCGGCGATTCTCGCGGTGCTCGGCTATTCGGTGAACGAGTCGGTGGTTATCTTCGACCGGATTCGCGAAACGTTCCGCAAGCAGCGCAAGATGACGGTGATCGAAGTCATCAACCACGCGATCACGAGCACGATGTCGCGGACCATCATCACGCACGGCTGTACCGAAATGATGGTGCTCTCGATGTTCTTCTTCGGCGGTCCGACGCTGCACTACTTCGCGCTGGCGCTGACCGTGGGTATTCTGTTCGGTATCTATTCGTCGGTGTTCGTTGCCGCCGCGCTCGCCATGTGGTTCGGCGTCAAGCGTGAAGACCTGATCAAGGAAAAGAAGGACAAGTACGACCCGAACGACCCGAACGCGGGCGCTCAGGTTTAACGCTTCTTTCGCAGCGCAGAAGCAAAAAGGGCCGGTCTCGATGACCGGCCCTTTTCTTTTTCTCGCGCAATCCGTCGAGACTTACTGCTTCACGCCTTCAGCCTGGATATGCAGCACCGTCTTCAGGCTGAAACCGTACGACTTGCCGTAGTCCATCCCGAAGTCGCCGCGATCGAAGGTCCCCGTCGCTTCCGTGCCGCAGACTTCCTTCTTCATCATCGGGTTCACGAAGCACTTGAAGCTCTCGATCTTGAGATTCAGCGGCTTTGTCACGCCGTGCATCGTCAGCGTGCCGACGACTTCCGACGGCTTGTCACCGTCGAACTTGATCGACGTGCCCTTGTAGACGGCCGTCGGGTACTTGGCGGCATCGAAGAATTCGGGCTTTTGCAGATGCTCGTCGAGCTTCGCGTTGCCCGTGTTGATCGACGACACGTCGATGGTCACGTCCACCGTGCCGGTCTTCGCCGCGCGGTCGAGCACCACGGTGCCGCTGGTCTTGTTGAACTTGCCGCGCCACGTCGACACGCCGCCGAAGTGGTCCGCCTCGAAGCTCGGATACGTGTGGTTCGGGTCGAGCTGATACGTGTCAGCGGCCATCGCGCTGAAGGACAGGCCGGCTGCGAGCATGCCGGCGGCGATCATCGAAAGCTTGTTCAAGTGCTTCTCCTGACTGATTGAGTGTTGATTTACGTTGTTGAACGAAACGGCCGCCGCTTACTTCTTCGCGGCGACGATATGAAACTTGATGACGACGTCGTCCGCGACCACCGACGTGTCCTTCCACTCGCCCGTGCCCACGTCGAATTGCGTGCGCTTGATCGGCAGCGAGCCGTCGAAGGTTTCGGTCGCGCCCTGCTGCGTGATGGTGACCGGCACCGTCACCGTCTGCGACTTGCCCTTGATCGTGATCTTGCCCGTCACCTTGTACTGATTGCCGCCCGCAGGCGCAATCGCGCTGGAAACGAACGTGGCGGTCGGATACGTCGCGCTGTCGAACCATTCCTTGCCGCGCACCTGCTTGTTGTAGTCGGCGTCGCCGAGATCGTAGCTGCCGGTGTCGATGGTGATGTTCGCGCTGCCTGCCGCAGGCTTCGCGGGATCGAATGAAATCTGCGCGTTGAACTTGTTGAACTTGCCGTCGGTGGGCACGTTCATCTGCTTGGACGTGGCGATGACCGAGCTCTTCGCCATATCGACCTGTGCCTGTGCGCCCGCTGCCGTGGCGAGCGATGCTGCGGCCACTGCCGCCAGCATCCATCCATTGAGTTTCAGTTTCATGTGAGCCTTTTTTATTGATTCGACGAGCAACCGGTATTGGAAATCAAAAGCATGCTGGAACCAACAGCGCGCCGGAAACGCCTTGCCAACGACGAGGAAACCATCGCAGCTCGCACCGCGCTTTATCTGATGAACGGCAGCATGCGGCCGAGCAAGCCGTCGCGATCCACGAAATGATGTTTGAGCGCCGCGAGCACATGCATCGCGACGAGCACCAGCAGCCCGTAGTTCAGCGCCACATGAACGATGCGCAGCGTGGCCTTCAGCGCCTTGTCCGGCCCGATGAGGGTCGGCAGCGGCAGCACGCCGAGGTACACCACCTGTAAGCCCGCCGCCGAACTGTAGAGATAGCCGGAGGCGGGAATCACGATCATCAACACATACAACAACGCGTGCGTCACGTGCGCCGCGCCCTGCTGCCAGCGCGGCATGCCGGCCGGCATGGACGGCGCGCGATGCGTGAAGCGCCAGACGAGCCGCAGCGCCGCCAGCACGAACACGGTCACGCCGATCCACTTGTGCCATGAAAAATACTTGAGCTTGGTCGGCGTGAAACCGGGGATATCGGTCATGATCCAGCCGAGGTAAAACCCGCCGACGATCAAAAGCGCGATCACCCAGTGAAAAGCGATCGCCGTCGCGCCGTATCGCTCAGCCGGTTTTGCCTGCGAGATGCCAACACTGCTGTTCATGATGCCGATGTCCTAAATATCTGTGATGTGCGTCGGCGCGATCCATTTCTGACCGATGCATGCGCCGCCATGCTACCCGAACAGCGGCAAATTGCCACCGTGCGCGCACACGACCTTGAAACGCTCCGAGGCAACACTGGCGGGGCTTTGCGTCATTCTGCGCCCGATGTACCGCGTTCATGCAACGAACTATTTCGCCCATGCAACGGTCGATGCTCCCCGCAATAATGCCCTCGCGAACGCGGCCCGAATTGAACGTAAATGCAGGCGCATTTATTCCGCTAGGAGTCTTATCGTCGCATGGCATCCGTGTTTGATACCATGCTGCTGCTACCGTGCGCGCTGGCTCGGGACTTGCTCTTACTGCCCCGGGCCGACCTTGCGGCGCCATACGAACACGCATGAGAAGGCCCGGCATCGACTATGAATGTGAACGATTCAGAAGAACTGATCGCATGTCACGAATGCGACGCGCTCTTCACGAAGCGCGCGCTTCCCGAGCACAGCAGCGCGAATTGTGCGCGTTGCGGCGCGCGGCTCTATCGCGCCATCACACCGAATCTCGACCGTATCTGCGCGACGACGCTCGCCGCGCTCATCACCTTCGTCATCGCGCAGGCGTTTCCCATCGTCGAACTCGATGCGAACGGCATCACGTCGCAGACGACGCTCATCGGCGCAATCATCGCGCTGTGGGGCGAGCACATGGAAGTCGTCGCGGTGCTCGTGTTCTGCGCGACCATCTTGTTTCCGCTCTGCGAGCTCACCGCCCTGCTCTATGTGCTGATGCCCGTGCGCGCCGGCTACGTGCCGCCGGGCTTTCACGTCACGTTGCGCGCCATTCAGTTCGTGCGGCCGTGGGGCATGATCGAGGTGTTCATGCTGGGCGTGCTCGTCACGCTCGTGAAGATGCTGAGCGTCGCGCGCGTGATTCCCGAAGCCGCCCTCTTCGCATTCGGCGCGCTCACGCTGATGGTGGCGGTCGTCGTCAGTTTCGATCCGCGCTCGCTGTGGGATATTGCGAGCAATCTTCCGCGGCGCGGGCGCGCGCGCGCCGTGGCGTCCATGAGGCAGAAATCGTGACCGACACCCCGCGCAACGCGGCCTCGCAAGAGCCCGGCGCCCAACCGCCCACGCTCTTCACGACGGCCTCGCGCGAGGGCGTCGTCGGGTGCCACGCGTGCGGTCTCGTGCAGCCGCTCGCGCGCACGGTCGAAAAGCAGCGCTGCACGCGCTGCGGCGCGGCCGTTCACCGGCGCAATCCGGACAGCATCGCGCGGACGTGGGCGCTGCTCATCAGCGCGGCGATCCTCTACATTCCCGCGAACGTGTTTCCGATGCTGCACACGTCGTCCATTCTCGGCTCGGAGGACGACACCATCATGAGCGGCGTCGCGCTGTTCTGGAGCGATGGCGACTATCCGCTCGCGGCCGTCATTTTCATTGCGAGCATTCTGGTGCCGATGCTCAAGCTCCTTTCGCTCGCGTTTCTGGTCGTGAGCGTACAGCGGCGCTCGACGTGGCGCCCGCGCCAGCGAACCACGCTATTTCGCATCGTCGAAGGCATCGGCCGATGGTCCATGCTCGATATCTTCGTCGTCACGCTCACCGTCGCGCTCGTGCGTTTCAAGTCGGTCGCGGTCATCACGGCGGGGCCGGCCGCGCTCGCGTTCGCGTCCGTCGTCGTCTTGACGATGCTCGCGTCGATGCAGTTCGACCCACGTCTGATTTGGGACAACATAGAACCGTCAGGAAAGAAATATGACTAGTGCCCAAGGTCCGAATGGGCCGGATACACCGAACACGCCCGAGGAACCCAGTGGCGGCGGGCTGCCGCCGCGATTGCCCGAACCCGTGATCGAGCCGCGCAGCCGCTGGTTGCCCTCGCTCGTGTGGGTCATTCCGATCGTCGCGGCGCTGATCGGCGTTTTTCTCGTCGTGAAGACGGTGTCGAGCCGCGGCCCGACCGTCACCATTAGTTTCGTGAGCGCTGAGGGCCTCGAACCCGGCAAGACCAAGGTCAAGTTCAAGGATGTGGACATCGGCACGGTCAAGACCATCACGCTCTCCAAAGACCATTCGCGCGTGCTCGTGGACGTGCAACTCACGAAGGAAGCCACCGATTTCGCCGTGAAGGACACACGCTTCTGGGTCGTGCGGCCGCGCGTGGCGGCAAGCGGCGTGACCGGTCTTTCCACGCTGCTGTCCGGCGCGTATATCGGCGCGGACGCCGGTAAATCGACCGAGGACCAGACTTACTTTGTCGGGCTGGAGACGCCGCCCGCCGTCACCGGCGACCAGAAGGGCCACACATTCACGCTGCACGGCGAATCGCTCGGCTCGCTGGATATCGGCTCGCCCGTGTATTACCGGCGCGTGCAGGTCGGTCAGGTCACGGCGTTTTCGCTCGATAAAGACGGCACCGGCGTCACCATGCAGGTCTTCGTGAACGCGCCCTACGACCAGTACGTCGGCACGAATTCGCGCTGGTGGCACGCGAGCGGCGTCGATCTGCGGCTCGATTCCAGCGGCTTCACGCTCAACACGCAGTCGCTCGCGACGGTCGTGCTGGGCGGCATCGCGTTCCAGACGCCGCCGAATCAGCAAGCCGGCGCGCAAGCGAAGGAGAACGCGACCTTCCGCCTCGCGTCGGATCAAGCCGACGCCATGCGCGACCCCGACGGCGACCCCGTGCACGTCGTGATGAACTTCAATCAGTCGCTGCGCGGCTTGTCGGTGGGCGCGCCGGTCGATTTCCGCGGCATCGTGCTCGGGCAGGTGACGGGCATCGGCGTGCGATACGACCCGCAGTCGCATTCGTTCATGATGCCCGTGACCATCGATCTTTATCCGGACCGGCTCGGCCGCCGCGCGAAAGCCGCCCTGCCCGAGCAGGGAACGGAGCAAAGCCACGACATGCTGGAACTGCTCGTCAAACGCGGCCTGCGCGGGCAGTTGCGGACCGGCAACCTGTTGACGAGCCAGTTGTACGTCGCGCTCGACTTCTTCCCGAAGGCGGCGCCTGCGAAGGTCGTCGTCGGTAACGATCCGATCGAATTGCCGACCGTGCCGAACACGCTCGACGAGTTGCAACTGCAGATTGCCGACATCGCGCGCAAGCTGGACAAGATCCCGTTCGATCAGATCGGCACGAACCTGAACGGCTCGCTGAAGAACGCGAATACGCTGTTCGATCAACTGAACAAGGAAGTCATGCCGGAAATGCGCGACACGCTCACGCAGGCGAAGAAGACCTTCGGCGCGGCGCAATCGACGCTTCAGCAGGACTCACCGCTCCAGTCCGACGTGCATCAGGCGATGCAGGAACTGACGCGGACGCTTCAATCGCTCAATGCGCTGGCCGATTATCTGGAGCGTCATCCGGAATCGCTGTTGCGCGGCAAACCGGAGGACAAACCATGAGGTTCGGCGCGTTGTTGTTGACTGTGGGCGCAGCGGGCGCGCTGTGCGCGTGCGCGTCCTCGCCGTCGAGCCGGTTCTACACGCTGGGCGGCGCGGGGCAGACGCCGGCGACCGTGTCGTCGTCGCCGGTCGCGTTCTATTTCCAGCTCGCGCCGGTGGACATGCCGGAGCAGGTTTCGCGCAACCAGCTGGTTGTGCAGACGAGTCCTGCGCAGGTGAGCGTGCTGGAACAGGAGCGCTGGGCCTCGCTTCCGGGCGACGAAGTGCGGCGCGCGCTGTCGAGCGATCTCTCGCAACAGCTGAACGCGATCGATGTCTACGGCACGCCGTATCCGGAGTCGTCGCCGGTGTATCGCGTGACGGTGAAAGTTCAGCGGTTCGAGTCCTGGCCGGGCTCGCAAGCCGTGCTCGATGCCGTCTGGAGCGTGCGCGCAGCTGGTTCGCAAGCGGTGATGACGTGCCGCACGGTGGCGGACGAACGCGTCGGCGACGGCTACGACGCGCTCGTCGACGGGCATCGCAAGGCGGTGGATACGCTTGCGTCGGCCATTTCGGCAGGCGTGCGAAGTCTCGCTTCGCTGCCGCCTGCGCCTGCGCCTGCCAACGCTTCGTCCGCGAAAGGCAAAGCTGCCGCCGCGCCGAATCCACGGCCCGCGCCGGTTCTGCCGTGCCCGGCGTCGGGCGGTGCGACAACCGCGAGCGCGCAGTACTCACCCGCGCGAAGGTGAAGCGTAGGAACCCGATGTTTTCATCAGCGGCGCCGTGTTTCGTCTGCTGATGAGCATCACTGAGCGTCTGCCCACAGCGTCATGTTGTGGGCAGACGACACCGGCCCGCGTCGTATCTCGAAAATGCGGTTGGCTTCCGCCCGCCCGGTTAAGATCGACCTCCGCTTTATCCGAAACGAACGCGAAGAAATAGATGATGAAACTGATCGGTTCGCACACGAGCCCATTCGTCCGCAAGGTGCGGATCGTGATGGCGGAAAAGAAGATCGACTGCGAACTGGTGCTCGAAGATGTCTGGGCATCCGATTCCAAGATCCACGATTTCAACCCGCTCGGGAAAGTGCCGTGTCTGATTCTGGACGGCGGCGAAGCGGTGTTCGATTCGCGCGTGATCTGCGAGTACGTCGACACGCTCACGCCAGTCGGCAAGCTGCTGCCGCAGGAACGGCGCGAGCGCACCGAAGTGCGCTGCTGGGAGGCGCTCGCGGACGGCATGCTCGACGCCGCCGTGCTGATTCGCCTCGAAGGCGTGCTGCGCGAGGAAGCCCACCGCAGCGACGCGTGGATCGCGCGGCAACGGCACAAGATCGAGGACGGTCTGCGCGCGATGGCGCGCGGTCTCGACACGAAGCAATGGTGTTCCGCGAACCGCTTCACGCTGGCGGATATCGCCTGCGGCTGCGCGCTCGGCTACCTGGATTTCCGTATGCCGGAGCTGAACTGGCGAGACGCGCACCCGGCGCTCGACAAGTTCTACGCGCGGCTCGCGCAACGACAATCGTTCATCGAGACCGAGCCGCGCTGAGCGCCGCGCTCCCGGGCAAGGCGGGAGCGTGGCGGCATCCGCGCATTACTTCTTCAGCGCAGCCTTGAGCGTTGCGTTGGCCTGCGCGATCGCGGCGCGCGCGGCGGGCGTTTCCGCGAGGGCGTTCAACATCACGAAGTCGTGGATCGTGCCGTTGTAGCGCACCGAAGTCACCGGAACGCCCGCTTCGGTCAGCTTGCGCGCGTAGGCTTCGCCTTCGTCGCGCAGCACGTCGTTTTCATCCGTGATGACGAGCGCCGGCGGCAGCGCCTTCAAATCGTCGATGCTCGCGCGCAGCGGCGACGCCGTGATCTGCGCGCGGTCCGCCTCGTTCGGGGCGTAGGCGTCCCAGAACCACTTCATCGCGTCGCGCGTGAGCCACGGGCCGTTGGCGAACGCGTTATACGAGCCGTCGTCGAAATTCGCGTCCGTCACCGGATAAAACAGCACCTGCGCGCGCAGTGCCGGGCCGCCGCGTTCCTTCGCGAGCAGCGTCACGGCCGCCGCCATGTTGCCGCCGACGCTGTCGCCCGCCACCGCCATGCGCGACGCATCGACGCCGAACTCGCGGGCGTGCTCCGCCACGTAGCGGGTCGCCGCGTAGGCTTGTTCGACCGGCACCGGATACTTCGTTTCCGGCGAGCGATCGTAGTCGACGAATACGACTTCGGCATCCGCGCCGTTCGCAATCTCGCGCACGAGCCGGTCGTGCGTATTCTTGTCGCCCAGCACCCAGCCGCCGCCGTGGAAATACATGATGACGGGCAGCGCGCCTTTCGCGTGGACTGGCCGCACGATGCGGAGCGCGATCTTGCCCGTGGGACCGGCTTCGATCACGCGGTCTTCGATTTTCGCGGCCTGTTTGGCGACCGGCTGCGCTTGCGCGCCTGCGAGCACGTTGCGCGCGTCGGCGGGCGAGAGCGTGTAGATCGGCGGGCCGTTTTTCGCGGCCAGTGCATCGATGAACTGCTGCGTCGCCGGCTCGAGTACCGGCGCGGCGTCGGCTGTCGCGTGGGCGAGAACGGCGGTTGCAACGGCGCTTGCGATCAATGCGGTTTTCAGCTTTTTCACGATGGTTCTCCGAGACGGTAAAAAGGAAACGCTGTAACTACTGTAAATCTACTACTAGATAGATAACACAACGGGTTTGCGCCGCTTATCCACTGATGCTTTTGCCGCAGGCACTGCATGTGATGGCTTGCGGGGCATGCCAGGAGCTTGTAACACGCGACGCCAAGACACCGCCAGCAACGAGGTCGCCAAAATCTATCTATCAAACGATAGACTGAGGGGCATCAAGAATTGGGTTTTTCACATAGTTATCCACAGGGTTATCTACCGGCGCACCGTCGCGGCGACTTCGTCCAACCGCGCGCGAGTCTGAAACAGTCGACAAGCGAGCAGACTGCCCTGAAACGCGGCATACAACGCCCGGGCCGCTGCTTCGGGCTTTCCTCCGGCATCGAGCGTGTTCTGCGCCTCGCCTTCCGCGAGAACCTTCGCAAGCCAGTTCTCATTGGCACGGAAAAACGCCTGAATGGCCTGCCGAACCTTCTCCGGCAACGATTCGATGTCCGCAGCGAGCATGCCGCACAGGCAAACCTGCGTTCCGTCGCCGATGATCCGCCCGAAGAGCTTCGTGTAACGGTCGAGCTTCTTGTCGGCGGAGGCCGAACTGTCGATGGCATAGACCGACGACATGACGTCCGCGCTATAGGCGTTCACCGCTTCGAGCGCGAGGTCTTCCTTCGTCGGAAAGTAATAATGGATGCTCGACGTCTTCACGCCGACAAGATCCGACAGATCACGGTAGCTGAAGCCGTTGTAACCGCGCTTCATCATGACCGTCTGCGCATGGTCCAGCAGCGCCTCGCGTACTGTGTTCTTGTCCATCGCGTGACCCATCGGTTGTTCAATGCGCTCACTTTATCTACTAATAGGTAGAGAGTCAAGCACTTGTATCGAATGACTTTTTATCAGGACGATAGGAAAGCGTCATCGAGACGCCCCGGCCTTCGCGGTCCGAGGCGCGTGCGTCAGCTTTCGCTCGCGGCCGTCGCCAATGTCGCAGGCGATGCCGCATCGGCCGCCGCGCGCTCGATGATCCCGCCGCCGAGGCATACGTCGCCCTGGTAGAGCACGGCCGACTGTCCCGGCGTCACGGCCCATTGCGCTTCGTCGAAGCGCAGCTCGAAAAGACCGTCGTGCGCAGCGGCGAAGCGGCAGGCGGCGTCCTGCTGACGGTAGCGCGTCTTGGCGGCGCAGGCCGTGCCGTCGTCAGGCGCGAAGCCCGCGACCCAGCTCGTGTTGCCCGCGACCAGCGTCTGCGACAAGAGCCACGGATGGTCGTGCCCCTGCACGACATAGAGCGTGTTGCTCGCCATGTCCTTGCCGGCGACGAACCACGGTTCGCCGCTGCCGTCCTTCGCGCCGCCGATGCCGATGCCCTTGCGCTGCCCGAACGTATAAAACGCGAGCCCGATATGCTCGCCCACGATCTTCCCTTCCGCTGTCTTCATCGGTCCGGGTTGCGTCGGGAGATAGCGGTTCAGAAAGTCGCGGAACGGCCGCTCGCCGATGAAACAGATGCCCGTCGAATCCTTCTTCTTCGCATTCGGCAAACCGATTTCCGCGGCGATTTCGCGCACTTTCGTCTTCGGGATTTCGCCGAGCGGAAAGAGCGTCTTCGAAAGCTGCTGCTGATTCAGCCGATGCAGGAAATACGACTGATCCTTCGTCGAATCGGTGGCCTTGAGCAACTGGAAAAGCCCGTTCTGCTCGCGCACGCGGGCGTAGTGTCCGGTCGCGATGGTTTCGGCGCCGAGCGACATGGCGTGATCGAGGAACGCCTTGAACTTGATTTCGGCGTTGCACAGCACGTCCGGGTTCGGCGTGCGGCCGGCCGAATACTCGCGCAGAAATTCGGCGAACACGCGGTCCTTGTATTCGGCGGCGAAGTTCACCGCTTCGACGTCGATGCCGATCAGGTCCGCCACCGAAACGACGTCGATCCAGTCCTGACGCGTCGAGCAGTACTCGCCGTCGTCGTCGTCTTCCCAGTTTTTCATGAACAGGCCGACGACTTCGTAGCCCTGCTCTTTGAGCAGCCACGCCGTCACGGACGAATCCACGCCGCCCGACATGCCCACCACCACTTTTCGCTTGTTCATGGAAATACCGCGTTGTTGGCGCGCCAGCGTGTCACGAGCGCACCGCCGGCGCGACCGAGTGCGTATGAATAAAATCGAGTGGCACGCGCCGCCCGGCCAAATAATCGTCGACGCACTTCATCACGAGCGGCGTGCGATGCTGCGCAACCGTCGCGCGCAGTTCGTCAGGCGTGAGCCACATTGCGCGGACGATCCCCTCGTCCAGCGCGCGCCCCGCCACTTCCCCCGCGGACTTGCCGCAGAACGTGAAGCGCAGATACGTGACATCGCGCTCAGGGCGCTGAAAGTGCGTCATGTAAGCACCGACGAGCGCCTCGGGCTCGAACCGATGCGCCGTTTCCTCCAGCGTCTCGCGGACGACCGCCTCGACGAGCGTTTCGCCCGCTTCGAGATGACCGGCCGGTTGGTTGATTCGCAGCCCTGCGGATGTGTGTTCCTCGATGACGAGGAAGCGCCCGTCCTGCTCGACAATCGCCGCGACCGTAACGTGAGGAGCCCAAGTATCTGATTTCATGGCCGACATTTTACCGTTACGCGTCCCATCACGTGCGCGCGGCCTAAGGGTTAGCGCGGAGTGCGATCAGGTGCCGGATCGCATTGTCCGCGCATATTCTTCAGTTACAGTTGAGACAGCCGTCCATCAGCATCTGAAACTCGAAATCAGCCTTGGTCTCCCTCGCGCGTGGCCGCGCCCGAGGGCAAGAAAAGAAAAGGAAAGACAGGAGGATTCAACATGCACATCGGAGTGCCTGCCGAGACACGGGCGAACGAGGCGCGCGTCGCCGCCACGCCGGAGACCGTGAAAAAGCTCGTCGCGCAAGGACACCGCCTTTCGGTGCAAAGCGGCGCGGGCGTGCGGGCGAGCTATATCGACGACGCGTTCGCGCAAGCGGGCGCCGATATCGTCGATGCCGCCACCGCGTTATCAGCCGAAATCGTGCTCAAGGTCCAGTCCCCGTCCGCCGAAGAACTCGCGACGATGAAAGCGGGCGCCGTGCTCATCGGCATGCTCGATCCGTTCAACACCGAGAACACCGCGCGGCTCGCCGCCGCGAGCGTGACCGCGTTCGCGCTCGAAGCCGCACCGCGCACGACGCGGGCGCAGAGCCTCGACGTGCTGTCGTCGCAGGCGAACATCGCCGGCTACAAGGCCGTGCTGATGGCCTGCCAGTACTACCAGCGATTCATGCCGATGCTCATGACCGCCGCCGGCACCGTGAAAGCGGCGCGTGTGCTCGTCCTGGGCGCGGGCGTCGCGGGCCTTCAGGCAATCGCGACGGCGAAGCGCCTCGGCGCCGTGGTCGAAGCGTCGGATGTGCGGCCGGCCGTGAAGGAGCAGATCGAATCGCTCGGCGCGAAGTTCGTCGACGTGCCCTTCGAAACCGACGAGGAACGCGAGGCGGCTCAAGGCGTCGGCGGCTATGCGCGGCCGATGCCGCCGAGCTGGCTCGCGCGGCAGTCGGCGCTGGTGCACGAACGCGCGAAGGCCGCCGACATCGTCATTTCGACGGCGCTGATTCCCGGCCGTCCCGCGCCGACGCTCGTCTCGGTGGAAACGGTGAAGCACATGAAACCGGGGTCGGTGATCGTCGATCTCGCCGCCGGACGCGGCCCCGAGTTCGAAGGCAGAAAAGGCGGCAACTGTCCGCTGACCGAAGTGGATCAGGTGGTGACGAAGCACGGCGTGCATATCGTCGGCCATACGAATCTGGCCTCGATGGTCGCCGCCGACGCCTCCGCGCTCTACGCGCGCAATCTGCTCGACTTCCTGAAGCTGATCCTGACGAAGGAAGGCACGCTCAACATCGACCTCGCGGACGACATCGTCGCGGCCACGCTTCAGTGCCGCGACGGACAGCTCGCCCGCGCGACCGCCTGACACGGAGACGAACATGGACGTCATCAACCATACGGTGATCAACCTCATCATCTTCGTGCTGGCGATCTACGTCGGTTATCACGTCGTCTGGAACGTGACGCCCGCGCTGCACACCCCGCTCATGGCCGTGACGAACGCCATTTCGGCCATCGTGATCGTCGGCGCGATGCTCGCGGTCGGGCTGACGGTGGGCGGCACGGGCAAGTTCTTCGGCGCGCTCGCGGTGCTGCTCGCGGCGGTGAACGTGTTCGGCGGCTTTCTCGTGACGCGGCGCATGCTCGAAATGTTCAAGAAAAAGGAGCCGAGGAAGCTGACCAGCAAGGAGGGCGCGTAAATGAGCATGAACGTCGTCACTCTGCTGTATCTGATCGCGTCGGTGTGCTTCATTCAGGCGCTCAAGGGCCTGTCGAATCCGAAGACCGCGCGCATCGGCAATACGTTCGGCATGGCGGGCATGGCGATCGCGATCTTCACGACGCTCGCGCTCATCACAAAGCAAGCCGCTGATCTCGGCTCGAATCTTTCGCTCGGGCTGTCGCTGTTGTTCGCGGCGTTGATCATCGGCGGCGCGGCGGGCGCGTATATCGCGGCCAAAGTCGAGATGACGAAGATGCCCGAGCTTGTCGCGGCGATGCACTCGCTGATCGGTCTCGCGGCCGTGTGCATCGCGTATGCGGTGGTGTCGGAACCGTCCGCCTTTGGACTCGCGCCGCCGGGGTACCTGATTCCGTACGGCAATCGCGTCGAGTTGTTCATCGGCACGTTCGTCGGCGCGATCACGTTTTCGGGATCGGTGATCGCGTTCGGCAAGCTCTCGGGCAAGTACAAGTTCCGGCTCTTTCAGGGCGCGCCGGTCGTGTATTCGGGGCAGCATTTGATCAATTTGCTGCTGGCCGTGGCGATGATCGGCTTCGGCATCATTTTCATGGTGACGCAGTCGTGGCTGCCGTTCGTCATCATGACGCTGATCGCGTTCGCACTCGGCGTGCTCATCATCATTCCGATCGGCGGCGCGGACATGCCGGTCGTCGTCTCGATGCTCAATTCGTACTCGGGATGGGCGGCGGCGGGCATCGGCTTCTCGCTCAACAATCCGATGTTGATCATCGCCGGATCGCTCGTCGGTTCGTCGGGCGCGATTCTCTCGTACATCATGTGCCGCGCGATGAACCGCTCGTTCTTCAATGTGATTCTGGGCGGCTTCGGCGGCGAAGCGGGCGGCGCGGCGGCGGGCGGCGCGCAGGAGCAGCGGCCGGTGAAATCCGGTTCCGCCGATGACGCCGCCTTCATGCTCGGCAACGCGGAAAGCGTGGTGATCGTGCCCGGTTATGGACTGGCCGTCGCGCGCGCGCAGCATGCGCTGAAGGAGTTGACGGACAAGCTCGTTGAAAAGGGCATCGACGTGCGGTACGCGATTCACCCGGTCGCGGGACGCATGCCGGGGCACATGAACGTGCTGCTCGCGGAAGCCGAAGTGCCGTACGAGATGGTTCAGGAGATGGAGGACATCAACAGCGAATTCGGGCAGACGGACGTGGTGCTCGTGCTCGGGGCCAACGACGTAGTGAACCCGGCTGCGAAGACGGACCCGAAATCGCCCATCGCGGGCATGCCGATTCTTGAAGCCTATAAGGCGCGGACGATCATCGTGAACAAGCGGTCGATGGCGGCGGGCTACGCCGGGCTCGACAACGAACTGTTCTATATGGACAAGACGATGATGGTGTTCGGAGATGCGAAGAAGGTGGTCGAGGAGATGATGAAGGCGGTGGAGTGAGGGTTGACTGAGAAGAAGCGCGCTCGTTCGCCGGTGGTCGACGAGCGCGTAAAGTCATGCCACCTACCATTCAATAGCCAACGATCAAGATACCCTTCAGAGGAAGCCGCATTCGGTTGCCCGCGAAGAGAGTATCGAAGAACGTGACGACGCGGTCGAAGGCCGGGTTTGTCACGCCCGCGGCAACGTAGACGTTCCGGACCGCAATCGCCAGATAGTCGACGTCATCCATCATGCAAGCTTGATAGAGGTCTTTTAGGAACTGGTTGTTGGCGACTCCCCGCCCGGCCTCGACCTCGACAACGAACCGTTCGTCCGCGTGATAGGCATCGGCTTCGAAAGCCTTGGCGACTCGTCCGTTGTTTCCATATAAGACGGGGACGCGAATCTTGTCCGCGTGCTTTTTCCCAGCCTCGACGGCGAAGCCGAGTTCCGCAAGGGGCGCTGCAACGTGGGCCAAAACGCCGTTGCTCGGAAGGGTATGTATATGTGGAGCAATCGACGGATGAACTTCTTCGAACGCCTGCACAACGCCGATGGAAAGAGGCGTCGCTTTATCCGGTCTCGGGAGATAAGCCCAATTCTTTAGAATGTGGTGGCGAATGCGTGTATTAGGCTGCCTGCACGGACTAATACGTCGCGAATGAACGAGCATTGCACTGACTCTCCGTCTGTGTCGAGGCAAAGCGAGACGTTGCCATCTACCTGGCTGGCGCGGCCCGGAAACGACGCGGCGGCAGATTCCAGCGCACAGCCTTTCGGAGTTCGGCCGCGTACAATACCGCCTTTGAACCCCCGCAAGCGCCCCAATGTCCTCCCCTCTCTTCGACTGGTTTGTCCCCTGCCCGCGCGGTCTCGAAGCGCCGCTCGCCGCCGAGCTTGCCGAGATCGGGGAGCGTCACGTCAGCACCGCGCCGCTCACGGGAAGCGGTCCGCTCACCGTCGGCGCGCAAGTGCCGGGCGGCGTGCACTTTCGGGGCGGCTGGGTCGCGGGCATGGCGGTAAATCTGCATTCGCGTATCGCGAGCCGTGTGCTGCTGAAGATCGCGCAGGGACCGTATCGCAACGAGCACGATATCTACGAACTCACGCATCGGCAGCGGTGGGAACAGTGGTTCACGCCGAGCCAAACCATGCGCGTCGATCTCACCGCGATCAAATCGCCGCTCAAGAGTCTCGAATTCACGACGCTGCGCGTGAAAGACGCCGTGTGCGACCGCCTGCGCGACCTGAGCGGCGCGCGCCCGAGCATCGACACGGCGCAGCCCGACGTGCGCGTCTTCGCGTTCCTCACGTTGAACGAGTGCACGCTTTATCTCGACACCTCCGGCGAACCGCTCTTCAAGCGCGGCTGGCGGCTCGACAAGGGTGCCGCCCCCCTGCGCGAGAACCTTGCCGCGGGCATTTTGCGCTTGACCGGATGGACGCCCGGCACGCCGCTCTTCGATCCGATGTGCGGCAGCGGCACGTTCCTCGCCGAGGCCGCGCAGACCGCGCTCAACATCGCGCCGGGCAGCGAGCGGCGTTTCGGCTTCGAAAAGCTCAAGCCGTTCCATCCGGGCATGTGGCAGAAGCTCAAGAACGCCGCGATCGAAGCAAAGCGCGCAGGTCGCGCGAACGCCGCGAACATCAATATCTTCGGCAGCGACATTTCCGGCGACATGCTCGGCAAGGCGCGTGCGAACCTGAGCCGCGCGGGTGTGCCGGAACTGTCGCTCAAGCAGGTCGATGCCCGCAACATGACGCCGCCCACCGACGCGCCCGGCATTCTCGTCGCGAATCCGCCGTATGGCGAACGCATCGAAGTGCGCGGACGCGGCCCGCGCGGCGAGATCCGCGACACGGCCCGTTCGCGCCGCGAGGACGACGACGCTTTCGCCCGCGCGCAGCCCGATCCCGCCGACACCGAATTCTTCGTCTCGTTCGGCAACGCGCTCAAGCAACGCTTTCCCGGCTGGCGCGCTTACGTGCTTACGTCCGACCGCAAGCTGCCCGGCATGCTGCGGCTGCGCGAATCGACCAAGACGCCGCTTTTCAACGGCGCGCTCGAATGCCGGCTGTTCCGCTTCGACCTCGTGGCGGGCAGCGTGCGCAACCGGGCAGATGACTAGACGCTGCGCAGGACGCTCCACTGCTTTCGGGCGAGTATGCCCCGCCTTTTGACGTCCGCCTACTAGGCCGAACGGCCTATTCGCGCGGCGTGTAGGCCGGCGCTACAATCGGGCGCATGAACTCAATCACCGAACTGGGCAGCCCGATTGCCGTCGATGTCTACCGCAGCCGCCGCGAGCGCGTGCTTGCGCAGTTGCGGGCGCAGGGCGGCGGCGTCGCCGTCCTCTCGACCGCGCCGGAAGTCATGCGCAACCGCGACACGGACTATGCGTTTCGTCACGACAGCTACTTCTATTACCTGACGGGCTTCAGCGAACCCGAGGCGACGCTCGTGCTGAACGCGAGCGCGCAGGACGGCGAGCCAGCGTCCATCCTGTTCTGTCGCGAGAAGAATGCCGAGCGGGAGACCTGGGAAGGCTTTCGCTACGGACCGGAGGCGGCCGCCGACGCATTCGGTTTCGATGCCGCCTTCGCCATCGGCGCGCTCGACGACCACATCCCGCGCCTTCTCGCGGACCAGCCCGCGCTGTTCTACGCGCTCGGCACATCGGCCGAACTCGACGCCACGGTCCGCCGCTGGCTCGACACCGTGCGCGCGCAGAGCCGCAGCGGCGTGCGCGCGCCGACGCGGGCGCAGCATCTGCTGCCGATCATCGACGAAATGCGGCTCGTGAAGGACGCGCACGAGATCGCGCTCATGCGCCGCGCCGCATCGATTTCCGCCGAGGCGCACTGCCGCGCGATGCGCGCTTGCCGCCCCGGCATGCGCGAGTACGAACTCGAAGCCGAGCTGCTTTACACGTTCCGGCGGCGCGGCGCGCAAGCGCCTGCGTATGGCTCCATCGTGGCCGCGGGCGCGAATGCTTGCGTGCTGCATTACCCGGCGGGCAATGCGATTCTGCGCGACGGCGATCTCATTCTGATCGACGCCGCCTGCGAACTGGACGGCTACGCATCCGACATCACGCGCACGTTTCCGGCAAACGGCCGTTTCACGCCGGCGCAGCGCGAGCTCTATGACATCGTGCTCGCCGCGCAATCCGCCGCCATCGACGCGACGCGCGCAGGCGTGGGTTTCGACGCACCGCATCAGGCGGCGGTCCACGTACTGTCGCAGGGTCTGCTCGACACCGGCATTCTCGACAAGACGAAGTACGGCAGCGCCGAGAACGTCATCGCGGAACGGGCCTATGCGCGCTTTTACATGCACCGCACGGGCCATTGGCTCGGCATGGACGTGCACGACGCGGGCGAGTATCGCGAGGCCGACGGTCCGCGCGATGAGCAAGGCGCGCGGCCTTGGCGCACGCTCGCCGCCGGCAACGTGCTGACTATCGAGCCGGGCCTGTACGTGCGCGCGGCCGAAGACGTGCCCGAGCGTTACTGGAACACAGGCATCCGTATCGAAGACGACGCGCTCGTCACGCCCGGCGGCTGCGAGCTGCTCACGCGCGAAGTTCCCGTCGCCGCCGACGAGATCGAGGCGCTCATGCGCGAATCCATCAGCCATTGAACCTCACGACATGAGCGACACCACCACGCAACCGCATTACGACTACGACATCGCCATCGTCGGCGCGGGGCCGGTCGGGCTTGCGCTCGCCGGGTGGCTCGCGCGACGCAGCGCGACCTCGCGGCTCTCCATCGCGCTGATCGACGCGCGCACGCCCGAAGCCGCCGCGAACGATCCGCGCTCGCTCGCGCTTTCGCACGGCAGCCGCGTGATGCTCCAGCCGCTCGGCTTTCCCGCCGACGTGACGCCGATCCGTCGTATTCATGTCTCCCAGCGCGGACATTTCGGACGCACGCTGATCGAGCACGACGAGCACGACTTGCCCGAGCTGGGTTACGTGGTGCGCTACGGCTCGCTCGTCGGCGCGCTCGCGAAGGCCGTGCGTGCGACTAAAGTCGATTGGCTCACCGATACGTCCGCCCTGCCGCCCTTGCAGGACAACGAAAGCGTGACATTGCCGCTGCAATCGGGCGGTGTCGAGCGCACGATCCGGGTGCGCGTGCTGGTCAACGCCGAAGGCGGGCTCTATCAGCAAGGTCCGCGCGATGTCGCAATCTCCACGCAGCGCCGGGCGCGCGATTACGGCCAGACCGCCATCGTCGGCACGGTGAGCGTGTCGGACCCGCAAGCCAATGTCGCGTGGGAACGCTTCACGAACCAGGGGCCGATCGCGCTTCTGCCCTGCGGTGGCCAGCGTCACGCGGATTACTCGCTCGTCTGGTGCTGCTCGCCCGATGAAGCCGCGCGACGCATGCAACTCGGCGACGACGCGTTGCTCGCCGAACTCGGCGTCGCGTTCGGCTCGCGTATGGGGCGCTTCACGCGCATCGTCGGGCGGGCTGCTTATCCGCTCGGGCTGACCGCACTCAACGCGCTGGTCGACCGGCGCACGGTCGCCATCGGCAATGCAGCGCAGACGCTGCATCCGGTGGCAGGTCAGGGCCTGAATCTCGGGCTTCGCGACGCGCAGGCGCTCTGCGACGCCCTCTCCGTCGACGGACCGCGCCCGCTCGCGCTCGCGCATTTCGCACAGCGGCGCGCGCTCGACCGGCGCTTCACCATCGGCGCAACGGATACGCTCGCTCGCATCTTCACGATCGATTTCGCGCCGCTCGCGGCCGCGCGCGGGCTGGCGTTGACCGCGCTCGAATTTCTGCCGCCGCTAAAAACGGCGCTCGCGCGGCAGATGATGTTCGGCCAGCGGCGCTAAATATCGGTGGCCGACGCGCGACTTATCCTCTATGGCCGCGTCGGCTTTCATAGAAGATTTAAACACTTGCACGCGATTGCTCTTAATTTCAGCACTCGCTTAGCGTTAAAATACGCGTTTCCCTTCCGCATTTCTGCATCCGTCTGACGCGACACGGCGCTTATTGCCGACCTTCGCCCGCTCGGTGCCTCCACGTCATGCCCACTATCGGTCCACACGTTCTGCGCAATAACCTGTTCGTCGCTCCGATGGCAGGCGTCACCGACCGGCCCTTCCGCCAGCTGTGCAAGCGCATGGGCGCGGGCTACGCGGTGTCGGAGATGGTCGCGTCGAACGCACAGTTGTGGAAGAGCGAAAAGACCATGCGCCGCGCGAACCACGCGGGCGAGGTCGAGCCAATCGCCGTGCAGATTGCGGGCGCGGACCCGCAGATGCTCGCCGAAGCCGCGCGTCACAACGTCGCGAACGGCGCGCAGATCATCGACATCAACATGGGCTGCCCGGCCAAGAAGGTGTGCAACGTCGCGGCGGGATCGGCGCTCTTGCAGAACGAACCGCTGGTCGCGCGCATCGTCGAGGCGGTGGTGCAGGCGGTCGGCGTCGGCCCGGACGCGGTGCCGGTCACGCTCAAGATTCGCACGGGGTGGAATCGCGAGAACAAGAATGCGCTGACCATTGCGCGGATCGCGCAAGACGCCGGCATCTCCATGCTCACCGTTCACGGACGCACGCGCGCCGATCTGTACAAAGGCGACGCGGAATACGAGACCATCGCAGCCGTTAAGGCGTCGGTGAGAATTCCGGTCGTCGCGAACGGCGATATCACGACGCCCGAGAAAGCGCGCCACGTGCTCGCGGCAACCGGCGCCGACGCCATCATGATCGGCCGCGCGGCGCAGGGCCGGCCGTGGCTTTTCCGCGAGATCGAGCACTTCCTTGCGACGGGCGAGCGCATGCCGCCGCCGCGCATCGACGAGATCCAGCAGGTCATGAACGAACACCTCGAAGACCACTACGCGTTCTACGGGGAGTTCACCGGCGTTCGGACTGCGCGCAAGCACATCGGCTGGTACACTCGCGGCCTTTCCGGCGCCAACACCTTTCGGCACCGGATGAATACGCTCGACACGACCAAAGAACAATTGTTCGCTGTCAACGAATTCTTCGACGCGCAAAAGGCGCTGTCAGACCGCCTCGTTTATGTCGACGAGGCCGGGGACGCCGACGAAGCGGCCGATGAAGAATCGTGCGGCGGACAGAACAACACAGACCGACTACTTGCCGCATGAGCAGACATAACATCGAACAATGCGTCCGCCAGAGCCTCGACAGCTATTTTCAGGACCTGGACGGCTCCAACCCGCACGACGTGTACGACATGGTGATCTCGTGCGTGGAAAAACCGATGCTCGAAGTGGTGCTCGAGCAGGCGGGCGGCAATCAGTCGCTCGCGGCCGAATATCTCGGCATCAACCGCAACACGCTACGCAAGAAGCTCCAGCAGCACGGATTGATTTGATTCTTCGGACCGGGCGCGCGCCTGGTTCCGGCCTGGTTATCCTTTCTGGTTTCAGTGTTCATCATGATCAAGCAAGCGCTCATCTCGGTTTCCGACAAGTCCGGCATCGTCGAATTCGCCCAATCGCTCTCGCAGCTGGGCGTCCGGCTTCTCTCGACCGGCGGCACGGCGAAACTGCTCGCGGACGCGGGTCTGCCCGTGACCGAAGTCGCCGACTACACCGGCTTTCCGGAAATGCTGGATGGGCGCGTGAAGACGCTGCATCCCAAGGTGCACGGCGGCATTCTCGCGCGCCGCGATCTGCCGGAGCACATGGCGGCGCTTGAAAAGCACGAGATTCCGACGATCGACCTGCTCGTCGTCAACCTGTATCCGTTCGTGCAGACGGTCGCCAAGGAACAGTGCTCGCTGGAAGACGCGATCGAGAACATCGATATCGGCGGGCCGACCATGCTGCGCTCGGCGGCGAAGAATCATCGTGATGTGACCGTCATCGTCGATCCGGCTGACTACGCCGCCGTGCTCAACGAAATGCGCGCGAACAACAACAGCGTCGGCTACGCGACGAACTTCCGGCTCGCGACCAAAGTCTTCGCGCACACCGCGCAGTACGACGGCGCGATCACCAACTATCTGACAAGCCTCACCGAAACGCTTCAGCACAGCGAGCGCAACACGTACCCCGCCACGTTCAATCTGGCGTTCGAGAAAGTGCAAGATCTGCGCTACGGCGAAAACCCGCATCAAAGCGCGGCGTTCTACCGCGATCTTTCGGTGCCCGCCGGCGCGCTCGCCAATTACGAGCAACTGCAGGGCAAGGAACTCTCGTACAACAACATCGCGGATTCGGACGCCGCGTGGGAATGCGTGAAGACGTTCGACGCGCCGGCGTGCGTCATCATCAAGCACGCGAATCCGTGCGGTGTCGCCGTCGGCGCGAACGCGCACGAGGCGTACTCGAAGGCGTTCCAGACCGATCCGACCTCGGCGTTCGGCGGCATCATCGCGTTCAATCGCGAAGTGGACGAAGCGGCGGCGCAGGCCGTGGCGAAGCAGTTCGTCGAAGTGCTGATCGCGCCTTCGTTCAGCGAAGCCGCGCGCGCCGTGTTCGCCGCGAAGCAGAACGTGCGCTTGCTGCAAATCGCGCTCGGCGACGGTCACAACGCGTTCGACCTCAAGCGCGTGGGCGGCGGCCTGCTGGTCCAGTCGCTCGATTCGAAGAATGTGCAGCCGCATGAACTGCGCGTGGTGACCAAGCGCCATCCGACGCCGAAGGAAATGGACGATCTGATGTTCGCCTGGCGCGTGGCGAAGTTCGTGAAGTCGAACGCCATCGTGTTCTGCGGCGGCGGCATGACGCTCGGCGTCGGCGCGGGCCAGATGAGCCGCGTGGATTCGGCGCGCATCGCGGGCATCAAGGCGCAGAACGCAGGACTCTCGCTCAACGGCTCGGCGGTCGCATCGGATGCGTTTTTCCCGTTCCGCGACGGCCTCGACGTCGTAGTGAACGCGGGCGCGACCTGCGTGATCCAGCCGGGCGGCTCCATGCGCGACGACGAAGTGGTCGCCGCCGCCGACGAGCACAACGTCGCGATGCTCCTCACCGGCACGCGCCATTTCCGCCATTAATCGCGCCGAGTTCATTTAGTATTGGCCTGTTTGCGCTCAGAGTCGCGCAAGCAGGCCATTTCAATTTGGACGAGCCGCATCGCGAACGAATGAGAATCCTAGGCATCGACCCCGGCCTGCGCGTGACGGGCTTCGGCATCATCGACATGGCGGGGCACTCGCTCAACTATGTGACGAGCGGCGTCATCAAGACCGCCGACGCCGATTTGCCTTCGCGCCTGAACACCATCTTCGACGGCATTTCGACGCTGATCCGCCAGCACAACCCGGATCAGGCGGCTATCGAAAAAGTCTTCGTCAACGTCAATCCTCAGTCGACGCTGCTGCTCGGGCAGGCGCGCGGCGCGGCCATTTGCGGGCTCGTCGCGAGCGGCGTGCCGGTCGCCGAATACACCGCGCTGCAATTGAAGCAGGCTGTTGTCGGCTACGGCCGCGCGACGAAGGAGCAGATGCAGCAGATGGTCGTGCGCCTGCTGAACCTTTCGGGCGTGCCGAGCACCGACGCCGCCGATGCCCTCGGCATGGCCATCTGTCACGCGCACGGCGGCACGGGGCTCGCGACGCTCGGCGGCATTGCGCCGTCGCTCGCGAAGAAAGGCTTGCGCGTGCGGCGCGGCAGACTCATCGGCTAAATCTTCTCTCACGACAACCCAAACATGATTGGTCGCATTGCCGGCGTTTTGCTGGAAAAAAATCCGCCGCACCTGCTCGTCGACTGCAACGGCGTCGGCTATGAAATCGACGTGCCGATGAGCACGTTCTACAACCTGCCGAACGCGGGCGACAAGGTCGTCCTGCTCACGCAGATGATCGTGCGCGAGGACGCGCATCTGCTCTACGGCTTTCTGACGTCGCAGGAACGCGCGACCTTCCGCGAATTGTTGAAGATCAGCGGCATCGGCGCGCGCATGGCGCTTGCGGTGCTTTCCGGCATGAGCGTGCAGGAGCTCGCGCAGACCGTGACGACGCAGGACAGCGCGCGCTTGACGCGCGTGCCGGGCATCGGCAAGAAAACCGCCGAACGCCTGCTGCTTGAACTGAAGGGCAAGCTCGGCGCCGATCTCGGCGCAATGGCAAGCGCCGCTTCACAGTCCGATCATGCGTCCGACATTCTTAATGCGCTGCTCGCGCTCGGCTATTCCGAGAAGGAAGCGCTCGCCGCCATCAAGAACGTGCCGGCGGGAACGGGCGTCTCGGAAGGCATCAAGCTCGCGTTGAAGGCGCTCTCGAAAGCCTGATTCTCCAGGCGCCTGGCGCTGTGCGCCACTAGGCCGTTCGGCCAGGTTCGCGGCGAGAAGGCTCGCTGTACAATCGACTTATGATCGAAACCGACAAACTCGCCGCCGAACGCATCATCTCGGCCACGCCCGTCTCGCCGAACGAAGAAGCTTTCGAGCGCGCGTTGCGACCGCGCCAGCTCGACGAATACGTGGGGCAGGAAAAGGTGCGCGGGCAGCTCGAAATCTTCATCGAAGCGGCCAAGCGGCGTTCGGAAGCGCTGGATCATGTGCTGCTCTTCGGTCCGCCGGGTCTCGGCAAGACGACGCTCGCGCACATCATCGCGCGTGAAATGGGCGTGAATCTGCGGCAGACGTCGGGGCCGGTGCTGGAGCGCGCAGGCGATCTCGCCGCGCTGCTCACCAATCTCGAAGCGAACGACGTACTCTTCATCGACGAGATTCATCGGCTCTCGCCGGTCGTCGAGGAAATCCTGTACCCGGCGCTCGAGGATTATCAGATCGACATCATGATCGGCGAAGGGCCGGCCGCGCGTAGCGTGAAGCTGGATCTTCAGCCGTTCACGCTCGTCGGAGCCACCACGCGTGCAGGCATGTTGACCAATCCGCTGCGCGACCGCTTCGGCATCGTGTCGCGGCTGGAGTTCTATAACGCGAATGAGCTTGCGCGCATCGTGTCGCGCTCAGCGTCGCTTCTGAAGGCGGACATCGTGCCGGAAGGCGCGCTGGAAATCGCGCGGCGCTCGCGCGGCACGCCGCGTATCGCGAATCGGCTGCTGCGCCGCGTGCGCGACTACGCGGAAGTGAAGGCGAACGGCAGCATCACGGCGGAAGTCGCGGATGCCGCGCTGAAGATGCTCGACGTCGATCCGGTCGGCTTCGACCTGATGGACCGCAAGCTGCTCGAAGCGATCCTGCACAAGTTCGACGGCGGGCCGGTCGGCGTCGATAACCTCGCGGCGGCCATCGGCGAAGAACGCGACACCATCGAAGACGTGCTGGAGCCGTATCTCATCCAGCAAGGCTATTTGCAGCGCACGCCGCGCGGGCGCGTCGCGACCTTGCTGACGTATCGGCATTTCGGCATCGCGGCGCCGGATGGCGGGCCAATCCGCGATCTCTGGGACGCGAACAACGGCTAGCGCATGTCGGATCAGGCAACGTGGGTCACGCGCTTACGGTCGTCGATTGCAGGCGGCATCACGAGTCTCACGACAGGCAGCGGGCCGACGCTCGATTACTCGTCGCCGCCGGGCGACCCAGGCCTCTTCGGGCCGGACACCATCTGCTGGAAAGT
This sequence comes from Caballeronia sp. LZ062, assembly GCF_031450785.1. Classification (NCBI taxonomy): domain Bacteria; kingdom Pseudomonadati; phylum Pseudomonadota; class Betaproteobacteria; order Burkholderiales; family Burkholderiaceae; genus Caballeronia; species Caballeronia sp. LZ062. Next base: position 2,175,754 of record NZ_JARTWB010000002.1, read on the forward strand.
CCACGCCGATTTCACGTCGATGATGACGAGCGGCATCAGCGCGCTGCTGCTCCAGACGCTGCATCCGCTCGCGCTCGCGGGCGTCTGGGATCACTCCACGTTTCGCACGGATATTCTCGGCCGGCTGCGGCGCACGGCGACTTTCATCGCGGGCACCACGTTCGGCAACCGGCGCGACGCGCTCGCGCTGATCGAGCGCGTGAAGCGCATTCATCTCGGCGTGACGGGCACCGCGCCCGACGGCCGGCCATATCGCGCAAGCGACGCCGATCTTCTGACGTGGGTGCATGTGGCCGAAGTCACGAGCTTTCTCGAAGGCTATCTGCGGTATGTGAATCCCGGTCTGTCCGAGGCGGACCAGGACCGCTACTTCGATGAAACGGCGCTCGTCGCCCGTCTGCTCGGCGCCCGCGACGTGCCGACCACGCGCGCGCAAATCGACGCCTATCTCGCCGCGATGCGTCCGCATCTGCATGCAAGCGAGCGCACGCAGGAAGTCATTCGCGTGCTCAAGAGCGCGCCGACGCCGAGCGTCGTCATGAAGCCGGCGCGCGTGCTGGTGTTCAATGCGGGCGTCGATCTGCTGCCCGGCTGGGCGCAGGAGATGCTCGGGCTTTCGTCGCTGGCGCCGATGCGGCGCGTCATCGTGCGTCCCGGCGTGCGGGCGATGGCGCCGGTCGTTCGCTGGGCGCTCGTCAACGGTATTTCGAAGCGCGCGCGCCTGAGGGTTGCCGCGAAGAAGAACGACTAGGCTGTCTTGCGCAAGCTGTCGTCGGCGGTATCGGTGGCGAGATGTGAGACGTCGCCCCATGACACCACCGTCGCGTGGCCGCCGTCGTAATCCACCACGTTGACGCTGCAATTGAGCAGCGGCCAGTTGCGCGGCGCGTCGAGCGGCAGTTTCATCGCGAACCGGTAGATGCAGTCGAGCACGCCGCCGTGCGCCACGCACGCGACGCGGCCGCCCGGATGCGCGGCGACGATCGGCTCCATCGCGTGGATCACGCGGTGATAAAAGACGCGCAGCGATTCGCCGCCGGGCGGCGTGAAGCCCGGATCGCGCGTCTGCCATTCGACGTACTCTGCGGGAAACTTCCCGCTGATCTCGTCGCTGTCGTGGCCCTGAAACGCGCCGTAGTTGCGTTCGCGCAAGCCTTCGGACAAGCGCGGTTCGAGTCCGAGCGCATCGGCGAACGGGCGCGCTGTCTGTTGCGCGCGTAGCAGATCGCTGGTGTAGACGGCGTCCAGCCGCCCTTCCCGCGCAAGCCGCGCGCCGAGCTGTTCTGCTTGCTGCTCGCCATGCGCGGACAGCGAAATGTCGATATGCCCCTGGATGCGCTTGACGCGGTTCCAGTCGGTCTCGCCGTGGCGGATGAACACAACTTGCATCGTCATGGCCGCACCTGCAGCCAGAACGTGACCGGCCCGTCGTTGACGAGCGACACCTGCATATCCGCGCCGAACTCGCCGGTCTCCACAATCGGATGCTTCACCCGCGCCTCGCGCACGAAGTAATCGAAAAGCCGCCTGCCCTCGTCGGGCGGCGCGGCCGGCGTGAAGCTCGGCCGCAGTCCGCTCGATGTATCGGCGGCGAGCGTGAATTGCGACACCAGCAGCACGCCGCCCGCGCGCCCCGCGCCGTCGATGTTCTGCACGGACAGATTCATCTTGCCCGCGGCGTCGCTGAAGACGCGGTACGCGAGCATCTTTCCGAGCAGCTTGTCGGCGGCGGCTTCGGTGTCGCCGCGTTCCGCGCACACGAGCGCGAGCAGGCCCGCGTCGATGGCCCCGGTCACGCGATCGCCGACGCGCACGTCCGCGCGCCGCACTCGCTGGATGAGCGCGATCATCCGCTTACGCCGTCAGCGTGATGCGCGCGAAGCGGCGCTTGCCCACCTGCACGACGAACTCGCCCGGCTCGACCTTCAAACCCTTGTCGGACACCGTCGCGCCGTCGATCTTCACGCCGCCCTGTTCGATGTTGCGCAACGCCTCGCTCGTGGAAGGCACGAGCCCCGCCTGCTTCAGCAACTGGCCGATGGCAAGCGGCGCGCCCGCGAGCGTGACGGTCGGAATATCGTCCGGCACGCCGCCCTTCGCGCGATGGTTGAAGTCTTCGAGCGCGCGCTCCGCGTCCGCGGGCGAATGGAAACGCGCGACGATCTCCTGCGCGAGCATCACCTTGAAGTCGCGCGGATTGCGGCCGCCTTCGGCTTCCTGTTTGAAGCGCGCGATTTCTTCCATGCTGCGGAACGACAGCAGTTCGAAGTAACGCCACATCAGCACATCGGAAATGCTCATCAGCTTGCCGAACATCTCGGTCGGCTTCTCGCTGATGCCGACGTAGTTGTGCTTCGACTTCGACATCTTTTCGACGCCGTCGAGCCCTTCGAGCAGCGGCATCGTCAAGATGCATTGCTGCTCCTGGCCATATTGCTTCTGCAATTCGCGGCCGACGAGCAAGTTGAATTTCTGATCCGTGCCGCCGAGTTCGAGATCGGCGTTGAGCGCGACGGAGTCGTAGCCCTGCATCAGCGGATAGAGGAACTCGTGAATCGAGATGGGCACGCCGCTCTGGAAACGCTTGGTGAAATCTTCGCGTTCGAGAATGCGCGCCACCGTGTAGCGCGACGCCAGCTTGATCATGCCGTCAGCGCCGAGCGGCATCGACCATTCGCTGTTGTAGCGAATCTCGGTTTTTTCACGGTCGAGCACCAGCGACGCCTGATCGAAATACGTCTTCGCGTTCATTTCGATCTGCTCGCGCGTGAGCGGCGGGCGCGTGGCGTTGCGGCCGGACGGATCACCGATGAGCGACGTGAAATCGCCGATCAGGAAGATGACCTGATGCCCGAGGTCCTGCAACTGACGCATCTTGTTCAGCACGACCGTATGGCCGATGTGAATGTCCGGCGCGGTCGGGTCCAGCCCGAGCTTGATGCGCAGTGGCTTGCCGGTCGCCGCGCTCCGTGCGAGCTTCTGCGCGAATTCGTCCTCGATCAGCAGTTCGTCGCAGCCGCGCTTGGCGATCGCGAGGGCGGCGCGCACGTCGTCGGTGATCGGAAAGGCCTCGCGCGAGGGCGCGGAAGAAGCGTTGGAGTCAGTGGTCATGCTTGCGGCTTGTGATGTGGAAAGTTGCGATGGCGCCGTCACGGACGGCTTCGCGCGGAGCGCAATGGCTTGTTCAGGCTCACGATTTTACGCGATGAGGGCCGCATGCGGTCCGTTTGGCGCCATGCGCGCATCCGGCGGCGGCCGCGTGCGGTGGCTGCGTCTTAACGATCAGCGCGGATGCGCGGATAATCGCGCGTTGATGGACGAGCGACGACGAGCATCGACGAGGAGAAGAGCGTGGGGAAAAAGGCCGAAGCAATCGAACCCGGCAAGGCAGACGGCGTGTACTTCGGCCTGATGTCCGGCACGAGCATGGACGGCGTGGATGGCGTCGCGGTGCAGTTCGCGGCGGGCAAGCCGCCCGTCGTGCTCGGCGAGGCGCACGTGTCCTTCTCCGAGGGCCTGCGCGATGCGCTCTTCGCGCTGCAGGCGCCCGGCGACAACGAACTGGAACGCGAGGCGCTCGCCGCGAACGCGCTCGCCACGCGCTACGCCGTGTGCTGCCACGAATTGCAGAGCGTGAGCGGCTATTCGTCGACCAAGGTGCGCGCGATAGGCGTACACGGGCAAACGGTGCGGCATCGGCCGGAAAAGGGCTACACGCGGCAGATCAACAATCCCGCGTTGCTCGCCGAGATGACGAATATCGACGTGATCGCAGATTTTCGCAGCCGCGATGTCGCCGCCGGCGGTCAGGGCGCGCCGCTCGTGCCGGCTTTTCATGCGACGATTTTCGGCGCGAAGAACGAGACGCGCGTCGTCTGTAATCTCGGCGGCATCAGCAATATCACGGTTCTGGCGGCGAGCGGCGCGGTGCGCGGCTTCGATTGCGGCCCGGCGAACGCGTTGCTGGACGAATGGGCGCACCGGCATCTGAAGAAACCATACGACGACGGCGGCCAGTTCGCGGCGCGCGGCGAGGTCAACCGGCCGCTGCTCAACGCGCTGCTGGACGAGCCTTTTTTCGATGAAGCGCCGCCCAAGAGCACCGGGCGCGATCTGTTCAATCCGGCTTGGCTGGATGCGAAGCTCGCGCCCTTCTCGGCGCTCGCCCCCGCCGACGTGCAGGCGACGCTCACCGCGCTCACGGCCGTGACGGTCGCGCGAGAGATAGAGCGCCACGCATCCGACGCCCGCGCGGTCTACGTCTGCGGCGGCGGCGCGCGCAATCCGGTGCTCATGAGAATGCTGCAACAGGCGCTCGACGAAACCGGCGTCTCGGGCGTGCCCGTCATGACCACCGAGGCGCTCGGCGTACCGCCGCAGCAGGTCGAGGCATTCGCGTTCGCGTGGCTCGCGATGCGCTGCGTGGCGCGTGAGCCCGGCAATCTAGCGTCCGTGACGGGCGCGGCCGGTGAGCGCGTGCTCGGCGCGATCTATCCGCGCTGAGTTTTCTCGGCTGTGCAACGAAAAACGGAGCCCGAAGGCTCCGTTTCTACACAACCATTCGATCCGCGCTCAGACCGAGAACGACGAACCGCAACCGCACGTCGTCGTCGCGTTCGGATTCTTGATCACGAACTGCGCGCCGTTGAGATCGTCCTTATAGTCGATTTCCGCGCCGACGAGATACTGATAGCTCATCGAATCGACGAGCAGCTGCACGCCGCTCTTGTCCATCACGGTGTCGTCTTCGTTGATCTCTTCGTCGAACGTGAAACCGTACTGGAAGCCCGAGCATCCGCCGCCTTGCACGAACACGCGCAACTTCAGATCCGGATTGCCTTCTTCGTCGATCAACTGCTTGACCTTGTCCGCAGCAGCGTCGGTGAAGACGAACGGCATCGGCATTTCGGTCGTGGGGGTGTCGCTGACTGCGCTCATTGAACTCTCCAATTTAGCTTCTAGACGCTATTGTAGGGCTGATCTCAAAATCGTGCCGAAAGCCCATGGAATCAAGAGGCTATATGCAAATTCGACTGATTCCGGCAAATCGCGGCAATAGAAAAAGCCGCCGGCACCTTGCAGTGCGGGCGGCTTTCGCAGCAGCTTCGCCGGCAAAACCGGCGAAACCCGAAGCGATTAACGCTTCGAGAATTGCTTCCTGCGGCGTGCCTTGTGGAAACCGACCTTCTTACGTTCCACTTCACGCGCGTCACGCGTGACGAAGCCAGCGTTCGACAGTTGCGACTTGAGCGTTGCGTCGTAGTCCATCAGCGCACGGGTGATGCCGTGGCGGACCGCGCCTGCCTGACCCGTTTCGCCGCCGCCGTTCACGTTGACCTTGATGTCGAACGTGGTGGCGTGGTTCGTGAGTTCCAGCGGCTGACGCACGATCATCAGCGACGTTTCGCGCGAGAAATAGTCGGCGATGGGCTTGCCGTTGACGATGATCTCGCCCTTGCCCGACTTGATGAAGACACGAGCGACGGCGCTCTTGCGGCGGCCCGTACCGTAGTTCCAGTTACCGATCATGTGGGCTCCCTTAGATCTCGAGCGACTTGGGCTGTTGAGCCGTGTGCGGATGCGTGGCTTCAGCGTAGACCTTCAGCTTCTTGATCATCGCGTAGCCGAGCGGGCCCTTCGGCAGCATGCCCTTCACAGCCTTCTCGAGCGCGCGGCCCGGGAAACGCTCTTGCATCTTGCCAAACGTCGTTTCATAGATGCCGCCCGGGTAGCCCGAGTGACGGTAGTACTTCTTGTCCGTGGTCTTGTTGCCGGTGACCTTCAGCTTGCCGGCATTGACGACGATGATGTAGTCACCGGTGTCGACGTGCGGAGTAAATTCAGGCTTATGCTTGCCGCGAAGACGGCGTGCCACTTCGCTGGCGACACGGCCGAGAACCTTATCCGTCGCGTCAATCACGTACCATTCGCGCGTCACCTCTTCGGCTTTTGCGGAAAACGTCTTCATGATCGATCCAAAAATTAATCTGCCCTTTGCTCTTTACCTTGTTCGGTCCTGCTTATATGAGTGCGCTAAATGACTTTCCTTGCGCGTGCAGGCTCTCCCTGACTTCTCTCCGCGGGCGTGTGACGAAGAGAACTTTGAAGTATAGCGGGAAAACGCTCGCTGCGTCAAAGGGTTGCGGCTTTCGGGACGCAGACTGCAGCCGCCGCGCGGCGTGAAGAACGAAAAAAAGCCCGAGCATGTGAAGCTCGGGCTCAATCCACCTAGGAGGAGGTGGAGGAGACGCTGTAGGTTCGTCGACTGCGACAACCAATGGCCTGAGTATAGGCACGGCCATGCTGCAAAGCAAGAAGATTCGCATGATGAGAGTGAATTTCATAATGTGGTATCCACGTTCCGCTCGCAAGGGCGCGGCGCCGCTCATCCGGCGAGAACGCCGACTGTCCGCCCGCCACTCGTGGCTAAGCGGGGTCCGGCTCCCCGCCCGCGTCAATCGGAAAATGCGCGAACTCGTTCCACGATGACCGTTCGATGAACCGCTACAATGAAAGCTGTCTACAACGCGTCAAGCGGGCGGAGCCTGAGCATGGAATGCAAAGTGAGCTGGATGGGACAGGACGGCATGGCGTTCGCCGCCGAAACCGGTAGCGGTCATCTCGTCAACATGGACGGCGCGCCGGAAGGCGGCGGCCGTAACCTCGCGCCGCGACCGATGGAAATGGTCTTGCTCGGCACGGGCGGCTGCACCGCCTACGACGTCGTGATGATTCTCAAGAAAAGCCGCCAGGAAATCGAAGGCTGCTCGGTCACGCTCAAGGCCGAGCGCGCAAGCGAAGACCCGAAGGTGTTCACGAAGATCCACTTCCACTTCACGGTCACGGGCAAGAATCTGAACCCCGCGACAGTGGAACGCGCCATCAATCTGTCGCACGACAAGTATTGTTCGGCGTCGATCATGCTCGCCAAGACCGCGGAACTCACGCATTCGTTCGATATCGTCGAACGCTAAGCGCGTCGCAGAAAAAAGAGCCGGCGTCAGACATGACGCCGGCTCTTTCTTTTGAATGACGACAAAGCGGGCCGATAAGCCGGATTCTGTGCGCACGCCGCCCGAAGGCGAGCGCGCGTGGCAGCCATTCCTCTAGGCGCGCCATTGCTGACGCGCTCGAGCTTCCTACCCGCAGACGAACGGGGGCACCGTCCTGCATCCGTAGATGCGCGCCTGCCTATTTGGAATTGCTCCGGGTGGAGGTTACCGTGCCGGCACGTCTCGCGACGGCCGCGGTGCGCTCTTACCGCACCGTTTCACCCTTACCTGATCTCCGGACTTGCGCCCGAAGCCATCGGCGGTTTGCTTTCTGTTGCCCTGTTCCGCGTGTTGCCACGGATGGCCGTTAGCCATCACCCTGCCCTGCGGAGTCCGGACTTTCCTCGCCCTCGACGCTGATAAGCGCCGAAGCCGCGACTGCCTGGCCTGCTTTGCGACACCGATTTTAACATGCGGCTTTCGCGTGCTTCGCTGCGCCTGCCGCGATGCGCCGGCCGGCACGGAAGACGGACGGGTCGTCGTAGAACGCTGCGTCCGCGTTCGCATCGCACCAGCCTGGCACGCCCAGCACCGGCAGCGGCGCGAATGCGCGGCTCGCGGGCGGCTCGGCCATCAGACTGCGGGAAACGTGATCGTCGAGCACGGAGCGGCGGGCGGCATCGTCCGATGAAAAATAGGCGGCCGGCACTTCCACGATCCACGCGTGCCCCGTGCACGCCTTGTACGGCGCAACGAGTTTCTCCAGCAACGCGTGGCCGAAGATGCGCGCCTCGCACCGGCTGCCCCACGACGCGCGCCCCGCCAGGAACAACGCGCGCCAGTCGAAGCGGCGCAGCGCATCGGCGAGCGATGGGTCGGCGCACGCGAACAGCACCGCGTTCTCGTCGAAGAGTGTGAGCGCATCGCGCACGCCGCCGCGCGTCGGGCCGATGCCGAGCGCGTCGATCTGATCCGCCTGGCACGCGTTGAGCGCCGCCTTGATGCGCGGATACGCGAACCACATCAGGCCGTTGAAGAAATCGTGAAGATTGTGACGCGTCGGCACGCAGCCGGTCTTGGCAATATACGCCTCGTACGACGCGCCTTCCGGCAGCGATTCCTGCGCGACGAACCCGAGCGGCTCACCGCGCCCTGTAACGAGCACGGCTTGCGCGGCGTCGTCATTCAGCTCTTCGAGATAGCGTGCCGGACCGTCGAGCGCCGCCGCCTGCCATCGCGTGCCGCGCGGCGCGAGCGGTGCGAGCCACGGACGCGTCCAGTCGATCTCGTCGAAACGCGCGGACACCGCTGCAACCGTCAGGCCGATTCCACGAACCGCCAGCCGATCGACTCGCCGCCACGCAGCGGCACGATTTGCGAATCGCCTGCGGCGAACTCAGCGGGCAGCGTCCACGACGCGCGCTCGAGCGTCACCGTGTCCGCGCTGCGCGGCAAGCCGTAAAAGTCCGCGCCGTGGAAACTCGCGAAACCTTCGAGCTTGTCGAGCGCGCCGGCCTCGTCGAAGGCTTCTGCATAGAGTTCCAGCGCATGCAGCGCCGTGTAGCAGCCCGCGCAGCCGCACGCGTGCTCCTTTAGGCCCTTCGGATGCGGCGCGCTGTCGGTGCCGAGGAAGAAGCGCGGATTACCGGACGTCGCCGCCTCGACCAGCGCCACGCGATGCGTCTCGCGCTTGAGCACCGGCAAGCAGTAATAGTGCGGACGGATACCGCCGACGAGAATCGCGTTGCGGTTGTAAAGCAGGTGATGCGCGGTGATGGTCGCGCCGATCGTGCCTTGCGCTTCGCGCACATAATCGGCGGCGTCTTTCGTCGTGATGTGCTCGAACACAACCTTGAGCGCCGGGAAATCGCGGCGCAGCGGCGTCATCACGCGGTCGATGAACACCTTCTCCCGGTCGAATACGTCGATGTCGCTGTCCGTCACCTCGCCGTGCGTCAAGAGCGGCATGCCGACTTCCTGCATCGCTTCGAGCGTTTTTGCGCATTTGCCGAGCAGATCCGTCACGCCCGCGTCGGAATTCGTCGTCGCGCCGGCCGGATACAGCTTCACGCCGTACACGAAGCCGCTGTCTTTCGCGCGGCGGATCTCGTCGGGCGGCGTGTTGTCGGTGAGATAGAGCGTCATCAGCGGCTCGAAGTGCGCGGCCGCGCCTTCCTTCGGCAACGCGGCGATGATCCGTTCGCGGTACGCCGCGGCCATCCCGGTCGTCGTGACCGGCGGTTTCAGATTCGGCATGATGATCGCCCGGCCGAACTGGCGCGCGGTATGCGGGAGCACGGCGGCAAGCGTCGCGCCGTCGCGCACGTGCAAGTGCCAGTCGTCGGGGCGCGCCAAAGTGAGAGTCGTAGGCGAATCGGGCGATGCGGAAGTAGCGGACATGGCGTGATGACGGCGAGGACGTTGAGAGAAAGCGATTCGCAAGCAAGCACCTGCGCAGCGGCGGCATAGAACCGGAAAGAACCGCCGTGGAAATTCCACAACGGCGGCCGGGCGGCCACCGCGTTCGATTTTTTCGGGAATGCCCCGGTGATATGCTTGTCGGACGTATTGTAACAACCCGACTTCAGGGCTTTCGCCCGCCGCATCGAGCAACATGTGCCAACTTCTCGGAATGAATTGCGCCGAACCGACCGACGTGACCTTCTCGTTCACGGGTTTCGCCGCGCGCGGCGGCATGACGGATCACCACGCGGACGGCTGGGGCATCGCGTTCTTCGAGGACAAGGCGTGCCGACTGTTCATCGATCATCAGTCGTCGGCGAGTTCGCCGCTTGCCGAAATGGTCAAGCGGTATCCGATCAAGTCGAAGAACACCATCGCGCACATTCGCAAGGCGACGCAAGGGCATATCCTTCTGGAGAACTGCCACCCGTTCATGCGCGAGCTGTGGGGCCGGCACTGGATCTTCGCGCATAACGGCGACCTGAACGGTCACGCGCCGCAACTCACGGGCGTCTATCAGCCGGTCGGCACCACCGACAGCGAACTCGCGTTTTGCGCGCTGCTGCAAGGCTTGCGCCGCGCGTTTCCGTGCTCTCAGCCGCCGCTCGACGAACTCTTCGAGGCGCTCGCCACGCTCACGCGCGAGATCACGCAATACGGCGTGTTCAACTTCCTGATGTCGAACGGGCAGGCGCTGTTCTCGCATTGTTCGACGCATCTGTACTACCTCGTGCGCAGCTGGCCGTTTTCGACCGCGCATCTGATCGACGCGGACATGTCGATCGACTTCGCGAAGTACACGACGCCGGAAGACCGCGTCGCCGTGATCGCAACCTCGCCGCTCACCGATAACGAAGTGTGGACGCGCTTCGCCCCCGGCGACCTCGCGATGTTCCAGCAAGGCGCGCTCGCGCGCACGCTGAACATTCCGGTGCCCGAGGCAGTCGCGAGAAAGGCCGCCGAGCCGCTTGCGAAAGCGTGCGTCGGGTCCGCGCTGAAAATCGACGAGATCCGCACGACGGCGGCAGTCGAGTCGGAACTGGGCATCGAATAAAAAACGCGGCGCTTCTTTTCAGAAGCGCCGCGTTCTTTCGAGCGTTGCGAAAGCTCAGTGCAGGATCTTCGCGAGGAAGTCCTTCGCGCGGTCCGACTTCGGGTTCGCGAAGAACGCGTCCTTCTGGTCGTCTTCCACGATCAAGCCACGGTCCATGAAGATCACGCGATGCGCGACCTTCTTCGCGAAGCCCATTTCGTGCGTCACGCACATCATGGTCATGCCTTCCTGCGCGAGCTCCACCATCACGTCGAGCACTTCGTTGATCATCTCCGGATCGAGCGCGGAAGTCGGCTCGTCGAAGAGCATCGCGATGGGGTCCATCGAGAGAGCGCGCGCAATCGCGACGCGCTGCTGCTGACCGCCCGAGAGCTGCCCGGGAAACTTGTCCGCATGCGCGCGCAGGCCGACGCGATCGAGCAGCTTCAGGCCCTTCTGCGTCGCTTCGTCGTTCGAGCGGCCGAGCACCTTGATCTGCGCGAGCGTCAGGTTCTGCACGATCGACAGATGCGGGAACAGCTCGAAGTGCTGGAACACCATGCCGACCTTCGAGCGCAGCTTCGACAGATTCGTCTTCTTGTCCGTGAGCGACTGGCCGTTGATGCTGATCTCGCCCTTCTGGAACGGCTCCAGCCCGTTGACGGTCTTGATGAGCGTCGACTTGCCCGACCCCGACGGGCCGCACACGACGACGACCTCGCCCTTCTTCACTTCGGTCGTGCAGTCGGTGAGCACCTGAAACTGCCCGTACCACTTGGAAACATTTTTGATAGAGATCATCTTGCGACCTTTTTCTGAAGACCTTTGACGAGCGCCGACGCCGCCACGCACACCACGAAATAACATGCCCCGGCGAACAGCACCATTTCGACGATCGTGCCGTCGCGGTCGCCGATATTCGTCGCCGTGCGGAAGAAGTCCGCGAGACTGATCACATAGACGAGCGACGTGTCCTGAAAGAGCACGATCGCCTGCGTGAGCAGAAGCGGCACCATGGCGCGGAACGCCTGCGGCAGCACGACGAGTTTCATCGCCTGACCGTAGGTCATGCCGAGCGCGAACGCTGCGTTGACCTGCCCGCGCGGCACCGCCTGAATGCCGGCGCGAATGATTTCCGAATAGTACGCGGCTTCAAAAAGCGAGAACGCGACCATCGCCGATGCAAGGCGAATATCGATATCCGCCGACAGCCCGAGCACGTTCTGCAGCACCTGCGGCACGATCAGGAAGAACCACAGCAGCACCATCACGAGCGGGATGGAACGAAACAGCGTGACGTACGCGCCCGCGAACCATTGCAGCACCTTGATGCCCGAGAGCCGGAACAGCGCGAGGACCGTCCCCCACACGATGCCGACCACGATGGCGAGCAGCGTGATCTGCAGCGTGATGATGGCGCCCGTCCACAGCGTAGGCAGCGAGCCGATGACGCCACTCCAGTTGAACTGATGCATTACTTGCCTCCGATGTAGCCAGGCAGCCGCGTTTTCGCTTCGATCCAGCGCATGAGCAGCATCACGACCAGATTGATGAGCATGTACGCCAGCGTCACCGCGATAAACGATTCATAGGTCTGCGCGGTGTAGTCCACGAGCTGACGCGCCTGCGCCGACAGATCGAGCAGACCGATGGTCGAAGCCACCGCCGAATTCTTGAACACGTTCAGGAATTCCGACGTGAGCGGCGGCACGATGATGCGATACGCCACCGGCATCAGCACGTAGCGATACGTCTGCCATTGCGTGAAGCCCATCGCGAGGCCCGCGTTGCGCTGTCCGCGCGGCAGCGCGCTGATGCCCGAGCGCACCTGTTCGCACACGCGCGCGCCGGTGAAGAGCCCGAGACAGATGATCGACGACGAAAAGAACTGCGCGGAAGGCGGCAGTTGCTTGAACCAGTTGCCGATGGAAGGCGGCAGCAACTCCGGTATCACGAGATACCAAATGAAGAACTGCACGATCAGCGGGATATTGCGGAAGATCGCGACATAGACGGTGCCGATGCCCGCCAGCGTGCGATTCGGGACCGTGCGCAAGATGCCGAACAACGAGCCGACCACGAGCGCGATCACCCAGGCCGCGAGCGACACGGTAATCGTCACCCAGAAGCCGGAGATCAGCCAGCCGAGGTAAGTAGTGGGCTCGCCGGTGGAAACCGGACTCAGCAGAATGCCCCAGTTCCAGTGATAAGACATGGACTCACTCCAAAAAGAAACGGAAGAAGCAAGGCTCCTTCCGTCTCGTTCGTTCTTTACCCGAACCGGTTAGTCGATTGCCTTGTCATTCGGGCTCTTGAACAGAGCCTTCATGTCGTCGCTTTCCGGGAAGTTCAGGTTGAGCCCCTTCGGAGGAATCGGGCTTTCGAACCACTTCTTGTAGATCTTGTCGGCTTCGCCCGACGTCTCGACCTTCGCAATCGCGTCGTCGACCACCTTCTTGAACTCGGGGTCGTTCTTGCGCATCATGCAGCCGTATGCTTCATGCGACTGCGGTGCGCCGACGATCACGAAATCGCCCGGATTGTTCGACTTGGCGCGCTCGCCGGCGAGCAATGCATCGTCCATCATGAACGCGACAGCGCGGCCCGTCGACAGCGTCAGGAACGACTCGCCGTGATCCTTCGCGCTGATGATGTTCATGCCCATGTTCTTTTCCTGATTCATCTTGCGAAGCAGGCGCTCGGACGTGGTGCCGGCGGTCGTCACGACGGTCTTGCCCTTCAGGTCGGCCCAGTCCTTCACGCCGGAGTCCTTCTTGGTCATGAGGCGCGTGCCGATCACAAAAATGGTGTTCGAGAAAGCCGCTTGCTGCTGGCGCTCGGCGTTGTTCGTGGTCGAGCCGCATTCGATGTCGACGGTGCCGTTCCCCACGAGCGGAATGCGGTTCTGCGACGTCACCGGCGTCAGCTTCACCTTCAGGTTCGGCATGTTCAGCTTCTGCTTGACCGCTTCCACGATCTTCAGCGCGAACTCCTGCGAATAGCCGACCACGTTTTGCTTGTCGTCATAGTACGAGAACGGAATGGACGATTCGCGATGCCCCAGCGAGATGACACCCGTGTCCTTGATCTTCTTGAGCGTGCCCGCGTCCTGGGCGTAGGCGCCCGTGGCGAAAATTCCCAGCGCGGCGACGAGCAGCGCAGCCTTTTTAACCTTCATGTGTTCGATCTCCTGTGGCGAAAAACCGGGGCCAAGTTTAGCAGGGTAATAATTCTGAAAGAATGATCGTTAACCGGTGTTCGTCGCATTTTAGAGACGGCCGGTGCAACCGAGTGCAACTCCGCGTAGGCGCGCATATTACGCGAAATTGATAAAAAAAGTGGCGGCGTTCCGAGGGAACGCCGCCACTTTTATGGGGAGGTGGCGCGGCTGCAACGCCGCGCCTCGCCGCGCTTTCGATGCACGCGCTTTTGCATGCGATCAGGGGTACAGGCCGCGCATTTCGCGCGCCATCAAAATGCGCGTGCACGCGACGATAAACGCCGCCGTGCGCACCGAAACCTGCTGCTCGCTCGCCACTTGCCACACCGCTGCGAACGCTTCACGCATCACGCGCTCCAGGCGCTGGTTGATCTCGTCTTCCGTCCAGAAGAAGCTGGAGAAGTCCTGCACCCATTCGAAGTACGAGACGGTCACGCCGCCCGCGTTCGCCACGACGTCCGGAATCACGAGGACGCCCTTATCGTGAAGGATGTCGTCGGCGGCGGTCGTGGTCGGGCCGTTCGCGCCTTCGACAATGATCTTCGTCTTGATCTTCGGCGCGTTCTGCTCGGTGATCTGCCCTTCCAGCGCGGCCGGAATCAGGATGTCGCTCTCGATGGTCCAGAACTCGTCCTTCGAGACAGGGTCCGCGCCCGCGAAACCGCCGACGCCGCCGTTCTTCGCGACGTGATCGGCAAGCGCGACGGTATCGATGCCCTTTGAATTGAACAGCGTGCCCGTGTGATCCTGCACCGCGATCACGCGCGCGCCGGCTTCTTGGAAGAGACGCGCCGCGATTCCGCCGACGTTGCCGAAGCCCTGCACCGCGATGCGCGCGCCTTCGATCTCCAGCCCGACGCGCCGCGCCGCTTCCGTGCCGACGACGAACACGCCGCGCCCCGTCGCTTCCTTGCGGCCGAGCGAGCCGCCCAGCGAGATCGGCTTGCCGGTCACGACGCCGGTTGCCGTCTGGCCCTGGTTCATGGAGTAGGTGTCCATCATCCACGCCATGATCTGCTCGTTCGTGTTCACGTCGGGCGCGGGAATATCCGTGTTCGGCCCGATGATGATGCCGATTTCGCTCGTGTAGCGGCGCGTCACGCGCTCCAGCTCGCCGCGCGAGAGCGTGCGCGGATCGACGCGGATGCCGCCCTTCGCGCCGCCGTACGGCACGTTCACCGCCGCGTTCTTCACCGACATCCACGCGGAAAGCGCCATCACTTCGGAAAGCGTCACGTCCTGGTGGTAACGTACGCCGCCCTTGCCCGGACCGCGCGACGTGTTGTGCTGCACGCGATAGCCTTCGAAGTGGGCGACCGTGCCGTTATCCAGTTCGATGGGGCAATCGACGATCAGAATGCGCTTCGGGCGCTTGAGGGTTTCGAGCCAGCGCGAGAGAGAGCCGAGGTACGGCGCCACGCGATCGACCTGCCGCAAGTAGTTCCCCCAAGGGCCGAGATCGTCGGCGTGCAAATACGAGGGAATGGCATGGTCAAGCTTCGGAGAGGACATTGATGCTCCAGCGGTTTGTGGAATACATCAATTGTCGAAAAACGGCGTTTCCAAATCCAATGCCGTTTCCTTATCCGGTCATGCGTTTCTTGCATAACATCGCGAAGCCTTAGGCGGCGGGCGTTTCGGTCGATGCCTTCAGCAGTTCTTCGCCGACTGCGTCCCATAGCGCACGGACGAGCGCCTGACGCGGATCGTCGCCTTGCGAAGCCATCTTGTCGCGATACAGGCGGATCTCCATCGTCAACGTGAACTGACCCGCAGGCGTGCCGCGTGTTCCCCGGTCCAGCCGGATGAGCCGCCCTTCCTCGACCGCGTCTTCGACCGCGCTATGCGGCAGAAACGCGACGCCGTGTCCCGCGAGCGCCATCGCCTTGAGACCTTCCGCCATATCCGTTTCATACACTTTGTCCAGATGCAGACGCGCGGGCGCCGTCGCGATGATCACCTCGGTCATGCGGCCAAGGTAAGCGTTGGGCGTGTACGAGAGATACGGCACAGGCGCATCGGCGCTGGCGGGCAGCGTATAGCGCGCACGACCCGCCTTGTTCGGCGCGGAGAACGGGCTGATCGGTTCGAGACCGAGCGTGAGCATGTCGTAGCGGGCGGGATCGAGCGCGACCGGATGACTCGGATGGTGATAACCCATCACGAGATCGCAGCCTCCTTCGACGAGCGAGAGCACCGCGTCATGCACATTGAGCGCGCGCAGCCGCGTGCGGATGCGTCCGAGCCGCGCCTCGATATGCTGAAGCCAGCGCGGAAAGTACGTGAGCGAGAGCGTGTGCGGCACCGCGAATTCGATCGTCGCCGCCGGCGCGCCGCCCTGCCCGCGCAACAGCGTGCGTGCTTCGTGAAACTGCGAGAGCATCGCGAGCGCCTGCTCGTAGAACACCTGTCCGGCTTGCGTTAGCCGCGTCGGATAGACGGACCGGTCGATCAGTTCAGTGCCGAGCCACGCTTCGAGCGCCTGGATGCGCCGCGAGAAAGCGGGCTGCGTGATATGGCGAAGCTCGGCCGAGCGGCTGAAGCTGCGCGTCTCCGCGAGCGAAACGAAGTCTTCGAGCCATTTGAGTTCCATGCTGGAGTCGCGCCGTGCCGCGCCGAATGCGGGAAGCAGGCATTTTAGCGGGCGCCGCTCTGTCCGATGTATCAAGCGAAGGCTTGCCGCACCACGCGCACGCATGGCGCACGGGCGAGGTGCGGCTTCTGTCTTGGCCCGCTCGCTTGCTCTGTCCTTGCCGAGCCGCGCCTGCATTGAGGCACGTGGCATCGAGGCAGATTGGCATGATGCTTGCAAAAATCCGGGCCGCCGTGAACACAACGCCTCAGGCGCGCACATCGCCCACACCCGGAATCTTCATGTCCAATCTCATCGCATCGCTCAAGAGCGGCAACTGGCGCTCGCTTCTCGCCTGCTTCCTCTACTTCGATACGGGCTTCACCGTCTGGGTGTTATACGGGCCGCTTGCGCCGTTCATCGGGCGCGACCTGACGATGTCGGCGGCGCAACAGGGCTTTCTCGTCGCAGTGCCGGTGCTGGCCGCCGCGATTCTGCGCGTGACGCTCGGCAATCTCTATCAATCGACCGATGGCCGACGCGTCGCGCTGATGGGCGTGCTGCTTTCGTCGATTCCGTGCATCGTGCTGCCGCTCGTTCCGGGCGTGCCGTCGTATGCGCTCTTGCTGGTGCTCGGCGTGTTCCTCGGCATGGGCGGCGCGAGCTTCGCGGTCGCGTTGCCGATGGCCGGCAGCAACTATCCGCCGAAGGTGCAGGGACTCGTGCTCGGTCTCGCGGCGGCGGGCAACATCGGCGCGGTGCTCGACGGTTTCCTGTTCCCGCATCTCGCCGACGCGTTCGGCTGGAAGGTATCGACCGCCGCAGCGCTGCCGCTGCTCGCCATCACGGGCGCGGCGCTTTTCGCGTGGGCATCGGACGCAGGCGAGAAGACGGGCAGCACGTTGCGCGCGCTCTCGAGCTTCACGGTGACGCTCGTGAGCCTCGTCGTGCTCGTGCTGGCCGTGCATGGCGGCGTGTTCGGCACGGGCCGCACGGGTGTCTTGCTGCTGCCGGTGATTGGCGCACTGATCGCCATTGCCGTGCTGCCGCGCCGCTATCGTTCCGTGCTCGGCGAACGCGACACGTGGGTCATCATGCTCATCTACAGCATCACCTTCGGCGGCTTCGTCGGAATGTCCTCGTACGTGACGCTGTTGCTGACCTCGCTCTATCAGATGCCGAAGCTCGAAGCAGGGCTCTTCATGTCGCTGCTCGCGTTTCTCGGCGCGATCGTGCGGCCGTTCGGCGGCTATGTGGCGGATCGCGTGACCGGCGTGCGTGCGCTGCTCGTGCTGCTCGCGGTGATCGCCGCCGCCGACTTTGCGTTCGCTATCTGGATGCCGCCGGTCGCGGGCGGCCTCGGTTTGCTCGTGTGTCTGTATCTCGCGTTCGGGCTCGGCAACGGCTCCACGTTCCAGCTCGTGCCGCATCGCTGGAAGGGCAAGACGGGGCTGCTGTCGGGCATCGTCGGCGCGGCGGGCGGCATCGGCGGCTTCTATCTGCCGGTCATCATGGGCATGGCGAAGGAAAGCACCGGCAGCTATCAGATGGGCTTCGCGACGTTCGGCGTGCTCGCGACCTGCGCGTTCGGCGCGCTATTCCTGCTGCGTTCGCAATGGCTGCGGTGGTCGGCAACGTCGGCGCAAGGACACGACGCCGTCGCGCTCAACGGCGTACATGCGATGGAGTGAAGCGGCACTTTATGGCCGGCGATTGCTGTCGATCGCCGGCCAGCGCGCGAAGGCGAAGACCCACAGCATGACGAAGTTCACGATGAGCAGCAGTCCGGTGAGCACCCACCAGCCGGAATGTCCGGTGCGCTTCACGATGCGCACGTACGGGTAGATCGTCAGCACGCAAAAGACGATAACGATCAGCCAGTGCCAGATGCTCGAACTTTCCATGCTTTCCTCGCAGTTCTCGTGGTCCCGACGTTACGGTACGCACGACTAATTAATTCCGCGAGAAATATATAGCAGCTTCGGCTAGTCGCGGCCCAGGCGACCGCGACCTTCACACTTTTTGCTCAAACCTTCGCCGCATCGTCCTGTTCGACAACGGGCTCGACCGTCCGCTGCTGTTGCAACGCCCACATCTGCGCGAAGAGCCCGCCTGCTCGCAGCAACTCGGCGTGCGTGCCACGCTCGACCACGCGCCCGTGATCCATCACGATGATCTGCTCGGCATGCACGACCGTCGATAGCCGGTGCGCGATGATGAGCGTCGTGCGCTCCCGCGCAATGGAGTCGAGTTCGCGCTGAATGGCGCGCTCGGACTTTGAGTCCAGTGCGGATGTCGCTTCGTCGAAAATCAGGATCGGCGGGTTCTTCAGAAGCGTGCGCGCGATCGCCACGCGCTGCTTCTCGCCGCCCGAGAGCTTCAGTCCGCGCTCGCCGACAGTCGTCTCATAGCCCGCCGGCAACGCCTCGATGAAGTCGTGGATGTGCGCTGCCCGCGCCGCCGCCATCACTTCGTCGCGGCTCGCGGAAGGCCGTCCATAAGCGATGTTGTAGTAAATCGAATCGTTGAAGAGCACGGTGTCCTGCGGCACGATGCCGATCGCCGCGCGCAGCGAATCCTGCGTCACATCGCGAATATCCTGCCCGTCGATTACGATCCGCCCGCCCGTCGCGCGGTCCAGATCGTAGAAGCGGAACAGCAGCCGCCCAAGCGTGGATTTGCCCGATCCGCTGTGGCCGACAACCGCGGTCGTCGTGCCCGCCGCGATGGTGAAATCGACACCATGCAGAATCTGCCGCGCCGGTTCATAAGCGAAACTCACATTCTCGAAGCGCACCTCGCCGCCCGTCACCGAAAGCGGCTCTGCGTTCGGCGCGTCCGGCACTTCGCGGCCCGCGCCGAGCAGCGTGAACATGCGGTCCATGTCGGTCAGCGCCTGCTTCAGTTCGCGATACACGACGCCGAGAAAATTCAGCGGAATATAAAGCTGCAACATGAACGTGTTGATGAGCACGAGATCGCCGAGCGTGAGCCGCCCCGCCATCACGCCCTGCGTCGCGCGCCAGAGGATGAACACGAGCCCCGTGCCGATGATCGTCTGCTGCCCGAAGTTGAGCATGGAGAGCGACCGCTGCGACTTGATCGCAGCTGCCCGGTAACGCTGCAGATTCTCGTCGTAGCGGCGCGTTTCCCATTCTTCGTTGCCGAAGTATTTCACCGTCTCGTAGTTGAGCAGCGAATCGATGGCGCGCGAGTTCGCCTTCGAATCCAGCTCGTTCATCGTGCGGCGATAGTGTGTGCGCCACTCCGTCACTTTCACCGTGAACGCGATATACGCACACAGCGCGATGAACGTGACGATGGCGTAATACGCCTCGTACTTCGTCACGAAGAACGTAAGCACGAGCCCGACTTCGACGAGCGTCGGCAAGATGCTGTAGAGCGAATACGAGACGAGTTGCTGAATGCCGCGCGTGCCGCGCTCGATGTCGCGCGACATGCCGCCCGTCTGCCGCTCCAGATGAAACCGCAGCGACAGCGAATGCAAATGCCGAAACACTTTCAGCGCGAGTTGCCGCACGGCGCTTTCGGTCACTTTAGCGAAGAGCAGTTCGCGCAGTTCGGTGAAGAGCGAAGTCGAGAGCCGCACGCCCGCATACGCGATGACGAGCAGCCCGATTCCGCCGATCAGCACGATACCGGGCGCGTCGTGCGCGCGGCCGAGCGCGGTGAGATGCTGCACGGAGGCGAGACTATCGACGATGCGCTTCATCACGATCGGCACGCCGAGGTTCGCGACCTTCGCGCCGATCAGACACGTCAGCGCGAACGCGACGCGCCATTTGTAAGTGGTGAGATAAGGCAGCAGGGAGCGGATCGTCTGCCAGTCGTTGCGCGGACCTTGTGCAACCGGACCGGGCTCGGTATTGGAGTAGCGGCGCATGTATTGGAGTGGGTAAGGCGCGTTGCGCGCGGCGCGGGGACGCCTTTTGCTTGTCTTTTAGCGGGCGCACGCCGGCGCGTGCCCGTACAATTCGTCGAACGCTGGGGCGCCAAGGCGCGGCCTATGCTGATCACCATGCATTGTCGCAGAAGGATCGGGGCCACGCTCGCGGCCGCCTTCCGCGCGAAACCACGACGTCAACCGGGACCTTTTCATGCCGCAAGATTCGAAGCTTCCTCAGAAACCCGTCGCGCTGCGCGTGGTGCCGCAACCTGCCGACGCCAATGTGCACGGCGACGTCTTCGGCGGCTGGATCATGGCGCAAGTGGACATCGCGGGCTCCATTCCGGCGAGCCGCCGCGCGAACGGCCGCGTCGCGACCATCGCGGTCAATTCGTTTCTCTTCAAGCAGCCGGTATTCGTCGGCGATCTGTTGAGCTTCTACGCGGATATCGTGAAAACCGGCAATACGTCGATCACCGTCTCGGTCGAAGTCTTCGCGCAGCGCATGAGTCTCGCGGAGGAAGTCGTGAAGGTGACGGAAGCGACGCTCACCTACGTCGCCACGGACCACGACCGCCGCCCGCGCGCACTGCCCGCGCTGGATTGAACGCGCTCGACTAAACGCGCTCAGTTTGCGAGCACGCCGTGACGCAGCAAGCCGGGAATGGCTTCCTGCGGCATCGGGCGCGAGAACAGATAGCCCTGCATCTCGTCGCAATCGCGCTCGCGCAGAAAATCATGCTGCGCCGGCGTCTCGACGCCTTCCGCGATCACCTGCAATTCCAGCGAATGCGCAAGCGCGATGATCGCCGAGGTGATCGTTTCGTCGTCGCCCGACGAGCCGATATCCGCGACGAAAGACCGGTCGATCTTCAGCCGATGCACCGGGAAACGCTTCAGATACGACAGGCTCGAATAGCCGGTGCCGAAGTCGTCGATGGCAATGCCGATGCCGAGCGCCGATAGCTCGGAGAGCATCATCACGGCGTCCTCAGCGTTGCGCATGATCGCGCTTTCGGTCAGTTCCAGTTCCAGATAGTGCGGCGCAAGGCCGGTTTCCGCGAGCACGGACGTCACCAGCGTCGCGATATCGCGCTGCTGAAAATGCCGCGCCGACAGATTCACCGACACGCGCGCGGGCGGCAGTCCCGCATCCTGCCACGCCTTGTTCTGGCGGCACGCTTCGCGCAACACCCATTCCGACAGCGGCCCGATCAGCCCGCACTCTTCCGCGACCGGAATGAACGCGGCCGGCGACATGAGCCCCTCGTCGGGATCGCGCCAGCGCACGAGCGCCTCGATCCCGACGATCGCGCCGGTCGCCATATCCACTTGCGGCTGATAGTGCAGCAGGAATTCGCCGTCGCGCAGC
Source organism: Caballeronia sp. LZ062 (assembly GCF_031450785.1). Taxonomy (NCBI): domain Bacteria; kingdom Pseudomonadati; phylum Pseudomonadota; class Betaproteobacteria; order Burkholderiales; family Burkholderiaceae; genus Caballeronia; species Caballeronia sp. LZ062. The sequence goes on from NZ_JARTWB010000002.1 coordinate 2,197,313, forward strand.
GCGCGCCGCAGACGCCGCTCCATATCCAGCCGCGCCCCGACGATCGCGTTCATCTCCGGCTGATAGAACTGATAGGTATTGCGGCCGAGATCTTTCGCACGGTACATCGCGATATCGGCTTTCTTCAGCACGGTTTCGGCGTCGTCGCCGTCTTGCGGGAAGAGGCTCGCGCCCATGCTGCAACCGACGTAAAGCTCCGTTTCGTCGAGCCGGATCGGCTCGGAGATCGTCGCGCGCGTGCGTTCCATCCACGCGGTAAGGCCGGCCTCGTCGGTCAGATCGGGCAGCACGATCACGAACTCGTCGCCGCCGTGGCGCGCGACGGTATCGCTCGAACGCGCCGAGCGCGAGAGCCGCTCGCCGATCACCGCGAGCAGCCTGTCGCCGACGCTGTGTCCAAGGCTGTCGTTCACGTTCTTGAAGCCGTCGAGGTCCATGAACACGACCGCGATCTGCGAGTTGCGCCGCCGCGCCTGGTCGATGGCATGTTGCAGGCGGTCGCGCAGCAGATTTCGGTTCGGCAGGCGCGTGAGCGTGTCGTAATTCGCCTGATATTCGAGCTGCTCCTGATAGTTCATCAGATCGGTCACGTCGTTGATGATGCCGATGTGATGGGTCGTATGTCCCTGCGCATTCGGCACCGGCGCGACGAAAAGCTGATTCCAGAAGAGCCCGCCGTCCTTGCGATAGTTGCGCAGCACGACGCTCGCTTCCGCGTTCACGGCGAGCGCGCGGCGAATCGACGTCAGCCCTTCCTGCTCGCCGTCCGGGCCGTGCAGGAAGCGGCAATCGCGGCCGATCACTTCGCTCGGGTCGTAGCCCGTGATGCGCTTGAACGCCGGATTCGCGTACTCGATCACATGCGCGCCGTTCACCACGCCGGTGATCAGAATGGCGTTCACGCTCGCGTCGAGCGCGCGGCTTTGCAGACGCAGCGCGAGTTCGGCGCGCTTGCGGTCGGTCACGTCGTGATAGGAGCCGAGCACGCCGATGGTCGCGCCTTCGCCATCCATCAGCGGCAGCTTGCTGATGACGACCGTATGCAGCGTGTCGCCGACGAGCACGTCGTGCTCGTGATGCATCTTCGGCACGGTGGTGAGAACCACTTCCTGGTCGTCGGTGCGGATCATGTCGGCGGCGGCGCTCCACGGCAGTTCGTAGTCTGTCTTGCCGACGATCTGCTCGTTGTACGCGAGCCCCGCGTCGCGCGCGAATGCGTTGTTGCAGCCGAGATAGCGCAGATCGCGGTCCTTCCAGAACACGCGCTGCGGAATGTTGTCGATGATCGTTTCGAGCATCTCGTTCGAGCGGCGGGCCTCGGCTTCCGCATTGATGCGGTCGGTCACGTCGTTCGCCAGCATGAAGAGGCCCGGCCGGTTCGAATACGTGAGCGCGTGGTGCGAGACGTCCGCGCTGATGGTCGCACCATCGCGATGCCGGTAGCGCCACACGCCGCTGGAACGCTGGCCGCGCGTCGCGCGCTCGCCGGCTTCGCCCGTCTCGCCTTCGCTGCGCGCAAGCCGCGCCGCGAAGCGGTCGAAGTCGTCGGCGACATGGAGATCGCGCAGCGTCATTTCCATGAACTCGGCTTCGGAATACCCGTAATGCTCGCTCGCCGCCGGATTCACCGCGACGAAGCGCATGGTTTCGCGGTCGACGATCCACATCGGCACCGGATGCGCCTCGAACATGCTGCGAAAACGCTCGTTTCTGCGGTGCTTTGCCCGCGCAAGCCCGATCTTTTCGCGCGCCGACCGCTCGTGGCTCAAGAAGAGCGCGATGAGCGCGCCGCTGCCGAGCAGCATCGTGAACGCGAGCAGCAGCATCGCGCCGCCCGACGCGCGCGCGGACCGGTCGAGCGCCGCCGTGGTTGCCGTGTCGATGCGGTCTCGCAGCGCCGCCAGTTCCTCATCCACCGCCTGCTGGTCTTCTGAGAGAAGCACGAACGCGGTGTCGGCCCACGCGCGGGATTCATCGGCGCTTGCCCGGCGCGTGCGCTCGTCCGCGAGACTCGCGTCGGAGCGCATGGCGGCTGCGCGCGCGGCGAGTGCGTCGAAAGCGCCGCCTGCGCCGGGTTGCATCGCGAATTGCGCGCGCAGGCCGCTTTCGAGCGCGTCGAGATGCTTTTCGCGCGCGTCGTGCTGCGCGGCGGGTTCCGCGATCCCCGTCGCTTCGAAGCGGCTCAGTTGCGTGAGCGCCTCGCCAAGCGCGCCGCGGTAGGCGGCCAGATCGCGCAGCAGGCTCATCGAGCGAAGCGTGCTCGCATTGGTCGCGCGCAGATCGACGATCCGCTCGCAGGCGACGAATGCGTTCGCGCCCAGCGCGGCCAGCACGACGGCGATGTTCACGAGAAATCGCCCGGAGAGGAAACGAGTCATGAGCGGCAAGCGGTTCCTTTGCTGCGGTGGCCGCGCCGCCAGCGTCATGCGCGCGCCCACGCAAAAGCGCGGCGCGAACCCTCTGGCTCGCACCGCGATTGATGGATAACGCGGATAACGGCAGGTTTCGCGCAGGCTTTAGGGGTGCGCGCGAAGATTCACCCGTTCATCCAGCGCGCTTATTCCGCGAGCCCGAACTCGCGCATGGCGGGCAGGAAGTCGTGATTGAGCTTGTCGGTGTTGCGCGAAAGTTTCGCGAGCGCATAGCGCTGAAAGCGGTCGAGCGCGGCCCAGCGCGACAGGCTAGGCGCGCTCAGTCCCGCCAGGCTGCTCTGCCGGATGACGGCTTCCGGCACCGCGTCGGCGTGGTTCCAGACGGGATCGGCGTCGCGTTCGATTTTCTCGGGCGCGGCGTTCGCGTGCGTCTTCAGCATTTCTTCGAGCGCGAGATCGAAGTTTTTCTCCAGTTCGACCTCGTCTTCGACCGGAAAGCGCGCGAGCAACACGCGATCGTCATACGGAAGCATCTGCCACTGATCGAGCGTGATGCGCATACCGAAGCGGTCGAGATTGAAACGCACCGAGAGCGGAATGAAGCGCAGATTGTCCGAGGATTCGACTTCGAACGCGAAGAGACGAGCGGTATCGTAAAGTCCCATGGCGATAGCCTCATTGGAGTGAGGGGCGCGCGCGGGCGCGCATCGCCCGCTTAAGTTATTGTAGGGCTTGGTACTGGGCTGGAACCGTGCAATCAGCAGGTTCAGTGAGCAATCCTCATGCCCGCGCCGTGCCGTGTTTGGAGATCAAGGTGAACCCACTGGAAAGTGATGAGCAGCCGGGCTACGTCGAACGGCGCGTGCGAAGACATCGCGGCGGCGAAAGCGCTGTCGCAAACGATAACGTCGGACAGGAATGGCCCGTTGCGCTCGTCTACAACGGCATTTCGCACGCGGTGATGATGTGCACGCCGCGAGACCTCGAAGCGTTCGCCGTGGGCTTCTCGCTGACCGAAGGCATCGTCGAGCGTGGCAGCGACATCCAGGATATCGAAGTCTATTACCGTGACGACGGCCACACGCTGCCGCATGCCGAAGTGCATCTGCAAGTGGTGCAGCAGGCGTTCGCGTCGCTGAAAGACAAGCGTCGCGCGCTCGCGGGGCGCACGGGTTGCGGCGTGTGCGGCATCGAGAGCATCGACTTGCTGGACCTTCGGCCTGAGCGCGTGCCGGATACCGGCTTCCTCGCGCGTCTCGCGCCGGATGCGATCGAGCGCGCGGCGCGCGGGTTGCCGGCGCATCAGCAGTTGACGAAGCTCACCGGCGGACTGCATGCCGCCGCCTGGTGCGATGAAAGCGGCGCGGTGCGCTACGCGTTCGAAGACGTCGGCCGTCACAACGCGCTGGATAAGCTCATCGGGCAACTCGTGCTGCGCCGCGAAGATACGACGCAGGGCTTCGTGTTCCTGTCGAGCCGCGCGAGCTATGAACTCGTGCGCAAGTCGGCGCGCGTCGGCGTGCCGATGGTCGCGACTATTTCCGCGCCGACGTCGCTGGCGATTGCCATCGCGAAGCAGGCGGGGTTGCGGCTCGTGAGTTTCGCGCGGGAGGGGGGGTTTGTGGAGTATGAGGTGGAGTGAGCGCCGCTCACTGACCGCCGCAGGACACGTCGCCTTCCTTGCAATGCAACTGCGCGGCGAGATGCGCGGTTTGCGCTTGCGTCAGCTTTTCGACGCACATCGCGTTTTCCATCGAATTGCTGCTGCCGCCGCGCGTGCCCATGGTGTCGAACGCGCATTGCGCGTCGCGCCATGCGAGCCACGCGCGCTGTGCCTTGCGCAATTGCTCCGCGCCGTCTTTGCTCACCTTCGAGAGCAGCGCGCGGTAGGTGTCGTTGAGCTTCTGGTCGGCGGCTTTCAATTCCCGGCCTACGCACTCGTTCATGGCCATTTGCGTGCTTGCGTTGTTCATGCACGCCGACGAGTCCGCCCACGCGGGCACGGCCGCACAAAGAAGCGTTGCGAGAAGAAGCGGCTCGAGTCGCATGGAACGTGTCTCCGCGTGAACGACATCGACTGCGTGCCGCTTTGTCAGCGGCACGGCACAACTAAAACCGACTAAAATCCGCCTTCCGCTTCTCCAAAAACGCGGCAAACGCCTCGCGCGCCTCCGGTCCTGCAAGCATCCGCGAGAAATGCGCCGCCTCTTCTTCCATCCGCGCGGCCACTTCGTTGCGTTGCTCGCTTTTCATCAGCGCCTTCGTCGTTTTGAGCGATGACGCCGGCAGCGCCGCCAACCGTCTCGCACGCTCGAACGCATAGGCATCGAGCTCTGCCGCATCGATCGCGCCGTTGACGAAGCCCATGCCGATCGCTTCATTCACATCGAACGCTTCGCCTAGCAGCAGCTTTTCCGCCGCCCGCTGATAACCCGCGATGCGCGGCAGCAGCAAACTCGACGCCGCTTCCGGACAGAGCCCGAGCTGCACGAACGGCAGCGAAAACTTCGCGTTCTTCGCGGCATAGACGATATCGCAGTGCAAAAGCATCGTCGTGCCGATGCCCACGGCCACGCCCGACACCGCCGCGACGATAGGCTTCGGCATGCCGCTCAGGCGTCGCAGTAACTGGAACACGGGCGCGTCGAGACCCTTCGGCGGATCGTTCAGGAAGTCTTCGAGATCGTTGCCCGCGCTGAACGCGCCGCCGTTGCCGCGCAGCAAAACGGCGCGCACCGTCGGATCGTTCTCCGCTTCATATAGACCGTCGGCCATTTCCTGATACATGGCCGCCGTGATGGCGTTCTTCTTCTCGGCGCGATTCAGCACGATGCTCAACACACCTTGCGCGCGTTCGATAACGATATCCATGCGGCGTCTCCTTATTGTTGGCCCGCGAGCGACGCCGCCCGCGAGCCGCCCGATTACATCCGCTCGAAAATGCCCGCCGCGCCCATGCCGGTGCCGACGCACATCGTCACCATGCCGTACTTCAGGTTGCGGCGGCGCAGCCCGTGGATCACCGTCGCCGAACGAATCGCGCCCGTCGCGCCGAGCGGATGCCCGAGCGCAATCGCGCCGCCGAGCGGATTGAGCTTCGACGTGTCGAGTCCGAGGTCGTTGATCACGGCGAGCGATTGCGCCGCGAACGCTTCGTTCAGTTCGATCCAGTCGAGATCGTCCTGCGTCAGACCCGCGTTCTTGAGCGCGGCCGGAATCGCTTCCTTCGGCCCGATGCCCATGATTTCCGGCGGCACGCCGCGCACCGCGAAGCTCACGAAGCGCGCGAGCGGCGTCAGATTGAACTGCTTCAGGATCTTCTCGGAGACCACGATCAGCGCTCCTGCGCCGTCGGAAGTCTGCGAGCTGTTGCCCGCCGTCACCGATCCCTTGTTGGCGAACACCGGGCGCAGTTTCGCAAGCGTGTCGAGCGACGTGTCCGCGCGCGGGCCTTCGTCGAACGCAACTTCGCGCGCATTCACGCGGACTTCGCCCGAAGCGAGGTCCGGGAAGCGTTCGTTGAGCGTATAGGCGGCGATCTCGTCGGCGAATTCGCCCGACTGCTGCGCGGCCAGCGCCTTGCGATGCGACTCCACCGCGAACGCGTCCTGCGCCTCGCGGCTCACTTTCCAGCGTTCCGCGACGCGTTCGGCGGTCAGGCCCATGCCGTACGCAATGCCGATGTCCTCGCTGCGCTCGAAGATATGCGGCGACAGCGACGGCTTGTTGCCCATCATCGGCACCATGCTCATCGACTCGCAGCCGCCCGCGAGAATCGCATCCGCCTCGCCGACACGAATGCGGTCCGCCGCCATCGCGAGCGCGGTGAGACCCGACGCGCAGAAGCGGTTCACCGTGACGCCGCCGACCGTCTGCGGCAGTCCGGCGAGCAGCGTGCCCATGCGCGCGACGTTCAGGCCCTGCTCGGCTTCGGGAATCGCGCAGCCGACGATAGCGTCTTCGATCACGGCCGTATCCAGCCCCGGCACCTGCGCCACCGCAGATTTGATCGCGTGGACGAGCAGCTCGTCCGGGCGCGTGTTCTTGAACACGCCGCGCGGCGCCTTGCCGATCGGCGTGCGGCTCGCGGCGACGATATATGCTTCCTGCAATTGTTTGCTCATAACCAGCTCCGATAGTCCGCGCGCTCAGTTGCGAACCGGCTTGCCGGTCTGCAACATGCCCATGATCCGTTCCTGCGTCTTTTGCGTGCCGAGCAGTTCGATGAACGCGCGGCGTTCCAACGCCAGCAGCCATTCCTCGTCGACGAGACTGCCGCCTTCCACGTCGCCGCCGCACACTACTTCCGCGATACGGCTCGCGATCAGGAAGTCGTGATCGCTGATGAAGCGGCCATCGCGCATATTGACCAGCGACGCCTTGATGGTCGACAGCGCGGAACGCCCGGCCACGGGAATCTGCTTCGCGCGCAGCGGCGCGCGGTAGCCGGAATCCGCAAGCGCGCGCGCTTCCTTCTTCGCGATATCGAGCAGCTCGTGCACGTTGAAGACGATCGTGTCCGACGGCTTCAGATAGCCCATCGCGCGTGCTTCGAGCGCCGAGCCGGAGACCTTTGCCATCGCGGCGTTCTCGAACGGCTTCTGCAGGAACTTGAGCAAGTCGCTCGTCGCGTTCACAGCGCTCGCGGCCTCGGCTGCGCGCAACGCGGCTTCCTTCAGCCCGCCGCCCGCCGGCACGAGACCCACGCCCACTTCCACGAGCCCGATATAGCTTTCCACATGCGCGACGCGCTTCGCCGAATGCAGCATCAGTTCACAGCCGCCGCCGAGCGCAATGCCCGACACAGCGCACACCACCGGCACGTTGGCGTACTTCACGCGCATCATGCTGTCCTGGAACTTCTTGACGAACGGCTCGATGCCTTTCGCGCCGCCCATCATGAACGCTGGCATCGCCTCCTCGAGATTCGCGCCCGCCGAGAACGGGCCGCCCGGCGCGCCGAGCGTGAGCGAAGTCGGCTGCCAGATCACCACGCCGCGGTATTCCTTCTCCGCGAGTTCGATGGCCTGCGTGAGGCCGTCGAGCACGCCGGGACCGATGGTGTTCATCTTCGTCTTGAACGAGACGATCACCACGTCGCCGTCGTCGCGGTCGAGCCACGCGCGCACGCTGTCGGTTTCGAAGAGCGTCTTGCCGTAGGTCTTCGGATCGGCGCCGCTTTCACCGACGAGCGGCGCGCGGAACACTTGCTTCTGGTAGACCGGCAGCGTCGAGCGCCCGATGAAACGGCGAGCCTGCGGCGACCACGAGCCTTCGTTCGTGTGTACGCCGCCTTTCTCGGCGACGGGGCCGTCGAGCACCCAGGCGGGCAGCGGCGCTTTCGAGAGCGCCTTGCCCGCGTCGATGTCTTCCTGCACCCACTGCGCGACTTGCTGCCAGCCCGCCGCCTGCCAGCTTTCGAACGGTCCCTGGTTCCAGCCGAAGCCCCAGCGGATCGCGAGATCGACGTCGCGTGCGTTGTCCGCGATCGATTCGAGATGCACCGCGATGTAATGGAACACGTCGCGGAAAATGGCCCAGAGGAACTGCGCCTGCTTGTTGTCCGTCTCGCGCAGGAGCTTGAGGCGCTCGGCCGGCGGGCGCTTCAGAATGCGGCCGACGAGTTCGTCCGCCTTCGCGCCCGCTTCGACGTATTGCGCCGTTTGCGGGTCGAGCACCTTGATCGCCTTGCCTTCCTTGCGATAGAAACCCGCGCCCGTCTTCTGCCCGAGCGCGCCGTTCTTCACCAGTTCGGCGAGCACGGGCGGCGTGGCGTAGACGGAGAAGAACGGATCGTCCGGCAAGTTGTCCTGCATCGTCTTGATGACGTGCGCCATCGTGTCGAGACCGACGACATCCGCCGTGCGGAACGTCGCGGACTTCGCGCGGCCGAGGCGCGCGCCGGTCAGGTCGTCCACTTCGTCGAAACGCAGGCCGAACTTCTGGCTTTCGGCGATCACGGCGAGAATCGAGAACACGCCCACGCGATTCGCGATGAAGTTCGGCGTGTCCTTCGCCCGCACGACGCCTTTGCCGATCACGCTCGTCAGGAAAGTTTCAAGCTGGTCGAGAATCTCGGGCTTCGTCGATTCGGTCGGAATCAGCTCGACCAGATGCATGTAGCGCGGCGGATTGAAGAAGTGCACGCCGCAGAAACGCGCTTTGAGTTCATCGGAGAAACCGTGCGACAGCTCGGTGATCGACAAGCCCGACGTATTGCTCGCGAAGATGGCGTGCGGCGCGATGTGCGGCGAGACCTTCTTGTACAGGTCGTGCTTCCAGTCCATGCGCTCGGCGATCGCTTCGATCACGAGATCGCATTCGGCTAGACGCGCGATGTCGTCTTCGTAGTTCGCGGGCTCGATGTACTGCGCGTCGTCCTTCATGCCGAGCGGCGCGGGCGAGAGCTTCTTCAGATTCTCGATGGCCTTGAGCGCGATGCCGTTCTTCGGGCCTTCCTTCGCGGGAAGATCGAAGAGCAGCACGGGCACGCGCGCGTTGATGAGATGCGCGGCGATCTGCGCGCCCATCACGCCTGCGCCGAGCACGGCGACTTTGCGGATGTTCAGGGTGCTCACGGGAAAGCCTCCGTATGAGTTTTGCTTGTCTGCCGGCGGCGCAGACCAATGGAATGCGCCGCGCGGCCTTTGATTGGATGTCGCAGTTCGGAGAGTCGAACTACCGCCTTCGGCTCGCGTTCAGAACAAGGCTTCGTCGTAGTCCATCATCGGCTTCGCGCCCGCGCGCGCGGCGCGGATGGTCGAAGCCGTTTCGGGCAGGAGCTTCGCGAAGTAGAAGCGCGCGGTTGCGAGCTTCGCCTTGTAGAACGCATCGCCGGATGCGGCGTTGTCGAGCGCCACGCGCGCCATGCGCGCCCAGAAGTACGAGAACACCAGATGACCCACCGTGCGCAGATACGGCACCGCCGCCGCGCCCACTTCGTCCGGATTCTGCATCGCCTTCATGCCGATTTCCATGGTGAGCTTCTGCACCTTCTCGCCGATATCCGCGAGCGGGTTGATGAACTCCTGCATCTCCGGCTTCACGCCTTCTTCTTCGACGAAGTCCGTCACGAGCTTGCCGAAACGCTTCAGCTTCGCGCCCATGTCGCCGAGAATCTTGCGGCCGAGCAGGTCGAGCGCCTGAATGGAATTCGTGCCCTCGTAGATCATGTTGATGCGCGCGTCGCGCACGTACTGCTCCATGCCCCATTCGGAGATAAAGCCGTGGCCGCCGTAGATCTGCATGGCGAGGTTCGTGCCTTCGAACGCGTTGTCGGTCAGAAACGCCTTGATGACCGGCGTGAGCAGCGCGACAAAATCGGCGGCTTCGCGGCGCGCGGCTTCGTCTTCGTGCGACAGTTCCTTGTCGATGTTGAGCGCGGCCCAGTACGCGAACGCGCGGCCCGCTTCGGCATACGCCTTCTGCGTGAGCAACATGCGGCGCACGTCCGGATGCACGATGATCGGATCAGCGGGCTTGTCCGGCGCTTTCGGGCCCGTGAGCGAGCGCATCTGCAGGCGCTCTTTCGCATAGACGAGCGAGTTCTGATACGCGACTTCCGTCAGCCCCAAACCCTGCATGCCGACGCCGAGACGCGCCGCGTTCATCATCACGAACATGGCGTTCAAGCCCTTGTTCGCTTCGCCGACGAGCCAGCCTTTCGCGCCGTCGAGATTCATCACGCAAGTGGCATTGCCGTGAATGCCCATTTTGTGCTCGATCGAGCCGCACTTGATGCCGTTGCGTTCGCCCGGTGCGCCGCTCGCATCCGGAATGAACTTCGGCACGATGAAAAGCGAAATGCCCTTCGTGCCGGCCGGCGCGCCGGGCAGCCGCGCGAGCACCAGATGGACGATGTTCTCGGCCATGTCGTGTTCGCCGCTTGAAATGAAGATCTTGGTGCCGGTGAGCGCGTAGGAACCGTCGGCATTCGGCTCGGCTTTCGTGCGCAGAATGCCGAGGTCCGTTCCGCAATGCGGTTCGGTCAGGCACATCGTGCCGGTCCATTCGCCCGAGACGAGTTTCGAGAGATACGTCGATTTCTGCTCCGGCGTGCCGTGCGCGTGCAGGCATTCGTATGCGCCGTGCGAGAGGCCCGGATACATGGTCCACGCCTGGTTCGCCGAATTGAGCATCTCGTAGAGCGCGTTATTGACGAATGCGGGCAGCCCCTGGCCGCCGTATTCGGGATCGCAGCCGAGCGCGGGCCAGCCCGCCTCGACGTACTGGCGATACGCCTCTTTGAACCCCGCCGGCGTTTTCACGACGCCGTCGCCCTCGTAGGTGCAACCTTCGCGGTCGCCGCTCTGGTTCAGCGGAAACACGACTTCGGAGCAGAACTTGCCGGCCTCTTCGAGCACCTGGTTGATGGTGTCCGCGTCCAGCTCGGCATGCTTCGGCATGCGCTTCAGTTCGGCTTCGACGTTCAGCAGTTCGTGCAGCACGAACTGCATGTCGCGCAGAGGGGCGGCGTACTGTCCCATGAGTCTCTCCAGTGTCTTCCAGCTTGCGTCGCGCGCCGCCGAACCCTTGGGACGATTCGATCGGCGCCGCTAACGGCTGTCCGTTTGATGCGAAGTTAGATTCGTCGCCGCACTCGTGGCTGCGTGGGTGGCCGGCTCGCTGGTTTCGCGGCCGCCGCCATCGGCAGACGAGTGCGACGTCTGATATGAAACGATCGTTTTCTCCAGCGCGTCCCGCGTCAGTTGCACCGCTTCCGGCAGATGCAGGAAACGCGCGTCGTGATGCAGGCCGAGCGTGAAGCTGTACAACTCGAAGAGCATCAGCTTCGGGTCCGTCTCCGGCTTGAGATGCCCTTCCTCCTTCGCCTGACGAATGGCCCGCAAAAGCGCCTCACGCCAGGTTGTCACGCTGTGGACCAACTGCTCGCGCACCGCACTCGCCGCGCGATCGTCGTATTCCACCGCGCCGCTGATGTAGATGCAGCCGGTGGTCACTTCCTCGATGCGCTTTTCCATCCAGCGGCTCATCATCGCGCGCAGTCGCGGCAGGCCGCGCGGTTCCCGCAAGCTCGGGAAGAACACTTCGTCTTCGAAGCGGCGGTGATACTCGCGCACCACTTCCACTTGCAGATCTTCGCGCGAACCGAAGTGCGCGAACACTCCGCTCTTGCTCATCTGCATCCGCTCGGCCAGAAGGCCGATGGTCAGTCCTTCGAGTCCGTCCCTGCTCGCCAGATCCAACGCTGCGTCGAGAATCGCGGCCCGCGTCTGTTCGCCTTTTCGCATGATCCCACCGTCCTCTCGTGACCCCATTGAAATCGAACGGCCGTTCTATTATTGTGGCCGGTCGCTGCTGGAACAAGCAAATTTTTAGAAAGCAGTTTCTAACTGCCGCAGCAATCAATAGGGCAAATCCTATTTTTGCCCGTCCTATTGTCCTTTTTTACGCGCGGCGTGCTTCTAAGTGACTTCCCGACTTCCCATTTGATGGGAGGATGTTGACGTCTGGCAAGCACATTAATCGGCCAGCAGTAATTGGGCCGTCAATCGTATTGTCCGATCGTGATGAGCTTCATCATCAATCGGTAGCTGTTGTAGGCGAGCCAACTGAGTAATCGCTCACTTACCGGGCGCGACGCGTAGTGTTTTTCGTCGATGCGACTGCCTTCGTCGAAGGCCCGCAGAATGGCGTCGTGCAAGCCGGCGATCTCCGCGTGGTTCACGAGCACCATGTTCGCCTCGTTGTTGAGCACGAGCGAAAGCGCGTCGAGATTGGACGAGCCGATGGTCGCCCAATCGGCGTCCACCACCGCGACCTTGCCGTGCAGCATGGTCTTCTCGTATTCGGCGATGCGAACGCCGTTCTTCAGCAGATTGCCGTAGAGGAACGGCGTCGCGTAATCGAGCGCGACGAATTCCTTGCGCCCGATCACGAGCGACACGCGCACCCCGCGCCGCGCCGCGAAGACGAGCGCGCGGCGCAGCTTGCGGCCCGGCATGAAGTAGGGGTTGGCGAGCAGCACTTCGCGCTCCGCATGGGCGATGGCGCGCAGATACGCCTTCTCGATGGCCCGGCGATTCAGCAGGTTGTCACGCGCGACGAACGCGACGCACGGCTGGTCGACCGCGTGAATTTCGCCAAGCTGCGCGCGGCGCCGCGCGCGCATCGCGCGCCGCGTGTTCCAGCGGTTCGGCTCCTGCTGCGGCTCGCAGGCCGGCGAGCGCAGCTCGTGCGGCTTGACGCCGAGGCGGATGCGTTCCCATTGCAGATCGAACGCGTTGTGCACGTCCGTGACCACGGGACCTCGCGCCTCCATCGCGAAGTCCCAGCGCGGCTCGGGCAGGCGTGTGCCGTTCTGGTCGTAGTCGTCGACGATATTGATGCCGCCGCAAAACGCGTATGTGTTGTCGATGAGCGCGAGCTTGCGATGCGTGCGCGAGAAGCCGAGCGGCCCGAAAAGCAGGTGAGGATTGTAGATTCGATGCTCTACTCCGCCCGCCTTCCACTGGTCGAACATCGGCAGATTGCCGTCGGTGCCGACGCCGTCGGTAATGACACGCACCGTGACGCCGCGCGCAGCCGCGCGCAGGAGCGCGTCCGAAACGGCGCGGCCGGCGTCGTCGTTCGCGAAGATGTAGGTCTCGAGCGAAACCGTGCTGTGCGCGCCGTCGATTCGGTCGATCAACGCAGGAAAGAACTGCGCGCCGCTCTTGAGAATGCGGACCTGGTTGCCCGCAGTGAAGCAGAAACGCGGTGGACGCCGCCCCGAGAACAACGCCTGGCGCAGTCGCTTGAAGCTGCGCCGCGGCCGCACACCGATCATCGGCTATGCGCCGCGAGGCGCTCGGGCAATTGAAGAATCGCTTCGCGGTTGGACCACGAAAAGCATCGGTCGGCGGCTTCGCGCAACGGCAGCCAGAGATGCGACGTGTGTTCGCGCGGCGCGAGCGTCACTTCGAGACAGTGCGGCACACAGAGACTGAACTGGTGTTCGGTGTTGTGCGTGATGCCTTCGGCGTAACGGTGCCGCCACTGCGGGTAGATTTCGTACTGAATACTGTGATGCCAGTCCAGCAGCGCGGCTTGCGGCACAAGCGGACTGCCGACGACGATGCCCGTTTCCTCCTGCACTTCGCGCGCGGCGGTTTCTTCGAGCTGCTCGTCGATGCGGTCTTTCGATCCCGTCACCGATTGCCAGAAGCCCGGGTGATCGGCCCTCTCGATGATGAGCACATCGAGGTCGGGCGTATGAATCACGACCAGCACGGATTCGGGGATTTTCGGTGGCTTCTGCATGACCATGTGAACGTGCGCGTTGTCTCGTATCCGGCAACGACTGTAGCGCAAAAAACGAAAAAGGCGCACTCGGCGCCTTTTTCGTCACAACATTAGCGACGCTTATTGCGTCTTTTGTTCGGGCTGCCGCAGACGGATGTGCAACTCGCGCAACTGGCGCTCGTCCACTTCGCTCGGCGCTTGCGTGAGCAGGTCCTGCGCGCGCTGCGTCTTCGGGAACGCGATCACGTCGCGAATCGAATCGGCGCCGGACATCAGCGTCACGATGCGGTCCAGACCGAACGCGATACCGCCGTGCGGCGGCGCGCCGTATTGCAGGGCGTCGAGCAGGAAGCCGAACTTCAGACGCGCTTCTTCCGCACCGATCTTCAGCGCACGGAAAACCTTGCTCTGCACGTCTTCCTGGAAGATACGCACGGAACCGCCGCCGATTTCCCAACCGTTCAGCACCATGTCGTACGCCTTCGCGAGGCAGCGGCCCGGATCGGTTTCGAGGTATTCGAGATGCTCGTCCTTCGGGCTCGTGAACGGATGGTGCGCGGCCACGTAGCGGTTCTCTTCCTCGTCATACTCGAACATCGGGAAGTCGATGACCCACAGCGGCTTCCAGCCGGTTTCAAGCAGGCCGTTCGCCTTGCCGAATTCCGAATGGCCGATCTTCAGGCGCAGCGCGCCGAGGCTGTCGTTCACCACCTTCGTGCGATCCGCCGCGAAGAAGATGATGTCGCCGTCTTCCGCGCCCGTGCGCTCCATGATGGCGGCGAGCGCCGCATCATGCAAATTCTTGACGATTGGGCTTTGCAGACCGTCGCGGCCCTTCGTCTTGTCGTTGACCTTGATCCACGCCAGGCCCTTCGCGCCGTAAATGCGCACGAATTCCGTGTAACCGTCGATATCGCCGCGGGACAGTTCGCCGCCCTTCGGCACGCGCAGTGCAGCCACGCGGCCGTCCTTCGAGTTCGCCGGCATGCTGAACACCTTGAAGTCGACGTCCTTGACCGCGTCGGTCAGGTCGGCGAATTCGAGCTTCACGCGCAGGTCGGGCTTGTCCGAACCGAAACGGCGCATCGCTTCCGAATACAGCATGACCGGGAATTGTTCCGGCAGCGCGACGTCCATCGTCTCCTTGAAAACGTGGCGGATCATGTTTTCGAACAGATCACGGATTTCCTGCTCGTTCAAGAACGACGTTTCGCAGTCGATCTGCGTGAATTCCGGCTGACGGTCCGCGCGCAAGTCTTCGTCGCGGAAGCACTTGGTGATCTGGTAGTAGCGGTCGAAGTTCGCGACCATCAGCAATTGCTTGAACAACTGCGGCGATTGCGGCAGCGCGAAGAACTGTCCCGCGTTCACGCGCGACGGCACGAGGTAATCGCGCGCGCCTTCCGGCGTGCTCTTGGTCAGCATCGGCGTTTCGATGTCGATGAAGCCTTGCGCGTCCAGATACTTGCGCACTTCGATCGCCACGCGATAGCGCAGGCGCAGGTTCTTCTGCATCTGCGGACGGCGCAGGTCCAGCACGCGATGCGTGAGGCGCGTCGTTTCGGAGAGGTTGTCGTCGTCGAGCTGGAACGGCGGCGTGACCGACGCGTTCAGCACGTTCAGTTCATGACACAGCACTTCGATCTTGCCGCTCGTCAGATTGGCGTTGACCGTGCCTTCCGGACGATTGCGCACGACGCCCTTCACCTGCACGCAGAACTCGTTGCGCACGCCCTCGGCCACCTTGAACATCTCGGCGCGATCCGGATCGCAGACGACCTGGACGAGCCCTTCGCGATCGCGCAAGTCGATGAAGATAACGCCCCCGTGGTCGCGGCGGCGATGCACCCAGCCGCACAGCGAGACGGTTTGGCCCAGCAGGGCTTCGGTCACCAGACCGCAGTATTCAGATCGCATCGACATGATGTTGTGTCTTTCGTTGTTCGTTGATGAACGGCTCGCGTGCGGATCGCGCTCTTCGTCGGCTCGATTCGCGGCACGCGCGCCGGCATTACATCGGCGGCTCGGTGGGGCGGCGGGCGGGCGCGACCGACAGCGGCGCGCTCGGCGCGGGGGCGACCACGCCCATCGAGACGATGTACTTCAGTGCGGCGTCGACGGTCATATCCAGTTCGACGACCTCGCTCTTCGGCATCATCAGGAAGAAGCCGGACGTGGGGTTCGGCGTGGTCGGCACGTAGACGCTCACGTGGTCTTCCTTCAGATGGTTCAGCACGTCGCCGCCGGGAATGCCGGTAAGAAACCCGATGGTGTACGAGCCCTTGCGCGGATATTCCACCAGCAGCGCCTTGCGAAATGCATTGCCGCTCGACGAGAGCAGCGTGTCCGAGACCTGCTTCACGCTCGTGTAGAGCGGCCCGACGACCGGGATATGGCGAAGGATCGCGTCCCACCAGCCGACGAGTTTCTGCCCGACGAAGTTCTGCGTAAAGAGGCCGACGACAAAGATGAACGCGAGCGTGAGCAGCGCGCCCAGCCCCGGCAAGTGGAACCCGAAGACACGCTCCGGCTGCCACGCGGACGGCAGAAGGAGCAGCGTCTGATCCATGGTTCCGATCACGAGGCCGAGCACCCACAGCGTGATGGCGAGCGGCACCAGCACGAGCAGGCCGGTAAGGAACACGGATTTCAGCGTAGTCTTTTTCGTGGTCACGTTGTTGTCGCTAGGGTGACGGGCGTCGGGTTGGCCGCGATCCGCGCGCGGACGACGCGCGCGCTGGCAGCGGTACAGGACGGATGCACAGCCGGCGCGATAGTTCGCGCCGTGCATTACGCGTGCGCTTCAGGCGGCGCTGGAAGGCGTCGAGGGTGTCGACGGCGTCGAGGTGCCAGCATCGGGCGCGGCGCTCTTCGGCGCCGCATCGGACGATGACGCAGTGCCCGCTTTCGCGCTATCGCCGGAATTCGAATCGCCCGACCCCGACGCGGCCTGCGCGTTGTCGCCCGACTTGGGCGCGGCGGAGCCGTTGCTGCCGCCGCGGAAATCGGTGACATACCAGCCGGAGCCTTTCAACTGGAAGCCTGCCGCGGTCACTTGCTTGGAAAACGCGTCCTTTCCGCAGGCGGGACATTGCGTGAGCGGTGCGTCGCTCAACTTCTGAAGCACGTCTTTTTCGTGGCCGCAGGATGCGCAGCGGTATGCGTAAATCGGCATGGCACTCTTCCTACAATGATCTGTCGACGCTTGCAAAGCCTTGAATTATAGCCGCAAACCGGCACCGGCCCGCCATTTTCGGCCGGCCCGGCGCCGTTGGGCTTTCGCGTCAGATGGGGCCGAAACCGGCGAATTCAAGCGCGCCGCCACGTCAGCCAGCGTTCGCGCCCGGCAAAGACCGGTATGGAGCCGCTGACTTCATGGTCGTCGATCAATTCGAAATGCGGGGTGAGGAGCGCGTCGAGTTCACTTCGCTCGATGCCGAACGGTGGCCCTTTCGGCGTCGCGCCGATAAAAAAGAAGCCCGCGAGCAGCGCGCCCGGCCGCGCGAGCGCGGCCATGCGCTGCGCGTAGTCGGGCCAGCGGTCTTTCGGCAGCGCACAAAGAAAAGCGCGCTCGTAGATCCAGTCAGGCGCGAATGGCGGCTGATACGCGAAGAAGTCAGCTTCTTCGACGACCTCCGCGTGCGCGCCCAGCTGCGCACGCGCCGCCGCGACGGCGCTTGGCGAAAAGTCGATGGCCCGCACGGTCATGCCGCGCTCAGCCAGATACGCGGCCTCGTAGGCGTTGCCGCAGCCGGGAATCAGCGCCCGCGTGCTCGCGGGCGCGGGCAGATCGGACACGAACGTGCGGAACGCATCGGGCACGCCCGCCTGATCCCACGGCGTGAAGCGCCGATCGAAGCGTTCGTCCCAGAAGCCGGGCGAGTTCGGATCGCGGTTGTCGAACGAGGGAACGTCGGCGTTGCTCGAAGTGCTCATCGGATTTCCTCGTACCGGCACGGAAGACGCCGGCCCGCCGTGCTCAAAGGTGGCCCATCCAGAATTGCGCAATGACGACGCCCGCGCCCGCGACCACGGCAATTCCGACGACGAGCAGCGTCATCAGCAGCCGATTCGTGCGCTTCTGCTCCGCGAGCAGTTGGCGCATGGTTTCGTCGTTGTTGCCGCGCGGCGCGTCGTGGCGCTCTGCAAGCAGATGATGAATCAGGCGCGGCAGCTGCGGAATCGTCTTACTCCACTGCGGCGCTTCCATTTGCAGGCGCTCGTACCACCCGCGCCAGCCGATCTGCTCGTTCATCCAGCGTTCGAGGTACGGCTTCGCGGTTTTCCACAAGTCGAGTTCCGGATCGAGCGAACGCCCCAGCCCTTCCACGTTCAGCATCGTCTTTTGCAACAGCACGAGCTGCGGCTGAATCTCGACGTTGAAGCGGCGCGAAGTCGAAAAGAGCCGCATCAGCACCTGTCCGAGCGAAATGTCCTTGAGCGCGCGGTCGAAGTACGGCTCGCAGACCGCGCGAATCGCGCTTTCGAGTTCCTCGACACGCGTGCTCGGCGGCACCCAGCCGGATTCGAGGTGCAACGTCGCGACGCGGTGATAGTCGCGCTTGAAGAACGCGAGAAAGTTCTGCGCGAGATAGTTCTTGTCGAAGTCCGACAGCGCTCCGACGATGCCGAAGTCGAGCGCGATGTAGCGCCCGAAGGTCGCCGGATCGAGGCTCACCTGAATGTTGCCCGGGTGCATGTCCGCGTGAAAAAAGCCGTCGCGAAACACCTGCGTGAAGAAAATCTCGACGCCTTCGCGCGCGAGCTTCGGAATATCGACGCCAGCCGCGCGCAGCGTCTCGACCTGGCTGATCGGCACGCCGACCATGCGTTCCATCACGAGCACGGCGGGCGCGGACAGGTCCCAGTACATCTCCGGCACGAGCAGCAGATCGAGCCCCTGGAAATTGCGACGCAACTGGCTGCCGTTGGCCGCCTCGCGCATGAGATCGAGTTCGTCGTGCAGATACTTGTCGAATTCGGCGACGACTTCACGCGGCTTGAGCCGTCTGCCGTCCGGCCACAGACGCTCGGCCCAGATCGCGATATCGCGCAGCAGCGCGAGGTCCGAATCGATCACCGGCAACATGCCCGGCCGCAATACCTTCACCGCAACGGACTTGCCCGCGTGCTCGCCGTGCTTGATCTTCGCGAAATGCACTTGTGCGATCGACGCGCTCGCCACCGGCACGCGCTGGAAGTCGTCAAAGAGTTCGTCGATCGGCGCGCCGAGCGACTTTTCGATGATCGAAACGGCAACGTCGGAATCGAACGGCGGCACGCGATCCTGCAGCTTCGCGAGTTCGTTGGCGATATCCACGGGCAACAGATCGCGCCGCGTCGACAACACCTGACCGAATTTCACGAAGATCGGCCCCAGGCTTTCGAGCGCGAGGCGCAACCGGATGCCGCGCTCGATATCGAAGCGACGGCCGAAGGTCGTCACGCGCATGAGGTAGCGCACGCGGCGATCGTTGATGCCGCTCATGACCAGTTCGTCGAGGCCGAAGCGGACAATCGTGAAGAAAATCTTGAGGAAACGCAGAAAACGCATGGTCGGAGTTCGCTTCAGCTCGTTATTTGCGCGAGTCGCGCGCGGACTCGCCGCCGGTCCGCGCTGAGGCGCCGCGGGCCGACTCTTGTTGTTCGATCCGTTCGATGCGCTTTTCGACGCGCGCGAGCGCATCGCGCGCTTGCGACAACTCGGCGTTGAATGCGTCGAGCGCGCTCTTGCGCACGAGTTGCGGGCGCTCGTCCAGCAAATACTCGGCCACGGAATCCAGCAGGTTGCGCCCGGTGCGCTGAGCCTGCGCCTGCATCGTCCGCGCGATCATGCCGATGCGATGCGCGGGCGCATCGCCGATCACGCGCGACAAATCTTCTTCGGGGTCCCAGCGCAAATGCTCGGCGAGCTTCGCGAGCGTCGTCGCGAACTCGGCATCGCCTTCGATGCGCACGTGCTTCATGACCGCCGCCTGACCGCCTTGCAGAAACGCTGGAAGCGCATCGAACGGCACGGCGATGCTGACGTCGAAATGGCCGGCTTGCGTCTCGCTCGTTGCGGCGAAAAGCCCGTCCGACTGCGCGACGAGCGCGATCACGAACGGCGCGCACGAGAGCCTCACGCACTTGCCGGCGTAGGGCTGAACGCGTTCGCGCGCCCATGGCTCGCGCGCGAGCAGATGGTTCACGACAGCCGCGAACGCCCCGGACGCGGTCTTGACGGCAGGATCTACAACGGAGCGGGAAGGTTCGTGTGCGTTCGTCATCGGCTCTGAGATGAAAAAACCCGCGCAAGCGGTCGCTCGCGCGGGTTCTATTCTACGGTCTAGGCAAACTCCGCGAACGCGGAGGCGCTTCTCCACGCGCACCTCGCCGGCGGCGTGCGGCGCAATGCCGCCGTGCGGGCGTGCGCGGCGCGCGCGCTCAATTCACCTGCTGGATGCCGGCCAGCAGCCAACCTTCGTTGCCGGACTTCTGCTTCGACAGATTCCAGATTTCGACGAAGGGCTCGGCCGCCACCCCTTCGGATTCGCGAATCAGCCCGTGGAAGCGGACGCTCGCAAGATACTCGGACGCGCGATCTTCCACGCCGAGCACGTCGGCGTTCAACTGAACCACGTCCGTGCGATTCGGCGCGCCGCCGCGTGCGTCGATGTCCAGCTTCACCTCAGCGAACATTTCGGGCGTGGTGAATTCGCGGATGTCGTTGACGTTGCCGCGGTCCCACGCGTCCTGCAGGCGCACGAAGTACACCTTCGCGTTACGCACGAACGCTTCGGTGTCGAAACCCGCCGGAACGTTCGCGGGCGCCGCCTGCGTCGCGGGCGAATCGATATAGTCCGCGCCGAAGCCCGCGGGCTGCGACGCGCGCGGCGGTTCCTGATTCAGACCGCTGCGCGCCGATGCGCCGTAAGGCGACGCGCCCGCGCCCGCATAGGCCGGCGTGGCACCGCCGTGACGCTTGCGCATGAAGAAGCGGAACAGCATGACGGCCGCGAGCACGATCAGCGCGATCATGATCATGTTGGCCATGGCGCCGGCGAACGCGCCGCCGAGCCCGAAGTGCGACAGCAGCGCCGCGATGCCGAGACCGGCGGCCAAGCCGGCGATCGGCCCGAGCCAGCGATTGCGCGCTGGCTGCGCGGCGGCGGGCGGCGCGGCGGGCGCGGGCTGCGCGCGCTGCGGCTGCATGGACTGGCTCGGCTGCATGGACTGCGACGGCGGCGTCGCCTGATGCTGCTGCGTGGCCGTGGCCGACTGGCGGCCCATGCTGCGGCCACCGCCCATGCGACGCGCCTCGGCGTCGTCAGCGAAGATCGCGCCGGCCGTGATAACGCCAGCCAGCGCCAAGATTCCGGCCTTTCTGAACAGCGTGCTCAGAAATCCCCGGGGATGGGGTGTGCGCGAATCGGACATATCGAATCCTTTAGAGAGTGGAACATCAAAATTTTGTCCCGACGTGTAACGCTACCACGCCACCTGACAAATTGTAATATTCGACTCGATCCAGTCCTGCTTGTTCCATCATCGTCTTCAACGTTTCCTGGTCCGGGTGCATGCGGATGGATTCGGCCAGATAGCGATAGCTGTCCGCGTCTTTTGCGACCTTGTCGCCGAGCCAGGGCAGAATCTTGAAGCTGTAAATGTCGTACGGCTTCTTAAGCGGTTCCCACACTTTCGAGAATTCCAGCACGAGCAAACGGCCGCCCGGCTTGAGCACGCGGTACATTTCGGCCAGCGCGCGCTCCTTGTGCGTCATGTTGCGCAGACCGAAGGCCACCGTCACCACATCGAAGTAGTTGTCCGGAAACGGAATCTTCTCCGCGTCGCACAGGAGCGTCGGGGTGATGACGCCCTTGTCCAGCAAGCGGTCGCGGCCCACGCGCAGCATCGATTCGTTGATGTCCGTGTGCCAGACCTCGCCTGTCGCGCCGGCCTGCTTGGCGAACGCCATCGCCAGATCGCCGGTGCCGCCCGCGATGTCCAGCACCTTGTAGCCCGAGCGCACCTTCGCCTGCCCGATCGTGAAATGCTTCCAGATGCGATGCAGCCCGCCGGACATCAGGTCGTTCATCAGGTCGTAATTGCTCGCGACGGAGTGGAACACGCCCGCCACCTTGCTCGCCTTTTCCTGCTCGTCGACCGTTTCGTATCCGAAGTGGGTCTTGCTCATTGCGCTCGTTCCTCGCATGTTGTTCGTATCTGCCTGCGCAATCGTCGCGCCGGCCTGCGGCTTTATGCCGCGCATCGTTCATTCAGTGACAGTGGCCGCCCGCCGGCTTCGTGGGCATCGGCGCATCGCGGTCGATGCCGGCGGCTTGCAGCTTGGTCAGATAGTCGCGCCAGCGGTCGTCCTGTTTCGTCGCGAGATCGTAAAGGATGTCCCACGAGTAGATGCCGGTATTGTGCCCGTCCGAAAAATTCAACTGCAGCGCGTAATGTCCGACCGGCTCGACGCCCGTAATGGCGACCTCACGCTTGCCGGTCTGCAGCGTTTCCTGCCCCGGCCCGTGGCCCTGTACTTCGGCGGACGGCGAATAGACGCGCAGCAGTTCGAACGGCACGCGATACGACTCCTTTTCGCCGTATTGCAGTTCCAGCACGCGGGATTTTGAATGCAGAACGACGCCGGTGGGAATCGGCGTCGTCGATGTCAGTCCGCTCATGGTGAGCCTTATCTTGAAAGTTAGTGTTGGCCGAACGCCTGATTCAGCTCGCGGCGAATGGCTTCGCTCAGGAGCGTCGCCTGCGCGCGGCGCTTGGCGAGCTGCGCCTCGGACACCGTGCGCTGGCGCGGCGCCCAGACGGGCAACGGAAAACGGGAATCGTTGGAAAAACGTGGAATGACGTGCCAATGAAGATGCGGCACCTGATTGCCGAGGCTCGCCAAATTGATCTTCTCGGGGACGAGCACGCGACGAATGGCGCGTTCGACGCCGTTGACGGCGGTCATCACGCGCAAGCGGTCGGCATCGGCCAGGTCGGACATTTCGGCAACATGCGCGCCCCAGATGACGCGGCAAAAGCCGGGCCAATCCGGCTCGTCGGCGAGGACGACGCGCAACGCGTCGTCCGCCCAGAGCACTTCGCCGCCGTCTTCACGGCAAAACACACAGTCCATCTCAAACCTCTAGCGAATCAAAACCTCGATTTCGCTATTACACCAGCACGCGCTCGATACCGCCATTGTTCGCGCGCTCGACGTACTGTTCCATCCAGTTTTCGCCGAGCACCTTGCGCGCCATTTCCACGACGATGTAGTCCGCCTCGACGTTGGCGTCCTCGTTATAGCGCGAGAGCCCTTGCAGGCACGACGGGCAGCTCGTGAGAATCTTCACGTCCGTGCCTTCGGTCTGCGCGCCGTCGCCCGCCGAGAGCACGGAGCCAGGCGCTGCGCCCGCGGTGCCTGCCGACGCGTTCATCGGATTGATCGCGTTCGAGCCGGCAACGGACGTGAGCGGAATGCCGCGCAGATTGGCCGCGCCCTTGCGCACTTCCTCTTCCTTGCGGAAGCGCACCTGCGTCGCGATGTCCGGGCGCGTGACCGCGAACGTGCCCGACTCGCCGCAGCAGCGATCGTTCTTCTGAATCTTGTAGCCGTCGTTCTGCGAGCCCATCAGATCGTTGACGAGCTTCACCGGATCGACCGTCTTGATCGGCGAGTGGCAAGGATCGTGATACATGTAGCGCGTGCCCTTCACGCCCTCCAGCCGGATGTTTTTCTCCAGCAGGAACTCGTGAATGTCGATGATCCGGCAGCCGGGGAAGATTTTCTCGAATTCATAGCCCGCCAGCTGGTCGTAGCACGTTCCGCACGACACCACGACGGTCTTGATATCGAGATAGTTCAGCGTGTTCGCCACGCGATGAAACAGCACGCGGTTGTCCGTGACGATCTTCTCCGCCTTGTCGAACTGGCCCGCGCCGCGCTGCGGGTAGCCGCAGCACAGATAGCCCGGCGGCAGCACGGTCTGCACGCCCGCTTCCCACAGCATCGCCTGCGTCGCGAGGCCGACCTGCGAGAACAGCCGCTCCGAGCCGCAGCCGGGGAAGTAGAACACGGCTTCCGAATCCACGGTCGTCGTCTTCGGATTGCGGATGATCGGGACAATCTTGTTGTCCTCGATATCGAGCAGTGCGCGCGCCGTCTTCTTCGGCAGATTGCCCGGCATCTTCTTGTTGACGAAGTGGATCACCTGCTGCACGACGGGCGGCTTGCCGGTCGTCGAAGGCGGATGCGCGGTCTGCTTCTTGACGATCTTCTTGAGCACGTCGGTGCCCAGGCGCTGCGCCTTGTAGCCGACGCCCATCATCGCGGTGCGCGCGACGTTGATGGTCTGCGGATTCGTCGCGTTGAGGAAGAACATGCCCGCCGCGTTGCCCGCGTTGAACTTCTTCTTGCCCATCTTGCGCAAGAGGTTGCGCATGTTCATCGACACGTCGCCGAAGTCGATCTTCACCGGGCACGGCGTCGCGCATTTGTGGCAGACGGTGCAGTGATCGGCGACGTCGTTGAACTCGTCCCAATGCTTGATGGACACGCCGCGGCGCGTCTGCTCTTCGTACAGAAACGCTTCGACCAAGAGCGACGTCGCGAGAATCTTGTTGCGCGGGCTGTAGAGCAGGTTCGCGCGCGGCACGTGCGTCGCGCAGACCGGCTTGCACTTGCCGCAGCGCAGGCAGTCCTTGATGGAATCGGAGATCGCGCCGATATCCGACTGCTGCATGATGAGCGATTCATAGCCCATCAGCCCGAACGACGGCGTGTACGCGTTGCGCAAGTCCGCGCCTTCCAGCAGCTTGCCTGCGTTGAAGCGCCCTTGCGGGTCCACGCGCTTCTTGTACGCGCGGAAATCGCCGATTTCCTCGTCCGTCAGGAATTCGAGCTTCGTAATGCCGATGCCGTGCTCGCCGGAAATCACGCCATCAAGCGAACGCGCGAGCTTCATAATGCGCGCGACCGCGTGATGCGCGTCCTGCAGCATCTCGTAGTTGTCGGAATTGACCGGAATGTTCGTGTGGACGTTGCCGTCGCCGGCGTGCATGTGCAGCGCCACGAAC
This sequence comes from Caballeronia sp. LZ062, assembly GCF_031450785.1. Classification (NCBI taxonomy): domain Bacteria; kingdom Pseudomonadati; phylum Pseudomonadota; class Betaproteobacteria; order Burkholderiales; family Burkholderiaceae; genus Caballeronia; species Caballeronia sp. LZ062. The sequence goes on from NZ_JARTWB010000002.1 coordinate 2,221,993, forward strand.
ACGCGGCCCCGCAGCACTTGCTTGTGGATGGCCTGCGCTTCGTCGAGGATCGGCTTGAATTCGCCGCCGTTGAAAATCTGGCGCAACTCCGCGCGAATTTCCTGCTTCCACGAAATGCGCAGCGTGCGATCCTGCGCGAGATGGAACACCGTGGCGTCCGGCTGCACGTCCACGCGATCCGCGAACTTCTCCGCGAACGCCTCGTAGCCGAGCGTCACCAGATAGTGCTGCGCCTCGCGCAGCGGCAAGTCCAGCTTCTCGCCGACGAACGTCCAGCGTTCGCGCACGCGCTTGAGCAGATCGAGCGCTTGTTGCACGCGGTCTTCGAGCAGTTCGGCGCTCGGGATTTCGTTTGCGTCGTCGCTCTTGCCGAGCGGCAGCTTGCCGTTGCGGAAGAACGCTTCGAGCGCATCGAGCAATTGCAGCTTGTTCTTGATCGACAGCTCGATGTTGATGCGCTCGATGCCGTCCGTGTATTCGCCCATGCGGTTGAGCGGAATCACGACGTCTTCGTTGATCTTGAACGCGTTCGTGTGCTTGGCGATCGCGGCCGTGCGCGAGCGGTCGAGCCAGAACCGCTTGCGCGCTTCCGCGTTCACCGCGACGAAGCCTTCGCCGCTCTTGCCGTTCGCCATGCGGACGACTTCGGACGTGGCCTGCGCGACGGCATCGGCGTCATTGCCGACGATATCGCCGATCAGCACCATCTTCGGAAACGCGTTGCGCTTGCTCTTGGTCGCATAGCCGACCGCGCGCAGATAACGCTCGTCGAGGTGCTCGAGGCCCGCGAGAATCGCGCCGCCCTGCTTCGACGTTTCGAAGAGGTAATCCTTGATCTCGACGATGCTCGGAATCGCGTCGCGCGCCTGCCCGAAAAATTCGAGGCAGACGGTGCGCGTATGCGCCGGCATCTTGTGCAGAATCCAGCGCGCGGACGTGATCAGGCCGTCGCAGCCTTCCTTCTGCACGCCCGGCAGTCCGGACAGGAACTTGTCGGTCACGTCCTTGCCGAGCCCTTCCTTGCGGAACGTGCGGCCGGCAATGTCGAGGTTTTCGCTGCGGATCAGCTTTTCGCCGGGCGCGCGATTGCCGTCGAACCAGTCGAGCCGGAAGCGCGCCACTTCGACGTCGTGAATCTTCCCGCAGTTGTGATCCAGACGCGTGACTTCGAGCCAGTTGCCTTCCGGATCGACCATGCGCCACCAGGCGAGGTTGTCCAGAGCCGTCCCCCACAGCACCGCTTTCTTGCCGCCCGCGTTCATGGCGACATTGCCGCCGACGCACGACGCATCGAGCGAAGTCGGATCGACCGCGAACACGAAGCCCGCCTGCTCGGCCGCTTCCGTGACGCGGCGCGTGACGACGCCCGCGCCGGAGAAAATCGTCGCGACCTTGTGATCGACGCCCGGCAAGTCGGTCATCTCGACCGGCCCGAGCTGCTCCAGCTTCTCCGTGTTGATGACCGCCGAAAACGGCGTGAGCGGAATTGCGCCGCCGGTATAACCGGTGCCGCCCCCGCGCGGAATCACGGTGAGGCCCAGTTCGAAACACGCCTTGATGAGACCGGCGATTTCTGCTTCGGTATCCGGCGTCAGCACGACAAACGGATACTCGACGCGCCAGTCGGTCGCGTCCGTGACGTGCGAAACGCGCGCGAGACCGTCGAAGCGAATGTTGTCCTTCTGCGTTTGCTTGCCGAGCACGCGTGACGCGCGGCGGCGCAGATCGGCCATGCGGCCGAATTCGGAGGCGAAGTCGTCCACGGCGCGGCGGGCGGCAGCGATGAGCAGTTGCACGCGATCAGCGCGCTCGCGGCTGCCCGCTTCTTCGCTGTGCTCGGACAAGTCCGCGCTGCGACGCTTTTCGATTTCCGTCAGGCGATGGTTCAGCGCCTCGACCAGCATCCCGCGACGCTTCGGGTTGTCGAGCAGATCGTCTTGCAGATACGGATTGCGGCGCACGGCCCAGATGTCGCCCAGCACTTCGTACAGCATGCGCGCGGAGCGGCCGGTGCGGCGCTCGCCGCGAAGTCCGTCGAGCGCGGCCCAGGCTTCGTCGCCCAAGAGCCGCATGACGATTTCGCGGTCCGAAAACGACGTGTAGTTATAGGGAATTTCGCGGAGACGCGGCTCGATATCGAGCGCCAAGGCGGCATGGGCGCCGTTCGGATCGAAGGCTTGAGGTGCGTTCATGTTCGACGGTTCGGTAGTTCGGCGCGCCGGCTTCGGAAAGCGAGAGACGCCGACGGTGCGCGTGGGGGCGCAGATTTTCGAATGAGACTTTTGTTTGCGAAGGCGGGCGATTCGCCCGAGAGCGCCGGCTTGCGCGGATGCCGCGAGCCTCACGGCGCAGCCTTCGATGTGCCCGAGATCAGCGCCACGATCGCGCATGACGCGCATGACGCTCGGCCGCAGCGTGATGCGCGCGGGGAACATGCGCCAGAAATTCGATCCGAAGCTGCAAGTGCATCTGCCGGTCCTGATTGCTGATTTGCAAAAAGAAATTCTAACCCATCGCGAAAATCGCCGTTGGCGGCTGCTAGCACGACGAAGGGCCTTTTGCGCGACCATTTTCGCCGCGGTTTGGCGTTTTTGCGCGCTTTTAGGCGTCCGGCCGGTCGGTCAAAGCTGCGCAGAGCCGGAAACCAAGACCTTTGCGGCTATCATTGATGTTTTCGCACTGAAAAAGCGCAGCCGGTCTGCGTGACGAGTCCTCCGCATGAGCCATCCCGACTACCTCAAGAAAGTGCTGACGGCGCGCGTCTACGACGTCGCACGCGAAACCGAACTGGAACCCGCGCGCAATCTGTCCGCGCGCCTGCATAACGCCGTCTATCTGAAGCGCGAAGACAACCAGCCGGTCTTCTCGTTCAAGATTCGCGGCGCGTACAACAAGATGGCGAACCTGCCGGCGGATGTGCTCGCGCGCGGCGTCATCACGGCATCGGCGGGCAATCACGCGCAGGGCGTGGCGCTCTCGGCGGCGCGGCTCGGCTGCCGCGCGGTGATCGCGGTGCCGACCACCACGCCGCAGGTCAAGATCGACGCCATCCGCACGCACGGCGGGCCGACGGTCGAGATCGTGCTGGCGGGCGAATCGTACAGCGACGCCTACGCGCGCGCCGTCGAGCTTCAGGAAGAGCGCGGCCTCACCTTCGTGCATCCGTTCGACGACCCGGACGTCATCGCCGGGCAAGGCACCGTCGCGATGGAGATTCTGCGTCAGCATCAGGCCCCGATTCACGCGATCTTCGTGCCGATCGGCGGCGGCGGACTCGCGGCGGGCGTCGCGGCGTATGTGAAAGCGGTGCGGCCGGAGATCAAGGTGATCGGCGTGCAGACCGAGGATTCTTGCGCCATGGCGCGCTCCATCACGGCGGGCGAGCGCGTGACGCTGGGCGAAGTCGGCTTGTTTTCGGACGGCACGGCGGTGAAGCTCGTCGGCGAGGAAACGTTCCGGCTGTGCCGCGAACTGCTCGACGAAGTGCTCACCGTAGATACCGACGCGCTTTGCGCCGCCATCAAGGACGTCTTTCAGGACACGCGCAGCGTGCTAGAACCGGCGGGTTCGCTCGCCGTCGCGGGCGCGAAGCTGTATGCGGAACGCGAGGGCATTGAAGGCAAGACGCTCGTCGCCGTGACTTCTGGCGCCAACATGAACTTCGACCGCATGCGCTTTGTCGCCGAGCGCGCCGAAGTGGGCGAAGCGCGCGAGGCGGTGTTCGCGGTGACGATTCCCGAAGAGCGCGGCAGCTTCCGGCGCTTTTGCGAACTCGTCGGCACGCGCAGCGTGACCGAGTTCAATTACCGTATTGCGGATGCGCGCGCCGCGCACATCTTCGTTGGCGTGCAGATCAAGTCGCGCAAGGAAACGGCGCAGATGATGTCGTCGTTCATCGAGCATGGCTTCGCCACCGTCGATCTGTCGCACGACGAGCTTTCGAAGCAGCACATTCGCTATATGGTGGGCGGCCATTCGCCGCTCGCGCAGGACGAACGGCTTTTGCGCTTCGAATTCCCGGAGCGGCCGGGCGCGCTGATGAAGTTCTTGTCATCGATGGCGCCGAACTGGAACATCAGCCTCTTCCACTATCGCAATCAGGGCGCGGACTACAGCTCGATTCTCGTCGGCATTCAGGTGCCGCAGTCGGATAACGCCGAGTTCGAGCGTTTTCTCGCGACGCTCGGCTATCCGTGGTGGGACGAGCAGGCGAATCCGGTCTACAAGCTGTTCCTCGCGTAAGGGCGAGACGCCGATGGCCTTCACGCTCGAAGACAAGCTCGTCGTCGCGATTTCGTCGCGCGCGCTTTTCGATTTTGAAGAAGAAAACCGCGTCTATGAGACGGGCGACCTCGCCCGTTACGAGGCGCTGCAGCGCTCGCGGCTCGATACGCCCGCGAAGCCGGGCGTCGCGTTCGGGCTGATTCGCAAGCTGCTGGCGCTGAACGCGCACGAGCAGCGCGTCGAAGTGGTGATTTTGTCGCGCAGCGATCCGATCAGCGGGCTGCGCGCGTTTCATTCATGCCGCGAGCACGGACTCGCGATCGAACGCGGCGTGTTCACGCGCGGCCGGTCGCCCTTCGCGTACTTGAAACCGCTGCGCGCGTCGCTATTTCTGTCGGCGAATCCGGACGACGTGCGCGCCGCGCTCGCCGCGGGCTTCCCCGCCGCGCGCGTGCTGCCGGAAACGCCGCGCGCCGCGAGCCGCTATGCTGATGAGATCCGCATCGCGTTCGACGGCGACGCCGTTCTGTTCTCCGACGAAGCCGAACGCGTTTTTCAGAGCGAAGGGTTAGGCGCGTTCGTCGGGCACGAGACGGAAAAGAAGGATTCGCCGCTTCCCGGCGGCCCGCTCAAGCCGCTGCTGGCGGCGTTGAACAAGCTGCAACGCATCGCCGACGACAACGAAAGCCAGTCGCCGATGCGCATTCGCACCGCGCTCGTCACCGCGCGCTCCGCTCCCGCGCACGAACGCGCGGTCCGGACGCTGATGGCGTGGAACATCGAAATCGACGAAGCGATGTTTCTAGGCGGCCTCGACAAGGGCGAATTCCTGCGCGAATTCGAACCCGATTTTTTCTTCGACGACCAAATCCGCCACTGTGAATCTGCCCGCGTCGTGACCGCGACGGGGCACGTTCTCAGCGGCATAGCGAACGCATCATGACACCCGAACAATCTCCGCTCGGCAAAGCCGTCAACTACACCGAACAGTACAATCCCGCGCTGCTTTTTCCGATCGACCGCAAGCGCGCGCGCGACGAAATCGGCGTGCCGGCGCGCCTGCCGTTCTTCGGCACCGACATCTGGAACGGCTACGAGCTGTCGTGGCTCAACCGGCGCGGCAAGCCGCAGATCGCAGTCGCGACGTTCTTCGTGCCGGCGGAATCGCCCAACATCGTGGAATCGAAGTCGTTCAAGCTGTATCTCGGATCGTTCGCGCAGACGCAGTTCGATTCCATCGACGACGTGCGCGCCGCCATCAAGCGCGATGTTTCGGCGACGTGCGGCGCGACGGTATCGGTGCAACTCATCGCGCCCGCCGACTTCGGCAAGCTCACGATGGAAGAATTCGACGGCTTGTCGCTGGACCGGCTGGACCTCGATTGCGAGATTTATACGCCGGACCCGTCGCTGCTGTCGGCATCGCATGACGAGGCGCCCGTCGACGAGACGCTGTTTTCGAATCTGCTGAAGTCGAATTGTCCGGTCACGGGACAGCCGGACTGGGGCAGTGTGCAGATCCGTTACTACGGCGGGCAGATCGATCACGCGGGATTGCTGCGGTATATCGTGTCGTTTCGCGAACATACCGGCTTTCATGAGCAATGCGTCGAGCGCATGTTCATGGACATCATGCGCGAATGCAAGCCGGAAAGGCTGGCGATTTATGCGCGGTATACGCGGCGTGGCGGGCTGGATATCAATCCGTTTCGGACGAACTTCAATTTGCCGATGCCGGATAATGCCCGGTTGGCGAGGCAGTAATTCACGCAGCGGCGGCGCGCGACGAGCGCGGCGCCGCCCTCGTCGTCAAGCCCCCGGCTTCTTATAAGCCACGCAATCCACCTCGACCTTACAGTCGATCACCATCGACGACACCACGCACGCCCGCGCCGGCGGGTTCGCGCCGAAGTACTCCTTGAACACCTTGTTGAACGAAGCGAAGTCGCGCGGATCGTCCAGCCACACGCCGCAGCGCACGACATGCTCCGTGCCGTAGCCCGCTTCTTCAAGAATGGCGATCACGTTCTGAATCGCCTTGTGCGACTGCTCGACGATCCCGCCGTTGATCACCTCGCCGTCCTGCATCGGCGTCTGGCCCGACACGTAAAGCCAGCCATCGGCCTCGACCGCGCGTGCGAACGGCATATGCGCGCCGCCTTGTCCCTTGCCGCCTTCCACGCCATAGCGCTTCATCTTCCACTCCTTTTCGTAAAGCAATAAGTCTTAGAACGCGCCCGCCGCATCCAGCTTCGATGCCGCGCCGCGCGCCACGAAACGTCCCGCGCGCTCGCCCGTGAGCGCCGCCTCGCGATACGTCAAAACGCCATTCACCCAAACCGCGTCGATGCCATCGGCCGCCTGCTCCGGCTTCGCGAACGTCGCGGCATCGCGCACGCGCTCGGGATCGAACACGACGAGATCGGCGTAATAGCCCACTTTCACTTCGCCGCGTCCGCTTAGTCCGAAGCGCCGCGCCGAGAGGCTCGTCATCTTCCGCACGGCCTCTTCCAGCGCGATCAGCGCTGTGTCGCGCGCATAGTGGCCGAGCACGCGCGGGAACGCGCCCCACAAGCGCGGATGCGGAAGCGGATCGTTCGGCAGGCCATCGGAGCCGACCATCGTCGCGGGATGCGACAGAATGCGCCGCACGTCGTCCTCGGACATGTTGTGGTACACCGCGCCCGCCGGTTGCAGGCGCTTCGCGGCTTCCTGCTGGCTGACGTTCCATTCGGCCGCTATCTCGCGGATCAGCTTGCCCGCCATTTCCGGATGCTGCGTCGACCAGGTGATCGTGATGTCGATATCGCCCGTCACTTGCTTCAGGTCCAGCGTCGATGAACTGCGGTTGTACGGATAGCAGTCGCAACCGACCGGCTGTCCTTCGCGCACCGTTTCGATCGACTTCAGCACTTCCACGCTGCGTCCCCAGTTCGACGGCCCCGCGCACTTCAGATGCGAAATCACCACCGGCACGCGCGCATGACGGCCAACGCGATACGCCTCTTCCATCGCGTCGAGAATGGCGTCGAATTCGGTGCGCATGTGCGTCGTGTACAGCGCGCCCGCTTTCGCGAGCGGTTCGGCGAGCGCCTGCACTTCCTCGGGCGGCGCGTTGAATGCCGATCCATACGCGAGTCCGCTCGACAAACCCAACGCGCCGTTGTCCAGCGCCTCTTCGAGCTGCGCGCGCATCCCGGCGATTTCACCGGCGGTCGCGGCGCGGTCGAGCCGGTCCATGTGGTTGTTGCGCAGCGCCGTATGTCCGATGAGCGCGCCGACGTTCACCGCCGGACGCGCGTCGTTCACGGCATCGACATACGCCGCGAAGGTCGGATAGCGGAACGCCGACGCATCGCCGAGCAGGTTCATCGGGTCGGGCGGATCGCTCCTCAGCGTGACCGGCGACGCGCTGATCCCGCAATTGCCCACGATCACCGTCGTCACGCCCTGCGTGATCTTGGGCATCATCTGCGGCGAGCGGATCACGTGCGTGTCGTCGTGCGTGTGAACGTCGATGAAACCGGGCGCGAGCACTTTGCCGTGCGCGTCGAACACGTCGTCGGCGCTCCAGTGCGACAAGCCGCCCGGCGCTTCAATGGCGACGATGCGGCCGTCGCGCACCGCGACATCGCGTTCGACGGCGGGCGCGCCGGTGCCGTCGATCACGCGCGCGCCGACGATCAGCGTGTCGCACTCTTCCATGATCAATCTCCCAAAGGTTGACGCTCGCCGCCGCCGCGATGCGCGTCGAGCGCGTGTTTCATGCGGCGCAGCAGTTCGCGGCTGCGGTCGGCCTGCTTCACGGCGAGTTCGGTGACGAGCAGGTCGAGCGCCATCATCATCGCGTAGCGGGATGACGACGGCTTGTAGATGAAGTCCGTTTCGATTGCGATGACGGGAATGAGCCAGTCCGCGAGCGCGCCGAGCGGCGACGCGGGCGCAGTCAGCGCGATGACGCGCGCGCCGTATTCGCGAGCGAGCCGGCAGCTTTCCACCATCTCCGGCGTCTGCCCCGTCACCGACAGCGCGACGACGACATGCTCCTTCGACAACGTGGACGCGACCATCCGCTGCAACAGCCCGTCCTGATACGACGCGACGGGCCGACCGAGCCGCACGAGGCGAAAGCGCATTTCGTCGGAGAGCGCGGTCGATCCGCCGCCCATGCCGAACACGTAGATCATCGACGCGGCGGCGAGCGCGTCGGCGGCATCAGCAACGGGCGCGGCGCGCAGCGCGCCCTGATTCTGCGCGAGCGTCGTCTGCACTTCATCGAAGATGCGCGCGGCGAGCGAATCCGGCAACGCGTCCGGCTCGCGCTTCAGGAAGCGCTGGCCGACCGCCGCCGCTTGAGCGAGGCGCAGCTTCAGTTCGCGCACGTCCTCGCAGCCGACGGCCTTCGCAAAGCGCGTGACCGTGGCGATGCTCACCTCTGCCTGCTCCGCCAGCGCGCCGATGCTCGCTCGCGACGCACCGGTGAGATCGTCGAGGATCAACGCCGCGACCTTGCGTTCGGCGCTGCGCAACGCGGGCGCGCGCTCGGCAATGCGGGCGACGATATCGAAGCTTTGCGGATCGGCTGGGCCGTTCATGGTGTCGGGTTAACTCGGGGCGCGTGTTACTAAATAACAATTCAACGCCGATGCTACTTTGGGTACCATAGTGCCGTCAACCGCAGCGGCTTTTCAGCGAGCACAGAAACGCACCTAATCGGACGATGGAGCAGCAGGACATGAAAGTTACAAACTATCAGGGCGGGGCGATCGACCCGTTTGGCAAAGGTCTCGGCATGGTGCCGGGCACGAGCATCCAGTTGGGCGATGCCGGGCGTCTGCAGTGGAGTCTGCTCGAAGAAGACGTGAGCCTGCCCGCCGCCGTGCTGTACGCGGAGCGCATCGAGCACAACCTGAAGTGGATGCAGGCGTTCGTCGAGGAATACGGCGTGAAGCTCGCGCCGCACGGCAAGACAACGATGGCGCCGCAACTCTTTCGCCGTCAGCTCGACACCGGCGCGTGGGGCATCACGCTCGCCACCGCGCATCAGGTGCGCGCGGCGTATCGCGGCGGCGTGCATCGCGTGTTGATGGCGAATCAGCTCGTCGGCAAGCGCAACATGGGCATGATCGCGGAGTTGCTGACCGATCCGAACTTCGAGTTCTTCTGCCTCGTCGATTCCGCGGATGGCGTCGATCAACTGGGCGCGTTCTTCACGGACGTGCGTAAGAAGATCAATGTGCTGATTGAAATGGGCGTGCCGGGCGGCCGCACCGGCGTGCGCGACGAGGCGCAGCGCGAAGCCGTGCTCGCGGCCATCGCGCGCTGGCCGGGCGTGATCGAACTCGCAGGCGTGGAGTTGTACGAAGGCGTGTTGCAGGACGAATCGAAGGTGCGCGAATTCCTGAAGAGCGCCGTCGATGTCACGCGCAAGCTGATCGACGAGGGGAAGATCGCGCGCAAGCCGGCGATTCTGTCCGGCGCGGGTTCGGCGTGGTACGACGTCGTCGCCGACGAATTCGCGAAAGCGAATAGCGACGCCATTGAAGTCGTGCTGCGCCCCGGCTGCTATCTGACGCACGACGTCGGCATCTACAAGAAAGCGCAGAACGAGATTTTCGCGCGCAATCCGATCGCGAAAAGCATGGGTCAGGGGCTAAAACCCGCGCTTCAGTTATGGGCCTACGTGCAGTCGATTCCCGAGCCGGACCGCGCGATCGTCGGGCTCGGCAAGCGCGATTCCGCGTTCGATGCCGGTATGCCGGAGCCGGCGAAGCATTATCGTCCGGGCGCGGACGCGCCGCGCGATGTGTCGGCGGATGAAGGCTGGGAGATTTTCGGACTGATGGACCAGCACGCGTACATGCGCATCAAACCCGGCGACGATCTCAAGGTCGGCGACATGATCGCGTTCGACATCTCGCATCCGTGCCTGACGTTCGACAAGTGGCGGCAGGTTCTCGTCGTCGACCGGAAGTATCGCGTGACTGAAGTAATCGAGACGTTCTTTTAGGCTTTGTCGTCGGCGGTGGCCGCTGCGCTCGCCGCGGCCACTTCCTGAATCCGCGATTCGAGCATCTGAAGCGCGCCCGATAGCGCCTCGATGGCGTCGTCGGGCATCGCGGCCATGGTGTCGTGCAGGAACGCGTTGCGGCGCGGCAGGCCTTCTTCGGTAGCGGCGCGGCCTTGCGCGGTCAACGCGACATTCGATACCCGATTGTCGCGTGCATCGACGCTGCGCACGATCCAGCCGAGCGATTCCAGCGTCTTCAACTGCCGCGTGAGCGCGCCCGGATCGACGCGCAGCCGTTCCACCAGCGTCTTCTGCGAGAGCACGCCCGCATGCTCGTGCAGCGCGAGCAGGATGCGCCAGCGCGGCATCGGCTGGCCCACCGCCAGCTCGAACGCAGACATGAACGCGCGATACGTGCGCCCGAACTGTTGCACCACGGCGATCCGATCCTGTTCGTTCATGCTTGTGCTTCCCTCAGTCGTCATTCGGCCAGAATGACCGGTTCCGGCTGCCGCTTCAAGCGCACGAGCGGCACGCGGCGCGATTGCCATACCGATATCACCGCCACCACCGCCGCGACTGCGAGACCGATGTGGATCGCCGCGACGAGCGCCTCGCGCGCGGCTTCCAACAGCATCGCGCCGTTGTGGCCCGCCGCCGAAAGTTGCGCGAGCAGCGTCTGCTGTCCTTCGTGGTTGATGAGAATCTGCGGGTCGGAGAGGTCGCTGAGCCAACGCATCGCGTGGTCTCGCTCCAGCGCGAGGCTCACGCCGCTCGCGTACAGGTGGCTCACGAGCGTGCCGGTCAGCGCTGTGCCGATCATCCCGCCGATCATGCGCAGCGATTGCAAGAGCGCAGTGGCGATGCCGAGGTGCTGGCGGCCCGCCGTCTGTTGCGCGAACACGGTGAGGTTCGGCATCACGAAGCCGAGTCCCAATCCGCCGAGCAGCATGAAGACGAGCAGCAGCGCGCGCGGCATCGTGTGCGTCGCGACGACCACGCCAAGGCAAGCCACCGCGAGGCATCCGAAGCCGATATACAACATGCGGTTCGGGTTGGACAGCCGCGTGACAATGCGCCCGTTCAGAATGCTGCCGATGGTGATGAAGACCACGAGCGGCGTGATCATCATGCCAGCGCCCTGCGGCGACATGCCGAAGCCGCCCTGAAACAGCAGCGGCGCGTAGAAGAGCAGCGAAAACATCGTGAAGCCGCCGAGGATCGCGAGCGTGAAGAGCGCCGCGAGACTCTGGTTGCGGAACATGTCGATGGGAAGGATCGCGTAATCGCAGCGCATTTCCCACTTCCAGAGCGCGAAGCCGGCCGCCGCGCTCGCTACCAGCAGCGCCACCGTATCCAGGCTCACGCCATGCTTCGGCAACATTTCGACAAACAATTGCAGCGCGCCGAGCGCAACGGCAATGAGCACCGCGCCGGGCCAGTCGAGCCGCATCTTGCCTTCGTGGGCGACGTGCCGAAGATGCGGCAGGAAGCGCCACACGAAGAACAGCGAGAGCACGCCGACCGGCAGATTCACATAGAAAACGGAACGCCAGCCATAGTACTGCGTGAGGAACCCGCCGAGCGACGGCCCGACCGCGTTCGCGATGCCGAATGCCGAGCTCATGAGCACTTGCCAGCGCAGGCGCACGACGTTGTCCGGGAAAAGATCCGCGATGCACGCGAACGCCGTGCCGACGAGCATGCCGCCGCCGATGCCCTGCAAGCCGCGCGCGAGCACGAGGAACATCATGCTGTTGGCGAGTCCGCACAGTACGGACGCGACCGTGAACACGACGATCGACGCGATCACGAACGGCTTGCGGCCGTAGTAGTCGCCGAGCCGCCCGAAAATCGGCACGGTGATGACGGATGTCAGAAGATAGGAAGTGGCGACCCACGCGTAGAGTTCGAAGCCTCGAAGCTCCGCGACGATGGTCGGCAGCGCGGTGCCGACGACCGTTTGGTCGAGTGCGACGAGCATCGTGACGAAGGAGATGCCCAGCATCGCCATGAGGGATTCGCGAAACGGGAGAACCTGCCCGCTCGAATGATGCGCGGCTGTATGAACGGCCATTTTTTGTGCCAACAATGATTGACTAGTCAACTTAAATGGAATCATAGCACGGTGCCGCGCTCTAAGTTGCGTGGTCAATCACTCATTTCGGATCAAGAAACGACGCATGGAACCGACGCCCATCATCACCTCGCCGCTCACGCCGGAGGACTTCGCCGCCCTCTCCCGCGCCAAGGAAGCACTCGAAAGTCCGTCGCTGACGATGAAACTGGCGAGCGTGATCGGCGCGCCCATCGAAAAGCTGATGGGCCGCCTGCCCGCCGCCGCACAGGAAAAAGTCGACGAAGCGACGCAACTCGCGCTCAAGAAGTGCCTGCAACTGGCGCTCCGCACGCTCGACAAGAGCGCGCCCGCCGGCTCGCTGCTCGCGCCGCCGCCCGACAAGCCGAGCAACCTGCTGCACAAGCTCGCGGTCGCGACGACCGGCGCGGCGGGCGGCGCATTCGGCCTGTTCGCGCTGCCGGTCGAGCTTCCCGTCACGACAACGCTGATGTTCCGCTCAATTTGCGATATCGCTCGCAGCGAGGGCGAGGACGTGCATCGCGTGGAGACGCAGCTGCAATGCATGATGGTGCTCGGCATGGGCGGCACGCAGAAGGACGACGACAACGCCGATCTCGGCTATTTCATCGTTCGCGGCGCGCTGGCGCAGTCGGTATCGCGGGCGACGAGCGAAATCACGGCGAAGGGGTTGAGCGCGCACGGATCGACGGCGCTGCTCAAGTTCGTGCAGACCATTGCCTCGCGGTTCTCCGTGCAGGTCAGCGAGCAAGTCGCCGCCAAGTCGATTCCGGCAATCGGCGCGGTGCTCGGCGCGATGGTGAACACCGTCTTCATCGACCATTTTCAGCAGATGGCGCACGGCCATTTCACCGTGCGGCGGCTGGAGCGGCAATACGGCACGGCTGCTGTGGAACGCGCCTATCAAACGATTGAGGTCATGGGCGGCCGGTGAAGGGGCGCGGGCGCGGCAGTCACGTCGTCGATGAACCGCGCTGCGTGCGACAGCGCCTGCCGCGCCTCCGGCATAAAGGGCGCCCAGATCGGGAAAATGTGCGGCACGTTGCGCCATATTTCCAGATCGGCGCGAACGCCCGCCGCGCGCGCCTTTTCCGCGATGCGCGTCGAATCGTCGAGCAGGAGTTCGGTGTCGGCGGCTTGAATGAGCAACGGCGGCAGACCATGAAATTCGCCGAAGAGCGGAGAGGCATACGGATGCTTGGCGTCGGCACTGCCCAGATATTGCGCAGCGACCTTCGGGAAGACAGCGGCGTGAAACATCGGATCGCGGCCTTCGTTGGTGCGCATCGACGCACCGCTGCACGTCAGGTCGGTCCAAGGCGAGAGAAGCACCGCGCCTGCGGGAAGCGCGTCGCCGGCATCGCGCAGGGCGAGCAGCGTCGCCAACGCCAGACCGCCGCCGGCCGAATCGCCCGCTATCACGATCGAATGCGCAGCGGCATCCGCGAGCAAGGCGCGGTACGCCGCGACGGCGTCATCGACTGCGGCGGGAAAGCGGTGCTCGGGCGCGAGCCGGTAGTCCAGCGAGAACACGTTCGCGTGCGCGCGCACGGCAAGGCCAAAGGTGATCGCGCGATGGCTGCGCGGTGAGCAGAAGTAATAGCCGCCGCCGTGCAGATACAGAATGGTTCTGCGCGATGTCGCCGAGCGCAGCCATTCACCGTTCCTGGCAACGTCCAGTTGCCAGCCCTTCGGCACCGGCGGCGACCACAGCCGCCGCGACGTGTACGCGCGAGCGCGCTCGACGTCGAGCACGGGCTTGGCGGTCTCGGGACGCATGCGCCGCCGCAAGACCCAACATGCGAATGCACTTTGCCAGCTCATCGTGCGCGCTCCGGGCGGCCGATCGTGCGTCGCACGTCAGTTCGACGGCATGACCTGACCGCGAATCTCGCCGCTCGGGTTCTCTTGCGTGTGGATGTTGAAGTACCACTGACCGGCCATCAGGTCGGTGACCTGCTGCTCGGTGAGCGTGGCGTGACCGGTCATCGGGCTGGCGAGCGCCTGTTTGTCCACGGGGACTTGCACTTTCGCGTTCTGCCCGACCGGCGCGGGGCCGTGGAAGTGCGCCATCGTGACGGGGCCGGACAGGTCGGCGTAAGTCGCGGTCCAGGCGAGTTGCTTGGTATTCGTGTCGAACGTGGCGTCGACCGTGCCGTGGCCTTTGCTCACGCGCGGCGGCACTTCGCTCGACGGCTGGAGATTCGCTTTCAGCGCGACGGTGTCGGCGTGGGCTAGCGATGTTGATGCGAAAAGCACGGCGGCGAATGCAGCCATTTGGAAGACGTGCGGCTTGCGTGTCGAGATCATTTCCCGTTCTCCGTTCTCTTGGCGACGCGTTGGCCGCGTCTTCATGGTAGTGCATTCGGAGCCGGGGCGCCCTTGGAAGCGGACGGACCACCCGCAAACGCAAAAAGAGCGCCTCGCGGCGCCCTTTTCTGCTAGCTAGCTACAGCTCGATACTGCCGAGTCTGCTTAGAAGCGGTGACGGATACCCGTCGTCACGAGAACCTGACGGTTGCTCGACGATGCACCGCCCGGCGCGCCGTTGATGCCTGCGAACGGCATTACGCCTTCCGGCAGACCGCTCGCGATCTGAACCACGCCTTCAGCATAGATGTCGGTACGCTTCGACAGAGCGTAGTCCGTCTGGAGGCCGAACTGGTGGAAGCGGACGCGCGTCGAGTCGCCGTTGTGATTCGCGTCGTCGAACTTCGCGTTCGTGAACGTGTACGCAGCGCCCAGCGAAAGAGCCGGCGTCAGCGCGTAACGGCCGTTCACTTCGTAGTTGTTGATGATGTTGGAGCCGACGTTGAACGTGTTGCTGTCCTGACGCGTCTGCGTCCACAGTGCGCCGAACGTCAGAGCGCCGATGGAGTAGCTGCCGCCGGCACCGAACGTGCGGTGACGATCCACACCTGTGAAGGCGATTTCGCTGTTGTCGAGGTTCGGAACGTCGACCGTCACGCCAGTGATCGCACCCGTGCCCGAACCGCCGTTCTGGAAGTTGGCTTGCATGTACGCGGCGCCGAGTTTCAGGCCAGCGTTGGCATAGCCCGCGCCCAGGCTGTAAGCACGGTTGGCTGCGAAGCTGCCCGCCGCGTTCGAGAACGCATACAGGCCGCTGAACGACAGGCCAGCATAGTTCGCGCTTTGGAACTTGACGGAGTTGTTCTCACGGAACAGGTCGCCGTTCAGGTTGTCCAGGTTGCCCGGGTGTGCGAAGTACGTACCGCCCCACGTGCCGCTCGCGCTGAGCGGGCCCAGGTAGTCGGTCACGGAGTCGGTCTGGTGGCCGAGCGTCACGGTGCCCACGTTGGTCGACAGACCGACGTAAGCCTGACGACCGAAGCCGTTACCGCCGAGGCTGCCGCCGTTCGCCACGTCGAAGCCATTCTCCAACGTGAAGATCGCCTTCATGCCGCCGCCCAGATCTTCGGCGCCGCGCAGGCCCCAACGGCTCATCTGCACGTTGCCGCCGCTCATGCTCCACGAGTTGGTCTTGTAGTTGTCGGCGCTTCGCGGTGCTTGCACGTTGTTCACGAACGTGAGGCCGGCATCGACGAGGCCGTACAGCGTAACGCTGCTCTGCGCGCTCGCGGCAGTTGCGAACGATGCGGCGACGGCCGCAACAATCAGAGTCTTCTTCATTGTGTGTTCCTTAGAAAGAGTCATGCGACTCGATAGGGTTGCTCGCGGCGTCTCGACATATCGGAATGAGTTCCCGCGGTATGCCTTTCACCGATATTCGGCAGCCCAAAGTGTATGGCTCGCCTTTGCGGCTACCACCCCAAGGACACACAAAAGCCTTTTTGAAGAATTCAAAAAATCCAATTTCAATATGAGTAAACGCTTAGGCTTCTTGCACTTACCTCCGGCCTCGAATCGCGCCTCGTCCATTCTCATGCGCGCCCAGTTGCGGACATGCGACAGTGGCCTGAACACCACATACCGAAACAGTCGGACTCCTCTGATTACCTTCTACTTTCCGTCCGACTAACATCGCGCACGCGAGAGCGGCGCATCTTTCCGCTCGTCAATCTAACGGAAAGAGCGTCCCGCTTCGCTCGGCAAGTCGTCTCATGATGAATCAACTGCAAGCGATGCGCGTGTTCCTGAAAGTCGCCGAAACCGAATCGTTCGGGCGCGCGGCGGCCGCGCTCGATCTCTCGAATGCGGTCGTCACGCGCTATGTTTCGCTGCTCGAAGCGCATCTCAATACGCGCCTGTTGAACCGCACGACGCGCAGCGTCTCGCTGACCGAAGCGGGGAGAAATTACGCCGACGGCTGTCGCGCAGTGATCGAACAAGTGGAGACGATCGAGGCATCGGTCGCGAGCAGTTCCGTCGATCCATCCGGAACGCTCAAGCTCGTCGCTTCCGCTTCGTTCTCGTTGCTCGAACTCACGCCCATGCTGCGCGCCTATCGCGACCGCTATCCAAGCGTGAAGCTGCGTCTGACGTTGCTGCATCGACCGGTCGATCTCGTCGATGAAGGCTTCGATGTCGGCATCGTCGTACCGCATCTCGTGAACAGCGGCACGTTGATCAGCCGGCCGCTCTTCAAGATCGCAGCGGCAGTCGTCGCGTCGCCGGACTATCTGGACCGGCATGGCACGCCCGCACGGCCCGCGTCGCTCGCCAAGCACGACTTCCTCGCGCCCTCCGCGGACATACATGGCTCCACGTGGAGCTTCATCGGTCCATCGGGTGTAACGGAAGACGTTTCCCTCGATCCGGCGTACACCGTGAACAGCTCGCCGATGTTGCGTCAGGCAGCCTTGTCCGGCATGGGTGTTGCCGTGCTGCCGGAAAGCTACGTGGAACACGACATCCAGACGGGCGCGCTCGTCCGGCTCTTCGCGGGCTTTCGGCTGAAGGATGCCGACAAGGCAGTATCCATCGTCTATCCGGGACGCCGGCACGTTTCCGCGAAAACGCGTTCTTTCGTGGATTTCGCGCTCGCCCATTTCCGCGACCGCACGCCTGTCGACGCGAGCCCCCTCCCCGTCACCGAGTAAGCGCAGCTATTGAATCGCGGCGCACTGCGCCTCGATGCGCTCGAGCAATTGCGTGCATCGCTCGATCAGTGTGCGGCCTTCGCGCCGCATAAACGCGTTCGTTCTGGGATTCGGCGCTCGCTCATTTCCGCGACCGCACGCCTGTCGACGCGAGCCCCCTCCCCGTCACCGAGTAAGCGCAGCTATTGAATCGCGGCGCACTGCGCCTCAATGCGCTTGAGCAATTGCGTGCATCGCTCGATCAGTGTGCGGCCTTCGCGCCGCATCACGTCCCGGCTCTTTTGCGGCAGGTCGCGCCGGAATTCTTCGAGTGCGTCCAGCAACGGCCGGTACTGCAACACGCTCGCCGCGCCGACCACGCGATGATGCCACTCGCGCAGATGCTCGACCGTGCCGCGTTCCAACAACGGCTCGAGCGCCCTCAGGTCGTCGCGGAAAGAGGTGACGAAGGCATCCAGCAACGCTTTGACGGTGGCCTCGCTGCCCCAGAGTTGCGCCATCGCGGCAAGGTCGATCTCGTCATCATGGTGCCGCCCAGCGCCCGCCGCACGATGATTCTGCGCATCCTGCCGATGATCTGTACGCTCCGCCGTTCTCCAGCGGTTCAGATGCTCGCGCAATGTCGCAAGCCGCGTCGGCTTGACCAGGTAGTCGTCCATGCCGGCTTCACGGCACCGCGTTGCCTCGCTCGCGCACGTGCTCGCCGTGATGGCGAGAATGGGCAAGCGGCGCGAGGTGCCCTTCTCCTTGGCCCGCACGCGCCGCGCCAGTTCGTAGCCGGTCATGTTCGGCATGTGGCAATCGGTGATGAGAAAGCCGTAACGCGTGGTTTCGAGCGCGGCAAGTGCTTCTGCGCCGTCCTGCACGACGTCGCAGGCAAAGCCGAGCAGCGAAAGCTGATGACGAATGAGTTCCTGATTCACCGGATGATCTTCCGCGACGAGCACCAGCTTGCCGTTGTGCAGCGCGTCCTCGCGGCCGGGCGCCTCCGTACACGGTTCCTGGTCGAGCGTACCGTGTACCGCGACTTGCGGCATACCCGTCAGCGCCGCCACGCACGCCGCGCGGAGGCCTCGCCACGACAATGGATTCACGCTGACGCGAATGTCGTCTTCCAGAATGCGGTAGCCCGTGGGTTTCGGCTTTTCCGTGACATGAATCACGCGCGAACCGAGCGGCAGCGAGTCCTTGCGCGTATCGCTGAAGAAAACGAGATCGACGCCGTCGAACGTTTCGAGCCGGCGCAAACGCGGATCGTCGGAATCCATGCGCTCGATATTCAGGCCGAGCGCCTGTCCGTACCCGAGCAGCGCCGTAGCGACGCGCGTGTCCTCGATTGCGACGATGCCGCGCCTTCCGCGCAACCCGTCCATCTGATAATGCTGCGTCTCCACGGGCATCTCGAGCCGCACGGTCATCGACGTGCCGACGCCCACTTCGCTCTGCAGCGTGAGCGTGCCGCCCATGAGATCCACCAGCCGATTGCAGATGGTCAGCCCGAGGCCCGTGCCGCCGAAGCGGCGCGTGATGGACGTCTCCGCTTGCACGAACGGTTCGAAGAGGCGCGCCTGCGCCGCAGGGTCGATGCCGATGCCCGTATCGCTCACGCACAGTTCAATGACCTGTTCCGTTGCACGCTTCTCGACCGCCCGCACGTACAGCGACACTTCGCCCTTGATCGTGAACTTGATGGCATTGCTCATCAGATTGAACAGGATTTGACGCAAGCGCACGCTGTCGCTGCGCAGCGACGCCGCGACGTCTGGCGCGACGTCCACGCGCACCCTCAAGCCCTTTTCATGCGCCCGGCCGGCCAGCAATCCGACGGCATTGTCGACGAGTTCCCGCAAGTCGATCGGCATGGATTCGATGGTCAGCCGGCCCGCCTCGATCTTCGTGTAATCGAGCAGGTCATCCAGAATTTGCAGCAGCGCGCTCGCCGAATCCTGAATCATGCCCAGCATCTGCGCCTGATCTTGATTGAGCGGCGTATTTTCGATGACTTCGACGAGCCCGAGCACGCCGTTCATCGGCGTGCGAATCTCGTGGCTCATCATGGCGAGGAAATCGTCTTTGGCGCGCGATGCGGCCTCCGCTGCGTCTCTTGCTCGCGCAAGTTCCTCGGCACGCGCGTGTTCGACGCTGGCATCGGCCCAATAGCCGCTCCAGACGACTGAGCCGTCGTCTTCGCGATGCGCGACAAGATCGGCGCGTATCCAGCGGGCGACGCCTTTCACCGTGGCGCGAAATTCAGTGTGCACCGGCTCGAGCGTGCGCGACGACGCTTCGATTTCCTCGAACAGCCGCCCGCTATCTTCGGCATCGACGTGGCGCAGGATGGTGGTCGGGTCAGCCGCCAGCGCCGCGAGATCGAGGCCGAGCAACTGTCTCGTGTCGCCGTCGATATACGGCAGGCTGTATCTGCCGCCCGTCGTGCGGCGCAACTGAAAGACCACCGCGGGCAAGGATCGCGTCACGTCGTGGAGGCGCTGCTCGGTCTGGCGCGCGCGCAGTTCGGCGTCGCGAATGTCGGTGATGTCGATCATCGTGCCGACGACGCCCACGCGCTCGCCGTTCGACGCCGAAAAGGCGCCGGTCCAGAATAGCCCGTAGCGCGGACGCCCGCGTTTATCGACGAATTCGGCCTCGACTTCCTGTCCCTGGCCTGACTGCAGCGTGGCCGCAGAGATCTCGTTCATCAATCGGCTATACACCTCGCCCCATGCGCCCGCTTCAATACTGGTGCGTCCGATGACGTCCTCGCGCCGCACGCCGAGCGCACTTTCGAACGCGCGGTTCACCGCAATGTAGCGGTTGTCCATGTCCTTCGCAACGAGCGGATACGGGACGACTTCCATCATCGTTTGCTGGAAGCTCAACTGGGTCGCGAGACGCTGCTCGGTCTGGATGCGTCGATTCATCTCGCGCTGCAGGAGGATGAAGGCCCGCAGCGTCACCACGAGAACCGCCCCAACGCCGATCAGCACGGGCAGCAAACGGAGCGCGCTGATCCCGCAGAGCGCCTCCGGCTCGCTGGCCGGCCGCGACACCGCCGAACTGGCCGCATGGCAAAGCGGCGACAGAAGGAGGCTGACGACGACCCAGCAACGTGCGAGCAACGATCTCAATTCGACTCTCCGAGAAGATGCGCGTTCTTATGCGCGGCCCCATGACGCCGATGCACCGAGGGATTTCGATGACCGACCTAAGAGTCTGATCGTGCGTGCAAGAGAGGAAAATCAGAGGCGTCCGAAATACTTCTTATGACGCTCCGAAAAGTGCAGTGCAGCGTGCTCAGACGAGCCCGACTTGCCGAAGGTACTCGACGAGTTCGCCCTCCGACTCGAGACCGAGCTTGCGCATCCCGCTGCGCTTTTGGGTAGCGATGGTCTTGCTGCTTCGGCCGAAACGCTTGGCGATCTCGTGCACGAGAAGGCCGCTCGCGTAAAGCCGAAAGACTTCCCACTCCCGCTTGCTGAGGACACCGGCGAGCGCCGGCGCCGTACCGGGAAGGCGTTGCATGGTTTCACTCACGGATGGTGAAAGAAAACAGCCGCCTTCCAGCGTGGTGGATACGGCTTCCAACAGGCATTCGAGCGAATCGCGCTTGTCGACGATGCCGTCAATTCCCAACTGAACGAGACCCGCCAACATGCGACCGTGCGACATCATGGTGACGACGATGACCCGGGGCCGCGCTTTTTGCCACAGAAAGCGCTTGAGAAATGCGATGGAATTGTTTTCGCCGTCGATGCCTTGCATGCCGATATCGGCGAAGATGTAGTCGCACGGCACGGAGTCGACCGCTTCGGCCAACTCCAATGTGTCTCGCGCAGTGGCGACTACCCGTATTGCGCCGTCCCGCTCCAGGAAGTTCTTGATTCCCTTGACGACTGCGGGATGGTCGTCCGCGACGATGGCCCTCAGCGGTGTCTTTTCTCTCATCGTTTTTATTGATTCGCTGGCGAGCTACGTATTGCCCCTTCCCGCGCTCGCATTTCTATTTCGCGATTACTGCGTGAAGTCAGATCAAATCGCTGTCGGCAATGAATCGGTAAAGATCAGCGTCTGTCGATAAATCCAGCTTGCGCATTGCTGCGCATTTCTGCGCGCTGATGGTCTTTACGCTGCGCTCGAGTTCTTTCGCGATTTCGGTCACATTCGCGCCGCGCGCATAACGCTCGATGACTTCCAGTTCTCGCGTAGTCAGGCGCTGTCGGATAAAGCGGGCGCGGCTCTCGACATTCGCCACTGCCATGGTCCGGCGAACCGCGGGCCCGAGGTACGTTTCGTTGGCAATGGCCGATACGATGGCAACGTACACCAGATCCAAACGGTCTTCCTTGCTCAGGAACGCATGCGCGCCGGCGTCGAGGGCTTGCCTGACAAGTAGCGCGTTATCATTGCGCGACAGCACGATAATGCGAACACCCGGATAACAATGCGTTATGTGCTGAATGAGCTGTATGCCGTCGCCATATCGGCCGCCCGGCATATAAAAATCGACGAGAGCGACATCGCATTCTCCGCGTCCCAGCGACTCATCCAACTGAGTTGAATTCGCGCTCCGGCTGACAACTTCCACATTCGGGAAGTTCGCCGCAAGCCGCTCGATTGCCAGAATGACGAGCGGATGGTCGTCCGCTATCGCCAACCTTATCCGCTTCACACGCGAGAAGACCTCGCTACCATTCCCGAATTCCATCGACACAAACCCTAAGTTATGCGATCTGACTTGCAGACCTGATCCCGAATATAAGCATCCGGCACTACCCCCCCAAAAGACATAAGATGCATCCGAAATGGAAATGCGGTGCTACGCAAATCAGCATAGTCCGCGTGCGCGCACAAAAGCGAAGAGACCGGGATCGTTCTTAACGCCGAGCTTGTTCATTGCATCGCGTTTCTGCCGGCTAATCGTACGCACGTCGCGCTGCAATTCTTTCGCGATCTCGGTAATCGACCGGCCTCTTGCAAATAACCGCACGACCTCTATTTCTCTTGGCGAGAGCCGCGGTGCATCCGGCGAAGATTGGTTCTCGGCGCCGGCGGCGGCGAGCGCCGCGCGAAACGACGCACTCACGTAACGGCGGCCCACACTCGCATGTTTGACGGCAGTCGGTACCAGTTCGATGGGTTCCGCTTTGTCGACGAGGCCCATGGCGCCGGCGTTCAAGATGGAGCGGAGGATAGCGACATTGCTGACGCTGGTCAGCACGACGATGCCGATGTCCGGCCAATCCTGCCTCACCTTGCGGACGAGGCAAAGTCCGTCCTGTGCCTCGCGCCCCGGCTCGGGCATCGCAAAATCGGTGACGAGCACGTCGCACTGCGCTCTTCGAAGCTCGGTGAGCAACGTACTTGCATTTCTGGCTTCGCCGACGACGCGCAGACCATCGTCTGCGTTGCAAAGCGCCTTCATTCCAAGGACTACGAACGGATGGTCGTCGGCCAACACTACACGAAGCACCAAGAGGCCTCCGGTTATAGGGATTTCTATAGATGATGCCTTTCGGCGCTTTCGACTTTGAGACGCCGTTTGATTCGCGCGCGAATTCACGCCATCACGCGTTCAGGCAGCGGAACGCGCGCCGAAGCAGACAGATTCGACTTGGCGCTTTTTTCTCGAATTAGCGTTTGCCCAGTTACATGACAAAACGCATGCACTGCTCTCTCAGCATTTCAAAATAGTTTTCATCAAAATAGAATGTGCGCCGATTCGAAACCATCGGATTAGTCCGATTACGCTGCATCTGAATATATGACAGATGACAGCTAATTGACTGCGGGCTTTATCAGGTGGAAGAAATTAGAAGGCAATGCGCACGCTTCGATTAGCGACACAGCAAACAAAAACGGGTCTCCTGCCAAAGGCAGGAGACCCGTTTCGCCAATCCGAGCGCGAATAGACGCGTATCAGAACGGAATATCGTCGTCCATGTCGTCGAAACCGCCGCCCGCAGGCGCGCTCGGACGGCTCCCGCCGCCGCCCGCGCCGGAGCCGCCTGCGCGCCCGCCGCCCGAACTCGAAGGTGCCCGGCCACCGCCGCCGGAACGTTCCATCGGAGCGCTGCGGCTGTAGCCGCCATCGTCGCCGCCGCCCGCACCGCCTCGGCCGCCCAGCATTTGCATCTGGTCAGCGACGATTTCGGTCGAATAGCGTTCCTGTCCCTGCTGGTCGGTCCATTTGCGCGTGCGGATGCGGCCCTCGATGTACACCGACGAGCCCTTCTTCAAGTATTCGTTGACGATTTCCGCAAGCCGCCCGAAGAACGCGACACGATGCCATTCGGTGAGTTCCTTCATCTCGCCGGACGCCTTGTCCTTGTAGCGGTCGGTCGTCGCGAGACGAATGTTGGCCACGGCGTCGCCGCTCGGAAGGTAGCGCGTTTCCGGGTCCGCGCCCAGATTGCCTACGAGAATGACCTTGTTGACAGATGCCATGATTTCTCCGGTTGATTCTTTGCCTACTGTCAGCCGTGCGGCGCTGTTCGCGCGGGCGTCGTATTTAACCGAAGCCAAAACAGCACGTCTGATTCAATTTGAACGATTAAATATGTTTCTCAGGCCGCACGCCCGGCTTTGCGCGGCGGCGGCTTCATCCACATTGCCACGACAAGCCACGCCAGCACGAGCGCCGAGCACGAAAAGAAGACCGCGCTCGGTCCGTCCAGCTTCAACAGCCAGCCGCCGACGACACCGCCCAAGGCGAGGCCGATGGACTGCGTCGTGTTGTAGACGCCTGCTGCCGCGCCCTTTCGCGTGCCCGGAGCCAGCTTGGACACGAGCGACGGCTGCGACGCCTCCAGCACGTTGAAGCCGAGGAAGTACACGAACAGAATCGCGGCCACGGACCATAGCGTATGGGGAGCCGCGCCCAATAACAACTGTCCGAACAGGATAAGCCCGATTGCGCCGAGCATGACGGCCTTCATCTTGCCGCGCTTCTCGGCCGCGATGATCGCCGGCACCATCATGACGAAAGCGAGCCCCATGACCGGCAGGTAGATCTTCCAGTGCGACGCCACCGGCAGTCCGCCCGCTTCCAGAATGCGCGGGACGACCAGAAAGAGCGCCGTCTGCGTCGCGTGCAGGACGAGCACGCCGAAGTTCAGGCGCAGCAGCTCGACGTTATGCAGCACTTCGCTGAATGGCGCTTTGACGTGCACCGGGCGCGTCGGCGGATCGGGGACGATCCAGAGCACCACGCCGACCGCGACGATCGACAGCACGCCGATCACCGTGAAAAGCCCGCTCATGCCGACCCAGTGAAAGAGTACCGGCGCGCCGACGATCGCCACCGCGAAGGACACGCCGATGCTGCCGCCCACCATCGCCATGGCCTTCGTGCGGTTTTCCTCGTGCGTGAGATCCGCGATGAACGCGATCACCGCCGACGACACCGCGCCCATGCCCTGAATCACGCGCCCGGCGATGATCCACGCCATGGAATGCCCGACTGCCGCGACGAAGCTGCCGAGCGCGAACACCAGCAGCCCGAACGCGATGACCGGCTTGCGCCCGAGCTTGTCGGAGATCCAGCCGTAGAAGATATAGAGCATCGACTGCGTGACGCCGTAAGCGCCCAGCGCAATGCCGACGAGCAGGACGTTGTCGCCGCCGGGAATCGTTCTCGCGTAGATGGAGAACACCGGCATGATCATGAAGAGACCGAGCATGCGCAGCGCGAAGATGGCAGCGAGCGACACAGTCGCGCGCAGTTCCGGCGCGGAGAGACGTGCGGACGTGGCAGACGGATTGGACATCAGAGACGGGGAATGAATGAGGGTCGCGTCTGGCCCGGCCTGTTGCGACATCAGGCGGCCGCCTTGTTCTTGCCCGGAACGGCACCATATGCAGCGGACGACTCGGCGCGCATGGCCGCTGCCCGCTGCGCCGGCACGACCGCCGCAAGGCCCGCGGCAAGCGTTCTGGGCTCGTCCGCGGCACAGGGTGCGCGGGCGCCGCGCCCTGCAAAAGTCGTTATAGTAGCAGGTTTGGCCCCCCTCATTCCCCGCTCGTCGCCGGAACAAACTCGTGGAAGAAATTCGTATTCGTGGGGCTCGCACCCACAATCTGAAGAACGTCAATCTCGACTTGCCGCGTCACAAGCTGATCGTGATCACGGGGTTGTCCGGGTCGGGCAAGTCGTCGCTCGCGTTCGATACGCTTTACGCCGAAGGCCAGCGCCGTTATGTGGAAAGTCTCTCGGCCTACGCGCGGCAATTTCTACAGCTAATGGAAAAGCCGGACGTCGATCTGATTGAAGGTCTGTCGCCCGCCATTTCCATCGAGCAGAAAGCCACGTCGCATAATCCGCGTTCGACGGTCGGCACAGTCACGGAAATACACGATTATCTGCGTCTCTTATATGCGCGCGTCGGCACGCCGTATTGCCCCGATCATCTGATTCCGCTGGAAGCGCAAAGCGTCTCGCAAATGGTGGACGCCGCGCTCGCACTGCCGGAAGAAACGAAGCTGATGATTCTCGCGCCCGTGGTCGCGGACCGCAAAGGCGAGCATGTCGAATTATTCGAGGAAATGCAGGCGCAGGGCTTTATCCGCTTTCGGATTCGCTCGGGCGGCGGCACGGCGAACGAAGGCGTCGCGAAAATCTATGAAGTCGATTCGCTGCCGAAGCTCAAGAAGAACGACAAGCACACGATCGACGTGGTGATCGACCGCCTCAAAGTGCGCCCGGACATGAAGCAGCGTCTCGCGGAATCGTTCGAGACGGCGCTGCGCCTCGCCGACGGCCGCGCCATCGCGCTTGAAATGGACACGGACCACGAGAAGCTCTTCAGCTCGAAGTTCGCGTGCCCGATTTGCTCGTACTCGCTGCAGGAACTCGAGCCGCGTCTTTTCTCGTTCAACAATCCGATGGGCGCGTGCCCCGAATGCGACGGACTCGGCCAGATCACGTTCTTCGATCCGAAGCGCGTGGTCGCGCATCCGTCGCTGTCGCTGGCGGCGGGCGCGGTCAAGGGCTGGGACCGGCGCAACCAGTTCTATTTCCAGATGCTGCAAAGCCTCGCCGCGTTCTACGAATTCGACACCGACGCGCCGTTCGAGGAACTGCCCGAGAAAGTGCGCAAGACGCTGCTCTACGGCTCGGGCAAGCAGGCCATTCCGTTTTCGTACATCAACGAGCGCGGCCGCGCTTCGGTGCGCGAGCATGCGTTCGAAGGCATCATCCCGAATCTGGAGCGGCGCTACCGCGAGACGGATTCGACCGCCGTGCGCGAAGAACTGGCGAAATACCAGAACAATCAGCCGTGCCCGGCGTGCGAAGGCACGCGTCTGCGGCGCGAGGCGCGCTTCGTGAAAGTGGGCTCGGGCGATCACGCACGCGGCATCTACGAAGTGAGCGGCTGGCCGCTGCGCGACACGCTCGGCTATTTCCAGACGCTGCGTCTGGACGGCGCGAAGGGCGAAATCGCCGACAAAGTCATCAAGGAAATCGTCGCGCGGCTGTCGTTCCTGAATAACGTCGGGCTGGATTACCTGTCGCTCGAGCGCAGCGCGGAGACGCTCTCCGGCGGCGAGGCGCAGCGCATCCGGCTCGCGTCCCAGATCGGCTCGGGACTCACGGGCGTGATGTACGTGCTGGACGAGCCGTCCATCGGCTTGCATCAGCGCGACAACGACCGTCTGATCGACACGCTCAAGCATCTGCGGGATATCGGCAATTCGGTGATCGTCGTCGAGCACGACGAGGACATGATCCGCATGGCCGATTACGTGGTCGACATGGGACCGGGCGCGGGCGAGCACGGCGGCGTGATCGTCGCAGAGGGCACGCCGCTTCAGGTGCAGAAAGACCCGAACTCCATCACGGGACAATATTTGTCCGGCAAGCGCACCATCAGCTATCCGGAAAAGCGCAACGCGCCGGACGAGCGGCGGCTGCGCATCGTCGAAGCGCACGGCAATAATCTGAAGCACGTCACGCTCGATCTTCCGGTCGGCTTGTTGACCTGCGTGACCGGCGTTTCCGGCTCGGGGAAGTCGACGCTCATCAACGACACGCTCCAGCACGCGGTCGCGCAGCACTTGTATGGCTCTTCCACGGAGCCGGCGCCATACGAATCCATCGAAGGGCTGGAGCACTTCGACAAGGTGATCGCCGTCGATCAATCGCCGATCGGCCGCACGCCGCGCTCGAATCCGGCGACTTATACCGGCCTTTTCACGCCCATTCGCGAACTCTTCGCGGGCGTGCCGGCCGCGAAGGAGCGCGGATACGAAGCGGGCCGCTTCTCGTTCAACGTGAAGGGCGGACGCTGCGAAGCGTGTCAGGGCGACGGCG
Organism: Caballeronia sp. LZ062; assembly: GCF_031450785.1. Classification (NCBI taxonomy): domain Bacteria; kingdom Pseudomonadati; phylum Pseudomonadota; class Betaproteobacteria; order Burkholderiales; family Burkholderiaceae; genus Caballeronia; species Caballeronia sp. LZ062. The sequence goes on from NZ_JARTWB010000002.1 coordinate 2,249,655, forward strand.
TGCTGAAGGTGGAAATGCACTTTCTGCCGGACGTCTACGTGCCCTGCGACGTGTGCCACGGCAAGCGCTACAACCGCGAGACGCTCGACATCCAGTACAAAGGCAAGAACATCAGCGAAGTGCTCGACCTCACGGTGGAAGCCGCGCACGAGTTCTTCAAGGCGGTGCCGGTCGTCGCGCGCAAGCTGAAGACGCTGCTCGAAGTGGGCCTCGGCTACATCCGCCTTGGCCAGTCGGCGACCACGCTTTCGGGCGGCGAAGCGCAGCGCGTGAAGCTTTCGCTGGAACTGAGCAAGCGCGATACCGGTCGGACGCTGTATATCCTCGACGAACCGACGACCGGCCTGCACTTCCACGACATCGCGCTCTTGCTCGAAGTGATTCACCGGCTGCGCGATCAGGGCAACACGGTCGTCATCATCGAGCATAATCTCGACGTGATCAAAACCGCCGACTGGGTCATCGACCTCGGTCCGGAAGGCGGCGCGGGCGGCGGGCAGATCATCGCGCAGGGGACGCCGGAGCAGGTCGCGAAGTCGAAGGCGAGCTTCACCGGGCGCTATCTGGCGCCGCTGCTGCAGCGTCCGAAGTCGGCGGCCTGACGCCCGGATCGGCCCGAATCGGTCCGGCGCGGCCCGGCGGCAAGAACAACCGTGGTAGGCAGCAGCGAAAAGGAAACGCAGTCATGGCGAAGCGCAACGAAGCGGCCAACGAGGAGCGACGCGTACGGGACTTGCCCGCGCGCCCCGTCAGGCTGACGAGCGACATGAGCCTGCCGAAACTTCCCGCCGTGGAGATCGGCAGTTATATCGCGGCGTTTCTCGCCATGTTCCTCGTGCTGCATCTGAAGCTGCTCGGCGCACTGCTAGCGGGCATGCTCGTGTTCCAGCTCGTCCACATGATCGCGCCCGTCATCGAGCGGCACGTGATGAGCAAGGGCGCGCGCCTGATTGCGGTCGTGCTGATCTCGGCCATCATCATCGGCGCGCTGACCGGCCTCACCATCGCGACGATCGAGCATTTCGAGCACGACGTCCCGAGCCTCCAGCGGCTACTGGACCAATTGGTGAGCGTCACGTCGCACGCGCGGCTGAGCGTGCCGGACTGGATCGCGAATTATCTGCCGGTCGACGCCGGACAGATGAAGGAACGCGCCGCCGAACTCATGCGCAAACACTCCGAGCAACTGCAGGAAGGCGGCCGGGACATGGCGCGCGGCTTCGGGCACATTCTGATCGGCATGATCATCGGAGCGATCATCGCGGTGGGCGCGCCGAAGCAGACGCATCGGCTGCCGCTTTCGACGGCGCTCGTCACGCGCGTCTCGCGTTTTGCCGACGCCTTCCGCCGCATCGTGTTCGCGCAGATCAAGATTTCGGCGATCAACGCCGCGTTCACCGCGCTTTATCTTCTCGTCGCGCTGCCGCTCTTTCACGAGCGGCTGCCGCTCTCCAAGACGCTCGTGTTGATCACGTTTATCCTCGGCCTCTTGCCCGTCGTCGGCAATCTGATCTCGAACACCATCATCGTGGCGATCTCGTTCTCGGTGTCGTTCGGCACGGCGGTCGCGTCGCTCGCCTTTCTCATCGTCATTCACAAGCTCGAATACTTCCTGAACGCGCGGATAATCGGCGGACAGATCGAGGCGCGTGCGTGGGAACTGCTGCTTGCCATGCTCGCGATGGAAGCCGCGTTCGGTCTGCCGGGCGTCATCGCCGCGCCGATTTTCTACGCGTACATCAAGCGTGAGTTGATTTATCTGCGGCTTGTCTGACCGCCGCCCGCGAAGCAAAAGCAAAGCCCGCTCGATCCGAAGATCGGCGGGCTTCTTTTCGTCCAGCGTAAAGCGGCGTCTAGCGGAACACCACCGTCTTGCTTCCGTTCAGCACGATCCGATGCTCCACGTGCCATTTCACGGCTCGCGCGAGCGTCACGCATTCGACGTCGCGGCCGATCGCCGTCAGTTGATCCGGCGTCATGCTGTGGTCCACGCGCTCCACTTCCTGCTCGATGATCGGGCCTTCGTCCAGATCCGTCGTCACGTAGTGCGCGGTCGCGCCGATCAGCTTCACGCCGCGGTCGAACGCCTGATAGTACGGCTTCGCGCCCTTGAAGCTCGGCAGGAACGAATGGTGGATGTTGATCGCGCGGCCGGCGAGCTTGTCGCACATGTCGGGCGACAAAATCTGCATGTAGCGCGCGAGCACGACGAGATCGGTATCGTGCTGGTCGATGATCTCCATCACGCGCGCTTCCTGCGCGGCCTTGGCCTGCGCGGTGCCGCCGTTGAGCGGCAGGTGATGGAACGGAATGTCGTAGCTCGCGGCAAGCTGATAAAAGTCTTTGTGATTCGAGACGATCGCCGGAATCTCGATCTGCAATTGGCCCGTGCGATAGCGGAACAGCAGGTCGTTCAGACAATGCCCGATCTTCGACACCATGATGACGACGCGCGGTTTCGCCAATGCGTCGTGCAATTCCCAGCGCATGCCGAATTCGTCGGCGAGCGGGGCGAACGACTTGCGCAGCGCTTCGAGGCCCGGATCGCCGCCCACTTCCTGAAAGTGCACCCGCATGAAGAACTCGCCGGTGCGGCTGTCGCCGAACTGCGCCGAATCCAGGATGTTCGCGCCGAGATCGAACAAAAAGCCGGAGACGGCATGCACGATTCCCGGCCGGTCCGGGCACGACAACTTCAGGATAAAACTATGTTCGGTCGACATGAACCGGTTACTCCTTCCTCAATGCGTTGATGCTCGATGTTCAAACGGGCGGCGGCGCGTAGAGCGCTTCGATGCCCTGACAGGCGTCTTCGTCGATCCAGCGATGGCGCAGCAGACAATCGAGTGTGGCGAGGCTCGCATCGACGGTCATCTCGCCCTCCTCGATCCAGCGCGCGACTTCGTCGATGCTCGCCTCCCGATGTTCGGCGACTTCGCCGTCCTGATTGCGCGGCGTGAAGTCCGGCGGCAAGGCGATGTCGTACACGAAGATCTGTTCCGCCTGCGTGCCTTCCGGCGCCGACTGCAGGACATGGAACGTGCCGCCGGGCGTCGCGGTCATGGCCAAGTCTTCGGGCATTCCCGCTTCTTCCCAGCATTCTTTCGCGAGCGTCGGCATGAGCCCGTAGCCCCAGCCGATGCCGCCCGCCACCACGTTGTCCAGCATGCCGGGATCGGTCGACTTGGTGTGGCTGCGGCGCGCGATCCATAGCAGCGGCGCGTTATCTCGATATTTTACGATGCCGTTCACGTGCACCGCGTAGGTGATCGTGCCAAAGAAGCGCGAGGCCGCGCGCTCGATGAACGCGAGCGGCGGGGCGTCGAAGTGATTGCGGATCGCGTAGGTTTCGTCGCGCCAGCCGGGGATCTTGCCGTCGGCGTGCAGTGCGGCGATGACCGTGGCGAGCGCCGCGCTGCGCTTCTCGATATCGTCGAGCGACGGGTTCAGACGCACGGCGTCGTCGCCAATCACGAACGTTTCGGGCCAGCGCGCGAGCAAGGCGACATCGGTCTTGCGAATCCAGCCGACGCGTTCATCGCCGATGAAGAACGGCGCGTGCGCGGCGGCGTCGAAACGGCGGGCGGCGACGAGGCAAGGCAAAGTCATGAAGGCTCCGGCGGGACCGTGGCAAAGGAAGACCGACGCGTGCGCGCCGTGCGGAAAAGCGGAATCAGTCGCGCAGCGCCACGCGAATACCGAGCGCGATAAACGTCACGCCCGCGAGCCGGTCGAGCCAGACGCCCACGCGCGGACGGCGCTTGAGCCACGCGCCGATCATCCCCGCACCGATGCCGAAGAGCGAGAACACCGCGACGGTCTGCAACATGAACATGCCGCCCAGTTCGAACATTTGCAGCATCACGCTTTGCGCGCCGTGCGGATCGACGAATTGCGGCAAGAACACGATGAAGAACAGCGTCACCTTCGGATTCAGCATGTTGCCGAGCACGCTCTGACGAAACACAGTCGAAAGCGGCTGACTCGGGCGCGCGTGTGCGGACGCGAGACCGTGGCTGCGCAGCGCCTTGATGCCGATCCACACGAGATACGCCGCGCCCGCGAGCTTCACCGCCTGAAACGCGAGCGGCGACGAGCGCAAGAGCGCCGCGATGCCCACCGCAGCGAGCGTCGTATGAAAGATCACGCCGCACGCGAAGCCCAACGCCGCGACGACGCCCGCCAGCCGGCCTTGCGAAATGCCGCGCGCGAGCACTTGCAGATTGTCCGGCCCCGGCGCGATGGTGATTGCAACCGACGTCGCCAGAAACAACAGCACGTGCGGCATCAATGGCCTCCGAACTCGCAGACCGTGTAGAGCGGCAAACCGCCGTCGCGCAGCAGCTTGGAGCCGCCGAGGTCGGGCAAGTCGATGATCGCCGCCGCCTCGACCACTTCTGCGCCGAGCCGCTCGAGCAGAATCTTGCCGGCCATCATCGTGCCGCCGGTGGCGACAAGATCGTCGACGATCACCACGCGATCGCCCGGCTGGCAGGCGTCCTCGTGAATCTCGACCGTCGCGCTGCCGTACTCGAGTTCGTATGACTGCGAAAGCGTCTTGTACGGCAGCTTGCCCTTCTTGCGAATGGGCACGAAACCGAGACTCAGCTCATACGCGAGAATCGGCCCGATGATGAACCCGCGCGCATCCATGCCCGCGATCACGTTGAGGTTCGCGTCGATGTAACGCTGCACGAACAGGTCGATGAGCGTCCGCAGCGCGCGGCGGTCCTGCAAAACGGGCGTGATGTCGCGAAACTGGACGCCGGCTTGCGGCCAGTCTTCGACCGTGCGCACGCGCTCCTTGATGAACCGCGCCGCATCTGACAATGCAGACGATGCGCTCGATGAAATGGTGGACATGACTTCTCCGGAAATCCGCGCTGTGAGGCCGCGCCCGCCTGATGAAGAGAACGTTAGGCTGCTCGGCGATTGCGCGAAAGCCGTTCCTCGGCCTGCGCAAGCACTTCGGGCAGGCCGCGCAACACGACGATGTCGTTCGCGCGGAGCCTGGTTTCGGGGTCCGGCTGGACGCCCCGGATGCCGTGACGGCGAATGGCGGTCACTTCGACACCGTTGCCGACGAGTCCGAGATCGTCGAGCGAATGCCCGACCGCTTCCGAATGTTCGTCGATCGGTACGGATTGTAGCCGCACCTGCTCGTGGCCATCGTCGTCGTCGAGATCGTCCGCGCCGTGGAAATAGCCGCGCAACAGGCTGTAACGCGCATCGCGCATTTCTTCGACGCGCCGCACGACGCGGCGCATCGGCACGCCCATCAGCACGAGCGTATGCGAGGCGAGCATCAGACTGCCTTCGACGATCTCCGGAATCACTTCCGTCGCGCCCGCGGCGGTCAACTTTTCGAGATCGGCGTCGTCGACCGTTCGCACGATCACGGGCAAAGTCGGCGCGAGTTCGTGGATGTTATGCAGCACGCGCATGGCGGACGGCGTGTTCGCGTATGTGATTGCGACCGTCGCCGCACGGTTCAGCCCCGCCGCGACGAGCGATTCGCGCCGCCCGGCATCGCCGAACACAACCGATTCGCCCGCCGCCGCGGCCGCCGCCACGCGATCCGGGTCAAGATCGAGCGCCACGTACGAAATGCCTTCCTGTTCCAGCATCCGCGCGAGGTTTTGCCCGGCGCGGCCGTATCCGCAAATAATGACGTGGCCGCTCTGCTTGAGACTTTGCGTCGCGATCTTCGTCATTTGCAGCGATTGCAGCATCCATTCCGTCGAAGAGAGCCGCAGCACGATTCGGTCCGCGTTCTGAATGATGAACGGCGCGGCGAGCATCGAGAGCAGCATCGCGGAAAGAAGCGCCTGGAGGATGGTGGCATCGACGAGATGCGAATCCAGAATCAGGTTCAAGAGCACGAAGCCGAATTCGCCCGCCTGCGCGAGGCCGAGCCCCGTGCGCATGGCGACGCCGGGCGGCGAGCCGAAGAGCCGCGCGAGCCCGGCGATCATCACGGCTTTCAGCAGAATCGGCACCACGAAGAACGCGAGCACCAGAAACGGGTGCTCCCAGATCACGCGCGGATTGAGCAGCATGCCCGTCGTCACGAAGAACACGCCGAGCAGCACATCGCGGAACGGCTTGATGTCCTCTTCCACCTGATGCCGGTACGGCGTTTCCGCGATCAGCATCCCCGCGATGAACGCGCCGAGCGCGAGCGACAGCCCGAATTTGTCTGTGATGAACGCGGCGCCTAGCGTCACGAGCAACAGGTTCAGCATGAAAAGCTCTTGCGAACGCCGCCGCGCGACGAGATCGAACCAGCGCGTCATGAACTTCTGGCCGAGGAACAGCAAAACCGTCAGCGCGACGACGATCTTCACCGCCGCGATGCCGAGCCACATCACGAGTTGCGACGAATTGCCGTTCGCGAACGCCGCGATGATGATGAGCAGCGGCACCACTGCGAGATCCTGAAACAGCAGCACGCCGAAGATGTTGCGTCCGTGCTCCGATTCCAGTTCGAGCCGCTCCGCGAGCAGCTTGCTGACGATGGCCGTGGACGACATGGAAAGCGCGCCGCCGAGCGCGAAGCTCGCCTGCCACGAGATGGCGGTCCAGAAGTGCGCGATCCAGCCGACGACGAGCGCGAACACGATGGTCGCGCCGACCTGGCTCGCCCCGAGCCCGAAGACGATGCGCCGCATCGAGCGCAGCTTCGCGAGCGAGAATTCGAGACCGATGGAAAACATCAGAAACACCACGCCGAATTCGGCGAGGTGCTGGGCGCGCTCGGTATCCGGTGCGATACCGGCCGCGTGCGGACCCACGATGATGCCGACCGCCAGATAACCGAGCATGGGCGGCAAGTTGAAAAAGCGAAATACAACGACGCCCGCCACCGAACACAGCAGCAACAACAGCGTCATTTCGAGCGGAGAAGTCATCCGTCCAGCGTCCTCGTTCGTCAGCGTGCCGGGACGTGTCCGGCGCGGCGTTTTCGGTGTCGTGGGAAGCCCCTGACGCCGGGGCTCGCGGGGGCGGAGAGGCGGCGGCGGGCCGCGCACCGTAAGGCGCGGCGAAGAAACGCCTTTGCTATACTTCCGCGAATGATAGCGAAAATCAATGGCGACCGGGCACTGACGCTGGCTCGCAGCGTAATCGAGACCGAAGCGGACGCGGTTCGCGGTCTCTCGGACCTTCTCGACGACAACTTCACCAACGCAGTCGAAGCACTGCTCGGCTGTCGCGGCCGCGTGGTCGTGTCGGGTATCGGCAAGTCGGGACACGTCGCGCGCAAGTTCGCCGCCACGCTCGCTTCCACCGGCACGCCCGCGTTTTTCGTGCATCCTGCCGAAGCGAGCCACGGCGATCTCGGCATGGTCACCGCCGACGACATCTTCATCGCGCTATCGAACTCCGGCGAGACCGAAGAACTCGTCGCCATTCTGCCGCTCATCAAGCGCCTCGGCGCGAAACTCATCGCCATTACGGGTCGTCCGGAGTCGAGCCTCGCGCAACTCGCGGACATGCACCTGAACGCACGCGTCGAGAAGGAAGCCTGCCCGATGAACCTCGCGCCGACCGCCAGCACGACAGCCGCGATGGCGCTCGGCGACGCGCTCGCCGTCGCAGTGCTCGACGCACGCGACTTCGGCCCCGACGACTTCGCACGCTCGCATCCCGGCGGCGCGCTCGGCCGGCGCTTGCTGACCTACGTGCGCGACGTGATGCGCGTGGGCGACGAAGTTCCCGTCGTGCCGCTCGATGCAACCATCTCCGACGCGCTCTTCCAGATCACCGACAAGCGCATGGGCATGACGGCGGTGATCAACGGCAATCGTCATGTGGAAGGCATCTTCACCGACGGCGACCTGCGCCGCATCCTTCAGCGCGACGGCGACTTTCGCTCGCTCAAGCTCGCGGACGTCATGACGCGCAATCCGCGCACCATCGGTCCGGATCATCTCGCGGTCGAAGCCGTGGAACTGATGGAGCGCCATCGCATCAATCAGATGCTGGTCGTCGACGCCGACGCGACGCTGATCGGCGCTCTGAACATGCACGACCTCTTCTCCAAGAAGGTAATCTGATGGCGCAGAACCCCTTCCCCGCCGAGCGCGCGAGCCGCATCAAGATGATGGTGTTCGACGTCGACGGCGTTTTCACCGACGGCAGCCTGTACTTCAGCGCCGAAGGCGACACGATGAAGTCCTTCAATTCGCTCGACGGTCACGGCGTGAAGCTGCTGGAACGCATCGGCGTGCAGACGGCGATCATTACCGGGCGGCAGTCGGGCATCGTCGCGGCGCGGGCGAAGGAACTGGGCATCACGCATCTGTATCAAGGCGTCGCGGACAAGACCGTCGCGCTCGCGCAATTGCTCGATTCAACCGGCATCGCGGCCGAGGAATGCGGCTACATGGGCGACGACTGGCCGGATCTCGCCGTCATGCGCCGCTGCGGTTTTGCAGCTGCGCCGGCGAACGCGCATGTCGAAGTGAAAGAGCGCGTGCATTGGGTCACGGAGGCGCGCGGCGGCCACGGCGCCGTGCGCGAAGTATGTGATGCGATTCTGCGCGCGCAGAATCGCTATGACGCGCTGCTCGCGGCGGCGCTCGGAGACTGACGCCATGCCGCGCACCCGACGCCTCGCCTCGCTGTTGCCGCTTCTGGCCATGGCGGCGCTCGCGGGCATCACGTACTGGCTGCTGCAAGCCACGCTGCCTTCCGCGACCGAAGCGCCCGCGCAGCCGAAGCGGCATACGCCGGATTACTTCGCGGACAATTTCTCCGTCTCCGAACTGGATACGACCGGCACGACGCAATACCGGCTGACGGCCAAATCCATGGTCCATTACGAGGACGACGAAAACAGCGACCTGACGCTGCCCGCCGTGCGCATGTTCCAGCCGCAGAAGCCGACCGTGACCGCCACGGCGCAGCGCGGCACGGTGAACGGCGACGTGTCGATCGTCGATCTGTACGACAACGCCCGCATCCTGCGCGCCGCCGGTTTCGGCGATCCGCAGATGCAGGCGGATTCGCAGCATTTTCGCGTGCTGGTGAACGACGATGTCATCGAAACGGAAAAGCCGGTTAAACTTCAGCGCGGTCCGTCGGTGATGACCGCCAACGGCATGAACTACAACAACGTCACCCGGGAAATGAAGCTCTTCGGTAACGTGCGCGGCGCGATCGCGGCCACGGATATCAATGGCGGCTCCTCCAAGTGAACCCGGGATTCCATCCTGATCTTGACTGCATGAACCACAGCTTCCCTCGTCCCGATGGCGGCCCCGCGCGCGCAACGTTCGCGCATCGCACCACCGCGCGCGTGAGGCGTGTGATGCGGGCCGCGCTGGCCGCCGCCGCCCTCGTCGCGCTGCCGCTCGCGTGCTTCGCGCCGGCCGCGCACGCCGAAAAGGCGGACCGCGACAAGCCGCTCAACATCGAAGCGGACAACATGTCTTACGACGACCTGAACCAGAAGAACGTCTTCACCGGTCACGTGGTCGCCACCAAGGGCACGATCGTCATCAAGGCGGATCGCGTGGATGTCACGCAAGATCCGCAGGGCTATCAGTACGCGACCGGTACGTCCGCCGGCAACAATCTTTCGTACTTCCGCCAGAAGCGCGACGGCGTGGACGAGTACATCGAAGGCAATGCCGTGCGTATCGACTATGACGGCAAGAACGACTTCACGAAACTCACGACGCGCGCCGTGGTGCGCCGCCTGCAAGGACTGACGACAGTGCAGGACGAAGTGCGCGGCAGCGTCATTACTTACGACGGGCAGAAGGACTTCTACACCGCGAGCGCCGGGAAGGACGTGGCGAGCCCGGGCAATCCGAGCGGTCGTGTCCGCGCCATGCTCGCGCCTCGTTCCGGCGGCGCCGCGCCGCTCAACGGCTCGCCTGCCGCGCTCGCGCCGTCGAACACCATTCAAGGAACGCCGCAGCAGTGAACGCGCCCGCCACGCCCCAAAGCAAGCCGAACGGCAAGTCGAGTTCGCTCGCCGTCCGCAACCTGAAGAAGCGGTACGGTTCGCGCACCGTCGTGAAGGACGTCTCGCTCGACGTGAAGAGCGGCGAAGTGGTCGGTCTGCTCGGCCCGAACGGCGCGGGCAAGACCACGTCGTTCTATATGATCGTCGGCCTCGTGCCGCTCGACGCCGGCGAGATCGACCTCGACGGCAATTCCATCAGCCTGCTGCCGATCCACCAGCGCGCGCACCTCGGGCTGTCGTATCTGCCGCAGGAAGCGTCCGTGTTCCGCAAGCTTACCGTCGAGCAGAACATTCGCGCCGTGCTTGAACTGCAAACGGACGATTCCGGCAAGCGGCTGTCGAAGGACGGCATCACGCAGCGCGCGGAGGCCTTGCTCGACGAGTTGCAGATTGCGCACTTGCGCGAGAATCCGGCGCTGTCGCTGTCGGGCGGCGAGCGGCGGCGCGTCGAGATTGCACGCGCGCTCGCGACCAACCCGAGCTTCATTCTGCTCGATGAACCGTTCGCCGGCGTCGATCCGATCGCCGTGCTGGAAATTCAGAAGATCGTGAAGTTTCTGAAGCAGCGCAACATCGGCGTGCTGATCACGGACCACAACGTGCGCGAGACGCTCGGCATCTGCGACCACGCATACATCATCAGCGACGGCAGCGTGCTGGCGGCCGGCGCGCCGAGCGAGATCATCGAGAATGAAAACGTGCGGCGGGTGTATCTCGGCGAGCATTTCCGCATGTAGGGCGGACGCATCCCGCGCGGCGCACGCGATGAATTGCCGCACCGCACTGCGCGAACACAGCAAAACTTACGTGCCGCCCTCGAGGCGGCACGCGCTTTTTGGCGCTTTTTTGGATTGGCCGCGAGGTTTCGCGCGCGTGGCAAACTCTCTACAATGAAATAAAACCTCGCCATGAAAGCCAGCCTACAACTCCGCCTCTCGCAGCATCTTGCGCTCACCCCGCAACTGCAGCAGTCCATCCGGCTGCTGCAGTTGTCGACGCTCGAATTGCAGCAGGAAGTGGCCATGGCCGTGGCGCAGAACCCGCTGCTCGAAAACGACGACGACTGGATCGCCAGCCCGCTGCGCGTGGCGGCGGATGGTTCGCTGATCGCCTCGCCCGGCGCGAGCAATGCGGCGCCGGAACCGATGATGAGCAACGGCTCCGGATCGAGTTCGTCGAGTTCCGAACGGTCGGAAAGCGAGCCGCAGGGCGTCGACGAGTACAACGGCCTCGCATCCGACGGCGGCGCGGATTCGAGCAACTGGAATCTGGAAGACTACGGCCGTTCGAACAACGCCTCCGACGACGACGACCTGCCGCCGCTGCAAATCCACGAATCCACCACCACGCTGCGCGACCATCTCACCGCGCAACTGCGCATGACGAAGGCGAATCAGCGCGACCGTGCGCTGATCACGTTTCTGATCGAATCGCTGGATGAGGACGGGTACCTCACGTCGTCGCTTGAAGAGATCCAGGCCGATTTGCCGGAGGAACTTGAAGTCGATGTCGATGAACTGAGCGCGGCACTCGCCTTGCTCCAGAGCTTCGACCCGCCGGGTGTCGGCGGCCGGTCGGCATCGGAGTGTCTGAAGCTGCAGTTGCTCAGGCTCGATGCATCGCCGACGCGCACGCTCGCCCTGGAAATCGTCACGAACCATCTGGAACTGCTCGCCGCGCGAGACTTCACACGCTTGCGCAAGCAATTGAAGGCAAGCGACGACGCGCTGCGGGACGCGCACTTGCTGATCCGCTCGCTGGAGCCGTTTCCCGGCGCGGCCTACGGCAAGAGCGAAGCGGACTACGTGGTGCCGGACATTCTGGTGCGTAAATCCGCCAGCGGCTGGACGGCTGAACTGAACCCGGAGATCGTGCCGCGGCTGCGGATCAACCATCTGTACGCGAACATTTTGCGCAACAACCGTGGCGATCCGGGCAGTGGTTTATTGCGTCAACAGCTTCAGGAAGCACGCTGGCTGATCAAGAATATCCAGCAGCGTTTCGAGACGATTCTTCGCGTCGCGCAGGCGATTGTCGAGCGTCAGAAGAACTTTTTTGCGCATGGTGAAATCGCCATGCGGCCCTTGGTTTTGCGGGAGATTGCTGATACGCTGGGTTTACACGAATCGACGGTCTCCCGTGTGACGACCGGGAAGTACATGCTCACCCCATTCGGGACGCTTGAATTTAAGTACTTCTTCGGATCGCACGTTTCCACCGACACGGGCGGCGCCGCATCGTCCACGGCGATCCGGGCCCTCATCAAGCAACTGATAGGAGCGGAAGACCCCAAAACTCCTCTTTCAGACAGCCGCATCGCCGAACTGCTGGCGGAACAAGGCTTCGTGGTCGCGCGGCGCACCGTCGCCAAATACCGCGAGGCGCTGAAAATCCCCGCAGTCAATCTGCGCAAGTCTCTTTGACCCGTCTCTGTGGTTCACCGCATACCGCGGTGGACATTTACCGGCCGCATCGCGAAAGCGCGGACGAGCCGGCCAAGCGGCCCGTTCCTTGCGCGTACAAACATCGTGCACGGCGGGACGCGTAGCCGACCGGTATCGGACGAGCCGCCGTGATTCAACGGCCCTTAGCTTGGAGAGCAACTATGAATCTGAAGATCAGTGGACACCACCTCGAATTGACGCCTGCGTTGCGCGAGTTTGTGATCACGAAACTGGACAGAGTGCTCCGTCATTTTGATCAGGTGATGGACGGCAACGTTGTCCTCTCGGTCGACACTCATAGGGACAAGGACAAGCGGAACAAGGCGGAAATCAATCTGCACCTCAAAGGTAAGGACATTTTTATCGAGAGTTGTGACGCTGATATGTACGCGGCCATCGACCTGATGGTGGACAAGCTCGACCGGCAAGTGATCCGTCACAAGGACAAGATCCAGGGTCACGCCCACGAAGCCGCGAAGTACCGCGAGGAAGCGCGCGGACTGGAAGCGCCCTCGCCCTGAACGGCAGGAACGCGAACGGCGCCGCCCGCCGCCCGTCGGCGGGCGCGATTCGAGGCTTTCCTCGAATCGGCGAACGCAACGAAGCGCCAGAGAAACGTCCGCTTCGGACAAACGCCGCCCTTTGGCGGCGTTTTTGTTGCATAGTGCATGACGGGGTGGCACAAAGCATTGATTTTTCGAACTTTGTACTGCACATTCGATAGCGGAAAGCGCAATGGCGCGCCGCACCATCGCGCTTTCCGCTGTTCTATAATGAGCCGGTTAATATCGGGGTCGCAGTAGAGGAACGCTGCAACGAACGCCGTGAGCGCATCTTTCGTATCGCCATCGCCGTGCGCGCTTTCAGACAGCAGCCACGATGAGGAGCTATCAGGCCACGCATCAGCCTGCCAACATGAATCGTTTAGCCAAATTTCTTCCCATCGAGAACGTCGTTCTCGGACTGTCCGTCACCAGCAAGAAGCGTGTATTCGAGCAAGCGGGCCTGATTTTCGAGAACCAGAACGGCATCGCCCGCAGCATCGTCACCGACAACCTCTTCGCTCGCGAGCGCCTGGGTTCGACCGGGCTCGGCGAAGGCGTCGCCATTCCGCACGGCCGCATCAAGGGGCTGAAGCAACCGCTCGCCGCCTTCGTGCGCCTGGCCGAGCCGGTCGCGTTCGAATCGCCGGACGGTCAGCCGGTGTCGCTGCTCATCTTCCTGCTCGTGCCCGAACAGGCCACGCAGCAGCATCTCGAAATCCTGTCGGAGATCGCGCAACTGCTCTCCGACGGCGAAGCGCGGGAGCGTCTGCATAAGGAAGAGGACCGCGAGGCGCTGTATCAGGTGCTCACGCAATGGCAACCGTGAGCGCCGCATAGACGCAGGCCACCGTTTTGACAAAGGCGCCGCGCCGCTCGCGCGCTTTTGGCGCGCCTCGCGTGCGCGGTGCTTCTGCGGCACAATCGGTCACACGCAGCGCCATGCGGCGAATCGAAGCAACGGCTTCGTCACGCGAAGGCTGCTCCCGGCTTCCAACGGAGTTCCGGCCTCATGGATACGTCCAGCATCAACGCCCAAAGTATTTTCGACGACAACGCCGCCGCCCTGAAGCTCAGTTGGCTCACGGGGCACGAAGGCTGGGAGCGCGGCTTTTCGAGCGAAACGGTTGCGAACGCAACGTCGAGCGCCGACCTCGTCGGCCACCTGAACCTGATCCACCCGAACCGCATTCAGGTGCTGGGCGACGCCGAGATCAACTACTACCAGCGTCAATCCGACGAAGACCGCTCGCGCCATATGGCCGAGCTGATCGCGCTGGAGCCGCCGTTCCTGGTGGTCGCGGGCGAAGTGGGCGCGCCGCCGGAACTCGTGCTTCGCTGCACGCGCTCGTCGACGCCGCTCTTCACCACGCGCATGTCGGCAGCGGCCGTCATCGACAGTCTGCGCGCGTACATGTCGCGCATTCTCGCGCCGCGCGCCACGCTGCACGGCGTGTTCATCGACATTCTGGGCATGGGCGTGCTGCTAACCGGCGATTCCGGCCTCGGCAAAAGCGAACTGGGCCTGGAACTTATCAGCCGCGGCCACGGACTCGTTGCCGACGACGCTGTCGACTTCGTGCGTCTCGGTCCCGATTTCGTCGAAGGGCGCTGCCCGCCGCTTTTGCAGAATCTGCTCGAAGTGCGCGGCCTCGGCCTGCTCGATATCAAGACCATCTTCGGCGAGACCGCCGTGCGCCGGAAGATGAAGCTCAAGCTGATCGTGCAGCTCGTGCGCCGTCCGGACGGCGAGTTCCAGCGCCTGCCGCTGGAAAGCCAGACCGTCGATGTTCTCGGTCTGCCCATCAGCAAAGTGACGATTCAGGTCGCGGCAGGCCGCAACCTTGCTGTGCTGGTGGAAGCGGCGGTGCGCAACACCATCCTGCAATTGCGCGGCATCGACACCTTGCGCGATTTCATGGACCGCCAGCGGCTTGCCATGCAGGACCCGGACAGCCAGTTTCCCGGCAAACTCATCTGAAGCCTGCGCATTCTCACGAAATCGGCACGAAGTCCGGACGATATGCAGGTGCTAAGATGAAGCGAACGAGCACACTTCCATGCGTATCATCCTGATCACCGGCATATCCGGCTCTGGCAAGTCCGTCGCGCTCAATGCCCTCGAAGACGGCGGCTACTACTGCGTCGACAACCTGCCTCCGCGCTTTTTGCCCGATCTCGCCGCGTATCTCGCGAGCGAGGGCCAGCAGCGCCTCGCCGTCGCAATCGACGCCCGTTCGAGCCTTTCGCTCGACGAAGTCCCGTCGATTATCGACAACCTCACGAGCGCCTACGATCTGCGCGTGCTGTTCCTCAACGCGAGCACGCAGGCGCTCATTCAACGCTTCTCCGAGACGCGCCGCCGTCATCCGCTCTCCGGTCCGCCGGGGCACGATGCAAGC
Organism: Caballeronia sp. LZ062; assembly: GCF_031450785.1. Lineage (NCBI taxonomy): Bacteria > Pseudomonadati > Pseudomonadota > Betaproteobacteria > Burkholderiales > Burkholderiaceae > Caballeronia > Caballeronia sp. LZ062. Next base: position 2,265,019 of record NZ_JARTWB010000002.1, read on the forward strand.
GTGGGCGTGCTGAACTCGCTTGGCGAAGCAATTGAGCGCGAGCGCGAACTCGTGGCGGGACTTGCGGAATACGGGCATCAGATCGACACGAGCAACCTGCGCGCGAACGTTCTGCGCGCGTGGGTCCGGCGCTTTGTCGAAACCGAAGCCGCCGGTCTCACGCTGATGTTCGAGTCGTTCGGATTCAAGCGCGGCGTGCCGCTCGACGCCGATCTCGTCTTCGACGTGCGCACGCTGCCGAATCCGTACTACGACCGTGAGTTGCGCCCGTTCACCGGCTGCGATCAGCCGATCATCGACTATCTTTCGGCCCAGCCGATGGTCGGCGAGATGATCGACGATATCGGCAGCTTCGTTGGCAAATGGCTGCCGCGTTTTCGCGACGACAATCGCAGCTATCTGACCGTTGGCATCGGCTGCACGGGCGGGCAGCATCGCTCGGTGTATATCGCGGAGGCGCTCGCCGCGCGTTTTCGCGACGACGCAACCGTGATCGTGCGGCACCGTGACGCGCCCATCCCCGTGGATGAAAGCGCGAGCATCACGCGAACCTGATCGCCGCGCAGGCGGTCCCCTCTGGAGCGGTGCGATGTCCCCGAATCCCGCGAATCCCGTTCTCTTCGACGTGCCGCTGTTTCCGCTGCACACCGTGCTTTTCCCTGGCGGGCTCCTGCCGCTCAAAATTTTCGAGGCACGCTATCTCGACATGGCGCGCGGCTGCCTGCGGGAGAAGACGCCCTTCGGCGTCTGTCTGCTGAAAAGCGGTCACGAGATCGCGTCGCCCGGCGATCCGTCGGTGCCCGAGAACGTGGGTTGCCTCGCGGAAATCATCGAATGCGATGTCGACACCTTCGGGCTTCTGCTCGTGCAGGCGCGCGGCACGGAGCGCTTCCGGCTGCTGTCGCATCGCGTGGAGGCGAGCAATCTGCTCGTCGGCACCGCCGAGCTTTATGGCGATGACCGGCCGCTGCAAGGCGCCGAGACGCTCGCCAAGTTCGGCGCGTGCGCGGAAGTGCTGGAGCGCATCATCGAGGCGATTAAGACGCGCGAGCCGGAGAACCTGCCTTTCATCGAGCCGTTTCTGCTGGACGATCCCACGTGGGTGTCGAACCGGCTCGCCGAGATCCTGCCGATTCCCATGCGCTCGCGCCAGAAGCTCATGGAACTGCTGGATGCCGGCGCGCGCATCGACGTCGTGCATCACTACATGCAGCAACATCAGTTGCTTTAGAGCAGCGTGCCGGTCAGTGCGTCGAGCAGCTTGCGCACCGGCGCGGGCACACCGAACGAATCGATGCGCGACAGCGGCGCCCATACGGTGCGCGCGTCCTTTGCCTTCAGCGCCGCGCCATGCATCTCGCCGAGGCGCGGCTCGATGTCCAGCTTGAAGTGCGTGAACGTGTGCGAGAAAGACGCCAGGCGCTGCAAGTCGGCCTCGCAGCCATTGTCCTGCGCGACTGCGGCGAGCGCCGCCTCATCCGATGCTTCGGGCAGACTCCACAGACCGCCCCAGATGCCCGTCGGCGGGCGCTTCTCCAGCAGAATCGAATCGCCGTCCTTCAGCACCAGCATCCACGTTTTGCGCGTCGGCACGGTCTTTTTCGGGCGCGCCGCCGGCAGTTCGCGCTGCCGTCCTTCCACGTTCGCGACGCAATCCGATGCGAACGGACACCGCACGCAGTCCGGCTTGCCGCGCACGCAGAGCGTCGCGCCGAGGTCCATGAGGCCTTGCGTGTAGGCGGTGACTTCGTTCTTGCCGGCGGCGTCGGGCAAGAGCGATTCAGCGAGCGTCCACATCGCGTTTTCGACACGCTTCTCTCCCGGAAAGCCCTCCACGCCGAACACGCGCGCGAGCACGCGCTTGACGTTGCCGTCGAGAATCGTCGCGCGGGCGCCGAATGCGAACGACGCAATGGCCGCCGCCGTCGAGCGCCCGATGCCCGGCAACTCCGCGAGTTCATCGACGGTGCGGGGAAACTCGCCGTCATGCTCGTGCGCCACGACTTGCGCGCAGCGATGCAGATTGCGTGCGCGCGAGTAATAGCCGAGACCGGCCCACAGCGCCATGACGTCGTCGATGGGCGCATCCGCGAGCGCGGTCACGGTCGGAAAGCGTTCGAGAAAGCGCGCGTAGTACGGAATGACGGTCGTGACCTGCGTCTGCTGCAGCATGATCTCCGACAGCCAGATGCGATAGGCGTCGCGCGTGTTCTGCCACGGCAGATCGTGACGGCCGTGAATGCGTTGCCACGCGATCAGGCGCGCGGAAAAGTCGGTGAGTGCGAGCATCGGAATTAGCGTTGGCAGCGCGGACAAAAGTACGTCGAACGCTGTCCCTGAACGATTTGGCGGATTGCCGTGCCGCAGACGTGGCATGGCAGACCGGCGCGATCATAGACGAAGTAGTCGAGCTGGAAGTAGCCGGATTCGCCATTGCTGCCGACGAAGTCGCGCAGTGTACTGCCGCCTTTGTCGATGGCCGCGGCGAGCGTCACGCGCACAGCGTCCGCAAGCAGGTCATAGCGCACGAGCGAGATGCGGCCAGCCGCGGTCGTCGGCCGGATGCCCGCGCGAAAGAGGCTCTCCGACGCATAGATATTGCCCACGCCCACGACGATACCGCCCGCAAGCAGCGCCTGCTTCACCGACACTTTGCGCCCGCGGGTCTCGCGAAACAGAAGCGCGCCCGAGAACTCCGGCGAGAACGGCTCGACGCCGAGACTCGCGAGCAGCGGATGCGCGAGCACATCGCCGTCTTCGCGCGGATGCCAGAGAATCGCGCCGAAGCGGCGCGGATCGCGAAACCGCAGGATGAACTCGTCGAAGATCAGATCGACGTGATCGTGCTTCGCGGCGTCCGGCGGCCGCGGCACGTTGCGCAGCACGCGCAGCGTGCCGGTCATCCCGAGATGAACGATCAGCCAGCCGTCGGCGGTTTCGAATAACAGATACTTGCCGCGCCGCTCGACCTTCTCGATTTTCAAATGCCCGAGCGTCTTCGCGAGATGCTTCGGAATGGGCCAGCGCAGCGCCGGCGTGCGCACGTCGACATGCTCGACGCGCCGTCCTGCGACATAGGGTTCGATTCCCCGACGGGTGACTTCGACTTCCGGAAGTTCGGGCATTTTCTGGAGAGAGACTTGCTTCGGCGATTGTGCCGGTATTTTAGCCACCGCGTTACAATCGACCGAAACATCGTCTGGATTTCCATGAACTCGTTCGTCATGAAGCTGTTTGCGAAGCGTCAGGCCGGCTCGACGCAATCGTTCGCGATGCCAATCTCACGTGCCGCCGGGGCGGTGGCGCTGGCTTTCGCTGCACTCGCGTTCGCGCCTGCCCATGCGCAGTCGCCCAATTCGACACCCGTTCCGAGCGACGACGAGTCCGCTGCCCAGACCGCCGCCGACGCGCTGACCGCGCCGGTCAGCGGCGCGGAGCAACAAGACCTGCCCGATGTGCCGATCTCCAGCCAGATCGTGTTCCAGGTGCTGGCCGCCGAAGTCGCGTTGCAGCGTGGTCAGCCCGCGCCCGCTTATCAGACGTACCTCTCGCTCGCCCGCGACACGCACGATCCGCGCTTCGCCCAGCGCGCGACCGAAATCGCCATCGCGGCACAAAGCCCGAACGACGCGCTCACGTCGGCGCAACTCTGGCAGCAGTTCGCGCCGCATTCGGATCGCGCGGCACAGCTGAGCGCCTCGCTCTTGATCGTGTCGGGCAAGCCCGACGACGCGAAGCCCACGCTCGAACGCGAACTCGCCAAAGTGCCGCCCGAGCAGCGCGGCGAAGCGCTTCTCTCGTTGCAATCGCTGCTCGCGCGCGGCCCGAATCGCGTCGGCGGCCTCAACGTGCTCAAGGACCTCACCGCGAACGATCAGAGTCGACCGGAAGCGCAACTCGCGCTGGCGCGGCAGCAATTGCTCGCGGACGATCAGCCGGGAGCGAAGGCATCGCTCGAAAAAGCGCTGCAATTGCGGCCCGACTATCTGCCGGCTGCGTTGACGCTCGCGCGCATGGGGCCGCAGGAGCGCGCGGAAGGCATCGCTTCGTTCGAGAAGTATCTGGAGAAGAACCCGAAGTCGCATGATGCGCGGCTCGCGCTCGCGCAACTGTATCTGTCGTCCGACCGGCTCGACGACGCGCAGAAGCAGTTCGAAATCATGCGCAAGAACGACTCCAAGGACCTGACGCCGTTGATGGCGCTCGCGCTCATCGACATTCAGAAGAAGCAGTTCGACAAAGCCAAGGACTATCTGAACCAGTACGCGAAAGCGGCGGAAAACACGCCGGGCGCGGACCCCGGTCAGGCGTACATCTATCTCGCGCAACTCGCGCTGGAGCAGAAAGACGAGGCCGCCGCCGCGCAGTGGCTCGACAAGATTCCGCGCACGAGCCAGCAGTATTTGCCGGCGCAGATCACGCGTGCGCAACTGCTCGCGAAGCAAGGCAAGGTGGACGACGCGCGCGCGCTCATCAACAGTCTGCAAAGCTCCGATCCGCGCGATCTCGCGCTTCTCGCGCGTACCGATTCGGCGATTCTCTTCGAAGCGCATCGTTATCAGGAAGCCGAGGACAATCTGGCGAAGGCCGTTGGCGCGTTCCCCGACGACCCCGATCTCGTTTATGACTACGCGATGGCCGCTGAAAAGAACGGCCACTACGACGTGATGGAAACGCAACTGCGCACGCTCATGCGCACGCAGCCGAACAACCCGCAGGCATATAACGCGCTCGGCTATTCGCTCGTCGATCGCAACATACGGCTGGACGAAGCGGTGAATTTGATCGAGAAGGCGGTGTCGCTCGCGCCGAACGACGCGTTCATCATGGACAGCCTCGGCTGGGCGCGCTTCCGTCAAGGCAACGCGGCCGAAGCGGAGAAAATCCTCAAGAATGCTTATGACCTTCAGCCGAATGCCGAAATCGGCGCGCATCTCGGTGAAGTGCAGTGGAAGTCCGGTCAGCAGGATCAGGCGCGCGCCACGTGGCGGCAGGCTCAAAAGCTAGAGCCGGGCAACGACACGCTCGTCAAAACGCTAAAACGACTCCAGGTAAACGACCTTTGATGGCACTCGATTTTTTCGCCGGCGCAAAGCGTTCCGGGGCTCGGCGCTGGGCGCTCGGATTCGCGGCGGCTGCCGCGCTCGTTCTCTCCGGCTGTGCGCTCCAGCCGCGCCTGCCGACCACGTCGGAAGGTTCGACATCGCTTGCGACGCAGACGAGCCGCATGTACCACGGGCGCTTCGCCGTGCAATACAACGACCAGAACGGCGTCCAGCGCAACGCCTACGGCAACTTCGACTGGCAGGAAACCGGCGATACGGTCACGCTGCAATTGCGTAATCCGCTCGGCCAGACCATGGCGATCGTCACGTCGTCGCCTTCTCTCGCTACGCTCGAATTGCCGAACCGGCAGCCGCTCAACGCGGACAACGTGTCGAATCTGATGCAGAACGCGCTCGGCTTCGCGCTTCCAGTCGAAGGCTTGCGTTACTGGCTGCAACCGTCGGCTGCGCCGACCTCGCGTGCGCAGACTACGCTCGACTCCGAGTCGAACAACGGCCGTCCCAAGGAAATCAAGCAGGACGGCTGGACGATCGACTATCTGGCCTATGCCGAGCCGCCTGCGACCGGCGTCAAGCGCGTGAATCTCACGCGCACCGAGCCGCCGCTCGACATCAAGCTCGTCATCGACCAGTAACGCTTTCTCGTCTTTCGCATGTCTTCCTCCATTGATTCAATGCGCGATTGCCTCGCGCCCGCGAAGCTGAACCTGTTCCTTCACATCACGGGCCGTCGTCCGGATGGCTACCACGCGTTGCAAACCGTCTTCCAGTTGCTCGACTGGGGCGACGTGCTGCACTTCACGCGCCGCGACGACGGCATGGTCACGCGTAAGACGGATGTGCCCGGCGTGCCCGAGGACGACGATCTCGTCGTGCGGGCCGCGCGATTGCTCCAGAAGCACACGGGCAGCCGCTATGGCGTCGAGATCGAGATCGACAAGCGTCTGCCGATGGGCGCAGGTCTCGGCGGAGGCAGTTCTGACGCAGCGACGACTCTTTTGGCGTTGAATCGCCTATGGGGAGTTGACCTTTCGCGTGAAACTCTGCAGAATCTCGCCCTGCAACTCGGCGCGGACGTGCCGTTTTTTGTCTTCGGGCAAAATGCATTTGCAGAGGGTGTGGGTGAGGCGCTGCAGGCGGTGAAACTGCCGAAACGTTTCTTCCTAGTGGTAACGCCCGATGTACACGTTCCGACCGCGGCGATTTTCTCCGAAAAAAGCTTGACACGGAATACGAAAGCCGCCACAATTATGGACTTTCTTGCACAGCAAAGGTCAGACACTAACTGGCCAGACAGCTTCGGTCGGAACGACATGCAGGCTGTGGTTGCAGGAAAGTACGCGGAAGTTGCGAAGGTGCTCGAGTGGTTCTCCAATCTCGCACCGGCGCGAATGACCGGATCTGGAGCAAGCGTGTTTGCTGCTTTCCCCAGCCAAACCGAAGCGGAGTTGGCGCAAGCTAAACTGCCGGCAAGCTGGAGAAGTGTGGTCACAAGCAGTCTGGATTCTCATCCTCTCTTCGCTTTCGCGTCATAGATTTAGTTTTGCCGGGTATGTCCTACACTTCCCGGCAAGAATCAAGGTTTAGTGTAGGGGAGTCGCCAAGTTGGTCAAGGCACCGGATTTTGATTCCGGCATGCGAGGGTTCGAGTCCTTCCTCCCCTGCCATTCTTTCTCGCGTTTTCCTCACGCCTCCAGCCGCAGACAGGTGCACGATGAGCAGTGACGGCCTGATGGTTTTTACTGGCAACGCGAATCCCGCGCTTGCTCAGGAAGTCGTCAAAATTCTTGGAATTCCTCTCGGCAAGGCGATGGTCAGCCGTTTCTCCGACGGCGAAATCATGGTCGAGATCCAGGAAAACGTTCGAGGCAAAGACGTATTCGTTCTTCAGTCCACGTGCGCACCGACGAACGATAACCTGATGGAACTCATGATCATGGTCGATGCGCTCAAGCGCGCATCCGCAGGCCGGATCACCGCAGCCATCCCCTACTTCGGCTATGCGCGCCAGGACCGCCGTCCGCGTTCCGCCCGCGTGGCTATCTCGGCGAAGGTCGTCGCGAACATGCTGGAAATTGCCGGCGTCGATCGCGTGATCACCATGGACCTTCACGCAGATCAGATTCAAGGTTTCTTCGACATTCCCGTCGACAACATCTACGCCACGCCCGTTCTGCTCGGCGATCTGCGCAAGCAGAACCATGATCATCTGTTGATCGTGTCGCCGGACGTCGGTGGTGTCGTGCGCGCCCGCGCGCTCGCCAAGCAGATGAACACGGACCTGGCGATTATCGACAAGCGCCGTCCTAAGGCGAACGTCGCCGAAGTGATGAACATCATCGGTGAAGTCGAAGGCCGCACGTGCGTCATCATGGACGACATGGTCGATACCGCCGGCACGCTGTGCAAGGCTGCGCAGGTGCTGAAGGATCGCGGCGCGAAGCAGGTTTTTGCCTACGCGACGCACCCGGTGCTGTCGGGCGGCGCGGCGGAGCGCATCACGGCGTCGCAGCTCGACGAGCTCGTCGTCACGGACACCATTCCGCTGTCGGCCGAATCTCTGGCATGCCCGAAGATTCGCCCGCTGACGAGCGCGGGACTGCTCGCTGAGACGTTCTCGCGCATCCGGCGCGGCGACTCGGTGATGTCGCTCTTCGCCGAAGGTTAAAGCATTGGCAACACACGCGAAGCTCACGCTTCGCGTGCTTGCATGATCGGCGCGAACGTACGAAGGTTCGCGCCGTTTGTTATGGGATCGTCCATTCCGATGATCCGTATTCCCTGCCTGGTCGCGGGCAGTTATAGGAGTCACAAATGAAAGTCGTCGCTTTCGAGCGTAGCAAGCAAGGTACGGGTGCGAGCCGCCGCCTGCGTAACTCGGGCAAGACCCCGGGTATCGTGTATGGCGGTAGCGCGGACGTTCAACTGGTCGAACTGGACCACAACGCCCTGTGGCACGCCCTGAAGAAGGAAGTGTTCCATTCGTCGATTCTCGACCTGGAAGTCGGTGGCAACTCGCAACAAGTGCTGCTGCGCGATGTGCAATATCACCCGTTCAAGCAACTGGTCCTGCACGTGGATTTCCAGCGCGTCGATGCGTCGAAGAAGCTGCACACCAAGGTGCCGCTCCACTTTATGAATCAGGAAACGAATCCGGCCGTGAAGCTGGCGGGCGCCGTGATCTCGCACGTCGTCACCGAACTCGAAGTGGAATGCCTGCCGGGCGACCTGCCGGAATTCCTCGAAATCGATCTGGCGAAGATCGAAGCCGGCCAGACGATGCACGCGAAGGACATCGCCCTGCCGAAGGGCGTCGCGCTGACCGCGCACGTCGAGGCGGAAAACCCGGTGGTGGCATCGGCAACCGTGCCGGCTGCGAAGCAGTCGGATGCGGCAGGCGACGCAGCTGAAGGCGAAACGCCGGCAGCCTAAGCGGCCAAAGGTGCCTGACGGCGCTGTAGTATCCTCTCGATCCGTTCCAAGAACGGTCGACGTGACCCGCCGGTGTGCAAGCCCCGGCGGGTTTTTTTTCGCATGACAACACGCGGGCTGCGGCTCGCGACGATTCGACATGATCAAGCTGATCGTTGGGCTCGGCAATCCGGGCGCCGAATGCACGGCGACGCGCCATAACGCGGGCTTCTGGTTCGTCGATCAACTGGCGCGCGACGCCGGCGCGACGCTGCGCGACGAACGGCGCTTTCACGGCCACTACGGCAAAGGCCGTTTGCACGGCCACGAGATTCACCTACTGGAACCGCAGACGTTCATGAACCGCTCCGGCCAGTCGGTCGTCGCGGTCGCGCAGTTCTTCAAGATCCTGCCCGACGAGATTCTCGTGGCGCACGACGAACTCGACCTTCCGCCCGGCACCGTCAGAATGAAGCTCGGCGGCGGCAGCGGCGGCCACAACGGGCTCAAGGACATTTCCGCGCATCTGTCGTCGCAGCAATACTGGCGCTTGCGCATCGGCATCGGGCATCCGCGCGATCTGATTCCAGAAGGCGCGCGCGCGGGCGCGAAGCCGGACGTCGCGAACTTCGTGCTCAAGCCGCCGCGACGCGAGGAGCAGGACGTCATCGACCAGTCCATCGAACGCGCGCTTGCCGTCATGCCTTTCGTCGTCGCAGGCGAGACGGAACGCGCGATGATGAACCTGCACCGCAATCCCTGACCACGAAATCTGGAGTCCGCCGTGAGCCGTTTCTGGAGCGATATCGTTCATCGTCTGACGCCGTATGTGCCGGGCGAGCAACCCGCGCTGACGCATCCGATCAAGCTGAACACGAACGAAAATCCGTATCCGCCGTCGCCGCGCGTGGTCGAGGCGATCCGCCGCGAACTCAGTGACGACGGCGCATCGCTGCGCAAGTATCCCGATCCGACGGCTCGCGCGCTGCGCGAGGCGGTCGCGGCGCATCACGGCGTGCGCGTCGAGCAGGTCTTCGCGGGCAACGGTTCCGACGAAGTTCTGGCGCACGCGTTTCAGGCGTTGCTCAAGCGCGAGCTGCCGATTCGCTTCCCGGACATCACATACAGCTTCTATCCGGTATACGCGCAGCTTTACGGCGTGGGCTATGAGACGATTCCGCTCGATGCCGATTTCGCCGTCGACATCGGCGCATACCGCGCGCCGAACGGCGGCGTGCTGCTGCCGAACCCGAACGCGCCGACTGGCCGCGCGTTGCCGCTGGCGGATATCGAAGCGTTGTTGAGAGCGAATCCGGATGTTCCGGTGATTATCGACGAGGCGTATGTCGATTTCGGCGCGCAATCGGCCGTGCGTCTGATCGACGCGTATCCGAATCTGCTCGTCGTGCAGACCACTTCAAAGGCGCGCTCGCTCGCGGGTATGCGGGTCGGCTTCGCGTTCGGCGATGCCGCGCTGATCGAAGGGCTCACGCGTGTGAAGGACAGCTTCAACTCCTATCCGCTCGATCGGCTCGCGCAAGCGGCGGCGATCGCGTCGTACGAAGACGGTGCGTGGTTCGAGGAAAGCTGCGCAAAGGTCGTGGCGAGCCGCGAAAGATTGAACGCGCAGTTGCAGAGGCTGGGATTCGACGTGGTGCCGTCTGCGGCGAATTTCGTGTTCGCGAAGCATCCGGCTCACGATGCCGCCGCGCTCGCCGCCGCCCTCCGGCAGCGCGAGATTTTCGTGCGCCACTTCAGGCTGCCGCGCATCGACCAGCATTTGCGCATTTCGATTGGCACGGACGCCGAGTGCGATGCGCTCACGGCCGCGCTCGGAGAAGTGATCGGCGGATAGGCCTTAGTTGCCCTTTGCCGCCATCAAGGCGTGGTACTTCGTCAGCAATTGCTCCGGCGTTTCCACGTGCGCCGGGTCGCGCGGAATGCACTCGACAGGGCAGACCTGCTGGCACTGCGGTTCATCGAAGTGACCGACGCATTCGGTGCATTTGTTCGGATCGATCACGTAGATGTCCGTACCCATCGAGATAGCGTCGTTGGGGCACTCAGGCTCGCAGACGTCGCAGTTGATGCATTCGTCGGTGATGATCAGAGACATGTCGCAGCCGGCTTTCCGTTAAAAAACAAGAAATTATAGCTCTGCCACGCCGGGATTGCCGGTCCGCGCCGCCCTACAACGCCGCGCGGTTGCTCAACTTCGGCAGGATGCTGCCGTAAACGAACAGTGAACAAGAGATGCTTGTCCCATGGCCGCATCGCTATAATTCTTATAGCGGTCTGCCGTCATCCATCAGCGACGATTCATCACTGTTTGAGCGACCTATGCTTGCGCTTCCCGGCCTCGTTGGATGCTTCCTGCTGCTTCTCGTCTGCGCCTCGTGCCGCCGGCCGGGCGTCAGGTTGTTCACCGTGATCACCTTGTCCAACCGGCAGCGCACACTTACACCCTTGGGCAGCACGCTCTATCTCGTCGTCTGGGTGTTTTGCGTCGCGGTCATCACACTGTCGCTGCTGTTTCCCAACGCATTCATGCACCACGTCGCATAACGGCGCCTCCGACTATTCTTCCAGCCGTTCCGCGCGAGGCAGCCCATTCCTGAACAGGATCGCCAGCACCGCCTTTGCCGCATACAACACGATCAACGCGCCGGCGAGATCGCCCGCGACCATCACGAGGAAACGCTCGACAATGTTCTGCGTGTCGCCTCGCAGCGCGAACCAGATGTGATGCAAAAGCGGATTCGCGATGGAATACGCGAGCGCAAGAATCAGCAGGCGGTTCGCGGTGAGGTTCGCCAGCGACGCCTTGAGTCCGTACCATTCGCGCGCGAGCCGGTACACCGCATAGGGCGCCACCGTTGCGATGATGCCACCCGCGAACGATCGCACCGGATCTTGCGGAAAGAAGTAGAAGAAGTCGACGAGCCAGCTCGCGATCAGCAAGCCGAGCGCGCCGTCGCCGCCCAGAAGGAGCGTGCTGAGCAGCCTTACGCCCGATGGCAGGTAGATCCAGTTGACGCCTCGCACGAATTCGGTGTGCGCGAAGACGCGTTCGTTGAGCCATAGAGAAAGCACGAACACGGCCGCAGTGCCGACCACGGAGACGACGTGCAAGCGCAGATTCGACATGGGAGTAGAATGTCCACCCGTTGTTCATCGGCTTGCATCTTAGCTCACGCAGTTGATGCGGCGCGAGCCGTCACACTGGACGACGCACACGCATGGCCCGCCCCGCCGACATCTATCTCCGTTTCCTGCAACTCGCCGAAGCCCTGCGCGGCCTGCCCGCGCTCGATCCGCTGGAAGAGCGCATCCTCGAGTTCGTCGCGCGCATGAGCCAGAAGAAAGAGCGGCTTTCAGTGCGAGACATGATGGCGCAAAGCCAGTTCGGATCGCCCGCGACGCTGCACGCGCGAATCACGTCGATGCGCGAGAAAGGCTGGATCGTCCTGACCGATACGGGAGACGCGCGCCGCAAGCAGATTGAATTGACGCCCGGCGCGCTGCGATATTTCGACAAGCTCGCCGAAGCGTTCGCCAAAGCAGCGAACAAGAGCGGCTCGCAGGAGTAGGCGGACCCGCGCTCAGGGTGCGGCGGAGTCCTTTTGAGGCGCGGCCGCCACCTTGTCGATCAGCCGCTTTTCGACGGACGGAAACACGAACTTGCTGACATCGCCGCCAAGTTGGGCGATCTCGCGCACGATGGTGCCGGAGATAAACTGATATTGGTCCGACGGCGTCATGAACATGGTCTCGACGTCGGGCAACAAATAGCGGTTCATGCCGGCCATCTGGAACTCGTATTCGAAGTCGGAGACGGCGCGCAAGCCGCGCACGATCACGCGCGCATTGTTCTTCCGCACGAAATCCTTCAGCAGTCCCGTAAAGCTGCTCACCTGCACGTTCGGATAATGCCCGAGCACGTCATGCGCGATATCGAGCCGCTCCTGCAGCGAGAAGAACGGCTTCTTCGCGCGGCTGTCCGCCACGCCCACGACCAGCGTATCGAAAATGCTCGATGCGCGCCGCACGATGTCTTCATGCCCGCGCGTCAGCGGGTCGAATGTTCCCGGGTACACGGCGACAACCATGAGCTTCTCCTCTTTTATTGACTTTGCGCCGCGCCCCTGCGGCCTTCATTCCGGCTCGATGCCCGCTCCGATAGGCCTCGGCCTCGGCGCCCGCATACGGCAGGCGCATTATTCCTCATTTTCGCGGCGCAGCAAATGATAGCGAACGGCGCCCGCCTTGCCCTCGCGGGTCACGGTCCAGCCCGTTAACGCTTCGATGCCGGCGGGTTCCAGCGGCTCGCCGCATTCCACGTAGATGGCGCCATCCGGCGCGGCGAGCGGCGCGGCGAGTTCGAGTGCGCGCGCAAGCAACGCGTGATCGCCGAACGGAGGATCGAGAAAGATCACGTCGAACGATCCGGGGGCGAGGCCCGCCGCGAGTCTTAACGCATCGGCTTCGGCGACTTCGATATTGCGTGCGGCAAGCCGGTCCAGATTCGCGCGAAGCTGCGCGGCGGCGCGCGCACTGCGCTCGACCATCAGCACGCGCGACGCGCCCCGCGACGCGGCTTCGAATCCGAGCGCCCCGCTGCCCGCGAAAAGATCGAGACAACGCTGGCCGTCGAGATCCTGGCCGAGCCAGTTGAAGAGCGTCTCGCGCACGCGATCCGGCGTGGGACGGAGGCCTTCCAGATCGAGCACCGGCAGCGGCGTCCGCTTCCAGTTGCCGCCGATGATGCGGATCGTATGCGGTTTTCCACCGCGCGAAGAAGCGCGCTGGTGAGTAGCCGAAGCGGCCGGGCGTGATGCGGAGGAACGGGACATAAAAGGAGCGTTGAGTGCGAGCGCGCGTGCATCGGACGAGCCGTGCGCGTAAGGAAAGCCAACGTTACCACAGGCGGCTCCCGCACAAGCGCATCAGGCCGCGCCTGATAAAATACGCGGCTTACCTCTTCCTGCGCGGGCCATCGCGCGGCGTTCTTCAGGGAGCGCGCCGGGCCGTCGAATGACGCGCGCATCATCGTCCGAGATCATGTTCAGCTTCTTCAAACGATTCAAAAAGCCGGCTGACGCGCCGCTCGACCCATCCGCCGAGAACACGCCCGAAGCTGCCGAGGACGAAGAAGCGTCCCCGCCCGTCATCGAGGCGGAACTGGAGCGCGAGCCCGCGGTCGATGCCGCGATTCCGGCCGACGCGCCGACCGCGGAGCCGGTTTCCGAACCGCCGGAAGCACCTCAAGCGCCCGAAGCGCCCGCGCAGCCCGCAGCGAGCGACGAAACGAAGCCCTATTGGCAAGGCCGCACGCAATCACAGTGGGTGCGCGCGCCCGAAACCGACGAAGCGAGCGAGGAAGTGCTGCCGCCGCCCGAACCCGACGCCGCCGCGAAGAAGTCGTGGCTGTCGCGGCTGAGGAGCGGTCTCTCGAAGACGAGCTCCAGCCTCACGGGCATTTTCGTCGGCGCGAAGATCGACGAAGACCTGTACGAAGAACTGGAAACTGCGCTGCTCATGTCCGACGCGGGCGTGGACGCCACCGAATTCCTGCTCGAATCGCTGCGCGAGACAGTGCGCGCCGAGCGGCTCGCGGACGCCGCGCAGGTGAAGGCCGCATTGCGCACGTTGCTCGTCGATTTGCTGCGCCCGCTCGAAAAGTCGCTGATGCTCGGCCGCGCGCAGCCGCTCGTGATGATGATCGCGGGCGTGAACGGTGTCGGCAAGACGACGAGCATCGGCAAGCTGGCGAAGCACTTGCAGAGCTTCAATCAGTCGGTGCTGCTCGCCGCCGGCGACACGTTCCGCGCCGCCGCCCGCGAACAACTCACCGTCTGGGGCGAGCGCAACAACGTGACGGTGATCGCGCAGGAAAGCGGCGATGCCGCCGCCGTGATTTTCGACGCAGTGGGCGCCGCCCGCGCTCGCAAGATCGACGTGATGATGGCCGACACCGCCGGCCGCCTGCCGACGCAGTTGCACTTGATGGAAGAGCTGCGCAAGGTGCGCCGCGTGATCGCGAAGGCCATGCCGGACGCGCCTCACGAAGTGCTGCTCGTGATCGACGCGAACACGGGTCAGAACGCGCTCGCGCAAGTGAAGGCGTTCGACGACGCGCTCGGCTTGACCGGTCTCATCGTGACGAAGCTAGACGGTACCGCGAAAGGCGGCATTCTCGCCGCTATCGCGCGGCAGCGGCCGATTCCGGTGTACTTCATCGGCGTCGGCGAGAAAGTCGAGGACTTGCAGCCGTTCAAGGCGGAAGAGTTCGCCGACGCGTTGCTTGGTTGAGTTCTGCGAAAAAAGGGCGTCCGCGAGGCGCCCTTTCTCTTTGCGGCTTCAACGCGAAAACACCAGCGCCGCAGCAATCCACCACATGACACACCCGACAATCACGTCGAGCACGCGCCACGACACGTCTTTCTCGAACCACGGCTCCAGGAGACGCGCGCCATAGCCAAGCGCCGTGAACCAGACGATCGACGAACACATCGCGCCCGCCGCGAACCACGCATTGCCCGGCCACGCATGCCGCGCGCCGATGCCGCCCAAGAGCACGACCGTATCGAGATAAACGTGCGGATTCAGCAGCGACAACGCGACCACGGTGGACGCCGCAGCGAGCGCCGTCTGCGAATCGCCGTCCGATGCGTTCAGATGCCCCGGACCACGCCACGCCGCGACGAACGCACGCAAGCCATAAAGGAACAGGAAGACCGCGCCGGCCCAACGAATCACGTCGAGCAGAAACGGCGCGCGCGCGATCAGCGCGCCCATCCCGCCGACACCGAGCGCGATCAACATGACGTCGATGAACGCGCAGATCGCCACGACGATGCCCACGTGCCGCCGCTTCAGCCCCTGGCGCAGCACGAACGCATTCTGCGCGCCGATCGCGACGATCAGACTCGCCCCTAATCCGGCACCCGACAAGTAACTCGACAGGGCTCCCGCAGAGACCGCCGCCGTCATTCGGCGTCCGGCTGCTGCGCGGGGGCGGCGCGCATGAAGCCGTCGATCTGGTTCGCGAAATCGGCAATGCGCTCGATGGTCGGGTAAGGCGCGAGGTCGATGCCGAAGCGCCGCGCATTGAACACCTGCGGCACGATGCAAAGGTCGGCGATGGTCGGCGTGTCGCCGAACGTCAGCTTGCCGACGCGCGAATCCGTCGCGAGCCGCTTTTCGAGCGACTCGAAGCCCGTTTCCACCCAATGCCGGTACCACGCGTCCTTCGCCTCGTCCGGCACTTTCACCTGATGCTTGAGGTACTTCAGCACGCGCAGGTTATCCAGCGGATGGATCTCGCACGCGACCTGCAACGCCACCGAGCGGACGAACGCGCGGTCCGACGCGCCGCGCGGCAAAAGCGGCGGCTCGGGATGCGTCTCGTCGAGATACTCGATGATGGCGAGCGATTGCGTGAGCACGTCGCCGTCGACGACGAGCGTCGGCACGATGCCGTCCGGATTGAGCGCGCGGTATTCCGGCTTCAGTTGCGCGCCGCCATCGCGCAGCAAATGGACGCCCTCGTACTCGTAGTCGAGTCCCTTCAGATTCAGCGCGATGCGCACGCGATACGCGGCCGAGCTTCGGAAATAGCTGTAGAGCTTCATCGTCCGCGCGCCGCCTCAGACCACGCGCACGGAGAATTCACCGATGCCGTCCACGCCGCCCTTGAGCAGATCACCCTTCACGACCGCGCCGACGCCTTCGGGCGTGCCGGTGAAGATGAGATCGCCGGGGAAAAGCTCGAAAAGCGTCGAGAGATAGGCTACCGTCTCGCCGACCGACCAGATCAGCTGCGAGATGTCGGACCGCTGCTTCTCCTCACCGTTGACGGTGAGCCAGATCGCGCTCTTTTCCAGATGCCCGACTTTCGACACCGGATGAATCGGGCCGAGCGGCGCGGAATGATCGAAGCCCTTGGCCGTGTCCCACGGGCGGCCGAGCTTCTTCGCCTCGGCTTGCAGGTCGCGACGCGTCATGTCGAGGCCGAGCGCATAGCCGTACACGTAGTCGAGGCCTTTATCGGCGGGAATGTCCTTGCCTTGCTTGCCGATGGCCGCGACGAGTTCCATTTCGAAGTGCAGGTTCTTGGTCTGCGACGGATACGGCATTTCGCCCGTCGCGCCCGGCGCGACGTACAACACGGCGTCGGCGGGCTTGCTGAAGAAAAACGGCGGCTCGCGATCGGGGTCGTGGCCCATTTCCCGCGCGTGCGCTTCGTAGTTGCGTCCGACGCAGTAGATGCGGCGCACGGGAAACTGATCGTTCGAACCCGCGACCGGCACGGCGGTCGCCGGCGCCGGGGGAAACACGTAAGTCATCCCGCTCTCCTGTTTGATGTTATTCGAACGCCGGCGCATACACGCTCGCAGCCGGAATCGCAAAAAGCGAGTGTAACGTGCCTGCGCGAATCGTGGCGAGCCTTGTCCGGCGCGGGCGCGCGAGCTTTCGGCTGCCCTGCTGCGATCCTTCGAATCGCCACCGGATGAGATCGGACGCCTGTGCCCGAACTTGCAAGCGGCGCTTAAATGCGATACTGAATGTCATTACCGCATCTCAACCCGCGACGGCGCCGCTCAGGACCACGGAAATGAACGCCCGCTTTGCGCACGCTTCCGATGACCGACACTCCACCTTCTTCTTTCCCCTGCGCGCGCTATATCAAGGAAATCGGGCGCGGCCCGAACGGCGCGCGTGCGCTGTCGCGTGACGACACCTATTCGCTCTACGAAGCCATGCTCGATGGCCGGGTCTCCGACGTCGAACTGGGCGCGGTGCTGCTCGCGTATCGCGTGAAGGGCGAGACGGCGGCCGAACTCGCCGCGATGCTGGCGGCGGCGCATCGTTCGTTCGAGCCGCTGCACGTGCAGGAAGGCCGCGAGCACGCACGCCCCGTTTCGATTCCGAGCTACAACGGCGCGCGCAAGCAGCCGAACCTCACGCCGCTGCTCGCGCTCCTGCTCGCGCGGGAAGGCGTGCCGGTGCTGGTGCATGGCGTCGTCGACGATCCGGGGCGCGTGACCAGCGCCGCGATCTTCGCCGAAGTGGGCATTCCGCACGCCGCGTCGCACGATGAGATCGAGGACAGTCTCGCCTCCCGCCGCCTCGCGTTCGCGCCGGTGACGGCTCTCGCGCCGAAGCTCGCGCGGCTGCTGGACCTTCGACGCGTGATGGGCGTGCGCAATTCGACGCACACGCTCGTCAAGATTCTGCAGCCGTTCGCGGAGCCGGGCTTGCGGCTCGTCAACTACACGCATCCGGAGTATCGCGACAGCCTCACCGCGCTTTTCACCGAGCATCCGGATGCCGCGCAAGGCGGCGCGCTGCTCGCGCGCGGCACCGAAGGCGAAGCGGTCGCGGATACGCGCCGCCAGGTGCAGATCGACTGGTTCCACGACGGCCACGCCGAGACGCTCGTCGCGCCTGAGCGTTCGCAGGCGGACGCGCCCGCCGTCGAACTGCCCGAATCGCTCGATGCCGCCACAACCGCGCGCTGGATCGAAGACGTGATGCGGGGCGACGTGCCGGTGCCGCCCGCCATCGCGCGTCAGGTGGAACTGATCGCAGACGTGGTGCGCCGGCCGGTATAGCGCCGCAATCGGAAAATCCGCATTTGACACTTTCTTCAACGCTGGTTTAAAGTAGGCCAATGCGTTTCACCCAATTCTCCTCCCTCCGAATTATTTCGGGCCGCCTAGCGCGGCCCCTATCGCTACGTCTAGCGTAAGTCGCCAGACGTAGCGGCGCGCGTCGCCAGGCGCGTGTTCCCGCCAGCCGTTCCCGCAGTTCTTTTCCTTACCACCTTGTAGTCGTCAGTTTTTCGTTCGCGCATCCCGCGAATCGAAAACGCGAGGGTCACATGCACGCTGCTTCGCGCACGTTCACGTTGGTCGCAGGCGTCACCGTCGCCGGTGCGCAATGGGATCGCGCGCGCAGTTCCGCTTCGCGTGCTTCATGTGAATCGCGCCGCAGCCGGCCAGCCGCCGGCGTCGGCCGCTCTCGCAGGCGCTACGCTCCTGAAAGAGATCGACGATCATGATGCCGAACCCCGCCGAGAAATATCGCCCGTTCCCGCAAGTCCGTCTGCACGGCCGACGCTGGCCGAATCGCACGATCGAGAAAGCGCCCATCTGGATGAGCACCGATCTGCGCGACGGCAACCAGTCGCTGATCGAGCCGATGAGCATCGCAGCGAAGCTCGAATTCTTCGAGATGCTGGTCGCGACGGGTTTCAAGGAAATCGAGGTGGGGTTCCCGTCGGCGTCGCAGACCGACTTCGACTTCGTGCGCAAGCTGATCGACGAAAAGCGCATTCCCGACGACGTCACCATCGAAGTGCTGGTGCAGTCGCGGCGCGAACTGATCGAGCGCACGTTCGAAGCGGTCGAGGGCGCGAGCAAGGTCATCGTGCATCTCTACAACGCGATCGCGCCGTCGTTTCGCCGGATCGTGTTCAATCAGTCGAAGGAAGAAGTGAAGGCGCTCGCCGTGGAAGGCACACGCATCATCAAGGAATGCGCGGCGGCGCGGCCGGCAACGCACTGGACCTACCAGTACTCGCCCGAGACGTTCAGCATGACGGAGCTGTCGTTCGCGCGCGAAGTATGCGATGCGGTCGCGCAAGTGTGGCGTCCGACGCCCGATCACAAGATGATCGTCAATCTGCCCGCGACGGTCGAATGCGCGACACCCAACGTGTTCGCCGACCAGATCGAGTGGATGGACCGCAACCTGGGCTTTCGCGACAGCATCGTGCTCTCGGTGCATCCGCACAACGACCGCGGCACGGCGGTGGCCGCTGCCGAACTCGCGCTGCTGGCGGGCGCGGACCGCATCGAAGGCTGTCTCTTCGGCAACGGCGAGCGCACGGGCAACGTCGATCTCGTCACGCTCGCGCTGAATCTGTACACGCAGGGCATCGATCCCGGCCTCGACTTCTCGGATATCGACGCGGTGCGCCGCGTGGTGGAGCGCTGCAATCAGCTTCCGGTGCATCCGCGCCATCCTTACGCGGGCGACCTCGTGTTCACCGCGTTTTCCGGGTCGCATCAGGACGCCATCCGCAAAGGCTTCGCGCAGCGCGTGCCGGGCACGCCGTGGGAAGTGCCGTATTTGCCCATCGATCCCGCCGACCTCGGCCGCAGCTACGACGCCGTGATTCGCGTGAACAGCCAGTCTGGCAAAGGCGGCGCCACGTATCTGCTCGAACGCGGGCTGGGCTTCACGCCGCCGCGCCGCGTGCAGATCGAATTCAGTCATGCAGTGCAGGCGGTCGCGGATGAATCCGGCGAGGAAATCAGCGGCGACGCGATCTGCGCGCTCTTCAAGCGCGAATATTTCGACGCGGGCGGGCCGGTGTCGCGCGTGGATGCGTCGGCGGTTTCCGTGCTCGGGCGAAGCATTGCGATACCGCCCGCTTCAAGCGCCGCGAGCGAGGAACATTACGCGCAGGCTGTCGCGTCGGGCATGGGCGTGGGCGCGAGCGTGAGCTGGTTCGAGTCGACGGTGACGGCCAACGGCGAGACTGCGGTCTTCGTGGGCTGCCGCGTCGCCGACGAACCGATGCGCTTCGGCGTCGCAGTGCATGTGAACCCCGCGCTCGCGGTCGTCGATGCAGTCGTGAGCGCGGTGAATCGCTCGAAGCAGATTGCGCGGCGGGTGCGCGAGGACGAAGCCGTGGAAGCCTGACGGCGCCGATGGCGACGCGCTATTCGAGCGCCACGCGCGTCGCCTGAAGCGCGAGCAGTTGCCACTGACCGCCGGTTTGCACGTGGACCGCCGTGTAGGCGATGGGAAAGAGCAGCGCGCCGTTCTTCGATTCCATCTCGATCAGCGCGCGGCCCGACACGAGACACGTCTCGGGACCGGCGGAGACCACGTCCTGCGTCTGAATCTCGATCTGACGATAGCGGCGGCGCCCGGCGGTAATCGCGTCGATGAACTGACGCTTCGTCTCGCGCTTGCCGTTGGTGTGGACATAGCTGACGTTCTCGGCCAGCAGCGTCTCGAGCGCCGCGGCGTCGCTCTCGACCATCGCCCGGAAGCGGTCGCGTTCGAGGCCGCGGATGGCCTCAAGAGTCTTTGCCGGCATCTGTCGGTTCCCCTTGCGCCGGGGAACCGATGCACCGGCGCCCCGTCAGAAGTTGTATTGCAGATATAGCTGGCTGAAATTTATACCAGGATTCGGCTCTTTGATACTCGCGTTCGAGAGATGCTGGAAGCGAAAACCGGCCTGATAGTTCTGCTTTGCGCCGAAGATTGCGCCCACGCCGACCATGTCGGCAAACTGGAATCCGCTGGACAGCGTGTAGTCTTCCGTGATGCGCGCGTGCGAGATGAGCCGGACGCCCACGCCCGCTTCCACGAACGGCCGGATATAGCCGGAGCTTTTCACGAACCGCAGCACCGGCGTGACGCCAAATTCCCAAACGTTCGGATTGACCGAGTTGCTTTCCTTCGTGTGCCAGTATGCGACGTGCCCCTCGCCGAGGAGCGTGAAGTGGAACCCGCCGATTTCCCACCACGTCAGGTTCGGGTCCCAGACGATGCCGACGTCGGCTTTCTTGAAGTCATGGTTGGCGACGCCGCCCGCGATCTGAAGTCCGAACCGGTCGGCATGTGCCGCCGCCGACGCCAGACCGAGCGAAACCGCGATGGCGCCGTGAGACAACAAACTGCGCCAGAGAAGCTTGTTTTTCTGCATGAGCGCCCCATGTAAGGGTGATGTTACGTCCCGCCGAGCGGTGGTCGGCGCATTGTATTTCGGTTGACACATATTTGCACAATCCAGCGCATCTTGCCGCTTTGATTGAATAATCCGTTGCGCTAATGTGCATATGCGGTAAATTGTTCGATCTAACGCTTCGCTTTCGGTAAGTTCAGCTCAATCGCTCGAGCTCGGCTGCCTATCAAACCCACGAAATCGATAGTTTTGTGGGAACTCCCACACGTCGTTCCCCTCTAACACTTAGCACTCGGATTGACGGAGTGCTAATATCGTGACTGGCCTGCCGCCGCCGTTGCGGCCGCAGGCAATTGTTGACAAGGAGCTTATGAGCGTGACCAATGCGATGACCCTTCCGAATGTTGTAGGCTCGGCACCTGCCAAGGCATCTTCGGCAGGCGCGCTGACGTACGCACAGTCGTCGATGCTGACCGGCCAGATCGGCAACATCGATTCCTACATACAAGCAGTGAACCGTATTCCGATGCTTTCGCCGGCAGAGGAACGTCAGTACGCCACCGAATTTCGCGAGCAAGGCAACCTGAACGCCGCGCGGCAGCTCGTGCTGTCGCACCTGCGTCTCGTCGTGTCGATCGCCCGCAACTATCTGGGCTACGGCCTGCCGCACGCAGACCTGATCCAGGAAGGCAATATCGGTCTTATGAAGGCCGTGAAGCGCTTCGATCCGGAGCAGAACGTGCGCCTCGTGTCGTACGCCATGCACTGGATCAAGGCCGAGATTCACGAGTACATCCTGCGCAACTGGCGCATGGTGAAGGTCGCGACGACCAAGGCGCAGCGCAAGTTGTTCTTCAATCTGCGCAGCCACAAGACCGGCCACGCGGCGTTCACGCCGGGCGAGATCGAAGGTCTGGCTAGCGAGCTGAATGTGAAGCGCGAGGAAGTCGCGGAGATGGAAACGCGCCTTTCGGGCGGCGACATCGCGCTGGAAGGCCAGGTGGAAGACGGCGAAGAAGCGTTCGCGCCGATCGCCTATCTGGCGGACTCGCACAACGAGCCGACGAACGTAATCGCCGCGCGCCAGTTCGACAAGCTGCAAAGCGACGGCCTTTCCACGGCGCTGGAATCGCTCGACGAACGCAGCCGCCGCATCATCAAGGCGCGCTGGCTCGACGTGCAGGACGACGGATCGGGCGGCAAGACGCTGCACGAACTGGCCGACGAATTCGGCGTCTCGGCGGAGCGCATTCGCCAGATCGAGGCGAGCGCCATGAAGAAGATGCGCACCGCGCTGCACGACTACGCGTAACGCAGCAGCGAGCCTGTAGCAAGCGTGTTCGAACCCCGCTGTCGAAAGACAGCGGGGTTTTTGTTTGCCTGCGCGACGCGCATGGAAACAAAAACGGCGCCCGAAGGCGCCGTTTCTGCGAACACTTGCTTACCGCATCAAGCCGGCATCGGCGCTGCGCCGCCGCCGTTGCCGGTCAAACGCGTGGCCATCTGCGCCGCGTACCGCTGCGCCGCCTGACCCACGACGATGTGGAACGTATCGGCCGACACCCACGCCACATCCAACTGCGACAGACGCTGACGATCCACCGACGACGGATCGCGCACGACGACGCGCAGGCGCGTTTGCGCGACGGCATCGAGCGAAACGACGTTGGTCGCGCCGCCGAACACCGCGAGCCAGCGCAGCGGGTCCGGATCGAGCGGGCCGGCGGTTTGGTCGGCTACGCCTGCGGCCGCAACCGCGGGCTGCGCCGGAGCCGAAGATGCGGGCGTCGCGCCGCGCGTCGACGAGTGCTCGAGTTCGCCACGAATTTCATCGGCGATGAGGTCCGCTTCCGGTCCGATGATGACCTGCACGTTCGTCTTGCCGCGCTTCAACACGCCACGCGCGCCGATGGTCTTCAATTGCGGCTCCGACACTGCCTCGGTATCCACCACCGAGAGACGCAGGCGCGTCGTGCACGCATCGACGAGCGTCAGGTTCGACGCGCCGCCCAGCGCCGCGATGTACTTCGTGGCGCGCGTGCTCGCCGCTGCCGGGGCGACGTCGCCCGGCACATAGCCACCGACAGGCGTTGCATCCGTTTGCGCGTCGGTCGTGGCAGGCTCGCGGCCCGGCGTCGCCATGTTGAACTTGCGGATGAAGAAGCGGAACAGGCCGTAATACACGATGCCGTACACGAGACCGATCGGAATCGCCAGCCAGCCGCGCTGCGATAGGCCGTAGTTCAGCACGTAGTCGATCGCGCCCGCCGAGAACGTAAAGCCCAGGTGAATGCCGAGCGCCGAGCAAATGGCGAGCGACAGACCCGTCAGCACCGCGTGGATGCCGTAGAGCACCGGCGCGAGGAACATAAAGCTGTACTCGATCGGCTCGGTCACGCCGGTGAGGAACGCGGTCAGCGCCATCGAAAACAGCAGGCCGCCGACGACCGCGCGGCGCTCCTTCGGTGCTTCATGGAACATCGCGAGACACGCGGCCGGCAAGCCGAACATCATGATCGGGAAGAAGCCGGTCATGAAACCGCCCGCCGTCTGGTCGCCCGCGAAGAAGCGATGCAGGTCGCCGTGCACCACCGCGCCGCCGCCCGGCGGCGTGAACGACCCGAACACGAACCACGCGAGCGAGTTGATGATGTGGTGCAGACCCGTCGCGAGGAGAATCCGGTTCAGCACGCCGAACACGAACGTGCCGAGCGCGCCGGCCGTCGTCAGCCAGTTGCCGGCAGCGTCGATGCCGGATTGCACCGGCTGCCATACGTAACCCAGCACGATGCCGATAAACAGACACGCGACGCCTGTCACGATCGGCACGAACCGCTTGCCGCCGAAGAACGCCAGATACTCGGGCAGCTTGATGTCCTTGAAGCGGTTGTACATGTACCCCGCGACCATACCCGCGATGATCCCGGACAACACGCCCATGTTGAGCTTGTCGTTGATGTCCTTCATGACGGCGGTTTCGATCAGATAACCGATCGCGCCGGCGAGACCTGCCGTGCCGTTGTTGTCCTTCGCGAAGCCCACCGCCACGCCGATGGCGAACAGAAGCGGCAGGTTCGAGAAGATGGCGTCGCCCGCGTCGGCGATCATCTTGATGTTGAAGACATCGGGCTGGCCTAGACGCAACAGCAGGCCGGCCACCGGTAAAACGGCAATCGGCAGCATCAGGGCGCGGCCTAAGCGCTGCATCTTTGCAAACGGGTTAGCGTCCATCGGGGGTTCTCCAAAAGATATAGGTCTTGTCGTTGCTGCTCGGGTTGTGGCTACGAATGAAGCATCAAGCGTTTAGTCCTGCGGCCAGATTTCGCGGCTAGCCGCTCTTACTGCCTGCGCCGATTCGAGCGCGAGGACGTCTTCCGCGCGCTGACGGCAAAGCTGGTAATCGAGATTGCGCACGCGCGCCTTGATGCCGGGCACGGACGACGGATCCACGGACAGTTCCGTCACGCCGAGGCCGACAAGCAGCGGCACCGCGAGCGGATCGCCGCCGAGCGCGCCGCACACGCCGACCCATTTGCCGTGCTTTTCCGCGCCCTGCACCGTCATCTTGATGAGCCGCAGCACGGCCGGATGCAGGCCGTCGGACTGCGCCGCCAGATCGGGCTGGCAGCGGTCCATCGCGAGCGTGTATTGCGTGAGATCGTTCGTGCCGATAGAGAAGAAATCGGCGTACTTGGCGAGTTGGTCCGCCAGCATCGCCGCCGACGGCACTTCGATCATCACGCCCACTTCCACCGGCTCCGTCCGCCCCGCTTCGCGCGCCAGTTCGTCGATGCGTGCGCGCAGGCGCTGCAGTTCGCCGGCATCCGTGACCATCGGCAGGAGAATGCGGACCGCGCCCGCCGGCTTGACGGCGAGCAGGCCGCGCAACTGGTCGTCGAGCAGGTCCGGCCGCACTTGCGCGAGACGGATGCCGCGCAGGCCCAGCGCCGGATTCTCTTCGGGCGGCAGCGTCAGATAGTCCACTTCCTTGTCGGCGCCGACATCCAGCGTGCGGATGATCGCGCTGCGACCGGCCAGCGCCTCGACGATTTCCTGATAGCTCGACGCGTGCTCCGCCACCGTCGGCGCAGCCTGGCGATGAATAAAGAGCAACTCGGTGCGCAAGAGGCCGACGGCGTCCGCGCCGTTTTCGACAGCGGCCTTCGCGTCGTCGAGCGTGGCGATGTTCGCCGCGATTTCGACATGACGGCCGTCACGCGTCGATGCCGCCTGCTGCGACATCTTGCGGTTCGCCTCGCGCACGCCCGCAAGACGCTCGCGCTCGTGACGCGCACGTTCGACATCGAGCGCGCTCGGTGCATATTCGAAGCGGCCCGCCGACGCGTCCACGACCACTTGCGCGTCTTCGGGAACCGCGTGCAGCGCATCGCCAATGGCGACGAGCGCCGGAATGCCGATCTGCCGCGCGATGATCGCCGCGTGCGAGGTTGCGCCGCCGCGCGACATCACGAGCGCGGTGACGCGCGTGCGGTCGATCGACGCCAGATCGGACGGCGTGAATTCGGTGGCCGCGAGCACGGCTTCGTCCGGCAGCGCGCGCGCCGCCGTGTTTGTCAAGCCTAGCGCGCGCAGCACGCGCTTTTCGATGTCGCGCAGGTCCGCCGCGCGTTCGGCGAGCAGTGCGTCGTTCACGTTGTTGAGCAGCGCGATTTGCGCGCGGATCGCCTCGCGCCATGCAAAGCCTGCGCTCTTGCCGAGGCTGATCAGATCGCGCGCGGCATCGACGAGCGTCGGGTCTTCCAGCAGCACGCGATGCACCGCGAAAATGCCCGCTTCGCCGACCGCGCCGCGCTGCGATGCCGTGCGCACGGTGACTTCGAGTTCGGCATCGACTTGCGTGATGGCCTTGTCCAGCGCGCGGCTCTCGGCGGCGGACGGACCGCTCGCCTGTTCCGGCGGCACGATTTCCTGGTCGTCCCAGCGCACCAGCTTGCCGACCGCGATGCCTGGCGCCGCGCACACGCCCGCGAGCGTGTTCGGCGGCAGCGGCTCGGCGGACGCGCGGGCAACGGGAACCGGCGTGGGCGACTGCTCGCGCGCCGGCTTTTCTTCGACTTCGCCCTGCGCCGCGCGCAGCAATTCGGTGGCGACGGCATCGACCGCTTGCTGCGCCTGCGCGCCCAAGCCGACGAGTTCGATGGTCGCGCCCTCGCCCGCGCCCAGCCCGAGCAGACCCACGACGCTTTCGACCGGCGCCTTGCGGCCTTCGAAGCGCACTTCGA
Source organism: Caballeronia sp. LZ062 (assembly GCF_031450785.1). Lineage (NCBI taxonomy): Bacteria > Pseudomonadati > Pseudomonadota > Betaproteobacteria > Burkholderiales > Burkholderiaceae > Caballeronia > Caballeronia sp. LZ062. The sequence goes on from NZ_JARTWB010000002.1 coordinate 2,291,448, forward strand.
CCTTGGCGTCCAGACCGCGCGCCGCCTCGCGCGCCCGCGCCGCCGGCCGCGCGTGCAAACCGCCCGCGTGGGCCAGCGTGACGGTGCGCCGCGCTTCGGTCATCACGTTCGACGACGAGCGCGCCACGTGCGCCGCCGCGCCGTCCTTCGCGCGCAGGACCAGCATGCGCGCGCCTGCCTTCAGCACGCCACGGCCGGCGCGCTGGGCGACCTCGAATGCGTCCCCATTGGCGACCGCGATCACGGAAACGAGACTCGGTGCATGCTGCGCGACGAAATCCGCGTTGAACTCGATGAGCGGCTGGCCCGCACGCACCGTCGCGCCTTGTTCGACCATCGGCGCGAAGCCTTCGCCGCCCAACTCGACCGTGTCGATGCCGATATGCACGAGAATCTCCGCGCCCGCTGCCGTGCGCAGTGTGACCGCGTGATGCGTGCGCGCGAGATGCGTCACCGTGCCGTCGCACGGCGAAAGCAGCACGTTGTCGAGCGGATCGATGCCGATGCCGTCGCCGAACATCCCCTCGGCGAACACGGGGTCGGGCACGTCGGCGAGCGGCACGACGGGACCGGTAAACGGAGCGAGCAGAACGATATCGCTCGGGTTATCGGTGGAATGGTTCAACACGGAGTCCTCGGCACGGCGCATCGTCTATCTCACTCAATGGGTTTCAGTGACCTTGTTCAGGTGGCGCGGCGCGTCGGGGTTGCGCCCGCGCGCGGCGGCAAGACCTGCCGCCATCACGTAGAACGAAAGGATCGCGGCGATCGGATCGAGCGCCGGGTGGTCGGTGGCGACGAGCGGCAATTCGGCGCCGGGCACGTCGTCGGGTGCTGCGAGCAGCACGCGTGCGCCGCGTGCGCGCATGTCCGCCGCCAACTGGATGAGACCGGCCTGCTCCGGCCCGCGCGGCGCGAAAACGAGCAGCGGATAGTCGCGGTCGATGATTTCCATCGGACCATGACGCACTTCCGCGCTCGAGAACGCTTCGGCCTGAATGCCCGACGTTTCCTTCAGCTTGAGCGCCGCTTCCTGCGCGATGGCAAGCCCGAGGCCGCGCCCGACGACGATCATGCGGTCGACGCCTTTCAGTTCTTCCACGGCGCGCGTCCAGTCGAGCTTGCCCGCCGCGCGCAGCGCATCCGGCAGCGACTTGAGCGCGTTCAGCAGTTCGGCGTCGCGCTGAACGTGCGCGATCACGATGGCCGACAGCGACAGCATCGCGATATAGCTCTTGGTTGCGGCAACCGAAAGCTCCGGTCCCGCGAGCAGCGGCAGGAAATATTCGCAGGCGTTTTCCAGCGGCGAACCGGCGACGTTGACTGCCGCGACCGTGAATGCGCCCGCTTCGCGCAACGCCTGCATGGTGCCGACGAGATCCGGGCTCTTGCCCGACTGCGAGAACGCGACGGCAAGCTGGCCGGACACGCGCAGCGGCGCTTGCTGCAACGTGGCGACGGACATGGGCAGCGACGCGACTGGCACGCCGATGCGGCTCATCGTCAGGCTGGCGAAATAGCTCGCGGCATGGTCCGAACTGCCGCGAGCGACGGTCAACGCGACATGACGCGGCTGCTCCGCGAGCTTCACGGCAAGCGCCTCGATGCGCGAGGTATCGGCGAGTTGGGCCGCGACGACATCCGCGGACTCCAGCGCCTCAGTGAGCATATTCGACAATCGATTCTCCTTCGACATAAGTGGCGGTCAGCGCGAAGTCCCGGTCGAGGACGACCATGTCGGCCCACGCGCCGCGCGCGATGCGGCCGCGGTCTTCGAGCCCGAGGTAGTCGGCGGGATAGCGCGACAAGCGATTCGAAACGTCCGCGAGCGGAATGCCCAGCGAAACGAGATTGCGCAGCGCCTGATCCATGGTCAGCGTGCTGCCTGCGAGCGTGCCGTCCGCCAGACGCACGCCGCCCATGCACTTGGTGACGTGCTGGCTGCCGAGGCGGTATTCGCCGTCCGGCATACCGGCGGCGGACGTGCTGTCGGTCACGACATAAAGCCGCGGAATGGCGCGCATGGCGGCGCGAATGGCGCCGGGGTGAACGTGCAGCAGGTCGGGAATCAGTTCGGCGTACTCCGCATGTGCGAGCGCTGCGCCGACCATGCCGGGATCGCGATGATGCAGCGGCGACATCGCGTTGAAGAGATGCGTGAAACCGCGCGCGCCGTGCTTCAGCGCGTTGACGGCGTCGTCATACGTGCCGAGCGAATGCCCGAGTTGCACGCGCACGCCGCGCGCCGCCATGTCGGAGATGATCTCGAGATGACCCGAAATCTCCGGCGCGATGGTCACGACGCGGATCGGCGCCAGTTCGAGGTACTTGAGCACTTCGTCGCGCACGGCGACGGCGGCTGCGTCCGGCTGTGCGCCGAGCTTGCCAGGATTGATGTACGGTCCTTCCAGATGCACGCCGAGCACGCGCGCGCCGCTGGCGGCGCGGCGCTTCGCCTGTTCGCCGAGGCCGGCGACGACCTGCATGAGTTCGTCGCGCGGGGCGGTCATCGTGGTGGCGAGCAGGCTCGTCGTGCCGTGTTGCGCGTGCTGGCGCGCGACGGTATCGGCCGCGTCGCCGCCTTCCATGATGTCGCGCCCGCCGCCGCCGTGCACGTGCAGGTCGATGAAGCCCGGCAGGATGTACGGCGCGTCGTTGGCCGACGGATCGGCGATGTGGCCTTCGAGCGCCGTCACGCGACCGTTTTCGAAACGAACGGTGCCGTGAATCCAGCCGTCGTTCGTCAGTATGTTTCCTTTCAGCATGAAGTTCTCTGGAAATACGCAGTGCGTAGTGAGGTTCAGGTGCGGTTCGCGCCGCGTTGCGAGCACGCGGGTCCGCGCCAATGCTTCCATGCGCAGCCGGCGAACGGCTTCTTTTGGTCCTCTCGTTCTCTTTCTTGCTCTCTTCTTTCGATGCGTGGCTCGGCCTTCATCGATGCAACTCCGCAACGAAGTCGTAGTAGTCGTCGCGGCAATACGTATCCGTCAATTCAATTGCGCGCTGATCCGCCGCATAGCCGATGCGCGTGATCACGAGCAACGCGGCTCCGGGTGCCACGCCCATCATGCGCGCGACTTCCGCGCCTGCGTTCACCGCGCGGAAGTGCTGCAACGCGCGCACGACCGCCTGACCGCGCTCCTCCAGATACCGGTAGAGCGACGCGCCGATCACGAGCGGGTCCGGCACCAGCCAGGCGGGCAGCGTGGAATGCTCGACCGCCATCACGATGCCGTCCGCCCGCCGCAATCTTCTGAGACTCGCCACCGCCGCGCCGGGCGACAAACCGAGACGCACGGTTTCATCGCGATTGGCCGTGCGCAGGCCGCGCCCGAGCCAGACCGAATCCGGCGCGAAGCCGCGTTGTTCCATCTTTCGGGTAAAACCGGTGAGCCTGGACAACGGATCCTCGACGCGCGGCGTGATGAAACTGCCCGTGCCGCGCACGCGCCTGATGAGCCCCTGCTCGACCAGCAACGCAATTGCCTTGCGCGCCGTGATGCGCGATACCCCGACGCCCTCGGACAACGTCCGCTCTGACGGCAGCGCCTCGCCGGCCGACCACGCGCCAGCGTGAATGGCCGAAGCAAGACGCGCGGCCAGCTGGAGATACAGCGGCGTGTCGCTGTCACCGTCGGGCGTCAGATCTTTCCAAGTTCGTCTCACGAAACGACCTCACGACGCCTTAGGTGGAGCCCATTATATAACCAACATAATACCAGTCAACGCGAGCAGAACTATCCATGACCGATGGCAGTTTCTGTCCGTAATCAATAAGTTACAACCTGTTTAGACGGTGACTTCACAACATCATCGCTATCGGGACTTACCCGCATAGCCACCGCGATGAGACCAATCAATACCCGCTGCCGGGAATCCGTAAAAATTCGGGCATTTTCGTATTCGCACGATCGTGCTTTCTTTGGCACAATGCGCCATTAGTTCGGAATCGCAACTAAATCAAATAGAACCACATATCTTGAGAGAGCAAAGGCACAATGGGATGCTTTGATCCGAGTCGGGCTGTCGAGGCCGTGCGGCGCTTCAACCGCTTTTACGCGCGCCACGCGGGCGCTTTTCACGAGCGCCTTCACAGAAGCCACTTCTCATTGACGGAAGTCCGCATTCTTCACGAGCTCGCGCACGAACGCGCGCACACCGCCGCAGACCTCGCGCGCAACCTTGGGCTGGACACGGGTTATCTCAGCCGGCTCATCACCAACTTCCAGAAGCTCGGTCTGGTCGTGCGGCGCAAGAACGAATCCGACGGGCGCGCGCATCTGTTGACCATGACGCCCGAGGCAAAAGCCAAGGTCGACGAACTCGATCTTCATGTCTCCACGGAGACCGCGTCGCTGCTGCATATGCTGGCGCCGGGCGAGATCGAGCAGTTGTCGCTGGCGATGGCGGACATCGAGCGCCTTCTATCGCCACCTTCACAGCATGTCGCCACGCGGCTGCGCAGCCCGCGCTGCGGCGACTTCGGCTGGATGATCGAGCGCCACGCGCACCTCGACGTTTCCGACCGCGCGAGCCTTGCCTACGAAGCGCACGCGGCAAAGGTCGTGTCGCGCTTTCTCGGCGCAATGCAGCGGGACACGCCGCGCATCGCGTGCTGGGTGGCAGAGCAGGAGGGCGACGCGCGCGTCGGCGCTGCGCTGCTGACCGCCGCGTCCGAGGGGCAGGCGTGCATCGAATTGTTGTTCGTCGAGCCGGGCGCACGCCGCCGCGGTCTCGGAGAGCAACTCGTCGCCGCGTGCACGAACTTCGCGCAGGGCGCGGGCTATGCGAGCGTCGTGTGCAGGCTGGATCAAGCGCGGGAAGATCTATGCAGCCTCTTCATGCGCACGGGTTTCAAGGCTCACCAGGGCGACGATGCAAGCCTCGTCTGGGAGCGCGAGTTGCGCCGCATCTACGCCGACTGAGCAAAAAAAACGGCGTCCGCAGTGGACGCCGTTTCCGCGCTTGTCTTCCCGCCGCTCAGAACGACGGCACGACCGAACCCTTGAACTCACTCTTCAGGAACTGCCGCACGTCCTCGGACTGATACGCGGCGACCAGCTTCTTCACCCACGGCTGATCCTTGTCCTTCGCCCGCACCGCGATCAGATTCGCGTAGGGGCTATGCACGTCTTCCAACGCGATCGCATCTTTCGTCGGCTGCAGGCCGGCAGCGAGCGCGAAGTTCGTGTTGATGGCGGCGGCATCGACATCCGCAAGCGTGCGCGGCAGTTGCGCCGCGTCGAGTTCGACCAGCTTGATCTTCTTCGGATCGTCCGCGACGTCGAGCGCAGTCGCGTTGTTGCCGTTCGCGCCCGCGCCTGCCTTCAGCTTGATCACACCTTGCGACTGAAGAAGCAGCAGCGCACGATTCTCGTTCGACGGATCGTTCGGCACCGCGACTTTCGCGCCTTGCGGCAAGTCCTTCAGCGACTTCAGCTTCTTCGAATACATGCCAAGCGGCGAAATGTAGGTGAGGCCCGCGCTCACGATCTTGTAGCCACGCTGCTTGATCTGGCTGTCCAGATACGGCTGATGCTGGAAGCTGTTCGCATCGAGATCGCCGGCGTCGAGTGCGGCATTCGGCTGCACGTAGTCGTTGAACTCAATCACCTTCACGTTGAGTCCGTCGCGCTTGGCAACCTTCTGCACGACTTGCCAAATCTGGGCGTCGGGGCCGCTGATGGTGCCGACCTTGATGACTTTGTCGTCGGCGTGTGCCGAGAAACTCGCGATGAACGCGGCCGACGCCACGACGGCCGCGAGGGCTTTGAGCATATTTCTGCGCTGCATGGTCTTCCTGTTTCGAATGCAAATGACTGCGGGATAACGTGTTACGGCTCCGGCCCGAGCGTCCCACCGGAGTGCTGCATGTTCGCACAGCGTTGGTGCGGGCGGAAATACACAAGCCTCATGTGAATATCCGCCGCGCCGCCCGCTTAGAATCAGGGTTGCGATCCACTTCCGGACGGCGACACAAATGTATGTGATCAATCTGCGTTACACCGGCGCGCTCGCCGAAATCGACGATGCTCTCGAAGAACACCGCCTTTTTCTCGAACGCTATTTCGCGGCGGGCGTATTCGTGATGGCCGGGCCGAAGGTGCCGCGCGACGGCGGCCTGATCATCGCGTCGGGCATCGATCGCGCAAGGCTCGACGAGATCGTCGCGGAAGACCCGTTTGCCCGGCAGCAACTCGCGCATTACGAGATCACCGAATTCAAGGCAACGCGTCTTGCGCCGGGGCTGAACCTGCCGCAACCGTCGACGCCATAACGCAAAAGCGGCCCGCAGGCCGCTTCTCACGTTCAGTCGATCAGCAACTTCAGATCGTGGACCCACGGTTCGACGCCTTGTCCGTCGCGGGCAAAAAGCCGCAGCTTGCCGTCCTTGTCGAAAACGTAGCTCGCGGCGGTGTGATCCATCGTGTAGTCGCCGGGCGTCTTGCCCGCCGCTCTCGCGTAATACACGCGGAAGTCCTTCGCGACTTTCTGAAGCTCGGCGTCGTTAGCCGGACGCAATCCGATGTACGTCGGGTTGAACGCGGTCACATACTGGCCCAGCAGACTCGGCGTGTCACGCGCGGGATCGACGGTGACCATGAGCACCTGCACGTCCTTCGCCTTATCGCCAAGTTGCTGCATGGCCTGCGAAAGTTCGGCGAGCGTCGTCGGGCAAACGTCCGGGCAATGCGTATAGCCGAAGAACAGCACGACCGCTTTGCCCTTGAAGTCTGCGAGGGTGCGCGTTTTGCCGGCCGTATCCGGCAACGAAAAGTCGCTGCCGAATTGCTTGTTGCCGGTAATGTCCAGATTCTTGAAATCCGGCGCTTTCTCGCACGCGCACAGCGCGACCGCGCAAAGCAGCAGCGCGAGCAACCGACGAACGATGCACCTCATGCGCCGATCACCGTGCGAACGTAGTGATCGACGAGCAGCGCGCCGAACAGCAGCGACAGATAAACGATCGAATAGCGGAAAGTCCTGCGCGCGAGCGCGTCCGAGTATTCGCGATACAGCTTCCACGTATAGCCGAGAAACACCGCGCCCAGCGCAATGGCGCTCAGCAGATACACCACGCCGCTCATGCCGGAGACGAACGGCATCAACGTGACGGCAAACAGCACGATGGTGTAGAGGAAAATGTTCAGCAGCGTGTACTTTTCGCCATGCGTGACGGGCAGCATCGGCAGGCCGGCGTTCTCGTAGTCCTTACGCCGATACAGCGCGAGCGCCCAGAAATGCGGCGGCGTCCAGACGAAGATGATGAGCACCAGGATCCACGCGTCGCCGGGCACTGCGCCGGTGACGGCGGCCCAGCCGAGCGCGGGCGGCATGGCGCCGGACGCGCCGCCGATCACGATATTCTGCGGCGTGTACGGCTTCAGCAACAGCGTGTAAATGACCGCGTAGCCCACGAAGGTGGCAACCGTCAGCCACATGGTGAGCGGATTGGTGAAGCGGTACAGCGTCCACATGCCGATGCCGCCGAGCGCCGCCGAAAACATCAGAATCTGCACGCTCGTGATTTGCCCGCGCGCCGAGGGACGCCATGCGGTGCGGCGCATCTTGGCGTCCACTTTCTGCTCGACGAGGCAGTTGATGGCGAACGCCGCGCCCGCCAGCAGCCAGATGCCGACGGCGCCGCCGAGCAGCTTCGTCCACGGAACCATGCCGGGCGTCGATAAAAACATGCCGATGACGGCGCAGAAAACGGCAAGCTGGGTGACGCGCGGCTTCGTCAGCGCGATGTATTGCGAGACGCGGCTACCAAGGGGGGAGTTGAGTGTCGTGCTATCCATGGGCATGAGCCATCACGCTGAAACGACGTCGCGTGCGGGAAGCGCGGCGCGGCCGGGACGGCTGGAAGAGATTCGAAAGTTTAGCATGACGAGCAGGAGCAGCAGGACGGCTGCCCCGCCGTTATGGGCGACGGCAACCGGCAGCGGCCATTGCAGCACGATGTTCGACATGCCGGTCAGAAACTGAATAACGATGACCGCCAAGACGCCGTTCGCCGGCTTGCGCAGCGACTCGAAGCGGCGCAACTTCGTGGCAAGCCACAGCAGATACAGCACGACGACGACCGCGAACGTGCGATGCGTCCAGTGGATCGCGACGAGCGCGTCCTGCGAGATCATGTCGCCGTCGCCGGTCATGCCGAGCGCGCGCCACAGGTGAAAGCCGTGTTCGAAGTTCATCGGCGGAATCCATTGGCCGTTGCAGAGCGGAAAGTCGGTGCAGGCCAGCACAGCATAGTTCGTGCTCACCCATCCGCCGAGCGCAATTTGCACCACGAGCAGCGCGAGCCCGAAGAGCGCGGCCGGCATCCAGCGCGCAGCGGCGGAATCGAGCGACGGAATCGGCGTCTGGCGCGCCGCGAGCCAGCCGAGCGCGCCGAGCAGCGCGAGTCCGAGCAGCAGATGCGTCGTGACGATCACCGGTTGCAGCTTCAACGTGACGGTCCACGCGCCGAACGCGCCTTGCACGCAAATCAGCAGCAGGATGCCGGTCGGCCACCACGGCGACACGTGCAGCGCACGACGCTTGATGCGCGCCGTCCACGCGATGACGACCTGCGCGATGATCAGCACGCCGATCGCCATCGCGAAATAGCGGTGCAGCATTTCGATCCACGCCTTGACCATGCTGACGGGACCGGTGGGCATTGCCTGGAACGCGGCGGCAATCTGCGCGTGCGCGATGAACGGCGACGACGTGCCGTAGCAGCCCGGCCAGTCGGGACAGCCGAGACCGGAATCGGTCAGGCGCGTGAAGCCGCCGAACATGATCAGATCGAGCGTCAGAAACGTGGTCAGCCAGACGAGCTTGCGGAACTTGTTGTCATCTGCTTTCACCCAGACGAAAGACAGCGGCAGCAGCGCGATGCACAAGCCGATCAATCCCAATTGCAGTACGTAACTCATGTTCTACCTTCAACCCGCGTTTTAGCCGATCCGCGACCACTTCAGCAGCTTCGCCAGATCTGCGTTGATCTTCTTCGGATCGGGATTTTTCGGGAAGCGCATCATCAGATTGCCGTTCGGGTCCACCAGATAAATGTGGTCCGTGACCTTCGTGCCGTCCGCGGCCGGCAGCCAGTCCGCGACAGCGCGCGGATCGGCAATCAACATGCGCGTGTCCGGCTGCGGATATGCCGTCTTGATGACATCGGCAACAGGTTTGTCATCCGTGCGCAGCCAGACGTTCACCACGCGGTCGCGCTCGGCCGACTGCAGCACGCGAACCTGCCGCATGTAATAGAGGCGCGTGACGCATTGCTCGTCGCAGGCGCTGCTGTTGACGGTGATCATCAGCCATTTGCCTTCGAGTGACTTGAGCGGCATGGCCTGCCCTTTTTCGTCCGTGACGACGAATTGGGCCGGAATGGGCCGCTGCGGGTCGATCAGCGCGCCATAGCTCGACGTGCCGCCCGCCGGCTTGAACACGTAGTACATCAGGTACGAAGCGATGACGGGCGCCGCGCAAACGAGCGCGAGCAGCACGAGCATCCAGCGCCCGCTGAGCCACGATCCTCTCGGGGTCGTGCGGGGTTTGTCGGCGGTCGTGGAACGTTGAGATGGCATCGGCAATTGGGTCAGAGTTGGGTCACGCGTGGTCCGCGGCTTCGTCGTCGGGGCCGTCTACGAGACGCGAGTCGTCTTTCTTCGCGGCGCGGCGGGCGGCGTACAAGCCAAAGCCCACGGCGGCGGCGGCCATGCCCCACCACTGGAGCATGTAGCCGTAGTTGCGCTCGACGCCCGTCGTCGGTGCGGGCCAGTCGCGCACGAGCCGGTCGTGCGTGTCGTTGGTCTGCTGAATCACGAACGGCTGAAACGCGAGTCCGGTTTCAGCGGCGTAGGCCGGAATGCTCAGATTCTGGCGAATCTGCTGGTGCCCAGCCGACCCGCCCGTGCCCAGCTCGAACGCCTGCGACGGATTGGCGCGCGCAATGCCTTCCACTTCGACGACGCTCTTCGGCGTCTCGTATGGCTCGATGCCCGTCCGGTCCGCGAGATTGCGCGGCAGCCATCCGCGATTGACAAGCACGTAGCCGCCGCCCTCGAGTTTAAGCGGCATCACCACATAAAAGCCCGGCTGGTCGTTATACGGACGATTATCGAGATAGACGACGCGCTCCGGCATGAACTCGCCGCGCGCCTTCACGCGATGAAACTCGATGGACTTCAGCGGCATCGGATCGACGCCCACGCGCTGTGCCGGCGCATTTTCGAACGCCATGATGCGCGCGTTGAGCGCCTCTTTCTGATGCGCGCGGTCGCGCTGCCAGAAGCCGAGCCGCAACGTCACCGCCACGACGACCAGAATGAGAAGCGTGGGCCAAAAGCGGATTTTCATGACCGCAGCAGCCGCGTGAGGATGCTCGCCGGCGCACGGGGCGTTCCGTCGAGTGAGATAATGAGATGACTCTTTTCCATACTGCTCAATGCGTTGTCGGGCCAAGTTGAGCAACTTCGCCGGCAGGTTTCATGCACATTATCGTCGCCATCGCTTTCATCCTCATTCTCGGCAGCCTCGGCTCGGCGCTGTACTTCATGATGACCGACCGCGGCAAAACCAAGCGGATGGTGTGGTCGCTCGCCATGCGCGTCGGGCTGTCCATTTCGCTGTTCCTGTTCATCCTGTTCGCGCACTGGATGGGCTGGATTCAATCCACAGGCATTCCCCTCGGACGATAACCCGCCGCGAAGGTTCGCAAGAACGAGGCGTATTGTCGCGGCATCGCCCTGAATCAAAACAAAACGCCGCCCTCGAACGTCAGGGCGGCGTGATTGCGCTGCGGGCGTGAAGCCCGCGCAACGCAGTTACAGCCAGTAGACGACGACGTACAGCCCGAGCCACACGACGTCCACGAAGTGCCAGTACCACGCGGCGCCTTCGAACGCGAAGTGATGCTCCGGCGTGAAGTGTCCGCGAATCAGCCGCACCATCACCACGGCGAGCATCGTGCCGCCCAGGAACACGTGGAAGCCGTGGAAGCCCGTCAGCAGGAAGAACGTCGAGCCGTACACGCCGGACGCGAGCGTCAGATTCAGCTCGTTGTACGCGTGGAAATACTCGTAGCCCTGGCAGAACAGGAAGATGACGCCGAGGAGCACCGTCGCGGCGAGCCAGCCGATCGCCTTCTTGCGATGATCTTCGCGCAGCGCGTGGTGCGCCACCGTCAGCGTCGCGCCCGAGGAGAGCAGCAGCGCCGTGTTGATGGTCGGCAGAGGCCACGGCACCATCGCGCGGAAATGCGGGACCAGCGCGGCGGGACCGTTGTTCGGCCACACGGCGGAGAAGTCCGGCCAGATCAGCTTGTAGTCGAGACTGCCGAGCTCGTGCAGCGCGATGGCGCGCGCATAGAAGAGCGCACCGAAGAACGCGCCGAAGAACATGACTTCGGAGAAGATGAACCAGCTCATGCTCCAGCGGTACGACACATCCACGCGCTTGCCGTACATGCCGCCTTCGGACTCGGAAATTGCATCGCCGAACCAGTGCCACAGCACGAACAGCAGAAACAGCAGGCCGAGGAGCGTGCCGAACGGCGCAAACGAATGCCCGTTGACCCACGCCGCCAGCGACGACAGCATTACCAGCAAGCCGCACGCAGCCATGATCGGATGCCGTGACGGATGCGGCACGAAATAGTACGGGCTCTCGTTTTGACCGCTCATCGTTGATTCTCCACTTCGATCCAGTTGCTTGAATTATTTTGCCGCGGCGCCGCCCGCGCGAGCGCGCTTCGTGCCGCGTTGCCCTACCGAACCACCGCGCGCACGATCACCAGCAGCACGACGATGAACAGTGCAGCACCGATCACGCCAGCCGCGATCAGATGCAGCGGATTGAGCTGCGCCGCATCGTTTTCGAGGTCCGCCCGCCGCCGCACGCCGAAGAACGACCAGAAGACCGCCTTCACGAGCCTAAGAAAGCCGCCGCTCTTCTGCGCCTGTCCGTTCATGATGTTCACGTTCCCTTGGCCGCCGGCTTCGGCGCGTCGAGTTCGAAGAACGTGTACGACAGCGTGATGGTCTTCACGTCCTTCGGCAGCTTCGGATCGACGACGAACACCACCGGCATGCGCTTCGTTTCGTTCGGCGCGAGCGTCTGCTGGGTGAAACAGAAGCATTCGATCTTCTTGAAAAACTCGGTGGCCTGCTTCGGCGCGTAGCTCGGAATGGCCTGCGCCTTCACCGTGCGCGCCTGCTCGTTCGTCACCTGATACATCACCGTCATGACTTCGCCCGGATGAATGTCGAGGTTCGATTGCTCCGGCTTGAACTGCAACGGACCGCGCGCGTTCGCATCGAATTCGATGGAAACGGTGCGGCTCGCATCGACCTGCGTGTTCTTCGCCTCGCGCGCGCCGACATCGCGCTGCACGAGATTGTTGATGCCCGTGATCTGGCAGATCGCGCGGTACATCGGCACGAGCGCGAAGCCGAAGCCGAACATCATCGCCGCGACGACGAACAGCTTGAACAGCATCGACCGGTTGAACGAGCGGTCGATATGTGAATCTTCCTGCTGAGTAGACAAGTTAGCCTCGCGACAACAGGTATTGCCTGACGACGATACCCAGAAAAAAGACGGCGGCGATCAGCACCATGATGAGACCGAGCCGCTTGTTACCCGCGCGGATTTCCTCGCGGGAGCGTCTTTTTTGTGGATTCGGGGCCATGCGTTCTTGCTCGGGGAGTCTGTGAGGCTTCGCGCGGAAGCCCCACAGAACGGAAAGACGACTTATTCGACGGTCGGCGGGTTCTCGAAAGTATGGAACGGCGCCGGGCTCGGCACGGTCCATTCGAGGCCTTCCGCGCCATCCCACGGCTTGTCGCCGGCCTTCTCATGCTCGCCGCCGCCGCGATACGTCGGCAGCGCGACCGCGAACAGGAAGTACACCTGCGCGAGACCGAAACCGAACGCGCCGATGGTCGCGATCTGGTTGAAGTCCGTGAACTGCGCGGGGTAGTCCGCATAGCGGCGCGGCATGCCGGCGAGACCCAGGAAGTGCATCGGGAAGAACGTGATGTTGAAGAAGATCATCGACGTCCAGAAGTGGATCTTCCCGCGCGTTTCGTTGTACATCCAGCCCGTCCACTTCGGCGACCAGTAGTACCAGCCCGCGAACAGCGCGAAGAGCGAACCGGCCACCAGCACGTAGTGGAAGTGCGCGACCACGTAGTACGTGCCGTGCATCTGGATGTCGAGCGGCGCCATCGAGAGAATCAGGCCCGTGAAGCCGCCCATCGTGAACACGAAGATGAAGCCGATCGCGAAGAGCATCGGCGTTTCGAAGGTCAACGCGCCGCGCCACATCGTCGCGACCCAGTTAAACACCTTCACGCCCGTCGGCACGGCGATCAGCATCGTCGCGTACATAAAGAAGAGCTGGCCCGTCACCGGCATGCCGGTGGCGAACATGTGGTGCGCCCAGACCATGAACGAGAGAATCGCGATCGACGCGGTTGCGTACACCATCGAGCTATAGCCGAAGAGCGGCTTGCGCGCGAACGCCGGAATGACCTGCGAGATGATGCCGAACGCCGGCAAGATCATGATGTACACCTCGGGGTGACCGAAGAACCAGAAGATGTGCTGGTACATGACCGGATCGCCGCCGCCCGCCGCATTGAAGAACGACGTGCCGAAGTGACGGTCGAACAGCACCATCGTGATGGCGCCCGCCAGAACCGGCATCACGGCGATCAGCAGATACGCGGTGATGAGCCACGTCCACGCGAACATCGGCATCTTCATGAGCGTCATGCCCGGCGCGCGCATATTCAGGATCGTGACGACGATGTTGATGCCGCCCATGATCGACGACGCGCCCATGATGTGGACCGCGAAAATCGCGAAGTCCATGCCGGGGCCCATCTGCGTCGAAAGCGGCGCGTACAGCGTCCAGCCCGCAGCGGTTGCGCCGCCCGGCACGAAGAAGGAGCCGACGAGCAGCACGGCCGCGACCGGCAGCAGCCAGAAGCTGAAGTTGTTCATGCGCGCGAACGCCATGTCCGATGCGCCGATCTGCAGCGGCACCATCCAGTTCGCGAAGCCGACGAACGCCGGCATGATCGCGCCGAACACCATGATGAGGCCGTGCATGGTGGTCAGCTGATTGAAGAACTCGGGGCGCATGATCTGCAGGCCCGGTTCGAACAACTCGGCACGAATGCCGAGCGCCATCACGCCCCCGGACAGGAACATGATGAACGAGAACAGCAGATACAAGGTACCGATGTCCTTGTGGTTGGTGGCGAAAAGCCACCGGCGCCAACCATGCGGTGTTCCGTGCGCATGGTCGTCGTGCGCGTGGTCGTGACCCGCGACTACATCGTGTCCGATGCTAGACATGACAATCATCTCCTAAAGCGAATACTCGAGGCACTTGGCGTTGCCCGCGTGCTTCTCCGTTGCCTTGAGCGAAGGAGAAGCCCACGCGCGGCATGTCAAGCAGCCGGACTGATTTCTACGCGGCGTGCTTCCTTCGCATCCGTGCCGCCCGTCACCGACTCGGGCTTTTTCAACACGATGCGTTCTTCCGAGACACCTGCCGCCTTGAGCGCATCGCGAACGGCTTGCGCGCGCTTTTTGGCGAGATCCGCGTTGAGGTCGGCGCCGCCGGTTGCATCCGTGAAACCGGAGAGCGCGATCTTCGCGTCCTGGTGCGCCTTCACGTAAGCGGCGGCAGCCTGTACTGCGTTGTTTGCGTCGGCGGGCAGATCGCTCTTGCCCGTCTCGAAGTAGATGCTGGCCGGCAGCGCGCCCGCCTGCGATGCCTGCGCGGTCTGTTCGCCGGACGCCGCAGCCGGTGCGCTGGCTTCGGTCGCGCCGCTTGCCGCCGCGCCGCTCGCCGCTTCGCCGCCCGCCGCTGCCGTGTGATCGCCGCCTTCGGGCATCTTGCCGTTGCGCGCGTCCGCGACCTGCTTCGGCTGCAGAATGTCGCCCGTATGATTGCCCCACGTGTTGCGCTCATACGTGATGACCGATGCGATTTCGACGTCGTTCAGCGTCGTCTGCCACGGCGGCATCGCGCCCTTGCCGTGCAGCACGATGTTCACGTGACCGGCGATGGGGCCGTTCGCCACCTTGCTGCCGTCGAGCGCCGGAAACTGGCCCGCGCCCTTGCCGGTCGGCTGGTGGCAGACTGCGCAGTTCGACGCGTAGATCTGCGCGCCGCGCGTCTTCAGCTCGTCCATCGTGTAGGTCTTGTTCGGATCGTCGGCGGAAGAAGCCATTTTCTTCTTCTGCGTGTCGACCCACTTCGCGTAGTCGTCGGTGGACAGCACTTCCACGACGACCGGCATGTACGCGTGCTCCTTGCCGCACAGTTCCGTGCAGAAGCCGCGATAGGTGCCGACCTTCTCTGCCTTGAACCACGTGTCGCGCACGAAGCCGGGAATCGCGTCCTGCTTCACGCCGAACGCCGGGACGTACCACGAGTGAACGACGTCGTTCGCGGTGGTGATGATGCGGATCTTCTTGTCCACCGGCACGACGAGCGGGTTGTCGACTTCCTGCAGATACGTGTCCGAAATCGGCGTCTGGCCGTTGACCTGGCTGCGCGGCGTCGAAAGCGTCGAGAGGAAGCTGATGCCTTCGCCGGGACCCTTCACGTAGTCGTAGCCCCACTTCCACTGATAGCCCGTGACCTTCACGGTCAAATCGGCGTTGGTGGTGTCCTTCATTGCGACGACGGCCTTGGTGGCCGGCAGCGCCATCAGAATGACGATGATGAACGGCGCGATCGTCCAGATGATCTCGACCGTGGTGCTTTCATGGAAGTGCGCAGGCTTGAAACCCTTGGACTTGCGATGCTTGACGACCGAATAGAACATCACCCCGAACACGCCAAGGAAAATGACGGTACAGATGATGAGCATGAAGATATGGAGGCCGTAGAGCTCCTCGGCGATCTTCGTCACTGGCTGCTGGAAATTGATCTCATTCACAGCGGGACCGCCAGGACTGTCGTTGACCGCCAGGGCTACGCCGGCGTTGAGCAGTGCGCCCGCCGCCAGCACGCCCGAGAGGGCTCGCTTGATTGTTTTCATAGCATCCTTACCCAAAATTTCCATTCAAACCCTCGACCCCCGTTGCGCATCGCGCCTGCCACGCCAAGTTCCTCCTCAAGCGAAACGTCTCAGTGACGCCTGCAGTTCGGCAGCAAATTGTTTGCGACGATGCTGTGCAAGGTGTTGTCCGACTTTCACCGACTGGCCGCGCGATACGATCGTGAGCGGCTCCCTCGGCGTCGCGCCCGTTTCGACCCGCACCCAGCGCGGGTTGAACTCGAATCGCGTCAATTCTTCGGCGTTCATCTGTTCGATCAACAACCGGTTCTGAAACAGCCGGATTCGTTCGTAATCGACGGCATGTCGCGCATGAATCAGGAACGCGACGGTCACGACCGTCAATTCGACTCCGGTGAACGGCAGCACCAGCCAGGCGCCATTCAGCAAAAGCGGCGTTGCGACGGCCAGCGAAAAGAGCGCCAGCGACACATAGAAGCCCACGAACTGACGCGGCGATACCGAGCAGTTGCGTTTCATCAGCCAGTCCTTGATGACCGGCTCGGACTCCGTCAGCGTCTGGCTGACCTGCATCGCTGCCTCCATCATCCGCACACGCAATCACACAGTTTTGCTCGGATTTCGCCCAAATTTGTGTCAGTCCGGGCGACAAACTGACGCATTATAGGCGGGTTGAGTGGCATCCACAAGCAAGGGTGTGATCGTCGCAAAGCCAGACGGCACAAGCCTCTGCGCCGAATTGACGCACCTTTTAGCGTGTCCTTCGCGCGCAAATTCATGACATAACACGCACCCTCTTTACCGCCTGATCGATCTGCTTCCCGAACTCCTTTCCGACCCGTCAGCGGTTCCTTTTCGGACCGCGTCCGATGTCTTCCAGCCGGACGATTCCGTGTCCTTCCGCCGTCGTTCGCGGCACCGCTTTCCACGCGTGACCATAGATCACTTCGAACGTGAGCGGGATCGTGCCGTCCTCGCGACGCAAGGCTTCGAGCGCCTCGCGCACGTGTCTGCGCAAGGCTTGCGCGTCCGCGCGGGCGCTCGCGGCCTCGCGTTCGAACGGATAGGCGCCCCAGCGCGCGACATCCGCGAGCAGCGATTCTGGCGAACGATAGGTGATCGTCAGCACTTCCTGATCCATCACCGGAATTTCGAAGCCGCTTTCGACGAGCATGTCGCCCAGATCGTGCATATCTACGAAGTCGATGGTGTGCGGCATCGGCGCAAGACCGAGCGTGCGTTCGGCTTCGCGATACGCCGCCGCCAGTTCGCGAAGCGTGTCCGGCCCGAAGGTGCTGAACATCAGCAAACCGTTGACTTTCAGCACGCGCTGCCATTCCGGAAACACGAGATCCGGCCGCGAATGCCAGTGCAGCGCGAGATTCGACCACAGCAATTCGAACGCGGACGACGCGAAGGGCAAAGCCGAGAAGTCGGCCTGCGCGAGTTGCGGGCCGCGCGCGCCAAACGCCTTCGCGAGCGTCGTGGGCAAAAAGCGCCGCCAGCCCGCGCCGTTTTCCGCTTCGGCGGCGTCGGCCGTGCGCGCCCGCGCGAGCATCGCAGCGGAAATATCGACGCCGAGTACGGACGCCTCCGGAAACCGTTCGCGCAGTCGCGGCAGGTCCGCGCCCGCGCCGCAGGCCGCATCCAGCACGCGCGCCGGCGCGACCTTGATGTATTCGAGACGCTCGCGCATGCGGTCCGCGATCTCACGCGGCAGGAACGCGACGTCGTCGAAAGCGGCGGCGCGACGGTCGAAGATCTCGCGCAAACGGCGCGGATCATAGGCCGGTCGGCCAGTTCTGGGAGGCGTTGGGGACATGACGATCTGTTCGCGAAGAGTGCGAAGTATACTCGGTCGTCTTGAAATAGGCCCGGCGCCGCCGCGCGCCACGCCTTCGCATTCGTTTAACCGAGCCTGCCTCACGCGCTTTTGCCCATGAATGTTCTTCGCGAGTTGCTGCCGTCCCCGGCGCGCGTCTTCGGCTTTGCGGCCGTCGCCAAGCGCGCGTTCGCGCTCGCGCTGCCGAATCAGTGCGCGTTATGCGGCAATGTGTCGCAGCAATTGCTGTGCGACGGGTGCGACGAGCAGTACTGGAACGAGCCGCGGTTCCGGTGCGCGACCTGCGCGATGCCGCTCGCGGCTTCTTATCTGCGCCGCGAGCGCGACGACGCGCGCGTGCACTGCGCCGCGTGCCTCGAGAATACGCCAGCGTTTAACGACACGCTCGCGATCGCCGACTATCGCGCGCCGCTCGATACACTGGCGGTCGAACTGAAGTTTCGCGTGCGTCTCGCGGCGGGCGCGGAGTTCGCGCGGCATCTGCACGCGGTCTTCGAAGACAGCGCCCTGCCGACGCCCAATGTGATCGTGCCGGTTCCGCTTTCGCGCAAGCGGCTTGTCGAACGAGGCTACAACCAGGCGTGGGCAATCGCCCGCCCGCTCGCGCGGCGCCTCAACGTGCCCGCGAATCCGACGCTCGTCGCGCGCATCGTTCACACCGCGAAGCAGTCGCGGCTGGATGCCGATACGCGCAGACGCAATGTCGCGTCGGCGTTCGCGGTCGACGGCGACGTTCGCGGCAAACATATCGGCGTCGTGGACGACGTGATGACATCCGGCGCGACGCTCGATGCTCTCGCCCGCACGCTCAAGCTCGCGGGCGCGCGGCGCGTGACGAACTTCGTCGCCCTGCGCACCCCGAAAGACTAACCTCGTCAGCCAGAAGCACTGCAATCCATGTTTAACGTCGTACTGGTCGAACCCGAAATCCCGCCGAACACCGGCAACGTCATCCGCCTGTGCGCGAACACGGGCGCGCGGCTTCATTTGATCGAGCCGCTCGGCTTTCCGCTCGACGACGCGAAGATGCGCCGCGCCGGCCTCGACTATCACGAGTACGCCGAAATGAACGTCCACGCGGACTGGGACGCGTTCATCGCGAAGGAATCGCCCGAGGCCACGCGCATGTTCGCCTTCACCACGCGCGGCTCGACGCCGTTCTTCGATCACGCGTTCAGGCCCGGCGACTGGTTCGTGTTCGGCGCGGAGACGCGCGGCCTTTCGGCGGAATTGCTGGAACGCTTTCCGACGGAACAGCGGGTGCGCCTGCCCATGCGTCCCGGCAATCGCAGTCTGAACTTGTCGAATACGGTGGCGATCGTGACGTTCGAAGCGTGGCGTCAGTCGGGCTTCGAAGGCGGCGCGTGAGCGTCGAGTTCGGCGCGATAAAGCGCGAGCATGTCGTCGCTGAAGCAGGCGAAGAGGACGTGCTCGATTGAAGAAGCGAGTGGCAAGGCGTCGATGACCGCAGCCACGGCGATCTTCACCGCGTCCTCGACAGGAAAGCGATAGATGCCGCAACTGATCGCCGGAAACGCGATGGACACGCAGCGCGCTTCGGCGGCAAGTTCGAGCGAGCGCCGGTAGCAACTGGCGAGCAATTGCGCTTCGTTGCGCTTGCCGCCGTTCCAGCGCGGCCCGACCGCGTGAATCACGTACTTGGCGGGAAGATCGTAGCCGCCGGTGATCTTCGCGTCGCCGGTTTCGCAGCCGCCGAGCGTCTCGCATTCCCGCAAGAGACCTTTGCCCGCCTTGCGATGAATCGCGCCATCGACGCCGCCGCCGCCCAGCAGCGACTTGTTCGCCGCGTTGACGATGGCATCCACCTGAAGCGTCGTGATGTCGGCGAGAACGGCTTCGAGCTTCGCCATACGCGTCTCCGAGAGAAACGTCGCGCTATTCCGCCTTCGAATCGCGGCTGAGAAGCGCCTGCACCGCGTCGCGCGGCGCGACGTTTTCGAACAGCACGCGGCATACCGCGTGAGTGATCGGCATCTCGATCCCGCGCGACTGCGCGAGCGACAACACCGCGCGGGCGCAGCGCACGCCTTCGGCCACGTGTCCGAGCGCGGCGAGAATCTCGTCGAGCGTGCGGCCGGACGCGAGCTGCACGCCGACCGTGCGGTTGCGCGACAGGTCGCCGGTGGCGGTCAAAATAAGGTCGCCCAGACCCGTGAGGCCGGTGAAAGTCTCCGCGCGCCCGCCGAGCGCCACGCCGAGCCGCGACATTTCGGCGAGCCCGCGCGTGATGAGCGCCGCGCGGGCATTGAGGCCGAGGCCCAGGCCGTCGGAGATGCCCGTCGCAATGGCGAGCACGTTCTTCACCGCGCCGCCCACTTCGACGCCGATGACGTCGTCGCCCGTATAGATGCGCATTGCGCCGTGATGGAACGCCGCGACCGTCTGCGAGCACAGTTGCGCCGATGCGCTGGCGACCGTCAACGCGACCGGCAGGCCGCGCCCGACTTCCCGCGCGAAGCTCGGGCCCGACAGCGTGCCGTTGCTGCGATGCGCGGGCAGTTCAGCCGCGACGACTTCGTTCGGCAGACATTGTGTGTC
Source organism: Caballeronia sp. LZ062 (assembly GCF_031450785.1). Classification (NCBI taxonomy): domain Bacteria; kingdom Pseudomonadati; phylum Pseudomonadota; class Betaproteobacteria; order Burkholderiales; family Burkholderiaceae; genus Caballeronia; species Caballeronia sp. LZ062. The sequence goes on from NZ_JARTWB010000002.1 coordinate 2,311,896, forward strand.
CGCCTCGAAACCCTTGCAGAGCCAGACGATATGCGCCGGAACGACGCCGGCCAGCCGCATCGCGCGACAGAGCGAGCGCAGACCCGCGACGGGCGTGGCAACGACGCAGAGTGCATCGGGCGCGGCGGCATGCGCGAGCGCCGCGTCGAGATCGGCTTCGAACGCGAGCGTGGGCGGCAACGCGACCCCTGAGAGATAGCGCGCGTTTTCGTGCGATTGGGAAAGAGATTCGATGAGCGCGGCGTCGCGCGCCCAAAGCAGGGTGTCGTGCCGCGTCGCGAGGTGGCCCGCCAATGCGGTGCCCCACGCGCCGGCGCCGAGAACGGCTACTTTCATGCTCGGCTCCGGTTCGGCAGAGTCAGTGCTGTGTGACGCTCAGTGCGTCGCGCCGTTCGCCGCGCCTTCCTGCGCGCCGGCAAGCTGGGCGATGCGCTGTTCGTACAGCGCCTGGAAGTTGATTTCCGCCAGGTGGATCGGCGGGAAGCCGGCGCGCGTGATCGCGTCCGCGATGTTCGAGCGCAAATACGGGAACAGAATGGTCGGGCACGCAATGCCGACGAGCGGATCGATCTGCTCGGCCGGGATATTGCGAATGTCGAAGATGCCTGCCTGCTTCGCTTCGATCAGAAACGCGACCTTGTCGGCGACCTTCGCCGTGACCGTGCCCGTCACCAGGACTTCGAAGACGCTTTCCGCGAGACGGTCGGCCTTGACATCGACCTCGACCTCAACCGAAGGCATTTCCTGTTCGAGGAAGATGGCGGGCGAGTTCGGCTGCTCGAGCGACATATCCTTCAGGTAAATGCGCTGGATGTTGAAAAACGGCTGATTGTTCTCGTCGGACATAGTGATTTCCTAGGTGATTCGATTGCCCGGCGCGTGGCCGGGCAGCGTGTGGTGATGTCAGGCCGACTCGAGCAGCGGCACCAGACCACCTTTGCGGTCGAGCGCCGAAAGATCGTCGTAACCGCCGACGTGCGTGTCGCCGATATAAACCTGCGGCACGGTGCGGCGCCCGGTGCGCTGCATCATCTCCTCGCGGCGGCCCGGTTCACGGTCGATCAGCACCTTCTCGATGGTTTCGACCCCGCGGGACTTTAAAAGACGTTCGGCCATCTGGCAATACGGGCACACTTGCGTGCTGTACATGACGACTTTTTTCACTTGACGGCTCCTTGTTTCACAACCGGCATTCCTGCCTTCTGCCAGGCATCAACCCCGCCTTGCAAGACGTGGACCTCAGCGTAGCCGGCTTCCGACACGGCGCGGCTGGCACGCTGCGACTGTTGACCGGTCTGGCAGACAAGCACGACCGGATTGCTCTTATTCTTCGCGATCTGGCCGATTTTTGCTTGAAGCTCCGCCGCTTCGATATTGCGCGCCGACGGCAAATGCCCCTTCGCGAACTCCGCGGCGGGCCGCAGATCCACGACGACGGCGTTGCGCCGGTTGATGAGCGTGGTGGCTTCCGCAGCGGAGACGCCGCCGCGCCCACGGCGCGTGATGGCCGGCCAGAGCAGCAGCGCGCCCGAGACGAGCGCAATGACGATGAGTGCAATATTCGAGTAATCGGTGAAAAACTTCACGTCTAGGGCCGCCGAAAGATAGGTGAGAAGGGAGAAAGGAAAATGCGGGCAATCCCGGCATTATAAAATATCCCTTTCCCGCGATGGCCTTAGCCATCCGGCCGATGGCGGCACTCCGGGCGTGAGGGCAGGATGACGGAGTGCGATCGGGCACCCGATTTTTCAACTGACCGACCTATCAATCATGTACAAGCTAGTGCTCATCCGCCACGGCGAATCGACGTGGAACAAGGAAAACCGGTTCACCGGCTGGGTCGACGTGGATCTCACCGAGCAGGGCAACCGCGAGGCGCGCCAGGCAGGCGTGCTGCTGCGCGAGGCCGGCTACACGTTCGACATCGCGTACACGTCGGTGCTCAAGCGCGCCATTCGCACGCTGTGGCACGTGCAGGACGAAATGGACCTGATGTATATACCGGTCGTCCATTCCTGGCGTCTGAACGAGCGCCACTACGGCGCGCTCGCCGGACTCAACAAGGCCGAGACCGCCAAGCAGTACGGCGACGAACAGGTGCTCGTCTGGCGCCGCAGCTACGACACGCCGCCGCCCGCGCTCGACCCGGGCGACGAGCGCGCGTCCTTCAACGATCCGCGCTACGCCAAGGTTCCGCGCGAGCAACTGCCGCTGACCGAGTGCCTGAAAGACACCGTCGCGCGCGTGCTGCCGGTGTGGAACGAATCCATTGCGCCGGCCATCAAGGCAGGCAAGCAGGTGCTGATCGCCGCTCACGGTAATTCCATGCGCGCGCTCGTGAAGTATCTGGACGATATTTCCGACGCGGATATCGTCGGCCTGAACATTCCGAACGGCGTGCCGCTCGTGTATGAACTCGACGAAAACCTGAAGCCGATCAAGCACTACTACCTCGGCGACGCGGACGCGATTGCTGCCGCGCAGGCTGCCGTCGCAAAGCAGGGCAAGGCGGGCTAAAGCGCGGACCAGCGCCGGAATTGGCCTTGGCGGGCGTCGCTTGGCGGCGCCCGTTTCGTATCCGAGTGCCGCGGATGGCGCGCGCCTGACCGCGCGCCGTCGCCTCCGACAGGCGCGTGCCTCGCCCTCAATAAGCGAACGCTGTCGCCGGCCGAGGCGCCGGGCATTTAAGTTGCGTTTAAGTCGCCTTTGAAAGCGAGCGGGTATACTGGCCCGTCACCCACGATGCAGCCCATTCGATTCCGCACGCACTCTTCTATGCGAAAGAACCTGAAAAACTTCGGCCTGATCGCCGCAGGCGTTGCTGCCGGCGCTCTCGCAACCTTGCAGATTTCCGCGTCCGCGCAGCAAGCCGCATCGTCACCGCTTCCGCTCGATCAACTGCGGCTCTTCGCCGAAGTGTTCGGGCAGATCAAGCACGAATACGTCGAGCCCGTCGACGACAAGAAGCTGCTCACCGCCGCGATCAAGGGCATGGTGTCGAGCCTCGATCCGCACTCGTCGTATCTCGACAAGACGGACTACGAAGAGCTTCAGGAACAGACGAAGGGCCGCTTCGCCGGTCTTGGCATCGAGATTTCGTCGGAAGACGGCCTGATCAAAGTGATCTCGCCGATTGAAGACACGCCAGCGTTCCGCGCCGGCATTCGTCCGGGCGACCTCATCACGCGCATCAACGACAAGCCGGTGCGCGGCATGACGCTCGACAAGGCCGTGAAGCAAATGCGCGGCGAACCGGGCACGAAGGTCACGCTTACCATCTTCCGCAAGAGCGACGACCGCACCTTCCCGCTCACGGTCACGCGCGCGCTGATCCGCGTGCAGTCCGTCAAGATGAAGGTGCCGGAGCCGGGTTATGGCTATGTCCGCATCACGAGCTTCCAGGAGCGCACGGTGCCGGATCTCGCCTCGAAGCTGCAAGACCTCGCGCGCCAGCAGCCGAACCTGAAGGGCCTCGTGCTCGATCTGCGCAACAACGGCGGCGGCCTGCTGCAGAGCGCGGTCGGCGTCGCGGGCGCGTTCCTGCCGGATAACGCGGTCGTCGTCTCGACGAATGGACAAATCGCGGACGCCAAGCAGACGTTCCGCGACACCTACGACAACTACCGCCTGCCGTCCTTCGATTCCGACCCGCTGAAGAGCGTGCCGGATATCTTCAAGAAGGTGCCGATGGTCGTGCTGACCAACGCGTATTCGGCTTCCGCGTCGGAGATCGTCGCGGGCGCGCTGCAGGATCATCATCGCGCGCTGATCGTCGGCAAGACGACGTTCGGCAAGGGCTCGGTGCAGACGGTTCGTCCGATGACCGCTGACACTGCGCTGCGCCTGACGACGGCGTACTACTACACGCCGAGCGGCAAGTCGATCCAGAACCAGGGCGTGCGCCCGGACGTGCCGGTCGATCAGTACGCGGACGGCGATCCGGACGACGCGCTCGTGACTCGCGAAGTGGACTATTCGAATCACCTCGCGAACACGCAGGATCCGAACGAGAAGAAGGAACAGGAGCAGCGCGAGCAGGATCGTCTGGATCAACTGCGTCTGCTGGAAGAGCAGAACGACAAGAAAACGCCGGAGCAGCGCCGCAAGGACCGCGACCGCAAGCCGGTGGAATTCGGCAGCAACGACGACTTCATGCTCCAGCAGGCGTTGAACAAGCTGGAAGGCAAGCCGGTGGCCGAGTCGAAGTCGTTCAGCGAACGCAAGCTCGCGCAGAACAAGCCGGCGCGTTCGGCGTCGGCGCCGGTGGTGGCTCAGCCGGCATTGCCGGCTACGCCGGGCTCGTCGCCGGCATCGGGCGCGGCGCCGGCTTCGTCGCCTACGGCGCAGCAGTCGAAGTAACGTTGGTTCAGGGCTTCGCGGCGTCACGCCGCGAAGCTCGCGCAGCATGTCCAGGCCGATGAACGACGACCAACTCCTCCGCTATTCCCGCCACATTCTCGTCGATGAAATCGGCATCGAAGCGCAGCAGCGTTTTCTCGATGCGCACGCGATCATCGTCGGCGCGGGCGGACTGGGCGCGCCAGCGGCGATGTATCTGGCCGCTGCGGGCGTCGGCAAGATCACGCTGGTGGATGCCGATACGGTCGACCTCACGAATCTCCAGCGCCAGATCGTCCATGCGACGCAATCGGTCGGTCAGCCGAAAGTGCAATCCGCGCAGCGGACGCTGAACGCGCTCAATCCGGACATCGAAATAGAAGCGATCAACGCACGCGCCGACGCCGCGTGGCTCGACGCGAACGTGTCGCGTGCGACCGTCGTGCTTGATTGCAGCGACAACTTCGCGACGCGCCACGCGATCAACGCCGCGTGCGTCGCGCACGGCGTGCCGCTCGTGTCGGGTGCGGCGCTGCGCTTCGACGGACAGATCAGCACGTTCGACTTTCGCTCGCCCGCGTCGCCCTGCTACGCATGCGTGTTTCCGCCGGATCAGGCGTTCGAGGAAGTGGCGTGCTCGACCATGGGCGTCTTCTCGCCGACGGTCGGTATCATCGGCGCGATGCAGGCGGCCGAAGCCCTGCGCGTGATCGGCGGTTTCGGCGAAACGCTCGCTGGCCGGCTGATGATGCTCGATTCCCTACGCATGGAATGGAACACGATGAAGATCGCGCGGCAGCCGGATTGCCCGGTCTGCGGCGCGCGTCATCGTTAAGGCTCAGGCTTTCTGCAGACGCGCGAGCGCGGCCTGAAGCTCGGCCGGCTCGTAAGCCGCGAGCACGTCGGCCACCGGCTTTTCCAGCGCCTTCAGGTTCGAGCGCAGAATCTCCTGCTTCACGACGAGCAACTGGCTCGGATGCATCGAAAATTCGGTGAGGCCAAGCCCGAGCAGCAAACGCGTGACCGCCGGATCGCCCGCCATCTCGCCGCACACCGAAACCGGCACGCCCGCGCGCTTCGCCTCGCGCAGGGTCAGCGCGATGAGATGCAGCACCGCCGGATGCAGCGGATCGTACAAATGCGCGACGGAATTGTCCGCGCGGTCGATCGCGAGCGTGTACTGGATCAGATCGTTCGTGCCGATCGACAGGAAATCGAGCCGGCTCAGGAACAACCGCACTGCGATGGCCGCGGCCGGAATCTCGATCATCGCGCCGATCTGCACCTTGCGGTCATACGCAATGCCCGCGTCGTCGAGCTGGCGCTTCGCTTCGCGGATCAGATCGAGCGTCTGGTCGATCTCCTGCGCGTGCGCCAGCATCGGAATCAGAATCTTCGTCGGGCCGAACGCCGACGCGCGCAAGATCGCGCGCAGTTGCGTCATGAACATCTGCGGCTCGGACAAACTCCAGCGAATCGCGCGCAGCCCGAGCGCCGGGTTAGGCGCGGTTTCATAGCCGTCGCCGCCGGTCATGGAATCGAGCGGCTTGTCCGCGCCCACGTCGATGGTGCGGATCGTCACCGGCTTGCCGTTCATCAGCTCGATCGCGCGCTTGTACGCCTCGAACTGCTCTTCCTCTTCCGGCAGCCGGTCCTTGTGATTCATGAAGAGAAATTCGGTGCGAAAGAGGCCGACGCCCATCGCGCCGGCTTCGACCGCGACTTGCGCGTCGTCCGGCAACTCGATGTTCGCGCACAGTTCGATCTTCGTGCCGCAGAGCGTTTGCGTCGGTGAAAACTTGAGGCGCTGAAGCTTGCGCTGTTCCAGCAGCTTTTCGCTTTGCCGATACGAATATTCTTCGAGAACGATGGGCGCCGGATCGACGATCACGATGCCATGATCGCCGTCCACGATGATGAGATCGTTCTGGCGGATCAGCACGCTCGCCTGCTGCACGCCGACCGACGCCGGAATGCCCAGACTGCGCGCGACGATCGCCGTATGCGACGTGCGCCCGCCGAGATCGGTCACGAAGCCTTTGAACGCTTGCGTCTTGAACTGGAGCATGTCGGCGGGCGCGATATCGTGCGCCACCACGATCATCTCGTTGTGTCCGTTGCTCGCCGCCGTGTGCACGACGAGCGACGCCGCCGTCGGCGCGCCCGCCAGCGCCTTCAGCAGGCGCTCGACGACTTGCTGAATGTCCGCCTTGCGTTCGCGCAGATATTCGTCTTCGATGTCGTCGAAGAAGCTGCCCAGAATGTCGAGTTGCTCGGTCAGCGCCCATTCGACGTTGTATCGGCGCGTGCGAATGAGGTCGATGGTTTCCTGCACGAGCATGGCGTCGTTCAGGATCATCGTATGGACGTCGATAAACGCGCCCATTTCGGTGGGCGCATCAGCGGCGAGGTCCTCGCGCAGTGCTTCGAGCTCTTGCGCCACGGCAGCCTGCGCCGTATGGAACCGCGCGATTTCCGCTTCGATCTGATCCGGCTCGATCAGATAATGGGCGACGTCGAGCGCGGCCGGCGCAATCAGATACGCTCGCCCGATGGCGATGCCTCGTGATACGGGAATTCCATGCAGCGTGAAGGACACGCGCACCTCCTCTCGTTGTGATGTATCCACGGACTCCCAGACCCGTGGCGGGCGCTTGGCCGCTCAGGCGATTATAAGTTCGAACCATGCGAAAGTCCCTGCACGGCCTGTCGCGCCGGGGAATCAGCCGATTTCGCCGCGTTACTGCACGACCGAATGAAGCAGACACAAAAAAGCCGCGTCGATGCGCGGCTTTTTATGTCATGCATACGGCTTTCGATGATGCGCTTACTGCCCTTCCCCGAACTTGTCGGCGATCAAACCCAGGATGGCTTGCATGGCCTCGGCTTCGTCCGGGCCTTCGGTCTCGATCGTCACCGTGCTGCCGATACCCGCTGCCAGCATCATCACGCCCATGATGCTTTTCGCGTTGATGCGACGGCCGTTACGGCTCATCCAGATTTCGGACTGATAGTTGCCGGCGAGTTGCGTGAGCTTCGCGGATGCCCGCGCGTGGAGCCCGAGCTTGTTCACGATGGTTGTTTCTTGTTGCTGCATGATGCTCCGAAGCGCGAGTGGATGAGGGAAGCGGCGTCAGTGGCTCGCGGCCTTCGCGGCGGCGAGATCCGCGCTCGCGGAACACGCGGGATCGGGCGAGCCGGCCGCTTTGGTTGCAAGCGCGCAAGGATTGAGCGGCGTAGACGCATCGAGTTCCTGAATGCCCTTCGAGCCGCCTTGCAGAATCTTTTCCGTGAGCGTGTCGAGCGGCGTGGCGCGATAGCAGACGGCGCGCACGAGCATCGGCAGATTGACGCCCGCCAGCACGCGCACGTCGGTTTCAGCGAGACTCGCCGCGATGTTCGCGGGCGTCGCGCCGAAGACGTCGGTAAGCACGATCGCGCCGTTGTCTTCCTTCAGGCGGTCGATTTCCGAGCGGGCGAACGCGCGGACTTCGACGGGATCGCAGTCGGCGGTCACGTCGATGACGCCGATGCGCGCGGGCAAGCCGCCGTAGATATGAGCGACGCACTCACGAAGCGCGGTGGCGAACGGTGCGTGCGCGATGATCAGAATGCCAGCCATGTCGGATTGCAGCCTCTGTAGCGACAACTACGTCAGAGATCGCTCGAAAACGCGCGAGCGCCGCGTGTTACACGCCGTATATGCGTCCGGCCGGTCGGGAAATCAACCGGCGGCGCTGACGGCGCTTCCCGTACTGTCGGCTTGCCGAAGCTGATCCAGCCCCGCTTCGCAAGCCGTCGGGAAGTCAATTGTAACAGTGCTGGCAGCGCGCGTTTTGCAGTGCGCCAAACGCATTGGCTGGCCGAACGCGAGAGGAGGCGAAGAAGCGTCAGCCGACCGCCCGCTCCAGCGCGTCGATGAACATGCCCGCCACGTCGAAGCCGGTTTGATCCATGATCTCGCGGAAGCAGGTCGGGCTCGTCACGTTGACTTCGGTGAGATAGTCGCCGATCGCGTCGAGACCCGCGAGCAGCAGACCGCGCGCTTTCAGCACCGGCCCGAGCGTTTCGGCGATCTCACGGTCGCGCGCCGTCAACGGCTGCGCGCGGCCAAGGCCGCCCGCCGCGAGATTGCCGCGTACTTCGCTGCCTTGAGGAATGCGTGCGAGCGAATACGGCACCGGTTCGCCGCCGATCACCAGAATGCGCTTGTCGCCTTCCGAAATCTGCGGGATGAACTTCTGCGCCATGACCATGCGCGCGCCGTTCTCACTGAGCATCTCGATGATCGAACCGAGATTCATGCCGTCGGCCTTCACGCGGAAGACGCCCATGCCGCCCATGCCGTCGAGCGGCTTCAGAATGGCATCGCCATGTTCGGCGTGGAAAGCGCGCAAGCGCGCCGGGTCCCGCGTGACGAGCGTCGGCGCGACGAACTGCGGCCATTCGGCGATGGCAAGCTTCTCCGAATGATCCCGAATCGCCTGCGGCTTGTTGAACACGCGCGCGCCCGCCCGCTCGGCGATTTCGAGAAGCCAAGTGGCGTTCACGTATTCGAGATCGAACGGCGGGTCTTTGCGCATGAGCACCGCGCCGAACTTCGCGAGCGGCAGGTTCTCCACCTCCGCTGCTGAAAACCACGGCGAGCGGTCGCTGTCGGCTTCGTCGCCGACAATCTCGATGCGGCGCACGTTCGCCTCGACCGCGCTGCCCGTCCACGCAAGATGCTGCGGCTCGCACGCGTAGAGCACATGACCGCGGCGCGCGGCTTCGGCCATCATCGCGTAGGTCGTGTCCTTGTAGATCTTGAAGTGATCGAGCGGGTCGGCGATAAAAAGAATGTCCATGGTCTTCGCTTGGGTTCACGCGGTCTGCGAGCTTACCGCAAGCCGCGCGCTTACACCTGAATGGCTTCCGGATCGGTCTTTTCGAGTTCCACCGAAGCCGCGAGCAGTCCCAGCCGCGCGACCACGCCGTACATGTAGAAGCGGTTCGGCGGCGCCGCGCCCGGCTTCGCGTGCGCGTCGGGCAGCGCCGTGTGTTCGAAGCCGAGCGGCACGAAGTGCATGCCCGGCGCGTTCAGGTTCTGGTCGCGCTCCCGGGAATCGTGCACGCGATAAAAGCCGCCGACGACATACCGGTCGATCATGTACACGACCGGCTCCGCGACCGCGTTCTCCACGCGCTCGAACGTATGCACGCCTTCCTGCACGATCACGTCGTGGACTTGCAGGCCGTCTTTCGCGTCGTTCATCTTCGCGCGCTCGCGCTTCGTGAGCGCGGCGACTTCGCTGGCGTCGTGAACGGTCATCACGCCTTTGCCGTACGTTCCGGCGTCCGCTTTAATGACGACATACGGCTTCTCGCTGATGCCGTACTCTCGATACTTCTTCGCGATCTTCTTGATGACGCCGTCGATGGCGTCCGCGAGCGCCTCTTCGCCCGTGCGCGCCTCGTAGTCCACGCCTTCCACATGCGCGAAATACGGGTTCACCATCCACGGATCGATCTCGACCATCTTGGCGAACTTCTTCGCGACGTCGTCATAGCAGGCGAAGTGCGTCGATTTGCGGCGTACCGCCCAGCCCGCATGCAACGGCGGCAGCAGATACTGCTCGTGCAGATTTTCGAGCACAGGCGGAATGCCCGCCGAAAGGTCGTTGTTGAGCAGAATCGAGCAGGGATCGAAGTTCTTCAGGCCGAGCCTGCGCGGCGTGCGTTCGAGCGGCTCCAGCACGATCTTCTGGCCGTCGGCGAGCGGAATCGTCACCGGGCCGTGGATGTTTTCGTCGAGCGTGCCGAAGCGCACGTTCAGACCGGCCTGCCGCATGATCGCGGCGAGCCGCGCGACGTTTTCCAGATAGAACGCGTTGCGCGTGTGGCGCTCGGGAATCACGAGCAGATTCTTCGCATCGGGACAAATCTTCTCGATGGACGCCATGGCCGCCTGCACGGCAAGCGGCAACACTTCCTGAGGCAGATTGTTGAAGCCGCCGGGAAAGAGGTTCGTGTCGACGGGCGCGAGCTTGAAGCCTGCGTTACGCAGATCGACGGAACAGTAAAACGGCGGCGTGTGCTCTTGCCACTCCAGACGGAACCACCGCTCGATGGCAGGCGTCGCATCGAGGATTTTCCGTTCGAGATCGAGCAGAGGGCCACTCAACGCCGTAACTAAGTGCGGAACCATTAATTTCTCGCGGACAACTGTGCACGGGACCGGAGCGAACCACCCGGCGAATAGGAGACGAAAGATTGTAGAGCAATTGTTTTGCCTAATTGGGGATGAGCCGTCAATTACCAAGGTCTCCTGCGCCCCGTCAGGCAACGCGCGAGGAGTCACGATGGACGAAACCCAGACGCGCGGTCTTTATTCCTCTTGCAGACGAAAAAAGACCCGCCATGAAGGCGGGCCAAGTCGCTGTGCTCGTTCTTCTAGCCGCAGCGTGGGCGTGGTCAAAACGCGCCGCTGCGGCAAATTCGTCATTCGACGTGTTCGCCGTGCAGCGTCACGTCCAGACCTTCGCGTTCCTGTTCCTCCGTGACGCGCAGGCCCATGGTCATGTCGATGATCTTGAGCAGGACAAAGCTCACGACGCCCGAGTAGACCAGCGTGACCAGTACGCCCTTCGCCTGCACGAGCACGGAGCCGTCGAAGCCGCCGATGTCCTTCACCGCGAAGACGCCCGTCAGCAACGCGCCGATGATCCCGCCGACGCCGTGCACGCCGAACGCGTCGAGCGAGTCGTCGTAGTTGAACTTGTGCTTGAGCCACGTCGCCGACCAGAAGCAGACCACGCCCGCGACGATACCGATCACGATCGCGCCCGTCACGCCGACGAAGCCCGACGCCGGCGTCACCGCGACCAGACCCGCGACCGCGCCCGAGATGATGCCGAGTACCGACGGCTTGCCCTTCGTGATCCACTCCGCGAACATCCAGCCGAACGCGGCGAATGCGGTGGCGATTTGCGTGGTGAGCATCGCGAAGCCGGCACGGCCGTCAGCCGCGACCGCCGAACCCGCGTTGAAGCCGAACCAGCCGACCCACAGCATCGACGCGCCGATCAGCGAGAGCACGAGGTTATGCGGAGCCATCACTTCGCGGCCGTAGCCGACACGCTTGCCCAGCACGAGACAGCACATGAGACCGGCAATACCAGCGTTGATGTGCACCACCGTGCCGCCCGCGAAGTCCAGCACGCCTGCCGTCGCCAGCCAGCCGGTCGGTTCCCAGACCATGTGGGCAATCGGCGAATAGACGATGAGCGACCACAGTCCCATGAACACGAGCATCGCGGAGAACTTCATGCGGTCCGCGAACGCGCCGGTGATGAGCGCGGGCGTGATGATCGCGAACGTCAACTGGAACGCGAAGTAGACCGACTCCGGAATGGTCGAGGCGAGATGGCTGACGGTGAGCGTCGTCGCCTTGTCGCCCTTGATATAGGCCATGCCGTGCAGAAACACGCGCGAGAAGCCGCCGATGAACGACCCGCCCGGCGTGAACGAAATGCTGTAGCCCACGATGGTCCAGAGAATCGTCACGAGACAGCAGATCGCGAAGCTCTGCATGACCGTCGCGAGCACGTTCTTCTTGCGCACCATGCCCGCGTAGAAGAGCGCGAGGCCGGGAATCGTCATGAACAGCACGAGCGCGGTGGAGGTCAGCATCCACGCGGTGTCGCCGGAGCTGATCTTGGACGAATCGACCGAGAACGGCTCGGTCGGCGCGGCGGGCGCAGCCTCCGAGGCGCCCGATGCAGCGGCGGCAGCTTCTGCCGACGATGCCATCGCCGTGTTGGCGCTGGCAGGTGCGCTTGCCGGTGCGCTTGCCGTCGCGCCGGCATCGGACGCAGGCGCCGAGGCGGCGTCCGACGCGGGTGCCGAGGCGGCGGCCGGGGCGGACGCGTCCTGGGCGAGAGCGGTGCCGACATTCGCGCCGATCAGCGCGCCCGCCACCATCAATGACATCAAAAAGTTGCGCATTCTTCTGGTTCCTCTTATCGCCGATTTTTCTTAGAGCGCGTCCGCGCCGGTCTCGCCGGTACGGATGCGAATCACCTGTTCGATTGTGGTGACGAAGATCTTGCCGTCGCCGATCTTGCCCGTGCGCGCGGCCCGTTCGACCGCTTCGATCGCCTGATCCACGATGTCGTCCGACACGGCCGCCTCGATCTTCACTTTCGGCAGGAAGTCGACGACGTACTCCGCGCCGCGATACAGCTCGGTGTGCCCTTTCTGGCGGCCGAAGCCTTTGACTTCCGTGACGGTGATGCCGGAAACGCCGATGGCCGAAAGCGCCTCGCGCGCTTCGTCGAGCTTGAACGGCTTGATGATTGCGGTGATGAGTTTCATGTGTCCCTCGCTGTGGTTGCCTTCCTTCCGCCTGCCGTTCCGCTGAGAACGCGTTCAGAAAAGGTCGCGCCACTTATGCAACTCGTATGCCATGCGAGTACTGGCGCGGGTTTCAGCGATTGGCCCGAGAAACGGGCCGCGCCCTCTGCCGAATGGCTAACGCACGCGGCGTGCGCTGGCGCGGGGGCAGGTTCGTTGCTAGAGTGGTCGCCAAGGTCCGTAAAAAGGGCATGGACGGCGAACGCAGCCGCGAGCCGGCGCTAAAATCGCGTCGCCTGTGAGATAGCCCCGGCACGAACTGGTGCAACGCGCCAACGCACCAAATTCGAACATTGAATGTTTCGGGGCACTGACCTAACAACGAATGCACTTTATTTGTGCAGGAAGGGAGAAACGATGAAGCAGCCCAACGACGTTTTCAACGACCTTCAGCAGAAGATGAGCGAACTCTTCAAGAACTCGCCCGCGAAGGACGTCGAAAAGAATATGAAGGCGATGCTGTCCCAAGGCTTCTCGAAGCTCGATCTCGTGACGCGCGAGGAGTTCGACACGCAGACGCAAGTGCTCGTGCGCACGCGCGCGCGGCTCGAAGAACTGGAGAAGCGCGTCGCGCAACTGGAGCAGCGGATGACGAGCACCGGCGCAGCGCAAGACTAAGCGCGCTGTTCCTCTGGTACCCGGCCGGCGAGCCGTGAAGTTCTAGTCTTATTGCCGGCGCGGCCGTTTGCGGCACGCGCCGATTCAGGTGAAATCATGTCGCTTGCCGTGGTACGCAGCCGCGCGCCCGCCCCTGGGCGCGCGCCGGAAGTTGTCGTTGAAGTTCATCTTGCCAACGGGTTGCCGTCGTTTTCCATCGTCGGCCTGCCCGATCTCGAAGTCCGCGAAAGCCGTGAGCGCGTGCGCGCCGCGTTGCAGAACTGTGGCTTCGACTTTCCCGTCAGCCGTATTACCGTCAATCTCGCGCCCGCCGATCTGCCGAAGGAGTCGGGCCGCTTCGACTTGCCCATCGCGCTGGGGATTCTGGCCGCGAGCGGGCAAATTCCGCCAGAGTCGCTCGAGAATCGCGAATTCGCGGGCGAACTCTCGCTGACCGGAGCGTTGCGGCCCATGCGCGGCGCGTTCGCCATGGTCTGCGGCGCGGCGCGCCAGTATGCGGGCAGCGCCAGTGTTCCCGAGATATACGTGCCGCTCGCGAGCGCGGCGGAAGCCGCGTTGGTGCCGGGCATCGACGTCTTTGGAGCGGCCGATCTGCCCGAGCTTTGCGCCCACCTGAACGGCGTGCCGGATGCGCGGCTCAGACCCGCGCAAGCCGCCACGCTCTGCGACACGGCGAGTGTGCCGTCGCCGGATCTCGCCGACGTCATCGGTCATCCGGGGGCGCGCCGGGCGCTCGAAGTCGCGGCGGCGGGCGGGCATCATCTGCTGATGGTCGGACCGCCCGGCGCGGGAAAGTCGATGCTCGCCGCGCGCCTGCCCGGCCTCCTCCCGCCGATGTCCGACGACGAGGCGCTCACCTCCGCAGCCATCCTCTCGGCAAGCTCGCTGGGCTTTCATCCGGCGCAGTGGCGGCAGCGGCCGTTTCGCGCGCCGCATCATTCGTCGAGTTCTGTCGCGCTCGTCGGCGGGCGCAATCCGCCCCAACCGGGCGAAATCACGCTCGCGCATCTGGGCGTGCTCTTTCTCGACGAACTTCCCGAATTCGATCGCAAAGTGCTCGAAACGCTGCGCGAGCCGCTCGAAGCCGGTCGCATCACCATTTCGCGCGCCGCGCAGCAGGCCGATTTTCCTGCCGCGTGCCAGCTCATCGCCGCAATGAACCCGTGCCCGTGCGGATGGCGCGGCGACCCGTCCGGCCGTTGCCGGTGCTCACCGGAGATCGCCGCGCGCTATCTGCGCAAGCTGTCGGGGCCGCTCATGGACCGCATCGACATTCAGATCGAGTTGCCTGCCCTCTCGCCGGCGGAACTGTCGGCGCGCGCCGCGAAGCGGGGCGAATCGAGCGCACGGGTGGCGCAGCGGGTGGCTGTCGCGCGCCAGACGCAGTTGCGCCGGCAAGGCAAGACGAATCGCGAACTGGACGGTCGCGAAGCCGACGATGTGTGCCGCCCCGACTCCGCTGGCGAGGCGCTGCTGCGCTCGGCGGGAGAGCGCTTCGGCTGGTCGGCGCGGGCGTACTACCGCGTGCTCAAGGTCGTGCGGACAATCGCCGATCTCGCGGGCGTGGATACGCCGGATGCCTCGCATGTCGCGGAAGCGGTTCAGTATCGGCGGGCGTTGGCCGTCGCTTGAGAGGCGCGCCACCGTTGCCCGGACGGAAAGTGCTTGTCAAGTCTTGACTTATGCACACCAACGCGATCCGCGCGTACGTTCCGTCGGACGAACGAGGACGTCGAAGGCTAATCGGCAGCTTATTGATTTTATTGAACTAATTAAATTGCCGTCATCGCAGGCAAATTAAGGCGACCCGTGCAAACCGGGCTTTTGATGGCGACCGCACACTCTTTTCCACAAAGTTATCCACAGAGATTGTGGATAGTCGAAAAAGGCCTGATAAATCCGAGCATTACCGCTGAATGCTCGGAACGGACTTGCAGTTGCAGAGGCGCTCGGATTCGGCTTTTAAGCCAGTACTCCCATGATTCGAGCATCTCCTCTAAAAAAGTTTGAAGGACGTAAAGAATTGATCGGCTTGCTCGGCGGGCGGGGCTTTGTCGGAGACGATCGCCAGTTGGTAAACATGTGCGCCACGGGCGACAAAACGCGCGTGAATCGTCCGCGACTCCCGCTTCGCCCCGCTCTGACCTTTCACCTGCATCTCGCTGCCGAGCACCCGGCCGCCCGCCGCCAGGTCGATTTGCGTCGCGCGCGCTACTGGCTGCGCGTTCACATTGCGCGCGAGGCCCTGCTCCAGGAAATCGAGCGCCGCGCGTTGCAACGCCGGATCGGCGCGCGGAAGGACGACGGTGCCGACGGCGAACACCGCGTCATTGGCTTCGGCGATCTGCATGCGCATGGTCATCGGCTGGCCGGCGATCTCGATCTTGCGTTCGTCGGCGCGGGGCTTGGCGGGCAGCGTGACTTCGTAGCCGTCGTCGTTGTTCATGACGGTGCGCCAGTCGTAAGCGGGCGTGCACGCGAGCAGCGCCCCGCAGGCGACAGCCGCTACCGAGGCGCGCCAAGCGCCCAGTGCGGCAAAGTGGCGCACCGCGGCCGCCACGGGGAGAAAAGCCTGCGTCATGTCCGATTCTTTGCGTTAGAAAGCGTCATTATCGCGCCGCGATGCCGGGCTTTCCGTTCCGACATGATGCCGCCGGGCGATTGGCGCTAAAATAACCGGCACTTTCCTATTGCGGTTGCGCCCTCCTCTCCCACGGCGCTCGACTCTGCAATCCGAGGTTCTCATGTCCCAAACCACGCAAGACACATCTGCCCGCGCCAAGAGCCCGCTGCGCTATATCGTGATGGCGCTCGTCGCGGGCGTGATCGCCTGTACCGGCTATTTCGCTTTCGGCGGCCAGCAGCGCGTGCCGGACGCCACGTTTACGCTGCTGTCGGGACAGAAGATCACGACATCGGCGGATCTGAAGGGCAAGGTTTATCTCGTCAACTTCTGGGCGACGAGCTGCGAGACCTGCATGAAGGAAATGCCCGAGATGATCAACACGTACAACAAGTTCAAGGGCCGCGGGCTGGAGTTCGTCGCGGTCGCCATGGACTACGACGCGCCGATGTACGTCAACAACTATGCGCAGACGCGCAATCTGCCGTTCAAGGTCGCGATGGACGACGGCACCGCCGCCAAGCAGTTCGGCAACGTCCAACTGACGCCGACCACGTTCGTCGTCGACAAGAACGGCAAGATTCTGAAACGCTATGTCGGCGAGCCGACTTTCGCGGAACTGGATGCGCTGCTGGACAAGGCGCTCGGCTCGGCTGCCTGAATTCCGCGCTACCTAAGACTGACGCCCGCTTTCGCGGGCGTTTTCGTTTCTAGCGGTCCGCGTCGCCCTTTGCGGCGAGCCCGTAACGCTTGATCTTCTCGTAGAGCGTCGCCTTGCCGACCTGCAAGCGGTCGGCGGCCACCGCCACCGCGCCGCCGCACTGCTCCAGCGTTTCCCCGATGACCGCGCGCTCGAACTGCTCGGTGCGCTCTTTCAGCGACTGCGTCGCCGTGTCGGGCGACGCGCCGACGTCGTCCAGTACGCCTAGCACCATGCGATCCGCCGCGTTGCGCAATTCGCGGACGTTGCCGGGCCAGTCGCGCTGCATCAGTTCGGCGCGCTGCCGGTCCGTGATGAGCGGCGCGGGCCGGCCATAGCGCACGGCGGCATCGAGGAGAAAATGTTCGAAGAGCGGCACGATGTCCTCGCGACGCTCGTTGAGCGGCGGCAGCGTGATGGTCACGACGTTCAGCCGGTACAAGAGGTCGCGCCGGAACGTGCCGTCCGCGACGTGCTCGTTCATGTCGCCTTTGGCGGCGGCAACCACGCGCAGGTTCGCCCGCACCGGCTGGTTCGACCCAAGCCGCTCCAGCACGCCGTCCTGAAGCACGCGCAGCAGCTTCACTTGCAGCGAAAGCGGCATGCTCTCGATTTCGTCGAGGAACAGCGTGCCGCCCGACGCATGCTCCAGCTTGCCGATACGCCGTTTCTGCGCGCCCGTGAACGCGCCCGCCTCGAAGCCGAACATTTCGGACTCGAACATCGGCTCGGGCAGCGCGCCGCAATTCACCGCGATAAACGGTTTGTCGCGGCGCGGCGACATCTCGTGCAGACTACGCGCGATCAGTTCCTTGCCCGCGCCGGTATCGCCGTTGATGAGCACGGAGGCATCCGTCGGCGCGACGTTCGCGATGAGCCGCCGCACTTGCTCGATCGCCGGACTGCGCCCGATGATGCGCGGCGCGACGCTCGTCTGCTCGGCAAGCTCGCGCCGCAGCGCCTGATTCTCCAGCACGAGCGTGCGCCGTTCGAGCGCGCGCCGCACGGCTTCCACGAGACGCTCGGACGCGAACGGCTTTTCGATGAAGTCGTATGCGCCGTCGCGCATGGCTTGCACGGCCATCGAAATATCGCCGTGTCCGGTGACGAGAATCACGGGCACGTCGGGCGCGCGTTCCCGGCACTGCGCGAGCAGATCGAGGCCGCTCGCGCCGGGCAGGCGGATATCGCTCACGATCACGCCGGCAAAGTTCGCGTCGATCGCGCGCGCGGCCGATTCCACGCTGCCGTGGCCCGCCACGTCGAAGCCCGCGAGTTGCAGGCTCTGCACGCTCGCGCGGCGCACGAGTTCGTCGTCTTCGATGAAGATCACCTGCAAACCGGTGGTCATGGTCTTGTCTCGATTCGAATTGCTACGCGCGTCGCAGCATCAAGATGAATTCTGCGCCGTGCGAATGATCGGCGTCGGCTTGCGTGCCGCCTTCCGGGCCGTCCGCGACGATGGGCGCCACGCGGTTGCGCGCCGCCAGCGTGCCGCCGTAGTCGCGCGCAATCGCCGATGAAATCGCGAGCCCGAGCCCCAGTCCGTGCCCCGTCTCCTTCGTCGTGAAGAACGGCTCGAAGAGATGCGGCAGCGCATCGGCGGGAATGCCCGGCCCGTTGTCCCGCACGACGATTTCGACGGCATCCGCGCGCGCATTCAACTCGATCACGATGCGCGGGGCATCGCAGGACGCGACGGCATCGAGCGCATTGCCGATCAGGTTGATGAAAATTTGCTCCAGCCGCAAATCTTCGCAGCGGACGATGATCGGCGCGGCGTCGCCTTCCAGTTCCGGCGCAATGTCCAGCACGACGTTCTTCAAACGCGGCCCGAGCATGGCGAGCACGTTGCGCAGCGCCCGCGCCACATCCGTGCGCGCGTTCTTCGGCCGCGCCTTCGCGACGAAGAGCTTCAACTGATTCGTGATCTTGCCCATGCGCTCGGTGAGGGCGGCAATGGCTTCGAGGTTCTCGCGCGCCGCCGCCTGATCGCCGCGTTCGATCAAGACGCGCGTGTTGTCGGAGAAACTGCGCAGCGCCGCAAGCGGCTGATTCAGTTCGTGCGTAATGCCCGCCGCCATCTGCCCGAGCGCGGCGAGTTTGCTCGCCTGAACGAGTTCGTCGTGCGCGGCGCGCAGGTCCTGCTCGGCGCGCGTGCGTTCGTTTACTTCCTTCGTGAGCTGCGCGTTCGCCTGAGACAGGTCCGCCGTGCGCTCCGCGACGCGCTGGTTCAGTTCCGCATACGCCGCCTGCAACAACTCGCGGCTGCGGATCATCTCGCGCACGCGCGCGCGCCGCATGCGCCAGTAGAACGCGAGCAGACACAGCGAAACGAAGACGAGCGCCGTGACGACGACCGCCGTCTGCGCCGCGCTTTCGACCGGATCGAGCGGCGCCATCGTGATGAGTTGCCAGTCCGGCTCGCCGATAGAACGGCGCGTCGCAAGAAAAGTCGGCGCGTTGTGCCCGCCGCCGACGCGCACGATCTGCGCGCCGCCTTCCAGCGTTTCGACGATAGACATGGGCAGCGGCGTAATGGGCTGCTGCGCGTACTGACGCGTCTGATATACCGACGCCTCCACGCTCTGCGGCAGCGGCCGCACCGTGTGATATTTCCATGACGGCACCGACGACAGAAAGATCACGCCGTGATCGTCGGTGACGAGGAGCGGCTCGGACGCATCCGCGCCTTGCAGCCATTCGAGATTCAGCTTCACGACCGCCACGCCGATCAGCTCGTGCCCGCCTTCCTGATACACCGGCTGCGAGATGTAGTAGCCCGGTTCGAGCGAAATCGTCCCGAGTCCGAAGAATCGTCCGACGCCGCCTTTCACTGCATCGACGAAATACGGCCGGAAGTGATATTCCACGCCGATGAAGCTGTCCGGCCCGCGCCAGTTGCTTGCCGCGACGCAGTAGCCGTCGGCGCGAATCAGGTAGGTCGCCGTGGCATGCGCGCGGCGGTTGAGGTCTTCGAGATAGCGGTTCGCACGATCCACGTTGCTCGCATTCGGCGCAACGAGCACGTCCTGCACGAACGGATGGCGCGAAAGCAGATACGGCAGATATTCGTAGCGGTCGAGCGTGCTTTTCAGCGTGCTCGTCGTGCGGTCGACGCGCGCCGCCGCGTTGCGCCGCAGTTCGTCGATTCCGCGCTGCCGCTCGACGTGCCACGTGAGCGCGCAGCACGCCGCGAGCAGCGCGGCGAGTGCAAAGAACACGAGGATGCGGCGCGTCACTTGAGCAGATTCCCGCGATTGAGAATCTCTCATTGTGGCATAGGCGTTTTCGGGATAAGCCTGCCGAAGCGCGCGCGGCGAAGCGTCCGCAGTCGGAGGCTTCGCCGCTTGCATGGTCGCATCCGTCCCGAATCGCTTTAGACCGTTTCGGCTTCCTCGGTCACGTCCACATTGCGATGCAAGGCCGCACGCAGCTTGGCGCGGTCGAGTTCACGCTCCCACGCCGAAACGACCACCGTTGCCACGCCATTGCCGACGATGTTCGTCAGCGCGCGGCATTCGCTCATGAAACGGTCGACGCCAAGAATCAGCACCATGCCGGAGAGCGGAATGGTCGGCACCACCGCGAGCGTCGCGGCGAGCGTGATGAAACCCGCGCCGGTCACGCCGCTCGCGCCCTTCGACGTCAGCATCGTCACTGCGAGCAGCGTCAACTGCTGGCCCCACGTGAGGTCCGTGTTGGTCGCCTGCGCGATAAAAAGCACGGCCATCGTCATGTAGATGTTGGTGCCGTCGAGGTTGAACGAATAGCCGGTCGGCACGACGAGACCCACGACCGAGCGGGAGCAGCCGAGCTTTTCTAGCTTCAGCATGAGTTGCGGCAGCGCGGCTTCGGACGAACTCGTGCCGAGCACGATCAGCAGTTCTTCCTTGATATACGCGACAAAGCGCAGCACCGAGAAGCCGACCATGCGCGCGATGATGCCGAGCACCACGACGACGAACACGACGGACGTCAGATAGAACGTGCCGATCAGTTTGAGCATGGGCACGAGCGAGCCGATGCCGTACTTGCCGATGGTGAACGCCATGGCGCCGAACGCGCCGATGGGCGCGAGCTTCGTGATGATGCCGACCATGCCGAAAAGCACGCTCGACAGGCTTTCGATGAAGCTCGTCACCGGCCTGCCGCGTTCGCCGAGATGCGTGAGCACCGCGCCGAACAACAGCGCGATCAGCAGGATCTGCAAGATCTCGCCCTGCGCAAAGGCGGACGAGAGCGTGTCCGGAATGATGTGCATGAAGAAGTCGACGGCGCTCTGGCCGTGCGCGGCCTTCGCGGCGTACGTGTCGATGGCCTTGTGATCGAGCGTCGCGGGATCGACGTTGAAGCCGACGCCCGGCCGCAGCACGTGCGTGGCGACGAGGCCGAGAATCAGCGCGAAGGTCGACACGACTTCGAAGTACAGCAGCGCCTTGCCGCCAACGCGCCCGACTTTCTTCATGTCCTCCATGCCGGCGATGCCGGTCACGACGGTACAGAAGATGATCGGCCCGATAACCATCTTGATGAGCTTGATGAAGCCGTCGCCGAGCGGCTTCATGTCGGTGGCGAGCGAGGGATAGAAATGCCCGAGCGCAATACCGATGGCAATGGCCACGAGCACCTGCACGTACAGGACTTTATAGAAAGGTTTCTTCACGATGGTTCCAGGCAATATCAGGCAGTTGGCAACAAAAGCGCCAGCGGCGAGCCGCGAAGTGCGGGCAAAGCGGCGACGCGTGGCGAAGTGCCGCGCGCGGGCCAGATCGCGTCGCGTAAGCGAGAGCCGCTACGTCGACGGATTTCAGGGACGGTTGGGTGTGGGATGGGTCATCGGCTTGTCTCCTTGGGTCTTTTGGGCGGCTTCGCGGGCCATGACATCTTCATTGCAAGGGCAATGCCAGTTTGCAAATCGCCGTAAGCCCTTGAGGTTGAAGCCTTCTGGTGTGCCGCGAGCCAAGGGGGGTCCGAGTTTCCGGAAAAGCGGAGGGTGGGTGTCCGGTGATCTGGACGCAACCGCGCTTTACTTGCCGATTTACAAGCCGAAAAAAAACCCACGTCACCGTGGGTTTTCAACAGAAGCCAGCCGCAGCGGAATCAAACCACTCCCGCCCCATGCGCCTGCAAATCAGCGTGATAGCTCGACCGCACCATCGCGCCGACGGCCGCGTGCGTGAAGCCCATCTTGTACGCTTCTTCCTCGTACATCTTGAACGTGTCCGGATGCACATAGGCGCGCACCGGCAGGTGATGTTCCGACGGCTGCAAGTACTGGCCGATGGTCAGCATATCGACGTCGTGCGCGCGCAGATCGCGCATCACCTGAAGAATTTCCTCCTCCGTTTCGCCCAAGCCGACCATCAGGCCCGACTTCGTCGCCACTTCCGGATGCAGCGCCTTGAAATCCTTCAGCAGCTTCAGCGAGTGATGATAATCCGAGCCCGGACGCGCTTCCTTATAGAGACGCGGCACCGTTTCAAGATTGTGGTTCATCACGTCGGGCGGCGCGGCGGTCAGAATGTTGATCGCGCGGTCCAGACGCCCGCGGAAATCGGGCGTCAGAATCTCGATGCGCGTTTCCGGCGACTGCTCGCGCACTTGCCGGATGCACTCCACGAAGTGCGCCGCGCCGCCGTCGCGCAGATCGTCGCGGTCCACGCTCGTGATCACGACATACTTCAGCTTCAGCGCGCCGATGGTGCGCGCGAGATTCAGCGGCTCCTCGGGATCGAGCGGATCGGGACGGCCGTGGCCGACGTCGCAGAACGGGCAGCGGCGGGTGCACTTGTCGCCCATAATCATGAACGTGGCCGTGCCCTTGCCGAAGCATTCGCCGATATTCGGGCAGCTCGCTTCCTCGCAAACCGTGTGCAGATTGTGCTCGCGCAGAATCTGCTTGATCTCGTTGAAACGCGAATTGCCGGTCGCCGTGCGCACGCGAATCCACTCCGGCTTCTTCAGCTTCTCGATCGGCACGACCTTGATCGGAATGCGCGATGTCTTCGCCTGCGCCTTCTGTTTCGCGGTGGCGTCGTAGGGCGCGGGGATCGTCGGGGAAGCGGGAGCGGTGTCGCCTGCCAGGTTTGCGGTTGCGTCAGTCATTCGGTTGATCCGGTAGATGCAGCGGGACGGCTCGCGCCGTCTTGCGGTTGAGCGGCGGCGCTCGGCGTGCCGTCGATCTGATGCGCCAGTTTTTCGGCGAGCGTGAGTGCGACATCGCGCCAGCCGGCCACGACGCCGAGCGTCGCCATGTCGACCGTTTCGAGTCCCGCGTAGCCGCACGGGTTGATCGCGAGGAACGGCCGAAGGTCCATCTTCACGTTCAGGCTGACGCCGTGATAGCTGCAGCCGTTGCGGATCTTGAGCCCGAGCGCGGCGATCTTCGCGCCCTGATGCCGTTCGTGCAAACGAACGTTCGCGCCCCGTTGCGCGTGTAGCGCTCTCGGCGCGGCGACGTAAATGCCGGGCGCGCCCGCCTTGCGGTCGGTCGCGAGATTATACGTGGCGAGCGTTTCGATCACGGCCTCTTCGATGCGCCGCACCAGCTCGCGAACCATCAGCTTTCGGCGGCGCAAGTCGATCAGCAGATACGCGACGATCTGCCCCGGCCCGTGATACGTGATCTGCCCGCCGCGATCCACCTTCACGAGTGGAATGCCGCTGTCGGCCAAGAGCAGATGCGCGGGATCGCCCGCGAGACCGAGCGTGAAAACCTGCGGATGTTCGACGAGCCAGATTTCGTCAGGCGTATCGGGCGTACGGGCGTCCGTGAACGCGCGCATCGCGTCGAAACTCTCGCCGTACGGCTCGAGCCCGCGCCAGCGCAAAATTACGTCGCCGGGCAAGTCTATGGCAGGCTCGGAGGAAAGCTCGGTAGAGAAGGCAAGCGGCGTGGCGGACATGGTTTCGGTAGTTTACCGAAATCGCTCCAAGCCCGCCCGCCGTGAAGACGAAGATAGACGGT
Source organism: Caballeronia sp. LZ062 (assembly GCF_031450785.1). Classification (NCBI taxonomy): domain Bacteria; kingdom Pseudomonadati; phylum Pseudomonadota; class Betaproteobacteria; order Burkholderiales; family Burkholderiaceae; genus Caballeronia; species Caballeronia sp. LZ062. The sequence continues at coordinate 2,335,539 of NZ_JARTWB010000002.1, forward strand.
CGCGCACGCTCACACGGTGCGCCAGCCGGCGCGAAAACGCAGCGCAAGGCGCTCGATGCGTGTGGACAGCCAACGAATCGCCCGTTCATCGCGACGCGGCACGATGGTGAACACGACGCGCGCGGGCTGGTCGCCTTCCGCCGAAAGCCATAGCCGTTCGCGCTCGCGCAGCTTCAGCCGGTCGCCGGGCGCGAGCCAGTAGTCCTCGATGTCGTTGCTGCGTGTCGCCCAGACCGGGCTACCGTGCACGGTGAGCCGCGTGCCGCGCGCAATGCGCATCGGCACGGTTTCGCCGGGATTGATTTCGAACGTGACGCTTGTTGATATTTCTCGCATGATCGACTCCGCCAACGGAACGTTTCGATGACTAGAATCGTAGGCGTAGCAAGGCATCGGACAAAACGATCAATTTTCACCGCTATGTGAGCCGAATTGACAAACGCACCCGTGAATATCCACATGGACCTCCGCCAGCTTCCCGCGCTGAACGCGCTGCGGGCGTTCGAAGCCGCCGCCCGTCACGAGAGCTTCTCGCGCGCCGCCGACGAGCTTTTCGTCACGCACGGCGCGGTCAGTCATCAGATACGCGCGCTGGAGGCGGAACTCGGCGTGGCGCTTTTTGCCCGCGACGGCAAGCGCGTTCGCCTCACCGACCGCGGCCGACAGTACGCGGCGGACGTGCGCGCGGCGCTCGTCGCGCTCGCGGAATCGACGCGGCGCATCCGCTCGGGCGACCGGGACCGGCGGCTCGTCGTGTCGATGCTGTCGTCGTTTTCGGCGCGCTGGCTCACGTCGCGCGTCGGCGGTTTCATCGAAAAACATCCGGAATTCGATCTCGAACTGCTGTCGACGAACGCGCTCACCGACTTCAGCCGCGACGACGTGGACGTGGCCATCCGCTTCGGCTATGGCAAGTATTCGGGCGTGCACGCCGAGCCGCTGCTCGACGAAGTGTTTTTTCCGGCGTGCTCGCCACGCTTCAACGGCGGCGCGTTGCCGCGCGCGCCAGCCGACCTTGCGAACATGCCGCTTTTGCGCTCCGGCGATGAGCTATGGCGCCCGTGGTTCGACGCGGCTGGCCTGCCGGACATGCCGGAGCCAAAACGCGGCGTCTTGTTCGAGGATTCGTCTAATTTGCTGCAAGCGGCCATCGACGGCCAGGGGATCGCGCTCGTGCGGCGCTCGCTCGCAATGCGGGAAATCATCGACGGGCGGCTCGTGAGGCTTTTCAACGTGGATGGTCCGAGTCCGTGGACCTACTACTTCGTGTGCCCGCCGGAGTTGCTCGCGACCAAACGCGTGCAGGCGTTTCGGGAGTGGATTTTCTCCGAAGCGGAGAAGTTCAGGCAGCTCTACGAGCGCACGCCCGCCGTGTGCGATGCGCCCGCAGCCTCAGGCAATCTCAGAGCACTACCTTGACCATCGGGTGCCCGGTGAGCGCGCGATAGATGTCGTCCAGATGCGCGCGGTTCTGCGCGCGCACCGTGCACGTGAGACCCGTGTAGTTGCCGCCGGACGAAGGCCGCGCTTCGACGCGCGAGACGTCGAATTCGCCGTCGAACTCGCGGATCACGGTGACGATGGTGTCCTGAAACTCGGGATGCGACTTGCCCATCACTTTGATCGGGAAATCGCAGGGGAAGTTGAACAGCTCGTCGGTGCTGCTGGCCTGCGTCGGATCGGCCGACTGCGGCTTGGAATCGAATGAATCGGACATGACTTTCTCCTTAACCGGCGCGGCTCGCCCATTGCGCGAACTCGCGCGACTTCGCCCGCTGGTAGGCGTCATACAGCGCAGCATAGACCGGGCCGGGACGGCCGTTGCCCACGGCCTGGCCGTCGAGCGTCGTGATCGGCATGACTTCCTTCGTCGCGGAACTGATCATGATTTCGTCGGCGGCGCGCAGTTCGGCCTCGGTGATGTCGCGTTCCTCGAACCGGATGCCCGCCTCGGCCGCGAGTTCTTCGACGAGTCCGTAACGAATGCCTTCGAGGATGCGCGGGCCGCGCGGCACGCCCAGCAGCGCGCCGTTTTTCACTATCCACACATTTGAGGACGAACCTTCGGTAAGCAAGCCGTCGCGCAACTGGATGGTTTCGAGCGCGTCGTTTTCCGCCGCGTGCTGCGCCATCAGCACGTTGCCGAGCAGCGAGACCGCCTTGATGTCGCAATGCAGCCAGCGCTTGTCCTCGGCCGTCACCGCGACCGCGCCTTGCGCGCGGCTCGCGGCACTCGGCAAGACGAGCGGGCTCAACATCACGAAGACGGTCGGCGTGATGCCGGCCGGAAACGCGTGCCCGCGCTTCTTTGCGACACCGCGCGTGACCTGAATGTAGACGAGCGCGTCGCCGGGGCCGGCGTTCGCGTCGATTGCGCGGGCGATGAGCGCGCGCCAGTCCGCGTCGTCGAACGGATTCTCAATGCGGATTTTGCCGAGGCTCCGGTTCAGCCGCGCCAGATGCTGCGTGAGCCGAAACGGCAGCCGCGCGCCGTCGCTTTGCGCGTAGAGCGGCACGACTTCATAGACGCCGTCGCCGAAGATAAAGCCCCGATCCAGCACGGGAATGCGCGCTTCGGAGAGCGGTCCCCACTCGCCGTTCAGATAGACCGTCGGGTTGAAGTCGTCGGCTTGGCTCTGGTTCATCGAAACCGCTCCGTTGGGACAGAAAGAACGCGATTACTTCTTCTTTTGCCACATCAGCAGCGCGGAATCCCACAGGCGGCCGAAGAGGCCGGCTTGCGGCACGTCCTGCAGCGCGACGAGCGGGAACTGCGCGACGTCCTTGCCGTCCGCCACCATGCGAACGGTGCCGATCTGCTGGCCCTTCTTGATCGGCGCGATCAGCAAGTCGTTGCGCGTGATAGTCGGCTTGACCTTGTCGCCCAGGCCTTTCGGCACGGTGATGTACTGATCCGTCTCGACGCCCGCCTGCACGTTGTCCGACGCGCCCTTGTACACGCGCGGCGATTCGATCACCTGATTCGCCTTGTAGAGGCGCAGCGCGTCATACGCGGTGTAGCCGTAGTTCAGCATCTTTAGGCTGTCCTGCACGCGCAGCGATTCCTTCGGCTCGCCCATCATGACCGCGACGAGACGCCGGCTCGCGTCCGGCGTGCCCGCCAGCGAACGCTTGGCCGTGGCGATCAGGCAGTAGCCCGCCGCTTTCGTGTGGCCGGTCTTGAGGCCGTCCACGCTCGGGTCCAGCCACAGCAGGCGGTTGCGGTTCGGCTGCTTGATCTTGTTGTACGTAAATTCCTTCACCGAGAAGATGCTGTAGTACTCGGGGAAATCGCGGATCAGGCGCGTCGACAGCACGGCGAGGTCGCCCGCCGTCGTGTAGTGCTGCGGATCGGGCATGCCGTTCACGTCGGCAAAGTGCGTGTGCTTCATGCCGATGCGTTGCGCCGCGCCGTTCATCAGCGTGACGAAGTTGGCCTCGCTGCCGCCGACGAGTTCCGCCAGCGCAATGGCCGCGTCGTTGCCCGACTGCACGATCATGCCGTACACGAGATCGTGGACCGTTACCGGCTTGTCCGCTTCGATGAACATGCGCGACTCGTCCGTCCGCACGCGGCGCACGGCCTCGCTCGGCGTGACCGTCTGGTCCATGTTGATCTTCTTGGACTTGAGCGCGTCGAAAACGAGGTACGCGGTCATCAGCTTGGTGAGCGACGCCGGCTCGACGCGTTCATCCGGATTGCCGGATGCGAGCACCTGATTGCTGGTGGCATCGACGAGCACCCACGAATGCGCCGTCACCGCGGGCGGCGGCACCTGCGCGAACGCGCTCGCGGCGGCGAGCACGGTCGGCAGCACGATGGCGGCCTTGATGGCGCGGCGTTGAATGGTGACAGTCGAATCGGAAGCGGAAACGGACGAGACAGAAAAGCCGGAAGGGAAAAAGCGCATAGGATCGGTCGGCAGAAAGAGCATCGGCGCCACGCCCGGGATGATCCGAAAGGCGGCGAAGCGCGGGTTGAACAGGCAGACCGTTCATGCCGGTCGCGCTCTTCGCCTCTGGTGGCAAACCGGCACCGGGGTGCCGCGGCGAAGGAGCGCACATTCGACAGACGGCCGCGCCATCGGTTCTCAAACGTTTGTTTTCGAACGTCGCGTGGGCCGGCATGGAGCCGGCGCGCTGGCGTCGGGCTTTTCGCCGCGGCGTCGGGTCACAGCGTGGGAAAGCAGCGTTGCAACACGAAGTGCGGCGAAAAAATTCTGCGCCATTATACGCGCGGCCAACAGCGCGATTGCGTCAAAACTGCGCGAATCCAGCGCCCATCCGCGCTTTTCAGGCGATGCCTTAAGCGAGAAGTCGATTTGGGGAGTTCGGTGCGTCCGCGCGCGGCGAAAGCCTTCGGAAGCCTAACGCCACGCGTCGACGATCACGCGCTTGAGGATATGCAGCTTGCGGTGAAAGAAATGCTCGCCGCCGGGAATGACGACGACCGGCAGTTCCTGCGGCCGCGCCCAGTCGTAGACGGAACCGATGGGCACGGTGTCGTCGACTTCGCCGTGGATGACGAGCGTGTTCTCGGGCACCGGCGCGACTTCCCAGCGGCTCGCGGCCGTGCCGACGAAAACCATGCGTTCGATCGGCTGCCCGCTTTCCTGGATGCGCTTCGCGACATGCGACAGCACGAAAGTGCCGAACGAAAAGCCCGCGAGGACGATCGGCACGTCGCGCTGGCCGGGCTGCGCGCGCATGTGTTCGATGACCGCGAGCAGGTCTTCGCGCTCGCCGATGCCGTTGTCGTGCTCGCCTTCGGTCTGGCCGACGCCGCGAAAATTGGAGCGGTACGTCGTATAGCCGAGTTGCAGGAAAGTGCGCGCGAGCGTCTGCGCGACCTTGTTGTCCATCGTTCCGCCGAAGAGCGGATGCGGATGCGCGACGAGCGCGATACCGCGCGGCGCGGACTCCGTGCGATCGAGCGCGACTTCGATCTTGCCCGCCGGGCCGTCGATGAGGAATTTTTCCGTTTGCGCGTTCATGAGGCGAGCGTCAGGCGGGTTGATCGATCAGAAGACGCTCGACGATTTTCCCGTTTGCGAGATGCGAATCGACGATTTCGTCGATGTCGGTTTCATCGACATACGTGTACCAGGTGCCTTCCGGATACACGACGACGACCGGCCCTTGCTCGCAGCGGTCGAGACAGCCTGCCTTGTTGATGCGCACCTTGCCTTCGCCTGCGAGGCCGAGCTTCTTCACGCGCTTTTTCGCGTGCTCCTGCATGGCCTGCGCGTTGCAGTTGGCGCAACTCGGGCGGGAGGCGTCGGGTTCGCGCTGATTCAGGCAGAAGAACACGTGGTACTTGTAGAAGGAGTCCATGAGCGTCCGGCGATGAGGGTGTCGGTCGATTATAGCGAGCGATGTGGTGGGGCGTGTCGGCGGGAGTTGGCGCTTCAGCGCCTTACTCCCGCCCCATGCAGAGCGGTCGGCGGGAGTTGGCGCTTCAGCGCCTTACTCACGCCCCATGCAGAGCGGTCGGCGGGAGTTGGCGCTTTAGCGCCCAACGTCCGCCCTATCTCCCCCACCTCCCCGCCTCCCCATCCAAGCCCTCTCCGCCGCCGACGCCAGCCACCCCAACGCCGCATACGGCCACACCCACGCGAGCCAGTGCAGCAACCCATTGAAGTGCAGATACCGCCCCTGACGCCAATCCGCGAGCACGATATCGAAATACGGATTCACTGGCAGCAGATTCACGAGCGCAAGCCCCACGACGAGCGCCGCGCCCGCCAGCGCCGCCCGCAGCGCACGCGGCAGCGATACCGCCAGCACGCCCGCCACGGCGCCGATCCCGATGCCTTCGAGCGCGCCGTCCGTCGCCCAGTCGAAAGTCAGCCCGGCGCGCGATTGCACGAACGACGCGGCCGCCTTCGCCACGAGCGTCGCCACGATCAGCGCCATCATCAGCCGGATGCGCGGCGCACGCTCGCGCGTGAGCAGCGTCACGAGCACGAGCGCCGCGAACAGATTCGACGACGTGATCATCGCCTCCCACGATTCGTCGGGCAGCAGCGCGCCCAGCCGGTCCGGCCACGTCTCCACGTCCCACGCGGCGGGCGTCCACGCGAGAATCGCGTCCTGCATCGCCGGATCGAGCGCGTCCCACAGCACGCGCGGCAAGTCGCCGCCGCCGAAGAGATACGGCGCGGGAAACATCGACGAGAACGGCCACAGCGCCGACAGTCCGATCACGTAGGCCGCGTGCCGCTCGAACCACGTGAAACGAATCCGCCGCAGCAAGCCGCGATCGAGCAGCGCGCTCGTCGCAGGCGCTGCGAGCACGCCGCCGATGAGCGCGCCGAGCGCATTCGCGGCGAGATCGAGGTTGGACGCGACGCGCGTCGGCAGATACGTCTGGATGGATTCCATCGCGCCGGACAACAACGCGCCGCCCGCGAACGCCGCGCCCACCGCGAGCGAGCCGCGCCAGCGCGGATACAGCGCGAGCACGATCAGCGCGCCGAGCGGCATATAGCCGAGCACGTTGGTGACGACATCGAAGGCCGTCAAATAGCGCGGGAGCGGATCGGTGAGAAACGCGAACGGCCCGATGCCGAGCGAGCGCCAGCCGGAAAACGGATACAGCGAGCCGTACACGACGAGCACTGCATACGCGACGAGCGCCTGCCGCGAAAACGCCGACGGGCGGCGCTGCCATTGCTTGATCGTCATGAGCCGCCCAAGCGCGTCCGTTCGAGCGGAAGTGCGATGAAACGCGACGTCATCGCGATGCGGTGAGCGGCTGCGCGCCGAGCCATGCGCCCAATTGCGCAATGAGATCGTCCGATGCCGCCGCGAGCGCGCGTGCGCCGCCCGCCGCATCGGCGCTCGGCGCGCCCGCGCTCGCCGTGAACATGCGCTGCGCGATCACGCGGCCTTGCTGCGTGAGCGTCGCGCGCACGGATACGACGCCGTGGCTGCTCGCCGGCGCGTCGAAGACCTGCTCGAAGCCGGTCAGCTCGATCTCCAGCAGCGGCGCGCGCACAGTGTCAGCGCCGGTCAGCACGGGGCCGCGCTGCGAAAGCGTGTCGCGCAATCGCTGCGTCAGCAGTTGCGCGGGCGGCATCGTCCAGTGGCTGTTCGCGTAGCTGCCGGTGCGCTGCGCATCGACGTAGCTCAAGCGATAGACGAACGCATCGGTTTCCAGATTGCGCGACGCGCTCACCGCCAGCACTTTGACCGGCGGCAGCGGCGTTGCAGTCGGAGGACTAGCGGCGGGCCGTGCGCCGAGGTCATAGCGCGCATCCGGCGTCGCGGGCGGGCTCGTCGTGCAGCCCGCCAGCATGGCGATGCAGGCGATCACGAGCGCCCGCGGTCGTTTGAACTCTGCAAGTGACATGGGATTCCTTCGTTGTCCTGTTCTCTGACTGCGCTCAGCGTGCCGGTTGCGCCGGCCACGCGAAGCCTGGCTCGCCCGGCCCCGGCGGCATGGACGGCGCGCCGAACAGCACGCTGCGCGGACTCGTGCTGAAGGTATCGGCGGCGCGGTCGACCGAGCGCGCGGCAGCGGCGAGATCGTCGGTGAACGAATAAAGGCGCGGCAGCGCCTCGAACCCGACGCGCGCCGATACATCGCGCAGCGATTCGTTCATGTCCGCGAGCGCGGCGGCCGCCTGCTGCGCCGCGTCGCCCGCCTTGTTCAGATTGCTCACGAAAGGTCCGTTCTCGCGATTCAGGTTCTGTATTAGCGCGTTCGTCGATGCCAGCGTGCGGTCGAGCTGACTCAACGTCTGCGGCAGATGCGCGGTCGCAGGCGCCGCCTGACTCGCGAGCGACGCAATGCCGTCCGCCGCGCCCTTCAGGCTTTTCGATGTGTCGAGAAGCTGGTCGCGCACATCGTCGGAAAGGAACTTGTCTGCGTCTTCGGAAAGACGTTCGAACTTGCGCAGGATCACATCGCCGCGTTCCTGCAACTGCTCGAAAAGGCCCGGACGCATGGGCACCTCCGCGACGTGCTGCGGCGACGACGCGAGCGCGGCCGTGTCCTTGCCCGTGTCGTCGAGTTGCACGAACGCGATGCCCGTCACGCCCTGAAAGCCGAGTGTGGCGAACGTGGAGTGCGTCATCGGCGCGTTCTGATCGACGAGAATGCGGATGCGAATCTGCCCCGGATGCGCCCGGTCGAAGCGGATCGACTCCACCTTGCCGACGCCGAGGCCGCGATAACGCACGGCGGCATCGGTGAAGAGGCCGGTCACGTTGGTCCGCGCGATCAGGTCGTACGGCACGCGCACCGTGCGGTCCACGTTGAAGAAGAACGCCGCGAACGCAATGGCCAGCACGAGCACGATGGTGAACAGCCCGGTCCAGAACGCGTGTGATTTGTTTTCCATCGGCAGGTTCCTTATCCCTATCGGGCCGGGCTACTTCACGGTGATGGTGGCGTCGTCGAGCGCGGCGGCGGGCAGCTTCGCGCGGCGTTCAGGCGGCAGCGCCTGAAGCGCGCGCCGTCCGCGCCGCCCGAGAAAATACTCGCGGATAAACGGATGATCGACCGCGACCGCTTCTTCCACCGGCGCTGCGACCAGCACGCGCCGGTCCGCGAGCACGGCGACGCGCGTGGAAAGCGCGACCATCGTATCGAGATCGTGTGTGACCATGACGACGGTGAGACCGAGCGCGCGATGCAGCGTCGCGATCAGATCGACAAATTCGTCCGATGCCTTCGGATCGAGGCCGGCCGTGGGTTCGTCGAGAAACAGCAGTTCCGGTTCGAGCGCGATGGCCCGCGCAATGCCGACGCGCTTGACCATGCCGCCCGAGAGCGCCGACGGCATCTTGGTCGCGTGCTTGCACGAGAGCCCGACCATTTCGAGCTTGAGCATCACGAATTCGCGGATCAGGTCTTCGGGAATCTTGCCCAGTTCGCGAAACGGCTGCGCGATGTTGTCGTACACCGAAAGCGACGAAAACAGCGCGCCTTGCTGGAACATCATGCCGGAGCGCGTGCGCAGCATCTTCGCGGTTTCGGCGTCCATGCGCGCCCATTCCTCGCCGAGCACTCGAATCACGCCCGAGGTCGGTGATTCGAGACCGAGAATCTGCCGCACGAGCGTGGTCTTGCCCGAGCCCGAGCCGCCCAGCAGCGCGACGATCTCGCCACGGCGCACCTCGAAATTCAGATGTTCGTGAATGACCGTGCGGCCGTAGCGTTTCGTGACGTCGCGCACTTCGATCACCGGCTCCGCGATCACGGGCGGCGGCTGATGGCGCACGGCGGTGGCGAGCGTCGTCGACATGGCGTCAGAGCCCCACGTTCTGGAAGAGGATGGCGAACACCGCGTCCGCGAGAATCACGACGGTGATCGACGTGACGACGGACGTCGTCGTGCCTTCGCCGAGGCTCTGCGAATTCGCCTTGATACGGAAACCGAAATGGCACGCGGCAAGCGCGATCAGCATGCCGAACACGACGCCCTTGCCGAGCCCGATCCACAAATTGGCGATCGGCACGACGGACGGCAGCGAGCGGATGAAAAACGAAATGTCGATGGACAGCACGAGCTTTGCCGCGAGCGCGCCGCCCGTCAGCGCGATGATATTCGTCCACATGACGAGCAGCGGCATCGCGACGCCGAGCGCGATCACGCGGGGCAGCACGAGACGCAGGCCGTGAGGAATGCCCATGACCTGCATGGCGTCGAGTTCCTCGGTGACGCGCATCACGCCGATTTGCGCGGTAATGGCGGAACCCGAACGCCCCGCGACGAGAATCGCGGACAGCACCGGCCCCAGCTCGCGAATCACCGAGAGCCCGAGAATATTCACGATGTACTGGTTCGCGCCGAACATGCGCAGTTGCTGCGCGGACAGATAACTGAGCACGATGCCGATCAGGAAGGCGACGAGCGCCGTGATCGCGAGCGCCTGTGCGCCGGCGCTATAGATGTTGGCGGAGATCTCCGTCCACGGCGTGCGCTGCGGGCGGCGAATCAGCCCGATGAAATCGAGCACGAAGCCGCCGAACATCGCGAGGCCGCCTTGCAGATGATCGAAGAACGCGAAGATCAACTGTCCGAGCCGCGTGACGGGACCGACGCGGTCGATGGCCTCCGGCTCCTCGCGCTCGGCATCGAGCAGCGCGACGCGCTCGAAGATTTCGCGTTGTGTGTCGGACAGCGCGACTGTCGCGGGCATCTTGCGGCCCCAGATGCGCCAGAGCGCCTGGCCGCCGACGTGATCGAGCCGCTCGATCGACAGCAGGTCCCACTGGCCGATGGCCTCGCGCCCGATGGCGCGCAGCCGCCGCGTGACGCCGGTTTTCGAGCGGTCACGCGCGAGCGCGAGCGCCGTCCACTGGCCCGAGAGACGGACCACCTTGCCTTGCTGACCGGCTTCCACTCGCAGGCGGGGCGGCGTGTCGAAGTTCAAGGATCGAAGGGGCGTTGGAACGCGGTTTGAGGGAGAGGGACATTGTAGCGAAGGATCGTTGCACGGCGGCGCGATCCCGAGCGCGAAGGTTCAACCACGCCCGCTACAATACTCCGATGACCCCGACCCCCTCCTTCGCCCCCGACGCGCCCTGGCGCATCGACCGCACCCGGCTCGCCACGCTCGCCGAGCGTCCCGTGCGGGACTGGACCATCGAGATCGTCGATGAAACCGGCTCCACCAACGCCGATCTGGTCGAGCGCATGCGCGCGCTTGCCCGCGACGTCGCGCAACGCACGCCGCCCGCGCCGGTCGCGCGCGTCGCGTATGCGCAGACGGCCGGGCGCGGGCGGCGCGGGCGCGCGTGGCTCGCCGAGCCGGGCAACGCGCTTCTGATGTCGGTCGGCTATGTGCTGCGGCGGCCTATCGAAGGGCTGTCGGGCCTGAGTCTCGCCATCGGCACCGCCGTGCTCGACGCGCTCGCGCGCCTGCCGCTCACGCCGTCCGCGCGGCCCGCGCTCAAGTGGCCGAACGACGTGCTGCTCGACGACGGCAAGCTCGCCGGCATCCTCATCGAGACGGCGTGGAATGCGCCGGGCGCGACGGCGGTGGTGATCGGCATCGGCATCAATCTGCACGGCGCGGAGCAGCTCGCCGCGCAAGTCGACGAGGCAAATCGCCAGTCGCCGTCCGCTGCCGCTCCCGGCGCGGCGCCCGCCGCGCTCGCCCGCGCGTGGCCCGACGCGAATCTCACGGACACGCTCGCCGCGCTGCTGAATGCGCTCGACACCGCGCTGCCTCGCTTCGAAGCGGACGGCTTCCGGCCGTTCCGCCAGCGCTGGACCGACGCGCACGCCTACGCGGGCCGCGAAGTCGTGCTGATGGACCAGGGGCAGGAAGTGACGCGCGGCGTCGCGAGCGGCGTCGACGACAGCGGACACTTGCTGATCGACGCGCCCGAAGGACCGCGCGCCGTCGCGACGGGCGAACTGTCGCTGCGGCTCGCGAAGGAGCGTCCGTGAGCGACGCGCCGATGCTGTTGATCGACGCGGGCAACAGCCGCATCAAGTGGTCGCTGGTGGATGAAAACGGCGCGGCCATCGCGAGCGGCGCGCTGGAACACGAACGTGAATCCGCGCCGGGCGATGCCGCCGATCCGGCGCTCGCCGCATGGTCGGCGCTGCCTCGGCCGGGAAGCGCGTGGATGTCGAACGTGGCGGGCGCGGCGGTGCAGGCGCGCATCGAACGCATGATCGACGCGCGCTGGCCGGCGCTGCCGCGCACCGTCGTGCGCGCGAAGCGTGCGCAATGCGGCGTGACCAACGGTTACACGGAACCGGAGAAGCTCGGCAGCGACCGCTGGGCGAGCCTGATCGGCGCGCGCGCTGCATTTCCCGGCGAGAACGTGCTGATCGCCACCTTCGGCACCGCGACGACGCTCGAAGCGTTGCGCGCCGACGGCGTCTTCACGGGCGGATTGATCGCGCCGGGCTGGTCGCTGATGATGCAATCGCTCGGCAGCCACACCGCGCAGTTGCCGACACTCGATGCCGCCGCCGCGCGCCGCGCGCTCGGTCACGCGCAAGCGCCTGCGCCCAGCTTCTTCGCCACCGATACCGCCGCCGCGCTCTCCGCGGGCTGCCTGCTCGCGCAAGCCAGCCTGATCGAACGCGCATGGCGCGATCTGCGCGCCGAGTGGCAGTCCGACGTGCGCCTCGTGCTCGGCGGCGGCGCGGCCAACGAGATTGCGGGCGCGCTCGCGGTGCCGCACACTCGCCACGATTCCCTCGTGCTTGCCGGCCTCGCGCTCATTGCGCGCGAATCGGCCGCGCATCGAACTGACTGATGATTACCGAATCGACTGACGGAGCCCCAAGAATGCTGCGCTGGCTCATTGCCTTTCTCGTTTTGGCCAACGTGCTGGTGTTCGCGCTCGTACACGGCATGTTCGGCTCGTCGCTGCCCGCCGCAGGCGCGCGCGAGCCGCATCATCTGTTGCAACAGGTGCGGCCGGAAACGCTGACCACGCGCCCGCTGCGCCCCGAAGATGCGGCCGATCAGCCTCAAGTCGGCGGTCCCGCGCCCGCCGCGAACGTAGAGACGAAGCCGCTCGGCCAGTAACGCGCGGCCCGTTCAGGACTGCGCGCGGACCTTCTTCAGCAGCGCGGTGGTCGAGCGGTCATGCTCGAACGCAATCGCCAGCGCCTTGCCGCCCCAGCCGCGCACGAGCGCCGATTCCGCGAGCTTGTCCATGTCGTAGTCGCCGCCCTTGACGAGCACGTCGGGGCGCAGCGCGTCGATCAGTTGCAGCGGCGTCGATTCCTCGAACTTCACCACCCAATCCACGCTTTCGAGCGCCGCGAGCAGCGCCATGCGGTCGTCTTCGCGATTGATCGGGCGATCGTCGCCCTTGCCGAGCGTGCGCACGGAGGCATCGCTGTTCACGCCGACGATCAGCGTCGCGCCGAGCGCCTTCGCGTCCGCGAGATACGTCACGTGTCCGCGATGCAGGATGTCGAACACCCCGTTGGTGAACACGACCGGCCCGGCGAGCGTCGGGCGGAGCGCGGCGAGCGCGTCGCGCGTGGTGATCTTGCGTTCGAAAGTGGCGGGCATGTCGGTGCTCTCGCGGATAGTTCGGAAAGCGCGCATTGTGCCACGGCGGTTTGCGCGCCAATCGTGATGAAAAGGCGGCCTGGAAAGCAAAACGGCCCGCCGCTGAAAGCCGGCAGGCCGTTTTTCATTCACGCGATACGCTTTTACGCAGGCTGTCCGCTTGAACCGCCGGACGCGGCTTGCAGACGCTGCACCACTTCCTTGCGATACCGGTTCAATTCCTGCGCCGTGACGAACGACCGCTCGAAAAGAATCGAGAGGTTGTGCAGAATGCGCTCGACGACCTTCTTCTCCCAGCTATCGTCGAAGCGGATTTGATCGTCCAGCCAGCGTTCGAGCCATTCCGGGTCCGGCAGACGCGATTGCACGGTATCGCGCGGAAAGAGCGCCTGATTCACGTGCAGGTTCGTGGGATGCAGCGGCTTCTCCGTGCGACGGGCGGAGGCCATCAGCACGCCGATTTTCGCGAATGCGGCGCGCGCGGTATCGCCCGCAGTCGAGAGCGCCTTCTTCATGTAGCGCAGATACGCGCCGCCATGACGCGCCTCGTCACGCGAAATGGTTTCGTAGATATGCTTGATGACCGGCTCGGTATGCCATTCGGCCGCGCGGCGATACCAGTGATTCAGGCGGATTTCGCCGCAGAAATGAAGCATGAGCGTTTCGAGCGGCGGCGCGGGATCGAACTCGAAGCGCACGGCGTGCAGTTCTTCTTCCGTCGGCACCAGTTCGGGCCGGAAGCGGCGGAGATATTCCATCAGCACCAGCGAATGCTTCTGCTCCTCGAAAAACCACACGCTCATGAACGCGGAAAAGTCGCTGTCATGATGGTTGTCACGCAAAAACATTTCGGTTGCGGGAAGAGCGGACCATTCGGTGATCGCGTTCATCTTGATGGTCCGGGCCTGCTCGTCGGTGAGCAGGGACGCATCGAACTTGTCCCAAGGGATGTCCTTCTCCATATCCCAACGGACGGATTCCAGCGATTTATAAAGTTCCGGATAAAGCATGGTGTTCATAGTCCACCCCTGAAGCCACTTATGCGACGTTATATCTGTATGACGTTCGGCCAAGCGTGCGCACGAACCGCTGCACACGAGCAACCAAGCTTTCAATTTTACGCGGGATTTGGGCGGCCGCTGGCGAAATCCGACAAGGAAGCGCCCGGTTTAGCGCCGTGGCAACGCGCCCGACGCGTTTTCGCGTCGAACGTCTTGCGCGGATGCCATGTAATGTGCGCCCTGTTCTTTCGTGCGCGAGAAGCGAAACGTATGCCTGAGCTTGATCGAGGCTTTCGCCGCACCGCCGGTGCTGTGGATCAGCAGGACGACGCTTACGCCGCGCGACGGTTTCCGGCCCACTGAGACCCACGTTCCGCCGATGCCGCGACGTTCGCAGGCCCGCTCGAGCCCGCGCTAGCAAGCCTTCTGGATCATAGCATGGCGCCTTCGCGCCAGGCCGCCACGAACTCTTCGATGGGCGTAAGGCCCTCGACGTGGTCGACCCCTTCGTTCGGTTTGCGGCGCAGCGCCGGGCTGCTCCCGCCGGCCCAGATGCGCATTTCCTGCGGCAACATGCTGCGCAGTTCCGTCAAACCGTTCGAGATGACCTGCGCGGGGAGCACCGCAGTGAACGACAGCGCGACGACATCGACCTTATGCGCGACCGCCGCGCCGACGATGTCGTGCAGCGGCGTTTGCAGTCCCAGTTGCACGCATTCGCACTCGCAAAGTGTGAACATGGCTTCGGCCATCAGAATGCCGAGGCCGTGGCCTTCACCGGACAGCGTCGTCAGCAGAACGCGCGGCCGGCCGCCGCGCCCGCGCAACGCCTCGGACAGCGGGCGCATCAGCGTGCGCAGCGTGAACTGGATCGACTCGCTGAACAAATGCTCGTGATAGACCTGAAGCGTACCTGCCGCCCACGCGTTGCCCACGCGCGCGGCAAGCGGCGCGGCGACATCGATGACGAAGCGTTCCAGGCCGTCGCGCGTCGCGCGTCTCAGGAGCCCGAAGCGGAAGTCCTCGTATGCGCCGTTGCGCAGCAGCGCGATGAAGTGGTCCAGTTCGGCGTCCGGCGCGTCCTGCCCGACGCCCGACGACTCCGCGAGTTGCTGAAGCGCCTCGATGGGCTGCGCGAGCACCTTGCTCGGCCGATGCCCCGCGTCCAGCAAGCGTTTGACGAGCCGCAGCTTCGTCACCTGCTCCTGCGGATACAGTCGCTCGCCGCCGGGCGAGCGCATCGGCTGCGGAAAACCGTAACGCCGCTCCCACACGCGCAGCGTGTCCTTCGTCAGACCAATCTCCTGCGCAATTGCGCCGATGCCGACGCCGCTCAGCCCCGAGCCCACGGGACGCACGGCCGCCGCTGCGGACGCCGCGTTTTCTGGTTCTTCTTGGCCCGGACTCACGTCGGAACCCAGATTATCTTCGGATGAATTTGTCATGGACAAAACGGTAATTGAACACGCAGACAGCCGCATTGCACAATGCGTGCCTGCGGCGGCAGGTGGACAAATTCGTCGCTAAATCAGCGCAACTGTTAGACAGGATAGATCAATACGTGGCGGTCAGGGACGCGGCGCGCGTGCAAAAGAAAACGCCCGGCGACCACGTGACCGCCGGGCGTTTCGTTCCAACCGATGCCGCACCCGCGCGACACCGGCCGCGATGCTCACTCGGGTTTCTTGCGCGCCGGCGCTTTGCGCGCCGCAGCCTTCTTCGCTGCTGCTGCGGCGGCGGACGTATCGTCGCCGGCGTTCCTGCCGGTGGCCGGCGCGGGCGCGGGTGCAGGCGGGCCCTCACTGGCGGGCGATGTCGCTTGCCCGGCGGGCGCGCCCGCCATGCCGGGCTGAATCATCGCCAGTTGGGCGAGCTGATTGAACTGCGATTGCAGCGCGTTCCACCAACCGCCCGGATCGAAGCCCGGCGGCAGCGGCGCATCCGGCTGCGCGCCCGGTTCCGGGTTGTCGCTTTCCGTGGGCGAGGCGCGTTCGCCCGGCGCGGCATGCGGCGCGTCGTTCTGCGCGGCGCCGCCCATCGGCCAGCGGCCCGCCGCCTTCGACGTTTCCGCCGCCGCATTCTGCGCGCTCTCCACCGACGTCTGCGCGAACGCGCCGAACGCGCGCAGCGTGGCGAGCGTGGCGCGCTGCACTTCGAGCGCCTGAATCGCGGATTGCAGCATGTTCAGATTGAGCTTCAGCCACTGCTCGACGGCGCGCATGTCGGTCACGCGCTTGTCCAGTTCCTCGATGTTCGTGAGCGGCGCGAGCATGTCCGACATCATCGAAAGCGACGGATTCGCGCCCTGCGCGCCGCCCGACATCGCGGCCGCGAACGGATTCAAGCGCATCATTTCCCACATCTTGCCCATCATGTCGGCCTGGCCCAAGCCGGAGAAACCGGGGAAACCGGGAATGGAAAACGGCGAGTTGCCGCCTGAGGTGTCCGTCATTCGTCGCTCCTCTTGATTGGTTGATCGCGCTTGGCTGCAAGCGCCGCGTTCGTCAGAACGGCGCGCCGCCGGGGAAATCCGGCGCGCGGCGCTCGCGCAGCGAACGCATGCCTTCGTGCACGTCGGGGCCGGCAAAGCCCATGAATTCCAGCGCGAGCGATGTGTCGAAAGTCGGCCCCGCCATGCGCAGCCAGTTGTTCAGCGCGTACTTCGTCCAGCGGATGGCCGTCTGCGATCCGGCCGCGAGGCGGTTCGCGACCTCGATCGCCTTCGGCATGAGTTCGCTTTCTTCCACCGCGAGCGATACCAGCCCGATGCGCTCCGCCTCTTCGCCGCTCACAGGCTCGCATAGGAGCAGATAGTACTTGGCCTTCGCCATCCCGCACAGCAGCGGCCAGACGATCGCCGCATGATCGCCCGCCGCGACGCCGAGCCGCGTATGTCCGTCGATGATGCGCGCCGACTTCGCCGCAATGGAAATATCGGCGAGCAAGCCCGCGACCAGCCCCGCGCCGACCGCCGGACCGTGCATGGCGGAGACGATCGGTTTGCTGCAATTGATCACGTTGTACACGAGATCGCGCGCCTCGCGCCAGACACGCGCGCGCACGTCGAAGTCGTTCGCCATCTCTTCGACGAGCGCGAGGTCGCCGCCCGCCGAAAAGCCCTTGCCTTCGCCGCGAATCAGCGCGACGCGCGTGTCCGGATCGCGGTCGATATCGCGCCAGATATCCGCGAGTTCGCGATGCATGCTGGCGTCGGCGGTGGAGAGGCCGCTCTTGTTCGCGCCCGCGCCCGGCATGACGACTTCCAGCACGCCATGCGCATGACGGCGCAACTGCAGCGACGTGTAGTGCGAATACAAGGAGAGATCGCTCATGTCGGTTCCATGTGGTCTAGCGCGGCTGATACGCCCACTTGCCGTCGCGGATCTCGACCATCACGCGGGCGCGCTGGTCGAGACCGATGTGATCGTTGGGCGTCATGTTGACGACGCCGTTCGTGTCCGCGAAGTTCTTCGTGCCTTCGAGCGCATCGCGAAGCGCGCCGCGAAACGCGGGCGTGCCGGGCGCGCCGGCTTTCATCGCAATGGGAACGGCGCGTTGCAGCAACATCCCCGCGTCCCACGCATACGAGCCGAATGCTGAGACCGTGCCCGCGCCCTGCTTCGCTTCGTACAGTTTGATGTAGTCGAGCGCGAGGCGCTTGGCCGGATGATCGTCCGGCAACTGGGCGGCGACGAGCACGGGGCTCGTCGGCAGGAAGGTGCCGTTGCAATCCGCGCCGCATACGCGCAGGAAGTCGCGGTTGCCCACGCCGTGATTGTGATAGACCTTGCCCTTGTAGCCACGCTGCGCGAGCGTCTTCGGCGGCAAGGCGGCGGGCGTGCCGGCCGCGCCGACCACCACTGCATCCGGCTTGGCCGCGAGAATCTTGAGAATCTGCCCGGTCACGCTCGGGTCCGTGCGATTGAACCGCTCGTTGGCGACGACCGTGATCTTGTGCAGTTGCGCGAACTTGGCGACTTCCGCGTAGAAGGTTTCGCCGAGCGCGTCCGCCTGGCCGATGTACGCGAGCGTCTTCACGCCGTGATTGCTCGCGTGCTCGGCAATCGCGGAGGCCATCATCGCGTCCGTTTGCGGCGTCTTGAAAACCCAGCGGCGCTTCTCGTCGACAGGCTCGATGATCTTCGCCGACGAAGCGAGCGAGATCATCGGCGTTTGACCTTGCGCGACGACGTCGATCATCGCGAGCGAATTCGGCGTGATCGACGAGCCGATAATCGCGTCGACCTGATTCTCGCTGATGAGCTTCTTCGTGGTCTGCACGGCTTGCGTGGTGTCGGAGGCGTCGTCGAGCACGATGTAGTCGACGCTCGCGCCGCCCATTTCCTTCGGCAGAAGCGCGACGGTATCGCGGGCGGGAATGCCGAGCGACGCAGCCGGCCCCGTCAGCGACAGCACGAGCCCGATCTTGACGTGCGGCGTTTGCGCGAACGCCGCCGTCGTCGCGGCAAATGCCGTCACCGCTGCCGCCACCCACTTGCTTATGCGCATCGAAGTCTCCGTTTGTATTTTTGTCGTCGTGCGGCGCGTGAGCCGCAACGCCCGGAGAGTGTACGGTCGCCGGCGCCCTCGACGCATCGGGCGAAACCCGTTGCGCCGTTTGTTTCATCGCGCGTGGTCAGTGCTCGAGTTGCACGACCGCCTGATCGATCGCGCCGAAGATGGACTTGCCCGCGTCGTCGAAGACTTCGATCTTCACGCTGTCGCCGAACTTCATGAACTCCGTCTGCGGCGCGCCGTGCTCGATGGTCTCCAGGCAACGCTTCTCCGCGATACAGCAGTAACCGCGCTTCGTGTCCTTGTTCGATATCGTGCCTGAGCCGACGATCGACCCCGCGCGCAAGTTGCGCGTCTTCGCGGCGTGCGCGATCAACTGGCCGAAGTGAAACACCATGTCCACGCCGCAGTCCGGCTGGCCGACCTTCTTGCCGTTCCAGTGCACGGTCATCGGGCGATGCACGCGGCCTTCGCGCCACGCGTCGCCGAGTTCGTCCGGCGTGACGGCCACCGGCGAAAACGCGGTCGCGGGCTTGCTCTGGAAGAAGCCGAAGCCCTTCGCGAGTTCGGCGGGAATCAGGTTGCGCAGCGAGACGTCATTGACCAGCATCAGCAAGCGCACGCTCTTCAACGCTTCGTCGGGCGTGGGCGCCATCTGCACGTCGGACGTAATCACCGCGACTTCCGCCTCGAAGTCGATGCCATACGATTCCGACGCACACACGATGTCGTCGGTCGGTCCGAGGAAGTCATCGCTGCCGCCTTGATACATGAGCGGATCGGTCCAGAACTCGGGCGGCATCTCCGCACCGCGCGCGCGGCGCACGAGTTCCACGTGATTCACGTAGGACGAGCCGTCGGCCCACTGGAACGCACGCGGCAACGGCGCCATGCACGACTTCGCATCGAACGAGAACGTGTGGCGCGCGCGGCCCTGATTCAATGCTTCGTAGAGGTCGAAAAGCTGCGGTGCGTAGAACGTCCAGTCGTCGAGCGCGCGTTGCAGTGTCGAGACGATTCCATCGGGAATGACCGCCGTGCGCAGATCGCGCGAAACGACGATGAGCTGGCCGTCGCGCGTGCCGTCCTTCAGCGTGGCAAGTTTCATAAAGCGGAGTCGGGGCTGAGATGACGTTGAGGGAAATGTATTTTACGATGGTGAATCCATCGCCTTCCCGCTTTCCATGCCATCCAACGCGCCCGCCACCGGCGACGAACTCGACCTCGACGCATCCGAAGAGAAACTGCGCTCGGGCATTCAGTCGATCGAAGTCGGCTTCCGTCTGCTCGATGTGCTGACGCACGAGCCGCGCGCCATGATGCTGCGCGATCTCGCGCAGCGCGCGGGCATGAGTCCGGCGAAAGCGCATCGGTATCTCGTGAGCTTCGTGCGGCTCGGGCTGGCGTCGCAAGACCCGCTCTCCGGGCGCTACGAACTCGGCGGTTTCGCTTTGCAGATGGGCCTCGCGAGGCTCGCACGTGTGGATGGCGTGAAGCTCGCGCGCATCGCGCTCGCCGAACTGCGTGACCGGATCGACCAGACGGTTGGCATCGCGGTGTGGGGCAATCAGGGTCCGACGGTCGTGCACTGGATGGAGTCGAGCTACCCGGCGAAGGCATCGCTGAAGCTGGGCGACGTGATGCCGCTTCTTTCGTCGGCCACGGGACTGCTCTTCGCCGCGTATCTGCCGCGCAGCAAGACGCAGCCGATGCTCGAACGCGAACTCGCTGCGAGCAAGCAGACGCTTGCCGGCGTCGAGCCGCTTTTCGCCGATGTGCGCGAACACGGCGCGGCGCGCGTCGAAGGCATGCTGCTGCCGTCGATACACGCGTTCTGCATGCCCGTTTTCGATTCGACCGGTGAAGTCGCGCTCGGCCTGATCGCGCTAGGACACGAAGGCGCATTCGATACGCGCTGGGGCGGCGAGATCGATGCGGCGCTTCGGGAATGCGCGCGCGCACTGTCGTATGAACTGGGATACAAGGCGGGCGAACGGTGATCGCCGGTCTTTGCGGAACATCGTTGCGAGCGCGGGTGTCATAACCGGTTCTGCTGTCGCGCACTTTTTTCTCCTCGTTCGATGCCCCTGTTTTCGTTTCATCGTCCGCCTGCTGCGCCGGGCGAGTCTCCCGCTGCCGCGTCCACGCCACACGCGTCTCGCCGATGGGGGCGCTGGGTCGCGGCCGCGTTGATCGTCGCGGGTCTGCATTGGGGCGCGATGCGCTGGATCGAACACGCGAGGCAGCCCGCGAATCAGGTTCCGGAGCAGAAGCCGCCCGTGCAAGTGGAATTGCTGACGCCGAAGCCTGTCGCGCCGCCTGCGCCTGCCAAACCGCCCGCGCCTGTCCACGCGGATCGGCCCGCGCCGCCCAAGGCCGTCCGCGCGCCAGCGCCGACTCCGGCCGCGGTCGCGCCGGTGTTGAGCGCGGCCACGCCGCAGCCGGGCGATCCTGTGGCGGCATCAAGCGTGGCGGCTTCCGGCGCGGCTTCCGGGAGCGCGTCCGCGCCGCCCGCCGCCGCAGCTGCGACGCGACCCGCTTCCGGCGACAAATTCAGCGTCCCGCCGACCGGCGACCTGCGCTACGACACGCTCGTCAACGGCGTGATGAACCAGACCGGCACGATCCACTGGACCAACGACGGCCAGCACTACGAGATGGTCGTTTCCATTCCGCTGCCGTTCGTCGGCCCGTATGTGTATTCGAGCAAGGGTCACATCGATGGCTTCGGCATCGCGCCGGAACAGTACTCGGAGAAACGCGGCCGCCGCGCCGCCGACATCGCCGTGTTCAATCGCGAAACGAAGCAAATCGTCTATACGCGCACGCCGAACAGCCAGCCGCTGGCGGACGGCGCGCAGGACCGCTTCAGCGTCGTCATGCAGTTGACGAGCCTCGTGCGCGGCGCGCCCGACGTCTACAAACCCGGCGTCACGCGTCAGTTCAGCGTCGCGGATAACGACAGCAGCGAAATCTGGCCGATGGAAACCGTCGGCGATGAAACCGTGCAGACGCGCGAGGGCTTCGTCACCGCGCGGCACTTCACGCGCCTGCCGCGCCGCGAAGGCGACCGCCGCAAGCTCGACATCTGGCTGGCTCCGGCGCTCGGCTGGCTGCCTGCCCGCATCCTCCAGACCGAGCCTTCCGGCATGCAGATCGAAATGCTCTGGGCGGGCAAGCTGCAAGCGCCTTCCGCCCGAACGGACGCGCCGGGCACGACGGATGCGTCAGAGGAAACCGCACCCGCCGCCGACGACGCCTCCGTCAGGCCGTAGCGGCGGCGCGTCCCACGGCCTCACGGGACGCACGGAATCTCAAAGCGACCTCCACGGAGCGGATATGCAGGTGAACATCAAAGGCATCGAAACCCGATACGTTCTTGACAACGAAGGCGGCGGTCCCTGGCTGACCTTCATTCATCAACTCGGCGGCGACTTGTCCGTGTGGGACCAGATGGCCGGTTACTTCCGCGACGATTTCACCGTGCTGCGTTACGACATGCGCGGTCACGGCTATTCGGCAGTGTCGCCCAATGCGTTTAGCGTGGACGATCTCGCCGACGATCTCTCCGAATTGCTAGACAAGCTCGGCGCGCCGACAACGCATATCGTCGGCTTGTCGCTCGGCGGCATGGTCGCGCAGAAGTTCGCCATCAACCATGCGGACAAAGTGGATTCACTGACGGTCGCGGGCGCACCCGCGTTCATTCGCGAAGAAGCGCGTCCGGCGTTTTTGCAACGCGCGGCTTCCGTGCGCCAAAACGGCATGGAGAGTATCTTGGAGTCGACGCTGGAACGCTGGTTCACCGAAGGGTTTCGCAAGGCACATCCCGAAGTGCTCGAGCAGATCGGCGAAACGATTGCGCGCACGCCTGCGGAAGGTTTCGCGATGGCGGCAGAAGCCCTCAGCCGTTTCGACGCGAAGAGCCAACTGGCGTCGATCCGGAAACGCACGCTCGTGGTGGCCGGCGAACACGACAATGGCACGCCGCATGCTGAATCTAAAGTGATCGCCGACACGGTGCCGGGCGCGCAATTCGAACTTCTGGATGCGGCACATCTGTCTCCGGTCGAGGCGTCGCAACGCTTTTGCGCATTGCTCGATGCGTTCTTGCGTGGGGCCGCCTGAGTACGTTTCACAGAAAAAAGCCTCGATAACACGGCATCACGTCGAGGCCACCCCTTGAATTCCCACCCAGTCGCTCCAACTACGATGCAGGTTGCGGGAGCAACAGGAATAAGGAGTGTCGCCATGCAAATGATCTACAACAGCCCTAACTATTGCGTCGTCGAATTTCCGCCTCAGGCCAATCATCTCGCCATGATGTCGGGCGGGTATGAAATCGTCGACAAGAACACGCAACGGGAGATCTTCATCGACGGTGAACTTGCCGCGAAGTTTCGCGAGCACGTGCAGAAGCTGATCGAAGAAGAGCCATCGCTCGAGGATGTCGATGAATTCCTCGGCCAGTTCGATATCTTGATGACCCAGCCCGTGGTGCTGCACTAAAGCTACGTTTCGCGCGGGCGCCCGGAGTCTCGAGCCCGCGCCGCCACGCTCACCGGCGAATGAGGCGAGCCACGCAAGACGGCAAACGAGCGACACGCCAGAAAAGACCCCGCCAGAACATTGGCGGGGTTCTTTTTTTGCGCGGGCGCATCGCCTCCGCGCCCCATGCGCCGGGAGCGACCGCCCCGCGCTGCGGCTACAATGACGGACTATTTCCTATCCGGTGCAGGGCCTGTCCGTCATGAACCAGAACGCCAATCCGAGTCTTTCGATCTCCGCGCGAGAATACACGCGCGGCGCCGCGCTTCCCGCGCTGTTGCAGCAGCGCATCCTGATCCTCGATGGCGCGATGGGCACCATGATTCAGCGTTACAAGCTGGACGAAGCCGCTTATCGCGGTGATCGCTTCAAGGACTATGGCCGCGATATCAAGGGCAACAACGAGTTGCTCTCCATCACGCAGCCGCAGATCATCCGCGAGATTCACGACAAATACCTCGCGGCCGGCGCGGACATCATCGAGACGAACACGTTCGGCGCCACGCGCGTGGCGCAGGCCGACTACGGCATGGAAGACCTCGCCGCCGAGATGAACTTCGCGTCGGCGAAGCTCGCCCGCGAAGCCTGCGATGCGTTCTCGACGCCGGACAAGCCGCGCTTCGTCGCGGGCGCCATCGGGCCGACGCCGAAGACCGCGAGCATCTCGCCGGACGTGAACGATCCCGGCGCGCGCAACGTGAGCTTCGACGAATTGCGCGACGCGTACTACGAGCAAGCGAAGGCGCTGCTCGATGCGGGCTGCGATCTCTTTCTCGTCGAAACCATTTTCGACACGCTCAATGCAAAAGCTGCGCTCTTCGCGCTCGACGAGTTGTTCGAAAACACGGGCGAACGCCTGCCGATCATGATCTCCGGCACGGTCACGGACGCATCGGGGCGCATTCTGTCGGGTCAGACCGTCGAGGCGTTCTGGAACTCGCTGCGTCACGCGAAGCCGCTGACGTTCGGGCTGAACTGCGCACTCGGCGCGGCGCTCATGCGCCCGTATATCGCCGAGCTGGCGAAGCTCTGCGATACCTATGTGTCGTGCTATCCGAACGCCGGCTTGCCGAATCCGATGAGCGACACGGGCTTCGACGAAACGCCCGACGTGACATCGGGACTGCTCAAGGAGTTTGCGCAAGCGGGCCTCGTCAATCTGGCGGGCGGATGCTGCGGGACGACGCCCGAGCACATCGCGGAAATCGCGAAGGCGCTCGCGCAAGTGAAACCGCGCGCCTTCCCCTCGCAATATC
The DNA here is from genome assembly GCF_031450785.1 of Caballeronia sp. LZ062. NCBI lineage: Bacteria > Pseudomonadati > Pseudomonadota > Betaproteobacteria > Burkholderiales > Burkholderiaceae > Caballeronia > Caballeronia sp. LZ062. Next base: position 2,359,861 of record NZ_JARTWB010000002.1, read on the forward strand.
GCGACGCCGCCTAAGCACTGCCCGAATCGACCAAGAGAAACACAAGAGAAGCGAACGACCATGACCGATCACACGATGCGTCTTTCCGGCCTCGAGCCGTTCAACGTCACCGAAGGCTCGCTCTTCATTAACGTCGGCGAACGCACGAACGTGACGGGCTCGAAGGCGTTCGCGCGCATGATCCTGAACGGCCAGTTCGACGAAGCGCTGGCCGTCGCGCGGCAACAGGTGGAAAACGGAGCGCAGGTCATCGACGTGAACATGGACGAAGCCATGCTCGATTCGAAAGCGGCCATGGTGCGCTTCCTGAATCTGATCGCGTCCGAGCCGGACATTGCGCGCGTGCCGATCATGATCGACTCGTCCAAGTTCGAAGTAATCGAAGCCGGGCTCAAGTGCGTGCAGGGCAAGGCGATCGTCAATTCGATTTCGCTCAAGGAAGGCGAAGACGCGTTCCGTCACCACGCGAAGCTGATTCGCCGCTACGGCGCGGCGGCTGTCGTCATGGCGTTCGACGAGCAAGGTCAGGCCGACACGTTCGAGCGCAAGACGCAAATCTGCAAGCGTTCGTACGACATTCTGGTGAACGAAGTGGGCTTTGCGCCGGAAGATATCGTCTTCGATCCGAACATCTTCGCCATCGCGACGGGTATCGAAGAGCACAACAATTACGCGGTCGATTTCATCAACGCGACGCGCTGGATCAAACAGAATCTGCCGCACGGGAAGGTGAGCGGCGGCGTGTCCAACGTGTCGTTCTCGTTTCGCGGCAACGATCCCGTGCGCGAAGCCATTCACACGGTGTTCCTCTACCACGCGATTCAGGCGGGCATGGACATGGGCATCGTGAATGCGGGGCAGCTCGGCGTCTATGCCGATCTCGACCCCGAACTGCGCGAGCGCGTCGAAGATGTCGTGCTGAATCGCCGCGAAGACGCCACCGACCGTCTGCTTGAAATCGCCGACAAGTTCAAGACCGGCGCGGCGAAGAAGGAAGAGAACCTCGAATGGCGCAATCAGCCGGTCGAGGCGCGGCTTTCACATGCGCTCGTGCACGGCATCACGACCTTCATCGTGGAAGATACAGAGGAAGTGCGCGCGAAGATCGAGCGGGCGGGAGGCCGGCCGATCAATGTGATCGAAGGGCCGCTGATGGACGGCATGAATATCGTCGGCGACCTCTTCGGCGCCGGCAAGATGTTCCTGCCGCAAGTGGTGAAGTCGGCGCGCGTGATGAAGCAGGCGGTCGCGCATCTGATCCCGTTCATCGAAGAAGAAAAGAAGCGTCTCGCCGATGCCGGCGCGGACGTGCGCTCGAAGGGCAAGATCGTCATCGCCACCGTCAAGGGCGACGTGCACGACATCGGCAAGAACATCGTCTCGGTCGTGCTCCAGTGCAACAACTTCGAAGTGGTCAACATGGGCGTGATGGTGCCGTGCGCGACCATCCTGCAGAAGGCGAAGGAAGAAGGCGCGGATATCATCGGTCTGTCGGGGCTCATCACGCCGAGTCTCGAAGAAATGGCGTACGTCGCCTCCGAAATGCAGCGCGACGAATACTTTCGCGGCAAGCAGACGCCGCTTCTGATCGGCGGCGCCACCACTTCGCGCGTGCATACCGCCGTGAAGATCGCGCCGAATTACGATGGTCCGGTCGTGTACGTGGCGGACGCGTCGCGCTCGGTGTCGGTGGCGTCGAGCCTCTTGTCGGACGAGGGCGCGGCGAAATATCTCGACGAACTGAAGACGGACTACGAGCGCATTCGCACGCAGCACGCGAACAAGAAGGCGCAGCCGATGGTGAGCTACGCCGAGGCGCGCGCCAACAAGACGAAGATCGACTGGAGCGCGTACCAGCCCAAAAAGCCGAGCTTTATCGGGCGGCGCGTGTTCAGGAACTACGACCTCGCGGAACTGGCGAACTATATTGACTGGGCGCCATTCTTCCAGACATGGGATCTCGCCGGACCGTACCCGGCCATTCTGAACGACGAGATCGTCGGCGAATCGGCGCGGCGCGTGTTCTCGGACGGCAAGTCCATGCTCTCGCGCATCATTCAGGGCCGCTGGCTCACGGCGAACGGCGTGATCACGCTGCTGCCCGCAAATACGGTGAATGACGACGACATCGAAATCTATACGGACGAGTCCCGCTCGAAAGTGGCAATGACCTGGCGCAATCTGCGTCAACAGAGCGTGCGGCCGGTAGTCGACGGCGTCATGAGGCCGAATCGGTCGCTGGCCGACTTCATCGCGCCGAAAGAATCGGGCGTGGCCGATTACATCGGTCTCTTCGCCGTGACGGCGGGTCTTGGCGTCGACAAGAAAGAGCAGCAATTCGCCGCCGACCACGACGACTACAGCGCGATCATGCTGAAGGCGCTCGCCGACCGTTTCGCGGAAGCCTTCGCCGAGGCGCTGCATGCGCGCGTGCGCCGCGAACTGTGGGGCTACGCGGCAAACGAAACGCTCGACAACGAAGCGCTCATTGCGGAGAAGTACAGCGGCATCCGTCCCGCACCCGGCTATCCGGCGTGCCCGGACCATCTCGTCAAGCGCGATATGTTTCAGGTGCTTCAGGCAGAAGAGATCGGCATGAGCCTCACCGAATCGCTCGCCATGACGCCGGCCGCAAGCGTCTCGGGGTTCTATCTCGCGCATCCGGAAAGCACGTACTTCTCGGTCGGCAAGATCGGCGACGATCAGGTGCAGAGTTTCGCTGAACGCATGGAAATTTCATCGGCGGATGCGGAACGCGCGCTTGCGCCGTTGCGGTAAATGCGCAGCGCTCACGTTGCGGTCTACGTACGCTGCATGTGATACGCAAAAAAAGCGCCGTGCGATGGGCGCGAAATTTTTTATTTCCGTAGACTTGTCGCTGCGATAAGCCGCCATGACGGCGGCCACGCACTCGTTAGCCACGGAGAAAGTCGCATGAAGAAGATGACGTCCGCCGTAACCATCGCGATCGCCGCGGCAGTGCTCGCAGCGTCGAGTTCGGCTGCGTTCGCGCAGGCCAGCACCACGCAGGCATCGTCGTACTCGCCGCCGCAGGCCGAACACAAGAAGAAGCCGAAGACGCCGAAGAAGCCGAAGAGTCCGGGCAACGGTCAGTCGCAGTAAGCGGCGCGACCCGAGTGAGCCAGCAGGAAGACAACCCCGCATCGTCGCCGGTGCGGGGTTTTTCGTTTGAGCCGCGGGGTGCTCATACGCCCAATCACACGCCCCAGAGAATGTCCTTGTTCTCTTTCTGCGCGAGACGCAGCATGTCGAGGAACGGATACGCCCGTTGCGCGAGCCCAATGGGGATCTCGTGCGGATCGTGGCCGTCTTCGCCTTCGTGGAAATGGCCGTCGTGCTCGGCGCGCTCTTTCTTGTCGCTGACGACCGCCGCCTCGAGCTTTTCGATGGCGGCCGGCAATTCGTCATGCGTGATGACGCCGCGTTCGGTTAACTGCTTGCCGATGATCTGAAGCAGATACTCGGCGAGGTTGTCGAGCATCATGACATCCGGTGCAGCCATGGTCTTGAATGTGATCAGCATGGGAGAGTCCTTTTCCTTTTGTTGGATGACAGCCGGGGCGAATGCGAGACGCGCCGACAAGCCGATCTTTGCAGAACAACCACCCTGAATAGACAGTTTAGCACCTGCTAAAATCCCGGTTTCAGCCATGACCGGCCTAAGGCGGGTCGCGGCAAACGGCTCATCGGCCACGTCAAAATCGGCGCCCGCGTCGCCCGCACCTGTCGCGCATTACTCCGCACTCGCTCCACTGGATCACATTCAGCATGCTGCCTGCACACAAAGAAACCCTGGAAACGCTCCTCTCCGACGCGGTCAAAGAGGTCGCGCAAGCCACGCAAGGCGCAACGGAAGCCGCTTTCGTCGCGCCCGCGATCGTGCTCGAACGGCCGAAGGTCGCGGCGCACGGCGACGTGGCGTCGAACGTCGCAATGCAGCTCGCCAAGCCGCTGCGCGCGAACCCGCGTCAGCTCGCGCAGCAGATCGTCGATGCGGTGCTCGGTCATCCGTCGGCGAAGGGGCTGGTCGAGAGCGCGGAAGTCGCCGGTCCCGGCTTTATCAACTTGCGTCTCGCGGCGAAGGCAAAGCAAGACGTGATCCCGGCGGTGCTCGGTGAAGGCGCGGCGTACGGCCGTTCGGCGCGCGATGCAGGCAAGCGCGTGCTGGTCGAATTCGTGTCGGCGAACCCGACCGGTCCGCTGCACGTCGGCCACGGCCGGCAAGCCGCGCTCGGCGACGCGCTTTCGAATCTGCTCGCGACGCAAGGCTACGCGGTGCATCGCGAGTTCTACTACAACGACGCCGGCGTGCAGATCGGCAATCTCGCCATCTCGACGCAGGCGCGCGCGCGCGGCTTCAAGCCGGGCGACGCCGAGTGGCCGGAGGCCGCGTACAACGGCGAGTACATCGCCGACATCGCGCGCGACTACATGGCGGGCGCAACGGTGGCGGCCAAGGATGGCGAGCCGGTCAAGGGCAAAGGCGACGTCGACGACCTCGAAGCCATCCGTCATTTCGCGGTGGCGTATCTGCGGCATGAACAGGACATGGACCTGACCGCGTTCGGCGTGAAGTTCGACCAGTTCTATCTGGAGTCGTCGCTGTACAAGGAAGGGCGCGTCGAAGAGACGGTGAAGGCGCTGGTCGACGCCGGCAAGACCTACGAGCAGGACGGCGCGCTGTGGCTGCGCACCACCGACGACGGCGACGACAAAGACCGCGTGATGAAGAAGTCCGACGGCACGTACACGTACTTCGTGCCGGACGTCGCCTATCACGTGACGAAGTGGCAGCGCGGCTTCACCAAGGTCATCAACGTGCAGGGCTCGGACCATCACGGCACCATCGCGCGCGTGCGAGCCGGGCTGCAAGGGCTCGGCATCGGCATTCCGAAGGGCTATCCCGACTACGTGCTGCACAAGATGGTCACGGTCATGCGCGACGGCCAGGAAGTGAAAATCTCCAAGCGCGCGGGAAGTTACGTGACGGTGCGCGATCTGATCGAGTGGTCGGGCGGCATGACGCCGGGCAGCGAAGCCGCGCCCGATCAGCTCGACGAAGCGATGATCCGCCGCGGCCGCGACGCCGTGCGCTTCTTCCTGATCTCGCGCAAGGCAGACACCGAATTCGTGTTCGATATCGACCTCGCGCTCAAGCAGAACGACGAGAACCCGGTGTATTACGTGCAGTACGCTCACGCGCGCATCTGCACGATTCTCAACGACTGGAAGGAACGCTACGGCGGCGACCTCGCGCTGGCGGCGAAGGCGGATCTCGAACCGCTGTCGAGTCCGCGCGCGATGGCGCTGCTCAACAAGCTCGCCGAGTTCCCCGACATGCTCGCGCACGCCGCCGACGAACTCGCGCCGCACGCGGTCGCGTTTTATCTGCGCGACCTCGCTGGCGAATTTCACTCGTTCTACAATGCGGAGCGCGTGCTGGTGGACGACGAGAAAGAGCGCACGGCGCGCATCGCGCTGCTGGCCGCGACGCGTCAAGTGCTCGAAAACGGGCTCGCGACCATCGGTGTGTCGGCGCCGCAGAAGATGTGAACAAAGCGCTGCGTCGTGTGTGTTCCGTCGTGCGCGCGCCTGTAACTTTGTGAACCTTTCGGCGTGCGCGGACGGCAGCCTGGCGCGGGCTTGCATCACGCGGCGGCTATAATCGTCGGCCAACTCGAAGACTTTTTGCAGGTGATTCATACGATGGCAAAACCAAGCCGCACGTCGAAGCAATCGCAGTCGAAGCAAACGGGGGGAACCTTTCTCGGCATCGTGCTCGGTCTGATCGTCGGACTCGCGATCGCCGTGATCGTCGCGCTGTACATCACGCGTGCGCCCACGCCATTCGTCGCGAAGGTCGCGCCGCCAGCGGAGTCGTCTTCCGCGCCCGCCGCGCAGCCGTACGACCCGAATCGCCCGCTGCAAGGCAAGTCGCCGGGGCAAGCCGTGCCGCAAGCCGCGCAGCCCACGCCGCCGAATACCGCGCCCGGCCAGAGCACGAATCAGACGCAATCGTCGGGCGTGCTGGACGAACCGCAAATCGTCGAAGTTCCGCCGAGCGGCGGCACGGCGTCCGCGCCGCGCACCGCGAGTCCGACTATCGCGAAAAAGCCTGAAGCCGCGCCTGGCACGGCCGGTTCGACGAGTTCGACCACCGCCGCCACGCCGCCCAAGAACGGTTCCGCGCCGCCCGCCACCGCCAAGACCACGCCGCCCGCACCCGGCGACGTGAACACCGGCTATTTCCTGCAAGTGGGCGCCTATAAGACGCAAGCCGATGCCGAACAGCAGCGCGCGCGTCTGGGCTTCCAAGGGTTCGAATCGAAGGTGACGCAGCGCGACGCGGGCGGTGTGACGTACTATCGCGTGCGTATCGGTCCGTTCGCCAAGTTCGAGGACATGAATACGGCGCGGCAGCGTCTGTCCGACGCAGGCGTCGATACGGCGGTCATTCGTTTCTCGAAGCAATAAAGCGTGCAGGACGGCGCCCGCGTGCTCGCGGCGCGCCTTAAGTCTTGCTTAAGCGTCGTGTGTCCCACTTGAGGGCCGCCGCGCGTCCGCCACGCCAGCCTTCACGTTGCTCCTTCGCACTACTTTGATCATGAAAAAACTCTTTAGCGCCTTCGCCCTTTCCTTCGGCATCGCCGCCGCGTCGTTCAGCGTCGCAGGCACGGCAACAGCCGCGCCCGCCGCAGGCAAGGACTACACGGTCATGCAGGCGCCGCAGCCCATCGGCGCGCCGGCGGGCAAGGTCGAAGTCATCGAGTTCTTCTGGTACGGCTGCCCGCACTGCAACGAATTCGAGCCGTATATCGAGGCGTGGGAAAAGAAACAAGGGCCGGACGTCGTGTTCAAGCGCGTGCCCGTGGCGTTCCGCGACGACTTCATCCCGCATTCGAAGATGTACCACGCGCTCGTTGCGCTCGGCGTCGCGGAAAAGGTCACGCCCGCCGTGTTCAACGAAATCCACGTGAAGAAGAACTATCTGCTGACGCCGCAAGCGCAGGCCGACTTCCTCGCGACGCAGGGCATCGACAAGAAGAAGTACATGGACGCATACAACTCGTTCTCGACCCAGAGCGACGTCCAGCGCGACGCCAAGCTGCTGCAGGACTACAAGATCGAAGGCGTGCCGACCGTCGTCGTGCAGGGCAAGTACGTGACCGGCCCCGCGCAGACCAACAGCTTGCCGGGCACGACACAAGTGATGGACTTTCTCGTCCAGCAAGTGCGCGACAAAAAGATGTAATCGCCTGACGCCGGTATGAACGCAGTTCCGTTGAAGGTCTTCATTACCGGCGCGTCGAGTGGAATCGGCCTTGCATTGGCCGAAGAATACGTGAATCGCGGGGCCGTGCTCGGCCTCGTCGCCCGACGCGCCGAGTCTCTCGCGGCATTCGCCGCACGCCATCCCGAGGCGTTCATTTCCATCTATCCCGCCGATGTGCGCGACCCCGACGCGCTCGCCGACGCCGCGCGCCGGTTCATCGCGGAGCACGGCGCGGCCGACATCGTGATCGCCAACGCGGGCATCAGTCAGGGCGCGCTCACGGGCCACGGCGAACTGGATACGTTCCGCGCCGTGATGGAGGTGAACTACTTCGGCATGGTCGCGACGTTCGAGCCGTTCATCGCGTCGATGACGGCCGCGCGGCGCGGCACGCTGGTCGGCATTGCGAGCGTCGCGGGCGTGCGCGGGCTGCCGGGCTCGGGCGCGTACAGCGCGTCGAAATCGGCAGCGGCGAAGTTTCTCGAAGCGCTGCGCGTGGAGATGCGGCCGCAGGGCGTCGCGGTCGTGACCATCGCGCCGGGCTACGTGCGCTCGGAAATGACCGCGCACAATCCGTATCGCATGCCCTTTCTCATGGATGCGGACCGCTTTGCCGCGAAAACCGCCGACGCCATCGCGCGCAAAGTGCGCTACGCGACGTTTCCGTGGCAAATGCGCGTCGTCGGCATGCTGCTCCATGTGTTGCCGCGATGGCTCTACGATCCGCTATTCGAGCGCGCGCCGCGCAAGCCTCGCCCGACGCAGTGACACGCAAAAAAAAATCCGGCCGAGGCCGGATTTTTTTTCTCATCCATGCTGCGTGCGTCAGAAGGCGACGTACGGTGAGCTGCCGTAGCCGACGTACACGTGGCGCCCGTAGAAGAACGGCACGCCGAAATCGAACTGGCCGGTCAAACCCAACTGGCCGCCGAGGCTGTTGAACGCGTACTTTCCGGTGCCGGATGTCAGCGTGCGCGCGCTCACGAGACTGAACGGCACGGTCGCGGTATTTCCTTCGCTGCCGGAGACCGTCGCCGTGAGCGACTGCTTGGAGCTCGGGCAATAGAACACGCTCGTGCTCGAACACAGCGGGAAATTGTCCTGGAAGAAGTTGCCGTTCGAACCCGTGTCGAAGAATGTCTGGTAGCTCGTGCCCTTGTACGTGCCGGCGAGATTACCGTACGCGTCCGTGCCCAGCTGCGTCACGCCGCTGAGCGTGTTGTTGCTCTGCGTGCCGATGCCGAATATCAGCGTGCCGCTCGCGCTCGCCGCGCCGGTATCCGCAACCGGCGGCAACTGGACGATGACGCCGTTGTTGTCGACCGGGAATTTCTGCACCGGATTTGCCACTTGCTGCGCGACCGGCACCGCCGTGCCCGTGCAGTTAGCGCCATTGGTGCACGAGAAGTACATGCCGTTCGCGGCGGCCGTCGCGCAATTGGTGCCGCAATCCTGCGCCAGCGTGCCGATGCCGAGAATACCGTTGGCGCCGATTTCGCCCGTGGTGTTTTCGTCGTTGCCGGACGGACAGCCGTTCAGGCCGGTCGGGGCCGCGGACGCGTCCAGATCACCGACGATCTGCACCGGCAAGCCGCTCGCGACTTCAGACCCGATGCGCACGTCCGCCTGGCGCACGGTGCCCCACGTGTAGCCGTCCGCGAAGCCGGCGCACTCGGCAAGCTGCCCGCCGTTCGGCGCCTTCGCGACCGGCAGCGCGCCGATAACCGACTGCGCCGCCGAGCTCAGAATGCGCAAGCCGAAGGAAGCGGTGTCGATCTGAATGTTGTCGATGGTCTGGCAGACGTTCGAGTTGGGCGCACAAACCGTCACCGAGACATTCGGGATATTGACGAAGTTCGCGACGCCGCCGTTCACCGTAATCGGAACCGCGTTGGTGCCGTTGGGCGTGATCGGCTGGGCATTCGCGGTGCTGGACGAGCCGCTGGAACTGCTGCCGCCCGACGAGCCGCCGCTACTGGAACTGGAGTTGTTGTCGCTGCCGCCGCCGCATGCGGCAAGCGTGAGGGCGAGAAACAGCGCGCCGAACCAGCGCGCGGCGTTGCCGGTGGGCCGGGAAGATGCCGCGCCGAGGCCGAGTGTCGTTCTAAGCATTATCGGATTCTCCCGTCGCTTACTGGATGTCGCTGGCGGAAACGCCGGCGGGCAAAGACTGCGGCAGGTACGCGCTGCCCGAGAATGCGCCCATGTGGCCGCCCGAATGCACGACGAGTCCCGACGCTTCCACGCTCACCGGCCCGCGTCCGCCTCGTGCGGCGCGCTGCGCGAGCAGGCCTTGCTGATACTGCGGGAAATAGCTGCCGAGCAAGGTGGCGAGATCCGGCACGCGCGGCCCACGCCAGGCAATGCCGAACACCGTGCCGCCGGACGACACGTATTCGTTGATGACGGTGCCGCTCGCGAGCGTCGTCGAGCGGACGGTGAACGTCGATGCCGTGGATGCGCCGGACGCGCCGGACGCCCCGGTCGCGGCATGCACGACCGCATTCGCGGCGGTCGCGCCTTGCGGCGCGGTCAGCGGTTCGCCGCCGAGCGCCGCGCGCGCCGGTCCGGCTGTGCAGACGCTGAGCGCGCCTGCGAGAAAGGCCAACGATAGCCTGAGATGCCCATGACGGGGTTGCTTCGGTACCTTCACTGGGCCTCCTGTCGATTCCAATGGATGGTTGTCTGCCGGGGCCGCGCGCCGTTTTCGGGGCTGCGGCCCGCTTGCCGATTGAAGCATCATAGGGATGCTATAGCCATCAGTATGCCAAATCCCGAAAAACGGCCGCGTCACGCGCACGTCGCGCGCCGTTGGGACGGAAGAATCGAACAGTAAGTCAGGCAGAAGTTCCCAGTCGATAGATGCCTTGCTAAAACGGGAGTCGAGGAAGGAATTCGGCGCAAACGCAAACGCGGAACGCATCCGAAGAGGCGCTCCGCGTCTGTGCTGCATGCCGTCAGGAAGCCCGAAGGCTCAGAAGCCGAGGCTCGCGAGCAGATCGTCTACTTGCGACTGATCCTGCACGACGTCGCTGCGCCCTTCCGGATTGATCTGCGGTCCGTTGAGCAGACTTTCCGTACTGCCCGTCGATGACGACATCAGCGCCGCCGCCGACGCCGCGAACTGCTCGCGCCGCTCGGGCGCGATGTTTTCCAGCAGCACGCCCAGCAGTTGCTGTTCGATCAGATACACGACGTCCGTGATCTTCTTGATCACCTGACCGGTCAGATCCTGGAAATCCTGCGCGAGCATGATTTCCAGCAGTTGCGTGTTGGTCGCCTGCGTCTTTTCCGGCACGCTTTGCAGGAAGCTGCGCGTCTGCGCGAGCAACTCGCCCGCTTCGCCCTGCGCGAGCGGCGCGCCGTACCATTGCGCCCAACGATCGTCGAGTGCCTGCGCTTCGCGCTGCATCGCTTCCTGCATCGGCTTGGCGAGTTCGATCGCGTTGAGCGCGCGGTCGGCCGCCTGCTCGGTCATCGTCGCGACGTACTTCAGGCGGTCGCGCGCGTCGGGCACGGCCTGCGCCGCGGCTTCCACTTGCTTGTCGAGACCCAGTTCGCGCATCGAGTCGCGCAGCGTGCGCGTCAATTGGCCGATGCGCGCGAGAATGCGGTCGCTCGAGAAATCGTTATCGGCCTCGGCTGCGACAGCGGAAAGTTCAGTGGTCAGATCGTTCACGATCAGCTCCCGGCTTTAGCCATCTTCTCGAGAATCTTGGTGAGCTTCTCGTCGAGCGTGGCGGCCGTGAAAGGCTTCACCACGTAACCATTCGCGCCCGCTTGCGCCGCCGCGATGATGTTCTCCTTCTTCGATTCCGCCGTCACCATCAGCACCGGCAGATGCGACAGCGTCGCGTCCGCGCGAATCTGCTGCAGCATCGACAGGCCGTCGAGGTTCGGCATGTTCCAGTCGGAGATCACGAAGTCGAAGCCGCCGCCGCGCAGACGCGCGAGGCCCGCCGCGCCGTCTTCTGCTTCGTCGACGTTCGAGTAGCCGAGCTCCTTCAGCAGATTACGCACGATACGTCGCATCGTCGGAAAATCGTCGACGACGAGGATCTTCATGTTCTTGTCCATCATTGCTCCCGTGTGTTCTCAGTGCGGCGTGACACCGCGTAATTCAATTCAGTTAAATCAGACGCGCTGCACGCGTTCGCCCATCGATGCCAGCCGCGCCATCACGCGCCGGCTCATTTCAGAAAGCGGCGCGATCTCGCTCGCACCGCCCATTGCAATTGCTTCGCGCGGCATGCCGAACACCACGCAACTCGCTTCGTCCTGCGCGAGCGTGTAGGCGCCCGCCTGCTGCATCTCGAGCAGCCCCGCCGCGCCGTCGCGGCCCATGCCGGTCAGAATCACGCCGATCGCGTTCTTGCCTGCATGCTGCGCGGCCGAATGGAACAGCACATCCACCGACGGACGATGCCGGTTCACCGGCGGCGCATCCGACAGATGCGCGACGTAGTTCGCCCCGCTACGCGCGAGCACGAGGTGCGCGTGGCCCGGCGCGATATACGCATGGCCCGGCAACACGCGCTCGCCGTGCTCCGCTTCCTTCACCGTGATGCGGCACAGCCCGTTCAGGCGCTGCGCGAACGACTTCGTGAAGCCCGGCGGCATGTGCTGCGCGATCAGCACCGCAGGCGCGTCCGGCGGCAGCGGCACGAGCACTTCGCGGATCGCTTCCGTGCCGCCCGTCGATGCGCCGACGATCACGAGCTTTTCCGTCGACACGAGCGGGTTGTTGATGAGCGGCGCGGGCTTCGCGCCAGCGTGACCTTGCGCGCTCGGCGCGCTCGCCGCGTGCGCGATTTGCCGCACGCGCGCCCGGGAAGCGGCGCGAACCTTGTCGGCGAGCTTCTCGGCGTAATCCAGCATGCCCTCGCGGATGCCGACTTTCGGCTTCGTCACGAAGTCCACCGCGCCCAGTTCCAGCGCGCGCAGCGTGATTTCGTTGCCGCGTTCCGTCAGCGACGACACCATCACGACCGGCATCGGCCGAAGGCGCATCAGCTTCTCCAGAAAGTCGAGGCCGTCCATGCGCGGCATTTCGACATCCAGCGTCAGCACGTCCGGGTTGTGCAGCTTGATCAGTTCACGCGCGACGAGCGGATCGGGCGCGGTCGCGCACACGTGCATGTCGGGCTGCGAGTTGATGATCTCGGTCATCAGGCTGCGCACGAGCGCCGAATCGTCGACGCACAATACTTTGATCTTCGGCGCGGCTTCTTTGCCGCCATTCGATGCATTCAACATGCTCACGCCTCCTCCACCGTCTTCGCGATGCGCGCCGTCCGCGCCATCGCGCTGGTCGCACGCGCCGCGGCCGTCGATCCCGACGCGCCGAACAGCTCGACGCGCGGCTTCGTCGCGGGCGCCGCGGTTTTCGCGCGCTCCACGCCGAACAGTTCCACACGCGCACGCGCCCTTGCGAGCCGTTCCGCGCGCTCTTCCGGCGTGCGCTGCACGAGCGCCTGCTCGCGCTCGACGACGACCGGATCGTGCTGCGTCTTCAGCTTCTTGACCATCACCTGTCCCGTGCGCGGCATGAACGCGACCTTACGCGGATGCATACCCTGCAAGTCCTCGGCGACGATGCGAATCTTCTCCAGCGCGAGATAGCGCCGCACGAACTCCGAATTGCGATCGCCGATGTTGATCGTCGTCATGCCGGCGAGCACCGCGCCGCCGCCGAACACCTTCGCTTCGAACCGCTCGCGGCGTCCGCCACGCTTGATGAGCTCGTTGATGAGCACTTCCATCGCGTAGGCGCCGTAGCGCATGGAGTCGGACGACGCGTGCGACGGGTCCGAGCCGTCATCGGGCAGCATGAAGTGATTCATGCCGCCGATGCCCGCCGTGCGATCGTTGATGCACGCCGCCACGCACGATCCGAGCACGGTCACGAGCACCATGTCTTCGCTCGTCATGTAGAACTCGTTCGGCAGCAGCTTCACGCCGGGCTTCTTGAAATGGTTGTCGAAATACAGGTTCGACGCGATCGGCAGTCCGCTCATGCAGGCTCTCCCGCGAGCGCGCGCTTCGGCGCGCCCGCCGCCTTCGTGTCACGCGTGAGTTCGTACACCGTCTGACCGCGCAGCCGGAACGCCTGCGACACATACGTGAAGTTCTCCGAATGACCGGCGAACAGCAGGCCGCCCGGCTTCATCAGCGGCTCGAAGCGCGAGAGCACTTGCCCTTGCGTCGGCTTGTCGAAATAGATCATCACGTTGCGACAGAAGATCACGTCGAACGGGCCTTTCACGTCGTAGCGCGCATCCGTCAGATTGACGCGGCCGAAGCTCACCAGCGAGCGCAACTCCGGGCGCACCTTCACAAAGCCCGCGTGCGAGCCGGTGCCCTTCAGGAAGAACCGCTTCAGGCGTTCCACCGGTATTCCCTTCACCTGATCGAGCGAATAGACGCCCGCGTCCGCCTTGGCGAGCACCTGGCTGTCGATGTCGCTCGCGAACACCGTGCAGTGACGCGCGGCCTGCTCGCCGAGCGCCTCGACGAGCGTCATCGCGATGGAATACGGCTCTTCGCCCGTCGATGCCGCCGAGCACCACACCGACACCGGCTGCTGGCGGCGCTTCACGAAGTCCGCGAGCAGCGGGAAGTGATGCGACTCGCGGAAGAACGCCGTCAGGTTGGTCGTCAGTGCGTTGACGAAGGCTTCCCACTCGGCGTTGTCGTCGTTGGCTTCGAGACGGTCGAGGTACTGCTTGAACGTGTCCATGCCGCAGGCGCGCAGGCGTCGGGCGAGCCGGCTGTAGGCCATGTCGCGCTTGTGGTCGGACAGCGAAATTCCTGCGCGCCGATGAATCAGCTCGCGGATCCGGGCGAAGTCCGCCACGGTGAATTCGAAATCGCGCTCGACTTCCGGACCGCGTATGCCGCCGGCCAGTTCGACGCGTGCGGTGGTTGCATTACGCGTTGCCATTCTGGTGCCTCTTGCTCTATTTGCGCCTGCTTGCGTGCTTGCTTTCGCTGCTGCGCCGGTCGTGCGCCGGGTTGTTTCGGAGTCCGCGCGCTCGACCGGTGCCGGCCGATGCGCTTAGAACGTTTCCCAGTCGCCGTCGTCGGCGGTCGTGGCCTTCGCGCGCGCGGCGGGTGCCGCCGCCGGTGCGCTCACGCGGGGCGCGGCTTTCGCTGCGCTTGCCGGCTTCGCTGCATCGCGGGCCTTATCCTTGATAACGGCCGTTTCCGGCGCGACGTTAGGCTGCTCTGCAACTTTCGCTGCGCTCGCGGACGATGCGCGCGACGACGGCTCGACGCGCGTGTCCTTCGCCACGGCGGGCGCAAGGCGCGCGACCGCGACCGCCGCGCTCGGCTTGGATGCCACCGCAACCGTGCCCGCGATACGCCATTGCCCGACGATCTCCTTCAACTGCCGCGTCTGGTCTTCGAGCGATGCCGCCGCCGACGCCGCCTGCTCGACGAGCGCCGCGTTCTGCTGCGTCACGCTGTCCATCTGCGTGACCGCGCGATTGACCTGCTCGATGCCGTCGGACTGCTCCTCCGAGGCCGCGCTGATCTCGCCCATGATGTCGGTCACGCGGCGCACCGCCTGCACGATTTCGCCCATGGTTTCGCCCGCGCGTGTCACGAGGTGCGAGCCGCTTTGCACCTTCTCGGCGGAATCGCCGATCAGCGTCTTGATCTCCTTCGCCGCCGCCGCGCTACGCTGCGCGAGCGAGCGCACTTCGCCTGCCACGACCGCGAAGCCGCGTCCTTCCTCGCCCGCCCGCGCCGCTTCCACGGCCGCGTTCAACGCGAGAATGTTGGTCTGGAACGCAATGCCTTCGATCACGCCGATGATGTCCACGACCTTGCCCGAACTCGACGCAATCGCGTTCATCGTATCGACGACCTGCTCGACGACCTGGCCGCCGCGCGACGCGATATCCGATGCGTTTACCGCGAGCTGGCTCGCCTGGCGCGCGTTGTCCGCGTTCTGCTTCACCGTGCTCGTGAGCTGTTCCATGCTGGAAGCCGTTTCTTGCAGCGACGCCGCCTGCTCTTCCGTGCGCTGCGACAGATCCGTGTTGCCGCTCGCGATTTCATGCGCGCCGACATCGATCGATTCCGCGCCGCGATGCACCGCGCCGACCATCGCGGTCAGGTTCGTGCGCATGCGCTCGATGCCCGAGAACAAACGGCCGATTTCGTTCGTGCTGTCCGTGTGCGCCGACTTCGTGAGATCGCCGCGCGAGATGCGCTCGAAGTGGTCCACCGCGTCGTTGATCGGCAACACGATCAGGCTGCGCAACGCGAAGCGCGTGGCGATCAGGAGCAGCACGGAAAGCGCGAGCAGTCCGCCGATGACCACGCTCAGCGTCGCGTTCTGCGAGGCGGCGCTGGCGCGCGATTGCTCCGCGTGCTTCTGCTGGAACGCGACCGCCGCCGTCACCGCCTGATCGAACGAGACGAACATCGGGCTGATCTTCGTGTCGGCAATGGCGTGATACGCGGCCATGTCGTTCGCGCGCATCGCGGCGAACTCGGGCTCGACGCCGGTCTTCATCAGCGTGTCGTGCTGCGCGACGAGCGTGTCGAGCGTCGCTTGAGGCAGCATCGGCTTCTTGGTGTCCAGATAGAGCTTCCAGTTCTCGTAGCTCTTGTCGAGCAGGAACTGGCCGCGCTCCATCGCCTTCTTCGCTTCGTCGGCGCTGCCCGCTTCGGTGAGCGACCGCACGCGGTCAAGCGTGATGCGCGAGCGCAGCAAGTACGACGACGTATCCGTCAGCGCGCGCATCGCCACCATGTCCTCGTCGGCGAGCGACGTGAGCGAGGCGCTCGCGGAATTCAGGCCGACGAGCGAAAGCGCGCCGATGACAGCCGCGCAACCGACGAACAACAGACCGACGAGCGTGAGCGCCGTGCGGATCGACAACTTTTTGAACATGGCTTCCTTTCCTTGGCTCGCGACGCGTGCTTGGTGCTTCTGCGCGCCTGTTTAAGCGGCAACCGAGTCGATCAGCTCCATCTCGCGGCTGGTCATGAGCTTCTCGATGTCCATCAGAATCAGCATGCGGCCATCCACCGTGCCGAGGCCCGTGAGATATTCCGACGTGAGCGTCGCGCCGAATTCGGGCGCGGGCATGACCTGATCCGTCGTCAGCGTGAGCACGTCGGACACGCCGTCCACCACCATGCCGACCACGCGATGCGCCACGTTCAGGATGATGACGACCGTCTGGTTGTCGTACTCGACGCGGCCGAGATTGAACTTGATGCGCATATCCACGATCGGCACGATGATGCCGCGCAGATTGATCACGCCCTTGATGAACGCGGGCGCGTTCGCGATGCGCGTGACGCTGTCGTAGCCGCGAATTTCCTGCACTTTCAGGATGTCGATGCCGTACTCTTCGGCGCCGAGCGTGAAGACGAGGAACTCTTGTCCGGCGGCTTCGGCGTGCTGCGCATCGCGGCGCGACAGTGTTGCGTTTTGAATCGATTGGATGTCTGCCATGAGAAACCCCAGTTTCGGTCGATGTGTTTAATGGGTGTGCGAGTGCTGCACGCGCGATTCGCGGTTGAGCGCGGCCACGTCGACGATCAGCGCGACGCTGCCGTCGCCGAGAATCGTCGCCGCCGAAATGCCGTGCACTTTGCGGTAATTGGTTTCGAGGTTCTTCACGACCACTTGCTGCTGGCCGACGAGTTCGTCGATCAGCATGGCCATGCGGCGGCCTTCCGTTTGCAGGATCGTGACGATGCCCTGCGTCGGCTCCGTGCGCGCACCTTCGACTGAAAACACCTGGTGCAGCGCGATGAGCGGCAGATATTCGCCGCGCACGCGCACCACGCGCTCGCCGTTGGCGACCGTGTAGATATCCTCGGCGACCGGTTGCAGCGACTCCATCACGAAGTTGAGCGGCAAAATGAAGATTTCGTTGCCGACCTTCACCGACATGCCGTCGAGAATGGCGAGCGTGAGCGGCAGCACGATCTTCGTGGTCGTGCCCGCGCCCTGGCGCGACATGATCTCGACGTGGCCGCCCATCGACTGGATGTTGCGCTTCACCACGTCCATGCCGACGCCGCGGCCGGAAATGTCCGTCACCTGTTCGGCGGTCGAGAAGCCCGGCATGAAGATGAGTTGCCAGACTTCCTCGTCGGTCATCGATTCCGAAACCTGCATGCCCTGCTTCTGCGCCTTCGCGAGAATCTTGTCGCGGCGCAGTCCGGCGCCGTCGTCGCTCACTTCGATCACGATGTTGCCGCCGTGATGCGCCGCCGACAGCACGAGCTGGCCGGTCGCGGGCTTGCCCGCCGCGCGGCGCGCTTCCACGGTCTCGATGCCGTGATCGAGCGAGTTGCGCACGAGGTGCGTGAGCGGATCGATGATGCGCTCGATCAGGCTCTTGTCCAGTTCGGTCGCCTGACCGAACGTGACGAGTTCCACGTCCTTGCCGAGCTTGCCCGCGATATCGCGGACGAGTCGCGGGAAGCGGCTGAATACGTAATCCATCGGCATCATGCGGATGGACATGACGGCCTCTTGCAGGTCGCGCGCGTTGCGCTCGAGCTGCGCCATGCCGTTGAAAAGACGGTCGTGCAATGCAGGATCGAACGTGCTCGTGGTTTCGGCGAGCATCGCCTGCGTGATGACCAGTTCGCCGACCAGGTTGATGAGCTGATCGACCTTCTCCACGCCGACGCGAATGGAGCTGCCTTCCGCCGATGCTGCTGCGGCCGGGCGCGCTTTCTTCTCGGCGTCGCCCGTGGCGGCCTTCGCTTGCGTGTCGCGTGACGGGATGGCGGCAGCAGCTTGCGTTTCCGCATTCGCCGCCGCCTTCGCCGCTTCTTCTTTGTGCTGCGCCGCGGATGCGGGCGCTTCCTGCGCCTGCGATACGGGCGGCTCTGCCTGTAGCGTGTGTTGCTTGACCTGCGCCGGCTCGGGCGCTGCCGACGGCGCAATGTGATGCGCGTCGCCGCGGCCGATCGTGATTTGCGATTCGTCGATCACGAAGCAGCACACGGCCACGATGTCGTCGGATGAGACGTCCGAATCGAGCCAGAGCACGAGTTCGGCGTCGGTCTTTTTCTCTCCGACGATACTGCCCAGGTTCCCCAGCTCCTCGGTCAAGGTCGCCAGGTCCTTCTCGCCCACCCCCCGTAGCGTAATTTTCAGGTGGGGTCCTGCTTCCGCCGCCGGCGTGCCGGCCGCGGTTCCCGCATTCGTTGCATTCGTTGCGCCGTCGGTGACTTCGAAGGCGCCGTCCCAGTTGCCGTCGTCCTCGATGGCTTCGGCGGCTTGCGCGATCACGTGCGCGGGCGGCGCGTTCGGGCCTTCGTAGGCCGGCGTCACGTCCACTTCGCCGACGACCGGCAGCGTGACCGGCTCCTCGACGACAGGCGCGCTCGCCGGCGCGGCGTCTTCGTTCTTCAGGCGTTCGAGCTTCGCGCAGATCGCGGCGGCGGCGGCCGCATCCGGCTCGGCGCTCGCGCGATACGCGGCGAGCTGGTCCGAGAGCACGTCCTTCGTCGCGAGGAACGTGTCGATCATGTCGCGGCGAAGCACAAGCTCGTTGTTGCGCGCGCGATCCAGCAGCGATTCGAGAATGTGCGTCGTCTCGGTGAGCGCGGTGAAACCGAACGTCGCGGCGCCGCCCTTGATCGAATGCGCGGCGCGGAAGATGGCCGCGAGATCTTCGGGGTCCGGATTCGCGATATCCAGGACGAGCAGCAGTTGCTCCATCTGCGCGAGCAGTTCATCCGCTTCGTCGAAGAAGGTTTGATAGAACTGGGTAATGTCGAGTGTCATGCTTGATTCACCGTCGGCGCGTGCGCGCGAGTTATCTTGGCTTTGGCTGTTCGCTTCAGTGCTGCGTATCTTCGGAGAGCGCGGCGACCACTTCGGTCAGCAGGTCCGGATCGAGCGGTTTCTCGATCCAGCCCGTCGCGCCCGCTGCGCGCGCCGCTTCCTTGAACGGCTCGCCGTCTTCCGTGGTCAGCACGAGAATCGGCGTCGCGCGGTAGGCGTGGTTCGCGCGCAGCTCCGCGATCAGGTCGAGGCCGCTCTTTTGCGGCATGTGCTGATCCGTGAGCACGAGATCGAAACGCTCCGCGAGCGCCCATTCGAGCCCTTCGTTGCCGTCGGACGCCACCGTCACCTCGTAGCCCGCCGTCGTCAGCGTGGCGGAGAGGATCTGCCGCATGGCTGCGGAATCGTCGATTGCCAGAATGTTCTTGATCATGTGTCGCCTTTGGGTCTGCGCGTCGCTGCCTCTTGTCCGGATGACGGCGCAAACGTGTGGAGTCTTGAGCGTTTTTTATGCGGATTTGCGCGGCACTTGCTTATTGCTTCGACGCGCCGGGCACGATCCGGCCCAAAAGCGGCTTCGCACCGGGCGAGAAGTCGTCCGTCGCGTTGTCGAGCGTGGCGGCCGAGCCGCCGTCGTCGCGCAGCATCGACGCTTCCGCGCGGTGATTCAGCACGATGATGCTGATGCGCCGGTTCTCGGGATCGAGCGGGTTTTGCTTGTTCAGGTTTTGCGTGGACGCGAGGCCGAGCACGCGCAGCACTTTGGCTTCGTCCATGCCGCCCGCGACCAGTTCGCGCCGCGACGCGTTCGCGCGGTCCGCGGACAGTTCCCAGTTGCTGTAGCCCTTCTCGCCGCCCGCGTACTTCACGGCGTCGGTATGGCCCTGCACCACGATGCGGTTCGGCACGTCGTTCAGCGTCCGGCCGATTTCGCGCAGGATGTCGCGCATGTATGGCTGCACGCTATTGCTGGACAGCGCGAACATCGGGCGCTTCTGCGTATCCACGATCTCGATGCGCAGGCCCTGCTGTGTCGATTCGATGCGAATCTGCTGCTTGAATTGATGCAGCGTCGGATTGGCTTCGAGCGCGGCCATCAGCTTCACCTGAAGGTCGTGAAGACGCGCCTGTTCGCGCCGCTCAAGCTCGCCCTGCGCGGCTTTCAGCAGTTCCTCGTCGGCTTTCGCGGTCGGGCTCTGCGCGAATTGCGTCGTGCCGTCGGAACCGCGCGCCGTGCCCGGATCGTTGCTCGAAATGTCGCGCCCGCCGCCGGTGATGATGCTGTTGTCCATGCCGACGCTCTTGCCGCCGACCATCGCCGCCTTGAGCGGCATGTTGAAGTATTCCGCGATGCCGCGCCGCTGCACGGGCGAAGTCGACGAGAGCAGCCACATCAGCAGGAAGAACGCCATCATCGCGGTCATGAAGTCCGCGTACGCCAGCTTCCATGCGCCGCCGTGGTGGCCCTTGCGGCCCGCCACGATGCGCTTGATGAAGATGGGACGGTCTTTTTCGCTGCTCATCGCAGGGCTCCGGTCGGGGTCGCGAAAACGAGGCGCGTCACTTCGCCTTCACCCGGCGCACGTGCTCTTCGAGTTCGGAGAACGACGGGCGCTCCGTGGAGAACAGCACCTTGCGGCCGAACTCGACGGCAATTGCCGGCGCGTAGCCGTTCAGGCTCGCGAGAATCGTCACCTTGATGCACTGGAACATCTTCGTCTGCTCGGCGACGCGCTGCTCCGCGACGCTCGCGAGCGGTCCGATGAAGCCGTACGAAATCAGAATGCCGAGGAACGTGCCGACGAGCGCCTGCGCGATCATCTCGCCCAGAATGGCGGGCGGCTGGTCGGCAGAGGCCATCGTGTGCACGACGCCCATCACCGCCGCGACGATGCCGAACGCGGGCATGGCGTCGCCGACCTTTTGCAGCGCCAGCGCGGGCGCTTCGCCTTCGACGTGGTGCGTCTCGATCTCTTCGTCCATGAGACTTTCGATTTCGAACGCATTCATGTTGCCGCCGACCATGAGCCGCAAATAGTCGGTCATGAACTCGACGATGTGATGGTCCGCGAGCAGCTTCGGGTACTGGCTGAAGATCGGGCTCTTGTGCGGATCTTCGATGTCGGATTCGAGCGTGAGCGTGCCTTCCTTGCGCGCCTTCGCGAGCAGCACGTAGAGCAGGCCCATCAGCTCCATGTACACGTCCTTGTTGTACTTGGAGCCTTTGAAAAGCGTGGGAATGACGAGCAGCGTCGACTTGATCGTCTTGACGCCGTTGCCGAGTATGAAGGCCCCGATGCCCGCGCCGGCGATCATCAAGATTTCGACCGGCTGTACGAGCGCGCCAAGATGGCCGCCTTCGAGCGCGTAACCGCCGAAAACGGACAGCAATGTCACGAGCGTTCCAACGAAAATCAGCACTGTCGGGTCCTCAGGGTTCGAATGCGGAAATGACCGGCGTCGATGCGCGGTTATGTCTGTTTACGGCACCCGGCTGGAAAACTTTGGCGGGGGCTTTGGGACGTGGGGCGACGTGCGGCTCGCAGCGAATCTGGCTTGTTTGTCGCGAGAGCGAGCCGTTTTGCGTCTTTGCTCGGGCGGGGGCGGCGCCCTCAGCCGATCTGTTCGACGGGCGCGTCGGCGAGCAGCATCGCCGCGAGCGCCGGGCTCTTGTCCTTGTCGGAGAGCGAAGCGAGGATCGTGTGGTCGTCGAAACGAAAGCGGCACAGCACATGGCTCGACGCCGCGACCTTCACCGCCTGCGCGAGTGTCAGCGACGACACGAGAGCGGCCACTTGCTCGGACAAACCGAGCCGATGCATCGCCGTAACGCGGTCTTCCTGAAGCAGCCGCTGCGCGAGCAGCACGTACGACAGATTCACCTCGCGAATTTCCGCGAGCGTGCTCATGGTAGTGGCCGTCATCTTTCCCCCGAGTCGTTGCGTGGCTGGTCAGGCCTGGCGGGAAACGTTTGCCCGAATACGCCTGCTGGCGACACTTCCGGCCCCGCTCGTGATGTCGGGCGATTCTCCCGCAATGCGCCGGGCGCGACTATCGGACAGACCTGCCGACGCGACGACGGCGTTTCGCCCGAATTTCTGTAGGAAGAATTCGTACATGCGAGGCCGTGGCCCCTGCGCGGCGACAAACGCTGTTATCGGCAGCGGCATCCCGGACTTTAGCCAGCGCCGGGCACGCGGCCTGCTATGGGGTGCCTCGCCGCTCGCATTACCTGCCGGAATGGTCCCCTTCGACCGCTTGGCTGCAATTTCTGACTTCGTAACAGCCGGTGTTTCGCGCTGTAACAAGGTTAAGCGATTGAAAAATGACGTGAAATGCCGCTCTCGATCCCGATAATGAACGTAAGGGATAACCCGGTCGAGAGCCGGATCGATCTTTGGGCGGCGTCAGCGACACACCGCAGCCCGCCCGACTGGCAGCGCGCCATGCTCGACCCGAGCCTGCGCTGCCCACACAACAGCTTGCATGACCCGCAACCGGCGCCGACCGCGCCGCGACGGGCCACTCAGGAGAGTCACGTTATGCGAATCGCACAAATTGCACCGTTGCACGAAGCAGTTCCCCCGAAGTTTTACGGCGGCACTGAGCGCGTGGTGTCCTACCTCACGGACGCGCTCGTCGACCTCGGCCACGATGTAACCTTGTTCGCAAGCGGCGATTCGCAAACCCGCGCGACGCTCGATGCGGCCTGGCCGCGCGCCCTGCGACTCGATCCCACGATCCGCGATCCGCTCGCGCCGCACATGCTGCTGCTCGAAACGGTCCGCCGCCGCGCGCACGAGTTCGACGTGCTGCACTTTCACCTCGACTACATGCCGTTCCCGCTGTTCACGCAACTGGACACGCCGTTCGTGACGACGCTGCACGGCCGTCTGGACTTGCCGGAATTGCAGCCGATCTTCAACACGTTCACGAAGGCGAACGTCGTTTCGATCTCGGACAATCAGCGCGGGCCGCTGCCCCAGGCCAATTGGCTCAACACGGTTTATCACGGGCTGCCGGACGATTTGCTGACGCCGCAGCCGCACAAAAAGCCCGAATATCTCGCGTTTCTTGGCCGCATTTGCCCGGAAAAGCGCGCGGATCTCGCCATCAAGATCGCGGCGCAAAGCGGTCTGCCGCTGAAGATCGCGGCGAAGGTGGACAAGGTCGACCAGGATTATTTCAAGTCGACTATCGAGCCGCTGCTGTCGCAGGCGCACGTGGAGTTCATCGGTGAGATCAACGAGGCGCAGAAGCCTGAGTTCCTATCGGGCGCGAAGGCGCTGCTCTTCCCGATCGACTGGAACGAGCCGTTCGGCCTCGTGATGATCGAAGCAATGGCGTGCGGCACGCCGGTGATCGCGTTCAACCGCGGTTCGGTGCCCGAAGTCATCGATCACGGCGTGACCGGCTTCATCTGCGAAGACGTGCCGGGCGCGGTCGGCGCGCTGCATCGCATCGACGAGCTGTCGCGCACCGAGATTCGTGCGCAGTTCGAGCGCCGCTTCAGCGCAAAGACGATGGCGCAGAACTACGTGGATACGTACACGGCCATGCTTCAGGCCGCTAAGCGCCCGGTGCTGCGTCAGGTCGCCGTTGGCTGACTCTGCGCGCCTTGTCGCTTCGAATGCCGCCCGAGGGGCGGCATTTTTTTCGCCTTGTTCTTTGCGCCGTGTGCTTTTGAACAAGGAGAAATCCGAAGATCGCTGCTTTCGGCATGCAATGCCCGTGAATCGACTAATTTTGACAGTTTGGAAAAACAGCCGCCCTTAAACTGCGCTCGGCAAGGGCAATCGGCTTTCTTGCGTCAAATCAAAGGTCTCTCACATTTCACGAAGGCAGAATCATGCATTTGTCGAAGCGTCTCGGCGCTGAAATTTTCGGTACTTTCTGGCTCGTGCTGGGCGGATGCGGAAGCGCCGTGCTGGCCGCAGGCTTCCCTCACACGGGCATCGGCTTCGTGGGCGTATCGCTCGCGTTCGGCCTCACCGTGCTCACCATGGCTTACGCGATCGGCCACGTGTCCGGCTGCCATCTGAACCCGGCGGTGAGCATCGGGCTGGCAGTCGCGGGGCGCTTTCCCGTGCGCGACCTCGGGCCGTACATCGTGGCTCAGGTGGTGGGCGCAACGCTCGGCGCATTCGCGCTCAAGCTGATCGCCACTGGCATGCCTGGCTTCGATCTGATCGCGAGCGGTTTCGCGGCGAACGGCTTCGGCGATCATTCGCCGGGGCACTACACGATGTTCGCGGCGCTCGTCTGCGAATTCCTGATGACGTTCTTCTTCCTCTTCGTGATTCTCGGCGCAACCGACGACCGCGCGCCGAAGGGCTTCGCGCCGATCGCCATCGGCCTGTGCCTGACGCTCATCCATCTGATTTCGATTCCCGTCACGAACACGTCCGTGAACCCGGCGCGCTCCACCGGTCCGGCGTTCTTCGTCGGCGGCTGGGCGCTGGATCAGCTGTGGCTGTTCTGGATCGCGCCGATTGCGGGCGCTATCGTCGCGGGCATGTTGTATCCGCTGCTGGCATCGGATTCCGAAGCACGCAAGATGGCGGCCGTCGCGCAGTAAGTCGCTGGGTCGGTCATGTAAAACGGGCGCTTCGGCGCCCGTTTTCTTTTGCACTCGACGCGCGCGGATTGCAAGCGCGCGACAGTTGTAATGGCGAATTACGCAGCATGCTTATTATTTCTCCCGCGAGCGTGCGCTCCAGAGCGAAAAGCCTCGCCGGACAAGGCCTTTGCGTATGGTACCGGCGTGGAAAACGGCTTACGCGCCCCTTGCACACGGTAACAAGTCGTCGAAGCGTGTAAGACAGCCGGCGCTTACATTGGACTCATGCGACACACGTCGCCTTCCAGGAGAAACACCATGAAGCGCATCGTCACTCAATTGCTCGTCGCGACCGGCCTTGTCATCGGTGCTGTCGGCGCGGCAGAGGCCCATACCGACCTTCACGTGGGCGTTTCGCTCGGCGCGCCGGCCTATGCTGCTCCCGCGCCCGTGTACGTGCGGCCCGCCGCGCCGGCGTATCGCGCGCCGTACTGGCGCCATGAGGAACCGCGCTGGCATCGCGACTACGGTCACGACAACGGGCGCTGGAATCGCGCGGGCTGGGACCATGGTCACTCGAACGACTGGGGCCGCCGCGGATAACAGATCGCGCCGCGCGAGGCTGTGAGATAGTTAGCGCGGCGACGCAATGTCGTCGCGTAGATCGAACAGCTTGCGCAGCTGATGCGCGACGCCCGCCTCGAAGTTGTTCCCGATGCGCGGCACATTCGGCAGACGCGTGATCAGATCCGGATTCGCGTTGTTCATCATGAACGGATGGCCGGCCGTCTCCAGCAAGTCGATGTCGTTCATGTTGTCGCCGAACGCGACGCATTGAGCCGGATCGATATCCAGCCGCTCCAGCACGTAACGCAGCGCGCGGCCCTTCGACACGTCGGACGTCATGACTTCGAGGCAATCCGCCAGCGAATAAGTGACATACAACGCATCGCCGAATTCGCGCTCCAGGTTCGCGGCGACGTGCTTCAGGTCCGCCGGCTCGCCGATGTACAGCACTTTCGCAATGTTCTCGCCGTCGTGCTCACGTAAGTCCATGACTTCGTACTTGAAACCGGAGTCCTGATGAAACACGAGCAGTTCGGGCGCGTGACGGTCGATGAGCCACGCGTCGTCGGCGAAAAGGTTCACGATCACGCGGCCATGCGCGCCCGCGACGTCCGGCTGCACGAGGCGTCGCACGGCCGCTGGCGCGAGATCGCGCGAATAGATGCGCTCGTCGCCGGGCGCATGCACGCGCGCGCCGTTGGACGTGATCAGGTAAGCGTCGATGCCCAGCAGATCGCGGATGCCCGCAACATCGCGATAATGCCGCCCCGTCGCGATGATGACCGGCACGCCGCGCGAGGCCAGCGTGCGCAGCGTCTCTGCGGTGAACGAGTCCAACTGGTGATCGCTGTTGAGAAGCGTACCGTCGAGATCAGTTGCGATGACCGAATACATGGCTGCCCTATTTGAGCGGATGGAAACGCCCGCGAAGCTGGCTATTTTATCGCGGCTCTTTTGCAGACCGCGCCGCCGCGGCACCCGACGCCGCCGCGCGCCGCGCCAGTTCCAGCGCGCCTGCGGCCGAATCCGCGCGAGGCCGGCAAAGGCGCGTGTGCAAGGAAACCGGCACGAAAGGCTCGTAGGGCGCGCCGAGTCCGCCGCACAGGGCCACCGGCAGTTCGCCCGCCGGGTCCAGCGCCGCCACGAGGAGTTCGATCTCGCGCCCCGCCTGCTCCAGCAACTGCGCCGCCGCCGGATGATCGCGGTATTCGAACACGCTCGGCGCGAGCGTGGCGTACGCGGTCTGATTCGACGCGCACAGCCACACCACGAGACTGTCGCGATCCGTCGCGCCCGTGAGCCGCAAGAGCGCGCGCGACCAGTCATCGGCGGGCAGGCGGCCGTCCAGCACGCGCTGAAGGTGAACCACCGCGCGCAGGCCGAGCCACGCGCCACTCGCTTCGTCGCCGCTCGGAAAGCCGTAGCCGCCCGCGATACGGCAGACGCCCTCGCCGTCCAGCGACGCCGCGATGCTGCCCGTGCCGAGCGCGACGATCACGCCCGGTCCGCCGCCGTGCGCGCCCAGGACCGTCGTGTATGCGTCGCTTTCCACGCTCAACGCATGAACCGGCGGCGCCATGCCCAGAAATGCCGCGAGCCAGTCCGCGTTGTTGACGCCCGCGAGGCCGCAGCCGAGCGAACAGGCGCGCCAGTCGAACGCGAGGCCGGCGGCATCGAACGCGCGCTGGCAGGCATCGCCAATGGAACGCCATGCTTGCTCGACGCCCAGCGCCAGCCCCGAAGGACCGCCGCTCGCGCGGGCCAACTCGACGCCGTGCGCGTCCGCGAGAATCACGCGCGTGCCGCTTCCGCCGCCGTCGATGCCGAGCAGATAGCCGTTGAAGTCGGGCTGCGTGAGAGTGCTAGTGAAAGTGTTCATGGCCGCAAGCATAGCGGCGACGGCTCCGCGCGCCAATTAGCCGAATGGCAGAGGCGGCGCGGCATTCGCGTTCGGCTATGCTGGCGCGATCGAAACAGGGATTCGCAATGGCAGACACCGAACCGACCCGCTGCGCCTGGGCCAGCACCGGCGCAATGGCGCATTACCACGACACCGAATGGGGCGTTCCATCGCGCGACGACCGCCATCTCTTCGAGATGCTGGTGCTCGAAGGCGCGCAGGCTGGTCTCTCATGGTCCACCATCCTGAACAAGCGCGAAGGTTATCGCGCGCTGTTCGCAGGCTTCGACATCGACCGCGTGGCGCGCTTCACGGACGGCGACATCGAGCGGATCGTCGGCGATGCGCGCGTGGTCCGCAATCGGGCGAAGATCACGTCCGCTGTCGTCAATGCGCGCGCGGTGCAGCGCATTCAGGCCGAGCACGGCTCGTTCGCGGAGTTCGTGTGGTCGTTCGTGAACGGCTCCCCTATCGACACGCCGCGCGACGCGAACAATCCGACGCCCGCCTCGACGCCCCAATCTGACGCGTTGAGCCGCGCGCTCAAGCAATACGGCTGCAAGTTCGTCGGCACGACAATCTGCTACGCCTTCATGCAGGCAACGGGCATGGTGAACGACCACGTTGCCGGCTGTGTGGCGCGCGGCAAGACTAAGCCAAAACGGAAAACCGCCGAGAAAAGCAGCCGTTCAGCTTAGTCCGATACGGCGCGCTTTTGCTTTTTGGCAACATTTCTCCGCCAAACGGCGTTGATCAGGGAAAGTCCTGATCGCATGCGGTTTTTTGCAGTGAAGCATGCCGCCAGCCGCGCCGCATAAGGCGCCGACAACGCTTCTGCGGCGCTGCACGAACGTGCGTGTCGTGTAAAAATGGCGTTCTCGCGTGCGTTACCGCACCTTTTTACCGAGCCGTGCCGTTATAACTAGTGGCGTGCGGATCGTTCACTGAGTGGAGAGATCCGCCGCGAGTACACGGACACGGGAGAAGCGCGTGTCCCAAGCCGGGAAAACCATCGTGCTCGAAGCTGTATACGGTCGGCGTGCGCGCCGTCCGATGCCGCAGGTGCAGGTTGCTCGAAATCCAACGCATGGCCGCTGCGCAGGGGCGCAGGGGAGAAATATGATGAAAAGCTTGAACTTCCTGACGCATCAGGAGATTTTTGACAACGCGGTGCAGCATCTCTTCACGCAGGGACAAGCCGCTTTGCTGCCTCACGGCGGCGGCGCTTATCGCGGATTCTGCGGCGGCTGCCCCATCGGCAGTCTCATCAAGCCGCGCGACTACGTGACGGCAATGGAGGGCGTGCCGATCCGCTATATCGGGAAATCGCCCGAAGCGGTGCCGGCGTACATGGATGTCGGCGTCGCGGCGCTCAAGCGCGCTCTGCTGCGCGCGCGCATCAATGTCTTCGATCCGACCACGGTCGAACTGCTTTCCTGTCTGCAAAACGTGCACGACGTCTTCGGCAAATGGGAATGGCGCGAGCGTCTGACGTCGATTGCGCGGCAATTCGGGCTGTCGGCCGAACTGCTGAAAACGGCTGCGTAACGGTGCGGGTGCCGTATGTTGAGCCCTGTCACGATGTTGAGCCCGAGCGAGATCTTCCATCGCGTGAGCGCGCATTTGCTGGCGCAGCGCGCCGTTTCGGAAGATGACAACGGGTCGTGCCGCCTGAGAGGCGCGCACGGCCGCAAGTGCGCAATCGGATCGCTGGTGCGCGACGATCTCTACGAATGGGAGCTCGAAGGCGTCGGCATTTCGTACTATCGACATGCGCAGGACGGCAAGCTGCTGCGCGCACTGTATGCGTCGAACGTGAATGCTTACGATCCGTCGATCATCGATCTCTTGATCGAACTGGAGCAGATTCACGACGACGCCAGCGTCGACGAGTGGCCGCATCTTCTGGACGCGCTCGCCAGACGGCACGCGTTCGCCTGAGCGAACTGGTTCGTTGCAAGGACGGACCAAAAAAAAACGGCGGTGCGCCCATACGGGCTGCACCGCCGTTTTGCCTTGCCGCACCGGAAAACAACCGGCCCGGCACGAAGACGCTTAGTGCATCTTCTTCGGCAGCATCTGGCTACGCAGGCGCTTGCGCAGGCGGGCAACGGCCGCGGCCTTCTTGCGCTTGCGCTCGGTGGTCGGCTTTTCGTAGGACTGGCGCTCGCGCAGTTCTGCGATCAGGCCGTTCTTTTCGATGGTGCGGCGGAAGCGCCGAATCGCGACATCGAACGGCTCGTTTTCTTTGAGAACAATAGTGGTCATGAAAATCCTGATTTGCTAAACGTATTTCTAAGTGCGCAACGGAAAACCCGCCGCGCGCCGGCACTCCGATCGTCCGCCGGGCGAAATTGGCCGAATAGCCCAAAGACGCAGCGGACACGAGCAAAGCGGCCACGGAGGCCGGAAAAGAGAGAGTTGAGATTCAACCGCAGAGCGGCATGTGCGGTGGAAAGAACAGCCTGACCGCACACTTTCGGCGCCGTTCCCCGCTGGCGATTAACGTTTTGACGTTGTCATTTTCAGCGGAAGAAGGCGAGAAATCGGACACATTTCTCGATTCGGGCGCGATGTTACCAGAACACCGCGCCGCTGCCAACACTTCGAAGCACGCCAACTCGTTGATGCAACAGATTTATTTCTGCCAAGCGCTCGCTTCGTCGAGCATGTTGACTTCTTCCGGGTCCAGCTGAAGGCGCGTGGCGGCCGCGAGACTTTCCAGCTGCTGCACCGACGTTGCGCTCGCAATCGGCGCCGTCACGCTGGGCCGCGCGATGATCCACGCGAGCGCGACCGTCGCGGGTGTCGTGTCATGGCGCTTCGCGGCTTCGTCGAGCGCATCGAGAATTTTCAGGCCGCGCTCGTTCAGATACTTCTCGACACGCGAGCCGCGCGCCTTGCCCTGCATGTCTTCCTTCGAGCGGTACTTGCCCGACAGAAAGCCGCTCGCCAGGCTGAAATACGTGACGACCGCGATCTTGTGCGCCTCGGCGACGGGTTCGAGATCGGATTCATAGCCTTCGCGGTCGTAAAGGTTGTACTCCGGCTGAAGGATCTGATACGCCGGAAGCGCCGATTCCTTTGCCACCTTCAGCGCCTCTTCCAGCCGCGCGCCCGTGTAGTTCGACGCCCCGATCACGCGCACCTTGCCTGCCTGAATGAGCTTCTGATACGCGCTGAGCGTTTCGTCGAGCGGCGTCTGGTCGTCGTCGAGGTGAGAGAAGTAGACGTCGATGTAATCGGTCTTCAGACGCCGCAGGGAATCGTCGACGGCTGCGGCGATGTTCGCTGCCGACAGCCCTTTGCGCGTGCCCAGCATGCCGACTTTTGTCGCGAGCACGATTTTCTGGCGCTTGCCGCTCTCCTTGAACCACTTGCCGATGATCGTTTCCGACTCGCCGCCCTGGTGCCCCTCGACCCACGCGGAGTAGACATCCGCCGTGTCGATGAAATTGAGGCCGTGGTCGACGAACGCGTCGAGGATGGAGAACGAGGTGCGCTCGTCCGCGGTCCAGCCGAACACGTTGCCGCCGAAAACGAGCGGCGCGACTTTGAGATCCGATGTGCCGATGCTGCGAGTTTGCATGGGGACTCCGTGTGCAAGAGGAAACGGATAGGCAAGCATACGCGGTGTCGGCGGCGGCTGCCGAATGCGTCACGACAAATCCCCTGAACAGAACCGGTTTTTCCGCGCAGTTCCCCGATTTCGATCGCGCGGCGGCGTCTGATAATTCTTCTCGAACCACTATCAGGCGCAATCCGCACACCATGACTGCTTCGACCGAGCTCCCGGACGCACCGGCCTCCACCCACGATCCAGAATTCGAGCAGGCGCTGGCGCACGTGCTGTGCGCCGCGATCGAGCATCATCAGAAGAACGAAGTGGAAGAGGCGCAGGCACTTTATCGCATCGTGCTCGATGCCAGCCCCGCTCATGCCGATGCTCATCACAATCTCGGCGCGCTCGCGTTGCAGCAGCACGATTTCGAGCGCGCGATCCCGCACTTCGAAGCGGCCGTCGGCGCGAATCCCGATCAAGGCCATTACTGGGCCAGCTATATCAATGCGCTGACCGTGAGCGGACAGACATCGGCGGCGTGGGTCGCGCTCGAAATGGCGCAGCAGCGCGGGATGAAAGGACCGGCGGTCGATCGGCTGATTCAGCAACTCGTGTTGTCCGGGAACGCGCCCACGCCCGCGCCCGCTGCGCTCGCCGCGCCTGCGCCGGTCGAGACAGCCGTCAGCGCGCCCGAGAAGAAAGAGGCGTCCGCCATGCGCATGGCCGTGCCGCCGCAGCAGCAGATCAACCGCGTGACGACGCTCTATCACCAGGGCCGCACTGCCGAAGCGCTTGAAATCGCGCGTCAGATGACCGAGCGATTTCCGAATTTTGCGCTCGGATGGCGAGCGATGGGCAGTTCCCTGCACTCCCTCGGACGCACATTCGAGGCAATCGAGCCGTTCGCGCGGACCGTGGAGCTCGAGCCGACGGACGTGGAATCGCGCAAGGTGCTCGCCGACTGCTTGCGCCTGCATAACCGTTTTGCCGATGCCGAAGCCGCGTGCCGCGAAGTCCTTGCGCAGGCACCGGAGCACGCGGAAGCGTATCGCATTCTCGGCATGACGTTGCAGTCGATGGGCCGCCACGAGGAAGCCGAAGCGTGCTGCCGCAAGACGGTGGAACTCACGCGCTCGGTGGTGGCGTACAGCACGCTCGGCGTCATGCTGCTCGACCAGGGGCGCCTGAAGGAAGCGCAGATCGAACTGCGCCGCGCGCTCGAGATCAAGCCGGACTACGGCATCGCGCACGAAAACATCCTCTTCTGCATGAGTCACGACGAAGACGTCGACGCAAATGCGCTCTTCGCGCAACACGTCGCATTCGGCGAGCAATGCGAGGCACCGTTGCGCGCGCAGTGGAAACCGCATGCCAATTCGCGTCATCCGGAGCGGAAACTGAAGGTCGGTTTCGTGTCCGGCGACCTCTTTCACCACGCAATCTCCACGTTTATCGAGCCTATCTTCGAGCACCTTGCGCATGACGCCGGCCTGGAGATTCACGTCTACTACAGCCACTCGATCAACGATGACGTGACCGCGCGCCTGCGCCAGAACGCGGCGCGCTGGAATCCGGTCAACGGACTGACGGACGTGCAACTCGCCGACAAGATTCGCGCCGACGGCATCGACGTGCTGATCGACCTTTCCGGGCACACCTCGCGCAATCGGCTGCTCATGTTCGCGCGCAAACCGGCGCCGATTCAGGCGAGCTGGATGGGATATCCCGGCACGACCGGTCTGACGGCGATGGACTATTACCTCGCCGACTCGTTCCACGTTCCCGAGCACCACGCACAAGGTCAGTTCGTCGAGAAGATTGCGTATCTGCCGGCCAACGCTCCGTTCCAACCGGCACGGTACGCGCCGCCCGTCAACGGACTGCCCGCGCTGCACAACGGCTATCTCACATTCGGCAGTTTCAACCGCATCAACAAGATCCAGCCTCGCGCCATCGCGCTGTGGGCCGAACTGCTTCGCGCGCTGCCCGACTCACGCATGTTGCTCGGCGCGATGCCGCCGGATTCGGGCCACGAGACGCTCACCGAATGGTTCGCCAGAGAAGGAATCGCGCGCGAACGGCTCGATTTCCGCACGCGCTCGAACATGCCCGTGTACTTGCAGCAGCATCATCACGTGGATCTTTGCCTCGACACGTTCCCGTATTCGGGCGGCACCACGACGCTTCACGCCATGTGGATGGGTGTCCCGACGATCACGTTGCCGGGCCGTCTGATGGCAAGCCGCGGAAGCACCGCCGCACTGTCGCTGGCGGGGCTGGGCGACTTCGTCGCGAAAGACAACGCCGACTTCGTCGCGAAGGGCCTGGCGTGGGCAAACGATCTCACAGGGCTCGCGCAGTTGCGCGCCAGCATGCGCGAGCGCTGTGCCGAATCGCCGATGCTTCAACCGGCCGTCATCGCAGCGGGCCTGTCCGCTTCGCTGCGCGAAATGTGGCGCCGCTGGTGCGCGGGGCTCGCGCCCGCCGCGCTGGAGGCGCAACAGCCCGGCGAAACCGCGCGCAACTCTCAGGAAAAGTCATGAGCAGCCTTCCCGTCCGTATCGTAGAGCCGATCGTAGACGAACGCATTTACGTCACGCAGCCGCATCTCGCGCCGCTTGCCGAATTCCTGCCGTATCTGGAAAAGATCTGGGACAGCAAGGTACTGACCAACGGCGGCCCGTTCCATCAGCAACTGGAAAAGGCGCTGTGCGAGTACCTCGGCGTCGAGCATCTCGCGCTGTTCGCCAACGGCACGCTCGCGCTCGTGACGGCGCTGCAGGCGCACCGCGTGACGGGCGAAGTCATCACGACGCCGTATTCCTTCGTTGCCACCGCGCATTCGCTGTTGTGGAACGGCATCAAACCGGTGTTCGTCGATATTGATCCGAACACGCTCAATCTCGATCCCGCGAAGATCGAAGCGGCCATCACGCCCCAAACCACGGCGATCATGCCGGTGCACTGCTATGGCCGTCCGTGCGATGTCGAAGCGATTCAGAAAATCGCCGACAACTACAACCTGAAGGTGATCTACGACGCAGCGCATGCATTCGGCGTGAAGACGCTCGGCGGGAGCGTGCTCAAACACGGCGATCTTTCCGTGTTGAGCTTCCACGCGACGAAGGTGTTCAACACGTTCGAGGGCGGTGCGATCGTCTGCCCGGACGCGAAGACGAAGCAGCGTATCGACCATCTGAAAAACTTCGGCTTCGTGGACGAAACGACGGTTGTCGCGCCGGGTATCAACGGCAAGATGAGCGAGATCAACGCGGCATTCGGCCTGCTCCAGCTCAAGCATATCGACGAGGCGCTCGAACGCCGCCGGCGGATCGACGCCAGATACCGCGCCATGCTCGCCGATGTGAAGGGCGTGCGCTGTCTTCCGGAACCGCGAAGCGCGGACGAATACGTCGCCAATCACTCGTATTTTCCGATACTCGTCACGGACGAGTATCCGCTCGAGCGCGACGCGCTGTTCGAGCATCTGCGCGATCACGACATTTACGCGCGCCGCTACTTTTACCCGCTCATCTCCGAGTTTCCGATGTATCGCGGCCTGCCGTCGGCGCAACGCGCGAATCTGCCCGTTGCGGGCGATGCGGCGCGTCGCGTGCTGTGTCTGCCGATTTATCCCGCGCTGGAAGATCACGACGTGGATCGTATCGTCGGCCTGATCGCGAAGCCGCCACGCCGAGCGTAAAGATGAACATTTTCCTGCGCGAAATTCAGGCCTCCGATCTGCCCGCCATCACTGCATGGCGCGCCGATCGCGAGGTGGTCGACGCTCTCGTCGGCAACTTCCGGCACGTGAACGAGGACGTCGACCGCCGCTGGTACGACGCGTATCTCGCGAGCCGCGCGAACAACGTGCGCCTCGCAATTTGTCTGCGCGAAAGCGGTGAATGCGTCGGCGTGGTGTATCTCCTTCAGATTCACTGGATCAACCGGACCGGCGAGTTCGGCATTCAGATTGGCGACGCGGCGGCGCGCGGCCGGGGTATCGGCGAAGCTGCAACGCGGCTCATGCTGCGGCACGCGTTCGCGGATCTGAATTTGCGCCGTGTCTCTTTGTCGGTGCTGGCGGACAACACGCGTGCCATTCGCCTGTACGAACGCGTCGGCTTTCGCCACGAAGGCGTGCAGCGCGAAGCGGTATTCAAAGGCGGACGCTACGTCGACTTGCTGATGATGGCGACGCTTGCCGACGATCAGGACGCACAGCAGTAAGGAGCAACACGCAATGGACATGACCTCGTTCGACCACAGGCTCGCCGAGCACGGCTGGGTTGTCTTTCCCGATGCGCTCGACGCCGGTTTCGTCGATCGTCTGCGTCGCGATTGCCTGAAATGGGTCGATATCTGCACGCAGTATCAGATCGCGAGCGGCATCAATGCGAACGGCGACGGTACCGCGCATCACAGCATCGGCGCCAACGACAGCATCGACGAATTCGTCGCAATGCATCTCTTTCATCCGTGGCTCACGCATTTCTTCTTGAACAAGCCGTACATCCTGCACGCGTGTAACCCCGTAGGCGGCTTTCCGCGCGCGCAGAACTATGTGCATCGCGTGCATCGCGATGTCGCGACGTTCATTCCGAACTTCAATCTGCGCATGAACATGCTCGTGATGCTCGACGATTTCACGATCGAGAACGGCGCCACTCAAGTGCTGAGCGGCTCGCACATGCAGAACGAACAACCCGACGAGGCGACCTTTTCCGCCCGCGCGGAATACGTGACAGGCCGCGCCGGCTCCGTCGTGCTCTTCAACTCCTACTTGTGGCATCGCGGCACGCTCAACACGACGGCGCGTAATCGCGTCGCACTGACGCTCAGCTACGGACCCGCGTTCGTAAAACCGCAGATGGACTACGCGCGACTCGTCGGCGAAGAGCGCGGTGCGCAGCTCGCGCCGCTGACGCGTCAGGTGCTCGGCTTCAATTCCCGGGTACCGGTGAGCTTGTCGGAATGGTATCGACCCCGTACTGAAAGACTCTATCTGCCCGACCAAGGCTAACCCGGCCAAGACCCAACCAGACATACAAGGCAAGCGATGCGTGACTACAATGCCGAGGCCCAGTCGCGGCCCGACAAGCGATACGACTACAACTTCGACGAGATCGTGCGCGACTACATGATGAAGCGGTTCGCGCCGCATTTCGAACCCGGTCCCGCGCTGGAACTCGGTTGCCATGAAGGCCGCTCGACGACCCTGCTCGCGCAACACTTCCCGGACCTCACGGTCATCGAAGCGTCCTCCGATGCCATCGCCATCGCGCAGCGCAATTCACCGGATCACGTGCGCTTCGTCAACGCGACGTTCGAAGTGGCCGAGCTGGACCGCAAGTATCGCTCGATCTTCCTGATCAACACGCTGGAACATCTGGAAGAAACGGGACCCGTGCTGCGCAACATTCACGACTGGCTCGCGCCCGACGGACGCTTCTACGTCCTCGTCCCAAACGCCGACGCGCCCTCGCGGCAGATTGCCGTGCGCATGGGACTCATCGCATCGAACAACGCGGTCACGCCCGGCGAATGGGCGCACGGGCATCGCCGGACGTATTCGTTCGATACGCTCGAAGCCGACGTGCGCGCCGCCGGTTTCAAGGTCGAACAGCGCGGCGGCCTCATGTTCAAGGCGCTCGCGAATTTCCAGTTCGATCGCGCGCTCGAAGCGGGCATCATCGACAGTAAATATCTCGACGGCATTTA
Organism: Caballeronia sp. LZ062; assembly: GCF_031450785.1. NCBI lineage: Bacteria > Pseudomonadati > Pseudomonadota > Betaproteobacteria > Burkholderiales > Burkholderiaceae > Caballeronia > Caballeronia sp. LZ062. The sequence continues at coordinate 2,396,241 of NZ_JARTWB010000002.1, forward strand.
CGACCTCGGCATGATCTATCCGCAAATGTGCGCGAGCATTTACCTCATCTGCGGCAAATGAAAGTCGCGATCATGCAGCCTTACTTTCTGCCCTATATCGGCTACTTTCAGCTGATCGGGGCAGTCGACGTGTTCGTCGTCTACGACAACATCAAATACACGAAGAAAGGCTGGTTCAACCGGAATCGCTTCCTGCAAAACGGCGGCGATGCGTATTTCAGCATTCCGCTCGTCGCCGATTCCGATTCGCTCGATGTCGTCGCGCGCTCGATCGCCCCTTCTTTCGACCGGCAAAAGCTGCTCAATCAGATACAGGGCGCATATCGGCGCGCGCCGCATTTCGCGCAAGGGTTCGAATTGTTGCGCGAATGCGTCGAGCAGGAAGAGCGCAATCTTTTCCATTTCCTGCATCACTCGATTCGCGCGACGAACAAAAGGCTTTCGCTCGACACGCGGATCGTCGTTTCGTCGACATTGCCGATCGACCATTCGCTTCGCGCGCAGGACAAGGTGCTGGCGATATGCGGCGCACTCGGCGCGACGACGTACATCAACGCAATCGGCGGCACCGCGCTTTATTCGGCGCCGGATTTCGCCGAACGCGGAATCGAGCTGCGTTTTTTACAGCCGCGCGCGCTCGAATACCGGCAGTTCGGCGAGCCGTTCGTGCCCTGGCTTTCCATTCTCGACCTTTTGATGTTCAACCCGGCTGACGAAGTTGAGGCCATGTTGGGCGAATTCGATCTCGTTTGAGCGACGCGACACGGGCGCCAACCCGGCGCGCGACCGCGCAGCAGGGCGGCGCAAACCGCGCAAAGCATCGTCCAAAAAATTTCTGAATTGCCTCAACGTCGAGCCTAAAGTTTTCTTCGAACGCCGCCGAAAACCTAAACAAGCGGCCAAGCAACTAGCCGCCCCGACCAAAAACGGCGTTGTTTGAGATACAGCGCCAGACCCTTGGAGATTGAAAATGATCGGTATCAACAGCAACATCAACTCGCTGGTTGCCCAGCAAAACCTGAACGGCACGCAAAGCGCACTGTCGTCGGCCATCACGCGTCTTTCGTCGGGCAAGCGCATCAACAGCGCAGCAGACGACGCAGCCGGCCAGGCAATCGCTTCGCGCATGACCTCGCAGATCAACGGCCTGAACCAAGGCGTGTCGAATGCGAACGACGGCGTGTCGATGACGCAAACGGCATCGAGCGGTCTTAGCCAGATCACCGACAACCTCCAGCGTATTCGCCAGCTGGCTGTTCAGTCGGCAACCGGCTCGCTGTCGCCGAGCGACCAGACCGCGCTGCAAAAGGAAGTCGCCCAGCGTATCGCTGAAGTGAACCGCATTGCATCGCAGACGACTTACAACGGCACGAACGTGCTGGACGGTTCGGCAGGCGTGGTGAGCTTCCAGGTTGGCGCGAACGTCGGCCAGACGATCTCGGTCGACCTGAGCCAGAACGTGTCGTCGGCCAAGATCGGCGGCGGTTTCGCGCAGTCGGGCACGGCCATCGGTTCGATCACGGGCCTGAGCCTCGACGCATCGGGCGCAGCAACGACCGGCACGGCAGCAATCACGACGATCAACGTTCTCGCGGACGGCAAGGGCGGCTTCACGTACACGGACCAGAACAACCAGGCGATCACGTCCGGCGTGGCAACCGCCTCCGAACTCTCCGTGACGGCTGCTTCGGGCACGACCCCGGGTTCGATCGCGTTCAAGACGCCGACGGCTGCAACCAGCGCGCAGACCACGCAACTTGCGTCGCTCAACTCGAACAACAACCCGCCGCTCGTTTCCGCCATCGACATCAGCACGACCAACGGCGCGAACGGTGCAATCGAAGCGATCGACAACGCGCTGAACTCGGTCAACGCCATTCAGGCAAACCTGGGCGCCGCGCAAAACCGCTTCACGTCGATTGCCGCCACGCAGACGCAACAAGCGACGAACCTGTCGTCGGCACAATCGCAGGTCACCGACGCGAACTTCGCGCAGGAAACCGCGAACCTGTCGAAGGCTCAAGTGCTGCAACAAGCTGGTATCTCGGTGCTGGCTCAAGCCAACTCGATGCCGCAGCAGGTTCTGAAGCTCCTCGGCTAAGCATTTCGCCGACGCTGTAAGGCGCGCATTCGCTGTCCAATGCGCGCCGCTGTAGAAATAGCCGCAACAAGAAGCACCGCAGTCAGCGCCCGGGGAGCTCGTCTCCCTGTGCGCATTTCCGGGAGATGACGACTCCCGCCCAATTCGAACGATCGCGAACACGTAAGCACCGGAGTACACATGACCACCGTAGCCACGACAACGGGTTCCACTGTCGATCCGACGAGCGCCGTCCAGCAGGCGGCGCAGTCCATCATCAGCGGCTCCACGAACTCGACGATGGATGTCAACTCGCTCGTGAGCGCGATCGTCAACTCGAAGGTCGCAGGCCAGACGGACGCGCTCAACAACAAGAAAACGACCGATAACACGCAGCTCACCGCCATCGGCACGCTGAAGTCGATTCTCTCGTTGCTGCAAAGTTCGCTCGCGAATCTCGCGAACGGCACCACGCTCTCCCAGTTCACGGCCACCGCCAGCGGCAAGGGGCTTTCGGCCACCGCGGCGACCGGCGCGGTGACGGGCAGCTACGCCGTGAGCGTGCAGAACATCGCGGCGTCGCAGTCCATCACGTCGGGCGCCTTCCAGTCGACCGATACGCTCGGCACCGGCTCGTTGACGTTGAGTGTCAACGGCAAGAGCAGCACCATCAAGATCGACAGCACCAACGACACGCTATCGGGCATCGCCTCGGCGATCAACTCGGCGTCGGACAATCCGGGCGTCACGGCGACCATCGTCAACGGCACGGACGGCGCGCACCTCGTGCTGCGCTCCTCGTCGACGGGTTTGGCCAACGGCATCAACGTCGCGGTCAATGCAGACGACAGCACGTCGTCGATCAACAAGCTGGCAGTCACCACGACGACCGTGGCCGCCAGCACGACGACCGATCCCAACGATTCGACCAAGACGATCTCCACGCCCGCGCAGACCTCCATCGGCGGGTCGACCAACTGGACGCAGAACACGGCGGGCCAGGACGCCAATCTGACCATCGCGGGCACGGCGGTTTCGAGCGCGACCAATTCGGTCAACAATGCGATCACGGGCGTGAACATGACGCTCACGTCGGACGCGGTCGGCACGTCGCAGACGCTCACGATCGGTCAGGACGTCAGCGGCCAGAAGACGACCATCGACGCGTTCGTCACGGCGTACAACAACTACGTCAGCACGGTTTCGTCGCTGACTTCGTTCGATTCGACGCAGGCGGCAGGCTCGCAAGGCGGCGCGCTGCTCGGCGACTCGATGATGAACACGATCAAGAACACGATCGCGAGCACGATCAGCAAAGCTATCGGAACCGGTACGAGTCAGGTCAACCTGGCGTCCATCGGCATCGCGCTGCAGCCCGACGGTTCGCTCAAGACCGATGAAGACGCGCTCACCAATGCGCTCACGAACAACACCGGCCGCGTGGCTTCGCTCTTCAACTCGACCGACGGCGTGGCCGCGCAGTTGAACACCAGCCTGACGTCGTTCCTGCAGACGGGCGGCGTCATCGACACGCGCACGACCGCGCTCAATGCCGACCTGTCGAGCATCGCGGATCAGCAGACGCAGTTGACCACTTACACGCAGCAATTGACGACGTCGTACAACGCGCAGTTCACGGCGCTCAACACACTGATGTCCCAAATGGCGACGCAGGGCAGC